>NZ_JARWLE010000001.1:140000-2030000 GCF_031082075.1 Sphingomonas sp. GV3 | reverse complement strand
GCGCCGCCGCCATCGCTCGCAGGCTCTCCGGCCGCGTCGAAGGCATGGCCGATGCCTCCCACAGCAATCGTGCTGGATACCACTACCATGCCCATTTCCGACAGGATGCCGTGCCAGGCGAGACCGGCGCGTGCACCGGCGAAGCGACCGGCCGAGTAGCTGACGATCGCCGCAGGGCGCCAGTACCATTCTTCCAGGAAATGGTCGGTGAGATTCTTGAGACCGGGCTGTACGCCCCAATTATATTCCCCGGTAACGAACACGAAGGCATCGGCCGCCCTGATCTTCGCCGCGAGCGCCTCCAGCGCGGGCGGCGCCTCGCCCTTCGGATATTCTTTGTACATCCGGTCGAGCATGGGCAGGTCGATGGCCCGGGCGTCTATCAGTTCGGCCGATGCGCCGCGTGCGGCGAAGGCGCGGACCAGCCATTCGGCCAGGCGGATCCCTTGCCGATCGGAGCGGTAGGAGCCGTAGAAGATCATGATTCGATCGCCCATCGCGACGTCTCCCTGTGATGCCTCAATGTCGTGCGAAACCACGGGGCGGGCAACCACCCCATGGTCCTTCACGGATCAGCCCTCGATAAAAGCAAGAAGATCGGCGTTGATCCGCTCCGCGTTGGTGACCGGCATACCGTGCGGAAAGCCAGGGTAGGAGATGAGCTTGGCGCCCTTCACGATAGCCGCCGACATTTTGCCCGTGGTGGCGAACGGCACGACCTGGTCATCCTCGCCATGCAGGACCAAGGTCGGTACGTCGATCGCCTTGAGATCGTCAGTGAAGTCGGTCTCGGAGAACGCTTTGATGCCGAGCGTATGGGCCAGCGCCGCCCCCATCATGCCCTGTCGCCACCAATTGAGCCGCACCGCTTCCTTCACCTCGGCACCCTCGCGATTGTAGCCAAAGAAGGGCAGGGTGAAGTCATAGTAGAATTGCGAACGGTTGGTAGCGGTCTGTTCGCGCACCATGTCGAACACGTCCATCGGCACACCGTCGGGGTTGGTGTCGGTCCTGATCATGATCGGGGCGACCGCACTGACCAGTACCGCCTTGCTGACCCGGCCCGGTTTGGCGCGGGCGACGTAGCGGGCGACTTCGCCACCCCCGGTCGAATGGCCGACGTGGACCGCATCGCGCAGGTCCAGTGCATCGGTCAGCGCTATGACGTCGGCGACGTAAGTGTCCATATCGTGGCCGTCGGCCGACTGCGTCGAGCGGCCATGGCCGCGGCGATCGTGGGCGATGACGCGATAGCCCTTCTGTACGAAGAACATCATCTGCGCGTCCCAGTCGTCCGAACTGAGCGGCCAGCCATGGTGGAACATTACGACCGGGGCGTGTTTCGGGCCCCAGTCC
This sequence comes from Sphingomonas sp. GV3, assembly GCF_031082075.1. Classification (NCBI taxonomy): domain Bacteria; kingdom Pseudomonadati; phylum Pseudomonadota; class Alphaproteobacteria; order Sphingomonadales; family Sphingomonadaceae; genus Sphingomonas; species Sphingomonas sp. GV3. The sequence continues at coordinate 2,028,644 of NZ_JARWLE010000001.1, read as the reverse complement.
TTGTAGTAGATTTCGGTCGCGTCGGCGGTGGTGATGAAGGGCATGGGAAATATCCTTTCGAGCTGGAAAATACGCGGTACCGGACGGATCGGTCAGGCGGCGTCGACGAGCACGATCTCGGCATCGTCGATCGCGGTGACGCGAAGCACGGCCTCGTCGGCGATGGCGGCACCGTCGCGTGCGTCGAGCCGCGTGCCGTTGACCTCGATCGCGCCGCTCGCGGGGACGAGGTAGCCGTGACGGTCGGCGCCGAGCGGATATTCGGCGGTCTCGCCCGCCTTCAGCGTGGCGGCGACGATGCGCGCATCGGTGCGGATCGGCAGCGCGTCGCCATCGTTCGCGAAGCCGCTCGCCAGCGTCACGAACTGTCCGGAGCGTTCGCCCTTCGGGAAGGGCTTGGCCCCCCATGACGGCGCCTCGCCGCGTGTCCTGGGCTCTATCCAGATCTGGAAGATGCGGGTGATGCCCGGCTCCTTGTTGTATTCCGAATGCCGGACGCCCGAGCCTGCGCTCATCACCTGCACGTCGCCGGCCTCGGTACGGCCGATGTTGCCGAGCGAGTCCTGATGCGTGATCGCGCCTTCGCGGACATAGGTGATGATCTCCATGTCGGCGTGCGGATGCGGCGGGAAGCCGGTGCCGGGCGCGATCGTATCGTCGTTCCAGACGCGGATGCCGCCCCAGCCCATCCGGGCCGGATCATAATAGCTGGCGAAAGAGAAGTGGTGCTTGGCGTCGAGCCATCCGTGGTTGGCGCCACCGAGGCTTGCGAAGGGGCGACGGTCGATCATGGTTCGGTCTCCTGAAGGAGCCTGTTGCTCCGATGACCTGAAGATGCAGCACGATCGGACTTGACGAAACGGCAAGGTTGGCATCTCATCCTTTCCGAAAATGACGAAGCGTCTCCCCGATCTCGAAGCCTGGGCGATCTTCGCAAAGGTCGCGAAACACGGCTCGTTCTCGCGCGCGGCGCGCGAGATGGGCATGTCCGACCCCACCGTCTCCAAAGCGATCGCGCGACTGGAGGCGCGCCTCGGCCTGACGCTGATCGCACGGACATCCCGGCGTATCGCGCTTACGGATGCGGGCCGTGCCGCGGTGGAGCGCGCGACGCGCATATTGAGCGAAGGCGAGGCGGCCGAGGACGAAGCCGGCGAACAATCCAAGAGGCCCCGCGGTCGCGTTCGGATCAGCGCACCGCTCTCGTTCGGTATCGCCTACCTGGGCGCGATGCTGCCGGCCTTCCTCACGGCCTATCCGGAGATCACGGTCGATTTCGCCTTGAGCGACCGCAAGGTCGATCTGGTGGCGGAGGGGTTCGACCTGGCGCTCAGGATCGCCAGCCTGGATGATTCCTCCTTGCTGTCGCGCCGGCTCTGCACGGTGCGGCTGCTTCTGGTGGCGTCCCCCGACTATCTCGCGCGTCACGGCATGCCGACGCATCCGGCGGAGCTAAGCCGGCATCGTGCGCTGGCCTATACCGGTGGTGCATCCAGGATGTGGCGCTTCACGCATCCGACGTTCGGGGAGGAGACCGTCGAGCCACCCGTGCGGGTCTGGACGGACAATGCCGACCTGTTGAACCCGGCTCTCGTCGCCGGACAAGGGCTTGCGATCCAGCCCGAATTCCTGATCTGGCGCGAACTGCGAGACGGGCAGCTGGCAGTCGCGATGCCCGAATGGTCCGTGACGTCCCTGGGGCTCCACCTCGTCATGCCGCCAAGCCCGCTGCGCCCGCTCCGGGTCCAGGTTCTGGTCGACTACCTTGCTCGCGAGCTCGTGCAGGCCCCATGGGCATCGCGTTGAGCGTCATGCCGCGCCTCCCATGACCAAGCGCCTGTTGCCGGGAATCGTCAGGCGCCCGATCCACGTGCGCGGAGGCGGCGCCGGCCATCGGCCCAATCCGAGTGGCTCAGTCCGCCCGCGCTTCGACGAGCGCCCGCACCTTCTCCGCGTCGGCCTCGGTCGCGGGATTGTAGACGATCATGCCGAGTTCGGGCCGCCCCTCCACCGCGAACGACGAGAATTCGAGCTGCACGCGCCCCGCGTCGGGATGATGGATGCGCTTCACGCCCTCGCCGTGCGCGACGACATCGTTGTCGCGCCACAAAGCGTCGAACTCGTCGCTGACGCGGCATAGTTCGTCGACGAGCCTTGCGGCCTCCGAACTGCGGTTGGCGCCCGCTCGTGCCATGTCCGCGCGAAAGGCTCCGACGACGAAGCGCGCGACGCTCTCCCAATCCTCGTTGGCCTTGCGACCGCGGCCGTTCACGAACATCAGGCGCAATATGTTGCGCTGATCGCGGGGCAACGCGGCATAATCGGTGAGCAACGCCGCGGCCGCCCGGTTCCAGCCCACCACATCCCACATGGCGGTCTTGATGATCGCGGGGCTCAGCCTCATGCCGTCGAGCACGCGCTGCAGCCGCGGCGTGATGCCGTCGACCGGACGATAGCGGGTCTCGGGCGGGCGGCCGAGGCCAAGCATGTAGAGGTGCTCGCGCTCCGGCTCGGTCAGCATCAGCCCCTTGGCGATGCGGTCGAGTACGTCAGCCGACGGCGCGCCGCCTCGACCCTGCTCGAGCCAGGTGTACCAGGTCGGACTGATGTTGGCGCGGGCGGCGACCTCTTCGCGGCGAAGACCCGGCGTGCGTCGCCTGCCGCCGGCGAAGCCGAATGCCGCCGGATCGAGCCGCACGCGCCGGTCGCGCAGATAGCTGCCGAGCTGATTGGCCGGTTCACTCGCCATGCCGCATCCTGTTGACGTTTATACCACGATAAGCTCACTACTTTAACAGGTTGATGCGGTCGGCGATATCCTCCTCCCGATATCAAGAGGAGGCATTTCATGCGCGTGTTCCTGACCGGCGCCACCGGCTTCATCGGCTCGCACATCGTTCCCGAACTGCTTGCCCGCGGCCATGAGGTGCTCGGCCTCACGCGATCCGACGACGGTGCCCGGCGTCTCGAAGCGGCCGGCGTCGGTGTCCACCGCGGCGACCTGGAGCGGCCCGAGACGCTGGCCAGCGGCGCGGCGGCAGCCGATGCGGTGATCCATTGCGCATTCGACCACAATTTCGCGACCTTCCTCGACAACACGAAAAAGGACGAGCGCGTCATTGCCGCGATGGGAGAGGAATTGGCAGGAACGGGGAAGCCGATCCTCATCACGTCGGGGGTCGGCACGGGCACGCCGCTGAACGGCGGCGAGGCGATGGAGGACGTGCTCAACCCGCGCCATGCCAACCCGCGTATCGCGACCGAATTGGCCGGCGCGGCGCTCATCGCGCGGCGGATCGACGTGCGCACCATCCGCCTGCCGCAGGTCCACGACACGACCAGGGCGGGTCTCATCACGCCGCTGATCGCCGAGGCGCGGCGGGCCGGCGCTATCGCCTATGTCGGCGAGGGCAATACCCGGTGGGCGGCCGCGCACGTGAGCGACGTCGCAAGGCTCTATGTCCTGGCGCTCGAGAATGGCGAGCCCGGCGCGCGCTACAACGCCTCGGTGGAGGAGGGCGTGTCCGCGCGCGCCATCGCCGAGGCGATCGGCAAGGGCAGCGGGCTGCCGGTCCGCTCGGTGCACGGCGGAGAGGTCGAACGCTATTTCGGCTGGATGGCGCCGTTCGCTACGCTGGACATGGCGGCATCCAGTGCCTGGACGCGAGCCCGGTTGGCATGGGAGCCGAGCGGCCCCGACCTCCTGACCGACCTCGCGGCGATGGACTATTCTGCTTTCGCTCAGGGCTGATGACCAGTGGCGGTCCTGCCGCCCCGAAGGGCTATGCCGCTTTTCAAGGGGTGACAGGCTCAGCGCCGTCCTGTCGGGGGGCAAGTGGGAGGGAGGGCCTACTGACGCGCGCCACCGCAAGGCTGCACGAAGTAGCGTGCAGCCAAGATTAGCTTCGCCCGCCGGCCACGCGAAGGCGCTAGTATGGCCCCATGACAGCGCGACATCCGCTCGACTTTCTCTGGTTCCTGCCGTCCGGCGGCGATTCGCAGCGCTTCGCCTCGCCGCAGACCGATCGGCCGCCCGATCCGGCGTATCTCTGCGAGATCGCCACCGCGACCGATCGACTGGGATATTATGGCGTGCTGCTGCCGACCGGGCCGATGTGCGCCGACGCCTGGATCACCGCGGCGTCGGTCGCGCCGTTCACCGAGCGGCTTAGGCTGCTCGTCGCCTTGCGGCCGGGGCTGACCGCCCCCGCCGAAGCCGCGCGCCAGGCCGCCGCGCTCGACCGGCTCAGTGGCGGACGCGCCCTGCTGAACGTCGTCACCGGCGGCAATCCCGACGCGCTCGCTGCCGACGGGCTCTTTCTGGACCATGCCGCGCGCTATCGCCAAACCGACGAGTTCCTCGATATCTGGCGCGCGCTCGCGCGGGGCGAGACGGTCGACCGTGACGGCGAATTCCTGTCGATCGCGGGTGGAAGGCTGCTGTTCCCCTTCGTCCAGGCGCCGCACGCGCCGATCTGGTTCGGCGGCTCTTCCGGCGCGGCGCGCGATATCGCCGCGCGGCATGCCGACACCTATCTGATGTGGGGCGAGCCGGCCGATCAGTTGAAGGACGTGATCGCCGACGTGAGGGCCCGGGCTGCGGCCCTGGGCCGTACGCTCCGGTTCGGTGTCCGTCTCCATTTCGTGGTCCGCGAGACGGAGGAGGCCGCATGGGCGGCCGCGCACGATCTGATCCGCGACGTCACGCAGGACCAGATCGCGCAATTCCAGGCCTATCTGGCGAAAAGCAGCGATTCCGTCGGCCAGTCGCGCATGCAGGCGCTGCACGGCGGCGCGCGGTCTGCGCTCGAGATCCGTCCCAACCTCTGGGCGGGTATCGGCCTTGTGCGGACGGGGGCGGGCACCGCGCTGGTCGGTGACCCGGCCACCGTCGCGGCGCGTCTCGAGGACTATGCCGCCGCGGGCATCGATACGGTGATTGGTTCAGGCTATCCGCACCTGGAGGAGGCCTATCGCGTGGCCGAACTGTTGTTTCCCCACCTCAACCTGCCGGACCGGCGCATCCGGACCTTGCCTCCCGTTCGGCCGATGCTCGACACGACGGCCGATGGACGCGCCACCGCTATCCGTGCGACCTGAGCGCATGCGGCCCCGTAGCGAGGCGACCGCGCTATGCTTCATGCCCGGGGCCGGCTAGGGGGCGGACCGTGCAGGGATGGATCCTCTTCTTCCATGATCTCGAACCCGGCATTCCGGAGGTGCCGGAGATCCTGCGGTTCCGCGAGGCAGCGGGGCAGCTGGGCATCGCGCTGGCCATCTACAAACCGCAGCTGTTCGATCTGATCGTCGGCGGCGGGCATGACGATTGGTCGCTGCGATACGACGGCCTTCCCGTGCAGCGGCCCGACTTCGTACTGTGCCGGACGGGAGCGGAGACGGATTATTCGACGCTGGCCCTCCTGCGCCAGCTGGAGCGCCGTGGGGTCAGGCTGATCAACGGCGCGACCACGATCGAGCTCGTCGCGGACAAGCTGCATACGATGCAGAAGCTCGCGCGAGTCGGCCTTCCGGTGCCGCGCACGATGCTGGGCAGGTTTCCGTTCGACGCGGCGCTCGTCGAACGCGAACTCGGCTTCCCGGTGATCGTCAAGACGCTGCAGGGCACGCGCGGTGCCGGCGTTCTGAAGTGCGAGGACCGGGCGCAGTTCGAGGATCTCGCCGGCCTGCTCGAAAGTGCGCGCGCGCAGGCGGACTTCGTGCTGCAGCATTACATTCGCGCCAGCCACGGCCGCGACGTCCGCATCCTCGTCGTCGGCGGGCGGGTGGTTGCCGCGATGGAGCGCCGCTCGCTGACCGGCGGTTTCAAGTCGAACGTATCGCTCGGCGGTATCGGAACCGCCTATAATCCGCCGCCGGAGATGGCCGACATCGCGATCAAGGCCGCGGCCGCGCTCGACCTTGACGTCACGGGCATCGACATCCTGTTCGACGAGACGGGCTACCGGATCTGCGAGGCCAATTCCGCCCCGGGCTTTCAGGGGCTGGAACGGGCGAGCGGCGCCGACCTACCGGCGATCATCCTCTCCTGGATCCGCGACACGCAGGATCGCGCGCCTGGCGCCCCATCCGCGCGGGCAGAGGAAGGGGCAATCGTCGACCTGGTCTTCGCGGGCCGCTCTCGCCTCGATCAACTCGTCGACACGAGCGCGAGCTACGATCGTTTCGCCATCGCCATCGGCTGGCGCCTCATCGGTGCCGGTCTGTCGGCGCTCGGCCATGCGACCCTGCCGCGCATCCTGATCGATCGACGCGGCGGCCGCGGGCGGCTGCTGCGCGGACTGTATGAGGATCGCGCGGTGCCGGTCCAGCAACTGCTCGAGCAGGACGAGCAGGAACGGACGTTGATCAGCGTGCTCGCGGTGGCCGTTTGGGCCGCGATCATGCCGTGGCTCGCCGGCGCGGAACCGATGATCAGCGGCATGCTCTCCCTCGTCGCGCTGCTCTTTCCGGCAACCTTCCTGCTGACGGCGCCGGCTGGCCGGGCGCGGCGCTTGCTCCAGAAGCCGGGTGCCGAGGCATGACCGAGATGCTGGCCGCCATCCCCTGGGCGACGCTGCTGCCCTTCGTGGTCATCGGCTTCGTCGCCCAGGCGATCGACGGCTCGATCGGCATGGGGTTCGGCGTCGTGACGAACAGTGCGCTCATGCTTCTGGGGATACCGCCGGCGCTGGCGAGTTCGACCGTCCGGACCGTCGAGAGCTTCGCCAGCGGGGCGTCGGGTCTCAGCCACGCGCTGCGCGGCAACGTCGACTGGGTGCTGTTCGCGCGCCTCGCGGTGCCGGGGATCGCCGGCGCGGTCATTGGCAGCTGGCTGACCATCCATCTCGGGGCGATGCTGCTCCGACCGGTGGTGTTCGCCTATCTGGGGGTGCTCGGCCTGTACCTGCTGTGGCGGGCGCCGCGGCGACCCCATACCTACAGGACGCTGCGGACGGTCGCCCCTGTCGGGTTCGTCGGCGCCCTGGTGGACGCCACCGGCGGCGGATGGGGGCCATTCGTGTCCGGCAACTTCCTGGCGCAGGGTGGCAATGTGCGCACGGTGATCGGCACGGTGAATGCGGCGGAGTTCTTCGTCACCATCACGGTCTTGGCGAGCTTCATCGGCACGTTGGGCGTGCAAGCCTTCACGACGGCGGCGAGCGGCCTGCTCGTCGGAAGCCTCGCAGCGGCACCGATCGGTCCCGCGGTGGTGGCGCGGATCGATCCCAAGACCTTGCTCAAGATCGCCGGCGCGTTTCTCGTGGCGAGCAGCCTTTACGGCCTGTCGGCGCTGATGATCGCGCGGATTCCCGTGCTGCATCGTTTCTGAGCCTCGGTCCGCGCCGAGCGAACCACACCGGGACCGGGCCTTCGCCACGCGCCGACGGCGTGGAACGGATGCGCTGAAGGCCAGCGGCACCTGCCGAGGCCGCGACGACGCACATCGCGGTCGATGGCGGATCGGCCGGTGCTATAGGGTCTGCGACAAGGCGCGAAAGACTCGCGCTGCCGGAGCAGGATGAACGATGACCCAGGCCTTTATCTGTGATGCGATCCGCACGCCGATCGGCAGGTTGAACGGCGCGCTGTCGACCGTCCGGGCCGACGATCTGGCCGCCGTGCCGCTCCGCGCCCTGGTGGACCGCAACCCGGGGGTGGACTGGGCCGCGGTCGACGACGTCCTGCTCGGCTGCGCCAACCAGGCGGGCGAGGACAACCGCAACGTCGCGCGCATGGCGACGCTGCTTGCGGGTCTGCCCGAGGTGGTGCCCGGCGCGACGATCAACCGGCTGTGCGGGTCCGGCCTCAATGCCGTCGGCGGCGCGGCGCAGGCGATCCGCAGCGGTGACGCCGAGCTGCTGATCGCCGGGGGCGTCGAGAGCATGACCCGCGCGCCCTTCGTCATGGGCAAGGCGCACACGCCGTTCGACCGCGCGCAGAAGCTGGAGGACACGACGTTGGGCTGGCGCTTCGTCAACCCCAGGATGCGCGAAGCCTTCGGCGTCGATTCGATGCCGGAGACGGCGGAGAATGTCGCGGAACAGTGGCACGTCACCCGTGCAGACCAGGATGCGTTCGCGCTCGCGAGCCAGCAAAAGGCCGCGGCCGCGATCGCGAGCGGGCGCATGGCCGCGGAGATCGTCGCGGTCGACGTGCCGCGGGCAAAGGGCGATCCGATCCGCTTCGACACCGACGAGCATCCCCGCGCGACCAGCCTGGAGGCGTTGGCGGCGCTTAGGCCGGTCGTGCGCGCCGGGGGAACCGTGACCGCGGGCAACGCATCGGGCCTCAACGACGGCGCGGCCGCGATGCTCGTCGCGAGCGAGGCGGCGGCGGCACGCCATGGCTTGACGCCGCGTGCGCGCGTGCTCGGTATGGCGTCCGTCGGTATCGCCCCGCGTATCATGGGCGTCGGCCCGATCGAGGCGGCCCGCAAGCTGTGCCGCATCACCGGCATCCACCTGAAGCAGCTCGACGTGATCGAGTTGAACGAGGCGTTCGCCGCCCAGGCGATCGCGACCTTGCGGGACCTGGAGATTGCCACCGACGATCCGCGCGTCAACCGCAACGGCGGCGCGATCGCACTGGGGCATCCGCTCGGCATGTCGGGCGCGCGCATCGTCATGACCGCCGTCGAGGAACTGGCGCGCATCAACGGCCGCTACGCGATGGCCTTCATGTGCATCGGCGTGGGCCAGGGAATCGCCCTGATGCTGGAGCGAGCCTAGCCACGCGTCGGTCGCCCGCATCGCGGAGCGGCGCTGCCGCCCTGTCGGCTGGTGTCCCGACGTGCCGGGGCCTAATATGGCATCATGCATGTGTCGCGGCCTGATGTTCCCGCTGCAAGGCTGCCGTCGTGGCGCCTGGTGGCTGCCGCCTTCCTGCATTTCGCCATCCTCGCCTATCTCGTCGTCGTCGTGCCGCTTTCACTGCTGCTTGCACCGAGCGGGGGCGGCGTCGCAGGCGTGTTGGCGCTCGGATTGAAGCTGAGCGGCGTTTTCCTCGTCGGCTTCCTGCTGATCGGCATCATGGCCACGGTGATGGCCGGACTCGTGGATGGTCGTGCCCGCCGTCGCCTGCGACGCCGCCCGTCGGGCGCAGCGGACATCGCGCGCGATCGTGTCGCGACCGCGACCGGGCCGGGCTGCGTCGCCCTAGACCCTGAGTCGCGGCGCTTGCTGGAATCGATCGCCGCCCGCGGCTGGATTTACGACGACGACCGCTATCAGGCGTGCGCGCGCGACCTGGATATCGTGGTCCGTACGGCCGTCGCCGCACTGTCCGAAGCGGCGGGCGAGCGGCACGCCGCGGTCGCGACCGAGACCGCGGTCGCGCTGGGCCTTATCGATCAGGCACTTGCCGAGCTCGATCAGGCACGAGCAAGTGCCGCCGCCGACCAGGCCCGTGCCGCCGCACTGTACGTCCAGCAACGATACGGCGCTTCCGATTTCGCTATCAAGCCGGATTGAAGAGGCGTAAGTAAGAGGCGGGCGCTCAGGGGGCGCTCGTCACAGGTCCCAAGGACACCTTCATCAGATGGCAAATACTTTCGTGCTCGGCGCCGCGGCTGTCGTGGCCCTTGTCGTCGTTTGTCTTTTTATCGCGTCGCGCATGGTGCGCTATGTCGGAAACAACCGCGTCGCGATCGTCGAAAAGCTATGGAGTCGCAACGGCTCGATCACCAGCGGCCTGATCGCCCTGGACGGCGAGGCGGGATACCAGCCCGACGTCTTGCGCGGCGGCTATCATTTCTTCGTGCCGTTCCAGTACAAGGTGCATGCGCAGCCCCTCGTCACTATACCGCAGGGGCAGATCGGCTATGTCTTCGCGCGCGACGGCGCGCCGCTCGGCCCGACGCAGACGCTGGCAAGCAACGTCCGCGCCGTCGACTTCCTCGATGTCCGGCGCTTTCTTGCGGATGGCGGGCAGAAGGGGCCCCAGCGCACGATCCTGCGCGAAGGCACCTATGCGATCAACCTCGCGCAGTTCGTCATCATCACGCGCGAACAGATCTATGGCCTGATGCTGGAGGCGAACGACCCGCAGCTGTTCGCGGAGATGCAGAACGTTATCGAGAGCCGCGGCGGCTTCCAGGCGGTCGTGATCAAGGACTCGGCCGACCAGATCGGCATCGTCACGGTGCATGACGGCCCCGCGCTGACCGCCGATCACATCATCGCGCCGGAAGTCGGCACGGATCAGGACGATCCCGCGACCTTCCACAACAGCTTCCAGGACCCGGAGAAGTTCATCGCCGCCGGTGGCCGTCGCGGGCGCCAGCTGCAGGTGCTCGTCGAGGGCAGCTATTTCATCAATCGCCTGTTCGCGACCGTTGAGATGGTCGCCAAGACGGTGATCGAGGTCGGCCATGTCGGTGTCGTCATCAGCTATACGGGCGACGACAGCGCCGATACGTCGGGCGACGACTATCGTCATGGTGAGCTCGTCCCGCGCGGATCGCGCGGCGTCTGGTCGGAGCCCTTGCTGCCCGGCAAATATGCGTTCAACACCTACGCGGGCAAGATCCTGATCGTGCCAACCACCAACTTCATCTTGAAATGGGATGAGGATGTGACGGGCCAGCACAAGCTGGACGAGAATCTGAGCCAGGTCTCGCTCATCACCCGCGACGCGTTCGAGCCGACGCTGCCGCTCTCCGTCGTGGTTCACATCGACTATCGCAAGGCGCCGCTCGTCATCCAGCGGTTCGGGGATATCAAGAAGCTGGTCGAGCAGACGCTCGATCCGATGGTATCGGCCTATTTCAAGAACGTCGCCCAGAAGAAGACGCTGATCGAGCTGTTGCAGGACCGGTCCGACATCCAGGAGCTGGCAGGTGCCGAGATGCGCGCGAAGTTCGGCGCCTACAATCTCGAACTGCAGGAGGTGCTGATCGGCACGCCACGCGCCACGGCGGGTAACGACCAGATCGAGAAGGTGCTGCAGCAGTTGCGCGAGCGCCAGGTGGCGGAGGAGCGCGTCGCGACCTACGAGAAGCAGCGCATCGCCGCGGAGAGCGAGAAGGCGCTCAAGGAAGCGCAGGCGCGCGCCGAACAGCAGACGGCGATCACCGGCTCCGAACTGCAGATCCAGGTGCAGGAAAATCAGGGCAAGGCGGCGCTGAAGCGGGCGACGCAGGAAGCGGAGCAGACGCGTACCATCGCACGCGCCGAGGCGGACCGTATCCGCATCACCGGCGAGGGCGAGGCGGCGAAGGTCGTCGCGCTTGCCGCCGCCGAGGCGGATCGCATCACCAAGACCGGTCTCGCCACCGCCGAGACGATCGAGAAACAGGCGGCGGCGTCCGGTGGCGCACAGTATCAGCTGACGCGTCAGGTGATCGAACGGCTCGCCGACGCGCTCGAGAAGTCGGGCGTGGATATCGTCCCGCGCGTTCAGATCAGCACCGGAGGCGCGGGTGGCAACGACGGTGCCAACGGGCTTCAAGCGTTGATCGGGATGCTATTGTCCGAAAAAGGGTCGTCGCTGCTCGCCGGACCGGCGGTGGCGAACGATCGCGAACGCCATTCCGTAGCCGCCGAATAAGGCGGCGAAAGCCGATGCAGGGGCCGGCGTCCGACGCGCCGGCCCTTGCAATGCCGCGGTTCGTCCGGCCACACAGCGGGCAACCACGTTCCGCCCGGCCTGAGCGCGGCGGATAGCAGGAGAGGCTTCATGTCGCTGGCGCTCTATGCCCACCCCTTTTCTTCCTATTGCTGGAAGGTGCTGATCGCCCTCCGGGAAAAGGATCTCGCGTTCGAATATCGCAATCTCGAGGAGCCTGGCGCAGCCGAGGCGATGGCCGCGCGCTGGCCGATCGGCCGGATGCCGGTGCTGGTGGACGGCGAGCAGACCGTTGCCGAGTCGAGCATCATCATCGAACACCTCGATCTGCGGCACCCCGGCGCGCGCATGATCCCGGCGGATCCCGAAGCGGCACTAGGGGTGCGGTTCCTCGACCGCTTCTTCGATCATTATGTGATGACGCCGATGCAGCAGCCGGTCACCGAGAAATTGCGCCACGGCGATCGCGTGGACAGCGTGCGCGCCGAAAGCGGCAAGGCGCTGGATACGGCTTACGCCTGGCTGGATGCGACACTGGGCGAGCGCATCTGGGCCGCCGGCGATACGTTCGGCCTCGCCGACTGCGCGGCCGCACCCGCGTTGTTCTACGCCGACTGGGTCCAGCCCATCCCGCCCGATCGCGCGCGGGTACGGGCCTATCGCGAACGGTTGCTGGCACGCCCAGCGGTTGCGCGCGTGGTGGACGATGCGCGCCCCTATCGCAGCTACTTCCCGCTAGGCGCCCCCGACAGGGACTAAGTGTTTGATCCATGCGGGATGCGGGCCGGCACCGTCTCGATCCATCCCGCCTGAATCGCACCTCAGGATCGCGACAAGCGACGGGTTTGGCGGCCTTGCCCCGGTTTTCCGTCCGCGACGGTGCCTGATCTTGCCTATATCAGATCTCGAGACCGACGAAGATCGCGCCGGTGCGGCGTCGCTCCTGCGCCGTCGCAAAGGCGTCTTTGATGCGGCCGAGCGGGAAGCGATGCGTTACCAATGGCTGCGTCTGCAGCTTGCCGCGCGTTACCAGATCGAGCACCGCGACCTTCTCCGAGTGGATGTCTTGGAAGGCGAAGCTGGCGCTCGGGATTAGGCGGATTTCCGACATCTGGATCCGCTGCCACTCGAGCGCGATCGTGGTTTCGCCTTCATCGAATCCGCCGGCGATGACGACGCTGCCACCGCGCCGGACCAGACGCGTCGGGAGTGGCAGCGTTTCCGGCATGGATTCGGCGTCGGCGCATTCGAACACGACCTCCGCGCCCAGTCCGCCGGTCATCGCCATGACCGCGGCGATCGGATCCGCCTGCGATGAATCCACGGGTTCGTCCGCACCGAGCCGCCGCGCCAGATCGAGCGCGTGCGGCACCGTGTTGATGATCGCCACCCGCGCATTGATCGTTAGCCCCGACAGATGCTGCGCATGCAAGCCGACCGCATCGGTATCGAGCAACGCCGCATCGTCATACCCGACCGTGTCGGGCAGACGATGGAGTTGTGCGCCGGGCCGACGACGAACTCGGCATAGGCCCGCGACACGCTGGCGCGCCGGGTGGGATAGAGGTCGGAGCAACGGTTGTACTGCCGCACGCGGCACCAGGCACAATGACCGCAACCGAGCAGCGATTCGATCAGCACCCGATCGCCCATGGCCATTGCGGTGACGTCGGCGCCGACCTCAACGACGTCGTCGGCAAGTTGGTGGCTTATGATGCAGTAGCGCAGCGAAGGTTCGGGCTTTTCCCACAAGCGCAGATCGGTCCCGCAGATGCCCGCCATGCGCACGCGCGCCTTCACCCAGTCGGCGGCGGGAAGGCATGGCTCGTCGACCTCCTAGATCGTGAAGCGACGTTCGGCGGTCTTCAGTGCGGCTTTCATCGCGGGACCTTCCGCATTGGCTCGCTTGCGATCAGACCTTCGCCTTGCTCGCGCCGGCTTCCGCATACAGCGTAGCGTAGCGGCGCGTGACCATCGGCAGCGCCTCGTCGATCCAGGCCGCCATCGCCTCTTCCTCGCCCAGCGATTGCTTCAGCAGCGGGGTCGCGGGCGCGAAGCCGCCGTCCTCGGCCAGCACGAGCAGCGACTTGTACGCCGCAATCTCGAAATGCTCGAAGGCGTAGTTCGCGAAACTGTTCTTCACGATCTCGTCGCCCGCGACGCTGTGACCGAGTGCCGCCATGCCGCCGGACATGCTCAATCCAAGATCCTTGATCGTCGAGCTGCTGGTGTCGAAGCCGCCCAAAATTTCGTCGAGGCGCGCGATCTGGGCATTGGTTTCCTCGATATGCGCGCGTAGCCGGTCCGCGACCTCCGGATAATGTTCGATGCGCGACACCTGTGGCGTCATGATCGCCAGCGCTTGCTTCTCCACGGCATGGGCGTTGACGAGCCCCGTGATGAAGAGTTCGCGCAGCGCGTCGGTCTGGTGGGTCATGTCTGTCTCTCCGGTGCGATGATGAACATCGAAAACCGACACGCCGACCAATGGTGTCATTGTATGTATAATAATCTCCAACTTTCTGAATAACTTAGATCAAAACGTCCGGCGCCGTTGCCGGGCACCGGCACGATCGCGATGCGTTGACCGGCCCATGACGCTCCACCCGCAACCCGTCCTGACCGACGCCGACCGCGACCGGGGGCTTCGCCTGCTGGTGACGGAGGCGGCCTATTCGGGGGGGGCGGCCGCTCTGACTACCGGCGTCATCCTGACCGCCTTCGCGCTGCACCTCGGCGCCTCGACGGCCATGGTCGGGTTGCTCGCCAGCGAGCCGTTTCTGACGCAGCTGCCGTAATTGCCCGCGATCCCGCTCGTCGAACGCTTGCGGCGGCGCAAGCTGATCGCCGTCGCGTCGAGGCTGATCGGCTGTGCGATGCTGGGAGTCATGGCCGCGACTGCCTTCACGCCGGGCGCATGCTGCCCGCGACGGAAGTCGCGGAGGCCATCGTGTTCATGCTCGCCCGATCCGCTCGCTGCGATATCGTCAACGTGCCATCGAGCCGCTGATCCAGAAGACCGCATAGGATTAGATTCTCCGCCTCCAAACAGTCCGGAGGCAGGATCGCGCCGCAGCCTATAGCAACTTGTCGAGCGTGATCGGCAGATCGCGGACGCGCGTTCCGGTCGCATTGTACACGGCGTTGGCGATCGCCGCCCCGACCCCCGTGATACCGATCTCGCCGATGCCGCGGGCGCCCAGCGGCGCGTGCGGGTCGGGCAGGTCGGTCCAGATCACGTCGATCTCGGGGACGTCCATGTGCACCGGAACGTGATATTCCGCGAGGCTGGGGTTCATAACCCGGCCGGTACGCGCGTCGAACAGCGTCTCCTCGGTCAGCGCGAGGCCGAGCCCCATGATGATCCCGCCGCGGAACTGGCTCGCCGCAGCCTTGGGATTGAGGATGCGGCCGCAATCGAAACTGCCGAGCAGGCGGCGCACCCGCACTTCGCCGGTCACGTCGCTGACCGCCACTTCCGCGAATTGCGCGCCGGTCGAGTGCATCGAATATTTCAGCATCTCGAGCGGCAGTGGTGCCTTCGCCTCCGCCTCTACGGCATCCCTGCCCGCGCGCGACAGGATCGACGCATAGCGCTCGTGGCGCGTCGGATCGCCTGCCTGCGCCAGGCCGCCGTCCACCGCCACGATATCGGCAGGGCGCAGGCCGGCGAGCGGGCTGTCGTTGCCCGCAATGCGAAGCAGTTCCTTGATCAGCGCCTCGGCAGCCGCCGTTACCGCCGCAAGCGTTGCCACGGTCTGTTGCGATCCGCCCGCCATCGCGCCCGCGGGCAGCGCGGAATCGCCATATTCGAACGTCACGCTGTCGAGCGGCAGGCCCAGCCTGTCGGCGGCATGCTGCGCCTGGACCGTCGCGGTGCCCATGCCCATTTCGTGTCCCGCCGTCGACACCGTGGCATGGCCGTGCGCGTCGATGCGGATCCGCGCCGCATTGCCGGGCATACGCAGATAGGGATAGGTCGCCGTCGCGACGCCCATGCCGATGCGCCACTCGCCCTCGCGCCGGCGGCCGGGCACGGGATCGCGGCGATCCCACCCGAAGCGCGCCGCGCCGTCGTCGAATGCCTTGGTGAGATGGCGGGAGGAAAACGCATTGCCGCTCGTCGGATCGCGCTCCGGCTCGTTGCGGCGGCGCAGTTCGATCGGGTCGACCGCCATCGTCTCGGCCAGTTCGTCGATCGCGCATTCCAGCGCGAATGTACCGACCGATTCCCCCGGCGCGCGCATGAAGGTGTTGGCCAGCATGTCCATCTCGGCGATCGTCTGCTCGAGGCGGAAGCTGCCTGCAGCATAGAGGTGCCGTGCCGGAAAGGTGAACTGCTCCGGGCAGTTGTTGTGGGCGGTCATCGCCGCGACGCCTTCGTGGATCAGGGCAGTGAAGCGCCCCTCCGCATCGGCGCCGATGGCGACGCGCTGCTCGGTCAGCGTGCGGCCGCCGACGAGGCGATAGACGCCTTCGCGGCTCAACATGATCCGCACCGGGCGACCCGCCAGCCTTGCCGCCGCGGCGGCAAGGATCTGGTGCGTCCACAATCCCTTGCCACCGAAACCGCCGCCGACGAACGGCGACAGGACACGCACCTGCTCCGGCTGGATGCCGAACACGCCCGCCATCGTGCCGGCGGTGCCGTTGAGCATCTGCGTGGCGTCGTGAAGGATCAGCGTATCGCCGTCCCAGGCGACGGTGGCGGCATGGAGCTCGATCGCATTGTGGTTGTGACGCGGGGTCGTATAGCGCCGGTCGACGCGATGCGGCGCCTTCGTGAGCGCCTTCTCCGCATCGCCGATCGTCACCGTGGCAGGTTCCATCAAGACCGAATCGGGGCGCTTTGCCTTGCCGCGTGCCACGGAGAAATCGGTGAGTGCGGGCGCGGGGTCATAGGCGACGCGGACCAGCGCCGCGGCATGGTCGGCCTGCTCCTGCGTCTCCGCGAGCACCAGCGCCACGGCCTCGCCGTTCCAGTGCACGGTCGCGTCCTGCATGACGGGCAGGCTGCTGCCCGCGACGCCGCCACCGTCCATCATGCCCTTCGGCGCCTTCATGCGCGGCGCGTTGCGATGCGTCATGACCAGCGCGACGCCCGGTGCCTGCTCGGCCGCCGCCGTTTCGATCGACGCGATACGCCCCTTTGCGATGGTCGAATGGACGAGCGCGGCATAGAGCATGCCGTCGAGCTTCACCTCCGCCGCGAAGCGCGCGGTGCCGCCCACCTTCAGCGCGCCATCGATCCGCGACACGGGCTCGCCGACATGGCCGTGCTGGCCGCGCACCGGCTTGGGTCGCGTGCCCGGCAACAGCGCATCGGGAACGTAGCGGAGCGCGGTGCGCGCGAATTCCATCATCGTCACGCAGCCTCTCCCGCCAGTTCGTGCAGCACCGCAGCAATCGTGCGCCGCGCCAGTTCGATCTTGAATCCATTGTCGCGCAGCGGCACCGCATCGGCGAGTTCCGTCGCCGCGGCTGCTGCGAACGCCGCCTCGTCGGCGGGACGTCCGCGCAGCATCGCCTCGGCTCGGGTCGCGCGCCACGGCTTGTGCGCCACGCCGCCGAGCGCCAGGCGGACGTCCCGCACGACCCGGTCTTCGCCGACATCGAGGACGGCCGCCACCGATACGAGCGCGAAGGCATAGCTCGCGCGGTCCCGCACCTTACGATAGGCGGAGCGGCCCACGGGCGGCGCGGGGAGGTGGACCGCGACGATCAGTTCGCCCTGCCGCACGCTCGTCTCGCGCTCGGGCGTTTCGCCAGGCAGCAGGTGGAGATCGGCAAAGGCGATGCGACGCTCCCCGTCCGGCCCGACGACCGTCACTTCCGCGTCGAGCGCCGCGAGCGCGATGCACAGATCGGACGGATGGGTGGCGACGCAGGCGCTTGAAGCGCCCAGGATCGCGTGGATGCGGTTGAAGCCTTCTCTTGCGTCGCAGCCGCTGCCGGGCACGCGCTTGTTGCACGCGGCGGCCTCGTCATAGAAATAGGTGCAGCGCGTGCGCTGGAGCAGGTTGCCGCCGACCGTCGCCATGTTGCGGATCTGCGCCGAAGCGCCGGCGAGAATCGCACGCGCCACCAAAGGGTAGCGGGTGCGGACGCGGCGGTCGCTGGCGAGTGCCGTGTTGGTGACGCCCGCGCCGATGACGAGGCCGCCGTTAGCGTCATCCCCGATCTCCGTCGACACGGCGGTGACGTCGACGAGCGTCCTCGGCCGCTCGATCCCCTCGCGCATCAGGTCGACGAGGTTGGTGCCGCCGCCGAGATAGCGCGCGTCCGCGCCAGCGCCGGTGCGCAGTGCGCCGGCGGTATCGTCGGCGCGGAAATAGGTGAAGGGGGTCATGCCGACACCGCCGGCCGGTCGGCGCCATAGGTCGCGGCGATGGCGGCGACGATGCCGTTATGCGCGCCGCAGCGACACAGATTGCCGCTCATCCGCTCGCGCAATTCGTCATGCGTCAGCGACAGCGTGTCGGCGGCCAGGTCGTCGGTGACGTGGCTCGGCACGCCCCGCGCCAGTTCGTCGGCCATGCCGACGGCGGAGCAGAGCTGGCCCGGCGTGCAATAGCCGCACTGGAAGCCGTCGTGCTCGATGAAGGCGGCCTGCAACGGATGCAGCGTGTCACCATCGGCCAGCCCCTCGACCGTGGTGATCGAGCGACCCTGATATTGTACCGCGAGCGCGAGGCAGCTGTTGATCCGAACGCCGTCGACAAGGACCGTACAGGCCCCGCACGCGCCCTGGTTACAGCCCTTCTTCGTGCCCGGCAGGTCGAGATGCTCGCGCAGCAGGTCGAGCAGGGAGGTTCGGATATCGACTTCTGCCGACACCGGTTTGCCGTTGACCGTAAGATCCATAACCACCCCCAACACGGCCAGATCGCCGCACCTCGCGGCGCAACGCGTCGGGAGCGAAAAGGTTCAGCCGCCAAGGCCCGCCGCCCTCATGTCTCCGGCAGCAGCGCTTTCAACGGCACCGTCGGATCGGCGAGCTGCTCCGGATCGGGCCTCGCACCCGCCTCCACGAGCTTGCGTCCCTGGACATAGTCCTTCGTCGTGTTGACGCAGTCGAGCGCGACGACGCGTCCTTGCTTGAGATAGACGACGGAGAAGCTGCGCGTCGCGGGATCGCCGCGCAGGATCGCGTCGTCATGCCCCGCGGACAAACCCACGGTCTGCAGCTTCAGATCGAATTGATTGGACCAGAACCACGGCGTCGCGCGATAGGTGCCGGGCTGCCCGACGATCGCCTTGGCGACGAGGGTCGCCTGATCGTTGGCGTTCTGAACCGACTCGACGCGCAGCAGCGCGCCATCGGCAAAGGCGTTGGCGTGCAGCGCGCAGTCGCCGATCGCATAGACGTCGGGCAACGTCGTCCGGCATCCCGAGTCGACCAGCACCCCGTTTCCGCCCTCCGCACCGGCCGCGATCAGCGGTTCGACGGAGGGTTCGATACCGATGCCGACGACCGCCATGTCCGCGGCGAGCGTCTCGCCGGTGGCGAGGCGAACGCCGGTGATGCGATCGTCGCCAATCAGGCAGTCGACCGCGACACCGAGCCGCACGTCGACGCCCTCGGCCCGATGCGCGGACTCGTAGAAGCGCGACAATGCTTCGCCCGCCACTCGTGCCAGCACGCGATCCTGCGCCTCGAGCAACACGACGGACTTGCCCTTCCGTCTCAGCGCGGCGGCGGCCTCCAGGCCGATATAGCCGCCGCCGATCACCACCACGCGCTTAACCTCCGGCAGCTCGTCGATCATCCGATCGACATCGGCACGCGTACGGACGGTGTGGACGCCGACAAGATCGTGGCCGGCGCAGGCGAGCCGACGCGGGCTGCCGCCCGCCGCCCAGATCAGGCGTTCATAGCCGATCCGTTCGCCCGTGTCGGTCGTGACGCGATGTGTCGCCGCATCGATCGCCGTCACGCTGCGACCCAGCATCAGCGTGACCTCCCGTTCCTGCCAGAACGCGAGGGGGCGTATCAGCATCCGTTCGAAGGGACGCTCGCCCGCCAGGTAGTCCTTCGACAGGGGCGGGCGTTCATAGGGCGGATCGGGTTCGGCCCCGATCAGCGCGATCGAACCGCCGAAGCCATTCTGACGCAGTGCGATCGCCGCCTGCGCGCCGCCATGCCCGCCCCCCACGATCACGACATCGAACATCTGCGTTTCGTTCATGGGAAACCGTTAGCGCGCGGTGCCCGCGGGCGGAAGCGGTCGCCGTACCCGTCCTGCTGCGGCATGCTTCCCTGTCGGCGCCGTTTCGGCGACGGTCGCGTTCATACCGCGATTCGTAGCGAAAGGCCTGCCATGCAAGACAACACCTATACGCCCCCTGAAATATGGACCTGGGACAAGGAAAGCGGCGGCCGTTTCGCCAGCATCAATCGACCGATCGCGGGCCCGACGCACGACAAGGCGCTTCCCGTCGGGCATCACCCGTTGCAGCTCTATTCCCTGGGGACGCCGAACGGCGTCAAGGTGACCATATTGCTCGAGGAACTGCTGGAAGCCGGCCACGCGGGCGCCGACTATGACGCCTGGTTGATCCGCATCGGCGAGGGGGACCAGTTCGGTAGCGGCTTCGTCGCGGCCAATCCCAATTCCAAGATCCCCGCGCTGGTCGACCACAGCGGCACCCAGCCCGTCCGCGTCTTCGAATCGGGCGCGATCCTTGTCTACCTGGCCGAAAAGTTCGGCGCCTTTCTGCCGCAAGAGGGGGCGGCACGGGCGGAATGCCTGTCGTGGCTATTCTGGCAGATGGGCAGCGCGCCGTTCCTCGGCGGCGGTTTCGGGCATTTCTATGCCTATGCGCCCGAGAAGTTCGAATATCCGATCAACCGCTACGCCATGGAAACCAAGCGGCAGCTCGACGTGCTCGACCGCATTCTCGCGGATCGCGCGTTCGTGGCGGGGCCGGACTATACGATTGCCGACATGGCGATCTGGCCCTGGTACGGCCAACTCGCGCTGGGCGATCTCTACGGCGCCGGCACGTTCCTGCAGGTCGACGGCTATCGCAACCTGCAACGATGGACCCGTGAGCTGGCGGAGCGTCCCGCGGTCCGGCGGGGGCGCATGGTCAATCGCATGACAGGCGACCCGGCCAGCCAGCTCCACGAGCGCCATGATGCGACGGACTTCGACACGCGCACGCAGGACAAGCTGGCGTCAGCATAGTCAGGGCAAAAACAGGGCGGGCGACGCAGAAACGTCGCCCGCCAGGGTCGGGCGCTTGGGGGGCTGGTCCGCCCGACCGTGCCTTTCCCGCCGGCCAGCGGACGGGAAAGGCTGGGGAAGAGGCTGCGGTTTCCGCGAACTAGAACCGGAACGCCGCGGTGGCGCGCATGCTGTGCCAGCGGAAGATATTGTCCGACCGCGCGATGTCCGTGCCCGTCGTGTTCGGGGTCAGCACGAACGGATTGGTCGCCGCCGCGGTGCCCTGCGTCACGCGGACGCGGAACTGGTCGTCATTGTAGCGATGGTACATATATTCGAGGCCGATCGAGAAGTGCCGGCCGATCTTCTGCTCGATGCCACCGCCGGCCAGGAAGCCGAAGCGCGTGTCGTCGCCGCGCAGCGCGAAGGCGTTCGCGGTATTGGTGGTCGAGAAGGTGTGGTTGATCTTGGCATAGCCTGCGCCGGTCGTGCCGTAGAACAACGTGGTGCCGAAGGCGAGGCCGGCGCGACCGCGCACCGACGCCTCGTAATCCACGTCGCGCGTCAGCACGTAATTGGCGGGCGTCGTCGAGAAACCGCTGGTGCTGTCGGTGATCTCGGACTTGCCGAACTCTCCGACGAAGCCGACGACGACGTGACCGCGCTGGGTGTCGGCGCCGATCCGACCGTAATAGGCCCAGCCGTCCTTGTCGTTGCGACAGCCACCCGCCTGCGGCGTCGCGCCGCGAGCCGCACCGTTGCAGAAGCCAGGCGCGAAGGCGTTGGTATTGCCCGACGTTACCACGGTGTCGCCGAACCGGCCATCGAGGTTGCGGTCGAACAGCAGCCGCGCGCCGACCGGATTGGGCTGGACGTCATAGCCGCCCGCCGCGCCGACATAGACGCCGCTGAACGGCTGCGGATCGGAATCCATGTCCTGCGCCGCCGCTGGGGCGGCGAGGACGGCGGTGAGAACGAGGGCCGGCGCGAGGCCGAGAAGGATGGTGCGCATGTCGTATCTCCCTGTAGACAGCGTCGAGAAGACGCGGATCAGACGCCCGAGCTGGTCCGCACGGTGCCGTTGACGCCGGACGGGAAGAACCCGCCGCTCGTCGTCGCCGAGGCGCTGAGATAGACGATGTTCAGCACCTGTCCCGGCGTGCGGCTGAAGGCGATCCCGTTCGCATCCGCGGGCACGATGTTCGACACGGTGCTGTCGCTGCCGACGATGCCCTGGTCGAGGTCCGTGGTGCCGTCCAGGCTGTCGCGTGCGTCGGAGATCTGTCCCGCCGCCGTCCGCAGGCTCGGGGTCTGCAGACCCCTGGCGTAGAGCACGGTGCGGATCAGGCCGGCGTGATAGGCCTCGGCGGCATGGATGCCCGCGGCCGCCTCGACATAGGTCTTGTTGTTGATCGAGGCGATCGAGCCCTTGTACGCGGTCACGCCGACATCCTCGAAGATGAAGGCGCCGAGCAGGAAGTTCTCGGGTGACGCATAGGGGTCGAACGTACCCGTCGAGCTCACCACGCCGGCGGCGCGCGCGGCGGCGGTGAAGGCGCCGCTCGCGCCGCCGTCGATGTTGATCGCGGGCATCGCCACCGCCGAACTGCCCAGGGCAGTGCGGAGGAACGCAACGTGCGCCGCCTCGTCCGCGGCGATCTCCCGCGCATATTGGGTGACCAGCGTGTCGCCGTTGAACGAGACCTGGCGGCCACCGGTCACGGTCCCCTGCGTGCCCGTGCCGCCCAGCAGCGAAGCGGGCAGGCCGACGCCGTTCGCCGCATAGGAATAGAATTGCGCTTCGAGATATTCGAGGTTGAGCGCGAAGTTCAGCACGTCCGCATCGGTGGGTGCGGGCGTCGGCGTCGGAAAGGGCGTCGGCGCATAGTCGTTGTTGTGGTCGTCCTTACACCCGGTCAGCAGGCCCGCGACGCCGGCGGTCGCGGCGGCGGCACCGGCGGTGCGGAGGAAGGCGCGGCGGTCGTGGCGGCGGCGCTCTGCGGCGGCCAGCACTTCGTTCAGAATGTCCTTGGTGTGCATCGTCAGTCTCCCTGAAAGGTGCCGGCCGGCTCAGGCCTGGGCCGTGCTGCTGCGGATGTTGCCGTTCACACCGGCGGGGAAGAAGCCGCCCATCGTGACGGCGGACTTGGTCAGGTAGACGATGTTGAGCACCGCGCCCGTCGACCGGCTGTAGGCGAGACCGTTGGTGTCGACCGGCACGATGTTCGACGCGCTATTGCCGTTGATCGTCACCGGGGAGATGCCCTGGTCGTCGTCGCTCGGGCCGTCCAGGCTGTCGCGTGCATCGGAGATCGCGTCTGCCGCCGTGCGCAACGTCGGGGTCGCGATTCCCTTTGCGTAGAGCACCGTGCGCACGATCGCGGCGTGATAGGCCTCGACCGCCAGGATGCCGGCCGCGGCCTCGAGGAAGGTCTTGTTGCTGATCAGCGGCGAAGCGCCCTTGTAGGCGGTCACGCCGACATCCTCGAAGATATACGAGGCAAGCAGAAAGTTGTTGTCGTTCAGATAGGGGTCGAACGACTGTCCGGCGCCGACGAGGCCGGCGGCACGTGCGGCGGTGCTGAACGCGCCGTTGGGCGCAGTGCCGACGTCGATCGCCGGCTGCGCCACGGCCGCGGATCCGAGCGCGTTGCGCAGGAAGGCGACGTGCGCGATCTCGTCCTGCGCGATCTCCTTCGCATAGGCGGCGACGAGCGGATCGGAGAAGGTGACCTGTCGTCCGCCCGTCGCGGCGCCGGCCGTCCCCGTTCCGCTGACCAGCGAGCTGCTGATCGGCGTGTTGAAGGCGGCATAGGAATAGAAATTGGCCTCGAGATATTCGAGGTTGAGCGCGAAGTTGAGGACATCCGCGTCGGTCGGGGCGGTTTGCGCTGCCGCGCCGTCGGCATAGGCGAACGCCCCGCCCACCGCCGCCGCGCCCAGCACCATCCGGAACAACTCGCGCCGTTCGTTGCGGCGGGTGACCCGCGCGTCGAGTGCTTCGATAAACTGCTCGCTTTGGGTCATCCCGATTTCTCCCTTGATGCGCCAGGTTGGGTTCGGACCTGCCGGGCGGGCCTTTGTGCGCCGCTCAGGCAAGGTACGCGTGAACCGCGCGCATGGACGCAGACTGCGCAAAATAAATATCGGAGATCAGCTTCTTGTTCGTTCGCCTTAGTCCGGTTAGCCATTCGCCATGGCCTTGGACGCGCCCTCATCCCCGGACGATGCGCGGCGCGCGCTGGTGGAGGCGCTGGTCGCGACGGGGGAGCAGGACCGTGCGGCCTTCCTGCGCGTTTATCGCATGACGGCCGCGAAGCTTTTTGGCGTTTGCCTGCGTATCTGTGGCGACAGGGCCGCGGCAGAGGATGTGTTGCAGGACGTATATGCCTTGGTGTGGAAGCGCGCGAGCGGCTTCGAACCGGGTCGGGCAAGCCCGATCACCTGGTTGGCGACGATCGCGCGCAATCGGGCGATCGATTGGCGCCGCGCCAATCCGCATCGCGCCACGACGGGCATGGAGGATGCCGCCGAGCTGCCCGAACCCTCGCCCTCCGCATGCGACACATTGCTCTTCGACGAGACCGACCGCCGCCTGCACCTGTGCCTGGACGCTTTGCAGGATACGCAGCGCGAGATGATCCGCGCTGCGTTCTTCGGCGGCCTTACTTATGCCGAACTGGCGGAACGCCGCGCCGTGCCGCTCGGCACGATGAAGAGCTGGATCCGCCGCGGGCTGCTGCGTCTTCGGGAGTGTCTCGATGACGACGCCTGACGATCCCGACATGACCGCCGCCGAGGTGGCGCTGGGCCTTCTCGACGGAGAGGCGCGCGCCGCGGCGCACAGGCGGCTGCTCGCCGATCCCGCCTTTGCCCGCGAGGTCGCGCATTGGCGTGCGCATTTCGCGACGCTGTTCGCCGAGGTGCCCGAGGTCGTTCCGCCCGCCTATCTGGAACACCGGATCGCCGCGGCGGCCTCGGCGGGCGGCGGGGATCGCGCATCGGTGCAGGCACTGCGCCGCTGGCGCTGGTTCGGAGGCGGGATGAGCGCGGTCGCCGCCGCGTTGCTCGTCCTGGTGCTGACGCGGGCGACGGAGCCGCCGGCGGCGGTGCGCCCGCCGTCGCGGACGGTGGTGCCGATGGTGGCGACGCTGGCGCCGGGCGCGGGCTTCGCGCCATTCTCCGCGGTCTATGATCAGAGCGCGGGACAGGTCCGCACGCTCGGCCGTGTCGCTCTGCCGCGCGACCGTGACGCGGAATTATGGGCGATCGGCCAGGATGGCGTGCCGCGCGCGCTCGGCCTGCTGACGCGCGACGGCAAGACCCGCATCGTGGTGCGCGGCATCAGGATTGAGCCCGGTACGACGCTGGCGATCTCGATCGAGCCGCTCGGCGGCTCGCCGCGCGCGCTGCCCACGGGGCCCGTCGTCGCGACGGGGCAGCTCGACCGCATCTGACGCGCCATGTCGGGCGCCGATGCTGCATCCGGCGCACCATCCGTCTCGTAGCTGCGCCAGCGCCATTACGGCGCGAGGAGAGACAGGATGAATCGACATTTTCGCCCCGCAATCGCCGCACTCCTGCTGATCAGCGCCGGCGGCGCCTATGCGAAGAACAATCCGATGGTCGGCGGGGCTGCGATGTACCCGACCAAGACCATCGTCGAGAATGCATCCCAGTCGAAGGACCACACCACGCTGGTCGCGGCGGTGAAGGCGGCCGGGCTGGTGGATACGTTGTCCGGGCCAGGACCGTTTACCGTCTTCGCGCCGACCAATGCCGCCTTCGCGAAGCTGCCGGCGGGTACGGTCGACACGCTGCTGAAGCCCGAGAACAAGGCGCAGCTTACCGCCGTCCTGACCTATCATGTGGTGCCGGGCCGCATCACCGCGAAGGACATCGCCACCAAGGCCAAGGCATCGGGCGGTACCGCAACCTACACGACGGTACAGGGCGAGCCGCTGATGTTCCGCAAGGCGGGCAGCGGCTGGGCCATCATGGACGGCAAGGGCGACACGGGCCGCATCACGATCGCCGACGTCGCGCAGTCGAACGGCATGGTTCATGTCATCGACACGGTGATGATGCCCTGAAGCCGGTGAACATGGTGCGCGCAACGGGCGCGCACCATGGCCGGATCGATGCCCTGGCGCTCCGCCCGGGTGCGCCGGCCGTGCGAGGGGGCGGTTGACCCGTCCTTCGTGACCTAATCGGTCTGCGCTCCCCTTTTTTGCACGTCTGTGTGCAACGTCGCGGGAACGCCGCTCGCGTTCGCGGATTGCGGCATCGTGGCAGGACGGGTTTCATGAATGCGGCTCGCGGCACCATTGCGTTGGCCGCGGCCGTTAACGCGTGCCGTTTGCCGGAAGGAGGCGGACGGCGCGCGCCCATGCCGCTTTCCGTCGCGAACGCGGCTTGCATGCGCCTGCTTACCATGTCCAGCGCCAGCGCCGTCGGGGCATGACGCCGCCTCGCGCGCTCCTACCGATCCTCATTGCGTCCCTGCCGCTTGGCGGCTGCGACGCGCTGCGGCTGGGCATCGTCGATCATGCCGGTCCGGTGGCGGCAGCCCAATGGCATCTGTATCTGATCGTCGCGGCCGTATTGGTGTTCGTGGCGGGGCCGGTGCTCGTCCTCGTGCCGCTGATGGCATGGCATTACCGCCTGTCCAACAAGGGTGACGCCTATCGTCCCGACTGGGGTTTTTCGTGGCCGCTCGAAATCCTCGTGTGGGTTCCTCCGATCGGGATCGTGATCGGCCTTGCATTCCTGCTCTGGAACACGACGCACGCGCTTGATCCCTATCGCCCGATCGCCTCCGCCGAGCCCTCGCTCGAGGTCCAGGCGGTGGCGCTCGACTGGAAATGGCTGTTCATCTATCCTGGGGAGGGCGTGGCGAGCGTCAACCGGCTGGTGATCCCGGTCGGACGTCCCGTGCACCTCAGCCTGACCAGCGGTACCGTGATGCAGTCGCTGCTGATCCCGCAGCTGGCCGGCCAGGTCTATGCCATGGGCGGCATGCGGACGCAGCTCTATCTCGCGGCCAGCCGCCAAGGCGTCTTTCGCGGTGAGAATACCCAGTACAATGGCCGGGGGTTCCAGGATCAGAAGGTTGCGGTGATCGCCACGGACGCTTCGCGCTATGCCCGCTGGCTGGCGGAGATACGCGCCACCACGCCGGTGCTGGACGGAACCGCGCTGGCACGGCTCACCCGCAGGTCGGTGGAGACCCGGCCGCTGGCGTTCTCGCGCGTGCCGCCGCACCTGTTCGACAGGGTCATGTCGGTTACCCGGACGAAAGAGGGACAATGAGCGCACCGGTCTGGCCGGCAGTATTGGGGCGCTTCGGCTGGCAGGATCTGCCGTTCGTCCTCGCCTGGCAACATCCGACGATCAACGAGCTGATCGGCGCCGGTGCCGCGGCGATGGTGGTGATCGGCGCGGGCGTGGTTGCGCTGCTGCTGACGGTGACGCATCGCTGGCGATGGCTGTGGTCGGAATGGTTGACCAGCCTCGATCACAAGAAGATCGGCATCATGTACATCGTCATCGCGTTCGTCATGCTGGCGCGCGCGCTGATCGAGGCCAATCTGATGCGCCTTCAACAGGCGACGGCGATCAACGCGCCCGGCATCGTCGCGCCGGAGCATTTCGCGGAGCTGTTCAGCACGCACGGCTCGATCATGATCTTCTTCATGGCGATGCCGTTCCTGACCGGCGTCATCAATTATCTCGTGCCGTTGCAGATCGGCGCGCGGGATGTCGCCTTTCCGTTGCTGAACGCGATCGGGCTGTGGCTGACCGGCAGCGGCGCGGCCCTGATGATGATCAGCCTGGTGATCGGCCGCTTCTCGACCGGCGGCTGGAGCGGCTATCCGCCCTATACGGAGATCGCCTTCAACCCCGGCGTCGGTCCCGACTATTGGATCTGGGCGGTGACGCTCGGCTCGATAGCGTCGACGCTGGCGGGCATCAACATCGCGGTCACCATCTACAAGATGCGTTGCCCCGGCATGCACCTGATGCGGATGCAGATGTTCTGCTGGACCAGCCTGTGCACCGCGATCCTGATGGTGTTCGCGATGCCGCCGCTGACGGTCGCGACCGCTCTGCTGGCGCTGGACCGCTACCTCGGCTTCCACTTCTTCACCAATGCGGCCGGCGGCAACATGATGAACTACGCCAACCTGTTCTGGATGTTCGGCCATCCGGAGGTGTACATCGTGATCCTGCCCGCCTTCGGCATCTATTCCGAGGTCGTCTCGACCTTCTCGTCGAAGGAACTGTACGGTTATGTCTCGCTGGTGATCGCGACCATGGGGATCGCGGTGCTGTCGTTCACGGTCTGGCTGCACCATTTCTTCACCATGGGGCAGAGCCCCAGCATCAACGCCGCTTTCGGCATCGCGACGATGGCGATCGGCGTGCCGACCGGTGTCAAGATCTACAACTGGATCTGGACGATGTTTCGCGGCGAGGTCCGGTTCGCAACGCCGATGCTGTATGCGCTCGCCTTCATGATGACCTTCGTGCTGGGCGGACTGACCGGCATCATCCTGGCTTTTCCGCCGCTCGATTAT
Source organism: Sphingomonas sp. GV3 (assembly GCF_031082075.1). Classification (NCBI taxonomy): domain Bacteria; kingdom Pseudomonadati; phylum Pseudomonadota; class Alphaproteobacteria; order Sphingomonadales; family Sphingomonadaceae; genus Sphingomonas; species Sphingomonas sp. GV3. Next base: position 2,000,329 of record NZ_JARWLE010000001.1, on the reverse strand, counting down.
GTCGTGCACAACACGACCTTCCTCGTCGCGCATTTCCACAACATGCTGATCCCGGGCACGCTCTACGGGCTGATCGCGGCCTATACGTTCTGGTTTCCCAAGGCCTTCGGTTTCAGGCTCAACGAAACCTGGGGCCGGATCGCCTGCGGCTGCTGGGTGATCGGTTTCTATCTGGCCTTCATGCCGCTCTACGTCCTGGGTGCCGCAGGTCTTGCCCGACGGACGCAGGCGATCGACGAGGCGGCCTATCGGCCCTGGCTTTATGCCGCCGAGCTGGGTGCGGTGATCCTGTTCTGCGCGCTGGCGGCATTGATCGTGCAGCTCTGGGTCAGCGTGCGCGACCGGCAGGCCAACCGCGTCTTCGCCGGCGACCCGTGGGACGGTCGCGGACTCGAATGGTCAGTCTCGGCGCCGCCGCCCGAGTATAATTTCGCGCATCTGCCGCACGTGGAGCAGCGCCATGCCTTCTACGACGACAAGCGCCGGCATGCCCCCTATGCGCCCCCGCCGCATTACGATGCGATCGCGATGCCGCGAAACAGCGCGGTGGCGCCGGTCATCGGGATCGCCAGCGCGATCGCCGGCTTCGCGCTGGTCTGGTACATATGGTGGCTGGCGACCGCCGGCCTCGTTGCCATCATCGCCACGGTGATCGCGCGCAGCTTCGTCCGCGACACCGAACGCACCATCCCGGCGGCGGAGGTCGAACGCGAGCAGGCGCTGTGGCTCCACGCCGTCGATGAGGCGCATCCCGTGCCACGCGAGCGCGAACTGACTCCCGCCAACCAGGGGCTGGCGGAGGTGCATCGATGAGCGAGTGCAGGCCGCGTCATGCCGGGCTGAACCTCGGCGACACCGATGCCCAAGCCGACGAGGGCGCGGGAAGCGCGATGTTTGGCTTTTGGATGTTCCTGATGAGCGATGCCCTGGTCTTCGCGCTGCTCTTTGCCACTTATGGGGTCATGCAGCACGCGACGATGGGCGGGCCCAGTCCGGCGACGGAATACAAGATCGGACCGACCTTCATCGAGACGCTGGTGCTGCTGACGAGCAGCGTGACCTATGGGATGGCCTCGGTCGCCATGAAGCATGGCGCAGCGATCCGGCACATCATGCTGTGGCTGGCCGTCACGCTGTCGCTCGGGCTGCTGTTCCTCGCGCTCGAACTGCACGACTTCGCCGATATGTTCGCACATGGCGCCTATCCGTCGCGCAGCGGGTTCCTCTCCGCCTTCTTCGGGCTCGTGCCGCTGCACGGCCTCCACGTCCTGATCGGCGGGCTCTGGCTGGTGGTGATGATGGTGCAGCTGCGCGTGTTCGGGACGGATCCGCAGGTGAAGATCAACCTGCTGCGCCTGGGGCTGTTCTGGCACTTCCTCGACATCGTCTGGATAGCGATCTTCTCCACCGTCTATCTTCCGGGCCTGATCCGATGAGCGGCGGCTCGGGCGAGGCACGGGGCGAGGTGCGCATCTATCTCATCGGCTATGCGGCGGCGCTGCTGCTGACCGGTGCGGCCTTTGGCGCCGTCCACTGGCATATCGTCGGCCCGCGGGCGACGTTCGCCGCCGTCCTGCTCCTCGGGCTCGTGCAGGCCGTGGTGCAGTTCCGCTGCTTTCTCCACGTCAGCCTTGCGCGGACGGCGCGCGACGATCTTCAGCTTGTCCTTTTCTCGGCCTTGATCATCGCGCTGATGGTGGGGGGAACGCTGGTGGTGCTGTTCAACCTGCACGGGCGCATGATGTAAGGAGGGCGGCGACGCCCCCCGGCGTCACCCCAGCGCGCCGCGCAATACCGCGCGGACGCCGCAGTCCCGGGGTTCGTACTCGACCGCCGCCTGCAGGCTCTGCGCCATCGAACGGATGATGCGGGTGCCAAGACCCGTGCCACGCGGCGTCACCTCCGCCGGCATGCCGCAGCCGTCGTCCTCGACCGCCAGCAGATAGACGGCATCGTCGATCTGCGTGAGGGCGACGCGCACCTCGCCACCGCTGCCGGGATAGGCATATTTGCACGCGTTGGTGACAAGCTCGGTCACGATGACCCCCAGCGACACCGCGCGGTCGGTCGGCAGCCGGATGGGATCGGCCACGAGACGCAGCGCATGCGGCATCGTGTCGCTCGACAGCGTCTCCGCCAGTTCCTCGATCAGCGAGCCGAGATAGTCGCGCATGTCGACGCTCTCGACGTCGTTGGCGGTATAGAGCCGGCGGTGCACTTGGGCGATCGCGCCGATCCGGCGCTGGGTATCGTCCAGCGCGGCGCGGGCGGCGGGATCGGTGACGCCGCTCGCCTGCAACCGCACCATCGCGGTGACGAGTTGCAGCGAATTGGCGACGCGGTGATTGACCTCTCCGAGCAAAGCCTCCAGCCGCGCGTTGCTCGCGCGCAACTGCTCTTCCGCGCGAGCCTTCTCGCGGCTGAGCTGCGCCCGGTCGAGCACCTGTGCGAACGTCGCGGCGAGCAGGTCGAAGAAGTCCTCGCCGACCGTCTTCACCACATAGTCCGCTGCACCCGCCTTGAGCGCGGCGACGGCGATGCGGCCCTCGTCGGAACCGGTCACGTAGACGACCGGCGGCGGTACCGGCAGCGCGGACAGACGCGCCAGCGTCTCGAGCCCGTCCATCCCGGGCATGTAATGGTCGACCGCGACCAGATCGAAAGCCGCATCGGCGGCGAGGGCGAGCCCTTCCGCGCCGCCGTCGGCGAGCGTCACCGCATAACCGCGCCGTTCGAGCGCACGCGCCGCCAGCCGCCTGATGCCGGCGTCGTCGTCGATGTACAGGACGCTGGGCGTCGTGCTCACTGGTCCTCGACTTCGGGGACCTGGATCACCGACAGGAAGAGGCCCAATTGGCGGATCGCCTGGGCGAAGCTTTCGTAGTTCACCGGCTTGGTGATGTAGACGTTGCAGCCGAGATCGTAGCAGCGCTGGATCTCGACCTTGTCGTCGGTGGTGGTCAGGACGACGACCGGCGTCCGCTTCAGCGGGCTGCCTTCGTCCTTGATGCGCGCGAGGATGTCCGTGCCGCTCATATCGGGAAGGTTGAGGTCGAGCAGCACCAGCGCCGGCCCGTTTCGTGCGGGGCCGTCGGGCGCCTCGAACAGGAAGTGGAGCGCCTGATTGCCATCGGTGAAATGCTTGATGTCGTTGAGAATTCCCGCGCGGCGGATGTTCTTCTCGATCAGGCGCGCGTGGCCCTCGTCATCCTCGATCATCACGATGCCGACGGATTGATGGGCGTTCATGGCTTGATATCCTGCGCTTCGAAGGTCTTGGGGAGGTTGAGGCGGAAGGTCGAACCCTCCCGCAGCGTGCTTTCCACCTCGATCGTCCCGCCGAGGCGATAGGCGAGCGCGCGGACGTGCGCCAGCCCGATCCCCTCGCCCGGCTGGTCCTGCTGCCCGGACCGGCGGAACAGGTCGAATATCCGCTGGTGATCGCGGGGGTCGATGCCGCGGCCGTTGTCCGCAACCGACAGCAAGACGCGTCCCCGACGCTCCTCGCCGGATACGGTGATCTGTCCGGGGCGGCCCGGCTGGAGATATTTGGAGGCGTTCTCGATCAGGTTGGACAGGATCTGTTCGATGGCGACGCGATCGGTGGTCAGCGTCGGCATCGGCCGCCGTACCGTCAACGTCACGCCGCGATCGTCGAGGACGTGGCGGATCGATGCCTCGATCGTCTCCGCCACCGCCGCCGGATCGATGCGCTCCGGCGTGATCACGCGCCGCCCCTCGCGCGACAGCTTGAGGATGGCGTTGATCAGCCGGTCCATCTTCTGCGTCGAGGTGCGGATGAAGCCGATCGCCTCCGGCAGATCCTCGCGCGCCGCGAGCCGCGCCTCTTCGGTGACGATGCCGGGGCATTCCGTTTCCGCCCGGTCCACCAGTTCCGCGAGCGGCGTGGTGGCGGCGGACAGCTCGGCGGTGAAGCCCATCACGTTGACCAGCGGCGAGCGCAGGTCGTGGCTGACGATATAGGCGAAGCGCTGGATCTCCTCGTTCGCCCGGCTGAGGTCGGCGGTACGTTCGGCCACCGTCTCCTCCAGCTGCTCGTTGAAGCGGCGAAGCGCGTCGCGCGACCGCGCCAGGTCGCGGGTGTAGCGCATCACGGTCAGCAGCGACGCGATCATCACCAGCACCAGCAGCACGCCGGCGACCGCGAGGATGACGTAGAAGGCCTGGAGGCTTTGTCGCTGCGCCTCGTCGCGCGTCGCGAGCAGCCGCCGCTCCTCCGCGGCCATCCTGTCGAAGGTGCTGCGGATCGCGGTCATCCGCCGGACGCTCGCTTCCTGATAGAACAGGATCATCGCCTCGGTCATGCGGCCGCGGTCGACCATCGCAATCGACTGCGTCCGCGCCGCGAACAGCGTATCGAGCGCGCGGCGCAGCGCCGCGAGATTGGCGCGCTGGTTGGGATTGTCCTGCGTCAATCGACCCAGCCGCCCGATCGCCCCAGGCATTTCCGCCGCCCAGCGGCGATAAGCATCGCGATATTCCCGGTTCGCGGTCAACAGGTAGCCACGACGCGACGCCTCCGCCTGTTCGATGAGGCGGCGCGCCGTCGCGATCGACAATTCCACCTCATAGGTATGGACGACGGCGCGGGCGTGGTCCTGATTGCGTGCGGTTGCCCAGGCCGCGGCGATGCCCGCGGCGATCAGCGCGAGGAAGCCGACCAGCATGAAGGACAGGATGACGCGTCCGAAGCGCCCCTGCGAAACGACGAAACGATTGCGGATAGTTGCCAGCACGGTCCGTTGCTTAGGGCAGGGGTGCTGGCTTGCATAGTAGCCGGCACCGGTCGCCCGGACGCTGTGGTACGACGGGCACAGGGCAGGTGGCCGGGCGCCGGTCGGGCAGGGGAGCCCGGTGCGGATCGCCGACTGCGGCCGGGCCCTAGTGTGCGATCAAGCGAGGCTGGATCGGCGCGGTACCGGCGCTCACCCTCACCCGGCAGCCCACGCAGCCTATCCTGATGGGCGGCCGGGGGAGTGAGGGGCGGTACCGCTTCTGCGCACGTGGATCACACTCTAGAGCAACAGATCCTGCGCGCTGGCGCGGCCGACCCGACCGCCGCCGCTGCGACGGTCCATCTCCGCATTGGCGGTGAAGCGGATGTCCGGGTCGCGGTCGGTCAGGAAGCCCATCAGGCTCTCATGATCCAGCTCGCGCCATTCCTTGCCGCGATGCGGACCGTAGCGGACGCGGGGCAGCAGGCCGGGGTCGCGCGACCATTCGAGCAGCTGGGCGAGGCTCGCTTCGTTCAGCTGGTCGCGCAGGTGATGCGCCGTGACATAGGCATCGGGGAAGGCCCGGTGCACCGGCAGGCCGCGCTGCTGATCCAGCCCTTCGGGCCGCCGCCAGTAGCGCAGGACCTGGTTGGAGAAGCTGGGGCTGTCCGGCCACAGACGCAGCGCGCATTTCCAGGTGCAGATCCAATCCGCGCCATGCGTCAGGTTGGCGGTACAGAACTGCTGCTCGAAATCGGCGCGATGCGCGGCAAGGGCAATGCGGCGCGGATAGGGGTCGAGCACCCGGCGGGCGACATCGTGCCACCATGGCGCCTCGACGACGTCCTCGTCGAGGATGTGGTGGATCGCCTGGGTGATGGGCGGGATCGCCCGTCCCGGATTGACCAGGAGCGAGCCGCCCTCGCCCTCAAGCTCCCATCGGCCGGACGGCTGAAGCGCGACATCCTGCCAGCCGATCTCGCACACGCCATGGGCAGGCGGCGCGCTGCCGGTGGTTTCGAGGTCGATGACGCGGACGATCTGGGGAGTGGGACGCATTGACGCCAACATGGGTGTTCAGGCCCGGAAACGCCACCGGCAAATGCGGCCAGCATGGCGAAGCGGTCGTCCGCAGGACGAAAAGGGGAAAGCGTTCAGCGGCAGCGTGGCGCATCGCCGCGAGACGAGAGGCGACGGCTGTTCTTGCCCCGGCGGATGGCCGGATGCGCTACCGCCACTCCTCGCTGTCGACGTCCAACTCGCGGACACCGCGGCGCTGGCGGGCGCGGTCGACGAGCTTGCGAAGCCCCTCGCGCCGCTCGCGCGCGGCGGGAACGTCGCGCAGCACGAACTGCGCGTTGCCCGTCGTGCGGTCGGTCGAAGTGATCGTGATCGTGCCGATGTCCGCGATCTGGTTGAGTAGCGAGAAATCGACGCGAATGTCCTTGATCCGGTACAATTCGATCTCGTCGATCGACTTCATCACCAATCCACGCCGCACGATCAGCCGCTGATCGGTGATCTCATAGGCGGTCGCCATGTTCTGCAGCCAGCGGACCGCGATGATGACGAGGCCCACGCCGATCGCGCAGGCGAGGACCGTCATCCATCCCAGGAAGCTGCCGAACAGCCAGCGTCCCGTGCTCGACCGGAAAGCGTCGACCGGACGTTCGGCGATATAGGTCCCCACCATGATCGCGGACCCTATCGGACGCGCGGTCGCTGTCAATCGCGCGCGACGCCACAGGCGGCGAGGTGCGCGTCGCACTCCGCCAGCAGACGCGCGAGCGCTGTGGCATCCCGGCCCTCGGCGCGTATCGTGAGCATGTCCTGCGTGTTGGACGCGCGCAGCAGCCACCAGCCGTCGGGAGAGGCGACGCGGACGCCGTCGATCGTCACCATGTCCGTTCCCGCGTCGGCGAGGCGCGTGCGGACCGCCTCGACGACCGCCCATTTGCGGGCCGGATCGATCGGGATCCGAAGATCGGGCGTGTTGACGAGCGAGGGCATCGCATCGCGCATCGCGTGCAGCGTGCCGCCGGACAGATGCACCGCGCGGATCAGCTGGATCGCGGCGTAGATCGCATCGTCGAACCCGTACCAGCCGTGGCGGAAGAAGATGTGGCCCGACAGCTCGCCGGCGATGCCTGCGTCATGGGTGAGCATCGCCTCCTTCATGGGGCTGTGGCCGGTGGCGCCCATCACGGGACGTCCGCCAAGCTGGGCGATGCGGTCGAAGACATATTGCGAGGATTTGACGTCGGCGACCACCGCGCTGCCGGGGCAGGCGGCGAGCACAGGCGCCATCAGCAGGCACAGCAGCTGATCTCCCCAAAAAACGCGCCCCGCGCCGTCGACCGCCCCGATCCGGTCGCCGTCGCCGTCGAAGGCGACGCCGAAGTCCAGCCGGCGGTCGCGGACCAGCGCCTTCAGGTCGGCGAGGTTGGCTTCCTCGGTCGGATCGGGGTGATGGTTCGGGAAGCGGCCGTCGACGTCGGTGTAGAGGAGGTGGTGCTCGCCGGGCAGGTCGCGCACCAGGCGCTCGACAACGGGCCCGGCGGCGCCGTTCCCGCAATCCCAGCCGATCCGGTACGTTCCGCCCGCATAGCCGGCGAGCAGCCGGCCGACATAGGCGTCGAGCACGTCGACCTCGCGCACCATGCCGGTGCCGCTGCTCCAGTCCCCCGCGGCGGCGAGGCGTGCGAGGTCCGCAACATCGTCGCCCCAGAAGGACCGATGCCCCACCACCAGCTTGAAGCCGTTGTCGCCGGGCGGGTTGTGGCTGCCCGTCACCTGCACGGCGCCGTCGACCCCCAGCGTCGCCTCGGCGTAGTTGAGCATCGGCGTCGGACCGACGCCGATGCGCAGTACGTCGATGCCGCCCTGGGTCAAACCCGCGACGAGGGCTTCCTCGAGTTCCGGCGACGACACACGCCCGTCGCGTCCGACGGCGACCCGCGTGCCGCCCAGGCGCCTCAACCGGGTCGCGAACCCGCGCCCGACCGCATAAGCGTCCGCGCCGTCGAGATTGCGCCCGACCGTGCCGCGGACGTCATATTCCCGCAGGATGGCGGGATCGAGCCGATGCCGCGCCATCACGGCCGGTGCTGGCGATGCATTCGTGCGCGGCGCGGTCCAACCGCAGCCGCAGGCAGCGGTGGACGACCGGCGGCGCGCGATTGACGCGGCGGGATCATCCCAGGCGCGTCAGCAGCAGGTCGCGCGCCGCGTTGGCGCGACGCGCCTCGTCCGCCGACCCGCCGCGATCGGGATGCACTTCGGCCAGTAGCCGGCGATGGGCTGCGCGGATCGTCGCCTCATCGGCATTCGCCGGGACGCCGAGCAGGCGTCGCGCGGCGGCCTCGGGCGACATCTTCGGTTTGGGCGCCGGACGCAGATACCGCCAGGCGAGCCAGATCGCCGCCAGCGCGATCAGCCACTTCATGAAGCGTCCGCCAACAGGGGAAGGGCCGGCTCCGGCAGCTGCAGCGCGGCCATCATCTCGCGCAATTCCTGGCGGGCGGCGACATGGCCAAGGCCCATCGCGCCGAATTCCTTCGAGTCGATCATCGTCAGGCCGGCCGGGAAGAGCTCGCGATAGATGACGCGTTCGCCCAGGCCGGGAATGATGCGGAACCCGACACGCTTCGCAAGCTGACCCAGTGCATCCGAGACGCGGCGCATGTTGCGCGCCTCGATGTGCTGGAGGCGGTTGCGCAGCACCACCCAGTCGATCTGCGTTCCATCCGCGCGCGCGCGCTGCTTGCGCGCATCCCAGATCAGTTCGGAATAGAAGCTGGGCCGGGTGACGTTGAACGTTTCCGGATCGACCTGTCCGATCAGGTCGAAATCGACGAAACTGTCGTTCATCGGCGTGACGAGCGTGTTCGACAGTGCCGCCGCGGTGCGCGCGAAGTGATCGTCGCGGCCGGGGGTGTCGACGATCAGATAGTCGGCACCCTCGGCAAGCCGGTGCCACTTCTCCTCGAACACGTGCTCATTCACGCCGTCATGCGTGTCATGGACCGGCATCGGCAGGTCGCTGCCGGTGCGCTTGATCGTGGCGGCGCGATTGTCGAGGTAGCGGCCGACGGTCCGCTGGCGGTGATCCAGGTCGAAACACGCGACCTTTGCGCCCTTGGCCGCGAGCGCGATGGCGACATGGACCGCAGTGGTCGACTTGCCGGTACCGCCCTTTTCGTTGGCGAAGACGATGACGTGGGGGGCATTAGGGGCGGGGGGGCCTTCGGCCACTGGTCGCATCCTTGTTGATCGATGGTTGCTCCCTCCATAGAAGCCGCGCGCTGAATGTTCGAGGGGGTACGCGCGGTGCAGACGGTTAGGGACTTGGAAAGCTTGCGCCAAGCCATCGCTGGCTGGCAGGCGGACGGTTGCCGTGTCGCGCTGGTGCCGACGATGGGCGCGCTCCACGCTGGGCATATGGCGCTGGTCGAGGCGGCGCGGCGGCCGGGCACGAAGGTGGTCGCCTCGATCTTCGTCAATCCCAAGCAGTTCGGCCCGAACGAGGATCTGGCCCGCTACCCCCGGCGCGAGATGGCGGATGCGCGCCTGCTCGCCGACAATGGCTGCGATCTGCTCTGGCTGCCGCCGGTGGAGGCCATGTATCCCGACGGCTTTGCCACCACGGTGAGCGTCTCCGGCGTCAGCGAGGGGTTCGACGGCGCGTCGCGGCCCGGCCATTTCGACGGCGTCGCGACCGTCGTCGCCAAGCTGTTCAACCAGACGCGGGCGGACGTCGCCTATTTCGGCGAGAAGGACTTCCAGCAGCTGGCCGTCATCCGTCGCATGGTCGCGGACCTCGACATGGCGATCGAGATCGTCGGCGTGCCTACCCAGCGCGACGACGACGGGCTCGCCCTGTCTTCGCGCAACATCTACCTCGACGAGGAGCAGCGGGCGAAGGCGGTGGCGCTGCCGCGTGCGCTCGGCGTTGCGGCGCGCGCGATCGGCCGCGGGGACGCGAGCGAAACCGCGCTTGCGGAAGCACGCAGCACCCTGATCGCGGCAGGATTCGAGGTGGATTATGTCGCGTTCGTCGATTCGGAAACGCTCGTCGAACATCCGCTCGCCGACCGTCCGCGCCGGCTGCTCGCCGCGGCCCGTATGGGCACCACACGGCTGATCGACAATATCGCTGTCGAGCCAAACGCATGATCTTATGGTTTTTTCTGCGTTAACCATTTCATAGCGAATCGTGCGCCATGGTGGCCCCATGAAAAATAGGGGCTACCAATGGGCAACAGTCTCAAGAGTGCGCAGTTTCTACTAGAAAGCCGGATACGGGACGCCGCGGGTGGTCGTCCCGAAGCGTTGTTCGACCTGGGCGTATGCTATTCGACCGGTACCTCGGGGGCGGGGATCGATCTGATCGAAGCACACAAATGGTTCAATCTCGCGGCGGTCTACGGGCTAAGCGAGGCGGTCGACGCCCGTGCCGAAGTGGCCGAGGACATGACCGCGCGCGAGATCGCCGAGGCGCAGCGCCAGGCTCGCGCATGGCTGATGATGCATCAGCGCCGCGCGGCGTAGAACAAGGACGGTCGCGGCTCTCGCTCATCCTCTTCCTTCCGACGGACGCCGTCGCCCCGGGCCAGGGGACGTCGGCGCACTCGGACGCGCCCGCCGGCTTCGCCCGTATCCGGGTTTCGCCGGCCTCCACCGCGCGACGTTACCCCGCAGCCTTCTTGGGCGATGCCTTCTTCGCTGCCGCCTTGGCTGGCGCTTTCTTCGCGGCCGGCTTGGTGGCTGCCTTTTTCGCCGGTGCCTTCTTCTTGGCCTTGCTCTTCGCCGGGGCCGCCGCGGCACGCGCGTCGATCAACTGCGCGGCCTCTTCCAGCGTCAGCGCCTCGGGCGTGATCGACTTGGGCAGAGTCGCATTGGTCGTCCCATCGGTGACGTAGGGACCATAGCGCCCCTCCATCAGCTTGATCTCGGCTTCGGTGCGCGGATGCTTGCCCAATTCCTTCAGCGGCGCACGCGCGGCGCCCCGCTGCGGTCGGCCACCGCCGGCCGCGGCATCGGCGAGCTTCGCGACCGCTGCATTCATGCCGGTCTCGAACACCTCGGCGGTCGACTGTAGCCGCGCATATTTGCCGCTGTGCGCCAGATAAGGGCCATAGCGGCCGATGGAGGCGGTGATCGGCTCGCCCGTCTCGGGATGGTTGCCGATCGTGCGCGGCAGGCTGAGCAGCTTCAGCGCCCATTCCAGATCGAGTTCGCCGATATCCTTGGGAATCGACGCCCGCTTGGCGTCCTTGCCCTCGCCGAGCTGGATGTACGGACCGAAACGCCCGGACTTCCGTTCCACCTCAAGCCCCGTCGCCGGATCCTTGCCGAGGTTTTCCGGACCGGTGTCGGCGCCGTCCGCCGCGCCTGCCTGCGCGAACCGGCGCGTGAACTTGCATTCCGGATAGTTGGAACAGGCGATGAAGGCGCCGAAGCGGCCGCCGCGCAGCGCCAGCCGTCCCTCGCCGCAATTGGGACACAGGCGCGGATCGGAGCCGTCCGCCTTTTCGGGAAAGAGATAGTCGCCGAGGAACTGGTCGAGCTCGGCGGTGATCGCGCTCGGCTGCTGTTCCATCACCTCCGCGGTGCGCGGCTTGAAGTCGCGCCAGAAGGCTTCGAGCACCTTTTGCCACTGCGCACGGCCGCCGGATACGTCGTCGAGCTCCTCTTCCAGCTCCGCCGTATAGTCGAACCCGACGTACTTCTCGAAGAAGCGCTCCAGGAATGCCGTGACCAGCCGCCCGCTTTCCTCCGCGAAGAAGCGGTTCTTCTCGACGCGGACATAGCCGCGGTCCTTCAGCGTCTTGATGATCGAGGCGTAGGTCGACGGCCGGCCGATGCCCAATTCCTCCATCCGCTTGACCAGCGAGGCTTCGGAGAAGCGCGGCGGCGGCTGGGTGAAATGCTGCTCGGCGTCGACGGCCTTCTTCGCCGGCGAATCGCCTTCGCGCAGACGAGGCAGGCGGCGCGCTTCCTCGTCCTGGGTGTCGTCGGTACCTTCCTCGTACAGCGCGAGGAAGCCGGGGAACATCACGACCTGGCCCGTCGCGCGCAATACGTTCCGACCCGTACCGTCCGCCATCTCGACCGTGGTCCGCTCCAGCCGGGCCGACGCCATCTGGCTGGCGAGCGCGCGCTTCCAGATCAGGTCGTAGAGGCGCGCATGGTCCCCCGACCCGACCCGGTCCTTGCCGAAATCGGTCGGCCGGATCGCCTCGTGGGCCTCCTGCGCGTTCTTCGCCTTGGTCTGGTACTGGCGCGGGGCATCGGGGACGTAATGCGCGTCGTAGCGGTCGGCGATCGCCCGGCGCGCGGCGCTGATCGCACTGCCGTCCATCTGCACGCCGTCGGTCCGCATGTAGGTGATCGCGCCGTCCTCGTAGAGCCCCTGTGCGATCCGCATCGTATGGTCGGCCGAGAAGCCCAGCTTGCGGGCAGCCTCCTGCTGCAGCGTGCTGGTGGTGAAGGGCGGCGGCGGGTTCCGTGTCGCAGGCTTGGTCTCGACCGATTGGACGGTGAACCGCCCCGCCTCGACGTCAGCCTTCGCGGCCAGCGCATCGCCCTGATTGCCGATCGAGAGCCGATCGAGCTTCTGCCCCTTCCACGTGACGAGGCGCGCGGCAAAGGGCGTGCCGTCATGCTCCATCTGGGCGATGACCGACCAATATTCCTGCGCGACGAACTTCTCGATTTCGCGTTCTCGGTCCACGATCAGGCGCAACGCGACGGACTGTACCCGCCCCGCCGACTTGGCGCCCGGCAGCTTGCGCCACAGCACCGGCGACAGCGTGAAGCCGACGAGATAGTCGAGCGCGCGCCGCGCGCGATAGGCGTCGATCAGGTCGGTATCGAGTTCGCGCGGGGCGGCCATGGCGGCGGTCACCGCAGGTTTGGTGATCGCATTGAACGTGACGCGCTGCACGTCCTTGGGCAGCGCCTTGCGCGCCCTGAGAACTTCCTGCACGTGCCAACTGATCGCCTCGCCCTCGCGGTCGGGGTCGGTCGCGAGGATAAGGCGATCGGCGTGCTTCGCCTCGTCCGCGATCGCCTTCAGCTGGCGGGTCTTATCGGCGTAATTTTCCCATTCCATCGCGAAGCCGGCGTCGGGGTCGACGCTGCCGTCCTTCGCCGGCAGATCGCGGACATGGCCGTAGGAGGCGAGGACGCGATAGTCCGAGCCGAGGTACTTTTCGATGGTTTTGGCCTTGGCCGGCGATTCGACGATGACAAGCTGCATGGCGGGGGCGTTAGCGTTCCTTACGTGTACGCGCGAGGGTGGGGAGCACCGACGCGGCCGTCAAGCGATCCGGCGTTCCCGAACGGCGCTTCGCCCCGCATCGGGGAACCGTGGGGCGTGCCGGATGATCAATCCCCTCGCGCCCTTTGTTCGTGCACCAGATGAAGGCCGACGAGCCGCGCGAGCAGGGTGGCGGGAAACAATTGGCCGATCACCGCCTCGAGGTTGGCGAGGCTGCGCGTCAGCGCGGCGGCGGGAACGATGTCGCCATAGCCGGTGGTGGTGATCGTCGTCAGGCTGAAATAGGTGAAGGCCGCCGTCGACCGCTCCGGAGCGGCGTGCAGCACGTCGGGCCCGGTGAAGGCATGCGGCACGTGCATGGCGACGATCCCGTACAGGATGGCGAACAGCGCGGCGATATCGAGGTACAGCAGCACCGCGCCCCGGATACGATGCGCCGTGACGCGCCCCGCGGCGAAGACATGATGCGCCACTACACCCGTCACCGCGCCGTTGAAGACGAGCGCCGCGCCCGCGATCGCCTCATGCTGCTCCACCGGATCGAGGTGCAAGGCGCCGGTGAGCCGCAGGCCGAACAGCGGCCAAGCGACGAGCAGGGCGATCGACGCGGCGAGCACCATCTGCACGAGCCGATGGCGCGTCAGCATCGCGATACAGATCGCCGCGAAGGCAAGATGGCACAGGTCGAGCAGCGTTCGCCCTGCCGCCCAGTCCTGTGCGAGCGGGACGACGATGAACAGCGTCACCCCCTGCACCACGAGCAGTGCCGACAGGCTGTGATCGACCAGGCGGTCGCGGTCGTTGATCCATTGCGGCATGGGGCCGGTGTCCTTACCGTCGATCGGAGCGACACGCCCTTGCGGCCTGATCCCTGAATTGCGGATTGATGGATGCGGCGCGCCGTGGAGACGGCAGACCGTCGCCAGCACGGTTCGCGTATTTGCCGGTGACGCCCGAACGACGCTTCGTATAATATCGGCCAAATCGGCCGGATCGGCCAGCGGGGGGCATGGACATGACGGCGAAGACCGGAGTCGATTGGGCGCACGACGAATCGCAGCTTGAACGGCTGACCTTCTTTTCCGACGCGGTCTTCGCGATCGCCATGACGCTGCTCATCGTCGAGATCCATGTGCCGGAACTGCCCGTGCTCAGCGAGCGCGGACTGGGCATCCGCCTGATCAATCTGATGCCGCATTATATCGGCTTCTTGTCGAGCTTCCTCGTCATCGGCCGATTCTGGGTAGCGCACCACCAGCTGTTCGGCCTGCTGGACCGGACGAGTACGCGGCTGCTCTGGACGAACACCCTGTTCCTGCTCGCCGTCGCTTTCATGCCGTTTCCGACCGCAGTGCTCAGTACCTACGTGCAACTGCGGGTCGGCGTGGGCTTCTATTGCGCATGGCTGACCGTGCTCGGGCTTGCCAATCTGGTGCTGATCCGCGCCGCCTTCGCGCAAGGCACGCTGCTCAAACCCGGCGTGTCGCCCGAGCTGGAACGACAGCATCTCCGCGGCGCGATGATCCCCATATTTCTGGGTCTGCTCGCCCTCGTGGCCGGCATGATCTCGCCGCTCGCGGTGCTCGTGGCGCTGACGCTTGGCGGGCCGCTGATCGGCGCGGCATTGCGCCGCAAAGGAAGCGTTTCCGACGCCGGGCAGGCGCCGCCGGCGACCGCCGATCAGAGCCGTGACCAGACCGCTTAAGGGCCCGCAGCCTTCATTGAGAAATAATTATTTGCTGAATATCACCCACTTGTCGTGACCCACAACAGAACTTCGTACTCAAACGGAAACAACTCAAGGTGCTCCGAGTGGCGACCGCTCGGTACTTGTAGAGTCACTCCGAAGGCGAACGCTTGAAAAGGAGGCTGGCTTCTCTGCCAGTCTCCATGCTCCGTCAAACCAAATGCACCGGATGGTGAGCAGGGCAGGGTAGGAGGACGTCGATGTCTCGTCCCCGCAAGCCTGCCTTCCCGTTCCGCTACTTCAATTCGTCACCGGAGGTGATCTGGCTGGTCGTGCTGATGTACGTCCGCTTTCCCTGTCGCTGCGCAACGTCGAGGATCTGCTGTTCGAACGCGGTATCGACATTTGCCATGAGACGGTGCGGTTATGGTGGAACAGGTTCAGCCCGCTGTTTGCCGGTGACGTCCGCCGCGCGCCGAGTCGAGGCTTCAGCCTAGAGGATCGCGGTAAATCGGCGGTTCCAGAACATGGTCTTTGCTCATGAAGCGCGCGCTCGGCTAGCTTCGCCAGCGCTCAAGGCGGCTCTCCGGCTGGTCGCTTCCGCGGCGGAGCGCTTTGGAGCGGACATTCCGCTAGTGCGTGAAAAGAGGAAATTTGGGGATCGGCCACAGCGATCGATTCGCAAATGGAACATTGCGAGCCGCCGCATCTTCACTCGCGATGCCAATTTACGTTAGGACAGAGCGTGACCTTGCTGCGTTGGCAAGGATACATCTAAGCTACTTCTGGCGCCACGGGCGGATGCCCAGTCTGAATGATCCCCAACGTTTCACAGAGCTTGTTCAGCTCCGAAAGTTGCATGATCGCGATCCGCGCATGCCGTTGATGGCGGACAAGGTCGAGATTAAGGCCTTTGTCGCGAAGCGCCTGGGCCATGACTGGGTTATTCCCACACTGTGGTCAGGCGCGATTTTGCCGTCTGATCTGCGTTTTGATCGGCCGGTGATCGTCAAGTCACGGCACGGCTGTAATCAAGCCGTTGTGGTGCACTCAGACGGGGATTGGACGCGCGCCGTGCATCGCTCGCGAAAGTGGATGGCGGGACTCTATGGTGGCTGGCTAGACGAATGGCTGTACCGGCATATCCCTCGTGGGTTGCTGGTCGAACCCTTCATCGGCGCCGCGGTGAGCTTGCCGACCGATTACAAGGTGTACGTCTTCCACGGCCAAGCGACGCATATTCAGGGACATGTCGATCGTGCGACACGACACCGTTGGGTTCTTCATGATCGAGACTGGTGCAAGCTGTCTCGGGCCGGACCGACGATTGCACGGCCGTCTGCTCTATCGGACATGATAGCGGCAGCAGAGGAGTTGGCGCGTGGATTTGAATTTGCACGCGTGGATTTTTACCAGCCCGAGCGACAGCCGCTTTTCGGAGAAATCACCTTTTATCCAGGTTCGGGGCTCGATCCGTTTGATCCGCCGGAACTGGATTTCGAATTGGGCCGGCTATGGCTCGCTGAGAAGAAATCGACCGAGGTAGCAGATTTCACGCTGGCGGAATGACGATCCGAGCGGCGTCTACTCGTCCCCATCCCGCGCCCTTCGTCAGCTTCAATTGGTCGCGACTGGCCTGCCCTTCCCTGAGAAACGGAGTGCCGGTCTGCGCCGTTGGTTGGCTCGCGAATGACCGGTGCAGGGTCGGGTCCGACAGACGTCATCACGGAATTTACCGGCTGCCATCGTCCGACGAAGTGCTCGCAAGCCGTCCGACCAAGACAGGCATGGCCAATAAAACCAGTGGGTATTGCAGCAGCAATCCGGCGATGATCGCGATCGCCAGCGGCTGCTGGATGCCCGCGCCCTGGCCGAGCGCGAGGGCGAGCGGCATCAGCGTCAGGATCGCGGCGAGTGTCGTCATCGTGATCGGCCGCAGCCGGTTGTGCGCGGCGGTCCGCGCCGCCCGGTCCGGCGGCAAGGTACTGGCCAGTTCCTGAAATTCGCTCACGTAGAAGATCGCCATTTCGGTACCGATGCCGATGATCATGGTCATGCCCATCAGTGCGGTGATGTTGAGGTCGACGCCAGTCAGCCACAGCGCCGTGAAAACCGCCGTCGTCGACAGCAGTGAACAGCCGATGATGATCAACGGCAGCAGGAGCCGGCGGTAGAGGATCAGCAGCAGGATGAACTCGGCAACGAGCGCGGCGAGGAACACTCTGATGAGACCGGCAAAGGCGATCTGCTGTTGCTGATAGAGGCCGCCGAGCTCGTAGCGGACGCCGGGGCCGAGCACGCCGGGCCGGGCGAGCGCGCGCGTGACGTCGGCGATTGTCGCGCCGAGGCCGCGACCCTGGATGCGCCCGGTCACCGCGACCATCGGTTCCAAATTCTCGCGCGCGATCTGCGGTTGGCCGGTGATGGGTATGAGGTCCGCGACACGGGACAGCGGGAGGACATGGCCGTCGGCGGCGCGGATCGGCAGCCGCGCCAGCGCGTCGCGCGTGATCGTGGTGGCGCCGGGCAGACGGACGCGGACATCGACCGCCTTCGTCGGCAATGCGAGCGTGGTGGCGACACTGCCCTGCAGCGCGACATCGACCGCGGTCTGCACATCGGCGGGCGTGACACCCTGGAAACCGGCGCGGATCGGGTCGATGCGCACGTCGATGGCGTCGCCGGCGAGCTGGACACCGTCCTTCACCTCGACGACACCGCCGATCTTGTCGATCACCGCGGCGACCCTGCGCGCCTGATCTGTCAGGACGGTGGGATCGGCGGCGAACAGCTTGATCTCGATCGGCTGCGGCACGGCGGTCAGGTCGCCGATCAGGTCCTCCATCAGCTGCGCGACCTCGACCTGGACGCCCGGCACCTGCGTGGCGACGCGATCCGCGACGTCCGCGGCGACCGCCTCGGTGCCGCGGGCGTGATTGGCCTTGAGGCGCACGAAATAGTCGCCGTGGTAGCTCTGGCCGAGATCACCGCCGAGTCCGGTGCCCAGCCGTCGCGAGAAGGTGGAGACGTCGGGATCGGCACGCAGCAGCGCGTCGACCTGCGCCATGCGCCGTTCCGTCTCGTCGAGCGACGTACCGGGCGGCGTGTAATAGTCCATGACGAAGCCGCCTTCGTCGACCTTGGGCATGAAGCCGGTGGGCACGTTGGCATAGCCCACGTAGCCAAGCGCGAGCAGCGGCACGGCGATGACGGCGAGCAGCCGGGGGCGGCTTGAGAGCCGGTCGAGAACGGCGGCGTGGCTCCGTGCAAGCCGGCCTCCGTCGGCGGCGTCTGCGCCATGCGCCGCGCCGAACGTCATCCATCGCTGCGCGAGCACGGGTACGACGAAGGCGGTCATCGCCCAGGATATCGCGAGCGCCGCCGCCATCGTCACCGACAGCGCCTTGGAGAAGGCGCCCGTCACCCCGGTCAGAAACGATAGCGGCAGGAAAACGATCAGCGTCGCGAGACTCGATCCGGTGAGCGGCACCAGGAATTCGCGCGCGGCGGGCAGCACCGCGTTGCGTCCGACCGGAGCTCCGTCAGCGGCCGGCGCGGTGGCGCGGCGCACGATGTGTTCGACCATGACGATGACGTCGTCGATCAGCAGCCCGACCGCCGCCGCTATGCCGCCCAGGGTCATGATGTTGAAGCTCATGCCGAGGATCGCGAGCACCAGCGCGGTGGCGGCAAGCGTCGCGGGCACGACGATGGCGGCGATCAGCGTGATCCGCCAGCTGCGCAGGAACAGCAGCAGCACGAGCGCGGCAAGCGCCAGTCCGATCAGTACCGCGTCGCGGACGCTGGCGACGGACTGCGTGACGAGCTCGCTCTGGTCGTACCAGCTGACCAGGCGCGTGCCGGGTGGTAACGACGCGGCGGCGAGCCTGGCGGCCACCGCATGGGCGATCTGCACCGCGTTGCCGTCGGGCTGTTCGTAGATGTTGAGCAGCACAGCGGGCCGCCCGTCCTCGCTGACCCGCAGCCATTGCGGTACGATGCCCTGCTGCACCGTCGCGACGTCGCGGACGCGGACGACCCCGGTGGGGTCGGTGCGAATCACGACATCGCCGACCGCGGCGGGGCCGGCCAGCGTGCGGTCGGCGACGACCAGCGACAGGCGACCGCGGTCCTGGACGCGCCCGACGGCGCTCAGCACATTGCCATTGGCGATCGCGGTGGAGAGGTCGCTCATCGCGAGGTTGTGGCTGGCGAGGCGAGCGGGATCGGCGAGCACCTCCACTTCCGCCGTCTCGCCGCCCTGGACGTCGACGCGCGCCAGCCCCTCGATCCCGCTGAGCAGGGGGACGAGCTGGTAGCGGGCGACGTCCTGCAGCTGAGTCGGCGACGCGTGCGTCGTCTCGATCGCATAGGATATGATCGGAAAGACCGTCGGATCCATGCGTCGGACGTTGTAGGTGGTGCCTGGCGGCAAGGCGCCGAGCGCGCGCGACATGGCCGCTTCGACCAGCAGCGTGCTGGCAACCATGTCCCGGCCCCAGCCGAAGTCGATCGACACCTGCGCCGAACCCCGGGTCGTCTCCGAACGGACGTTGCGGACGCCCTGCACCGCGCGCAGCGCCTGTTCGACGGGCTTGGTAACGATCAGCGCGGTCTGGTCGGCAGGGCGCGAGCCAGCGTCGATGTCGACGACGACGCGGGGAAAGGCGACCTGCGGAAACAGGCCGATCGGCAGCGACAGCGCTGCCACGGTGCCGGCGAGCGCGACTGCAAGGGCGATGACGACGATCGCCAGCGGCTGGCGCCGCAGCAGCGCGGCGTAGCTCACTGACGGCCGCCGGTACGCACGGGATCGCCGTCGCCAAGCTGATAGGCGCCATCGACGATCACCGGATCGCTGGAAACCAGGTTGCCGCTGACGAGGTCGTCCTCCGGGCCATCGACCACGATGCTGACGGGCACGGCCTTCGCCCTGCGGCCGGACAGCTGGAACAGCTGCGCGCGTCCGTCGGCGGCGACGACGACCGCGCGGTGGGGCACGCGCCAGCCGGTTGCCTGACCGGTCTCGATCGCGACACGCACTGCCTCGCCGGACAGGATCGTGCCGGCAGGATAGGCGATGTCGACGTCGATCTGCCGGGTTCGGGGGTTGAGCATCGCGTCGATGCGCCGCACCCGACCCATGATGGGCGCACCGCCGCCGTCGAGGCGGGTCAGCGTGACGGAGGCGCCGACGCGCAGGTCCACCCGACGCGCGGGATCGACGCCGACCGTGACGATCAGCCCGCCCGTCCGCGCGATCGTCGCCAGCGCTTGGCCAGGCTGCGTTCGATCGCCGGGCGCGACGGGTAGGGTCGCGACCACTCCCGCAAAGGGCGCGCGCAGCACGGTCTCGCCGACGGCGGCGCCCTCGCTGCGTAGCGCGGCGAGCGCAGTGCGTGCGTCGGCAACCGCCTTGTCCGCCTGGACGAGCTGATCGCGCGTCGCGAGCTGCTGGCCGAGCAGTTGGGCGGTCGTCGCGCGCTGGGACGTCGCCGCGTTCAGCGCGTCGACGGCCTGGCGATAGGCGCTGCGTGCCGAGGGTGCGAGCGTGAAGCGGAGCACCGGCTGGCCGGCGCGAACAGGGGCGCCGGCGACCGCGGCGACCGCCGTCACCTGGCCGGGTTGCTGCACGCTGAGCGTGACGACGCCGTTGCTGGCGGGCGTCGCCTCGCCGAAGGCCTCGATCGTGCGCGCCTCAGTGCCCTGCCGCGCGGGTGTGGTGGTGACGAGCACCGTCGGCGTCGGCGTGGGTTCTGCCGCGGGTTCGCCGGTGCCGCATCCGGCGAGCGCCAGCAGCGGCGCAAGGGAGAGCCGACGAACGCTCATCGCGCGGCGCCCCGTGTGCCAGGATCGGCGAGGCCGAGCGTCGTCACCCCCGGCAATCCGAGGCCGAGCAGTGTGGAGACTGCCACTTGCCGGTCGAGCAGGCCGAGCCGCAACGTCGCCACTTCCTGTTCCTTTGCAAAGCGATTGGTGATGAGGTCGACATAGGCGCGCTCGTCGAGCGCGGCCGCGCCGAAGGCTGCGGCGGCGCGCGTCGCCGCCGAGCGCGCGGCGGGCAGATCGCGTTCGACGATCGCCAGTTGCCGCCGCAACTGCTCCATCTCGCCGAGCAGCGCGCCGACCTCGCCCGTGGCGGTGGCGAGGCGGGCGGCATATTCGGCCTGGAGCTGCGCGCGGGTGGCGCGGGCGATGGCGACATTGCCCTGGTTGCGATCGAACAGCGGCAGCCCGAGCTGCGCGCTCGGGCCCACGTTGACGACGCGCGAACTGTCGCTCGACGCGCTGCCGCCGAGAATCAGGTCGGGGAACTGGGACAGTATCGCCGCGCGCAGCGTCTCGTCCTGCGCCAGATAGCCGAACCGCAGCGCGAGCAGGTCCGGCCGCCGCGCGGGAAGCGACGGGATTGCGGCGCGCGCGGCCGCCACGTCGAAGGGCGGCAGCTGCGGCACGGGCTGCAATGGCACGATCGCGTCGGGCGTCAGCCCAAGCAGCGCGTTGAGCTTGTGCCGGTCCTGCGCCTGCGTCTGGTCGAGCGTCTGCAGGCTGGCGCGCGCTTGCTGAAAGCCGACGGCGCTCGGCGCGGCGGTCACAAGGGTCGCGTTGCCCTCGGCCAAGGCAGCCTGAGTCACGGCATAGCGATGGCCGAGGATGCGTACCGCTTGGTCGAGCAGCGGCCGCGTCGCTTCGCGAGCGATCAGGTCGACGGCGAGCTGGCGCGCCTGGCTGGCGACCTGCCATTCCTGCCATAGCAGATCGGCGCGGACCTGCGCGGTGGCGGCGCGCGCACTGCGGACGCGAGGCTTGTAGATGAGCAGCGCCTTGATGTCCTGCGCTAGCCCGAGATTCCACGCGGGAACTTCGCCCGCGCCGGAGACGAGCGGCAGCAGCGCGCCGGTAAGCGAAGGGTTCGGCAGCACGCCCGCCTGCACCCGCTGCGCCTGCGCGACACCCAATTTGGTGCGGGCCGCGATCAGATCGGGATTTCTGGCGAGCGCAAGCGCGACGACGTCCTCGACCGCGAGCGGCGTGCCGATCGTCGTCACGGGCAGGGCAGGAGCGAGCGCCGGTGTTTCGGCGAGGGGAGCCGGCGCATAATGGGCGCAGCCCCCCGCCAACAGGGCAAGCGCCGGCGCCAGTCGGGCCTGAATGCGCACGGGATCGTCACTCCTCGGGGCCGGCGATCGTCTTCGCCGGATCGAATGGCGCTTCTAGCGATCGCAGGGGCGGACAAACATTGTGTCTTCCCAATGTCGCGTAAACACGCTGGTGTCGGAGCGCGTGCCGCGATCAAGAGAGGCAAAGGAGACTCGTCATATGCCGTCGATCCGCCCCCTCTCGCTCATCTTGCTGGCGCTTGCCGCGCCTGTCGTCGCCGGAGACACGGTCCGGTCAGTCGCCGTCCCCGGGGATGGCGGCTGGGACTATGCCAGCGTCGATGCGTCCGCGCGGCGGCTCTATATCGCGCACGGCGATGCCGTGTCGGTCGTCGACCTCGCGAACGGGCGGGCGCTCGCGCCGATCGGGCCCGCCGCGCACGCGCATGCTGTGGTGCTGCTGCCAACCGGTGAGATCGCGGTGACCAACGGTACGGACAACAGCGTCCGCTTCTTCGCCGCGCAATCCGGACGGCAGGTCGCGAGCCTGACGGTCGGCGCAAAGCCGGATGCGGCGGTGGTCGACCCCGCCACAGGGCACCTGCTGTCGATGGATGCTGACGCCGGCTCGGTGGCGGAGATCGACGTCCGCGCGCATCGGCTGGTGCGGACCATTCCGGTCGCCAAGGGGCTGGAATATGCCGCAGTCGAGGGGCGGACGCTGTTCGTCAACAATGAGGATCGCAACGAGCTCGACGTCGTCGACCTGACGCGCGGCACCGCCGGCGCGCCGATCGCGATGCCGGGGTGCGAAGCGCCGACCGGCCTCGGCCTTGACGCGGTCCATCACCGGCTGGTCGCCGCCTGCGCCAATGGCGTCGCGGCGATCGTCGATACGGCCAAGCGCCTGCTGGTCGGGCGGGTGCCGATCGGGCGAGGACCCGATGCGGTGATCGTCGACCGGGACCGCGGCCGCGCCTATATTCCGGCGGGCCGGGACGGCGTACTCGACATATTGTCGCTGGCGGACGCGCGGACCGTCACGCATCAGGCGACGATCCGCACGGAACCGAGCGCAAGGACCGGCGCGCTCGACCCGCGGACGGGCACGGTGTGGCTGCCCGCGGCGCAACTGGCGCCGGCAGTCGGTGGCGGCAAGCCAAGGGTGGTGCCCGGCAGCTTCCACGTGCTTGCCGTCCACCCCGGCTGACCGGCGCGGCGGCGGCGATGCGCATCCTGCTGGCAGAGGACGACGCCGCCACCGCCGCCCAGGTCGCGGACGGGCTCCGTGCCATTGGCCATGTGGTCGAGGTGCAGGGCGACGGCGCGGCCGCGCGCGAGGCTGGGTTGGCGGAGCCGTTCGACCTGGCGATCCTCGACCGCATGCTGCCGGCCGCCGACGGGATCGCCATCCTCGAGGCTTGGCGTGCGGCCGGCATCCGCATGCCGGTCATCATGTTGACCGCGCGCGGCAGCATCGCCGATCGGGTCACCGGGCTGGATGCGGGGGCGGACGATTATCTGGTCAAGCCGTTCGCCTTTCCGGAATTGTCGGCGCGGGTCAGCGCATTGCTGCGCCGGCCGCCGATTGCGGAGATGCCGACGCAGCTCAGGGTCGGCGACGTGACGCTGGACGCTCTGCGTCGCGAGGTGCGGCGCGGCCCGCGTGAGGTGCGGCTGCAGCCGCGCGAATTCCGCATTCTCGAGGAATTGATGCGTCATGCTGGGCGCGCGGTGACGCGCAAGATGCTGCTGGAGGCGGTGTGGGGGTTCCACTTCGATCCGCAGACGAATATCGTCGAAAGTCACCTCAGTCGCATGCGGGCCAAGCTCAACGAGGGATTCGATCGCGACCCGATCGAGACGCTGCGCGGCGAGGGGTATCGGATGCGCGTACATGACTGACTGGCGACGCAGCGCCGCCTATCGCATCGCGCTGACCCATTCCGCTGCCCTGGCGCTGGCAATCGCGATCCTCGGCACCTTGGTCTATTTCGCCGCCGACGCTGCCTTTCGCCGACAGCAGGACGTCGCGCTGGCCGAAGCGAGCGCCGACCTGGTCCGCGACTACCGTGCCAAGGGCATTGTCGAGGTCGTCGACACGATCAGGGCGCGTGGTGGACGCAGCGGCGTCGTCACCTTCGGCTATGCGCTGTTCGATGCGCGCGGACGGCGGGTGGCGGGTACGTTCGACCTGGCGATGCCGCCACTCGGCTACGCCGACGTCGTCTTTCGCGATCCGGTCGAGGGGGCGGATGCGGCGCGGACGCTGACTAGCCGGCTGCCCGACGGCAGCCGGCTCGTCGTCGGCGTCGACTCGCAGGCGCTGGAGCAGATCGACAACGTCATCCTCAGCCTGTTCGCCGGCGCCTTCCTGCTCGTCGTGGTGATCGGCGCGGTCGCGGCGCTCTGGATCGGCGGCTATCTGCGCCGACGGATCGAGCTGGTCAGCCTGACCGCGGCGGCGATCATGGCCGGCGACATTCGCCACCGCGTGCCGGTATCGGGGCGCGGCGATGAGTTCGATCACCTGGGTGTCGTGCTCAACCAAATGCTGGAAAGGATCGGGCGGCTGCTCGAGAACCTGCGCCAGGTCTCGGCGGACGTCGCCCACGATCTGCGCAGTCCGCTCGCACGTCTGCGCGGCGGCATGGAGCGCGCGCTCGCCGCACCCGACGGACCGGAGCGTGACGCAGCGATCGCGCGCGCCATCCGGCAGTGCGACGATCTGCTCGCGCTGTTCGCCGGCATTCTGCACATCGTCGATGTGGACGCCGGCGACGTCCGCCAGCGATTCGTGCAGATCGACCTAGGCGCGCTGGTCGAGGACCTTTGCGACAGCTACGCGCCCGCGGTCAGCGATAGTGGTCGAACGCTATCCGGCAGCAGCGAGCCCGGGCTGATCGTCGCCGGCAGCGCCGAGCTCTTGTCCCAGGCGGTGATCAACCTCCTTGACAATGCACTAGCGCACACCCCGGCCGGAACGCACATCCGCGTCGATGTCGCAGCGGAAGGCGATGGCGTCGTGGTGATCGTCGCGGACGATGGTCCTGGCGTTCCCGCTCCCGACCGTGAGCGAATTGTCGAGCGGTTCGTGCGGCTCGACCGGACGCGGGCCGCTGCCGGACACGGCCTTGGCCTCAACCTCGTTGCGGCGATCGCCCGTGCGCACGACGGCACGCTGACGATCGGCGACGCCGGCCCCGGCCTGGCCGCGACCCTGTGCCTGCCGCGTGCCTGATGCGGCATCGGTGCTGCTCATGCTGTGGGCCTGCCCGGGGGGCATAGCTTTGTGCCGACCGATGCCGCGGCGTTCATGCAGTTGCCGAGACCCCACCGACCGTTTGCCGAACAACGCGCCCGTATGACGGCGCGCTGCAGAGAGGATATGGGCTCGGCGACGCGCCGCAGTCACACCTGCTCTCGATCGTGCGCTCGGCGCCGTCGAACGACTTCTGCGCGAGCCGTACATCCTTCTCGCCGGCCGGCGAGTCGCCTATGCCAACCTGCCGCAGGAGATCGGTCACGGACGACCATTTCCGAACCGTAAATCAAGGCGGCCATGACGACGGCGCTGAATATCGGCCCGGCGTTCCGCGTGCTCTATGTCGGCTCGGGCTCTGCATATCAGGCCGCGGGACCCGACCATCGATTCCGTAGCATCGAACCTGTTGCCGCCCGCGATAGCTTGGAGCCGAACTGCGCCAGACCGCGGAACCCGCCTACGTTTTGGGGAGACGTGTTCAAGCACAAGCTCCAAGAGAAATTCAATTCTCGTGAGCCACTTGGCGACCAATTCCGGGTTACCATGACGCTGCGCTCGACTTTATGGTTCTGGCGACGGCGGACATTCGATACGCCAAGGCGGAATATTCGGAATGTCCTACGTCTTGCCCTGCCCAAGTCTTCGATGTGGCTGCGCGGAGCCTCGACCGGCTCACATTAACGAGCGTCCGAAGCTGGGAAACGGGCAGGGCGCACTGAACGGCCGGGAATGTGTCTGAAGTGTGGCTCGCCTGAGCGTCGGCCGTTGTTCAGTGCCCGGCTTGCAAGCGCCTCGCGTTTCCAGTCACCGCAGCGTGGACCGGGGCCAGTGCCCGCCCGGCAGCCCCGATGGCGTGGTACTGGATACGTGCGCTTGATAAGGCAGCGCTCCCCGCGGAGGGGTTAGGCTGCAACATCTCGGATTGGATCGCATGCATGTCACGCGCCACCGAGAGGCTGGCCTTCACGAAAGCTTCGGTCTTCTCCGCCACCATTCTGTGAAGCTCGGGCCAATTGCCATGGAGCGGGTCGAAAGCGGCTGCCCCGATCATCGGCATGCGGGCGTTCAACACCGCCGGCACTGCGGCCATCGTCTCGAACATGCGAAGGCTGGTGGTGCAACCCTCAATCCAGATGTCCAACCAGAGGAACGGCGATGGCGCGCGTTTCATCATGCCTCAACCCCAAACCGGGCAGAATCGGTGCCGCTCGATCTATCGCTTTTCCGATCCACGGTGGCGAGCCAGATCGTGTGATCCGGGTTATCCTCGCCTCGATCCGTGTCGATCCTGAACTCCTCGACGTCAAAGCCGGACGCATGCAGCTGATGGGAAAAGCCGTGGTCCGGGTAAGCCGACCAGATGGCGAGCACGCCGCCGGGTCGAAGCGCCGCACGCGCAGCACGCAAGCCCCAAGCGGAATAGAGCCGCTCATTGGCGAGGGAGATGAGCCCGTCGGGTCCATTGTCGACATCAAGCAGAATCGCGTCCAACCCACCGGCCTGATCGACGATCAGGTCGTGGACATCCCGTACTTCAACCGAGACCCGCGGGTCTTCGAGAGAGTCGCCGAACAAATGACGCAGGTGGCCGCGAGCCCAGGACACGATCTTGGGCACAAGCTCGGCGACGACGATGCTGGCGCCCATCGGAAGTGTGGCTCGCGCCGCGGCCAGGGTGAATCCCATGCCCAGCCCGCCGATCAGGACCCGCGGTTGTTCCCCCAAGCCCTCAAGCGCCAATGTCGCGAGCGCCTGCTCCGATCGGTAGGACCAGCTTCCCATCAGCTGCTCGTGGCCGAACATGATCTCATAATGAGGCCCATGTCGAAGCAGACGCAGCTCACCGCCGCCGGGTATCTCGGCCGTGTCGACGAGCAGACCTGCCCGCTCTCCTGGGTTTCCGCTGATCGCAGCGTCAAGCGTCGCCAACGTCAGGTGTCGCGACGAACGGGTGTGGCAAGTCCGCGGTCGGGATTCTCGCTCGGGTCGCCCAGCAGCTTGTCCGCCGCGGCCTTGGTGCGCGTCGCATCGACTCGCTCGCTACGAACGGCGAGTGCATCCCAGGCCTGCGCTGCGCGTTCGCATCGCTCGCGCACGTTCTGGAGGGATGTTTCCTCGGCGGCCAGCCGCTGACGAGCGGCCTCGTCTCGATAAAGTGGTAAGGACATGATGGCTCCTGCGCGAATGGACGGTTTGGCGGAGACCCGAGGGCCTCCGCCGATCGGCCTTGCTCAGGCTGCCTGCAGGTTCACCGCTGAGGCCTTGCCGCGGCGATCAGTCTCCAGCTCGTAGGAGACGCGGTCGTCCTTGTTGAGCGTGCGCATGCCGGCGCGCTCGACGGCGGTGATGTGCACGAAGGCGTCGGTGCTGCCGTCCTCGGGCGCAATGAAGCCATAGCCCTTGTCGGCGTTGAAGAATTTGACGGTGCCGGTGATCATATGGGTATCCTTTGTCCCATGCGTGGTCGGGCATGCGCCAACAGCGGCGCATCCCGGCTTCGTGAGGCTAGAAAGGGACAAGGGGAGCCTAGGCGGCCCGATATCCGTCGCAGGCGACGTTTAGCCGGACTGATATAGGTGACCGGCGTCGGAAAGCTAGGGCGAGCATGGTGGATATCTTCGCTGCCCTTGGGCGGCGTGGGGCATTTAGTCCGGCATGAGGTTTCGCATCCGCCACACCACGACCGATCGCTACCGCCGCCCGGTGACGCTCGGAACCCACCGGCTGCTTCTGACGCCGCGCGGCGATCATGATCTGCGGCTACTCGCGCGCGAGCTCGAATGCGAGCCGGAGGCTGACCTGGAATGGATGCTGGACGTGTTCGGTAACATCGTCGCCACCGCCCTCTTTGCCGAGCCCGCCTGCGAACTCGTGATCGCGGCCGATATCCTGATCGAGCAATTGGCGTCGGAGTGGCCCGTGTTCCGGATCGCCCCGGGCGCGCATTCCTACCCATTCAGCTACTCGGATGATGAGGCGGCCGATCTCGGCGCGCTGCTGTGCCCCATCCACGACGATGAGAACGGCGCGCTGATACTCTGGGCCAAAGGATTCGTCCTTGCCTCCCCCACCGACACGCTGTCGCTGCTGAAGGACATCGACGCGGGCATCACAGGAGCAGTGGCTTATCGCACCCGCGACGAGGAAGGGACGCAGTCTCCGCTCCGAATGCTTTCCCTCGGCAGCGGCTCCTGCCGCGATATCGCCGCGCTGTTCATCGACGCGGTACGACATCTCGGCTTCGGCGCGCGGGCCGTGTCCGGGCACCTGTTTGACCCCGACACTACCAACGGCGGAAGTGGGGGCACCCACGCCTGGGCAGAGGTCTACCTGCCCAGTGCCGGTTGGATCGCGTTCGACCCGACCCACCAGCGCGTAGGTTCTGCCAACCTGATCCCTACGGCCGTGGGTCGCTGCAACGGTCGGGTCATGCCGGTCACCGGCGGGTACGTGGGCAGCGCAGATGATTTCGCGCAAATGCAGGTGTCGGTGCTGGTCCAGCCTGCCTGAGGACGCCCGCATGGAGCATCTGCCATGCTGTTCAGCCGAACAGCTGCCGCAGCATCCACATGCGTGCGGGCGAACACACCGCAGCGACAGCATAGCCGATCAGCGTCATGACGATCGGCAGCAGCCACAGTCCTGCAGCGATTACCATAAGGGATCATGACGCTGAACCCTCCTTCCGGTCTATGGTCGGCAGACCTTCCCCTCCGCCCTCCAAGAAGTCGCTTCGCGTCTGGTCCATGGCGATCGCGACCAACAGGTCGGACGGCGGCACCGTTCGGGTCGTGGTGCCGCCGCTGTGCTCCACGACCAGATCGATGGACGTCGTCACGAACACGGGGTCGAATGCTCCGCAGAGCATGTCTTCGTGCGTGTCGATCCTGTATGTGCCCGGTGGCAGTTCCCGCGTATCCCCGCCCAGTTTAAAAGCATGAGCAAAGGTGATCGAGGCCGAGGTCACGCGTGTCCCGGCGCGCTCCAGTGCCACTATCGTGCCCAGGTCTTCAGTGGCGTCCGCTGGACCGTGCCGCTGAGCACCCGCTTGCCGAAGGCCATACGCATCGTTTCCGCAGCAGCCCCGTTCATCAGCACGACCCGTGTGCCGCCGGACTGCAGCGTCTCGATGGCGCTGATGGCAGCGCCGTGCTTGGTGCAGCCGGCACGAACGTCCGTCTCGTCCATGGCAAGGTTGATCGCGCGAGATACCGACGGTTCGCCGATCCCGCTGCTCCATTTCTCGCGCCAGCTCATGTGAGAGGCGCCAAGTTGGCAGTGGCGCCTGCTTGGTGTTGAAACCTGCGGATGTGCGACGCGTAGCCTTCGGCAAGGCCCCGGTGAGCAGCACGAGCCTCGGAGCCAACGGCGTTTTCTGCCGCGACCAGCGAAAGCTGATGACGACTAAGGATGTAGTTCAAGTCCACGCAGGGTCTCCCGTTCGTAAGCGGGAGCACGATGGTCTCTCAGCCGGCAGCGCTCACAATGGGGATGCTGCCGATGAATCCTTCTAGCATGTCATATCGGAAAACGCGACGACCGAATGATCCTGGGCGCGTTCTGCCACCCACTGAGCCACCAAGCACGTATTCTAGAAGACTAGCCTCGCGGATGGCACCGGGCACTGCGCGGCATCCTCTACCGATGACATGAACGGACGGTCGGAGTCGGCAGACCGGGACGCGGACGCGGACGTCTGGTACCGGGTCATCGAAAAGGAAGCGCAAGGCGGTGCATTCAAGCTCGTTCGCAGCGTTCGCGAACTTTCGCAACGGCGAACGCTGACCCCATCAGGGCGCCGTTCACTATAAGAAGCTGCCGGTCGATATTGATGGCGCGAACAAGTCTTTTGCTTCACGCGCGAAGAGGCCGCGCCCGTTCCTGCCGGTATAGCTTCCGAAGGTGCCGTCGAACATCACGCACCGGCGGTTTGGCTTGAGCGGCTAACGCTTTATCGAGAGTGTTTGAAGCGCACCGGCTTTGCTATCATTGTTGCAAAATCGCTCGGCTTGTTTCCGAAATTCAATCTATGTGCCTGCCGATGGTCAGGCAATCAGGGCGGAAGATCGCTTCGCCCCGTCGCGTACGGTTGTTTCGACAGCACCCGCAAATCTTATCGACGCGGCATTCCGCAACGGCGCCTCGCCGGTATAAGTAGGGGCAAGAGCCGGCCTTGCGCTAAGCTGCGGTTGAGGAAGCATCCATGCCAAAGGCAGCGACCGTGAAAAGTACCACTTGCTTCTTGTTGGTCACTTCAATCCGAACCTCTTCGCCGGCCCACACCATGCCCGGTCTGTCGCGGATCACCTCGCCGAGGTAGCGCGCCGCCTTAATTCGTGCTTCCTCGATCGTAGCTACCTCCACGCCCAAAAGATCAGGATCATAGGTGAGGGTGGCAAGGTTAAAAAAGCACTTCAGGATGAATCCCCTCTGTTGGAGGAGAGTAGAGCTTAGCGTACGGGGATCGTTCCCGATCTAACATGCTTTGTTAACTCGGCAGGGCCATGATCACGCTATGGGCATAAACGCGCTTGGCATCGCGATCGAGCGCGCGGCGGACTTGGTCGCCACAGAGGTTGAGCCGCTCAGGACGGCGGTAGATCATTGCCAGACCGCGCGCGCTGCTGGCGATATGCCTGACGCCCAGTCATGGCTATCGGCAGCCGTGATGGTGGTTAAGTCGGAAATGATGGAGCGCTAGGGAGGCGGCGGATCACTGATGCCGCTGCACTCTCTGCATCACAGCGGCTGTCGTCTCATCGAGGTCAGGGCACAGCACCTCCGTCGAGAGCATCTGCTCGACGTGGAAGGTGGCAAGCTCGATATGCATCTCAGCCACCGAGGTGGCGGAGGCTGAAACCGCGAGTGCGACATGCGCCTTGGCTTCGTCAAGCAAGCCTTCAACGATGTCGTCGCAGTCCTTCATCGCGGACGTTTCACACAGCGGGGTTAATGCGCAGTGAAACGGCGATCTTGCAAATAGCGGCCATCAGTCCCATTTACGTAGAACCGTGCACTCAACCGAGCCTTGCACGGCTGAGAGACATCGCGCTCCCGCTCGACGGAGGCGCTGGTATGGACCTTAACTATATTCTTGGGCGGGAGCAGGTTTCCCTCCATAACGCGGACATCGCGGTCGATGTGTCGGCGCGGTTCGCACACCGCGAGCTGGCGCGATCGTACGGACGCCTTCTCGAGCAGGCCGGCTTTCCCCATACCGATGCGACTCGCACCGAAGCCGAGCGCGCTGAAGCGCACAATGATATTTGCATCGATAGAAAGGGCGCAGCATGAGCCGGGCAATCAACGTGAACCTAGAAGTCTCGACCGTTCGAAATTTGTCGGCGAAACATGGTGCTGCGATCAGTGCTATCGAAGCGATCCTGTCGGGGGGCACACGCGTCGTCTATATGAACGCGGCTGCCGCTCAAGAAATGCGCGCCGTGATGACCAAGTCCATCATCAACGGGTCGGTCATCAGGACGAAGTGGGTGCGAAATGCTTGATCCCAGAGCAACACCAAGATGGACCCAGACCGACATCACTGGTCTTCGCGATCTTCTGTCGACGGGGGCGGGTATCGATGGGCTAATGAACGCCTTGCACCGCTCTGAAGCTGACATCTGCCGCATGGCGCGACGACTGCAACTGTCGTTGAGAGCTTAAATTCGGCGCGGTGCGGCAGTGCAATAGCTGAGCCTCCCTTCTCATTTCTTGGCGAGCTTGGTTAGTCGGGCTCGCTCAAAGGCATGGGCGCTTTCGGCAAGGGGGGTACTTGATCAAGCTTTGCCAACAGATCGGCAAATGCTCCCCCCTCAGGCATCGACATGACCCGACGCAGCCCGTCGCCGAGTACAGCGAGATCGGTGCCGCCCCAATGGCAGGCTGCACGCGATGGATGGTCTGCCACGGCTTTCTCCCAAAGGGACCCAACCGTTCGCTGGCTAAACCGGCCCCGCCGCATTGAAATAATTGGTCTGAATCGCGCCGGGTTTGTCGAAGGTCATTGGATGCGAGTCACGCCGCCATATCGGTCATGTTGGCGGCAGCATAGATCTGCTCTTCGGCTTCGGCAGGCGGGATATTATCGAGGGGTTCGAGCAGCCGGCGATGGTTGAACCAGTCGACCCGTTCGAGCGTGTCGTACTCGACCGCCTCGAAGCTGCGCCAAGGTCAACGCTTGTGGATCACCTCCGCCTTGTAAAGGCCGTTGATCGTCTCGGCCAAAGCGTTGTCGCAGCTGTCCCCGTCGCTACCGACCGACGGCTCGATACCGGCCTCGGCGAGGCGTTCGGTGTACTTGATCGACACGTACTGGCTGCCACGGTTGGAGTTGTGGACAAGGCCGCCATCCCGCATCGGCTGGCGGTCGCGTGCAACGCTTGGTCGAGCGCGTCCAGGACGAAGCCGGCATGCGCGCTCCGACTGGCTCGCCAGCCGACGATCCGGCGAGCGTAGGTGTCGATGACGAAAACGACGTAGACGAACCCCGCCCACGTCGCGACATAGGTGAAGTCCGATACCCGCAGCATGTTCGGCGCCGGCGCACGGAACTGCCGGTTGACCCGGTCGAGCGGGCATGGTGCTGCCTTGTCGCTGACGGTGGTGCGCACCGGCTTGCCGCGGATCACGCCAGCCAGGCCCATCAGCCGCATCAGGCGGGTGACGATGCAGCGGGCGACGTCGAACCCTTCGCGCCGCAGCTGCCGCCAGACCTTGCGCACGCCTTAGACGCGGAAGTTCTTCTCGAACACGCGGCGCACCTCCAGGCGAAGCGCATCGTCACGCCGAGCCCGAGCCGACCGTCTGGTCGGCTCAATCTTCTGGGCGACGTGCGCGTAATAGGACGACGGGGCGATCGGCGGGACCCTACTGATCGGCTCGACCCCGCAAACCGCGCGATGCACATCGATGAAGGCGATCACCGCTTCAGTGGACGGTCCAGCTCCGCCATCGCAAAATACGCCGAAGCCTTGCGTAGGATCTCGTTGGCCTGGCGCGGTTCGCGGTTCTCCCGCTCCAGCGCCTTCATCCGGTCGACGACATCACTCTGCACGCCGGCGCGCATCTCGCTGCCGACCTCGGCCTTCTTCACTCACTCGTGCAGCGCCTGGCTCGCGCACCCGATCCTCGCCGCGATCGACACCGCCGCGGGCCAGCGCGACGTATGCTCCTTCTCGCGCTCCAGCACCATCCGCACCGCGCGGGCGCGTACCTCAGGTGAAAACTTGTTCGTCGTCTTGCTCGTCATAGCCCCTTCCTCTCAGGAGCTGGGGCCTCCGACAAACCCGGCGCGGTTCAAAACCACCGGTTCCGATACACAAAAGAAGGTTCGGAGACCGACTGGCTCAGGCTCTAATTAAGAGCTTCGCGGATCATGACCTTAATGTTTAACGACATAAAGCTCCGACGGGAGATAGTTGGCCGCGGCATGACGTTCTCATCGCCGCAGCCACCAGGCTGGTCCCGCACATGACCCTAGCCGGGTCGGAAGCCCGAGCTGATCAGCCATTTCGTGGTTGTAGTCGCTCCCGCTTTTACAAAGTCAGTCGGCAAGCAAGCGCACTTGCCGTTTCCAGCATTATATTTGATCTAGGTGCGCGATGTGTCTGGCCATCGGAAAATTTAAGTCTTGACGGTCGAGTGCCAGCGAGACCTGACCTGAGCTTGATTGTGAACGAAAGCCGGACTTCGCGGCGGTTAAGTGGATCTTATTAGCCCCTTAGCGCGGCATTTTCGTCCCCCAGAGGGTTTGCTCAGCTGAAAGGTGATGGTGCCTAGGGACGGGATCGAACCGCCGACACTGCGATTTTCAGTCGCATGCTCTACCAACTGAGCTACCTAGGCTTGCCGAACCGCGTTCGGAAGCGCGGCCTTTAGTGGGCGGATTCGCCGCTGTCCAGCCCGTCTTCGTGATTCTCCGCCACGGGGATGCGATAACCTTCGCTGAGCCATTGCAGGAGGTCGCGATCCTTGTGCCCGCGCGAGCAGAAGGGGGCGTGGGCCGGGTCGGCCGGCTTGTCGCAGATCGGACAGGTGGCGGGCATCAGGCGCGCTCCAATTGGGGGATGAGACCGGTTCGGCGGGAAAGCGCCGCCATCCATGCGTGTTCCGCCATCAGCCGGTCATATACGGCGGGCGGCAGCCGGTGGCGGCGTGGCGCGCCGGGTGGCTCGCGCTCGAGCCTGCGCAGCGTCGCACGTGCCGCGGCGCCGACCGGATCGGCGCGCAGCAGCTCGGGCAGCGAGGCACGCGGGCGCGGCCGGACGATCTGCAGGAAGCCGAAGCCGTTGACCGCGGTTCGTTCGAATGGCTGCGGCAAGGCCGCGTCAATCGCCTCGGCCACTGCCTGGCGCGTGGCCTTGTCGGGCAGGGTGGGGAAGTCGATGCCGATCGAGCCGCCGATGCCATGGCGACGGACGGCTTGCGCCACCGCAGTGGCCGCCGCCAGTGCCAGGGGAGCGAGCGGCGGTGGTCCGTCGACGTCGAACAGCGTCATCGCCGGCGTCGGAGACAGTCGCAAATTACCGAGTGGGAAGGCGATCTCGCCACTGGCCGCCTCCTCCAGCAGCTCGGACCAGCCCGCCGCTTCCAAGTCATCGGGCGCGTGTGCGGCGATCGCGCGGACGGGGACGCCGCCTGCTCCAAGACGGGTGAACAGATCGGGGCCGTCCGCCGGCATCTTGTCCGTCGCCACAGCCCGGGCCGGCTTGGGTCGCCCGGCCTCGGGTATCGCCTCTCGCACGATCTCCACCATCAGCCGTGCGCCCTGCGTGACGCCGCCAGGGACGCGTGCGATCATCACATCCCGCCCCGCAATGTCGAGACGCCCCGCCTGACCGGGCAGCGTCTCGACCAGCCGTGCCTGTGCGACCGTACCCAGTCGCAACGCATCGGGCAGCGCGATCCGCGCCTCGACGATCCAGCCGTCCACGACAAGAGCGGCGCGGTCCTCGCCGATCCCCGCTTCGTAGAGCCAGACGGCGCCGGACTCAGCCAAGCGCGATGCCGGATGCGATCAACAGCGCCCGCGTCTCGAACAGGGGAAGGCCGATCACACCCGAATGGCTGCCCTGCAGGAAGCGCACGAACGCCTCCGCACGGCCCTGGATCGCATAGCCTCCGGCCTTTCCCAGACCCTCGCCGCTTGCGACATAGTCATCGATTTCGGCCGGCGAGAGCGGCTTGAACGCGACGATCGTGTCGGCGAGGCGCGTGCGTACCGCACCCTTCGCGTCGATCGCGCAGACTGCGGACAAGGCATGATGGCGGCGACCGGACAGGAGCGAGAGCAAGGTACGTTGCACGGCCTCGTCCTCCGCGGGGGGCAGGATACGGCGGCCCAGCGCGATCGTCGTGTCGCCGGCGATCACCACCTCGCCGGCCGCCCGCTCGACGGCCTCGGCCTTCTCGACCGCAAGGCGCAGCGCATAGGCGCGCGGGAGTTCGCGCGGACGAGGGCTCTCGTCGATCGCAGGCGCGGCGATCCGCGCGGGCACCGCCCCGATCCGCGCGAGCAGATCGCGACGCCGCGGCGACGAAGAGGCGAGGACCAGCGTCGGCTGCGACGCCGGGGCGGGATGCGGCGCGCTCACGAGCGGCGCCCGCGAGCTTGCGCCGGCATGATCGTCGATCAGGCCGGCCCGGGGCCACCGCGGCCGGGCATGAAGCGATAGGTGATACGACCCTTGGTCAGGTCGTAAGGCGTCAGTTCGACCAGCACCTCGTCGCCGACCAGCACCCGGATGCGGTTCTTGCGCATCTTGCCGGCGGTGTGACCCAGGATCTCATGGTCATTTTCAAGCTGGACACGGAACATCGCGTTAGGGAGCAATTCCACCACGCGGCCGCGCATCTCAAGCAGTTCTTCCTTGGCCAAATAAACCTCTGTCGAAAATCGTGCGGTGCGCCCTTAGCGCGAAGGGCACAAAAAGGGAAGGCACGGGCGATCCGCCGCCGCCGCGCTTCGGTTCGACGCTTTGCGTGCTGCGACAACGGATGTGGGGAGCGGTGCCCCCCGTCGCAAGCGTCAGTCGAGCATCGCACGGATGCGATGACACAGCACGTCGACGTCGAACGGCTTCGAGATGAGCGCCATACCCTCCGCGAGGAAGTCGCCCAGCACCATCGCCTGTTCGGCATAGCCGCTGACGAACAGCACCTTGAGTCCCGGTCGGCGTGCCCGCACCAAGTCCGCGAGGTCACGCCCGTTGATCCCCGGCAGGCCGATATCGGTGATCAGCAGGTCGACACGCCCCAGTGCCTCGAGCCGCGCAAGCGCCTCGCTGCCGTCGGCCGCCGGGCACACCGCATAGCCGAGGTCGCCGAGCAGGTCCGTTACCAGCATCCGTACCGCCGGATCATCCTCGACGAGCAGCACGGTTTCGCCCGCGCGCGCGGCGCGGCGCGGCGATGCCGCGGCCGTCGTCATCGGCACGACCGACGCCTCTGCCCGCGGCAACAGCAGGGCGACGGTCGTTCCGCGATCCGGCTGCGTCTCGATATGGACATGCCCACCAGTCTGGCGGACGAATCCGTAGATCATCGACAGGCCGAGGCCGGTGCCGACGCCGATCGGCTTGGTGGTGAAAAAGGGGTCGAAGGCGCGCGCGACAACGTCTGGGAGCATGCCGGTGCCGGTGTCGGTCATGGCGACGCGGACATAGTCGCCGGGTTCGATGTCGGCGCCGCTGCCGGGAGCGACGACGTGATTACCGGTCTCCAGCGTCAGGCGCCCGCCCGCCGGCATCGCGTCGCGCGCGTTGATCGCGAGGTTGAGCAGCGCGCTTTCCAATTGGTTGTGATCGGTCAGCGCCGGCCACGTCGCGTCGGAGAGCGCCAGTTCGAGCGCGACATTCTCGCCGATGGTGCGCGCGAGCAGGTCTTCCAGCCCGGTGGCCAGCATATTGACGTCGGTCGCCCGGACATCGAGCGGCTGGCGGCGGGAAAAGGCCAGCAGCCGCTGCGTCAGGCCGGCCGCGCGCTGCGCCGAGGTCGTCGCCGCTTCGATGTAGCGCGTGACCCGTGGATCGGACTGCATGCCCAGTCGCCGCCCGAGCAGGTCGAGACTGCCGATGACGCCGGTAAGCATATTGTTGAAATCGTGGGCAATGCCACCAGTCAATTGGCCCACCGCTTCCATCTTCTGCGCCTGGCGCAGTTGCGCTTCGGTTTCGCGCAGCCGCGCCTCCGCCGTCTTGGCGTCGGTGACATGGCGGCCGATGGCAAACACTTCGTCGGGACCCGGCGCCGCGACCCACTGGATCCACCGATAGCTGCCGTCCTTGTGGCGGAAGCGGTTCTCGAAGTTCGGCAGCGTCCCCGCCTGTGCGGTCTCGAATGCCGCCTGGGTCGCCGCAAGGTCGTCCGGGTGCGTGAAATCGGTGGCATAGGCGCCGATCACATCGGCGGGATCGTACCCCAGCACCGTCTGCCATGCCGGATTGATACGCCGATAGATGCCCTCCGGGGACAGCGCGACCATCAGGTCCGGCGACGTGTTCCACATGCGGTCGCGCTCGGCGGTGCGCTCCTCGACCTGTCGCTCGAGCGTCTCGTTAAGCGCGGTCAGCGCCGCCTGGCTTGCCGCCAAGGCGCGATCCGCGAGCACGCGCGCAGTCGTCTCGTTGGTGAAGATGAACAGGCCGGCAATCCCGCCGCATTTGTCGAGAATGCGGGAATAGGAGAAGGACCACCATGTGTCCGCCGCGCCGCGATCGGTATCGAGCTTCCATGGCAGGTCATTGAACCGCATGCTCCGGCCCGCGAAAGCGTCGTCGATGATCGGCTTCGCCTGTTCCCACGCGTCGGCCCAGACCTCTTTGAAGGGAGCACCCATCGCCCAATCTACGCGGGGGCCGAGCAGGGGGCAGTAGGTTTCATTGTAAAAGAAGTGCAGGTCCTGCTCGCCCCAGCACAGGATCATCGATTCGGGCGAGTTGAGAACAAGGCCGAGCGCGGTCTTGAGATCGATCGGCCAGCCGGATGGCCCGCCAAGGGGATGGTCCGCCCAATCCCGCGCCAAAATCAAACGCGTCGCCCGTCCGCCGCCTTGGAGAAAGCCGAGTTCCGGCGGCAGAACAGGTTCGGGCGTGGCGTCGATCATCGCAGGTCTCTTATCCGCAGCACCGGCGCGACATAAGACGGTAAACGAAATCGATGGCGCCTTTACAGTCCCTCGCCGCCGACCCAGTGCGCATTGGACAGTTTGCGCGCGACGCTCCACGTCTGCGTCCGGATGTCGGGCACCGCGACGATTTCCCAGAATGCGCCACGGGTCATCGGCCCGAGGGCGTAGAGCCAGTCGTTGGCACGTCCGTCCCGCGCGATCGTGCGCGCCGCCTCGTCGACGTCGATGCCGAGATGCGCTGTATCCGCACGGATCGTGCCGCGATCCGCCAGCCGGCGCAGCAACGGTTCAGTGGTGCGCGACAGGTCGCCTTGCGGGCCGGTGCAGTTGACGATGCGCTGGACGACGAGCGTCTCCGACATGTCCGCCCCCCGGGGGCGCCAGCGCACCGCGACGCCGCCTGCATCCTCGACGAAATCGAGCGTCTTGCCCGCGGCCACGATCAGGCGTCCTTCATCCTGCATCGCCCGCAGACGCGCATGGACAGCTGGTGCCAGCCGGTGGCGATGCACGTCCCACCAGGGGCGTAGATGGCGCAGGAAGCGCGCGCGCTCCGCGTCGCTCGCATTGGCCCACATGCCCTGCGTGAACGGGCGCAGTTCGTCGACC
Organism: Sphingomonas sp. GV3; assembly: GCF_031082075.1. Classification (NCBI taxonomy): domain Bacteria; kingdom Pseudomonadati; phylum Pseudomonadota; class Alphaproteobacteria; order Sphingomonadales; family Sphingomonadaceae; genus Sphingomonas; species Sphingomonas sp. GV3. Next base: position 1,961,519 of record NZ_JARWLE010000001.1, on the reverse strand, counting down.
GCTTGGCGCCATCCGACCGCGTGGCCCTTGGCCCGCACCGAAGCGACGAGACTGGAAGCCACCGTCGCGGGACGCTCGCGCAGCCGGTCCGGGTTGGGGGCGGGCGCGGCATGCTCGCGTGGCACCAGCCCACGGCGCGACAGCGCGACGATACGCCCGCGGAAACCGCGCGCCTCCAGCATCAGTGTGACGTCGATCATCGTCAGGCCGGTGCCGATGATTAGGACGGTATCGTCCTCGCCAAGCCCTTCCGCGACATCGGCTGCCCAGGGATCGTTGCGATAGAGCGCGACGGACAGGGCGTTTGGATCGAGACCGGGCGGATCGTGCGGCGGCAGATTGCCGACCGCCAATACCGCCGCATCCGCGGCGATGCGCCGCCCGTCGTCCAGGCAGAGGCACGCGCCGCTGCCGTCCGCGACTACGTCGCTCACTGCGCCGCCTATTACGGTTAGCCGCGAGCCGGCGCTTTGCCGCGCGGCATCGAGCAGGTCTCGCAGATAGGCGCCATAGGTGACGCGCGGTACGAACGTGCCCGCCGCGTCCGCGATACCCTTCGCCGCCAGCCACCGCACGAAATGATCCGGCTCGTCCGGAAAGGCGCTCATGTTCCCTGCCCGCACGTTGAGCACATGGCTCGGATGCGCGGCGCCATAGGCGATGCCGAGGCCGGGCACCGGCGCCCGCTCGACCAGGGTGGCGCGAGGCCCGTCGTGGCGTAGCAGGTTGATTGCCTGCAGCGTGCCCGAGAAGCCCGCACCGACGATTGCGACATGGCGGATCATGCCGGCGCGTCTACTCAGATTTCGTAGGAGAGGCAGCCCCTCGCGGCATTTTCCGCCTCGATCGCCGCATGCGTGCGCCCGTGCATCTGCGCGTGGAGACGGCGAACCGTGGCGCTGCCCGTGGTCGTGAACAGCGCCGGCACAAGCCCGTGAACGATGCAGGCGATCCCGCCGCCGATCATTGCGCCGCCGAAGCGAAACGCTGTCGCCGCATGCGCGCGATAGCTCTCGCCGACGTGGCGTGGGTGGGCGACAAAGGTCGCGTCGATGATCTGGGGCAGGGATCGCATTGGTCGGTCACCTCCGGGGGCAATCAGGGTACGATCCCGTGCGCCTGTCCGGCAAGTGGCGAGGACTGCGGCCTGACCCGTCGCGAGCCCCGCCCATCGTCATCGGCGCGGGCGTCCCCAACAGATATACCGGCCCGAGACCTATATGGGCCCAAGAGCTATGCCGACCGCGTCGGCGTGTCCGACCTCGGCGATGTTCCGCTTCGCCGCGTGCCGGACGCAATGCAGGCGAGTCCCCAATCTGCGCGGACGGACCGATCATACGACGACCGGCGCTATCAACCCGTTTCGTGTAAATCCGGATGTACAATCACAGGGCCCCGCCGAAGAGGATCGAATGTTTCATTTTGGAACAAGGCTGAATCCGAAGCGTAGTTGCCTTGCCTCAACGGCCCGGAGTGGCGTTCCGCTTTTCCCTTTCGCGGAGCGCCACTTCCTTGATCGGCGTTTCGCCTCGATCCTTGCGCGATTTTCGCTATTCGACCGGACCACCCGTCATGTCCGGATGCCGCAGGCACGCCATGAATGCGTCGATCGAACGAGGCGTGCATCGCCAGCGGCCTGTCCCTGGCCGCGCGCCCGCTTCAGGCGTATCTGTCGCGCGCAGCGGTCGCAGTGCCCGGTCGTCGCCGATCAGGGCGCAGGATCCACGCCCTGATCGAGAGGCTCAACTGGGGTGCGCTTCGCTTTCCGCCGCAGCGGCCGTATCTTCGAGCGGCATGATCGGGGCAGCGGTTTCGGAGCCGAGGACGGTGCCGGACTTGCTCTCGGCTTCTTCCAGCAGCCGCATCTGCTCGTAAGCGACCTCGAGGTCGGCCGGTCCGGACCCGGTCGGCTGCATGGGCAGATCCCCGAAATCGCCGCGATCGTGGATGGGTTCGTTCGGATTGGGCATGTCGTGCTCCTGCGGACGTCAGAGCAGCATCAACGCACGGCAATCCATTCGGCTCAGGAAGAAATCTTCCGGCCGGGACTTCTCCCGCATTTTGGAACAGGCCTGGACGAAGGGGGGGCGGAGGGCGTGAGGCGGCCGTGCGCCGTTACTAGATGACCCGCGACGGAATGGCCCTGGCTGTGGCTCGGCTCACGGAAGCTGTCGACGGAGGTCTCGATCGGCGCATCTTCGGCAAGGGACGTGCCGGCCAACCAAGGCCGCAGAGGCGTCAGTTCGTCTGCCGCAAGCTCAAGGCACCGAAGCCAGCCACCGCGACGGCGGACAGCGCAACCCAGATAACCAGAATCTTGCCCACGAACATCATGTCCCGCTTTCCTCGACCATGCCACCCCCCGGCGGACTTTCGAGGGCACAGTATGGTAAATTTTGACGGTTAGGCAAGGCAGTTGCACTGGCCTTCCATCAATTTGGATGCAATTGCTTCAAGCCTGCCCGATCCGCCGTACCGTAGCTACGCTTCGTCGCGCCGCCCGCCGCGTCGCGGGCGAGCGGTGAGACTGTGAGCGGCGTGCGCTGCGCCGACCCAATCGCAGCCGCATTGGCACGATCGTCTTCGCGAGCGACGTCCCCGTCATGCCCGACGGGGGCAGCCCCATGGCTGCACCGGTGGTTCGCAGGGGCGCAATAGGCCGGCAACCCGGCGCGCCGCTCTATTCGTGCTTTGACTCGGAAAACGTCCAGCGCAGCCCGGAGCCGCGCACGCGCTCGATAGGGCAGGGATAGGGCGACGCCTCGAAGATGCGGCGAGCTTCATAGAGCGCGACGTCGATCAGCCGCGCGGATCGCGCCGCGCCTGACCCCAGGCGGTCCGCCAGGACGTCAAAGCTCAACGTGCGTCCGCGTACTTGCATCAGGCTTCCCAGGACCTCGCGGACCTGGGGCCGGCATTGTACGGGTTGGCCATCGATGCAGAAGGCGGGTGTGGTCGGATCATAGGAAAACGGCCCATCGACGACGGGCTGCTCCCGTCGAAGATTATAGCCGCAACTAGGGCAGATACAGGTCAAGCTAGACTACTCGTACGCAGGAACAGCGGTGGCGCTATGCCGTCTCGTGTCTCGGGTACCGATTGCGTCGCGCGTCAAGCGCACTGCGGTGAACGGCCACTGATCGCCGGACGACCCGTATCGAAATGGACCGGTTCGTGCGTCGAGAGCGATTTCTCTGGACGATCGCCCGCTGCTGGCGGCGTGGCAGCGACCCTCCCCATTCCCGCCGATCGGGTGTGCGGTACGGCAAGTCCGTCCCGGCTCGTGACATGCCGCACGGGGGAGCGCATAGCAGCGCAAAATGCGACAATCGGGGGGATGACATGACGCGGGCGATCATTCTGGCGCTGGTACTGATGACGGCGGGCGGCGTCGCGCAGGCGCGAAGCGACGTCAGTCCCGCGCGCGTGCGGGCGCATCTCGACTTTCTCGCAGGGCCGGAATTGCGGGGCCGCGGCAGCGCGACACCGGACGAAGCGGTCGCCGCCGCCTATGTCGCATCGCAACTACAAAGCTATGGCCTGCAACGCGCGCCCGGCATGACCGGCTTCCTGCAGCGGATACCGGTGCTGCGCCAGGTACAGGCAGCGCCGGCAGAGCTCCTGATCGACGGTATGGCGGCAAACGACGTCACGCTGCTCCGCGGTGCCGGCGGCGTGTGGGGCGGCAAGGTCGCCGTGCTCGGGCACGTCGCGCCCGGCACGAAGGCGTCCGTGCTGGTCGTGCCCGATGCCGCCGCGTCAAACGCCGACATCGCGAAAACGCGGACCGACCTCGGCGCCAGCGTCACGATCGTCGCGGCGGACGCGAATAGCCGGCGTGCCACCGAAGCGAGCGGCGGCCGGCCCAGCCTGCCGATGTCCTTTGCCGACGAGGTTCCTGGCGCGCGCAACGCGACGGTCGCGGTCGGCCCTGCAACGATGGCGCGCCTGCAGCGGCAAGGCGCCACGGCCGTCCTGTCGATCCCCTTCACCCTGTCCCACGACGTGACGACCAATGCCATCGCCTACCTTCCGGGGCGTGATCCCGCGGCGGGCGTGCTGCTGCTCACCGCCCATCTCGACCATCTCGGGGTCGGTGCAGACGGGACGATCTGGCCGGGGGCGAACGACGATGCGTCGGGTACCGTGGCACTGCTCGAGATCGCGCGCGCGATGGCCGCGGGCAAGGCGCCGCGACGCGGCATCCTGTTCGTCGCTTATGGATCCGAGGAACGCGGCGGCTTCGGTTCGCGCTGGTTTGGCGACCATCCCCCCGTTCCGCTCAGCCAGATCGCCGCGAACATCGAGTTCGAGATGATTGGTGCCCGCGTGCCGAAACTGGCGGCGGACCGCCTGATGATGACCGGGTACGAGCGATCGGATCTGGGCGCGGCCTTGCGTGCGCATGGGGCACTCGTCGACGCCGATCCCTATCCCGAACAGCATTATTTCCAGCGTTCGGACAATTACGCGCTCGCGCTCCGCGGCGTCGTTGCGCATACCGTTTCAGGGTACGGCGAAGTCGATACCTATCATACGCCGCTGGACACGCCGGATCGTATCGACGGAGCGTTCATGGTGCGGGCGATCGAGTCGCTGATGAAGCCGATCCGCTGGCTTGCCGACAGCCGCTTCACCCCGACATGGGCAAAGGGAGGCCGTCCTACCGAATGACGCCCGGCCACTGGGATAGAGCAGCGCCGTCTCACCGCTAGCAGGCCGTCCGGCGGATGGGTGCACAAAGGCACCATTCTGAAAAATATGCTGCAAACGGTTGAGAATCTCCGATAGTTCCGATACGGCTTCATCTACGGATCATGTAGTGAGTCGGTGGAGGTCGCGATGATCGCGCACAACCACCATCAGCAGCGTGCGGTACAGGAAAATGACATGCGGGCGTTCGCGGCTGCTCCAGTCGCGTAGCTGCACGAGGTCATGCTTCGCTACCATATCGAAAAATGTCGCACCCTGACCGATGGTGATAGTCATTGCTTGCACTGCAGCGTCGCGCGAGCCTGCGTACGCCACCACATGGGACTGGCCGCCGGTCACATCGTGTCGGTCGTCGACTTGGTCGAGCGGAGCTCGAGCACCGATTGATCGCGGCAGGCGGCGAGCGCTGGGCCCTTCACCGATGGCGGTAAAAACGGGGCGGGGCCGGATCAGCCGGTGGCGGAGCGGGAGGGATTCGAACCCTCGATACGGTTTTGCCGTATACTCACTTTCCAGGCGAGCGCCTTCGACCACTCGGCCACCGCTCCGCATCTTCCCGGAAGGATGCGCGCCTAGCGGTTCGCGGGGCGGTTCGCAAGGCGATTGCGTATCGCGCGCCATCGCGCCAGTCTGTGCCGCATGACCAGCCTTGCCGCGCTCGCCGCCGTCGCCCTGTCCGCAGCCGCTCCGCTTGCGCCGCTCCAGGTCGCGCCGCCGCCGGCCGCGCCTCTGCCGTCCGATCCGCTGCCGGCCGACTGGCGGACGATCCCGGACGACGAGTTGCTGATCGTCACGCTCGCGACCGGCAGGCAGGTCGTCATCCGCCTGGCGCCCCATCTGGCTCCCGCGCATGTCGCAAACATCCGCGCGCTGGCGAGGGCGCGCTGGTGGGACGGCACTAGCGTCTATCGCGTGCAGGAGAATTGGGTGACGCAATGGGGCGACGCGACCGAGAAGAAGCCGCTGCCCCCCGGCATCACGGACAGTCCCGCAGCGGAGTTCGACATCGCCAGCTTCGCGCCTGCGGTGCGGATGCGGCGGCCGGACAGCTATTCTACGGGCTCCGGCATCACCGCCGACGGCTGGCCGGTGGCGACCGACGGCAAGGCGGCGTGGCTGACGCATTGCTACGGCATGGTCGGCGTCGCGCGCAACGACCTGCCAAGCACGGGCAGCGGCGCGGAGCTGTTCACGCCGATCGGCCAGTCGGCGCGGCGGCTGGACCGCAATTACACGGTCGTCGGCCGCATCGTCGAGGGCATGCAATATCTGTCGGGCCTGCCGCGCAGCGATGCGCCCATGGGCATGTACGACAAGGACAGCGAGCGCGTGCCGATCGTCTCCGTGCGCCTGGCGAGCGACCTGCCAGCGGGGGAGCGACCCCATTTCCAGTATCGCGCCGCCGACAACCCTCGCTTCGCCGCCGCCGTCGCCCGGCGCGAGGTTCCGCCGCCGCCGCTGGTGTCGCTGGGCGGCGCGGCGGTGTGCGACGTGCTGCCCGCGGTGCGGCGCGCGCCCTAATGTGCGATCCAGCAACGCTGAAGAGCCGGTACCGCTTCCACGCACGTGATCAAACGCTGGGACGGCTGGCGGTGTAAGGGCCTGAGGGGGAGGCGGCGCGGGTCCAAGCCTGGTGACCTGACGCTGAGCGAGGCCGCAGCGAGAGACGCGCCGCGTTCGATTTCTCCGGGCCGGTCCCGTCGGGGGCTGCGCCATGCCGCCGATTGGGCGGCGCGGCGGTGTGCGACGTGCTGCCCGCCGTGCGGCGCGCACCCTGAGGCGCCTGGCGGTGTAAGGGCCTGAGGGGAGGCGGAGCAGGCCAGGCCTGGTGACATGACGCTGAGCGAGGCCGCAGAGAGAGACGCGCCGCATCCGCTTTCTCTGGGGCGGGCGCTCCGGGGGCTGCGCCATGCCGCCGATCCGGATCGAGTTCGACGCTCGATACGGGCAGGGCCTGTATCCAAGGCATCGGCTCAGCCGTTGCAGGGACTTCGTCGGATGGCGTCAGATAGCCCCGTCCGGGAAGCATGGGTCGACCGACGGGTATCCAGATGCCCAAAGGTCACAAAGGTCGCAGTGTTTAGGGGTCCCGCCTGCCGGTCATGCACCGCTGCCGGGCGGCGCACGCCATCCGGCAGCCGTCTCGACGTGGAGCGATGACCGATGAGAAAGAGCGGCTGGAATACAGCCTCGCTCACCATAGCACCTCGGCCCATCCGTAGGAAAACGGAGATGGAACCGCTTTGGCCTAAATTACCCCTGCGAGACCCAGGCCGCCACATCCGCCGCAACCTGGTTCGCGGCCTGGCTGAGGCCGGTGCCGGCGCTGGCGGCGTCGATCGTGGCGACGGGGACGCGGGCCTCGAACCGGCGCTTTTCCACTGTCGTCTTGCCCGCGCGGGTCAGCGCGGCATCATAGACGACGACTGCCTGGCGCTGGCCGGCATCGAAGCCGAACTGGCGCAGCTCACCGGCGAGCGTCGCGCTGGGATCACCGATCGACTGGATGCTGGACAGCACGACCATGTTGCCGCGCGTCGTCACCGCGTCGGAGAGGAGGCGGGCGAAGAGCCGCGACGGCGGTTCGGACCATTGCGCGTTCTTGACGTAGGCGACTTCAGTCGGCGTCGTCCACACCGGCACGCGCGCCGTCGCGATCGCCGCCGGGCTGGTCGGCACCTGGATGACGATCGAACGCGCCTTGGCCGAATCCTGCACCGCCCCCTGGGCGGGCGCATAGTCCGACTGGAGCGTCAGCAGCTGGGGCGGCGGCTTCGCGCCGAAGCTGATGCAGCCGGCGAGCGGCAGCGCGGCGGCGACCGCGAGGAGCAGGCCGGAACGGCGCGCGGGGCGTGTTGGGTGCGTCTGCATGGCGGTCACTTGCCCTTGTAGTCGGGGAGCTTCTGTTGCCCGATCAGCGAGCTGGCGCCGCCCTGATCGACCTTGTCGGCGATCGACGACAGCGCGGTGGCGGTGACGCGCAGGTCACGGACCAGCCGGTTCGCTTCCGGGATCGTCTGTTTGGAGAAGGTCTGCAGGCCCGGACGCGCATCCTGGATCGCCTCGTTGAGCGTGTCAGCGCTCTTGCGGGCGGAGGCGATCGCGCCGTTGAGATTCTGCAGCGTCGGCTTGACGTCGTCGGACAGCACGCCGTTGGTCGTGTCGGCGAGCTTGCCGATCGATTCCGCGGCATTGCCGGCCTGCTGGATGGCGACCCGCGTCTGCGCCAGCGTCGCGGCGATCTCCGGCCCGCGATCCGCGAGCGCGGCACTCAGGCGGTTGGTGTTGTCGAGAATGCCCGCAATCGACGCCTGGTTGCGATCGGAGAGCAGCCCGGTGAGCCGCTCGGTCAGCGTCGAGAGCCGCTCGAGCAACTGCGGCGCGCTGTTCAGGATGGCGCCGATGCCGCCTTGCTTGGTCGAGATGACGGGGACGCCATAGGGGCAGAGCTGCGCATTGGGCTCTTCCGGGCATTTGATCTCCGGCGCTCCCTTGCGGCCGCCGTCGAGCGCGACGGTGCTGGTGCCGGTGAAGCTGCCCTGGATCGTCGCGGTGGTGCCCTGCAGGATCGGCGTGTCGTCGTTGACCGTCACGCGTACGCGGACGAACTGGGGATCGGGCTTCCACAGCACGATCTGCTTGACCTGCCCGACGGGCACGCCGGAATAGGTGACGGTCGATCCCTTGGCGACGCCGTCGACGCTCTGCTTGAAGAAGATGTCATATTCTTTTTCGCGGGCGCCGCCCAGGCGCGCGATCCAGACGGTGAAGATCGCGAGGACGGCGAGCAGGATCAGCACGACCGCGCCGACGATCACATGGTTGGAACGGGTTTCCATCAGTCGGTCCTCGCCTGCTGCGCGGGGGTCTCGGTGGCGGCGGCACCGGAGTCCTGGAGTTGCTGTTCTTTTACCTCGGTCGGATGCGCCTCGGCGCGCTCCTGCGCCTCTTGGGTCGCGATCGCGGCGCGGCCGCGCGGTCCCTTGAAATATTCCTGGATCCAGGGGTGGTCGAGCGCGAGCAGCTCGTCGATCGTGCCGACGGCGATCACCTTCTTGTCCGCGAGCACCGCGACGCGGTCGCAAATCGCATAGAGCGTGTCGAGGTCGTGCGTGATCAGGAAGACCGTCAGCCCCAGCGTCTTTTGCAGCGACTGCGTCAGGCTGTCGAAGGCGGCGGCGCCGATCGGGTCGAGGCCGGCGGTTGGCTCGTCGAGGAAGAGCAGTTCCGGATCGAGCGCGAGCGCGCGGGCGAGGCCGGCGCGCTTCTTCATGCCGCCCGACAGTTCGGCGGGGAATTTGGGCCCCGCGTCGGCGGGAAGGCCGGTCATCACCACCTTGTAGGACGCGATCTGGGCCATCAGCGCGGGCGGCAGGTCCTTGTAGAATTCCCGCAGCGGGACCTCGACATTCTCCGCGACCGTCAGCGTCGAGAAGAGCGCGCCGCCCTGGAACAGGACACCCCAGCGCTTGCGGATCTCGACCGCCTCCGTCTCCTCGCGGCCGATCGTCGGTTCACCGAAGACGGTGATCTCGCCCTCGACCGGCGTCTGCAGGCCGATGATCGAGCGCATCAGGACGGATTTGCCGGTGCCCGATCCGCCGACGACGCCGAGGATCTCGCCGCGCCGCACGTCGAGGTCGAGGCCGTCGTGGACGATCGAATCGCCGAACGCGTTCTTCAGCCCGCGGACCTGGATGATCGGCGCGTCGTCGCCGCGCTTGCCGACGGGGTGCGCCATCAGTTCCATCCGACCCAGGTGAAGAACACCGCGAAGAAGGCGTCTAGCACGATGACCAGGAAGATCGCCTGTACAACCGCGGAGGTGGTGCGCAGACCGACCTGCTCCGCGTCCGATTCCACCAGCATGCCCTGGAAGCAGCCGGCGATGGCGATGATCGCGCCGAACACGGGCGCCTTGATCAGGCCGATGTACAGGTCGGTGATCGGCACGACCTCGCGGATGCGCTGCATGAAGGTGACGGGCGGGATATCGAGGCCGATCCAGCACAAAAGGCCGCCGCCGATCATCGCGATCAGCGAGGAATAGAAGCCGAGCAGCGGCATCAGCAGCACCGCGGCGATCGTACGCGGCAGCACGAGCGCCTCCATGGGTGAGACGCCGATGGTGCGCATCGCGTCGATCTCCTCGGTCAGCTTCATCGTGCCGAGCTGCGCGGCGAAGGCGGAGCCGGAGCGGCCCGCGACCATGATCGCGGTCATCAGCACGCCGAGCTCGCGCAGGGTGAGGCGGCCGACGAGGTTGATCGTGAACACCTCGGCGCCGAACTGCCGAAGCTGCACCGCGCCCTGTTGCGCGATGACGATGCCGATCAGGAAGCTCATCAACCCGACGATGGCGAGCGCCTGGACGCCGACGACCTCGAACCGGTGGACGGTGGCGTTGAAGCGGAAGCGCGACGGATGGCGCAGGATCGCGGCGAAGGCGAGCGTCGTCGCACCGAGGAAGCCGAGCAGGCCGTACAGCGTCTTGAACGCGATGATGACGGCGTCGCCGACCTCGCCGACGAGCTGGCCGACGATGCCGCGCCGGTCGGTGCGCAGCGCGACGGGCTGGTCGGCGGCGGCGACCTGGTCGAACAGGTGGCGGCCGTCCTCGTCCAGCCCCTCCACGCCCGCCTGGGTGCGCGCGGCGAGACGGTGGATCAGCCACGCGCCGACGGTATCGATCCGGCCGACATGGGACAGGTCGATCGTCGCGACGTGGCCGGAAATCGCATCGAGCCGCGCGGGAAGGTCGCCGATCGACCGCAGCAACAGGTCACCGGAGAAGCGCAGCGTGCCGCTGCCATCCTCGCTGAAATCGGCTGTCGCGCTCATCGGCTACGCTCTTGAGCCATCGCATGGGAATCGGCAAGCCGCATCATGCATGCGGCGGACGCTTCGTCCGGTTTCGTCGCATTCATGTCCGGTAAAAACGGGCGCCGTGCGTCAAATGAGGACGTCGACGCCGTGGATCGCGAGGCCGACGAGTCCGCCGACGAGCGTGCCGTTGATGCGGATGTACTGGAGGTCGCGACCGACGGCATTCTCGAGTCGCCGCGTGATCGTCTGCGCGTCCCAGCCGCGCACCGTTTCGGAGACGAGCCGCACGATGCCGTCGCCGTAATCGGCGGCGATGCCGACGACGGTGCGGCGGACGAAGCGGTTGATCGACCGCGACAGGCGCGGGTCGTTGCCCAATGTCTGGCCGAGCTGGCGCAGCACGTCGCCGAGCTGTCCCTGCATCGCGCTTTCGGGATCGCGGGCGATGGCGAGCAGGCGGCCGCGCGCCTGTTCCCACAGGCCGTCGAGCCAGCGCTGCATCGCCGGATTGTCGATCAGCTCCGCCTTCATCGCATCGACGCGCGCGGCGGTATCGGGATCGTGCTGCAGGTCCCAGGCGAGGCGGTCGAGCCCCTCCTCGATCTTGAGGCGCATCGGATGGTCCGGATGCTCGCCCATGTCGGCGATCAGCCTGTCGAGTCCGTCGATCAGCTTGTCCGCCACCGTCTCGTCAAGGCCGGTCCAGCGCAAGATCGAGCCCGCGCGGTCATGCACCATCTGGCGGACGAGATGCTCGTTCGCGGCGAGCGCCTTCGCCGCCCAGCGGATCGCCGAATCGAGCAGGGGGGCGTGGCGGTTGTCCGCGATCATCGCGCGGAGCAACTGGCCGAGGATCGGAGCAACCGCCGTCTCGCGCAGCCGGCCGGCGATGCCCGCCTTGACCATGCCGCCGAGTCGCGCGGGGTCGAGCCCCTCGAGCAGCTGCGCGACCAGCTTCGACGCACCGGCACGGAAGCGGCCGCCCGCGCCTTCCGGCGGATCGGTCAGCCAGCGCACGATCGCGCCCGCGACGTCGAAGCGGCGCATGCGGCGCGCGATCACCGCAGACTGGAGGAAATTGGTGCGCAGGAAGACCGCGAGCGTGTCGCCGATCCGGTCCTTGTTGCGCGGCACGATCGCGGTGTGCGGGATCGGCAGGCCGAGCGGGTGGCGGAAGAGGGCGGTGACCGCGAACCAGTCGGCGAGGCCGCCGACCATCGCCGCCTCGCTGAACGCCTGGACGAAGCCCCAGCCGGGGTGCAGCGGCGCGAGCGCGCGACTGGCGAGGAATAGCGCCGCCATCGCGACCAGCAGCGCGGTCGCGACCACGCGCATGCGCACCAGGGCGGGAGGCGGCGCCTCTGGCAGGGTGCGTGCGCGGGAGAGGGCGGTCATCACCGAAACAATCCCCGAACGCGGGGAATGTTCAAGGGGGGGCAAGTTCGTCTTCCCGCCGCGGGCGGGGATCCAAAGACGCCGACCGCCCTCCATGGGCGCCACGGCCGTCGTGCGTCCGGATCCCCGCCCGCGCGGAGATGGCTGGGGTGGCCGGGGCGGACCGGCCTCACTCCGCCGGCTGGTCGCCCTCGAAGCCGATGCGGCCGGGCGCCGGGCCAAGGCGCGGACCCTGCGGCTCGCCCGCCAGGCCGATCACCGCACTGCCGTCGTCGCCGGGGCGGTAGGTCAGCAGTCGCCGGCCGAGGCGCGGCCCGACGAAACGCTCGATGCCCACCGACAGGCTGAACGCCGCGGGCACGATCAGCAGGGTCAGCAGGGTCGACAGGGCGAGGCCGCCCATCACCACGATGCCCATCGGCGCGCGCCACGATCCGTCGCCGCCCAGCGAGAGCGCGGTCGGCACCATGCCCGCGACCATCGCGACCGTGGTCATCACGATCGGCTGCGCGCGCTTGTGCCCCGCGTCGACGATCGCGGTCAGCGTGTCGACGCCCTTCGCCATCTCCTCCAGCGCGAAGTCGATCAGCAGGATCGAGTTCTTGGCGACGATGCCGAGCAGCATCAGCAGGCCGATAAATACCGGCAGCGACACCGGCGTTCCCGTCGCCCACAGCGCGAGGAGGCCCCCGAGCGGGGCGAGCAGCAGCGATCCCATGTTGACGAACGGCGGTAGCGCGCGGCGGTACAGCAGTACCAGCACCGCGAAGACGAGGAAGACGCCGCTGATCACCGCGATGATGAAGTTGTGTATCATCTCTCCCTGCCACTTCGCCTGGCCAAGCGTCAGCTTGTTGACCCCGATCGGCAGGTTCTTGAGCGTGGGAAGCGCGTCGATCTGCTTTTGCGCGACGCCGGACAGCACGCCGGGCGCCAGGTCCGCGCCGACGGTCAGCTGACGCTGCTGATTGACGCGGTCGATCTTGGTCGGTCCCGCGCCGAGGCCGATGTCGGCGACGACGCTGAGCGGCACCGATCCGCCGTTCTGCGTGGTGACGGGCAGGTTCTGGATCGTCGACAATTCGGTGCGCGCGCCCTCGTCCAGCGCGACGCGGATCGGCACCTGGCGGTCCGACAGCGAGAAGCGCGCCGAATTTTGGTCGATGTCGCCCAAAGTCGCGATGCGGATCGCGCTCGACAGCGCCTGCGTCGTCACGCCAAGGTTGGCGGCGAGGTCGAGGCGCGGCTTGATCACGATCTCCGGCCGCATGATGTTGCCCGACACGCGCGGCGCGGTGAGCGTCGGCAGCTTGCTCATCTCCGCCACGATCTGGTTGGCGGTCTTCATCAGCAGATCGGGATCGTCGCCGCCGAGCACGACCGTCATGTCGCGGCCGGACGAGCCCCAGCCGAACTGCGAGCGGAAGCTCACGCGCGCGTCGGGGATCTTGGCGAGTTCGGGCGCCAGCTTGCGCTCGAACTCGGTGCTCTTCAGCTTGCGATCGTCCTTCAGCGTCGCGCTGACGCGGCCGGTGTTGACCGCGCCGTTCTGGCCGGTGCGCGCATAGACCGACGCGACGTCGGGCTGCTTGCGCAGGAAGTCGGCGACCTGGCGAACGACCGCGTCGGTCTGCTCCAGCGTCGTGCCGGGCACCATCTCGATCGTCGCGGTCGAGGTGTCATTGTCCTGTTCCGGGCTGAACTGCATCGGCAGCACCCCGAACATGACCAGCGTCAGCACGAACGACAGCAAGCCGATCCCGCACACCCAGACGCGATGGTCACGCAGCCGGCTTGTGATCCGGTGCAGGCCGCCGCGCGCGGCGCTGGCCTTCGCCCGGCTGCTGTCGAGCGTCCAGCGCAGCACGGCCATATAAGCGTCCATCAACCGCCCCTCGCCATGGCTGGCCGGACCGGCGGACTTGAGGAAATAGGCCGCGATCATCGGCGTCACCATGCGGGCCACCGCGAGGCTCATCAGCACCGAGACGACGACGGTGAGGCCGAAATTCTTGAAATACTGGCCGGAGATGCCCGGCATGACGCTGACGGGCATGAACACCGCGACGATCGCCATCGTCGTTGCCAGCACGGCGAGGCCGATCTCGTCCGCCGCGTCGATCGATGCCTGATAGGCCGATTTGCCCATGCGCATGTGGCGCACGATATTCTCGATCTCCACGATTGCATCGTCGACCAGCACGCCCGCGACCAGGCTGAGCGCGAGCAACGTCATCTGGTTGAGGTTGAAGCCGAGCAGATCCATGAACCAGAAGGTCGGGATCGCCGACAGCGGGATGGCGAGCGCGGAGATCAGCGTCGCGCGGGTGTCGCGCAGGAACAGGAAGACGACGAGCACGGCGAGGATCGCGCCCTCGATCATCGCGTGGATCGCGCTCTCATATTGCATCTCGGTGTATTTGACGCTGTTCGAGCGCAGCACGAAATGCACGGAGGGGTTGCGCTTCTCTAGGTCGGCGAGCTTCTTGACCGCGCCGTTGAACACGCTGACGTCCGACGCGCCCTTGGCGCGCTGGAAGTCGAAGCTGATCGCCTGGCGGCCGTCGACCGCGGCGCGGCTGCGCTGTTCGGCGTAGAGGTCGCGGACCTGCGCGATGTCGGCGAGCCGCACGGTGCGGCCCGCGCTGACGGGGATCAGCGTCTGCCCGAGCTGATAGGCGTTCTTGGCGTTGCCGAGCACGCGCAGCGACTCCTCGGCGCCCGCGATCTGGGCGCGGCCGCCTGCGGCGTTGAGGTTGATCGCGCGCAGCTGCTGGTTGACCTGGCTGGCGGTCAGTCCCTGGCTCTGCAGCTTGGCGGGATCGAGGATGACGCGGATCTCGCGGCTGACGCCGCCGTTGCGGTTAACCGCCGCCATGCCCGGCACCGACAGCAGTTCCTTGGTGACGGTGTTATCGATGTACCAGCTGAGCTGTTCGACCGTCATGTCGCTGGAGATCGCCGAATAGCTGGCGAGGTCGTTGTCGGTGGTGTTGGCGCGGAACACCTGCGGTTCGAGGATGCCGTCGGGCAGGTTGCTGCGGATCTGCTGGATCGCGCTGCGCACGTCCTCGACCGCACGGTCGATGGGGGTGCCGATCGCGAGCTGGACCACCGTCTGCGACTGGCCCTCCGTCACCGTCGAATTGATCTCGTCGACGCCCTGCAGACTACGCAGCGCCGATTCGACCTTCTGCGTGACCTGGTTCTCGAGCTCGGTCGGCGCCGCGCCAGGCTGGCTGATCACGACGATCGCGACCGGGAAATCGATGTCCGGATCGTTGTTCACGCTCATCTGCATGAACGAGACGATGCCCGCGAGCGTCAGTGCGACGAACAGGACGATCGGGGGCACCGGGTTGCGGATCGCCCAGGCGGAGATGTTGCGGAAGCTCATGACGTTCAGCTCGCCTTGAGGGTGGCGGCGCGCACCACCGGCTTGACCTTTTGCCCCGGCGACAGGAACCCGCCCGCCGACTGGACGACGCGCTCGGTGCCGTCGAGACCGCTGGCGATCGTGATGCCGGCGTCGAACACCTCGCCGACCTTCACGTTGCGGCGTTCGACCTTGTCGTCCTTGCCGACGATATACACGAAGCTGCCCTTGTCGTCACTCTGCAGCGCCGAGTTGGGCAGCAGGGGCGCCTGGCCCGCGCCGCCGACGATCGTCGCGGTGGCGAACCCGCCGGGGCGGAGCGCGGGGTCATAGGCGATCTGGACGCGCGCCGTGCCCTGTCGCGTCTGCGGATCGATGACGGGCGACAGCTGCCATACCGAGCCGGGGAAGCTGCGCGTGCTGCCGACCGGCGTCACCGTCGCGCGCGACCCGACATGCAGGCCGGACAGATCCGATTCCGCCACCTGTGCGCGCAACTCCATCTGGCCGTCCATCGCCATGCGGAACAGCACGCCCGACCCCGCGCTGACGATCTGGCCCGGCTCGACCTGCCGGGTGAGGACCAGGCCGGCGGCGGGCGCGCGGATGTCGAGGCGGCCGTTGCGCGCCTGCGTCTCACGCAGCGCGGCCTGCGCGACGCGGACCCGCGCGGCGGCGGCGTCGCGGGTGGCGGCCTTGCGCTGCAGATCCGCCTTGGAAATGAAGCCGCGGTCGACGAGTGCCTGCGCGCGCTCGAGCTCCGCCTGTGCGATGTCCTGATCCGACTTGGCGACGGCGACCTGCGCCGCGAGGCTCTGCGCCGTCTGCTGTTGGACCGACCGGTCGACCGTGGCGAGGACCTGACCCGCCTTCACCCACTGACCGGGTTCGACGAGCACGCGCGTGACGAGGCCGCCCTCGCCGGCGACGCCGACGGGCAGGTCGCGCTTTGCAGCGAGCGTCCCGGTCGCATTGACGGTGCGATCGACCAGCTGCCGGCCGGGGACGACGACGGTGACGAGCGGCGCCTGTTCGGGGCCCTTGGTCTGCGGCGCGGCGTGCTTGCGGCCGAACAGCAGCCAGCCGGCAAGCACGAGCGCCAGCACGACGACGACGGCCACGACGATCTTGCGCAGGCGCCCGCTGGGTGCCGGCTCGCCGGGGAGCGCCAGTCGCTCTTCGTGCCCGATCGATCCCGTCTCGTAGTTCATGCCCGTCCCGTCCCCTTAGTGCCGTTGCGCAGGCACGTGCGTTGCGAACAGCTGTGTTATATGAATATATCACCAAGCTCAAGCCCCGCCGGCGAGCGGTCGCGGACATGCCTGAAAGCCGTTGGCCCCGCAAGGAAAAGACCCGTTCAGCCGAGGTTGATCCAGGATGCGCCACGGAGCGTTCCACACGGATCAGGACGGATCCGCAACGATAGGGAGACCAGGCACGTGAAGCTGATGACGGGATCGATGGCGATGGTGGTGGCCGCGACGCTGGCGGGTGCGCCGGCCGCCGCGCAGCAGGGCGCCGCCCAGACGGTCGAGCCTCTGGTGCCGGCGTCGGGTGCCGTGCTGGAGGTGTCGGCGGAAGGGCGCACAACGCGCGTGCCCGATCTGGCGACGATCCGCGCCGGTGTCGTGTCGCAGGCGGCGACCGCGGCGGCGGCGCTGTCGGACAATGCCCAGCGCATGGCGCGCGTACTGACGGCGCTGAAGCGTGCCGGAGTCGCGGAGCGCGACATCGCGACCGCGACGGTCAACCTCTCCCCGCAATATCGCTATGCCGACAACCAGCCACCGGCGATCACCGGATATCAGGCGACGAACAGCGTGACGATCCGCTTCCGCGATGTCGCCAGGTCGGGCGCGATCCTCGACGCGCTGGTCGCGCAGGGCGCAAACCAGATCGATGGACCGACGCTGTCGATCGACAAGCCCGACGCGGCGCTGGACGAGGCCCGCACCGATGCGGTCAAGCGGGCGCGGGCGAAGGCGGACATCTATGCCGCGGCGGCGGGGCTCCGCGTCGTTCGCGTCGTCTCGATCTCCGAAGCCGGGCAGGACGCCGGCGGCGGCGACCCGGTGCGGCCGATGATGATGATGCGCGTACGGGCCGAGGCCGCCCCGACGCAGATCGCTCCCGGGGAAAAGGACGTCACCGTGACGCTGTCGGTTCGCTTCCTGCTGCAGTGACGGCCAGGGCCCTCCCCGCGCCGCGGGGAGGATGGTGAAGGGCAGCCCCACGCGCCGGCTATGCTTGGCTGCCCCTCTTCTACACGCTTCGCGCGCGGTCCCCCTCACCTGCAAAAGCAGGGAAGGAACGAGGCAGGGAAGGAACGAGAATGTCGAGGCACCAGAAAAAGGCCGCCCGGTTGCCCGGGCGGCCCTTTTCGCGTTCAGCCGGGTGAGGGCTTAGCGGACGCTGCCGCGACGCACGAGGTTGACGATCCCGAGCAGGACCACCGCGCCGAGCAGCGACACCAGGAACGAGGTCAGCGTCAGCGGCGCATTGTTGATCGAACCGCCCGACAGGATCAGGCCGCCGATGAAGGCGCCGACGATGCCGACGACGATGTTCAGGAAGATGCCCTGCTGCGCATCGGTGCGCATGATGATGCTGGCCAGCCAGCCGATGACACCGCCGATGATAAGCCAAAGAATGATACCCATAGGTCCCTCCGTTCAGCCCGTGCGCGGGCTCTGCCAAAAATACTCTCGAGGCAGGCGAAATGTTCCGCGAGCGTTTCGGTTGCGACGAAATGCTCTTGACAGGTCATTTTCCTTTGCGGCGCCGCACCTGCGCGCTACGGAACGAAGCGTGACCGACGCCGACCGCCTGCTGACCGCCGCCCGCCGCCCCGAGGATGTCGATGCGGCGCTGCGCCCGCGGAGCCTCGACGATTTCGTCGGCCAGCAGGCGGCGCGCGAGAACCTGCGCGTGTTCATCGAGGCGGCGCGCGGTCGCGGCGACGCGCTGGACCATGTCCTCTTCTTCGGCCCCCCGGGCCTCGGCAAGACGACGCTGGCGCAGATCATCGCGCGCGAGATGGGCGTCGGCTTTCGCGCCACGTCCGGACCGGTCATCGCCAAGTCGGGCGACCTCGCCGCGCTGCTCACCAACCTCGAGGACGGCGACGTGCTGTTCATCGACGAGATCCACCGCCTGCAGCCGGCGGTCGAGGAGGTGCTCTATCCCGCGATGGAGGATCGCGCGCTGGACCTGATGATCGGGGAGGGGCCTTCCGCGCGCAGCGTGCGCATCGACCTGCCGCGCTTCACGCTGGTCGGGGCCACGACGCGCCAGGGGCTGCTGACCACGCCGCTGCGCGACCGGTTCGGCATCCCGGTGCGGCTGCAATTCTACACGGTCGAGGAACTGACCCGCGTCGTCAGCCGCGCGGCGGGGCTGCTCGACCTGGGGATCGCGCCCGACGGCGCCGCCGAGATCGCGCGACGCGCGCGCGGCACGCCGCGTATCGCGGGCCGGCTGCTGCGCCGGGTCCGCGACTTCGCCAACGTCGCCGGTGCCGCGGTGGTCGACGCCGGGGTCGCCGATCGCGCGCTCAACCGGTTGGAGGTCGATACGCTCGGCCTCGACGCGATGGACCGGCGCTATCTGACGATGATCGCCGACATCTATCGCGGCGGCCCGGTCGGGGTCGAGACGCTGGCGGCCGGCCTGTCGGAGCCGCGCGACACGATCGAAGAGGTGATCGAACCCTATCTCATCCAGCTCGGCCTGGTGGCCCGCACCGCGCGCGGCCGCGTGCTCAACGCGGGCGGGTGGAAGCACCTCGGCCTCAACCCGCCCGTCGGCAGCCAAGACGGTCTCTTCGACGCCTGACCGCCCGCCACCGCACCGGAAGGGCGGATCGGCGAAACCCTCAGCGCGACAGAAAGAATACCGCGCCGGCCGCGATCCCGCCGCCGATCAGGGCGATCAGCAGCGCGAGCAGCGTCGCGGCGAGCGAGCCCTTCTGCCGACGCGCGAACTGGCTGCGCGTCGCCGGCTTGGCCATCGCCATCTCGACCCAGCCCGTGGCGACGCTGGCCAGCGTGGTGACGAGCAGCGTCACGATCGCCCCCGCGACCGTCGTCGGCGCGATCACCAGCGCCGGCAGCACGGCGAAGGGCGCGGCCATGGTCAACGCGGCGGCAAGCTTCGCGCGCCGTGCGGCGGCGGGGTCGACGGGCGCGACGACGAGGAGATCGGGCGCGTCCTCCGCAGCGACCGCAAGCCAGGTGAGGCTGCCCGCGAGCTGGCTGGCGATCAGCACGCCAGCCATCGCCAGCACCGGCGCGGTCGCGCCGCCGTTGCGCACCCCCACGAAGACGAGCGGCAGCATGTAGATCAGCCGCATCGCGATCTGCGCGATCAGCGCCGGGTCGCGCGCGAGCAGGCGCCATTCCTTGGCGAAGACGGTCCGGCGAAGCGAGGCATGGAACAGGCCGGCCATGCCGCGGCGCGGGGCACGGCGGCGCGTCATGTGCATGCCGCCGTCGGTGTAGGTCGACAGGAACTGGCGCTCGAGCACGATGCCGACCGCGGCGAACACGCCGAACGCGACCAGCGCGACCAGCGACAGGGCCATGCCGTCGCCGAAGGCGGCATGCATCGGCAGCGCGCTCCAGCCGGCGCGGCCAAGGCCGTGCGCCTCGAACCAGCCGATCAGCCCGCGCGCCGCGCCGTCCTTCGCATGCGCGGCGACCTGCGAGGCGAGGAAGAAGCCGCCGCCGACCAACGCCGCCGCGACCTGGCCGACGGTGCGGGCGGCGCGCGGTCCGGCGACTCGGGCGAGCGCGAGCGTCAGCGCAAGGCCGACCGCCGCGGCGGCGAGCGCGACGAGCAGGACCAGCGCGACCGCGCCGAGCAGCCGCGGATGCCCCAGCAGCGCGATCGGCACCAGCATGGGAAAGAGCAGCCCCGCGCTGGTG
Source organism: Sphingomonas sp. GV3 (assembly GCF_031082075.1). Classification (NCBI taxonomy): domain Bacteria; kingdom Pseudomonadati; phylum Pseudomonadota; class Alphaproteobacteria; order Sphingomonadales; family Sphingomonadaceae; genus Sphingomonas; species Sphingomonas sp. GV3. Next base: position 1,941,284 of record NZ_JARWLE010000001.1, on the reverse strand, counting down.
GTCGCGACGCTCGCACCGATGCCGAGCAGCTTGGCGAGGATGGCTATGCGCGGCGGCAGCGGGGCGGTGAGCAGCAGGTCGAGGTCGCGCGTCTCGTACAGCGTCTGCTGGCTCGCCAGCATCGCCTGCGTCGTCATCAGCGATGCGATCAGCAGTGTCGCCCCGAATAGCCAGGGACCGAGCACCGGGTGCGGCCGCAGCGGCAGGTCGCGTATGGCGATCGCGAGCGCGATCCCGCCAAGGACATAGATCGCCAGCAGGACGCCGACGATCAGCGCGCCGCCCCAGCCACGCGGACGCCCGCGCCAGGCGAGGCGCATCTCGTGGCGGACGAGCCAGCCGAGCGAACCGGTACGCGCCATCGCGTCAGCGCCCGTCCGTCAGGCGGATGAACGTGTCCTCCAGCGTCATCCCTTCCGTTCCGGCCTGGTGGCGGAGGTCGGCGAGCGTCCCCTCCGCCATCAGGCGGCCGCCGGCGAGGATGCCGATCCGGTCCGCCATCCGTTCGGCGACATCGAGGATGTGCGTGGTGACGATCACGGTCTTGCCCGCATCGACCTGCGCGCGCAGCGCGTCCTTGACGCTGCGCGCCATCGCCGCGTCCAGCCCGGTCAGCGGTTCGTCGAGAATCAGGAGCTTGGGATCGTGGATCAGCGCGCCGGCCAGCGCCACCTTCTGCTTCATCCCGCGTGAGAAGCCCTCGCACCGTGCATCGCGCTGGTCCCACAGGTCGAGCCAGTGGAGCAGACGCTCCGCCTCCGCCGCGGCATGGCCCGGCTCCATCCGCCACAGGCCCGCGACGAACGCGAGATATTCCGACGGCGTCAGCTTGTCGTAGAGCATCGGATCGTCGGGCAGCCAGGCGGTAATCGCCTTGGCGGCGAGCGGCTCGCGCCGCGCGTCGATGCCGAAGATCCGGATCGTTCCGGCATCGGGGCGCGCGAGCCCCGTCACCATGCGCAGCGTCGTCGTCTTTCCCGCGCCGTTGGCGCCGAGCAGCGCATAGAGCTCGCCCGCCCGGATCGTCAGGTCGAGGTCGGCAATCACCGGCCGATCAAAGCGCTTGGCGAGCCCGCGGACCGCGAGGGCCGGCGGCGGGAGGGAAGATTCGTTCATATTCGATCCTCTTCACGGATCGACCGTTGGCGCACAAGGCGGATCACGCCAACAATCGGATCGGAAATGAGGCTTTTGTTCCATTGCCTGCAAAAGAATGTTGCGTGGCATGCCGCGATCGCTTCTGATAGCCGACGACCATGCCCAGTTCGGCCGCCGCCTCCGCCCGCGAAATTCTGACCCGCCTGCACGATGTCATGGCGGGCCGAAATCCCGCCCAGGCGAAGCTGGACGCCGTCGTCGGCATCATCGCCGAGGCGATGGATAGCGAGGTCTGCTCGATCTACCTGCTGCGCGAGGGCGTGCTGGAACTGTTCGCGACCCGCGGGCTGGCGAAGGAGGCGGTGCACGTCACCAAGCTGGCGCTGGGCGAGGGTCTGGTCGGGACGATCGCGGAGGGCGTCGAGGTGCTCAACCTCGACGAGGCGGCGAGCCATCCCGACTTCGCCTACAAGCCCGAGACGGGCGAGGAACGCTACCACAGCTTCGCCGGCGTGCCGATCATCCGCCGCGAGCGCGCGGTGGGCGTGCTCGCGGTCCAGCATTCGGAGCAGCGCCGCTACCAGGATGTCGAGATCGAGGCGCTGCAGACCGTGGCGATGGTGCTGTCGGAGCTGATCGCCAATGCCGGGCTGATCGATACGGCGGGCGCCGCCAAGGACCGTGTCCAGTCGACCGCGGCGGTGCGGCTGATGGGCCTCAAGCTGGTCGAGGGCATGGGGTCGGGCCTCGCCGTCTTCCACCAGCCGCGCGTCATCGTCGAACATACCGTCGCCGAGGACATCGATGCCGAACGGCACCGCGTCTATGCCGCATTCGATAAGATGCGCGAGCAGATCGAGCGGATGACGCGCGAGGCGGAGTTCGGCGTCGACGGGGAGCATCGCGAGGTGCTCGAGACGTACAAGATGTTCGCCTATGACGAGGGCTGGGCACGGCGGATCAATGAGGCGATCGATTCCGGCCTCACCGCGGAAGCGGCGATCGAACGGGTGCAGCAACGCACGCGCCAGCGCATGCGGCAGATCGACGACCCGCTGCTGGCGGACCGGATGCACGACCTGGAGGACCTGTCCAACCGGTTGCTGCGCATCGTGTCCGGACAGATGGGCACCGCGGCGCAGCTGGGCCTGCGCCAGGACACGATCCTGATCGCGCGCAACCTGGGTCCCGCGGAACTGCTGGAATATGACAAGCGGCGGCTGAAGGGCGTGATCCTGGAGGAAGGGTCGCTGACCGCGCACGTGACGATCGTCGCGCGGGCGATGGGCGTGCCTGTGCTCGGCCGGGTGCGCGATGTGCGTCGGCTTATCGCGGAAGGCGACCTTTTGCTGCTCGATTCAGTTGCTGGCAATGTCTTCGCGCGCCCATCGGCGGCGATGGAAGAGGCATTCGACGCGAAACTGGCGCTGCGACAGAAGCGGCGGGCGGCCTTCGCCGCGCTGCGCGACGTCCCGCCGGTGACGAAGGACGGGCACCGCATCACGCTGATGGTCAACGCCGGCCTGCGCGACGACGCGGCCGCGCTCGACGTGACGGGCGCGGACGGCATCGGCCTGTTCCGCACCGAGTTCCAGTTCCTCGTCTCCGCCACCCTGCCGCAGCGCGAGCGGCAGCAGCGGCTGTATCGCGAGGTGCTGGACGCGGCGGGCGAGCGGCCGGTGGTGTTTCGCACCGTCGACATCGGCGGCGACAAGGCGCTGCCCTATCTGCAGCACGCCGACGGCGACGAGGAGAATCCGGCGATGGGCTGGCGCGCGCTGCGCCTGGCGCTGGAGCGCGAGGGCCTGATGAAGGCGCAGGCGCGCGCGCTGATCGAGGCGGCGGCGGGGCGCACGCTCAACGTCATGTTCCCGATGGTCAGCGAGGCATGGGAATTCGCCGAGGCCAAGGCCCTGTTCGAGGCGCAGCGCAGCTGGCTGGTGGGGCGCGGCCGGCGGCTGCCGCTCGAGATCCGCTACGGCGCGATGCTGGAGGTGCCGGCGCTCGCCGAGCAGCTCGACCTGCTGTTGCCGGAAATCGATTTCCTGTCGGTCGGGACGAACGACCTGACGCAATTCCTGTTCGCGGCCGATCGTGCCAACCCGAAGCTCGCCGAGCGCTACGACTGGCTGAGCCCGTCGATCCTGCGCTTCCTGCGGCGGGTGATCGGTCCGGCGCGCGAGGCGGGTGTCACGCTGGCGGTCTGCGGCGAGATGGGTGGGCGGCCGCTGGAGGCCATGACGCTGATCGGCCTTGGAATCGAGCGGCTGTCGATCACGCCGGCGGCGATCGGCCCGGTCAAGGCGATGGTGCGCAGCCTCGATCGCAGCGCGATCGGCGCGTTCGTCGACGGCCTGCTTGCCAGGCCGCCGCGCGACATGCGCGGCGCGCTGGCGGCATGGGCGGCGGAGAACGGCGTCGATCTGGCCTGAACGGCGGGTCAAGCGTTCCGCCAACGCGTTGACATGCCTGATGCCCTCTGGGAATGTCCGCCCGTCAGCGACGGCCATCAAGAACCGTCACCTCCCTTGGAGAATAGAATGGACGAGGTCGATCGCGGCCAGCCCGATGCAAAACCGACGACCCCCGTCACCGCGGGCGACCGGTTGCGCGCGGCGCGTGAATCGCGCGGCTTGAGCCTGGCGGAGGTCGCGGGCCGGACCCGCGTGCCGCAGCGGCATCTGGAGGCGCTGGAGACGGGCAGCTACGGCCAGCTTCCCGCGCCGACCTATGCGATGGGGTTTTCCAAGGCCTATGCACGCGCCGTCGGGCTGGACGAGGTCAGCGTGGCGCAGGACGTGCGCCGCGAGCTCGACCGGCTCGGGCCGCGCCAGCCGGAATACGTGCCCTACGAGACCGCCGATCCGGCGCGCGTGCCCTCGCGCGGCGTCGCGGTGATCGGCGCGGGCGTTGCGCTCGCGGTCCTGATCCTCGTCGCGCTCTGGTACGGCACCAACCTGTTCCAGCCGCGCCAGTCCGCCGCCCCGTCGGGCGAGGCGATCGCCAGCCAGGCGATCGGACCCGCAGCCGCGCCCTCGGCCACGCCGACGCCCGCGCCGGTGCAGGGCGGGCAGGTCCGCCTGACCGCGAACGGCGAGGTGTGGCTGCGCGTCTACGACGCCGATGGCAAGAAGCTGTTCCAGAACACGATGAAGGCGGGCGACACCTATGACGTCCCCGCCGACGCGAAGCAGCCGATGATCAACGTCGGGCGGCCGGACAAGCTGACGGTGACGCTGAACGGTTCGGCGGTGCCGCCGCTGGGCGACGGATCGCGGCCGATCAAGGACGTGCGGATCGACGGTGCCGCGATCGCCGCGCGCCTGTCGGGCCAGCCGCTGCCGGCCGCCGCTGCGGCGGCTCCGGCGGCCGCACCGGCCACGGCGTCGACGCCGCGCCGCGCCGCCGCGTCGCGCCCCCGCCGAGAGGCAGGCGCGGCGCTGAGCGAGACCCAGCGCGCCAACTTGCAGGCGGCGGACGCGCCGCCGCCGGCCGCGACCAGCCCGTCGAGCAACGGTAGTGCGCCATAAGCGCCAGACGTCGGGAGGGGCTGGCGGGAGCACCCCGGATGCCGCTATGCTGAGCGGGTTGTTGACCACCAAGCACGCCGGGGGGCGTCAGGACCATGCGTAAGATTATCTGGACGCTCGCGGCATCCGCCGCGTTGATGCCCGTCGGTGCGCTCGCGCAGAGCAACCTGGACGGGCGCGTCGGCAAGCTGGAGGGCGAGATGCGCGCGGTGCAGCGCAAGGTCTTCCCGGGCGGCGCGGGCCAGTATCTGCAGCCCGAGGTGACGCGTCCCGATACGCCGGTTCAGGCGGGCGGCGTGCCCGCGACCAGCGCCGTCGCCGACCTGACCAGCCGCGTCACCGCGCTGGAGGGGCAGATGGCGTCGATGACCGACCAGATCGAGCAGAACGGCTACAAGCTGCGCCAGCTGCAGGACCAGTTCGATGCCTATAAGCGCGCGACCGACGCGAAGCTGAAGACGCTGGCGGCCGCGCCGGCGCCCGCCGCGACCAGCGTGACGTCCGACGAAAGCCTAGCCGGTGATACCGCCGCCGCACCGTCGCGTCCTGCAGCGCCCCGTCCCGCGCGCGGTGCCGCGGCGGCGAAGCCCGTCGACGCGGCTGCCGACACGAGCGCGGTCGCCGGCGTCGTCAAGCCTTCGACCGGCAATGCGGCGGAGGACGACTATATGTACGGCTATCGGCTCTGGGCGGCGAAGCAATATCCCCAGGCCGAGGCGCAGTTGAAGAAGGTCGTCGCCGACTATCCCAAGTCGAAGCGTGCGAGCTATGCGCAGAACCTGTTGGGGCGCGCCTATCTGGACGAGGGCAAGCCGAGCCTCGCCTCGATGGCGTTCTACGACAATTACAAGAAGATGCCCGACGGCGAACGCGCGCCGGACAGCCTCTACTACCTTGCCCAGGCGCTGATGAAGCTGAACAAGCCCGCCGACGCCTGCAAGGTATACGGCGAGCTGACGGACGTTTACGGGGGCAAGATCTCTTCCCAGATGAAGGCCGATGTCGAGAAGGGCCGTACCGCCGCCAAGTGCAAGTGAGCCGATCGTCGCCGAGAGCGACCGGTTCCGCGACGATCTGATCCGCGCGCTGGGCCACGTGCCCGGCGCGCCGGTGCTGCTTGCCGTGTCCGGCGGGCCGGACAGCATGGCGATGCTGACGCTGGCGGCGCAAGTCGCGGCGGCGGGCGGTCTGCCTGGCGGGATCGCGGCGGCGAGCGTCGATCACCGGCTGCGCCCGGAGGCGGCGGCGGAAGCGGCGATGGTCGCCGCGCACTGCGCCGCGATCGGCGTGCCGCACGCGACGCTGACGCCGCATGTCGCCATCTCGGGCGCGAGCATCCAGGCGGCGGCGCGCAGCGCGCGCTACGGCCTGCTCGCCGACCATGCCCGCGCGATCGGCGCCGAGGCGCTGGCGACCGCACACCATGCCGACGACCAGGCCGAAACCTTCCTGATGCGCGCGGCGCGCGGGTCGGGACTGTCGGGCCTCGCCGGCGTACGGCCGCGCGCGGTGATCGACGGCGTGGTGGTGGTGCGGCCGGTGCTGGAATGGCGGCGCGCCGAGCTGCGCGCGATCGTGCGCCGGCTGGAGATTCCATTCGTCGACGATCCCGCCAACCATGACCCGGCGCACGATCGCACGCGATTCCGCCGCCTGCTCGACTCCAACGAGTGGCTCGGGCCGCCGCAGCTGGCGCGCGCCGCCGCCGCGCTGGGCGATGCGGACGGCGACGTGCGCGCGATCGTCGACTGGCTCTGGGCGGAGCGCGCGCGCGTCAGCGGCGCCAGCGCCCGGGTGCGAGTCGAGGGCCTGCCGCGCGAGCTGACACGGCGGCTCGCCCGCCGCGCGATCGGCCACGTCATCGCGACCGCGGGCCTGTCGGCGCCGAAATGGAGCGAGGCCGCGAACGTCGAGGCGCTGCTCGATGCGCTTGCCGCCGGCAAGCGCGCCACCCAGGCGGGCGTGGTCGCGGCGCCGAGCGGCGACGAGTGGCGATTCCGCCCGGCACCCGCGCGACGGACGGGCTGAACGGGCCTCCGCATCGGCCGCTGGCCGGCGCGCGCGTCCTGCGGTATCGTCGCTAGTGTGCGGTCCAGCAAAGCTGGATCGGGGAGGGCCGGCACCGCCCACGCACGTGGATCAGACTCTGAGCCGGGCTGTTCACCCGGATCGGCCAAAACGGGCGGCTGTTCCATTGTCATTAACCTGCGTGCGCCTATCTTGTGCGCGAAAGGCTTTTCCGGATGAGCGACAACGACAAGCAGCCACAGGGCGACGGCAACAACGGGGGTGGCAGCCCCTGGATGAAAAGCCTGTTGATCTGGGTCGGCATCCTGCTGGCCATCGGACTGTTCCTGACGCAGTTCGGCGGCGCCACGACGGCGGCGGGCAGCAACACGATCCCCTATTCGAAGTTCCTCGACCGGGTCGATGAGGGTACGGTGAAGGACGTGGCGATCAGCCGCGACGTGATCACCGGCACCGGTACGAGCGGCGACAAGTTCCGCACCTATCCGATCTCCGATCCGACGCTGGTCCCGCACCTGCGCCAGAAGAACGTCACCATCTCCGCCAAGCCGGACGAGGGGACGTCGATGTGGATGCTGCTGCTCTACCAGTCGCTGCCGTTCCTGCTGTTCCTCGGCATCGCCTTCTTCGTGCTGAAGCAGATGCAGAAGAACACCGGCGGCGGCGCGATGGGCTTCGGCAAGAGCCGCGCGCGGATGCTGACGCAGAAGGAAGGCAAGGTCACGTTCGACGACGTCGCCGGTATCGACGAGGCGCGTGCCGAGCTGACCGAGATCGTCGAATTCCTGAAGGACCCGACCAAGTTCGCGCGCCTGGGCGGCAAGATCCCCAAGGGCGCGCTGCTGGTCGGATCGCCCGGTACCGGCAAGACCCTGCTCGCCCGCGCGATCGCGGGTGAGGCGGGCGTGCCGTTCTTCACCATCTCCGGCTCCGATTTCGTCGAGATGTTCGTCGGCGTCGGCGCCAGCCGCGTGCGCGACATGTTCGAGCAGGCCAAGAAGAGCGCGCCGTGCATCGTCTTCATCGACGAGATCGACGCGGTCGGCCGCCATCGCGGTGCCGGCCTCGGCAACGGAAACGATGAGCGCGAGCAGACGCTGAACCAGCTGCTGGTCGAGATGGACGGGTTCGAGGCGAACGAGGGGATCATCATCGTCGCCGCCACCAATCGTCCCGATGTGCTGGACCCTGCGCTGCTGCGTCCGGGCCGCTTCGACCGCCAGGTCGTCGTGCCCCGCCCGGATATCGAGGGCCGTATCAAGATCCTCGAAGTGCACATGAAGAAGGTGCCTCTGGCTCCCGACGTCGACTCGCGCACGATCGCGCGCGGCACGCCGGGCTTCTCGGGCGCGGATCTCGCCAACCTCGTCAATGAGGCGGCGCTGATGGCGGCGCGCAAGTCTAAGCGCCTCGTCGCCATGGCCGAGTTCGAGGAGGCCAAGGACAAGGTCATGATGGGCGCCGAGCGGCGTTCGATGGTGATGACCGAGGACGAAAAGCGGATGACCGCCTATCACGAGGCGGGCCATGCGATCGTGGCGCTGCACGAGCCGGCGTCCGATCCGATCCACAAGGCGACGATCATCCCGCGCGGCCGCGCGCTGGGCATGGTGATGCGCCTGCCGGAGCGGGACAGCTACAGCTATCATCGCGACAAGATGTACGCGAACCTGGCGGTGAGCATGGGCGGCCGCGTCGCCGAGGAGATCATCTTCGGCTACGACAAGGTGTCGAGCGGCGCGAGCGGCGACATCCAGTACGCCACGGGCCTGGCGCGCGACATGGTCACCAAATGGGGCATGTCCGACAAGGTCGGGCCGGTCGAATATGCGCAGCCGGAAGGCGAGTCGTTCCTGGGCTATTCCTCCAGCCAGCCGGTCCGCATGTCGAACGCGACCGCGCAGCTGATCGACGACGAGATCAAGGGCATCGTCGAGGGTGGGCTGGCCAAGGCGAAGCAGGTGCTGACCGATCATGTCGACCAGCTCCACCTCCTCGCCGGCGCGTTGCTCGAATATGAGACGCTGTCGGGCGACGAGATCAAGAAGCTGATCGCGGGCGAGGAAATCGGCCGGCCCGATCCGAGCCCCAAGTCCAATGTGCCGCGCGCCGGCACGTCCATTCCTAAGACGCGCCGCCCCGGCGGCCCGTTCGGCCAGCCGAGCCCGCTCGGCGCCTGACGGGCGGGGGCGGTTCAGCCCGCCTAAAGGCAGGATGCGATAGTCGGCGGCATTCCGAATTGGAGTGTCGCCGATGTCGTTTCGAATGCCCCTGTTTCTGGCCGCCGTCGCGCTGATCGCGGCGCCCGCCGACGCCGCGATGACGGTGGGAACCTTCCTGTCCAAGGCGGCACCGCTGCGCGCGAATCCCTTCACCGCGCTGACCAATCCCGATTATCCCGTGTTAAAGGCGGAGGCGGATGCGGCGACGCGCGCGCTGAAGGCGGATCGTGCCGCCCGCGCCGCGGCGGGCAAACCGCCGATCGCCTGTATCCCCGAGGGCGAATCGCTGGGCATCCTCGACATGCTGACCGGCCTCGACGCGCTATCGCCGGCGGAGAAGCGCCTGCCGCTGAAGGACGGCTATGCGCGCGTGCTCGCCAAGCGCTTCCCCTGCGGCGCGCGCGCCGAAGGTATTTGAGCCGGTCGGTCCTGGGCGCAGCGGCAGCGGAGGGACGCGAGCGCCGGCTACGTCTGCGCCGCCGTCCCGACGGCCGGCCGGGGAGAATGTCGGCGGCAAGGGGCGGCGTCAGGCCGATTCCAGCTATAGGGTCGGGTGTGCCCCCATGCCGCGATTCCCGAGTGGTCGGACGGTGCTTCGTCCCGGACGATCCTCGTGCCGATCGGCGGTGGCGCTAGGCCGAGGGGCATGATCGTGCGCGACGTTCCGTGGCCGTCGTCATGCGGCCGCCGATCCCCTATCGGTCTGCCACCTGTACGACGCGCGGCGGCGGCCATGGTCGGCATGAGGGAGCGGCGGGATGAATATGGTGACGATCACAATGGTTCTGGCGCCGATGCTGGCCGCGGCGGCTTCGTCGTCGCTACCTTCGCCGGCGCCGCTCCATCCGGCCCCCCTCGCGACGCATCGCGCCGCCTGTGCGGGCAAGGACGGGTGGAGCGACCCGGCGCCGCCGGTGCGGATTTTCGCCAACGTCTATGACATCGGCACGTGCGGCATCACGGTGCTGCTGATCGCGGGGGACCGCGGCGCCGCGGTGATCGATGCCGCGACCGCCGAGGCGGCGCCGGCGATCCTTGCCAATATCCGTCGGCTCGGCCTGGCGCCGCGCGACGTCAAACTGCTGCTGGCGAGCCACGAGCATGCCGATCATGTCGGCGGCCTCGCCGCGTTGCGCCGCGCGACGGGTGCGAGCGTCGTGGCCACCGCGGCGCAACGCCATGCGCTGGAGCGCGGGCAACCGACCGCGACCGATCCGCAACGCGGCGGCACGCTGCCGCCCTTCGCGGGGACGGAGGTCGATCGCGTGATCCGCGACGGCGAGGCCGTGACACTCGGATCGCTCCGCCTCACCGCCCATAGCACGCCGGGCTACGCGCCGGGCAGCACGTCCTGGACGTGGACGAGCTGCGCCGGGCGCGCCTGCCGCCGCGTCGCCTATGCCGACAGCGTCAGCGCGGTGTCGACGGACGCCTATCGCTTCACCGATCACCCAGCCTATGTCCGCACGTTCCGCGTGGCTCTGGCCCGGGTCGCCGCCTTGCCCTGCGACCTGATCATCACGAGGCATCCCGGTGCGAGCGACCTTTATCAGCGGCTGGCCGGGGCGAAGCCCCTGACGTCGCCGACCGCGTGCCGCGACTATGCGGCGACGGGGCGCTCAGGGCTCGACGCGCGATTGGCACGCGAGGCGCGTCGCTGAGCGCGTCGAGCCCGGCCTTGACCGCCGCGTCGACCCGGGATGCATGCGACGGTGACGCGGCGCCACGACCGCGTTACCATGCCCGCCATGGCCGAACGCTTCGAACGACACCGCCAGCCCTGGAAGCCCGACGAGGTCCAGAAGCTGCACACGCTCGCCAAAAAGGGCATGGCGCTGAAGGCGATTGCCAAGGCGCTGACCCGTAGCGAGGAATCGGTGAAGGAGCGGGCCAAGGCGGACGGGCTGTCGATCGCCAAGCTGCGCTGACGGCGCGCGCCGGATGCGACGCTATCCGCGGCGGCTCCGGATGCTGGCGATCGGACTGGCCGCGCTGGCGGGTTATGTCGACGCGGTCGGCTTCCTCGCGCTGGGTGGGTTCTTCGTGTCGTTCATGAGCGGCAATTCGACGCAGCTCGGCATCGGGCTGGCGAGCCAGACCCATGCCGCCGCGATCGCCGGTGGCCTCGTCGCGACGTTCGTCCTCGGCGTGACGGGCGGCAGCGTGGTGGCGGAGGCGGCAGGAGCGCGCCGGGCGCCGGCCGTGCTCGTCCTGGTCGCGCTGCTGCTGGCGACGGCGGCGGTGGTCGAGGGACGGGCCGGCGGGATCGCCGCCGCCTTCGTCCTCGCGGTCGCGATGGGTGCGGAGAATGCCATCTTCGCGCACGAAGGCGAGGTGACGGTGGGCCTGACGTACATGACGGGTACGTTGGTCCGCCTCGGCCAGCGTATCGCGGCGCTGGTCCGCGGCGAGGATGCCTGGGGCTGGCTCCCGCATCTCGCGCTCTGGACCGCGCTGACCGCCGGCGCGGCCGCCGGTGCGGCGGCGCGGCGTTGGTGCGGCGCGGATGCGATCTGGCTGGCCGCCGCGGTCGCGGGAATGCTGGCGATCCTGTCCCTGATCGCGGGGCCGCCCGGCGGCGTCAGTCGGTCAGACCGTGGAGCAGCAGGAGCGTGACGAATGCGAGTAGCGCCGTCCAGGCAAAGACGAGCAGCGCCACCGTCCGCCACAGCGCGGAGAAGCGGCGCAGCGAATAGGCACCCTTCAGCTGCTTGTACATGTGCAGCGGCGGCACGATCAGCACGGCCAGGGCGATCCATCCGCCCCCCAGCCCGACGACGCCGGCGAGCATCAGCGCGATGACCATCAGCATCATGAAGGCCAGGCTGTAGGTCACGAAGATCGCCTGGTCGTACAGCCCGAATCGCCGCCGCCACAGGAACAGCAGCGCGACGAACGGCGTCGACAGGGGGATCAGCAGCCAGCTGTACTTATAGGCACTCGATTGCAGCTTGTAGAGCGCGAGGCCGGGGTTCTTGTTCGCCTTGTCGATCCCGTGGTCGAGGCTCGCCCAGCCGGTCTTGAAATTGGTGATGGTGAACGGGAGATCGTCGCCCGCCTGCGTCTTCGCGCCGGGCGGGGTGCGCTTGAGTGCATCGATCGTGGTGCGCAGCGCGCGGATGTCGCGGTCCGTTTCCGCGGTCGCCTCGCCGGCGGCGACCTGCCTGGCGCGGCGCTTTTCAAGCGATTCGAGCTTCGACTGCGCCTTGTCGATGCCGCGGGCGAAGGTGACGACGTTGCGGCCCATCGATTCGGGCGACACGATTTCGGCGATGTCCCCACCGAGCGCGCTGATCGTCGCGAACATCAGGAAGACGGTGAACAGGAATAGCGCGAGCGGCGAGACGAAGCGCGCGCGCTCCCCGGCGATGTACCGGCGGGTCAGGTCGCCGGGCCGCGTCACCAGCATCGGCAGGGTGCGCCAGATCTTCCCCTCGAAATGGAAGACGCCGTGCGCGATCTCATGCCCGATCGCCCCGATCGAACGGTGGACGTGCGCCGCCTGGCCGCAGGCGTGGCAATGCGCGCCGATCAGCCGCGTCCCGCAATTGAGGCACAGGCCGTCCCCATGGCCATGGCCTTCCCCCGCGGACGGCTCCACGCTGCGCGCGGTGAGCGCGCCCGTGATGATGTCCGCTGCTGCTGCGATATCCCCCGACATGGCGCGAGCGTGGCAAGGCGCGGGGCGTGGCGCAAGGGGGAAGGGCGTGATAGCGCGAGAGGCATGACCGATGCCGCATCGCTGATCGCCGATCTGGGACGCCGCGCCCGTGACGCCGCCGCCGGGCTCGCGAGGATGTCGACGTCCGCCAGGGCGGCGGGGTTGCGCGCGGCGGCGGCGACGCTGCGCGACGACGAGGCGGCGATCCTCGCCGCCAATGCGCAGGACATGTCGACGGCGGAGGCGCGCGGGCTGACGGTGGCGATGCTCGACCGGCTGCGGCTGGATGCCGGGCGCGTCGCCGCGATCGCGGCGGGCGTGGAGGCGGTCGCGACGCTCCCCGATCCGGTCGGCCAGGTGATCGATCGCACGACGCGTCCCAACGGCCTGGACCTGTGCCGCGTACGGGTGCCGATCGGCGTCATCGGCATCGTCTACGAATCGCGGCCCAACGTCACCGCGGACGCGGCGGCCTTGTGCGTGATGGCCGGCAATGCCGCGATCCTGCGCGGCGGCAGCGAGGCGACGCACAGCAATGCCGCGATCCACGCCGCCATGCTTCGGGGTTTCGTGGACGCGAACCTGCCCGCTGACGCGGTGCAGCTGGTGCCGATCGCCGACCGCGCCGCCGTGGGGGCGATGCTGGGCGCGGACGGGTCCATCGACCTGATCATCCCGCGCGGCGGCAAGAGCCTGGTCGCGCGCGTGCAGGCGGAGGCGCGCGTCCCGGTGCTCGCGCACCTCGACGGGATCAACCACGTCTATGTCGACGGGTCGGCGGAGCCCGGCATGGCGCGACGCATCGTCCTCGACGCCAAGCTGCGCCGCACGGGTGTCTGCGGGGCGATGGAGACGCTGCTGATCGACCGCGCCTTCCCCGACGCGGGCGGCCTGATCACGGCGCTGCGCGATGCTGGCTGCGTCGTACGCGGCGACGGGCGCGCGCAGGCTTTGGTCCCCGGGCTGCCGGCGGCCTCGGCGGAGGATTGGGACACGGAATATCTCGATGCGATCGTCTCCGTCGCGATCGTCGACGGGATCGCGGCGGCGATGGCGCATATCGCCGCGCACGGGTCGCACCACACCGATGCGATCGTCGCCGAGGACGAAGGCGTCGCCGAGCGCTTCTTGTCAGGCGTGGATTCGGCGATCGTGCTGTGGAACGCCTCGACGCAGTTCGCGGACGGAGGCGAGTTCGGCCTGGGCGCCGAGATCGGCATCGCCACCGGTCGCCTCCACGCGCGCGGCCCGGTCGCGCTGGAGGGGCTGACGACCTACAAATGGATCGGCAGGGGCACGGGGCAGGTGCGCGGTTGAGTTGAGCCGGGTCGCGAGACGGCCTATGTTCAGCTCATGGCAGATGCTCTTCCCGTAACGACCGATGTCGATCCCGAAACCATGGCGCTGGTGGATCGTGTTGCGATGCGTCGCGGGATCAGCAGCCGGGATTTCATGGCGCAGGCGATCCGCCGTGCGGCAGAAAGCGATGCGGACTTTGATGCGTTCATTCAGGCCGGGATCGATTCGCTCGATCGCGGTGAAGGCGTGCCTCACGAACAGGTGATGGCTGAGCTCGACGCGATGATCGCGAAGCATCGGGCGCGATGCGGATAAGCTGGTCACCCCTGGCTGTTGAGGATGTCCGCGGCATCAGCGACTGGTTGGAGCAGGATGCCACGCCTGCGACGGCGTTGCGGATCGTCGGCGCGACACGGCATCGCGCACGTTTCTTGGAAGATTTTCCGCGCGGCGGCCGGCCTCATAGCGATGGCCAACGCATCCTGCGTGTATTCGACACGCCATATCTGATCCGTTACCGCATCAAGAACGATACGGTGGAGGTCATCCGCGTCCACCACGACCGCGAGGATTGGCAGCTGGAACCTTGACCCGCACCGGCCTGCTCGGCGGATCGTTCAACCCGGCGCACCGCGGGCATCGCGGCATCACGCTGGCGGCGATTCGCGCGCTCGACCTGGACGAGGCTTGGTGGCTGGTATCGCCGGGCAATCCGCTGAAGGCGGGCGCGCCGGACATGGCGCCCTTTGCCGCGCGGCTCGCCTCGGCGCGGCAAATGGCGCGCCGCGCGCCGATCCGCGCGAGCGACATCGAGGTACGTCTCGGCACGCGCTACACGCTCGACACGCTGCGCAAACTCCGCCGCCGCTATCCCAAGCGGCGCTTCATCTGGTTGATGGGCGCGGACAATCTGGCGCAGTTCGATCGCTGGCGTGGCTGGCGCGAGATCGCGCGCACGATGCCGATTGCGGTCATTGCGCGTCCGGGGTATGACGACGACGCCCTCGCGAGCGTCGCGATGGGCTGGCTGCGACGCTTCCAACGGCCCGCAGACCAGGCGAGCGATTGGACGACGTGGAGATTGCCGGCCCTCGTGCTGCTGCACTTCCGCCCCGACCCGACGTCCGCGACCGCGGCCCGCGCGGCCGATCCCGACTGGCACCGGCGCCAACCGGCCCAGCAACCCAGGAGCTAACTTGGCGATTACCCCCCATGCCGTTCCGACGTCCGATCCCGCAGAGGTCGAGGCGCTGCATCGGCTTGTCATGACCTCCCTCGAAGACGATCAAGCGGTGGAAGCGGTATCCATCCCGCTCGCCGGCAAGTCGTCGATCGCGGATTATATGGTGATCGCCAGCGGCCGCTCGACGCGGCAGGTCGCCTCGATGGCGACGAAGCTGGCCGAAAAGATCAAGGCGGAGTGCGGCCGCATCGTGCGCATCGAAGGTCTGCCGGCGGCCGACTGGGTGCTGCTCGACGCGGGCGACGTGATCATCCACCTGTTCCGGCCGGAAGTGCGCTCCTTCTACAATCTGGAGCGCATGTGGCAGTTCGGCGAGGCTCCGGCCGCGCCGCAACCCCAGGCCTAGCCATTCTTCTCCATATCGTCGCGCGCGGCCGAATCGGGCGCTCGCCCGAGGCCGAGCTGGTCGACCGCTATCTGAAGCGGATCGCCTGGCCGACGCGCGTCACCGAACTGCCCGATACCGGCGGACGGATACCGCCGCTCGAACCGCAGACGCGGCGCGTGCTGCTCGACGAAAAGGGCGACATGCTCGGATCGATCGATTTCGCGCGCAGGCTCGACCGGTGGCGCGACGACGGGGTGCGTGAGACGCGTTTCCTGATCGGCGCGGCGGACGGCTTCGGCGATGCCGAGCGCGCCGAGGCGGACCTCCTCGTCTCGTTCGGCCGCGCGACCTGGCCACATATGCTGGCGCGCGCGATGCTGGCAGAGCAGCTGTTCCGCGCGACCAGCATCCTAGCCGGCCACCCCTATCACCGGGAGGGATAGGCATGGCCGGGGGGCGGGGGGCGTTTCATCCGATCGGCGGCAGGATAGCGGGGCAACGGCGCGTGATGGGGCTGGCCGACCGCGACGCGCGCGCAGCGCCGCGCCCGATGCCAGCGCGCATGCCGTTCCGCCGCGTGTTCCTGTGGCTTCCGGCCGCTCTGCTCCTGTCCGGCAGTGTCGTCGCCACCGGCCAGTCGCTCGACCAGCAGCGTGATCGTCTGGCCGCGGCGAAACGCGACTCGGCGCTGGCGGTCGCGCGTGCGCGGGCGCTCGGCCGAAGCGCCGCCGCCGAGCGCAACGCCGCCGATCGGGCACGGGCGCAGGAGGCGGCGCTGGCCGCGCGCGTGACCGCGGCGGAGGCGAACCTGGCGGCGGCCGAGGCGCGCCGGCAACTCGTCGCGCTGCTGCTCGCACGCCAGCGGGCCGATCTGGCGGCGCGGCAGGCGCCGGTGGCGCGATTGCTCGCGGCGCTGCAGGCCTTGGCGCGTCGACCGGCGATCGTCGCCGTCGCCCAGCCCGGATCGGTCGACGACCTCGTCCACGTCCGGGCGGTACTGGGCGGCGCCCTGCCGGCGATACGCGCGGCGACGGTGCAGGTCCGCAGCGCGATCGACCGGACACGGGCGCTGCAGGCGCAGGCGGCACTCGCCGAGGGCGCGCTGCGCGAGGGCCGGGCACGACTGGAGGCGGATCGAACGCAGCTCGCCGCGCTCGAGGCGGTGCATCGCGCACGCAGCCGGACGCTCGGTCATGACGCGATGAGCGAGGAGGATCGCGCGCTGGCGCTGGGCGAACGCGCGCGCGATCTGGTCGACCGGCTGGCGCAGGCGGACGATGCGCAGGCGACCGCCTCGGACCTCGCCGCCTTGCCCGGGCCACTGCCGCGCCCGCTCGCCCCGGGCGCCACCGCGCCGGCCCATCCGACGGGTGTCTATCGCCTCCCGGTGCGGGGAAGGCTCGTCACCGGATTCGACGAATTGTCCGCGGCCGGCGTCCGCGCGCGCGGCCTGACCTTCGTCGTGCAGCCCGGCGCCACGGTCGTCGCGCCCGCAGCGGGCATCGTGCGCTATGCCCGGCGTTTCCGCGACTATGGCACGATCGTCATCCTCGATCACGGCGACGGCTGGACCAGCCTCGTCACGGGATTGGCCGCCACGGCGGTGAAGCCCGGTGTGCGGGTCGCGGCCGGGGCGATCATCGGCCGGGCGCGCGGCGGCGACGAGCCGGAAATCTCGGTGGAGTTGCGCCGCCGGGGCCGGCCCGTGGATATCGTCGCGCTGCTGGATTGATGTGCCCGCTCAGCCGCGGTTAAGCCGGGCGCGCGCTTTGATTGCGGCCAGAACTCGGCTAGGGTGACCGACGCTTTTCAGTGCCTTCAGGAATTTCGATGGCCCGTCCGCTGCTTACCGCGACCGCGATTGTCGGCTCGCTCTGCCTGATCCCGCTCGCGACGCAGGCGATGGCCGCCGTCGACACCGACACCTATCGCGAGTTCGACCAGTTTCTCGACGTGTTCAACCGCGTGAAGGCCGATTACGTCGACAAGGTCGACGACAAGACGCTGATCAAGGGTGCGATCCAGGGCATGCTCGCCGCGCTGGACCCGCATTCGAGCTATGTCGACGCGCTCGACTATGACAATCTGCGCATTCAGACGGAGGGTAATTACGGCGGCCTCGGCCTGACGGTGCAGATGGAGGACGGCGCGGTGAAGGTCGTCGCGCCGCAGGAGGACACGCCCGCCTATCGCGCCGGGGTCAAGTCCGGCGACTATATCACGCACATCGACGGCAAGCTGATCTACGGCGAGACGCTGGACGAGGCGATCGGCCTGATGCGCGGCAAGCCCGGCACCAAGATCAGCCTCACGCTCGTGCGCCCCGGCACCGACAAGCCGATCGACGTCACGATGAACCGCGAGGTGATCGTCCAGAAGCCGGTGAAGTGGGAAGTCCGTGGCGACGTCGGCTACATCAACATCAACACCTTCTCCGAAAACACCGGCGCCGACACGCGTGCGGCGATCATGGCGATCGACAAGAGCCTGGGGCATCGCCCGCTCGGCTATGTCGTCGACCTGCGCGACAATGGCGGCGGCCTGCTGACGCAGGCGATCGCGGTCAGCGACGCCTTCCTCGACCATGGCGAGATCGTCTCGCAGCGCGGCCGCGAGAAGAGCGACATCGAGCGCTATTTCGCCAAGCCCGGCGACGATGCGCACGGCCTTCCCGTGATCGTGCTGACCAATCCCGGCACCGCCTCCGCCTCCGAGATCGTCGCGGGTGCGCTACAGGATCATCACCGCGCGCTGATCATGGGCGAGCGGACGTTCGGCAAGGGTTCGGTGCAGACGCTGCTGCCGCTCGGCCCGAAGACCGCGCTGCGCCTGACGACGGCGCGATACTATACGCCGTCGGGCCGCAGCGTGCAGGAAGGCGGTATCGTGCCGGACATCAAGGTACCCGAGATCAGCGATCCCGACTTCAAGTCGCGCCCCGTCTTCCGCGAGGCGGACCTGCGGCGCCACCTGATTAACGAGGTCAAGGCGGACGACAAGATCCTGGAAGAGGACACGAAGGACGATCCGCGCTTCGGCATGACGGCGGAGCAGCTGAAGAAGCAGGGGATCGACGACTTCCAGCTCTATTACGCGCTGAAGACGATCGCCCGGCTTGGCGGACCGGCGCAGATCGCGGCTGCAACCAAGCCGCGCCCCGTCAAGACGCCGCCCGCCGCGACCGCGCAGTGACCGGCCGGCGATGACCCGCAACGAACGGCTCGCGCGCCTGCTGGCGCTGCTGATCCCGGCGGCCTTGCTCGCCGGCGCCTGGGGCTCGCAGATCTTTGGCCATCTCTATCCGTGCGAGATGTGCCACTGGCAGCGCTGGCCGCATTATGCCGCGCTGCCCTTCGCGCTGCTCGCCTTCGCCGTGCCGCAGCGGATCGTCGCCAAGGCCTTCGTCATCCTCGCCGCGCTGCTGATCGCCGTGTCCGGCGCGATCGGCGTCGCGCATGCGGGTGTCGAATATCATTGGTGGAACGGCTTCACCGCCTGCACCTCGACGGTCGACATGCGCGGGATGAACGCGGCGGACCGGCTCGCCGCGCTGATGAGGGCGCCGGTCGTGCGCTGCGACGCGCCGCAGTGGACGCTGGCCGGCATCTCGCTCGCCGGCTTCAACGCGATCTTCTCGCTCGGTGGTGCGTTCACCATCCTGATGCTGATGAGGAAGAGCCGATGAGCAAAGCCAGCTGGAAGCCCGGCGACCGGCGCGAGCCGGTGAAGGCGATGATCCGCGTCGACCAGGCGGGGGAATATGGCGCGACACGCATCTATGCCGGGCAGCTTGCGGTGCTGGGCGATCGCCACCCGGCGAGCCGTGCGATCCACCACATGGCGGTGCAGGAAGAGCGCCACCGTGCCTTCTTCGACCGGATGATCGCGGATCGCGGCGTGCGCCCGACGCTGATGCAGCCGTTCTGGAACGTCGCCGGCTTCGCGCTCGGTGCCGTAACCGCGGCGATGGGGCCGGAGGCGGCGATGGCCTGCACCGCCGCGGTCGAGACGGAAATCGACAAACACTATCAGGCACAGCGCGACGAGCTGGGCGACAGCGACCCCGAACTCGCCGGCGCGATCGCCGATTTCCAGGCGGAAGAGCTGGAGCATCGCGACCACGCGATCGGTGCGGGCGCGGAGAATGCGGTGGCCTATCCGGTGATGTTCGGGCTGATCCGGCTCGGCTGCAAGGCCGCGATCGCCGCTGCCAAGCGGATCTGACGGGAGAAGAACCATGTCCATCGCGATCCTGGCGCTGATGCTTGCGGGCTCGCCCGCGCTCGCGCAGCAGGTGACGCAACCCCAAGCCGCGCCGGCGGCCGCGCCGGCCGCGACGCAGGTGTCGCCCACCCCGGCGCTGCCCGGCGCGGTTATGCTGAAGCCCGCGGAAAAGCCTGGGGAGGTCGCCAAGCGGGCGCCGATCAACGGCGTGCTCGTCCTCTACGGCAACGAGCGCTGTCCGACGAACACCAACGGCGACGAGATCGTCGTGTGCGAGCGCCGCAGCGCGCAGGAGCAATATCGCGTCCCCAAGGAACTGCGCGAATTCCAGGTGACGCCGCAGAACCAGAGCTGGGCCGCGCGTGCGCAGGGCGTGCTCGACACCGGCGTCGGCGTTTCGAGTACGGGCAGCTGTTCCGTCGTCGGCGCGAGTGGCCAGTCCGGCTGTTTCGCGCAGGCTGCGCGGGCGGCGCGCGCCGAGCGGCAGCAGCAAAAGGCGGAAGAAGCGCGCATCCCCTGAGCGGGGCGCAGCGTATCGCGCTGGCAGCCCACGCGCGTTGCCTGCGGAATACATACGTTGCGGGGTCCCTCTCGCAACGACTGCGACCGGTCTCGGACGGCCGTGAAACACGGCGTGACGTGCCGCCAGACGACGGGACATGATGGGCCCAGCCAGCGCCGCAAAGGCACCGAGGCCGTATCTGTCATGACGGCGGAACGGGAGGCGGCTCTTCCCGCTGGCTGCTTGGCCCGATAGGATCCGCCCGAGATCGATGAGACCGGGGGGACTCGTATCATGGCCACCACCGTTTCCGTCAGCCGCGCCGCATCGCCGCCGCTCGCCGCAGACCGCTACGAACGCATCCTCGCCTATGCCGCCGCAATGCTGCTTGCCGTCGTGCTCGTCGCCATCGCGCGCGGCCATGGCGAATGGCCTCGCGTGCCACCTGTGGTCTGGGCGCATCTTCTCACGATCCTCGTCGCGCTCGCGCTGACGCCGGTCATGCTGCTGGGGCGGCGTGGGGACTCGCGGCACCGCCGGCTGGGCACGATCTGGGTCGTCGCGATGATGCTGACCGCGCTGCTCTCGTTCGGCATCCGCCAGACCAATCACGGGGGCTTCAGCGCGATCCATCTGCTCTCCGCTTTCACCTTGGTGCAGGTTCCGCTGCTATGGTGGTCGGCGCGCACGCATCGCGTCGCGCGGCATCGGGGCGCGGTCCGCGCCATGGTGACGGGCGCGCTACTGATCGCCGGGGTCTTCACCTTCCCCTTCGGCCGGATGCTCGGCCATTGGCTGTTTGGCTGACACGAGCGTGCGCGGCGTCCGTATCGTCCTGTTCGCGCTGGTCTGGTTCAGTTGCGCCTGGTTCGGATCGTGGGAGCTCAACCCCAACAACGCGACGCGCATGTTCGCCGCCATGAGCCTGGCCGAGGGCGAGCACGGCGCGATCGACCGCTATCAGACGCTGACGATCGACAAGGCGATGTTCGACGGCCATTACTACCTCGACAAGGCGCCGGGCATGACGGTGATGGCGCTCCCCGCGGTCACGGTGGCGGACGCGGTGACGGGCCGGCGGGGCACCGACTTCGGCGCCTTTCCGGTTGGCCCGGACTTCGAGCGCATGCTCCGGCTGCGGACCCGGCTGGCGGCGGCGAGCGGCGCTGCGGTGCTCACCGCGCTGGCGGCGGTGGCGCTGTTCGACATGGGCCTGATCCTGACAGGCAGCGCGGCGGCGGCGCTGTTCGCCAGCCTGGGCTTCGCGCTCGGGACGCCGATCTGGGGCTGGTCGACGACGGTGATGGGCCACGCGCCTGTTGCGGCCTTATACGCGATCGCCGTGTGGGCGATCGTGCGCGGCACCGACGGTGGCAGGATCCATGCGGCGCTGGCGGGTCTCGCGCTCGGCTGGGCGGTGGGGATCGAGCATCAGGCCATCCTCGCCGGCTTGCCCATCGCGGTGCCCGCCTTGTGGCGCGCGCGCCTGCGCGTCGACACGATCGCGTGGACGGCGACCTTCGTGCTCAGCGGTGTTGCCGCCCTGCTGCCGCTGATCGCGTACAACGCGCTCGTCCTCGGCGATCCGTTCCGGGTGGGCTATGCGGGCGTCGTCGGATGGGACGGGATGCATAGCGGCCTGTTCGGGCTCGGCTGGCCCCAGCCGCGCGCGCTGGCCTTGATCCTGTTCGGCCGGCAGATCGGCCTGATCTGGGTCGCGCCGCTGTTGGTGATCGCGCCGGCAGGGCTGGCGCTGATGACCGCGTCGCCCCGCCAGCGCGCGCTGGCGGTCGCCTGTCTCGCTAGCGCGGCGATCGCGCTGCTCGTCAACGCCGCCTATGTCTATTGGCAGGGCGGCAATACCACGGGACCCCGCCTCGCCATACCGGCGGCCGGCCCGCTCGCCATCGGTCTCGCGGCGCTGTGGGCGGCGCTGCCCCGCGGCTGGATGCGTGGAGCCGCTGCGGCGCTACTCGCAGTGTCGATCGCGCTTAACGCCGCGATCGCGTCCGCGGAGATATTCGCGCCGCCGACGACGCCCTTTCCAGTGTGGGACGGCGTGCTCGCCGATCGCTTCGCGCACGGTGACCTGCGCACCGTCGCGAGCGAGTGGTTCGGCTGGCGCCCCTGGTACGGATTCGCCCTTTGGGCGACGCTCGCGCTGCCGATGCTCGGCTGGCTTGCCGACCGCGTCAGGCGCGCCTGAGGCCGCGGATGCGGTGCCAGATGTAGAAGGCAACCAGCACGACGAGGATGATGCCGATCAGCAGGTCGGCGCGGTGGAAGGCCGCCTTGACGCGCGGGTCGCTGTTCCACTTGTCGCCGAGCTGCATACCGACCCAGGCGAGGCCGAAGCACCACGGCCATGACCCAATGAACGTGTAGACGTGGAACGGCACCAGCCGCATCCGCGCGACGCCGGCGGGGAAGGCGATGAAGCTGCGGATCACCGGCAGCAGCCGGCCGATCAGCACCGCGATCCCGCCCCAGCGTGCGAAGAAGCGGTCCGCCGCGTCGAGTTCGCCCGGTCCGATCAGCAGATATCGGCCCCAGCGCTCGGCCACCGTGCGTCCGCCGCGCTTGCCGATCTCATAGGCGACGATCGACCCCAGGTTGCAGCCGATCGCGCCGGCGGTCGCGGCCAGATAGAGGTCGAACCGCCCCGTTGAGACGAGGTACCCGGCGAACGGCATGATGATTTCGGACGGCAGCGGGATGCACGCGCTCTCGATCGCCATGAGCAGCGCGATGCCGACATAGCCGCCGCCGGAGATCACGCCGATGGTGAAGGTGGCGAGGACGCCCAGTATCTTCTCGAACATGGGCGTGGGGCTTGGCCGATCGCGCGATCGAAGGAAAGGGGAGAACGGCACGGGGCATGGCGGTGGCCGCCGTCCGGCGCGGGGGAACCGCGGCGCGACTGGCGCGCTTGGCCGCACATGGACGATTTCCAGCTCAACGACGGCCGCACCATGCCGCGGCTCGGCTTCGGTACCTATCAGATCCCCGACACCCAGGCAGCGGCGGCGGTGCGCCGCGCGCTCGATGCCGGCGTTCGGCTGATCGATACGGCCGCCATCTACCACAACGAGCGCGGCGTCGGCGAAGGGATGCTGGGTTCGGACGCCTTCCTCACCACCAAATTGTGGAACGATCGCCAGGGCGACGCGCAGGCGGCGCTGGACGAGAGCCTAGCGCTGCTCGGGCGCGACCATGTCGACCTGTACCTGATCCATTGGCCCTCGCCTGCGCAAGACCGGTATGTCGATGCGTGGAAGGCGCTGGTCGACTTGCGCGACGCGGGCAGGACACGCTCCATCGGTGTGTCCAATTTCCTGCCCGAGCATCTCGAGCAGATCGCCGACGCCACCGGGGTCATGCCCGCCGTCAATCAGATCGAACTCCATCCGCGTCACCAGCGGCGGGAGGAGCGCGCGTTTCACGAGAAGCATGGCATCGTCACGCAAAGCTGGAGCCCGCTCGGCCAGGGCGGCGACCTGTTGCGCGATCCGGCGATCGCGGCCGTCGCGGGGAAGCACGGCCGATCGCCGGCGCAGGTCATTCTGGCGTGGCATCTCGCGCACGGCCTGTCCGTCATTCCCAAGGCGGCGGACCCGGACCATCTCGCCGACAATGTCGCGGCGGCGGGACTGGCCCTGGATGAAGACGACATCGCCGCGATCGACGCGCTCGACCGGCAGGAGCGCATCGGCCCGGATCCCCGCAGCTTCTGACTCCCGACGCCGGCGATCGGCGGCGCCCGCCGTCGTCGCGGCCGCGGATGCGAGGCTTTGCGTCAGGCGGCGGCCAGCGGCACGAACAGCGCCTGTACGTCGGGCGGCGCACCGTCGAGCGCGATCCGCATCCGCTCGGCCGGCACGGTCTCCCTGTCTCCGGGCAGATTGGCCATCGTCCAGTCCCCGAAAGCACGCACGTCCACGATCGCGTCGCTGAGGAAACGGATCTGTTCATGGCGCGGATCGGCGAGGATGCGCCGTAACGTCGTCGCGACGCTTTCGGGCGGCCCTTCGAGCAACTGGACGTAGTGCGTGCCGTCGGTCCAGAGCAAACCCGAAAGACCATCGATGCCGTTGTTGCTGCGGGACTGGGTAAGGATGCCAGCCAGATCGCGGTTGCCTGCGCCGTCCCGCGCCCTGCTGCGATACACCACCCGCCGGTACGTCGTTGCGCTCATCGATCCAAGTTAGGAATGCGTCCGGACAGCGTCGAGCCATCGGCGGCGGCATGACGCGAATTTCATCCGCCCACGCGACAGGCCGACCGGGACCACGGTCGCGCGGGCGCCGAAGCTACTTTTTTTGACGGGGCGAAGGCCGTTTCGCCCCGGCAGGTGTTCCCTTCCTGCGAGAAAGGAGATGACGATGGCGAATGATCGGATAGTGGCTGTCGGCTTTCTGACTCAGCGCGATCTGGATGTCCTGGGTTCCGGCTTCCGGCGCATCGTGCCGCTCGCGGACGATCGTGCGTTCGACGACCTGCTTGCCCAGCTCGACCAAGTTCACGCGGAACCGACGCCGCACGGCATGAAGCTGGAAACGGAGTAAGGTACGCCCCCGCGGCACGTGATCGATGCCAAGGGCGTATCGAACATGTCCCGCTCGGCGCAGCCTGGCGAGGGTCGGCAGCCGCCGTCCGCGCAAGAAGGGTATGAGCGGCGGATGCCGTTTCCGGCTCCAGGGGTCCCGCATCCGGGGGCGGACCATCCATGGTCCGCTTTGGCGGGCTTTGTCGCTTGCGTGCCGTGGCACCGGATCGCGTATCGAACGTAGAGGCAGCCATGTCCAAATTATTCGAACCGCTCGCCGTCGGGGGTCTTTCCCTCGCAAACCGGATCGTCATCGCGCCCATGTGCCAATATTCGGCGGAGGAGGGGCGCATGACGGATTGGCATGTGATCCATCTGGGTCAGCTCGCGCTGTCCGGCGCGGCGCTGTTGACGATCGAGGCGACCGCCGTCGTGCCGGAAGGACGGATCACCTACGGCGATGTCGGCTTGTGGGACGAGGAGACCGAGAGCGCGATGGCGCGCGTGCTCGAGACCGTCCGCCGCCATTCCGCCATGCCGATCGCGATTCAGCTCGCGCACGCCGGGCGCAAGGCGTCGACCGAATTGCCGTGGAAGGGCGGCGCGCAGATCGCACCCGATGCCGCCGGTGGCTGGCAGACGGAGGCGCCGAGCGCGCAGCCGTTCTCGGCGGGCGAGAAAACACCGACGGCGCTGTCGCAGGCGCGCATGGACGAACTCGTCGAAGCCTTCGCACAGAGCGCGCGGCGCGCGGCGCGGCTCGGCCTCGATGCGGTGCAGATCCACGCCGCGCACGGCTACCTGCTGCACCAGTTCCTCTCGCCGCTGTCGAACAGGCGCGATGACGAATACGGCGGCAGCCTCGAGAACCGGATGCGGTTCCCGCTGGCGGTGTTCGACGCGGTGCGGGCGGCATTCCCCGCCGAAAAGCCGGTGACGGTCCGCGTCTCGGGGACGGACTGGGTCGAAGGCGGCTGGGACGTCGAACAGACGGTCGCGTTCGCGCGGGCGCTGGAGGCACGGGGCTGCGCGGCGATCCATGTATCGAGCGGCGGTCTCGATCCAAAGCAGGCGATCCCGGTCGGTCCCAGCTATCAGGTGCCACTCGCCCGCACGGTCAGGCAGGCGGTGTCGATCCCGGTCGTCGCGGTCGGCCTGATCACCGAGTATGAACAGGCGGAGGCGATCGTCGGCACGGGCGACGCCGACCTGATCGCGCTCGCGCGGACGATCCTCTACGACCCGCGCTGGCCATGGCACGCGGCAGCGCATCTGGGCGCGCGAGTCAAGGCGCCCGACCAGTACCTCCGCTCGCAGCCGCGCCAGTATCGACACCTGTTCGATATCGAAGGGAGTGCGGAAAGCTGATCGCCGGATGGCCCCTCGGACAGGGAGGGGCGCCACCGCGTTCTCAGCCCATACCCTCGACCATCTCGGCCAGTTCCAGCCATCGCATCTCCGCCGCGTCCTTCTCGTCGCGCAGTGCCGCGATCTCCTTGCCCAGCCGGTCGAAGGCCGTGGCGTCACGCGCATACAGGCCCGGATCGCCCATCGTCGCCTCGTTTTTGGCGATGATGCGGTCGATCTCCTCGATCCGCTTGGGCAAGAGGTCGTAGTCGCGCTGATCCTTGTAGCTCAGCTTGGTCCGCGCCTGCGGCGGGGGCGGCGGCGGCGGCGCCTCGGCCTTCGCCTTCCTGGGCTCCGCCTTGGGCTTGCGCTTGCGTTCCCAGTCTTCGTAGCCGCCGGCAACGACGTCGACCGTCCCGGATCCGTCCAGGCCGAGGGTGACCGTCACCGTTCGGTCGAGGAAGTCGCGATCGTGGCTGACGATCAGGACGGTGCCGTCGTAATCGGCGATCACCTCCTGCAACAGGTCGAGCGTCTCGAGGTCGAGGTCGTTGGTCGGCTCGTCGAGCACCAGCAGGTTTGACCGCCGCGCGAATTCGCGCGCCAGCAGCAGGCGCGATCGTTCGCCGCCCGACAGCGTGCCGACCTTCGCCTCCGCGAGGCTTGGGTCGAACAGGAATTCCTTCAGATAGCCGTGGACATGCTTGCGCACGCCGAGCACGTCGATCCAGTCGCCGCCATCGGCGAGCACGTCGCGCACCGTCTTGTCCGGCGCCATCAGGCTGCGTTGTTGATCGATCACGACGCCGTCCAGCGTTTTGGCGAGCTTCACCTCGCCGCTGTCGGGCTGGAGCTCGCCGGTCAGCAGGCGCAGCAGCGTCGTCTTGCCGGCACCGTTATGGCCGACGATGCCGATCCGGTCGCCGCGCGTGACGCGCAGGTTGAGGTCGCGGATGACGGTGCGCGGGCCATAGCCCTTGGTGACGTGGAGCGCGTCGATCACCACCTTCGTCTTCGCGTCGTCGGACCCGGTGACGAGGTTCGCCGCACCCTGCGGCCCGATCATCGCGGCGCGGGTGGCGCGCATCTCCTTGAGCTTGGCGAGACGGCCCTGGTTGCGGCGACGGCGGCCGGTGACGCCGCGCTGCAGCCAATGCTCCTCGATCTTCAGCTTGGCGTCGAGCTTTTCGGCGGCGCGCTGTTCCTCGGCATAGACCGCCTCCGTCCAGGCTTCGAATCCGCCGAAGCCGACTTCGTTGCGCCGCATCTGGCCGCGGTCCAGCCACAAGGTCTGCTTGGTCAGCCGGGTCAAAAAGGTGCGGTCGTGGCTGATCACGACGAACGCGCCGCGCCAGCGGTTCAGCCAGTCTTCCAGCCAGTCGATCGCGGCGATGTCGAGGTGGTTGGTGGGCTCGTCGAGCAGCAGGACGTCGGGGTCCTGCGCCAGTGCGCGGACGATCGCGGCGCGGCGCCGCTCGCCGCCGCTCGCGGTCGCGGAGTCGCGCGACAGGTCGATGCCGAGCTGGTCAGCGATCGCATCCGCCTCGTGCCGCTCGGGCGCGTCCGCGCCGCCCAGCACGTAATCGGCCAGCGTCGGGCACTGGCGCAGGTCGGGTTCCTGTTCCAGCAGCACGACGCGGGTGCCCGGCACGATGGTGCGGCGCCCCTCGTCGCTGTCGATGGTTCCGGCGAGCAGCTTGAGCAGCGTCGTCTTGCCGGCCCCGTTGCGGCCGATCAGCGCCAGCCGGTCGCGCGCGCCGACATGGATGTCGAGATGGCGGAACAGCCAGCCCGAGCCCTGGATCAGGCCGAGGTCTTCGTAGGATAGGATAGGGGCAGCCATGGCCGCGCGAGGTAGGCGGTGCAGGCGAGGGGGGCAAGCGCGGGTCGCCGAAATCCACCCCGGCACATGCAGGGGACGGGAGCATCGAGGAGGCTTGTCCCGGATGCGCGCGAAGCTCCACGCAACCAAAACGGCGGACGGCAATTTTTCCCTTTTCCGGTGTCAATCTTGCTGGATCGTGCTCACCCCCAACCTGAACCTACCTCGCCCGGCCCATTCACAGGCTGTTCAATGCCATCCGCCTATGCCACCCCTCATGTCGATGCTTGCTTCCCTCCTCTTTTTCGCGGCCGCGCCCGCGGTCGCCGAGGCGCCCGATCCGCAGCGGCGCAGCGACCAGGAGCGCGCCTATGACGCGCGGCGGCGTGGCGACCTGTTGCCCAACAAGGTGATCGAGGCGCGCGTGCTGCCGCAGATGAAGGGCTATGAGTATCTCGGCTTCGACCTCGACTTTTCGAGTGGCGTTTACACGCTGAAGTTCCTGCGCGATGGAACCGTCGTCTGGGTCGACGTCGATGGCCGCACCGGCCAAATCATCGGCCGCACCGGCCGCTAGGAACAGGGGATCACATGCGCGTTCTGATCGTCGAGGACGAACCGAATCTCGGCCAGCAGCTGAAGAATACGCTGGAGGGCGCGGGCTATGCCATCGACCTCGCCACCGATGGCGAGGAAGGCCACTTCCTCGGCAGCACCGAAAGCTATGACGCGATCGTCCTCGACCTCGGCCTGCCCGAGATCGACGGGCTGACCGTGCTCGACCGCTGGCGCAAGGAGGGCAAGACGACGCCCGTCCTGGTCCTGACCGCGCGCGACAGCTGGTCCGACAAGGTCGCCGGGCTCGACGCGGGCGCCGACGACTATGTCGCCAAGCCGTTCCAGACCGAGGAGCTGATCGCCCGCCTGCGCGCGCTGATCCGCCGCGCGTCGGGCAATGCGTCGAGCGAGCTGACCGCGGGCGACGTCCGGCTCGACACGCGGTCGGGCAAGGTGACAAAGGCCGGCGAGGCGGTGAAGCTGACCGCGCAGGAATACAAGCTCCTCTCCTACCTTCTCCACCACAAGGGCAAGGTGGTCAGCCGGACCGAGCTGATCGAACATATCTACGACCAGGATTTCGATCGCGATTCGAACACGATCGAGGTGTTCGTGACGCGCATCCGCAAGAAGCTGGGCCAGGACGTGATCACGACGATCCGCGGCCTCGGCTACAGCCTCGAAGACCCGGACGCCTGACGGCACCTCCATGTCCGAGTCACCGCCGCTCGCCGAAGAGCCGCCGCGTCGCCGGGCGCGGACGACAGGGTCGCTGTCGCGACGGATGATCCTGATCGCGGCGGCGTGGATCGGATTGCTGCTGCTCGGCGGGGGTTATGCGCTGGACAAGGTGTTGCGCGACGCGGTGACGCGCAACTTCGACCAGAACATGTCCTACATCATGAAATCGCTACTGGTGTCGGCCTACATCGATCCTGACGGCGAAGTCGCGTTCAGCCGCAATGCCACCGCGGACCAGCAGTTTCTGGAGCCGAATTCCGGGCTCTATTGGCAGGTCTCGGCGCCGCGCCGGCCGATCGGCGAAGCCTTTGCCTCGCGCTCGCTATGGGATCGCCGGCTCGCCTATGGCGCGGACCACGACGATCGCAGCGAGCATGTCTACGACAGCACGCAGTTCCCGGACGAGAAGCTCCGCATCGTGGAGCGCGACGTGCAATTGCCCGGTTCCGACGTCCATTGGCGCTTTCAGGTCGCGCAGGCGCGCACGGGGCTGGACGCCCAGATCGCGATCCTCCGGCGTACGCTGGTGCGCAGCTTCCTGCTGCTCGGGCTTGGCCTGATCGTGCTTGCCGCATTGCAGACCTTTTATGGCCTGTGGCCGCTGCGCCGCGTGCGGGAGGAGATCGCGCGGATGCGCGCCGGCCAGTCGAGCCGCGTCTCCAGCGCGATGCCGATCGAAGTCGCGCCGATGGTGGAGGAACTCAACGCGCTGATCGAGCACAACGAGCGCCAGGCGGAGGAGGCGCGGCGGCACGCGGGCAACCTCGCGCACGCCCTGAAGACGCCGCTCACCGTCATCATGAACGCCGCCACGGCGCAGGCGGACGACCTGGCCGATACCGTCATTCGCGAGGCGCGCACGATGCGGCGACAGGTCGACCATCACCTCGCGCGCGCACGGGCGGTCGGGCGCCGCGGCTCCGCGCACAGCCGCGCCGACGTCTGGCCGAGCCTCGAATCGGTCGAGCGCGCGGTAGCGCGCCTCTATCGCCACGTACGGATCGACGTAACCGGTCCAAAGGACCTGCAGGTCCATGTCGAGCGCCAGGATCTCGACGAGATGCTCGGCAATCTGATCGAGAATGCGGCGAAATACGGGGGCGGCAGCGTATTCGTCACCGTCGCCGCGCAGGCCGGCTTCGTCGAGCTGATGATCGAGGACGACGGCACCGGCATTCCCGAAGAGGATCGCGTCCGCATCTTCGATCGCGGCGTGCGGCTCGACACGGGCAAGCCGGGCACGGGCCTGGGCCTCGCCATCGTGCGCGACGTGGCCGAAATCTACGGCGGCACCGTCAGCCTCGAGGAAAGCGAGGACCTGGGCGGCCTGCTCGTCCGGCTGCGGCTACCGGCCGCCAATTAGGCCGGCGGCCGGGTCACGCCGGCGCCAGCGCCAATCCGCTCATCACCTCCGCAGTGATCGCCAGGCTGCGCTTGCGCGCCGCATGGTCGTAGATCGCGCTCGTCACCATGATCTCGTCCACCCCCGTCCGTTCGATGAACGCAGCGGTCTGGCGCGCCACCGTCGCCAGGGATCCGACCGCGGAACATTGCAGGACATGGTCGAGGATCTGATTGCCCTGCGGCCCAAGGCTGGCGCGATAGCCCTCGACCGGCGGCGGCAGCTGGCGCGGATTGCCCGTGCGCAGCGCAACGAACGACTGCTGCTGCGAACTGGCCAGCAGCTCGGCCTCGGCGTCTGTCTCCGCGGCGAAGACGTTGAACCCCGCCATCGCATAGGGCTGGGCGAGCTGGGCCGAGGGGCGGAAGTCACGGCGATAGATCGCTAGCGCCTGATCCAGCGCGTCCGGCGCGAAATGCGAAGCGAAGGCATAGGGCAGGCCGAGCGCGGCGGCGAGCTGCGCCCCGAAGGTGCTCGACCCCAGGATCCACAAGGGCACGTTCGCGCCCGCGCCGGGCGTGGCGACGATGCCGGTCTGGCCGTCGTCGGCGAAATAGCTTTGCAGCTCCAGCACGTCCTGCGGAAAGGCGTTGGGATCGCTGTCGAGCGTACGGCGCATGGCGCGCGCGACCCGCTGGTCGCTGCCCGGCGCCCGACCGAGGCCAAGGTCGATACGTCCCGGGAACAGCGCGTCGAGCGTGCCGAACTGCTCCGCGATCACTAGCGGCGCATGGTTGGGCAGCATGATCCCGCCCGCGCCGACGCGGATCGAGCGCGTGGCGGCGGCGACGTGCGCGATGACAACCGCGGTCGCCGCACTGGCGATGCCGCGCATGCCGTGATGCTCCGCCACCCAATAGCGGTTGAAGCCGAGCGATTCCGCGTGGCGCGCAAGGTCGGCGGCATTGGCGAGCGATTGGGACACGGTGCCGCCTTCGACGACGGGCACCAGATCGAGCAGGGCGAAGCGGGTCATGATCGGCAAGATGGGGAGCCGTTCGCCGGCTGCAATCGGTCCCGATCAGAAACCGATCGCGTAGCGGATCGCTCCGCCGCGATCGTCGGGCAGGCTGGCGACATTGCCGGGATCGCGCCGCCAGAACAGGTTGGCCTGCACGTCGCCGAGGCCGAGCAGCACGCGATAGCGCGCCTCCACGTCCAGTTCCCGACCGGTCGGTGCCAGGTTCATCCGCTGCATCGTCCAGTCGCTGACCGTGAGCGTGGCATAGTCCCAATTCGTCGGCAGCCGATAGTCGATGCCGCCGCGCGACACGCGCAGCGGCTGCGCGAACCGCAGGCCGACGCTGTCCGTGCCGAACACGCCGTCCTTGCCGGCGTCCACCGCAAAGGCCGTCGTGGCGAGCTGTCCGGTGCCGGAAAGCCCGCTCTGCATACGCGCGGTTGTCCAACCCCGACGCCAGCTGCCGCCGATCGTCCAGCCACCGCCTAGATCGGCGCGTGCGTCCATGTCGACGAACCAGCTCTTTGCCTGCGGGGCGCCGAGCGAACCGTCGAAGCGCGCGCCGAGCAGCGTGTCGCGCTCCGCCAGGCGGCTTGCCGCCACACCGGCGGTCACGCCCCGCCAGCGCGCGTCGACGCCCAGCGTGGCGCGATCGTATCCGGACCGGCGATAGCCCTGCAGCCCCGCGAGCAACGGGTCGCGGCGGCCGATGACGTCGCCATTCTCGATCCCCGCGCTGATGCCGACGGGGCCGAACTGCTGGCGCAGCGAGCCGGCGGCATGGGCCATGCTTTCGAAGCCGAGCCCGCCCTGGCCCGCGACCAAAAAGGCGGGCTCCCGTCTGCCCGCCATCTGCGCGCTCAGCACGTTTGACCCTTGCGAGAAGGCGAAGCCGAATTGCGTGTTGCGACCCAGCGCCTGCGTCACCGACCCGGCGATCGCCCGTGCGGTATCCGCCTGGTCCTGGCTGAGCAGGCTGCGTTGCACCGCGACCGATCCGTCGCGCCGCGGGGCCAGCGTCAACGACACGGTCGTGCCGGCGTTGGCGAGCGACAGGCTGCGCATCGGCATCTGCAGGGCACCGGTCAGCATCGGGGTCGGCGCGCCGCGCTGCACGGTATGAGCAAGGTCGATCGCAAAGGCGCGCGCATAGCTGTCGAGGATCACCGCCCCGAGCGTTCCGACCTGCGCATCGCCCATCGGCGCGGACAGCGTCGCGTTGCTCGTCGTGGAGACGGCGACCTTCGACCCCGCAAGCGCGGTGGTGCCGACGGGCTGGAAGGCGCGCGTCAGGTCGAGGACGCCATTGCCATAGATGCTGTCCACGCCCGCCGCACCGGCGTCGCGCGCGGTCCGGAAGAGCAGGTCGACGATCTGCGCACCGCTGAGATTGGGAAAGGCCTGTGCAAGGAGCGCGATCGCGCCCGAAATCTGCGGCGCGGCGAACGAGGTGCCGGACCACAGATAGGCCGTGTTGTTCTGATCGGGCGCGCGTACCCGCTCGCCGACGGCGGCCAGGTAATGCGTGGCGCCCGTGCCGGCCTTGTCGCTGAAGGTGGAGAGCACGTCGTTCGATCCGACGGACCCGGCGATGATGACGAGATTGCGCGCCGCGGGGTTGGACGCGACCGAGGTGAACGGGTCGGGATTGTCGCTGCCGTCGTTGCCCGCGGCGATGACGATGATGATGCCTTGCGCGGTCGCGCGACCGATCGCATCGATCAGGTTCTGCGGCATCGCCGATCCGCCGAGCGACATGTTGATGACGCGCGCGCCGGCGACGCGGGCGGCATCGACGCCGCGCGTGATGGCGTCCGTGTTGAACTTGCACGGCGAGTCCGTTCCCGTCGTCGTCGCGGTGCAACTGCCAGGCGTGTCGGCGCGCAACACGGTCAGCGTCGCGTCGAACGCCACGCCCTGCGAGCCGGTATCGTTGCGGCGGCCCGCGGCGGTGAACGCGACCGCGGTGCCGTGACCCGCCTGATCCTTGATGCTGGTATTGCCAGCGACGTCCTGCGACGCGGCGCTGATGCGATTGCCGAATTCCGCGCTGCTCGTGTCGATCCCGCTGTCGATGATCGCGAGATTGACGCCCAATCCGGTCGCGCCCCGGTTGTAGGCGGCCAGCGCGTTCATCGAGACGGCGCCGACCGTCGCGCGATATTCCGCGGTATCATAATTCGTCGCGGTCGGCGTGGGCGACGGTGAGGGCGTCGGGGCCGGCGCGGGGGTAGGCGCCGGGGTGGGCGAGGGTGTCGGCGTCGGCAGCGTCGCGCTCGGCGGCGCCGGGATCGTGTTCACCCCTCCGCCACCACCGCCGCCGCAGGCGCCCAGCGCCAACGCGCCGCCCAGTGCCGCCGACCGCAGCAACCCCGCCCGCATCCCCATCACTCCACTTACGCTTGTCGACAGCCTACTATCATGGCTGTGCAGGGGTTTACAGCGCATTGACGGAACTTCATGCGAAGGCCCGCTTGCCCGGCGACCGCCTGCCCCGTAGACGCCGCGGCGATGCTCGCACGCCTCGCCTCGATCGACACCTGGATCTTCGATCTGGATAACACGCTGTATCCCGCGCGTGCCAATCTGTTCGCGCGGATTGACGCGCGCATGACTGCTTATGTCGCCCGCCGGCTCGGCGTCGGTCCGACGGAAGCGTTGCGCATCCAGAAGGCGTATTTTCATCAGCATGGCACGACCCTGACCGGGCTGATGGCGGAACACGGTGTCGATCCGCACGACTTCCTTGCCGACGTTCACGACGTGGAGATGGACGTGCTGGAGCAGGATGCGCCGCTCGCCGCCGCGATCGCCAGACTCCCCGGCCGCAAGCTCGTCTTCACCAACGGCGACAAGCCCTATGCGCTCAAGGTGCTCGACCGGCTGGGGCTGGGCGAAAGCTTCGAGGCGATCCACGATATCCACGCGATGGATCTGGTGCCCAAGCCGCACCCCAGCGCCTACGCCGGTCTGTGCGCCGCCTTCGGCATCGATCCGACCCGCGCGCTGTTCGCGGAGGACATGGCGCGCAACCTCGTGCCCGCCAAGGCGATCGGCATGACCACGGTGTGGGTCGACAACGGCTCCGAACAGGGTCCCGAGGCCGCGCGCGACCATATCGATTACACCGTCCACGACCTGACGTCGTGGCTCACCCACGTCACGGAGGCACTATGACCCGGGAACTGGAAACCACGATCGAGGCGGCGTGGGAGGATCGCACCCAGCTGGGCTTCGGCACGGGCGGCGATACGCGGCGCGCGGTCGACCGCGCGCTCGCGTTGCTGGACTCCGGCGAGGCGCGCGTGGCGGAGCCTGATGGAGAGGGCGGCTGGCGCGTCAATCAATGGCTCAAGAAGGCAGTGCTGCTGAGCTTCCGCCTCAACGACAATGCCCTGATCGACAATGGCCCGGGTGCGGGCCACTGGTTCGACAAGGTGCCGAGCAAATTCTCCGGCTGGAGCGAGGCGGAATTCCGCGCCGCGGGCTTTCGCGCCGTGCCCGGCAGCGTCGTGCGCCGTGGCGCCTATGTGGCACCGGGCGCGATTCTGATGCCGAGCTTCGTCAACATCGGCGCCTATGTCGGCGAGGGAACGATGGTCGATACCTGGGCGACCGTCGGCAGTTGTGCGCAGATCGGCAGGAACGTCCACCTGTCCGGCGGCGCGGGGATCGGCGGGGTGCTCGAGCCGCTGCAGGCGGACCCGGTGATCATCGGCGACGGTGCGTTCATCGGCGCGCGGTCGGAAGTCGCCGAGGGCGTTCGCGTCGGTGAGGGCGCGGTGCTCTCGATGGGCGTCTACCTCGGCAAGTCGACCAAGATCATCGACCGCGAGACGGGTGAGGTGTTCCGCGGCGAGGTGCCGCCCTATGCCGTCGTCGTACCCGGCTCGACCGGCGGCAACCTCGGCCTTTACTGCGCGGTGATCGTCAAGCGCGTCGACGCGCAAACGCGCAGCAAGACCAGCATCAACGACCTGCTGCGCGACTGATCGTTCCGGCCGGCGAACCAATTACGGCATCGTCCGTTATCCTTCTGACGCAAGCGTAAAGGCGCTGGAGAAGGGGCGGCATGATGGACAGGCGGTTGTGGCGGGTCGCGGGCATGACGCTGGCGGCGGCGACCTGGTGCGGCGGCGCGTCGGCGCAGCAGGTCGATGTCGGCGCGCCGGCGCCGGCTCCCGCCGATACGCAGCAGACGCCCGCCCCCGAGACGCGCCAGCAGAATCCCGACACGACCACCGGCGACACGCAGCATCGGCCGCAGACGGCGGTGTCGCGCAGCCGGCAGCGTGATACCTCGCCGTCGGCGCTGATCGGCGACACGCAGAGTTCACCGCCGCCGGGCCTGATCGGCGACTGGCAGGAAATCCGCACGCGGCTCGGCCGGCGCGGCATCGGGCTGAGTGCACGCTACGCCTCCGAAAGTGGCTATAACATTGCCGGCGGCGAGCGGCAGCTGTTCCGGGAAACGGGCCAGTTCGACGTCGGCGCGCTGCTCGACTTGGAAAAGTTGGCGGGGCTCAAGGGCGGGGCGTTCCAGGCGACCGTGACCTGGCGGCGTGGCAGCAACCTGACGGCGGACGCGGGTATCAACGCGCTGCAGCAGGTGCAGGAGATCTACGGACGGGGCCAGACGGTGCGCATGACGCAATTATGGTACGAGCAGAAGCTCGGCCCGTCGGTGGAGGTGAAACTCGGGCTAACCAACCCGGGCGAGGACTTCGCCGTCTTCTCCTGCCACTTCATGAACCTCAGCTTCTGTGGGGCGCAGCCCGGCAATCTCGCGGGCGATTACTGGTACAACTGGCCCGTCAGCCAATGGGGCGCGCGGGTGCGGATTGACCTGCCGCGCGGAGTCTACGTGCAGGGCGGTGCCTATCAGATCAATCCGCGCAACCTCGATCCGCATTTCTTCGTGGCCCATGTGCAGGGGGCGACCGGCACATTGATCCCGATCGAAACGGGCTGGTCACACGGTGGCGACGATGGTCACGTCGGCTCGTACAAGATCGGCGGCTGGATCGGTACGGCGGCGGGCGACGACGTGCTGCTCGACCTCAACCGCAATGTCGCGGCGGTGACCGGGCTCGCGCCGCTGCGGCACGACAGCCGCTATGGCGTCTATTTCACCATGCAGCAGCAGCTGACCGGTAGGTCGAAAGACGGCAAGGCGCTGACCGGCCTGTCGATGTTCGCGAACGTCACGCAGGCCGATCGCAAGACGTCCGTGACCGACAATCAGGTGGCGGTAGGGCTGTTCTACAAGGGGTTGGTGCCCTGGATCCCCGGCGACGTGCTCGGATTCGGACTTGCGCGCACCAACGTCAACGGCCGTGCGGCGGCCGCCGACCGGGCCGTCCTGGGCACGGCGATCCGCGATGCGGAATATGCGGCGGAGGTCTATTACGCCATCCACCCGACCGACTGGCTCGAGCTCAGGCCCAACCTACAATACATCCACCAGCCAGGTGGCATTCGTGAGGCGGCGGACGTGGGCGTGGTCGGCATGAAGGCGGCGATCACGCTCTGAAACGGGACGGGGCGGCGCTCCATCGTGGATCGCCGCCCCTGCTGCCGGTCAGAATTCCGACCAGTCGTCCTGTGCCACTGCGACGGCAGCCGTCTGGCCGCCGCTCCGGCGACCGGAACCCGCGGCGCGAGCGATCCTGCGGCCTGCGTCGGCGGCGCGCTGCTGCAGCTGGTGGACCACCGGCGGCGGCGCCGGCTGACGATCGTTCGAGACCCTGAACCGCGTCACCTGCCGGGCGAGCTGGTCGGCCTCGGCCGACAGCGAGCGGGCGGCGGCGGTGGCTTCCTCGACCATCGCGGCATTCTGCTGCGTCACGCCGTCCATCTCGCTGACGGCGGTGTTGACCTGCTGCAGGCCTGTCGCCTGGCTCTCCGCCGCCTTGGCGATCTCGCCGACCAGCGCGCTGATCTCCCCGATCCGCCCGATGATGCGGTTGAGCGCAGCACCCGTCTCGCTGACCAGCTGGACGCCGGCCTCGACCTGTTCGGTCGACGCGG
Source organism: Sphingomonas sp. GV3 (assembly GCF_031082075.1). NCBI lineage: Bacteria > Pseudomonadati > Pseudomonadota > Alphaproteobacteria > Sphingomonadales > Sphingomonadaceae > Sphingomonas > Sphingomonas sp. GV3. The sequence goes on along the minus strand of NZ_JARWLE010000001.1, from coordinate 1,903,742 downwards.
TGATCTTGGTCTTGACGTCCTTGGCGGCGTCGGCGGACCGCTGGGCGAGCGCGCGCACCTCCGAGGCGACGACCGCGAAGCCCTTGCCCGCGTCGCCGGCACGCGCCGCCTCGACCCCCGCGTTGAGCGCGAGCAGGTTGGTCTGGAAGGCGATGCCGTCGATCACGCTGATGATCTCGGAAATCTCGTTCGACGCGCGTTCGATGCCGCCCATCGCCTCGACCGCCTTGCCGACGATGCGGCCCGACTGTTCCGCCTCGACGCGCGCTTCCTCCACCGCGGTGTTCGCCTTCACCGCACCCGCGGCGGTCTGGCGCACCGTGGTCGTGATCTCGTCCATCGCGGCGGCGGTCTCTTCCAGGCTGGCGGCCTGCTGCTCGGTACGCTGCGACAGGTCGTCCGACGCCTGGCGGATGTCGCTGGCACCGCTGTTGATGCCGCTGGTCGCCTCGGTCACCGCGGTCATCGCATCGCCCATCGCGGACAATGCGCGATTGAAGTCCTCGCGCAGCTTGGCGAACGGCCCCGTCAGCTGGGTTTCGATCCGCGTGGTCAGGTCGCCCGTGGCAAGCGCCTCCAGACCCTTGCCGACGCTTTCGACGATCAGCGTCGCCTGCTCGGCCTTGGCCCGCTCTGCCGCCGCCAGCTGGTCGCGCAGGTTCTTCATCGCCGTGACCAGATCGCCGACCTCGTCCGTGCGATCCGCATCGGGGATCGCGACGTCCATGTTGCCGGCGCCGAGGGCGGTCAGCCCTTCCGTGACCGTGCGCAGCGGCGCGGCGATCGATCGGATCAGCATCATCATCAAGCCGACCAGCAGCGCGACGACGCCGATTATCGAGACGATCAGGAGCATCCGCGATGTGTTGTACGACGCTTGCGCCTCTTCGGCGATCCTGGCGGTATTGGCCCGCTGCGCATCCATGAGTTCGCTCGCCGCCGTGTTGCCGCGATTGTAGACGTCGCGATTGTTCAGGAAGTGGCGTAGCGCATCGTCGTGGCGACCGGCCTGAACGAGCGCGACGCCCGCCGGCACGGTCTTCATGAACTCGGCCCAGCGCAGCCGCAGGGCGTCCAGCTTTTCCTTCGGCCCCGGGGCGACGACGTTGTCGCCCAACCACTTCAGTCGCGTGTCGATGAGCGCGGCGCGCTCGTTCATGCGCTTGAGATATTCCTGCTGAAGAGCGGGTGTGTTGGCGAGCAGATGAACCGCCTGATAGGCGCCGAAGTCGGACGTTGCGGTGTTGACGTCGTCCTCCAGGCCAAGCTTCGTGGCCTGGTCGCGACCGAGATAGTCGGCGCGCTCCGCGGCGACCGACAATCGGTAGATGGAAAAACCGCCAAGGCCGACCAGTGCGGCAATGGCGATAGCGAATGCGACAGATAATTTACCCGCGATCTTCAAGTTTTTCACAGAGGCACGTCCCGAGCTATGGGCGGTACCCCCGCACCGCCCCGATTCCGCCGAACCCCGATCATCGCGCACGATGACCGACTGCCGTCGACGGGGCGGCAGTCCCCCCTCCCGCGTGCAGATGCCCTGTGCCCGGAGGGAAAAACCGGGGCGAGTGTCGACGCTCCCCCCAATTCCTTTCGTCCTGGAAGTATCAGGAAAAGAATGAAAAAGAGATTAAAAAGGTCCACAATGGTTATTGCTCAAAATGGGTGTTTCTTGGATTCGACCGGTCAGACCGTCGCGTGAAACGTCGGCGCCTGCCGCGCCCGGCGAGCGGTGGGCGCTCGACCATTCCGCCTGGCTTATCGGAATGCGGGCGTATCCATGACTGGCCAAGGCGCGCGTCGGCCGGATGGGACGACAGCACCGCCTCGTCCCGCCACGCATGCCCTCGACACGATGAACGCGCCCGCCTATCGCCGCCCGCAAAGCTATCGACATCCAAGGGGAAGATATGACCGCCGCCAGCCAGGTCCTCGACCGCGTCCTCGTCCTCGAGATGGTGCGCGTCACCGAAGCAGCGGCGATCGCCGCCTCCACGCTGGTCGGTCGCGGGGACGAGAAGGCGGCGGATGCCGCCGCCGTCGAGGCGATGCGCGGCGCGCTCAACGAACTCTACATGGACGGTACCGTCGTCATCGGCGAAGGCGAGCGCGACGAGGCGCCGATGCTGTTCATCGGCGAGAAGGTCGGACTGGGGAAGGGGCCGGAGATCGACATCGCGCTCGATCCGCTGGAAGGCACGACGATCTGCGCCAAGGCCGGACCGAACAGCCTCGCGGTGCTGGCGATCGCCGAAAAGGGCGGCCTGCTCAACGCCCCCGATGTCTATATGGACAAGATAGCGGTAGGCCCCGGCCTGCCCGACGGCGTCATCGACCTCGACCGATCGCCGACGGACAATGTCCGCGCGATCGCGGCGGCCAAGGGGGTCAAGCCCTCCGACATCATCGCCTGCGTGCTCGACCGCCCGCGGCACGAGGCCCTGATCGCGGAGCTTCGCGCGCTCGGCGTCGGCGTCATGCTGATCGGCGATGGCGACGTCGCCGGCGTGATCGCCACCGCCGATCCGGAAACCACGATCGACGTCTATATGGGATCGGGCGGCGCGCCGGAGGGCGTGCTCGCCTGCGCCGCGCTGCGCTGCGTCGGTGGTCAGTTCAAGGGCCGCCTGCTGTTCCGCAACGATGACGAGCGCGCCCGTGCCCGCAAGTGGGGGATCGACGATCTCGACAAGCAGTATGACCTCAAGGAACTGGCGCGCGGCGACTGCATCTTCGCGGCGACCGGCGTGACCGACGGGTCGCTGCTCGAAGGCGTCAAGCGCCGCAAGGGCAAGATGACGACCGAAAGCGTCGTGATGCGCGCCTCGTCGGGCACGGTGCGGTGGGTGAAGGGCGAGCATCGCCTCGACGGATGACGATCCTGGCGCTCGCCGCGCTGGTGAGCGCCTATGCAGTCGTCCTGCTGTGGCGCGGGCGATTGTGGCTGCCGGTTCCTGTGCCGATCGCCGCACGGCATGGTCGCTGGGCGATCGGCCTGTGGCTCGGCTATGGCCTGCCGGCGCTGATGTTCCTGGCCCTTGCGGGACAATGGGATGCGCTGCTTTCGCTTCCCCCCGCCTTCCTGCCGCTTTCCGCCTCGCTCGATCTTCGGCCCGGCGATATCGGTTTCGGAACCGTCGCGACCGGGCTTGCCGGCGGCTCGGTGCTCGGGCTGTTCGCGACGTGGTGGCGGGCGCGGCGCGGGCGCCCGCCTTGGACCGCGGGCGACGCGCGCGCGATCATGCCGACGAGCGATGCCGAACTGCTGCCGGCGACCGCGCTCGCGATCAGCGCGGGCGTGACCGAGGAATTGTTCTTTCGCCTGGCGCTACCGCTTGCACTCACGCTGCTGACGGGGGTGCCGGCGATCGGCTGCGGCCTCGGGATCGCCTGTTTCGCGGCGATGCATCGCTACCAGGGCCGGGTCGGTGTCGTCGCGACCGCGATCGGGGGGGCGCTGATGACGGTGCTCTATCTCGGCAGCGGCGCCCTGTGGCTGCCGATCGCCGCGCATGCGCTGACCGACCTCAACGCCCTCGTTCTGCGTCCCGCTTTCAGCGGCCGGATACGGCGGCGGGCCGTCCGTCGATAGCGACGCCACGCAGCGCAGCGGCGGCGGTCAGCCGATCCCGCAGTGCGGGGGCGAGCGGCGCGACGATATAGCCGTCGTCGAGATCGCCGATCATGATCGATTCGGCTGAGGGCGCGAGCCGCCAGTGCAGCGCGATGGCGAGGCAGAGCATCGCATCGAGCCTATCCTGATCGGCCTTGCGCGGGCGGAGAAGGGCCGCGGCGTCACGGCACCAGCAGGCCGGCTCGGCCAGTTGCCAGCGGTCGAACTGCGCGGCGGCGGCGCGCGCGACGCGGCGCCAATCGTCGGGCCGGAAGCGCGGGTTCGCCGGATTGTACTTGGCCGCGGCCTTGCGCGCCGCGCAGCCCGCGTCGAAGGCGGGGATGGCGAGGGCGGGAAACACCTCCATGACATGACGGCCATTGGACGCGGCACGCGCGGCCATCGGATCGTCGGCGGCGCCCAGTGCCGCGAGGAACGGCCAGATCGGCGCAGCGTCGCAGAACATGCCGGTCTTGCTCCGGCTCGCGGGCTGCACGCCGCCGCCGAGCCAGCTGATCGCCGCCGCCGCAACGCGTTCCGCCGGGCGCATGCCGGCGGCGTTGCGGACGATCGTCGGCTGATCCAGCGCGATCAACGTGTAGCCCGTAGCGACCTCGTCGATGAAGGCGAGCGCCTCGGCGAAGCGCGAGAGGCGGGGCGGGTGGAAGGTCGCGGTGCCGTCGCTCGCGACGACGAGCGCCGCGATCGCGCCGGGCGCGCGCGGATTGTCGGTCCAAGCGGAATCGAAGCCGATGAAGCTTTCCGACGCCCCGGGCTGCCCGGCATCGGACGCGCGTCCGCCGGGGGCCGTGGCGTCGGCCGGGTTCAATTCTTCAGCCGCCAGCCGGTGCGGAAGATCCAGCCGACCACCGCGAGGCACAGCAGCAGGAAGCCCGCCGTGACGCCCAGGCTGATCAGCACCGGCACGTCGCCCGTCCCGAAGAAGCTCCAGCGGAACGCGCTGACCAGATAGACGACGGGGTTGAACAGCGTGACCGTCCGCCATGGCTGCGGCAGCATGTCGATCGAATAGAAGACTCCGCCGAGGAAGGTCAGCGGCGTCACCACCAGCGTCGGGACGAAATTGAGCTGTTCGAAATTCTTGGCCCAGATGCCGATGATGAAGCCGAACAGCGAGAAGGCGAGGCTGGTCAGGATCAGCAGCGCGGCCATCGCGAATGGATGGTCGATACGTACCGTGACGAAGGCGGTGGCGGTCGCGAGAATGACCAGGCCGATCGCCACCGACTTGGTGGTCGCCGCACCGACGAAGCCGATCACCATCTCCATCGCGGATATCGGCGCGGATAGCAGCTCGAACACCGTGCCGGTGAACTTGGGGAAGTAGATGCCGATGGACGCGTTGCTGACGCTCTGCACCAGCAGCGACGACATGATGAGGCCCGGGACGAGGAAGCTGCCATAGGGCACGCCGCCCACTTCCTGGATCCGGCCGCCCAGCGCGCCGCCGAAGATGATGAAGTTGAGGCTGGTGAGCAGGACCGGCGTGATCAGGCTCTGCCACACGGTGCGCAGCGCGCGCGCCATTTCGAAGCGATAGATCGCCCAGATGCCGTTCAGGTTCATGCCGCGCGGCCTCCCACCAGGTCGACGAAAATGTCCTCGAGGCTCGACTTCGACGTTTCGAGGTCCTTGAACGCGATGCCCTGTTCGGCCAGCGCGCGCAGCAGCGAGGGGATGCCCGTATGTTCCTCCGTCGCGTCGAAGACGTAGCGCAGCGTCTTGCCCTCGTTCTCCAGCGCGAGGTGCCAGCGTTCCAGCCCCGCCGGTATCTGCGTCATCGGCTCTACGAGGGTCAGGTCCATCTCGCGCTTGCCGAGCTTGCGCATCAGCGTCGCCTTCTCCTCGACCAGCAGCAGCTTACCGCCGGTGATGACGCCGACCCGATCCGCCATCTCCTCCGCCTCCTCGATATAATGGGTGGTGAGGATGATCGTGACGCCGCGCGCGCGTAGCTTGTGAACCAGCTTCCACATGTCGCGGCGCAGCGCGACGTCGACGCCAGCGGTCGGTTCGTCGAGGAACAGGATGTCAGGCTCGTGCGCCAGCGCCTTGGCGATCAGTACGCGGCGCTTCATGCCGCCGGAAAGCTCCATCACCTTGGCGTCGCGCTTGTCCCACAGCGACAGGTCGCGCAGCACCTGCTCGACATGCTGGGGGTCGGCGCCATAGCCGAACAGCCGCCGCGAATAGCTGACCGTCGCCAGCACGGTCTCGAACATGTCGACCGACAGTTCCTGCGGTACCAGTCCGATCATCCGGCGGGCCCGTTTGAACGCACGCAATGCATCGTGGCCGCCGACCGAGATGCTGCCGGTCGACGGCGTGACGATGCCGCAGACGATGCTGATCAGCGTCGTCTTGCCCGCGCCGTTGGGGCCGAGCAACGCGAAGATCTCGCCCTTGTTGATCGTCAGGTCGACGCTGTGCAGCGCCGTGGTGCCGCTCTTGTAGGTCTTCGACACGCCGGAAAGCGCGAGGATCGGTTCGGCCATGCAATGCCCCCTTGTTGCCCCGGGAGATAGGGCGGCGGGAGGCCGGGCGAAAGGGTACCGGGTTGCGGTATCGGGCACGTCCGGCCCCGGTCGGCCTGGTCGGCGGCCCGTGGCCGGCGCGGGGAGCGCGCGGACGCCCGCCTTAGTGGCCGCGCGCCGCCGCGATCGCCTTTTCCAGCTCCTCCACCGGCAGCGCGCCGGCGAGCATCTGGTCGCCGACTACCCAGGTCGGCGTGCCGGTCATGCCCAGCTTCGCCGCCGTCTCCATGTTCCTGGCGATCTCTCCGTCGAGCGCCGGTGCACTGGCAGGCGGCAAGCTGACGCCCGTCTTCGCCGCCGCCGCGCGGATCGTCGCGTCGCTGACCGGCCCGGCGGCGTAGAGCGCGTCGTGGAAGGCGGCGAACTTCCCCTGTTGTGCCGCCGCCAGGCTGGCGCGGGCCGCCGGTCGGCTGGAAGGCCCCAGGATCGGCAGTTCGCGATAGACCACGCGCAGGTTGGGATCGCGGCGGATCAGGTCCGCGATCATCGGCAGCGACGCGCGGCAATAGCCGCAGTTGTAATCGTAATATTCGACCAGGGTGACGTCGCCCTTGGGATTTCCCGCCCAGGCGCTGGCGAACGGCGTCGTGATCGCGTCGCGATTGGCCGCCACCGCCTTGCCCGATTCGCGCGCCTGCAGCGCCTGCATCGCCTGGGGGATTATCTCCGGGTGCGAGAGCATATAGTCATGGACGACGCGCTCGATGCGCAGGCGGTCCGCGCCGCCGGGGGCGACGAGGCGATCGGCGCTCCACACCGCGCCGGCGCCGATCAGGGCGCCGAGCGCGGCGACGCCCAGCAGATGCATGGTCTTCACTTGCGCTTATACTTCTTCGGATTGTCGTCCATGTCGTTCTGCGCGGCCATGGCGATGTCCTGCGCGCGAATCCAGTCCGCGGTGTTGGCGGGAATGCGCGCCATCGCATAGCGCGCGCTTTGCGCGGCGGTGCGATGGTCGCCGGTCATGCTCGCGCGCTCCGCGGTAGCCAGCGCCGCGCGCGCGGTGTCGCCGGTCAGCTCATAGGCAGTGCCGAGCTGGTACCAGGCGAAGGGATTGTCGTCGTCGCGCTGCGTCGCGATGCGCAACACCTTGATCGCCTCGGGGTAATTGATCTTGTCCTCGGTCGCGATCAGCGCATGGCCGAACGTCGTCGCGATCAGCGGATTGTTGCCCGACCCCTCGGTCGCGCGGCGCAGCGGCACCAAAGCATCGGCGGGTCGCCCCGCTTCCAGCAGGATCTGTCCGCGAATCTCGAGGAAATAGGGATCGTTCGGCTTCGCCTTGAGCAGCGCCGCCGATTCTGCATCGGCTTTGTCGGGATAGCCGGCCTTGTGATAGGCATAGGCGCGTGCGTAATGCGCATAGACCGTGTTGTCGGTGTCCGGGAAGTCGGCCAGCGTGCGCTCGGCGGGCATCACATAGCCCTCCAGCTTCGCCTTCACCCGGCGGAACCGTTCCTCCAGCGCGGGATCGGAGGGCGTGTTCCAGGCCGGCGACGCCTGCAGATCGGCGGTCAGATGCGCGATGCGCTCGCCGGACAGGGGATGCGTCTGCATGAATGGGTCGATGTTCTCGACGCCATAACGATATTCCTGCTGCTGAAGCTTCTTGAAGAAGCTCAGCATGCCCTTGCCGGTGATGCCGGCGGTGCTGAGATATCTGGCGCCCGCCGCGTCGGCGGTCGATTCCTGCGTGCGGCTGAAGGCGAGATATTTGCCGAGCCCGGCCTGCTGCCCCAGCGCCATGAGGCCCGCCCCCGCCTCGCCGCTGCCCGCCGCGATCGCGGCCAGGCCGAGAACCATCGACAGCAGGGTGATGCCCATCGCGGGCTTCATGCCGCGGTCGGCGAGGACGACATGCCCGTCGGCGATATGGCCCAGTTCGTGCGCGATCACGCCCTGCACCTGGTTGGCATTGTCCGCCGCCTGGAGCAGGCCGGAATGGACGTAGACGGTCTGACCGCCGGCGACGAAGGCGTTGATCGAATCGTCGTTGATCAGCACGACCTTGACGTCGCGCGGGCTGAGGCCTGCCGCCTTGATCAGCGGCGTCGACATGTCGGCGAACATCGCCTCCGTCTCCGCGTCGCGCAGGATCGACTGCGCCGCCGCAGGCTGGGCGGCGAGCAGGATCGCCGCGGCGGCGACGGCAAGCAGGCGCTTCATGCGCTATCGGTCCCCGGCCGGTGGCATGGCGCCCACCATAGGCGCGCCGCGGGGGAAGGTCACGGCGAAACGCGGCGAACGGCTCATCGCCGCGCCTATCGCGAAGCCGAGGTGAACCGCGGCTGAAAGCGAAGGCGGCCGTGACCGTCGTGGCGGTGCGTCTTCAGCCGCGGGTCAGGCTGGCGATGCAGGCGGCCCGGGCGCGGGCGAGCGCTGCGTTGCGAACGCGCCGGACGGCGACGAGGGTTCGGCTGCGATAGGCGGCGATCTCGGCAGCGGGAACTTCGATGAACCCCGCGCTGCAGACCGTCGCCGGCCGGAGCACGGGCGATACGCCGGTGAGGTCGAGGACGGCGAGCACGCGATCCGGTGCATGCGGCAGCGCGCCGGCGAGGCTGAGCCCCAGTCCCTCGGCCGTCGCGGCATCCGTGCCGGGGGCAAGCAGCGGCGCAAGTTCGATCCAGCCTGGGGCGGCGGCGTCGATCTCGGCTTCGACGACATCGAACCACAGATTGTTCGCCGCGAGTCGGTCCACCACGCGCGTCGCGCCCTCGTGTCGGACAGCATCGCGGATGCCCGCCGGCGTGAGCGGCACGTGGCGCGGTCGGGCATCGGCATGCGGGGTGAGGGACATGCCCGCGAACAGGACAAAGGGCAGGATCGATCCGGTCGGCCACCGCATGCGTATTTCCTTCGCTCGCGCCGCGCCGCGCGTGACGGCGGACCTTAGGTGCGATGGCTTACAGGTCGCTTACGGGAGCGTCATGGGACAATTTCCGCAGGTCATCGCGCCGCCTGCGGCTTGCCGGTGCGCGACCGCGCACGTGTCCTTTCGCTGGCGCGGACGGCAAAAGGCCCTCCCGCCACGAGGCGGAAGGGCCTTTAGTTCGCTCAGCCTTGCGGTGAAGGGTCAGCCGCCGAAGGTGCGCTGCCACCAGCCGCGGCGCGGCGTGTCGGTGGATTCGCCGGCGGCAGCCTCCGCATCCGCCGCGGCCGCATCGGCCGCCGGTTCCGCCGCCGGAGCGTCGGCCGGTGCGGCGACGGCCTCTGCCGACGAGGATTCTTCCGTCACGGCAGCGGGCGCGGCCTTGCGACGCGTGCGCTTGGGCTTGGGAGCCGCTTCCGTCGCCGCCTCTGCGGGGGCGTCGGCAACGGGTTCGGCGGCCGCCGGGGCGGCCTTCTTCCGGGTGCGCTTCGGCTTGGCGGGCGCTTCGGCTTCGGCCCCGACCTCGAGCGTCGCGGGCGCCGGCTCGGCCACCGGCTGCTCGGTCGTCGCAGGCTCGGTCGCCGGCGCGGCGGCCTTGCGGGCGCGCGGGCGGCGGCGGGTGCGCGGCGCCTCGGCGGGCGCATCCTCGACCGGTTCGGTCGCGGGCGCGTCCAGCCCGGTGGTCACGGGGCCGGCATCGCCGGCCTCGACGATCGGCTCCAGTTCCGGCGCAGCGGCCTCGGCGGCCTCGGCGTTCTCGTTCGCCTCGACCGTGCCTTCGGCGCTCCGACGACCACCACGGCGGCCGCGACGACCGCGACGGCGGCGCTTCTCGCCCTGGCCCTCGGCGACGGCGGCGTCTTCGACGTCCTCGCGGGCAAGGGTCTCGGCCTCGTCGTCACCGGCGTCATCGGCGTCCTGCTCGGCGTCGCCCGTCGCGGGCGTGGCGCCGACGCCATCGTCCTGCTGCTCGCCCTGCTCGTCGCGGCGACCACGGCCCCGGCCGCGACGACGACGGCGACGGCCGCGACGGCCATCGCCGTCTTCGCCCTCGGCGCGATCCTCGCGCGGTGCACGGGTTTCGGCTTCCGCCTCGACCTCTTCCTCCTCGTCGAACTCCTCCTCGATATCCTCGGGCAGGTCGTCGTCGAGATCCTCGACCAGCGGCTCGATCTTGGGGGCGTGCGTCGGCGGCGGTCCGCTCGCCTCGACGGACATGCGCGCGCCTTCCTCTTCGCGATCCGGCAGGATCTCGACGGTCACGCCATAGCGATCCTCGATCTCCGCGATGTCGGCGCGCTTCTTGTTGAGCACGTAGACGGCGGCTTCCTGGCTGGCGCGCAGCGTCAGGATCGACCCGCGGCCGCGTGCGGCCTCGTCCTCGATCAGGCGCAGCGCCGACAGGCCGGCGGACGAGGCGGTGCGGACCAGGCCGGTACCTTCGCAATGCGGGCACTGGCGGGTCGACGCCTCCAGCACGCCGGTACGCAGGCGCTGGCGGCTCATTTCCATCAGGCCGAAGCTGCTGATGCGGCCGACCTGGATGCGAGCGCGATCGTCCTTCAGCGCCTCCTTCATCGCCTTCTCGACCTTGCGGACGTTCGAGCCGTTGTCCATGTCGATGAAGTCGATGACGACCAGGCCTGCCATGTCGCGCAGGCGCAGCTGGCGGGCGATCTCCTTGGCCGCCTCCAGGTTGGTCGCGGTCGCGGTCTGCTCGATATTGTGCTCGCGCGTCGAGCGGCCGGAGTTGATGTCGATCGACACCAAAGCCTCGGTCGGGTTGATGACCAGATAGCCACCCGACTTCAGCTGCACGACGGGGTTGTACATCGCCGCGAGCTGGTCCTCGACGTGCGCGCGCTGGAACAGCGGCACCGCGTCGGCATATTGCTTTACCCGGCGCGCGTGGCTGGGCATCAGCAGCTTCATGAAATCCTTGGCGTGGCGATAGCCGTCCTCGCCCTCGACGATCACCTCGTCGATCTCGCGATTATAGATGTCGCGGATCGCGCGCTTTATCAGGTCGCTGTCGCCATAGATCAGCGCCGGCGCCGACGAATGCAGCGTCGTTTCGCGGATGCCGTCCCACAGGCGCGCCAGATAGTCGAAGTCGCGTTTGATCTCGGTCTTGGTGCGCTGCAGGCCCGCCGTGCGGACGATGCAGCCCATCGACGACGGCAGCTGCATGTCCGCCATGATCGACTTCAGCCGCTTGCGGTCGGCCGCATTGCTGATCTTCCGCGAGATACCGCCGCCGTGCGACGTATTGGGCATCAGCACGCAATATCGGCCGGCCAGCGACAGATAGGTGGTCAGCGCCGCGCCCTTGTTGCCGCGCTCTTCCTTGACGACCTGAACCAGCAGCACCTGACGGCGGCGGATCACGTCCTGGATCTTGTAGCGGCGGCGCAGATTCATGCGGCGCTGGCGCAGTGCTTCGACCTGGTCGTCGTTGCCGTTGCCGCGCGGACGCTTCGACGTGCCGGTCGCCTCCGCATCGTCGGCATGGTCGTCGTGATCGTCGTCGCCGTGGTCGTCCGCGGCGTCGTGATCGCCCTCGAACTCCTCGTCGTCGCCGTCATGTTCGGCGCGCAGCGCGGCCTCTTCGGCGGCATGCTCCGCCTCTTCACGCAGCAGCGCGTCGCGATCCTCCTTGGGGATCTGGTAATAATCGGGGTGGATCTCGCTGAACGCCAGGAAGCCGTGGCGGTTGCCGCCATAGTCGACGAACGCCGCCTGCAGCGACGGCTCGACGCGCGTCACCTTGGCGAGATAGATGTTTCCCTTGAGCTGCTTGCGCTCTGCGCTCTCGAAGTCGAATTCTTCAATACGGTTGTTCTTGACGACGGCGACCCGGGTCTCTTCCCGGTGGCGTGCGTCGATCAGCATACGCGTGGTCATTGAATAGTCTCCACGCGCGTCCCGGTGGTGCGGCAGGGCCGGCAGCAGGGCGGGGCGCGCGACGATGAAGCGCGCCGATCACGTCGGCGCGGGTGTTTGGCAAAGATGCGTCTGCTCGCCCGGCAATCTGGGGGGCACGGCCCGCCCACACGCCCGCGCATCCGCCGGCAACTGCCGGGCGGTGTCGGAACGTGGAGAAATGCGTCATGCGAGCGTCAACCTGGTTATGTCCCGCGCCAGAACGGCACGGCGGACCGATGTGTCGCCGACCTTGGTCGCGACGCACGGGTACATTTGATTAGGTAGCATTGCGAGAGCCGCATCGCAACCGGCGGTAAATTGCCGGTTTCGGCGGCAAAATCGTGCCCAACGGACAATTAACCCTGCCGGGCAACCCGGTGGCAGGAGCTTGGCTCCTATCGGAACTTCTCGCGATCACAAGGGGATCGCCAAAGGGGTATGGATGGTTTTTCGCTGGACCCGCGGCCGGGTGAAGCGGCAAATACGTGCCGTGTTCGCGTTCCTGGCCCTTTTCGCCGGATGGCTCGTCGGCGGTCCCGCCGCCGCGGCGACCGCGGTGCGTAGCGTGTCGGTGGTCGACGGCCGGATCGACATCCGCTTCGACGGCCCGGTCGGCGATGCGACCGGCCTCATCCTAAAGGGCACGCGGCAGATCGCGGTCGACGTCGCGGGGGCGATGCCCGGCGCGCATGCGATCGGCGGGGGGCCGGTGGCCGGCATCCGCCAGATCGCGCATGCCGGCGGCACGCGGCTGCTGTTCGACCTCGCGCGCCCGGCGGTTATCGACGACGGCGGCTTCGATCCCGACGGACGGCGCCTGACGCTGTCGCTCCAGGCGGTCGACGTGGCGCGATTCGCCGCCGCGAGCGCGGCGGGCCCACTCAGCTTTTTCCCCTTCGATCTCGGCACGCTGACCGCGCGGCCGAAGTACAAGGTGTCCGTGCCGGTGCCGCCGCCGGCGCGCGGCGTGAAGCTGCCGCGCGTCGAGGGCGAGGACGACCGGCCGCTGGTGGTGATCGATGCGGGCCATGGCGGTGTCGATCCCGGCGCGATCAACGCCGAGACGGGGCTGCGCGAGAAGGACGTGACGCTGCGCATTGCGAAGGCGATCCGCGACCAGTTGCTCGCCAGTGGTCGCGTGCGCGTCGCGCTGACCCGCGACGACGACCGCTACCTCGTCCTGCGCGAGCGGTTCGGCATCGCGCGGCGGCTGCACGCCAATCTGTTCATTTCGATCCATTGCGACAGCGTCGGCAGCGGCGAGGCGAGCGGCGCCTCGGTCTACACGCTGTCGGAAGTGGCATCGGACAAGGAGGCCGCACGGCTCGCGGCGCGGGAGAACAAGGCGGACGTGATCAGCGGCATCAACCTCGGCGACGCCGGTGCGGACGTGTCGTCGATCCTGATCGACCTGACCCAGCGCGAGACGATGAACACGTCCGCCAATTTCGCCCGGCTGCTGGGGCGCGAGGCGAAGCCCCTGATCCCGACGAAAGACGTCTTCCACCGCATGGCGTCGCTGATGGTGCTCAAGGCACCCGACATGCCGTCGATCCTGTTTGAAACGGGCTATATCTCGAACGCGCGCGACGCCGCCTTCCTGGACAGCCGCGAGGGGCGCGAGAAGATCGCGGAAAGCGTGACGCGCGCGGTCGAGGTACACTTCGCCCGTCAGATGGTGAGCCGCTAGGGCCCGATTCCCGTGCATGGACGCGGTTCAGACCCTCACCCCCACCCGGCCGCCCATCCACGATACGCTGTAGGGGCGGCCGGGTGGGGGTGAGGGCCGGAACAGTCCCGATCCAGCCTCGCTGAATCGTGCGTTAAAGGCCATGCGGCATCGCGGTTCGCGGCCGCAACACGGCGCGGCACGCCGCAATCGGCTGGCAACCGGCTGTGAACCTGCTACACGCGAGCCGCAAGTCTATGGCGTCCGATCCCCCCAGCACCACCCGCATGACCCGGTATCGCGACGCAGGCGGTGTGCGCGGCGTGGTGCGAGCCGCCTGGGGGCGGTGGTGGGTCAAGGCGCTCGCGGTTCTCGCGGTGCTGGCCGCGATCGGCTATGGCGTGTTGTGGATCACGATCCTGCGCGATCTGCCCTCCGTCGCCCAGTTGCGCACCTATGAGCCGCCGCTGCCGACGAACGTTCGCGGCAACGACGGCAATCCCATCCAGTCCTATGCGCGGGAACGGCGCGTCGAGCTGTCTTACAGCGAATATCCGCCGCTGCTGGTCCGCGCCTTCCTGGCGGCGGAGGACAAGACCTTCTTCGAGCATCACGGCGTCGATTACCCCGGACTTGCCGGCGCGGTCATCGATTACGCCCGCAAGTTCGGCAGCGGCAAGCGCGCCCGCGGCGGCTCGACGATCACGCAGCAGGTCGCCAAGAACCTGCTGATCGGCAACGAATATTCGCCCACGCGCAAGCTGAAGGAGGCGATTCTCGCCTTCCGGATCGAGGACACGCTGCAAAAGCCGCAGATCCTGGAACTCTACCTCAACCAGATCGCGCTCGGCCGGAACGCCTTCGGGGTCGAAGCGGCGAGCCACGCCTATTTCGACAAGGAGCTGCCCGAGCTCGATCTCGCGCAGCTCGCCTATCTCGCCATCCTGCCGAAGGGGCCGTCGAACTACGATCCGGTCCGCCACCCAGACCGCGCCATGGAACGCCGCAACTGGGTGTTGGGCGAAATGCTGAAGAACGGCTTCATCACGCAGGCGCAGCACGATCAGGCGGTGGCGGAGCCGCTCGGCACGATCCTGCGCCGCACGCCCAAGTTCGAGCGCGTCGGCGGCTATTTCGTCGAGGAGGTGCGCCGGCAGCTGATCGATAAGTTCGGCGAGAATTCGCAGGACGGCCCGTATAGCGTCTATGCGGGCGGCCTGTGGGTGCGCACCAGCCTCGACACGCGATTGCAGGACCTGGCGACCCAGGCGCTGCGCGACGGACTGATCCGGTACGATCGCGGACGCGGCTGGTCCGGCCCGATCCGTCATGTCGAGATCGAGGACGACAATTGGCTCGGCGCGCTGATCAACACCAACATCGCGCTCGACTATGCCGATTGGCGCGCCGCGATCGTCATCGCCCGCGACGGTGACGCGTGGCGGATCGGCTTCGGCGACGGCAAGACGGGCGAACTGCCGCGGTCGCGGGCCCTCATGCCGGTGCGCGGCAGCGCGGCGACCAGCTTCTCGGCGCTGAAGCCCGGCGACATCATCGCGGTCGCGCCCGAAGGCGGCAGCTGGGCGATCCGGTCGATCCCCAAGGTTTCGGGCGGTTTCGTCGTCGAGGAGCCGGCGACCGGCCGCGTGCTCGCGATGCAGGGGGGCTTCGACAGCCGCATCCAGGCGTTCAATCGCGCGACACAGGCGCTGCGCCAGCCGGGGTCGACGATCAAACCCATCGTCTATTCTGCCGCGCTGGAAAACGGGATGACGCCCGCGACGATTATTCTTGATGCGCCCTATTGCGTCTACCAGGGGGCACGGCTCGGCCAGAAATGCTTCCGCAACTTTGCCAACATGCGCGCGGCGGGTCCTCACACGATGCGCTGGGGCATCGAGCAGTCGCGCAACCTGATGACGGTCCGCGCCGCGGCAACGACGGGCATGCCCAAGGTAGTGGACGTGATGAAGCGGCTGGGCGTCGGCACCTATTCGCCCTATCTCGCGATCGCGCTTGGCGCGGGCGAGACGACCGTCAGCCGCATGGTCAACGCCTATGCGACGATCGCCAACCAGGGGCGCGCGCATGATCCGAGCCTGATCGATTTCGTGCAGGACCGCCACGGCAAGGTGATCTGGCCGGAGAATTGGCGTGCCTGCGACGGCTGCAACGCGCCCGACTGGAACGGCAAGGCGATGCCGCGCCCGCGGGACCGGACGCGGCAGGCGATCGACGCGATGACCGCCTATCAGATGGTGCACATCACCGAAGGCGTCATCCAGCGCGGGACGGCGACCGTTTTGCGCGATCTCGACCGGCCGATGATGGGCAAGACGGGCACGACGACCGGTCCGACCGACGTCTGGTTCATCGGCGGCACGCCGCAGTTCATCGGCGGTCTCTATCTCGGCTACGACAGTCCGCGGCGCCTGGGCGCGGCGGAGGGCGGCACCGTCGCCGCGCCGATCTTCAAGGAGTTCGCGGTCAAGGCCTATGAGGGGCTCGACAAGCTGCCCTTCCGCGCCGCGCCGGGCATCCGCATGGTCCGGATCGATCGCGCGAGCGGTCGGCCGGTCTACGGCACCTTCCCGACCGACACCGACCCCAAGCCGGCGGTGATCTGGGAAGCGTTCAAGCCGGAGAGCGAGCCGCGCCGTGCGGCGCGCCATGCGGGGCCCACGCCTGCCGCCGCCGCGACCCCCGCCGCGGCGAAGACGCAGGCGCCGCGCGACAGCGACTTCTTGCAAAGGGAAGGCGGAATCTACTAGCGCCGCTTCCATATCCGCGGCCCGTCCGCCATTCTTGCATTTTCCGGAGATCTTCCATGCGCGCCGAAGCGCAATCCCATGTCGACCGCATCAAGGACGCGCTGGCGTTGCTCCGCCGCTTCCTCGATTGGGACCGCGCGCTGCGCCGGCTCGACGAACTCAACGCACGGGTCGAGGACCAGGCGCTGTGGAACGACCCCAAGGCCGCGCAGGAGGTGATGCGCGAGCGTCGCCGACTCGACGAGGCGATCACCGCCACGAAGGCGATCCAGTCGGAACTCGACGACACCGTCGAGCTGATCGAGATGGCCGAAGCCGAGGGCGATACGGAGATGGAGGCCGAGGGCGTCGAGGCGCTCGCCCAGCTCGCCGTGCGCGCCGAGCATGACAAGGTCCAGGCGCTGCTCGCGGGCGAGGCGGACGCGAACGACACCTATATCGAGATCAATTCGGGCGCCGGCGGCACCGAGAGCCAGGACTGGGCGGGCATGCTCCAGCGCATGTACACGCGCTGGGCCGAACGCCGCGGCATGAAGGTCGAGCTCATCGACTATCACGCGGGCGAGCAGGCCGGGATCAAGTCCGCGACGCTGCTGGTCAAAGGCGAGAACGCCTATGGCTTCGCCAAGACCGAAAGCGGCGTGCATCGCCTGGTGCGGATCAGCCCCTATGACAGTGCCGCGCGGCGCCACACCAGCTTCTCGAGCGTCTGGGTCTATCCGGTCATCGATGACAATATCGAGGTCGAGTATAACGAGAGCGACCTGCGCATCGACACGTATCGTGCATCCGGCGCCGGCGGCCAGCACATCAACACTACCGATTCGGCGGTGCGCATCACCCACATCCCGACCGGCATCGTTGTGCAGTGCCAGAACCAGCGTTCGCAGCACAAGAACAAGGCGGAGGCGTACAACCAGCTGCGCGCGCGGCTGTACGAGCTGGAGCTGCAGAAGCGCGAGGCGGTCGCCAATGCGGAGAACGCCACCAAGACCGACATCGGCTGGGGCCACCAGATCCGCTCCTATGTGCTGCAGCCCTATCAGCTGGTGAAGGACCTGCGCACCGGCGTCACCTCCACCGCGCCCGGCGACGTGCTCGACGGCGCGCTCGACCCGTTCATGGCGGCGGC
This sequence comes from Sphingomonas sp. GV3, assembly GCF_031082075.1. Classification (NCBI taxonomy): domain Bacteria; kingdom Pseudomonadati; phylum Pseudomonadota; class Alphaproteobacteria; order Sphingomonadales; family Sphingomonadaceae; genus Sphingomonas; species Sphingomonas sp. GV3. The sequence continues at coordinate 1,886,205 of NZ_JARWLE010000001.1, read as the reverse complement.
GCTGTCGCAGCGGGTGACGGGCGAGAAGGTCGATGTGGAGGATGTCGACTGATGGCCGCGACGCGTCGCAGGGGGCGGGGGATGGTGGACGGCGTGCTGTGTGCGCTGCTGCTGCTTGCCGCCTGCGACGGGTCGAAGCCGTTGATCCGCCGCGATCCGGCCGAACCCGGCCCCTTCCCCGCCGCCGACAGGCCGGTCGCCAGCATCGTCTCCTCCCGCTGGTCGAGCGAGGAGGCGCGCGACCGCCTGAACGAGGCGACGGAGGTGATGGACAAGGCGAAGATCCGCCGCGGCATGACCGTCGCGGACATCGGTGCGGGCGAGGGCTATTACACCATCCGCCTTGCCCAGCGGGTCGGCAAGACGGGGCGCGTGCTGGCGGAGGATATCGTCGCCAGCGTCCGCGATGCCCTGGCCGACCGCGTGGCGCGCGAGGATCTCGAGAACGTCTCGGTCCGGCTGGGCGAGCCGGCCGATCCCAAGCTTCCGGAACATAGTTTCGACCGCGTGCTGATGGTGCACATGTATCATGAGATCGCGCAGCCCTACGAGTTCCTCTGGCGGCTGCGTCCGTCGGTAAAGCCGGACGGCCTGGTCGTCGTCGTCGACGCGGACCGCCGTCCCCAGAATCACGGCACGCCGCCCGAACTGCTCCGCTGCGAGTTCGAGGCGGTCGGGTATCGCCAGGTGTCGCAGGCGCAGATGCCATCCGCGGGTGGCTACATGGCGACGTTCCAGCCCGTCGGCGCGCGTCCGGAGCCCGCGCAGATCAAGGCCTGCCGTCTCCGCTAGAGGCTGGTCCATGTGGGTGAGGGTCGGTACCGCGCCGATCCGGCCTTGCTCGATCGCACACTGACCGATGCCGCGGCGTCGATCGGACGGTGGATGCGCGCCGGCGTCGCGTCGGCCGTCCTTCCTGTCGATGCCATCGAACACGAACAGGGTCGTCGGCGCGCCGCGTTCCGGTACGGCGCCCTAGAACGCCTGCACCGGCGCGACCCGGCACCGCAGGAGGAAGCGGCGGCGCGCGGGCAGGACGCGGTCGATCCCGATGCCCTTCGGGATCCAAGCCGCACGGTCATGATGTGCGTCTGCAGACCAAGGGCATCCGAACCGGACTTGGATGCGACCGCCGTGTGAACGAATCATGTCCAAAATGGCCTTGACGTTGAAAATAAAGATTATTTTTGCGCGATAGCGGTGAACGTGGAGTCCTGTTCTCTGGAAAGGCGGCAGACGATCTAAAGAAGATCTTATCGGAACGCGATTTTGTGCTTGATAATATGCCTTTTGATTCACCTACTTGTCGAAGACGAGATCATTTAGGGACATCCTAGCCCTGATTAACCACAGATAATCGTTGGCAATCTGGAGGTGCCGGCGTAATCGGTTATCAAGAACTTAACGATCAGGGGGTTTGGATACATGGCCTGGCGTAAGACCATGGCGAGTCTGGCAGCTGTGATGCTGACATTGCCCACGATTGCCGTGGCGCAAGACCTGACGTATCAGCCGGTCAATCCGAGATTTGGCGGAAACCCATTCAATTCAAATCACTTGTTCGCCGAAGCTAACGGGCAGAACAAATATCAGGATCCCAACGACCCGTCGAACCAGTCGCAGGCGGAGCTGTTCGCACGGCAATTGCAGTCGCAGCTGCTGTCGTCGCTTTCCACGCAGGTCACCAACGCGATCTTCGGCGCGAACCCGCAGCAGAGCGGTACGATCACCTTCGGGTCGCAGACCATCCAGTTCGTCCGTGGGCTGGACAGCGTGACGCTGACCATCACCGACACGACGACGGGCAAGACGACGGTCATCACCGTGCCCACGCTGGTCAAGGCGAGTTGAGATGCGGACCGCTCTCGCCCTTCTCGCATCCGTCGGTCTGTCGGGTTGCGCGGCCTATAACGTCGGCCCTTCGCGCTTCAGCACGGCCGCCTTCATCCCGGCGAAGACGCCGACGGAGGTGCGTCTGAATCAGCTGCCGCCGCCTGCGCGGCCGCTGTCGGTCGCGGTCTATGGCTTCGGCGACCAGACCGGGCAGTTCAAGCCGAGCGAACAGGGGCAGACCCTGTCCCGCGCGGTCACCCAGGGCGCCGGATCGATCCTGGTCAAGGCGCTCCAGGATGCGGGCAACCGCCAGTGGTTCACCGTCGTGGAGCGCGAGCAGTTCAAGAACCTGCTCAACGAGCGGCAGGTGATCCGCGAGATGCGCGAGCGCTACCTGGGGGAGACGAACGTCAATGCCCAGGCGCTGCCGTCGCTGCTGTTCGCCGGCGTGCTGCTCGAGGGCGGCGTCATCGGTTACGACACCAACACGGTCACCGGCGGTGCGGGCGCGGCGTTCCTGGGCCTGGGCGCGAGCACGCAATATCGGCAGGACACGGTGACCGTGTATCTGCGCGCGGTATCGGTCCGGACGGGGGAGGTGCTGACGACGGTAACCGCCTCCAAGACGATCGCCTCGCGGTCCCTGAACGCGAGCACGTTCCGCTACGTCGCGTTCAAGGAACTGCTCGAGGCGGAGATGGGGATCACGACCAACGAGCCGGACCAGCTCGCACTGCGTCAGGCGATCGAGAAAGCGGTCTACGGCCTGGTCCTCGAAGGCGTCGACCTGAAGCTGTGGGCTTTCAAGGCCCCGGAGGCGGGCGCGCCGCTTCTCGAGGCCTATAAGGCGGAGCGCGACGGCAAGTTCGCGCCCGATAAGGTCGAGACCGCGATGAAAGCGGCAAATTCGGCGCCGCCGCTCAAGGTTTTGGCGACACGTGACCGGTTGAAGGGCGACGACGGCCCGGACGCCGGCAACAAGAAGGGGTCGCCATAAGGAACGTCGGCCGGCGTCCTCCCGGATGGAGAGATGCCGGTCGTACGGCCGTCCCCCCCGCGGCGATTGTACGAAATGGGGGTCTTCACGACGGGGCGGCAACCCCGTCGTGAAGGAGCGTTGCCATGGAAACAACGATCATGCACCGCGCCGGCGTGCCGGCGGGGCCGCATGGTTATCATCTCACACCTTAAGGAATGACAACCATGAAGATTCTCGTTTTGGCTTCGGCCTCCGTCCTCGCCTTCGCCGCGCCGGCCGCCGCGCAGAGCGGCTTCCCCAGCAACGTCTCGTACATCGAGCAGGTCGGCAATGCGAACAACGCCACCCTGCTGCAGAGCACCGACAACGCGATCTCGCTGGTCGCGCAGCAGGGTTCGCTCGAGTCCGTTCAGGTCGAGCAGAGCGGTGCGACCAACTATTCGCAGATCTCGCAGGGCGTTGGCGCCGGCGGCAGCAGCGCGAACCGCGCCGTAGTCCTCCAGTCGGGCACGAACGGTAAGAGCTCCGTCCAGCAGCTTGGCACCAGCAACTACGCCAACGTCACCTTCTCGCCGGGTTCGACCAATGCCTATTCGCTGCTGACGCAGGGCGGCACCGGGAACAGCGCGATCATCTCGAACGGCGACACGTCGAACGCGTCGGTCGTCACCGAGACCGGCGATTACAACAAGGCCAATATCTTCCAGATCGGCTGGAACAACTATTCGGTGCTCGCCCAGAGCGGATACGGCAACGTCGCTTCGGTCACCCAGAAGTAACCGGACAGGATGGCGGGGGTTCGACGGCTTCGTCGCAATCCCCGCCCACGTCCCGGTCTTTTGCCTTCCGCGTTGACGGACGGGAGTAGAAGGATCAGGCAAATGAATGGTGTCCGACTAACCATGCTCGCCGTCCTCGCGACCTGTGTCGCCTGCGGCGGTGCTTCGGCGCAACAGCTTGCCGACCCGATCGGCGCGTCGTCCAGTGCCTTTATCGCGCAGGTGGGCGACGTGCAGAGCGCAAAGGTGACGCAGAACGCGGCGAGCAGCCAGACCGTGGTCCATCAAGCCGGGACCGGCAACGTCGCCGCGGTGACGACCACCGGCGCCGGCAGCGCGGTGGCGCTGATCGATCAGTCGGGTCGGGCGAATACCGCGCTCGCCTGGCAGGGCGGGCCGGGCGAACAGGATCTCGTGGTTCAGCAGCGGGGCAATGACAATCTGGCGGCTGCGCGCCAATTGGGCGCGGGCGGCAACAATATCGCAGCGCTCAGCCAGATCGGCGCGCGCAACGTCATCACGCTCGATCAGTCCGGTGCGTCCAACGTCGCCAAGCTCGTCCAGGTCGGCAACGACAATGTGATGACCGCGGCGCAAAGCGGCAATCGCAATACCCTCGATTGGCAGCAACAGGGGAACAATGCGATGGATATCAAGGTCGTGCAATCCGGCGGCGCGTCCGCGACGATCCGCCAATGACGGCCCGCCGGTGACGGGCCGTCCGTGCGTTGCCGACGACGCTCCGTCGTCGATCGGTCACCGGTGGCGAATGGCGCTCGCGCTCGTGCTGGCATTCCCGGCGATCATGCCGACCGCGGCGGCCGGTCAGCGCGTCGACGCGGTGCAGGACGGCGGCCCTCCGAATGCGCCCGCCGGCGCCGATGCGGCCGGGATCGCGCAGGTCAACGAGCGGCAGCGCCCGGACCCCGTCGCGGATATGCGGCTCGACCCGCCGGTGCGGGCGCCGGCGGTCGCGCAGATCGGATCGGCCGACCGAGCGATCGCCTCGACGCCATCGGCAGCGCAGCGCGATCTCGGCACACAGGCCGGACCGCCGCTGGCACAGGCCGGTGACAGTCGCGCGCTGGCCGTGGCGCGTATCGCCGGCCATGACCGCTGCGATCCGCAAGGTGCGAGGAATACGGTCGCTCCATCCTGCAAGACGGTGATCGAGACCCGGGCAGACAGTTTCGCAACCGAACGCCGTGATCTGTCTCCGGAGCAGCGCCTGGCCGCCGAACGCGACGCAGCCGAGGATCGACGCGGTATCGTCACGGAGGCGAAACGCGCGGGCAGTGGCGGCATCGATCCGACGTCTTCCGACGGTCAGGCATTGGCCGCGTTCCTCCAGGCGGAGCAGGCGCGCGCGGCAGCCGCCGCGGAAGCCGCCGCCAATGCCGCAAAGACGGGCGCAGCGGTATCGGTCGCTGTGTCCGTCCTGAATGGGGGAAAATGATCGGCAGGGGATAGCGTACCGGATCGGTATGCCGTCCCGTTCGCGTGCCGCGGCGGTAAGGCTTTCGGTTACAGGATACCCAGGTCGCGAAAGCTGACCGTTGTCGAGTCGGTCAGGATCAGATGATCGGCGAGCACCAGGCCAAGGGGCTGCGAGACGCGGGCGAGGGCACGCGTAAAGGCGAGATCCGCGGCGCTCGGCGTTGGAAGACCGCTGGGATGGTTGTGGGCCAGGATCAGTGCGGCGGCATCCTGCACCAAGGCGACGCGGACGATGTCGCGCAGCGACGGCGACACGGAGCCCCTGCGGCCCTCGAAATCAAGCATGGCGAGAAGCCTCCATTCCGGATCGAGTAGCGCGACCGCCGCGCGCTCCGCCGGGGCGTGGCGCAGATCGGCGAACAGCGCGGCTGCGCTCGGGACATCGGCGATGCGGGGCAGGACAGGGGCGGGATGCACGGTCCACCCTGACGCGCGATCCCGATCCCTGCACGGCAAAGTGCGTCCGCTTCGGCGGAAACCGTCGCGGCGGCGGGTGCATGCTGCGGTTGCGACAAGGGCCGTGGCTAGGATCTACCCGAGCATCGCGTTCGCGGAATTCCCGCGTGCGTGCCGCCGACAGAACGGCTTTGTACGGGACGATCGATGCGGGTAGCCGGGGCGTGCCGTGCGTCGTGTCGCGCGGAAACGCGGGCGGGAAAAGGTGCGTGGCGTAGCGTGACCGGCTATGGTCCCCGCGCCAGGCTCGGTCAGGCGGCCATCCTCGGCAGCAGGGCACCGGCGGACGGTCGCGACAAAGCCTCCGGCCGGCGGCTTTTCACGTGGGAGCCTGGCGGGACGAGGGTCGATGGTGGAGTGTTGTGCATGAATCACGCGGAGAGCCAGTATCTTGCTCTACTTGATCGCGTCCTCACCAAGGGGGACGAACGCATGGACCGCACGGGGGTGGGGACCAGGTCGCTCTTCGGCGCGCTCATCCGGTTCGACCTGAGCGGGGGCCAGGTACCCATTCTCACGACCAAGCGCGTCTATTGGAAGACCGCGCTCAAGGAGATGCTCTGGTTCCTGACCGGCGGGACCAACATACAGGATCTGCTCCGCGAGAACGTCCGTATCTGGAGCGATTGGCCGCTGGCGCGCTATCGACGAGAGACCGGCGCGTCGATCACGCAAGCCGAATTCGAGGAGCGGATACTCGCCGATGACGCGTTCGCGCACGCATGGGGTGACCTCGGGCCGGTATATGGCAAGCAGTGGCGGCGATGGCTCGACGCGTCGGGCAGGGAGCACGATCAGATCGGCGACCTGGTCGAGACGCTGAAGACGAATCCGTCCAGCCGCCGCATGCTGTTCCACGCCTGGAACGTCGGCGAACTCGACCAGATGGCGCTGCCGCCATGCCACATGGTCTATCAATTTCACGTCACCTCGCGCGGCGAGCTCAACTGTCTGCTCTTCCAGCGGTCGTGCGATCTGTTCCTGGGGGCCGCGTTCAATTTCTTCGGCGCGGCGGCGCTGGTCCACATGCTCGCGCAGCAGGCCGGCCTGACCCCCGGCGAGCTGGTCTGGGTGGGCGGCGACGTGCACGTCTATCTCAACCATCAGGATCAGGTGCGCGCGCAACTGGGCCGGGAGCCGAGGGAATTCCCCACGATGCGGCTTCTGCGCAATCCCGGATCGATCGACGGATACCGGTTCGCGGATTTCGCGGTCGACGGATATCTGCCCCACCCGCCGATCCACGGCGATGTCGCCGTCTAGCCGATCACGACGGTTCGTCGGATTCATGGAGGTCGCAGGAGGACCTATGAGAAGCAGCGCGATCGACGCCGCGGCATCGCATGCCGCGAGGCAGGTGCTGTGCGGGGCGACGTCATGACGATCCTGTTCGTGCTCGCCCGCGCCGCCAATGGCGTCATCGGCCGCGATGGCCAGCTGCCCTGGCACCTTCCGGCCGACCTCAGGCATTTCAAGGTGATGACGATGGGCAAGCCGATGATCATGGGCCGCAAGACGTTCGAGAGCTTTCCGGCGCCGCTGCCGGGCCGGCGGCACATCGTGCTGACGCGCGATCGCCGCTGGGTACGGCCTGGCGCCGAGGTGGCGCACGGCACGCAGGAGGCGCTCGCGCTGGCGGGCGAGGGTGACATCGCCGTGATCGGCGGCGCGGAGATATTCGCGCTGTTCGCGCCCGATCGCATCGCGCTGACGGAGGTGCATGGCGACTTCGAGGGGGACGCCGTGGTGCCCCCCTTCACCGGTTTTCGTGAGGTAGCGCGCGAGGATCATCCCGCGTCGGAGGGACGGCCGGCCTATAGTTTCGTGACGCTGGCGCGGGAATGAGGCCGCGCCTTTCCCGTCCGACGTTCGGTGGCCGCGGGGGCGCCGCCGGGCATTGAGTCGCCCGCCGTCCTCCCCTAGGACGCGCCGTCATGGAGCGGCTTGACGGCGGCTCGGCCATTCCGCCGCATCTGGCCGGCGGCATCGTCGCGCTCGGCAATTTCGACGGATTTCACCTCGGTCACCAGGCGGTTGTCGGCCGGGCCGTCGCGCGCGCGCGCGCAGAAGGCCGCCCGGCGCTGGTCGCGACGTTCGATCCGCATCCCGTACGGCACTTCCGGCCCGAGACGCCGCCGTTCAGGCTGACCACGCTCGACCAGCGCGGGCGGCTGTTCGCGGCCGCCGGTGTGGATGCGATGATCGTCTTCCATTTCGACGCCGCGCTCGCGTCGCTGTCGGCCGAGGACTTCGTCATGCTGCGCCTGTTCGACCTGCTTCGGGTCAAGGGCGTCGTCACGGGCGAGGATTTCACCTTTGGCAGGGGCAAGCGCGGCACCGTGGCCGATCTCGCGATCTTCGGTGACGCCTTGGGATTCGCCGCCGAGACGGTCGCGCCCGTCATGCTGGAGGGCGCCGCGGTCTCGTCCAGCCGCATCCGTGAGGCACTCCGCGCGGGCGACATGCGCGGCGCGGCACGGCTGCTCACCCGGCCGTTCGCGATCGAGGGTGTCGTCCAGCACGGCGACAAACTCGGCCGGACGATCGGCTATCCGACCGCAAACCTGGACATGGGCAAATATCTGCGGCCGGCCTACGGCATCTATGCGGTGACGGGACGACTGCAGGACGGAACCATGCTGAAGGGCGCGGCGAACCTTGGCATCCGCCCCACGTTCGATCCGCCGAAGGAACTGCTCGAGCCCCATTTCTTCGACTTCGCGGGCGACCTGTATGGCCAGACGATCGAGGTCGCGCTCGTGGATTATCTTCGGCCAGAGGCAAAATTCGACGATCTCGACGCGCTCGTCCGCCAGATGGACGCGGATTGCGAGCGCGCCAGGACGATATTGGGCGCCTGACGCGCGGCGCCGGTGTCGGGGCGCGAGCCAGGGACGCGGCATCCGCCCCTGGTCACCCGGTCCGACACGCCGGCGCGATCACGCCATGGCGGCGAGCATCTCCGTGATCTTGACGAACGCAAAGCCGACGGAGCTGTCGGCGATGCCATAGGGCAGGAACAACGTGTCGCCGTGGCGGATCGCGCCGCACGAATAGACGACGTTGGGCACATAGCCCTCCCGATCCTGATCCTTCGCCGCCAGTATGGGTTCTACGGTGCGGCCGATCACCTTGGCGGGATCGTCCTTGTCGAGCAGGACCGCGCCGATCGAATATTTGCGCATAGCGCCGACACCGTGCGTCAGCAGCAGCCAGCCCTCGTCGAGCTCGATCGGCGGCCCGCAATTGCCGATCTGCACCAATTCCCAGGGATAGACGGGCGTCAGGATCTTCTCGCCCTCGTCCCAATGCTCGAGACTGTCCGATTTGAGCAGGAACAGGTTTTCACCGTCCTGCCGCCCGATCATCATATACTGGCCGCCGACCTTGCGCGGGAAGAGCGCCATGCCCTTGTTGCGCGCCGCCGGGCCGGACATCGGCACCAGATCGAACGCACGAAAATCACGCGTGCGCATAAGCTCGGACTGGATCACCGACCCGTTGTAGGCGGTGTAGGTGCCGATCCACTCGAAGCTGCCGTCGTCGTGCTGGAAATGCACGATGCGCAGATCCTCCAGCCCCTTCGACTGCGCGCTGGTGATCGGGAAGATCACCGTGCCCGACAGCGTCGAGTCGCGATGGCGATAGACGGTGACGGGGCCTTCCGGCATCTCGTCTTCCATCGCTTCCGCGACGTCCGCGGCGGTGGCGAAGGGCGGCTCGGGCGCCAGCTTCAGCTGGTTCTGGTCGGTGATGATGCCTTCGCGAAAGGCGACCGAACTGATGTGACCCTCGCCGACCGAACGCAGCGACATGAGGATGCGCATCGATCCGGCCGGCATGCCCGACTGGTCAAAATGCGGCACGGCGCTGGGGTTCATCAGCGCCGCGGCGGCATAGCTGTATTCGTGACAGAAATAGGCGCCGATCAGCTGGCGCTTCTCGTCGCCGATCTCGCTGCCGTCGAGACCGAGCAGGTCCGCGATCTCGTCGTAGCGCGTCATGAACACGCGCCGCGTCTGCCAGTGGCGCGCCTCGAAATCCTTCAGCACGACCTCGAGTTCGTCGCGCGCCTGCTGCGGCATCATCTTCAGCACTTCGCCGACCAGACGCTCGGTCCGGTTCGGCGCACCGCCCTTGCCGCCCCAGGCGATGTGGAAGGGACGCACGACGACGCGCGAGGGATCCGCGTGCAGCCGCAGCTCGTGGTTGAACAACTCCATCGCGGGGTACAGCCTCACCGGTCGTTACAGGCCGTCGCCGCAGGATCGATCACGCGACGACGCGGCCGGTCCCTGCCACGCCTTGGGCAGACTTTCCAAGAGCCGAAATCGCACAATTCGCCAGTTGCAGCGCCAAAATGGACTCGGCGCCCTGGTTGCGATTGAGACCCGTCGGCATCAGCCCGTCGAAGCAGCCGCCATCGGCGCTCGTCGCCAGCGGCAGGTCGAGGTCGTTCTGCCCGAGATACCAGGCATAGGCGCGCTCGGCCTCGACCAGCCACCGCCCGTCGCCCGTCGCCGCATAGGCGGTGGCACAGGCGTCGACGGTAGCCTGCGCCTCCAGCGGCTGCTGATCGAACTGCAGCGGTTCCGCATAAGGACGGTGGAAGCTCTCGGTACCGACGGCGCGGAAGCGCCCCTCGGGCGAGGTCTGCTTCGCCACGATCCAGTCGAGCGTCTCCAGTCCGCACGCGACCAGCTCCTGCCGGCCCAGCGCCATGCCGGCCTGGATCAGACCCTGCGGCAGTCGCGCATTGTCGTAGGCGAGCACGATCTCGAACCACTGCCATTCCGGACGGCGGGCCTCTTCGAGCAGCGCGAGCTGATCATCGGGGAAACGTTCCAGGATGGTCCGCGCCAGTTCGTGGCCCGGCGAGGCCTCCAGCATCGCCGCCGCGCCCAGCATCGCGAACGACTGCGCCCGCAGCGAGCCGAGGTCGAGCGCGCAACTGGCGGTTGCGTCGAACATGGCCTTCGCCCAGTCGCGGTGCTTCGGCTCGCGGGCATCGCGCGCGGTGACCCCCAGCGCCCAAACCGTGCGGCCGTTCGAATCCTCACTGCCCACGTCCTCGCACCACGTGCGGTCGAAGTTCATGAAGTTGCGGAAGCGGCGTGCCTCGGGGTTCCAGGCATATTGCAGGAACGAGGCATACACCGTCGTCCACTTGTCACGCGTCACCGGATCGATGTCGTCGATCGCGCTCATCAGCATCAGCGCGCGCGCATTGTCGTCGATGCAATATCCGTGGCGGCGGTCGGGTACCGAATAGATCGAGTGCTGGAGCATGCCCGTGGCATCACTCATCCGCTCGACCGCGGCGAAGTTCGGCGCGAGCGGACGAAGCTTGGGCTGCGCCTGATTGAGTTTGCGAGGGTGGGCGGCAACCGATGCCTCCACCTGCGCCAGCGTCGCCTCGGCGAGGCGCGGCCAGATCATCGTCCGCCCCCGGTCATAGGCACGCCGCGCGAGCCGCATGCGGTCGCGGCTGTTGGCCAGCAGCCGCTCGATCTCGCGCGAGAAGGCGGCGACGTCGCGGAAATCGACCAGGATGCCATGACCGTCGGCAAGGATTTCCGTGGCATGGACGTAGGGCGTCGAGATCACGGCCTTGCCGACCCCGACCGCGTAGGACAGCGTCCCGCTCGTGATCTGCGCCGGGTTCAGGTACGGCGTCGCGTAGATATCGGCCGCCTGCAGGTACTCGATCAGTTCGTCGTGCTCGACGAATCCGTCGATGAAGGCGACGTTCTTGCTGATCCCCAGGTCGGCGGCCAGGGCCTTCAGCCGATCGCGATACGCCTCGCCCTCATGCGCGACGAGATTGGGGTGCGTGGCGCCCAGCACGACGTAGAGCAGATCGGGGTGCTTCTCGGCGACGGCGGGCAGTGCCTCGATCATCGTCTCGATGCCCTTGTTTGGCGCGAGGAGACCAAAGGTCAGCACGACCTCGCGGCCTTCCCAGCCAAACCGCGGTTTGAGCTGATCGGGATCGACGAAGGCGCGGTCGGGCACGCCGTGCGGAATCATGGCGATCTGGCGCGGGTTGGCGCCATAGACGCGACGCAGGATTTCGCGCCCGCGCTCGGCCATCACGACGACCTTGGCGCAGCGGCGCAGCAGCCCCTCCATGACACGCCGCTCGTCGGCGTTCGGCTTCTCCAGCACGGTATGCAGCGTCGCGATGACGGGCAGGGTGGTGCGGTCGAGCAGCGACAGCAGGTGCTCGCCCGCCGGCCCGCCGTAGATGCCATATTCGTGCTGGACCCAGATCGCCTGCGCGCCGCTCGTCTCGATACGGCGGGCGGTCTCGATATAGCAGGAAAGCTCGTTCTGCGGGATCGCGGCAGTGACGGCGGGGGGATAGGCGTAGCGGCCGGGGTGATCGTCCATCGCATAGACGTCGACCTGCACGTCGGGAAAACGATCGTGCATCGCCTGCCACACGTCGGTCGTGAACGTTGCCAGGCCACATTGGCGCGGCAGGAAATTGCCGATCATCGCCAGATGTTTGATATCGCCCGTCGCCGCGTTGCCCGCCATGCCAAACCCTTCGCTACCGCAAAAAGGCTCCCGGACCTGCCGTGAACCTTACGAAAAGCTGAACACGCGAGGGGGGCAAAAGTTGCAGTATTGCTGCAATGCAGCGGCAGCTACAATGTTGAGGCAGATCAACCCCTTCCACGATAAGGCGCGACACCTTGGTCGGGGAGCCAGAGCGCGGCCGGCGGCTGGCCGCTCTGCCAGAAGACGTCGATGGGGATGCCGCCGCGCGGATACCAATAGCCACCGATGCGTAGCCATGTCGGCTTCATCTCTTCGAACAGGCGCTGGCCGATGCCGACGGTGCAGTCCTCATGGAAGGCGGCGTGGTTGCGGAACGATCCCAGGAACAGCTTGAGCGATTTGGATTCGACGATCGTCGCGTCCGGCGCATAGTCGATGACCAGGTGCGCGAAGTCGGGCTGGCCGGTGACGGGGCACAGGGAGGTGAACTCGGGCGCGACGAACCGGACGCAATAGAGCGTGCCGGGGCGCGGATTGGGAACATAATCCAGGATGGCCTCTTCCGGGGAGGCGGGTAGGTGGCTCGTCTGGCCGAGATGCATCGGGGTCATGGCCGCGCATGTAGGAGCTTCGTGCCGCAATGAAAACGCTCGTTCCGATCCTTGGCGACCAGCTCAGTCCGCAGATTTCGTCGCTGGCCGGCGCCGATCCGGCACGGACCGTGGTGCTGATGATGGAGGTGGCGGAGGAGACCGGCTACGTCCGCCATCACAAGCAGAAGCTCGCCTACATCCTGTCCGCGATGCGCCATCACGCCGCCGCGCTCCGCGAGGCGGGCTGGACGGTCGATTACGTCGCGCTCGACGACCCCGAAAACGGCGGCAGCTTTACCGCCGAGGTCGCACGCGCCCTGCATCGGCACGACGCGGCGCGAATCGTCGTGACCGAAGCGGGCGAATGGCGCGTCGCCGCGATGCTGGAAAGCTGGGCGACCCGGTTCGACGTGCCCGTCGACATTCGCATCGACGACCGGTTCCTGTGCACCCACGCCGACTTCGCCGCCTGGGCGGACGGACGCAGCCAGCTGACGATGGAATTCTTCTATCGCGACATGCGCCGCCGCACCGGCCTGCTGATGACGGACGGCAAGCCGGAAGGGGGGCAATGGAATTTCGACAAGGAAAACCGAAAGCCTGCGCCCGGCGGTGGCCTGTTCGTGCCGAAAGCGCTGGCGTTCCGGCCCGATGCGATCACCCGCGACGTCATCGCGCTGGTCGAGCGCCGCTTCGGCAACCATCCGGGCAGTCTCGACGGCTTTGCCTGGGGAGTCACCGCGGCCGATGCGGAAGCGCAGGCCGCGCATTTCTTCGCGGAAGCCCTGCCGAAGTTCGGCGACTATGAGGATGCGATGCTGACCGGAGAGCGGCATCTGTGGCACTCGATCCTGTCGCCCTATATCAACGCCGGCCTGCTCGATCCGCTCGACCTGTGTCGCCGCGCGGAGGCCGAATATCGCGCCGGTCGCGCGCCGCTCAACGCGGTGGAGGGCTACATCCGCCAGATCATCGGCTGGCGCGAGTTCATGCGCGGCATCTACTGGCGCGAGGGGCCAGACTATGTGACGCGCAATTTCCTGCGCCACGACCGTGCGCTGCCGGGCTGGTACTGGACGGGCGACACCGACATGCATTGCCTGAGGGAGGCGATCGGCCAGACGCTCGCCACCGCGCACGCGCATCACATCCAGCGCCTGATGGTCACCGGCAATTTCGCCCTGCTGATCGGCGCCGACCCGGCCGCGGTGCATCGCTGGTATCTGGAGGTCTATGTCGACGCCTATGAATGGGTGGAATTGCCCAATACGCTGGGCATGAGCCAGTTCGGCGACGGCGGCCTCGTCGGCACCAAGCCCTATGTGTCCTCGGGGGCCTATATCGATCGCATGTCCGATTATTGCGGTCATTGCCGCTACGACGTGAAGAAGCGGATCGGTGCGGACGCCTGCCCGTTCAACGCGCTGTATTGGGATTTCATCGCCCGCCACGAGGGCAGGCTCGGCGACAATCCCCGGATGCGCATGCCGTACCGCACCTGGTCGCGGATGAGCGAACAGGACCGCGCGGCGACGCGCACCCAGGCTGACGGTTTTCTCCGATCCCTCGACGCGAGCGGCGACACAGGCTACTAATGTCGTCGCGGGCCTCCTCCCCAGGCGTTTTCTGCCCGACGCTTGTACGCTTGTAACGGATGGAGAGAGACATGGACGCATTGGTGACCACCGAATGGCTGGCCAACGAACTGGGGGCGAGCGACCTGCGCATCGTCGATGCGACCTACGTCGACGCGGCGCTCGGTCGCGATCCGGCGGCGGAATATGAAGTGGCGCACATTCCCGGCGCCGTGTTCATGAACCTCGGCGAGCTGCGCGATACCGACAGCGATCTGCCAATGATGCTGCCGAGCGCGGAGAAGTTCGCGAGCCGCATGCAGAGCCTCGGCCTCGGCGACGGCAGCCGCATCGTCCTCTACGACACTTCGCCGTGGCATACGGCGGCGCGCGCCTGGTGGATGCTGCGCACCTTCGGGGCGCACGACGTCGCGATCCTCGATGGCGGCCTCGCCAAGTGGCAGGCGGAGGGTCGCGAGGTCGCGACCGGCAAGGAGACGCTGCGACATCGCCATTTCACCGCCTGGCAGGATCGAAAGGGCGTGCGCACGCTCGACGAGATGAAGGCGAACCTGGATACCGGGGCCGAACAGGTGGTCGACGCGCGCTCCGCGGCCCGCTTCACGGGCGAGGAACCCGATCCGCGCCCGGCGACGCACGCGGGCCATATCCCGGGATCGCGCAACCTGCCCTACACCGGTCTGTTCAACGCGGACGGCACCTGGAAGCAGGGCGACGCGCTCAAAAGCGCGTTCGAGGGTGCGGGCGTCGATATCGACAGGCCGATCGCGCTGACCTGCGGGTCGGGCATTACCGCCTCCACGCTCGCGTTCGGGCTGCACCTGCTCGGCCGCGACGCGGCGCTCTATGACGGCAGCTGGTCGGAATGGGGCGCGGACCGATCCACACCAAAGGCGATGGGAGCCGCACGGGACCTTGAACGAGCATGATACCGACCGCCCGCTGGACGATGCGACCCGCGTCGTCCAGGCCGGGCGGCGCCCCGAATGGACCGGCGGGATCGTCAACCCGCCGGTCTGGCGCGCATCCACCATCCTCTACGATTCGATCGCGGACCTGCGCGCCAACGGCCACGGGGACACGCATCACCGTCTCTATTACGGCCGGCGCGGCACGCCGACGCAATGGAGCCTCGCGGACGCCCTGACGAGCCTGGAGCCGGGGGCGGAGGCGACCTTCCTCTATCCCTCCGGCGTCGCGGCGGTCGCCGCCGCGCTGCTCGCGGTGCTGTCGCCGGGCGACGAGCTGCTGCTGGTCGACAGCGCCTACGAACCGACGCGGGGGCTCGCGAGCGGCCTGCTCAAGCGGTTCGGGATCACGACACGCTTCTACGACCCGCTGATCGGCGGCGGCATCGCGGACATGATCGGCGAGCGCACGCGCGCGATCTTCATGGAAAGTCCGGGCAGCCTGACGTTCGAGGTGCAGGACGTGCCCGCGATCGTCGCGGCAGCCCGGGCGCGCGGGGTCGTGACGCTGCTTGACAACACCTGGGCGACGCCGCTCTTTTTCCCGGCGATCGCGCATGGCGTTGATTATTCGATCCTCGCCGCGACCAAATATATCGTCGGTCATTCCGACGTGATGATGGGGTCGGTCACCGCCTCGCAGGGCCGTTACGCCGCGCTGCGCGACACGAGCTACCAGCTGGGGCAGGTGACGAGCCCCGACGATGCCTGGCTCGGCAGCCGCGGCCTGCGCACCATGGCGGTGCGGCTCGACCGGCATCAGCAGTCCGCGCTGGAGATCGCCCGTTGGCTGCAAGCGCGCCCGGAAGTCGCGGAGGTGCTGCATCCCGCGCTGCCTGGCTGCCCCGGCCACGAGCTGTGGCAGCGCGACTTCAAGGGATCGAGCGGCCTCTTCTCGTTCGTGCTGAACGGCGGCGACGAGGCGGCACGCGCCGCGTTCATCGACGCATTGTCGCTGTTCGGCATCGGCTACAGCTGGGGCGGATACGAGAGCCTCGTGATCCCGGTCGATGTCGCGCGGATCCGCTCGGTGGCGCGTCGCGCGTTTCCCGGCCCACTCGTACGGCTCCAGATCGGCCTGGAGGCACCGGGCGACCTGATCGCCGATCTCGAACGCGGCCTGGCGGCCTATCGCGCGCTGACCTGATCGCGGGCCGGCTGCCACGACGGCTCCCGGACCACCGCAACGACCCGCTTTCCCAGCCTATTCTACATGATGGAACGCGCGCCTTGGGGCACGACTGCCCGTCATGCGCGGCTTTTCGGCAACATTGCGTTACGAAAAAGTCGCATGATGTTCACAAATTGTTGTGCATCGCGCCATAAAAGCGCATCACGACACAGCCCGGACGAGTATCGTGCGCGCCCAGCGGGGCGGACAGACGCGAGCCGGCGGGCCATGCAGGCGGGGACATCGATCTTCCATTCGAAAGGGGACACGATGCGCTTCACCACGATCCTGCTCGGCGGCCTTGCGCTGGCGAGCGCCGCGCCGGCCTTCGCTCAGGACGAGACCGCGCCACCGCCCGCGCTCAAGCTGTCGGGCGGCACGACGTTGATCAGCGACTATCGCTTCCGCGGCGCCACGCAGACCGACAGCGGGCCCGCGTTGCAGACGACGCTCAACCTCAATCACAAGTCGGGCTTCTATGTCGGCACCTTCATGTCGACGATCGACGGCTCGGGCCGCACGCCCGCACTAACCGGCTACGGCCAGGCGGAAGTCGACCTCTACGGCGGTTTCACCAAGACGCTGAAGGGCGGCTTCGGCGTCGATGCCGGCCTGCTCTATTATTATTACGTCGGCCACGTCAGCGGGCAGAAGACCGACTTCTTCGAACCCTATGCCTCGATCACCTATACGGTCGGGCCGGTCGCCACCAAGGCGGGCGTCGCTTATGCCTGGGACGGGCAAAAGGGCCTGTCGGGCTTCGACGTGCGCTCGACCAACGACAGCAACATCTACGCCTACGGCGAAGCGTCCGTCGGAATCCCGACGACGCCGGTGACGCTGAAGGGACATCTGGGCTATTCGAAGGGATCGCTCGGTTCGCTCAACATCCCGGGCAGCCGCGACGACGATTATTTCGACTGGTCCGCGACGGCAGAGGCGGTGGGTGGACCGCTGAAGGTCGGTGTCAGCTATGTCGGGACCGACATCAGCAACCAGAACCGCTTCGCACAGCGTCTGGGGCGTGGTTCGACCGTGTTGGCGTATATCGGGACGAGCTTCTGATCGTCGTGGAACGCCCCTCCCCTTGAGAGGGTGGGGCAAGGTGGGGGAGACCCGGGCGCCGGTCTCGGTGAGACGCGCCTCTCCCCCAGAACCCTCCCCCGAAGGGGAGAGGCTCAGCAGGTGCTTACTTCGCCGCGGCGCGCGCATCCTGGCCGTCGCCCTGCGGCGCGGCGACGATGTCGCGGGTCGTCGCGCCCTTGTCGACGACGTTCGTGTCGGGGTCGCCGACGGACGAGCGGATGCCGGCATCCGCCGTATCGCCGCCCGCCTGCTGCAGCACGCCATTCTCGCCCTGGCTGCGCTGCGTATTGCCGCCGAACAGCGCGTCGAGCGTCTGGGCGGTATTGGCATTGTCCTGCGGACGCGCGGCGCCCGGCTGCGGCGGCACCAGCGAATAATCCGGCGGGATCACCAGCGGCGCCTGACGCGCCACGGCGAATTCGTCGGGCCGCGCGCGGTCGTAGCCGCGCTTGCCGCAACCGGACAGAAGGGCGACGCAGGCGAGGCCAGTGGCAACGGCAACGAACTTACGCATGGGGATTCTCCGAAACAGCGTCGCGCTTGTCGCGCATCAGGAGCGCGCGGACAAGCAGCACCAGCACGCCAAGGGTGATCGCCGCATCCGCGACGTTGAAGACGAGGAACGGCCGCCAGTCGCCGAAATGCAGGTCGGCGAAGTCGACGACATAGCCCAGCCGGACGCGATCGACGATATTCCCGATCGCTCCGCCGAGGATCGCACCCAGCGCGATCCTGTCGGCACGGTGGGTCTCGCGCGTCATCCATATGGCCACGGCGACCGCGATCGCGCCGGTCATCGCGACGAGCGCCCAGCGCATCCGGTCGGTATCCGCATGCAGCAGGCCGAGCGACACGCCGTGGTTCGCCACGAAGCGGAGGTTGAAAAAGGGCGTCACCTCGCGCGCGTCGGACAGCGCGTCGAGGCCCAGGCCCTGGGTGACGCCGATCTTGGTGAGCTGGTCGACGACGAACAGCAATCCCGCCGCGGCGAGGCCGATCAAGGGCGGCTTACGCATGCGAGGGGGCATCCTTTCCCACGACGGTCGCGCAGCGGTCGCACAGCGCCCCGTCCGCGCCGACCTCCGGAAGGTGCCGCCAGCACCGCCCACATTTGTGATAGGCCGTGCGCGCGACCGACACGCCGTCCGCCTCGGCCACCTTGGCGACGATGAAGGTTTCGGCCAGCGCCTCGGCGGACAGTGGCAGATCAGGCACCGTCACCTCCGCCTCCAGGCTGGAGCGCACGGTCTTTTCGCGGCGCAGCGGCTCGATCGCCTCGGTCACCGTCTGGCGCAGAGCGCGGACGTCCGCCCAGTCGGTGGACAGGGGTTCGTCCCCGGCCACCGCGGGCAGGTCCGGCCATTCCAGGAAATGCACCGACTGGTCGTCGCTCGGGAAGCGCGCCTGCCACACCTCTTCCGCGGTGAAGCAGAGCACCGGCGCGGCATAGCGGACCAGCGCATGGAAGAGCACGTCGAGCACGGTGCGGTACGCACGCCGCTTCGGATCGTCCGCGGCATCGCAATAGAGCGAGTCCTTGCGGATATCGAAGAAGAAGGCCGACAGGTCCTCGTTGGCGAAGTCGGTCAGCCGACGCAAGTAGCGGTTGAGCTCATAGCCTTCCGCCGCTTCGCGCAGGTCGGCGTCGAGCTGGCCCAGCAGCGTCAAGATGTAGCGCTCCAGCTCCGGCATCTTGGCGACCGGGACCGCCTCGGCATCGGTGAACCCGTCGAGCGCGCCGAGCAGATAGCGGAAGGTGTTGCGCAGCTTGCGATAGGCGTCCGACGCGGTCGCCAGCACTTCCTTGCCGATCCGCACGTCGTCGAAATAGTCGGTTGAGGCGACCCACATGCGCAGGATGTCGGCGCCGCTTTCCCCGATCACCTTCAGTGGGTCGACGACATTGCCGAGGCTCTTCGACATCTTGCGCCCCTTGTCGTCGAGCGCGAATCCGTGCGTCAGCACCGCGTCATAGGGCGCGCGCCCGCGCGTGCCGCAACTTTCCAGCAGCGACGACTGGAACCATCCGCGATGCTGGTCTGACCCTTCGAGATAGAGGTTCGCGCGCACGTCCTCGCCATAGCGCGCCTCCACTGTGAAGACGTGCGTCGATCCCGAATCGAACCAGACGTCGAGGATGTCCTCGACCACCTCGTATTCCGCCAGATCATGGTCGGGGCCAAGAAGCGCCTGATGGTCCGCCGTGAACCAGGCGTCCGCGCCGCCCGCCTCGAAGGCTGCGACGATGCGCGCGTTCACCGCCGGGTCGACCAGATACTCACCGGTCTGGCGATGGACGTAAAGCGCGATCGGCACGCCCCAGGCGCGCTGCCGGCTGATCACCCAGTCGGGCCGCCCCTCCACCATCGAACGGATGCGGTTGCGGCTGCGCTCCGGCACCCAGCGGGTATGCTCGATCGCGTCGAGCGCCGTTTCGCGCAGCGTTGCGCCGTTGCTCGGCGTGTCCGGACCGTCGCCCAGGATCGCGCGGTCCATCGGGATGAACCATTGCGGGGTGGCGCGGAAGATCACCTTCGCCTTCGACCGCCACGAATGCGGATAGCTGTGCGCGAAATCGTCGGAGGCGGACAGCAATGCCCCGACCTCGCGCAGATCGTTGCAGATCGGACCGTCCGCGCCGACGAACTTCTTGTTGATGACGCTGCCCTGACCGCCCAGCCACGCCCAGTCGGGCCGGTAGAAGCCGGCGCCGTCGACCGCGAAGACGGGGTCGATGCCATGCGCCTTGCACAGCAGGAAGTCGTCCTCGCCGTGATCCGGCGCCATGTGGACGAGGCCGGTACCTGCCTCGCGCGTCACGAAGTCGCCCGCCAGGAACGGCCGCGGCCTGGCGAAGAAGCCGCCCAGCGCGTGCATCGGATGCCGCGCGGTCGCCCCCTCCAGCACCGCGCCCTTCACCAGCGCGACGAATTCCTCCATCTTGATGCCCGTGCGCTTCATGAACGCGGGCATCAGGTTTTCCTCGACCAGGAACCGCCGGCCGCCGCAGGCGAACAGGATGTAGTCGAGCGCCGGATTGTAGGCGAGCGCCTGGTTGACGGGGATCGTCCACGGCGTCGTCGTCCAGATCACCGCGGTCGTGCCGACCAGTATGTCCGCTTCCGGTGCATGGTCGATCTCGAAGCCGACGTCGATCTGGGTCGAGACGATGTCCTCATACTCGACCTCCGCCTCGGCCAGCGCGGTCTTCTCGACCGGCGACCACATGACGGGCTTGGCGCCGCGGTACAGCTGGCCGCTCTCCGCGAACTTCAGCAATTCGCCGACGATCGCCGCTTCCGCGCCATAGTTCATGGTCAGATAGGGATCGGCCCAGTCACCCATGACGCCCAGCCGCTGGAACTGGCCGCGCTGTACGTCGACCCAGCGATCGGCATAGGCGCGGCATTCCGCCCGGAACTGTGCGACCGGCACCTCGTCCTTGTTCTGCTTCTTGGCGCGATAAGCCTCCTCGACCTTCCACTCGATCGGCAGGCCGTGGCAGTCCCAGCCGGGCACATAGGGCGCGTCCTTGCCCATCAGCGACTGGGTGCGGACGATGATGTCCTTGAGCACCTTGTTCATCGCATGGCCCATGTGGATGTCGCCGTTGGCGTAGGGCGGGCCGTCGTGAAGGATGAACAGCTCGCGGCCTTTGCGGATTTCGCGCAGCCGGTCGTAGAGGCCGATCCGCTGCCAGCGCTCCAGGATCGCAGGTTCCTTCGCGGCCAGCCCCGCCTTCATCGGGAAGTCGGTCTTGGGCAGGAAGACGGTGTCGCGCCAGTCTTGTGCGGCGCCGGGAGCAGCGGATGCGTCGGTCATAGATCGGGCGGTCTTAGACCAAGTCCACGAACCATTCACTATGGATAATTCGCGCGTTCGCTCGGTGGATAATTCGGGCGTCCGTTCGGGGGATAACGCGCGCGTACGCTCCGGCGCTCAAGGAGCGTTCGGGCGGTCGTCGTCACTGACCTGCGGCACATCCGCGTTATCCGCCTTGCGCCGGGGGCGACGCACCGGTGGCAAACGGTCAACCTTCGACAGCAGCGTGAGGAGAAGCGGGATGTCTTCGGTGATATAGGTGTCGGTCGGTACGGCCACGCCCTCGCGCAGCGCCTCCCCAATGGCGGCAAGGCGACGACGGTCTTCTTCTTGCGACGTCACGTCCGAACCTGATCCTACGCATACGATAGAACCCGGTGGTCGCCGTCCGGGGGGGGGGAGGGCAGGCGATCACCGGGTTCGTCAGGCAGAACGGCGAAACCGTGCAGGCGTTCCGCGCGCTACCGCACCGTTCGTCGCATAAAGACGCTCAGTGGGCCGTCACCATCCGCCGCGTGTAGCGATAGAGCGCGGCGACGAGCAGGAGGAAGGCGATGGTGCCGCCGACCAGCGCGATCGTCGCGAAGCCGTCGCCGACCAGCGCGAGCGGCGCGTCGGAATTGGTCAGGTAGACGATGACCGCGAAGGCGACGCCCCACAGGCTTTCGCCGACGATCATGCCGGTCGCGGTCAGCACGCCCATGCGCTTCGCACCCTCCGCGTCGACATGGGTGTCCGCCCAGCGATCGTAGAAGAAGCCGATGATCGCGCCGATCACGACCGGCAGCGTTACCGCCATCGGCAGATAGACGCCGAGGCCGATGCCGAGCGGCGGCAGGCGCAGCTTGCCCATTCGGCCCAGCACCTCGTCGAGGGCGATCACCGCGACGCCGACCAGCGCGCCGACGCCGATCATCCCCCAGTTGAGGTCGCCGCCCAGAACGCCCTTGGCCAGCGCGGAGATCAGCGCCGCCTGCGGCGCGGCGAGCGCGTTGGGACCTGCGCCGGGCGCGCCCTGGAAGCCGAGCGTGGTGGCGAGCAGTTCGAGCACGGGGGGCACGACCAGGCTGCCGAAGATCACGCCGAAGACGAGCGCGACCTGCTGCTTCCACGGCGTCGCGCCGACCAGCTGGCCGGTCTTCAGGTCCTGCAGATTGTCGTTGGAGATGGTCGCGACGCCGAACACGATGCCGGTGACGATCAGCGCATAGGCGACGAGCGCCTGCGTCGTCTCGGGCGGCGTGCCGCGTCCGAACAGGCCGACCAGCATCAGGCTGGCGGCGAGAACGGAGAGGATGCCGATGCCGGAGACGGGGCTGTTGGACGCGCCGATCAGGCCCGCCATATAGCCGCATACCGCCGCGATCACGAGGCCGAGGACGAGAATGAAGACGAGCGCGCCCGCGATCAGCGCGACCGCCGATCCGGCCAGCGGCCCGCCCGCGATCACCGACCAGAGCAGGCCGGCGATCGGCACCAGCACCGCCAGGCTGACGATGCCGACGAGCCCGATCGGCAGGTCGCGCTCGCCGAGTTCGAGGACCGCGCCGCCGCGTTTTGCCTGGCTCGCCGCGATCGACGAGCGGATGCCGGCGAGCACGGGACCGATGATCTTCAGCAGCGTCCAGATCGCCGCGACGCCGATCACGCCCGCGCCGAGGAAGCGCACGTCGCTGCGGAACACGCCGCCTGCCCAGGCTTCTACGGTGACGCCGACCGCGGCGGGGGACAGCGCGGTCAGATAGGGCAGGGCGACCCACCAGCCGATTACCACGCCGACCAGCATCGCCATGCCGACGGAGATGCCGACCAGATGCCCCGCGCCGATCAGCGCGAAGGACAGGCCGCCCGAGATCCCGGTCGCGCCCGCGCCGACGCGGAAATAGTGCGCCGCTTCCGCCGCGACGATGCGGGTCTGCGTCAGGATCGCGAAGCCCGCGGAGGCGATCGCGTTGACGACGATCAGCTTCAGGCCGCGCGCGCTTTCCGCCTCGCCCGCGCGGCTGCCCGCGCCGACCATCAGCACCTCGGCGGCGGCGCGCCCCTCGGGATAGGGAAGGTCGGTGTCGACGACGAGCGCGCGGCGCAGCGGCACCGAGAACATCACGCCCAGGATGCCGCCCGTCGCGGTGATGCCCGCGGTGAGCAGATAGGGGAAGCCGCTCCACCATCCGATCATGACGAGGCCGGGCAGCACGAAGATGATCGCCGCCAGCGTTCCCGCCGCCGAGGCGACGGTCTGGACGATGTTGTTCTCGAGGATCGTCGCACCCGGCAGATAGCGCAGCACCGCCATCGAGATCACCGCGGCGGGGATCGAGGTGGCGAAGGTCAGCCCGACCTTCAGCCCGAGATAGACGTTGGCGGCGGTGAACAGCAACGTGATGAGGCCGCCGAGCAGGATTCCGCGGACGGTGAGCTCGGCGATCGGCCGCTCTGGGGCGGTTCGGGTGTCGGTCATGCGGCAAAGCGTGGCACGAATGCCGCCGTGCCGACAAGGGCGCGCGTGGTTTTGTCATGGGGTCGGGCGTCGCGCGTACGATGGCATTCGCCATCGCCGGCGATGCCAGCGCCAATACCCCTGCCGTCATTCCCGCGCGGGCGGGGATCCAGAAACGCTGCCGTCGCATGTGGACTCCAACGGACGTTCCGCGTCTGGATTCCCGCACGGGCGGGGGTGACGGGATTGGGGAAGCGAGCGGCACCACCCGGTTTCGTTCTTGCGGAGAGAGAGGGCGGAAAGGGACGAGGTCCGCCGCACCCGGGTTGCCCACGAAACAAGGTTGCGCCGTCTCGACATCTGGCGTTGTTTTCCGCTAGGCGGCCGCAATGACCGATCATCAACCCTTGCGCGTCGCCCTCGCTGGTCTCGGCACCGTCGGCGGCGGCGTCATCCGGCTGCTCGACGCCAATCGCGACCTCATTGCCCGCCGCGCCGGCCGCGCGATCGAGATCGTGGCGGTTTCCGCGCGCGACAGGACAAAGGACCGGGGCGTCGACCTGTCGCGCTTCGCCTGGGTGGACGACACGGCCGAACTCGCCGCCTTCGAAGGGGCGGACGTGGTCGTGGAGCTGATCGGGGGCTCCGATGGGCCGGCGCTGACGCTCGCGCGGCGCACGCTGGGCGCGGGGCGTGGCTTCGTCACCGCGAACAAGGCGATGCTCGCGCACCACGGCCTCGAGCTCGCCGCCGCGGCGGAAGCGGCGAGCGTGCCCTTGAAGTTCGAGGCGGCGGTGGCGGGCGGCATTCCCGTCATCAAGGGCCTGCGCGAAGGCGCGGCGGCGAATGCGATCGGCCGCGTCTACGGCATCCTCAACGGAACCTGCAATTTCATCCTGTCCAAGATGGAGGCGGAGGGCCGCGACTTTGCCGATGTCCTCGCCGAGGCGCAGGCGCTGGGCTATGCGGAGGCCGATCCGAGCTTCGACATCGACGGCGTCGACGCGGCGCACAAATTGTCGATTCTCGCCAGTATCGCCTTCGGCACCCGGCCGGCCTTCGCGGACGTTGCCACCGGCGGTATCCGCCATGTCATCGCCGCCGACATCGCGGAAGCCGCCGCGCTCGGCTACAAGGTCCGCCTCGTCGGCGTCGCGGAATCCGGGCCGCACGGCCTGTTCCAGCGCGTTCATCCGCATCTGGTGCCGATCGACCATCCGCTGGCGCATGTCACCGGCTCGCTCAACGCGGTGGTGGCGGAGGGCAATTTCGTCGGGAGGCTGTTCTTCCAGGGCGCGGGCGCCGGCGACGGGCCGACCGCGAGCGCCGTCGTCGCCGACCTGATCGACATCGCGCGCGGCGAGTTCGGGCCGCCCTACGCCATGCCGGCCGCCGCGCTCATCGAGCAGGATCGGGCGGACAGCGGCGCGCGCCGTGGTCGCGCCTACCTGCGCTTCACCGTCGAGGATCGGGTCGGCGTGCTCGCCGAGATCGCCGCGGCGATGCGCGATGCCGGCGTCTCGATCGAAAGCCTGATACAGCGCGGCACCACCGCCGATGGCAAGGCCCTGGTCGCGATCGTCACGCACGAAGGGCCGGAACGTTGCGTCGCGCAGGCGCTGGAAAAGCTGCGCGGCTCGTCGAGCCTGGCGGGCGCGCCGCTGTGGATGCACATCCTCGGATGACGGCGCTGGCGCGTCATGTCGTCGCCTCCCCGGTCGGCGCGCTGACGCTGGTGGCGGAGGACGCCGGTCTGGTCGCGATCCTGTGGCCGGACACGGGCGAGGCGACGAGGGTGCCGCTGCCGGACACACACGACGATGCGTCACATCCGGTGCTGCGCGAGGCCGCGGCGCAGCTCGACGCCTATTTCGCCGGGACGCGGCGTCGCTTCGACCTGCCGCTCGCCCCGCGGGGCACGGCCTTCCAGCGACGCGTATGGGATGCCCTCGCCGCTATCCCCTTCGGCGCGACGCGCAGCTATGCCGATATCGCCGCCGCGATCGGGTCGCCCGTCGCCGTCCGTGCGGTCGGTGCCGCGAACGGACGCAATCCCATTTCGATCGTCATCCCCTGCCACCGGGTCGTCGGCAGCGGCGGCGCGCTGACCGGCTTCGCGGGCGGCCTCGCCGCCAAGCGGCATTTGCTCGCCTTCGAAAGCGCGCAGGGCGGCTTCGGCTTCTGACGGAACCGCTGCGCGGCGATGCCGGCCCGCACCCGCGTCGGTGAATCGAACCTCAGCCCGCCCGCCGCCGGCGCAATGCGGGCAGGTCGATGCCCAGCCGCTGCACCTTGTAATAGAAGGTCTTGCGCGGGATGCCGAGACGCTGGATCGCCGCGCCGACTTCCCCGTCCGTCGCCCCCAGCGCCTCGACGATCGCCGCGCGCTCGAAGGCGTCGAGCCGCTCCGGCAGCGTCGCCGCCGACGCCAGGCTCGGCGCGCCGTCCGCGAGCGGGTCGAGTCCCAGCACCAGCCGGTCGGCGAAATGCGCGAGCTCCCGCACGTTACCGGGCCAGTCGTGGCCGAGCAGGTGTGCGCGTGCGGCATCGCTCAGCATGGGCAGGGGCGCGCGCAGTCTCGCCGCAGCGCGCGCCAGCAGATGCGCGAACAGCAGGGAAATGTCCTCGCGCCGCTCGCGCAGCGGTGGCAGGCGCAGCCGCACCGCCGCGAGGCGATAGAGCAGGGCGGGATCGATCGCCTGGTCGCCGCGCTGCCCGGCCTCGCGCGCGGTGGCGATGATGCGCAGGTCGACTGGCACCGGATCGCGCCCGCGACCCGGCACCGTGCGGGTCTCGACGAGCGCCGCCAGCCGGTCCTGCAGTCGCTGCGTCGCGCGGTCGATGTCGTCGAGGAACAGGGTGCCGCCGTCCGCCGTGGTGACGCTGCCCGCGCCGACGCTCGCGAACAATTCGCCGTCGACGAGGGCCTCGGGAAGGGCAGCGCAGCCGATCGCGACGAAACGCTTGCGGCGCCGCTTGCCCGCCTGGTGGATCAGGCGGGCAAGCATCTCCTTGCCCGTCCCCGTCTCGCCTTCGATCAGCAGGTCGATGTCCGCGTCCGCCAGCGCCGGGATCATCGTCCGCAGGCGCCGGATCGCGGCCGATTCGCCGATCAGCCCGTCGCCGGCGTCCGCCTCGGCGGCCAGGCGCAGCCGGCGGTTCTCGAGCGCGAGCGCGCGCGTCTGGGCGGCGCGCGCCACGCTCGCCGTCAGTCGCTCGGGGTCGAACGGCTTGGTCAGGAAATCCCAGGCGCCGCGCTTGAGCGCGTCGACCGCGGTGGCGACGTCGCCATGACCCGTCATCAGGATGACCGGCAGCGACGGATCGCGCTGCGCCAGCGTCGCGAACAGTTCCAGTCCCGACACCGACGGCATGCGCAGGTCGGTGACGACGACGCCCGGATAGTCCGCGTCGAGCGCGGCGAGTGCGGGCGCGGCGGCGGCAAAAGCGTCCACCGCGACATCCGCGAGCCGCAGCGCCTGCGACAGCGACGCGCGCAGGTCGTCGTCGTCCTCGACCAGCGCGACGCGGACGGCGGGCTCGCTCATGCCGCGCGTCGCAACGTGATGCGGAACGCCGCGCCGCTGCCGTCCGGAGGTGTCAGGTGCAGCGCGCCGCCGAGATCGGTCATGATGTCCTGCGCGATGACGAGCCCCAGGCCGAGTCCGGTCGGGCGGCTGGTCGCGAAGGGCGTGAAGATGCGGCCGGCGATGTCCGGCGCGATGCCGGGGCCATTGTCGCGCACAGTCAGCAGGACGGTCTGCGCATCGCAGGCGAGGTCCAGTGCGATGTGCGGGTCAGGCCGTCCGTCCAGCGCCTCGATCGCGTTCTGCAGCAGATTGACCAGCACCTGTTCCAGTCGCACGCGGCCGGCGAGAACGCGCAGGTCCTGCGGGATGGGCGCCACGTCCACGCGGATCGCGCGCAGCCGCTCCTTCAGGATCAGGCGCGCGCCGTCGACGACCTCCACCAGCGACACGGGCTGGATTGCGCCGCTGCCCTTGCGCGCGAAGCCGCGTAGTTCCGCCGTCACCGCGCCGATCCGCTCGGTCAGACGCGCGATCGCCTGCAGGTTGCCGCGAACTTCCTCGGTCTCGCCGCGGTCGAGCAGTCGTTCGCCGGAGGCGGCATAGGTCCGGATGGCCGCGACCGGTTGTGCCGTCTCATGCGCGACGCTCGCGGTGATCTGGCCCAGCGCCGCCAACCGATTGGCCTGGCGCAGGCTTTCGCGAAGGTCGGCCGCGCGCGCCTCCGCCGCGGTCCGGTCCTCGATCTCGCGACGCAGGGCCGCCGTGCGTTCGCTGACCGCCGCCTCGAGCGCGAGCGTGCGCTCCGCGCGCCGCCGGACCCGTGCGCGCCATGTCCAGGCGATGCCCGCCAGCATCAGCGTCAGCAGGGCGGCGGCCGCCTGGGCGGCGCGGACGATGGGTTGCACCGCCGGCGCGGCGGCCATCGCGAGATGCAGGCGCCAGCCGCGTGCATCGGGCGGCGCATCGACCAGCGCGACCGGGCCGTCGATCCCCGCGACGCGGGTGCGGCCGCGATCGTCGGCGCGGACCGGGGACGGGCGCAACGCGGTGACGCCGCTGTCGGCGAGCACCGCGGCGGCACGTGCGGCGGGCAACGGCCGCATCGCGGCGAAGCGCCATGCCGGATGACTGGTCACGCGCACGATCCCGTCGCGGTCGGTCACGAACGTCTCGCCGCCGGCGGCGCGCCAGGCCTGCTCGATCCGGTCGAACTCCAGCTTGACCACCACCACGCCGCCGCCCGGCGTGCGGCGCGACAGGTACAGGCCGGGACGGCGGCTGACCGTGCCGAGTGCGAACTGCCGTGCCGCGCCGGTGCGTTGCGCCTGGGCGTAATAGCGGCGGAAGCGATAGTCCTGCCCCACGAAGCTGTGCGCCGTGCCCGCGTTGTTCGCCGCGATCGCATGCCCGGACGGCGCGATCAGGTAGATGGCGGCCGCGCCGGTTTCGCGGGACAGCATGGCCAGCTTCTCGTCGAGCCGCGGCGCGGCGCCCGGCGTTCCCGCCAGTGCGGCGCGGACATCGACATCGTCCGCCAAGGCGATGGGAAGCAGCTGGAACCGCTCCAGTTCGCTCGTCAGCAGCGCCTGGCGCAGCCGCGCATCCGCCGACAGGCTGGCGATGAACGCGCCGCGGGCACGGCTGCCGGCGATCGCGCCCGCCGCCCAGGCGACGAGACCCGCGACCAGCATCGCGGCGACGGCCGCGGCGACCCGGCGGGTGGTGGACGACATGGATCGGGCATAACCCGGGGCCGGATCATGGGCAAGTTTCTGCACATTGCGGACGAAGGATGCGCCGAAATCTGCCGGAAGGCATTCGACCGCTTTGTTCAAGAAACTGAAAAGTAACGATAAAAACAAAATGCAACAGGCGCTTTTCGGATGTCTGGTGGAGTGGCAGGCTTCGGGTTCAGACGCAGCGACCGCGACAGTCGGCCAGCGCGAGAGGAGAGGCCCATGACGATCGATCCCGCCGTACAACCCGCGATCCCATCCTCCGCCCGACCCCCATCCTCTGCCCGACCGTGGTATGCGCATCTCTATGCCCAGGTGCTCGTCGCGATCATCGCGGGCGTGTTGCTGGGGCATTTCGCCCCCGCGAGCGGAGAGGCGCTGAAGCCGGTCGGCGACGCCTTCATCAAGCTGGTGAAGATGGTGATCGCGCCGGTAATCTTCCTGACGATCGTCACCGGTATCGCCGGCATGCGCGACCTGGGTTCGGTCGGCCGCGTCGCGGGCAAGGCGTTCCTCTACTTCCTGTTCTTCTCGACGCTGGCGCTGATCGTCGGACTGATCGTCGCCAATGTGGTCCGGCCCGGCGCGGGGCTCAACATCGACCCCGCGACGCTCGACACGAAGAAGGTCGCCGAATTCGCCGAGAAGGCGCATGACACGACGATCACGGGCTTCCTGACAGGCATCATTCCCGACACCTTCCTCTCGGCGCTGACCGAGGGTAACATCCTGCAGACGCTGTTCGTCGCGATCCTGTTCGGGATCAGCCTGGCGCTGATCGGCGAGCGCGGACAGCCGGTGCTTGCGCTGCTCGAACAGGCGTCCGTCGCCTTCTTCAAGCTCGTCTCCATCGTGATGAAGGCCGCGCCGATCGGTGCGTTCGGCGCGATGGCCTTCACCATCGGCAAATATGGCGTCGGCACGCTCGCCAATCTCGCGGCGCTGGTCGGCACCTTCTACCTCACGTCGCTGCTGTTCGTGCTGGTGGTCCTGGGCGTCACCGCGCATCTCGCGGGCTTCTCGATCTTCCGCCTAATCGCCTATCTCAAGGCGGAGCTGCTGCTCGTGCTCGGCACTTCCTCGTCCGAAAGCGCGCTGCCCGCGCTGATCGAGAAGATGGAACGCGCCGGTTGTCCCAAGTCGATCGTGGGGCTCGTCGTACCGACCGGCTACAGCTTCAACCTCGACGGCACCAACATCTACATGACGCTGGCGGCGCTGTTCATCGCGCAGGCGTGCAACGTCGACCTGACCCTCGGCCAGCAATTGCTGCTGCTCGGCGTCGCGATGCTGTCGTCGAAGGGCGCGGCCGGGGTCACCGGCGCGGGCTTCATCACGCTCGCCGCCACGCTGTCGATCGTACCGAGCGTTCCGGTCGCGGGCATGGCGCTGATCCTCGGCGTCGACCGGTTCATGAGCGAATGCCGCAGCCTCACCAACTTCATCGGCAACGCGGTCGCCACCATCGTCGTGTCGCGCTGGGAAGGCGCGCTCGACCGCGACCGGCTGGATGCGGCGATGCGCGGCGAGATGCCGCGCGTCGACCAACTGCCCGCCGACGCCATCGCGGCAGAATAGGCCGCCACGCTTCGCCCGCCCGTCGCCCTGATCGGGGACGGGCCAGGCCTCGACCCGGAAGGGAGCCTCCATGTCCCGTATCGCCTGCGCCCTCGGCGGCGCCACCGCCCTGCTCGTTCTCGCGACCGCCGCGCGCGCCCAGACCGCGGCGCCCAGCGAGGCCGGCCAGACCCGCAATCCTGCCGCGCCGATGGCCCAGTCCTATCCCGCGGCGGCGGCGGGGGACGGCGCGACTGCCAACGGCTTCAACCTGTCGCGCTGGGCGGAGGACTGGAGCGGCTATCGCGATGCGAAAAAGCGCGACGATCCGCTCGACAGGCTGAAGTTCCTGCCGCTCGACGGCGACGGGGACGTCTATCTGACGCTGTCGGGCGAATTCCGCCTGCGCGTCAACCACACCACCAACCCGAACCTGCGCGATGCGCGGGCTCAGCGGCAGGACATCAACCGGATCGTGGCCGGCGCCGACCTGCACGTCGGGCCGCACCTGCGCGCCTTTGCCGAGGTCGCGCATGGCGGCATCTCCGGCGTCGAGCTCGGCGCGCCTGCGGCGACCCTGCGCAACGATCTGGTCGTCCAGCAGGCCTTCGTCGAGGGCGATGTCGATGTCGCCGGCATCGCCCTTGGTGCCCGTTACGGCCGGCAGGAATTCACCGACGGACCCAATCTGCTCGTCTCGCAGCGCGACAACAACACGATCCGCTACACGCTCAACGGTCTGAGGCTCTGGGCGCGCGGCAGGGCGGTGCGCGCCGACCTGTTCGACCTCAAGCCGACCGCCTATGGCGACCTCGGCACGGAGGACGATGTCAGCGATCCGGCGCGGCGCTTTTCGGGCGTGACGCTGGGCTTCGTCGTGCCGCGGGACTGGTTCGGCGGGTCGAAGCTCTATGTCGATCCCTTCTTCTGGCGGCGGCGCAACATGGTCGGCGCCTGGGGCGGGCGGATCGGTCCGGCGACGCGCTATTATGTCGGCACGCGCGTGTGGGGCGACGCCGGGCCGCTGACGATCGACTGGACCGTCAACCACCAATACGGCACCTATATCGCCCAGCGCATCGACGCCTGGCAGGTCTTCGCCGCGCAGACGCTGCGCCTCGGCAAGGCCGCCACGGCGCCGCGCATCGGATTCCACGCCGATTACGCGTCCGGGGGCGGCGGTTATGGCGACGGAAAGCTGCGCGACGCCTATGCGCCGTTCGGCAACAACATCTACTATAGCTACGCCCTCTTCCTGACCCCCTCCAACCTCGTCGCATTGGCGCCGAACGTCACCGTCTCACCGCTCCGGCAAGTGCGCGTGACGGCGGAATATCAGTTCACCTGGCGCGACAGCGTCACCGACGCGGTCTATCGCGCCAATGGACAGCCCTTCGCGGGCACGCAGAACGTCCGCGCGCGCAAGGTCGCCGACGTCGCGCGGCTTCAGGCCGTGTGGACGCTCAGCCCGCGCGTCTCGGTAACGGGGCGCTACGAGCACCTCGCCGCCGGCCCCGCGCTGACGGAGGCGGGCTTCAAGAGCAGCGACTTCCTGGCCGGGTGGGTCAGCTTCAGGTTCTGAGCGGGACCGACGAGGGGGGTCAGTCGGCCTCGCGCTCCAGCCTCGGCGCGTCCCGTGCTTCGCCAACCGGCGTTGCCGCCGCCTCGGCCGGACGGCCGATCGCCCCGGCGATCGCCGCCTGCAGCGTTTCCAGGCCATAGGGCTTGGCCAGCAGGACGGCCCCCGTCTCGACCGGCACCGCGCCGACGTCGCCCGTCGCGAAGACGATGCCGATGCCGCTGCGCAGCGCGCGTGCCTTGGTGGCGAATTCCGGGCCGGAGATGCCGGGCAGGTTGACGTCGGTGACGAGCACGTCGATCGGCACCGTCTGCAGCGCGGTCATCGCATCTTCCGCGCTGGCGGCGTCGACGACGACATAGCCGCCCTGCTGCAGCAATTCGGCGGTAGTGCCGCGGATTACCTCGTCGTCCTCGACCAGCAGCACCGTCACCTGGCCGCGCCCGGCGGGCTGCGGCCTCAGCGGGGCAGGAGGGCTGGCCAGCGCGCGGGCCTCCAGGCTTTGCGTCCGCTGCCGCTGGTTGGCGAGCACGTGGCGGAATTTCCGCGCCAGCGCCTCGCGCGTATAGGGCTTGGAGAGCAATTCGACGCCCGCATCCAGACGGCCGCCATGCACGATCGAATTCTCGGTATAGCCGCTGGTGAAGAGGACGGCGAGGTCGGGCAGCCGCTCCTTCGCCTTGCGCGCCAGTTCGGGGCTCTTGAGCGTGCCCGGCATCACCACGTCGGTGAACAGGATGTCGATCGGAATGCCGCTCTCGATGACGTTGAGCGCGCTTTGCGCGTCCACCGCCTTGAGCACGCGGTAACCCAGATCGCCCAGCATCTCCACGACCGTGGCGCGCACCTCGTCATCGTCCTCCACGACCAGTACCGTCTCGGTGCCGCCGATCGCCGGGCCGATGTCGGTCACGACCTCGACGTCCTCCGACTGGGCGGAGCGGGGCAGGTACAGCTTGATCGTGGTGCCCTCGCCGACCTCCGAATAGATCTTCACATGGCCGCCGGACTGTTTGACGAAGCCATAGACCATCGACAGGCCGAGGCCCGAGCCCTTGCCCTCGCTCTTGGTCGAGAAGAACGGCTCGAACACCTTGTCGATGATCTCCGGGCTCATGCCCGTGCCCGTGTCGCTGACCGCCAGCATGACATATTGCCCCGGCTCGACCTCGTCGTGCAGCCGCGCGTAATCGTCGTCGAGATGGGCATTGGCGAGCTCGATCGTCAGCTTTCCCTGGCCGCTCATCGCATCGCGCGCGTTGATCGCGAGGTTGAGCAGCGCATTCTCGATCTGCACCGGATCGATGAAGCAGTTCCACAGGCCGCCGCCGAACACCGTCTCCACCTCGATCGCCTCGCCGATCGCGCGGCGCAGCAGGTCGTCCATGCCCTGCACGAATCGGGTGACGTTGACGACCTTGGGCTCCAGCGCCTGCCGTCGCCCGAAGGCGAGCAGCTGCGCGGCGAGCTTCGACCCGCGCGACACGCCCGCCATGGCATTGGCGACGCGGCGTTCGGCGCGCTCGTTGCCGGCGATGTCCTTGGCCAGCAGCTGGAGGTTGCCCGACACGACCTGCAACAGGTTGTTGAAATCGTGCGCGACGCCGCCGGTCAGCTTGCCGATCGTCTCCATTTTTTGCGCCTGCGCCAGCGCGGCTTCCGCGGCGCGACGCTCACCGATCTCGGCGATCACGCGCGCTTCCAGATTTTCGTTGAGCTGGCGCAGCTGTTCCTCGGCGCGCTCGCGATGGCGGACCTGCCGCGCCAGCGCGTCGGCATGATCGCGCAGCGCCTGCTCCGCGGCGCGCTGCTCGGTGATGTCGGTATGGACGCCGACCCATTCGACGATGCTGCCGTCGGCATCCTTGATCGGCAGCGCGCGGATCAGGCAGTTGCGCCAGGCGCCGTCGTGTCGCCGCACGCGATGCTCGAACACGAAGATCGACCGCGCCGCCACCGCCGCTTCCCAGGCGATCACGGTCGGCTGCGCGTCGTCCGGATGTACCGCCGCGCTCCAGCCATAGCCGGAATATTCCTCCTCCGTCTGGCCGGTCAGCGCCTGCCAGCCGGGCTGCGCGCCCTGCATCCGGCCGTCCGCCGTATTGGTCCACAGGACGCCGTGCACCGCCTCCATCGCAGCGCGGAACCGACCGTTGCTGACGCGCACCTCCGCCTCGCGGCGCGCCCGTTCTTCGATGTCGGAGACGAGGACGTGGAATCCGGCGACGTTGCCCTCCGCGTCGATGCGGGGCAGGTAGCGGATCTCCGACCGGCGCGGGGTGCCGTCGCGATGGTGCATCAACCCTTCCGCCACGATCGGCTCGCCTGATAGCGCGCGTTCGATCAGCGGCAGCCGCTCCGCATAGACGTCGTCGCCGATCACCTCGCGCAGCGAGCGTCCGACCACCTGGCCGGCGTCGAGGCCCATCCAATCCTCATAGTAACGATTGGCGAAGCGATAGATCTGGTCGCGGTCGACATAGGAGATCAGCACCGGCAGCGCGTCGGTGATGGCGCGGAGTTCCGCCGCGCTGGCGGTCGCCGCGGCCTCTGCGGCGACGCGGGCCGTATTGTCGATCACGGTGCACATCACGCCGCCGATCGACCCGTCACTCTGGAAGATAGGCGTGTAGAACAGATCGAATCGCAGATGCTCGGGTGTCTGCCCGTCGCGCGTCAGCGTCATCGGCTGGTCGTGATAGGCGATGACCTCCCCCGCGAAGCCGCGGCGCAGGATCTCGCGGTTCCAATCCCAGATCTCCGGCCAGATATCCGGTACGAGTCCGCCCAGTGCCTTCGGGTGGTGCGCCCCGGCGATGGCCATATAGCCGTCGTTGTAGAGCATGACATGGTCCGGGCCCCACATCAGAACCTTCGGCACGGGTGAGTTGACGATGTTGGACACCGTGCAGCGCAGCGAGTCGGACCAGTCCTCGATCGGGCCGAGCGGCGTCCGGCTCCAGTCGCGCTCGCGGATCATTTGACCGCAGATGCCGCCGCCGATCGGGAAGGCGCTGCGCCGGGTCGGCGTGCGCCCCGATTCGCCGCGATCGCGGAGCAGTTTCAGCGCGGTCCGCACCACCTCGCTGGCGTTGCCGTAATCGCCAGAGGCGAGCTGGGCATCGATGAACCGATCGAGTTCGGCGGTGAGCGAGATGTTGCGCGACTGACGGATGGCCATGACATGCGAAATGACCCCGGGCCCGGTCTGCGTCAACAGTTGACACAAGCCTTTCCATCCTCGGGTATGGACGATCGAGACAACGAGGGTAGAAGGTCCGCATGACGGACGTGATCATCGACACGGCAGGAAAAGTCGGCCGCCTGCGCCTCAACCGCCCGCGGGCGCTGCACGCACTCAACGTGGCGATGTGCGCATCGATGCTGGACGCGCTCGACGCATGGCGTGGCGATCCGGGCGTGGCCGCGGTGATGCTCGATCATGCGCCCGCGCCCGATGGCGACCCCAAATTGTCGCGCGGCTTCTGCGCCGGGGGCGACATCCGCCTGCTCGCCGACAGCGGCGCCACCGATGGTGAGGCGGCGCGCGCCTTCTTCCACCTCGAATACCGGCTCAACCACGCGCTGTTCACCTATGCGAAGCCGATAGTAGCGTTCATGGACGGCGTGACGATGGGCGGCGGCGTCGGCATCGCCATGCCCTGCCGCTATCGCGTCGCGACGGAGCGGACGCGGTTCGCCATGCCGGAATCGGGCATCGGCCTGTTTCCCGACGTCGGCGGCGGCTGGTATCTCTCGCGCCTGCCGGGGCGCGTCGGCGCCTTTCTGGCCGTCACCGGCCATCGACTGGACGGCGCGGACTGCGCGGCGCTTGGCCTCGCGACGCACTTTCTGTCGGCGGATCGCCTCGAGGAGGCAAAGGCGGCGATCATCGCCGATCCCGCGGGGATCGGGGCGATTCTCGATCGGTTGGCGTCAGGGTCGGGGGAGGGCACGATCGCCGCGCACCGGGCCGAGATCGATCGCCTCTTCGCGTCGGACGTGCTGGAAGAGATCGTCGCCGCGCTCGAGGCCGACGATGGCGCCTTCGCGCGCGAGCAGCTTGCGGTCGTGCGCACCAAGTCGCCGCTGGCGATGAAGGTCGGCCTGCGCCTGGTACACGAGGGCGCGGGGCTGCAGAGCTTCGCCGACGAGATGCGTCAGGAATATGCCGTCGCGGGACGGATGGTGCAGCGCCACGACTTCCTCGAGGGGGTACGCGCGGTGATCGTCGACAAGGATCACGCGCCGCGCTGGAACCCCGCGACGCCGGAGGGTGTGACGGACCACGTCCTCGACCAGATCTTCGCCCCGCTTCCGGAGGCGGAAGCCTGGACGCCGCACGACTGAGACGACGCCGCGACCCGCGGAGCACGATTGAAAGAGGATAGCATGGCAACCTACGATACCATCCTGGTCGATCAGCGCGGCCCCGTCACCCTAATCACGCTGAACCGGCCGGAGGCGCTGAACGCGCTCAATGCGCAGGTGCTCGCGGACCTCCTTGCCGCGCTGGCAGCCTTCGATGCGGACGATGGCCAGGGCTGCGCGGTATTGACCGGCAGCGCGAAGGCGTTCGCCGCCGGCGCGGACATCAAGGAAATGCAGGCCATGTCCTTTGCGGACATGTACGCCACCAACCATTTCGCGGGCTATGAGACGCTGACGCGCACCCGCAAGCCGATCATCGCGGCGGTCGCGGGCTATGCGCTCGGCGGCGGCTGCGAGCTGGCGATGATGTGCGACTTCATCCTTGCCGCGGATACGGCCCGGTTCGGCCAGCCCGAGATCAAGCTCGGCGTCACTCCCGGCATGGGCGGTTCGCAGCGGCTGGCCCGCGCGGTGGGCAAGGCCAAGGCGATGGAGATGTGCCTCACCGGCCGGATGATGGATGCGGCCGAGGCGGAGCGCGCCGGCCTCGTCAGCCGGATCGTCCCTGCCGACGCGCTGATCGAGGAAGCGGTAAAGACCGCGCAGACGATCGCCGCGATGGCGCCGCTGGCGGTCAAGGCGAACAAGGAGATGGTCGACCTCGCCTTCGAGACCGGGCTGGCGCAGGGTATCCAGTTCGAGCGGCGCCTGTTCAACGGCCTGTTCGGCACCGCCGACCAGAAGGAAGGCATGGCTGCCTTTGTCGAGAAGCGGCCGGGCAACTGGACGGGACGATAGAAAGACTCCGCGGCCGCGACGATCCAGCCTTGCTGGATCGGGACGGTGCCGCTTCCACGCAGGTGGATCAGACTCTAATCCCCCGTGATCGGGTTGCGAGCGCCTGCGCGATCCCGGGCGACGGCGTCGGCGACCAGCGGCATCTTGGCAAGCGTGGCGAGATCGATCGCGACGTTCGCCCGGCGTTTGTCGAAGGCCGGCTGGATCGTGCGCGTAGGCGCCAGTTCGCCGACGTTGATCGCCACGACGCGCGGCACGCCACCCGGCGTCCGGTCGATTAGCGGCGAGCCCGACGCGCCGTCGCGGCTCGCGCAATCATGCAGTAGCCACCCCTGTCGCGGTGCCGCGGCGCGAATATGGCATCCATGCTGTACGCTGAGCCGGCGCATGCCGCGGTCCTGCGAATAGCCGGCCTGATCCACCGCAACACCGTCGATATCGTCGCCCGTGGCCGCGGCGAGTTCATACCAGCCGAGGCGCCGGCCGGGGCAGCCATCCAGCCGGACGAGCGCGATGTCCGGTGCCGATCCATCAAGGCTGCCCGCATAACGCACCCGCCCGCGCGCCCTCATCGGGCCCTTGTCCGCCGCGCCGGCGGGCACGCCGCGCGCATCCCCGATCGCGAAGCGTACCTCGAGCGTATAGGCGCTCATCGGGTCGGGGGTCAGGGTCTGGTCGCCGAAAAGGACGTGATAATTGGTCATCGCATAGCAAGGCGATACCAGGAATGCCGTTCCGGCACCCGGCGGCACGTGCCCGAAACCGCGCTTATCGAGCAGGACATACTCCGAAGCGATCGCGCCGACCGGTGCCAGCCGGCGCGCCTCGGGAGAGTCGGCCGCGACGAAGCGGCGCGGATCGGCACCGTCGGCCGCGAATATGTTCGCCGTCGCTGCGCCGCAGGCAGCAACGGCGATCGCCGCGGCCGGCGCCAGCCGCCGGGCCATGCCCGCCATGGGATGCGTCGCTTACCGACGCGTGTCCTTCAGGTCATACGGGACGAACGCATCGAAGGTACAAGCGGCCGAAGGCACGGACGACGTCGACTGGACCGTCCTGAAGCGGTCGCCCTCGCACAATTGCGCGCCGCGCTGCTCGACGACCAGCGTCCGGCCGGGCTGCAATCCCAGGCACGTGCCGCGTGGATGCACGACCCATGTGCGTTTCGCCGTACGCGAATAGGTAATCGTCCGAGCGTCGACGATCTCGGCCCGCGCGGTGGCATCGATGGACGACAGGCATTTCGCCGGCGAGCCCGCGACCCGGCCCGCCATCGGATCGTCTTTCGCCGCCAGCAAAATCATCGGTGCCGCGGCCAGCAGAACACTGCGTTTGAACATCACGCGTCTCTCCTTCGACGATCGAGACGAAGATTATGCTACGCGGGCAAAAGAGGGTCAATCGATTTTGATTTTGTAATATTCGGCCCGGCAGATCACGAGCCGTGGTCGACCGACCGCTGCAAAAAGTCAGCGACGGCGCCGATCGCCGCTGCTTGTACGTCATCCGGCGCGCCGCTTGCGTCTATCACGATGTGGCGCGCGGGCGCCGCCGCAGCCTGGGCACGGAAGGACGCCCGGATCCGCTCGTGGAAGGCGAGGTCGAGCGCCTCGAACCGTCCCTCGTCCAGTGCGTCCGCCGCCAGCCGCCGTCTGGAACGCGACAGGCCGGTCGCCGCGTCCACGTCCAGCACCAGCGTCAGGTCCGGCCACAGATCGTCGCACATCGTCGCATGCAGATCGCGGATCAGGCCCTCGTCCATGCCGCGGCCCGCGCCCTGATAGGCGATTGTCGATCCGACGTAGCGGTCCGACACCAGTATCTCGCCCGCCGCCACCGCCGGGCGCACGATGCGTTCGACATGCTGCACGCGCGCCGCGGTCATCAGCAGCAGCTCCGCGCGCGGCGCCCAGCCCTCACCGCCGCCCGACAGGAGCAACGCGCGCAGTTGCTCGCCCTCCGGCGTACCGCCCGGCTCGCGCGTGGCGCGTACCGGTAGGGCGCGCGCCGTCAGCGCGGCGACCAGCCCGCGCACGACGCCGCTCTTGCCGGACCCATCGACGCCCTCGACCGCGATGAAAAAACCGCGGGTCACGCCCGCAGGGAAACCGCCGCGCGTCACGCGCGCAGGCGCTCGTGGTGGCGGATCACCTCGTCGATGATGAAGCGCAGGAACTTCTCGGTGAATTCCGGATCGAGTTCCGCCTCCTCGGCGAGGCGACGCAGCCGCGCGATCTGGCGTTCCTCGCGGCCGGGATCGGCCGGGGGCAGCCCGCTCGTCGCCTTGTACCGGCCGACCGCCTGCGTCACCTTGAAGCGCTCGGCGAGCAGATGGACGAGCGCGGCATCG
Source organism: Sphingomonas sp. GV3 (assembly GCF_031082075.1). Lineage (NCBI taxonomy): Bacteria > Pseudomonadati > Pseudomonadota > Alphaproteobacteria > Sphingomonadales > Sphingomonadaceae > Sphingomonas > Sphingomonas sp. GV3. The sequence continues at coordinate 1,846,558 of NZ_JARWLE010000001.1, read as the reverse complement.
ATGTTGTCGATGCTCTTGCGATAGCCCTGCAGTGTCTCGTCGCTCACCCGCCGCCTCCCGATGCGTGGCCGATTTGCCCGGCGGCTTGCTCCATGATCGCAAGTCGCGCGGCGGGCAAGGCTTGCCTTCGCGCGCGCCAACCGCCACAGCGCGCGGGAGATGACCGCCACCGTCCAGCGCCTCGACACCCACGCCCCCTCGCTCGAGCCGATGCTCCGGCTGGTGGCGGGCGACATGGAACATGTGAATGCGGTGATCCTCGACCGGATGCGGTCCGACATCCCGCTGATCCCGGAACTCGCCGGCCATCTCATCGCGGGCGGCGGCAAGCGGATGCGGCCGATGCTGACGCTCGCGAGCGCGCGGCTGCTCGGCTATGAGGGGACGCGGCACCACATGCTCGCCGCCGCGGTCGAGTTCATCCACACCGCGACGCTGCTGCACGACGACGTGGTCGATGGATCGGACCTGCGCCGGGGCAAGCGTACGGCGAACATCATCTGGGGCAACCCCGCCAGCGTGCTGGTCGGCGACTTCCTGTTCAGCCGCAGCTTCGAGCTGATGGTCGAGGCCGAATCGCTCAAGGTGCTCCGCATCCTGTCGAATGCATCGGCGGTGATCGCGGAGGGCGAGGTCAACCAGCTCACCGCCGCCCGCCGCATCGACCTGCCCGAGGAACGCTACCTCGACATCATCGATGCCAAGACCGCGGCGCTGTTCGCGGCCGCCTGTCGCATCGCCGCCGTGGTCGCGGAACGGCCCGAGGCGGATGAGGCGGCGCTGGATGCCTATGGCCGCAACCTCGGCATCGCCTTCCAGCTGGTCGACGACGCGATCGACTATGTCTCGGACGCCGGCACGATGGGCAAGGACGCGGGCGACGACTTCCGCGAGGGCAAGATGACGCTCCCCGTCATCCTCGCGCTGGCGCGCGGCGACGCGATGGACCGGGCCTTCTGGAAGGACGCGGTGGAAGGGCGCCGGGCGTCGGACGCCGATTTCGCGCATGCGATCGAACTGGTCCGCAAGACGCGCGCGGTGGACGATACATTGGCGCGCGCGCGCCATTATGGTCAGCGCGCGATCGATGCGATCGCCGGCTTCCCCGCCGGCAAGGCGAAGGATGCGATGGTCGAAGCCGTCGCCTTCGCGGTAGCGCGCGCCTACTAAAGTCTGATCCACCTGCGGAAGGGGGCCGGCCCCCGATCCAGCCCCGATCCCGCCTTGCTGGATGGCGAACTAGCAGCCGCCGCAGTCGCCGGCCGTTTCCACCTGCAGCGTCGTGTGCCCGATCCCGAAGCGGTCGTGCAGCATCGCCTGCGCCCGGGCGAGGAAATCGTCGTGCGGCAGGCCGAGCGGCATCAGCAGATGCGCGGTGAGCACCGGCTCCGTCGTCGACATCGGCCAGATGTGCAGATCGTGGATGCCGGTGACCCCGGGCAGGGCGGCGAGCGCCTGCTCGACCGCGTCATAGTCGATGCCGCGCGGCACGGCGGACAGCGACATTTCGACCGTCTCGCGCAGCAGGCCCCAGGTCTGCCAGAAGATCAGCGCGGCGATGACGAGGCTGATGACGGGATCGATCCAGCCGATACCCGTCGCCCAGATCACCGCGCCCGCGACGACCACCGCCGCCGATACCGCGGCGTCGCTGAGCATGTGGAGATAGGCGGCACGGACGTTGACGTCGCCTTTGCGGCCGCTCGCGAACAGCCAGGCGGTGAAGGCGTTGACCAGGATGCCGATGCCGGCGACGGCCGATACGGTCAGCCCGGCGAGCGGCGGCGGGTGACCGATCCGCTGCACCGCCTCCAGCGCGATCGCGCCGAGCGCCACGAGCAGCAGCAGCGCGTTGAGCAGCGCGGCGAGGATCGTCGATCCCTTGAAGCCATAGGTGAAGCGCTTGGTCGGCCCGCGCTTCGCCAGCGTCGCACCGCCCCAGGCGACCGCGAGGCCGAGGACGTCGGAGAGATTGTGTCCCGCATCCGCCAGCAGCGCGACGGACCCGGTCCACAGCCCTGCACCCGCTTCCGCCAGCACATAGGCGATGTTGAGCCCGATGCCGATCGCGAAGGCGCGGTCGAAGCTGGCGGGAGCGTGGCTGTGACCATGGTGACCGTGACCGTGGCCGTGATGATGGCCATGGCCCTGGTGGGCGTGACCGCCGCCATGGCCGTGGCCGTCGTGATGATGATGGATGTGCAACCGTTCGTCCTCGTCCCGGCGAAAGGGCCGCCGGCGGCAGCCCTATCACCGCGGCGGCAGGTGATGATAGGACCTCAGTCCTTGCCGAACAGGCCACCCAGCATGCCGCCGATGCCGCCTTCGCCGCTGCCCAGCACGCGGCCGATGTCGCCCAGCGCGCCCTCGCCGCCGACATGGGCCAAGATCTGGTTCAGCACGTCGTGCGGCAGGCCGGTCGAGTCCGCCGCGGCTGCGACGGTGTCGCCCTCCTGGCCATGCGCCGCGCCCAGCGCGCCGATCGCCGCGCTGACCTGTTCCGGCGACAGGCCGACCTTTTCCGCCAGATTGGTGATGGCGGGATTGCCCGCGACCTGACCCAGAATGCCGTCCAACATGCCCATGTGATGTCTCCCACAACGGAAGCTGCGATCGTAGCGAAGCGATCGGTCGCGTTGAAGTCCCCCGATATCGGTGGCACAGCCGCCGCGCCGTGTCCGACCTGCCCATCCATGCCGTCCTGCCAGACCTGCTCGCCGTACTGCGGCGGGGCAGCAACGCGGTGCTCGTCGCGCCGCCCGGCGCGGGCAAGACGACCGCTGTCGCGCCCGCGCTGATCCATGAAGACTGGTGCACGGGCGAGGTGCTGCTGCTGTCGCCGCGGCGGCTTGCCGCGCGGGCGGCGGCGGAACGGATGGCGGCGCTGGCGGGCGAGGCGGTGGGCGGGACCTTCGGCTATGCGACCCGCATGGATTCGCGCCGCTCCGCCGCGACGCGCGTGACGGTGGTGACGGAGGGGATCTTCGTCGCGCGCATCCAGGCCGATCCCGAGCTCGCCGGCGTCTCCGCCGTGCTGTTCGACGAGGTGCACGAACGCAGTCTCGACGGCGACTTCGGCCTGGCGCTCGCGCTCGATGCGCAGGGGGCGCTGCGGCACGACCTGCGCATCGTCGCCATGTCCGCGACCCTCGACGGCAGCCGCTTCGCCGCTTTGATGGGAGCCCAGGGCCAGCCCGCGCCGGTCATCGAAAGCGAGGGGCGCAGCTATCCGCTGACGCTGCGCCATCTCGGCCGGGACGCGACCGCGCGGATCGAGGATTCGGTCGCCGCCGCGATCCGCCGCGCGCTCGCGGAGGAAGAGGGTGGCGTACTCGCCTTCCTGCCCGGCGTCGGCGAGATCGAGCGCATCGAGGAACGCCTCGCGGACCTTCCCGCGACGATCGCGCTCCATCAGCTGCACGGCAGCCTCGATCCCGCCGCACAACGCGCCGCGATCCGGCCGGAGCCCGACGGCCGCCGAAAGCTCGTGCTCGCGACCGGCATCGCGGAGACCAGCCTGACGCTCGACGGCATCCGCATCGTCGTCGATTCCGGGTTGGCGCGGCGGCCGCGCTATGATCGCGCCGCCGGCATGACCCGCCTGGTCACCGAGCGCGCCAGCCAGGCGGCGGTGACGCAGCGCGCCGGCCGCGCCGCGCGACAGGGCCCGGGCGTCGCCTATCGCCTGTGGGAGGAGGCGGCGACCGCCGGCCTGCCGCGCTTCGACCCGCCCGAGATCCTGGAGGCGGACCTGTCCGGCCTCGTCCTCGCCGCCGCGATCTGGGGCGTCGCCGATCCCCGCGCGCTCGCCTGGCTCGACCCGCCGCCCGAGGCGGCAGTGCAGGAAGCGCGCGGCCGGCTGGCGCAGATCGACGCGATCGACGCCGACGGCCGCCCCACCGCCCATGGCCGCCGCATCGCCGCCATGCCGATGGCGCCGCGCCTGGCGCACATGCTGCTGCGCGCGGGCGCGATGGGGCAGGGGCGGATCGCCGCCGAGGTCGCGGTGCTCCTGTCCGAGCGCGGGCTTGGCGGCACCGACCCGGACCTCGACACCCGGTTGAAGCGCTGGCGCAGCGATCGCGGTCCGAAAGCCAAGGCGGCGCGCCAGCTCGCCGAGCGTTGGGCGAAGCTCGCCGGCGGCACGCCCGGCGCGGAGGAAGGCGTCGAGGTCGCGATCGCGCTCGCCTTTCCCGACCGCGTTGCGCGCCGCCGCGATGCGAGCGGCGAGCATTGGGCATCGGCGGGCGGCCGTGGCTTCCGGCTCGATCCGGCGAGCAATCTCGCCCGCGCCGAATGGCTTGCGGTGGCGGAGACGCAGGGCGCGGCATCGGGCGCGCGCATCCTCGCCGCCGCGCCGATCGCGCTGGCGACGATCGAGCGGCTGTTCGCCGACCGGATCGAGACGCAGCGCACCGTCGCCTTCGACCCCGCCACCGGCGGCGTCGTTGCGCTACGCGAGCGGCGGCTCGGCGGGCTGCGCCTGTCGAGCGGCCCGGATGCCCAAGCCGATCCGGCGGCGATCGCGGCGGCGCTGCTGGAGGCCGTGCGCGCGCGCGGTCTCGACCTGTTGCCGTGGAGCGAGGGGGCCGCGGCGCTGCGCCGTCGCGCCGCTTATGCCGGCGTGCCGCTGGAGGCGATGATGGCGGAGCGGCTCGGCGAATGGCTGCCGCCGCTGCTCGCCGGCCGGCGCCGCCTGGATGCGATTCCCGCCGGCGCGCTGACCGATGCGTTGCGGACGCTGATCGGCTGGACCGAAATGCAGCGGCTCGACCGGCTCGCGCCGGCGGATTTCACCAGCCCGGCGGGCAGCACCCATGCGATCGACTATGCGGCGGAGGGTGGGCCGAAGGTGGAATTGCGCGTCCAGGCGCTGTTCGGCCTCGCGGAGCATCCGACCGTCGGCAGCGAGCGCGTGCCGCTGGTGCTCAGCCTGACCAGCCCGGCCGGCCGGCCGATCCAGACGACGCGCGACCTCCCCGGCTTCTGGCGCGGCAGCTGGGCGGCGGTGGCGAAGGAGATGCGCGGGCGCTATCCCAAACATCCCTGGCCCGACGACCCCGCCGCCGCCGCCGCGACGCTGCGCACCAAGAAGGCCGATGCGCGCCGAGGCGGGTGAGCGCGGCCGGTGATGTTCCTTCGCCGATCCAGCGGTAGCGGAATGTCTGATTACGGGGACGCCGAGGGCGAGAGTCGACATCTCGCGGCACCCACTTCCCAAAATCGATTGAATATCGGGAAAGCGCACGCATTCCCGAAATCTGTCTCAGGGGCAAAACGGGGTAGCAATGCGTTAGTGCGTGGCGGCCGATCATCACCGATCCGATGCGGAGCCGGGCGATCGAGCACGAACGAGATGCGGCAGCCTACTGACATAACGGTGTCAGGAGGGCGATGGTAATCCCGACGCGCGGACAGCAGGGAGGCCGAAATGAAGCACGCGTTTGTCAATAATTTGGTGATGCTCGCCGAGCTGACGATCAAACCGGAAAAGCTGGACGAGTTCCTCAACTACACCGTGGAAAACTTGAAGATTAGCAGGTCGTATACTGGCAACATCGTGTTCGACATACTAATCGATGACGCTCGACCGAACACGGTGTTGTTCTATGAGGTGTGGGAGTCACTGGAAGCTCAGCAGGCCTACATGGCGTGGCGGGTCCAAGCCGGTGACCTGACAACGCTGATGGCCTTCCTCGCTGGTGAACCCAAGTTCACCGCCTTGCGGAGCATCGCGGATCAATCTCGCCCCGACCGGTAGTCGGTCAGGAGGGCGCTCGCCGATGCGGCTGCCGAGAGCTTGCCGGTCGCGTCGAACAACTCGCCCTCCAGGAAGGCAACCGATGCGCCGAGGTTAACGACCCTGCCCTTCGTCGTGACGCGGCCCGGAGCGACGGGCCGCACGTAATGAACATGCAGATCAATGGTCGTCGTCAGCCGCCGGCCGCTCGTCATGGCGAAGGCAGCCGGTCCGAGTGTGTCGTCTAGCATTGCGGCGATGAAACCGCCTTGGACAAAGCCTGAGGGATTTGTGAAGTCGGGCTTGGCATCGAACTCGACCTCGATCGTGCCGGCCTGCGGATCGACGGTTAAGAGCCGCCAACCAAGCAGCCGGGCGGCCGGTGGCAGTGGCAAGTTTTCAAAGATCGTTCGGATCATCCTGATGCTCCTTTCGTCTTGACGCCACCACCGCGCTCCTGACAGCCTGGTGTCAGGAGGACACGATGCGTCGCGCCGAACGGTTGTTCAGGTTGGTCAACGAGCTACGCAACCGTGGCGTCAGTCGCGCTGAGGACTTGGCGGCCCATTTCGAGATCAGCGTGCGCACGGTCTATCGCGACGTTGCTCATCTGCAGGCATCCGGACTCCCGATCGAGGGGGAGGCGGGAGTCGGCTATCTGCTGCGACCGGGCTTCGACCTGCCAGCGCTGACATTCACCTACGAGCAGCTCGATGCGCTTGCGATGGGATTGTCGTTCGTCGAAGTTGCCGGTGACGCGTCCTTGTCCGAGGCCGCCCGCGAGGTCCGGGGAAAGCTCCAAGCGTCGTTGCCCGCACCGGACAAACGGAAGCTGGAGAATGCGCCTTTGTTCGCGAGCAGGCGCGACGGACGCGCGCCTCCTCTGCTGAAAGTCGTGCGCCGCGCCGTTCGAGAAGCTAGGGTGTTGCGGTTGCGATATGGCGATGCGGAGGGCCAGCCTTCGGAACGCCGAGTCCGGCCGCTCGCCGTTTGGGCCTTCACGGACGGTTGGTTGTTCGCTGGATGGTGCGAACTTCGCAATGATTTTCGCGCGTTCCGTCTCGACAGGGTGTCGGCAATCGAGGAAACGGATGTCCACTTTGCCGATATCCCTACCCAAAACCTGCAGGCCTATCTCGCGGCCAAGATCTTCAACCCGGAATATAAGCGGTAGTTACACAAACCCGCTGCGAGTCCGCAGATCGCTCACAACTGGTCAGCCTTGACACCCTCTCGACAACGTCACTTTCCACAGGTTTGTAGGCGCCGACACCCCGCGTTGAAATGTTGCTCTCAGGTCAGGGTTACCATTGTGACGGGGGAATGCGGTCACGCCATCTTTCCTGAAAGGGAACCCGTAGCGGGAAAGCGGGTCTTCTGAACATGCCGAGAGGTGTAAGAGTCATCGCCTTTTCCGAAATGTGTTCCCAATTGCTCTTTCCCGAAATTGGCCTTCGAAGATGGGGAAACGGGAATGGTCGGACTGAACCAATGACCGATTTCGGGGACACAAATTGCATCCCTAGGCGTCAAAGTTTGGGCTTGAGCGGAATGTCTCCTCATAGACGGAGGCAACACGTCCACTGTCGGGCAAAAGCGTAAGGGCGTCCAATAAACGAGGCCCCACACAGTCTGCGCCTTCCTTCGATACGCCCGCTCTGTTCCGTCATCCCCCCTGTCCCGAGCCGTTCGTACTTTCGCTGGACGGTGCGCCGCTGACGCGGTCCGGGGCGACGGAGCGCATCGTCGGCGGCCCTCTCGCACGCGTCTCCCGCCTGCGCCGCGCGGTTCGCATGGCGCCGCGCCGGTCGCGTCCCCGAACGGGCGTCGCCGCTCCGCTCGCGCACCGTCCGACCGTCGGCCGTCAACGCCGCTTCCCCGCGGGGCCTTCGCGCGTTAAGGAGCCTGTCATGCCTACCGCCCGCATCTTTCAGCGCCCCAAGAACGCGATGCAGTCCGGCAAGTACCGGACCGATCACTGGCAACTCGAATTCGAGCCGGCCGAATCGAAGAAGCCCGATCCGCTCACCGGCTGGGCGGGCAGCGGCGACACGCGTGAGCAGATCCGCCTGAGCTTCCCGACGCAGGAGGCCGCGATCGCTTACTGCGAGGCGCAGGGCTTCGACTACGAGCTGATCCCCGCGCCGCAGCGCAAGCTCAAGCTTCAGGCCTACGCCGACAATTTCCGCTGAGCGGGGCGGCCGCACCAGGCCGCACCGTTCAGAAGCGCCAGTCGATCCGGTCCGTGTCGCCGCGACAGATGCCGCGCAGCGCGTGCCATGCGGACGGGGCCAGCGCCGGCGCGTAGCCGCCCGCCAGCGCGCTCTGCCGGAACCGCCGCGCCCGATCCGCCGATACGGGATGCGTGGCGAGATAGGCGAGCATCCGTTCCGCCTTGCCCGGCCCGCCGCGACCCAGCCGGTCGAAGAACGCCGCGGTCGGCAGCGGCGACACTTTGGCATCGCGCAGCAGCTGGATCGCATAGCCGTCCGCCTTGGCCTCCGCGTCGCGCGAATAGGCGGTGGCGAGGATCGTGTTGGTGTAGCCGCCGACATGCCCTTCCATCCCGCCGAGCAGCACCGACAGGCCGAACTGGCGCAACAGGCCCTCCATCACGTCGCGGTGGCGGACATGGCCGATCTCGTGCGCGACGACGCCCGCGACCTCGTCGGGCGAGCGCGCCGCCTGGATCAGCCCGTCGAAGACGACGATCCGCCTGCCGGGCAGCGTCACCGCATTGACCATCGGCAGCTTGACGACGTCCACCTCCAGCCGCGGATCGTCCGGGTCGATGCGACGCGCCAGCGTCGCCAACGCAGCGCGGCCCGCCGCGTCGGTGCAGCCGCGCCGGCCGAAGTCGCCGACCATCGTCTCGCCCAGCTGCCGCTCGACGCTGGCGGGCACCAGGCGCGCGACCATCGCCGGCGTCCGCAGCACGATGACGACGACCACCGCCGCGACCGCCGCGAACACCGCCGCCGCGCGCCACAGGCCCATCCGGTCGACCCAGCCGCCATAGCGCGCGGCGCCGGGCAGCCGCGCACGCAGGGCGGGCGGCACCGGTCCGGCGAAATCGATCCGCCAGCCGGGTCGTCCCTTCAGCCCGAAGCTCGCCGCGCCGGCATCGGCATGGCCGGGGACCAGATCGGCGATCGGCACGCGGGCGCCGGCGACGCCGTCCTCGACCAGTACGAGGGCGTCGCCTTCGACCAGCAGCCGGGCGCGCCGGCGGAGCGCGCTGACGCCGTCGTAATGCCAGACGGTTGCGCCATCGTCGTGCGCCGCTCCCGTCGCTGCGCCGCTCTCAGAAGGCGCCGACATCGAATGCGTCCAGCAGCCCCTCGCCCTGGCCCGGCGCGCGCGTCTGCGACTGGGTCAGCGTGTCGATCGCCACGCTGCCATAAGCGGCGAGGTGGCGGATGAAGAAGGCCCAGTTGCGATAGGGCACGAAGATATAGCCGACGCCGAAGGTGAAGATGACGAGCGCGTAATTGCCGACGAACAGTTTTACCCAGTCCATCGTCCGCGCCTCGAACCCGAATTCGAGGTCGCCCAGGCTGGTCGCGCCCACCGCCTCGCGGAAGAAGGCGGAGAAGAAGGCCGCGGCGATCACGCCGAGCACGCCGAAGAAGACGAGGTAGAAGGCGATGCCGAGCAGCGCGAAGGTGACGATCGCGCCGGCGGGCGGCGGCGCGCCGGGCTTGATGCCCGCCATCATGCCGGCGCCGATACCGATCGCGATCATCGCCAGGATCGCGAAGAACAGCACGACTGGTGCAAGGTAGAACAGCATGAACCGGCCGAACACCGGCTGCCAGCGCGCGTCGCTGCGGAAGTGGAGCGAGCCGAAGCTCATCGTGTTCCAGCGCTCGTTCCACAGCCGCGCCATCGACCAGGGCATCATCAGATAGGCGGTCAGCGTCGCCACCAGGCTGCGCCAGAACCACGACCAGCCATAAGCGACGCCCTGCTGGTCGCTGCCGCCCCGGATGCCGTGCCACAAGGTGCGGCTGAGGCGGTAGCGCAGCGCCCGGAACCGCGCCACGCCGATCAGGAACAGCGCGATCAGATACAGCACGCTGACCAGCAGCGCCGCTGCCCCCTGATGGCCGCGCATCAGCACGCCCTGCAGCACCAGGTTGATGATGCCGAACGGCAGCACGAAGAACAGGAAGGCGAGGATATAGCCGACGAACAGCTCGAGCCCGGTGCCCGTCCATTCCAGCCGGTCGTCGATGAAGATCGTGCGGCTCCACAGGTAGCGCCGGGTGCGCGCGCGGCCCCAGAAACTGTAGATGCCGAGCGTGACGATCGTCAGCAGCAGATTGGTGAAGGCGATCGGCGCATAATCCTGCCACGTGCCGCGGAAGCGGAACGCGCGCGGTTCGACCCTGGTCTCGTCTGTCATGAAAGTCCCCCCGGCCGCGAAGGTGACGCGGCCGGGGGGCGGGGGTCAAGTCCGCGCTTCGTTAAAAATGGTTCATTTCAGCGCAGGAAGTCTTCGAGCGCGCGGGCGAAGACTTGCGGGCGATCGAGCATGACGAAATGGGCCGCATCGGCGACTTCGACGACGTTCAGCTTCGCCGTTCCCTTATAGGCGTCGCGGTACAGCGTATCCACCGTCGCCTGCGGCACGGTCGCGTTATAGGGCACCACCAAGGTCACCGGCGCGGTGATCCGCGGCAGGTCGGCACTGACGTCCGTGGTCAGATCCTCGTACATCGCCTGCCCGCTGACCCGCATGTCGGCCTTGGCGACCCAGGCGGCGACCGCGTCCCGCGCGGCGGGGGTGGCTGCCATCTGCGCCGCCAGCGCGCTATCGGCGGCGGGGTCCGCCGGCTTGCCGTAGCGGGCGACCATCATGTCCCGCATCGCGCGCGCGCGGGGCTCGATCGCGGCGACCGTCATCTGCGGCCCGAACAACCGGCCGTAGAAGGGCAGCGAATCGACGATCATGATACGCCCGACATCGCCGGGATGCGCGAGTGCGGTCTTCAGCGCGAGCAGGCCGCCCATCGAATGGCCGACCAGCGCGACCTTAGTCAGCGTCTCGCGCGCCAGATAGCCGTGCAGGTCCGCGACCACGCCGTCGAGAATACCGGGCGACAGATTGGCGCCCGGCGCGTCGCCTCCGAAACCATTGACCTGGACGACGATGACGCGGTGGCGCGGCGAGAGCTGCGCCACCGTCGCGTCCCATACCGCGGCGGGCGAGGACAGGCCGGGGATCAGCACCACCGGGCTGCCCGTGCCGACCGAGCGGATCGACACGTGCGGCAGCCGCACCGTCGCGCCTGCCGCCGCGGCGGGCGGGGCCTTCGCGGCGGGGGCCGCGGTCGCACGGGCGGCGGGCTGGAGCACGACGGCAAGCGTCAGCAGCGAAGCGGCGAGACGCAGGGGCAGGTGGCGGATCATGATGCGGACTCCTGGGAAGGGCTGACGAACACGTCTTCGATGGCGAGGCCGAACAGCTCGGCGATGCGGAAGGCGAGGGGGAGGGACGGGTCGTAGCGACCGGTCTCGATCGCATTGACGCTCTGCCGGCTGACCTCCAGTCGCTCGGCGAGATCCTGCTGCGACCATCCGCGCTCGGCGCGCAGCACGCGCAGGCGGTTGTTCATGCCGCGCTCCGGTCGATCAGCTTGTTGACGAGGGCGCCGAGACCCAGCCCGGCGAACCAGACGATCGGCCAGGCATAAGCGACGAGATGCGGGACCAGTCCGAAATTCTCCAGGAAGCCCCAGAAGGTCGCCACCGTCATCGCCAGGCCGCTCGCGACGATCACCTGCCGCGCCATCAGCATCCGCAGATATTCGTCGGTTTCCTCGACGAAATACAGGCCGATGACCGCGAAGAAGCCGGACACCGGAAGCGCGGGCGCGACGCCCAGGGCATAGGCGAGCGGGCCGGACGCAAGGTGCCGCACGAACACCCAGCACACCGGCAACAGGATGGCGGCGTAGATGATGGAAAGGACGATGATGCGCCGGTTGTAGCGGCGCTGGGCGGGCGTGCAGGTCACGGTAACCTCCTTCGACTCGATGTGAAGGAGGCTTTACATGGAAAGTGAGCTTTACGTCAAGCGACCTTTACGTTTTGGCGCGGAGGCTTTCCATCATCTCCCGCGCCAGCAGGCCGAGCGTGTCGTCGCGCGCGCCCATCACCACGATGCGGTCGCCGGCGCGCGCCGCCGCGACCAGCATCGCCGCCGCGTCGGCGCGGTCGGGGACATGGCGGGCGTCGCAGCCGCGCGTGACGAGGTCGGCGACGATGTCCGCGCTGGTCACCTCGCGCGCGACGGTGCCGCCGAAATAGACGGGATCGGGCAACACCAGCACGTCCTCCGGGGCGAGCCGCGTGGCGAGGCTGTCGACCAGCTCCCGCCGCATCACCTTGAGCGGACCATAGCCGTGCGGCTGGAACAGCAGCAGCAGCCGGCCGGGAAAGGCGTGCAGCGTGTCGAGCGTCGCGCCGATCTTGTCGGGATTGTGCCCGAAATCGTCGATGACGGTGATGCCGGCGGCGCCTTCGCCGATCGTGCCGACCCTCTCGAACCGGCGCTTCAGCCCGGTGAATCCCTCGATCGCGCGCACGGCCTCGTCACGGTCGACGCCCGCGGCCATGGCGGCGCCGATCGCGGCGAGTGCGTTGGCGACATTGTGCCGCCCCGGTACCGCCAGCCGCACGCGGCGCCGCGCCCCGCCCATGACGAGGTCGAAGGCGATGGCGAAGGGTTCCGGGGCCAGCGCCTCGGCGGTCATGTCGGCCGGGCCGTCGACGGCGAAGGTCAACAGAGTGTCGCGCGGCAACCGGGCTGCGAGCGCGGCGGCTTCCTCGTCGCCGACATTGATCACGGTCGTCGTCGCCCGCCCGGCGAAATCGCCGAACAGCTGGCGCAGCTCGTCCAGGCCCTTGTGGTCGAGGCTGACGTTGTTCAGCACCGCGATGTTCGGGCGATAGAAGGCGATCGACCCGTCGCTCTCGTCCACCTCGCTGACGAAGGCGTCGCCGCCACCGACCAGCGCGCTGGCGAAGGGCGCATCGGGCCGCGCGAAATTGGTCATTACCGCGCCGTTCATCACCGTCGGATCGCGCCCCGTCGCGTGCAGGATCCAGCCGATCATGCCCGTCACCGTCGACTTGCCGCTCGTCCCGGCGACGCCGATGCGCAGGCCGCTGGCGTTGAACAGGTCGCTGAGCAGCTGCGCCCGCGTCATCCGGGTACAGCCCAGCCGGGTCGCCGCGACGATGTCGGCGACGCTGTCCTCGACCGCGGCGGAGGCGACGACGAGCTGGTCGGCGGAGATCACGCCGCTGCCGTCCTGCGGATGCAGGCGGATGCCCAGCGCCGCCAGCGCCGCGAACTTGGCCGGCACGCGGCCCTGGTCGAGCCCGCGGTCGGAGCCTTCGACCGTCGCGCCGCGGCCCGCCAGGATCATCGCCAGCGGCATCATTCCCGATCCGCCGATGCCCACCAGGAAGAAGCGCCGCCCGTCCAGCGGCCCGTTGTTGCCGTTCGCCATCCGCCCGCGCTATCCGGGCGGCAGGTCGGGGGCAAGGCGCCCCCGACGGATGGGGGTGCGAAGACGACATGCGGATCGGCGTGGTGGCCCCGGCCAGCATCGGCAACCAGGAGGCGGAGGCGCCGTTCCTCGCCTTCGCGGCGCTCGCCTATCCGGAGGCCGATCTCGTCGTGCACCCGCAATGCTGGGAGCGCGACGGCCATTTCGCCGGCTCCGACGCGCGGCGCGCCGACGCCTTCCTCGAATTTGCCAACGATCCCGGCTTCGACGCCATCTGGTTCCTGCGCGGCGGCTATGGCTCGAACCGCATCCTGCCGCTGGTGATGCCGCGGCTCGGGCCGGCGGCGCGGCACAAGGCCTATCTCGGCTATTCCGATATGGGGTTCCTGCTTGGCGCGCTCTATGCGCGGCGGATCGGCCGCCCGTGCCACGGGCCGATGGCGAGCGATATCCGACGCCAGCATGGAGACGCGACGATCGCGCGGTCGCTTGGCTGGCTGGCGCGCGGCGACCGGGCGGGGCTGGAACCGGGGCTCGACGGTCGCCCGGCGGCGGCGTTCAACCTGTCGATCCTGGGCGCGCTGATCGGCACGCCTTGGCTGCCCGACCTGACCGATCACGTCCTGCTGATCGAGGAGGTGTCGGAGCCGATGTACAATATCGACCGGCTGCTCTTCCACATGGGGCATGCGACTCAGTTGAAGGGGCTCGCCGGGGTCAGGCTCGGTGCGGTGACCGCGGTCACCCCCAACGAGCCCGAATGGAACGAGCCGGTCGAGGCGATGGTGCGGCGCTGGTGCGGGGACCTCGGCGTGCCCTATCTCGGCCGGGCGGATATCGGCCATACGCAGAGCAACCGCATCGTGCCGTTCGGCGTGGTGTAACGGGTAAAGGGTCATCCCCGCGCAGGCGGGGATCCAGACAGGGCGACGCCGCGATGCCATCATGAAGGTTAGCGTGTCTGGATTCCCGCCGTCGCGGGAATGACGAGGGGCGTGGACGGCGCGTTCCCGCGACGCTTGCCTATATACCCCGCACCGCTTTATTCGCGGCTCCTCAACCAAAGCCGAAAGTCCATCATGTCTGCCCACACGGCCGAAATGTTCCGCATCACGTTGCCCGACGGTTCCATCCGCGAGGTAGCGCCGGGGACTACCCCCGCGGACGTCGCGGCTGCGATCGGGCCCGGCCTCGCCAAGGCGGCGATCGCCGCGCGCATCGACGGGCAGGTGCGCGACCTCAACCGTCCCTTCGACGGCGACACGCATCTGGCGCTGGTCACCGCGAAGGACGAGGCCGATGCGCTCGAGCTCGTCCGCCACGATCTCGCGCATGTCATGGCCGAAGCGGTGCAGCACTTGTTTCCGGGCACGCAGATCACCTTCGGCCCGGCGACGGACGACGGCTTCTACTACGATTTCGCGCCGAAAGATCGCCCCTTCACCGAGGACGACCTGCCCGCGATCGAGGCGGAGATGCGCCGCATCATCGCGCGGAACGAGCCGTTCACGCGCGAGGTGTGGAGCCGCGAGCAGCTGATCGAGACGTGGCGCCGCCAGGGCGAGACGTTCAAGGCCGAATGGGCCGCCGAACTGCCCGACGGCGAGGAGTTGACCATCTATCGCCAGGGCGAATGGCTCGACATGTGCCGGGGGCCGCACATGCCCTCGACCGGTCGCCTCGATCCGCAGGCGTTCAAGCTGACGCGCGTCTCGGGCGCCTATTGGCGCGGCGACCAAAACAACGCGATGCTCAGCCGCATCTACGGCACCGGCTGGCTGAACAAGAAGCAGCTCGACGCGCATCTGTTCATGCTGGAAGAGGCGGCGAAGCGCGACCATCGCAAGATCGGCGCGGAGATGGACCTGTTCCACCTCCAGTCCGAAGCGCAGGGGTCGGTGTTCTGGCACCCCAAGGGCTTCGTGCTGTGGCGGCAGATGGAGGCCTATATGCGCCGCCGCCTCGACGCCGCCGATTATGCCGAGGTGAAGACGCCGCAGCTGATGGACGCCCGCCAGTGGGAACAGTCCGGCCACTGGGGCAAGTATCGCGAGAACATGTTCGTCGTTCCCGACGAGGTGCCCAATACCGAGGAGGAGGGCGCCGTCCTGTCGGGCGAGGGCGATCTGATGGCGCTCAAGCCGATGAACTGTCCGGCGCACGTGCTGATCTTCAAGCAGGGGATCAAGAGCTATCGCGACCTGCCGATCCGCATGGCGGAATTCGGCTGCTGCCACCGCAACGAGCCGCACGGCGCGCTGCACGGCATCATGCGCGTCCGCCAGTTCACGCAGGACGACGCGCATATTTTCGTGCGCGAGGACCAATTGGTCGAGGAGGTGCGCAAGTTCTGCGAGCTGCTCGACAGCGTCTACCGCGACCTCGGCTTCGAGGATTATGCGGTCAAGCTCGCGCTGCGCCCGGAGAAAAGGTTCGGCGATGATGCGATGTGGGACAAGGCGGAGGCCGAGCTGCGCGAGGCGGTGCTCGCCTCCGGCCTGTCCGACGCGATCAAGGCGAAGTTCGAGGAACTGCCGGGCGAGGGGGCCTTTTACGCGCCGAAGCTCGAATTCCACCTGACCGACGCGATCGGCCGCACCTGGCAGGTCGGCACGATCCAGTCCGACCGCGTGCTGCCCGAGCGGCTCGACGCGAGCTATGTCGGCGAGGACGGCAACCGCCACCGGCCGGTGATGCTCCACCGCGCGATCCTCGGCACGTTCGAGCGCTTCATCGGCATCCTGATCGAGCATCACGCCGGCCGCTTCCCCTTGTGGCTGAGCCCCGTGCAGGCGGTCGTGGCGACGATCGTCTCCGACGTGGACGATTATGCGCGCGACGCGGCGGCGACGCTGCGCGCCGCGGGCATCCGGGTCGAGACCGACCTGCGCAACGAGAAGATCAACTACAAGGTACGCGAGCATTCGGTCGCCAAGGTGCCGGTGCTGCTCGTCGTCGGAAAGCGCGAGGCGGAGGAGGGCAAGGTCGCCATCCGCCGCCTGGGCAGCCAGGCGCAGCAGATCGTGACGCTGGACGAGGCGATCGCTATGTTGCGCGAGGAGGCGACCCCGCCCGATCTGCGGTAGGGAGACGCGATGACGATTCTCCAGGACATCAAGGCCGGCGCGATCCCCGCGCATCTGACGGTCGATCAGGTCTATGATCTGACTGCGGCCGGCGTCTTCGCGGAGAACGAGAAGTTCGAGCTGATCGACGGCGAGATCGTGCCGATGGCGGCGGCGAAGGCGGACTGGCACGCGGTGATGACGTCCCGGCTGACGCGCCGTCTCGTACGCGCATTGCCGGACGAGTTGAGGCTGTTCGTGGAACCGTCCGTCACCTTGTCGCCCGTGCGGCTGCTCGAGCCCGACCTCGCCGTCTGGGAGAAGGGCGAGTTGCCGCGTCAGGTGCGCGGACCCGATCTGCTGCTCGTGATCGAGGTCGCGGACAGCTCGCTCGGCTACGACCTGCGGGTGAAGGCGCCGCTCTATGCCGAGCATGGCGTGCCGGACTATTGGGTCGTCGATGCCGTGCGGCAGACGATCCGTACGCATCGCGCACCCGTGGACGGCCGCTATACCGACGTCGACGAGCATGAGGCGGATCAACCGGTCGCCGCATTGCTCGCGGGCGTGACGATTCGGCTCGCCGACCTCGACTAGCCTTCAAATCGGCGCGATTATAGCCTATATGCGTGGCAAACCACTACAGGAGCTACACCCATACGTCCTCCCATGATGCGCCGGCCGATGCAGGCGCCACCGATGAACGGCCCTCGGTTCAACGAGTGGATTCAGAGCCCCAAGGTTCGCGTGATCGACCATGAGGGCGAGAATCTTGGCGTGATGTACACGCGCGAGGCGATCGCGCAGGCGCAGGAAGTCGGCCTCGATCTCGTCGAAGTGTCGCCCAACGCCGATCCGCCCGTCGCCAAGTTTCTCGACGTCGGGAAGTACAAGTACGAGGCGCAGAAGAAGGCGAACCTCGCCCGCAAGTCGCAGAAGACGCAGGAGATCAAGGAGATCAAGATGCGTCCGAACATCGACGATCACGACTATGACACCAAGATGAAGAAGGTCGTCGAGTTCATCGAGGAAGGCGACAAGGTGAAGGTCACCATGCGTTTCCGCGGTCGCGAGCTCAGCCACGGCCAGCTCGGCATGAACGTGCTGCAGCGCGTCGCCGAGCAGGTCGCCGAGGTCGCCAAGGTGGAGGCCTATCCGCGCATGGAAGGCCGCCAGATGCTCATGGTGCTCGCGCCCAAGTAAGCGCGGCGTCCCCCTCGGGCGAGGGGGACGTCATTGCCGGTCCGGACTGTCACCGCTCCAGGGGCTTTCGACTGGAGCTCGAAGGGGCTCATGGCCGCGTGCGGCGCCGTCGGGTCGGCGGCATATCGTCCTACCCCTTGGCATCATCCCGGATATCGCTCGCCGTTGGCGCTGGGGCGGTATCTGCACCCGTATATGTCTGCCCTGCTCGGGTGCTGCTTGTACACATGCCGTACCGACGGCGTGGCTGGACGCCGGCCGTCCCGGTCGATCGGCGGCGTCGCATCCGCTGCGGTCGATCCGGCTTTCGTGTGCGATCCAGCTAGGCTGGGTCAGGGCGCGGTGGCGGCCCTTACCTCCCACCCCGCCGCCCTTCCAGGATCCGCTCCGCGCGCAGCCGGGTGGGAAACGGCCGGCAGCGCTTCCTCGCAACGCGATCCAGCTCTTAGTGTCTGTCGGGGCGCGTCTTTGTTGTGCTTCCCGCGTCATGCACGCGGCACGCGCCAGGGATCGTCCCGGCGACGATCCGGCATGCCTGCTGCCCTTCTTCCGCGAAACTTTCGAACAACGGGTCCGCAATGCCGACCTACAGTGTTGCGCTTTGGCGACACCGACTTTGAAAACCGGGTTTGGTTGATGACCGGATCGTGAAAAGGGTAGACGCCGGCCCCGCAGCGACCCTAGCCTGTCTTCGACCCGGATATGCAAAGCATGACGGAAAAACAGGAGAGGATGCCCATGCGCCTGACCGCGTATCTGCTTTCGGCCGCAACCATCGCGCTGGCCGCCCCCACCGTCGTGTCGGCGCAGGAGACCAATGCTCCGCCGACCGATGCGCCGACGACGCAGGGGCAGGCGCAGACCAGCACCTCCGCCACCGCCAATGGTTCGGTGGACGCAGGGCAGCTGCCGCCGGCCGGCCAGGGAACGAGCAACCTGGGCGACATCGTCATCACCGCAACCCGCCGCGCCGAGCGCCTGTCGAACGTGCCGATCGCCGTATCCGCCGTCAGCTCGCAGGCGCTGGAGAATTCCGGTGCCACCGACATCCGCCAGCTGACGCAGCTCACGCCGTCGCTGCTCGTCTCCTCGACAGGTTCGGAGGCCAATGCCTCCGCGCGTATCCGCGGCATAGGCACGGTCGGCGACAACCCGGGTCTCGAAAGTTCGGTCGCCGTGTTCATCGACGGCGTCTATCGCAGCCGCACCGGCTCGGGCCTCAACGACATCGGCGAGGTCGACCGCATCGAAGTGCTGCGCGGGCCGCAGGGCACGCTGTCGGGCCGCAACGCCTCCGCCGGCACGATCAACATCATCACCAAGGCGCCCTCGTACACGTTCGGCGGCTACGCCGAGGGAACGTACGGCAATTACAACGCCGTCCGCCTTGCCGGGGCGCTTACCGGACCGATCATCAAGGACATGCTCGCCTTCCGGCTGGACGGCGTCTACAACAAGCGCGACGGCTTCTATCGCGACGTCGTCAACAACACCGACTACAACAACCGCAACCGCTTCTTCGTGCGCGGGCAATTGCTGTTCGAGCCGACGTCCGACATCTCGCTGCGCCTGATCGGCGACTATACGTGGCGCAACGAGAAGTGCTGCGGCGCCGTCTACATCGACACGCGCGAGAAGCTGGACCCGACGCCCGGCGTCCCCGGCGATTTCACGATCAATCCCAACGGCAACCGCATCGTCCAGGTGATGCAGCAGCTCGGCGCGGTCTTCCCGAGCCTCGGTGATCCGTACAATCGCCAGATCGCGAACACGCCCGGCCGCGCCTATAGCAATGTCACCAAGGATTATGGCGGGTCGGCGCAGCTCGACTGGAACCTGGGCGGCGCGGGGCTCACGTCGATCACCGCCTATCGCGAGTACAAGTCGGGCGGTGCCGCCGATATCGACTATGGTAACCTCGACATTGGCTATCGCCCCGACGACGGCAATGCCTTCCGCCAGTTCCATACCTTCACCCAGGAACTGCGGCTCAACGGCGAGGCGTTCGATAATAAACTCAACTGGCTGATCGGCGGCTATTATTCGAAGGAAAACCTGGTCGTTGCCGACAATCTGAAGTTCGGCACGCAATATGGCGCCTTCGCCGCCTGCCGCATCATCGCGACGATCAATCCGCTCGCGGCGCTGCGCGATCCGACCAAGCCGGGCTGTCTCGGCACGACGCCGCTCGCGGCGCTCGGCGGCGCGAGCGGGCGCCAGGCCGTGGGCGCGGGCCTCGGCGCGGCCGCGGCGCTGGTGCTGCCGGGCATCGATCGCCTGAGCACCGTCAACAACGTCGGCGACACCAACTCGCGCTATTACCAGGACAGCGAGAACTACGCCTTCTTCACGCACAACATCTTCAAGGTGACCGACAAGCTGTCGATCACCGCCGGCCTGCGCTACACGCACGAGCGCAAGGATTTCCGCGCGACGTTCAACAACAACAACACGATCTGCCCGGCGCAGCAGGCGGCGCTCAGCCCGCTGCTCGCCAATCCGGCGCTCGCCGCGCTGCAGCCGCTGATCGGCGGCATCATCACGCTGACCTGCACGGGCAACTCGAGCTCGGCGATCAACGCGCTGACGCCGCAGGACAAGCTCAGCGAGGGCGAGTTCACCGGCACCGGCGTCATCTCCTACAAGCCGACCAGCGACCTGTTGGTCTATGCCTCCTACTCGCGCGGCTACAAGGCGGGCGGCTACGATCTCGACCGGTCGGACCTGACGTCGAACGTCTTCGCGCCGCCGACGAACGCCAGCGCCAGCCGCCTGCGCTTCGACCCGGAAACGGTCAACGCCTATGAAGTCGGCCTGAAGTACACCAGCCGCCAGTTCACCTTCAACGCGGCCGCGTTCCGCCAGGAGTTCAAGAACTTCCAGCTGAACACCTTCAACGGCACCAACTACATCGTCCAGAACATCACCTCCTGCCAGAACAGCCTCAACGGCGCGGACCAGGACGGCAGCTCGACGACCGGCGCCTGCACCGGCAAGACTGGCTATGGCGTGCTCAGCCAGGGTATCGAGCTCGAGGCGGGGCTGTTCCCGGCGAAGGACCTGTCGTTCGCGCTCGGCTACACGCTCGCCGACACGCATTTCCGCCACAACCTGGTCGGCAGCGACTCGGGCGAGGCGCTCGACGCGCAGCTGTTCCTGCTCCCCGGCAGCCAGCTGTCGAATGCGCCGCGCCACACGGTGACGTCGTCGATGACCTTCACGCCGGAACTCGGCGCATCGGGACTGACCGGCCTCTTCTATGTCGATGGCCGCATGACCAGCGACTACAACACCGGCTCTGACCTCTTCTACGAAAAGCGCCAGGACGGCTTCTTCCTGCTCAACGCGCGCATCGGCATCCGTGGGCCGGACCAGCATTGGGCGCTGGAGTTCTGGGGCCAGAACCTGACCAACACGCGGTACGAGCAGGTCGCCTTCAACGCGCCGTTCCAGGGCTCGGGCAGCCTCGCCTCGACGATCAAGCTCGGCACCTCGCCGTCGAACCAGATCTTCACCTCGTTCCTCGCGGAACCGCGCACCTATGGCGTGACGGCCCGTATTCGCTTCTGAAGTCTGATCCACGTGCGGGGACGCGGCGCCGGCCCGCGACCCATGCGGCCGCGCACATAGCACATCCTGGTGGGCGGCCGGGTTGGGGGTGAGTGCCGGCACCGCCCCGATCCAGCCTCGCTGGATCGAACACCAGGTTCCCATCGATGGGGGAGGGGGCGGCGGCGCAGCGATGCGCCGCCGCTTTTTCGTGGCGATGCGATCCGCGTCCTGTGTCACGCGGTCGTGTGACGTCAGGGCGCGGCCTCAGGCCGCCAAGGCGGCATCCTCGCCCGCCGCGGCCGCGAGCAATCGCTTCTCCAGCGCCTTCAGGCGAGGCTGGGCGAGGATGCGGTCGCCGGTCAGGTCGGTGATGTAGAAGGTGTCGACGGCGCGCTCGCCATAGGTCGCGACATGCGCCGAATGCAGCGTCACCTTCGACTGGACCAGCGCGTGCGCCAGCTGGTTGAGCAAGGCCGGCCGGTCGCGCGCATTGACCTCGACGACCGTGAAGCGGTTGGACGCATGGTTGTCGATCAGCACGTTCGGCGCGATGTCGAATGCGTCCGCCCGCGTCCGCGCCGCCGGTTTCGCGACGAGCCGATCGACCAGCTTGCCCCGGTTGGCGAGGGCATCGTCGATCGCGGTCTTCAGCCGCGCGAGCTGGGCAGGATCGTCGAACGGCCGGCCCAGAGGATCCTGCACCAGGAAGTTGTCGATCGCCATGCCGTCGCGCGTCGTATGGATGCGTGCGTCGATGATGTTGCCGCCCGCGACATGGATGGCCCCCGCGATGCGATAGAACAGGCCGGGATGGTCGGCGGCATAGATCGTGACCATCGTCGCGCCGCGTTCGGGATAGACCGCCGCGTCGATCGCCAGCCGCGCGTCCCCCGCCTCGGCGATGAAGCGCGCGTTCCGGAGCAGCACGTCCTCCGGCTCGGCGATCCAATAGGCTTCTGGAAAGCGGCGGACAAACGCGGCATAGGTCGCATCGTCCCAGCCCAGCGCCACGCCGAGCGCCTGCTGCTTCGCGCTGATCCGCTCGCCGCGGCCGCGCTGCTTGTGGCCCAGCCGCAGCACTTCCTCGGCCTGCTCGTACAGGTCGCCCAATAGCTGGCGCTTCCAGCCGTTCCAGGTGCCGGGGCCGACGGCGCGGATGTCGACGATCGTCAGGCACAGCAGCAGCCGCAGCCGCTCCGCGCTCTGCACGGTCGCGCAGAAATCGAGGATCGTCTTGAAATCCGCCAGGTCGCGCTTGAACGCGGTTGCGGACATCAGCAGGTGATACCGGACCAGCCAGGACACCGTCTCCGTCTCGGCCGGGGTCAGGCCGAAGCGCGGGCACAGCCGCTCGGCGACCTCCGCGCCCAGAATGGAATGGTCGCCGCCGCGCCCCTTTGCGATGTCGTGGAGCAGCACGGCGACATAGAGTACGCGGCGCGAAACGATCTGGCGGATGATCGCCGACGCCATCGGATGATCCGCCTTCAGCGCGCCGCGGTCGATCTGACCGAGCAGGCCGATCGCGCGGATGGTGTGCTCGTCGACGGTATAATGATGATACATGTCGAACTGCATCTGCCCCACGACGCGGCCGAAGTCGGGCACGAAGCGGCCGAACACGCCGACCTCGTTCATCCAGCGCAGCACGAGCTCGGGATCGCGCGGGCTGGTCAGCACGTCGAGGAACAGCGCGTTCGCGCGCAGGTCGGCGCGATGCTCGTCGATCAGCTTGGCGTCGCGCGTCGCGGCGCGCCAGGCGAGCGGATGGATCTCCAGCCCATGCAGGTCGGCGAGCTGGAAGATTTCCACCAGCCGAACCGGATCCTCGCGGAAGAAATCGTCGCGCGGGATCGCGAGTCGACCGCGGTCGAGCACGAAACCGTGCAGCTTGCGCGGCCGGCGGCGGATCGTCGGCAGCCCGTAGCGCCGCCCTCGCGCTGCGAACCTCTCGTCCAGATGGGCGAGGAACAACCCGGTCAGCGTGCCGACGGTGCGCGCCTGCAGGAAGTAATATTGCATGAATCGTTCGACCGCCGATTTGCCCGGGCGATCGGAAAAGCGCATCCGCGCGGCGATCTCGCGCTGCACGTCGAAGGTCAGCCGGTCCTCGGGCCGGCGCGTGATGCTGTGCAGGTGGCAGCGGACCGCCTGCAGGAAATTGTCGGCGCGATGGAACAGGCGATATTCGTCCTGCGTCAGCAGCCCCGCTTCGATCAGGTCCCGCCCCTGCTGGACGTCGAAGACGTATTTGCCGATCCAGAACAGCGCGTGCAGGTCGCGCAGGCCGCCCTTGCCCTCCTTGACGTTGGGTTCGACGACATAGCGGGTGTCGCCCATCTTGCGATGCCGCGCGTCGCGCTCCGCCAGCTTGTCGGCGATGAAGGCGCGTTCGGTGCCGTGCTGCACCTCGGCATGGAAACGGCGCGACGCCTCGTCGTAAAGGCTGGTGTCGCCGGTCACGTAGCGGCCTTCCAGCAGCGCGGTGCGGATCGTCCCGTCCGCCTTCGCCTGCCGCACCATCTCGTCGATGCTGCGGCTGGAATGGCCGACCTTCAGCCCGACGTCCCACAGCGCATAGAGCATCGATTCGATCACCTGCTCCGCCCAGGGCGTCTGCTTGCCCGGCGTCAGGAAGCCGATGTCGACATCCGAATAGGGTGCCATCTCCGCGCGCCCGTAGCCACCCACCGCGATCAGCGTCAGCCGCTCGCCGGCGGTGGGATTGTGCAACGGGTGCAGCCGCTGCGTCGCGACGTCGAAGAGCACGCGCAGTAGCTGATCGACCAGATAGGCCTGGGCGTTCGACGCCTCCAGCCCGCGCGACGGATGGGCGAGCAGCCGCCGCTCGATCTCTTCCCGCCCCGCCGCGAGCGCGCTCTTGAGCAGCCGGGCGACCTCGATGCGCAGCGGCGTCCCCGTCGCGTCCATCGACGCGACCGTTTCGGCAAGGAGGCGGCGATCGACGATCGCGCGGCGATTGGGCAGGTGGTCGAAGCGGCCGGGCATCGCGCGAGCATAGCCGCATCCGGCCGCGCGCGGCTATCCTTCCCGTGCCAAGGCCTTGAGCCGATATAGGGTATCCAGCGCCTCGCGCGGCGTCAGCGCGTCGACGTCCAGCCCCTCGACCTCGGCGCGTATCGCATCGCACGTCTCCTCCTCGACCTGCGCCGCCGCGGCGAACAGCGGCAGGTCGTCGAGGCCGGCGGCAAGCCCGCCCGTCTTGGCGCGCCCCGCCTCCAGCTTGGCGAGCACCGCCTTGGCGCGGGCGATCGTCGCGGGCGGCATGCCGGCGAGCCGCGCGACCGCAAGGCCGTAGCTGCGATCCGCCGGCCCGTCCGACACTTCGTGCAGCAGCACCAGCTCGCCCTTCCATTCGCGCGCCCGGACGTGATGCAGGCTGAGCGCGTCGCACCGTTCCGCCAGCCGGGTCAGCTCGTGGTAATGCGTTGCGAACAGGCAGCGGCAGCGATTGTCCTCGTGGATCGCCTCCACCACCGCCCAGGCGATGGCGAGCCCGTCATAAGTGGAGGTGCCGCGCCCGACCTCGTCGAGGATGACGAAGCTGCGCGGCGTCGCCTGCGCCAGGATCGCGGCGGTCTCCACCATCTCGACCATGAAGGTCGACCGACCGCGCGCCAGATTGTCCGAGGCGCCGACCCGGCTGAACAGCCGGTCGACAAGGCCGAGCGTCGCGCGGGTCGCCGGAACATAACACCCCGCCTGCGCAAGGACCGCGATCAGCGCGTTCTGGCGCAGGAAGGTCGACTTGCCGCCCATGTTGGGGCCGGTAACCAGCCAGAGCCGCGAGGCCTCGTTGAGGTTGCAGTCGTTGGCGATGAAGCGGTCGCCCGATCGCGCCACCGCCGCCTCCACCACGGGATGGCGGCCGCCGGTCACCTCGAAGCGCGTGTCCTCGACCAGCAGCGGCCGGCTCCACCCGCCCTCGGCCGCGCGTTCGGCCAGGCCCGCGGCGACGTCGATCCGGGCGAGGGCGTCGGCGGTGGCGGCGATCGCCTCGCGCGTCGCGAGCGCGGCGGCGGTCAGTTCCTCCAGATGCGCGGCCTCCGCCGCCAGGGCGTGCGCGCCCGCCTGAGACACCTTGGCCGCGACCTCGTGCAACGCCGGCGTGTTGAAGCGGACGACGCCGGCGAGCGTCTGGCGGTGCGTGAAGCCGCTGTCCGGCTGCATCAGCGCATCCGCCGCTTTGGCGGGTACCTCGACGTGATAGCCGAGCACGTTGTTATGCCGGACCTTGAGAGTGGCGATGCCGGTCGCCGCCTTCATCTCCGCCTCCAGCGCGGCGATCGCGCGGCGGCCGCCCGCACCCGCGTCGCGCAGGTCGTCGAGCGCGACGTCATAGCCCGCCGCGATATAGCCGCCGTCTGCCGCATCGATCGGGGGCGAGGGCACGAGCGCGCGCTTGAGCAGATCGATCAGCGCGCCATGGCCGCGCAATCGCGGCGCCAGCAGGCCGAGCAGCGTCAACGGGGCGTCGACCTGCCCCAGGCGCTCGCCGAGATGCCAGGCGCCGTCGAGCCCGTCGCGCAACTGGCCGAGATCCCGTGGCGAGCCGCGCCCCGCCGCGAGGCGGCCGAGCGCGCGGCCGATATCGGGCATCGCGCGCAGGCTGCCGCGTACCTGGTCGCGCAGGCCCGGCTGATCATGGAAGAACTGGACCAGGTCCAGCCGTGCCTCGATCGCCGCGCGATCCATCAGCGGCGCGCCGATGTCGGCGGAGAGCAGCCGCGCGCCCGCCCCCGTCATCGTCCGGTCGATCGCGTCGAGCAGCGATCCCTTGCGCTGGCCGGCGGTCGTGCAGGTCAGTTCCAGGCTTTCGCGCGTCGCGGCGTCGATCGCCATCGTCTCCGCGGCGCGCGACAGGCGCGGCGGCCGCAGGAAGGGCAGGGCGCCCTTCGCATTATGGTCGAGATAGGCGACCAGCCCGCCGGCGGCGGCCAGCGCCGCGCGACCGAACTGGCCGAAGCCGTCGAGCGTCGCGACGCCGAACAGCGCCTTCAGCCGCGCCTCGCCCGCGCCGCTGTCAAAGGTCTGCCGCGGTCGCAGCGTCGTCGCGGCATCGGCATGGTCGCTCGCCTCGGACGCCACGACTTCGGCCGCGCCGAGCCGCGCCAGCTCGGCGCCTAGCGCGTCCGCGCTGACGTCGATCACCTCGAACCGTCCGGTCGACACGTCCGCCGCCGCCAGGGCGACCGCGCCGCCCGCCTCGCCGATCGCGACGCACCAATTGTCGGATCGGGCGTCGAGCAGCGCTTCCTCGGTCAGCGTGCCGGCGGTCACGAAGCGGACGATCGCGCGATGGACCAGCGCCTTGCTGCCGCGCGCCTTGCGCGCCGCCTCCGGGCTTTCGGTCTGTTCGGCGATCGCGACGCGGTGGCCCGCCTTGATCAGCCGCTGCAGATAGGCGGTGGCGGCGTGGACGGGGACGCCGCACATCGGCACCTTCTCGCCGCCATGCTCGCCCCGCGCGGTCAGCGCGATGTCGAGCACGCCCGCCGCGATGCGGGCATCGTCGAAGAACAGCTCGAAGAAATCGCCCATGCGGTAGAAGAGCAGGCAATCCTCCGCCTCCGCCTTGAGGCTGAGATATTGCGCCATCATCGGGGTGGGGGCTTGGGTCATCGAAACGCTGTCAGTCCGGATTGCGGGCGCCGTGGCGGACGGAGAGGATGAAGACCGTGTCCCCCTCGACCGTGTAGCGAAGAATATATGGCGGTACGGTGGTCAACTCTCGCCAATCGCCGGCCAGGCGGCCTCGTCGTGGAAAATCTTTCAAGCTGTGGCCCAGCGTGAACAGTCGGGCGGCGATGTCCCGCGCAGCGGCGGGATTATGCTGGGCGATGTAGCGGATGATGCCCCGGATGTCGTCGACGGCCTGCGGTCGCCAGACGACCCTAGCCATTCTGCTCGTCAAGCCAGTCGGGAAAATCCTTGAAGGCCGGCGTGCCCCAGGTAAGCAGCCACTGGCCGATCACCTCGTGGTCGACGCCATAGCCAGACGCATAGCCGGCCTTTGCCGCGGTAACCGCATCGACGGCGAGATCGCGTTCCGCGTCGAGCGGGAAGTGGGCCTCGTGCTTCATGGTGCAGGACATAACCCTAGCCACGCCGGGTTGAAAGCCCCGCCCGAAATGGCCAAGAGCCGTAGCGTCCAGCCGCCAGCGAGGTCCCATGTCCGAAAAAGCGTCCGTCCAGTTCTCCGAACGCGAGGCCCTGCTCTTCCATTCCGAAGGGCGGCCGGGCAAGATCGAGATCGTCGCGTCCAAGCCGATGGCGACGCAGCGCGACCTCGCGCTCGCCTATTCGCCCGGCGTGGCGGTGCCGGTCCAGGCGATCGCCGACGATCCCGCCACCGCCTACGACTATACCGCCAAGGGCAATCTGGTCGCGGTGATCTCGAACGGCACGGCGATCCTGGGCATGGGCAATCTCGGCGCGCTCGCCTCCAAGCCGGTGATGGAGGGCAAGGCGGTGCTGTTCAAGCGCTTCGCCGACGTCGATTCGATCGACATCGAGCTGAAGACGGAGGACGTGAACCGCTTCATCGACGCGGTGGAGCTGATGGAGCCGAGCTTCGGCGGCATCAACCTCGAGGATATCAAGGCGCCCGAATGCTTCATCATCGAGCAGGCGCTGCGCGAGCGCATGAACATCCCCGTCTTTCATGACGACCAGCACGGCACCGCGATCATCTGTGCGGCGGGCCTGATCAATGCCTGTCTGCTGACCGGGCGCAAGCTGGCGGAGATCCGCGTCGTGGTGAACGGCGCAGGCGCCGCGGCGATCGCCTGCACCGAGCTGATGAAGGCGATGGGCGTGCGCCACGACCATGTCATCATGTGCGACAAGAAAGGCGTGATCTATCAGGGGCGCGACGACGTGAACCAGTGGCAGTCGGCGCACGCCGCCGCCACCGATCGTCGCACGCTGAAGGAGGCGCTGGTCGGTGCCGACGTGTTCCTGGGCCTGTCCGCCGCGGGCGCGCTGAAGGGCGACATGGTGCTGGAGATGGCGGACGCGCCGATCATCTTCGCCATGGCCAATCCGGTGCCGGAAATCCTGCCGGAAGAGGCGAAGACCGCGCGGCCCGACGCGATCATCGCGACCGGCCGGTCGGATTATCCGAACCAGGTCAACAACGTGCTCGGCTTCCCGTTCATCTTCCGGGGCGCGCTCGACGTGCGGGCGACCGGGATCAACGACGACATGAAGATCGCGGCCGCCAAGGCGATCGCCGACCTCGCGCGCGAGCGCGTTCCCGAAGAGGTGGCCGCCGCCTATGGCGTCAGCCACAGCTTCGGCCCCGACTATATTATCCCGGCGCCGTTCGATCCGCGCCTGATGGAGGAGGTGCCCGCCGCCGTCGCCAGGGCGGCGATGGATTCCGGGCTCGCCACCAAGCCGATCCTCGACATGCAGGCCTATCGCCAGAGCCTGCGCGCACGGCTCAACCCGACGACGTCGGTGCTGACGCTCGCCTATGAGGGCGCCCGCGCGCGCCCGAAGCGTGTGCTGTTCGCGGAGGGTGAGGAGGAGGTGGTGCTCCGCGCCGCGATCGCGTTCAAGGAGGGCGGCTACGGCACGCCGGTACTGGTCGGGCGCGACGACGTGCGCGACCGGCTACGCGACCTGGGCGTAGACCCCGACGATTACGAGCTGCACAACAGCCGCGTCTCGCCGCTCGTCCCGAAGATGGTGGACTTCGTCTACGGGCGCCTGCAGCGGCGCGGCTATCTGCGCCGCGACGTCGAGCGGATGATCAACCAGGATCGCAACGTCTTCGGCGCCGCGCTGCTCCAGTTGGGCGAGGCCGATGCGATGATCACCGGCATCACGCGCACCTGGCCCGAATCGATGCGCCAGGTGAAAAGGGTCATCGATCCGGAGGCGGGCCGGACGCCGTTTGGCATCCACATCCTCGTCGGGCAGAGCCATACGGTGTTCATCGCCGACACGACGGTCAACGAGCGGCCGACGGGCGAGCAGCTCGCCGATTTCGCGGAGCAGACCGCGCAGGTCGCGCGCCGCATGGGGCACGAGCCGCGTGTCGCGATGCTGAGCTATTCGACCTTCGGCAATCCCAAGGGTGCCTGGGTCGACAACATCCGTGACGCCGTGTCGGAACTCGACCGTCGCGGCGTCGGCTTCGAATATGAGGGCGAGATGCCGCCCGACGTCGCGCTCAATCCGAAGCAGCTCGCCAATTATCCCTTCGCGCGCCTGTCCGGCCCGGCGAACGTGCTGATCATGCCGGGTCTGCAGTCCGCACACATCGCCGCGAAGCTGCTGCGCGAACTGGGCGGCGACAGCGTGATCGGCCCGATGCTGATCGGCATGGAAAAGCCGGTGCAGATCGCGCCGATGACCTCGACCGCCAGCGAGCTGGTGACGCTGGCGGTGCTCGCCGCGGGCGGCATCGCCCGATAGCGTCGACGCCCTCCGGATCCGGCTCGTCAGGACCCGCTTCCCGACCTTCATCGTGGGGAAGCGGGCGCGGGTGAGGGGCCGCAGTGCGTCCGCGCACGGGCATCGGCCTCGAGCCACCCTGGGCGCGCGGTCTATCCGTCGATGCTCGTCCCGAGTGCTGCATGGACGAGGCCGCCGTCGACGGTGATCGTTTCGCCGACCACATAATCGCCCGCGCGGCTGGCGAGGAAGATCGCTGCGCCCGCCATGTCCTCGTCGGTGCCGATGCGGCCCGCGGGTATGCCCTTTGCGACGTCGTCGCCGTGATCGCGCGCCGCGCGGTTCATCTCGCTTGCGAAGGCGCCCGGGGCGATCGAGGTGACGTTGACATGATCGCGGACCAACCGCGCCGCCATCCGCTTGGTCAGATAGATCAGCGCCGATTTCGAGGCATGATAGCTGTAGGTTTCCCAGGGATTGAGCCGCTGGCCGTCGATCGAGGTGATGTTGATCACCTTCGCCGGGCGCTGCGCCGAGCCACCCGCCTTGAGCAGGCCGTGCAGCGCCTGCGTCAGGAAGAAGGGCGACTTGACGTTGAGGTCCATCACCTTGTCCCAGCCGCTCTCGGGGAATTCCTCGAACGGCACGCCCCAGGCCGCGCCGGCGTTGTTGACGAGGATGTCGAGCCGCTGCTCGCGCGCCGCCAAGGCTTCGGCCAGCGCGCGACAGCCGGCGACCGTCGCGACGTCTTGCGGCAGGGGGATGCAGTCGGGGCCCAGCGCTGCGGCGGTTTCCTCGCAGGCGGCGGCCTTGCGGCTGGAGATATAGACCGTGGCGCCCTGCGCGATGAAGCCGGCGGCGATCATCCGGCCGATGCCGCGGCTGCCGCCCGTGACCAGCGCGATGCGGCCGTCGAGTCGGAACAGGTTGGTGGTGTCCATTCAGGGCTCCTAGAAAGATCGTGATGCGATGGCGGGCGGCAGGTGTATCCCACGGCGCCCTTCAAATCCCGTCATCCCCGCGCAGGCGGGGATCCGGAAACACAGGTCCCTCGAGAGAGCGGGGACGCCCGCGCGCCCGGATTCCCGCCTGCGGGGGAAGGACGCTTTGTGTGGGAAAAGGGCTTGTGCTCACCCGCCGCGCTTCAGCGTCTCGCGCGCGATGATCACCTGCTGGATCTGGCTCGTGCCCTCGTAGATGCGGAACAGCCGGACGTCGCGATAGAGGCGTTCGATGCCATAGTCGGCGATATAGCCCGCGCCGCCGAAGATCTGCACCGCCTTGTCCGCGACGCGGCCGACCATCTCGCTGGCGAAATATTTGGCCGCGGCGGACTCGAGCACGACGTCCTTGCCATCATCCTTCGCCTGCGCCGTCTCGAGCACCATCGCGCGGGCGACGAGCGCCTCGGTCTTCATGTCGGCGATCATGCCCTGGATCAGCTGGTGATGCGCGATCGGCTGGCCGAACTGGCGGCGCTCGCTGGCATAGGCGACGCTGTCCGCGATCAGCCGCTCGGCGACGCCGACGCACACCGCGCTGATGTGCAGCCGGCCGCGGTCGAGCACGCGCATCGCGATCTTGAACCCCTCGCCCTCCGCGCCGAGGCGGTTGGCGACGGGGACCGGGACATCCTCGAAATGGACGTCGGCGACCTTGGCACCCTTTTGCCCCATCTTCTTCTCGGGCTCGCCGATCGACACGCCGGGCAGGTCGCGCGGGACGAGGAAGGCGGAGACGCCGCGCGCGCCCGGGGCGTCGCCGGTGCGGGCCATGACGGTGAACAGCTGCGCCTTGTCGGCATTGGTGATGTAGCGCTTGGTGCCCGACAGCCGATAGACGTCGCCGTCGCGTATCGCGCGGGTCTTCACCGATCCGGAATCGCTGCCGACATCGGGCTCGGTCAGCGCGAAGCTGGTGACGATCTCGCCGCTCGCGATGCGCGGCAGCCACTGCGCCTTCTGCTCGGGCGAACCGGCCATGACGAGGCCCTGACTGCCGATGCCGACATTGGTGCCGAAGGTCGACCGGAAGGCAGGCGTCGTGCGCCCCATCTCGATCGCGACCTTCGCCTCCTCCAGCATCGTCAGGCCGAGGCCGCCGTGCTCCTCCGCGATCGACAGGCCGAACAGGCCCATCGCCTTCATCTCGTCGACGAGGTCGTCGGGGATCGCGTCCGCCGCCTCCACGTCCGCCTCGCGCGGCCGGAGCCGTTCGGCGACGAAGCGGCGGATGGTGTCGATCAGCGCATCGAAGGTTTCGGGGTCGAGAGCCATGGACGGATCCTTGCTAGGTCGCGAAAAGCGTAGGACGCACCAACGCCACTGGCAAACCCGAAGTTCGAAAAACACGGTTTTGCCAGTTCTCGCGTCTAGGAAAGAAAGTACCGCCGGCCGCAATCGGGGCATGCATTCGCCGAATCGGCCGGCCCGCTTCATGGGCGCGGGCATGCCCACGGTGCGCCTTGGCGACCGGTTTTCCCGCGGCGCCGCCTGATTAGGACAGCGCTTCACCCTCGCTTCGTCGCACGGTGAGCCGTTCATCCGCGCTTCACCACCGTTCGCCGGAAACCACCGGGTGCGCCCCTATGCCGCCGGATCGAATGTGCGTAGCGCCATCCTCGACGAACGGGTTTTGGCCGGGGGGTCATCAAGTGGTGAAGACGTGGGCAGCGCGCCTTGCGCTGATATTCTCTTGCGGCCTAATGATGGCCTCTCCGGCGGCGGCGCAGTTCTGGCAGTGCGCACCCTATGCGCGCGAGATCTCGGGCATCGAACTGCACGGCAACGCGAACACCTGGTGGGGCCAGGCCGCCGGCCGCTACCAGCGTGGCCACAAGCCGGAAGTCGGCTCCGTCCTCTCCTTCCAGTCGACCCATCGCATGCGCGTCGGCCATGTCGCGATGGTGTCCCAGGTGATCAGCGACCGCGAGGTCCTGCTGACCCACGCCAATTGGTCGCGCCCCGGCCAGATCGAGCGCAACGTCCGCGCGATCGACGTCTCCGCCGCCGGCGACTGGAGCGAGGTGAAGGTGTGGTACGGCCCGACGGGTGGCCTGGGCACGTCCAGCTATCCGACCAACGGCTTCATCTATTCGGGCCATGCGCCGGCCGATGCCGATGCGGTCCCCGCGAGCCGCGACGATGTCGCCGCCGCCAATCTCGCGATGATCGCCACCTCCGCGGTCGTGCCCGTCAAGCCGGTCGCCGATCGCTGATCAAAACCCGCACCGTCGCATGTGAAAAGGGGCCCGGAAACGGGCCCCTTTTGCGTCCGATCGGCTGATTTTTGTGCCGTCGGCAGGTGCCGGGCCGGCCTTCCGATCGCTGGAGGCGCCGCACCGGCCCGACTGCGCGCCGGCCCCCGCGCGTCAGGCGGGCCGAAAGGTCATCGCGACGCCATTCATGCAATAGCGCTTGCCGGTCGGCTTCGGGCCGTCGTCGAAGACATGGCCGAGATGACCGCCGCAGCGGCTGCAATGCACCTCGGTGCGCGCTTCGAGCAGCGAGCGGTCGCTCTTCGTTCCTACCGCACGGGGAAGCGGGGCCCAGAAGCTCGGCCAGCCGGTGCCGCTGTCGAATTTCGTCTTCGAAGAGAACAGCGGTTGCGCGCACCCCTTGCACAGGAAAGTACCGGCGCGATGCTCATCGTTGAGCGGGCTGGAGAAGGGGCGTTCGGTGCTTTCGTGGCGCAGCACGGCCCATGCCTGGTCACCGAGCTTCTTGCGCCACGCCGCGTCGCTCATCTGCACGGGATAGGTCGCGGCGTCGGCGGGGGCGGCCCTGCACCCCCACAGGATCGCACCGGCAGCGCCGGTGGCGGCGAGGGAGAGCAGCGAACGGCGGGTTGGGTACTTCGTCATGACCCATGATATGGGGAGCGCGGCAAACTTGCCCAGACCCCCGGGCACATTCCGATCCATCATGATGATGCACGTTGGAACCGCGATGCGGTGCGCAGGGTTGACCGGGCTGAAAGGTGCTACAGAGATCATGTCTTTTCAGCAACTTGATCCGCCGCTGCCGGTGCATGTCCTCGACAAGGGCGCCGGTTATGCCTTTGCGGTGATCGACTATGGCCAGGAACACAATCTGATCTGGGTGACCGCGATCAACGACACCGGAGAAATCTGGTGCGCCCCCAATCCGCGTGTGCGCCTGCAGGCGAACTGGACGATGGGGCGCGCCAAGCCGCCGGCGCTCAAGCCCCGCGACGATGGCGATTGCTCCGGCGGTGCCGAATCGCTGCAGGCGGAAACAATAAAGCCGAACTGACCTCCCGGCTCCCGCGCGGAGCGAGCGCGGGGGCGACCGGCGTGCGGCGGGGTGGCCGCGCGCCGCGAGTGCGAACGGCGAGCACGAAAAAGGGGAGGCGCCCTTCGGCACCTCCCCTTTTTCGTTTTGCCGTGCGTCGCGACGATCAGGCGGCGAGCTTGCGCAGCACGTATTGCAGGATGCCGCCGTTGAGGAAATATTCCAGCTCGTTGACGGTATCGATGCGGCAGCGCGTCTCGAACGTCTCGGTCGAACCGTCGGCGCGCTTCAGCGTCACCTCGACCGTCTGACGCGGGCGCAGGTTGGCGACGCCCGTGATCGTGAACGTCTCGGTGCCGTCGAGCTTCAGCGTCTGGCGCGTCACGCCCTCCGCGAACTGCAGCGGCAGCACGCCCATGCCGACCAGGTTCGAACGGTGGATGCGTTCGAAGCTCTCGGTGATGACCGCGCGCACGCCGAGCAGGTTGGTGCCCTTCGCCGCCCAGTCGCGCGACGAACCGGTGCCATATTCCTTGCCCGCGACGACGACGAGCGGCGTGCCGTCCGCCTTGTGGCGCATCGCCGCGTCGTAGATCGGCATGACTTCGCCATTATACTGGGTCATGCCGCCCTCGACGCCAGGCACCATCTCGTTCTTGATGCGGATGTTGGCGAAGGTGCCGCGCACCATGACATGATCGTTGCCGCGGCGCGCGCCGTAGCTGTTGAAGTCCTTGCGCGCGACCTGACGCTCGGTCAGCCACTTGCCGGCCGGGCTGTCCGCCTTGATCGATCCCGCCGGGCTGATGTGGTCGGTGGTGATCGAATCGCCCAGGATCGCCAGCGGCTTTGCCTCGATGATGTCGGTGACCGGCTTCGGGGTCATCTCCATGCCTTCGAAATAGGGCGGGTTGGCGACATAGGTTGACGCCGCCGGCCAGGCGTAGGTTGCCGAGCCGGTGACGTCGATCTCGCGCCACTTCTCGTCGCCGGCATAGACGTTGGCGTAGCGGCTGCGGAACATCTCGTCGTCGATGTTCGCCGCCATCACCTCCGCAATCTCCTGGTTGGTCGGCCACACGTCCTTGAGATAGACGTCCTGCCCGTCCTTGCCCTGGCCCAGCGGGGTCTCGACCATGTCCTGCGTCACCGTGCCCTTCAGCGCATAGGCGACGACGAGCGGCGGGCTGGCGAGGAAGTTGGCGCGGACGTCGGGGCTGACGCGGCCCTCGAAGTTGCGGTTGCCCGACAGGACGCTCGCCGCGACGAGGTCGTTCTCGTTGATCGCGGCGCTGATCGGGCCGGGCAGCGGGCCCGAATTGCCGATGCAGGTCGTGCAGCCATAGCCGACGAGGTTGAAGCCGATCGCGTCCAGGTCCTGGGTCAGACCGGCCTTGTTGAGATAGTCGGTGACGACCTGCGAACCGGGCGCGAGCGAGGTCTTCACCCATGGCTTGGGCTTCAGGCCGAGTGCGTTCGCCTTGCGCGCGACGAGGCCGGCGGCGACGAGCACCGACGGGTTCGACGTGTTGGTGCAGCTGGTGATCGCGGCGATGACGACGTCCCCGTCGCCTATGTCATGGCCGCGGTCGGCGACGTCGACGCGGGTCGCGCGATCCTTGTGATACAGCTTGGCGAGGTCGCCGTTGAACACCTCGTCAACCTTCCCCAGGCTGACGCGGTCCTGCGGGCGCTTCGGGCCGGCGAGCGACGCGGTCACGGTGCCCATGTCGAGCTCCAGCGTGTCGGTGAACACGGGGTCGGCGGCATCGTCGTGGCGCCAGAAGCCGTTCGCCTTGGCATAGGCCTCGGTCAGCGCGATCGTTTCCTCCGGGCGCGCGGTCAGGCGCATGTATTCGATCGTCTTGTCGTCGATCGGGAAGAAGCCGCAGGTCGCGCCATATTCCGGCGCCATGTTGGCGATCGTCGCGCGGTCGGCCAGCGTCATCGAGCTGAGGCCCGGGCCATAGAATTCGACGAAGCGGCCGACGACGCCCTTGGCGCGCAGCATCTGCGTGACGGTCAGCACCAGGTCGGTGGCGGTGATGCCCTCCTTCAGCGCGCCGGTCAGCCTGAAGCCGACGACCTCGGGGATCAGCATCGACACCGGCTGGCCGAGCATGGCGGCTTCCGCCTCGATGCCGCCGACGCCCCAGCCGAGCACGCCCAGGCCGTTGACCATCGTCGTGTGGCTGTCGGTGCCGACGAGCGTGTCGGGATAGGCGATCGCCGCGGTGCCGTTGGCGAGATCGCCCGTCTCGGTCGACGACCAGATCGCCTGGCTGACATACTCCAGGTTGACCTGGTGGCAGATGCCGGTCCCCGGCGGCACCACCTGGAAGTTGTCGAGCGCCTTCGAACCCCACTTCAGGAACTCGTAGCGTTCGCCGTTGCGCTGGTATTCAAGCTCGACATTGTCCTCGAACGCCTTGGGCGTGCCGAACTCGTCGACCATGACCGAATGGTCGATGACGAGGTGGACGGGGACCTGCGGATTGATCTTGGCGGCGTTGCCGCCGAGCTTGGTGATGGCGTCGCGCATCGCGGCGAGATCGACGACGCAGGGCACGCCGGTGAAGTCCTGCATCAGCACCCGCGCGGGGCGATACTGGATCTCGCGGTCGGAGCGGCGCTCCTGTTGCCAGTCGACGATCGCCTTGACGTCCGCCTCCGTCACGGTCTTGCCGTCCTCGAAGCGCAGCATGTTCTCGAGCAGCACCTTCATCGAGAAGGGCAGCCGGCTGATGTCGCCGAACTTCTCCGCCGCCTTGGCGAGGCTGAAATAGTCGTAGCTCTTGCCGCCGACGTCGAGCGTCGCGCGGGTCTTGAGGCTGTCCTGGCCGATGGCGGTCATGTCGTGTCCCTTCTGTCTGGCTCGACTCGCACCTGGGGGAAACGGCGTTGGAGGACGCCGCGCGGGCGCGCGAGGAGCGCTTGGCTGAGCCTGTCGTCGCGCGGGCCTTA
This sequence comes from Sphingomonas sp. GV3, assembly GCF_031082075.1. NCBI lineage: Bacteria > Pseudomonadati > Pseudomonadota > Alphaproteobacteria > Sphingomonadales > Sphingomonadaceae > Sphingomonas > Sphingomonas sp. GV3. The sequence continues at coordinate 1,809,831 of NZ_JARWLE010000001.1, read as the reverse complement.
GCAAGGGGTTACCGATGGGGAAAGACGGCTTTGCGCGCGAGCGTCAGATCGCGCGGCGCGCCGGCGTCAGGCGGCGGGAAGCAGGCTCTTGCCGCGCGTGATGATTACGCGGTCGCCCAGCCTGGCTTCGTTGAACAGCAGACGCGCAAACTTGGTCGGCACGCCGATGCAGCCATGCGTCGCATAGCCCCAGGCGACCTCCGTCCCGTGGATCGAGACGCCGTCGTTGGTCAGCCGCAGCATATAGGGCATCGGCGCGTCGTAGAGGTTGGAGACGTGATGCGCGTCCTTCTGCGTGATCGGGAACGTGCCCAGCGGCGTCGGCTTGTCGTCCGCGCCGTAGAGGATGGCGGCCGCGCCGATCTCATAGCCGTCGCGGAACACGGACAGCGTCTGCGCGGCGAGATCCACCGTGATGATCAGCGGTCCGTCCGGCACGCCCTTGGTGTCCCAGGCATAATCGCCGAACTTGATCGCGCCGATCGGCAAGACGCGCTTGATCGTCATCGCCGTCGCGGTCGATTCGGCAGCGGGCCCGCGCTTGGGCGATGCAGCGGGCGCCGCCGCGCGCGCGGGGCGCATGATTGCGGCACGCGGCGTCGGCGCCGCGACCGCCACTGGCCGCGGCGGCAGACGCGACACGCTTGCCGCCGCCAGGACGGCGATGCCGGAACCGCCGAGGATGAGCTTTGCCGCGAGGGCGCGGGGCAGATGCATGCGAAGATCCCGCAGATACGATATCGGGGTCCACCATCGTCGATCCCCGGCGTGCTGGCTAGGCGGCGATTTGCACCGTGCCGTGGTGGTACGAAGCGAGCCTGCGTTAATTGAGTCGAAATTCGACGTGTGTTCCAGCGCGGCGAATCTTCGGCTAAGTTGATGCAAATCGACTTGTTACGAAGCCTGGTAACCATGATAGGACAGGATTTCGCCCGATGCGAGGATGGTGGAACGAGTGCCGATAAGCCGGCGACCCATTGATGGCCGAGGCACGGCACGGCGGGGCGGGAGGCACGATGCCGCCGGTCGGTGACGGTCTCGACCCCGCGCGGTTCGACCGATTGTCGCCTCGCCAGCGCGATTGCCTGCGCGGGGTCCGCGCGCTGCGCGGATCGAAGGAGATCGCGCTCGATCTGGGCATCGAGAAATCGACGGTCGACGGCTATCTGACGGAGGCCGTCCGTATCCTCGGCGCGCGCAACCGTCGCGACGCGGCGCTGATGTTCGGCGCGTACGAGGATTCGCAGGCGTCGATCGACGCGGCACCGGCAGAGGCGGATCGCGCGGTCGGCGACCGAGCCCCTGCCTCTGCGGGGGACAGCCCGCATGATCCGGGCCCCGACAAAATCGGGGGATATTCTGTGCGGCTGGCGGATCTGCCGTCCCAGCCGCCAATCGAGGCCCTGCCGGACGACACGATCGCCAGGCAACCGGGGGTGACCGGGGAGCGGCAGGCGACAGCCGTCTCCCCGGGACTCGGGTTGCCCTTCCGGCGGAAAGGGCAGGCGCGCAACCCGCTGTCGATCGGAGACAGGTTGATCTGGATCCAGGCCATCGCACTCGGCATCGCCGTCGGTTTCGGCATGTTGATGACCGGCCTCCAGGCCCTAACCGGCCTGATCGCGGCACTCACCCGCTCTCTTTCCTGAACCGACGGGAACCCGACAGGGTGGAAAGGTGGCCATGTCCTATACGAATCCGCAAGTCGCGGCCGACGCCGTCGCGCAGCTGCTCTGGAAGCTCGAGACCCAGCTCGACGAGGCGTTCGCAACGGGGGGCGAGCTTCTCGCGGCGCTGCCCCGCGCTCGCGCCGCGGCCAACCTGCCCGCGATCGCCGGACAGCAGGCGTTCGAACTGTTCGGGCAGGCCGTCATGGCGCTCGGCACCGCCCGTGGTCACACCGTCGCCGGCCATCGCATCGTCGAGAAGGTCGGCCGTCAGATCGGGTATGAGACGAGCTTCGGCGACGAAAAGCCCAAGCCCGATTTCGCCCCGACAGGCATCGATGCCGCGCATCTGCGCATCGCTGCCTGAGGAATCATGGCTTGGCCGTCAGACTGCTCCTTTGACCGGCCAAGCCATGACCCGCACACAGCATGATCCGGTACGGACTAGGTGCGGCGCGTGATGCACGTTCTCGTCTTCAATTGCGCCCTGGGTCTGGTGTGCCTGATCGCATTCCTCGCCGGCGGAGCGCCGGAACGATGGACGGCGATCATCTTCATCGCCGGCGCGGCGGCGACCTTCGTCGCGCCCTTCTACAATGCCCAGCGACCCTATGGCGGGCTGGAGCCGATGCTGCTCGCCATCGACGTACTGATGCTGGGCGGCCTGGTCGCCATCGCGTTGCGCGCGGACCGCTATTGGCCGCTCTATGTCAGCGCGCTGCACCTGATCGGGATTGCGGTGCACGGCGTGAAGGCGATCCAGCCGGCGCTCGTTCCGTGGATGTATGCCGGGGCGAGCGGAAAGATCGCCTATCCGATGCTCGTCCTGCTCGCCGTCGGCGCCGTGCGCCACCGCAAGCGCGTGCTCCGTTTCGGGAGCGACCCGGACTGGTCGCAGCTATGACGGCCATGACGAGGGGGAGCATCGCACTATGACCGCCGAAATCCGCCTGTTGCGGTGGCCGGAACAGGATCGCGATGACTATGAGCGGCTCGTCGCGGCGATCGAGCGCGTGCGCAGGGCCGCGGCGCGGACGCGCGGAGAGATGGCCGCGACGGTCCCGTCCGGGCCCGCCGAGCCGAGCGACGTCGATCGCGCGCGCACGCTGCTGGCGCAACGGCGCGCGCGCGACCGCGCCGCCGGCCCGCTGGTGGAGATTTTCGGCGAGCCGTCCTGGGACCTGCTGCTGGCGGCGTTCGTCGCCGGCGAGGAGCGGCAGTCGCTGCGCCTGACCGAAGCCGCGGCGTCGGCTGGCATCCGCGCGTCGGTCGCGCAGCGGTGGTTCGCGGTGCTCGCCGAGCGCGGCCTGATCATGCGCAAGGATTCCGACCCCGATCCCGACATGACGCTGACACCCGACGGCCGGACGCTCGTCCTGCGCTGCATCAGCGAGGTGTGATCGGCCCGTCGCGTTTGCCCGTCAGCCGCTCCACCTCGTCGCGCATCATCTCGAGTCCCTGGAAGATGTGCGTGGCGGCGACCGATTGACCGAGGTCGTCGGCAAGCCGCACCAGCTCGTCGCCCAGCGCGATCGCCCGCAACAGCAGTTCGCCGCGGATCTGGCGTTGCATGGCGTCGTCTGGCTGCTGCATGCCGACAGCTTGTATCGCGCTGGCGGGCGGGTGCAACGGCCGCCGCCGCCGCGCGTTGGGGGCAGATCGCTCCAAGAGCGACAATCGGCACCGAAGCGGAGACAATCGATGGCTGACGAGGAGACGCCGACGGGCGCGGACCAGGCCGGCAGGGCCGCCGACGCGATGCGCGACATCACCGACCGCTGGGCCGACCGCTGGCGCGAGGCCGGCGACCGGGCCCGCGACTCGTTCGGGGAGCATGTCGTCGATCCCGCCCGCCGTGCGGGGGAAGCGATGCGCGCGAGCGGCCGTCACGCCGCCGAAGGAAGCCAGGCGATCGGCCTCAAGATGCTCGAGTCGGCGGAGCGCAACACGCGCGAGGCGTTCGCCGCGATGCGCGAGGCCGCGCAGGCGCGCGATCTCGCGGAGGTCATGCGCATCCAGGGCCAGTTCCTGCGGGGCCAGGGAGAGCGCGCGTTCGATCAGGCACGCGAGATCGGCGAGTTGATCGTGCGCATCGGCCGCGAGTCCGTCGCCGCGCCCCGTGCCGAGCATCCCCCGCGCGAGGACGAGAGATAACCGGTACGCCGTCCGGGCGAGCGCCCGGCGCAGGCGGAGGATGACGGCAGGCCTCTTTCCCACGGCGAAAACGGCTCCGGATCGGCCGGCAAGGCGCATGTTCCGACCGCATGCGGGGCGGGCCGCGCCTGGCCTTGCCGACCCGGTCGCGCTGCCACATGATGGGCCTGATCGTGCATCGCGGCCAATTCCGGCGGCGGCGGCTGCGCCCTCGCGGTGGACCGTGCCAACGGACCGGTCGGGGCGGCCGAAAACGGGGGGAGATCGACATGCAAGCACATCCTGCGCCGACCTGGGTCACCTATGCGATCACCGCCGTCGTCATCGCGGTCGTCATGGCGCTGCGCTGGCGGCGGATGCGGCAGGTTCGCCCGCTCAAGATCGAGCAGCTGTGGATCGTGCCGGCGGTCTTTGCCGTGGCGGCGGCGACGACCTTCGCCGCGACCCCGCCGCATGGGCTGGCGTGGCTGTTCTGCCTGTTCGCGCTGGCGCTGGGGGCGGCGCTCGGCTGGCAGCGCGGGCGCATGATGCGTCTGACGGTCGATCCGGCGACGCACAGGCTCAACCAGACGGGGTCGCCGGCCGCGATGCTGTTCCTCATCGCGTTGGTCGTCATTCGCACCGCCGCGCGCTCCGCGGCCACGATGCGTGGCGGCGTGCTGGGCCTCGATCCGATCGCCGTCACCGACATGATGATGGCGCTCGCCTTGGGGCTGTTCGCGGCGCAGCGCATGGAGATGTATCTGCGCGGGCGGCGGTTGCTCGCGGAGGCGCGCGCCGGTCTTGCCTGAGGCCGCAGGTCCCGGCGCGGTCCCCGTGTCGGGGCACGGATGTGTCGATTGCGTCATGACCGCCGCACGGCCTAAGGGAAGGGCATGAGCGACCCAGGCGCCGAAGCGGACTCCTCGGCGCCGCGCCCGGTCCGCGACATCCCGCGCATCGGGCGCGTCGGACGGGTCATGCTCGGCATCGCCGTCGTGATCCTCGCGGTGCTCGTCGCCGTCTGGATCGTCCGCAAGCCCATAGCCGGCCGGGTCATCGATCGCGAACTGGCGCGAAAGGGCGTGGTCGCGCGCTACCATGTCGGCGACCTCGGCTTCGGATCGCAGCGCCTCACCGACGTGGTGATCGGCGATCCGCATTCGCCCGATCTCGTCGCCGACTGGCTGGAGACGCGCATCGGCTATGGCTTCGCCGGACCGCGCCTCGTCGGCGTCCGCGCCGGGCACGTGCGGCTGCGCGGACGGATCGTCGGCGGCAGGCTGACGCTCGGCGAACTCGACAAGCTGATGGGGCCGCCCAGCGGCAAGCCCTTCGCCTTGCCCGCCCTGCGTGCCCGCATCGCGGACGCGCGGATGCGGCTGGAGACCCCGTTCGGGGTGGTCGGCCTGAAGCTCAGCGGCGATGGAAGGCTCGACGACGGATTCGTCGGGACGATCGCGGCCACGGCGCCTCGGATCGCGGTCGCCGGCTGTACCGCGGACGGGCTGGCGGCGGTCGTCGGCGTGGAGGTGGCGCGGGGCGCGCCGCACCTGACCGGCCCGCTACGCGCCGATCGGCTCGCATGTCCGACCGGAAGGATATCGCATGCCGCTGTTGGCCTCGACGCGACGCTCGGTGCCGCGCTGGACCGCTGGCGCGGACGGATACGGCTCGCCGGCGGCCCGGCCATGGCGTCGCAGGTGAAGGCGGCGCGGCTGACCGGTACCGTCGATTTCGCTGGCACTGCCGCCGCCACGACCGGCAGCGCCGATGTGAACGCGACAGGGGTTGCGCGGGGCGTCGATACGGCGCGGCGCATGGCCATCGTCGGCCGCTATGCGATCGGCTCGGAAGCGCGTTTCGACGGCGACCTCGCCATCGAGGGCGCACGAAGCGGCGCGCTCGCGCGGTTCGATCCCCGCTCGCTGGGTGCCGGTACGCCGCTGGCGCCGCTCATCCTGCGCGCCGGCACGGCGCTTGGCGCGGCGGCGAGAAATTTCGACGCCCGTGCCAGGCTGCATCTCGACGCCGACCGGGCGACCGTCTCGATGCTGAACCTTGCCGCGGCCAGCGGCGCACGGCTCGGCGCGACCGGGCAGGGCGTCGCCTATCGCCTGTCCGACGGCACGGTGACCGCCGATGCGCGCCTCGCGCTGTCGGGCGGCGGCCTGCCGACGGCGTCGGCGGTCATCGCCCGCGGGCCGGACGGCAGGATGCGCGGTCGGGTGGCGGTGTCGCCTTATGCCGCGGGCGATGCCCGGCTCGCGCTGGCGCCCGTGTCCTTCGTGGTCCTGCCGGGCGGCGCGGCGCATGTCGTCACGATCGCGCGACTGTCCGGGCCGATCGGCGCGGCGGGCCGTGTGGACGGGGTGACGATGCCGCTCGACCTGCGGTTCGATCGGCAGGGCGGGATCGCCCTGAACTCGGGCTGCACGCCCCTCGCCATCGGCCGGCTTGCCGTCTCGGGACTGGTCCTCGACCCGTTTCGAAGCCGGCTGTGCGCACCGGGTGCGGCGCTCGTGCAGGTACGCGGCGGGCGCATCGACGGCGGCGCGCGGCTCGTGGCGACGCATCTGACCGGGCGGCTGGGGGCGACGCCGCTCGATCTCAGCGCATCGGGAGCGAACCTTCGCCTCGCAGAGCGCGGCGTCACGGTCACCGGCCTGGCGGCCCGGCTGGGGCAGCCGGATCGCGTGACGAGGCTCGACGTCGCCACGCTGACCGGTCGGATCGCCGACGGCGGCATCGCGGGCCGCTTCTTGGGCGGGGGCGGACAGATCGGCGCGGTGCCGCTGCTGCTGGGCGATGCGGCGGGGGACTGGACGTTCCGCGCCGGCGCGCTGGCGCTCAGCGGCGGCCTGACCGTGCGGGACACGGCCGAGGCCCCGCGTTTCAACACCATGGCCGGGCGCGACGTGACGCTGCGCCTCTCCGGCAACGTCATCCGTGCGACGGGCGTGCTGGCCGAACCCACGACCGGCACCAAGGTCGCCGACGTCACGATCGTCCACGACCTTGCGAAGGGCGCGGGCGACGCGAACCTGGCCGTGCCGGGCATTGCCTTCACCAAGACCTTCCAGCCGGACCTGCTCACCCGGCTGACCTATGGCGTCGTCGCCGAGGTCGCGGGGACGGTGACGGGGCAGGGGCATATCGGCTGGAGCCCGGCCGGCGTGACCTCGACCGGGCGGTTCGGCACGAAGGACATGAACCTCGCCGCGGCCTTCGGTCCGGTCACGGGCCTGTCGACGTCGATCGCCTTCACTGATCTGCTCAACCTCGAAAGCGCGCCCGGACAGGTCGCGACGATCAAGAGCGTCAATCCCGGCGTCGCCGCGAACGACGGCACGATCCGCTACCAGACGCTGTCCGGCAACCGCGTGCGGATCGAGGGCGGCGAATGGCCCTTCGCCGGCGGCGCGCTCACCCTGCTGCCGACATTGCTCGATTTCTCGACCGACCAGGTGCGGCGCATGACCTTCCGCATCCGCGGCGCGGCGGCGGACCAGTTCCTGCAGCAGCTCGACTTCCAGAACATCGACGCCACGGGCGTGTTCGACGGCGAATTGCCGATCGTCTTCGATGCGAGCGGCGGCCGGATCGAGAACGGCTTCCTCAAGGTGCGCGAGGGCGGCGGCGGCATCGCCTATGTCGGCACACTGACTCAGAAGGACCTCGGCTTCTGGGGCAATCTCGCCTTCCAGGCGCTCAAATCGCTGCGCTATCGCAGCCTGACGATCACGATGAACGGGCCGCTCGCGGGCGAGATGGTGACGGAAGTGCGCTTCGCCGGCGTCAGCCAGGGGAAGGGCGCCAAGTCGAACGTCTTGATCCGCCGGCTGGCCAGGCTGCCTTTCGTGTTCAACATCCGGATCAAGGCGCCCTTCCGTGGGCTGCTCGATTCGGCGCAGTCCTTCTACGATCCCAGCCGGCTGGTGCGTCGCAACCTGTCGCAGCTGATCGACCAGCAGGACAAACAGACCCAACAGGGCGGCATTCAGCCTCCCGCAAGCGAGACCGTGCCATGAGACGAGCAGGATTGACGAACGGGCCAAGGATCACGACCTTGCCCGCGATGAGGGGTTTGGCGATGATCGGCCTGGTGGCAGCGACGGGGATGACGGGCGGATGCGTCAACGTCACCGCGCCCGACAAGCCGATCGAGATCAACCTCAACATCGCGGTCACGCAACAGGTGGTCTATCGCCTCGACGGCGAAGCCAAGTCGCTGATCCAGCAGAACCCCGGGGGTATTTTCTGATGCATAAGGTCTTGATGGTTGCCGGCGCGGCGGCTCTCGCCGGCCTTTCGGTACAGGCGTCGGCGCAGCGCGATCCCGCCTACCAGGCGGCGCGGGCGGCGAAGCAGGTCGGCGAACAGCCCGACGGCTATCTCGGCGTCGTCGGCGGCGGCAGCCCCGCGCTGCAGGCGATGGTCCGCGACATCAACATCAAGCGCAAGGCGGCCTATACGCAAAGCGCACAGGCCAATGGATCGACGGTCGAACAGTTCGCCTTCACCACCGGCTGCAACCTCGTCGCGCGCGTCCCGGTCGGCGAGATGTACAAGACGCCGTCCGGCCAGTGGAAGGAGAATACCGGCACGCCGGAGCTCGACGGACGCTGCAAGTAACGCCGCCCCCCTTTCCACCGTCATCCCCGCGCAGGCGGGTATCCAGACGCGCAGGTTCCGCGTGAGCCACACCGCCAGCGTCTCTGGATCCCCGCATGTGCGGGAATGACAAACGTGGGAAAAGCCGCCCATTCCCTCCTCGTCATCCCGGCGCACGCCGGGACCCACGGACACGGTGTATGACCGACGTCGCGCGCCATTAGCGCCGATCGCAACCATGGGTCCCGGCGTGCGCCGGGACGACGAAGGGGGGGCATGTCGCCGCTTCCGGGCCGGCATCCCTGTCGGTCTCTCACCTCCCCGAGGGTGTCATCCCCGCGCAGGCGGGGATCGAGACGCGCAGGTTCCGCGTGAGCCACACCGCCGGCGTCTCGGGATTCCCGCCTGCGCGGGAATGACGAAGAGGGGGCGGGGTACGGAAAACGCCTGCCCGGCCGTTCATCCCCGCGTAACAATCGCAGGCGGTTGACACCCCAAGGCCCCTTATCTAGACGCAACCCTGCCTTGGCGGGATCGCTCGCCGATCGTGCGCTTTCCTCCCCCGGCCGATACGATTGGGTTGAGGATGACGCATGGCGGATGAGGGTCCGGGACAGGACTTCGGCAGCACGGCGGAAGATCCGCGGCTTTCCGCGCTCGACGAGCGGCTCCGGGAAGCGCGGCATCGGGAAGCGGTGCGGACGGGGCAGGCGGTACCGGATGCGGATGCGAGCTATTCGCTCGGCAACCGGGTGCTGGCGGCGCTGATCGGAAGTCTCGTCGGCTCGGCGCTGATCGGCTGGTGTATCGACCGCTGGTTCGGCACGACCCCTTGGGCGCTGATCGTGATGCTGTTCCTCGGAATAGCGGTCGCGTTCAGGCAGATCATACGGATCACAGGCACGCGCCCGGACTAAACCGGGCGTTTGTCGTATTGGAAGGCGAGCGAAGGCACGTGGCGGCAGAAGCGGGCAGCAAGATCGATCCGATGCACCAGTTCCTGATCGAACCTTTGTTCGGTCAGCGCTGGGTCGTCGCGGGGCACGACCTGTCCTTCACCAATTCCGCCCTGTGGATGGTGATCACGCTCGTCAGCCTGTGGCTGTTCATGCTCGGCGGCATGAAGCGCCAGCTGGTGCCCGGCCGCTGGCAGGCGGCGGTGGAGGGCTTCACCGGCTTCGTCCAGGGCATGCTGCTGTCGAACATCGGGCCGGAGGGCAAGCGCTTCGTCCCCTATGTCTTCTCGCTGTTCATGTTCATCCTGTTCGCCAACATCTGGGGCCTGACCCCGGTCGGCGTCGTGCCGGGATGGCATCCGTTCACCATCACCAGCCACCTGACCGTCACCGGCGTGCTGGCGATCATCAGCTTCTCGATCGTGCTGATTGTCGGCTTCGGCAAGCACGGCTTCCACTTCTTCAGCCTGTTCGTGCCGCACGGCACGCCGGTATTGATGATCCCGCTGATCTTCGTCGTCGAGCTGATGAGCTTCCTGGTGCGCCCGTTCAGCCTCGGCCTGCGCCTGTTCGTCGCGATGACCGCGGGGCACATCCTGCTGAAGGTGCTCGCCGCCTTCGTCATCAACGGCATCAATTTCGGCCCCGGCTACAGCCTGCTGATCTCGCTGCCCAGCTTCGCGCTGATGCTCGGCATCACGCTGCTGGAGCTGCTGGTGGCGGCGATCCAGGCCTATGTCTTCGCGCTCTTGACCAGCGTCTATCTCAACGACGCGGTCAACCTGCACTAAGACTGCACTAAGAGTTCTCGTACCAACCGTTTAGCTTTTCGAACTGGAGTGATTGAAATGGACGCAGAAGCCGCTCGCATGCTGGGTGCCGGTCTGGCCGCCATCGGCATGGGCCTCGCCTCGCTCGGCGTGGGCAACGTGTTCGCCAAGTTCCTCGAGGGCGCGCTGCGCAATCCGGGTGCGGCGGACAGCCAGCAGGGCCGCCTGTTCATCGGTTTCGCGGGCGCCGAGCTGCTCGGCCTGCTCGCCTTCGTGACGATGATCATCCTGGTGTTCGTCGCCAAGTAATGTCGTCGGCAGGCGGCGCGCCGTTCGCGGCCGCCGCCCGCCACGAGAGGACGCCATGCCACAGATAGCCCAGCTCTCCGCCACCTACGCCTCGCAGATCTTCTGGCTGCTCGTCACCTTCGGCATCCTGTATTTCGGGATCGGCAAGGTGATGGTGCCAAAGGTGATCGCGACCGTGGACGCGCGCGAGGCGCAGGTCGCGGGCGACCTCGCCGCGGCGGAACAGGCGCGCCTGTCCGCCGACGCGGTCGAGGCGGCATGGCGTGCCGAAATGGACTCTGCCCGTGCCGCGGCGCAGGCGGAGACCACCGCTGCCAAGGCGCGCGCCGCCAAGGCCGCGGAAAGCCAGATCCACGCGGTCGACGCCGAACTGGCGGAACGGCTCGCGCATCACGACCTCGCCGTCGGCAATGCCAAGGCGCAGGCGATGCTCAACCTCCAGTCCGTCGCGGCCGAAGTCGCGCAGGAACTGGTGGGCAAGGTCGCCGGGATCCAGGTCAGCATCGAAGCCGCCGCCGATGCGGTCCGCCGGAGCAGCGCCCATGGCTAATCCCGCTTCCAACGCCAGCACCGACGCGTCGATCGCGGCGAACCTCGCCGATGCGACGCAAACCGAGGGGCTGCAGCCGCGCGACGTGCGCGACGCGAGCGCGGTGACCAACGGCGTCGCCGAACCGACGGCGCATCACGTCGAGGAACCGACGGCGCTCGGCTTCAACACCACCGGCTGGGTCGGCATCGCCGCGCTCGTCGTGATCATCGGGATGATCATCGCCAAGGTGCCGGGCAAGATCGGCGCCGCGCTCGACGGCAAGATCGCGGCGATCCGCGCCCAGCTCGAAGAGGCGAAGACGCTGCGCGCCGAGGCCGAGGCGCTGCGCGCGGAATATGAGGCGAAGGCCAAGGCCGCCGAGGCCGACGCCGCGACGATGCGCCATCACGCGCAGCAGGAGGCGAACCAGATCATCGCCAAGGCGAAGCAGGACGCGGAGGAGCTGATGGCCCGCCGCACCAAGCGCGCCGAGGACAAGATCGCCGCCGCCGAGCGCCAGGCGATCGCCGAGGTCCGCGCACTCGCCGCCGACACGGCCGCGCGCGCCGCCGCGACGCTGATCGCCGAGCATCACGACGGCGGTGCCGACAAGACGATGGTCGATCGCGCCATCGTGGGGCTCGGCCGCCCGCACTGATCGGGTTTCCGGGGCGCCACGCCCTTGTCCGCTGGTGGCAAGCGTGCTCCTGCGGACGCAGGAGCCCAGAGCCGCACGCCGAGCGCCTGTGGTCCTGGATTCCTGCGTTCGCAGGAACACGCGGCGCTGCGGTTGATGCTGACATCCGACGCCGTCTCTTCCCGGGTTTCCGGCGGCGTCCCTAGATGAACCGAGCCCGCAGCAAGGAGTCGCCTCCATGTCCTGGGCCATTCTCGCCGTCGCCGTCGTCACCGAGATCTGCTGGGCGCTCAGCCTGAAATGGGCGGCGACGCTCGGCACGTGGCAGGCGTCCAGCGTCCCGATCATCCTGTCCTTCGTCAACATGGGCTTGCTCGCGCTCGCGATGCGGGGCCTGCCCGCCGGCACCGCTTATGCGGTATGGACCGGGCTGGGCGCGGTGGGCGTTATCATCGGCGGCGTCATCTTCTTCGGCGACAAGGTCAGCCTCGTGCAGGCCTGTTTCATGGCGCTGACCGTGATCGGCGTGGTCGGCACCAAGATCTTCGCGCAAGGCTGAGCGTTTCCGCGCCCGTGCGCCCGTGCGGCCGTGATAGGCTGGGGGCGGACCACGACGGTCCGGTGAGATGCCCCGCTATGTCGATCGTCCTGTCCGCGTTGATGCTCGCAGCCGTGCCGCAAACCACCGCGGCGGAACGCGCGGGCAAATTCTCCCTCGACCTGCCGGCGGACGATTCGGTCGCGGCCCCGGCCGCGCCGAAGGAGGACGGCGTCGCACCCGCGCCGTCGGCGCCGCCGCCCGATGCCGTGGCGCCCGCCGCCGCGCCGCCGGAGGCGCCGGCCAAGGGCATCGCCACGCATTTCTCGCTCGATACGCCGATCGCCGATCTCATCGCCGATCCCGCTGCCAAGGCGGTGCTGGACAAGGACATGCCCGGCCTCAGCGACGACGAGAATTTGCCCAGGTTCCGCATGCTGTCGCTGCGCCGGCTCGCCCCGCTCAGCGGTGGCCAGATGACGGCGGACCTGATGCAGAAGCTCGCCTTCGATCTTGCCGCGCTCGGCGGCGGTACGCCGCCGCCGCCCGCGAAGAAGCGCCCGGGGCCGACCAGCGGGCGGTGAGGGCCGGTACCGATTCCACGCATGTGGATCAGACTCTAGCCGCGCCCGCGTGCGACTCCTACATGCAGCCGCATGTCAGGCTACGGCCCCCCCGATCGCTTCAACGAGGAACGCGCCACCTTCACCGTCCGCGGATCCGACACGCCCGATCTCGACGCGGGCGTGGCGGCGATCCGCAACGTGCTGAAGACGCTGCCCAACCGCTCCGGCGTCTATCGCATGCAGGACGCGAAGGGCGACGTCCTCTACGTCGGCAAGGCGCGGTCGCTGAAGCAGCGCGTCGCCAATTACACGCAGATCAAGCAGCTGCCCAAGCGCCTCCAGCGCATGGTGTCGCAGACGCGGGCGATGACGATCGTCACCACCAACAACGAGGCGGAGGCGCTGCTGCTCGAGGCGCAGCTGATCAAGAGCTTCCGCCCCGCCTACAATGTGCTGCTGCGCGACGACAAAAGCTTCCCCTTCATCCTGCTGCGGACCGACCACGACTTTCCGCGCGTGCAGAAGCATCGCGGCGCCCGCCGCGCGCCGGGCAATTACTACGGCCCCTTCGCCAGCGCCGGCAGCGTCAACAACACGCTCAACGCCCTGCAGAAGCTGTTCCTGCTGCGCTCGTGCACCGACAGTTTCTTCAAGACGCGCGACCGGCCGTGCCTGCTCTACCAGATCAAGCGCTGCTCCGCGCCCTGCGTCGGCCGCATCGATACCGAGGGCTACAAGGAACTGGTCGACGATTGCCGCGACTTCCTCGCCGGCAAGTCGACGAAGGTGCAGGCCAAGCTCGGCGCGCAGATGCAGGCCGCGGCGGAGAACATGGACTTCGAGCTCGCCGCGCTGCTGCGCGACCGGCTCAAGGCGCTGACCTTCGTCCAGGGCACGCAGGCGATCAACGCGGAGGGGGTCGGCGATGCCGACGTCTTCGCGCTGGCGTGCAAGGACGGCGTGATCGGCATCCAGGCCTTCTTCATCCGCGGCGGCCAGAACTGGGGCCACCGCAGCTTCTTCCCCGCCCACACGGCAGAGGTGCCGGAGGACGAGGTGCTGGCGAGCTTCCTGACGCAATTCTACGAGGAGGTGCCGCCGCCGCGCACCATCCTGCTCGACCGCGACCTGTCCGAGGGGGCGTTGCTGATGGAGGCGCTCGGCGAACGCGCCGGCTACAAGGTCGCGATCTCCGTGCCGCAGCGCGGCGACCGCCGCCGGTTGATGGACCAGGCGAAGCGCAACGCGATCGAGGCGCTCGAACGTCGGCTGGCGGAAAGCACGACGCAGGCGCGGCTGCTGCGCGAGGTGGCGGACCTGTTCGGCCTCGACGGCCCGCCCGACCGGATCGAGATCTACGACAACAGCCACATCCAGGGCACCAACGCGCTCGGCGCGATGGTCGTCGCGGGGCCGGAGGGGTTCCTTAAGGGCCAGTATCGCAAGTTCAACATCAAGGGGAACGAGGCGGCGACCAACGACGATTTCGGCATGATGCGCGAGGTGTTCCGCCGCCGCTTCGCCCGCCAGCTGGAGGAGGCACCCGATCGCGACGACGGCACCTGGCCAGACCTCGTGCTGATCGACGGTGGTCGCGGCCAGCTCAATGCCGCCAAGGCGGTGCTGGAGGATCTCGGTATCGAGGACGTGTGCCTCGTCGGCATCGCCAAGGGGCCGCATCACGGCCGCGAGGGGCGCGAGGTCTTCCACCTGCTCGACGGGCGCGAGTTCCAGCTGCCGGTGAACGCCCCCGTGCTCTTCTACCTTCAGCGCCTGCGCGACGAGGTCCACCGCTTCGTCATCGGCGCGCATCGCGAGAAGCGCGCCAAGGCGATCGGCGCGAGTCCGCTGGACGAGGTGCCGGGCATCGGCCCCGCCCGCAAGAAGGCACTGCTGATGCATTTCGGCACGGCGCGGGCGGTGCGCAACGCCAGCCTGGAGGATCTGCGCAAGGCGCCGGGCGTGTCGAGCGCGGTGGCGCAGCAGGTCTACGACTTCTACCACGCGCGGTAACCGCCCGATCCCCGTGCGGGGAAACGGTGCCGGCCGGAGAGGGCGCCGGTCCCGCCGGCGACCGCGCCTCGATGCGGCGCGTCCTGCTTCCGGTGGGCGCAGCAATGGGTCTCCCGTCCGGCCAACCTATGCGCGCGCGGCCCCTCGCGTTAAGCGGTGCATAGGTCCTGCAACTTTCGTCAGTCGTCGACGCTGACGGATTCGACCGGCTCCACGCCCCTCGCCACGGCCGGCGAGCCGCCGAACGGAAACGTCTGACTGAATTGAACGGGCTTGCCTCCGTCCGCGTCCTGCCGATCGTAGGCCTGTCGGAGAAGATGCGGGCGACATCGGCAAGTTGCGCCCATTGCAGGCGCCGACAAAACGTGAGACGCTGACTGACCATAGGGTGACTTTCGGAGCAATCCATTATGCGACGGTCTTATCTCGCCTTTGCGCTTCTTGGTGCCGGGCTCATAACACAGCCGTCAGTCGGCCAGCGATTGGAGCAGCCGGGAAGTGTTGCCGAGGGTGGAACATCGGTCCCGTTCAGCAGAGAGGCTGTTGCCGCTCGGTGTCGAAACGAAAAGTATCGGGCGAAAGCTCAAGTCGAATGCGCCCGAAGCGACGCGTGGGAAGCAGCGCAAGCGAAACGGCGATCCCATCACCGCTAGAATATCGCAGCTACTTGGGGGAGGCGCTCTCCTTAGGAGGTCGCCAAGCCCGCCTTGGATGTCCTCTTCCCCCTCAAGAACGGACATTCCACGGCCTGCTATGTTCGCCGGATGGGCAGCGAGGACCGTTGGTTTGTAATTGAATTAGGGATTGCGGTGTTCGTCGCGGTCGCGATCTTCATCCCGTTCAAATTCGTTCAGCTGTTTTTTCGGGACTGGCGGAGCTGACGAAAGCGATAGCAGCGGCTAGCGCCTAAAAGTGGATGTTCCGCTTGCGGCCAAATGCGGACGTCGGAGGCGTGCCTTTATTCTGCTAGCTCGCCTGATTGAATACCGTTGCACGTTGATCGTGGCATTCTCAAATGGCTTGGTGAAACGGAGAAGCGTGCATCTCCCGGCTAACTTGCTAACTCGATTGCGTCGGCGTTTTCGTCCGGCGCCAGAAGACCGATCGACTGAGTTGATCGATGAGGCGATTGAGAGCGCCAAAGCGAACGGAATCACCGACGTCCGAGAAGCGGCAAATCGCTATTACGGTTTCAGCCTTACTGATGAACAGTGGAACACTGTCCAATTGCGGTGGCAAAAGCGATGGCACTAACGATAGGTCCTCCGTCTTGATCTTTAGAACGCCCCTCACAGCGGATAGGCCGTCAACGCCCATCAGCGCGGATCCGCTAGACGGCTGTGGTGAGCGAAATACTCTCCATATTCACGGCTTTCATCGAAGTAGCCGGATGCGAAGCCCTGCGGACGCGCCTCCGCAGATCGAGCCCGCATTCGCCTTCCAAGCTTCTCGTTCGCATCAGCGTCTCCATGAAGAGCCCATGGGGTAATCTCAAGCATGACACCAGCGACGAAGAGAAACTCCGGATCATTAGAGCATTCTCCACCGAACTCCTCGAAAAGCATTCTCCAAAGAGGCATCGCCTCAGGGGCATATGGCAGACCGGTGAGGAATTCCGGCTCGGCCCAGTGCCACCAAGCTAAAAACATCAGTTCTAACGTCAAATCGCGACTGATGACGCCCATAGCCCAGCGTCGGCAGAGGTCGTCGTATATGCCTTCCAGCGGTTCGAGACGGAGATCGTCAGGCATTACGCTCGTGACATGCCACAGTTGGCCGGCCGCGTTCTACAAGCAATGGAACACCCGCTTTCCTCCAAAGTGGGACGTCCGCTTTCGCCCAGTTGCAGACATTCGGCAGAGCGATATACCTGTCGTGATGGGGCCAGATCAGTCGAGACTTGCAGCCCTTCAACGACGCCGCATTCGGAAGGCGCGGGCACCGAAGCTTGTAGCAGCATGGGCGCTCGCTGGTGTTGCTGCGTCGGTGCTTTCGGATGTGCGGCACGACGGGATCGTTGAGCAGCTCCGGGGGAGCGACACCCGAACGCGTGCAGTCGGCTCCCTGCAATGCATCCTCGCGGAAATTGCCGGAGACGGCGACATGGTGCTGATCGTTGGCTGGGACATCGACAACGAACCGGCGCTGCTGATCCGTGGTGATGCGCTCGCGGGGGCAGGCGCTTCTCTGCGAATGCTCTATCCTGACGGCTTCGTGGCAGCGGACCAGCCGGTCACGCGTGCTTTGATCGTCGATTTCGACGACAGTGACTTTCACGCCGACGAGGTGCGCCTGACCGCACGCGGCTGATGTCCGCTTTCCCCCATAACCGAACATTCCGCGATCGCGTAGGAGTCCCGCAATGGCGATGCCTGCGACGCGATGGCGGCGGAGACGACGCTTTGCAGGATCGCTGCCGCGAAGATGCAGCGTGAGACATGACCTTTGCTCCGAGCGATTGGCGCCCAATCACGGCAGGCGTCGAGAACCCGCTGCCCGAACGGCAGTATAACATCCGAACCGGATATATCTCCGATGTCCTACCCGCTGGAAAGGTGTTAGCACCATCGAGGCGACGTTCCGCCTGCGGCTCTTTCCCATCGTAGGCAGATCGGTCGAGGCGGCGGCACCGCCAATGAGCGAGGCGAACGGGTGCGACTTTAGCGACCTTTCGCGGGCGCGGTGGGCCCTTGCCGGACTGCCGCCAGACCGCGCAGGAATCACCCCACCGCTTCGGCAAAAATACTCACGCCCGCTGCAGGAAGTACCAGACAGGAACACTTCCGGCGAAGCCGGGTTTCTGGGCCATATCGGCCGCAAATCCGCTGCCGCTCATGCAGGGGAAATGCCGTGGTCCGTCTCGTCGCCGTCGTCGCTCTGGGTATGCTCGCCACCGGCTGTGCCGCGCCGTCGACGCGGATCGCGATGGGGCTCGAGCGTTACGGCCTGGACGCGCAGCGATCGACCTGCGTCGGCGACCGGTTGCAGAGCAACCTGTCGCTCGGCCAGCTGCAGCAGCTCGGCAACGCCGCCGCGGCCTATCGCCGTGACGATCCCAATCCGGCGCAGCTGACGCTCGGCGACCTGCTGCGCGTCGCCGGCGAGATCAAGGATCCGCGCATCGCGCTGGAGGTGGGCAAGGCCGCGGCCGGCTGCGGGGTCGTCGCTTAACCCCGCATCGCCGCCGGCGCCGGCGCCGCTGGCGCGGCGGCTCTCGGGCGTCCGATCCGGCAAAGCCGGATCGGGGCGGGGGCGCCGCCGCCTCCACGCACCCGGGTCGGGCCCTGCGCCGGGCCTGCACGGGATCGGCACGGACAAGCCCCATTGCGCGCCGTCTCGCCGCGGGTACACTCGCCGGCAATGACGGGGGGAATGATGACCAAGTGGGTGGTGGCGGCGCTGCTGGCGTCGGCGAGCATGTCGGCGCAGGCGGCGGACAAGATCCTCTATCAACCCGCGCCGGACTGGGTGAAACCGGCGCCCGCGATCGACCCGGCCAAGATCACCGCCGATTCGCCCGTCCTGCTGATGCTCGACAACCAGCAGCGGCTGCAGGACGGCACCGTCTGGGCCTATACGGACACGGCGACCCGTGCCGCGACGACCGAATTGCTCGGCCAGCTGGGCACCGTCAGCCTGACGTGGCAACCCGCCGCGGGCGACCTGATCGTGCATCGCGCGGAAATCATCCGCGGCGGCGACCGCATCGACCTGATCAAGGCGGGGAAGGGCTTTTCCGTCATCCGCCGCGAACAGAAGCTGGAGCAGCGCCAGCTCGACGGCATGCTCACCGCGACCATGGCGGTGGAAGGGCTCCAGGTCGGCGACATCCTGCACGTCGTCGCATCGATCACGCGCAAGGACGGCGCGCTCGGCGGCCAGATGCAGGGGTTCACCCCGCTCGCCGCCGCGCCGCTCAAGATCGGTTTCGCCCGTGCGCGGCTGCTCTGGCCGGACAAGGCGGCGGTGCGGTGGAAGACCTATGCCGATGGCGCGGCGCCGGTCGAGACGGTCGCCGGCGGCTATCACGAGCTGACCGTGCCGCTGCCCCTGCCCAAGCCGGCGGACCTGCCCAGCGACGCGCCCGCGCGGTTCCGCAAGCTGCCGGTGCTGGAGGCGTCGAGCTTCGGGGGCTGGGACGACGTCTCGCGCGTCATGGCCCCGCTCTATGCGACGGACGGCCTGATCGCGCCCGGCGGCGCGCTCGCCGCCGAGGTCGCGAAGATCAGGGCGGCAAGCCCCGACCCGATGCTGCGGACCGCCGCGGCGCTCCGGCTGGTGCAGGACCAGATCCGCTATCTGTTCAACGGGATGGACCAGGGCAACTACCGGCCTCAGGCACCCGCCGAGACCTGGGCGGCGCGCTATGGCGATTGCAAGGCGAAGACGCTGCTGCTGCTCGCGCTGCTCCATGGCCTTGGCATAGAGGCGGAGCCGGTGCTGGCGAACAGCCAGCTCGGCGACCTGCTGCCGACGCGCCTGCCGACACCCGGCGCCTTCGACCATGTGCTCGTCCGCGCGACGGTCGGCGGGCAGGTCCTGTGGCTGGACGGGACCGACGGCGGCGCGCGGCTGGAGGACGTCACCGACACGCCGCCGTTCCGCTACGTCCTGCCGGTGCGCGCCGCCGGGGCGGCGTTGATCCCGCTGCCGATGCGCGCGCATGCCCGGCCCGACGTCGAACTCGCCACCGAGCTCGACGAGAGCGCGGGTGTCGACCTGCCCGCGCCGTTCAAGGCGACGGTCAGCGTCCGTGGCCGCATCGCGCAGATGATCCAGGCCGCGCAGGCGCAGGCCAGCAAGGACGACATCGCGACGATGACGAGCACGATGCTCGGCAAGCTGATCGGCAGCGTGACCGTCGTCGACCGCAAGCTCGCCTATGACCCCGCGACGGGTCTGGCGACGATCAGCGCGACCGGCATCGCCTATCCCGAATGGAAGCGCCGCGACCAGCGGTTCCGATCGGCGATCGACCATGCGATCAGCGACTTCAGCTTCGAGCCCGATCGGTCGCGCACCACGTGGCGCGCAATCCCCGCCGGTCTCGGCGACGGGTTCCACTATCGCACGGTCACCCGCATCCGCCTGCCGGCCGGTGGCAACGGCTATGCGCTGGACGGCGACCAGAGCTTCGCGCGCCCGATCATCGGCGCCACGGTGACGCGGACGGTGAAGCGCGACGGCGCCTGGCTGACGGTGGAGGATCGGACGGTGTCGCCGGGGGGAGAGGTGGCGGTCGAGCAGATCCCTGCGGAGCGCGCGGCGCTCGCCGCCGCCAAGGGCAGGCTGCTCAGCATCGTGGCGCCGGCCGACCTGCCGTCGCGCTACCAGCGCGTCCAGGCCGCGCGCAAGCTCGGCGGGTTCGCCGGCCTGCTCGCGCTCTACGACCAGGCGATCGCCGACAAGCCGGACGAGGCGGGGCCGCTGACGGAGCGGGCCTGGTTCCGCGAACAGATCTACGACCGGCCCGCCGCGATCGCCGATCTCGGGCGCGCGCTGGCGATCAGTCCCACCGTCGACAGCTATCGCTGGCGCGCGCGGCTGTTCCGTGACGGCGGCGACAATGCCAAGGCGTTCGCCGATCTCGAGGCTGCCCACAAGCTCGAGCCCGATTCGGAGGCCGTGATCCGCCAGCTGGCGCTGCTGCGGGCGGATACCGGGCAGACGGACGCCGCGCTCGACCTGGTCCAGGCCCGCATCGACGCCGGTGGCGAGGACAAGGCGCGCATGATGGCGCTGAAGGCCGACGTGTTGGCGCGCGCGGGCAACAAGGATGCCGCGATCGCGACGATCGATCAGGCGGTCGCGGCAAGTCCCGGCAATCCGCAGCTGCTCAACAGCCGCTGCTGGATCAAGGGAACGCTCGACGTGGCGCTCGACACCGCGCTCAAGGATTGCACGCGCGCCATCGAGCTGAGCGATTCGACCTATGACGCGCTGGACAGCCGGGCGATGGTCTATTTTCGGATGAACCGGCTGGACGACGCGCTGGCCGATCTCTCTGCCGCGCTGGACGCGGAACCGGACATGGCGCAGAGCCTGTACATGCGCGGAGTAATCGCGTCGAAGCAGGGGCACGACGGCAAGGCCGATCTGCTGGCCGCGCGTACGCTGTCGCCGCGGATCGACGACGACTATCGGCGTTACGGCATCGTTCCCTGAAGCTTCTGTCATCTTTTGCCATTTGTTCACCCGTGGTCGATAGGGCGTGGCTATGGCGACGCCCGTTTTTCTGACGATCGACACCGAATTCGCGTGGCGGCACCACGCCGCCGGGCTCGACGCCGATGAAATCTATGCCCGGTCGATCGAGCCCGCCGGAGTCGGCTTGGGCTTTCAGCTGCGGCTGCTCGCGGAGCATGGGCTGAAGGCCTGTTTCTTCGTCGATCCGATGCCGGCGTTGCTGTTCGGCCTCGCCCCGATCCGCCGGATGGTCGAGGCGATCCAGGAAGCCGGGCAGGAGGTACAGCTGCACCTCCACCCCAATTGGACGGGGGGCCGCGCCGGCGATCGTGGTGCCACGCACGGCCGTTTCCAATTGTACAAATATTCGCTCGCCGAGCAGATCGACCTGCTGCGCGGCGCGACCGAGCTGCTGGTCGCCGCCGGTGCGCGGCACCCGATCGCCTTCCGCGCCGGTGGCTATGCGGCCAATGACGATACGCTGAAGGCGCTGGCGCAGCTCGGATTCCTCTACGACAGCAGCCACAATGGCGCGGAAGGCGACGAGAGCCGCATCGGTCTCGCGGCGTCTCAGATCGCGCCGCTGCGTGCCCGGGTCACCGAAGTGCCCGTCACCGTTATCGCCGAGGCCCCGGGGCTCTGGCGTCACTTCCAGCTCTGTGCGCTGTCGTCGGCGGAGGCGGAGGCCGCCCTCGATCATGCGGTGGCGGAGGGGCATGCCGCCGTGACAATTGTGAGCCACGGCTTCGAGCTCGCCAATCGCCTCGGCACCCGCGCCAATGCGGTGCACGTCCGCCGGTGCGAGGCGCTGTTCCGCATGCTGGCCGATCGGCGCGCCGTGTTGCCTACGACGCATTTCGCCGACCGGCCGACGCTGGCGCTGGGGCAGGACGATGTGCCGCTCGCGCCGAGTGCGCGCCGCCGCCGCTGGCGGCAGGCGGAACAGCTCTGGTCGAACTGGGTCGCCGAGCGCGCGGCGTGACCGTCGTCCCGCTGCGGTTCCAGATCGGTGCCCGCACGCTCGCCAGCGTGCCGCGCCGACTGGAGCGCATCGCCCTATCGCTGGAGGACGTCCTCGCCTTACGCTTACCGGCACTGCCGGACGGGGCGAGGGACGGTTATCTCGTCACGTCGCTGCCTCGTACGCTCCGCGGGCGGATCGAGGTCAAGGAGCGGATCGTGACGGAGCGCCAGTGCTACACGCGCTACTATACCGACCTGTCGATCGGCCATGCGGCCTGGCTTTCGAACCTGTCCGGCCAGGCGCGCTCGACCCTGAGGCGCAAGTCTAGGAAGGCGGCCGCGGCAGGACTGGAAATCCGAGCTTTCCGTACCGCAGAGCAATTCGACGCCTTCCACCCGCTTGCCCGAGCGATCTCGGCGCGCACCTATCAGGAGCGTCTGCTCGACGCGGGCCTGCCGGACGACAGCCGGCGGGTCGCGACCCTGCGGGCGGCGGCGGCGCGCGACGAGCTGCGTGCCTGGCTATTGCTGATTGCCGGCAAGCCCGTCGCCTACCTCTGCTGCACGGCACAGGGTAGCGCGCTTCGCTACGATCATGTCGGGCACGACCCGGCTTACGGCGAATTGTCGCCGGGCACCGTCCTCCACGCCGCGGCGATGGCGGCGCTCTTCGAAGACCGCTTCCGCTGGTTCGACTTCACCGAAGGCGAGGGGCAGCACAAGCGGTTGCTCGCCACCAACGGCATCGCCTGCGTCGACCTGCTGGTTCTGCGTCCGACCCTCGTCAATCGGGGGGTTGTGGGTGCCTTGATGGGTTTCGATGCCGTGGTTGGGCAGGGGAAAAAGCTCGCCCGACGGCCCGCTATGGCACGGATGTTACGCCGCCTGCGACGGTAGCAGCGCGTGCGGAGGGCGGGTCGTCGAGCGATCCGGGGCCGGACCTCCTGCAGCGTTGCAGCGTCGCCACACTGCGGGCGAAAACGGTTACATCCGCGTTGAAATCGATTGCGGTACCGTCGCACGCGGTCATATCGCTTGCCGCGCAGTGGCTAAAAACAGCGCCGCATGAAGTATTTAGTTCAGGAGAGGGTTGTGTTGACCAATTCGCCGATCGGCTTTCGGGCCGCGCTTTTGCTGGGCGCCGCGGCGCTGCCGGCCATGCCCGCGCTCGCGCAGACCGCACCCGGTACCGCGGCGCAGACGTCACAGCCGTCAGGCCCGGTAGACAGTGACGTGGCCGCCCAGGCGGACCAGAACCTCGGCGACATCGTCGTCACCGGCACCACGTCTCGGGATCGTCCGCTGATCAGCGCGTCCGCCGACATCACCTATGCCAATCGCGAGGCGATCGACCGTCTCGCACCCCGCTCGACCGCGGACATGCTCAACCTCGTCCCCGGCATCTTCGTCGAGGCGACGGCGGGCCAGGTGTCGAACAACTATTCGGTGCGCGGCCTGCAGGGCGGCGGCCAGCGATTCGTCCAGCTGGAGGAGGACGGCATGCCGATCCTCTACGGCGGCGGCGGCGCGGACTTCTTCTTCGACCAGGACCTCACCATCGATCGGCTGGAGGCGGTGAAGGGCGGCTCGTCGGGCGTGCTGACCGTCAACGGCGCGGGCGCGACGATCAATTTCATCTCGAAGCGCCCCAATTTCACCGAGGCGGAGGGGCAGGCGCGCGTCAGCGCCTATAATTACGGCATGAAGCGCGGCGATTTCTATTATTCTGCGCCGTTGGCCGACAACCTCGCCTTCAATGTCGGCGGCTACATCCAGTCGAGCCCCGGCGTGCGCGACAATCCCTTCGACTATGCCGGCTGGCGGCTCAAGGGCATGCTCGAGTACAAGCTCGACGGCGGCGGCTATATCCGCCTGTCCGCGAAGGGTGGCGACGTCGAGAACGCCTATTACGCCGACCAGCCCTATCGCTTCACCAATAACAAGCCGACCGGCATCCCCAGCCTCGATACGCAGTTCGGCAATGTCGGCGGCGATGCCTTCTCGAATATCGCGGTGCCCGTCTCGACCTTCGCACACCCGAGCGGGTTCCGCGAATTCCGGTATCGCGACGGTATCAAGGCGAGGACGGCGCAGGTCCGCCTCGACATCGAAAAGCCGGTGTCGGATGCGATCGACCTGTTCGCGCACGCCCGCTACCTGAAGTATTCCTATGACTTCAACGGTCTGTTCCCCGGCTCCGGCACGGGCAACGCGGGGCTGACCAGCGCGGTCAACTATCTCACTCCGGGGGCGAACTCCCCCATCAACGACCTGCTGACCGCCGGCGCCGCGGCCTATCCGACGGCGGTGCGCTTCGGCATCCAGAACCTGCGCACGGGCGTGGTGCTCGGCTCCAACCAGACCGATGCGCTGAATGCGCTCAACGGCAACGGCTTCCTGCAGCGGACGACGCTCAACCACGACTATATCGACGGCCGCGATCTCGGCATCAACGTCGGCGGCCGCTGGGAAGTCGACAATGGCAGCTTCAAGAACTCGCTGACCGCCGGCGTCATGTACTATAACGTCAAGCGCTCGCAGGATCAGTCCGCGACCGCCAGCGTGGTCAACGACGTCAAGACCAACAGCGACATCTACGATATCGTCGCGCTCAACGCGGGCAATCAGGTCGTCGGTGTCCTGTCGGACAACGGTCTCGTCTCCTACGGCGACTGGGGCGCGGGCATCCGCGAGCGGCTCGACAGCACGGTCTCGCTCTATGCCAACGACGAAATCGCGTTCGGCGACCTGCGTATCGACGGCGGTATCCGCTGGGAGAGCGACCAGGCGACCGCGCGCGACGGCAATGCGTCGGCAGTGAACCAGCCGGTCCAGCCCGGCGTGGTCGGCGTCGTCCGCAACGTCGGTTCGAGCTTTGACGGCACGTTCACCGAGACCAAGCGTACACGGCAGAAGGCGGCCTATACGATCGGCGCCAACTACCTGTTTACGCCGAACTTCTCGGTCTACGCCCGCTATGCGAACGGCTTCCAGACCAATAACGTCGATCCGACCACGACCATCGAGCTATACGAGGCGGGCGTCCGCTATCAGTATGGCAAGATCTTCTCCGGGTCGGCGACGGTGTTCCGCACCAACTTCCGCAACCAGAACTATAATTTCTCCGATCCCAACAATCCGTCGCAGCAGGTCAACCTGAATGCGAACCTGCGCACGAACGGCGTCGAGATCGACTTCGTCGTGCGGCCGATCGACGCCTTTGCGGTCGATTTCCAGGGTGTGTTCCAGGACCCGAAGCTGCTCAACCTGCAGCTGAACGGGGTCGATGCAGGCCGACAGTACGAGGGCAACCGGCCGGAGCGGACCCCGGCGCAGCTGTTCACGATCACGCCGACGTACAAGCTGCCGAACGGAATCGGCGACGTCTATGCGCGCTACAAGTTCACCGGCAAGATCTACGCCGACAACGGCAATGGTGTCGCTTTGCCGAGCTATGGCGTGACCGGCGTCGGCGTGAACTTCAACCTCAGTGACAGGCTGCAGCTCAACCTCAATGCCGACAACATCTTCAACGTCATCGGCCTGACGGAGGGCAATCCGCGTCAGGGCCAGACGCAGGCGATCACCAACGGCTATTTCTATGCCCGCGGCATCGTCGGCCCGACCTATGGCGGCTCGCTGACGATGCGGTTCTGACCCGGCGTGGCGGCGGCGGTGGGCGGGAACGTTTCACTGCCGTCGGTATTGGCCAGGATAACAACAGGGATGGCGCGGCGGGCCGACAGGCTGCCGCGCCCTCTTCATATCGGGAGAATGGGGATGACGCGGATCGCACGGTTGATGCTGACGGGCGGATTGATTTCCGGAGTGTTCGCGGCGGCGGGACTGATGGCGGGGCAGGGGAGCGCGCAGCGTGGCGGCAAGGCGCCCGAGCTCGCCTATCAGCTGACGGAGGGACAAAATCTCAACGCCTTCGTTCGCGACGGTGCGGTCGCGGCGCATCTGCTCCTGCGCAACGGTACCGATCCGCGCATCCTGGTCGCATTCCCGGCGGGCAACAGCGGCGTCGGACTGTGGTTCGAACCGCTCGCCGCACCGGCGACATGGACGCTCGATCAGGCGCCGCGTCCGCAGACTCTGCGCGATGCCAAGGGACGTCCCCTCTATGGCATCCAGACCACGGCCTCGATTGCTGCCCCTCGTCTGGCGTTCAAACAGGCGGTCCTGACCAATGTCCGCTTCCTGCGCGACTATCAGGCGATCGGGCGCTTTCCGGCGGAGGTCGCGGTCGGCGCGCCGCAGGTAAGTGGCAGCACGATCGTCTGGCAGCGAGATCGTCTGGACGGCGCCGCCGGATATCGCCTCGAAATCACGGTACTGGAGGGGCAGGCGACCGCCGATGGCATAGCCGCCGGCGCGAACGGTCGCATCCGGCTGCGGATCGTCGCGGCCAGTGGGGAAGCCCCCCTGCACGGCATCCCGCTCGACGAGCTGCTCAACGCCAATGCGGCCAGTGATCCGGGCGCGCGCAACGCGCTGCGCTTCCTCAGCTATCGAGAGAAGTTCAACGCCGGATCGTGGCGCTTCAACACCTATTTCGGCCGCGATACCCTGATGTCGCTGCGGTTGTTGATGCCCGCGTTGCGTGGGCCCGCGATCGAGGCGGGACTTGGTTCTGTCCTCGCCCGCCTCGGATCGCCGGGCGACGTGGCGCATGAGGAGGGGATCGGCGAATTCGCGGTCGTCGAGCATCGCAAGGATGGTAGTGGGGGCGACGGCGCGACGCTCGATTATGGCATGGTCGACGACGATTACATGCTGGCGCCCGTCGCCATGCCCTATCTGCTCGGCGATCGCGCCGCGGCGCGGCGATTCCTCGCCAGATCGATCCCCAGTGCCGGCCGGCCTGGTAGCAGCGAGACGGCGGGCGCCGGGCTGGTGCGCAACCTGCGCTTCGTCGTGGAACAGGCGCGCCGCTTCGCCGACGTCCCGACGGCGGCCAACCTCGTTGCCATCCACGACGGTCGCCTGACCGGTGAATGGCGAGACAGCGAGGAGGGATTGGGTCGCGGCAAATATGCCTATGACGTCAACGCCGTGCTCGTCCCGGCCGCGCTGGACGCGGGGGCGAAGCTGCTCTCGAGCGGGCTGCTGGACCCCTATGTGAAAACGGTCGATCGTGCGTCGCTGATGCGCGCTGGCGCGATGGCGGTGACCTGGCGCGCCAAGGCGCCGGACCTGTTCCGCGTCAGCCTGCCCGCCGCGCAGGCGGCGCCGATGATCCGCGACTATGCGCAGTCGCTGGGTGTACCCGCCGATCCCGCGATCACTGCGCTGGGCAGCCGGCCGCTCGTCTATCATGCGCTGTCGCTCGATGCGAAGGGGCGGCCCGTGCCGATCATCAATTCGGACGAGGGCTTCGCGCTCCTGTTCGGCGATCCCGATCCGGACGATCTCGACACCTATGTCGCCGCGCTCGCCCGTCCGTTCCCGGCGGGGCTGATGACCGACGTCGGCCTGCTCGTCGCCAATCCCGCGCTCGCGCCGCGCGAGGTGCAGGCGCGCTTCACCCCGGCGGCCTATCACGGCGCGGTCGTGTGGTCATGGCAGCAGGCGCTGTTCGCCGCCGGTCTGGCGCGGCAGCTCGCGCGCACCGATCTGCCGCCTTCGACGCGGCGTACGCTGACCGAGGCGCAGGGCGCGCTGTGGCGCGCGATCCAGGCGACGCGCGCGACGCAGAGTTCGGAACTCTGGTCCTGGGCCTTTGACGGCGGGAAGTACCGTGTCGTGCCGTTCGGCGCGGGCAAGCAGGACGTCGACGAATCGAACGCGGCGCAATTGTGGAGCACAGTCTATCTCGCGGTGCAGCCGCCGGGCTCGCCTGCTACGTCGGCACCGCGCGCAAGAAGGCGGTAACCGTCAGCCGACCCCGCGCCGGATCGTCGCTCAGGGCGGCATCCGGCGCGATCGCGCCGCTGTGCAGCATGGCGCTGCGATAAAAGACCGCCCGGTTGAAACGCCCCGCAACGCCGTCGATCCGCGCGAACAGCGGCGTGTCACCGGCGATATAGGCGGCGGGCGGCGTGTAGCCGGCGAGCTCGCGCTGCAGCATCGCCGCATAGCCGGGGCCGCGCGCGGCGTCGATCGTCTCGAATCCCGTGGCACGGTGGCGGTAGAAGGCGGTGCCGTCGCCGTCGTCGGGCGACAGATAATGGACCATCGCGATGCGATCGCCGTCGACCGCATCGACGTGGGGGATGCGCTGCGCGATTGCGAGCGCCGCGGGCGGTGTCGTGACGATCGAGAAGCTGGCGTCGATGAGGTCGATCCCGCTCGCGCCGAAAACCTCGCGCAGCACCAGCGAGAGCGGCGGCCGCACGGCGTCGAAATAGTCCCCCGGCAGGCGCGCGCGAATGCCGGGATAGTGATGCCGTCCCGGTTCGTACGACGCGGCGAGCGCCGCCATCCGGAGTCCCGCCGGGTCGGGGTGGAAGCCGTCGACCACGACGACCGGTTGGCGATCGCCGCCGACACGCCGCGCGCTGATCTCGGGCGTCACCGTGCCGGCTCCAGCAATGCGGCAAGCGCGGCGTCATGCCCCGGCAGCGTCGGCGCGGCGCGCGCGATCAAGGCGGCGATCTGTTGCACCTGATGGCGATTGCCCACCGGATCGACCGTGTCGGCAACGGGATTATAGTCCCGCGCCGCAATCCCCTGGCCGTCCAGCACCGCCAGCCAGCTGGCGTCGCGGAACAGCTCGTCACTGCCCACCATCAGCCGCCCGGCGCGCGCATAATGACCGATCCGTTCCGTCAGCGTCTCCGGAACGGCCATCGCGCGTACCGCGCGCCACAGAGGCTCGTCGCGTGCCGTCGCATGGTAGTGGAGGATCAGGAAATCCTTGATATTGTCCATGTCCGCCGACAGCAGCGCATCGTAGCGCCGCGCCAGGGCCGGATCCATGTCGCGATCGGGAAACAGCGTCAGCAATTTCGCGATGCCACTCTGGATCAGGTGGATGCTGGTCGACTCGAGCGGCTCGAGGAAGCCGGAGGACAGGCCGATCGCCACGACATTGCCGATCCACGCGCGCCGTCGGCGACCGGCGACGAAGCGCAGGAAGCGCGGCTCCGCCAGCGCTTCGCCGTCCAGATTGGCGAGCAGGGTGGCCGCCGCCTCGTCGTCGGACAGGTGCGGGCTCGCATAGACATAGCCGTTGCCGGTGCGGTGCTGCAGCGGGATGCGCCACTGCCACCCGGCCGCACGCGCGGTCGAGCGCGTATAGGGAGTCGTTTCGCCGACGCGAGCGCACGGCACCGCGACCGCGCGATCGCACGGCAGCCAGTGTGACCAGTCTTCATAGCCTGCCTGCATCACGCCCTCGATCAGCAAGGCGCGGAAACCGGAGCAGTCGATGAAGAGGTCGCCTGCCAGCCGCTCGCCCCGCTCGGTGACCAGCGCCGTCACGTGGCCGCCGCCACCGTCGCGCTCGACGCGGGCGAGCTTGCCCTCGATCCGCGTCACGCCCGCGCTCTCGGCGAGGGTGCGCAGATGCCGCGCATACAGACCGGCGTCGAAGTGAAAGGCATAGCCCAGGGTCGACAGGATCGACCGCGCGTCCGCCACGGGCTTGGCAAAGCGGTTCTGCATCGCGAGCGCGGTCGCCAGCGACAGCGCGGAAAGCGGCAGGTCGTGTCCGTCGGCCCGTGCCTTCAGCCAGCGGTGATGGAAGGCGACGCCGGGCAGCGGCGCGCCGAATTGGCCGAAAGGATGGAAATAGCGGTGACCGGGGCTGCGCCAGTCGACGAACTCGATGCCCAGCTTGAACGTCGCCTTCGTCGCGCCGAGGAAGGCGGCTTCATCCAGCCCGATCAGCTCGTTGAACCAGTGGATCGTGGGAATCGTCGCCTCACCGACGCCGACGGTCCCGATCTCCTCCGATTCGAGCAGGGTGATCCCGACGCGGCCGGCGAACGTGCGCGCCAGCGCCGCTGCGGTCATCCAGCCCGCGGTGCCGCCGCCCAGGATGACGACTTGTCCGACGCGGTCGCTCCGCAGCCCCTCCGCTTCTCTCATACCAGCCCGATTAAGGCCTTACGGGCCGGCTGGCGAGGGGGCTCAGGGCAGCAGCGTCCCTGCGGGTGGCGGGTCGTCGAGCGGGATGGCGACCCGCCCGCGCTTGTCCGGCTTGCGCGCGAAGGCGGACTTGACCGCCTTCGCCGCGGCGACCGCCAGCGGCACGATCGGCGGGCCGAAGCCGACGGTACATCCCCATTGTGACGCCGCGCACGGCGTCCCCTCCAGTTCGAGCGCCCGCGCGGCCGACAGATCGTGGTTCGCGCCGCGTCCCTTCGGCGGCTCCCTTTCGCCGGGCAGCGGAAGCGCCTGCGAGGACGCGCCGTTGGCGCAGACGACGATGTCGCCCTTGTCGTCGCGCGTGCCGCACGGGCTCGGCGCGAGGATGGAGAAGCTCTGCGGCGTTTGGGTCTGGGTCTTGGGCGGAGTCTGGCTCTGGGGCGACGGCACGGACGCCGCCTGCAAGGCAAGCAGGATCAGTATCATGCTGCCGCTCAGGGCGCCAACGGCCGGTCGGTGGCGCCGGTGACGCCGCCGCGCGTGCTCATCTTCACGCCGGTCATCCCGCCGCCGACCAGGAAGGGCGTCAGGTCGCTCGTCGGATTGGTGCGGTGGAGCAGCCGCTCGCGTTCGGCGGGCACGCCCTCGTAGCGGCGGTCGCCCGCTTCGTGGACGATGAACGGCACGCGGAACCGGTCGGCGCTGCGCTTGCCGCAAACGGTGATGTCGGTGCTGCTCCGATCGTAGCGGCAAGGCTGTTCAACGAAAGGCTGTCCGATGCGGATCGGTGGCGAAGCAGCGGCGGTTTCGGCCTGGATCAGCAACAACGCGACGAGCATCGGGCACTCCCGTACGGGTTACGGCTTATGGTCGCGCTTCAATGTGGCCAAATCAAGCCGTGATGGGCGCGACGCTCAGCCTTGGGATCTCGATCGCCGGGCAGCGATCCATGACCACCGTCAGGCCTGCCGCTTCCGCACGTGCCGCTGCCTCGTGATTGACGACGCCCAATTGCATCCACACGGCCTTGGCGCCGATCGCGATCGCCTCATCCACCGCGATGCCGGCCGCCTCGGGACGGCGGAAGATGTCGACGATATCGATCGGATCGCCCAGCTGGCCGAGCTCGCGGAAGACGAATTCGCCATGGACGTGCTCGCCGGTGATCTGCGGGTTCACCGGGATCACGCGATAGCCGTGCCGCTGCAGCATCGCCATCACGCCATAGGACGGCCGGTCCGGCCGGTCCGACGCGCCAACCATCGCGATCGTCCGCGCATTCTCCAGCAGCGTCTTGATCCCGGCATCGTCGGTCAGCGGCATGACAGGTCTCCCTCAGGTCCAGCAGCTATAGCGCGAGCGGCGGCGCTGGGTTCCTATCGGTCCTCCAGCCAATGCGCGACCCGGGCGGCGATCGGCGCGAACACGCGATCCCCCTCGTCCGCAGCCGGTGGCCGCCCGGCGTCGCTCGCGGTGCGAATGTCGATCGCGAGCGGGATCCGCCCCAGGAAGGGCAAGCCGAGCTGCGCCGCGGTTGCCTCTGCGCCGCCGCGGCCGAATGGGTCCGACACCTCGCCGCAATGCGGACAGGCATAGCCGGCCATGTTCTCGACCAGCCCGATCACCGGCACGCCGGCCTTGTCGAACAGGTCGATGGCACGCGTCGCATCGATCAGCGCCAGGTCCTGCGGCGTGGAGACGATCACCGCCCCTGCCGGCTTGTATTTCTGCACCATGGTAAGCTGCACGTCGCCCGTACCCGGTGGCAGATCCAGGACGAGCGTGTCGGTCGCGCCCCAATCCGCCTCGACCAGCTGGCCGAGTGCGCCGGCCGCCATCGGTCCGCGCCACGCCAGCGCGCGCCCCGGTTCCACCAATTGGCCCATGGACAGCATCGGTACGCCATAAGGCGTCGGCACCGGATCCAGCACCTTGTCCTTGGCGGTCGGCCGGATGCCTTCGGCGGACATCAGTCGCGGCTGCGACGGGCCATAGATGTCCGCGTCGACCAGCCCCACGCGCCGGCCCGCGCGCGCTAGGCCGATCGCCAGATTGGCGGCGATCGTCGACTTCCCGACGCCGCCTTTGCCGCTCGCCACCGCGACGATGCGCCGCCGCACCCGCTCGGCTGTGACGATCACGCGCAATTCGCCGTTCCATGCGGTCGCAGCGGCGGCGCGGACCTCCGCCTCCAGCGCGTCGCGGGCTTCGGGCGGCAGGCCCGTCGCATCGAGTACGATGCCCGCGCGCGCGCCTTCGATCCGCACCGTTGCGCGTGCGCCCGCCGCGGCGGCGATCGCCTGCTTCAATCCGTTTTCGTCCATGTCGCGGTCGCAGATAAGATAGCTTCCCCGGCTTGGCACTGTTTTTCCGCGCATGCCCTCCTATAAAGGCGTCATGAAGATCCTGCCGGGCCGCCGGGCACGCCCCTCCGTCCTTCCTCCCGCTCTGGCCGTCGAACCGCCCAAAAGCCCGTGGGGGCAGGGGGATGACCCTTCGGGTAACGGTCCGCGCAACCCCTGGGCGGTGCCGCCCGGCGGTCGCAGGGCGAATCAGCGCCCGACCGCGCTCGATGAATTCCTCAAGAAGGCGCGTGGCGGCGACGGCGGCGGGTCGGGAAATGGCGGCGGCGGGTTCGGCGGTCTGCCGGGCGGAACCAGCGCACGGGGACTGTGGCTGATCGGCGCGGGCATCATCCTTCTCGTCTGGATTTTGTGGACGTCGATCCATCCGATCGCGCCGCAGCAGCGCGGCGTCGTCACGCGCTTCGGCCGGTATGTCGAGACGCTCAGCCCCGGCATCGCGCTGACGCTGCCGGCGCCAATCTCCAACGTCGTCAAGGTCGACGTGCAGAACATCCGGGTGGAGGATTTCCCGGAGGGCGGTGGCGAGAACCTGATGCTGACCGGCGACCAGAACATCATCGACCTCGCCTATTCGGTGCGCTGGACGATCGCCAATCCGGAGGACTATGTCTTCCAGATCGACAAGCCCCGCGAGACGGTGCGCGCGACGGCGGAGAGCGCGATGCGCGAAGTCGTCGCCAACATGACGCTTGACCAGGCGCTCGGGCCGGGCCGCCCCGTGATCGAGGCGCAGGTGCAGGAGCGCATGCAGAAGGTGCTCGACGACTATAACGCGGGCATCCGCGTCGCCGGCGTGGGCATCAAGCAGGCCGATCCCCCGGCACGCGTCAACGACGCGTTCAAGGACGTCACCGCCGCGCAGCAGGACGCGCAGGGGGCCCGGAACCAGGCGCAGTCCTACGCCAAGCAGATCGTCGCCCAGGCCGAAGGCGAGGCGGCGCAGTTCGACAAGGTCTACGAGCAATACCGCCTTGCGCCCGACGTGACGCGGCGGCGGATGTACTACGAAACGATGGAAGCCGTTTTGGCCAAGACCGACAAGACGATCGTCGAGACCCCGGGCGTCATCCCCTATCTGCCGATCGCTCCCGGCCGCAAGCTGCCCGAACCGCAGACCGGTGACGCAGCGACAGCCAGCGCCCCGGCGCAGGGAGGCGGCCAGTGAGCGGCCTTTGGCGCAATCCCGTCACGCTCGGGCTCGCCGCGCTCGTCGCGGTGATCCTGCTCGCGGCCACCGTCACGATCGTGCCGGAAACGCAGCAGGTCGTCGTCCTGCGCTTCGAGCAGCCGGTGCGGACCGTCAACGCCTGGCGATCCGGCGAGGTCTTCGGGCGAACGGGCGCGGGTCTCATCGCGCGCATCCCGTTCGTCGATCGGCTGGTCTGGCTGAACAAGCGCATCCTCGACGTCGACTATGACAACCAGCAGGTGCTCTCCTCTGACCAACTGCGGCTGGAGGTGGACGCCTTCGCGCGATTCCGGATCGTCGATCCGCTGAAGGCGGTGAACGCGACCGGCAGTACGTCGTCGACCGAAACGCGGATCACCGACGCATTGCGTCCGCTGCTCGGCAGTTCGATCCGCAACGAGCTCGGCAACCAGCCGTTCGCGACCTTGCTGTCCCCCGAACGCGACCAGGTGATGGACAATATCCAGGCGCGCCTGCAGCGGCTCGCCAGCCAATATGGCGTGCAGATCGTCGACGTCCGCATCAAGCACGCCGACCTGCCCGACGGCAGCCCGCTCGATCGCGCCCTGGCCCGCATGCGCACCGCCCGCGAGCAGCAGGCGACGACGATCCGGGCGCAGGGCAACAAGGAGGCGCAGATCATCCGCGCCGACGCCGACGCGCAGGCCGCGCGCATCTATGCGCAGAGCTTCACCAAGGATGCCGGCTTCTACGACTTCTATCGCGCCATGCAGTCGTATCGCCGGACCTTCGGGGCAGCGGGCGGACAGGCGCCGGAAGGGTCGACGTCGATCATCCTGTCGCCGAACAACAGCTATCTTCGCGAGTTCGAGGGCAAGGGGAAATGACGATACGGTGGAAGGTCGACGTTCCCGCGGGAGCCTTCCACCTTTCAGCCGCGTTCATATTCAAGCGACGTTCAGCCGATTTGGTCCACTAAGGCACCGACCTTAGCGGCACCAATGACAGAAGAGGACCCAAGTCTAGTGCGCAACGCCTACGCCATCACCAGTGCACTCCTCCTCGGCGGCGCGGCCGCCACCCTGGCCCTCCAGCCCTCCACCGCGCAGGTCGCGCAGAACGAGCCCGGCGCGATCCAGGCGAGCGCGCCGCGCGCCGGCGCGCCGATGAGCTTTGCCGACATGGTCGCCAAGCTGCAGCCCGCGGTGGTCAACATCTCTACCAAGCAGACGATCGTCCAGCGTCAGCAGGCCAATCCGTTCGCCGGAACGCCTTTCGGCGATCTGTTCGGCGGCATGGGCGGTCAGGGCGCGCCGGTGAAGCGCGAGGGCGCCTCGCTCGGCTCCGGCTTCCTGATCTCGCCCGACGGCTATGTCGTGACCAACAACCACGTCATCGCGCCGGGCGCGCAGGGCGCGACGGTCAATTCGATCACCGTCACGCTCAACAACAAGCAGGAATATACCGCGCGCGTGATCGGCAAGGACCAGGATTCGGACCTGGCGCTGCTCAAGATCGACGCCAAGGACCTGCCCTTCGTGAAGTGGGGCGACAGCAGCCGCTCGCGCGTCGGCGACTGGGTGCTCGCGATCGGTGAGCCTTTCGGCCTGGGTGGCACGGTGACGGCGGGCATCATCTCGTCGATCAACCGCGTAACCGGTCAGGGCGGTGCCTACGACCGCTTCATCCAGACCGACGCGTCGATCAACCAGGGCAATTCCGGCGGCCCGATGTTCGACATGAACGGCAATGTGATCGGCATCAACTCGCAGATCTTCAGCCAGTCGGGCGGAAACATCGGCATCGGCTTTGCCATCCCCGCCTCGATCGCACGGCCCATCATCGACACCTTCATGAAGGGCGGCAAGATCACGCGCGGCTATATCGGCGTGACGATCGGCGGCGCGGTCGACGACGACAAGGCGGCCGCGCTCGGCATCCCGAAGAATCAGGGCGAGCTGATCGCCCGTGTCGAGCCGAACGGCCCCGCCGCTAAGGGCGGGTTGCGTTCGGGTGACGTCGTCGTCCGCATCAACGGCCAGCAGGTGACGCCGGACCAGACGCTGACCTATCTCGTCTCCAATCTGCAGCCCGGCACGACCGCACGCTTCGATGTGCTCCGTGGTGGTCAGCCGGCCTCGGTCAACATTCAGGTCGCAACGCGTCCGTCCAATGACCAGCTGCTTGCTCAGGCGAACGGCGGCGATGACACTGGCGGGTTCGGCCCCAACGACCCGCAGAGCGATGGGTCGGATGACGATGACAGCAGCGGCGCCGTCCAAGGCGCCGGCGGGCCGCTGGGCCTCAACGTCCAGCCGCTGACCCCGGGCATCGCTCGCGCGATCGGAGTCGATCCGACGACGCAGGGCGTGGTGATCGCCAGCGTCGACGCCTCCAGCGATGCGGCGGGCAAGCTGCGGCGCGGCGACGTCATCTCGTCGGTCAACGCCGTGCCGGTGCGTACCGCTGCCGATGTCGCGCGCCTCGTCGCGCAGGCCAAGGCGGCCGGCCGTACGCAGGTGCTCGTTCTCGCGCAGCGCGGCCGCGGCGCGGCGCAGTTCCTGACGCTCAAGATCGGCAAGTAAACCGGCGGTCCTGTCCGACCGACTCGAAGGGTCGCCGCTCCCGGGAGGATCGGCGGCCCTTTTCTTTTGCGCCCGCGGACGGGTATCACGTCGATACAGGGTCACAGGAGCGGCAGCATGGCGGACGGCATCTTCATCGGCGCGGGCGAGGGCGGTGCCGATCCGCAGAGCCTCGATCTCCGGCGCGCCAATCGCCACGGCCTGATCGCCGGTGCCACCGGTACCGGCAAGACGGTGACCCTTCAGGGGATCATCGAGGGCTTCTCGAAGGTCGGCGTCCCCAGCTTCGTCGCCGACGTGAAGGGCGACCTGTCGGGCCTCGCGATGGCGGGATCGCCGACCGCGAAGACGCATGCTGCCTTTGCCGCGCGTGCCGCGGAGATCGGCGACACCGGCTGGGCCTATGCCGACACACCCGTGCAATTCTGGGACCTGTACGGCGAACAGGGCCATCCGATCCGTACCACCGTCTCGGAGATGGGGCCGCTGCTTCTCGCCCGACTGATGGACCTCAACGAGGTGCAGGAAGGCGTGCTGACCATCGCCTTCCACGTCGCCGATACCGAGGGGCTGCTGCTCATCGATCTCGACGATTTGCAGGCGATGCTCGCGCATTGCGCGGAGCGGGCGGACGAACTGACGACGACCTATGGCAACGTGTCCAAGCAATCGATCGGGGCGATCCAGCGCGCCCTGCTCCAACTGCGCACTCAGGGCGGCGAGAAGTTCTTCGGCGAGCCCGCGCTCGACCTCGACGACTTTCTGACCACGGACGACAAGGGGCGCGGCATCGTCAACCTGCTCGCCGCCGACAAGCTGATGGCCGCGCCCAAGCTGTACGCCACCTTCCTGCTGTGGCTGATGAGCGAGCTGTTCGAGCATCTCCCCGAAGTGGGCGATCCGGACAAGCCGAAGATGGCCTTCTTCTTCGACGAGGCGCACCTGCTGTTCGACAATGCGCCCGACGCCCTGCTCGACAAGATCGAGCAGGTCGTGCGGCTGATCCGGTCCAAGGGCGTCGGCATCTATTTCATCACGCAGAACCCGATCGACGTTCCCGACAAGGTCGCCGGGCAACTCGGCAATCGCGTCCAGCATGCGCTGCGCGCCTTCACGCCGCGTGATCAGGCGGCGGTCCGCTCCGCGGCGGAGACGTTCCGCGCCAATGCCGGCGTCGACGTCGCCACGGCGATCACCGAACTCAAGGTCGGCGAGGCGCTCGTGTCGCTGCTCCAGCCCGATGGCGCGCCGTCGCCGGTGACGCGGACGCTGATCGCACCGCCTGCCAGCCGCGTCGGGCCCGTGACGCCCGACGAGCGGCGCGTGATGATCCAGACCGACGCGATCGGCGCGAAGTACGACACCGTGGTGGATCGCGAGTCCGCCGAGGAGATCCTTGCCGCCAAGACGCAGGAGGCCGCCGCCGCCGCTGCCGCGGCGCGCGCGAAGGACGATGCCGAGAAGGCCGCCGCGCTGCAGGCGAAGGAAGAGGCGAGGGTGGCGAAGGAGGCGGCGCGCACCGCCGCGGCGCAGGACAAGGCGGAAGCGCAGGCGCGGCGCGAGGCCGAGCGAGAGGCCGCCAATTCGCCTTGGTCGAAAGCGATGACGTCCGCTACCCGCGCCGCGTCCAGCTCGATCGGGCGGCAGGTGGCGAACGAGATCGGCAAGCAGGTGTTCGGCACCGGCCGCGGGCGGAGCAGTGGCGGCGGGCTCGTCGGCACGGTGCTGCGCAGTGTGCTCGGCAATCTGATGCGGCGGTGAGGCGACGGCGCCCGTGCTTGCGGCGCCAAGCGACGCACGGGCGATGACAAAGCCGTGACAACCGCGCGCTATCGGCGCACAAACGGGCGAACCGATCAACAGGAGCCAAGACGATGACCCTCGACACCATCGACCGGGTCGACTGGGCCGCTGCCGGCGAGTCCGAGCTCGACACCGTCGTCGCGCTGCGCCGGGCGATCCATGCCGAGCCGGAGGTCGGGCTGCACTGCCCACTGACCACCGAGAAGGCGAAGGCCGCGCTCGCCGGCCTGCCGCTCGAGATCCACGACAGCACGTCGACCACCGGTTTCATCGCGATCCTGCGCGGGCAGCGCGGCGACAACGGTCGTACCGTGATGCTGCGCGGCGACATGGATGCCCTGCCCATGGCGGAGGAGACGGGTCTTTCTTTTGCCAGCACCCACGAAGGGAAAATGCACGCCTGCGGTCATGACGCGCATACGGCGATGCTGGTCGGCGCCGCGCGCGCCTTGTCCGCGCGCCGCGACCAGCTGCCCGGCACCGTCGTCTTCATGTTCCAGCCGGGCGAGGAGGGGCATCATGGCGCGCGCTTCATGATCGACGATGGCCTGCTGGCGAAAGCCGCGCCCGACGCCGCCTTTGCGCTCCATGTGTCGCCGAACGCGCCGGCCGGGCTCGTGGTGACGCGGGGAGGGCCGATCATGGCGTCCGCGGACACCGTGCACGTCGTCGTCACGGGGCGCGGCGGCCACGCGGCGATGCCGCACGACTGCCTCGATCCGATCCCCGTCGCGTGCGAGATCGTGCTCGCGCTCCAGACGTTCATCGCGCGCCAGGTCCCCACGACCGATCCCGCGGTACTGTCCATCACCAAGATCCAGGCGGGCAGCGCGCACAATGTCGTGCCGGGCGAGGTGCGGATGCTCGGCACGTTGCGGACGCTGTCGGAAGCGACGCGGGCGACGATGCGCGACGCGCTGCAACGGATCGCGACCAATATCGCCGCGGCGCACGGCGCAACTGCGGAGGCTTGGGTCGACCCCGGCTATCCCGTCACGGTCAACGACCCGCGCGGCGCGGCGTTGATCGAGGCTTGCGCACAGGACCTGTCCGCGGGCGGCTTCATGACGATGCCGCAACCGATGATGGGCGCGGAGGATTTCTCCTATGTCCTGCAACAGGTGCCCGGCGCCTTTGCCTTCGTCGGCTTCGCGCCGGAAGGCAGCGATCCCGCAACCAATCCTCCTCTGCACAACACGCGCATGCAGATCGAGGAGGCGATGATGGCGAAGGGCGTCGCCCTGCACTGCGCCATGGCGACCCGTTTCCTCGAGCACGGGTTCGCATGAACCGCGCCCGCTCCGACGGGGGCGGCCGATAAGGTGATCCCATGCCGGAAGCGGGGCCGTACCGCTTGCGTATAGGTCGATCGGACCCGGGGCGGGCGAGGCGCGCCCGTCCGGGTCCGGAGCTCACTTCTTGATCAGGCCGATCTCGACCAGGCGTTCGTGCAGGTAATCATGCGCGGTGATCGGGGTCGGATAGCGATTGGGGTTTTCGGCGGTGATCGTCTGCGGCAGCGTCTCGATCAGGAAATCGGGCGCCGGGTGCAGAAAGAAGGGCATCGAATAGCGCGAATGGCCTCGACGCTCGGGTGCCGGATTGACCACCCGGTGTGTCGTCGACGGCATGACGTGGTTGGTCAGCCGCTGCAGCATGTCGCCGACGTTGACCACCATCGCGCCTTCGGGCGGCTTGATGGCCAGCCATTCGCCCGAGTCCCGGTCGAGCAGTTCCAGCCCGGCTTCCTCGGCGCCGAGCAGCAGCGTGATGAGGTTGATGTCCTCGTGCGCGCCCGCCCGCACGCCCTCCGCATCCACCGGAATCGGCGGATAATGGAGCAGGCGCAGCACCGAATTGCCGTCCTTGACCGCAGGGTCGAACCAGTGTGCGTCGAGGCCGAGGTGCAGCGCGATCGCCGACAGCAGGCGGTCGCCGGCGCGGTCGAACGCCGCGAACAGTTCGACGAACGTGTCCTTGAACCCTTCGGGTCGGGCGGGCCAGATGTTGCGCGCCATCTCGCCTTCGAACCGATGCCCCTCGGGCAGCTCGCGCCCGACGTGCCAGAATTCCTTGAGGTCGACGTGCTTGGCGTCCTTGGCGATCTCGGTCTTGAACGGCGTATAGCCACGCGCGCCGCCACCCCCTTCGACGAAATAGCCGCGCTTTTCCTCTTCAGGCAGCGCGAACAGCGCCTCGGTTTCCGACCATGCGCGGTCGATCAGGTCCTGCGGCACGCCATGGTCGGCGACGATCGCGAAACCGAACCGTTCGAACGATCCGCCGAACGCGGCGGCGAAGGCGGCAGGATCACGCGCCTGGTCGGCGAGGCTGAGGACGGGAACCTGCGCGCTCGCGGCGGCGGTCTCATGGGTGGGCGTGTCGAGCATTTTCAGCAAATCCGATTGGTGATCCAGTCGCTATACGCCCTTAGCCCGCCACCGTCATCCACCGCCATAGGTTCGCGTATGAAGGGCTGGCCGCCGTGCGGCCGCGTGGATGGACGAGTTCGGCATGTGGCGGAAGACGACGATTCGGGCGTCCGCAACGACATTTTCGTAGCGGACATCCCGATTCGAACATGGGGTTTGCGGCAGGCTTGATGTCCGAACCACGCCGCGACGTGACATCGTATAACGCTTCGCCGCAGCCCGCCCCCATTTGACCGCGCCGCGCGCCGCCCGCGGCTTGTCGAGCGGGCGCGAATGCGGGCAGGTAACGGCTGTCTGAGCGCAGGGGGCTGCGTAGCACGACGATCACCGAAGCCGGGTCCGGTCAGGGCGGACGCGGCGGTTGTCCTTGGGGTCCGATGAACAGCTTCGTCCGTATCGCCGCTTCCTTCGGCTCGCGTATCACCGCCCTCGCTACCGCCACCGCCATCGTCGCAGCCATGCCGACGATTGCCGACGCGGCGACCACCACTGCGGCAACGGGTGCGCCCGCGGTTGCCGCTGCCGGCGCGACCGGTG
This sequence comes from Sphingomonas sp. GV3, assembly GCF_031082075.1. Classification (NCBI taxonomy): domain Bacteria; kingdom Pseudomonadati; phylum Pseudomonadota; class Alphaproteobacteria; order Sphingomonadales; family Sphingomonadaceae; genus Sphingomonas; species Sphingomonas sp. GV3. Next base: position 1,769,037 of record NZ_JARWLE010000001.1, on the reverse strand, counting down.
CCGCCGCGGACGTGGCCGAGGCTCAGGCGGACCTGAAGGCGGATGCGCAATTCCGGACGCTGTTCCAGAGCTGGAAGAAGCTCGACACGGCGCCGCAGGGCGGCATCGCCATCCCTTCGGTGCAGCCGGTCCAGCGCCTCCAGTTCACGAGCAACTTCGGCATCCGTTCCGACCCGTTCCAGGGGACCGCGCGGATGCATGCGGGCGTCGACATTCCGGGTCCGATCGGTACGCCCATCTACGCAACCGCAGACGGAATCGTCGACCATGCGGGTCTGCAGGGCGGTTATGGCAACCTCGTGGAGATCAACCACGGCAAGGGCATCGCCACCCGCTACGGCCATCTGTCGAAGATCCTGGTTGCCGACGGCACGCATGTTACGCGCGGTCAGCTGATCGCTCTGATGGGTTCGACCGGTCGGTCGACCGGTTCGCACCTCCACTATGAGGTCCGTATCGACGGACATGCGGTCAATCCGATCCCCTTCCTGACCACGGCCGACTATCTGCTGGCGTCGCAGGACCGTGCGGTCCATGTCATCCCGGTTTCCACGGACGGCCCCGCGGCGCAGGATTGATGCTGTCGCCGGCGCGGTGACGGCATCGAGGGCGCCGGCTATCCCGACGCCCTTGTCCATGAGCGTGGCGCGGCATTGCCAGCTTGCGCGTGCAACCTGTTCCCGGGATTGATCGGCGCGTTCCGACGATGACGCGTACGCCGGCGTGTCCAACTTTTCATGCGAGCGTGTCGGTCGCGCGAAGACCCGCGGGGCGCAGAGGCCGGTTGCCGCGCCGCGCTCGTGCTCCTATCTCCACGGTCATGGCCACGCTTCCCGCCGATATTGCCCTCACCCCCGCCGCTGCCGCCCGCGTCGCTGCGATCGCCGCGCGGCAAGGCAAGCCGGCCATCCTGCGCCTGTCGGTGGAGGGCGGTGGCTGTTCCGGCTTCCAGTACAAATTCGGTCTTGCCGAAGCGCCGGACGCGGATGACACGATCGCGAGCACCGGTGATGTCCGCCTGGTCGTCGACGGCATCAGCCTCGACCTCGTTCGTGGCGCGTCCGTCGATTACGTCGAATGCCTCGGCGGCGCGGCATTCCGCGTCACCAACCCCAACGCGGCTTCCGGTTGCGGCTGCGGTACCAGCTTCGCGATCTGACGCGTGAAGCTCGTCACCTACAATGTCAACGGCATCAAGGCGCGCCTGCCGCGCCTGATCGAATACCTCGACGAGCAGCAGCCTGACGTCGTCTGCCTCCAGGAGTTGAAGACCACCGACGACACGTTTCCAATCGCGGAGATCGAGGCGGCCGGATACGGCGCGGTCTGGCAGGGGCAGAAGGGCTTCAACGGCGTCGCGGTCCTCGCACGCGGCAGCCAGCCGGAAGAGCGCCAGCGCGGCCTCGCCGGCGAGCCGGAGGACGAGCATAGCCGCTATCTCGAATGTACGATCGGCGATCTTGTCGTCGCCTCGATCTACCTTCCGAACGGCAATCCGCAGCCAGGACCGAAGTTCGATTACAAGCTGCGGTGGATGGACCGATTGGCCGCGCGCGCGGCGGCGCTGCTCGCCGAAGAACTGCCGGCGATCTTGATGGGCGACTACAACGTCATCCCCAATGACGACGATACCTTCTCGATCCGCGCGATGGCGGACGATGCGCTGATGCAGCCGGAAAGCCGGCAGGCCTATCGCCGCCTGCTCGCGCAAGGCTGGACCGATGCACTTCGCAGCCGCAAGCCCAAGGGCGGCGTCTGGACCTTTTGGGATTACCAGGCAGGCGCGTGGCAGCGCGATGCGGGGTTCCGCATCGACCACCTGCTGCTCAGCCCGGCTGTAGCCGACCGGCTGATCGATGCCGGGGTCGACAAGGATTACCGCGGTCGCGACAAGGCAAGCGATCACGCGCCGACGTGGGTCAGGCTGCGCTAGGACACCGCCGCTGGCGGACGGCCGGCCGCCCGGCTATCGCATCTCCAACGCATGATTATGGAGATGATGATCCGATGAAGCGCTTCGTCCTTGCAGCCACTGTCGGGCTGCTTGCCGGCACGGCCGCCCTGGCACAAAACCGCCCGGCCGGTGTCGACACCGGTTCGATCGATCGCAGCGTCAAGCCCGGCGACGACTTCGATGCTTATGCCAATGGCGGATGGCGCGCCAAGGCCGTGATTCCCGCGGACCGTTCCTCCACCGGTGTCTTCCTGCGCGTCATCGAACTCGCCGACCAGCGCAACGCCGCGATCGTCGCCGACGCCCGTGCGGCAAAGGGGCCGGCGGGAAGCGACCAGCGCCGTATCGCAGACTTCTACACGGCCTATACGGATCAGGCCGGCATCGAGGCGCGGGGTATCGCGCCGCTTAAACCGGCATTCGCGGCGATCGATGCGGTGCGCGACAAGGGGCAATTGTCGCGCCTTCTCGGTGGCAACGTGCGCGCCGACGTCGATCCGCTCAACGCGACGGATTTCCAGACCGGCAACATCCTCGGCCTGTTCGTCACGCAGGCGTTCGACACGCCGAGCAAGACGGTCCCCTACGTGCTGCAGGGCGGTCTCGGCATGCCCGACCGCGATTATTATCTGTCGGACACGCCCGCGATGCGCGAGGTGCGCGACGCCTATCGCACCTATGTGACGACTCTGTTCCAGCTTGCGGGCTTCAGCGACCCGGCGGCCCGTGCAGGACGCGTGATCGACCTCGAGACGAAGATCGCCAGGGCGCATGTCGACCTCGTCACCAGCCAGGATGCGCACAAGGCCGACAATCCGTGGACGAAGGCCGATTTCGCGAAGAAGGCGCCAGGCATCGACTGGACGGGCTTCTGGCAGGCGGCGAAGCTCGGCGGCCAGCAGGACTTCGTCGTCTGGCAGCCGACCGCGATCACCGGCCTGTCCGCGCTGGTCGCGAGCGAGCCGCTGGCGGCGTGGCAGGACTGGCTGCGTTTCCATCGGATCGACCGGGTCGCCGGCGTCCTGCCGCGCGCGTTCGATCAGGCGAGCTTCGCCTTTTACGGCAAGGCGCTGAGCGGTACGCCCGAGCAGCGTGCCCGCGACAAGCGGGCGCTGGCTGCGGTCAATGGCGCGCTGGGCGGTGCGGTCGGGCGCATCTATGCCCAGCGCTATTTCCCGGCTAGTTCCAAGGCCGACATCCAGGCGATGGTCGGCAATATCCTGAAGGCGTTCGATACCCGCGTCGCCGGCCTCAAGTGGATGCAGCCCGCGACCAAGGCGGAGGCGCGACGCAAGATCGAGACGATGGTCGTCGGCATCGGCTATCCCGACGCCTGGGCGGATGATAGCGGGCTGGACGTCCGGGCCGACGATCCGGTCGGCAATGTCGATCGCGCCGAACTGGCGCACACCAGGCAGCAGCTCGCGAAGATCGGCCGGCCGGTCGACCGGCGCGAATGGTGGATCGAGCCGCAGGTGGTCAACGCGCTCAACCTGCCGCTGCAGAACGCGCTCAACTTCCCGGCCGCGATCCTCGAGGCGCCCTTCTACGACCCGACGCGTGACACCGCCGCCAATTACGGTTCGATCGGCGCGATCATCGGCCATGAGGTGAGCCACAGCTTCGACAATCTCGGCGCGGACTTCGATGCGGAGGGGCGGCTGCGCAACTGGTGGACGCCGCAGGACCTTGCCCGGTTCGAGGCGCAGGGCCAGGCGCTGGTCGCGCAATATGACGCCTACGAGCCGCTGCCCGGCCTGCACGTCAACGGCAAGCAGACCCTCGGCGAGAATATCGCCGACGTCGCCGGCCTGACCGCGGCGCTCGATGCCTATCACGCCTCGCTGGGCGGCAAGCCGGCACCGGTGATCGACGGCCTGACCGGCGACCAGCGGCTGTTCCTCGCCTTCGCGCAGAGCTGGGCGGAGAAGGCGCGCGACAAGGCGGTCCGCGCACAGGTGCAGGGCGACGTCCATGCGCCCGGCCGCTTCCGCGCGGAGACGGTGCGCAACATCGACGACTGGTATGCCGCCTTTGGCGTCAAGCCGGGCGATGCGCTGTATCTGGCGCCCGAAAAGCGGGTGCACGTCTGGTGAGCGGGGGTCTGTTCCGTCGCAAGACGATCCAGCCGACCCCGCCGGGCGAGCAGCTCGCCCGCACGCTCAGCTGGCCCCATCTCGTCGCGCTGGGCGTGGGTGCGATCGTCGGCACCGGCATCCTGACGCTGATCGGCGTCGGTGCCGATCGCGCCGGCCCGGCCGTGATCCTGTCCTTCGTCGTCGCGGGCGCGATCTGCGCCTGCGCCGCGCTCTGCTATGCGGAGATGGCGACGATGATCCCGGCATCCGGATCCGCCTATACCTATAGCTATGCCGTGCTCGGCGAAGTGATCGCCTGGGTCGTCGGCTGGAGCCTGATCCTCGAATATTCGCTCGTCGTCTCGACCGTGGCGGTCGGCTGGTCGGGCTATGCGGTGGGCTTCCTCAAGGGGCTGGGCATCGTCGTGCCGGCCGCGCTCGCCAACGGGCCGGGGCTGGGCGGCATCGTCAACCTGCCGGCGGTGGCGATCATCGCCCTCGTCGCCGGGCTGCTGATGCTCGGCACGCGGGAGAGCGCGCGGGTCAATACCGCGCTGGTCCTGGTCAAGATCGTGACGCTGGCGCTGTTCGTCGGCGTCGCCCTGCCGCATTTCGACGTCGCCAACCTCCACCCCTTCGCCCCTTATGGCTATGGCGCGCCGGTGGGCGAGGGCGGCGTCAAATATGGCGTGATGGGCGCCGCGGCGATCATCTTCTTCGCCTTCTACGGCTTCGACGCGATTTCGACCGCGGCGGAGGAGGCGAAGAAGCCGGAGCGCGACCTGGCGATCGGCATCGTCGGATCGATGCTGGCGTGCACGGCCATCTACATGATCGTCGCCGCGACCGCGGTCGGCGCGCTCAGCTTCACGCGGTTCAGCGACAGCCCCGAGCCGCTGGCGCTCATCCTGCGCGAGATCGGGCAGGGACGGATCGCGACGATCGTCGCCGCCGCCGCCGCCATCGCCCTGCCGACGGTGCTGCTCGCCTTCCTCTACGGCCAGAGCCGCATCTTCCTCGTCATGGCGCGCGACGGCTTCCTGCCGAGCGGCCTCGCCAAGGTGTCGAAGCGCGGCACGCCGGCGCGGATCACCGCCATGACCGCGGTGTTCGTCGCGATCGTCGCCGGCCTCGCGCCGCTCGACGTCATCGCCAGCCTCGCCAATGCCGGCACGCTGTGCGCCTTCGTCGCGGTGGCCGCCTGCGTCCTCGTCCTCCGGCGGCGTGATCCGGAGGCGCGGCGGCCGTTCCGCACGCCGCTCGCCTGGATCGTCGCGCCGGTCGCGATCCTGGGCTGCTGCTATCTGTTCACCAGCCTGCAGGCGGTGACGCAGGTCGCCTTCCTCGGCTGGAACGCGGCGGGGCTGCTGCTCTATCTGTTCTACGCGCGCGGGCGGGCGAGGATCGCGTGAGCGGCTGGCATATCGGCGTCGTCGGCGGGTCGGGCCTGTACGACGTCGCCGGGATCGAGGACGGCCACTGGGTGGAGGTGGCGAGCCCCTGGGGCACGCCGTCCGACGCGATCTTCACCGGCCGCGTCGGCGCGGCGCGCGTCTCGTTCCTGCCGCGGCACGGCCGGGGGCATCGCATCAGCCCGGAGGCGATCCCCGCACGCGCCAATATCGACGCGCTGAAGCGGCTGGGCGTCACCGACGTGCTGGCGATCTCCTCCGTCGGGTCGCTGGCGGAGGATCGGCCGCCCGGCAGCTTCACCATCGTCGACCAGTGCGTCGACCGCACCCGCGGCCGGCCGTCGAGCTTCTTCGGCACCGGCCTGGTCGCGCATGTCTCCATGGCCGATCCGGTCTGCCCGCGGCTGTCGGCGCTGGCCGCTGATGCTGCCGAGGCGGCGGGCGCGGCGGTGACGCGCGGCGGCGGCTATTTGGCGATGGAGGGGCCGCAATTCTCCACGCGCGCGGAGAGCCGGCTGTACCGGCAATGGGGCTGCGCGGTGATCGGCATGACCGCGATGCCGGAGGCGAAGCTCGCCCGCGAGGCGGAGCTGCCCTATGCTTTGGTCGGCATGGTCACCGATTACGACAGCTGGCGCGAGGGCGAGGCCGGCGTCGACGTGGCGGCGGTGCTGGCGCAGGTTTCCGCCAATGCGGCGAAGGCGCGGGCGCTGGTGCTCGGCCTGCTGCGCGCGCTGCCGCCGGAGCGGCCGGCGTCGCCGATCGACACGGTGCTGGACAGCGCGATCATCACCGCGCGCGCGGCGTGGGACCCGGCGCTGGCCGCGAAGCTGGACGCGGTCGCTGGGCGCATGCTGAGGCGTTAGAAGGTCGCGGTGTTCGCAGGGCTCGGGCGGCGGCGGAGGGATTGAAAAGTCACAATGTCCGTGCCGCGGACCGTCCGCTTCTGGGGGAAAGCGGACGTTCGGCGGATGCTCACAACTTCCTCATGACACCGCCACTGTCGGGTGACACGATAGCAAGGTGTTCGGCAAACGCGTCCTCGTCATCTTGGCCTATGCGGCCTTCACCGCCGCCTGCGTCGTCTTGCTCGGCCTTCTCTGGGTGTCGGTTAATTTGCTCAGTTTTCCTTGCGACAGCCCAGAAGACCCAAGGCCCTGTGCCAAAGTAGTGCCGTGGTTCTTCGCAACGCGCGGCCTCCTTTCCGTTTGTGGCATCTGGGCTTTGGTTACGTGGGCGACATTCCGACGCCGCAATATCCAATAGGGTCGCGTTCGAGTGTCCGCTTTTGGGCGTTAGCGGACGTCCGCAATTGGGCCAAAGCGGTCTGTCGGCCTTCGGAGGACTAGCGGACGTCGCCACGCCAGGTCGCCCGGCGCATCATGCCCCATGGCGATCCGGATGCGGGCGGCGGGGCGCGCCTGAGGCGGGGTGCGTCCTGCGCCGGGCCCGTTGCTCAAGCCGGCGGTGGGACAGAGCGAACGCGAATGTCATTGCGGACATGGCGCGAACATCGGCGCAAGATGATCCTCAATAGCGCTCCAGCCGCACCGGCATGCGGCGATAGCCGTGGACGAAACAGGCGGCGACGCGCTCCGGTTCGCCGTCGGCGACGACGCGCATGCGGCGTTTCGCCATTTCCTCCAGCAGCACGCCGACCTGCAACTCGGCAAGGCGCGCGCCGACGCAGCGGTGGATGCCGTGGCCGAAGGCGAGGTGGCGGCGCGCATTGGGACGGTCGACGCGGATCGCGTCGGCGTCCGCGCCGAACACGCTCTCGTCGCGATTGGCGGAGAGATACCAGAGGACGAGCTTGTCGCCCGCCGCGATCCTCTGCCCCATCAGCTCGGTGTCGCGCGTCGCGGTGCGGCGCATGTGCGCGAGCGGGGTCTGCCAGCGGATCAGTTCCTGTACCGCATTGGGGATGATCGCCGGGTCGGCCTCCAGCATCGCGCGCGCGTCGGGATAGAGGCTCAGGCCATGCGCGACGGCGGACATGGTGTTGCGCGTCGTATCGTTGCCGCCGACGATCAGCAGGATCAGATTGCCGATGAACTCGTGCGTGTCCATGTGCGCCATCGCATCGGAATGGATCATCATCGAGATGAGGTCGGGCGTCTGCGGCTTGCCGACCTTGGCGTTCCAGAGCCCGGTGAAATAGGCGCCGCATTCGTACATATGGGCGAGGCGCTGCTTGCGCGTCTCCTCGTTCTTGACGAGCTCGATGTCGCCCGCCCAGTCGGACCAGAAGGTGAGCTTGCGCCGGTCCGCCCAGGGGAAGTCGAACAGGATCGCCAGCATCTGCGTCGTCAGCTCGATCGCGACATGGTCGACCCAGTCGAACGTCTCGCCCCAGGGCAAGGCGTCGAGCACCTCCGCGGTGCGGCGCCGGATGTCGGGCGACATGCGCACCATCTCCGACGGCGTGAAGGCGGGGGCGACGGTGCGGCGCTGGCCGGTGTGGACCGGGCGGTCGCGCGCGATGAACATCGGCATGCGCACGGTCTGGTCGGGCGGCATGTCGGCGATGGTGATGCCGCCGGCCTCGGAGGAGTAGAGATCGGGCAGCGACTCGACCTCGACGATCGGCTTGTAGGTGGAGATCGACCAATAGGAGCCATAGTCGCTGTTGTCGCAGCGATAGACCGGCGCCGTTTCGCGCAACCGGCGGAATGGCGCGTGCCAGGCGTCGTCGCGATAGAGCGCGGCGCGGCTGACGTCGAGCGGATCGGCCGCGGGCGCGGCCTCCTGCAACTGGGTGGCCATGGGTCCTCTCCTGCGTCTTTTGACGCAAGAGATACCCTGTTGCCGGTTACGTCAAGGGCTCCGCGACGGGCTTGCGACCGAACCAGCGCGGCTTGGCGCTGCCCGACTGGAGCACGCCCCGGCGAAACAGGCGCGCGCCGAAGGTGATGAACAGCGAGACCCAGAGCAATTGCCAGGCGATCGCCGCGACATGCGGCCAGAGCGCGGCCTCCGTCGCGGCCCGACCCGCCATGGCAAAGGGCGAGGACAGCGGGAACAGCCGCGCCGCCCAGCCCATCGCGCCTTCGGGATGCGCGGTGCCCGCCAGCGCGAGGCCGAGCATCGCCATCTGCACGATGGAGATGGGTAGCGACAGCATCTGGATCTCGCGCGGGGACGAGGCAAGGGCGCCGACGACGAGGAAGGCGGAGCCGAGCAGCAGATAGGCCATGGTGAAATAGGTGAAGAACAACAGGCCGAAGGTCGGCAGTCCGACCGCGGTCTGCAGCGCGAGCGCGCCGGCGACGTCCGGCGGCAGGACGCTGCCAAGCTTGGCGACGATCGTCGCCCAGAAGCCGACGAACAGGATGGCAACGCCGAACATGCCGAGCAGCTTGCCGAGAAAGACGCTTTCGAGCGGGACGGCGGCGGCGAGTACCTCGATCACCTTGTTGTTGCGTTCCTCCGCCATCGTGCCGACGACCTGGCTGGCGAGGAACAGATTGAGCAGGAAGACGCCGAAGACGGCGAACGAGGCGGACTGGCGATAGCCGGACGCGCCGGCGCTGCCGCCCGCCCGCGCGACCGGCAGCTTGACGACGGCGACGCGGGGGAGGCTGCCCCCCAGTTTCGCGGCGGCGAGTGCGTCGCCGGCGAGCACGCCGAGATAGTCGGCGGCGCGCTTGCCGCGTGGACCGTAAAGGACGTGCGGCGCGTCGAGTGGCCCTGCGAGCACGGCACTCGCCTCGTAATCCTTGGCGGCGAAGAGGCCGCGCGCCTGATCCAGGCCGCGCCCGTCGGGCGCGACGGTCACCAGCGCGGGTGGCTGTTCCTCGTCGCGGCGGAAGACCGCGCGCAGCCGCCCATCGGACTCCTTGAAGGTGCGCATCGCGGGCGGCGGAACGATCGCGACGATCCGCGCCTTGTCCGCGCGCGCGTCGGCGACGCTGGCCGCGCCCATGCCGCCGATGGCGCCGAACGACCCCATGATCAGCGGCGCGAACAGGAAGAGCAGGAAGATCGGCGTAAAGACCGTGGCGGTGAAGTCGCGGCGCGCGATGGTGAGCGCCTGGCGGAGGGTGCGGGCAAGGGTCATGCGAAGGTTCCCGCGGGTTCGGCATGGGTGACGTCGCCTGCCGCGCTTTCGCCGACGATGCGGACGAAGGCGTCGTGCAGGCCGGGGCGTTCGATCGACAGGCCGGCGATGCCGTGGCCGCGTTCGATCAGCGTGACGAGCAGCGGCTCGATGCCGCCCGCGGGCATCTCGAACCGCCAGGCGCGCCCGTCCGTCGTCGCACCGGCTGGCAACAGCGCGGCAAGGTCGGTGCCGGCGTGCGCGGGCGTGTAGCGCACCTGTTGCGGCAACGTCGCACGCGCGTCGTCGACCGTGCCTTCGAAGCGGCGCCGGCCGCCGGCGATGATCGCCAGCCGGTCGCAGATCCGCTCGGCATGCGCCATGATATGCGTCGAGAAGAGGATGGTCGCGCCGCGATCGCGCTCCGCGAGGATCAGCGCCTCGAGCTTTTCCTGGTTGACGGGGTCGAGGCCGGAAAAGGGCTCGTCGAGGACGAGCAGGTCGGGGCGGTGGACGACGCTGCCGAGGAGCTGGACGAGCTGTGCCATGCCCTTCGACAGCTTGCGGATCTTCTGCTCCGTAGCGTAGCCGAGGCCGGCGGCCTCCATCATCTGTTCGGCGCGGGCACGACCCGTCTTCCAGTCGAGACCGCGCAGCGCGCCCATGAAGGCGATTGCCTCGCGCGCCTTCATCGCGGGGTAGAGGCCGCGTTCCTCGGGCAGATAGCCGATGCGGTCGCTGACGTCGCGCGGCGCGTCATGGCCGAAGACGGCGCGGCGTCCCTCGTCGGGCTCGATGATGCCGAGCAACGTGCGCAGCGTCGTCGTCTTGCCCGCGCCATTGGGACCGAGCACGCCGTAGATCGCGCCGCGCGGCACCGCGAGGTCGACGCCGTCGACGACGCGCCGCTCGCCGTAGCGTTTCACCAAGCCTTGCGCGGACACTGCCAGATCGTTGCCGTTCACCCTGCCCCCAAATCATGGCACCTTCGACGCGGCGCCGGTATGTGGTAGCGGGCGCGCGTGCCGCAGGACAAGCTGGAAGATCGGATCAAGGCCAAGGCGGCGGAATTGGGGTTCGTCGCCTGCGGCATCACGCGTGCCGATGCCGCGCCGCGCTCCGCCGAGCGGCTGCGCCAGTGGCTGGCCGAGGGGCGGCACGGCGACATGATCTGGATGGCGGAGCGCGCGCATCACCGCGAGGCACCGGCGGGGCTGTGGCCCGCGGTGCGCAGCGTCATCTCGCTGGGAATGAGCTATGCCCCCGCCGCCGATCCGCTGCGCCTCGAAGCGGAGGGCGAGGTCGGCCGCATCTCCGTCTACGCACAGGGTCAGGATTACCACGACGTCGTCAAGAAGGCGCTGAAGGCGCTCGGCCGCTGGCTGGCGCAGCAAGGCGCCACCGTCACCGGGCCAGACGGCGCCGCGGAGCAATGCGACCTCAAGGTGTTCGTCGACACTGCGCCGGTGATGGAAAAGCCGTTGGCGGAGGCGGCGGGACTGGGCTGGCAGGGGAAGCACACCAATCTGGTCAGCCGCGAGCATGGCAGCTGGCTGTTCCTGGGGGCGATCTACACGACGCTCGACCTCGCCCCGGACGGTGCGATGCGGCAGAGCTGCGGTTCGTGCGACGCGTGCCAGCGAGCCTGCCCGACGGACGCCTTTCCGGCGCCGTTCCAGCTCGATGCGCGGCGCTGCATCTCGTACCTGACGATCGAGCATGCCGGGCCGATCCCCGAGGAATTCCGCGCCGCGATCGGCAACCGCATCTACGGCTGCGACGACTGCCTGGCGGTGTGCCCGTGGAACAAGTTCGCGGCGAGCGCGGCGGCGAACGTGGCGTTCCAGCCGCGCGCGGAGCTGACCGTACCGCATCTGGCCGATTTGCTCGCGCTAGACGACGCGGGATTCCGGCAGGTGTTCGCGGGATCGCCGATCAAGCGGATCGGGCGCAACCGGATGGTGCGCAACGCGGCGATCGCGGCGGGCAACAGCGGTTCGCCGGCGCTGCGCCCGGCGCTGGCGGCGCTGGTGGACGATCCGGACGCGGTGGTGGCGGAGGCGGCGCGATGGGCACTGGCGCGGCTGTAGCGATCGATCGGCGGCGCCATCCGGTCGGGATGACGTTCGCGCCATGGATCGCGGCGGACGGCTGGGCGCTGCGCGCCTTCGACTGGCCGGCGGAGGCGCCGCGCGGGCGGCTGCTGTTCCTGGGCGGACGCGGCGATTTCGCGGAAAAATATCTTGAGGCGATGGCGCACTGGCGCGCCGCCGGGTGGAGCATCGCCGGATTCGACTGGCGCGGGCAGGGCGGGTCGGGGCGCCTGCTCGCCGACCCGCTGGTCAACCACCTCGACAGCTTCGAGCCGCTGCTGGAGGATCTGACGGCGTTCGTCGACGACTGGCGACGCGGCGGCGGCCCGCACGTCGCGGTGGCGCATTCGATGGGCGGGCACCTGCTGCTGCGGCTGCTGGCCGAACGCGGCGTGCGGCTCGACGCGGCGGTGCTGGCGGCGCCGATGCTGGGGATCCGCGCCGGCCCGCTCGGCACGCGCGCGATCGCGCTGGCGGCGCGCGGCGCGGTCGCGGCCGGGCAGGGGCGACGATGCCTGTGGAAGGGCGATGCCGGGCATGTGCGCGGCCGGATGACCGCCTGTCCGGAGCGGCAGGCGGACAAGGTCTGGTGGAAGGCGACGAACCCGGCCATCGCCTCGGGTGCGCCGAGCTGGGGCTGGACGCTGGCGGCGTGCCAATCGCTGGCGCGCCTGCACGCCGCGCCGCTGGAAAGGGTCGCGACGCCGGCCTTGCTGCTGGTGTCGGCGCGCGATCCGATCGTCAGCCGCCGCGCGATCCTGCGCACGGCGCGGCGCCTGCCGTGCGCGGAGGTGGCGGTCTATGCCGGGCAGGGGCACGAGCTGCTGCGCGAGGCGGACGCGCGCCGGCTGGCGGTGATGGCGCGGATCGACCGCTTCCTGCCGCCGCTATAAGGTGGGACTGTCGCCGTTGCGTCCTCACTGCCCGGGCGGGTGGCCGGGTCGTCGCCCGCGCGCCACGTTGCTGCCAGCGCGACGAGGGCCGCGGGCGGAAAGTGCCGCGCCTATTTCCCGCCGTCGCGCCGGGTCAGCGCCGCGACGCAGCTGGCTCGGTCGATCGTGCTGCCGTCGGGCTCGCGCGCGTCGAGATAGGTGACGCGCTGCTCGCCGCCCGATCCATTGCCCTCCTTGGGGTAGAGGTACGCGTCGAGGACGCAGATCGGTCCGGCGAATTGCAGCTTGCGCGCCGGGCCCTCGCGCGTGTCTGCGTCGGGCTGGCCGAATAGGGAGATCAGGCCGGCGGCGTTCTGGCCGATGACCCGTTCCAGACCGACATTGGTATAGGGGACGACGGCGCGATTGGCGACGGGCGGGGCGACGACGCCCGGCGCGGCGCAGGCGGACAATGCGAGCGCCACCGCGAGTGTGAAGCGAGCCTTCATGTCTTTCCCCCGTGGAACAGATGCGTCGCCATCGCCGCACCGACGATCGGCGCGAGCAAGCCGAGGAGCGGAACCACGAACAGCCCCGTGGCGACAAGCCCCAACACGAAGCGCGGTACGGCGGTGGACCTGCGCCAGCCCCGCATCGTCGCATCGTCGAGGTGCCGGCTCGCCACCATGTCGCCGAGGTCTCGGCCGAGCAGCCAGGCATTGACCAGCGTGAAGGCTACGATCGGCCCGATCGCGGTGAAGAGCAACGCCAGATAGACCGGCACCATCAGCAGGTTGACCAGGCAGGCCCGGAGCGCGGAGGCAAGGCCCATCCGCGCGGCGCGGGCGACGCCGACGGGTCGCGCGGCAGCGAAGGCGGCGGGATAATGACGCGTCTCCACCGCCGCGACGATATCGTCGGCGAACAGGCCGATGATCGCGATCGCGACGACGCGGAACAACAGCCAGCCGGCGAGCAGGCCGATCGCAATGGCGGCGACGCCGGCAAGGCCGTCGTCATGGCCGCCCGCGAAGCCGGCCAGCCACCGACGCAGCAGTTCGAACAGGCCGAAACCACCGGCGAGGAATACGACCAGCGTGACCGCGAGCGACTTCGCGAGCACGCGCAGGATCGCGGGGTCGCCGAGCTGGCGCAGCGTGAGCACGAGAGCGCGGAACATCGTCCCTGCGAGGTGACGTGGCGGCGGCCGCGCGTCAAGCAAGGGCTCGCGCGGCGGCGCGAAGGACGGTAGGGAGCCGCTTTATCCCTATTTTCGGAGCTTCCCCTACCTTGACCCAGCCCCGTTTCGAGGTGGTCGCGATCGGCAACGCGATCGTCGACATCCTGGCCCAGGCCGACGACGCCTTCATCGCGGAGATCGGCGTCGCCAAGGGTTCGATGCAGCTGATGTTCTCTCCCGAGGATGCCGACGCACTCTATGCGAAGATGGGGCCCGGCCGCGAGGTGTCGGGCGGCTCGGCGGCGAACACGGTCGCCGGCATCGCCGCACTGGGCGGTCGCACCGCCTTCATCGGCCAGGTCGCCGACGACCAGCTGGGCCAGGTCTTCGCGCACGACATCCGCGCGGCGGGCGTGCATTTCGACACGGCGGTCCGCCCCGGCCAGCCGACCACGGCGCGCTGCCTGATCTTCGTCACGCCCGACGGGCAGCGGACGATGAACACCTATCTTGGGGCGTCGCAGTTCCTGCCCGAGGGCGCGCTGGACCTGTCGATCATCCAGGATGCCGAGATCCTCTATCTCGAAGGCTATCTGTGGGATCCGGAGGAGCCGCGCGCGGCGATGCGCGCCGCGATCGAGGCGGCGCGCGGTGCCGGCCGGCGCGTCGCCTTCACGCTGTCGGACGTGTTCTGCATCGGCCGGCACGGGGGCGACTTCCGTGCGCTGATCGTCGACGGGATGATCGACATCCTGTTCGCCAATGAGAACGAATTGACCGCGCTGGCGGAGGTCGAGGACTTCGAAGCGGCGGTGGCGAAGATCGCCGCGCAGGTGCCGACGCTGGTGGTGACGCGCGGCGAACACGGTGCGTGCGCGATCCAGCGCGGTGAACGCGCCGAGGTGAACGCCGAGCCGATCGACCATGTCGTCGACACGACCGGCGCGGGCGACCTGTTCGCGGCGGGCTTCCTGCACGGCCAGGCGCAGGGCAAGGGGCTCGAGGAATCGCTGAAGCTCGGCGCGATCTGCGCGGCGGAGATTATCAGCCACTTCGGCGCGCGGCCGATGGTTGACATGCAGGCGCTGCTGGCCGCGAAGCTGGGCTGAAAGGCGCGCGGACGAGTGTGCGGTCCAGCAAAGCTGGAGCTTCCACGCACGTGGATCAGACCATGAAGCGCCCCCTCTCCAGCGGAAGCGGGGCGGTGGCGCCAAGAAAGAAGGGCCGGTGGAGCGATCCACCGGCCCTTCCTTTTGATGACTGCCGCTCCGATCAGTGGATCGAGCGCGACGTTTCCGGCTGAATCGACGGATCGTCGAGCGTGTCGACGATGCCGCGGCCGACATAGGAGCGGCTGCGGCTGTAGCCGAAATAGATGACAAGGCCGATCGCGCCCCAGATCGGCAGGACCAGCTTGGCGGTCAGCGGCAGCGACAGATAGAGGACGACGCAGCCGACGATCGCGAGCGGCGCCACGACATAGACGGCGGGGGTGCGGAACGGCCGCGCGCGGTTGGGATCGGTGCGGCGGAGCACCATCACCGACACCGCCACCATGAAGAAGGCGAAGAGCGTGCCGGCGTTGGAATAGTCGGCCAGCTTGCCGACCGGCAGGATCGCGGCGGCGACGCCGGCGGCGACGCCGGTCAGCAGCGTGACGACATGCGGCGTGCGGAAGCGCGGGTGGACCGAGGCGAGCTTCGCGGGAAGCAGGCCGTCGCGCGCCATGGTGAAGAAGATGCGCGTCTGGCCGAACATCATCATCAGCACGACCGACGGCAGCGCCAGCACCGCGGCAAGGCCGACGAGGCGGCCGATCATCGGCCAGTTGATCGTGTCGAGGACGTGAACCAAAGCCTCTTTCGAGCAGACCAAGGGTTCGAGCGTGCCGGCGGCGACGATGGCAGCGCAGCGGCCGGCGATCTCCGGCGTGCCCGGTGCGAGCACCTGGCCGGCGAGCGAGGTCACCGGCTGCGCGCCGATCGCCCCGATCGCGCCCGAGGCGACGAGCAGGTAGAAGATGGTGCAGATCGCGAGGCTGCCGATCAGGCCGATCGGCACGTTGCGCTGCGGGTTCTTGGTCTCTTCGGCAGCGGTCGAGACCGCGTCGAAGCCGACATAGGCGAAGAAAATCGAGGCGGCGGCGCCGAGCACACCAAGGCCCGAGGAGTTGAACGGATTGCCCACGCCGGTCGGCAGGAACGGGTGGAAATTTTCCGCCTTGGCGACCGGCAGGGTGAGCAGGACGAAGGCGGTGAGCGCGGCGATCTTGATCGCGACGAGGATCGCGTTGACGCGCGCGCTTTCGGTGGTGCCGATGATCAGCAGCCACGTGACGATCGCGACGACGAAGATGGCGGGCACGTTGACCCAGCCGCCCGTCGCCATCGCCTGCGTCAGGTCGGCGCTGGGCGTGGCGCCGAGCGCCAGATACATGTGCGCCATCAGCGCATCGGCGTTGCTGATAGCGGCGGGCACGTGGAAGCCGATGCCGTTGAGCAGCCCGACCGCATGGTTCGACCAGCCGACCGCGACGGCGCTGGCGCCGACCGCATATTCGAGGATCAGCGCCCAGCCGACCATCCACGCCAGGATCTCGCCCGTCACCGCATAGGTGTAGGTATAGGCGGAGCCCGACACGGGCACCATCGAGGCGAGCTCCGAATAGCAGAGCGCCGCGACGGCGCAGATGAAGCCGGCGACGACGAAGCTGAGCAGCATGCCCGGCCCGGCCTTTTGCGCGGCTTCGGAGGTGAGGACGAAGATGCCGGTGCCGATGACGGCGCCGATGCCCAGCATGGTCAGCTGAAAGGCGCCGAGCGAGCGGTGCAGGCCCTTCTTCTCGGCGGTGGCAAGGATGGCGTCGAGTGGCTTGACGCGCCCGAATATCATGTAAGCGATCCCCCCATCTGCGTTGAGGGCCTTGGCGGCCCCCCGCATGGTGAAGCCGCGAAGCCTAGTCGCAAATGATACGGGTGCAACAGGATATTGCGCGAGGATAGCCGCGCCGGTGCGATTAGCGCGCCAGCATGGGGCCGAGCGGACGTCCGGCGAAGAGGTGGACGTGGAGGTGCGGCACCTCTTGCCCCGCGTCGCGACCGATGTTGGCGAGCAGGCGATAGCCGCTCTCCACGAGGCCGAGCTGGCGCGCGACGGTGCCGACGGCGCGGACGAAGCCAGCGATCTCCGCCTCGCTGCCGCGCGCGGCAAAGTCGTCCCACGACACATAGGCGCCGCGCGGAATGACCAGCACGTGGGTCGGCGCGTGGGGCGCGATGTCGTGGAAGGCGACCGCCCAATCGTCCTCGTAGACGCGCCGCGAGGGGATTTCGTCGCGCAGGATCTTCGCGAAGATGTTCTGGTCGTCGTAGGGCAGGGTGGGATCAATTGGCATCGCGGGCGTCCTTACGGCTGGCGGGCGGCCTTTTCGACATGGCCGGAGGTACCCTCGCGGCGGGCGATCTCCGCACGCACGTCGGCGAGGCTGTACCCCGCATCGGCAAGCAGCACCATCAGGTGGAAGACGAGATCGGCGGCCTCCGCCACGAGCTTGTCGGGCTGCGCGAGCGCGGCGATGACGGTCTCCGTCGCCTCCTCACCCACCTTCTGCGCGATCTTCGGCCGGCCCTTGGCGAACAGGCTGGCGACATAGGAGGTGCCGGCGTCCGCGCCGCGGCGCTGGGCGATGGTGGCGTCGAGACGGTCGAGCGGGTCCATGCCGCTGCGCTTGGCGCGACGACGGGGGGCGCGTCAATCGTTCTTGGTGAAGCGGCGGCGCAAGGCCCTGCGGGCGAGCCAGACACCGACCACCGCCACGACGAACAGCGCGACGTCGGACAGCGCGGGTGCGGTGCGCGGATGGACGATGCCCGAATGGCCCCCGGCGACCGATGACAGCGCGATCATGCGGGCAGCAGGTCGGGTTCGGTGAGCCACGCAAGCGCCGCGTCGGGATCGGCGAAGATGCGCAGATAGGGCTGCGTCATGAACCGTTGCACTTGCAGCCGCGTGATCGCGCTGCCCGTGACGACCGCGATGCGGCGTGCGCGGGGGAAATCGCCGAGGCGCGCATGGATCGCATCGACCGCCTCGCGCGGCTGGACGGTGGTGGCGCTCATGTCCATGCGGAGCAGGTAGCCCGGCCGGAAGCCGCCGGCGACGAAGCGACGCTCCAGCTCGTTCGCATAACCGGCGACGGCATCCGCCGTGAACAGGCCGGTCCAGCGGATGTCGACGAAATTGCGCTCGGGATGCAGGTCGATCGCGTACATGCGCCGGCCTTATCGCAGCCAAGCCTTGCGGAACCGCTAATCCGCGAAGAGGGGGCGACGAACGGGGATGCCCGCGGACGCGAGCGCGGCATGCGCATCGGCGATGCTCGCCTCGCCGAAATGGAAGATCGACGCGGCGAGGACCGCACTCGCATGGCCGTCGCGGATGCCGGCGACGAGATCGGCGAGCCCGCCGACGCCGCCGCTCGCGACGACCGGTACCGAGACGCGGTCGGCGATGGCGCGGACGAGGGCAAGGTCGTAGCCCGACCGGGTTCCGTCCTTGTCCATCGAGGTGACGAGCAGTTCGCCAGCGCCAAGTTCGGCAAGGCGGACGGCATGCGCGACCGCGTCTATTCCCGTCGCGCGGCGGCCGCCATGGGTGAAGACCTCCCAGCCGTCGCCGGTCCGGCGCGCGTCAATCGAGGCGACGCAGCACTGGCTGCCGAACCGTTCCGCTATGTCGGCGACGACTTCCGGCCTCGATACGGCGGCGGAATTGACCGCGACCTTGTCCGCGCCGGCGAGCAGCAGCGCGCGGGCGTCGTCGGCGGTACGTACGCCGCCGCCGACCGTCAGGGGCATGAAGCAGACCGCGGCGGTGCGCCGGACGACATCGAGGATGGTGCCGCGATCCTCCGCGCTGGCGGTGATGTCGAGGAAGCACAATTCGTCGGCGCCGGCCGCGTCATAGGCGCGTGCCTGCTCGACCGGGTCGCCGGCATCGATCAGGTCGACGAAGTTGACGCCCTTGACGACGCGGCCGCTGGCGACGTCGAGGCAGGGAATGACGCGGGCGCGGACGGTCATGGCAGCAGGGCCCGTACGATGAGGACGATGGAGACGACAAGCAGCGTCGCGACGATGGCGACCATGGCGGTGGCGCAGGCACGGTAAGCGAGCGGGTGCTGGTCGCGGCGAACGCCGATCGGATTGATACCCCCGATCGGCACGTCGATCCGGCCGCGGCGGATCTGGTCGCGCAGCATCGGCGCATAGGCGCCGACGACTCCGCCCGTCAGCAGGCCGGCGACGCCAGGATTCATGCCGCCGCCGCCGCCACCGCAAGCGCGGCCGCGAGGTCGAGACGCCCGTCGTAGAGCGCGCGGCCGGTAATGACGCCTTCGACGCCACCACGCTCTCCGTCAACGCGGGCATGGAGGGCGAGCATATGGATGTCGTCGATGCCCTTCACGCCGCCGCTGGCGATGACGGGGATCGACACGGCGCGGGCCAGGTCCACCGTCGCCTCGATGTTGGCGCCCTTCAGCAGCCCGTCGCGGCCGACATCGGTGAACAGCAGCGCGGCGACGCCTGCATCCTCGAACCGGCGGGCGAGGTCGACCACGCTCGTCGTCGAGACGTCCGCCCAGCCCTTGGTCGCGACCATGCCGTCCTTCGCGTCGACCGCGACGACGATGCCGCCCGGAAAATCGCGCGCCGCGCCACGGACGAAAGCCGGATCCTCCAGAGCCGCGGTGCCGATCACCACGCGCGACACGCCGAGGTCGAACCAGCGCTCGACGCTGTTACGGGTGCGGATGCCGCCGCCCAATTGTACATGGCCCGGGAAGGCGGACACGATGCCGCGCACCGCGTCGCCATTCACCGACTCGCCGGCGAAGGCCCCGTCGAGGTCGACGACGTGGAGATGCTGCGCTCCCGCCCGGGCGAACAGGTCGGCCTGGTGCGCGGGATCGTCGCCATAGACGGTGGCGCGGTCCATATCGCCCTCCGCAAGGCGGACGACCTGCCCGGCCTTGAGGTCGATGGCCGGGAAGACGATGAGCGGTACGGTGCGGGTCATGGACGCCATTCCAGGAAGTTGGCGAGAAGGTCGAGGCCGTAGCGCTGGCTCTTCTCCGGGTGGAACTGCAGGCCGAGCATCGTGTCGCGGGCGATCGCGGCGGTGACCGGCCCGGCGTGGTCGGTGGTCGCCACCACGTCATCGCCCTCATAGGCGTAGCTGTGCAGGAAATAGGCCTCGCCCGCCGGTACCAGCGGATGGCCGCCCGCGGGCCGCACGTCGTTCCAGCCCATGTGCGGCACCTTCGCCGCCATGGTGCCGGGATCGAGGCGGCGGACGCGACCCTTCATCCAGCCGAGGCCCCGGTGGATGCCCATCTCCTCGCCCGTCTCCGCCATCAGCTGCATGCCGACACAGATTCCCAGGAAGGGGCGGCCATGGTCGAACACCGCCGCGCGCAGCGCTTCCTCGAGCCCGTCGATCGCGCGCAAGTTCGCGGCACAGGCGCCGAACGCGCCCACGCCCGGCAGCACGATCCGATCTGCCCTGGCAAGAGCGTCCGGATCAGCGGTGATCAGCACGTCGGTCGCGCCGGCCGCCGCGAGCGCGTTGGCGACCGAATGGAGGTTGCCCGAACGTATGTCGATCAGCGCGAGCGTCATGCGAGCATCTCCGCCAGCGCGGGCGCTGCCATGCTGGCGGTGAAGCCGGTGACCTCGGCCCGCGCGAGTCCGTCGGAGACGAACGGATCGGTGGCGATCAGGTCCTGCACCCGCTCCGCGTCGCCGCGCATGACGATGACGCCGCCCGTCCGCGGCACCTTGCGGCCCGACGCCAGGATTAGTCCCGCGTCATAGCCCTTGCGCAGCCAGGCGACATGGGCTGCCATCCGCGCGTCGATCGCGTCCAGCGGCGCGTCGTAGTGCAGCGATACCACGCAGAGCGGTGCGTCCGGCCTGACGAAGGGGTCGCTCACAACATCCCCTTTGTCGACGGGATGGCGTCGCCCTTGCGCGGGTCGATCTCCACCGCGGCGCGAAGCGCGCGGGCAAGCCCCTTGAACGCGCTCTCGACGATATGGTGGTTGTTCTGCCCATAGAGCGTCTCGACGTGCAGCGTCAGGCCGGCGGTCTGGGCGAAGCTGTGGAACCAGTGCTCGATCAGTTCGGTGTCGAGGTCGCCGAGCCGGGTCATCGTGAACGCCGTCTTCCACACGAGCCAGGGCCGGCCCGAAATGTCGAGCGCGACGCGGGTCAGCGTCTCGTCCATCGGCGAAAGCGCGTCGCCGTAGCGTCGGATGCCACGCTTGTCGCCCAGCGCCTTGGCGATGGCCTGGCCGAGCGCGAGCGCCGAGTCCTCGGCGGTGTGGTGGCCGTCGATGTGCAAGTCGCCCTCGACCTTGAGGTCGATGTCGATCAGACCGTGGCGCGATAGCTGCTCGATCATGTGATCGAGGAAGCCGATGCCGGTATGGATGGCATAGACGCCGGTGCCGTCCAGATTGACGGTGACGTCGATCCGCGTCTCGGCGGTGGAGCGGTTGATCGTGGCGGTGCGCATATCGGTTCGGCCCATAGAAGCGTGTGTCGTCACGCACAATCTTGACCGGCCATGCGAAGCCGCTACCCAAGGGCGCATGACCGACGGACTGCCCGATAGCCTGATCCCCTATGACGAGATCGTCCAGGAGGCGCTGCGCGCCGTCGTCGGTCGCGTGCTGGGCTCGGTGGCCGAGACGGGCGCGCTGCCCGGCGACCATCATTTCTACATCACCTTCAAGACCCAGGCGCCGGGCGTGGACATTCCCCGGCGGCTGATCGAGCGGTTCCCGGACGAGATGACGATCGTGCTGCAGAACCGTTTCTGGGACCTGACGGTGGACGAGCGCAAATTCTCCGTCGGCCTTAGCTTCAACCAGGTACCTTCGAAGCTGGTCATTCCTTATTCGGCGATCACCGGCTTCCACGACCCGGCGGTCAACTTCGAGCTGCGCTTCCAGGCGACCGAGGACCCGGATGACGGCCCCGAGCCGCATGACGAGGCGGAGAACGACGGCCCGACGGTGACCCCGGTCGAGGACGGATCGAACGTCGTCAGCGTCGATTTCAAGCGGAAGAAATAGGGCGCGAGGAGCGCTGCGAAGCGTCTAGCCGGCGACGCGCCCCGCCGATCCTCATCATTACGTCCATTGGCTGGACCTATCCACGCGCTTGGCGAGCGATGGCGCGACGCCGCTGCAATGCGGACTGATGGGTCCCGGACTTCGCCGGGATGACGATCAGGCTGACGCGCGGGGGTATCAGCTTTGTCCCGGACCGCGTGTCGGGGGGCTGCCTTGGCATGAACGACGGCGCGGCGTTATGGCGAAGCCGCAACCAACCCCGACGCCGCAGGTTCACGTTCACATGACCGATACCCGCACCGAGACCGATTCGATCGGCCCCATCGAGGTCCCCGCCGACGCCTATTGGGGCGCGCAGACCGAGCGGAGCCTGGAGAATTTTCCCTTCGATGCGCGAGAGCGGATGCCGATCGGTATCGTCCATGCGCTAGCCATCGTGAAACAGGCGGCGGCGCGGGTGAACCGACGGCACGGCCTGCCCGCTGACAAGGCCGAGGCGATCGAGACCGCCGCGCAGGAGATCGTCGCGGGCAAGCTCGACGACCAGTTCCCCCTCGTCATCTGGCAGACGGGTTCGGGAACGCAGTCGAACATGAACGTCAACGAGGTGATCGCCGGTCGCGCCAACGAGATGCTGGCGGGCCAACGCGGCGGCAAGGCGCCCGTTCATCCCAATGACGACGTCAACCGCGGCCAATCGTCCAACGACAGTTTTCCCACCGCGCTGCATGTCGCAGCGGCGCTGGCGGTGCGCGACAGGCTGCTGCCGGCGCTCGCGATCCTTCACGCTGCCCTGGCCGCCAAGGCGGCGGCGTGGAACGGTATCGTCAAGATCGGCCGCACGCATCTGCAGGACGCCACCCCGCTGACGCTGGGGCAGGAGGTGTCCGGCTACGTCCAGCAGCTCGCCAACGCCCGCGACCGGATCGAAGGAACGGTGAAACGCAACATCCTGCCGTTAGCACAAGGCGGGACGGCGGTGGGCACGGGCCTCAACGCACCGGACGGCTTCGCCGAGGATGTCGCGGCCGAGATCGCGACGCTGACCGGTATCCCGTTCGTCACGGCGCCAAACAAGTTCGAGGCGCTGGCGTCCAACGACGGGCTGGTCGATCTGCACGGCACGCTCAACGTGCTGGCGGTCGCGCTGACGAAGATCGCCAACGATATCCGGCTGCTCGGCTCGGGCCCGCGATCGGGGCTGGGTGAACTGGAGCTGCCGGCCAACGAACCGGGCAGCTCGATCATGCCCGGCAAGGTCAATCCGACGCAGGCGGAGATGCTGACGATGGTTGCCGCCCAGGTGATGGGCAACAACGTGGCCGTCACCGTCGGTGGTCTGCAGGGGCATATGGAGCTCAACGTGTTCAAGCCGCTGATCGGCGCGAACGTGCTGCGGTCCATCGACCTGCTCAGCGTCGGAATGGAAAGCTTCGCAACTCGTACCGTCGAGGGTATGCGCGCGAACGAGGCGCGGATCGCAACGCTGGTCGAGCAATCGCTGATGCTCGTCACCGCGCTCGCGCCCGAGATCGGCTACGACAATGCCGCGAAGATCGCCAAACATGCCCATGAGACGGGCGGGACGCTGCGACAGGCAGGGCTGGCGCTCGGCCTAATCGACGAGTCGACGTTCGACCGCCTCGTGCGGCCGAGCGACATGGTCGGACGATAAGTCCCTTCCGGAACAACTGCCCGCTTCCGGCGATTGGATCCCCGCAAGCTTCGGGAGGCAATCATGAGCGCAACGACGATAGGCGCGCTGATCGGCGGCGCGATCGATTCTCTGTCGGGTGACGACGGCGTGGCAGACGGCGCAATCATCGGCGCAGTCACCGCCAATGTGCTCAAGGTCGTGCTGCCGATCGCCGTCACCTATGCGGTGGGATGGGCGGTTCTGCGCGGTGCGGCGGAGCTGAAGGACCAGGTTTTCGGAAAGGAACAGGCATGATCGGCAAGATTATCGGGGCGCTCGTCGGGCGCGAACTGGACCGTCGTGATGGCTCGGACGGTGCCAAGGGTGCATTGACCGGCGTGATCGCCGCTGGCGTGCTGCGCCGCATGGGTCCGCTCGGCATGCTGATCGGTGGGGGCTATGTGGCTAAAAAAGCCTATGATCGCCGAAAGCTGGCAAAGCGCGGCACGCTCGCCTGAAGCCAGTCGTCTCAAAATTTTCCGCAGTGCAGCAGGCCGCGGGTGCTTGACGCCCGCGGCCTTCGCGCGTCACTAGCGCACATGCCGACGACCCCTGCCGATCCGCACAACTTCAAGCGTCGTGGAGTCCTGTTCGTCCTTTCCTCGCCTTCGGGTGCGGGCAAATCGACCATCGCGCGCAAGTTGCTCGCCGCCGATCCGGAACTGGCCATGTCGGTCTCCGCGACGACGCGCCCGATGCGACCCGGCGAGGTCGAGGGCAAGGATTATCATTTCGTCGATCTCGAGGAATTCCGCCGGATGGTGGCGGAAGACGAATTCCTGGAATGGGCGCACGTCTTCAACCATCGCTACGGCACGCCCCGCGCGCAGGTCGAGTCTATGCTGGCGGCGGGCAAGGACGTGCTGTTCGACATCGATTGGCAGGGTGCGCAGCAGCTGTTCCAAATCGCCGGGGGCGATGTGGTGCGGGTCTTCATCTTCCCGCCCTCGATGGAAGAACTGCGTTCGCGGCTGACCAATCGCAACACCGACTCGGCCGAGGTGATCGAGGCGCGCATGGCGCGCGCGGCGAACGAGGTCAGCCACTGGGACGGCTATGACTATGTGCTGGTCAACGACGATGTCGAACGCTGTTTCGAAGGCGTGCGCACGATCCTGGCAGCGGAGCGGCTGAAGCGGTCCCGCCAGACTGGCCTGATCGGCTTCATCCGCAAGCTGACGCGCTGATCGCGCCCTCTTCCCTCACGCATCAGGCTGTTGCTATCGACGTGATCGGTAGGGGAGGGGCGGTATGAGCAGCACGTTGAGCGGCCGGCAGGCGACATGGGCCTTCGTCCTGGGCTGTGTTGCGGTGACGCTCGGCGTGCTTGCGCACCTGCCGATGTTCGCGATGGCGCGGACGATGCACTACCGGCTGGCGGGAATGCCGATGGACCCGCTGATGCTGGCCGGCATGGCGTCGATCGTCGCGGGGACCCTGCTGGCTGCCTACGGCCTGCTGCCGCGCAATGTGGCGGCCCAGCGCGCTGCGGCGGCGGATATCGTGATCGCCGCGCCGGAGGATGCGCCCCTATCAGCCGCGCATTGGGGGCTCATGGCGGTGCTCGTCGTCGCCCTCATCATCGACGTGATGAAGCCTGCATCGCTCGGCTTCACAGTGCCTGGGATGATCGGCGAATATGGCGTCCCGAAGCGGACGGTGTCGCTCGTCCCCTTCTTCGCGCTCGCCGGCACCGTCACGGGGTCGGTGCTGTGGGGGTGGATTGCCGATGTCTACGGGCGAAAGGCGTCGATCCTGCTGTCCGCGGTCATGTTCGTCGGCACCTCGATCTGCGGCGCGATGCCCAGCCTCGCCTGGAACATCGCGATGTGCTTCATGATGGGGGCGGCGGCGGGCGGGATGCTGCCGGTCACCTATGCGTTGCTCGCCGAGATGATGCCGAGCCGCCACCGCGGCTGGAGCCTCGTGCTGGTCGGCGGGTTGGGCGCAGTCGGCGGCTATTTCGCCGCGAGCGGCCTGTCCGCCGTGCTGCAACCGGTCTTTGGCTGGCGCATCCTGTGGCTCGCCAACCTGCCGACGGGACTTACGCTTGTGCTGCTCGGCGCACTCATCCCGGAATCGGCGAAATTCCTGCTGGCGCGGGGACGCGCCACGGAAGCGGAGGCGGTGATGCGCCGGTTCGGCGCGAAGGTGCGGCAGGCTGGACCTGCGGTGATGGCGGAAAAGCGCGGATCGCATGCGCTGACCGGCCTCGGGCTCTACGGCAAGCTCGCGGCGCTGAGTATCTGCGCGCTGTCCTGGGGGCTGATCAATTTCGGGTTGCTGCTGTGGCTGCCCGCCGATCTTGTCGCCAAGGGCTATTCGGTCGGGGTCTCGAGCCGGCTGTTGGCCGAAAGCGCGCTGATCGCCTTTCCCACCGTCTTCGTCGCGGCGCTGCTCTATAGCCGCTGGAGCACCAAATGGGCGCTAGCGACGATGATCGCGCTGACGCTGGCGGGGCTGGTGCTCGTCCTGCGACTCGAACTGGCGGGAACGGGCAGCCCGGTGCTGCCGGTGGCCCTGCTGATCGTCGGGACCAATGGCATCATTGCGATCGTCCTGCCCTATACCGCGGAAAGCTTCCCTCTGAAGGTCCGTGGCCGCGCGACGGGCTGGGTCGCGGCCTGTACCAAGGCCGGGGGTCTGATCGCACAGGGACTGACGATCGCCGGCATCTCGCTGTCGATGGGCAAGGCGGCGACGCTGGTCATGGTGCCGACGGTCGTCGCGTTGGCGCTCGTTGCTAGGTTCGGGCAGGAGACGCGAGGGCGCGACCTGCGCGACCTCGACGTCGATAGCGGCCAGATCGGCCACGCGGAAGCATAAGGGTCAGTCCAGCGCGCCGAGGAAGCGCACCGCGGCGTCATAGTCGTGGCGACGGCCGGCGCGGGCCTGCTCGGCGAGGGGGTCACGTCCCCAATGCTCGGCCTGCCAGTCCTCATCGACATTAGCGGCCGCCCAGATCGTATCGGCGTCGCCTGCACGCTCGATCAGCGCGAGCGCGAGCACGAGCGATCCGGTGATCGTCACGATGGGTGACAAAGCGGCGAGGCGGAAGCCGTCGAGCGCCGCAACCGCCTCACCCAGCCGCGCCAGGGTCGCTGCGGGCTGCGCCTGATGGACGATGCCCTGCGTGACCACGAAGTGCACGTCGTACCGGCTCCGCGCCCAGTCCAGCCATGGGTCCCATGCCGCGGCCTGGCGGTCGGCCAATTGTTCGGGCTCCGCGGCGCGATAGCAAAGCAGATCGCTCTCGCCATAGGCGGAAAGACCGGCGGCGAATGCGCCATGCTCGGGCCCGACGCGGTCGATCGCGGCATTGGCGAGGCCGGTGAGCGGCATCGCTCGCGGGTCCAGGGTGTCCCCGACCGCGTTCCATTCCGCCGCAACCGCGTCCGCCAGGGCATCGTTCGGCAGCGCGAGCGGCGTGCGACCGGGCGTACGCACGGGCCGCCCGTCCAGCGTCACGACGCGATCGGCATCGACCTGCGCCAGCTGCCAGAAACGTTTCATGCGCCCGGGCTCCGCCAGCGGTGCGCGAGGCTGGCGGGCACGATCGCGATCACCGCCAGCGCGGACAGGACGATCGCGACTCCGAGGACCTTGACCGGGATATCGTGCGTTCGCGCCGCGAGGATCATACCGAATACCGCACCGGCAGTCCCGGCCAGGCGGATGCCGACGAGCGCCATCCAGCGCCGCAACGCGAGCCGGTCCTGCGGCATCATGCGAGCATCCCCGGCAGCGCGTGCACCTCTTCGGCGACGACATCCGCGCCGGCGCGGGCGAGGTCGTCGCGATCGTGATAGCCCCAGGCGACCCCCACCGCGCGCGCGCCCGCGGCCTTCGCCATCGCCATATCGAAGCTGGTGTCGCCGATCATCGAGGTCTCATGCGCGGCCGCGCCTGCCTCCGCCATCGCGGCGAGCAACATCGACGGATCCGGTTTCGAAGGATGCCGGTCCGCCGTCTGCAGCGTGACGAAGCGATGCGTCAGGCCGTGATGCGCCAGGATGTGCGCCAGCCCGCGGTCGGACTTGCCGGTCGCAACGCCGAGCAGCCAGCCGTCCGTCTCCAGCCGGTCGATCACGGCGGCGATGCCGTCGAACAGGGGTTCCTCCGCCATGTCGCCGCTGGTGCGCAGGTCGAAGAAGGCCTGCTTGTAATCGGCCGCCATGCGGCGATGCGTCGCGTCGTCGTCTTGCGGCAGCAGCGCTTGCAACGCCTCGACCAGGCTGAGCCCGACGATTCGGCGGATCGCCGCGCGGGGCGGGGCGGGACGATTTGCGATGGCAAACGCCTCCTCCATCGCCCGGCAGATATTGGCCTGGCTGTCGACGAGCGTGCCGTCGCAATCGAACACGGCGAGACGCGGCATCCCGATCAGTCCCGATTGCCACGCCGGCGACGCTCGCCGCGGTGTTCCTTGCGCATCGTCTTGGCATGCGCCTTCGCCCGCTGCTTGAGGACCGCCTTCGGAGGCGGGCCCTTCTTCGGTTCCTCGAGCGGCATGGCATCGCCCTGCGCCTCCTCGAAGCCGAGGCTCGCCAGGCTTTCGGCGAAGTGCGTCGGCAGCGCGGCGACCTCGTCGAGCGACCCGCCGTCGGGATGGTCGACGCGGATGCGGCGCGCATGCAGGTGCATCTTGCGACTGATCCCGCCGGTCAGGAAGGCGGCAGGGCCGCCATATTTCCCGTCGCCGACGATCGGATGGCCGATCGCCGCCATGTGGACGCGCAGCTGGTGCGTGCGGCCGGTGAAGGGCTGGAGCTCCACCCAGCAGCAGCGATTGCCCGCCCGTTCGATCACCCGGTAGCGCGACCGGGACGGCTGGCCGTTTTCCTCGTCGACGTGCATCTTCTCGCCGCCGGTGCCGGGTTGCTTGGCGATCGGCAGGTCGACCATCCCGTCGTCGATCGAGGGCACACCGACGACCAGCGCCCAATAGACCTTGCGTGCGGTACGGCCGGAAAAGGCCTTGGCGAAGAAGGCCGCGGCGCGGCTGGTGCGGGCGACGAGCAGCGCGCCGCTCGTGTCCTTGTCGAGACGGTGGACGAGCTTTGGTCGGCTCTCCGCCTCGAACTGCAACGCATCCAGCAGCGCGTCGACGTGCTCCGTCGTCTTGGTGCCGCCCTGCGTCGCCAGGCCGGGCGGCTTGTTGAGGATGAGCGCCTGCGCATCCTTGTGGATGACCATTTCGCGGGCGAAGGCGATCTGGTCATCCGTCAGGGGGACACGCTCGCGCTGCGGGCGTGGGCTCGCCGCGACGGGAGCAGCTTCGGCCGGGGGAACGCGCAGCACCTGGCCGGCGGCGATGCGATCGCCGGGCGTGGCGCGGGCGCCGTCGACGCGGAGCTGCCCGGTGCGCGCCCATTTCGCGACGACGGTGAAGCTCGTCTCGGGCAGGTGGCGCTTGAACCAGCGGTCGAGGCGGATGCCGTCGTCGTCGATGCCGACGGTGAACTGGCGGACGGCGTCGCTCATGCCATGCCCCGTGCCAGGGCAAGGCCGCCGGCGAGCGCGAGGATCGATCCCGTCACCGAGACGAGCACATAGACGAGTGCGAGCGGGGCGGCGCCGCGCTCCATCATCGTCACCGCGTCCAGCGAGAAGGAGGAGAAGGTGGTGAAGCCGCCGAGCACGCCGACGCCGAGGAACAGGCGCCACGTCTCTCCGCCCGAACCGAGCCGCGCCAGGCTGCCGACGAGCAGGCCCATCAGCACCCCGCCGATCAGGTTCACGGCGAGCGTGCCGTAGGGAAAAGCGGGGCCGAGCAGGTGCAGCGTGGCGCGGCCGACAAGGTGCCGCGCGCCGCTACCGAGCGCGCCGCCGAGCATGACGAGGACGAGAGGCATGGCAGCCCCCTACCGGAAATGGGCGAGGAAGGGAAATGCCGCTGCGACGGCGCGTCAGCGCGTCACGAGGTCGACGTCGGTGCCGCCGCCGGGGCGGGGGGTGGCGTAGAGGATGAAGGCGGCATCGCCGTGCGTGCCGCCGAGTACGTGGCGGGCGCCGTCGGCCTGATGCTCCGCCGAATAGCCGGCGCGGGTGACCCGGGCATTATACCAGTCGAGGATGCGGCCGGTCGGCGCGCTGCTGGCAAAGCTGACGATGCGCAGCCCGCAGGCGTCGTTGCCGGCGGCCTCGAGGACGCGGGCGTCGGGGTAGAGCGGGACGTCGGCGGGAAGGCGGTTCGCCCAGCCGGCCGAATAGGAGACCGCCTGCGCACAGGCCGCCGTCGCCGGTGCCTGGCGGCGGGCGAGCTCGCCGAGCGTCAGCGCGCCGTCCGCCTTGCGGCACGCCGGACAATCGCCCTTCGCCGCTGGGACCGGCTTGAGGTCGGCGGCGGTCACGCCGTCGGGGCGGGCGCCGGCGTCGTCGGGCGGCACCGAGCCGGCATCGGGGCGGCTGGGCGGGCGGACGACATTGGTGTTGGCGCTCTGCGTCATCGCCGGATCGACCATGATCTGGTCGCGCAGCGCCGCGGTGAGCGCGGGGTCGCGCTGGTTGGCGGGCTTCGCCCCCTCGGTCAGCTCGCGGTCGAGGCTGTCGAGATCCTGCTGCGGCGGCGCGGCGGGCTTGCCGCAGGCGGCGAGCAGCGGGGCGAGCAGCAGGGGCAGGGCGCGAGTCGGCAACACGGGCGGGACCGTGCCGCGGCCGCCGCTAAGGAACAAGCGACAAGCGTGGTTAACCCGGCGCGACCGCGTCGCCGTGCCGGAGCGGGACGTGCCGGGGCGGGACGTGCCGGGGCAGGGCGGGGCGTCGGGGCTTGTCTGCCGGGGCGCAGGGGCCATCTTTGCGGACATGCTCAACATCATCTCCGTGCTGATCGGCCTCGTCACCCTGGTGCTGGGACTGACCGCCTTCGTGCCGCTGCTGGGCTGGCTCAACTGGCTGGTCATTCCGATCGGGATCGTCGGGGCGGCGGTGGGCGCATTGTCGTCGAGCAACGGCGGCCGTAACCTCAACCTGATCCTGATCGTCATCTTCGCCATCCGCCTGAGCCTGGGCGGCGGCATCCTCTGACGCGGGACGGGGCCCGGCGATCGCTCGCCGGGCCCCGCCCTTCGCAGGTCAGCCGATCAGCCGATCAGCGGCAGACGACCTGACCACGGTCCACCGACTGGCCGAGCAGCGCGCCGCCGGCGCCGCCGATCACCGTGCCGAGCAGACGCGAGCCGCCGCCGGCGATGACGTTGCCGAGCACGCCGCCCGCCAGGCCACCGACGATCAGACCCGTCGTGCCGTCCGACCGGCGGCAATAGTAGCGCCCGTCGTTGCCGCGGTAGACGCGGTCGTTCCGGGTCAGCCGGCGCGGCTGGTAGTAGCGGCCGTCGCGATAGTAACGGTCGGCATAATAAGCGCGCTGGCCCGGCGGCAGGCGGTTGTAGTCATAATTGCGCCAGCCGCGCCAATCGTCGCGGCGGTCCTGGCGGATGTCGCGCAGGTCTTCGCGACGGTCCTTGCGGGCGTCGCGGACCTGGTCGCGATAATCGCGCCGCGCCTCCCGCACGTCGCGCGGCGAATCGGCGTTGCGCAGGTCGCGGCGATAGTCGCGCTGCGCGTCGCGCACCTCCTTGCGATACTCGCGGTTCGCCTGCCACGGCGTGTCCTGTGCCGCGGCGGGGATCGCCGCCAGGGTGGTGGCGGCCAGCGCGGCCATCAGAAAGGCGTTACGCATCTGAGCTCTCCTTCATAATGCAGGTCAGGAAAACGGCCCGCGCGGGTGACAGTTGCGTGAACGGAAAACTACATCCGGTTCATGATCGGGACAGGGAGCCTGCCCATTCCGTCATCCCGATCCGCAGACCGGGATGACGGCCGCCGGCCTTCAGCCGAAGGTGGTTTCGAGCGTGATGTCGGCGTTGAGCACCTTCGACACCGGGCAGCCGGCCTTGGCCTCGTTGGCGATACGCTCGAACTCCGCCTGGTCGATGCCGTCGACATGGCCCTTCAGCGTCAGCGCAGAGCGCGTGATCGTGAAGCCGTCGCCGTCCTTGTCGAGCGTCACCTTGGCGGTCGTCTCGAGCGTGCCCTGGCTGTGACCGGCCTGCGCCAGCGCGAAGGACAGCGCCATGGTGAAGCAGCTGGCGTGCGCGGCGGCGATCAGCTCTTCGGGATTGGTGCCGGCGCCATCCTCGAACCGGGTGTTGAAGCCATATTGCGTGTCGCTGAGCACGCCCGACTGCGTCGAGACGTGACCCTTGCCATCCTTGCCGAGTCCTTCGTAGCGGGCCGAGCCCGAGCGCGTCACCATCGTCTGTCTCCTCAAGTCATCGAGAACGGGGCGCCGCGATTGCTCGCGACGCCCCGGCCCAACGCGTGAACGCGCATTTGGCGGCAACCGGAAAATGACGCGAAGATGAGCGTCACCCGGCCGCCGGCCGGATCAGCGGCAGCCGCGACGGCTGCGCTGGCTGCTGCGGTCGACCTCGCGGCCGAGCAGGCCGCCCGCCACCGCGCCGCCCAGCGTGCCGAGCGTGCGGTCGCCGCGCGTGTCGATCGTGCGCCCGAGCAGCGCGCCCGCGACGCCGCCGACGACGAGGCCGGTGGTGCCGTCCGGCTTGCGGCAGCGCAGGCGGCCGCGATCGTCGCGCCACTCGCGATACTTGTAGCGCTGGGCACCCGCCTGCGACACGGGCACCGCCATCGTCGCCGGGATCACCATCGCGGTACAGCCGAGGGCCAGCATGAACTTGCGCATCGTAACACTCCCTTTCATCCGAAAATCATGTTCAACCAACGCGGTCCGGATAGTGACGGTTGCATGAACCCACGACAACGTTCCGTTCAGGAAACGACACGGGCAACAGGCGCGCGCCCGGCCGCCCGGTTCAGCCCGCCCCGGTTCAGCCCAGCGTGTTGACCAGCGCCGCCACGTCGGGGTCCTGCGCGGGCGAGCCGTCGGGCGTGGCCTCTGGCGTCGGCGACGCGCCGGGCGTGGCGGGGGGCGCGCGATGCGGCCCCGTCAGGCCGCCCGCCATGTCGGCCACCGCCCATAACAGCCCCGCCGCCCAGAGCAGGGCGGCCCAGCGGCTGCGGAAGAGGCGGGGGCCGGGGATCATCGCACCCGCCGTCCTGTGGCACGCGCGCTTGCGATCGCGTTGCGGGACAGGGTTAAAGCGCCCCCGTGGCGCCCGAAAGGTCGCTAAGGTCACGGTGTTTCGCCTTCATCCCGGACGGCACCGCCGCCGCGCGGGCGGCGCGGGTGCGGTGCGCTCAGCAGCGCAGCGTCGGATCGTCGTCGTGCAGCGTATCCGCATCGTGCGGCGCGTCGGGGCAATCCTCCGCCGCGACGTCGCACAGCTGGTCGAGCGCACCGGGCAGCGCGCGCTGCGCCACGCCGACGCGGTCGGTGCCGAAGGCGTTGCTGGCGGAGGTCGGCCCGAACAGGTGCGGCATCGTCTTCGCCAGCAGGAATTCGGTCATGCGATCCGACGGCACGCGCGTCTCCGACACGATCGTGCCGTCCTTCCACTTCGTACGGATCGCGCCGTTGATCGCACGATCATAGGCGACCGCGAGCAGCCGGTGCCCGGCGGCGAGCTGCGCCTGCGTCCAGGCATGCGCGAAGGCGGCGGCGCGGGGATGGAGGCGCAGCCGATAGGCGGAGCGCGCGCTCATCCCCGCCACCTCCGCCGCGGCGGCGACGCTGCCCGTTTCGGCGAGCGTGGCGAGGAAGCGGCGCTGCCGATCCACCGTCCAGCCGTCCGCGCGCGTGCGCAGCGTCGGCGCGCGATAGGCGGGCGGCCCGGCATCGGCGGCTTTTGCGGACGGGGCGGACGGATCGGGCAGGGCGGGCATGGTCGACTCCTCGCGTCATTCTCCTTGCACCAATATAACCAAATAGGCTCGATTTGTCCAGATGGTTGGTACGGGCATGCGGATGGCCGGGGCGGGTAACGGATGCGGTTCTCGAGCTTGCGCACGCGCGTGATGGCGTTGGCGGAGGGGTGTGCCGGGCAGCCGGCGACGGGCGGCAAGGGGGGCGGCCGGCTGATCCTGTCGGCTTTTCAAAGGGGTGGCGGCGGGATCGCTTCGCATCGGTCGGAAAGCCGGCTACCGCCGGGTGCGAAGCTTGCCGCTCTGCGTCCTCGGGCTTAGGATGCCGCTTCCCGCGGAGACGCGGGCGGGGCCTAGAATCCTCGCAAGACAAGAGCCGGTCTCGATACGACCGGGTGGCGGACGCGCATGTCCAGGCCACCCGGCTAAAGGCGTCCGCGCCTAGCTCTGCTTAGGTTTCCACCACCCGGTTCTTCGAAGCGACGGCGTGCCCCCGGTGGGCACGCCGGCGGCTTCCCGAAGGGGGGTGTTATGACGAAGACGGTGGAAACGGCGATGACGCTGATGCTGATGGCGGTGGGGCTGCTCGACAAGGCGGGCGAGCGCGACGGGGCGGTGAAGCTGCGCGAGGCGATCGACACGGTGCGATGCGGCCCCGGCCTGACGGCGGCGGACCCGCCGTTGAACTATGGCGACGCGCCCGTGGCGCGCGGCGGGGTGCTGGCGCGGATCGCGGGCTGGTTCCGGCGGGAGTGACGGGCCCGGTGTGACACGCGGAGGTGGCGCGCGGGGGTAACGGGGCAGGGTGAGGACCGACCCCGGCGCCGGACTTATGGCGGGATGACATCGGGTCGAACCACGCCGTCATTGCGAGCGTAGCGAAGCAATCCAGCCCTTACTGGTCCGGCTCTGGATTGCTTCGCTCCGCGCGCAATGACGGATCAACGGAATGTCATCATGCTCTACTGCCGGACCCAGAGCCGAGTTCCAGCGCAGGATCGGCGTCGCCCCGACGCGGACCGGTCGCACGAAGCCGCTTGACGCCGTCCTGTAAACGTGATGCCATAACATCACATTGACGGGAGACGTGATATGCGACGCCAGCGTGCCTTCGCCCCTTCCTATGTCGCCGCGCCGGTCGGCGAGCCCTTGTCGGAGCTCAACATCACGCCGCTGATCGACGTCATGCTGGTGCTGCTGGTGATGATGATCCTGACCCTGCCGCAGGTGCTGCACAAGGTGCCGATCGACCTGCCGCAGGATGCGCCCGACGCCTATGTGCCGCGCAACGTCCACCGGCTGGAACTGACTCGGGCAGGCGGCGTGACGCTCGACGGCGCGCCGGTGGCCGACGCCGCGCTGCTCGCGCGGCTGGCGGCGGTGAAGGCGGATCCCAACGGCCTGCTGGTGATGCGCACCGACCCGGAGACCCGTTACGAACGCTTCGACCAGACGCTGGCGGCGGTGAAGCGCGCGGGGATCACGCGGCTGGGGTTTGCGGGGAATGGGCCGTTGTGAGCGACGCGCGTGACGGGGGTTATGCCGCGTGGAAGCGAGCGAAGATCGAGCGGGGATTGGCGCAGTGTCGTGACGGGTCCGCGATGATCCCGGCCGACGCGATCGTGGCGGAATTTGCGGCCGGACGCGACGGGCGCTCCGACGGCTCCGGGTGAACGGCCTGTGTTCCTGTGCACGCAGGAACCCAGAGTATAGGAGCGCAGCGTCCGTGACCCTGGGCTCCTGCGTACGCAGGAGCACGCGGGAGGATCATGCTGCGGGGCGGATGAGCGCGCTAGCATCCTTCGGCTAGCGTTTGCCTGGAATGGGCCTTGAAGAGGTAAGGCTACACGCTCGATCGTGACAGGATATCCGCGAAGTACGCGAAGGACGTCGAGCATTCGTCGAGTTCGCCGCGCCGTTGCAGCGACAGGAAGGTCGCGCAGGAGCGGGCCTGACAATTCAACGACTTTTCGGGATTGAACTCGATGTCGGTAAAGCCGGCGCACTGGCTCAGCCGCCTTAGCCAGTCCCGATGAGGATAGAGCGCGCGAATGTAGAGCCAGTCGTAGAAGGCCGTGGCAGGAGAGAGGGGAAAGTCCGCCCCCTCGAACCGGAAGCCGCGCAATTTGCCGGAATCCCGCAGACGTTGATCGCGCTTGGCCTCGCGGCTGTCCACCCAGTACAAATCGACATAGGGGCCGCCGCCTTCGAAAACCTTGCTTCCCTGAAAGGCGCATTCGAGCGTGGTCTCCCGCCCGTCTATCGCCGTCTTCAAGCTGAACGCGCTCAGTTTCCGTCCGATCTCCCGTTCCGATTTGCTGGATATTTCCAGCAGGGGCGTGAGCCCTTGCGCTGCGGCGCGGTGATGCAGCTCCGCCACGTTCTTCTTTTTCTGGCTGGCGGCCATGCCGGCATGCCACGGAAAGTGGATGGAAACCTCCCGCACCAGCGGGCCGTCTGTCAGTGCCGGCAGGAAGACGGGGCGTTGGGCCATAGCCTATTGGATATAGGCCGGCGGGATCCGAGTGGGAATAAGCAGTTCGTACCGCTCGGCTCGACGGAGCCGGTCCTGGATGGCCGCATCCGCCCAATCCGTCCTAGTATAGAGCACGTCGAGGTCCATGTGAGCGAGTGCCTGTGAAATCGGTATGGCTTGGACGTCTCTCGCGACGGCATTGTCCAGCGTCACCATGGTGCCGGGAGTTTTTACGACCTCTGGCAGGATCGAGAACCAGGCAAGTTCGCTCACCCGACGCTCTTCGATAGCCTGATGCGCCATGCCGTGCTTTTTGCGGAAGCACAGATGGACGTAGCGGTCCATTCCCGTTCGCGCATCCAGTTCCTGGCTCAGTGCATTGCCGCCAGCGACGTGCCTCAGTCGCCGTTGGCGTAGTTCCGCCATACTTAGAAGGCCATGTTCACGAATCGAGGCGACGTTTTCGTTTGCCGTGAAGTGGAAGAACGTTCTCTGCTGGCAATTGGCTCTGACGAGACGGATGAAATTCTCGATCGGCATTGGGGCCTATCCTTTTCCATAAGGAAAAGGATAGGGCTCCCAATGCTACACAAGGCCAAAATGGTCCGAAATCGTTCTATCTGTTGCCTCAGTCCGTCACTCCGCCGCTACCCCGGCCCGCGAGAACATATCACCCTCGACGGCGCCCGCGTCCTCGTTCGCCGGCTTGGCGCCCTTGGCCTTCTGGCGCTTGTCGAAGCTGTCCCAGACGTCGTTCCACTGGCCCTTGGTCGCCGCCTTCGAATATTCGGTCGCGCGGGTTTCGAAGAAATTGGCGTGCTCGACACCGTTGAGCAGCGGCGTCAGCCACGGCAGCGGGTGCTCGTCGATCATGTAGATCGGCTTCAGGCCCAGCTGGCCCAGCCGCCAGTCCGCGATGTAGCGGATGTACTTCTTGATCTCCTTGGGCTTCATCCCCTCGACCGGGCCCATCTCGAACGCCAGGTCGATGAAATTGTCCTCCAGCCGGATCGTCGTCTGGCACACGTCGGCGATGTCGTCCTTCACCGCCTTGGTCAGGCACTGCCGCTCCTGGCAGAAGGCGTGGAACATGCGGATGATGCCCTCGCAATGCAGGCTTTCGTCGCGCACCGACCAGCTGACGATCTGGCCCATGCCCTTCATCTTGTTGAAGCGCGGGAAGTTCATCAGCATCGCGAAGCTCGCGAACAGCTGCACGCCCTCGGTGAACCCGCCGAACATGGCGAGCGTGCGCGCGATGTCCTCGTCGCTGTCGACGCCGAAGTTCTGCATGTAGTCATGCTTGTCCTTCATCTCGGCATATTCGAGGAAGGCGCCATATTCGCTCTCGGGCATGCCGATCGTGTCGAGCAGATGGCTGTAGGCGGCGATGTGCACCGTCTCCATGTTGCTGAACGCGGTCAACATCATCTTGATCTCGGTCGGCTTGAACACGCGGCCGTACTTCTCGTGGTAGCAATCCTGCACCTCGACGTCCGCCTGCGTGAAGAAGCGGAAGATCTGCGTGAGCAGGTTGCGCTCGTGATCCGTCAGCTTCTGCGCCCAGTCGCGGCAATCCTCGCCCAACGGCACCTCTTCGGGCAGCCAGTGGAGCTGCTGCTGACGCTTCCAGAACTCGAACGCCCAGGGGTATTCGAACGGCTTGTACTGCTTGGAGGCTTGGAGGAGGGACATGGGGGTTACTCCGGAACAAAAAGAAGAAGACTGAGAGAAGCGATGGACAGGATAAAGAGCAGCGCGCCGAGCAGGCGCCGCTGCCGTATGCTGGCGATCGGGCGATAGGCTTGCAGGCTGCGCAACTCGTCGGCGTAGGCGTCGGCGCCGCGGGCGAGGCGATCGCCCAGCAGGCGGTCGTGCCGCGCCTGCGCCTCTGCCAGCTGGCCGCGCGTATCCAGCAGCAGGCGGCCACCGTAGGCCGCCATCAGAATGGAGGGGATGATCGAGACGATCCTGTTCATCCCGCCATGCTCCATCGCTGCATCGCGCCCGCGCCGGCGGCCAGCATGATGCCCGCGGCGAGCGCCATGATGCCCGTCATGCGCAGCACATAGGCGCGCGCCGCGCCGCCGGGGCGGAGCAGCAGCAGCAGGCAGCCCGCCCCGACCAGCAGCAGCAAGGCGGCGACCGCGTACATGATGGCGACCTGGCGGATCATGCATCCATTCCCCGCGATGCTCGTTTCGCGTCCGACCCCCTTGAAGGAGACCCAGCATGCACGACCATAGCAACATCAAGGAACATATGAAGGTCATCGGCGCCGACGGCGTTCATGTCGGCACCGTCGACCATGTCGAGGGCGAGCGCATCAAGCTGACCAAGACCGACTCGCCCTCCACCGAGGACGGGCAGGGCGCCAAGCATCACTACCTGCCCGCCGGTCTGGTCGCGGAGATCGAGGGCGACACCGTCCGCCTGTCGGCCACCGCGCAGAACGCGCAGGACATGTTCGAAGAGGCGTGAGCCTTTTTTCCCTCTCCCCCCGTGGGAGAGGCCCGCAGCCGCAGGCTGTGGGAAGGTGAGGGTGGCACCGGTCATGCGGTGCCACCCTTTTGCTTGCCCGCCAGATTCGCGCCGATGCGCGCCACGACACCGTCGAGGTTCGTCATCACATCGGCGTTGGCGAAGCGGATCACGACATAGCCTTCGGATTCGAGGAAGCGGGTGCGCTGCGCGTCCCGTTCCGGTTTCAGCGCATGGTCGTCGCCGTCGATCTCGATGATCAGGCGGATCGAGAAACACAGGATGTCGGCAAAGAAGGGGCCGACCGGTGCCTGGTGGCGCCATTTCAGCGCCGGATAGGCCTCGCGTAGCGCGCGGAGCAGGCGGCGTTCGGGCTCGGGCGCGTCGCGGCGCAGCTGTCGGGCGCGGGGAACCGTACCGATCGGCTGTCGCTCGTAGAGGCGCACCTGCCCTCACCCTTCCGCCGCTTCGCGGCTCCCTCCCTCTCCCATGGGAGAGGGAATTGCCGGCCGCCTCAACCCCTCTCCCCCCGGGAGAGGGAGGGGCCCGCCCGGCGCAGCCGGGTGGGAGGGTGAGGACAGCCTTTCTGACCACATCCGCCACGCCGTCAGACATCGGCGGCGTTGCCGCCGCTGCTGCCCGCCGTGGCGGGTCTTCGGATCGCTACGCGATCCGAAGCCGCCCGCACCTCACTGACAGGCGAGGCATTCGTCATAGTCCGTCGTCTCGCCGATCTCGAACTTGGGCGCGCTGATCGTATTGTCCGCCTCGACGCCGCCCGAACCCGCGAAGCCGGCGCGCTGCACCGACTTGGAGCGCAGGTAGTAGAGCGACTTGATGCCCAGTTCCCAGGCGCGGAAGTGGAGCATCAGCAGGTCCCACTTCTCGACGTCCGCCGGGATGAACAGGTTCAGCGACTGCGCCTGGTCGATGTACGGCGTGCGGTCGCCGGCGAGCTCGAGCAGCCAGCGCTGGTCGATCTCGAAGCTGGTCTTGTAGCAATCCTTCTCCTCCTGGCTGAGGAAGTCGAGGTGCTGGACGCTGCCGCCATGCTCGAGGATCGAGTTCCACACCGCGTCGGAGTTCTTGGACTTCTCCTTGAGCAGCTTCTCCAGATACGGATTCTTGACCGAGAAGCTGCCCGACAGCGTCTTGTGCGTGTAGATGTTGGCGGGGATCGGCTCGATGCAGGCGCTGGTGCCGCCGCAGATGATGCTGATCGACGCGGTCGGCGCGATCGCCATCTTGCAGCTGAACCGCTCCATCACGCCGACGTCGGCGGCATCCGGGCAGGGCCCGCGCTCGGCGGCGAGCGTCATCGACGCCTGATTCACCTGCGCGTTGATGTGCTTGAAGATCCTGAGGTTCCAGCTCTTCGCCATCGCGCCTTCGAAGGGCAGGCCGCGCGCCTGGAGGAAGGAGTGGAAGCCCATCACGCCCAGGCCCACCGAACGCTCGCGGCCGGCGGAATAGGCGGCGCGCTCCATGCCCGGCTCGTGCCGGTCGATGTAATCCTGCAGCACGTTGTCGAGGAAGCGCATCACGTCCTCGATGAACTGCTTGTCGTCCTTCCACTCGTCCCACGTCTCGAGGTTGAGGCTGGACAGGCAGCAGACCGCGGTGCGGTCGTTGCCGAGATGGTCGACACCGGTCGGCAGCGTGATCTCGCTGCACAGGTTCGACGTCGACACCTTGAGCCCCAGCTCGCGGTGATGGCGCGGCATCGCCTTGTTCACGTGATCGGCGAAGACGATGTACGGCTCGCCGGTCGCGAGGCGGGTCTCGACCAGCTTCTGGAACAGCGCGCGCGCATCGACCTTGCCGCGGACCGAGCCGTCCTTGGGGCTCTTCAGCTCCCACTCCCGGCCATCGCGCACCGCCTCCATGAAATCGTCGGTCAGCAGCACGCCGTGGTGAAGATTGAGCGCCTTGCGGTTGAAGTCGCCCGACGGCTTGCGGATCTCGAGGAACTCCTCGATCTCCGGGTGACTGATGTCGAGATAGCAGGCGGCGGAACCGCGGCGCAGCGAGCCCTGCGAGATCGCCAGCGTCAGCGAGTCCATCACGCGGACGAAGGGGATGATGCCGCTGGTCTTGCCGTTGAGGCCGACCGGCTCGCCGATGCCGCGCACATTGCCCCAATAGGTGCCGATGCCGCCGCCGCGCGACGCCAGCCAGACGTTCTCGTTCCAGGTGTCGACGATGCCGTTGAGGCTGTCGGGCACCGAGTTGAGGTAGCAGCTGATCGGCAGGCCGCGACCCGTGCCGCCGTTCGACAGCACCGGCGTCGCGGGCATGAACCACAGGCGGCTGATATAGTCGTAGATCCGCTGCGCATGCGCGGCGTCGTCGGCATAGGCGGAGGCGACGCGCACGAACAGGTCCTGGAAGCTCTCGCCCGGCAGCAGGTAGCGATCCTTCAGCGTCTCCTTGCCGAAGTCGGTGAGCAGCGCGTCGCGGCCGTGGTCGACGTCGAGCGCATAGGGGCGCGCGACCGCGCGACTGCCGGTGGCGGCAGGCGCCGCCGCGACGTCGCCGGACGCGGGGTCCTGAGCCAGGATGGGAGCGAGCATATCGGTGGTCATGACTGCGTCCTGCGTATCCCTGAAATCCATCGCCAAAAGCGCTCCTTCACATCCGTCTTCGCCTGCGCTTCGGCAGCGGCACGGGCGGTTGTTCCGTCCATGGCGCCGATCGGCGGAGACCCGACATATTTCGCCTGGTCGAGGGCGCGCGGCGCCTTTCCACACCCTATATAGGGTATGTGATCGACACCAGTAGTAGGGTGCTCCCCCGAGACCAACCCCAACAAATTGTGGCAAACCGTCGCGGGAGGCAAGAGGATTAATGGCGTGCCGGCCGTCCGGTTCCCGTCGTTTCCGGACCGTCCTAGCAGGCTCGAACGCGCGACGCGCGGACTTCTGCGGGTTTCCCAAAGTGCAAGCGCAGAAGCCGCCTGGAAAAAAATTTTCACCGGCCGCCGATGGGTCCGAGACGGGCGGGAACGGCAGGCGCCGCCGCTTCGCCGGAAGGGGCGGCCGCGCGAGGTTGCGGCGCCACGCGCCGCCCATGGCGGGTCAGGCGGTGCGGCGCAGCGGGCGGGCCGGCTGGGGCGCCAGGCGCGACAGGTCGAATTCGTGGAGAAAATGCAGCCCCGCCCGGCCGTCGTGGGCCCAGGCGACGCGCGCGGGCACCATTTCATGCTCCACCAGCTCGATCGACACGTCCATGCCGACCGAATTGCCGGCGATCGACAGCCCCTCAACCATCACCCCCATGGGCGAGATGTTGCGGATGCGCACGTCGCCGGTGGCGCTGCCGACCGTGATCCGTGCGGTGCGCAGCATCTTCGTACGCGGGCGCCGGCTGACCTTGTGGCCGGTGGGCGCGATCACGCCGCCGCCGAGCTGGCCGACGACCTCGGGGTCGAGCACGGGCGGGCCGTAGACGAAGCCCTGGATGTGGCTGACGCCCAGCGCGCGGACCAGCGCGATCTCGTCCTGTACCTCCACGCCCTCGGCGGTCGTTTCCATCCCCAGCGTGTCGGCGAGCGTGACGATCGCCTTGATGATCGCCGCGTTGCGGCTGGCGGGCTGCGCCGCGCCGCGCACGAACGACTGGTCGATCTTGATCTTGTCGAACGGCGCATTGCGGAGATAGCCGAGCGAGGAATAGCCCGTGCCGAAATCGTCGAGGCTCAGGCGCACGCCAAGCCCCTTCAACGCCTTGAACATCGCGTCCGACGAATCGTTGAGGAACGCGGTCTCGGTGATCTCCAGCTCGAGCCGATGCGCGGCGAGTCGGGCATGCGCAAGCGCGCTGGCGACGAGCGTGGGCAGCGTCGGGTTGGCGAACTGGAGCGGCGAGACGTTGACCGCGACGCGGACGGCGCGCGGCCAGCACGCGGCGGCGGCGCAGGCGGTCCGCAACACCCATTCGCCGATCGGTGCGATCAGGCCCGATTCCTCAGCGACGGGGATGAAGGTGGCGGGCGAGATCGGCCCCTGCGTCGGGTGGTTCCAGCGCAGCAGCGCCTCATAGCCGACGATCCGCTCGTCGACCGTGCCGACCAGCGGCTGATAGACGAGGTGGAACTGCCCCTCCGCGAGCGCGGTGCGCAGATCGTCCTCGAGCTGCTTGCGCGTGCGCGCGCCGGCCAGCATCGCGTCGGTGTAGAAGCGATGCACGCCGCGCCCGTCCGCCTTCGCGGCATAGAGGGCAAGGTCCGCGTTGCGGATCAGCTCCTCGGCATCCTCGCCATGGTCGGGCGCGATGGCGATGCCGATCGAGCAGCCGATCGATACCGACGTGCCGCTGATGAAATAGGGTTGCGACAGCGATTCGATCAGCTCCTGCGCCAGCTGGGCGAGGGCGTTGCGCTTGTCGAGGCCGGGGAGCAGCACCTGGAACTCGTCGCCGCCGAGCCGGCCGACGAGCCCCGCGTCGCCGACGCCGCGCTGGAGACGCTGCGCCACCTGGACGAGCAGCGCGTCGCCCGCCTGGTGGCCGAGCGTGTCGTTGACTGCCTTGAACCGGTCGAGGTCCATCAGGAAGAGCGCGGCGGGACGATAGGAGGCGCCCTGCTGCTGCAGCGTCTTGTCCAGGCTGTGGCGCATGCGCTGGCGGTTGGCGAGGCCGGTGAGGCTGTCGAACAGCGCGAGACGCGTGATCTCGGCTTCCGAACGGCGCCGCTCGGTGAGGTCGCTGCCGGAGCCGATGAATCCCTGGAACCGGTCGAGATGGTCGATCAGCGGACGGCCGGAGATCGACCACCAGCGCCGTTCCCCTTCCGGCTGGCCGTCGTCGCGCACCGCGCGGACGGTATAGTCGGCGAAGGACGTCCGCGAAGAGAGATGGAAGGCGAGCGTGCGCTCCGTGCCCGGCGCGACGCTGTCCATCTGGAACAGGTCGGTGAGCAATTGCCCGATCGGCGCCTGCCCGTCGTAGGTCAGGTCGCCGGCGACCTTGTCCGATAGGTAGGTGAGGCGTCCGTAGCGATCGGTCTGCCAGAACCAGCCGTTACCATGCGCCTCGAACTCGCCGATCATGCGCGCGGCCGACTGGCCCGCTTCGCGGTCGCGGATCGACGCACGGGCGGCGGCGGCCTCGACGCGGGCGATGCGCAGGACGGCGGCGACGAGCGCGACGAGAAAGCAGGCGGCGAGGAGCGTCGCCAGCCATTGCTGCGACACGACGCCGAGCGTGACGACGAGGCTGGTGAGGAAGCCCAGGGACGCGGCGCGTAGCGGATGGATCGCGAGCGCGGTCGCGATCAGCGCGGCCAGCGTGGCGACGAAGGCCGCGGTCTGCGT
The DNA here is from genome assembly GCF_031082075.1 of Sphingomonas sp. GV3. Lineage (NCBI taxonomy): Bacteria > Pseudomonadati > Pseudomonadota > Alphaproteobacteria > Sphingomonadales > Sphingomonadaceae > Sphingomonas > Sphingomonas sp. GV3. Next base: position 1,725,521 of record NZ_JARWLE010000001.1, on the reverse strand, counting down.
CGGACCGTCGGCGAGGCCGGTCGTCGTCCACAGCATGGCGGTCAGCGTCGCCGCGATCCCCGCGCTGCCGACGACGAGCGCGCGCATGCGCAGGTGGATGGGCCAGCGCTGGCGTTCGCCCTGGCCCAGCAGCAGCCACAGACAGGCCGCCAGCGCGATCATCGCCGCGGCTTCCAGCGCGGAGACGCCGGCGATCCACGACTGTCCCTGAACGACCGCGACGATCGGGAGCACCGCCGCGGCGGCGACTGCCATCATGCCGGCAAAGGGCCAGGTCACGGCGGCGGTCCGCAGGCGCGCGGCATGCTGGCGCGTGATCGGATCGTCGTGATCCTCCTTCAGGCCGAGCAGGTGCCAGACGGAGCCTTTTTCCGTATCTTGCTCAGGTTTTGGAAGAAAGGCCCGCATATCCGATCCTTATGTGCCGAATCGTTTCCGAAGGGTTGCGAGGGGTGGGTGCGGTGGCGGACCGAGGGCGGTTTGCAGCGACCCATGCGGCCGGGTGGACGGGACTTGGATTGGCGCGGGGGGGCGCCTAAGGCTGCCCAGGTAAAAAGGAGCTTGCGCCCCCGTGACTTCCGTGACGCCCGTGACCATCCGCCCCGACGACCTGATCGACAGCGTCGCCGACGCGCTGCAGTTCATCAGCTACTACCACCCGATGGATTACATCCGCGCGCTGGGCGAAGCCTATGCCGCGGAGCAGAGCCCCGCCGCCAAGGATGCGATGGCGCAGATCCTGACCAACAGCCGGATGTGCGCCGAGGGGCATCGGCCGATCTGTCAGGATACGGGCATCGTCACCGTCTTCGTCAAATGGGGCCAGGACTGCCGCCTGGAGGGCGACCGGTCGCTGCAGGAAGTCGTCGACGAGGGCGTGCGGCGCGCCTATCTGCACCCCGAGAACAAGCTGCGCGCCTCGATCCTGGCGGACCCGGCGTTCACGCGACGCAACACGCGAGACAATACGCCGAGCGTGCTACACGTCGAGATGGTGCCGGGCGCGCAGGTGCATGTCGACGTCGCGGCCAAGGGCGGCGGCAGCGAGAACAAGACCAAGTTCAAGATGATGAATCCCAGCGATTCGATCGTCGACTGGGTGCTGGAAATGATCCCGCAGATGGGCGCGGGCTGGTGCCCGCCGGGGATGCTGGGCATCGGCATCGGCGGCACCGCCGAAAAGGCGATGGTGCTCGCCAAGGAATCGCTGATGGGCCAGATCGACATGGCGCAGCTGAAGGCGCGCGGGCCGAAAAACGATCTGGAGGCGCTGCGCATCGAGCTGTTCGACAAGGTCAATGCGCTCGGCATCGGCGCGCAGGGGCTGGGCGGGCTGTCGACGATCCTCGACGTCAAGATCCTCGACTGGCCGACGCATGCCGCATCGAAGCCGGTGGCGATGATCCCCAATTGCGCCGCGACCCGCCACGCGCATTTCACGCTCGACGGCAGCGGGCCGGTGTTCCTCGAGGCGCCGAAGCTCGACGAATGGCCCAGGGTCGACTGGCAGCCCGACAGCGCCGCGATCCGCGTCGACCTCGACACGCTGACGCCCGAGGTGGTGGGGACGTGGAAGCATGGCGACCGACTGCTGCTCAACGGCAAGATGCTGACCGGGCGCGACGCTGCGCACAAGCGGATCGCCGACATGCTGGCGAAGGGCGAGGAACTGCCCGTCGATTTCAGGGGGCGCGTGATCTATTACGTCGGCCCGGTCGACCCGGTCGGCGAGGAAGTGGTCGGCCCCGCCGGCCCGACGACCGCGACGCGGATGGACAAGTTCACGCGCATGATGCTGGAGCAGGGGCTGCTCGCGATGGTCGGCAAGGCGGAGCGCGGGCCGGCGGCGACGGAGGCGATCCGCGACCACAAGTCGGCCTATCTGATGGCAGTCGGTGGCGCAGCCTACCTGGTCGCGCGCGCGATCAAGGGCAGCAAGGTCGTCGGCTTCGCCGATCTGGGCATGGAGGCGATCTACGAGTTCGAGGTGAAGGACTTCCCCGTCACCGTCGCGGTCGATGCGGAAGGGCAGAACGTCCACGCGCTCGCGCCGCTGGTGTGGCGCGAGAAGATCGCACGGGCGAGGGAAGCCGGAGAGGGGCTGCTGCAGCCGGCGTGACCCGCGCGGGACGCGCGCGATGCGCGACGGGGCAAGCGCGCCGTGTCGGGTGCCGCATGCCGGCTAAGATGCTTTAACGAAAGGGAAACTCCGTACTCCTTACGCCGAGTCCCGGATCGCCGGGGGGCGATGCCACTGGTCTTGGCAAGGGGGGACGGATATGCTCAGCCGACTGACGCTGTCTGCGGAACATGAGGAATTGACGGATCTGGCCGCGGCGCTCGTCGACTGCGTCGGCGCGGCGGCACCGCGGCCGGATGCGGTCGGGCGGATCCGCTGGCAGCTGACCCGCAAGCTGCTCGCGCATCTCGCGAAGGAGGACAATCTTCTCTACCCGCGGCTGAAGGCGGGCAGCGATGCGCGTGCGGCGGCGCTCGCGCATCGCTTCGCCGACGAGATGGGGGACCTGGCGCATCGGTACCGCGCCTATATCGCGGACTGGCCCGCAGACAGGATCGCAGCCGACTGGCGCGGGTTCGGCTTGGAAACCCGCCGCATCGTGCAGACGCTGAACCACCGGATCATGCGCGAGGAGACGGCGCTCTACGCGCTCCTGCCAGGGACACCGCCGCAGCCCGGGCGCAACGCCGCCTGACGCCTCAGTCGTCGCCCTGCCAGCGCACCGTCTGGCGTGGAGGGAAAAGGTGGTGAATGGAGGGTGCATGCGCGGGTAGGGCCCGACGGCTGCCGTAGGCGAGGATCGCGCATCATGTGCGGCTGTCGGTAGGTGTCGCACGTGCGTCGAGGGCCTGCCGCCCTGCCGCCCTGCGCCAGATATGAGAAGAGGTTGCCGAGCATCCCTCCCGGGTATGCCCGACAACCCCTAAACATGGTCAGCGGCCGGAGAGCTCCAGCCCGGGAGACCATGCGGCCTCTTCAACCCTTGCCGGCATCGTTGATTGGGGGAGGATACCCCCCGATGCAGGCCGTATCGGGTCTTAGAAGCCGGTCCCCCGAACGAACTGAACCGACCCCATTGCTGAACCATGAGACATCGGATCACCTCCTTTCGCTTGTGATAGCCATGTGCCGGGGACCCCCGCCACGCCACCAATGTGCGTAAGCGCGGGCCGACATACAAGACTTGTTTTGTCGCAATCTTTGCACGAGAATCCGCCGCTTCGCGCCATGTGCGGCGCCACGGTGGCGGATCAGCCGCGGCAGTCCTCGATCACCCGGCCGACTTCGGCCCAGGCGGGCACGACGAGTGTCGCAGTACCGGCCTGCTGCACGGTAAAATGGCCGCGACTGAACGCCATCGCGTCGAGCAGGCGGTCGTCGGGCGCGAGCGCGACCGCGACATAGGGCGGCGTGCCGCCGGTCGGCTGGACCGCGACGCCGCGCGTCAGGCTGGTGGTGCGGATCGTCAGCGGCCCCGTCGCGCTGCCCGCACGCGAAAGATAGAGCCGCCGGGCCGCCACGTCGCAGCGCAGCGACAGCAGGGCATCGCCGCCGGCGGGTCCGAACAGCGCCAAACCGCCGCGCGCATCGCGGCGATAGCTCCAGGTCCCCGGCGTGGTCGGCCAGTCGCGCCAGTCGTCGCTCACCGGCTGCACGACCGGCGGGGGCGCCGGCAGGGCAGCGGGCGGCGGCGCGACGACCGGCCGGGCGGCGGACTGCGGAACGCACGCCGCGGCGGCGAGCGCCAAAAGCGGCACGGATAGAGGCGGATGACGGACGGGCATGGCGGCGGCTTATGGGCGATGCGCGCGGATGCCTCAACCCGAGGAGCGCGGGAACCGGCGCGGCGGCAGGACGGTTCATCTGCATCAACGTGCAACGCCAGCCTATCAGGAGCCGCCATGTCCGCCGATGCCGCCCCCGACACCCATGCCGCCACCACCGCCGCCACGCAGCTGCTCGCGCAGACCAATGTCGCGCACACGCTGAAGGTGGAAAGCCGCGACGGCGACGTCGTTGGTTCGGTCTATGCGCTGATGGTGCACAAGGGCTCGGGCCGCACGACGCACGCGGTGCTGAGCCTGGGCGGCTTCCTGGGCATGGGCAAGAGCTTCTACCCGGTGCCGTTCCACCTGCTGCAGTTCGATCCGGTGCGCGACCTGTACGTCATCACGATCGACCGGCGCATGCTGGAGGGCGGGCCGAGCTGGTCCAACAACGCGCCGGTGTTCGACCAGGCCTATGCCGATCGCGTCGCGAGCTATTACGGCGTCGGTCGCGAGGATCTGAGCGCGGGTTAAGCCGCGCGCGGCACGATCCGGTCGAGCGCGTCGCCTTCGGCGCGTTCGACCTCCTCGATATCATAGCTATTCTGCAGACGCAGAAAGAAGCCGTTCGACATGCCAAAATAGCGAGTGAGCCTGGCGTCGACGGCAGCGTCAATGTGTCGCTTGCTCGCTACGATCGCTTCAAGCGTTGTCAGGTCGATCCCAGCGCCACGCGCCACTTCGTCCAACGGAATCTGCGAACCGACCAGAAAATCTTCGCGCAGGATGTCGCCTGGATGGACGTTGTCCAACCGGTCCTCATCCGCGATGGTAATCCTCGATCCGGACATCGTCCGCGCCTCCATCGGACCAGCAGAAGGTGAGCCGCCACTGGTCGTTGATGCGTACACTATATCGTGGAGGCGCGTAGCCTTTCAACTGCTCCAGCCTGTTACCCGGCGGCTGCCGCATATCGTCCAGCCGTTCCGCCGCTTCAAGCTGACGGAGCTTGCGACGTGCCGTATCGTGAATATCCGGCGGGAGTTGGCGTACGCGCTTGCCGCGAAAGAGCGCATGGGTTTCACGCGTGGCGAAGCTGCGGATCATGTTGGCTACCTTTCGCCAGCACCCTAACCACGCTGGTAACCCGGAAAGGATCGTTTCGATAGCCTATCGCGACCGGCTGCCCCCCATGCGCATCTTCTGCTGCTTGCCGAAGCGCGTCTTGCGCGTGCCGGGCTTGCCTTCGTTGCTGCGGCCCATGATCGGCGCCTTCTGCTGTTCGACGGGCAGGCCGAGCTCCTCCTGCTCCAGGCTGCGGATCTCGTCGCGCAGGCGGCCGGCCTCCTCGAACTCGAGGTCGGCGGCGGCCTTGCGCATCTTCTTCTCCAGCTCCTCGATATAGGCGCGCAGATTGTGGCCGACCATGTGCGGCCGCTGGCCGTCCTCGTCGATCGGCACCGTCACCTGATCCTGGCTGGCGACATGGGCGATGATGTCGCCGATGTTCTTGCGCACCGTCGCGGGCGTGATGCCGTGCTCGATATTATACGCCTGCTGCTTTTCCCGCCGGCGCGCGGTCTCGTTCATTGCGCGCTCCATGCTGCCGGTGATGCGGTCGGCATAGAGGATCACGCGGCCGTCGACGTTGCGCGCGGCGCGGCCGATCGTCTGGATCAGCGACGTCTCGGAGCGCAGGAAGCCTTCCTTGTCGGCGTCGAGGATCGCGACCAGCCCGCATTCGGGAATGTCGAGCCCCTCGCGCAGCAGGTTGATGCCGATGAGCACGTCATAGACCCCGAGCCGCAGATCGCGGATCAGCTCGATACGCTCCAGCGTCTCGACGTCGGAATGCATGTAGCGGACCTTGATCCCCGCCTCGTGCATATATTCGGTCAGGTCCTCGCTCATCCGCTTGGTCAGCGTGGTGACTAGGCTGCGATAGCCCTTCGCCGTCGTCGCCTTGCACTCCTGGATCAGGTCCTGCACCTGTTCCTCGACCGGCTTGATCTCGACGGGCGGGTCGATCAGGCCGGTGGGGCGGATGACCTGTTCGGCGAAGACGCCGCCGGTCTGCTCCATCTCCCAGCCGCCCGGCGTCGCCGAGACGCTGACCGTCTGCGGGCGCATCGCGTCCCATTCGTTGAAGCGCAGCGGCCGGTTGTCGATGCACGACGGCAGGCGGAAGCCATATTCGGCGAGCGTGATCTTGCGACGATGGTCGCCGCGCGCCATCGCGCCGATCTGCGGCACCGTCTGGTGGCTCTCGTCGACGAACAGGACGGCGTTTTCGGGAAGGTATTCGAACAGCGTCGGCGGCGGCTCGCCGGGCAGGCGGCCCGTGAGGAAGCGACTGTAATTCTCGATGCCGTTGCAGCTGCCGGTGGCGGCGATCATCTCGAGGTCGAAATTGGTGCGCTGCTCCAGCCGCTGGGCCTCGAGCAACTTTCCTTCCGCGACCAGCTCCTTGAGCCGTTCTGACAGCTCGTGCTTGATCGCCTCGGTCGCCTGTTTCAGCGTCGGGCCGGGCGTGACATAGTGGCTGTTGGCGTAGATGCGCACGCTATTGAGGCTGGCGACCTTCTTGCCGGTCAGCGGATCGAACTCGACGATCTCCTCGATGTCGTTGCCGAAGAAGCTGATCCGCCAGGCGGTATCCTCGTAATGCGACGGGAAGACCTCCAGCGTGTCGCCCTTCACGCGGAAATTGCCGCGCGCGAAGGCGGCGTCGTTGCGCTTGTACTGGAGCGCGACGAGCTTGCGCACGATCTCGCGCTGGTCGGCGGTCTGGCCCTTCTTCAGGTCGAAGATCATCGCCGAATAGGTCTCGACCGAGCCGATGCCGTAGAGGCACGACACCGAGGCGACGATGATGACGTCGTCGCGTTCGAGCAGCGACCGGGTCGCCGAATGGCGCATCCGGTCGATCGACTCGTTCACCGAGCTTTCCTTCTCGATATAGGTGTCGGACCGCGGGACGTACGCCTCGGGCTGGTAGTAATCGTAATAGCTGACGAAATATTCGACCGCGTTGTTTGGGAAGAAGCTCTTGAACTCGCCATAGAGCTGCGCAGCGAGGATCTTGTTGGGGGCGAGGATCAGCGCGGGGCGCTGCAGCTCCTCGATGACCTTGGCCATGGTGAAGGTCTTGCCCGAGCCGGTGACGCCGAGCAGCACCTGATCCTTCTCGCCCGCACGCGCGGCCGCGGTCAGCTCGGCGATCGCGGTCGGCTGGTCGCCCGATGGCTGATAATCGCTGACCAAATCGAAGCGCTTGCCGCCCTCCACCTTGTCGGGCCGCGCGGGGCGATGGGGGACGAAGCTCTCGCCCGTTTCCGGCTCGGCGAGACTGGTGCGGATCTGGATGGCCATAGAATCGGGGATATGGGGGCGGGGGCGGGCGGTGGCAACGGATCGGGAACATGCGCGCTCTTTGTTCCCCCGGCGAAGGCCGGGGCCCAGCCGGGAAGGCCGCCGAGCATGATCGCTGAGCGTAACCCAACTGGGCCCCGGCCTTCGCCTGGCGCCACGAAGAGGGACGCGCGCAGGCTTGGTGGGTGGCGCCCAAGTTTCGCTTTGGTTGACCCGCCGCGCCGCGCTTCATAATGCGACCGCGTTCCACGAACCATCCAAAGCCCTGTCCGCAATGACCGATACCCGTGCCCCCGTGCTGATTCCCGAGACCAAGGCGTTCCTCAACGTCAAGGTGCTGTGGGTGCGCCATTGGAACGACCGCCTGTTCTCCTTCGCGGTCGAACGGCCTGCGTCGTTCCGCTTCCGCTCGGGCGAATTCGTGATGATCGGCCTGCCGGGCGACGGACCGGACGCCAAGCCGATCATGCGCGCCTATTCGGTCGCCAGCCCGAATTATGCCGAGGAGCTGGAGTTCCTGTCGATCAAGGTCGAGGACGGGCCGCTGACGTCGAAGCTGCAGCTGATCCAGCCGGGCGACGAGGTGTATATGGGCAAGAAGCCGACCGGCACCTTGGTCACCGACGCGCTGGTCGGCGGCAAAAGGCTGTTCTTCTTCTCCACCGGTACCGGCCTCGCGCCGTTCCTCAGCCTGGCGCGCGACCCGGACGTCTATGGCATGTTCGACCAGGTGATCCTGGTCCATTCGGTGCGGCAGGTCAGCGACCTTGCCTATCACGACGAACTGCAGGCGCGGCTGGTGGACGATCCGCTCGTGTCCGAAGAGGCGGCGCAGCAGTTCCATTATATTCCGACGGTGACGCGCGAGCCGTTCCGCACGACGGGGCGCATCGGCGATCTGATCGAGAGCGCGGCGCTGTTCGGCGATCCGGTGCAGGGCCCCAAGAAGCTCGATCCGGAGACGGACCGGATCATGCTGTGCGGCAGCATGGCGATGATCCGCGAGACCGCGCAGATGCTGGACGGCATCGGCTTCGAGGAAGGCTCGAACGCCAAGCCCGGGACCTATGTGATCGAGCGCGCCTTCGTCGATTGAGGAGATTCCCCTCCCGGTTGCGGGAGGGGCGTGACATGCGCGTTTAGCGCTTCTCTCCGCCGCGCCTTTCCCCTACCCCCCGGCGCATGACCGGCGAAGCCCTGCCGCCGCGTCGCCCGCGCGGGTGGACGCCACGACGTTTTCGTGCGCTGTTGCGATCGCGGGGGCCGACCAGCCTGCGCTTCCGCCGCCGGATCGCGGTGCTGACCGGCGCGGTCGCGATCGGCATCGTCGCGGTGCTGTTCGCGCGCGCGTCCGACGCGACCGGCCTGATGTTCGCCGCCTTCGCGCGGCGGTGGCACTGGTTGCCGTTGCTCACCACGCCCATCGGTTTCATGGCGCTGGTCTGGCTGACGCGCAGGTTCGCGCCGCTGGCGCGCGGGTCGGGCATTCCGCAGGTGATGGCTGCGCGCGCCGATCCGCAGGGGGCGACCCGCGGGCTGATCTCCGTGAAAACCGTCTGCGCCAAGGTGCTGCTGACGATCGGCGCGATCCTGTGCGGCGCGAGCGTGGGGCGCGAGGGGCCGACGGTGCAGATCGCGGCGGCGGTGATGGGGGTAACGCACCGCGTGCTGCGCGTGCCGCTCAATGCGGCGGTGATCGTCGCGGGCGGCGCGGCCGGCGTCGCGGCGGCGTTCAACACGCCGCTGGCGGGCGTGCTGTTCGCGATCGAGGAACTCGCCGCCGCCTATGAGCAGAAGGTGACGCTGCTGGTGCTGTCGCTCATCGTCGTCGCCGGCATCACCGCGCAGGCGCTGATGGGCGACTATATCTATTTCGGCGCGATCGGGGCGCACATCTCGCTGGCCACCGCCCTGCTGGTCGTGCCGGTCGCAGGCGTGGTCGGCGGCGCGTTCGGCGGGCTGTTCTCGCGCGTCATGCTCGGCCTGGCGAGCGGCGCGCATCGCATCACGGCGCTGACCAAGGCGCAGCCGATCGCCTTTGCCGGCCTGTGCGGCCTGATCGTCGCTGCGCTGGGAATCGCGACGTCCGGCCTGACCTGGGGCACCGGCTATTCGGCGGCGCGGGCGATGATCGTCGGCGTCGACGCGCCCTTGTGGTTCGGCCCGGCCAAGGCACTGGCGACGCTGGCGACCGCGGTGGCGGGGCTGCCCGGCGGCATCTTCGCGCCCAGCCTGGCGGTGGGCGCGGGCGTCGGCAACCTGCTGCACGCGCTGTTTCCCGGCGATCCGGCAGGCGCGGTCGTGATCCTGGGGATGACCGCCTATTTCGCCGGCGTGGTCCGCGCGCCGCTGACGGCGGTGATCATCCTGTCGGAAACGACGGCAAGCCGCGGCCTGCTGCTGCCGATGTTCGCGGTCGCCTTCATCGCCGACTGGGCGAGCCGCGCCGTCTGCCGGGAGAAGCTGTACCACGGCCTGGCGCAGACGTTCCGGTGAGCAGGCCACCTGCCGGAAGGAGATGCGCCCGGTCGCCCGAAGCTGGAACCGATCAGCCTTGCAAGAGCCGCGCGGCCGCCGGGTAGAGCTCGGCTTCCTCGCGCTTGAACATGGCGAGCAACGCCGCTCGGTGGGTCGGCACCTCCTGGCCGTACTCCGCCCATGCCTTGGCGATCTCGGCCGCCGACCAGCGGTTCAGATGCGCGGAATATACACCGCGTAGCCGGCGCGCGTCTTCGAGGATGGACGCATAGCCGGGGATGGCGTCAATCCGACGCGCCGCCCGCAAGGGTGCGTGGACCTGTGCCTCCTCGGCGAGGCGATGGTCCCTGAGAAGCTGCGCCAGCCTGACGCGGGTCGCTCCCAATTGCGGAAGGGCCGTCGCCTGCGGTTGCCTGGTCAACGCGATGAGGGCGTCGACAGCAACCACTATGTCGGCATGCTGCCGCTTGAGGAGCGCGATGTCTATCTGGGGCATGGCGAGCTCATGATATCGTCATTAATCGCTCGCTGGATTTCGGGGCCCGCATGTCCCGATGAGAGCGATGCTGGTGCTCGGGCCGTGACCCCCTAGGGGCAGTCTAAAGTTTGATCCAGATCAATTTGATTACCTTAGATTAATATGATCGCCGTAACCAGTAAGCATGACGAAAGCGTCCTGGAATGTAGAGGTCGAGCTCGATCGCAGGCTTCTCAAGCTCGCGATCCGTGGCTTTTTCACTGTCGACGACGTTGCGGGGTTCGCGACCGCCGTGCGCGCGGCGATCGTCAGATTGCGGCCCTCGCTCGCAGGAAGGCCGCACGTCACGATCTGCGACACGCGTGGCGTCCAGATCCAGTCCGCCGAAGCCGGAGCGGCCTTCGAAGCGATGCTGGCCAATCCCGAGGCCCGTTCGCGGCGACTCGCCTATGTCATCGATGCCGCGCTGGCGCAGATGCAGATCAAGCGGATCACCGCTCGGGAGGATGCCGCCTATTTCCGGACATATGAGGAAGCCGAAGCCTGGGTGTTCGCCGACGATCCCGATGGTTCGACCAGCCGGATCGACCGGCGCGACACGAGGCAGCCGTCGTGCGCGCGAGGTCCGCACGACTGAAGAAAGGCACGCCGGTCGGCGCCGCGTTGCGACAATTCCGGCTGCCGCGCACGCCGGACCTCCCCATCGCCGACGATCGTCGCAACGTCAGGGCAGCGCCTTCACTGCGGGCGTGTCCATGCAGCGCAGCATCGCGTCGCGCGTCAGCGGGGCGTGCGGTGCGGGGGCGGTGTAGGGGGGCACCTCGAACGGCCTGCCCAGGCCTTGGGCGGTGAAGCCGGTGCCGCCGGTGCAGCGCATCGCCTCGGCCAGCATGCGCGGCGGCGTGTCATAGCCTTCGTAGGACAGGCGGAACGTCCCCCAGTGGATCGCCATGCTGCGCGCGGCACCCAGACGCTGGTGGATCAGCGCCGCCTCCGCCGGGCCGACATGGCTGCCCGAGGACATCTGTCCCGGCACGAAGCGGAAGGCGCCGATCGGGATCATCGCGAAGCGTATCGGCCCGTACGCCGCTGCCTCGCGCGGCCAGTTGCCGTCGCCGAAGCCGGTGTCGCCGGCGAAGAAGATGTTGCCGCCGTCGCCGGGCAGGCGGATCACGAAGCTGGACCAGAGCGCACGATTGCGGTCGGTGAACCAGCGGCTGCCCCAATGGTGGTTGCGCGTCACGATCACCTGCGCGCGGTCGCCGGGGCACCAGGGGCTTTCCCCGCAGCGCGGCGCGACAGGCGTGACCTTCAATCCCGTTGCGTCCAGCGTCGCGGCCTGCCCCCAGTCGAGCGCGGTGGCTTTGGCACCGACCTGACCGATGACGCTGTCGTTGCCCAGGCTGGTGATGATCTGGGGACGGTCGCGCTCCCAAAGGCGCCGCAGCGTCGCCTGGTCGAGATGGTCGTAATGGTTGTGGCTGACGAGCACGAGGTCGATCCTGGGCAGATCCTCGAACCGTATGCCGGGTTCCGCGACCCGCTTTGGCCCGAAGCCGAGCGGGCCGGCGCGCTCGCTCCAGACGGGATCGGTCAGAATGTTGAGACCGGCGGTCTGGATCAGCACCGTGGCATGGCCGACCCAGGTGACGCGCATCGCCTCTCCCTCCACACGGGCGGGGGGACGGTCGGGCGTCACCGCGACGGTATCCGGCCATGCCGGCCGGCCGTCGCGCCCGGTCAGCTGGCGCCAGAAGAAGCCCGCGCGGCTACCGCCCGTCGGCGCGATGCGGAACGTGTCGCCGTCGCCATCCGGATTGAAAAAGCGTTGTCCGTCGTAATGGTCGCTGTCCGGCCCCTCATAATAGAGGCGATCGAGGAAGCGTGGGACGATCGTGATGCCGAGGCCGATGACGACCACGAGACATACGACGATGGCACTGATGATCTTGAGCGCTGTGGCCACGGACAGTCCAGGACAAGAGGATCGCGACCAACGCAGGTGCGCGATTGCGGTTCACCCGGCAACCCCGCTTGCGCTCCGCGACGGGCGCGATAGCATCGTGCCTGTCTCGAAGGGGGATTCCATGCGTCGGATTTTATTGGCCTTTCTGCTTGCCGGTGCGGTCGTGCCGAATATCGCGGCGGCGAAGACGGTGAAGGTCGAAGAAGCGTCGATCGACCAGCTGCAGGCGATGATGGCACGGGGGGAGGCGTCCAGCGTCGAGCTGACCCGCGCCTATCTGGCGCGGATCGCGGCGATGGATCGCAAGGGGCCGGCGCTGCGCAGCGTCATCGCCGTCAACCCCGATGCGCTCGACCAGGCGAAGGCGCTCGACGCGGAGCGCAAGGCCGGCCGCATCCGCGGGCCGCTGCATGGCATACCCGTGCTGATCAAGGACAATATCGAAACCGCGGACCGCATGGCGACGACGGCCGGCAGCCTGGCGCTGAAGGACAATGTCACCGGCCGCGACGCGCCGGTGGTGGCGGAGCTGCGCCGCGCGGGCGCGGTCATCCTGGGCAAGACCAATTTGTCGGAATGGGCGAACATCCGTTCGACGCACGCGATGAGCGGTTGGAGCGCGGTCGGCGGTCTGGTCAAGAATCCCTATGCGCTCGACCGCACCGCCTGCGGATCGTCGTCCGGATCGGGCGCGGCGGTGGCGGCCAGCTTTGCCGCGGTGGCGGTGGGGACGGAGACGGACGGATCGGTGACCTGCCCGTCGTCGATCAACGGCCTGGTCGGGCTGAAGCCGTCGATCGGCCTCGTCAGCCGCACGCGCGTCGTGCCGATCAGCCATAGTCAGGACACGCCCGGGCCGATGGGGCGCAGCGTCCGCGACGTCGCGCTGCTCCTGTCTGCGATGGTCGCGCCCGATCCCGCCGATCCGGCGACGGCGGGCGCGGTGCGCCGCGATTATGCGAGCGGCCTGTCGGTGAGCGCGCTGTCGGGGCTGCGGATCGGCGTGATCCGCCCCAAGGATCTGCCCGCGGACACGGCCGCGCGCTACGATGCGGCGCTTGCGGTGCTCCGCGCGGGCGGGGCGGTGCTGGTCGACGTGACGCCGCCCAAGCTGGACGGCCTCGGCGACGCCGAGTTCCTCGTGTTGCAGACGGAGTTGAAGGCCGACCTCAATGCCTATCTGGCGACGACCCCCGCGGCGGTGACGGCGCGGACGCTCGACGAGCTGATCGCGTTCAACCGCGATCATGCGGCGGTGGAAATGCCCTTCTTCGGCCAGGAGATCTTCGAGATGGCGGCGAAGACCGGCGGGCTGGACGATGCCGCCTACAAAACGGCGCGGGCCAAGTCGCTGCGGCTCGCCGGGCAGGAGGGCATCGACGCGATGCTCAAGGCGGCGGCCGCCACCGTTCTGGTCGAGCCGACCTATGCCGGCGCCTGGCTGAGCGATCCGGTCTATGGCGACCAGTATAATGGCCCGTCGGCTGCCGAATTGCCGGCGATCGCTGGCTATCCCCACCTGACGGTTCCCATGGGGCTGGCCAAGGGACTGCCGGTCGGCCTGTCGTTCATCGCGACCAAGGGCGGTGAGGCGACCGTGCTGGGTGCGGGCTATGCCTATGAACAGCGGGCCAAGGCGCGGGTCGTCCCGACCTATCGCGCACAGGCCGACGTGGGGCCGGGGCTGGAAGGCGTGCGCTGAACGGGGGGCGTCAGGCCCGGCGTGCGACGCTTGCCTGCCACAGCATCAGCAACGGCACGACGCCCAGTTCCATCGCCAGCCCGAACAGATGGCCCGACGAGGGCGCGCCGACGCTGGCCAGCGAGACCAGCCGCGAGCAGCCGCCCGCGATGACCAGCGCGCCGAGCAGGCGGAAGCGCGGGCCCTTGCGCGCGATATCGGGAATGCAGGTGGCGAAGGCGACGCCGACCGCGAAAAAGATGCCGGAGATGTAGCGGAAGTGGCTGTCGAGGTCGCGCGGGATCACCGGCGGATGGCCGAGGAAGCCGGGGCCCCTGACGATCCCCATGCCGCCGATCGCCAGCGGGACGAGGCAGGCGACCGCGACCACGGCCTGGAGCAGGCGGCGTTCCAGCGTGGCATTCATATCAGGATCTCCTTGCGCACGTGGATCGCGCGCAGCGATACCCGCACCTCCCACATGAAGGCGGTGAGACAGAGGATCAGCAGCGTCACCGCGACGATGAAGACCAACGCGATCCACGTGCCGATGTGCAGCTTGGCGAGATTGGCGACGAACAGCATCGCGATGACGATGCAGGCCATCACCGCGCTCGACACCGACAGGAACAGCGCGCCGTTGATGATCGACATGCGCTCGTCGAGCAGCTTGAGTTCCCATTTGCGGCGCGCGGCCTCGTCGCCGTCGATCTCGCCGAGCAGGCTTTCGAGCGCGCGCGCCCGGTCGATGACGCGGGCCAGCCGGCCGGCGAGCACATTGAGAATCTGACCGATCGCCGCCAGCATGAACACAGGGGCGAGCGACAGCTGGATGGTTTGTGCGATGGTAGTGACGGCGGGCATGGTCGGCATGATGCGCATCATAGGCGGCGGGCGCGGCAGCGGAAGGGCCGAAACGGGGTCGGCGTCCGACGCAGCCTCGCGATTGCCGCCTTGCGAGCTGCACCGCTTGGTAACCGATTGCGTATAGCGACGATGGTCGTGACGAAGCCGATGCTCCTTGCCGAGTTTGAGCGGATGCCGCCGATCGCGCGCGCGCGGATCGCCGAAGGGCTGGCCAGCGCGATCGATACCGTGGCCGCGGCCGGGCCGGCGAGCCACGGCTTCCTGCGCTACGGCTGGTATGCGGCGGCACTCGCCGCCTATGGCGGGTCGCCGCGGACATTGGTGGTCGAGGACGACGGGGTGCCCGTCATCGCGCTACCCTTCGTCGGGTTCGGGCCCGGATCGCTGCACCTTGCTGCGATACCGGGAAGTTATTGGCCTTTCCGCAGCTTCCCCGTCGCGCATGGCGCGAGCGAGGGCGGCTGGAACGCGGCGCTGGCGGCACTTGCCGGCACAGTGAACGGATTGCGCATCGGGCCGGTCTATGACGACGATCCCGGCGCGACGCCGCTGATCGCGGCGGCACGACGCGCGGGCTGGTGCGCGATGCCGCGGTTCGTCGCCGACAGCTGGCTGCTCGACATGACGGCGCTCCGCGCGGAGGGGACGTGGCCGCGTGGCTCGACGCTGCGCAAGAACCGGCAGCTCGAACGGCAGCTCGGCGAACGCGGTACGCCCGAATGGCTCGGCCTGCGCGGCGCGGACTGGCCGGCCGCCTTCGACAGGCTGGCGGCGGTGGAGGCGGCGAGCTGGATCGCGTCGCGCACCGACGGGCGCGACGCCAAATTCACCGAAGGGGGGCATGGCGCCTTCTGGCGCGCCGCCGCCGCCGATCCGGAGGTGGCGGCGATGATGCATGCCGCGCTCCTCACGATCGACGGGCGCCCGGTGGCCTTTTCCTTCGATATAGATGCCGGCGACCTCACATATGCGATCGCCAACAGCTACGACCCCGCCTTCGCCAAACAGTCGCCGGGCAAATTGCTCTATTACCGCAACCTCGGCAGTGCGCTCGACCGCGGCATCGCGCGGGTCGACTGGGGGGCGGGCGACAGCGGTTACAAGCAGGTGATCGGCGCCACCAAGGGCCCGGCGATCCGCGACTGGCTGCTGCTGCGGCCCGGCGCGCCGGCATGGGCCGGCCGGATGCTGCGCGGCCTGTGGGCGCGGTCGGGCCAGCGGCATTGAACCCCGATCGCGGCTCGATGCGTTCGGCCGCCATGCGCGTATTCATCGATTTCGAAGCCTCATCGCTCGGCAAGACCAGCTACCCGATCGAGGTGGCCTGGGTGTTCGAGGACGGACGCGAGCAATCCTACCTGATCCGTCCGCCCGAACGCTGGACGGACTGGGACCCGGCGGCCGAGGCGGTGCATGGCATCGCGCGCGCGACGATCGAGCGCGACGGCACGCCGCACGACGTCGTCGCGCGGCGGATGGTGGAGGCGTTGAGCGGGCACGACCTGTTCGCCAGCGCGCCGTCCTGGGACGGCAAATGGCTGAGCGCGCTGCTGCGTGCCGCGAAATTGCCGCGCCATGCGCTGCGTCTGCGGGACACGGACGAGGCGCAGCGCGACGGCGCGGCGGAGATCCTGGCGCCGGTGGTGCGGCGCGAGGCGCTCGGCAGCGTGGTCGAGGAGGTGGTGCGCAGCGCGACGCCCGACAGCGATGCCGAACCGCCGGCGCATCGTGCGCTTGCCGATGCGCGTGGCGAACTCGCCGCTTATCGCCGTGTCTGCGCGGTGGCGCGCGATCGCGCGGCGCGATAGGCTGTCGCCATGGCCGAGATCATCAACCTGCGCCGCGCCCGCAAGGCGCGCGACCGCGCCGCCGACGCCCGCAGCGCGGAGGCGAACCGCGCGAAGTTCGGGCGGACCAAGGCGGAAAAGGCCGCCGACGCCGCCGACCGGGCGCGCATCGACCGCACGCTCGACGGCGCGAAGCTGGACGATTGATCCCCCCGCGCGTCAGACGCGCAGGTAACGGAAGTACCACACCTCGTGCCCCTGGCGCCGCGCCTTGCGCTCGTAGCGCGTCTCCGGCCAGTCGGCGGGGCGGGTCAGGAAGTCCTGCGGCGTGCGCGCGGTCCAGGCGAAATCGCGGCGCTGGTTCATCACCATCATCGACCAGCGGCAATATGTCGGATCGTCGGTGCCGAGCCGGAATTCGGCGCCCGGCTTCAGCTTGGCGGCGATGACGTCGAGCGGGCCGTGGTTGATCATCCGGCGCTTGGCATGCCGCGCCTTGGGCCAGGGGTCGGGGTGGAGCAGGTACAGGCGCGACAAACTGGCATCGGGCAGCCGCTCCAGCACCTCGAGCGCATCGCCCATGTGCAGCCGGACGTTGGCGAGACCGCCGTCGCGAATGTGGCCGAGCGCCCCGACCACCCCGTTCAGAAACGGCTCGCAGCCGATGAAGCCGGTGCCGGGGCGCATGGCCGCCTGGCCGGCGAGATGCTCGCCCGCGCCGAAGCCGATCTCCACCTCGAGCGGGCGATCGTCGCCGAACAGGCGCTTCGCATCCAGCGCGCCATCCTCGGGTACGCTGACGGTCGGCAGCAGATCCTCGACGAGCGCGGCCTGGCCCTGGCGAAGCTTGTGGCCCTGGCGGCGGCCGTAGAGGCGGCGGATGGTGACGGGGTCGTTCATGGGAGCGCGGCCTTAGCGACATCGCGCGCGGCTGGCAAAGTCGCGGACCCATTGCACGGCGCAGCCGTTACCCCATGAAGATGGCCGAAATGCACGACGACGATGACCTGAAGGCGGCGGACGCCAAGGACCTCCACCGCACCGTGCGCGAAGAGGGCGAGGAGGAACTGCGCCGCCCGGCCATGTCGCTATTCTGGTCGGGCCTGGCGGCGGGCATCGCGATCAGCACCTCGTTGATCGCCGAGGCGGCGCTGCACGAACATCTGCCCGACGCGCCGTGGCGCGAGCTGGTCGTCGGGTTCGGCTATCCGATCGGCTTTCTGTTCGTGGTGCTCGGTCGGATGCAGCTGTTCACGGAAAGCACGATCACCGCGATGCTGCCGCTGGTGACGCGGCCGTCCGCCTGGGCGCTCGGCCGGACGTTGCGGCTGTGGGGGATCGTGCTGCTCGCCAATTTGCTGGGCACCGCGATCGCGGGCTGGGCGATCGCCAACGGCATCATCGGCGACGATGCGCTGCGCACCGCGGCGCTGGCGGTGTCGGACAAGATCACCCGATTGTCGCCGGGTGGGACGGTGATCAACGCCGTTCCCGCCGGCTTCGTCATCGCCGTGCTGGCATGGGTATTGCCCAGCGCGCGTATGCAGAGCTTCTGGCTGATCCTGTCCTTCACCTACATCCTGACGATCGCGGGGTTCAGCCATTCGATCGTCGGATCCGCCCAGGCGTTCCTGCTGCTGTTCAGCGGCCGCTCCGAGCCGGTCGAGACGCTGCTGGGATTGATCGCACCGGCCGTGCTGGGCAATCTGATCGGCGGGGCCGGCATTTTCGCGCTGCTGGCGCACGCGCAGGTACGGGGCGAGATGCCGAAGGAGCTGACATGAACGACGTGGCGGGTGGCGCCGGACAGGCGGTGGTGGTGCGGCCGGCGGAGGCGCCTGCCACGGACGGCCTCGGCGAGGCAGCGGCGTCGGTGATACGCGAATTGCGCCGCCACCCCGCGATGCTTGCGGTCGCGCTCGGCACGGTCGCCGTCGGCGTCGCGGCCCGGCGACCCGCGCTGGTGCGCGGCGGCGGCCGCATGGTCGCCGCTCAGCTGGTCGCAGCCGTCGGAGCGACTGCCCGCGCGCGTCTGCTCGCCCCGCGCGAGGGCGCGGAGACGCCATCCCACCCGATCGCCGACATGGCCGCGGGATTTGCGATCGACTGGGCCGTGCGGGCGGTCAGCCACGGAAAAAAACGTTCGTAACGGATATAAGCGTCCGCGTGTTTACTTTCTGGTTACGACGATAGCGATAGAAGGGTCGGCAAGAGGACCCGATGGACGATCTTACCGAAAACCCCCGGCAAAAGCGCAGCAGCGTCATCGTGCGCGCGCTGGTCAGCCTTCCCGACAGCGACCGCCAGGTCGAGCGCCGCGTGCGCAACCTCTCGCTGACGGGCGCGTGCATCGAGCACCAGGGCGAGATGCAGGTCGGCATGACGCTGCGCATCGACATGGGAACCCTGCGTGAGCTGCGCGGGACGGTGATGTGGATCACCGACCGCCTTGCGGGCCTTCGTTTCGAACAGCCGGTCAATCTGGACGAGGCCCGCAAGCCGCGGGCCGCCGCGGTCACCTCGGTGGGCGGCATCCAGGTCGGATGGATGGCGGAGGTGCGGCACGCCTACCGGCGCTGAGCCGGCAAGCGCCATCCGAAGCGACCAAGAAAAAACCCCGGGTTCCCCCGGGGTTTTTCGTATCGAAGGACGATCCATGTTCGGGGACGCGGTGCCGCCCCGATCCGGATCGCAGATCAAGCGGCGACCGCTTCCTTGAGCCGATCGACCAGGTCGGTCTTTTCCCAGGTGAACAGCGCACCGTCGGGATCGCGCCCGAAATGCCCGTAGGCGGCGGTCTTCGAATAGATCGGCGCGTTGAGCTTCAGATGCTCGCGGATGCCCTTGGGGGTCAGGCGCACGAGCTGCGGCAACACCTGCTCCAGCTTCGCCTCGTCGACCGTGCCCGTGCCGTGCGTGTCGACATAGACGCTGAGCGGCTCGGCGATGCCGATCGCATAGCTGAGCTGGATCGTGCAGCGCTTGGCGAGACCCGCCGCGACGACGTTCTTGGCTAGGTAGCGCGCGACATAGGCGGCCGAGCGGTCGACCTTGGTCGGGTCCTTGCCGCTGAACGCGCCGCCGCCGTGCGGTGCCGCGCCGCCATAGGTGTCGACGATGATCTTGCGGCCGGTGAGGCCGGCGTCGCCGTCGGGTCCGCCGATCTCGAACAGGCCGGTTGGATTGACGTAGATCTTGTCGTCCTCCGGCAGCCAGCCGTCGGGCAGGATTTCGGCGAACACGCCCTTGACGTAGTCGCGCAGCTTGGCCTGGCCCTCGGGGTTCGAATGATCGGCACTGTGCTGCGTCGACACGACGAGCGCGGTCGCCTTGACCGGCACGCCGTTCTCATATTGCAGCGTCACCTGGCTCTTCGCGTCCGGCTCGAGGAAGGGCGCGGCGCCGGCATGGCGATCGGCGGCCATCTTCTCGAGGATCTTGTGGCTGTAATAGAGCGTCGCGGGCATCAGGCCGGGCGTTTCGTCGGTCGCGTAGCCGAACATGATGCCCTGGTCGCCCGCACCCTCGTCCTTGTTGCCGCTCTCGTCGACGCCCATCGCGATGTGCGCGGACTGGGCGTGCAGGTTGTTCGAGAAATCGAACGTCTGCCAATGGAAACCCGACTGTTCGTAGCCGATGCGCTTCACGGTCTCGCGCACCGTCTTCTCGATCTCCTCGAGCGCGCCGGGCGCCCATTGGTCGTCCTCGAACACGCCCTTGCAGCGGATCTCGCCAGCCAGCACGACCTTGTTGGTGGTGGTCAGCGTCTCGCAGGCGATGCGGGCCTCCGGGTCCTTGGACAGGAAGAGATCGACGATCGCGTCGCTGATCTGGTCGGCGACCTTGTCGGGGTGCCCTTCGGACACGGACTCGGACGTGAAGATGTAAGAACCGCGCATCACTGCCTCATAACGATATAAAGATGTCGTTATATGAGCCCTATCGCGTCCTCCGCCGGATGGCAATCGCCGCGGCGGCGAACAGAAGCGCGACGATCAGGGCGGCCCAGTTGCCCAGCCGGCTGAACGGCGTCGGCGGCAGTGCGGGGGGCATGGGCACCTCCGCCGCGCCGGCCGTCCGGTGCGGCACTGCGGCGAGCAGCCGTCCGTCGGCGGCGATCACCGCCGAAATGCCGGTCGGCGTGGATCGGACGATCGGCAGGCCTTCCTCGATCGCGCGCATCCGTGCCTGCGCCAGGTGCTGCGGCGGGCCCCAGCGGCCGAACCACGCGTCGTTGGAGGGATTGAAGATGAGGCGCGGGCGGTGCGCCCCGTCGACGACCTGTCCCGAAAAGATGATCTCGTAGCAGATCTGAAAGCCGATCGGACCGAACCCCGGAACGGTGAAGCTGCGCGGCCCCGGACCTTCGTCGAAGTCGATGTCGCCGGGTACGAGGCGGGCGAGGCCGAGCGGCTTGAGCAGCCAGGGCAAGGGGAGATATTCGCCATAGGGTACGAGATGCGCCTTGTCGTAGCGGTCGAGGATCCGCGCGCGCGAGTCGATCGCGAAGATGGTGTTGGCGGCGCCGCTGACATTTTCCGCCTTGTCGAATTTCAGCGCGGTGCCGCCGGTCAGCAGCACGTCGCGCGGGCCGAGCAGTCGCGCCATCCGCCAGCGCGTGTAATAGGGGCTGGCGAGCCCATAGGCCCAGCGTGGATAGTCGGTTTCGATGAAGTCGCGGACCACGCCCTCCGGCCACAGGATCAGGCGGGGGCGGGGGCCGGGCCTGCCGGATAATGCGGAAAGCGCGTCGAGCACCCGCTCGCCGTCGTCCTCGCTGCGCTGGTCCTGGCCGATGTTGGGCTGGACGGTGCGCAGCAGCGGGGCGTCGCCAGAGGCATCGGGTGCACGGGTGAGGGGCGCGGACAAGGCGGCGAGCGCGAGCAGCGCGGCGATGCCGGCGGGCAGACGCCAGCGACGCTGCGGCAGGAGCAGCAGCGATGTGGCGGCGAGCATGGTCACGCCCGACAGCGCATAGGTGCCGATCAAGGCCGCCAGCCGCGCGACGCCGATCACCGGCAGCCAGACCACGCCGATCGGGTCCCAGGCATAGCCGGTGAACAGCACGCTGCGCAGATATTCGGCGGCGATCCAAGCCGCCGCGAAGACGAACGCATAAGCCGCATCCGGCGTGTCGCGACGGCCGATCCGCCATGCGGCGAGCGCGGCTAGCATCGGAAACACCGCGAGGTAGAGCGCCAGCGCAACCGCGGCGAAATAGCCGAGCACCGGCGGCATCTTGTCCTGGAAGTCGAACGCGTGCTGGAACCAGTTGTCGTTTACGGTGAAATGGCCGACCCCCCAGCACCAGCCGATCCAGCCTGCCCGCTTCATCGTCGGCGCGCGATGGACGAGCCAGGCGAGGCCGGCGAGACCGAGGATCGTCAGCGGCCACAGCTGTAGCGGCGCGAAGCCGCAGGCGGCGAGCGCGCCGAGCGTCAGCGCGAAAAGGGCAGGGCGGCGGGTCATCAGCGATCGTCTTCTTTCGTCAGGCCGGACTCGGTCCGGCATCCACGCCGCCGCAAGCCAGTTACGCGGCTATGTGCGGCACGGTGGATGCCGGAACAAGCCCGGGCTGACCGATGGCAGGTGACGCTCGCCTACACACGGCGTATCACGGCGCGATGACGCTGCGCCCCTTCCATCTCGCCTTTCCCGTCCACGACCTCGCCGCCGCGCGCGGCTTCTACGGCGGTCTGCTCGGCTGCCGCGAAGGTCGTTCGAGCGACCAGTGGATCGACTTCGATCTCTATGGTCACCAGATCGTTGCGCATCTCGATCCGGCGGCGGAGCCGGTGGCGGTCGCCAATGCGGTCGATGGCCACCATGTGCCCGTGCCGCATTTCGGCGTCGTGCTGACGATGGCGGATTGGCGGTCGCTCGCCGAGCGGCTGACCGCGGCGGGCGTGGCGTTCGGCATTGCGCCGCACGTCCGCTTCAAGGGGCAGGTGGGCGAGCAGGCGACGATGTTCTTCTGCGATCCGTCGGGCAACGCGCTGGAGTTCAAGGCGTTCGCAGACGATGCGATGCTATTCGCGACCGCAGTGCAAGAAAAGGAACCGGCATGAGCCAGATCGACGTCAACATCCCCCACCAATTGGGCAAGGACGCCGCGAAGGCGCGGCTCGACGGCGGGATCGGCAAGATCGGCAAGGTGATCCCCGGCGGGTCGATCACGGAGCAGCGCTGGGACGGCGACACGCTCCATTTCAAGGTCGAGGCGATGGGCCAGGCCCTCGCCACGCGCGCGACGGTGAGCGACGCCAACGTGCACATGATCGTCGACGTGCCGATGTTCCTGGCGATGTTCTCCGGCAAGATCCGCGAGGTGTTGCAGCAGGAGGCGCCGAAGCTGTTGCGGTAACGGGAAACACCGTCCTTCCCGCGAAAGGCGGAGTCCAGATCGCTCGACCGCTCGGCTCGTTCGCGACGATGGCATGTCTGGCCCTCCGCCTGCGCGGGGGGGGACGGCAACGGTTTTTCCGTCGCGGCCTTAGCCCATGTGCCGCTTGTCGAGCTTTCGCGCCAACGTCCGCCGGTGCATTCCCAGGCGCCGTGCGGCCTCCGAGATGTTGAAGTCCGCATCGGCCAGCGTCTGGTGGATATGCTCCCATTCGAGCGTCTTGATCGACGTCGGCGCGGCCGAGATGTCGACGTCCGCGTCGCCGCCCTCGCGCGCGAAGGCGGCCTCGATATCGTCGGTGTTGGCGGGTTTCGTCAGGTAGTTGGTCGCGCCCAGCTTGATCGCCTCGACGGCGGTGGCGATGCTGGCGAAGCCGGTGAGGACGACGATCTTGAGCGCCGGGTCCGCGGCGTGGAGGGTGGCGACGCACGCGAGCCCCGACGCGCCGCCGAGCCGGAGGTCGACGACCGCGTGCGTCGGACGGAAGCGCGCCGCAGTCTGCTCGAGCCCGTCGGGGCCCGGCAGCATCTCGACGCTATAGCCGCGCCGTTCGAAGCTCCGGGCGAGCGTGCGCGCGAAACTGGCGTCGTCCTCCACGACGAGCAGGCGGCGGTCGACGGGCGAATCGGTCATGCGTCCTCCTCCAGCGCGAGGCTCGCGAGCGGCAGCGTCAGGCGCGTCTCGGCGCCGCCGCCCGGCAGGTTGCGCGCCTCCAGGGACCCGCCCAGCGTCCGCAGGACGTTGGTGGCGAGGAACAGGCCGAGTCCGGCGCCCTGACGCGGCTTGCTGCTGTTATAGGGGCGGCCGAGGCTTTCTAGTACCTGCGCGGGATAGCCGATGCCGTCGTCCTGTACCGACAGGATCAGGTCGTCCGCGTCGGTGACGGCGACCAGAGCGATCGTCGTCGCGGACGCCTCGGCGGCATTGTCGAGCAGCGCGGTCAGCGCCTGCCCCAGCGCCCGGTCGGCCACGATCGGCCGGTCATGCCCCAAACGATCCTCGAACCCCACCTTGCCGGGCCAGGTGTCGACGATGCCGCGCAGGAAGCGCCGCAGCGTCGTGCGCGCCGGCGCCTCGCCCGTCACCTCGCCGGCGGCGAAGAGGATACCGGAGACGATCGCCTTGCAGCGCTTCACCTCCGCCTGCATCTCGTCGACCTCGGCGGCGAGGCGCGCATCGGCGCGGATCAGGCTCTCCGTCTTCCAGTCGCCGAGCAGCACGGAGATGGAGGACAAAGGCGTGCCGAGTTCGTGCGCGGCGCCGCTGGCGAGCAGGCCCATGCGCACGATCTGCTCCTCCTCCGCGGCGCGACGGCGCATTTCGGCGAGATGCGCGTCGCGGCTGCGCAAGTTGGCGGCAATGCGGGTGACGAACAGCACCA
This sequence comes from Sphingomonas sp. GV3, assembly GCF_031082075.1. NCBI lineage: Bacteria > Pseudomonadati > Pseudomonadota > Alphaproteobacteria > Sphingomonadales > Sphingomonadaceae > Sphingomonas > Sphingomonas sp. GV3. Next base: position 1,701,322 of record NZ_JARWLE010000001.1, on the reverse strand, counting down.
GCAGCACCGCGGCGAGAACGAAGGCGAACCAGCTGCCGAGGATATAGACGGGCGACAGACTGGTGGCGAAATCGGCGGGCAGCAGCAGCGGGCGATGCTCGATCGCCAGCAGCGCGAAGGTCGCGCTGGTGATGCCGACCAGCGCCCAACTCGCCCAAACCTCCAGCAGCACCGCGCCCATCACGACCTGGAGCAGGTAGAGCAGCACGAACGGGTTGGAGGCGCCGCCGCTGAGGTAGAGCTGCACGGTGAGCGCGGTGACGTCGACCAGCAGGCTGCCGAACAGCTCCGCATGCGTGACCGGCCAGCGCGCGAGGCGCAGCAGCGTGACCAGATTGAGGAAAACCAGACCGCCGAGCACCGACACCATCGGTACCAGCGGCAGGCGGATGCCGAGGCCGTAGTGGACGACGACGATCGCGGCGAGCTGCCCGCCGACGGCGAGCCAGCGCAGCAGCACCAGCTGGCGCATGTTGCGCTGGCTGGCGGCGTCGGCGCGGGCTGGGGAGGGGGGCAGCATGCGATGGCCAGTATAACGCCGGGACGGCGGCTTGGCATCCGAGGATGCGGGCGACGTGCGCGTGGATGGAAGGAGGGGGCCGACGGGCGCGGAGCGGACGATCCGCCTACATCCGTCGCCGCGACCGCCACGCCATGAACGCGACCAGCGCCGCCATGCCGAACCAGGTGATCGCATAGACGAGGTGGTTGTTGGGGAAGCGGACCACCGTCAGCCCGCCGCGCGGCCAGCCGCTGGTCGGTTCGCGCGCGTCGATGAAATAGGGAGCGAGGCGGTCAAGCCGGTGTCGGGCGCCGATCGCGCCGACGTCGCGCGAATACCAACGGTCGGCGGCGGGATCGTTGTGGCGCAGAAAGGCGCCGTTCGGTTCGGAAAGGCGGAGCAGGCCGACGACGCGCTGCGGCCCGGCCGGTACCGGCACGCGCCCGCGCAGCGCGGCGGGAATGAAGCCGCGGTTGACGAGAAGCGTGAAGCCCGCGTCGGTGGCGAGCGGCGTCATCACCCAATAGCCGCCGCCGAGCTCCGTCACCGCCTGGACATAGGCGTCGGCCCCCGCGCGATAGCGGCCGGTCGCGAGAACGGGGCGATAGGCGTCGGCCTTGCCGATGGTGCGCCAGGCGTCGGGGCCGGGCGCGGGAACCGGCGGCAGGCCCAGCTGCCGATTGGTCTGCGCGATCAGCGCGCGCTTCCATTGCAATCGCTCGACCTGCCAGATGCCGAGCCCGATCAGAAGCAGGATCGCGGCCGCCACGAGGATCGTGGCGACCGCGCGGCGGGGCGATCGGGAAGCCATCGCCCGGCGGCTCCCTACATCGCGGACATCGCGCCGCTGCCCGGCATCATGTTGAGGTTCATGTGATACATGACCCACAAAGAGCCCGACAGGCAGATCACGACGATGACGATGGTGAACAACAGCGCCATCAGCGTCCAGCCGTTCTCCGACTTCGTGTTCATGTGCAGGAAGTAGATCATGTGCACGACGATCTGCACCAGCGCGAACGCCATGCAGAGGCCGGCGGTGACCCGGTGATCGGCGAAGGCATTGGTCATCACCAGCGCGAAGGGAATCGCGGTGAGGATGACCGACAGGACGAAGCCGATCACATAGTCGCGCATCGACCCGTGCGGCGCGCCGTCATGGCCGTGCCCGTGCCCGTTATCGCCATGGCCATGGTCGTGACCGTGCGCATGGTTACCGGCGCTCATCGCAGCACTCCCAGCAAGTAGACGAAGGTGAAGACGCCGATCCAGATGACGTCGAGGAAGTGCCAGAACAGCGACAGGCACTGCAGCCGGCGCTGGTTGGCCGGGATCAGCCCCTTGCGCCCCACCTGCACCATCAGCGTCACCAGCCAGATCAAGCCGAATGTGACGTGCAGCCCGTGCGTCGACACCAGGGTGAAGAAGGAGGACAGGAAGGCGCTGCGCTGCGGCGTCGCGCCTTCATGGATCAGGTTGCCGAACTCGTAGAGCTCGATGCCGACGAAGGACGCGCCGAACAGGCCGGTGACCGCCAGCCAGAGCTGGACCGCGCGCGCCTTGCCCTGGTTCATCGCCAGCATGGCGAAGCCATAGGTGATCGAGGACAGCAGCAGCATCGAGGTGTTGAGCGCGACCAGCGGCAGCTCGAAGATCTCGTGCGGCTGCGGGCCACCGGCATAGCTGCCGCCATAGACGCCATAGGCCGCGAACAGCATGGCGAAGATCAGGCAGTCGCTCATCAGATAGAGCCAGAAGCCCAGCATCGTGCTGCCGCCTGCCTCGTGCTCGTGCTCGTCCAGCTCGTAGAAGATCGGCGCCTCGGCGCCGGGGGGGATGGTGGCTGTGCTCATGGGTCCTCAGGCTCCCGCCGTCGCCAGCGCCTTGGTGCGCGCATTCTCGGTCGCGGTCACTTCGTCGGCGGGGATGTAATAGTCGCGGTCGTAGATGAAGGTGTGGCCGATCGCGACCGCCAGGATCCCGACGAAGCACAGGATCGCCAGCCACCAGATGTACCAGATCATCGCGAGCCCGAAGACCATCGACAGGCCGGCCAGGATCACGCCCGAGCCGGTGTTGCTGGGCATGTGGATCGGACGGAACCCCTCCTCCGGGCGCGCCGCGTTGCGGCTCTTCATGTCGTACCAGGCGTCGAGATCGTGGACGACCGGCGTGAACGCGAAGTTGTAGGCCGGCGGCGGCGACGAGGTCGCCCACTCCAGGCTGCGCGCGTTCCACGGATCGCCCGTGGTGTCGACGAGCTTGTCGCGGTTCCGGATGCTGACGAACAGCTGCATCAGGAAGGCGCCGATGCCCGCCGCGATGATCACAGCGCCGATCGCCGCGATGATGAACCAGATCTGCAGGCTGGGATCGTCGAAGTGGCGCAGGCGACGCGTCACGCCCATCAGGCCCAGCACGTAGAGCGGCATGAAGGCGACGTAGAAGCCGATCGTCCAGCACCAGAAGCTGATCGTGCCCCAGAACTTGTCGAGCTTGAAGCCGAACGCCTTCGGGAACCAGAAGTTGATGCCCGCGAACATGCCGAACAGCACGCCGCCGATGATCACGTTGTGGAAGTGCGCGACCAGGAACAGCGAGTTGTGCAGCACGAAGTCTGCGGGCGGTACCGCGAGCAGCACGCCGGTCATGCCGCCGATCACGAAGGTGATCATGAACGCGATGGTCCACATCATCGGCAGCTCGAAGCGGATCCGCCCCTTGTACATGGTGAACAGCCAGTTGAAGATCTTCGCGCCCGTCGGGATCGAGATGATCATCGTGGTGATGCCGAAGAACGAGTTGACGCTCGCCCCCGACCCCATGGTGAAGAAGTGGTGCAGCCAGACGAGATAGGCGAGGATGGTGATGACCAGCAGCGCGTAGACCATCGACGTGTAGCCGAACAGGCGCTTGCCGCAGAAGGCGCTGGTTACCTCGCTGAACACGCCGAACGCCGGCAGGATCAGGATGTACACCTCCGGGTGGCCCCAGATCCAGATCATGTTGGTGTACATCATGGGGTTGCCGCCCATGGTGTTGGTGAAGAAGTGCGTGCCGACGTAGCGGTCGAGGCTGAGCAGCGCGAGCACGGCGGTCAGGATCGGGAAGGCGGCGACGATCAGGGTGTTGGTCGCCAGCGCCGACCAGGTGAAGATCGGCATCTTCATCAGGCTCATGCCCGGCGCGCGCATCTTGATGATGGTGGTGAGCAGGTTGACGCCCGACAGCAACGTGCCGACGCCCGCGATCTGCAACGCCCAGACGTAATAATCCACGCCGACGTCGGGGCTGTAGTCGAGGCCCGAAAGCGGCGCCATCGCCAGCCAGCCGGTGCGCGCGAACTCGCCCACGAACAGGCTGGCCATGACGATCAGCGCGCCTGCCACAGTCATCCAGAAGCTGAAGTTGTTGAGGAAGGGGAAGGATACGTCGCGCGCGCCGATCTGCAGCGGCACGACATAGTTCATCAGGCCCGTGACGAACGGCATCGCCACGAAGAAGATCATGATGACACCGTGCGCGGTGAACACCTGGTCATAGTGATGCGCGGGCAGGAAACCCTCGTTCGAGCCGAACGCCATCGCCTGCTGCGCGCGCATCATCAGCGCATCGGCAAAGCCGCGCAGAAGCATGATGATGCCGAGCACCATGTACATGATGCCGATCTTCTTGTGGTCGACGCTGGTAAACCACTCCTTCCACAGATAGCCCCACACCTTGAAATAGGTGAGCGCGCCCAGCACCGCCGCGCCGCCGATCGCGACCATGATGAAGGTCGCGACCAGGATCGGCTCGTGGATGGGGAAGCTGTCGAGCGTCAGGCGCCCGAAGATGGTCTTGAGCAGGGAATCGGACATGGGTCTTCGTCCTACGAGCGGGCGATCGGCGCGCGGCCGGCGAACGGCTGCGGCAACGGATCGGCCGAGGTCATGGTGCGGTTCGCTGCCGAACCGCGATCGTTGGTGCCGGGCGCGGGCGGGCGCGGGGCGTTGCGGTGGGGGCTCGAGCCCTTTTCCTCCGGGGTCTTCAGGATCGCGCCCTTCGCCTCGCTGCCGCGCTGGTCAGGCGTGTCGTTGACCGCGGACCCATGGCCGCCGCCGGCCTGCATGTCCTTGGCCATTGTATCCTGCATGCACGACAGGCCGGGCTGGATGCACATGCCGACCGCGCGGTCGAACAGCCGCGGCTCGACCGTTGCGAAGCGGATCGCGGGCACGCGCTCGCTCGGCTTCTCGAGCTGCATGTACGTCGCGGCGTTCAGCGTGCGGCCCGCGGTCTTCGCCTCCGACACCCAGCGCGCGAAGCCCGCGTCATCGACGCTGTCGACCGGGAAGTGCATGTAGGAGAAGCCCGCGCCGCTGTAATTGGCGGACATGCCCTCGAAGCGGCCCGGGCGGTTGAGCACCGCGTGCAGCTTCGTCTCCATGCCGGGCATCGTGTAGACCATGCCGGCCATCGCGGGGACGTAGAAGGCGTTCATCACCGACGAGGACGTCAGGCGGAAACGGACCTGGCGATCCTTGGGCAGAACCAGTTCGTTGACGGTGGCGACGCCCTGTTCGGGATAGATGAACAGCCACTTCCAGTCGAGCGAGACGACCTGGATCTCCAGCGGCTTGTCCGTCTTGGCGAGCGGACGCCCCTCCGCCAGCCGAGCGAGCGGACGATAGGGGTCAAGCGTATGCGTGCTGATCCAGGTGAGGGCGCCCAGCGCAATGATGATGAGCAGCGGTGCCGACCAAATGACGAGCTCCAGACCGGTCGAATGATCCCAGTCCGGTGCATATTCGGCGTCCGTGTTACTCGCGCGATACTTCCACGCGAACAGCACGGTCAGCACGATCACCGGCACGATGATCAGCAGCATCAGCCCGGTCGACGCCAGCACCAGTTTCGCCTGTTGCTGCGCGACGTCGCCGGACGGGTTCATCACCACCATGTCGCAGCCGCCCAGGAGGGCGGGCCCGGCGAGGACGACGGCGAGTGCGCGCAGGCCTTTGCCGGTGCGCATGGGGAGGGGCGGTTTGGCTCGCATGACCGTGCGCCTAAGCCTGCGCGCTGCACTGCAAAATAGGACATTTTGTCCTATCCCGCGGCGCAGCATGCGACGTTACAGGGGAGCACTTGCGCCGGGACCGTGTTAGGCTCCGGTGCGTTGAGACGATGAGGTCGGGCGACCTCCATGTGAAGACAGGATGACGATTCATGGCCGTGGCTTCCGCCCATTCCGCCCCGCTCGAGCGCGACGCGCGTGCGGTCAACACTCAGGGCGACCATCAGGTCCGTCCCGGTGAGATTGCGATCGGCGTCATCATTGGCCGTACGTCGGAATTCTTCGACTTTTTCGTCTACGCGATCGCCTCGGTGCTCGTCTTTCCGCAGGTCGTCTTCCCCTATCTCGACCGGCTGAGCGGCACGCTATGGTCCTTTGCCCTGTTCCCGCTCGCCTGGATCGTCCGGCCGATCGGGACGCAGGTGTTCATGTGGGTGGACCGCCAGCACGGGCGCGGCACGAAACTGACGATCGCGCTGCTGCTGCTCGGCACGTCGACCGTGTCGCTGGCCTTCCTTCCCGGCTATGCGGAGGCGGGCAATGCGTCGGCGGTACTCCTGGCGCTGTTCCGCATCGGCCAGGGCCTCGCCCTGGGCGGGACCTGGGATGGCCTCGCCTCCCTGCTCGCGCTCAACGCGCCCGAGAAGAAGCGCGGCTGGTATGCGATGGTGCCGCAGCTGGGCGCGCCGCTGGGCCTGATCGTGGCGAGCGGCCTGTTCGCCTTCTTCCTCGCCAACATGGAGCCGGTCGACTTCCTGTCGTGGGGCTGGCGCTATCCGTTCTTCGTCGCCTTCGCGCTCAACGTCGTCGCACTGTTCGCGCGCCTGCGCATTGTCGTCACCCCCGAATATACCGAGCTGTTCCACAGCCGCGAGCTGACGCCCTCGCCGGTGCTGCCCACCATCAAGGCGCAGTGGCGCAACATCATCATCGGTGCCTTCGCGCCGCTGGCCAGCTTCGCGCTGTTCCACATGGTGACGGTGTTCCCGCTGTCGTGGATATTCCTCTACACCAACGTCAACATCGCCTGGTTCCTGGGGATCGAGATCGTGGGCGCGGTCTTCGGCCTGGGCGCGCTGGTCGCATCGGGTCTGCTCGCCGATCGCGTCGGCCGCCGCTCGCTGCTGGGCTATACGGCCGTCGGCATCGCGGTTTTCAGCGGCTTCGCGCCGCAGCTGCTGCGCGGCGGCACCGCGGGCGAACTGGTGTTCATGATCGCCGGCTTCGTCCTGCTCGGCCTGTCGTTCGGCCAGTCGTCTGGCGCGGTGACGAGCAACTTTCCCAAGCGCGCGCGCTATACCGGTGCGGCGCTGACGTCGGATCTCGCCTGGCTGTTCGGGGCCGGATTCGCGCCGCTCGCGGCGCTGCTGCTCGCCAGCACCTTCGGGCTGATCGCGGCGGGCGGCTATCTGCTGTCGGGCGCGCTGGGCACGCTGATCGCGCTTGGCCTGAACAAGGAACTGGCACGCCGGCTCGACTGAGCCGGCGGTCGGGGGGCGCCGCCGATCAGGAGGCTGATCAGCGAGGCTATCAGGGCGTGGCGTCGCCCCCGCTCATGCCGCCCATCGGCATCCGGCCGCCGCCCGACATGCCCCCGGACATGCCGTCATAACCACCGCGCCGCCGACCGCCCTTGCGGTCGCCGCCGTGGCGGTCGCCGCCGAAGCTGCGCACCTCCGCACGCACGCGCACGTGCGGCAGCTCGTCCCACATCAGCTTGCCGTCGTGGTTGGTGTCCAGCGAGTCGAATCGCTGCTGCGCGGCGCGCGTGAATTCCTGCGGGTCCACGCCGCGGTTGAAGTTGCGGTCGGTGGAGGTCACCGGCTCCGGCAGGTCGAAATAGCTGAACCGCGCCGCGCCCAGCTTGCTGGGGTCGTAGAGCGGTCCACGCGTGCCCTGCACGTCGGCGCCGCCTTCGCCATCCGATCGCCGCGCGATGATCCCGCTGCCGCCCGCATTGCCCGAACGGACTTCGGGCGCGAGCGTGTTCTCGTAATAGTCGATGTCGTCGGGATCGATCTCGCCGTCGTTCTTGCGGTCGAGGATCTTGAAGAAACGCATCGCGTCCGCGACGAATTCCGCCTGCGACACCGCGCCATCGTGATTGGCGTCGGCGGCATCGAACCAGGTGCGTTCCGGGTCGGGCGCGGCGTCGGTACCGCGGAAGGGCTGGCCCATCGGGCTGATGAAGATGCGGCGCGACCCTTCCGCCTGAGCGCCCGATCCGGTGGCGAGCGCGACGGCGACGGCGATGCTGGCGAGACGACGCATGGAAATTCTCCCCCAGGAAAAAGCGGAGCATAGCGTCAATCAGGCGAATGTTACCCGCAAATGTCTGAGCAGGGGGCGTGCGCCCGCGACCCCGCCCGCGCGTCGGAAATCCTCGCGTCGCGCCGCCGTCGCGCGCCGGCGGCTTGCGGCGCGAATCCACTCATGCTGATATCTTGCCGCAACAAAGCACTGGCATCGGACCGCCTCATGACCCTGCAACCGACTGGCGCGGACCAGCCCGCATCGATCCTGGTGGTCGACGACGATCGCGACATCCGGACCCTTCTGACGCAGAGCCTCGGCGCGCGCGGCTATCGCGTGCAGGCGGCGGCGAACACGCGCGAGATGGACGCGGTACTGGAACGCGAGCGGATCGACGCGATCCTGCTCGACGTGATGATGCCGGGCGAGGACGGCATCGCCGCGTGCCGCCGCATCGCGCGCGACGACGGGCCGGCGGTGATCTTCCTCAGCGCACTCGGCGAGGAACGCGATCGGATCGTCGGGCTCGAGATGGGCGCGACGCATTATCTGCCCAAACCCTGCAGCGCCCGCGAGGTGCTGGCGACCGTGCGCGCCGCGCTGCGCATGCGCCGCCAGGTGACCGCCGGCGATCGGCTGTGCCTGGGCTTCGACGGCTGGGTGATGGATCTCGTCGCGCACGAATTGTTCGACCCGCAGAATGTGTTGGTCGGCCTCACCGATGGCGAATTCGCGCTGCTGCGCGCCTTCGTCGAGCGGCCGCGCCGCGTGCTGTCGCGCGAGACGCTGCTCGAGGCGGCGCGCGGGCCAAATTCCGACGCGTTCGACCGTGCGATCGACGTACAGATCAGCCGCCTGCGCCGGAAGCTGCGCTGTGGCGGGGACGAAATGATCCGCACGATCCGCAATGAGGGCTATCTGTTCGTACCCGCCGTAGCGCGGGTATGAGCGCCACGGCGGACGAGCCGATACCCGCCATGGCCTGGTGGCGGCGGATCGGCCTGTCGCTGTTCTGGCGAATCTTCCTCGTCATGCTGGCGAGCGTCGCGAGCGTGCAGCTCGTCAACGTCGCGCTGCTCGTCTTCGTTACGCCGCCGACGCCGCACATCTTTTCGGTGGCGCAGGTCGCGAGCGCGCTGCGCCACGGTCGCGATGCGAGCGGCGAAATCGTGCTCGATCGCGAGGACGACGCACCGGCGGGCAGGGGGCCGCGCACCTTGCACCTCGAACAGGCGCTGGCGGCGCAATTGGGCGTGCCGATCCAGCGCGTCCGTGTCCATTTCGGCGGGCCGCCGGGCGGCTTCCATCCCGTGATGCCGGACTTCGCCGCGCGGCGTCACCCGCGCCCCGACGCACGCGCGCAGATCCTGTTCGGCGGTTTCACCGTCGCCGTGCGCGAGCCTGACGGCGACTGGATCATCGCCCGCGCCGGCCGCACCGGCCTGGAAGGATGGCGATGGCGCGCGCTGCTGTGGCTTCTCGCCGCGCTGGTCGCGGTCGCGCCCTTCGCCTGGATGCTCGCGCGCCGTTCGATCGCGCCCGTCAAGCTGTTCGCCGCCGCCGCGGAGCGCCTGGGCCGCGATCCGCGTGCCGCGCCCGTGCCGCTGGACGGGCCGAGCGAGATCGCGGAAGCCGCGGTCGCCTTCAACCGCATGCAAACGCGGCTCAACCGCTATGTCGAAGACCGCACGACCGTCATCGCCGCTATCGCGCACGACCTCCGCACGCCGTTGATGCGCCTGTCGCTGCGGCTGGAGCAGGCGCCCGAGTCGATCCGCGCCGCGAGCGAGGCCGACATCCACGACATGCAGGCGATGATCGCGGCCGGGCTCGCCTTCTTCCGCGATGCGACCCAATCGGTGGAGCGGCGTGCGCTCGATCTTCGCTCGCTGACCGAAAGCATCGTCGACGATCTTGCCGATCGCGGCGCGGCGGTGTCGCTCGCGGACGGCGATCCGCTGGTGCTGACCGGAGACGCGACGGGGATAAAGGCGATGATCGGCAATCTTGTCGGCAACGCCCTCAAATATGCGGGCGACGCGGTGGTGACACTGTCACAGGAAGACGGTCATGCCTGTATCGAGGTGCGCGATCATGGTCCCGGAATCGATCCGGACGATCTCGATCGCGTGTTCGAGCCGTTCTTCCGGGGCGAGCGTTCGCGCAATCGGGATACCGGCGGGATCGGCCTGGGTCTGGCGAGCGTGCGCGGCATCGCGCGTGCGCATGGCGGGGATGCGACGATCGGCAACCATTCGGACGGCGGCGCGATCGCGACGGTCTGGCTGCCGCTCTGACCCCGCCGCCAGTTGTGCGGTTGGCTGCCCCAATCAGTGATGACCGACGGCGCGATCGACCGACTGCGCCCGTTCAGCCTGGTCGACGCCGCCCCCGCCGAGCTGGTCGGCGATGATCCAGCGGCGGCTGAGCGCCAGACGCATCAGGTTCATCCCGCAGCTGCGACACCGCGCGCGGGTGATCCCGCCCGCCTCCCATTGCAGACGACCGGGCCGATGGCGGCTGTGACAGCAGGACGGCGTCGTTCGGGACATCACGGCAAAGCACCTCCTTGGCAGGTGGCACCCGTTGCGCCCGCGGTCTTGCACGCGAATGTCCCGATCACCCCGGTGCGGAAATATGCGGGACACATGGTCGCGCTAACGGGGCAGCCGTCGGTGTTGTTCTCTCCCAATCGACTCCATCGACGCTTTCAGATGCTCCCCGGCGTCTGGAACCGGGCTGCGGCGGTCTCCCGCCGTCGCAGCCCGGCTATTGCGCCGGTAGGTCGATCGGCGCGATCGACAGTACGCGTATCGCGCCGTCCTTGCCGTTGAACGCGATCTCGTCGCCGGCTTCCGCCCCCATCAGCGCGCGCGCCAATGGCGCCGAGAAGGCGATTCGATCCGCATGGGGATCCGCTTCGTCGTCGCCGACGATCGCCAGCCGCCGCGTCCGGCCACCCATCTCGACCTCCACATAGGTGCCGAACCCCGCGCTGCCGTCGTCCGGCGCCAGGGTCGGTTCCGCCGTGGCGCGCCGCGTCCGCCAATAGCGCAGGTCGCGCCGGATCGGCTCGGCCGCCGCCGGGTCAGCATCGGTGTCAGTGTCGGCGAGCGCGCGTTCCAGCGCCTCGATCCGCGTCGCGATCAGCGCCAGCCCTGCGCGCGTCACGCGGTTGGGGCCGGGCGGCAACGGGATTTCGAACTTCGGCTCCAGATGCTCGTCGTCGCTTTCGCGGCGGAAGGCCACGCTCATGCCCTTGCAATCCCTCTCCATTTCGCTGTCCCGACATGGGACGGCGGGGATTTAACCCTCTTTGCGACTGGCCTGAATCGTAAACGGCGCGTTAACGCTTCGCCATGACCAGACGCCTCGTCCTCACCAACGAAGCCGCCCGCCATCCTTTCCGGCGGAGCCTTCCCCCCACCGTGGTTCGCCTCGCACGGCCGCGCAACGACGATCAGGACTGGAAGCTCTTCTGCCTGAGCTTCGCGGCGTTCTTCACCTGCTTCTATACCATGATCGGCTGAGTCCCGAAACGGGACGGCCGGGACGACCGCCGTGCCGGGGCCGCCGCGCGGCGGTCAGTCGCAGGCCTGGTGCAGCTTCTGCGCCAGCCATGCCGCGACGAGACACATGGCGGCGACCAGGAACAGCATCTCCAGCGGTTGCACACCTGCGGCGCTCAGCCCGAACACGGCCGCCGAACCCAGCGTCATCGCCCCCGAATTGACGACGTTGTTCGCCGCGACCGTGCGGGCGGTCTGGTCCTTCTCCACCGTCGTCGTCAGGAAGGCGTAGAGCGGCACGACGAACATGCCGCCCGTCGTCGCGATCGCCAGCAGGCACAGCATGATCGGTATCGCGCGCGGCTGGGCGACGAAGTCCGGCCAATGGTACAGCGCGCCGGCGGGGGCCGGCGTCCAGCCGCGGCACAGGAAGGAGAAGAGGACCACGCACGCGCCCATCGCGATCACCGATGCGGGCGAATAGCGTGCGCTGATCCGGCCGCGCAGCAAGGTGTTGATGACCACCGAGCCGAGCGCGACACCGACCGAGAAGACCGCGATCGCGCCGCTGGCGACACGTTCGTCGGCGGTCAGGACGTTCTTCACCAGCGGCGGAAAGATGACGATCAGCACGGCGCCGATCGTCCAGAAGAAGCTGATCGCGCAGATGGACAGGAACAGGCGCGGGATATGGAGCGTCGCGCGGATCAGCCGCCAGGACGAGGTGAAGGGATTGTAGTTGATGGCGAGCTTCGCCCCCTCGCGCGGGGCCGGCGGAACCTGTCGTGCGCTCAGCCAGCCTACCGCCGCGATCACCAGCACGAGTGCCGCCGCGCCTTCGATCGGGATCCAGCCGGCGACGACGGTGCCGAGGAGGATCGCCAGATAGGTCCCGGCCTCGACGAGGCCGGTGCCGCCGAGCACGTCGTGCGGCGGCAGGTGCTGGGGCAGGATCGCATATTTGATCGGGCCGAAGAAGGTCGAGTGAACGCCGAGGAACAGCACCGCGCCGAGCATCAGGCCGATACCGACCGTCGGCAGTCCGGCGCGCGCCACCATCAATCCCGCCGCGCCGAGCAGCATGATCAGGATCTCAGCCGTCTTGACGATGCGGATGATGCGCGCCTTGTCGTGGCTGTCGGCGAGCTGCCCGGCTAGGGCGGAGAAGAGGAAGAAGGGGAGGATCGCGATTCCGGTCGCGAGCGCGTTGAAATTGGCTTCCATCCGCGCATCGTCGAAGATCGCGTAGGTCGCGAACAACACCATCGACGTCTTGAACAGATTGTCGTTGAACGCACCGAGAAATTGCGTGGTGAACAGGGGCAGGAAGCGGCGTTGCTTCAGCAACCCCAAGGCATTCAGCATGATGGACGCAGGCCCTTCGATCGTGACGGACGTGTCATCGGCATAGCCGAGGCGCGGGGGATCGCCAACGCCTTAGCTTTGCCGACGCGGCGCGCGTGGCGCGACGCGGCGGAAGCGACGGCGACCGTGCCGCGGCGGCGTCATCGAGCCATCCTGCGGCAGGCATGATGCCGGTTCGTGCGATGCCGGGTTCCGCCCGGTCCTCCGGCTCGATAGGAAGGGGCATGCTGACGCTCCCCAACCTGTTGACCCTGTCGCGGATCGTCGCGGTTCCGCTGCTCGTCGCCTTTCTGTGGTGGCCGCGGTGGGAGGCGGGGTTTGGCATCGCCTTCGCGCTCTACTGCCTGATGGGGATCACCGACTATTTCGACGGCTATCTCGCCCGCGCGCAGGGGGCGGTGTCGAAACTGGGCATCTTCCTCGATCCGATCGCGGACAAGATCATGGTCGCCGCGGTGATCCTGATGCTGGTCGGGACCCGGCACGACGATGCCGCGCTGATCACGGGCGTCCATCTCATTGCCGCGCTCGTCATCCTGTTGCGCGAGATCGCGGTCTCCGGCCTGCGCGAGTTCCTGGCCGGCCTGCAGGTTTCGCTGCCGGTGTCCAAGCTGGCCAAGTGGAAGACGACGCTGCAGCTCGTCTCGCTCGGCGCGCTGATCCTCGCCGGCGCGCTGCCCGGCGCGCCGTGGATCAAGATCGCCGGGCTCGGCAGCCTGTGGGGCGCGGCGGCGCTCACCCTGGTGACGGGCTGGGATTACCTGCGCGTCGGCCTGAAGCACATGGATTGATTACGATGGCCATCGACCTGCTCTATTTCGCCTGGGTACGCGAGGCGATGGGACGCGCGGGCGAGCGGGTGACGCCGCCCGCCACGGTCGGCACCGTCGCCGACCTGATCGACTGGCTCGTCGCGCGCGATCCCGCGGGCGCGGCGGCGCTCAGCGATCGCGGTCGGCTGCGCGCAGCGGTCGACCAGGCGTTCGTCGCGCTCGACGCACCGATCGCCGGGGCCCGCGAGATCGCGCTGTTCCCCCCGGTGACGGGCGGATGATCCGCATCCTCGTCCAGCAGGATCCGATCGACCTCGCCGCGGAGATGGCGCGGATCGAGGCAGCGGAGGGGGCAGGCGCGATCGCCACCTTCACCGGGCTGGTGCGCCGCGATGCGGACGGGGCGGACGGGACGGGCGGAGTCGGCACGCTCGAGCTCGAACATTATCCCGGCGCCACCGAGGCCGCCCTGACCCGGCTCGTCGAGCATGCGCAGCAAAGATGGTCGCTCGGCGCGGCGACGATCGTCCACCGCGTCGGCCCGATGTCGCCGGGCGAGCGGATCGTCTTCGTCGCGACTGCGGCACCGCACCGCGCCGCCGCGCTCGAGGCCTGCGCCTATCTGATCGACCGCCTGAAGACCGACGCGCCGTTCTGGAAGCGCGAGATGCGCGACGGCATCGCCCGCTGGGTCGAGGCGCGCGACACGGACAATGCCGCGGCCGCACGCTGGGGCTGACCGGCGGACAGGCCTAACATCCTACGCTGCTTCACGCCGGGCGTTCGTTCGGCAGCCTCGCCGCCCGTGGCCCGTCGCTGGCGCGGGGGCCCCGCCGGCCGGGCCATGACGTCCAATCCGGCGATGCCGGAGCGGGGTGCGGGCCGGAATCGCATCCGCGCACGTGGATCAGACCTTACGGCAGTGTCGGCGTCAGCACGCCGTTGATCACCTGCAACATGCCGTTGGCCTGGCGTATGTCGGCGGCCTCGACATAGGCCTTCTCGCCGCTGCTGCTGGTCAGCGTGACGACGCCGTCGATCAGCGTCGCCGTGATGGGCTGTCCGGCGAGGGTCGTCAGCGTCGCGCGGCCGCCGCCTGCCTCGATCCTTTGCGTCAGCGCCGCGACATCGACCTCGCCGGCGACCGCGTGATTGCGCAACAGCAAGGCCAGCGTCGCCCGATTGTCCGGCGCTAGCAGGTCCTGCGCCACGCCCGGCGCCAGGCGCGAATAGGCCGCGTCGCTGGGCGCGAAGAGCGTATAGGGCCCGGGCCCGTCGAGCATCGTGCCCAGACCGGCGGCACGGACCTCCGCCGCCAGCGTCGACAGGCCGGGCGTGGCTGCGACGGACTGGCCGATCGTCGCGTCCGGGGCGATCCGGGCGGGATCGACCGCAGTCGGCGTCAGCGTGGCGCTGGTCGGCGGCGGGGCGACGCCGGGTATGGCCGCCGGCGGCACGCATCCGGGCAGGGCCGCGAGCAATATGATGGCGGCGCTGTGGCGGGGCAGGACGCGTCGCCGCGTCGCGGCGACCCGGTCAGGCCGAGCGATATCGATCCGGCGCATCAGTGGACCTGCGCCAGCGTTTCGGCGAGCAGCTGGAAGTCGCGCTCCCGTGGCGACGCGCGCCGCCAGACCAAAGCGATCCGCCGCACCGCATTTTCCGCCGCAAGCGGGCGCGCGACGATCCCCGTATGCTCCAGGATGCCGGCGTCGATCGCCATCTGCGGCAACATCGTCATGCCCAGACCGTTGTCGACCATCTGCACGATCGTGTGCAGCGAGGTTCCCAGCATGGTCGCCTCCGCCCGCAGCTCGGGCCGGTTGCATGCCGCCAGCGCGTGATCCTTCAGGCAATGGCCGTCCTCGAGCAGCAACAGGCGATTCTCGTCGATCGCCGAAGCGGGAATGGAGGCAGGGTCGCTCGGCATGTCGCCGGGCTGATAGGCGACGTAGAGCCGGTCGTCGAACAGCGTCTGCGACGCGACTTCGCCACACGCGAAGGGCAGGGCGAGCAGCACGCAGTCGGTGCGACCGTTGTGCAGGCCCTCGCACGCCGCACCGCTCGGCTCCTCGCGCAGGAACAGTTTCAGGTCGGGGTAATCGGCACGCAGGCGCGGCAGGATGCGCGGCAGCATGAACGGTGCGATCGTCGGGATGACGCTCATCCGCATCTCGCCCGACAGCGGCCGGCCCGCGGCACGCGCGATATCGCCCAGTTCCTCCGCTTCGCGCAGCACGCGACGCGCCTTGTCGGCGATCCGATCGCCCAGCGGGGTGAAGCGGACGACCCGGCGCGTCCGCTCGACGAGCACCACGCCGATCAGCGTCTCGAGTTCCCGCAAGCCGGCCGACAGCGTCGACTGCGTGACGAAACATGCCTCAGCCGCGCGGCCAAAATGGCCGTGGTCCTTCAGCGCCACGAGATATTGCAGCTGCTTGAGGGTCGGCAGATAGGTGGCGGCCATGGGTCGCTCCGTTGATCGCTTTTGTCGATGAGGCGGTGCGGATAGACGCGATCGGACGACGGCGCCAGCCGCGCGCCACGGCCTGTCGCGCGAAGCGTCCGCCTCAGCCCTGCAGCGTCACCGTGCCGGGGTGATGGCGATCGAGATGACGCCGGATGATCCGCAGGTTGCGCGTGTTGGAACGGAAGAAGAAGTCGGGGACCGCACCGACCCAGGGGATCATCCCCAGCGCCCAGTCGATCCCGACATTGCCGAACATGCGCGCCATCTGCATCTTCGACATGCCGAGATTGCGCGCCTCCCAGACGAGATACGAGCCGATGGCCGCGGCGATCGTCGTGCCGACGACCGGCACCAGGTCCAGCAGCACGTCGAGGCCGACCCGCCGGTTCGTGCCGGGGATGACGAACAGGCCCTCCATCACGCGCTCCATCGCAGCGATCCGCGTGCGGACGGAGGCGGGGTCACGGCCAACGGGAAGCGTGGCGAGCACGCTCTGCGCGTCGATCGGGCGAGTGCGGTCTGTCATGCGAGTTATTTGGTGTCGTCGCGCAACCGGTTCAACGGGTGCCATGCGCGCGGGTTCGCCTGCCACTGGCGCAGGCGCAGGGCGACAAGCGACCAGCGCAACGGGCGGGCGAGCGGGATGAACGCGGCATCGCTGGTCAAGGCCACGTCCGCGGCGGCGATCAGGCGCGACCGTTCGGCCAGCGTCGGCGCATCGCGCGCGGCCTCGATCGCGGTTGCGGCTTCGGTGCTGCACGGCCGGCATGCCTGCGCCAGATACCAACGTGCGCTGTCATAGGGCGCAACCAGGTCGACCAGGCGCAGATCGGCTGCGGCATCGGCGGCGACCCGCCGCGGCGCAATTCCCGCCGTCACCAGCGTCGCGGCGACCTGCCCGTAGACGAGCGTCGCGCCGGGCCCTGGCGGCAGCGCGATCGTCAACGTAACCGGGGCACCGGCCGCGGCGACCCTGGCGCGCAAGGCGTCCCGGCGCTGCTCCGGCGTCAGCAACGACCAGCCCGGCACCGCAGGGGGCGCGGCCGAGTCGAGCTGATCGGGCAGGATCCTGTCGGCCCCCTCCCAGCCGGCCATGACCGCGCCGGTCAGGGCCGTCCGATCGATCGCGCCCGCCAGCGCCGCGCGATTTGCCGCGTCGGCGAGAAAGCCGACGCGGCGTTCGATCGCGAGGCCGAACAGCCCGGCTGCGGGATCGATCCGCACGTTCGCCGGCGCGACGCCGGCGGAGGCGACAAGCGGCCAGTCGCGGAAGGTGCCGCCGCTGACCAGGTCCGATTCGTGCGCGGCGAAACGCACGATCGCCCGCGCCGCCCGTTCGCCGATCAGGCGGACCTCGTCCTCCGGCGCCGTGCGGCGCTGATCGTCCGGATCGGCGCGGCCGGGATCGATGGCTGGGCGCAGCAGCGGGCTGGCCGTGGCATGGACGATCCGCAAAGGGCCGGCGCCGCCGCTGCGTGGCCGCCACAGCGCAAGCTCCGGCTGCGCGAACAGTTTCAGCAGATCCGGGCGCGGTCGACGCAGGCGGACCTCGATCACCTGCGGCGTCATCACCACGATTTCGTCGACCGCGGTGAGGAACGGTGCGAGCGGGTTGCGCGATCCGGCGCGTAACTGACGGCGGAGCAACGCCACGACCTGGTCTGCGGAAACGGGGCTGCCATCGGTCCATTGGGCGGTGCGCAGGCGGAAGATGTAGCTCATGCCATCGTCGATGACGATCCATCGCTCGGCCAGCCCCGGCTCGATCTGCCCGGCCGCGTCGAACCGGACGAGGCCCTCGGCGGTCGCGTCCATCAGCAGGCGGGCAGGCGTATCCAGCGCCTTGCGTGACGGATCGGCGGCGCGGGGCGGCATCCCGATCGCGCTGGCCACGACGGGACCCGAATCCGGCCGCTGGTTGCAGCTGGCGAGCGCCACGGCGACGGCGATGGTGCGGACGGCGGGACTCGAACCCGCACTCCGAAGGAAACCGATTTTAAGTCGGCAGCGTCTACCGATTCCGCCACGTCCGCGCACGAACGATCCGAAGCGCAGCTTGGCGCGGGCGTCAACCCGCGCGAGGCGTTCAGAGGTCGGATATACGTGCCGGACGCGGTGCGACGGCCGGCGCACACCGAGAGATGCGGCGGCAAAGGCCGCGGCTGCGATCGCCGGCGTGATCGACCGGGCCCGACGGATCGGAAGCGACCGGAACAGACCGGCGCGGCTATCCGGCGGAACGACGCGCGGGCGAAACACGCAGGCGGTGACGGCAGCGCAGGCGGCGATGCCGCCGAAGCCCGGGCTTGCACGGCGTGGACAGCATGGCGACGGTCGGATGAGGAAAAGCGCGTTCATCGCGCCATGCAGCGAGTTGCCGCGTCCCGGCGCGCTTGCCTATCGTGACGGACGCCGGCCATGTGTCGGGCGTGCCGCGACATTCTGGTCCTCGCCCGCCGCCGGAACCAGCGGTGCGCGGGACAGGCCGGCCGTCACACGTTGAGGCGCGCGCGCATTTCCTTGCCGGGCTTGAAATAGGGGACGCGCTTGGCGTCCACGTCGACCATCTCGCCCGTGCGGGGATTGCGGCCCTGGCGGGCGTCGCGCGAGCGGGTCGAGAAGGCACCGAAACCGCGCAGTTCGACGCGGCCGTTGGCGGCGAGCCGCCGGGTGATCTCATCGAAGAAGGTGGTGACGATCGTTTCCATGTCCTTCGCATTCAGCTCGGGATTCTGATCGGTCAGCGTCTGGATAAGTTCGGAACGGATCATTGGCAGGCTTCCTGCAGGACATCGTATAATGCCTTGATACGCATCAATGCGCACGAAGCATAGGTCCAATTCGGATAGCAGCCGCCAAAATGAGCAGGGCCGGGACACCTTCGCGTCCCGGCCCCACCTGTGCTTACTTCTTGTCCGCCTCGTTGCGCGCCTTGAGCGCCTCGCCGAGGATGTTGCCGAGCGTCGCGCCCGAGTCGGACGAGCCGTACTGGGCGACCGCCTGCTTCTCTTCGGCGATCTGCATCGCCTTGACCGAGAAGGTCGGCTTCTTCGAACGATCGAAGCCGGTCACCATCGCATCGAACTTCTGGCCGACCTGGAAACGCTCCGGACGCTGCTCGTCGCGATCGCGGCCGAGGTCGGTGCGCTTGATGAAGCCGGTCGCACCATCGTCGCCCGCCTGCACTTCGAGGCCCGCGTCGCGGACTTCGAGGACGGTGACGGTGACGACCTGGTTCTTGCCCAGGCGATCGCCCGCGCCCGCGGCGACGGGGCCGCCGCGCTCGAGCTGCTTCATGCCGAGGCTGATGCGCTCCTTCTCCGGATCGATGTCGAGCACGACCGCCTGGACGGTCTCGCCCTTACGGTGCAGCGCCAGCGCGTCCTCACCCGACACACCCCAGGCGATGTCGGACATGTGGACCATGCCGTCGACGTCGTTGTCCAGGCCGATGAACAGACCGAATTCGGTCGCGTTCTTGACTTCGCCCTCGACGGTCGAGCCGATCGGATGCGCGGCGGCGAACGCCTCCCACGGGTTGTTCTGCGCCTGCTTCAGGCCCAGGCTGATGCGGCGCTTGTCCTCGTCGACCTCGAGCACGACGACATCGACTTCCTGCGAGGTCGAGACGATCTTGCCCGGATGGACGTTCTTCTTGGTCCAGGACATTTCCGACACGTGGACCAGGCCCTCGATGCCGGCTTCCAGCTCGACGAACGCACCATATTCGGTGATGTTCGTGACGCGGCCCGACAGCTTGGCGCCGACGGGATACTTGGCGCTGGCGCCGTCCCACGGATCCGACTCGAGCTGCTTCATGCCGAGGCTGATGCGCTGCGTGTCCTTGTTGATGCGGATGATCTGGACGCGGACGGTGTCGCCGATGTTGATCATCTCGGACGGGTGGTTGACGCGCTTGTAGCTCAGGTCGGTGACGTGCAGCAGGCCGTCGATGCCGCCCAGGTCGACGAACGCACCGTAATCGGTGATGTTCTTGACGACGCCCTCGATGATCTGGCCCTCGTGCAGCGACTGGATCAGGCCCGAACGCTGCTCGGCGCGGGTCTCTTCCAGCACGGCGCGGCGGCTGACGACGATGTTGCCGCGCTTGCGGTCCATCTTCAGGATCTGGAACGGCTGCGGGATGTCCATCAGCGGGGTGACGTCGCGCACCGGACGGATGTCGACCTGGCTGCCCGGCAGGAAGGCCACGGCGCCCGACAGGTCGACCGTGAAGCCGCCCTTGACGCGGCCGAAGATCACGCCCTCGACGCGGTTGCCCTGCGAGAATTCGAGCTCGAGCTTGTCCCACGCGGCCTCGCGGCGGGCGCGGTCGCGGCTGAGCATCGCTTCGCCGTGCATATTCTCGACGCGGTCGACATAGACCTCGACCTCGTCACCGACCTTGAGGTCGGCCTTCTGGCCCGGCGCGGCGAACTCGCGCAGCGGCACACGGCCTTCGGACTTCAGACCGACGTCGATGACGGCCATGTCGTTTTCGATCGCGGTGACGGTGCCGTGCACCACGCGGCCCTCGAAGCTGTCGGCGCCGCCGAACATGTCATCGAGCATCGCCGCGAAATCGTCGCGGCTCGGAAGGGCTTGAGTAGCCATAGGGTTAGAGTGTCCTCGAGCTTATTCGTTTCCGGCCAAGCGGTTGGCTCCGCTGGTCTTGGCTGAAAACGCCGCGGCGACCCCATGTCGGTCGCGGCATCCGGCCGTACGCATGGGCCGCGGGAGGTGAGGGATCGCCGATATGCGAAAAGGCGCGGGGGACATGCCACACGCGCCGACACCTTCCGCAAACCATAGGTCCGGCGGACGATGCAGCGGTAACGCCAAAGGGCGGAGAAAGCAAGTTGACAATCCTTGCCATGGATCCCACGATCTGCGGCATGGCTACCATGAACATTTCGCTGCCCGACGCCATGAAGGAATGGGTCGAGGCCCAGGCCCAGACCGGCCGCTACGCCAATTCCAGCGACGTGGTGCGCGACCTCATCCGCCGCGAACAGGTGCGGGCGGAGAAGATCGCCGCGATGCAGAAAATGGTCGACGAGGCGCGAGCGAGCGGGATTTCGACGCTGACGCCGGAGGAGCTTCTGGCAGAAGCGCGGCGGCGAGCCGGTGTCCATGTTTTATAGGCTCTCTGGCGAAGCGGAAGAGGACTTTATCGCGATCTACCGCTACGGTTTCGAGCATTACGGGCAGGATCAGGCTGAGCGCTATGCGCAACGATTACGGCAATGTTTCTTGTTCCTGGCTAATCATCCCCGTGCCGCGCGCCTGCGGGTGGAGTTGACGCCCCCGGTGCGCGCGCATCCGATGGGCGCACATCTCATCGTATATGACGTCGATGAGGAGGATGCCATTACGATCTTGCGCATCTCTCACAGCCGGAGCGACTGGGCGACCGACTAGCCTGCCCGGGCGGTCTCGACGATTTCGACGGCCCGCTGCACGCTCGCTTCGATCGACAGGAAGCTGGTGTCGAGCGTCACCGCATCCGGCGCCTGGACCAGCGGCGCTGCAGACCGTCCGCTGTCGCGCGCGTCGCGCGCGCGGATGTCGGCGAGCACCTTGTCGAAGCTGACCGTCGATCCGTGCATCTTCAGTTCCGCATGGCGCCGTTGCGCGCGCACCTGCGGGGTTGCCTTGACGAACAATTTGGCGGTCGCATCCGGCGCGATCACGGTGCCGATGTCGCGTCCGTCGAGCACCGCGCCGCCTTCCTGGTGCGCGAACCGTTTCTGTCGCTGGAGCAGCGCCGCGCGCACCAATGGATGCGCGGAGACGACGGAGGCGAGCTGGCCGATCTCGTCGGTCCGCAGCGCCGGATCGGCCAGCGTCAGATCGTCGAAGCCGCAGGCGGCGACCGCGTCCGCCTCCTTTTCCGCATCGAGGTCGAGCCGTCGCACCGTCAGCGCGACCGCGCGATAGAGCAGGCCGGTGTCGAGATGCGGCAGCTTGTAGTGCCGCGCGAGCGCCTTGGCGATCGTGCCCTTGCCGCTCGCGGCGGGACCGTCGACTGCGATGATCATCGGTTGATCCACCGCGGCGCGGCGCCCAGGCGCGACGCCGTGTCGACGAAAAACGGATAGCTGGTGGCGATCGGCGCGGCGTCGTCGATCAGGACGTCGCCATTGCTGTGCATGCCCGCGACCGCCATGCTCATCGCGATCCGATGGTCGAGCAGCGACGCGATCCGCGCGCCGCCGGTGCCCTTCAGGGGCTCGCCGTCGCGTCCTTCGATCGACAGGCCGTCCTCATGCTCGGTGACCGTCACGCCCGCCAGCCCGAGCGCCGCCGCCATCGCCGCGATCCGGTCCGACTCCTTGACGCGCAGTTCATGGGCGCCGCGCGCCACCGTCGTCCCCTTGGCGAAGGCGGCGGCAACGAACAATATCGGATATTCGTCGATCATGCTGGGGGCGAGTTCCGCCGGCACGTCGATCGCGGAAAGCGGCGCATGGCGGACGCGCAGGTCGGCGACCGCCTCTCCGCCGACGTCGCGCGCATCGACGGCGTCGATCGACGCGCCCATCATGCGCAGCGCGGTGACGAGGCCGGTCCGTGTCGGATTCATCAGCACGTTGCGGATCGTCACGTCGGACCCGGGGACGACCGAAGCCGCGACCATCCAGAAGCCCGCCGACGAGGGGTCGCCGGGCACCTCGATGTCCTGCGGCTTCAGTTCCGCCTCGCCGGTGATCGATATCAGCCGCCCCTCGGGCGTCTCCTCGACCGTCAGTTCGGCGCCGAAGCCGCGCAGCATGCGCTCGCTATGGTCGCGCGTCGGCACCGGTTCGATCACGCGGGTGATGCCGGGCGTGTTGAGGCCGGCGAGCAGAACCGCCGATTTGACCTGCGCGGAGGCGACGGGCAGCGCGTAGGTGATCGGCACTGCCGGGCACAGGCCGCGCATCGTCAGGGGCAGGCGATCCCCAGGGCTGGTGGTGAAGTCGGCGCCCATCCTGGCCAGCGGCTCGGTGACGCGCGCCATCGGACGCTTCGACAGGCTGGCGTCGCCGACGAAGGTCGCGGTAATCGGATGACTGGCGACCAGTCCCATCAGCAGCCGCGTGGACGTGCCGGAATTGCCCATGTCGAGGGCGATCTGTGGCTGCAGCAGGCCGCCGACGCCGACGCCATGCACCGTCCACGTCCCGTCGTCGCCGCGCGCGATGTCGGCGCCCATCGCGCGCATTGCACCGGCGGTGGCGAGCACGTCCTCGCCCTCCAGCAGCCCCCGGATGCGGCTTTCGCCGACGGCGAGGCCGGCGAACATCAGCGACCGATGGCTGATCGATTTGTCCCCGGGCACGGTGACGGAGCCGCGCAACGGTCCGGTCGCGGCGATCGAAAGGGGGCGGGCGGGGGCGTTCGACATGGCTGGCCGCGGGCTTTGACAGTCCCCTTGCGCTATGGCAAGGCGCCCCCAAAGTAACTGGCCACGAAACGGGCGAGGGGGCCACCTTCGGCCGCGACGACCCATTTTTCCGAAAGGCACACTGGCGGCATGATCAAGCCGGAATGGGGCACGAAGCGTACGTGCCCGAAATGCGCCACGCGCTTCTACGACCTCGAAAAGGACGATCCCGTGACCTGCATCAACTGCAATACGCAGTGGGTGCCGGAACCGATCCTCAAGTCCAAGCAGCCGCTGCCGTTCGAGCAGGTCAAGCCGGAAGGCAAGGAGGCCGATTCCGATCTGGAGGGCGGCGACGAGGATCTGGAGGCGCTGGGCGCCGAGGACGAGGAGCCGTCGGCGGACGACGAGGTCGATCTGGGCGGCGACGACGATCTGGGCGTCGAGACGTCCAACGAGGACGACGAGCATTGATGCGCGTCCCGTCGCGCCACGTGCGCGGCGGGAAGCAACCACGCGAAAAAAGGTGTGGCCGGCGGTGAAAACACCGCTTGCCATACTCCGGCGCCCCCGCTAGTGGGGCGCCTCCCGGACGGATGGGGCCGTAGCTCAGCTGGGAGAGCGTCGCAATGGCATTGCGAAGGTCAGGGGTTCGATCCCCCTCGGCTCCACCATTTCGTCCCTGAACCCGACATCTTGGCATAAAGGCTTCGGCCGCAGCGGCGGCTGCGTTGCCTGGCGCGCGGTGCCTCGCGTAGCGGTCACCCCTCCAGCGCGATCTCCGTATCCTGCTGCGCCTGGCGCAACAGCTCCACCGTCGCTTCGCGCGCGCTTACCGGATCGGCATTCGCGATCGCTTCGAACAAGATGCGGTGTTGCGGCATGGGATCGCGGGGCTGGCGGTTCTGCTTGTATTTGAAGAAGGTCGTCCAGCGCACCGCGGAGGTGATGCTGCCCGAGAGGCTTGCGAGCAACTCGTTCCCGGCCGCTTCCAGGATCACAGCATGGAAGAGCTGATCCGCGGTCTGCCCCTCGGTCGTCGCAAGGCCATGCGTACCCATCGATTCGAGTGCATGGCCCATGCGCGACAAGTGACGGGCATCGCGGCGCTCAGCCGCGAATTCGGCCGCCGCGGGCTCGACGATCATGCGCAGTTCGAACAGGCTGCGGACGAAATCCAGCGGCGGCGAACCTTCGAACATCCAGGCGAGCAGGTCGGGGTCGAGCATCGCCCAGCGGCTGCGGTCCCGCACGCGCGTACCCGCTTTCGGACGACTCTCGACCAGCCCCTTGGCAGCGAGCATGCGCAGCGATTCGCGCACGACGCTGCGCGACAACCCGAATTGTTCGGCCAGTTCAAGCTCGCCGGGCAGCACCGATCCCGGTGCATGGCGGCCCGTCGCGATCGCCACGCCCAGGCGGTGCGCCAGCAGCGTATGGGCGGGTTGCCGCCTGAGTCCGTCTTCCATCGCCGCGCTGATCCTCCCGAGCATCGATCCTAGGCGGCGTCCGGCGCCTGCGGCAAGCGCTTCGTCGCGAAGCCTGTCGTGAAAAGCCCCGCTTGACTTTGCCTTCTATTGTCCGACAAGATGCGTCGAAGAAGAGGGAGGGGCGCGTCGCCATGGCGAGCGAAAAGCCGAGGTTTCGCGATCCGAGCCCGATGCGCGCCGCGGCGTCGCCGCGGCCGGCATGCCTTGCATTCGCCGCACATTCCGAATCCGATCCGACGCGACCCGAATTCCACCCACTGGCGCGGGCCTGCGCCCGCATGACGGAGAACCGCCCCATGCGTATCCTGCTGAGCGCGCTCGCGCTCGTCCTCGCGTCCCCCTCGCTGGCGCAAAGCACGTCCGCGCCGGCGGAGGGTGCGCCCGATAGCGTCGTCGTCCATGGCGACCGCCCGGCGCCGAAATTCGACAAGCGGCTCTTCGGCCAGTTCGCCGAACATCTGGGCAGCGGCATCTACCGCGGCGTCTGGGTGGGCAAGGGCAGCAAGGTCCCCAACATCGACGGCTATCGGCGCGACGTCATCGACGCGCTCAAGGCGATCCGCGTGCCCGTCATCCGCTGGCCGGGCGGCTGTTTCGCGGACGAATATCACTGGCGGGAGGGGATCGGACCGCAGGCGAAGCGCAAGGTGAAGATCAACACCAACTGGGGCGGGGTGACGGAGGACAACAGCTTCGGCACCACCGAGTTCATGAACTACGCGGAGATGGTGGGGGCGGAGCCCTATGTCTCCGGCAATGTCGGGTCCGCGCCGCCGTACGAGATGGCGGAATGGGTCGAGTACATGACCTCGCCGACGGGCTCGAGCCTGGCCAAGGAGCGGGCCGCCAACGGCCGGAAGGCGCCCTGGAAGCTCGGCATGTTCGGCCTCGGCAACGAATTGTGGGGCTGCGGCGGCAACATGAAGCCCGAATATGCCGCCGACGTGACGCGACGCTATTCGACGTTCATCAAGATGCCCGAAGGCCAAAGGGTGATGAAGATCGCCAGCGGCGCGAATTCGGAGGATTACACCTGGACCGACGTGATGATGCGCGACGCACGCGACGCGTTCGACGGCATCGGCGTCCATTACTATACCATCCCGGTGGAATGGGCGCACAAGGGTGCGGCGACCGGTTTCGACGAGGACGGCTGGGCCCGGACGCTCGCCAAGACCGTGCGGATGGACGACATCGTCACGCGCCATGCCGCGATCATGGACAAATATGATCCCGCCAAGCGGGTCGCGCTGCTCGTCGACGAATGGGGCACGTGGTACGATGTCGAGCCGGGTACCAACCCCGGTTTCCTCTATCAGCAGAATTCGCTGCGCGACGCGCTGGTCACCAGCCTGAACTTCGACATCTTCGCGCGGCACACGGATCGGCTGCGCGGCGCCAACATCGCGCAGATGGTCAACGTGCTGCAGGCGATGCTGCTCACCGACGGCAATCGCATGGTGAAGACGCCGACCTATTGGGTCTTCGACATGTACAAGGACTATCAGGACGGCACCGTCCTGCCCGTCGACGTCCAGTCGCACTGGTACAACAAGAACGAGTGGACGTTAAAGGCGGTCAGCGCCAGCGCGGTGCGCGGAACGGACGGCGTCGTGCACATGGGGCTGACCAACGTCGACCCGAACCGTCCGGCGACGGTCAGCGTCAGGCTGGACGGCATCACCGGCGGCAGCGTGTCGGGTCGCATCCTGACCGCGCCGGCGATGGACGCGCACAACACCTTCGATGCGCCGGATGCCGTCAAGCCCGCGGCCTTCACCGGCGCGACGCTGTCGGCGGGGACGCTGTCGGTGATCCTGCCGCCGAAGTCGGTGGTGATGCTGGACCTGCGCTGATCCGGGCGGGGGAGGGCGGTTTCCTCTCCCGGTTCGCGATGATGCCGGGCCTGCGCGCGGATGCGCGGGCCCGGCGTTGCGTCATGCCACGTGCGGCAACTTCTCCAGATGCTTGTCCAGCGTGATCGGATAATCGCGCACGCGCACGCCGGTGGCGTTGTAGATCGCGTTGGCGATCGCCGCGCCGACGCCGCACAGGCCTAGCTCGCCGACGCCCTTCGCCTTCATCGGCGACGACATCGGATCGGCCTCCTCGAGGAAGACGACCTCCTGGTGTGGGATGTCGGCGTGGACCGGCACCTCATAGCCGGCCAGATCGTGGTTGACGAAGAAGCCGAAGCGCTTGTCGACCGCCAGTTCCTCCATCAACGCCGCGCCGACGCCCATCGTCATCGCGCCGATCACCTGGCTGCGCGCGGTAAGGGGATTGAGGATGCGGCCCGCGGCGCAAACCGCGAGCATGCGGCGCACGCGCACCTCGCCCGTCCAGGCGTCGACCCCGACTTCGACGAAATGGCCGGCGAACGTCGATTGCTGATACTTCTTCGCGAGATCGCCGTATTCCAGCATCTCCTCGGCCGACAGGCCGGCATCCCCCGCCGCCTCGGCAAGGCTGACGCTGCGGTTGCCCGCACGGACCTTGCCGCCCTCGAACGTCACGTCGGCCGAATTGAAGCCGAGCTTCTGGGCGATCGTCTCGCGCAGCTTAGCGCAGGCGGCGTAGACGCCCGCGGTCGAACTGTTGCCGCCCCACTGGCCGCCCGACCCGGACGAGACAGGGAAGGACGAATCGCCGAGCAGCACGACGACCTTGTCCAGCGGCACGCCCAGCATCTCCGCGGCCGTCTGCGCGATGATCGTGTAGCTGCCGGTACCGATGTCGGTCATGTCGGTGGCGACGGTGACGACGCCCTTGCGATCGATGCCGACGCGCGCGGCGGACTTCATCGTCATGTTGTTGCGGAAGCCGGCGGCGACACCCATGCCGACCAGCCATTGGCCGTCGCGCGTCGTGCCTGGCTTCGGGTTGCGCCGTGACCAGCCGAAACGATCGGCGCCCTGACGCAGGCAGCCGACGAGGTCGCGCTGCGAGAATTTGCGTTCGGGCTTGGCCGGGTCGACCTGCGTGTCGTTGACTATGCGGAATTCCACCGGGTCCATGCCCAGCTTCTCCGCCATCTCGTCCATCGCGATCTCGAGTGCCATCAGTCCGGGTGCCTCGCCCGGTGCGCGCATCGCATTGCCTTCCGGCAGATCGAGCACCGCGAGCCGCATCGCCGTCAGCCGGTTCGCCCCGGCGTAGAGCAGCTTGGTCTGCGACACCGCCGTCTCGGGACCGCCGCCGGGCAGGTCGCCCGATCCGCTCTCGTGCGCGATCGCGGTGATGCGCCCATCCTTCTGGCAGCCGATGCGGATGCGCTGGATCGTCGCCGGGCGGTGCGTCGTGTTGTTGGCGATCAGCGGGCGCTGCAGCGCTACCTTGACCGGTCGCCCCGCCGCGCGCGCGCCCAGCGCCGCCATGATCGCATCGGAGCGGACGAACAGCTTGCCGCCAAAGCCGCCGCCGACATAGGGCGAGATCAGCCGCACCTTCTCCTTGGGGATGCCGAGCGTGCGCGCGACGTCGCCCTTGCCCCAGTTGATCATCTGGTTCGACGTCCAGATGGTCAGCTCGTCGCCCTGCCACGCCGCGATTGAGGCGTGCGGCTCCATCATCGCATGGCTCTGGTCCGGCGTGGTGTAGCGCGCGTCGAGCGTCACCGGCGCCGCGGCAAAGGCCTTCTCGAAATCGCCGACCCGGTCGACCGGCGGCGCCTTCGACCCCTCGCCGCTGTCGTCGCCCTTCAGCGGCGCATGATCGAGCTCGGCAGCCAGGTCGAAGCGACCCTTGGTACGGGCATAGTCGATCCGCACGAGCGCGGCGGCGGCGCGGGCCTGTTCGAACGTCTCGGCGACGACGACGGCGACCGCCTGATGGTAATGTTCGATCGCAGGGCCGCCCAACAGGTTGGCGGTGTTGAAATTGCCCTTGGTCAGCTTGCCGGCATTGTCCGCCGTGACGATGGCGAGGACGCCTGGCGCCGCCTTGGCCGCGGAAAGGTCGATCCCGGCGATGCGCCCCTTGGCGATGCCCGCGCCGACGACATAGCCATAGGCCGCGTTCGGCGCCGCCCGGTTCTGTTCATAGGCATAGGGGGCGGTGCCCGTCGTCTTGTACTTGCCGTCGATCCGGTCGGTCGGCTTGCCGACGACCTGCATCCGGTCGATCGGATTGGTGCCTGCTGGCGTGTCGAACTTCATGCGCCGCGCTCCTGCGTACCAGGCGTTTGGGTCATCGTCTTCGCATCATGGATCGCGGCGGCGAGCGTCCGCTCGACCAGCGGGACCTTGAAGGCGTTGTCGCGGGTCGGGCGCGCACCGGCGAGCAGCCGGTCGGTGACGGCCTTTGCCCCTTGCGGCATCGCCGCCTCGGCCGCCTCGTCGCGCCATGGACGCGGCGCGATGCCGCCGATCGCGGCACGACCGGAACCGTCGCGCTGGATCACCGCGGCGACCGACACGAGGGCGAAGGCGTAGGAGGCGCGGTCGCGCACCTTCCGGTAGATATGCGTGCCGCCGAGCGGCTTGGGCAGCGTCACCGCGGTGATGAGCTCGCCGGGTTTTAGATTCGTGTCGATGTGCGGCGAATCCCCCGGCAGCCGATGAAAATCGCCGAACGCGATGCGCCGGGTCTGTCCGGCGGGGTCGATCGTCTCCACCGTCGCATCGAGCACACGCATCGCGACCGCCATGTCGCCGGGATAGGTGGCGATGCAGGCATCCGAGGTGCCGATCACCGCCAGCTGGCGGGAATAGCCGCCGATCGCGGCACAGCCCGAGCCCGGCCGCCGCTTGTTGCACGCCTGATTGGTGTCGTAGAAATAGGGACACCGCGTCCGTTGCAGCAGGTTGCCGGCGGTCGTCGCCTTGTTGCGCAACTGCCCGCTCGCGCCCGCGACGATCGCGCGCGTCAGCACGCCATAGTCGCGGCGAACGCGCGGGTCGCTGGCAAGCGCGGTGTTGCTGACCAGCGCGCCGATCCTGATGCCGCCGTCGTCGGTTGGCTCGATGCGGTCGAGCTTCAGGTCCTGCACATCGACCAGATGTGCGGGGGTCTCGATCTCCAGCTTCATCAGGTCGAGCAGGTTGGTGCCGCCGGCGAGAAACTTGGCGTTGGGCGTCGACGCGACGGCGGCGGCCGCCTCCGCCGGTGTCTTGGCGCGCGTATAGGTGAAGGGCTTCATGCGCGTCCTCCCGCTACGTCGGCCATAGCCTCGGCAATGTTGGAATAGGCGCCGCAGCGGCAGATGTTGCCGCTCATCCGTTCCCGCATCTCGATGTTCGTCGCCTGGGGCCTTGTGGTGATGTCGGCCTGCACATGGCTGGGCACGCCTGCCTTGATCTCGTCCAGGACCGCAACGGCGGAGCAGATCTGGCCCGGCGTGCAATAGCCGCACTGATAGCCGTCGTGCTTCACGAACGCCGCCTGCATCGGATGCAGCTTGTCGGGCGTCCCCAATCCCTCGATCGTCGTGACGCGATCGCCCTGATGCTGGACCGCGAGGCTCAGACAGCTGTTGATCCGCTTACCATCGACGATGACCGTGCAGGCGCCGCACTGGCCGTGATCGCAGCCCTTCTTCGTCCCGGTCAGATGAAGATGCTCGCGCAGCGCGTCGAGCAGCGTGGTGCGCGTGTCGACGTCCAACGTCTGCTTGCGGCCGTTGACCGTCAGCGTCACCGGCATGGTCGACGGCATCGTCCCGGCAGGCGCCTGCGCCTCCGCCTGCGGTACTGCGGCCAATGCGCAAGACGCCGCGCCGCCGACGATCAGGCCGCGGCGCGACACCTGGGCTTCGTCCCCCAAGGACATATTTCATTGCTCCCCTGCAAGGCCCGACATGCAGGCCATGTGGCACGCAGCCTTAACGCGGCAAGGCGCACCTCCGACTGATCGATGATAACGACCGTGGCGCACGGAAGGTTCCGTTGCAACGCGCAACGTTCCCTGGATTTCTTGCGGGGGAGGATGCCTTTGGTGCCGAGGCTGCCGGCAGGGACGCGCGGGTCAGCCGTTCTGCTGCGCCCCGCGAGACCGTCGCTCATCCGCGCCGCCGAGGATCAGACGGGCATAGGTATGCTCGGGCTGCCCGTAGGTGTCGCCCGCGATGGCCATCAGCTTCGTCCGATCGCGCACGACGACCCGGCCGCGCAGGCCCCGCACCGCCTGTTCCGACTCCAGCCGGTGCAGCGCTTCGGTAATGCTCGACCGACGCACGCCCAGCATGAGCCGGAATTCCTCATGCGTCAGACAGATGTCCTCGCCGCTGATCCGGTCGTGATACAGCAGGATCCACCGCGCCATGCGGCGCTCGACCGGATGGACCAGCGATGAGACGATCGTGCTCGCCATCTGGACGTTGATGACGCCGACGAAGCGCAACAGCATGGCGCGAAGGGATTCGCTTTGCGCAACAGCGGCGAGGAACGCATCGCAACCGATGCGCAGCGCGGTGCCGCTTTCGGCACGCATCACGACATCATGCGGCCAGTGCGTCTCGCCGAGAAGAAGCGGCCATCCGGTGAAGCCCTCCAGGCCGACCAGGCCCACCGCCAGCCGGCGGCCATCCGACCGGGAGTCGAGAATCGCGGCCACCGCTCCTTCGGGAAAGTGCAGGCAGTCGATCGGTGCGCCGGTGGTCGCCAATTCGTCGCCGATCGCAAAGGGTACGCGTTCGAGATGCGGCGCCAACGCCGCGAAGTCGGCGCGGTCGAGGCTGGCGAGAAAGGTGTTGCGGATGCCATCGGCAGTGACTGCGACGGGAATGCGGAATTGGCCTGAGCGTGGATCGGTCATGTCGGCGTTCATCGCTCCGTGCCTAGAATAGGCGGCAGCATCTGGTCCAGTCCGGCCTCGTTCTGCACGGTTTCGTACAGAAACTGCGCCGGTCTACCGAATGTTGGGAATGGGGAGCCGCGGCGCAAGAATTTGCTAATGCGTGGCAATACGGCGGCAAAGCTTACCCGGACAGCAGTATTGACCTTGGAAATTGATGCAGATCAAATCTTTTGCCGTAGGCGTAACCGTTTTCCGACCATTTAAGACCCAAGCGGCAGCCTATGCGACGGCTCGTTCGTTATCGGGTGCTCCAGCATTCTTCAGGATAATCGAGATATGCCCCAAGCTGCCGTCCGCTACGCCGACTCCATCGAAACCATCGATTCGGCAGAAGGAGACACGCACCGCGAATTGAACGAGACGTTCGACACCATCCTCGAGCGGACCGCGGAGGATTATGGTCATGCGGTGCGCTCGGTGCATGCGAAATCGCATGGCATCCTCGAGGGCGAGATGACGATCGACGATCATCTGCCGCCCGAACTGGCGCAGGGCCTCTTTGCCACGCCGGGCACGCACAAGGTGCTGATCCGCATGTCGACAAATGCCGGTGACATCCTTCTCGACGCGATCAGCCTGCCGCGCGGCCTCGCGATGAAGGTGCTGGACGTCGACGGCGAGCGGCTTCCGGCTGCCGAAGGGCGGACGCAGGATTTCGTGATGGTCAACGGCCCCGTGTTCCAGGCCAAGACCGCCGACAAGTTCCTCGGCAACCTCAAGCTGCTCGCCAAGACGACCGACCGGATGGAGGGTGGCAAGAAGGTCATCTCGGCGGTGCTGCGCGGCGTGCACACCATGCTGGACGCGGTCGGCACGCAAATCCCGGCGGTCGATTCGCTGGGCGGCGCACCGAACGTCGAGCCGCTCGGCGAAACCTATTACAGCGCCACCGCCTTCCGCTACGGCGACCATATCGCCAAATTCTCGCTGGTTCCCGTCGCTCCGGCGCAGGTCGCGCTGACGGGCAAGACGATCGCGGTCGACGGGCGGGAAGACGCCATCCGCGAAGAGGTGCGAGGCGAGATGTTGGGCATGGCGGCCGAATGGGAATTCAGGGTCCAGCTGTGCCGCGATCTGGAGCGCCAGCCGGTCGAGGACCCCACGATCGAGTGGGATGAGAAGGAGGCGCCTTTCATCCGGGTCGCGACGGTGCGGGCGAGGGCACAGGACAGCTGGGACCCGGCGCTCGTCGAGACGGTGAACGAGCGCATGCGGTTCAGCGTCTGGACGGGCCTTGCCGCGCATCGCCCGCTCGGCAACATCAACCGGGCACGGCGCGACACCTACCGCCATTCGGCCGACTTCCGCGCGCGGTTCAACGGCTGTCCCTATCATGAGCCGGCGGGGGACTGAGCGCATCGGTCGCTGCGGCGGCGGGGAGTGATCCACCGCTACCAGCGCGTTCCCGCATGCCGTCCGTGCACGGCTGCGGGGCCGCCAGGCGGATCAGCCAGCGTCATCGCCGGGCGGCAGGGCAAGTGCGGCGTTGAGCGCGTGAAGGCGGTCGTTGAGCGCGCGAACTTCCGCCATGTCCATGCCGCTTCGCGCCAGGATAAGCGGGCCGAGGCACCCCGTCTCCTGCCACCGCGCCGCCCCCAGGTCGGTAAGGCGGACGCGAACCTGTCGCTCATCCTTCGGGTCGCGGCTGCGCGACACCAGGCCCGCCGCCTCCAGCCGCTTGATCAGTGGCGTGATCGTGCTCGACTCGAGTGACAGGCGTTCGGCGATCTGGCCGATCGTACGGTCGGGCTGCTCGTGGAGCGCCTGGAGGACGAGGAACTGCGGGTAAGTGATGCCGAGTCGGTCGAGCACGGGCTTGTAGGCGCGATTGATCGCGATCGTCGCGGTGTAGAGCGAGAAGCACAATTGCTCGTCGAGGGGGATGGGGAGGGGGGGAGGATCGGCAGTCATGGCAGCGGCATAGCACAAAATATGTTTCGCGATAACTTTTATCTGGACAATGAATGGGCGAGCGGCTAATTCAATTATCGCGATAACTAAATTGCAGAGGAAAGGTCCATGTCGATCAACGTCTTGTACAGCACCAACGCGACGGCCACGGGCGGTCGTGACGGGCATGCACGCTCCGACGACGGCCGTGTCGACGTCCAGCTCTCGACGCCGAAGGAACTGGGTGGCGCCGGCGGCGAGGGCACCAACCCGGAACAGCTGTTCGCGGCGGGCTATTCGGCCTGCTTCATCGGCGCGCTGAAGGTTGCCGGGCAGCAGTTGAAGGTAAAGGTGCCGAACGACGTCAAGGTGACGGCTAAGGTAGGTATCGGCCCCAACGCGGAGGGCGGCTTCGGCATCACTGCCGATCTCACCGTGGATCTTCCGGGCGTCGACCGGGAGCAGGCGCAGCAGCTCGTGGAAGCGGCGCACCAGATCTGCCCCTATTCGAACGCGACCCGCGGCAATGTCGACGTCGGGCTGACGCTGGCCTGATCGAGGCGCGGCGGCGACACATCGGTTCGCTGCCGTACGGACGAGGCCGGCGGTCCCGCACGGCGGATCGCCGGCCGCGCACAAGGGTTGCCCGGGTGTACACCGCTACGGAGCCACCCCATGTCCCGAGACCAGCAGCAATCCGCCACCAGCCGTCTGTTGGGAGGCGCGCTTGCGGGGCTCGTCGGCGGACTGACCGCGTCGGCCGCGATGGATGCGTTCCAGGCGGGCATCGCCGCTTTGTCCAAAAACGGCGGTTCGCAGGGTGACGGCGAGCCTGCCACGGTGAAGGCCGCCGACTCGATCGCCAAGGCCACCATCGGCCACGACATTGCGGACGTGGACAAACCGCTCGCCGGCCAGGCGGTGCATTACGCGCTCGGCGCCGCGCTGGGCGTTGCCTATGGCATGGCGGCCGCGGTGCGGCCCCGCGTCACCAAGGGCTATGGCGTCGCCTTCGGCCTGACCACCGCCACCGTGCTCGACGAGGCCGCCGTCCCCGCGGCCGGGCTGGGTGACGCGCCATGGCGGTCACCGCTGTCGAGCCACGCCTATGGCGTGGCGTCGCACCTCGTCTTTGGCACCGTGACCGAATTGGTCCGCCGCCGGGTTGCCGCCGGGCTCACGCCAGAGCGGTGATCCTTCGCGTCACTTCGTCGATACGCGCCAGATCGTGTTGCCGACGTCGTCAGCGACCAGCAGGCTGCCCGTCCGGTCGCCGATCACGCCGACGGGACGCCCCTGCGCCTTGCCGTCCGCATCGAGGAAGCCGGTCAGAACGTCGACCGGCTTAGCGGCATCGGCCGGGAAGCCCCGCGCGCCGAAGGGGACGAACACGACCTTGTAGCCCGATACCGGCTTGCGGTTCCACGACCCGTGCTCGCCGACGAACGCACCGTTGGCGAAGCGGTCGCCCAGCTTCATGCCGTTCGAGAAGGCGAGGCCGAGCGCGGCGACGTGCGGCCCGAGCGCATAATCGGGACGCTTCGAATATTGCTGCAGGTCGGGGTTCGCCGGCTCGACACGACGGTCCGGATAGCCGCCCCAGTAATACCAGGGCCAACCGAACTGGTCGCCGAACTCCACCTGCGTCAGATAGTCGGGCGCCAGGTCGCTGCCGAGCATGTCGCGCTCGTTGACGACCGTCCACAGCTGATTGTTGGCGGGATTGATCGCCATCCCCTGCGGATTGCGCAGGCCGGAGCCATAGATGCGGAACGTCTTTTCCTTCGGCCAGACCTGCAGGATGTTGGCGCGGAATTTCTCCGCGGCCATGCCGTTCTCGGCGATGTTGGACGAGGAGCCGACACCCACGAACAGCGTGCGGCCGTCCGGCGCCGCGATCAGCGTGCGCGCCCAGTGGTTGCCGCCCCCGTTGAGCTTGACGACGAGTTCCGGCTTGGCGGCGATCTGCGTCGCGCCGTCGCGATAGGGGACGCGGACGACGCTGTCGGTGTTGGCGACGTACAATTGGCCCTCGAACAGCACCATCCCGGTCGGCGAATGGAGGCCGGTGAGGAAGACGTGCCGCTCCTCCGCCACGCCGTCGCCATTGGCGTCGCGCAGCAGCGTGATGCGGTCGGCGGAGGGCACGCCGGCACCCGCCTTGCCCATCAGCCACCCCATCACCATGCCCTGGATGCCGCCGACGTCACGCGGCGGGCTGTTCGTTTCCGCGACGAGGATGTCGCCGTTGGGGAGCTGATAGAGCCATCGCGGATGGTCCAGCCCGGCGGCGAAAGACTGCACCTTCAGCCCCGCGGCCGCCACCGGGGTGCGCCCGTCTCGCCAGCCCACCGCGTCGGCCACCTTGAAGGTCGGGATCGTCTGGTCGCGCGGATCGGTGATCTTCGGGCGCTTGCCCGTCACCTCGTCGAACGGCACGCGCGCCGTGTCGGGCCAGGCGAGATAGACGACGGTGGCGATGCCGACGAGCAGGACGATCAGCGCGACGCGGAGAAGGTGCTTCATGCGATCACGCTAGGGGAGGGGCGGGACCGACACAATAAGCCTCTGCCCCCGCTCAGAAGCGATAGCCGATCGTCGCCTGGATCGTGCGGCGGTTGCCGTACCAGCACCAATTGTAGTTGGCGAAGCAGCTGGTCAGGTACCGCTTGTCGAACACGTTGGTGGCGTTGACCGCGAGGGTGACGCCGCGCAGCGACGGCGTGGCGTCGGCCAGCTCGTAGCGGACGAGCGCGTCGAACACCGTATAGGCGGGCGTATCGCGCGCAATGCCGTCGATCGGCGAGATGCCCGCGTAGATGCGATCGACGTGGCGGGCGGCTCCGCCAAGCGTCAGGCCCGCCAGCGGGCCGGCAGTCGGCGCCCAGTCGAGCGCCAGCGAGGCGCCGCCGCGGCCGACCGTCTCCAGCCGCCGACCGACGCGCGCGGGATCGTCGGCATCCGCCGTCACCTTGACGCTCTGCCGGCTATAGGCCCCCCGGACTGCGAAGCCATGCGGCAGCGGCGCGCTGCCTTCGAACTCGACGCCGGTCGAACGCACCCGCCCGGTCTGCCGCGACACGCTGAAATCGGGCGTCGAGGTGAGCACGTTGGTCTGGTCGATGCGGAACCACGCGCCCGACAGCAGGATTGGCGTTCCCGGTATGCTGAACTTGACGCCCGCTTCCAGCTGCCGGCCGAGCGACGGATCGGCGATGCCGGTGCTGCCGTCCGCCCGGCGGACCAGCGACGATTGTGGCTCGAACGACGTCGAATAGCTGACATAGGGCGCAAGGCCGAACGGCAGCGTGTAGAGCGCGCCGGCCCGCCAGGTGAACTTGCGATCGTCCTTCGCGCCTAGCCCGGCTTGCTCCGCGTGCGCCCAGTCGTGGCGTCCGCTGAGCAGGACGCGCAGTGCGCCGACGGCGATCTGATCCTGCGCGTAGAGGCCCTGCTGCCGCTGGCGGACGACATAGTTGCCGGCAAAGGGGTCTGGCACCGCCGCCGGCGTCTGCGGCACGGGCATCGTGCCATAGACGGGGGCATAGGCGTCGATCGGGGTCGCCGATCCGAACGCGAACGCCTCCCTTGCATGCGCCACCTGGCGATCGGTGCCGAACAGCAGCGTGTGCGACACCGCGCCGGTCCGGACGCTGCCGGTCAGCTGGTTGTCGTAGGTCCAATTGTCCAGCTGTTCGTCGGTTGCGTAGGAGGCGCGGCCGAAGCGGCGCAGCGACGCATCGAGCGGCGCGCCCGTGGTGTAGACCAGGCCCAGCCGCGCGGTGACATGCTGATAGCGGCCCGACGCGCGCAGGGCCCAGCCGTCGCCGAAATCGTGGCGAAAGATATAGGTGAGCGCCGCCTGCTCCCGCCGGAAGCGGCTGCCCGCTTCGCCCGCGTCGAAGCTCGTCGGCAGCCGCCCGTTCGGGCTGGCGATCAGCGTGCCGAGCGTCGGAAAGACGCCATAGGTGCCGTTGTACGGATCGTGCGAATAGGCGCCGAGCAAGGTGAAGCTGGTCGCGCTGCCCGCGCCAGCCGTGACGGCGGCGGACACCGTCTCGCGCTCGCGCTTGCCGAACGTCTGTTGCGTCGAGGCGCCGTTCGCGCTGCCGTACAGCCGCCACGCTACGCCCGCGCCGGCACGGCCGCCGACATCGGCGTCGATCCGGTACAGGTCGTAGGTGCCATATGTACCGGCAACCGCCCCATAGAACGGGGCGTCGATCGGCAGCTTGCTGCTCTCCGCGACAAGGCCGCCGGGGCTTGACTGGCCGTACAGGACGGAGGCGGGGCCCTTGACCACCTCGACCCGATCGAGCCGCGATACGTCGACCTGCGGCACGGCATAGCCGGTCGGGCTCTGGAACAGCTTGAGACCATCCAGGAAGACGGGGGCGTCGAAGCCGCGCAGCTTGAACTGGTCGTAGACTTCCGCGCTCGCCCCGCGCGTCTCGGGCGTCACGCCCGCGACGAAGCGCAGCGACTGGTTCAGGTTCTGCAGCCCCAGTTCGGCGATATCCTCGCCCGTGATCAGGCTGATCGACTGCGGCGTTTCGGCCAGGGGAACCGAGGTCTTCGTGCCCGACGCGGCCTGGTTCGAATCCTGCTGGCCGGTGACGACGATGTCGCCACGGTCGGCGTCGCGCGCGCGCTGCGTCGCAAGATCCTGCGCGGCGACCGGGGCGGGCGCGCCGACCGCGGCAACACCGATCAGCAGCGCGTTGAAGATAGGAGAAGACGACATGGATGATCCCTTTCGGGACCCGGCTAGTGATATTGCGACAAACTATCAATAGCAATGTGATTGCGCATGGGGTGTTTCGTGAGGGCGTGTGCCTTCTGGGTGAACCACGGGGTCACCAGCAGGTGCGGCATGGCGAGTGCCGCGATCGCGGCGAACAATCCGCGTATGCCGCTGTTGTCGAAGCGCAGCACGATCGTCGTCACCAAGGCGAATACGGCGATCGCTGCTGCCATGATTGGCGCAGTCGCGCGCAGATAGCCGGACATGGTGGCGCAGCCGATGCGCGCGCGCCGGACGCTGGTCTGCGGCAGCGCATGGAGGATGAGAAAGCCGAGCGCGAAGCCGATCAACGGCGGGAACAGCAGTAGCGCCATCGTCCCGCCGACCAGCCGTGGGTCGCGCCGCGTTAGGCCGGTGGCGATCAGCACCGCAGCCGCTATTCCGCCGATCGTCGCCATCACGGCGATGATCGCGGGCGATACGGCATCGCCGCCGGCGGCGACGTGCAACAGCGTGCGCAATTGGGCCGGATGCAGATTTGCGGGCGTCGCGATAAGGCTCATGCCCCGTAGCGCCCGCTCGCGCCACGATCCTTCCGGCGCGTCCTCCATCGCGAAATGGACGGCGGAGGCCCCGAGGAACAGCGGCAGGGCAAGGGCTGGCCGCGTGATCCACCAGGCGAGGCAGAGCAGCGATCCGGCGGCATAAGCGGCGAGGAACGCGGGCCTGCGCGCGCGCGCGACGATCGCAAGATCGCTGGCGCCATGCGCCATGCCGATGACGCCAACGGCAAGGACGGCGAAGCCGAGCTGGGCGGCGGGCGGCCCGACGGCGGCGAGGCACGCCGCCGCCGTCAGGACGCACCACCCGGCCGCGGGCGCGCGCGCGATCACGCCGCGTGGCGGCGCGTCTCGCCGTCGTCTCCCAGCGCCGCGTCGAGGTTCTTCGCGGCGTAGAAGGCGTAGGCGACCTTGGCGACCACATCCATGACCAGGATCGCCCAGACGGAGCTCGGGTCGCTGATCATCTTCAGGCCTTCGGGGCCGATGGCGAAGACGATGGGATAGAGGAACCACACAACCGTCAGCAGCGTGACGTTCTTTCCATATGCCAAGCCGACGGCGGTGCCGCGGGCGTTGGCCGCCGTCCGCAGGGGGACCCAGAGCAGGTACAACACGCCGACGAAGGCGGCGCACGACCAGGCGAACCACACCCATTTTACCAGCGGAACCTGCGCCAGCGACGAGATGAGCCCGGTCACGATCATCAGCACGTCGAGCGTGATGATCGCCGTCAGATAACCGCCGACCTCACCCGTCCGACCGCGATCGTGGAAGGCAACGAGCACGAGGCCGGCGAGCAGGATCGGCGTCGTGACCGACCAGTCCAGATAGCGCGCGACATAGGTCACGGCGCCGTCGACGGTGACGAGCGTGCCGATGCCGAAAGCCATGGCGAGATGGGCCGTCGCCGCGATGAACGGCACGCTGGCATGCAGCAGCGTATGGTGTCCCGCCGGATAGCTTTTCCTGCCCGTCGCATAGATCGCGAGCGATCCCAGCGACATGATGGTAAATCCTGTCAGAAAGGCGGTCTGGTCCATAGGGTGTCGTCCTGGGGCGGAACGGCCCTATGCCGCTCCCAGCGCCTTAACGTGGTTTGTAACTTTTTGTGTCCGGCCGCCTGCCGACCAAAGGCGGTGGCTGTCGACGCCCGACGCAGAAAGGCCGCCGACATCGCTGTCGGCGGCCTCGTCGCCCGCTTCGGGGCAGGGGAGGGGGAAGCGGGCGTGCTGCCGGCCGGAGCGGACCCCGGCGGAGACGATCAGACCCTAAGGTCGTACCGGTCGGCGTTCATGACCTTCGTCCATGCCTTGACGAAATGATCGGCGAACATCGCCTTCGCGTCGTCACACGCATAGACCTCGGCGACCGCACGCAGCTGCGAGTTGGAGCCGAACACCAGATCGGTGCGCGAGGCGGTCCACTTCTGTTCGTGCGTATGCCTGTCGGTGCCGACGAACTCCTCGTCGCTCTCGTCGCTCACCTGCTTCCACGCCGTGCCCATGTCGAGCAGGTTTACGAAGAAGTCGTTGGTCAGTTGGCCGGGCCGATCGGTGAAGACGCCGTGCCGCGCCGCCTTCGGGTGATTGGCGCCGAGGACGCGCAGACCGCCGACCAGCACCGTCATCTCCGGCGCCGACAGGCCGAGCAACTGCGCCCGGTCGATCATCAGCTCCTCGGTCGGCACGTTGAACTTGACCTGCAGATAGTTGCGGAAGGCATCGGCCTTCGGCTCGAGCACGTCGAAGCTGTCGGCGTCGGTCTGCTCGGCCGATGCATCGGTACGACCGGGGGTGAAGGGCACTTCCAGCGCATGTCCGGCAGCTTTCGCCGCCTGCTCGATACCGACAGAGCCGCCGAGCACGATGAGGTCGGCGATCGAGACCTTCCGGTCACCCTTCCCGTCGAAATCGGCCTTGATGCCCTCATATACCTGAAGGACCTTGGCCAGCTGCTCGGGATTGTTGACGTCCCAGTCCTTCTGGGGCGCGAGGCGGATGCGTGCGCCGTTCGCGCCGCCGCGATGATCCGACCCGCG
Source organism: Sphingomonas sp. GV3 (assembly GCF_031082075.1). Taxonomy (NCBI): domain Bacteria; kingdom Pseudomonadati; phylum Pseudomonadota; class Alphaproteobacteria; order Sphingomonadales; family Sphingomonadaceae; genus Sphingomonas; species Sphingomonas sp. GV3. The sequence continues at coordinate 1,660,505 of NZ_JARWLE010000001.1, read as the reverse complement.
CCATGTCGCGGCAGAAGCCCAGGCGGTGGTGACAAGTTCGGCGATGGACAGGCCCGAGTCCGCAATCGCCACCTTCAGCGCGGCGATGTCCTCGGCCTCGATCTGCGGATAGTCGGCCGCGGGGATGGGATCCTGCCAGATCAGCTCTTCCTGCGGCACTTCCGGCCCGATCAGGCGGCTCTTCGGCCCCATGTCACGGTGGGTCAGCTTGTACCAGGCGCGCGCCCAGACGTCCGCGAAATAGGCCGGGTCCGCACGGAATTTCTGGCAGATCGCGTTGTATGCCGGATCCACCTTCAGCGCCATGTCGGCGGTCGACATCATCGTCGGCACGCGCTTGCCCGGCGTATGCGCGGCGGGGGCGAGCGTGTCCTCCGGATTGCCCACGGGCTGCCACTGATGGGCGCCGGCCGGGCTCTTCACCAGTTCGTACTCATGGTCGAAGAGCATGTCGAAATAGGTCATGTCCCAGGTCGTCGGCGTCGGCGTCCATGCGCCCTCGAGTCCGCTGGTGATCGTATGATCGCCCATGCCGCTCTCGTGCGTCGAGGCCCAGCCGAGTCCCTGGCTGGCAATGTCGGAGCCCTCGGGCTCCTTGCCGACATGGCTCGGATCGCCGGCGCCATGCGCCTTGCCGAACGTATGGCCGCCAGCGGTCAGCGCCACGGTTTCCTCGTCGTTCATGCCCATGCGCGCGAAGGTCTCGCGCATGTCGCGCGCCGACCCCTGCGGCATCGGACAGCCGCCCGGTCCTTCGGGATTGACGTAGATGAGGCCGTGCTGGATCGCGGCGAGCGGGCTTTCGAGCGCCAGGCCCGCTTCCTCGTCGATGCGCGTCTGGCCGAGCCATTCCTCCTCGGTGCCCCAATAGACATCCTTTTCCGGCTCGAACACGTCCTCGCGTCCGCCGGAGAAGCCGAAGGTCGGGCCGCCCATCGATTCGATCGCGACATTGCCCGCCAGGATGAATAGGTCCGCCCAGCTCAGCTTGCGCCCGTATTTCTGCTTGATCGGCCAGAGCAGGCGACGCGCCTTGTCGAGGTTGCCGTTGTCGGGCCAGGAATTGAGCGGGGCGAAGCGCTGCTGGCCCGCGGACGAGCCGCCGCGCCCGTCGCCGGTGCGATAGGTGCCCGCCGAATGCCACGCCATGCGGATGAAGAACGGGCCGTAATGCCCGTAATCGGCCGGCCACCAAGGCTGACTGTCGGTCATCAGCGCGGTCAGATCGTCCTTCAACTGATCATAATCGAGCGTCAGGAATTCCGAGCGATAGTCGAAGTCGTCGCCCATCGGATTGCCGCTGACGCCCTTCTGGTGAAGGATGTCGATCGACAGTGATTCCGGCCACCAGTCCTTGGCGGTCTGGCCGAGCAGGCGGCGCATCGCGGCCGGCTGCTTCTTGGGATCGTTGATCGGGCTGCCTTCGGTAATGGCGTCCATGTCGCATCTCTCCTCGAAAACTCCTGCCGCGGGCCTGCGTCGCGCGCAGCACAACGCGCCACCACCCTGGCGATGCCCGGTGGTAGCGCAGCCCGTCTGATCGGAGAAACGTGTAATCGCGAAAGTTGTGATCGAAACAGCCGATCAGCCGATCAGGCGTCCTCGGGCGCCGGTACCGGCGGGTGCAGGCGCAGCCGGTGGATGCGCCGTTCGTCCGCGTCGAGCACCTCGAGCTTCCACCCGCTGGGGTGGTCGAGGCAGTCGCCGACATGCGGCACATGGCCAGCGAGCACCGCGGCAAGGCCGCCGACCGTGTCGACGTCGCTGTCCGCCTCGCCCAGGCGGGGATCGATCGCCTCGGCGACGTCCTCAAGCTCGGCGCGGGCGTCGACGTCCCAGGCGCCGCCGTCGATCGGCACCAGCAGCTGCTCCGGCATCTCGTCATGCTCGTCCGCGATGTCGCCTACGATCTCCTCGATCAGGTCCTCGATCGTGACGAGCCCCTCGGTGCCTGAATATTCGTCGAGCACGACGGCGAGGTGGACATGACTTGCGCGCATGTCGGCGAGCAGGTCGAGCGCACCGCGGGACATCGGGACGTACAGCGGCTCGCGGATCAGCGCGGCGATGCTGTCGGGGCGTGGTGCATCGGTCGCCAGGATGTTGAACACGTCCTTGATGTGGACCATGCCGATGATCGTATCGAGTTCGCCCCGATACACGGGCAAGCGGCTGTGGCCAGCTTCCGCGAAGATGCGCACCAGATCGTCGAAGCGGGTCTGCTCCTCGACGGCGATGACGTCCGCGCGCGGCACGCCGACATCGCCCGCGTCCCGCTCGCCGAAATGTAGGAGGTTGCGCACCATCTGGCGCTCGAGCGGGGTCAGGTCGCCCTTGACGTCGGGGGTCGGATCGCCCTCGTGCCGGTCGATCGCCTCTTCCAGCTGCGCACGGAGCGAGTCCTCCACGCGCCCGCCCGACATGAATCCCTTCAGCACCCGCCAGAGGCTGCTGTCCTGCTCGCCGCTCTGCGCGGCGCTACTTCGGTCTTCGGCCATCGGTGTTCGTGTCAGTCCTCTTGGATCAGATAAGGATCGGCGATGCCGAGCGCGGCGAGCGCCTGTCGCTCGATCTCTTCCATGCCTTCCGCCTCATCATCCTCGATATGGTCATAGCCTAGCAGATGCAGGACGCCGTGCACCATCAAATGGGTGGCATGATCGGTGACGCTGATCCCCCGCTCGGCAGCCTCCGCGACGCAGACGCCATGCGCGAGGACGATGTCGCCGAGCAGAAGTTCCCCATCGTCCGAATTCTGGCTGACCGTGTCGATCAGGTCGGCTTGCACCATGGGAAAGGAGAGGACGTTGGTCGGCTTGTCCTTGCCGCGATACTGGCGGTTGAGCGCGTGCACCTCGTCGTCGGCGGTGAGGCGGAGCGAGATTTCCACCGTCGCGGGGGTGGTCAGCAGGCCGCCATGCGGCGTGCGTTCTATAGCCGCACGGGCGGCCCGCGTGGCGACGCCGTCCCAGTCCGCGTCGGGCCAGGGATCTTCGCGGGTGAGTTCGATCTGGATCATCGGGCTGGGTCCGTCAGGCTGAAGGAGTCGCGCGGGAAAGGCGGCAGGCGTCGCCGATGAGCGCGCATATACCGACGAACGGCAATGCGCGATGGGCCGACCAGCGTTCCGACCGAAATCGTTCATCGCGGCGCACGCGGCCAGGGCGCGACCGGCATCGTCGCGCGCCATCGGCGCCCGTGTTCAACCGGCCGGTCCCTCGTAAGCCTCGACGATCCGGCCGACGATCGGGTGGCGGACCACGTCGGCGGCGGTGAAGCGGCACATCGAGATGCCTTCCACGCCTTCCAGCCGATAGGTCGCGTCGGCGAGGCCACTGGCCGCGACCCCACCGGGCAGGTCGGTCTGATTGGGGTCGCCGCAGATCACCATGCGGCTGTTCTGGCCGAAGCGGGTGAGGAACATCTTCATCTGCGCGGGGGTCGTGTTCTGCGCCTCGTCGAGGATGACGAACGCGTCCGCGAGCGTGCGACCGCGCATGAAGGCGATGGGCGCGATCTCGATCTCGCCGCTCGCGATGCGTCGCTCGACCTGCTCGGCCGGCAGGCAGTCATGCAGCGCATCGTAGAGAGGGCGCAGATAGGGGTCGACCTTCTCCTTCATGTCGCCCGGCAGGAAGCCGAGCTTCTCGCCGGCTTCCACGGCCGGGCGCGAAAGGATCAGTCGCTGCACCGAACCGGTGATGAGCTGCGCGACGGCCTGCGCGACCGCGATATAGGTCTTGCCGGTGCCGGCCGGGCCGAGCGCGAAGATCATGTCGTGGCTGGTCAGTTCGCGCATGTAATGCGCCTGCGCCAGCGTGCGGGGCACGATCGTTTTCTTGCGCGTGCGGATCATCACCGACGGCACGGCACCGCGTTCGGCGCTGACGATGCCGTCGAGCGTCGGCTCCGCGGCCATCGCGATCGAGGCATCGACCAGCCCGGTATCGACCTCTTCGCCGCGCTGGATCCGCTGATAGAGATCGTTGAGCACGTCGCGAGCGAGCGCGACCTGTTCGGCCGTTCCCTCCAGGCCAACGCGATTGCCGCGCGCCGTGATATACACGCCTAGGCGGTTTTCCAGCGCGACGAGATGCTGGTCGTACTGGCCGAAGAGAAGGCTGAGCAGCTGGGGCTTGTCGAAAAGGACCTCTACCCGGCTGCGTTCACCGGACTGGGCGGGGACAGGCTTGCGGCTCATGCGGTCCTTTCGACGGTCGTGATCCTTGCCGTTCATAATGGCGGACGGCCAGGGGTGTTGCGGCGATGTGGGAACCATGGCCCCCGCATTCCAGTCTGACAGCAGGCGAGGCCTTGGGACAGCCCCGTTTTATGCGGCTTGCCGCAGTCGGACCGTGCCCGACAGCGAATTCGGACCGGCCGCGACCAGTTCCACGTCGACCAGGTCGCCGATCGCCGCGTCGGCCATCAGGTGCACGGACTGCAACCACGGCGACTTGCCCAGCATCTGCCCCGGCAGTTTGCCGCGACGTTCGACCAGGACCTGGCACACGCGCCCAACGCTGGCGGCGTTGAAGCCATGCTGGTCGCGGTTGATCCGCGCCTGCAAGCGCTGCAGCCGCTCGTCCATCACCTCGGCGGCGATGTCGTCGCCCATGGTCGCCGCGGGCGTGCCGGGGCGGGGGCTGTACTTGAACGAGAAGGCCTGGGCGTAGCCGACGGCATCGATCAGGCTGAGCGTATCCTCGAACTCCGCCTCGGACTCTCCGGGGAAGCCGACGATGAAGTCGCCCGACAGCGCGATGTCGGGCCGGGCGGCGCGGATACGGTCGATCAGGCGAAGATAGGAGTCGCGATCGTGGCTGCGGTTCATCGCCTTCAGCACTCGGTCGTTGCCCGCCTGAACCGGCAGGTGGAGGAACGGCATCAGGCTTTCGACATCGCGATGCGCGTCGATCAGGCCCTGCGTCATGTCGTTGGGATGGCTCGTCGTGTAGCGGATGCGGGCGAGGTTGGGGATGCGATCCAGCGTCCGGATCAGGCCGCCGAGATCCTGGCCGTCCTGGGCCCATGCGTTGACGTTCTGGCCGAGCAGCGTGATCTCCCGCGCGCCGGCGTCGACCAGCGCCTTCGCCTCGTCGACGATCGCCGCGAACGGCCGGCTGATCTCCGCACCCCGTGTATAGGGCACGACGCAATAGGTGCAGAACTTGTCGCAACCCTCCTGTACCGTCAGGAAGGCGGTGGGTCCGACCCGACGGCGTGCCGGCAAGGCCCCGAACTTCGATAGGGCGGGCATGTCGGTGTCGAGCGCCGCGGCACCGTCCGCCGCCGCCTTCGCGACCAGCGCGGGGAGGTTGTGATAGGCCTGCGGGCCGACGACGACATCGACCTTTGCCCGGCGAACGATCTCCTCGCCCTCCGCCTGGGCGACGCAGCCCGCGACGGCGATCATCGGCACGCGGCCCTGCTCCCCCGCGACCTTGCGCAGGCGGCCGATATCGGAATACACCTTTTCCGTCGCCTTCTCGCGAATGTGGCAGGTGTTGAGCACGACGAGGTCGGCGGCGTGCGCATCGTCCGTGGGAACGAGTCCATCCGCGGCCATCAATTCGGCCATGCGTTCGCCGTCATACACGTTCATCTGGCAGCCGAACGACTTGACGTGAAAGGTTCGGGGCGCGCCTGCGGCGGTCGTGTCAGCAGGGGTGGGAACGGGAGTTTCACCGGGGAATTGCATGGCCGCCGCATAGCGGGTTTGCGGTCCCATCGCCAGCATCGCGCAAGCAGGGAGAAAGCGCCAATGCACGATCGTCTCGACGCTATTCACTGGCAGGCCTGGCGTCCGGTCGCGGTGATGATGGCGGTGGGCGCGCTATCCGCGATGCCGGCGGCGGCGCAGATCGACGACGGCGGGCCACGGCGGACGCGCGTCACGCTCGGACCGGAACTCGTCCCCGCCTTTCCCGGCGCCGATCGGGTGCGCCTTTCCCCGCTGGTCGACGTGTCGCGGGCGCCGGGCGACGATCCGATCGCGTTCGAGGCGCCGGACGAAAGCGCGGGATTCGCGCTGTGGCAGCGTGGCGGTTTCGCGATCGGGCCGGCGCTGAACCTCGTCGGGCGGCGGCTGGCGCGTGACACCGACGGTCTGCTGCCCACGGTCGGGCGCACGGTCGAACTAGGCGGGTCGCTCCAATATGCCGTGTCGCCGTCCTGGCGGCTTCGGACGGAGGTGCGGCAGGGAATCGGTGGGCACAGAGGGCTCGTCGCGGGTCTCAGCGCCGATTACGTGGCGCGGGACGCCGATCGCTGGCTGTTTTCGATCGGTCCGCGCGTGACGCTATCCAATGCACGGTTCGACCGCGCCTATTTCGGCGTGTCGGCGGGGGATGCGGCGCGTTCGGGGCTGGGGGTCTACAGGCCCGGCGGCGGCGTGCAGGCCGTGGGCGTCACCGCGGGCTTCCTCCGCGCGATCGGTGGTCCGTGGGGCCTCTACACCTACGCGCGCTACGACCGGCTGGTCGGCGATGACGCGGCTTCACCCGTGACGCGCCGCTTCGGATCGCGGAGCCAGCCGGCGGGTGGCATCGGCCTCAGCTATACGTTCGGCGGACGCTGAGCCGGATCCGTTTCAGGCGGCGGCGGCGTCCGCATCCTGGAACAGCCACGCTTCGGCCTGCGCGATATCGAAGAACAGCCGGCCTCGCCCTCCGGCTGCGCGAATGATCTGTGATCGGGCGAGCGAACGCCCAACGACAAAAGCGATGCGGCGCGAAAGCGATTGCGGGTTGCGCAACACCTCGGCGAACATCGCGACCGCCTCTTGCGATTGAATGTTCATGCCGCGGATATCGACCAGCGTAAGATGCTGATTGGGCGGGCAGGCAAGGCCGGTCATGGCCTCGTTCCGCTCGCGCGTGAACCGCGCGATATCGGCTGCTTCGAAGAAACCGGCCATGGTGATGCTGATCAGATCCCGGTCCGGCGCTAGCTGAAAAGAAAAAGAAGCCTGCATGTCGAGCGTTTTATGGGCGGAACGTTAGCAACCGGTAAAATTCGGCCAAAATGGATCATACTATGTCCATCGTGGATGCTTTCCGCGGGGCGGCCGCCGCGATGGCGGCCTGGGCCGCGGCAGCAATCGCCTTGCGCCCGCCGCAAATTGTCGGATCGAACGCCGCGATGCAGTGCAGAGTCGCGTCGAAGCGGCCGCACCGACGCAGCACCCTTAGCGCGTGCGATTGGCCGGGCTCGTCACCGACCCACGCGAGTTCGTCCGTCGCGGCGCCATAGTCGATCCTGATCGGCTGGACCCGCGTACCTGCAGGCGGCGGATCGAGCGCGGCGAGCAGCGAAGCCTTGAACGGCAGCAGGGTTCGCCCGTCGCCCGTCGTTCCCTCGGGAAAGATCGTGACCGCCCAGCCCTGGCGGAGGGCGAGGCGGAGCCGCTCGATCTGACCGGCGATTCCCAGCCTGTCCTCCCGCGCGACGAAGATCGTGCGATTGAGCGTGCACAGCCAGCCGATCAACGGGACGCGGGCCAGTTCACCCTTGGCGACGAAGGTGGTGCCGGTTGCGGCGGCTAGTAGGAGTATGTCTATCCAGCTGAGGTGGTTGGACAGGAAAACGACGTTCCTGCGCAGCGGCGTGCCGATGACGTGCAGCCGCGCGCCGACGATGCGCGCGCTGGCGCCGAGGAACAGCCGGGGCCAGGGCGAGGGCAGGCGGCAGAGGCGCCAGAGGCCGTGCAGGAGGAGCGCCCCGGCGAGGGCGGCGACGAGGGCGAGGAGCCGCGCGGCGAGGCGCAGGTTGCCGCCCATCATCGCGGCTCAGTTCTTGCGGTCGAGGCTGACGCCGTACAGTTCCATGCGATGGTCGACGAGCCGGAAGCCGAGACGTTCCGCGATCGCCTTTTGCAGCTGTTCGACCTCGGGGTCGACGAACTCGATCACCCGGCCGGTCTCGACGTCGATCAGATGGTCGTGATGCGCCTCGGGCGCGGGCTCGTAGCGGGCGCGGCCGTCGCCGAAGTCATGGCGGTCGAGGATCCCCGCCTCTTCGAACAGGCGCACGGTGCGATAGACGGTGGCGATCGAGATGCCGGGATCGATCGCGGAGGCCCGCTCGTAGACCTTTTCGACGTCCGGATGATCCTCCGCCTCCGACAGCACGCGCGCGATGACGCGGCGCTGCTCGGTGATGCGCAGGCCCTTTTGCGCGCACAGGGCTTCGAGATCGATTTTGCGAGGCATGCGCACACCCTATCGCGAAGCGCTAATTGCGAAAAGCGAAACCGACTCGCAATAACGCCTCGATCGCATGGTCCTGCGGCGGGGGAGGGCCGACGCCGCCCCCGCCATAGCCTGACTGGATCGGACGCTATTTGCCCGTCTCTGCGGCCCCGCCCGCCTTGCGCGGCAGCACCGCGAGCGTCCAGTCCTTTGACGGGACCAGATATTTCGCGGCGGTCTGCTGCAGCGACGCGGGGGTCACCGCGCCGAAGTCGCGCCCGATCCGCTGCGTCGCGTCCAGGCGCGTCGCATCGTAGGCGCTGCCCGACAGCTCGCGCATCCAGAACAGGCTGCTCGTCGCGGCGCGCTGGTACAGCTGCTGCAACGGTCCCTTGACGCGCGCGAGCTCGTCGTCGGAGATCGGATGCGCCGCGAGATCGGCGGCGATGTCGCGGGCCAGGCGGAAGAAGAGCGGCACGTTGGCGGGGGCGACCTGGCTCATCGCCATCAAACGGCCGCCACCCGGCAGCCCCTTTGGCCAGCTGCTCGCCACGCCGGGGCTGTAGCTCGCGCCCGCCGCCTGACGCATCTTCTCGAACAGGCGGTCGCTGAACACCTGCGCCAGCACCTCGAGCTGCCGCGCGGTGGCGCTGTCGGCCATCCCGGCGCCGGTCGGCCATGCGATCACCGCCGCCGCCTGCGTCTCCGGCCCGTCGTGCAGGCGCAGCACCGGCGTCGCCACGTGCGCCGGGAAGCGGACGGGCGGCGTCGCGGCGGTCGACGGCGTGCGCGGCGGCAGCGCGCCGAAGCTCTTGGCGACCGCGGCGATCGCCGCGTCGGGGTCGATCTGGCCGAAGACGTCGACCTCGATCGGGCCGCTGGCGAGCAGGGGCGCCCAGAACGCCTTGAACGCGGCGGGCGTCAGCGCCTCGATCGCCTTGGCATCGGGCGTCCGCCAGCGCGGATCGCCATCGTGCAGCAATCCTTCCAGGTCGCGCGACAGGACGCCGTCGGCACTCGACTGATAGCCCGGAATCGCGGTCAGCGCCGCTTCCTTGGCACGCATCACCGGCGCCGCGTCCCAGCGCGGCGCGGCGAGCTTGGCGGCGATCAGCGTCAGTTCGTCGGCGTAATCCTTCGGGCTCGACAGCGCGGCCACCGAGAAGGCGTCCTCGTCGATATCGAAGTCGAGGCCGAGCTGCCGCCCCGCGGTCAACTGGTCGAGATCGTCCTGGCCCAGGTTGCCGATGCCGCTCTCCATCAGCGCAAGATCACCCGACCAGCCGAGCGACTGGCGGTCCGCGGGCAGCGCGTTGTACCCGCGCCCGAAGCGCACGCGCACGAACACCCGGCCGGTATCGTCCGGATTGGCGAAGAGCAGCATGCGCACGCCGTTGGCAAAGGTCACCTTTTCCAGGGGCAGGCCCTGCACCTGCTCGCGCGACGCGACCGTCCCCGGCGTGCCGAGCGCTGGCAGCTTGCTGAAATCGACGGACCCCTGCGTGGCGCGCTTGACGGTCAGCTGCGAGACATCCGCCTTCAACGCGGCCGCCAGCTTTTCCGCCGTGCCCTTCTCCGCGGTGCGGGTATTGACGAGGGCTCGCGTCGCAACGCCGGTGAAGATCTTCCTGGTCGAGGCGAGGACCGCGGCGGGATTGAACATGCCGGCCTTCCTCGCGTCGGCGAGGATGTCATACTGGTTCTGCGGCGCGGTCACCGTTTCGCGAATGTCGAGCGCGCCGGCCATGTCGTCGGCCTGCTTGGCGCTCGCCTCGACGCGGGCGGTCTCGACGCCGTTGCGGATCGCGACCTCGTAATCGGCATATTCGCGGTCGATCTCCGCCTGCGTCGGCGGCGCCTTTTCGGCATCGGCGATCTCCGCGCGGACGTCCTTGAGCGCCTGTTCCCATTTGTCACCGACGGGCAGGATCAGCACCGTCGTCATGTTCGCCGAGCGGGAGCGATCGTCCAGGTCGACGCTCGCCTGGACGAAGCTGGCGCCGGCACGCGCACGGCGTTCCAGGCGGCGGCTGATCACCTTGGCGGCGATCGTGTCGACCATCCTCTTCTGATTGAAGATCTTGGTGTCGTTGTTGAAGTGCCAGGGACGCACGACGCCCATCATCACCAGCGGCGGCAGCCCCGGCTCGACCAGCGTGGCGCTGGTCGGCTGTTTCGGATCGGGCTGGCCGAAGTCCGGATCGGCGGGGGCGGGGCCGTTGCCCTTCCAATCCGCGAAATGCTTGACGACGAGCTGGCCGAGCGTCGCGGCGTCGACGTCGCCGGAGATGATGACGACGGCGCGTTCGGGGCGGTACCATTTGTCGTGGAACGCCTTGATGCTGTCGCCGGTCGCCGCCTCGAGCGTCTTCAGCGTGCCGATGGGCGAACGGTCGGCCAGCGGCTGGCCGGCGAAGAACAAGGCGTTCATCGCATCGGAGAGGCGGACCTGCGGCCCCGGCTGCTCGCGACGTTCGGCGAGCACGATCGGCCGCTCGGCGGCCACCGCCGCGTCGGTCAGCGTCGGCTTTTCCATCATGCCCGACAGGATCTTGAGGCTTTCGTCGAGCGTCTGCGGCGTCGCCGAGGGCAGGTCGAGCTTGTAGAGCGTCTGCGTCGGCGTGGTCGATGCGTTGGAATCGGAACCGAAGGTGGCGCCGAACCGCTGCCACACCCGCTTCGCCTCGCCGTCGGGGACATATTCCGAGCCGCGGAACGACAGATGCTCGATGAAATGGGCATAGCCGCGCTGCGTGTCGGTCTCGTTGAGCGAGCCGGCGTCGATGCGCACGCGGATCGATACCTGTCCCGGCGGCACGCCGTTCTTGCGCACCGCATAGCGCAGGCCGTTCGGCAGCGTGCCGAAGCTCCACGCCGGGTCGGGCGGCAGGTCGCTGCCCTTGTAGAGCCAGGCGGAGGTGTCGACCTTGACCGAGGGGGCCGTGGCGGGCGCGGTCTGGCCGACAAGCGGATTGGCGAGACCGAGGATGGGGCCGAGAAGCAGTACGGGCGCGAATGCGCGGGAGAAGAACGCCATGCCGGCCTTGTAGCGTGTGGCACGTGCAAGGGCTAGCTGGGCGCCGTGCACCCCGCCCAAGCGACGGCGCAGCGGTGGTGCCGGCGGAGGTTCCGCGACCCAGAAGACACCGCGCCATCGCCATGTTTTCGCCCCCGTGCGCCGATAGTCGCCACTGTCGACAGGAGCGGCGCGCATCGGCGCGCCACGCCGCCCTACAGCGGAAAACCGCACGGGTGGACGACGGGACGGTGCAAGGATGACGGCCGGCGGAAGCAATATCGGCATGCCTCGACACGATCGGGCAATGCGGCAGAATTTCGGCAGCGAGGCGTTGCGGCGGGCTCATGGTCGCGCCGCGGGCGCGCCGGAGGGCGGATGGTGGCGTGCCGCGCTCGACCGGGTGATCGCGGCGTCGTCGCTCGTCTCGAACGCACCCGTGCTCGACGTGCGTGACTTCGGATGGACGGCGGTGTTGCGCGACCGGTGGCAGGCAATCCGGGACGAGGCGATTCGCGTCGCCATGTCACCGAAGGGCGGCGCGGACTCGGTCGCGCTCTGGCGGCATGGCGAACACGTCGGGGAGACGCTGGCGCAATGCCCGGTCACCGCCGCCGCCGTCGCCTGCATTCCGGGGGTCGAACGCGCGTGCTTCGCGACCCTCGCCCCGGGCGCGCACATCGCCGCGCATCGCGGCGCGACCAAGGGGCTGGTCACCTGTCATCTCGGCCTGATCGTGCCGCGCGACGGCGACGTCCGCATGCGGATCGGCGATCGCTACCTGCGCTGGGCGGAGGGCGAGACGGTCGTGTTCGACGACACGTACGATCATGAGGTGTGGAACGATGCCGCGGCGACGCGCATGGTGCTGCTGGTCCGCTTCAGGCGGCCGTTGCGCCAACCGGGACGATGGATCGCGGACATGGTCCTGCGGACGATGGGCCGGCCCGACCGGCGCTAGCGCGCGATCCGGCAAGGTTGGATCGGCTCGGTACCGGCTTTCAACCCCAGCCGGCCGCCGACCCAGCGTATCCTGGATGGGCCGCCGGGTGGGGGGGCCGGTACCGCTTCCACGCACGTGGAACAAAACTCTGGCGCGATCGCGCCCTTCGCCGGCCACGCGCGCACGGCACAGATCACCGGGCGCGGGCGATGCGGTATCCTTTGAAGACACGAAACAAAGCCTTTCCCGCTGGCCGCTTGATCCACCGGCCGCGCCGCGCCACATGGCGCGCATGCTGATCGAGACCGAAGCCACGCCGAACCCGGCGACGCTCAAGTTCCTGCCCGGCCGGACCGTGATGGACACCGGCACGCGCGACTTCGCCACCCCCGAGGAAGCGGAGGCAAGCCCCCTGGCGGAGGCGCTGTTCGCGCTCGGCGACGTCACCGGCGTGTTTCTGGGGCGCGACTTCGTGTCGGTCACCGCGGCGCCGGGCGTCGACTGGACCGGTCTGAAGCCCGACGTGCTCGCCATCCTGCTGGACCATTTCTCCGCCAACATGCCGCTGTTCCGCGAGGCCCGCGCGGGCTTCAGCGTGCCGGCGGCGGAAGAGGAGATCGCCGACGATCCCGCCGATGCCGACATCGTCGCGCAGATTCGTGAGTTGATCGACACGCGCGTGCGCCCGGCGGTGGCGAACGACGGCGGGGACATCGTCTATCGCGGGTTCGACAAGGGCAAGGTTTTCCTGCGCATGCACGGTGCGTGTGCCGGCTGCCCGTCGTCGACCGCGACGCTGAAGAACGGCATCGAGCAGTTGCTCAAATATTATGTCCCCGAAGTCACCGAAGTGAGGGCCGTCTGATGTCCGAGATCCTGTCCGATACCGCTCTCGACACGATCTTCCGGACGGCGCGCAGCTACAACGGCTATCTGGACAAGCCGGTCAGCGAGGCGCAGCTGCACGCGATCTGGGACCTGATGAAATGGGGCCCGACCTCCGCGAACCAGTTGCCCGCGCGCCTGGTCTGGTGCGTCAGCGACGAGGCCAAGGCAAAGCTCGCGGCCTGTGCGTCCGAGGGCAACCGCTCCAAAATCCTGCAGGCGCCGGTCACCGCGATCGTGGCGATGGATGTCGAATTCCACGAACATCTGCCGGAGCTGTTTCCGCACGTCGACGCCAAATCCTGGTTCGACGGCAACACCGAGTTGCGCGAGGCGTCGGCCTTCCGCAACTCGTCGCTGCAGGGTGCCTATCTGATTATCGCTGCGCGCGCGCTGGGACTCGATACCGGGCCGATGTCGGGCTTCGATCAGGGTGCGGTCGACAAGGCGTTCTTCGCCGACCAGCCCGGGGTGCGCACGAACTTCATCGCGACGCTCGGCTATGGGGACCCCGCGTCCGTCCATCCGCGCTCGCCGCGCCCCGAATTCGCGAAGTTCAACCGCATCGCGTGACGTCGACGCCTGACGTCGCGGGGACTTGTCGTGATCGAATGCCTGCGACAAAGCGGGACGCGATGGACGCCACCTCCCGCACGCTCGTGATCGATACCGCGACCGCCGCCTGTTCGGTCGCACTGATCGCCGACGGGCAGGTGATCGCGGCGGAGCATGCCGAAGTCGGTCGTGGTCATGCCGAAAGGCTGGTGCCGATGATCGCGGACCTGCCCGATGGCGGCCGCGCGGCACGGATCGCCGTCGACGTCGGGCCGGGCAGCTTCACCGGCGTGCGCGTCGGTATCGCCGCCGCCCGTGGGCTGGCGCTCGGCTGGGGCGCGGCGGTCGTGGGATATTCCAGCCTCGCGCTCATCGCCCAGCGCGCCTTTGCCGATGGCGAAGAGGATCAGGTGGCGGTCGTGCTCGAGGGGGGGCATGGCGAAGTCTTCATGCAGCCGTTCGCGCGCGGCGAGGGGGCGCTCGACGCACTGGCTTCGCTGTCGCCGCAGGCCGCGATCGATCGGATCGGCACCCGGGCGATCGTCGGCAACGGCCTGGCGTGGCTGCAGCGGGTTGATCCGTCGGTGACCGGACGGCCCGCGCTGCCGCGTGCCGCGGACGCGATCCTGTTGCCGCCGGACCTCGCCGCGCTGCCGGCCAAGCCCCTCTACGGCCGCGCGCCCGATGCCAAACTGCCCGGCGGGATCACGCCGCCGGTCGCCGCGTGATGGCGACGCGGACGGTGACGTTGCGCACGGGCGACACGCGCGACGTCGCGACGGTCGACGCGCTGATGACGGCGGCGTTCGACCCGCGGTTCGGAGAGGCGTGGACACGCAGCCAGTGCCTCGGCGCGATGGCGATGCCCGGCGTGCGGCTGACCATCGCACAGATCGATGACGTGCCAGCCGGATTCGCGCTGGTCCGGACCGTGGCGGACGAGGCAGAACTGCTGCTGCTGGCGGTCGCGCCGCCCTATCGCCGCCGCGGCGTGGCGGGGGCGTTGCTGCGCGCGGTCATCGCCGAGGCGGGCGGGGCAGGCATAGCGGACCTGCATCTCGAGGTGCGCGCCGGCAACGAGGCCGTGCGGCTGTACGAGCAGAACGGCTTCGCCAAGGTCGGCGAACGACGCGGCTATTATCGCGGACGCAACGGCGAGACGTTCGACGCGCACACCTATCGCCGCGCGCTCTAGCGTTCGGCCCGGCGATCAGCCCGAGATGCGGGCGGTCGCCACCGCATTCTGGAACAGCGCGTCGAGCGCCGTGTAGATGTCCTGGTTGGTCGTCACCTTGGTGTAGAGGCCGGGCGATGCGCACGCCTTGAGCGCGGGTTCGACCTGGTAGAGGTAGGGGGCGACGTTCGCCTGCGACCAGGGATTGTTGGCGAGCGATTCCGGCAGATATTCGGTGTAGAGGACCGCGATGCGGATGCCGCGCGCCTTGATCATGTCGCACTTGGTCGTGTCGAAGGCGATTTCGGGACGGCCGCCGGGACGTTGCTCGTCGCGCATGCCGTCGGTGATGACGAACATCGTCGCCTGCGCCGGCGCGCCGTTCAGGCCGGTGCCCGGCGTCGGGATCACCGTGTTGATGTTGTTGAACGCGTCGCTGCTCCCGGTGTCCTGGTCGTTCCATCCCACGTCGGTCTTCGCGCATGCCTGGGTCGGGCAGCCGTTGGACCAGTAGAGCGACGGCGTCAGGTTGGTGGTGACGGTCGAGGCGCCCTGCAGGCCGCGCGAATCGGCGATGTCGTACAGCTTCTGGAAACCGCCGTCGCCGCGGAAGCTCGCGATTCCCATGCGATAGGTCGCGCCGTTCTTGCTGGACGTGCTGACCGCGTCCGAGACCAGCTTCGACACCGCCGCGCCCTCGTCGTCGATGCGCAGCGTCAGGCCATAGGATTTGGCGACGCCGTAGAGGTCGGTCTGGTTGCCGTTGGCATCCGTGCCCTTGATGTCGTTCACCGAATGACAGGCGAACTGGCATTGGCTCGAATTGCTCGCCGCGATCTGCGCCAGCCCGGCGGTCGTCGTCGGCAGCGCCATCGAGCCGGAGACGTCGAGGAGCATGTGAAATCGATGTTCGGCGCGGTGGCGTTCGTCGTCTGCGAGGTGCCGCCGATCCGCAGCACGCCCATGCCGAGCAGCCGCGAGAACAGATTGTGCGAGGTTGCGGTATAGGTGACCGTCGCGGTCCGCCGGCCGTTGGCATCGGTCGGCGCGGACGCGCTCAGCGAGGTGATCTGGATCTGGCTCGCGGTCAGCAGGGGCGCGGCCTGGGTGTTGAACATCGTCGTGGCGACATAGGCGGCGGTCGCGTCGTTCAGCGGCATCACGGGCTTGCTGACCGCCGACAGCGCCGCGGCATCGGCGATCGCATTGAGCTTCGTCTGCGCCTTCATCGCGCGCGCATAGTCGATACCCATGCCGACCGCGAAGGACAGCGGGACCAGCGCGAAGGCGAAGATCATGAACGCCGCGCCCCGGCGGTCGGCGCGCAGGCGTGCGAAAAACGAGCGAAGGAGGGTCATGCGGGTCAGCATCCCGTACAGTCGATCTTGTTGGAATTGCGCGGCAGCATGTAGAGCGAATCGCCCAGCTTCAGCGGGCCGACGAAGCCGAAGTTCATCGGCGGCCGGTAGGCGTAGGTGACCTCGGCAAAGAGGAAATAGGCGCCGGGCACGCGCATCGCGGCCGGCACGGTCACGACCTGTCCCGGCACCGCGGCCGCGACATTGTAGCCGCGGCTCCACTGCACCGTCGTGCGATAGTTGTTGTCGGTGGCGACCTCGGTGATGCGGATGCCCGCCGCGCCAGCCGCATAGGGCGCCAGCACCTGCGTCGAGGCGGCCAGGTTGCTGTCGAGGTCGCTGGCCGCGACCGTCCCGCTGACGTTCTGCGCGACGAGGTCGGCGATCGCGCGCGTCGCAATCGTCACCTTGCGGTTGCAGGCGATCGCGTCCTCCACCTGCAGGCTGCCCAGCCACAGGACCAGAACGACCGGCAGGATGACCGCGAATTCGACCAGCACCGTCCCGCGTCGATCGCGACGCAGCCGCGCGGGACGTCGTGGAAACCGCATCGGCATCAGAAGTTTTCCGTCTTCGCGACCGACGTCGCGACGAGCAGCCGCCCC
Organism: Sphingomonas sp. GV3; assembly: GCF_031082075.1. Classification (NCBI taxonomy): domain Bacteria; kingdom Pseudomonadati; phylum Pseudomonadota; class Alphaproteobacteria; order Sphingomonadales; family Sphingomonadaceae; genus Sphingomonas; species Sphingomonas sp. GV3. The sequence goes on along the minus strand of NZ_JARWLE010000001.1, from coordinate 1,643,777 downwards.
TGCCGTCCCCCGGCGAGGTTGCTGAAATTGAGGCCGAGCGGACCTGTCTGGATCGGCCAAAGGTACATCAGACGCACCATCACGACCGATCCCTGGCTGCCGAGATCGTAGCGGAAGATGTCGGAGACATTGCCGCTCGAATCGAAGGTCAGGGTCGGTACGGCGGTCGACATGCCGCTCCAGTTCGACGCGCTCGTCACCTCGACGTAGAGGTTCGTGCACTTGAGGAAGCGCGGGATGCGCGCGCAGGCCGCCTGGCGGAAGCGCTCGGCAAGCTGTTGCTGCGTCATGCCGGTCGCCTGTGCGTCGCTTGCCTGCGCCTTGCCGGTCACGACCGTGCGCGCAGCGGCCTCGACCGCCGTCTCGAGTCCCTGCTGAGCGAAGTAGATGAGGCTGGTCTGCAGGCTTGCGAGGATCAGCGCGATCAGCGGACCGGCGATCATCGCGAATTCGATCACCGACACGCCGCGCCGATCACCGCCCAGCGCGCGCACCGCGACGCGCGGACGGCGTATCGAAACAGGATCGAAGGTGGAAACATGCGCCATGGCCGTGCTCTGGCCGCAGCGGGACTAAGGTCTGCTTAAATTATGGGTCGATTTTTGCCCGATATGATTTTATTTTTCGAAGCTATGCAAAGGGTTGCAGCCTTGTCCTCTTGAAACCGTCGCTGCAATGGCCGCCGGTTCGGTGCCAATGCCGATCGGCTGTCATGTCGAACGGGCATTCACCCGGACATCGTCGTGCCGGGCCGGCACCGCCCCGATCCAGCCTCGCTGGGTCGCAGTTTAGCCGCGATACAGCGCGTCGAGCCGATCGCCATAGGCGTGGCGGATGACGTGCCGGCGGATCTTCAGGCTGGGGGTAAGCTGCTCGTTCTCGATGGTGAAGCCTTCGTCGGCGAGGATGAAGCGGCGGACACGCTCGGTGACGGACAGATCCTTGTTCACCCGCTCGATGGCGTGGCCGATCGCGGTGCGATACTCGCTATTCTCGTGCAGGCGCTTGAAGTTGCAGGCATCGCCGTTGGCGGCGCACCATTCCTGCGTCCATTCGGGATCGGGCACGATCAGCGCGACCATATGGGGTTTGCGATCACCGTAGATCATCGCCTGCACGATCTCCGGCTGCAGCGTCAGCATGCCCTCGATCTTCTGCGGCGCGACATTGTCGCCCTTGTCGTTGATGATCAGGTCCTTCTTGCGGTCGGTGATCTTGATCCGGCCGCCCGCGTCGAATTCGCCGATGTCGCCGGTGTGCAGCCAGCCGTCCTTCAGCACGCGGGCGGTTTCCGCCTCGTTGCGCCAATAGCCGTGCATGACCAGTTCGCCGCGCACCAGGATCTCGCCATCCTCGGCGATCCGCACTTCGGTGTCGACCAGCGGCGGCCCGACCGTCTCCATCCGCAAGCCGGCGGAGGGCCGATTGCACGAGATGACCGGTGCCGCCTCCGTCTGGCCATAGCCCTGCAGGAAGGTCAGGCCGAGGCTCTGGAAGAATATGCCGATCTCCGGATTGAGCGGCGCACCGCCCGACACCATCGCCTTTAGCCGGCCGCCGAACTTCTTCGCGATCTTCGGCTTGAACAAAGTGTTGACCGCGAGTTGCGTCGGCCGGTCGATCAGGCGCAACCTGCCCTCATATTGCCGCGCACCGATCGCGAGCGCCTGGCCGAGCAGCTTCTGGCCCAGGCCGCCCTGTTTCTCGATCGCCTTGCTGATGCGGGTCCGGAGCACCTCGAACAGGCGCGGGACGACGACCATGATCGTCGGTCGCACCTCCTCGATATTGCTCGCAAGCTTGTCGAGCCCCTCCGCATAATAGATCTGCGCACCGAGCCCGATCGGGAAATGCTGGCCGCCGGTATGCTCATAGGCGTGGCTGAGCGGCAGGAACGACAGGAACACCTCGTCGTCCCAGCCGAAATCCTCGGAGATGACGGTGCAGCAGCCGTTGACGTTGTGCAGGATCGCGCCGTGGTGCTGCATGACGCCGCGCGGGGCGCCGCCGGTGCCGCTCGTATAGATGATGCAGGCAAGGTCGTCGCGCGCGAACGTCGCCTGGCCCGCGGCACGATCCGCGCTGGTCGGATGATCGGCGATCAGCTTGCGCCAGTCGTGGAAATCGATGCTGGCGGACGGCGCGCGCATCTCGTCGATGCCGATGACGATCTGCCCCTGGTTGGATCGCAGCACGGCGGGCAAGAGGGTTTTGGCCAGCTTGTCGGTCGAGACGATGATCGCGCAGGCGCCCGAATCGGCGATGATATGGGCGTGATCGCGTTCGGTGTTGGTGATGTAGGTCGGCACGGTGACGCAGCCCGCCGCCATGATCGCGAGGTCGCTGATACACCATTCGGGCCGGTTCTCGCTGACCAGCATGACGCGGTCGCCCGGTTTGAGGCCGATCGCCTTGAGCCCGGCGGCGAGGCTGGCGACCTGTTCCGCCGCGTCGGACCAGCTGGTCGAAACCCAGCTGCCGCGCTGTTTCGCCCAGAGGAACGGGGCGTCGCCCTTCTCGCGCGCGCGCGAGAAGAACATCGCGACGAGATTGGGGAAATATTCCAGCTTGCGCATCATGGCTCTCCTGACGCCGGGCGGCGCTGCATGGCGGCCGCCTGTGGCGGATAACTATTCGGACGGGCGGTTGGCTGCGGCGCCGATCCTCGCCGGCCGCGTGACGGTGCCGTCCTCCGCGATCGCGACGCCCTCGCTGCGAGGATCGGCCGCGCCGACCCACCGGCCGCCCTTCCACTCGATGGCATTCGCCTTGAGCCCCAGCGGCGCGATCTCCGTACGCTCGCCCAGCGCGGCGAGGGCCGGCTGCATCGCGGCGACGGCGGTGTCCGCCTCCAGGGTCGCAACGGCGCCGGGCGCATAGACGAGGCCGAGGCCGATCGCATCCTGCGCGGGGAGGTGCCAGTCGACGACGCCGACGATCGCCTTGGCGACCTGTGCGATGATGGTCGATCCGCCGGCTGCGCCGACGGCGAGCCGCACCTTGCCGTCCGGGCCATAGACGATCGTCGGGGCCATCGACGAACGCGGGCGCTTGCCACCCTCGACGCGGTTGGCGACGAGATAGGCGGTGCCGTCCGCGCCCTTGGCGACGGGAACGATGTCGAAGTCGGTCAGCTGGTTGTTGAGGACGGCGCCGTCGAGCGCGAGGCCGCTGCCCCACGGTCCCTCGACGGTCGTCGTCACCTCGACGACGTTGCCCGCGCGATCGGCGACGGCGAGGTCGGTGGTGCCCGCGACCTCGCTGACCGGCGCCTCGATCCGCGGCGGCGCGCCGGGCGGCGTTCCGGCGGAAACATTCGGCATGGTCGCAGTGGGCGAGATCAGCATGGAACGGCCACGCAGATAGGCGGCGTCCAGCATACCGGTGACGGGCACCTTCACGAAGTCCGGGTCGCCGACGTACATGTTGCGGTCGGCATAGGCGAGGCGGCTGCTTTCGGCGAACAGGTGCCAGGCGATCGGATTGTCCTTCCCCAGCCCGGTCATGTCGAAGCGCTCGAGCTGCTTCAGGATCATCAGCACGGTGAGGCCGCCGGAGGACGAGGGCGCCATGCTGCACACGCGGTTCGCGCGATAGGCGATGCAGACGGGCGTGCGCGGCTTCGCATCGTAGCTGGCAAGGTCGCCCGTCGTCATCTTCGACGGATTGCGCGCCGCGCCGTTGACGGTGGCGACGAGCTTCTGCGCTTCCGGTCCGACGTAGAAACTGTCCGGGCCGCGTGCCGCCAGGCGCTGGAGCAGCGCGGCCTGGGCGGGATTCCTGACGAGATCGCCAACGGCATAGGCGCTGCCGTCCGGCCGGGTGACCAGCGCGCGGCTTTCCGGCGTCAGGTGCGCGCCATAAGAGGCCACGGCATTGACGTAGCGCGGGCTGGCCCGGAAGCCGTCGCGGGCGAGGCGGATCGCGGGTTCGAACAGCTTTGCCCAAGGCAGCTTGCCGCCGCTGCGATGGGCCAGCGCCATGCCGCGGATCGCGCCGGGTACGCCGACGCTGCGGCCACCCGGCACGGCATCTGCATGGCTGAGCGGCGTGCCGTCGGCGGCATAGAACCAGGTGGGGCCGGCGGCGGCGGGTGCGGTCTCCCGCGCGTCGATCGCGTCGATCCGGCCGGTGCGCGCGGCGTGGCGTACCCAATAGCTGCCCCCGCCGAGGCCCGAACTTTGCGGTTCGACGACGCCGAGCGCGAGCATCGTCGCGATCGCCGCGTCGGTGGCGGTGCCGCCCGCTTTCAGAATCTCCGCTCCCGCGGCGGCGGCGCGCGGATCGGCGGCGCTGACCATGCCCTGGGCGGTGGCGGCGGTCTTCGCGGGGGCGGGCTTGGCGGGGATGGGGGCCGGGAGCAGCGCGGCGGAGGCGGCGAGCACGGTCAGGAACGTCTTCATCGGCATGAATCGTAGCGGCATGACGGGGGAGGGCAAGGGTCGAAGGCGCTGTGTCCGTCAGCCGCCGTCGCCGCCACCGGCGACCGACTCCCCGCGAAGGCGGGGATCCAGACACGCTGTCGCTCACATTCCGCGGGCCCTGCGCATCTGGATACCCGCCCGCACGGACATGAAGGCTGGGCTTGATCAGGCTCCCGTGCCAACCGCCGCCATCACGCTGGCGAAGCCGTCCCGGGCGAGCAGCGCGTCGAGGTCGCGCAGCATGCGTGCGGGCAACCCCGGCCCTTCGTAGACGAGGGCGCTGTACACCTGCACCAGGCTTGCGCCGGCGCGGATGCGGGCATAGGCCTCCGCGCCGCTGTCGATGCCGCCGGCCGCGATCAGCGGCAGCGCGGCGCCGGTCGCGCGGCGAAAGTCGGCGAGCCGCTGGCGGGCGAGCGGGGCGAGCGGCGCGCCGGAAAGGCCGCCCGTCTCCCCGCCGTCGCGCGATGCGAGCGGCGGGCGGCTGATCGTCGTGTTGCCGATGATGATCGCGTCGATGCGATGGTCGATCGCCGCGCGCGCGACGCCGTCGATTCCGGTGGGGTCGAGGTCGGGCGCCACCTTGAGGAACAGGGGGGTCGAGCCGCGCGCCTCGGCGCAGGCGGCGAGCAGCTCCGCCAGCGCGGCGCCGTGCTGCAGGTCGCGCAGCCCGGGCGTGTTCGGGCTGGAGATGTTGATCGTGACATAGTCCGCAAGCGATGCGGCGGCGCTGACGCCTGCGACATAGTCGGCGACGCGGTCGCTCGCGTCCTTGTTGGCGCCCACGTTGATGCCGAGCAGGCCCTTGCCCTTTCGCTTCGCGGCGCGGGCATGCGCGAGCCCGGCCGCGAGGCCGTGATTGTTGAAGCCCATGCGGTTGATCACCGCGCGGTCAGCGGCGAGGCGGAACAGGCGCGGTCGCGGGTTGCCCGCCTGGGGCAGCGGGGTGAGCGTGCCGATCTCGACGCTGCCGAAGCCCAAAGCGAACAGGCCGTCGATCGCCTCGCCGTTCTTGTCGAGCCCGGCGGCGAGCCCGACCGGATTGGCGAAGGCGAGCCCCGCGACCGTGGTGGCGAGACGTGGGCGGGTCTCCGCCCCGGTGCCGCCGGGCACCGCGCCACGCAGCCTGAGCGCGCGGATCGTCAGCGTGTGCGCGGTCTCGGGATCGAGGGTGAACAGCAGCGGGCGCACGGCATAGGTCATGCCCGCCGCCTTCGCATCGCGCGGGGGGCGGGTTCAAGGGGCGGCGGGAAATCCACTGACGCTGATCGGCTTTTCCGCGGTTGACGTCGGCCCGCGAAGGCCTATCTGCCCAATCGGAACGATTTCGTCCGATTTGCGAAGCGTTCGCAAGTGGAAAGGAACCATGCGGCTCTCCAGCCTCGCCGATTATGCGGTCGTGATGATGACCGCCGCGGCACGCCTCGCGGATGCGGGGCGGCTCAACGCCACGCGCCTGGCGGAGGAGACGGGCGTGCCGCTGCCGACCGCGCAAAAGCTGGTCAGCCGCCTGTCGGCGGCCGGCCTGCTCGACAGCGCGCGTGGTACCGGCGGCGGCGTCGCGCTGGCGCGGCCGGCGAGCGCGATCAGCCTTGCCGACATCGTCGAGGCGGTGGAGGGGCCGATCCAGATGACCAGCTGCGTCGACGGCGCGGCGCTGGATTGCGCGATCGACCACCAGTGCCACGTCAAGCCGCATTGGGGCGTGGTGAATGCCGCGGTGCGCGGCGCGCTCGCGAACGTCTCGCTGGCGTCGCTGTGCGGCGCCCCATCAGTTTCGGCCTCCAGCAGGACCCCGGCACTCGCCGGGGCGGATGAGTGATATGGCGACCAAGAATGCCGAGGCCTATGAGGCCGTTTCGAAGAAGTATGAGTGGGGCTTCGCGACCGAGGTCGAACAGGACTTCGCGCCCAAGGGGCTGAGCGAGGATACCGTCCGCTACATCAGCGCCAAGAAGAACGAGCCCGAATGGATGCTCGACTGGCGGCTGAAGGCGTTCCGTCTGTGGCAGACGCTGGAGGCGCCGGACTGGGCCAAGCTCAACGTGCCGCCGATCGATTACCAGGACGCCTATTATTACGCCGAGCCCAAGGCGAAGGCGACGATCGCCTCGCTCGACGAGCTCGATCCGGAAATCCGGCGCACCTATGAAAAGCTCGGCATCCCGATCGAGGAGCAGAAGGTGCTCGCCGGCGTCGAGGGCGCGCGCAAGGTCGCGGTGGACGCGGTGTTCGACAGCGTCTCCGTCGCCACCACCTTCCGCAAGGAGCTGGAGGAGGCGGGCGTCATCTTCCGCGCGATCAGCGAGGCGATCCGCGAATATCCCGATCTGGTCAAGAAGTGGCTGGGCAAGGTCGTGCCGCAGCGCGACAATTACTTCGCGACGCTCAACAGCGCGGTGTTCAGCGACGGCACCTTCGTCTACATCCCGGAGGGCGTGCGCTGCCCGATGGAGCTCAGCACCTATTTCCGCATCAACGCGGAGAACACCGGCCAGTTCGAACGCACGCTGATCGTCGCCGACAAGGGCGCCTACGTCAGCTATCTCGAGGGCTGCACCGCCCCGATGCGCGACGAGAACCAGCTCCACGCCGCAGTGGTCGAGCTGGTCGCGCTCGACGATGCCGAGATCAAATATTCGACCGTCCAGAACTGGTATCCGGGCGACGAGAACGGCAAGGGCGGCATCTACAATTTCGTCACCAAGCGCGCGCTGTGCCAGGGCAGGAACAGCAAGGTGTCGTGGACCCAGGTCGAAACCGGCAGCGCGATCACCTGGAAATATCCGTCCTGCGTGCTCGCCGGCGACGGATCGGTCGGCGAATTCTACTCGGTCGCGGTGACCAACAACCGCCAGCAGGCGGATACCGGCACCAAGATGATCCACCTGGGGCGGAACACCCGCTCGACCATCGTGTCGAAGGGGATCAGCGCCGGTCGCTCCGACAACACCTATCGCGGCCTGGTGCGCGTGGCGCCGACCGCGGAGGGCGTGCGCAACTTCACCCAGTGCGACAGCCTGCTGCTCGGCGACCAGTGCGGCGCGCATACGGTGCCGTATATCGAGGTGAAGAACCCGAGCGCGCAGATCGAGCATGAGGCGACGACGTCGAAGATCAGCGAGGATCAGCTGTTCTATGCGATGAGCCGCGGGCTCGATCAGGAAGCGGCGGTGGCGCTGATCGTCAACGGCTTCGCCCGCGAAGTGCTGCAGCAGCTGCCGATGGAGTTTGCCGTCGAGGCGCAGAAGTTGCTCGGGATTTCGCTTGAGGGGAGCGTGGGGTGATGGTGATGTTCGCTGGTGCTTTGATAGCGTTGGCTGCGCAATCCGCGGCCGCGCCGGAGCCACAGGCAAATCCGCAGGTCATCGCGCAAGCACTTGATAGGTGCATGGCGACCTATGCCGTGCGGATGACAAAAACTGACGCGTCCGATGAGACGATCTTCGCAGAGGCGACACGCGGGTGCGCGCAGTTGAACGAACAGTTCAAGGCCGCAATCAACGCACAGGTGCCCGCGCCGCAGGCAAGCGCCTTCATCAAGCAAATGGATGCGACGGCCAAACCGAATTTCATGGTGATGCTTGCCAAGATTCGTCGCGATCGCGCGTCACGAGCTGCAAATTAATCCAAGGTGGATGATGCTTAAAATTGAAAACCTGCACGCCGAGATCGATGGCAAGGCGATCCTCAAGGGCCTGACTCTCGAGGTGAACGCCGGCGAGGTGCATGCGATCATGGGGCCGAACGGCGCGGGCAAGTCGACGCTGGGCTATGTGCTCGGTGGGCGGCCCGGCTATGAGGTGACCGAAGGATCGGTCACGTTCGACGGCCAGGATCTGCTCGAACTCGAGCCGCACGAGCGCGCCGCGGCGGGCCTGTTCCTGGGCTTCCAATATCCGGTCGAGATTCCCGGCGTCAGCAACGTTCAGTTCCTGCGTGAGAGCCTCAATGCGCAACGGAGCGCGCGCGGCGAGAAGCCGCTGTCGGGCGGCGAGTTCCTGAAGCTTGCGCGCGAGCAGGCGGCGGGGCTTGGCCTCGACCAGGAGATGCTGAAGCGCCCGGTCAACGTCGGCTTTTCGGGCGGCGAGAAGAAGCGCAACGAGATGGTGCAGATGGGCATCATCGATCCCAAGTTCGCGATCCTCGACGAGACCGACAGCGGCCTCGACATCGACGCGCTGCGGATCGTCGGCGACGGCATCAACCGGATCATGCGGAAAGCCGACAAGGCGGTGCTGCTGATCACGCACTATCAGCGCCTGCTCGACTACGTGCAGCCTGATCGCGTCCACGTGCTCGCGGACGGACGGATCGTCCGCTCGGGCGGTCCCGAGCTGGCGCTGGAGCTGGAGCGCGAGGGCTATGCGGGGGTGGCGGCGTGACGCAGCTGCTCGACCTGCCGTCGACCCGCGACGAGGCATGGCGCTGGGCCGACCTCGGCGGCATCGCGGCGGCGGCTGCGCTCGCCCCGGTCGCAGCACCGGACGCGGAGTTCCTCGACCTGCCGGGCGCGAAGCTGCTGTTCGTCGACGGCGTGCTGGATGAGGCGCGCAGCGACCTGGGCCCGGTGACGCTGGGCCCGGTGACGCTGGGCGCGGTCGACGCGGGCGATCACCCGCTTGGGCGGCGCGCGTCGCACGGCTGGACGCTGCGCCTCGGCGCCGATGCGGTGGCGGATCCCGTGCAGGTCGTGCACGTCGCGACCGGTCGCGAAAACCATGTCGCCGCCGCGATCGAACTCGCCGACGACGCCGCCGTGCAGGTGGTCGAGACCTACGTGGGGGTCGGCTGGTCAAACCGGCTGGCGCGGATCACCTTGGGCAAGGCGGCGCGGCTGATGCGCTCGATCCGGCTGCTGCAGGCGGCGGGGTTCACCTCGCTGCGCGAGGAAGCGACGCTGGGCGAGGGCGCGAGCCTGGTCACGACGGTGCTCGGCGCAGGCGATGCCGGCACGCGGATCGACGGCGCCGTGACGCTGGCGGGCGAGGGCGGCTATGCCGAGTTCGGCGGCGCGCTGCTGACCCGGGCGGAGCAGCGCCAGGAATGCGCGGTGCGCGTGCGCCATGCCGCGCCCAATGGGCAGAGCCACCAATTGTGGCGCGCGGTCGCAGCGGACCGTTCGGTCGCCAGCCTCGCGGCGGCGGTCGAGGTGGCGCGGCATGCGCAGAAGACCGACGGCGAACAGTCACTGCGCGGACTGTTGTTGCAGCGCTCCGCGACGGTCAACCTGAAGCCCGAGCTGGAGATTTTTGCCGACGACGTGAAATGCGCGCATGGCGCGACGGTGGGCGAGCTCGACGCGCGCGCGCTGTTCTACATGCAGAGCCGCGGCATTCCCCCGGCGCGGGCGCAGGCGCTGCTGACCCGCGCCTTCGTCGCCGATGCGCTCGACCGGATCGGTGACGAAAGGGTGCGCGAGGCGTTCGTCGCCGATGCGGATGCGTGGCTGGCGGGGGCGCTATGATCGGGGGCGAGCTTCGAGCAGGTCATGTCGGGGTGGCTTTCGGACGCTTGCCTGCCGCTCGCCTCGTCAATCGCCGCGCGCCCGGAGCATCCGCATGAGCACGTCCGAACAGCCGCTCGATACGCTCGCCGACTTCCCGGCGATCCCGTCGGGCTGGGCCTATCTGGATACTGCGGCGACCGCACAGAAGCCGCAGGTCGTCGTCGACGCGATCGCTCGCGCCTATGGCGAGACCTATGCCACCGTGCACCGCGGCGTGTACCAGCGGTCCGCCGACATGACGCTCGCCTATGAGGCAGCGCGGCGTACGGTGGCGCGGTTCATCGGCGCGGGCTCGGCGGACGAGATCGTGTTCGTGCGCGGCGCGACCGAAGCGATCAACCTCGTCGCGCAATGCTGGGCGGGAACGCAGCTGAAGGCGGGCGACCGCATCCTGCTGTCCGCGCTGGAGCATCACAGCAACATCGTGCCGTGGCAGATGGTCGCGGAGCGCGTAGGGGCCGGCATCGACGTCGTGCCGCTGACTCCGGATCACCGCATCGATCTGGACGCCATGGCCGCGATGCTGACGCCGGCGCACAAGCTGGTCGCGCTGGCGCATGTCTCCAATGTGCTCGGCTCGGTGCTTGACGTCCGTCGTGCCACCGAGCTCGCGCATGGTGTCGGCGCCAAGATCCTGCTCGACGGATGCCAGGCGGTGCCGAGGGTGGCGGTCGACGTGGCGGCGACCGGATGCGACTTCTACGTCTTTTCCGGTCACAAGCTCTATGGCCCGACCGGGATCGGCGTGCTGTGGGCGCGGCCCGACCTGCTCGACGCGATGCCGCCCTACCAGGGTGGTGGGTCGATGATCGACCGCGTGACCTTCGCGAAGACGACCTACGCCCCGCCGCCCGGGCGGTTCGAGGCGGGAACGCCACACATCGTCGGTGCGCTGGGACTGGCGGCGGCGATCGACTATGTTCAGGGCATCGGGCTCGATCGCATCCATGCGCATGAGTCAGCGCTGGTGCGCGGCTGTCGCGCGGCGTTGTCGACGATCAATTCGGTGCGGCTGTTCGGGCCGGAGGATTCCGCCGGCATTGTTTCCTTCGCGGTGGAAGGGGTGCATCCGCACGACGTCGGCACCATATTGGACGAAGGCCAGGTGGCGATCCGCGCCGGCCATCATTGCGCGCAGCCGTTGATGGAGACGCTGGGCGTCGACGCGACCGCGCGGGCGAGCTTCGGCGTCTACAACGGGCCGCGGGATATCGAGGCGCTGGTGCGCGGTATCGAGCGCGTCACGCGGATATTTGGGTAAGGATTTTCGGATGAGCGACATGATCCGGGTCGAAGAGGTCGAGGCGGTGACGCCGCCGCCCCGCGCGCGCGTCGAGGATGCGCCCGAGGGGCAGGCGCGCGAGCGCGACTATCTCAGCGGATTCCTGCAGCAGAAACCGCAGGGCGAGGCGACGCACGAGCCGGGCGGCGCCCTGTACGAAAGCGTGATCGAGGCGCTGAAGGAAATCTACGATCCGGAAATACCGGTGAACATCTATGACCTGGGCCTGATCTACGGCGTCGAGGTGACCGAGGACGGCCATGCCGCGGTGACGATGACGCTGACGACGCCGCATTGCCCGGTGGCGGAATCGATGCCGGGCGAGGTCGAGCTGCGCGTCGGCTCCGTGCCCGGGATCGCCGTCGCCGACGTCAATCTCGTGTGGGATCCGCCCTGGGACCCGCAGAAGATGTCGGACGAGGCGAAGCTGGAATTGGGGATGCTGTAGAACTCCCCTCCCGCTTGCGGGAGGGGGCGGGGGTGGGCCTGTCCCCGAATGATATGTGCCGGGGGACAGGCCCACCCCCAGCCCCTCCCGCAGGCGGGAGGGGGGAGAAGAGACGAGATGACCACCTTACGCCAGCGGCCTGCGCCGCTCATCCTCACCCCGAGTGCCGAGGCACGGATCGCCGAGCTGATGGGGCGCGCGCCGGAGGGCGCGACGGGCGTCAAGCTGTCGACGCCGCGGCGCGGCTGTTCGGGGCTCGCCTATTCGGTCGATTACGTCACCGACGCGAAGCCGTTCGACGAGATGATCGAGACGCCCGGCGGCACGCTCTATGTCGACGGCGGGTCCATCCTCTACCTGGTCGGCTCGACGATGGACTGGGTCGAGGACGATTTCACCGCCGGCTTCGTGTTCAACAATCCCAATGCCAAGGGCGCCTGTGGCTGCGGCGAGAGTTTCACGGTCTGAACGGCGTTGCTGTCCTCACCCTTCCGGCGCTGCGCGCCTCCATCCCTCTCCCGTTGGGAGAGGGAAAAGCTGCCGCAGGCAGCTAAGGGTGAGGGCAGGCGTAGTTAAAGCGCCTTCTCGTAGATCACGTAGGTCTTGTTGACCCGGCTCTGGATCGTCTCGGCGATCGAGCGCATGCCCTGGTTGTCCTCCAGGATCCAGCCGATCTCGCCGCGGCTGGCGCCGTAATGCGTCACCGAGGCGCGGCGGATATATTCGATCATCATGAAGGCGAGCTGGCTGGCCATTCGCGACGATTGCAGCTCCTTGACCACGCCCATCAGCGGCACGCGCATCGTGCGCACCTTCGGCTTGCGCAGCCACAGCAGCAGTTTCGCCCAGCCGAAGGGTAGCAGGCTGCCGTTCAGGGGTTTGAGCGGCTCGTTGAGGTCGGGCAGGGTGATCATGAACGCGACCGGCTTGCCGTCCAGTTCGGCGATGCGGATCAGGTCGTTGAACACGATCGGCTTCAGCTTGACGCCGACGTCCTTGATCTCCGGCGGGGTCAGGGGGACGAACCCCCAATTGTCGCTCCACGCATCGTTGAGGATCGACAGGATGATCGCGGCTTCCTCTTCGAATTTGGTCTTGTCGACCTCGCGAACCCGGATGCGCGGATTGTTCTCGCCCGATTTGATGATCCGCTTGACGATGGGCGGAAATTCCTGGGTGATGTCGAGCTCGTAGGTGTAGAGCGTCTTGACCGCGGCATAGCCGGCCCGCTCGATCCACCCCTGATATTCGGGGCGGGCATGGCCCATCATGATCGTCGGCGGATGGTCGAAGCCCTGGACCAGCAGGCCGGGCTCTTCCCAGATCGACTGGGAGATCGGACCGAGCGCCCGCGTCATGCCCTGTTCGCGCAGCCAGCCTTCGGCCTTGGCGAGCAGCGCGACGAAGATATCCTCCCGCTCCGCATCCATCAGCCCCCATTGGCCGACGCCGGGGCCGAACCCCTGCACCGCCGGCATGGTCAGCGCGAGCGTGTCGATATGGGCGGAGATGCGCCCGACGACGCGGCCATCCTGTTCCGCGAGGAACAACTGCGCCATGGCATGGCTGTACCAGCCGTTCTTTTCCGGCGTGATCAGGCCGAGCGCCTCGCCCTTCAGTGGCGGCACCCAATTGGGATCGTCCCTGTACAGACGAAAGGGCAGATCGACGAAGGCCTTGCGGTCCCTCTTCGTCGTTACGGGCCTGATCGTGAAGTCGCTTGCCATCTATGTCCTCCCTCCGGCGCCTCAGCCTCTACCATCGGGCGGCGATTTGACGAGTGACTATTCCGTCATCAGTGATTGGAAAACTCGCCCGATCCGGTCCGTGCCACGCCTGTAAATGCCATGCTGTCGCCACTATCTGGGGGCAATGGACCAAGCCATGGACAGCAGCATCTCCCTTTCGCGCGGCACCGCCCCGACGGCGGCAGCGCGTGCGACGACGATCCGCATCGCCGACGACAAGACGATGCTGCGGACCGCGGCTGAATTGACGCGCGACCTGATCGCGCCGCGCCCGGCCATCTATTGGGCGGACATGGTCGCTTCCGCCGCGATCGGCTATGCCGCGCTGGCGGCGGCGGTGAGCGTCTCGGGGACGGGCTGGGTCGTGCTGTTCGCGGTCGTGTCTGCGTTCGCCCTCTATCGCGCGCTCAGCTTCATCCACGAAGTCAGCCACATGAAGCACAGCGCCCTGCCGCGCTTCCGCGAGGGCTGGAATGCGCTGGTCGGCGTGCCGATGCTGACGCCCAGCTTCATGTACGAGGGGGTGCACAATCTGCACCATGCGCGCACGCGCTACGGCACCGTCGAGGATCCCGAGTATCTGCCGCTCGCGCTGATGAAGCCTTGGACGCTGCCCGCGTTCGTGCTGATCTCCGCGCTCGCGCCGATCGGGCTCCTCATTCGCTACGCGATCCTGTCGCCTCTGTCGTTGCTGTCGCCGCGGCTGCGCACGATCGTCATGGAGCGCTATTCGGCGCTCGCGATCAATCCGCAATTCCGCCGGCGCGCGCCGGAGGGCGAGGCGCGCGTGCTCTGGAACCGGATCGAGACGGCGGCGAGCCTGTGGGCGATCACGATCGTCGTGCTGACCGCGACGGGCGTGTTTTCGCTGCGCAGCGTGCTGATCGCGCTGGCGGTCGGCTCGGGTGTCGCCGTGGTCAATCAGGTGCGCACGCTGGTCGCGCATCTGTGGGAAAATGACGGCGAGGCGATGAGCGTCACCGGCCAGTATCTCGATTCGGTCAATGTACCGCCGCCCGCGCTGCTGCCCGCGCTGTGGGCGCCGGTCGGCCTGCGCTACCATGCGCTGCATCACCTCATTCCCGCGCTGCCCTATCATTCGCTGGGCGAGGCGCACCGCCGCATCACCGCCGCGCTCGAGGAGGGCTCGCCCTATCACAAGGCGAGCTATGCGGGGCTGCCGGGGCTGGTGAACAAGATTTTCCGCAGCACGCTCGTCAGGCGATAGCCGCCGCGCCGATCCGCCTCTAAGCTGCACTCCCGTCGTCGGGGACAGGGATCGGGCAAGAGGGCAGGCGGATGGCGGGTGCGATGGCATGGATGGCATTGGCGCTGCTGGCCCAGGCCGATGTGGCGCCCAGCGGCGCCGGCACGATCACCGTCGCGGTTTCCCCCGACAGCGGCCTTCCCGTGCCGGCCGCGGCGGCGCTGGCGGAGGGCGTGGGCGATGCCCTGACGGAGCGGCAGTTCCTGATCCTGCCCGGCCGCGACGTCGGCCGCTATACGGCGATCGTCACGCTCGAGCGCCACGAGCAGGGATCGGTGACCGCACCCGGTTCTGCCGTGGCCGCCACCAGCGGCGGTCTCGGCAACTGGGGGGCGAGCGCGCGGGTCACGCTGCCGACGCGTAAGCAGGGCGTGCATGCGCTGATCATGACCACGATGACGCTCAGCATCGTGTCGCGCAGCGACGGGCGCAGGCTATGGACCGGCAGCGCGCTGACCGCGCAGGTCGACGGCAGTGCGGCCGATGCGCCTGCCGCGCTCGGTCGGTCGCTGGGGCGAGCGCTGATGTCGCGCTATCCCGAACCCGTCGACGGCACCGTATCGGTGCCGTGAACGGCGGCTATTCCTCCGTCCGGATCAGCACCGCTTCGCCGATGAGGAGGAAGAGCAGGAAGGGCGCCCAGGCGGCCAGGAAGGGCGGATAGGCGCCGAGGTTGCCCATCGCGAGCGCGAAATTGTCGGCGACGAAATAGGCGAAGCCGAGCGCCATGCCGATCACCGCGCGGACGAACAACTGGCCCGAACGCGCGATGCCGAACGCCGCGACCGCGCCGAGCAACGGCATCAGCACCGCCGACAGCGGACCGGACAGTTTGTGCCAGAGCGTGCTTTCCAGCGATTTAGTCGGGCGGCCGGCGTCGCGCAGATCGCCGATCGCCGCGTCCAATGCGGTGAACGATAGGCCGTCCGGATTGACTTCGCCGAGCGTGAACTGGTCCGGGCGCACGCCTGGCGCGACGACGGCATTCCCGATCGCCTGTTGCCGGGCGGTCGCGACGTCGAAGCGCAGCGCGGGGCCGATCTGCCAGCCATTGCCCACGAAACGGCCGCGCGGTGCGGTGGTGATCGCGACCAGGCTGCCGCCGACACGGTCATAGACCGTGATGCCGCCAAGCTGCACTGCCTTGCCCTTGCCGCGCACCTGGTCGACGGCGATCAGGTCGTCCCCGTCGCGCACCCAGACGTTCGACCGGTCGCCGCGGTCGATCGGCATCACGCCGTAATCCACCGCCTTCCACTGGTCGAGCGTCGCGGTGGCCCGGGTGACGACGCGCTCGTTGAACGTGAAGCTGACGACGGCGACGCCCAGGCTGGCGACGAGCAGGGGCGCGAGCACCTGATGCGCGGACAGGCCCGCCGCCTTCAACGCGATGATCTCGCTGTTCTGGTTCATCGTGAAAAAGGTGGCGATCGCGCCCAGCAGCACGGAGAAGGGCAGCAGGAAGGCGATGATCTGCGGCGCGCGCAGCGTCACGTAGGTCCAGACCTGGTCCTGCGTGTTGCCGGGATGGGCAAGGATCGCCCCCGACTCGCCGAGCAGGTCGAGCGTCTGCAGGATCAGGACCAGCGCCGCGAGCAATCCGAACGTCCGCGTCAGGAACAGCCGCGCCATGTACCAGGACACGACGCGAGAGGGGAACAGCGCGCTCATGCCCCACCCTTCTTGCGGCCGCGGCCGGGAATGTAGCGGACAAGAAGCTTGCCGACCTTGCCGAACGCGCGCTCGATCGCGCCGATCGGCTGGCCCCCCGGTACATAGGCGATCGTATAGTACATCCAGAGGATGATCCCCGCGAAGACGCAGAAGGGCGCCCATAGTGCGATCAGCGGATCGATCCGCCCCAGTTCGCCGATCGACGCGGCATATTCGTTCACCTTGTGATAGGCGACGATCATCACGATGGCGAGAAAGACGCCGACGCCCGACGTGGAGCGTTTCGGCGGCACGCCCAGCGCGATGGCCAGCAACGGCAGCAGGAACATCGTCGCCACCTCGACCAGGCGGAAATGGAATTCGCTGCGACTGCTGTCCCGCTGTTCCTCGCTGGCGGCACGATGGCCCAGCTTGGCAAGTTCGGGCAGCGTGAATTCCAGGTTGCGGCCGCCCCTCCGCCGGAAGCTTTCGTATTTGGGCAGCGGGATCGGCAGGTCGTGCGAGGTGAAGGTGAGCACGCGCGGCACCTTGAAGTCGGGGGCCTTGTGGATGAGCGTGCCGTTGGTCAGGCGGAAGATGATCGTGTTGGGATCGTCGGTGGCGAGGAACTGACCGCTCTGCGCCGTCACCGAATAGCTGGTGCCCTTGTTCTCGAAGTGAACGAAAATTCCCTCGAGCTGCCGGCCGCGATCGTGGCTCTGCTCGATGCGCAGCGTCATCTGCTTGCCGAAATGGGTGAACTCGCCGACCTTGATCGACGCGCCCAGCGCGCCGGTGCGCAGCTCAAACCGCAATTGCTCGTAATAATAGCGGGCCTTGGGCTGGACGAAGCCGACGATCGCGATGTTCAGCACCGCCAGCACGATCGCGTACATATAGGGGACGCGCAGCAGCCGCGTATAGCTGACCCCGACGGCCCGCAGCACGTCGAGTTCCGAATTGGCGGCGAGGCGGCGGAACGCCAGCAGGATCCCGAGCAGCAGCCCGATGGGGATGCCGAGGCCGAGATACTCGGGCAGCAGGTTGGCGAGCATGCGCCAGACCACGCTGATCGGCCCCCCCTGCGTCGCCACGAAATCGAACAGCCGACGGATACGGTCGAGCACCAGCAGCATGGCCGCGATGGTCAGGGTCGAGATCAGCGGCAACGCGATCAGCCGTGCCATGTAGCGGTCGATGGATGTCATACGATGAAGGCTGCTCGGCCGGAACGGGAAAGCGAGGCGTATAGGATGGCAGGGCGGCCGCGCCAGCTAAAAATACCGGCGCGGATCGGCGGCCGGAGAGAAGGCATTGAGCTTCACCGGTCTGGGCCGAGGCGCGCACGCTGCCGTTTCGCCGGACGCCGCGTGGCGTCAGGGGCGGAGCGTCGTTCTCGCCGGCCGGTGCGGAGCAAGGAAACCGACGCGCCGGCGGGCCGCGAAGCCGGCCCTGCCTCGCGGCGCGGCACGTGCGATTCGCTGCCGGCGGATGGACCCGACGGCTATTCCGCCGCGATCTGGTGGGGCGGGGCGGGGCGCTCGCGTGCCATCGCCTGGGCGATCGCGCGCTCGAGACCGGCGAGGGTGAAGGGTTTGCGCAAGACGTGGTGATCGCCGAATTCGGCGGCATTCGCTTCGCCGGCGAAGCCGGTGACGAACAGAACGGCGACGTGCGGAATCGCGGGCGCGAGCGCGGCGATCAGTTCCGGCCCGGTCTGGCCAGGCATCAGCACGTCGGAGATGATCAGGTCGATGTGGGGATTGGCGTCGAGCAGTGCCGCCGCCTTGCCGGGGCCGTCACAGGCGATAGAGCCATGGCCCAGTTCCTCGAGCGCGCCGATGGTGGCGTTGAGCACGCGCGGATCGTCCTCGACGACAAGGACCTGCAGCGGCGGCCGCTCGCCATGTTGCGGCGCGTCGGCGTCCGACGCGGACGTCGACTCGACCTGACCGGCGGTGTCGCGCGGCAGGTACATCGTCACGGTCGTCCCCGCGCCGACCACGCTGTCGATCGCCATCGCGCCGCCCGATTGCCGGACCAATCCAAAGATCTGGCTGAGGCCGAGGCCGGTGCCCTTGCCCGCTTCCTTGGTCGTGAAGAAGGGCTCGTAGACGCGGTCGATGATCGCCGCCGGGATGCCGCACCCCGTGTCGGTCACCGCGATCGAGACATGGTCGCCGGCGGTGCATTCGCCGACCTCCAGCGCCGCCAGCGTCCGCGCGCCGGTCTCGATCGTCAGCATACCCCGGCCGTTCATCGCGTCGCGTGCGTTGACGGCGAGATTGAGGATCGCGTTTTCGAGCTGGACCCGATCGGCGTGAACCCGCCAGCCACGCGCCGCGTCCCGCGTCACCACCGTGACCGCGTCGCCCAGCGTGCGATCCAGCAATTCGGACATGCCGGCCACCAGCCCCGCGGCGTCGAGCGCCTCCGGCTTCAGCGATTCCTCGCGACTGAACGCCAGGAGGCGGCGGGTCAGCGCGGCCGCGCGGTTGGCGCCTTCCGACGCATTGTCGATGTGGCGGGCGCAGGCGACGGCGTCGCTCTCGACGTGACGCCGCGCGAGTTCCAGGCCGCCGAGGACGACCGCGAGCATATTGTTGAAATCATGCGCTATACCGCCGGTCAGCTGCCCCACGGCGTCCATTTTCTGCACCTGTCGCAGCTTCGCCTCCTGCACGCGCAGGTCGTCGGTGGCGCGCGCGACCGCATCGGCGAGATCGTTCGCGCGCGCCTGCGCCGCTTCCGCCTCGGCCCGTGCCACCGCGCGCTCGCCGATGGTGCGGATGATCAACCAGCCGAGCAGCAGCGCACCCAAGGCGATCAGACCGCCGAACACGGCCAGCACGGCGGCATAGCCGTTGGCGCGCTGGACCGTGCGCATCGCCTCCGTCGTACGGGCATCGAGCAATGTCCGTTCACCCGTGATCAGGCGGTCGAGCGTGCGATCGATATCGTCCAGGCTCGGCGACTGACGTGCCTTGTAGAAGCGGGCGAGCGCCTGCGCGTTCTTCTTGTAGGTGGTGCTGAGCGCGATCAGCGACAATTCGCTGCCCCGCGTCTCATAGGCATCGCGAAGGTGCGCGACGCGGGCCGCCTGGGTGCGGTTGGCGGCGACCAGATCGTCGAGCCGATCGAGCTGCGTCCCCGCCAGACGCCATTTGTCGTAATAGATCTGTCCCAGCTTCGAATCGCCGCTGATCACGTACCGGCTGAGCGCCGCTTCCGACTGCGCGATCGATCCGGCGAGCGTGCGCGCAAGGATCATCACGTCATAGCTGTGCGCCTGCAGCCGCAACGCGCGATCGCGCTGTCGATTGGCGTTGCCGAGCGTGATGACCAGCGCGACGAGCACGGCAGCACCCGCAAGCCCCATCACGACGAGCATGATGGTGCGCCAGGCGGCTTGGCCCCCCCGGGCCGCCGGTTCGGCCTCGTCCCGCGTCACGTCAGCGATGCTATCCTGTTCGTGTCGCGGTGAAAAGCGGGCGCAGGGCGTTTAGCCGATCGCGCCCACGGTCCGGCCCGCCGCCTCGAATTTCGCGAGCACGGTGTCGATCTGCGCGTCGCTATGCTCGGCGCACAGCGAGCAGCGGAGCAGGAACGTCCCGGCCGGTGTCGCGGGCGGCCGCGCCATGTTGACGTAGACGCCGGCCTCCAGCAGCCCCTGCCACATCGCGACCGCCTGGTTCTGGTCGTCGAGGATCACCGCGACGATAGCGCTGTCGGGATTTTCCGTGCCGAGGCGGAAGCCCATCGCCTTCAGCCCGCCGTGCAGGCGGCGCGCGTTCGACCACAGCTGCGCGCGCTTGGCATGCGCGGTCATCAGCTTGCGGATCGACGCTTCCGCGGTCGCGACGACCGAGGGCGGCAGCGAGGCCGTGAAGATATAGGGGCGGCAGGCGAGGCGGATCGCCTCGAACTTCGGATGGTTCGAGACGCAGAAGCCGCCGACCGTGCCGACCGACTTGGAGAAGGTGCCGACGACGAAGTCGACCTCGCCCTCCAGCCCCTGATCCTCGTAGACGCCGCGGCCGTTGGGGCCGAAGAAGCCCATCGAATGGGCTTCGTCGCTGAGCACCATCGCGCCATGCTTCTTGGCGACAGCGACCATGTCCTTCAACGGCGCGATGTCGCCGAGCATCGAATAGACGCCCTCCAGCACGACGAGCTTGCCCGCGTCCTTCGGCAGGCGACCCAGCCGCTTGTCGAGATCGGCGACGTCGTTGTGGCGGAAGCGGACGATCTCCGCGTAACCCTGCTTGCAGCCGTCGTAGATCGAGGCGTGGCTGTCCGCGTCGAGGATGACATAGTCGCCCTTGCCCGCCAGCGTCGAGATCATGCCGAGATTGGCCATGTAGCCGGTCGAGAAGACGATCGCGCCGGAAACGCCGTAGAAGTCGCGCAGGGCCTGTTCCACGGCCATATGGTCGCGGAACGTGCCGTTGAGCATGCGGCTGCCGTTGGTGCCCGAGCCGAACTGGTCGAGCGCGGCGTGGCCGGCGGCGAGCACGTCCGCGTCGAACGTCATGCCCATGTAATTGTACGTGCCGAGCAGGATCGTATCGCGACCCGCGATCACCGCCTCGGTCGGCGACTTCACCTGCTCCATGACGATCGCGAACGGATCGGTGACGCCGGTGTCGATCAGCGCCTGACGCTCCGCGATCAGGCCGTCGAACTTGGTCATCAGGTCGCGGCCGCCCTCGGCGGCGAGCGGTGCCGGTACCTCCGGCTGCAGGCCCGTCTCGGTCATGCGTCGCCGGCCTTCAGCTTGGCGACGGCGTCGGCGAGCTGCCCGACGGTCTCGATCTCCGCCTGCATGTTCATCGTGATGATGATGTCAAATTCGTCCTCGATCGCGGCGACGAAATCCATGACGGTCAGGCTGTCCCACTCCAGGTCGCCCTGGAAGGTCGTGGCCTCGGTCAGCGCGACGCCCTTCTTGTTGAAGGGTTCGATCTGGGCCTTGATCGTGTCGAGGATCTGGGTGCGGTCGGTCATGATGGCGATTCCGTTGGCAGGCAATTGCGGCAGGGTTGCGGCGCTATAGCAGCCGATTGGCGCGATACCACCGTGCGGTATCGGCAAGTCCGCGTGCGGTGGGCGTCGCCGCATTCCACAGATCCGATGGCGGACGTCGCGCCGGGTCGGCGGTCCAGTCGTCATGGCACAGATAGCCGACGCGATCCGACGTCAGCTTCGCTTCCGTGCCGCGCAGGGCGCGGTCGAGCCTGGCGCCGAGGCGGAGCGCGACGGCCGGCAGGTGAATCGGCAGCACGCGCCGCCCCACGGCGCGCCCGATCAGCCGCGCCATCTCGGCATGCGTCAGCACCTGGCCGTCGTCCGCCTCCAGTACCGCGCGCGGCCCGTCCGCCTCGGCAAGCGCGAGCAGCAGCCGCGCGAGATCGTCCACCGCGATCAACGACACCTTGCCCGGTGGCGGCAGCAACGCGAGCCCGTAGCGCGCGAGCCGGAACATGTCGCGCATCTCCATGTCGCCGGGGCCGTAGACGCCGGTGGGCCGCACGATCGTCCAGTCCAGCGGCGCCGCTTCGACCAGCGCCTCGCTCTCGCGCTTGGACCAGCCATAGTCGGACAGGTGCGGCTCGCGCGCCGACAGCGACGAGACGTGGACGAAGCGGCGGGCGCCCGCCGCCTGCGCCGCGGCGAGCATCGCGCGCGTTCCCTCGACATTGCCGACGACGAAGCCCGCGCGGTCCGGTGCATTCACCACGCCGGCGACGTGGATCACGGCATCCGCGCCGGCGACGAGCGACTCGAGCGCGGCGGGGCGATCGAGCGCGCCCTCTATCCAGGTGATGTTCTCACGCGGCGGCTGCGTCCGGCGGGTCAGCGCCCGGACGTGATGACCGGCCGCCAACGCACGGTCCAGCAGCGCCTTTCCGACGAATCCGGTCGCGCCCGTGATTGCGAGCGTCAGCGCCCGGAACGGATGCGACGGATCGGATGAGGGATAGCCCGGATGCATCAGATCAGCGCGAGGTGATTGCGGTGGACGAGGGCGGCGCGCGGCGCATAGCCGAGAATGTCCGCCTGTTCCTCCGTGCGGCGGCCGAGCAGCCGCGCGGTCTCGGTCGCGTCATATTCCGCCAGCCCCCGTGCCAGACGTCCGGCCGGCCCATCGATGGTCACCAGATCGCCGCGCGCGAACTGCCCTTCCACCCGCGTCGCCCCCGCGGCGAGCAGGCTGCCGCCGTGCAGCAGCGCCTCCGCGGCGCCGGCATCGACATAGATGCTGCCGCGCGCGGTCAGTCCGCCTGCGAGCCACGCCTTGCGGGCGGAGGCGGATCGCTCGGCGACGAACAGCGTGTGGCGAAGATCGCCCCGCAACGGATGATCGATCCTCCCGGACGCGATGGCGAGCGCCGCACCCGCAGCCGTGGCGATCCGCGCAGCCTCGACCTTCGACACCATGCCGCCGGATCCCATGCCGGAGGCGGAGCCGGCGTCCGCCATGCCGCTGACCGCCTCGATCCGCTCGACGCGCGCTATATGGCATGCGTCGGGGTGAGTGTGCGGGTTGGCGTCGTAGAGACCGTCGACGTCCGACAGCAATACCACGCCGCTCGCACCCGCCGCCTGGGCGATCCGCGCGGCGAGACGGTCATTGTCGCCGAACCGGATTTCCTCGGTCGCGACGCTGTCATTCTCGTTGATGACGGGAACGACGCCGAGGCCCAGCAGCCGGCCCAGCGTCGCTGCGGCATTGAGATAGCGCCGCCGGTCCTCGAGATCGCCGAGCGTCACGAGCATCTGTGCGGCCGTCAGCCCATGGGCGCCGAGCAGCTCGGCCCAGGTCTGGCTGAGCGCGATCTGGCCGGTGGCGGCGGCGGCCTGCGCGTCTTCGAGGCTGGCGCGACCGCCCTTCGCCAGGCCGAGCCGCCGCGCGCCGAGCGCGATCGCGCCCGACGAGACGATCGCTATCTGCTGCCCCGCCGCGATGCGCTCCGCGATATCCGCGACGAGCGTCGCCAGCCAGTCGCGCCGGACCGACCCGTCCGGCGCGACGAGCAGCGCCGAGCCGACCTTTACGACGATGCGGTGGCAGGCGAGGGGGGCGAACAGGGACATCGCCTCGCTGTAGCGACCAGCGCGCGACAACTCCATTGCGATCGCGGATCGCTCGTCAGCCGATTAGTGCCAGGATCCCGCACCGCCGCAGGGCGGGTGGATGACGGTCGAGATCGAGCCCGCCTGGAACGAGCCCAGGGTTTTGCCGTCGCGATCGTGAAAGATGGAGGTGGTGTAGCCGGCGTGGCGATCGGCATGAAGCCCGTCGTGTTCGCATATAGCGCGTCGATATCATCGCTGTAGACGTCGCCGATCAGTGCTCCGCCGCCGGCGTGCCAAAGCCTTGGACGGTGTCGTTGACGGTCTTGGCGTGGATTGGCGTTGGTCAGATGAGCGCAGAAGCGATGCTGCCCCTGGCCGGATGGCGGCCCGGGCCCGCCCCGTTGGCAGGGCGTCGAGATGCACGGCTTGCGCTGTCTATCGCCTCGATTGGGGATGATTTCGCGAGGCACCGGCGGCAGTTCCCCGGATGCTATGGCAAGGCTGTCCCGCGAGGAATCAACCGTGACGTCCGCTTCCTCCTTTGAGCCGAAACGGGTCGTCCCTGATCCTGTGGCATTTCGACGGCGGTTTACGGCTGGCACGGCACATGGATCATACTATGTGCCGCTCGTTCGCTCTGAGCCGGATACATCTGGTTGCGCCCGCACGATGACCAGCCGGCAGCTCCGATCAGGGCGGTCGGGAGAGGGCTTGAGCGGCATGAACACCGTCGGCGCCTCGATCGACCTGCGGCCGTCCTGAGACGGTCGGTCCGCGCTATTGCATCGAGGCGTGGATACCCGTGACCGGGGACGCGGCAAAACCGCGCGAGTCGCAATATTCGGACGCCTCGGTGATCAACGCCACCAAAAGCGTTTCCTCGAGCATGACCGCTAGCGACAAGGCCTGGTCGAGATGAAGGCGGATGAGGCGACGGGCTTCCGTATCGATCACGCGCTTACTCTCCGGCCCCATTATGGGTAGCTCCCCTACAGCATCACGATACGATCGTATCCAATCTCGATCAATAATTTCGTTGATAATCGACCGAAACCGTACCGATGAGCGACGTACGCCGCTCGACCGGCCGGAACGTCCTCTTTGTCAGACGGGCGACCATTCGACGGTATCCTCCTCGCCATCGTCGCTGACCGGCGTCTCGGCCGCCGGGCCGATCGCGTCCAGCAACCGGTCGAGCACCCAGTCGACGCCCGTACCCGCAGCGCCCGATAGCGGGATCACCTCTGCGCCGCTCGCTTCGGTGAGTTCCGCGGACAGCGCCTCGATCAGTTCGTCGTCGAGCGTGTCGATCTTGTTCAGCGCGACGACGTGCGGCTTGTCGACCAGCCCGGCGCCATAGGCCTCCAGCTCCTCGCGGACGACGCGATAGCTCTCGGTCACGTCCGCGTCGTTGGCGTCGACGAGATGGAGCAGCACGCGGCAACGCTCGATATGACCCAGGAACCGGTCGCCGATCCCTGCGCCATCGGCTGCGCCCTCGATCAGGCCGGGAATGTCGGCGACCACGAACTCGCGGTTGCGATGGCGCACGACGCCCAACTGCGGGCGCGTCGTCGTGAAGGCATAGGCGCCGACCTTCGCCTGTGCATTCGTCACCGCGTTGATGAAGGTGGACTTGCCCGCGTTGGGCAGGCCGACGAGCCCGGCATCGGCGAGCAGCTTCAGGCGCAGCCAGACCCACGCCTCCTGATGGGGCCAGCCGGTGCCGTGCTGGCGTGGTGCGCGGTTGGTCGACGTCTTGTAGCTGGCATTGCCGCGACCGCCGTCGCCGCCGCGCAGGAACACCTCGCGCTGGCCGACCCTGGTGAAGTCGATCAGCACCTCCTCCTTGTCCTCCGAGAGGACCTGCGTGCCGACGGGAACCTTGATGATCAAGTCGTCGCCGCCGCCGCCCGTGCGGTTGCTGCCCGATCCGCCGTGGCCCCGCGCCGCGCGGAAGTGCTGCGTGTAGCGGAAGTCGATCAGCGTGTTCAGCCCGGCGACCGCCTCGAAGACGATGTCGCCCCCCTTGCCGCCGTTGCCGCCGTCCGGGCCGCCGTATTCGATGTATTTTTCGCGGCGGAAGCTGACGGCGCCGGGGCCGCCCGCGCCGGAGCGAACGAAGATCTTGGCTTGGTCGAGGAAATGCATGCTGGCTCTTTAGCGCGATGACGGCGAACGACCAGCCCCGTACAGGGGGTGCAGCACCCGTTCACGAGCGTCCGTGCCCGATTCGTGGATCAAGCGCCGCCGTCGCATCCTAGCGACCCCCGGCGGAGCGACCCGGACCGGCCTTTCGCTACCCCGAGACCCAGGAGCGATGGCAGCGACCTGCCGTCAAGCGCGATGCGTCATGCCTCGCGTCCGTGGTGCGGCGCATCCGACGTGTCGCCATGGCAGCCTTCGCGATCGGCGGTCAGCATCGCAACCGCCAGCGCACGCGCCTTGCCGCGCGGCAGGTCTAGCGCCCGCGCCATCGGTGCCCCCAGCATCGCATCGCCAAGCGCCATGAGCACGAGGTGCAGCGTTTCTTCCTGAATCGAGCGCTTCGACGGCGGGGCGCCGACCGCCAGTTCGTCGACCAGATCGTGGATCGCCGACAGGATCGGATCGAGCGCGTCGCGATTGCCCGACAGGATCATCCAGCCCGCGAGCGCGCCGCCACCACCCGAGTCGAACGCGTCGAAGACCAGATCGACGATATGGCCCGGGTCTGGCTCGCCGCCGCGGTTGCGCAATACGGCGTCCCGGATCGTCGCCGTGACCCCGCCGGCCATCCGCGCGATCAGCGCGCGCTGCAGCCCCGCCGCCGAGCCGAAATGGTGGAGGAGATTGGCGTGCGTCCGGCCGATCGCCGCCGCGACCGCCTTCAGGGTCAGGGCCTGCGGCCCCTCCTCGACGAGCAGGCGTCTCGCGGCCTCAAGGGCGAGGTCGCGGGATTCATCCGGGGACAGGCGTTTGCGCGTGGTCACCCGTCCGCGGGTAGCGAGGCGGACGGTGATTTAGAAGAGAGGATGCCGCGGTGCGCGCCGATGCGATACCGCGGCATCCCTGATGGACGAACGGGCGGCGGTTTCCGTTTGCGCGCCCGCAGCAGAGCCTGATCCACAGGCGTGGAAGGGCTGCGGCGCTCACCTCCGGCCGGCCGCTTCCGATGGCGGTAGGGTGAGGTGAGGGGCTCACCGCCTCGATCCAGCCTTGCTGGATCGCACATCAGGCGGCGATCGGCAGCGGGTTTCGCTGCTCCTCGGCAAGGTCGAGCGAATATTCCACCGATTCGACCGCGTCCGGGCGCGCGGCGGACCGCTTCGTGGTCGCGCGTCCGGTCGGCTGGAAGCCGAGCTTGCGCAGCACGCGGCCCGAGGCGGGATTGTCGATGAAATGCCATGCGCCGAGCCGCGTGATCGGGAGGCTGTGCCGCGCCATCGCGACCACTGCACGTCCGGCTTCGGTCGCATAGCCCCGACCCCAGGCATCGGGTGCCAGCCAGTAGCCGAGTTCGGGACCCGCGTCGTAGGGCGTGATGCCGATTCCGCCGACAAGGGCGGGGCGCTCGCCGCGATCGTGCGCGAAGATCAGGAAGCGCGGCTCGTGCGGGCCGCGTGGCAGGGCCAGAAAGGCCGCCGCGTCGTCGGTACGATAGGGAAGGGGGACCCGGGTCAACATCCGCGCGACCGCGTCATGGCCGATCGCCTGGGCCAGCGATGCCGCGTCCTCCGGCCAGCCGGGCCGAAGCGTCAGTCTTTGTGTTCTGGCGAACATGTCTCGTCGCTCTCCTCGTGCGCGCCGCTGCCACGCGTCTGTGACGCGGGCGCGACAGGGTTGAGGGAGCACGAAAAAAAGGGAGCCGGGTGACCCGCCTCCCTTGTCTGGTTGGCACCGCCTGGGCGGTGCGACCGGGTCACCCTGGTGGGCAACCCGGTTGGTCGCCCGATGTTATTCAGCCGCCTCGGCCATAATCTCGACCGAGCAGAATTTGCGGCCGAGCTTGCCCTCGTGGAACGCCACGCGGCCATCGACGAGCGCGAAGAGCGTGTGGTCCTTGCCCATGCCGACGTTGCGGCCCGGGTAGAACTTCGTGCCACGCTGACGCACGAGGATGTTGCCCGCGATCGCTTCCTGACCGCCGAACTTCTTCACGCCAAGGCGACGGCCGGCCGAATCACGACCGTTGCGCGACGAACCGCCTGCTTTCTTATGTGCCATGCTGCTCTACTCCTGTGTTCGCGCGTCGGGGATCAGCCGACCGACACGATCTTGAGGATCGTGTGGTTCTGGCGATGGCCGTTGCGGCGGCGATAATTGTGACGGCGGCGCTTCTTGAAGACGATGACCTTCTCGCCCTTCGCCTGCGCGACGATCTCGGCGGCGACGGTCAGACCCTCGACGCTCTTCAGCTCGGAGCCCTCGCCCGCGAGCAGGACGTCACCCAGCGTGATCGACGCGCCGGCTTCGCCGTCCAGCTTCTCGACGACGATCTTGTCTCCGGCGGCGACGCGATACTGCTTGCCGCCCGTGCGCACGACTGCGAACATGGCTCTTATCACTTCCCAAGAAATATGTGCCCGCGCAGAGCATAGCCCGGCGGGATGAAGCGCGGCAGCTAGGCAAGAACGGCGCGGCTGTCAACCGCCAACCGCTATTTTGGCGCGGCGGCGGCGGCCTTAGTGACGATGCTCGCGACGCAGCGCGTAGCGACCGTCGGCAAAGTCGGTGAACAGGCCCGAGATGGCGGGATGGTCGACCGGCTCGTCGCTTTCGTCGGGTACCAGATTCTGCTGGCTGACATAGGCGACGTAGCTCGATTCGATATTCTCGGCGAGCAGGTGGTAGAAGGGCTGGTCCTTGCGCGGCCGCACGCTCTCCGGGATCGCCTCATACCATTCCTCGGTATTGGCGAAGACCGGATCGACGTCGAAGATCACGCCGCGGAAATCGAACAGGCGATGGCGCACGACGTCGCCGATGGAAAAGCGCGCGTGCGCGATCGGCGGCGCGACGATGTCCTGAGCGGTGGCGGAATTGACGATGTCGTGACGCGGCATAACGGCAATTTAATGCTGTTTGCGCGTCGCACAAGCGCACGTGAGTGCTTGCATGCCCGGAACGAAGCGGTTAGAGGCGCGCCCTCGACCGGCCCCGCAGGCGTTTTCGCACGTCAACGGATCGTCCTCGCGGAGAGGTGGCAGAGTGGTCGAATGCACCGCACTCGAAATGCGGCGTGCCGGCAACGGTACCGTGGGTTCGAATCCCACCCTCTCCGCCATTTTGGTACTTTCTTGACTCCCCACATCGATCGAAAAGTGGCAGAAAGCTGCAGAAAACTGCGGTTTTCGGTAGGGGGGGTGGGGCGTATTGTCGACCGTTGATGATGGGCTTACCACATGCCACGATTATTCAAATCGTATGGGTGGAAATTAATGGCCGCCCGTCGTGAGTCCCGTCTTACTGACATGACAAATCTCTCGGTTTCGACGGCCGTCGTGCTAGGTGGTATTTGTGGCATCTGCGGATATTCTGTGTTGGGAGCTCCGGTCTCCATAATTATCAGCGTTGCTGTATTTTCCATCATACTTATCATATTATGCACATGGAAGATAAGGACAAGGCCGTGGTATTGGCTTGCGATCTCAGCGATCGTCGGCTGTCATATGGTGATTATATGCGTGCCGCATTGGGGAAGTGATTCTTTTACCTCGGATTGGGTTTGGCCTTTTGCAGCGATCGATACGTTTGGCTTCATTTATGTCATAGACTATTTTGATAGACTAGTAGTCGATTAAAGCATGGGTATGCGATTGCTGCGCAACAGGTATCGGCTATGTCCAGCAGCCAGAGTGAGAAAAGGGAAGCGTTACGCCCTCTTCCGTCTAACGGAAATCGGAGACCTGCCTGAATTTAACAGTTATTGAGGTCAAATCATCCGGACGGAATCGACTGGAATTCAGAAGAGTCGGTCCGTGCGGATGTCGACAGATACGTGTCGGGCCGACTCCGTCAAACCAACGTGGCGGCTCGGTCAAACCAAATGCACAGGATAGTAAGCGGGGCGGGGTAGGGGCCTTCGATGCCTCGTCCCCGCAAGCCTGCCTCCTCGTTTCGCTACTTCAATTCGTCACCCGAGCTGATCCGGCTGGTCGTGCTGATGTACGTCCGCTTTCCCCTGTCGTTGCGGAATGTGGAAGACCTGCTGTTCGAGCGCGGTATCGACATTTGCCATGAGACGGTGCGGTTGTGGTGGAACAGGTTCGGCCCGCTGTTTGCCGGTGACATTCGCCGCGCCCGTGTCAGCCGCTTGCGCGGGTTTCGCCATTGGTAATGGCATGTCGACGAGATGTACGTGAAGCTGAGCGGCGAGATGGTCGACCTGTGGCGCGCCGTCGAGCACGAAGGCGAGGGGCTGGAGAGCTACGTGATCCGCCGTTGCAACAAGGCGGCGGCACTGACCTTCATCGCGAGACGCTGAAGCTGCATGGCTCACCGGTGACAATCACGACGGATGGATTGCGAAGCTATGGTGCTGCCATGGATGAGTTGGGTTGCTGCGACCGTCAGGAGATTGGCCGCTGGGCTACGACCGAGTTGAGAACAGCCATCTGCCGTTCCGACGGCGGGAGCGAGCGATGCTGCGTTTCAGGCAGATGGAGATGTCACATCCGTCCACGCCAACCTCCACAACCACTTCAGCCTGGAGCGCCACCTCATCGATCGACACACCTACCCGGAATGACGCTCCGCCGCGCTGGCGGAGTGGCAAGTCCTTGCAAGCTAGGCCGCTGCCTTCAAAGACCGGCATGTATCGTGTGGAGAGCGGTTCGCGTTAGACTGACAGCACCTTTTGCGGGTGGTAACCTTATCGTCCTCCGCAATCTGATCGTGGATGGTGACGGTCAGCCCCCCGATCGCGGGGCGCAAAATCCGATCGAAGGTGTTTCACATGCTTTCGCCATCCGAAGGAGCACCAGCGGGCGCGGATCGGTTTACTCGCATATCGATCAATTCTTCCGTAGGCCGGGAACCGACGACGGATTGAAGGATCGATGAGACACGACCTCTCCGGCGGCGGGAGCCGGCTCGAGAAAAAGATTGTGGAGCATCGCGCACATCGCCTCGTCGCCTTTCGGAGCGAGCTCGACCATGATGCGGCGATGATCGCAATGATCGGTGCGGCGGCGTAGCAGGCCGGCTTCTTCCAGGCGGCCGATACGTCGCAAGGCGCTGGTGGCCGTTTCCCCCGAAACGAGGACGAGCTGTTTGACGCAGACGCTGCGCTGTTCGCGAGCGGCGACGAACAGTTCAAGGATCATGTCCCAAGCGGAGTCGCGGAAGATGTCGCGAGGAAGCAACTTTGCCATCTTTGCCCGCACCGCCTGCGTCTGGCGAGCAAGATCAAGCAATTCGACCATGTTGTTCGGGCGGTGGAAAGAACGGGCTGCAACGGGATCGGCCATGGCTGTTTCCATCGTGACGTATCAACAGGATACCGTTTCAACCGCCGGCGAGTAAACGAAAGGTAACCAAACCATTCCGGTAAATGATTATGACATTTCTCATCGTTCGCGCATCGCCTCGCGGGCGCGATTTAGCGGTTTCAGGAGATATTGGAGTACCGTCTTCGACCCGGTGTGGATGTCGACGGTGGCGATCATGCCGGGGACGATCGGGAAACGGTGTCCCATCTTGTTGACCAGCGCGTCCGACCGTGTGCGAACGAAGACGCGATAGTAATAGATTTCGGGATTGACCTCGTCGCGGATCGTGTCTGGCGAGATGCTGCTGACCTGACCTTCCAGTCCGCCGTAGATCGCATAATCGTAAGCGGTAATCTTGACGCTCGCACGCTGGCCGGGGCGGATGAAGGCGATATCGCGTGGCGAGACGCGCGCTTCGATCAGCAACCGGTCGTCGAGGGGCACGATCTCCATCACCTTGCCGTTGGGCGGGACGACGCCGCCGCGCGTTGACACCTCGATATTCTTGACGACGCCGCGCACGGGCGAGCGCAGCGTAAGGCGTTGCAGCGTATCGGAACGGCCGCGCACTACGGGCGCGAGCGCTTCCACTTCCTCGCTGACCTTGGCGAGATCCTGCCGCGCTTCGACCATATATTGCGAGCGCAGGTCCGATTTCTTGAGGTCGAGGTCGGCGCGCTGACGCTTGAGCCGCAGCACCTCGACATTGCTCGCCGCACCGACGGCAATGAGTGACTCGCCGATGCCGACCTCACGCCCGATCAGTGCGAGCGATTCGTCGATCAACCCGACCGATCCGTTGAGGCTGGCGCGCCGCGCGGCATAGAGGCGCTGCTGTTCCGCCTTGAGCTCCGGGTAGCGATCGAGCTCCGGAGAGAACCGCAAGGGAGTGCCGTTGACCTCAGCCTGCAGGCGCGCCTGGCTGGCGAGCGCGGCGCGATATTTGGCGGCGCTTTCCTCGACGGTCGACCCGGCCTGCGTCGGGTCGAGCTGCGCCAGCAACTGGCCCGGCCTGACGATGTCGTCCTGGCGCACCGCGAGCCTGGCGAGAATGCCGCCCTCCAGGGATTGGATCACTTGTTCGTGGCTGGTCGGCACAACGCGGCCGGTGCCGGTCGCCACCTCGTCGAGCGCGGCGAACCACGCCCAGCCGAGCGCGGTGACGAGCAGCGCCGCAACTACCCATAGCATGCGGCGGGCGGCGAGCAGGCGCGGCGCGCCTTCGTCTTCGAAGGGGATGGCAAGGGTGGTCATGCCGCCTGACTCCGTGCGGCGCCGCGCATCGTATCCAGCGCGGCGGACTTGGGTTGGTCGAGCAGGATGGTGCCCTGGTCGATGACGACCACGCGATCGGCAAGGTCGAGCACGCGCAGCCGGTGCGTTGCGACGACGACGGTGCGTCCGCGGCTCCAATCGCGAAAGCGGTCGATGAAATGGCGTTCCGCCGCCTCGTCCATCGCCGCAGTGGGTTCGTCGAGCAGGACCACCGACGGTCGGCGAATCAGGAGGCGCGCGAGCAGAAGCGCCTGGACCTGTCCGCCTGACAGGCCGCGCCCGCCCTCCAGCACGAGATGGTCGAGCCCGTCGCGCAGGCGACGGACGAAATCGGTCGCGCCGACCATTTCCAGCGCGTCCATGATCGCATCGGCGGAGGCGTGCGGCGCGCCCATCGTCAGATTGTCGCGCAGCGTGCCGTGGAACAGCCGGCTGTTCTGGGTCAGCAGGCCCACGTCGCGGCGCACGTCGGCCGGATCGATCTGGCCAAGCGCGAGGTCGTCGAGCAGTATCTCGCCGGAGGCCGGCTCAAGCATCCCCGAAAGGCCGGCGAGCAAGGTCGATTTGCCCGCGCCGTTGCGGCCGAGCAGCGCGATCGTCTCGCCCGCCGCGATCTCCAGCCGCGGCACGACCAAGGCAGGCGGCGTATCGGCGGCGTGCGCGAAGGCCGCGTCCCGCAAGCGATAGGCGCCGGCTACCGCGGGCAGCGCGATGCGGTGCGCGGCATCGGGGCTATCGACGGGCAGCGCCATGATCTGGTCAAGGCTCTGCGCCGCGACCTTGGCGTGCTGATAGCGGCCGAGCAGCTGGGCGACCTGCGCCATCGGCGCCATCATCCGCGAGGCGAGCATCGACGTCGCGACCAGTGCACCGGTGGTCACCTCGCCGGCGATCACCATCGGCGCGCCAACGAAGATCACTGCCGCGTAGACGCCGTTCTGCACGCTCTGCGCCCAGGTCGACAGGCGGCTGGTCAGGCTGCGCAGCCGCAATTGCGCCTCTCCCGCGACGGCATTGCAATGGTTCCACTGGCGCTGAAAGCGTTCCTCCGCCTGAAGCAGCTTGACGTCGTCGATGCCCTGCACCGCCTCGATCAGGAGCGCGTTGCGTAACGACGTCTCGCGCATTGATTCGGTCGCATGCGCGCGCAGCCGGCGCTGGGCGAGCAGGCTGGGTGCAAGCAGCGCCACCACCGCGGCGAGCGGCACCAGCGCCAGCACGCCGCCAATTCCGAACAGGATGACGAGGAACAGGAAGAAGAAGGGCAGGTCGGCGACCGCGGCGACGGTGGTGGAGGTCAGCATGTCGCGGACCTGGTCGAGGTCGCGCAGCTGCGCGATGAACGTGCCCGTCGAGGCGGGGCGGGCGCGGTTGCGCACGCGCAGCGCATGGCCGAACACCTGATCCGACAGGCGCAGGTCGGCGCGCTTGCCGAGCACGTCGGTGATCGTGACGCGCAACTGGCGGAGCAGATAGTCGAACCCGATCGCGAGCAGCACGCCAAGGAACAGGATGACGAGCGTCGGCATCGACTGCGCCGGGATGACGCGATCGTAGACCTGCATCGAGAACAGTACCCCGGCGAGGCCGAGCAGGTTGGACAGGACGGAGGCCAGCGCGATATGACCGTAGCCGCGCAGGTCCTGTGTGAGGATGCCGCGCAGCCAATGGTCCCGGTAGGGGCGGATATAGGTGTCGACGCGCATGTCGGCCGCGGCCCGCAACGGTCGCGGCACGACGATCCGCTCCGCGTCGCGCAACAGCGTCGCGAGCGGAAGCGACGACGGTGCGCCCGCCTCGCCGGCGAAGCAGACCGTCGCGCGTCCATCGGCGTCGATCGCGGGGATCAGCGCGATCTCGCCGTCGCGCAGACAGGCGATCACCGGCAGCCGCCAGCTCGTGAGCCGCGCGGCGGCCGGCGGCAGGAAGCGCACCGACAGGCCGGCGGCGCGGGCGACCGCGCGGATCCGCGCGTCGCCTTCATCGGTGTGTTCCCATTGCGCGGCGAGGCGCGCGCGCTGGTCGGACATCGGCAGGCGGTAATGGCGCGCGACCTGGCCGATCAGGTCGATCCACGCCTCGCCGTCGTCGATTGCCGTCGCCGGTGGCGGGAAGAACGGCGCGTTCACAGCGTCACCCCGCCGATCGCGGTCCCCGACAGGCCGAAGGCATCACGCGCGCGCCCCGAGTAATAGAGGCAATCGACCGCCAGCCGGCGGAGGTCATGCGTGGTGTTGACCGCATCGAAGCGCGCCTGCTGCAGTTCCTGTTCGGCATTGAGCAGGTCGACGAGCGTGCGCGTGCCCATGTCGAGATATTGCAGGCGGTAAAGCTTGCCGGTTTCGACCATGTTGGTTTGCCTCGCGGTGACGGTGATGAGCAGCCTTTCGAGGCTGGCGATCTGGCCGCGCGCTTCGGCGAGGCGCTGTTCGGCGTCGTTGCGTGCCTGACGGACGGCGGCATCGGCGGCATCGCGCGCATATTCAGCGCCGCGCACCCGCGCGCCCACCGCGTTGCCGCCGATCAGGTCGCGGGTGATGCTGAGGCCGAAACTATAGGCGCTGCGCCGCGACAAGGGACCGGTGACGTCGGCGCTGGCATCGCCGGCGAGCGCGATCGTCGGCAGGCGGTTGGCGCGGCTGCGGCGGAGGTCGGCGGCGGCCTGGTCGCGCTGCGCCTCTGCGCGCATCACGGCGGGGATGCGATCGTCGTCGCGCCGGCCGCCGGCGCAGCCGCGCATCAGGCGATCGGGAACGCCCGGATCGATCGTGGTCGGCGGCACCGGGCGGCCGAGCAGATAGGCAAGGTTGCTTGCCCAGCGGCGCCGTTCTGCCTCGATCTGGGCCAGCGTCGCCTCGGCGGCGGCAACGCGCGATTGGGCTTGCAGCGCGTCGGACTGGGTGGTCGCACCCTTGCTGAAGCGTTTCTCCACAAGCGCGCTGATTTCGCGGATGCGGGCGAGCTGCTCGGTCGCGATCGCGAAGAGCGCGGCGTTGCGCTGTGCCTCGACGATTGCATAGGCCGTGTCGCGGATCAGCCCGTCAACCGCGATCAGCACGTCCGCCTGGCCGATGCGGGTGCCGGCGCGCGCCGCCTCGACCGCGCTCGCCGTCTTGCCGAAATCGTAGAGCATCTGCGACCCCGACACTTGCGGGCGTGGCCGCCAGTCGGCGCCGAGCCGGTTGTCGTAGCCGCTGCCTATCCCTGCGCCGATCCGCGGGAGATAGCCCGCGCGCGCCACCGTCACCGCCTCGCCGGCGGCGTTGAAGCTGGCGACCGATTGGGGGATGGCCGGATGCCAGGCAAGCGCCTGATGGACGGCGGCGTCGAGGGTGAGCGGGGCGGCAGGATCGGCGCCATGAGCCGCTGTGGCGACGGCGGTGCAGGCGGCGACCATGGCGGGCAGGCGCCGCCGCCGCCCGTCGAACAGGCGTATCATGCGGGTAAGGTTCCTTTTCCTCTGGCCCGGAAGTTGCGCGTAAGTGACTTAAAGATCGGGAAAGACAGGCTGGAGATGGCGGCATCTCCAGCCCGGGATCGACTCCGGAAACGGATCGATGTCACGCTGCGTGCAGCGTCACGAGCCGATCGTGATCCGGGTCCGCGGGGACGATATAGGCAAGCGGATCCTCGGGCAGCGTCGCCACGGCGGTCTCCACCGCCGGAGTCGGCGGCGCGGCCTCCGCGGGTGCGACCGGGGCGGCATGGTCGGTGGCACCCTGCGCATCGAGGAACCGGCCGAGCAGGTCGTGAACGGTCGCCTGATCGTCGAGATCCACCGTCAGCGCCGACGCGGTAGCGTGCGACACGGGCGAGGGCGCGAGCGGTGCGGCCATGCCGAGGGCCATGACATCCGTGTCCGGCACCGCGAAGGCGATGGGTTCGGTGATGCCTGCCGTGGCGGGCAGGACCGGCGTGGCGCCGTTGTTGATGTCCACCGCGATGTCGATCTGCGCGGTGGCGATGGTGCCGTTCGGCTGCACGATCTGATAGGTGAAGCTGTCCACCGGATCGGCCACGGCATAGGCCAGCGTCGTACTTGGCTGGTAGGTGTAATGACCGGCCGCGTCGACGGTCAGGCTGCCGTACGTGCCCGCGATCGTCAGCGGGGAGTCGGGCACTTCGACGAACGCTCCGCCATGCGCGACCTGCAATGCGAAGAAGGCGCTGCCCGTTGCATCGTTGGCTAGGAGGTCGCCCTGCACCGGCGTGGTGCCGGTCAGCTGGTGCTGGTCGAAATGCGTTACCGTCTGGCCGATGTAGACGCCGGTGTCATATTGGCCGCTCAGCACGTGTGTCGACGAGACGGTGTAGGTGTACGATCCCGACGTCAGGTTGGGCAGCGTCACCGACACGCCGGTCCCGCCGAGCACGGGCAGTCCGGCGACGGCGGTGAGCGTCTGGTTGAGGATCTGGACGCCCTGCGGATTGGTGACGGTGATGGTGTAGCTGGGCAGCAGGCTGATCCCCGTTTGCGCCACGGCGGACAGGGTCACCGTGGAGGCGCTGTTCGCGTCTACGGTGAACGTGTGGGTGACGCTGCCGGTCTGCGGCGTGACGCCGGCAACAGGGGTGGTGAAGACCCGGTCCTGGAACGGGGCGACCGTCTCGACGACGTTCGCGAAGGTCGCAGCGGCGATCGCGGTATCGTGGCTGGCGACCGGTGCCGCAGCGATCTCCGGGCTGCCGATCGCGATCGACAGGTTGGCGCGTTCGACCTCTCCGTCGCTCAGGTCGATCAGTTGGTAGGTGAAGACGTCGGTCTTGCCGATCGCGGCGGCATTGGCATCTGCCGTATAGGTGTACGACCCATCGCGGTTGATCACCAGCTTGCCCCAGGCACCGTCGACGACGGTGCCGTCCCTCGTTACCGCCGTGGTGACGCCACCGACCGTGACGCTGGCCACGACCGTCTGCGGGCTGACCACGTCGACCGCGCCGCCGGGGCCGGGATCGGTGACGACGTTGCCGGCGATCGTCCCGGGCAGCGCGATCGCCTGCGTGAAGTCGCTGTCGACGCCGGTAGCGGACAGACCGCCAAGCAATCCGACGCCCGCCGTGCCGTCGAAGGTGACAAAGGCGCGATACTGGCCGGCCGCCAGCGCTTCGTTGGCGATGAGGTTGCCGTCGAGCAGCCGCACGTCCAGCGTCGTGCTGGTGCCGGTGCCGTCCACCGCGACCCAGCGGCTGCCGTCAAACCGCTGCACCACCACCGCATAGCCGGAAAGCGCACCGATGCTCAGCGTCGCATCATAGGTGAAGGTCGCATCCAGCGTGTGGCCGGCGGCGACGGTGAATCCGATGCTGGGCACCGCCAGCACCTGCGCGTCCAGATTGAGCGCGCCCAGTGACACCAAAGCGAGGTAGGAGGCGCCGCCGAGCGTACGGTCGGCCTGCACCGGCTCCAGCGTAATCGACGCGGTGGCAGCGTTGTCGAACGCGGTGATGTCGAACGGCGCGGTGAGCCCGACCGCGCCCGACTGATTGCCGGCGGGATCGCGCTGGTCGACCGTCAGTGCTTCGCCGGCGACCTGCGGCGTCGGCAACGTGATCGCATAGCCGCCACCGGCGCTGACCGGTCCCGTCGCGATGACGGTGCCGGCGGCATCGCGGACCTCGACTGTCGCGCCGGGTTCGCCGGTGCCACTGATGACTGCACCCGCCGTATCGATTGCGGCGGTCGGCAGCGCCGGCGGCGTGATGTCCGGCGCGAGCGCGGCGACAGCCGGCGAGACGTTGCCCGCCGCATCCGCCTGTGTGACGATCACCGTCTCGCCATTGGCCTGCGGTGTCGCTAGCGTCGCGGTGTAGGTGCCGTCGGCGCCGACCAGCGCGGTGCCGATCACGGCGCCGGACGCATCGGCGACGCTGATGGTCGCGCCCGCCTCGCCCGTGCCGGTCACGACGGTGCCGTCCCGCCCGACCGCGGCGATCGGTGCGAACGGCGCGGTGATGTCGGGCGCCAGCGCCGCCACCGGCGCGGAAACGTTGCCGGCGGCGTCAGCCTGCGTCACCTGCACCGTTTGGCCGTTGAGTTGCGGCGCGGTCAGCGTTGCCGAATAGGTGCCGTTGGCGGCGACCGTGGCGGTGCCGATCGGATTGCCGGCGGTGTCGCGGATCGTGACAGCGGCGCCGGCCTCGCCCAGCCCCGCGACGATCAGACCCGTCCCGTCCACCGCCGCGGTCAGCCCGACCGGCGCGGTGATGTCAGGCGCGAGCGCCGTCGTTTCGGGGGAGACGTTGCCCGCCGCATCGGCCTGGGTCAGCCGCAGCGTTTCGCCATTCGCCTGCGCGGGCGTGAGGGGCGCGGCGAAGCTGCCGTCGGCGGCGACCAGCGCCGTGGCAAGCACCGTTCCATCGGGTGCGCGGATGGTGACGGTGGCGCCGGCCTCGCCGGTGCCGCTGAGGATGCTGCCGTCGGCATTGACCGTGCCGATCGGTGCGAGCGGCGCGGTGATGTCGGGCGCCAGCGCCGGAACGGGCGCGGAGACATTACCGGCCGCGTCCGCCTGCGTGACTTGTACGGTCTGCCCGTTGACCTGGGGGACGGTCAGCGTCGCCATGTATGTGCCGTTGGCGGCGACCGTCGTGGTGCCGATGGTGGCGCCTCCCGCATCGCGGATCACGACACTTGCACCGGCCTCGCCGACGCCCGCGACGATGGTCCCGCTCGCATCGACGATCGCGGTAAGACCGGTCGGCGCGGTGATGTCGGGGGCAATGACGGTGACGGCCGGCGAGACGTTACCCGCCGCATCGGCCTGCGTCACACGCAGCGTCTCGCCGTTCGCCTGCGGCGTCGCGAGCGTCGCGGTGTAGCTGCCGTCGCCCGAGACGACCCCGGTGGCGACGATCGCACCGCCGGCGTCACGAATCGTGACGGTCGCGCCTGGTTCGCCGGTCCCGCCGATCGTCGTGCCGTCCGCTCCGACAAGGCCGGTGGGTGCGGCAGGGGCGGTGATGTCGGGAGCGGTCGCGACCGTCGTCGGCGAAACGTTGCCCGCTGCATCCGCCTGCGTGACCTGCACCTGCTCGCCGTTCGCCTGCGCGGTGGTGAGGACGGCGGTGTAGCTGCCGCCTGCGCCTACCGTCGCGGTGCCAATCGGGGTGCCGGCGGCATCGCGGATGGTCACGGTCGCCCCTGGCTCACCGGTGCCGATAACCACGGTGCCCGTACTTTCGACCGTGGCGGTCGGCGCGGCGGGGGCGGTGAGGTCGGGGGCGGTCGCGGCGGCGGTTGGAGAGACGTTCCCCGCGGCATCTGCCTGCGTGATCGTCAGCGCCTCGCCATTGACCTGCGCGGTGGTCAACGCCGCGACGTAGCTGCCGTCCGCCGCGACGACCCCGGTGCCGATCGCTGCGCCGGTGGCGTCGCGAACGGTGACGGTGGCGCCCGGTTCGCCGGTGCCGGTCACCGCCAAGCCATCCGCCGCGACGATCGCAGCGGGGGCGGCAGGTGCGGTGAAGTCCGGCGCGACGATAGGCGCGGCAGGCGAAATGTTGCCCGCCGCATCCGCCTGCGTCACGCTCAGCGCCTCGCCGTTGGCACGTGCCGCGTCGAGCACCGTGGCATAAGCGCCGTTCGCACCGACTACCGTTGTGGCGATCACCACGCCGCCCGCATCGGTGACACGTACGGTCGCGCCGGCTTCGCCGGTGCCGGTGACGATCTGGCCGCCCGTATCGATCGCCGCGGTGGGTGCGGCGGGTGCAGTGAGGTCGGGCGCGATCGCGATGGCCGGGGGCGAGACGTCCCCTTCTGCATCCGCCTGCGTCACGCGCACGGTCTCGCCGTTGAGCTGCGCCGGCGCGAGCGGTGCGGCATATGTACCGTTCCCATCGACGATGGCGGTCCCGATCACGACGCCGCCCGGACCGCGCACCGTGATCGTCGCGCCCGCCTGGCCGGTGCCCGTTACGATGGTGCCGGTCGCGTCCACTACCGCGGTGGGCGCCGGAGGTGAATCGTTGAGCACCAGATCGGGGGCGAGCGCCGTCCCTGTTGGCGAGACGTTGCCGGCGGCATCCGCCTGGGTGAGTGTCAGCAGTTCGCCATTGACCTGCGCCGGGACGAGCGGCGCGGTGAACTGGCCCACGGCATCGACCGTCACCGTGGCGATGACGACCCCGATCGGATCGGTAATCGTCACGGTCGCGCCCGCCTCGCCGGTGCCTGACAACTGCGTGCCGTCGCCGCTTACCGTGCCGACCGGAGCGGCCGGTGCAGTCAGATCGGGCGCGGTGAGCGGCGTCGCAGGCGACGGATTGCCGGCGGCATCCGCCTGCGTCACGCTCAGAGCCTGACTGTCGATCTGCGGCGTGGTCAGGACCACGGTGTAGGCGCCGCGGGCGTTGGCGGTCGCGGTGCCGATCGTCGCGCCGCCGGCGTCGCGCACGGTAATCGTCGCGCCTGCCTCTCCGCTGCCGGTGACAAATGCGCCGGTCGCGTCGAGCGCGGCGACGGGGGCCGCGGGCGGGGTGATGTCTGGCGCCGCGGCGGTCGCGGGCTGGGAGACGTTGCCCGCCGCATCCGACTGCGTCGCGATGACGGTGCCGCCGTTTGCCTGTGCCGGCGTCAGCTGCACGGTGAACTGCCCGTCCGCCCCGATGGTGGCGCTGCCGAGCGACGTGCCTGCGGCGTCGGTAACGGTGACTGTCGCACCAGGTTCGCCCGTACCCGCGGCGCTGGCGCCATCAGCGCCGACCGACAGGCTGGGCGCAGCGGGAGCGGTTAGATCGGGCGCGACCGCGCTGGCAGGCAGGGAGGCGTTGCCCGCCGCGTCGGCCTGCACCACGCTCACCGTCTCGCCGTTGACTAGCGGCGTGGCGAGCGGCGCGGCGTAGGTGCCGTTGATCGTCACCGTCGCGGTGCCGATCGGCGCGCCGGTCACGTCACGGATGACGACGCTGGCGCCGGGCTCGCCGGTTCCCATCACGACGGCGCCGCTCGCGTCGATCATCGCGGTGGGGACCGCGGGCGCGGTGAGGTCGGGCGCAGTGAGCGCGACGCCGGGCGAGCCGTTGCCGGCCGGGTCGGCTTGCACCACGGAGAGCGGCTGGCTGTCGATCTGCGCGGGGGACAGCGGGGCGGCATAGCTGCCGTCGGCTGCGACGGTTGCGCTGCCGATCACCGTCCCGGCCGCGTCGCGCACGGTGACGGTGGCGCCCGGCTCGCCGGTGCCGGTCACCTGCGTGCCGTCGGCAGTGATGGTGGCGAGTGGCGCAGCGGGGGCGGTAAGGTCTGGCGCGACGGCAGTGGATGGCGTGGAAACGTTGCCCGCGGCGTCGCTCTGCCGCACCTCGAACGTTTCGCCGTCGCGCTGTGCCGGCATCAGTACGGCGGTGTAGCGGCCGTCCGTGCCGACCGTCGCCGTCGCGACCGTCGCGCCGGCGGGCGTGGTGACCGAGATGCTCGCACCCGGTTCGCCGGTGCCGCTGATG
Organism: Sphingomonas sp. GV3; assembly: GCF_031082075.1. Classification (NCBI taxonomy): domain Bacteria; kingdom Pseudomonadati; phylum Pseudomonadota; class Alphaproteobacteria; order Sphingomonadales; family Sphingomonadaceae; genus Sphingomonas; species Sphingomonas sp. GV3. The sequence goes on along the minus strand of NZ_JARWLE010000001.1, from coordinate 1,602,178 downwards.
GTGATACCGTCCGCGGCGATCGTCGCGACCGGCGCCGCGGGTGCGGTCAGGTCGGGGGCGGTGACCGCCACCGCGGGTGAGGCGTTGCCGGCGGGGTCGACCTGGCTGACGTTGAGCGACTGGCTGTCGATCTGCGGCGTGGACAGCGTGACGGCATAGCTGCCATCGGCGGCGACGGTCGCGCTGCCGATCGCTGTCCCGGCGACGTCGCGCACGGTGACGGTCGCGCCGGCCTCGCCGCTGCCGGTCACCTGCGTACCATCGATCGAGATGGTGGCGGCCGGCGCAGCGGGTGCGGTCAAGTCGGGCGCGACGGCCGTCGATGGTGCCGAGCTAATGCCGGTCGGGTCGACTTGGCGAACCTCGATGGTTTCGCCGTTGCGCTGCGGCTGGGTGAGGACGGCGGTATAGCTGCCGTCGGTCCCGACCGTGCCGGTGCCGATGGTGGCGCCAGCCGGGGTCGTGACCGTCACGCTGGCGCCCGGTTCGCCGGTACCGCTGACCGTGGTGCCGTCGGCCGATACGGTCGCGACGGGCGCGGCGGGGGCGGTGATGTCCGGCGCCGCCACCGTCACCGGCGTCGACATATTGCCCGCCGGATCGGCCTGCACGACGGTGACCGTGCCCCCGTTCGCCTGCGCCGGCGACAGGGGCAGCGTGATGCTGCCATCCGCACCCACCGAGCCGGTACCGAGCACCGTGCCATCGGGGCCGCGCGCGGTGACCGTCGCACCGGGCTCGCCGCGGCCGGTCACGACGCTGCCGTCCGGTGCGATCGTCACGACAGGCGCGGCCGGGGCGACCAGATCGGACGTCGGCAGCGCGGTTGCGGGAGACACGTTGCCAGACGCATCTGCCTGCGTCACCGACAACGTGCTGCCTGCGACCTGGGGCGAGGCGAGGGTCACCGCATAGCTGCCGTTCGTGCCCACCACCGCAGTGCCGAGCACCGTGCCCGCGGCATCGGCGACGCGAACGGTCGCGCCCGCTTCGCCCGTCCCGGTGATCACGATCCCGGCGGCGTCGATCGCCGCCGTCGGGGCTGCCGGGGCCGTCAGATCGGGTGCCACTGCGGTTGCGGGTGGCGAGACGTTGCCGGCGGCGTCCGCCTGCGTGACGGAGACGGCCTCGCCATTGGTGCGAGGCTGGTCGAGCGTGACGCTATAGCTGCCGTTCGCGCCGACCGTGCCAGAGCCGATCAGCGCGCCGGCGGCATTGCGGACCTGGATCGCCGCGCCTGCTTCGCCGGTGCCGGAGACGCTGGTGCCATCGCGCGTGAAGGTCGCGGTCGGTCGATCCGGCGGCGTGGAATCGACCACGCCGCCCGACGCACCGACGTCGCGCGTTCCGCCGCCGCCGCCCGCCAGCGCGGCTGCAAGGCCGCCGGCGCCGGCAAGGCCGAGCACCGCGGGCAGCACGAAGGAACCGCCGCCGCCACCGTCGCCCGACGCCGCGACGGCGGTCAGATCCTGCACATCGTGCAGAAGCGAAAAGCGCGCCGCCCCCGTTTCGGCGGGATGCGCGAGCCAGAGACTGCCGTCGCCGTCGCGAAGCACCAGATCGTTGGGAGCCGCTTGCGCTTGCCGGTAGAAGTCGCCGATGCGGACACGTTCGCCGTCGGCGAGCACCAGGATCAGATCGTTGCCGTCGCGCTCGAACGCCGCGATGTCGGTCCGCGCCAGATCGACCCGGACGATACTGGGCGTCGTCAGGCTGACGACGCTGCCATCGACCGTATTTGTCCGGCCCGTTGCCTTGTCGACGATCTCGATCTTCATGGCTCGTGTCTCCCCATGCACACTATATGCTCGCGCCGAGCGCGTGATATTCATGTATCCGGTCCGGCCTAACTGGGCCCTCAGCGGCTACTATCCCGAAGTCAGAAAATCACATGGGGGATCGTCGGCTCCGATACTTCCGAATTCGGAGTCAATTGTACGTGTGCCGTCGGGATGTTGTCGGTTAGCTAAGTCACGAGACGCAGAAAGGGCGAAAGAATGGCGAATACCGAATATCTGTTTCGACGCTTGCGCTCGGAACGTCGGCTGGCGCGGCGCGCGAGAACGACGGAGGCGTGCATCGCGCATCGTCAACTGGCGGAGCTATATGCCGACCAGATCGCGGCACTGGGCGGCGGAGACGGAAACACGTTCTGGTTCGGCCGGCGCTGGTGGCTATCTTGCTTTCGCCGCTGACGCGCGACCACCGATAGCGCGAGCTGTGGATGCGGTGGCTCGCTGACCAAATAACGGCTTCAGCGGATGGCCGATAAGGCCGCTGACCATGGCCGCCTGGATTCGGGTGGCAGGCCAGAGTTTCGACAACGGCCCGACAATCCGGTCGCGCATGAACGGGAGCGTTCGGCTGTCGGACTGGTAGACGGGGGTGAACAGCGCGGTCAGCGCCTGATACAGATGGACGTGCCGCCGGCGCATCGCGACCGCCAAGCCGAGCGCGGTTGCGACATCCGGCGATCGCCGCAAGGCCAGCGCCAGGGCATAGGCGTCGAGCAGCGCCATGTTCGCGCCCTGGCCCAATTGCGGACTGGCCGAATGCCAGGCGTCCCCGATGTGGATCATACCCGTTTCCGCGGGCGTCGATAGCGTGCGATGCGCATAACGGGCAAAGGTAAGGTGATCGGCCGATCGGATCTGGTCGAGCAATCCTCGCGCTGCCGGCCATAGGGTGGACACCTCGGCCTTCCAGGCATCCAGGCCTGCCGCCTGCCACGCGGCCAGACGATCCGCGCGCAACGACCAGAACAGCGCGGCCTGTTGGCGCGGGGCGCCGGGAAACCGCCCGATGGGCAGGACGCCGATCATCACGCTCGCCCGCCGGTAGCGCTGTTCGAGTGCGGCGGGGTCGAAACTGGCATCTGTGGGCCAGTCCAACGTGCCCCAGAGCGCACCATAGGCCAGTTTGCGACCGCAGGGCGGCGCCAGCGGCGTCCGCGTGCCCAGCGCGTCGACGATCAGATCAAACGGCCCGATGCAGCGACCGCCCTGTTGCAGCAGCGACCGGCGGTCGTCTGCTGCCGCTTCGCTTCCTATTACCGCGCAGCCGGTCTCGATCGCGATCCGCTCGGCTGCGACGGCTTCGTGCAGCATCGCGAACAGGGTCGCGCGGTGGACGCGATGCCAAACCCCGCGTCTTTGCCGAGCGCGGCATAGCGGACATCGAGTACGACCCGGCCGCTGCTTCCTGCCTCGCCGTGGAGGCGATCGATGCGCGCACCGTGGTCACGCAGCGTGTCGGCCAGCCCGAGCTCGCGCAGGACGGCAAAGCCGGTCGGCTGGATCATGAGTCCCGACCCCACCGGGCGCGGCGCATCGAACCGCTCGAACAGCGTGACATGGTGACCGTCGCGGTGCAGCAGCAGCGCCGTGGCGAGGCCCGCCGGGCCACAACCGGCTATGGCAATGTGAAGGCGCTGCATCGCGCCACCCTAACCAAGGTCGGGCGTGGCGGCATCCTCTTTGATGTCGGTGAGGGCCACAGCCCGCTCGATACCAATCGCGTTCAGGAAGCGGGCGTCGTGGCTGACCACGTGCGGCGCTCCGTTTCCCGCGCTCCCGCCGTCTGCGACGGAGACAAATGACACGTTCGAGAGGCGGGAAGCGGCGTCTGGACGCCGCTTTCGCATGCGAGCGATCAGTTTTCATGCGTCGGCCGCTAGCGCTTGGCGGCCGTGAGGTTACGCTGAGCCGATGGATCTGGTCTTCGGATGGCGCACGGCAGTCCTCGCGGTAGCGGCGGCGATCCTGCTGCCGCTGGCGGCGGGGCTTTGGATCTCTCTGCGCAACCGGCCGGCATCGCGCACGCTCGCGGCACTCCTGGTCGTCATGACCGGCGTCTTCGTCCCTTGGCTGATCGGGTTCGCCGGCTTTTACGATCGGTGGTGGTGGCTAACCTACGCACCCTTCTCCAACGCGCTCCTCGTACCGCCGCTGCTCTACCTACATGCATTCGCTTTGGTGTACGGTCGCTGGCCAGCTTTGGCCTGGCGGCATCTGCTCCCCGGCGCGGTCCAGTTCACTTACCAGACCGCCGCTTTCCTGCTGCCGACGCCGCTAAAGCACCGCTGGGCGGACCTCGCCTTCACAGCCGGGGACATGATCGCCGCGCTGCTGCTGGCGATCAGCTTCGTCGTCTACGGCGTCTGGATCATTCGCCTGCTCCGCCGTTACCGCCTCGCCCTGTCGCAGGAGCGTAGCGACGACGCGCGGTTCGCGACCGCCTGGCTGACGCATGCCGCCACCGCCTATCCGCTGTTGGCGATCGTCTGGGCGGGCTGGTTGCTCGTCGATGCGGCGATACCGCTCGGCTATACCGGATTGATGCCGCTCTACGCGGCCGTCGCGGGGTTCGCGCTGTATCTCGGCATCGCCGGCTGGCGCTTCCTTGTTCTGCCGTTCCCGACGCTCGACGCGCTGCGGATACCCGAGATATCCTCGCTCCCGGGGCGGGACTGGCAGGCACAGGGACTGGAATGGGCGGGGCGCACGCGGGAGGGGGGCTGGCACCGCGACGACGAGCTGACGTTGCGCCGCTTGGCCGCCTTGCTGGCAACCAATGAGAGCTATCTGTCGCGCGCACTCAACGAAGGGTTGGGCACTGGATTTTCCGCTTTCGTCAACGGCCTGAGATGTGAGGATGTCGCCGCCGCGCTGGCGGCAGGCGATCCGCGCCCGCTGCTCGTGATTGCGCTCGACGCCGGGTTCGCGTCAAAGGCCAGCTTCAACCGTGCCTTTCAGCGACGCTACGGCCGATCGCCGAGCGCCTATCGGGCGTCTCACAAACCATAGATTGCCGGCGATCCGCGATATTGAGGCGACCGCCTCACCCCGGGCGACCATGATGGCTCGTCACGTCATTCGCAGGAGTCGTCATGATCGTCTCGTCAATGTCGCGCCGGGCAGTTCTCGGCAGCTTCAGTGCCGCAATCGCCCCCCATGCGCTGTTTGCTCGGACGACGCCTGGCGCGCCGCTTCTCCGGCCAACCGACATGCGTGCGGACGTCGCGCTGTTGCGGCGGGCCTATGGCGCGCTTCACCCGGGTCTGCTGCGTTACAATTCCGCGGCGAAGATGGAGGGGCGCTTCGATGCGCTTGAAGCGGCGCTCGCTGCGCCGATGTCGCTGCGCACCTTCTACCTGACGCTATCGCGCGCCCTCGCGACGGTGCGCTGCGGCCACACTTATGCCAACTTCTACAACCAGCGAAGCGAGGTGGCAGCCGCCTTGTTCGAAGCGCCCGACCGGCTGCCGTTCGACTTCCTCTGGCTTGGCAACGCGATGATCGTCACCGCCGATCCATTCGCGATCGGGATCAAGCCGGGCAGCCGCATCGTCGCGATCGACGGGCGGCAGGCGAGCGCGGTGCTGGCCGCGCTGCTCCCATTCGCTCGAGCGGACGGTCATAATGACGCCAAGCGCCGACGGCTTCTCTCCGTTCAGGGCGACGATCGGTACGAGACGTTCGACATCTTCTTTTCGCTGCTGTTCGGACGGGAACGCTATCGACTGGTGGTCGATGATCCGGACGGCCGGCGGCGCACCACGACGGTCGCGGCGGTAACATTGGCGCAGCGCCGTGCCAGTGCGCACGCTGGCGTCGACGTGAAGGGCGACAAGCCGGTTTGGACGATCGAGCGACGCGGCGATGCCGCGCTGCTGTCGATGCCCAATTGGGGACTCTACGACAGCCAATGGGACTGGCGGGGCTGGCTCAATCAGGCGATCGATCGGCTGGTTATCGAACGGGTGCCGCGTCTGGTCGTCGACCTGCGCGCGAACGAGGGCGGGCTCGACTGCGGCAATGCGCTGGCGGAGCGGCTGGTGATGCGCCCGACGGCGTTCGAGGAGGTCCAGCGGCTGGTTCGCTACCGCACCGTGCCGGAGGACCTGAAGCCCGTACTCGACACATGGGACCGCAGCTTCGACCACCTCGGCGAGAATGCGACCCGCGTCGACGATCGCTTCTATCGGCTCGATGCGACGGGTGACCGAGTGGATCCGATCAGTCCGCACGGAACGCGCTATAAAGGCGATGTCCGCATCTTGATCGGGCCGCAAAACAGCTCGGCGACCTTCCAGTTCGCCGACTTCGTACGGCGAAACCGGCTTGCGACGCTGATCGGCGAGCCGACCGGCGGCAACCGGCGTGGGATCAACGGCGGATGCTTCTACTTCCTGCGCTTGCCGGCAACCGGATTGGAGGCAGACCTTCCGTTGATCGGACGGTTCCCGACGACGCCACAACCCGATCAAGGCGTAGTGCCGGACATCTCGCTACCGCTCTCGCGCGCCGACCTCATCTCGGGAACCGATCGACAGTTGCGGTTCGCGCTGGCGTGAGGCTGGCGACGAACCGCGCCCGCCTCTGTTACGAATGAACGTGCGGACGTTGGGGCCAATGACCAGCGGTGAACGAGCGACGATGGGTCATCGGGGCAAAAGGGGTCGGCTGCATTGTCAGGCGCGTCCGACAGTCCGTTGATCGGCATGGCCATATGTCGGCGCGACTATCCCCGCCTCCGGTGCGTCGGCTCTTTCGCGCTCGGCCTCGTAACGCCCGAACAGAGGATGTCCGCCCGGACGATCCCGGCCCGGAGCGTACGCCGCAGTCCGCCGCCGGAGACGACGTCGGCGCCAAAGCCGCTACCGGCGCGCCCTCAGCGCGGGGGACGCCTTTGCGATGGTCGAAGACCGTCGTGGACCGGAATCGTGCGGGTCAGTGTCCGAAGCCGTCTTCGCCCTGTCCGCGACGCCGGAGGCGTGCGCGGTGGACGACATCGGCGGTATGGCCGTGCCCGCGTCGCTCGGCGCGCAGCAACTGGCCGACGCGCTTGCCGTGGATCATCAACGGCAGACCGAGGAGCGCGAGCGGGAAGAAGATGATCATCGCAGGCGATCCGTCGAGCGCCAGGCACATCGCGCACGATGCCGACAGCAGCAAGAAACCGCCTGCCTTCCATTGGAGGTCGCGCCGGGTCATGCCGCCAGCACCTTCGTGCCGCGCGGGCGGCGCCCATCGATGATCCGGTCGCCCGCCGCGGCGAGGCTCGCGCGTAGCCCGGGATGATCGTCGCCGGGGCGGTCGCCATGCCACAGCACGATATCGGCGGGGGCATCCGCTTCGACCGCCATCGCCTCGATCACGTCGGCGACCTCGAACGAAAGTCCGATTGCCGGATCGCGGAGGCGGGCGGCAGCCGCGCGGGCGCGACCGATCAGCATCGGCGAGCCGTCGATGCCGCGCCCTTCGATGGCGGTGAAGCCAATCTCGCGGGCATAACGTACCGCCGCGATCAGCATCGTACCGCAGGCGCAGTCGGCATCGACGATGCGCACGGCGCAGCGATGCCGCAAGCGAATCCGTTTCAGCGCCGCGCAGATGTCGGCCCAGCGGGGATCTTCGGTCGCCCTGCGGCTTCCCGGCATTGTCGAGCGGCACGGCGCCGCGCGGGCCGAAGTATGACGCTTGACCGCGGTGGTCTTCGAATTGCTAGCCATCGGAGGGTTTTCAGGCGACAAGGGGGAGTGCGCGATCGACGCCGCGCTCTGCGACGAAGGCGATGGATGGCACCAGCGTCAGTGTCACGATCTCAAGGCGCGCGTCATAGGTCCGACGCGCCGCTTCGACGAAACGCCGCGCCGCGCCGCGCGACGCGAAATGGCCTTTCCACCGTTCGACGCTATCCTGCTCCAGCCAGCGACCCGCACTGTCCCGGCCGACGTCTAGGACCGCGCCGCGGCCGTCGGGCTCCGCCAAGGGTTTGGATGACATATCGCCTTCGAAACCTTCCATGATCGAGCGTCCAGCGCCCGCTCAGCCGAGGTACCGGCGGTGGCATAGTGCTTCGAGATCGATTCCCGGAAAGCGCATAGCGCGCTCATAGTGCTCACAACGGCTGGTCGCATTTCCGCAAAGGGGCGGTGTGCAGCCATCCAGCCATGCGGACGCGCCGAGCGGATCGTCGCGATGACCGCGATCGTGACCGGCCTTACGCCTGGTTGCGGCGCAGGCCCTTGAGGACGTTGCCCTCTGTCGACAGATAGTTGTCCGAATAGTCGAAGCGCGGCGTATCGGCGAACAGCAGATAATAATATTTCATCTGTTCGGACCACCAATAGCCTGGGCAATGATCGGCCTGTCGCTTGGGCGTCGCCGTCACGTCGGCCATGTCGGTGTAGCCATAGCGAGCCTTGTTCCACCGCTTCATCGCTTCATAGTGGCGCCGCCCGATCTCGCGCCAGCGTGGCTGCCGATCGATCAGCCATAATGTGAAGGCGGCATCGGCGAGTTCGGGGCGCAGCGCGTTGGTGACCTGGGTCGGCCGGGAGGTCGCATAGTCATAGCCTTCCGGCAGGATCCCGTAGCGCGCCTGCACCTTCGACCAGCTTTCGGTATAGGCGGCGCCCTGCCGGAGCGCGCCGCCCTGGCCGAGCAGGCCGCCATAGAAGGAGGCGAGCTCGTCCTGCTCGGTCGACACAACCGCGCCGGTCTCGAAGTCGACGTCGGCGAACCACAGTTCGTGGTTCTTCCAGACCTGCTGATGCTTGAGGATGGCGGCCGTGCACACATCGTACATGCGCTTGCACTCGGCATCGCCGAACAGCTGCCAGCTATCCCACAGATATTCGAAGAAGCTGTCGCAATAGGAGCCGATCGTTGCGGTGCGGGAGCGCCATGCGCCGCTCAGCACGTCGATCCTGGTCGCCACCAGATCGAGGGGGGAGCGCCGCTCGAAAACCGCAACCATCGCCTTGCGCGCGGCGGCGGCGTAGCGGGGATCGCCGGTCAGGCGGCTGAGCGTGCCCCATTCGGGCAGATAGGTCGCGACATCGGCAGGGCTGGTGACCGCTTCTCGCGGTACGCCGGTCCTGAGGTTGATGAAGCGGTAGGGCATGCCGGTCGGCGTTGCGAAGGCCGGCAGCAACCGATCCGCGAGATCGCGCGCCTTGGCGAGCAGCACGGCGTCACCGCACGCGAGATGGGCCGACAGCAGTCCGCCGACGAGACGGATCGACGTCTCGAATACCGATACCTCGCCATCCACATCCGCGTCGAAGTGGGATTTGACCCACGCAACGCCGTCCTCGAACCGCGAGTCGAGCCCCATTACCCAAAGGGTGTCGAGCGCCTCGATGAGGCTGAGCCCGAGATGATGCGTCTTGAGCGGGAAGCTCGAGAAGGTCCCGCTTACCGGCTTGATCTCGTCCCTGCCCCAGGCACGGTCGCGGTAGCAATCCCAGGCCCAGGCCATCTGCGCTTTGACGTCCTCAGCCAACGCATGCCATCGTGCGTCGTCCTTGGCGTGGGATGGATCCGATATCGTCGTGCCGGCAAGCGCGGTCGTAAAGCCGATGACGGCTCGCCTGGTGATCTGCACGCGGCCTCATCCTCGTTCGTTGGGACCTTCTGCGGAGGAATGCAGCCTGCTGCGCCCGGCGTCCAGCCTGAGCTGGTCGATCCAGGACCGTCGGAGTGACCGCTCGCGGGCGACGCGTCCGCCCGGCGGATGCATGTCCGACCCCGTCCTCCGCCGCGTCGGGCGATGGCCGAGGTCGCACATCCCCTGTCAGGACACGGGAACGCCGCCCGTAACCGCTATGACGTTGCCCGACATGTAGCTGCCTTCCGATGAGGCGAGCAGCACATAGGCGGGGGCAAGCTCGGCTGGCTGACCAGCACGTCCGACCGGCGTATCCTGTCCCAGCGTTTCCAGTTCGTGCGGCGACTTTGCGATCGGCTGGATCGGGGTCCAGATCGGGCCAGGCGCCACCGCATTCACGCGGATACCGTCGCCGGCCAGAAGGTTGGAGAGCCCCACCGTCAGGCTCGATATCGCACCCTTCGTGGCCGCGTAGACGATCATGGTCTTGCTTGCGACCTTCGCCTGCTCGCTCGTCGTGTTGATGATCGCGGATCCCGGCTTCATGTGCGGCGCGGCAGCCTTGGCGAGGCGGATCATGGCGAAGACGTTGGCGGCGAAGGCCCCTTGCATCTCGTCATCGTCGATGCTGTCCAACCCGTCGTTGATGGTCTGAGCGGCGGCGTTGTTGACCAGGATGTCGAGGCGCCCGAACGCGTTGACGGTGCGCTCGACGAGGCTTGCGCAATGGTCCCGGTCGCGGATGTCTCCCGGCAGCAGAAGGCAATGCCTGCCGGCTTCCTCGATCCAGACCCGGGTCTCCTCGGCATCCGCCTGCTCATCGGCGAGGTAGGATATGGCGACATCCGCACCCTCTCGCGCATAGGCGATCGCCACGGCTCGGCCGATGCCGGAGTCCCCGCCGGTGATCAGCGCCACCTTGTCCTTGAGCAAGCCTTTGCCGACATAGCTGTGCTCGCCATGGTCAGGCTTGGTTCGCATTTCTGTGGTCAGGCCGGGCCGGGGCTGTTGAGGCTCGTCGGGAAAACGCGTCGGGCGACTGGTCTGTGGATCGTCGGTCATGTCAGTTCCTGCTGATGGCGTGCAGGGAACGGCTGACGAGGATTAACTTTCCGGCGAAGGCGGTAGCGCGATCAAATCGCAGCTTTCCGCACCGCGCCGCCATGGCGCCCGAAGAGGTGGGGCAATCCATGAGGCGGTTGGCAGAAAGGGCGAGGGAGCCTTGGTGCTCGCGCTGAACGCCCGCTTATCGTCGTCCGCGTCGTGCGTAATAATCGGCGAGCACGCCGAACGCCTCCTTGTGCTGGCCGGTTTCTGAGATGAGGCCCTTGCGGTTCCAGCCCTGCTGGAAATCGGGGTTCTGCCGCCGCGGCGACCGGAAATCCTTGAGGATCCAGGGCGACATGCCACGCAGCGTCGGAATGCGATCCGCCATCGCCAGTGTCTGACGATAATATTCGGCCTGATATTCCTCGCTGAATTTCTGCATATGCGCCGCGTCGTGGAATCCTGCCTTCGCGTCGGCGCCGAATTCCGAGAATATGAGCGGCTTGTCGGCGGGAACACGCCACTCGCTACTTGGCAGATCCGTCAGCCGATCCGGTGAATACCAGCCGTTGTAGGTGTTGATCGCGAGCACATCCAGCTTCGCCGCGAGCGGATCGGCCATCGTCATGACGGGGTGCGTCGAGTTCCGGTCCCGTTCGACCAACAGTGCGGCGCTGACCAGGCGGGTATCGTCCAGCCGCCGTGCGTCGTCCACCAGCGTCGTCAGAAAGCTGTTGCGGGCCGGCGTGACCGGCGTCTCGTTGGCGACCGACCAGATCGCGATCGACGCGCGGTTGCGGTCGCGCAGGATGTTTTCCGCGAGCATGTTGCGGGCGGTCGCCAGCGTTTCGGGGTTCGACCATGCGACGCGCCAATAGACCGGCACCTCACTCCAGACGATCAGGCCAAGCTCATCGGCGGCGCGCGTCATCACCTCGCTGTGCGGGTAATGGGCGAGGCGCACGAAATTGCCGTTCAGCCCGTCGCGTACCTCGCCGAGCAGCAAGCGCGCCGCGGCCGGCGTCATCGCGCGGGTGGGATCGGTCCCGATCTCTTCCTCATGGAGCGAAATGCCGCGCAGGAACAGCGGCCGTCCGTTCAACACGATGTCGCTGCCGCGGACCTCGATGGTGCGGAAACCGATGCGGTCGCGCCACACGTCGTCACCGGCGCTCAGCGTGACGTCATAGAGTTTGGGCGTTTCGGGCGCCCAGCGCCGGAGCCCGCGCGGCACCGCGATGTCGCCGTGGAAATGCCCCTGCGCATCGGCGCGCCCAGTCAGCATCAGGCGAAGCTCGGGAATGCGCAACGTCACCGCGCGGTTCGCGGCGTCCGGGCCGTCGAGCTTCGCGTCGACCGCGATGCGGTTGCTGCGGGTCAGCCGCACCCACGCGTCGTCGACATAGGTCGCGGCGGTGTGCACCAGTCGCACGGGGCGCGTGATGCCGCCGTAATTCTCCCAATCGGTGACGGGCGGCGGCACCGTCGTGTCGGTGGCCTGGGAATCCACGCCGATCGTGATCTGATTGTCGCCGTCTCGCAGCAACTGCGTCACCTCGAAGGCGAAGGGCGTGAAGCCGCCCTCATGTCGCCCCACCGGCTTCCCGTTCAGATAGACGTATGTCGCGTAATTGGCCGCGCCGAGCCGGATGAAGTAGCGTCCGCTACGCTGGGCCGGCGCGGGAAAGGTGCGCTGGTACCACATCAGCCCCTGATAATACCGCAGTTCCGGCGCCTCGGTGAGCCAGGAGGAGGGCAGGGTGGTGATGGGCGAATGGACTAGGTCAACCTCGTAGAGCACCCGGTTGTCGGCTGCCATTTCGCGTCGAACATCCGCTTCGCTGTACCGCTGTTGGCCGCGATCGGGCATCTCGCCGTGGAAACCGGCAAGGCCCGAGCGGAAGGGATCGATCGAATAATGCCAGGGGCCGGAGAGATCGGTGCCGTCGCGCAGATCGGCGCTGGTCAGCAGTGGCTGCGTCGCCGCGGTCGCAAGCGGTAGCGGCACGACGGGCGGCCGCTCCTGCGCCTTGAGCAAAGTTGCCGGCATTGCGGCAAGCGCAACAAAGCTTCCCAGCAGCGTGCGTCGTTCCATGCGCGTCTCTCCCTGTGCTAGCCGTCGAATGCGGCCGCTATGCCGCGTTCCAGTCCCCGCAGCTCGGCAAGCCCGCGCATCCGCCCGAGCAAGGAATAGCCCGGGTTCGTCTGCCGCGAGAGGTCGTCGAGCATCTGATGGCCGTGATCGGGCCGTACCGGGATGCTTCGCCTCTCGCGGCGCTGCAGCGCGACGACGGCGCGCATCACTTCGGCCATGCGTGCGTCGCCCTCCAGGTGTCCGGCCTCGTGGAACGTGTCGTTCGCCTCGCGCTGAACCGAGCGAAGGTGGAGGAAACCGATCCGCGTGCCCAGCCGATCGACCATGCCCGGCAGATCGTTGTCGGGGCGCACGCCGAACGAGCCGGTGCACAGGCACAGCCCGTTGGCCACGCTCGGCACCCTGGCGAACAGATCTGCGACGTCGGCCTCCGTGCTGACGACGCGCGGCAGGCCGAAGATCGGGAAGGGCGGATCGTCGGGATGGACGACGAGGCGGATTCCGTGCGCCTCGGCGACGGGGCAGACGGCCTCGAGAAAGGCGACGTGGTTCGCCCGCAGCCGCGCCGCATCGATCCCGGCATAGGTGCCGATCGCGGCCAGGAAGTCGGTGTCGGTGAAACTCTCCTCGCTGCCCGGCAGACCGGCGATGATCGTGCGGGACAGAAGGCGTCGCGCGTCATCGTCCATCGCCGCGTAACGGCGCGCGGCGCCCTCCACCATCGCGGGCGTATAATCGTCCGCCGCGCCAGGGCGGGCGAGGATATGAATGTCGTAGGCGGCGACCGCCTCCAACTCGAAGCGCAGCGCGCGCGCGCCGTCGGGCAGTTCCCAGGCGAGGTCGGTGCGCGTCCAGTCGAGCAACGGCATGAAATTGTAGGTGACGACGTCGACTCCGCCCGCCGCCAGATTTTCGAGACTGACCCGATAATTGTCGATCAGGCGGTCCCAGTCCGGGCCGCGCCGTTTGATATCCTCGTGCACGGGCAGGCTCTCGACGACGGTCCAGCCGAGACCGGCGGCCTCGATCTGCGCGCGGCGCGCGCGGATCGCCTCCAGCGTCCAGATCGCGCCATTGGCAACGTCGTGCAGCGCGGTGACGACTTCGCTGGCACCGGATTGACGAATAGCCTGCAGCGGAACCGGATCGTTCGGCCCAAACCAGCGCATCGTCTGCGTCATGAACATCGGTTACTCGCTTTCCCGGCCGCTGGCGGGGGACAGAACTTCGAACGACATGCCGGCGCGCTTGCTAGGCTGAAACCCCTTCCAGATGGTCGAGGCTGGCGCGCCGGGACTGTAGCCGGCGTAGCGCCCGCCCGGCGCCGCCGCCCACATACCCATGTTCGAATCCGTCGTCAGCCCGTCGATATAGGCGGCTTTTGCGACGTCGCCCTTCACGTAACGATCGAGAAACGCGGTGACGAAGTGCAGCTGGACGGCGATCAGGCGGTCCTTGCGCCACACGCCGTCCTCGAACCAATCCTTGTCCCAAAAGGTGTGAGTCATGCTGGGAGGCGCACCGATCAGCGCGATACTGTGCGCGGCTTCGCGAAACGTCAGCAGGTAGCGACGCGTATGCGCCGCCTCTTTGAACAGCGTACGCACGCCGGGATCGTAGCCGACGACGTGATCCTGACTGCCGACGATGAACAGGGTCGGTGCGGTGATCGCGGTCATGCCGCCGTCCGCCCACAGCGGCAGATCGCGCAATGCGCGCGGCGGGGAAATGGAGACCACAGCCTTCAGATTCGCGACCTTCAGCTCCCCGGCGCGCTGCCCTCCGGAGACGAACGGGGTCAACACGCCGCGTGTCGCGGGGGCCAGTTGCGGTGCGAGCCGCCCGCCCGCCGCCGCGAGCACGCCATAACCGCCCATCGAATAGCCGACGAGGGCGATCCGTTCAGGATCGGCGACGGCGAGGGGACCCTCTCCGGCGCGAGCCCGGCGCTGTGCCTCCGCAGCGACGAAGGAGATATCCAGCGGGCGACGCGCGAGCGGCCCTGCCAGCGAGGCGAGCGTGCGCAGGGATATCGCGGGATCGGCGAAGGCGGGCGCGACGACGACATAGCCCTTGCTCGCCAGGTTCTCGCCCAGCCACGACATCACCTCGGGCGTATTGCTGGCGCCGTGCGCGAGCACGACGAGCGGGAAACGGCCCTTTGCGGCCGGCAGTCCCGGGGTCGCCAAGCCCGGGACGTCGAACGCGATCGGCTGCGCATCCTCGCCGGGCAGGGCGGTATGGTAGGTCGTGCCGGCGCCGGCTGCGGCCGCCGGATACCAGATCTTGACGGTCAGCCGTCGGTCCGCCGCGACCGGGGCGGACCCATCGGGCAGCGGATAGAGCTGCCCCGTCTGGACGAGCGTCATGTCGGTGACGCCGATCGGATAAGAGCCCAATGCGGCAAGTTCGGGCGCGTCCACGCCTGGTCGTGCCGGTGCGTCGGCCGCGGCGGCCCCCATCGATGCCATCGCAAGGCCCGCGGCCGCGACCGTCCTGATCCATCGTTTCACGGACCATTTCCCTTCGTGACAGGCCCGCCCGCCCGCGCGGCGGCACGCGCATGCCATATGCTCAGAAGTTCAGGCCGACGCGCAGACCGCCGTAGCGTCGGAAATCGCGCGGCAGTACGGCCTGCGTCGCGATATTTCCGCCGAAATTGCCGGCCGTGTTCACGAGCGATCCGTAATATTGCTTGTCGAACACGTTGTTGACGAACGCGACGACTTCCCAGCGGCGATCCTCGTCACGCACGCCCAGGCCGACGTTGACGATGTGATAGGCGGGCTGGAACGTCTCCGGATCCCTCGCCTGGAAGAACAGGCTGCTTTGATATTGCCAGTTGAATTGTGCGACCCCGCGCAGGTGGCCACCGAGCGATGGCGAATAATCGCCGCTGATGTTGAATTTCCACTCCGGTGCCTGGACGGCGCGCGTGCCCGTCAGGTTCTGGCGCGCCGGAGTACCGGTGCATCCCAGCGCCGCGGTCTGCAGCGGATAGCATTGCGCGACGGGGAAGTCGGTGTAGGTCGCATCGAGATAGGTGACCGCGCCGTTCAGGCTGAGGTCTTGCACCACCCGCAGCGAGCTTTCGAGCTCGATGCCCCGGGTACGAAGGCGTCCGACGTTGGTCAGGCGGAAGTTGGACGTGCCGTCCGCCAGCGTCTCGATCGTCTGTGCCTGGAGGTCGCGGTAGCTGGTGTCGAACAGCGTCAGGTTCAGCGTCAACCGCCGGTCGAAAAGCTGGCTGCGGATACCCAGTTCCTTGTCGCGCGACCGTTCCGGGCGGATCGGACCGGCGGCGGCGCGGTTCTGGTTGAAGCCTGTCGTCAGGTCGTAGGTCTGGCCTTTGTAGCCGGTGGCGTAGGTGAAGAACGCGTTGACGTCGGGTGTGAAGTCGTAACGCGCGCTCAGGCGATAGGTCGCGGCCGTGTCCTCGGCGCTGCCGCTGTAGAAGGTGTTCGCGAGATTGTCGCGGAAGCTGTAGGATACCCGCTCGTTCTGGACGCGCCCGCCGCCGGTCAGGGTCAGGCCATCGACGACGGTCCAGTCGGCCTGGGCAAAGCCCGCAACCTGGCGCGAGCGCGCGGTCGCATACCAATTCGCGAGCGAGAAGGACGGTCCGCGGAAAAACGGCCGCTCGAAGTGCGTGCTCGCCGCATAGGCACCGAGCGTGTAGCGGAATGGCAGTTCGCTAGGCGACTGCAGCCGCAGTTCCTCCGTGATCTGCTGCGACTTGAACTGTCCGACCTGGATATTCGCCCCCTGCGGCGCGGTCGACGCGGTGTCGTCGTGATCGAGGTAATCGTAGAGGTGGAACTTGTCGTAGGATGTGATCGAGATGAGGTTCATCGATCCCAGGCCGAGCTCGCCCCGGATATAGCCGCCCCCGCCTTGGTATTTGGTGCGAGAGTCGTAGTTGTTGGCGATGTCCTGGTTGTCCGGACCGACGACGACACCGGGCAGCACCACCGCGGGGGTCAGCGCCGCGATGCCGCGCAGCCGTGCGTTGGGACCAAAGCGCAGGAAGGGACGACCGACGTCGGTATTGCCGTTGATGTAATTGCCGGAGATCGTCAGCGAGGCGTTATCCGTCGGCGTCCAGCGCAATTTGCCGCGCAGGTTGATCGACTCGCGGCCGTTGACGGTCTTGTCATTGACGAGGTTGTGAACGTTGCCGTCCCAGTAATTGTAGGCGGCCGACAGGACATAGCCCAGGTTCTCGGCAGCCGGTCCCGACACGCTGAAATTCGCGCCACGCTCCTGATCGGTCGTCACCAGTGCATTGGCGTGCACGCGCAACGTGTCCGTCGGATCGCGCGTGATGAGGTTGACCAGTCCGGCGGACGCCGACTTGCCGTAAAGCGTGCTCTGCGGGCCGCGCAACACCTCGATCCGCTCGACGTCGGGCAAGTCGGTGAAGGCGCGTGCCTGGAACGCCAACGGAACCTCGTCGACCAGCACCGCAACGCTCGACTCCACGCCGATACCGAAGGCGAAGGTGCCGACGCCGCGCAGCGAGATGTTCGAATTCTGCGGCTGCTCGGCCGGGCGCACGACCAGCGAGGGTGCGATCTTGCCGATGTCGGTGAAATTGCGCACGCCCGCGCTCGCGAGCTGGGCCGGTGCGATCACCGAGACGGCGAGCGGCACCTTCTGGATATTCTCTTCCCGCTTGTTGGCGGTGACGATGATGTCGTCGGTGTTGACGGGGTCGGAGGCGACCTCCGCGGCTGACCCGGTCTGGTCGGACGTGGTCTGGTTGCGCTGCGGCGTTTGCATCGCCGTCTGCTCCGCGTTCTGTGCGAAAGCCGGCTGCGCGGCGCCCATGATCGCGGCGGCAAGCGCCCAACGGCACACGGTGTTTGCAAGACCCATCTGGCCCCTCCCATCTGATGAGCGGGTACGATGCGTGTCGGACCCATTGCCGACATCGCTACATATTGGTCAGGCCAAATGCAAGCGCTATTCCGATCAATAGGTCAGACGCACATGTTGCTGGCCATGGCGGGTGCTGGTAGCTGTGCGATCATGAACCTCTCTCCTCCAGCGCTCGGGCCGGTCGGCGATGGCCGCAAATTGTACCAGCAGGTCGCCAGCGCGGTTGCCGAGTCGATCCGCCGCGGGGATTTCAGGCCGGGGCAGCGCATCCCATCGGAGCGGGAACTTGCCGACGAGTACAAGGTCAGCCGCCCGACGATCCGAGAGGCGATGATCGCGCTGGAAGTGCTGGGGGTCGTGCGCTCGCGGCAGGGGTCGGGCATCTTCGTCAGCGATACGCCGCCCGGCGATGTACCAATGATCGGGCTCGACATCGGCGCGTTCGAGCTCACCGAGGCGCGTCGCCTGTTCGAAGGCGAGGCAGCGGCGCTGGCCGCCATCAGCATCGATGACGCGCAGCTGGCGCAGCTCGAAACGCTCATCGAAAGCATGGAGCGCGAGAACCGCGAACGCGTGAGCGGCGAACATGCCGACCGCGAATTCCATCTCACGATCGCGCGCGCGACGCGCAACTCCGCGGTGGTCGACGTCGTCGAGTCATTGTGGGACGCCCGCTACCGCTCGCCCCTGTGCAAGCACATGCTTGACCGCGCGCGCAGCGTCGGCGTGCAACCGCGGATCGACGAGCATCAGGATATTCTGGTCGCGTTGCGCCAGCGCGATCCGCAGGCGGCGCGCCGCGCCATGCGCGACCACCTCGGGCGCGTCATCGAGGGGCTGCTCCACGCCACCGAGACCGACGCACTCGAACGCGCCCGCGCGGAGGTAGAGGAAAAACGCTCCGATCTCGCGCGGCGTGTCGCGATCTAGGGTGCTATCCAGCGAGGCTGGATCGGAGCGGCATCGGAGCGGCGCCGGCCTTCATCTCCCCATCAGGTCGCCCACACCGCGGATCCTGGATGGAGCAGGGGTGGGGGCCGCTTCACGGGCGTAGGTCAGACGCTAGACGCGCACGATCACGCCTCGGCGGCCGCCGACTTCGG
This sequence comes from Sphingomonas sp. GV3, assembly GCF_031082075.1. Taxonomy (NCBI): domain Bacteria; kingdom Pseudomonadati; phylum Pseudomonadota; class Alphaproteobacteria; order Sphingomonadales; family Sphingomonadaceae; genus Sphingomonas; species Sphingomonas sp. GV3. The sequence goes on along the minus strand of NZ_JARWLE010000001.1, from coordinate 1,583,656 downwards.
CGGGCTCACCGTTCTCGACCTCTATCTCGCGCGTGTCCCCCCGCGGCAGCAGCAGAGTGATGGCGCGGTCCTGCGGCGTGCCGTCGCAGCCGACGGACAGGCGCACGCGCGCGGCGTCAGCCTCGCCGGCGACGGTCCACCGCCATGGTGCGCCATGCCCGTCGCCCTCGTCCTCCAACGCGTCCATGTGAAAGGCGCCCGTTCGCGGCGGATACAGCCACATCCCGCGCCGCATCGGCTCGGGCCGCCAGCCGCCCGCGGCGAGGTCGACGAGCATCGCCGATCCGACGCGCGCGAGCAGCACCGGCGGGCCGTAAAGCGGCGCCGCCAACCGCGCCGTTTCTCCGCCGCGGACCGTCCGGCCGGTCCACACGTCGATCCAGTCCGCGCCGACGGGCGGCCGGACCTCGCGCTCGCCGGCGCCCTCCTCGACGACCAGCGGCACGAGCAGGTTGGGGCCGAGCAAATGGTCGTCGCTCTCCGCCCAGGCTTGCACGTCGTCGGGAAAGTCCAGCCACGTCGGGCGCACCATCGGCGCATAGTCGTGGTGGTAGCGCAGCAGAAGGTCGTACAGGAAGGGCACGAGCGTCTGGCGCAGCGCGAGCAGGCGACGGATCGCGGGCGTCGCCTGCGGATACATCCAGGGCTCGTTGACGGTGCGGTCGTCGTTCCAGCTGTGGATCGAGAAGCGCGGCATCAGCACGCCCGCCTGCACCCAGCGCACGAGCAGTTCCAGCGATGGCGCGGGTCCGGAGAAGCCGCCGACGTCATCGCCGCTGTTCGATACACCCGACAGCGCAAGGCCGATTGCCTGACGGGCATTGTAGCGTAGCGACTTCCACGCGGTGCGATTGTCGCCGCTCCACGTCTGCGCGTAGCGCTGCAACCCGGCCATACCAGAGCGGGTGACGACATAGGGTCGCTGATCGGGCCGCGCCTCGACCTGGGCGCGGCGCGAGGCGCGCGTCATCAGCAAGGGCATCACTGGACGCATCGCCGCTGCGGGCCGTGGCGCACCAAAGCCTGCCAGTCGCGCGCGCGCGTCCCACAATTCATATTCGTTGTTGTCGTTCCAGGTCGCGACGATGCCGTGGTCCAAGAGCGCGGACTTGACCTGCGCACGCCACCAGTCGCCGGCGGCCGGGTTGGTGAAGTCGATGTAGCTGCCCACCTCGTCCCAGAATTGCGCTTCGACCGGATTGCCGTCGGCATCGTTCACGAACAATCCGGCGGCGGCGACCTCGTCATAGCGCGGATGGCTGCGAAGCAGCGCAGGCTTGACATTGGGCACGAGCCGTACGCCCGCATCGGCATAGCTGGCGACGAACGCTGCCGGATCGGGAAATTTGTCGCGGTTCCAGTGGAAGACGTAGCGCCTGTCGCCGATCGACGTATAGCCCGACGACAGGTGAAACGACGTCGCGCCGATGTCGTGCTCGTCCAGCTTGTCGAGAAAACCGGCCATCTGTGCGGCCGCGTCGGGCGCGTCGGTGTAGGTCATCGTCGAACCGGAATAGCCGAGCGACCAGCGCGGCATCAGCGCCGGGCGGCCGGTCAGCCAGGTGAAGCGCCGCGTCACCGCCAGCGGATTCGGCCCGGCGATCATCCACAGGTCCACGTCGCCGAGTTCCGCCACGACGTGCCGATAGAGCCCATGATAATTGTCGAGTTCGCGCCCCAGGTCGAGCGCGATATCGGCGCTGCTGTCGAAGAATTCGCCGTGGCAGCGACCGTCGGGATCGGCGACGAGCAGATAAGGGATCGACTTGTACAGCGGGTCGCTGGTCTCCGCGTCGAACCCCATCGGATCGACGTTGGTCAGCCGGAACGAGCGGCCAGCCCGGTCGCAGTCGCCCGTCCGGTCACCGAGCCCGTAGAAGCGCTCGCCCGGGCGCCGCGCGAGATAGTGATGCGCGCGTCCGTCCCACCAGCCAAAATCGTAGGCCTGCGTCGGGCGATCCTGCGCCATCAGCCGCCACGTGTCGCCCTCGCACTGGTCCCAGCGGCACTGCAGACCGTGCAACGTGATCGTCACGCGCAGCCGCGACGTCGAAACACGAAGAATGCCATCGTGCTCGACGACGCTGAAATCGGGGCAGGCGAAGCCGCTCACGTCCATCCGGTCGCGGCCCGGCTCTGCGATATCGTTCGCGCCGGGCGCGATCGCCCAGCTCGGCGGACTGGTGACCGTGCCGTCGGCCAAAAGGAGCAGCCGCGCTATATCCTCCTCCAGCACGAACAGATGCGCGATCGCGCCGGTATCGGCTGTGAGCGTCAGCCGGCCAGGCGCACGTTCCGAGACGGCGAAGAGCGGCGGGTTGGAGAGCATGGCGCGTCTCATCGGGCTTCCTTGGCGCGGGAGAGAATGGGAAGGCAGGCGATCAGCACGACCGCTCCCACGATGTCGAACAGCGACAGCGCGGCGAAAAGCGGCGCATAGCCGGTGACGTCGGCGAGCTGTCCGATCAGCAGCGAGAATATCAGGCCGCCCGTCCATCCGGCCTGGCCGATGAAGCCGTTCGCCTTGCCGACCTCCTCGGGCCGGAAGACGTCCGCGGACAGCGTGTTGATCAGCACCGAGATCATCTGGTGCGCAAAGCCGCCGATGCTGAACAGCGCGATCGCGGTGAAGGGGCTCTGCACCCAGCCAATGAACCCCGGCGCGATCATCAGCAGCGCTCCGGCGGTCACGCCGGCGACGCGCGAGGCGACCAGCGACAGCTTCGCCCGGTTCATCAGCAACGGCGACAGATACCCGCCGATCACACCGCCGAAATCGGCCGCCAGGAACGGCAACCAGGCGAACACCGCGATCTGTTTCAGGTCCATGCCGCGTTCGGTGGCGAGGTAGAGGGGGATCCAGAAGCTGAACGTCTGCCACGCGGGCTCCGCCAGGAAACGGGGTATGGCCAGTGCCCAGAAGCGACCGCTGCGCAGTATCTGGCGCGTGCTCGCCGGCTCGATCGGCGGCGGCCGGTCGGCGGCGATCAGCGCGGCTTCCTCGGCCGTGATCGCAGGGTGCGCGGCCGGGCTGCGGTAGAAGCGCCACCACATCGCGGCCCAGATCAGCCCGACCGCTCCGGTGACGACGAAGGCGATCCGCCAATTCGCCCAGAGCGACACCGCGACGACCACGGGCGGCGCGATCAGCGCGCCCAGCGATGTGCCGGCGTTGAACCAGCCGACCGCGACGGAGCGCTGACGCGCGGGAAACCATTCCGCGATCGCCTTTATCCCCGACGGGACCGCAGCCGATTCGGTGAACCCCAGCAGGCCGCGGAAGAAGGCAAGCCCGAGCCAGCCGGCCGCGAGCGCGTGCAGCATGTTGGTCAGCGACCAGGCAAGCCCGAACAGCGCGAAGCCGGCGCGCAAGCCGATGCGGTCGACGATCGCGCCCGCAATCGGCTGGCCGATGGTGTACGCAAGCTGGAATGCCCCGACCACGTAGCTGTATTGCTGCGTGGTCATTGCCAGCGTCGTCTTCAGCTGGGGCGCGAGAACGCCCAGCGAGTTGCGCGCCAGGTAATTGGCGATGGTGCCGAAGCAGATGAGGCCAACGATCCACCAGCGCAGATTGACGATCCGCCGCATCACCCTCTCCCCGATCCGTACGACCAATTGGTATGGCCAGTTATATCGTCTGTGTCACCTTCACCCCGGCTGCGGCACACGCTGCGGCGATTTCGGCATCGTCGAGCCTGTCGGTCACCAAATGGTCGATCCGACCCAGGCCGGCGATGCGTACCGGTGCGGGCCGGCCGAACTTGGTGCGATCGACCGCCAGGATCGTGGTTCGTGCCTGTTCGATGATGCGTTGTGAGACGCGCACTTCGTCTATGTCGAAATCGAGCAAGGTGCCGTCCTGGTCGATCGCGGACGCGCCGATCAGCGCGTAATCGACCTTGAACCCGCCGATGAAATCCATCGCCAGCGCACCGACGACCGCGCCGTCGCTCGGCCGGACGCGGCCGCCGGCCACGACCACCTCGATCGTCGGGCGCGCCGCGAGGATCGAGACGACGTTGAGGTTGTTCGTGACCACCAGCAGATTGCGGTGATCGACGAGCGCGCGCGCGATCGCCTCGGTCGTCGTGCCGATGTTGATGAACAGGCTGGCACCGTTGGGCACGAGCGCGGCCGCGGCGCGGCCGATCGCCGCCTTCGCCTCCGTCGCGATGGCGCCGCGCGCCTCGCGATCGAGATTGTCGACGCCGGAGGTGATGACCGCGCCGCCGTGGACGCGGGACAACATCGCGCGTTCGGCCAGGAGGTTGAGGTCGCGCCGGATCGTCTGGGGCGTGACGCCCAGCTCGCTCGCCAATGTGTCGACCGCGACGCTACCCGTCCGTCGCGCCGCGGCGAGGATCGCCGCGTGACGCCGCGCGACCGCTTCCGGCAGCCCCTCGGCGATCATGCCGCTGCGCCTGCGCCGGTCGCGTTCGCGAGATACGCATCGACCCGCGCGGCCGTGCCGGCGGGAACGTGCAGGCCGAGCTTACTGCGACGGTAGAGAATGTCCTCCGCCGTCCGGGCCCATTCGCGCGTGCGCAGGTGGTCGACTTCGCGCGTCGTCAGCCCGCCGCCCAGGTCTTCGCCCAGATCCGCCAGCGACGCGCCCGCCGGCACGAGCGTCGCGGCGTCCGTGCCATAGGCGCGCACAAGCCGTCGCAACAGGGCGGCGGGAATGGCGGGACGCGCCTGCGCCAGCTCGGCCAGATACGCGTCGAATTCCACGAAGTCGCCGCCGGGCAGCGTTGCGCCCGCTGTCCAGGCACCGGTCGCCGCCGGGAAGAAGCGCGTGAGTTGTGCCATCGCATGCTCGGCGAGCTTGCGATACGTCGTTATCTTGCCGCCGAAAATGCTCAGCATCGGCGGCGCTCCGTCTGGAGCGTCGAGATCGAGCACATAGTCGCGCGTCACCGCGGAGGCGTTCGCCGCCTTGTCGTCATAGAGCGGGCGGATGCCGGCATAGCTCCAAACGACATCGTCCGCCGCTACCGCGCGCGCGAAATAGCGGTTGACCGTGTCGAGTAGATAGCGCGTCTCGTCCGCGCTGATTTCCGCCCGTCCGGGCGCACCCGTCCATGGCTCGTCGGTGGTGCCGACCAGCGAGAATTCGCCTTCGTAGGGGATCACGAAAACGATACGGCGGTCGGGATTCTGCAGCATGAAGGCGTGATCGCCCTCGTACAGCCTTGGCAGCACCAGGTGGCTGCCCTTGATCAACCGCACGGCACGGTCGTTGCGGCTGTTGCCGGCGCGCTGCAGTACATCCGCCACCCATGGGCCGCCAGCGTTCACCAGGACACGCGCGTGCACTTCGGATGTGCCGTGACCTGCCGCGCCGTCGTCCTCGCTTTCGATCGTGGCGATCCAATGCTCGCCCTCCCGGCGGGCGCTGACGAGCCGCGTCCGCGTGCGCACGATCGCGCCCCGCTCCGCCGCGTCGCGCGCGTTGAGCACGACGAGCCGGCTGTCCTCGACCCAGCAGTCCGAATAGACGAAGGCCTTGCCCGCGCGGGGCGCGAGGCCCGCGCCGCATGCCGACCGCTCCAGCGCGATCGTCTCTGTACCCGGCAGCCGCTTGCGGCCGCCGAGATGGTCGTAGAGGAACAGCCCAAGCCGCACCATCCAGGCCGGACGCGGCGATTGGGTCTGTGGCAGCACGAAGCGCAGCGGCCAGATGATGTGCGGTGCCATGCCCCAAAGCCGCTCGCGCTCGATCAGCGCCTCGCGCACCAGCCGAAACTCGCCAAATTCCAGATAGCGCAGACCGCCGTGGATCAGCTTCGTGGAGGCGGAAGATGTGTGGTTGGCGAGGTCGTCCTGCTCGACCAGCATCACCGACAGCCCCCGGCCCGCGGCATCGCGAGCGATCCCGGCGCCGTTGATCCCGCCTCCGACGATCAGCAGATCGATCTTCGTTTCCGCGCTCATATCGAACATATTGACGCGCAAATGAAAACAATCAACAACCAAATCGAACATGGAGAGGCATTCGATGGCAACGCACATCCTGGCGATCGATCAAGGTACCACCTCGACGCGCAGCGTGGTGTTCGATGCCGCCGCGCGGCGCGTGGCCACCGCGCAAACCGAGTTCGCGCAGCATTATCCCGAGCCGGGGTGGGTGGAGCATGACCCCGAGGACATCTGGCGCGACGTGTTGGCGACCGCGCGTGAGGCGATCGACAAGGCGGGCCTTTCCCCGGCTGACATCGCCGCGATCGGCATCACCAACCAGCGCGAGACCACGGTGGTCTGGGACCGCAAGAGCGGCGCGCCGCTTCACAACGCCATCGTGTGGCAGGATCGCCGCACCGCATCCGTCTGCGCCAAGCTAAAGGCATCGGGCGCCGAGGATGACGTGCGCGCACGGACCGGCTTGCTGCTCGATCCGTATTTCTCCGCGACCAAGATCGGTTGGATCCTCGACCATGTCCCCGGCGCGCGCGAGCGCGCGGCGCGCGGCGAGCTGGCCTTCGGGACGATCGACAGCTTCCTGCTGTTTCGCCTGACCGGGGGGGCGGTGCATGCGACCGACGTCACCAACGCGTCGCGGACGTTGCTCTGGAACATCCACGAAAACCGCTGGGACGAGACGCTTTGCGCGCTGTTCGACATTTCGGTCGCGATGCTGCCCGAGGTCCACGACAATGCCCATTGTTTCGGCAGGACCGCGCCGGGTCTGTTCGACGCCGCCATTCCGATCACGGGCATAGCCGGCGACCAGCAGGCGGCGCTGTTCGGACAGGCGTGTTTCGCGCCCGGCACCGCAAAGTCGACCTACGGCACTGGCTGCTTTCTGTTGCTCAACACCGGTGAGTCGGCGATCACGTCCGAACACCGGCTGCTGACCACGCCAGCGTATCGGCTGAACGGCCGCACCACCTATGCGCTCGAAGGTTCGATCTTCGTCGCGGGCGCCGCGATCAAATGGTTGCGCGACGGCATCGGCGTCATCACCCATGCGCGCGAAACCAATGACATGGCTACCCAAGTCCCCGACAGCCATGGCGTGTACATGGTTCCGGCGTTCGTCGGGCTCGGAGCGCCGCACTGGGAGCCGGAGGCGCGGGGCGCGATCTTCGGACTCACGCTCGGCGCAACGCAGGCGCATCTCGCGCGCGCCGCGCTCGAGGCCGTCGGCTATCAGACGCTCGACTTGGTGACCACGATGGTCAGCGACGGCGGCACGAAGCCGGCCATGCTCCGCGTCGACGGCGGCATGGCGGCGAACGACTGGCTGTGCCGCTTCCTCGCCGACCTGCTCGAGGTGCCCGTGGAGCGCCCGGATGACCTCGAGACGACCGCGCGGGGCGCGGCGTTTCACGCAGGCCTCGCGGTCGGGCTGTGGTCCGGACTCGACGAATTGGAGCGGCTGTGGGCGCGCGAGGCGTGCTTCGAGCCGGCGATGGAAGCCGATCACCGCGAGCGTTTGGTGGCGGGCTGGCAGGATGCACTGTCACGGGTGCTCCGCTAGAATCTGATCCAGGTGCGTGGAAGCGGTGCCGGCCCTCACCCCCACCCGGCCGCCCATCCAGTATATGCTGCGTGGGCGGCCGGGTGGGGGTGGGGGCCGGCACCGCGCCGATCCAGCTTTGCTGGATCGCACATCAGACCACCACGCTGCTCCCTTATCCCCCACGCCGGTCGGTGCCCGCGCGCGTTGTCCCACGCCGCGCGCGATAAGACGTTGCGAGCGTGTTCAGCCGCAATACAATGTGTGCGGGCAATGGCTTACGGGGAGGATGATTGGCGATGTCGCATAGCGTTCGAACCGAAACCGTGGCGGCGGACATGGACCGCATCTTTCAGCCGCTCGCTGGGGTGACGGCGGGCCGCTATCCGTCGCCCAACCCCGTCGCCCGTCGAGAGCGGCGACGATCGCGCTGGTGGCTGCTGACCCTGCCGCCTTTGGTGGTCGCTGCCGGCACGGCTCTGGGCCTTACCGCCATCCGCGAAGGCTGGCAGCCGCCGGTTGCCGCGCTCCGCTCCGCGGCGCCTACTGCTCCTCAAAAACGGGCAATCGACCAAGCGGCGCCTGCCGGCGCGCGCGTGACGGACGCGCCGACCGCCGTCGCGCCCGCTCCGCTGCCGGATACCGGCGTCGCCGTTGGTTCAGGCGGCACCGACGATGCGCAAGGGGCCGTCCCGCGGGACGACCGCACGCAGCCGGCCGCGGCCGATCTGCCGCGCGCAGCCCGTCAGCCGGTGCGGCAGATCGACCGCGCGCCTGGGATCGCGACGGCGCGCGCTCCCGACGGGGGCCGCGGCGGTGGCGGGCGTGCCAGCGACTCCGGCTGCGCGCCGAACAGTCCGGAAAACCGCTGCATCTACCAGGACGTCCTCGACGCGCATGGCCGCCTGTATCGCGCGTACGAGCGCGCCCGGGTGCGCGGTGTGAGCAATCGCGACCTCACGATCATCGCGCGACGCTGGCGCGAGGCGCGCAATCGGGCGGACGACGATCCGGACGGCGCGATCCGCCGCTACAACCAGCTGGCCGATCAGCTCGACGATCTTACGGAATCCGTGCCATGACGGGAGCCGCCGTGTCCGCGCTGCCGCGCGCCGACATCACCTGGATCACCGATCATCCTCCATCGGCCCGAGCGGCGACGACCGACGGCAGGATGGTCTATGCGATCGGCGATATCCATGGCTGCTACACGCAACTGGTTGCGCTGATCGAGGAGATCGTCGCCGACATCGCGCGCACGGGCGAGGGCCGGTCGGCATCGCTCATCTTCATGGGCGATTATGTCGATCGCGGGGCGGACTCGGCGAAGGTGCTCGATGCCCTGGTATGGATGAAGCGGCAGGCGCCGTTCGACGTTGTCTTCCTGCGGGGCAACCACGAGGCGATGTTGCTGCAGTTCCTCGAGCGGCCCAACCGGGCGCTGCCCTGGTTGGAGCACGACGGGATCGGCACGCTCGCCTCCTATGGCGTGGCAGCGGGGCCGGAGGACGATTGTTTCCAACTGCGCGATCGTCTGCTCGATGCCATGCCGGCGGCGCATCTGGAGCTGCTGCGTGGCCTGCCGGTGCGGGTGATCCGCGGCACCTATGTCTTCGTCCATGCCGGCTTGAGGCCCGGCGTCGCGCTGGCACGGCAAAGCGACGAAGACTGCCTGTGGATCCGCGACGAATTCCTGCGCAGGGATTGCCGGTTCGAAAAGATCGTCGTGCACGGCCATAGCTGGCGGTCCGAGTTGCCCGAGGTCACCGACCATCGGATCGGGATCGATACGGGCGTCTATGCGACCGGCGTCCTCACGGCCGTGCGGCTGGACGGCGCCGAGATCGCGTTCGTACAGGCGCGGCTGGATCCCGATCGTGACGCGGCTGCGAACCGCGCGCCATCCGCGGACGGCATGGGGTCGTGAGACCCGCGGCCAGCGTGAAGGGCGTGATCGAACTGCGGGTCCGATGAAAGCCGTCGCCGCTCCGTCCGCTAGGCATGCGGACCGCGATCGACCGTCTCGTTCGCGCGCCGGGCAGAGGCAATGGGCGCTCTACACGAACTGACCAGTCGCGCCTGACTGGGCCAGAATGCGGGCGGAGATCCAAGGCCCGAAGGTCGTCAGCAGCGCCGCGCGCGCGCGCGTGCGCCGAGGCCGATGTCGTGCGGGGATGCGGCGCCATCGGTCATGCGCACCGGCAGGATGGCGCCGTCCGCGGCATAATGGATCCGATCGATCGCGACCTGGCGTTCGCCGCGCAGCGGCATCGGCCCGGGCGGCTGGTCCCACCGGTGGTAGACGATCAGCCATTCGCAATCCGGGGTACGGACGAAGCTGTGGTGCCCCGGTCCCTGATGGCTTGCGTCGCTCTGCAGGATGGCGCCGCGATAGCGCCATGGGCCGAGCGGCGTAGGCGCGGTGGCATAGTGGACGGAATAGTCGGGCCCATTCCAATGGCCGTGGCTGTAGGAGAGATAATAGACGCCGCGGCGCTCGTGCATGAACACGCCCTCGGTGAACTGCGGCGGCTGGTCCACGCGCTCCTCGCGCGCGATCGTCACCATGTCGGGCTTCAGTCGCCAGACGCGCAGTCGTGCCCCGGCGCTGCCGCCCGCATAGAGGTAGCTGCGCCCCGTTCGCGGATCGGTGAAGACCATGGGATCGATAGCCTCGAACCCGTGGCCGCCGGTCACCAGCGGCTTGCCACTGTCGCGATAGGGGCCGCCGGGCCGGGTCGCGACCGCGACCCCGATGCGGCTGGGCGTCGGATTCTGCGGTCCCACCGAATAATAGAGGTACCATCGCCCATTGTGCCGCGCGACACCCGGCGCCCACAGAAAGTGGTCGGGCGCGCCATCCTTGCCGATCCAGCCGATGTCGTCGCGCCGAAGCAACACGCCCCTGCTGCGCCACGTCCTGAGGTCGCGCGACGAGAAGGCGCCGAACCGGTCGGCGCTCCAGCTGCCGCCGGGCCCGCCGGTCGGAAAGATCCACATTGCCCCGTCGATGATCATCGCATGCGGGTCAGCGCCCTGGAACTGCGGATTGTCCGCCGCGGCCATCGTGGCGCAGGAGATCGATCCGATCAGAAGCAGACGGCGGGCAAGGCGGCTGATGCGCATCACGGCTGTCCCGTTCAGAATCGGAACCGGATACCGAGCGAGTAGCTGCGCTCGAGATACAGGACCTGGCGAAGGTAGCTGTCCCCCGTATCGTACTGGCGGGATCGCTGGATCGGGTTGCCGAGAAGGTTCACGATATCGAAGGCCAATGTGATGTTCGGCACCGGCGTGACCGACGTCGAGAAATCGAGCTGGCCGCGGCCTTCCTCGATCGTCGGATGCGCGATCGGATCGAACGTCTCGAAGGTATAGTAAGAGACGAAGCGCGAGCGATAGTTATAGGCGAGGCGCGCCGAGAATTGCGGCTTCTCGTACAGCGCGACGATGTTGTACGCCCATTTCGATACGCCCGGGAACGCCTGTTGCTGGTTGTTGTACGATGCGGCGAAGTTGGGCTGCAGGTCGCCCTTGGCATCGATGTACGTACCGTTCGCCTGGATACCGAAGCCGCGTGCCCAATCGGGCAGGCCGGCGATGTCGAGGAAGCTGGTGAACTGTACCTCCGCGCCCTGCAGGCGGGTGCGGCCGAGGTTGACCGGCTGGTCGATCGCGATCAGGCCATAGGTCGGGTCGCGGAAGACGTTGTTGACGGTGGCGAGGAAGCCCTTGACGTCGTGCCGGAACACCGCCGCACTGAAGAAGCCCGAGCGCGAGAAGTAATATTCGAGGCTCGCGTCATAGTTGTTCGACACCAGCGGCTGCAGGTTGGGGTTGCCCTGCGATCCGCCACGGGCGCAGTTGCGGCTGTTGTACGTCGCGCTGGTCGGATCGAGGCAGGGGCTGCCGGCCGGGAAGGTTGGCGGCGTGCCAAGCGACAGGTTCGGCCGCAGGTCGATGAAGTTCGGGCGCGTACGCGTCTTTGTATAGGCCAGCCGCATCTGCAGCCCGTCGCTGAATGCGATGCGCGCGCTGCCGTTGGGCAGATAGTCCGTATATTCGTTGGTCGCGGTGTTCGGCGACACGACGCCGGCGATGTTCTGCTGCGCCTGGATGCGATCCTTCGTCTTCACCACGCGGAGGCCCGCAAGGCCGTCGATCGTGATGCCGCCGATATCGAAGCCGTATTTCAGCTGACCATAGGCGGCATAGGACTTCTCGTTCGCGCGGAACTGCTGCGTCGGATCGAAGGCGACCGTACCCGCCGGCTCGAGGAAGAACGCCCGCAGCGCGGCCAGGTTATTGCGGATGCTGTCGCGGGTGATCGCCGCATAGGCGACGTTCGGCTGTCCGTTGTTGTAGGTGAAGCCGGGCAGCGTGGTGCGAACGTCCGCGCCGGGCAGCGAGGTCAGCGGGATCTGACGATCCTCGAAGAACACCGGCCCGGTCGTCGCCGTGCCGGGAACGGCGACGTTGTTGTAGATGTTGCCGAAATCACGGCTGGCGTCACGATCGTCGTAACGGACGCCGAACTGCAGCCGCTTCAGGAAGCCGGTGTCGAAATCGTAGGACAGGTCGGCGCGCGATTGCCAGTCCTTACCGCTGACCACGGTCAGTTCCTGATAGAGACCGCGGGCGACGAAGTTCGCCGGATCGGCGATCGAATAGTTGACGAACGTCTGCGCCGGACCGCCGTCGAGGCTGTTCGGCAGGTTGAAATAGGAGACATGGGTCGGCGAGCCGCGGGTCGCATAGTCGACGTTGACCAGGTCGGCGGTATAGGTGCTGTCCGTGTAGGCAACGTCGCCGGAAATGGTCAGGCGATCACGCTTCCAGTTGAAGCCGGCGCCCCCCTGGTAGGTGTCGGTGGCACCGTTGAACGAGCCGGTGTAACCGTCGGGACGCACGGCTCCGGTGACGGTTGCGGACGAAATCTGGTTGGTGCCGGGAATGGTCGTGATGTTCGACAGCGTAATGCCGCCGAAGTTCGGGATGAACATCCAGCGGTTGTAATCCTTCGACCGGAAGCCCTGGTACAGACCGTCGGCGTAGATTTCGAGATCAGGCGTCGGCTTCCACTGGAAGGCGGCATTGGCGGAAGGGCGGTAGCGCGCGCCATAGCCCAGGAAATTCCCCTGCGCGTCGGGGAAGCGCAGACCTGCAGGCTGCCCCGGTGCAGCGTTGGAAACAGCGCCGGTATTCGGATCGACCTGGTTGGTTCTGGCGATCACCACTGACTGTTCGCGCGACGAATCCATGAAGTTGATGCCGACATACGAAGCGTTGAGAAGCAGGCCCATTTCGCCGATGCCGGTCTGCCAGCGGTCGCTGATCAGGAGGTTGCCGTTGGGCACGATCCGTTCCGATTGCTGCGACAGCACGCCGTTGAGCGAGCCCGACAGTTCGAACCCATTGAAATCGAACGGCTTGCGGCCGCGCACGTTGATCTCGCCGGCGATGCCGCCCTCGATCTGGTTCGCGGTGCCGGATTTGTAGACTTCGAGCGCGGCGACGGTGCCGGCGGGAAAGTCCTGAATCTGGACGAAGCGGCCTTCTGCGGTGAAGATTTGCCGGCCATTGTAGGTCGTCGTGAGGTCGGGCAGACCGCGTACGGTGACGCCCGCGGACTCGCCGCCGCCACGCGTCACCGCGACGCCAGCGACACGCTGCAGGGCCGACGATGCGAAGGTGTCCGGCAACTTGCCGATATCCTGCGCGACGACCGCATCGACGATGCCATCGGATGTGCGCTTGATCGCCTGCGCCGACTCGAGGCTGCGACGCAGGCCGGTAACGACGATGTCGCTGCCATCGGTCGGGGTCTGCTGTACCGAGTCGGCGGCGGCGGGATCCGTGCTCTGGTCGGAGGCGACATCCGGCTTGGGCAGATCCTGCGCCCCGCTCTTGGTCTGCGCGACAGGCGTGCCGTCGGTCTGAGCGGCCGCGGGCAAGCATCCCAACAGGGCCACCATGGCTACCGACGCGTGCAACATCCCCTTGGCGTTCATATCCCCTCCTATTGCCGCCGGTCGGTTGGTTCCGAAGGTCTGGCGGCGGTTTCGTAACGCGACCTGACGCATCTGCCAACCGCTATTTGTCTGATTAGTTATAAAGTTTGCACTTCTGCCCTTGTCTTGACCGGGGCATGCCGCGATGATGATGGCGCCCCGGAGAATGGGCGGGCGGCACGCGCCGCAAGAGGGAGAGGAGGAAGCGATGAGGCATTTACGGGTCGCGGATATCGTATATTCCAAGCGTCTTAGGGCGGTGTCCTTGCGCTGCGGCCTGGATGCGGTGCCGTTTTGCATTCTGTCGATGGTCCAGGCGAACACGCCGTTTGGCGGCCTTTTGTCCGGTGCCGACGCCGCCCAGCTCGCCATTTATCTTGCCTGACAAGCCGACTCGCCGACCCATCGTTGGTCCGGCTGGCGGGTCGTCCCGCGTAACAGGAGCTTCATCATGAAACCGTTTTATACGCTGCTTCTCGCATCCGCCGCGGTGCTTGCCGCCACGCCGGCGGCGGCGCGCGAACGCTGGAGCGCGGCGCAGGCGAACGCATGGTATGCGCGCCAGCCATGGCTGGTCGGATCCAATTACGCGCCGGCCAGCGCGATCAACCAGCTGGAGATGTGGCAGGCGGCGACCTGGGATCCGAAGCGCATCGACAGCGAACTAGGGCTGGCACAGGGCATCGGCATGAACACGATGCGCGTGTTCCTGCACGACCAGCTCTGGGTGCAGGATCCGGAAGGGTTCAAACGGCGGATCGACGAATTCCTGACCATCGCGCACCGCCATGGCATCCGACCGCTTTTCGTGCTGTTCGACAGCTGCTGGGATCCCGACCCGAAGCTGGGGCCACAGCATCCGCCGATCCCCGGCGTCCACAATTCGGGGTGGGTGCAGGGACCCGGCATGGCGGGGCTGCGCGACCGGGCCGGCTGGTCGCGATACAAGGCCTATGTCCAGGGCGTGATCGGCGCGTTCAAGGACGACGATCGTATCCTCGGCTGGGATCTGTGGAACGAGCCGGACAATCCCGCCGACCAGTACAAGGGGCAGGAGGGCAAGGAGCCGCTCGTGCGCGCCATGCTTGCGCAGGTGTTCGACTGGGCGCGCGCGGCCGACCCCGCGCAACCCGTCACCTCCGGCGTCTGGTGGCACGATGACTGGTCGCCCGATGCGGGCAAGCAGACGCCGATGGAAAAGCTGCAGCTCGGCCAGTCCGACGTCATCACGTTCCACGACTATAACTGGCCCGAGATATTCGAGCGGCGCGTGCGGCAGCTGATGCCCTACGGTCGCCCGGTGATCTGCACCGAGTTCATGGCGCGCGGCAACGGATCGACGTTCGACACAGTGCTGCCGGTTGGCAAGCGGCTCAACGTCGGCATGATCAACTGGGGCTTCGTCGACGGCAGGACGCAGACACGGCTGCCATGGGACAGCTGGAAGAAGCCCTATACGATGGACGAGCCGACGGTCTGGTTCCACGAGGTGTTCCGCGCGGACGGCACGCCCTATCGCCAGGCGGAGACGGACCTGATCCGGCGACTGAGCGCGGCGCCGAAGGGCGTCGTGCCGCAGCCCGCTGTCGCGGCGCCGCCGGTCGCGGCCGCGCGACGCGGACGGCGCTGAGCCGGTGACCATGCGGCCGGCGCAGGCATGGGTGGCGGCGATCGCCGCGATGACGTCGGCGACCGGCTGGGCGGAGGAGCGCGCCGCCCCGACGACGCCGGTCGCGCCGGTCGCCATCGCGGGGGCGACGCTCTATCCCCGTGCCTTCGAGGTCAGGCAGAATGCGCGGTGGAAGGGGCGCCTGATGCTGGCGACGCTCGCCGGCATCCTCCAGAGCGGCGACGAGGGCCGCAGCTGGGCGCCGGTGTCGCCTATCCCGCAACCTGCGGGTACGACCGAACGCTGCTGCGGCGTGCTGTACGAAGTGCCGCGGCGCGTCGGCGACCTCGCCGCCGGCAGTTTCCTCTACGCGGCGACCTACCATCTGGGGCGGCAGACGACGATCCGCGTCTATCGCAGCGACGACGGCACGCATTGGCGACCGCACAGCGAACTCGCTACGGGTGGGCCGATCGGCACGGGCGTGTGGGAACCGCATTTCGATGTGGCGCGCGACGGTGCGCTGGTGGTCTTCTGGTCCGACGAGACCGATCCGTGCTGCAGCCAGCGACTGCGCCGTGCGCGCAGCTATGACGGAGTGACCTGGCGCGACACGGGCGATCTGGTGCGTGGCCACCGGCAGGCGGATCGTCCCGGCATGGCGACGACCGCGCGGATGGCGGACGGACGGACCGCGATGACCTATGAGATCTGCGGACCGGGCCGATGCGCGGTGTATATCCGCTATTCGCGCGACGGCTGGGACTATGGCGATCCGCGCGACCCCGGTGTGCGGGTCCAAACCGCGGCAGGGCAATATCTGGCCCATGCGCCGACCGTCGCGGCAAGCGGCGACCGGCTGCTGGTGGTGGGTCAGATGGTCTTCGAAGCGAACGACAGCGTCTCGCCGCTCAACGGGCGGGTCGTGCTGGAGCAGCGCGGCGGACAGGGGCCGTGGCGGACGACCGCGGCACCGGTGCAGGTGCCAGCCGCCTACGACAATTACTGCCCCAATTATGCCAGCATGCTGGTGCCGCGCGACGGTGGCCGGACATTGATGGAGATCGCGTCGGCCTATGACGCGGAGCATCGCTGTCGCGCCTATCTGGGGAAGCGGGGGATGCGATGACGATAGGAACGATCACGGCACGGGTGGCGGCGATGCTAGGCGGGTGTCTGGCGCTCGCGGCCGTGGCGCAGACGCCGTCGCTGCCGCTGGCGGGGGACGTGGCGCCCGTGCACGATCCCGTCATCATTCGCGCGCCCGACGGCTATCACGTCTTCTCTACCGGGATCGGGCCGGACGGGCAGGGCATAATGTCCGCTCGCCGGTCGCGCGATCGCATCCACTGGGAGCGGGAGCGCCCGCCGTTCAGCGCCATGCCCGCATGGGCGGCAAAGGCGATTCCCGGCGCGAAGAATATGTGGGCGCCCGACATCAGCTACGTCGATGGTCGCTACCGCCTGTATTATGCCGTCTCCACCTTCGGGTCGAACCACTCGGCCATCGGTCTTGCCACCAGCCGCAGCCTCGACCCGAACGCGCCCGATTACGGCTGGCGCGACGAAGGCATGGTGGTGATGTCTACCCCCGCCGACGATTACAACGCGATCGACCCCGCCTTCCTGGCGGACGCGCAGGGGCGACAGTGGCTATCGCTCGGCAGCTTCTGGACGGGGCTCAAGCTGTTTCCGCTCGATCCGCATACCGGCAAGCTGCTCCACCCGAGCGCAAAGCCGATCGCGATCGCCCGGCGTCCGGTCCCAAGCGGCGCGCCGTCCATCGTCGAAGCGCCGTACATCTTCGCACATGGCGGCTGGTACTGGCTGATCGCGTCCTACGATTACTGCTGCAAGGGCGTGAACAGCACCTATTACAGCGTCATCGGCCGCTCGCGCCGCGTCGAGGGGCCGTATCTGGGCAAGGACGGCAGCGCGATGATGGCGGGTGGCGGCACCATCCTGCTCCGTGCCGACCTTCAGGAAAAGCAGCGGTTCCGCGGGCCGGGCCACGTCGGCCACGTCCGTGACGCGGACGGCACCGACTATATCGTCTACCACGCCTATGATCGCGAGCGAAACGGTGTGCCGACCCTGCGGCTGGCGCGCCTTCGCTGGGGCGCGGACGGCTGGCCCGTCGCCAGCGAAGAGGGAGAGGCACGATGACCATCGATACCGGGCGCCGTCTGTTCGTGGCAGGTGCGCTAACGTTGCTGGCGGAGCCGGCGCTCGCCGCAGCGGAGCCACGCCGCGAGACGTTTCCGGACCCGCTCGTCCGGCAGCGCGCCGATGCGCAGGTGTTCCGACACACCGACGGCTGGTATTACATGACCGCCTCGGTCCCCGAATACGACCGGCTCGTGCTGCGCCGCGCGCGATCGATCGCCGGCCTGTCCACCGCGAGCGAGACGGTGCTGTGGCGGCATCCTCCCAGCGGACCGATGTCGGGGTTCATCTGGGCGCCCGAACTGCATCTGATCGACGGGCACTGGATCATGTACTTCGCCGCCGGGCCGAGCGGCGGCGGCGCGGACGTCTTCCGCATCCGTACCTTCGCGTTGCGCTGCGATGGCGCCGATCCGATGACCGGGCGCTGGTCGGAACTGGGGCAGTTGCAGACCCCATGGGACAGTTTCACGCTCGACTCGACGAGCTTCGTCCATCGCGGAACCCGCTATCTCGCCTGGGCGCAGCGCGAGCCCGGCATCGACACCAACAGCAACATCTACCTCGCACCGCTCGCGACGCCACTGACGCTGGCGGCCCCACCCGCGCGGCTGACCGTCCCGACGCTGCCTTGGGAGATACGCGGCTACAAGGTCGCGGAGGCACCGGCCCTGCTCGCGCATGGCGGCAAGCTGTTCCTGACCTATTCGGCGAGTGCGACCGACGCGCGCTATTGCATGGGAATGCTGACCGCCGATGGGGCCAGCAACATCATGGATCCGGCGAGCTGGACGAAGTCGCAGCAGCCAGTATTCCAGACTTCGGTCGCCAACCGGCGCTTCGGTCCCGGCCACAACAGCTTCACCGTGGACGAACATGGTCGCGACGTGCTGATCTATCACGCGCGCGATTACGACAAGATCGTCGGCGATCCGCTGTTCGACCCCAACCGGCATACGCGTGCGCAGTATTTCAGCTACCGTGCCGACGGCACCCCGGACTTCGGCGTTCCCGGCGCGAGGGTCTGACACAATAGGAGTTGCGAGGCACGCTCGGCGGGAGCGACGCATATAGCGTCCGGACCAGCCGCCAGCGGGAAGGTCCGGCCGGCGGGACCCGTGCGGCCCGGCCTATCCCGGCAAGGGGCAGGAATCCCGACGCGTGGCAGGTAGGGCACGATCGCCGCGCAGGTCGGCCCCGCTGCGGACGGTCGGCTCCGCGCCTTCGCCCAGGCCGCGCCACAGCGCTGCGTTGAACGCGGCCGTGTCGAGATGGTCCTCCGTCCTGAAATCCTGCCCGCGCATCGCCGCCGTCCACCATCCGGCGGTCCGTCCGGGGCAGCCGACCGTCGCCACGACGCGCGCGGCGAAGCGATCGGCGGGGATCGGCAGCTTCGTCGCGCGCAGCACGTCCGCCGCCTCGGCGCGGTAAGTCCATGCGGTCTGCGCCGGGTCGAAGAGATCGGCCATCGGCATGGCGAGCGCATCGTTGAGGCCGAGCGGTCTCAGTCCCAGGACCGCCTCGATCGTTCGCAGCATGTTGACCGTCGTGTAGCGGGTCGAGACCAGCGCGCGCTGGCGGACATAGGGCCCGACGACGAACGCCACGCTGCGCCGGGCATCGACGTGGTCCGCGCCATTCTGCGCATCGTCTTCGATCACGAACACGAGGGTCGAGCCTGCCGCCCGGCTATGCGCGATCCGCTCCACCACCATGCCCAGCGCATAGTCATTGTCGGCCATCTGCGTCTCGACGGTGTCGACGCCGTCCACCGCGTCCTTGAAATCGCCGAAATGATCGTGACTGAGGCGCAGCAGCGTCAGCGCGGGAAGCGTGCCGGCCGTATCGGCGGCGTCGAATTCGCGCTGCCACTCCAGTACGCGCCAGTAATCGGCGAGTTTCTGGTCGAAGCCGCGGAAATACGGATCGCTGCGGCTCGCGAGCAGGCGGTCGCCGGGCGTGTAGATGCGGCGGTGCTCCTTCCACGGTTCGCGTACCACAGGTACCGCGCCCGGTTCGCCGGAATCGTAGATCGAGGCATCGGAGAAGCCGTAGTTGCGCACGGTCAGCCCCGCGCGGATGGCGGCGTCCCACAGGAACCCCTGTCCGGGCTTGTCGTCGTCATCGGGGTCCGGCGCCGTCAGCAGCGCGGGCCCTGGTAGCAGGTCGGGGTCGCGGGAGAGCTTGGGGTTCGTCGCCAGTCGTTCGGCGGGCGTCTGCTGCGCGTAGACGAAGCGATCCGCCTCTTCCGCCTCATAAGCGAGGCCGCGCTGCGCGTAATTCACCGGCGCGGTCTTTTCGAGCAGGTCGGGCACGCGCGCCGCTGTCGACCAGGTCCAGCCGGTGCTCGACTGCTCGCCGGAATCGTAGAAATTGTCGAGCGTGACGAACTGGCGCGCGAGCTGGTGATGGTTGGGGGACAATGCGCGGCCCAGGATCGCGAGATGCGGGTCGCCATTGCCGATCTCCAGGTCGCCGAGCACCTGGTCGTAGGTGCGGTTCTCCTTTATGATGAAGACGACGTGCTTGATCCGTGCGCGGATCGCCGCCATCCGCGCCTCGGCAGCGGCACGGTCCGCCGCGCCCGGCAGGCCGATATTGGCCGCCACCTGCAGCGTCGTTGCGGCAAGCACGGTATCCCGTGGCATTGGGAACTGCAGCAGCCCGGCCTTTTCCAGCTGGAAGATATATTGGTTGGCCGCGCCGCAGGCGTTCGGCTGTCCGCGGTAGATGGCGAGCTGCGGCGCGCAACCGTTCGGATTGGGGCCCGGCGGGCTCTTGCGGTTCACGACGAAGACGCGCGCGCCATCGGCGCTGGTCGCGACCGCGCTGGGATACCAGCCGGTCGGGACGAGGCCCGTGACGGCCCCGCCGCCCGCCGAAGGCGCGACCACCGCCACCGCATTGATGCCGCCGAGCGTGACGAGCAGCCGTCCGTCCGGCAATTGCGCGAGGCCGTTGGGATTGAGCCCCTTGCCGAGCGCGGGGGCCGCCAGCGCGGCGGGCAGCGTCAGGCGCGGCTCGGCCGCGAGGCGCCCCGCGGCGAGGTCGACGACCGCGAGCCGATCGGCATTGTCCTCGGTCGCGAACAGGCGGTGCTGTCGCTTGTCGACCAGCAGCGCGGTGGGCGCGCCGAGCGTCGCGACGCGCGCGGTCACGCGAACGCCTGCGTCGCCCACCGACAATGCCACGAGCTGGCGGTCGCGCGGCGCGGACACCCAGGCGTGGCCCGTATCGGTCCAGGCGATCGCAAAGGGGTTTTCGCCGCCGGCGACCCCGCTCTGGCTCGGGTCGATCTTGCCGGGACGCAGATCCTGCTCCGCGACGACACGGCGCGCGGCGAGGTCGACCAGGCTGACCGAGTCATTGTAATAATTGGCGACGAGGGCGCGCCGCCCGTCCGGGCTCACCGCGACGCCGGCCGCCTGCGGCTTGACGTCCGCGCCGAGCCCGACAGCATGGCCGAGGGGGATCGTTCCGGCCGCCGCGAAGGTCGCGCCGCGACGAGCGAACAGGTGCAACGTATCGTCCACGCCCCCGCCGACGACGAATCCACCGCCGTCCGGGCGCCAGGCGATCCCGCCGAAGCTGTTGGGCACCTGCAGCGACTGGATCAACCGGCTGCCACGCGCATCGATCCGGTACCGCAGCACGAACTGCGTCGACTGCGCGGCGACGACTTTGCCATCGGGCCCGTTGAAGCGATTGAAGCCGCTCGTCAGTACCAGCATCTCGCGCCGGTCGGGACTGACCGCAATCGCTGCGGCGCCGTCGGCCAAGGTTGCCGGCTGGGGACCCGCATGCGTCACCAGCGGCTCGAACCGCGCGCCGGGCGCCGCGGTGGGCGTCAGTCGCTGGCCAGTCGGCAGCGCCTGTCCGCTGGAATCCTGCGAGGGCGAAGAAGCGGCAACGCCGGGTGCAACGACAAGGGCGAGGGCGCAAAACAGACGCAAGGCAGGCCTCCAGTGGACAAGATGCCGCGATAGCGATGGTATATGACAGATCGCCGACTGGTTGCAGCGGGTTTTGGCCATTTGTTGCCGATACTGAGAGCGCTATCATTGTTGGTCCTCGCCGACTATCGTCGATCGAAACGGCGGCGGGGCCAGCTCTTTGGCGACTGCGTGGCGATTCGCTCGGGTGAACCGTGGAGGGGGAGGGGACGATGAGGATAGGGTTTCGTGCGGCGATGCTGGCCTGCGCGATGCTGTGTGCGGCACCGACCGCGGCGCAGCAGGAGCGGGCGGTGACCGTCGACGTGGCGCGCGCCGGCGCGCCGCTCGACCGGGCGTTCGACCTGTCGGTCGGCTCGGACTTCGCGGGCACCCTGTCACGCGCCGACAGCCTGGCGCAGCTGCGCGTCGCGGTGGACGAACTCGGCTTTCGTTACGTCCGCTTCCACGCTCCGTTTCACGACGCGCTCGGCACGGTGAAGCGGCAGGACGGGCGGATCGTCTACGACTGGCGCGGCCTCGACCGGCTGTTCGACGCCTTGCGCGCGCGGCGCATCCGCCCGTTCGTCGAACTCGGCTTCACGCCCGATGCGATCAAGACGTCGGACCAGACGATCTTCTACTGGAAGGGGAATACCTCCCATCCGCAGCCCGAGGCATGGCGTGCGCTGGTCGACGCGTTCGTCCGCCACATGCACGCGCGCTACGGCGCGGACGAGGTGCGGCGCTGGTATTTCGAAGTGTGGAACGAGCCCAACCTTGCCGGCTTCTGGGAAAAGGCGGACAAGGAAGCCTATTTCCAGCTGTACGAGGCGAGCGCGCGCGCGATCAAGGCGATCGACCCGGCCCTCAAGGTCGGCGGACCCGCGACGGCCGGGGCCGCCTGGGTGCCGGACCTGCTCGCGCGGACGGCGGCGCGCGACATCCCGATCGATTTCGTCACCACCCACACCTATGGCGTGGATGGCGGGTTCCTCGACGAAAAGGGGCAGGAGGATACCAAGCTGTCGGCCAGTCCGGATGCCGTGATCGGCGACGTGCGCCGGGTCCGCAGCGAGATCGACGCCACCCGCTACACGGGGCTGCCGCTGTATTTCACCGAATGGAGCGCCAGCTACACGCCGCGCGATCCCGTCCACGACAGCTATATCAGCGCCGCCTATATCCTGCAGAAGCTGCGTGCCACACGCGGCCTGGCGCAGGGCATGAGCTATTGGACCTACAGCGACCTGTTCGAGGAGTCGGGGCCGCCGCCGACCCCGTTTCACGGCGGTTTCGGCCTGATGAACCGCGAGGGCATCCGCAAGCCGGCCTGGTTCGCCTATAAATATCTCCACGCGCTCACCGGCCGCGACGTGCCCATGGACGAGGCGCAGGCTATGGCCGCGACCGATGGCGTTCACACGGCCGTGCTCACCTGGGATTGGCGCCAGCCGCGACAGGACGTCAGTAACCGCCCGTTCTTTACGAAGGTGTTGCCCGCCTCGCGCGACGCGCCGCGCTCCCTGCGCTTCACGGGCCTCAAGCCGGGAAGCTACAGGCTGGCGTTGTACCGAACCGGCTTTCGCGCGAACGATCCACAGACGCGTTGGCTGGAAATGGGATCGCCCACGACCTTGTCGCCGGCCCAACTCGCGGAACTGCAGGGGCTGACGCGCGACCTGCCGGAAGTGCAGCGCACCGTGACGGTCAGCGCCGACGGACGCTTTGTGTTGGGCGTGCCGATGCGGAGCAACGACGTGGTGCTGGCGACGCTCGACCGTCTGCGCTGAGCCTGGCAGGGCCGCGGAGCCTGTCGGGCAGGGGTCGCGGGGGTTGATTCGTACGCCGTCGGCTGCCTATGCGCGAAAGCAACGGTCGCCCCGGGGGCGCGACACCGCGGCTTCGATGCCGCGGCGCGTGTCCTCGTGTCCGGCCATGCCATAGAGGGCGGACACGCTCGCAGGAGAGGCCATGTCATCGACGATCCAGGAACTCGACCGCCGCCGCGCCGCAGCGCGCCTGGGCGGGGGTGAGAAGCGCATCGCGGCGCAGCACGCCAAGGGCAAGCTGACCGCGCGCGAGCGGCTTGCCGTGCTGCTCGACGAGGGCAGCTTCGAAGAGGTCGACATGTTCGTCGAGCATAATTGCGTCGATTTCGGCATGGCGGACCAGGTGATACCGGGCGATGGCGTCGTCACCGGATCGGGCACGATCAACGGCCGGCTGGTCTTCGTGTTCAGCCAGGACTTCACCGTCTTCGGCGGCTCGCTGTCCGAACGCCACGCGCAGAAGATCTGCAAGATCATGGATATGGCGATGAAAGTCGGAGCGCCTGTGATCGGCCTGAACGACAGCGGCGGCGCGCGCATCCAGGAGGGCGTCGCGAGCCTGGGAGGCTATGCCGAGGTGTTCCAGCGCAACGTGCTCGCATCGGGCGTAGTGCCGCAGCTCAGCCTGATCATGGGGCCGTGCGCGGGCGGCGCGGTCTACAGCCCCGCGATGACCGACTTCATCTTCATGGTGAAGGATTCGAGCTACATGTTCGTCACCGGCCCCGACGTGGTGAAGACGGTGACCAACGAGGTGGTGACGCAGGAGGCGCTGGGCGGCGCGGTGACGCACACGACCAAGACCAGCGTCGCCGACGTCGCGTTCGAGGACGATATCGAGGCGCTGCTCGCCGCGCGCGACTTCATCGACTTCCTGCCCGCCTCGAACCGCGAGCCCGTGCCCGAGCGGCCGACAGCGGATGCGTGGGACCGGATCGAGCCGAGCCTCGACACGCTCGTTCCGGCGAACGCCAACCAGCCGTACGACATGCACGAGCTGATCCGGAAGACCGTCGACGAGGGCGACTTCTTCGAGGTGCAGCCGGCGCATGCGGCGAACATCATCTGCGGCTTCGGCCGGGTCGAGGGGCGCACCGTCGGCATCGTCGCCAACCAGCCGATGGTGCTGGCCGGCGTGCTCGACATCAATTCATCGAAGAAGGCGGCGCGCTTCGTGCGCTTCTGCGACGCCTTCGAGATCCCGATCGTGACCTTCGTCGACGTCCCCGGCTTCCTGCCCGGCACGGCGCAGGAGCATAACGGCATCATCAAGCATGGTGCCAAGCTGCTGTTCGCCTATGCCGAGGCGACGGTGCCCAAGATCACCGTCATCACGCGCAAGGCCTATGGCGGCGCATACGACGTGATGGCCTCCAAGCATCTGCGCGGCGACCTCAACTACGCCTGGCCGACCGCCGAGATCGCGGTGATGGGCGCCAAGGGCGCGGTCGAGATCATCTTCCGCGGGCGCACGCCCGAGGAGATCGCCGAACGTACAGCCGAATACGAGGCGCGCTTCGCCAACCCCTTCGTCGCGGCGAGCAAGGGCTTCATCGACGAGGTGATCCAGCCGCATTCCACCCGTCGCCGCATCGCGCTGGGCTTGCGCAAGCTGAAGAACAAGGCGCTGGAGAATCCGTGGAAAAAGCATGACAACATCCCGCTGTGACTCGTGATGTCGCTACCGCGGTCTGCATGATCCTGCTGGGCGGATTCTTCGGTTTTCACTGTCCTCGCGCGGCCCTGAGGGAATATCGCGCGGGGGTCGGGCGGGGTCGGCATGGATCCTATGCACGAGAGGACCGGCCTTTCCACTTCTGGATGACCATCATCGGGACGGCCCTCGCTGGGGTCATGGGTCTCGCTTTTGTCGGATTCGGAACCCTGATGTTCGTAGCGCTTGGGAGCAAAGATCTATGACCCTCGGCCGCCTCAATCATGTCGGTGTCGCGACGCCCTCGATCGCGCAGTCGATCGAGACTTACCGCACCCTGCTCGGCGCGACGGTGATCGGCGAGCCGTTCGACCTGCCGGCGCAGGGCGTGAAGGTGTGTTTCATCGACACGCCCAACACCCAGATCGAGCTGATCGAGCCCTATGACGATGCATCCCCGATCGCCGGCTTCCTGAAGAAGAATCCGGCGGGCGCGCAGCATCACGTCTGTTTCGAGGTGCCCGACATCCACGCCGCGGTCGCCGACCTGAAGGCGAAGGGCGCGACCGTGCTCGGCGAGCCCCGCATCGGCGCGCACGGCACGCCGATCGTCTTTCTCCATCCGCGCGACATGGGCGGCATGCTGGTCGAGCTTATGGAAAGCCCGGCGGAGGGGCATCACGGCTGATCCCCTTGAACCGAAGCCGCGCGCGGTCCATGGCCCCGACAACGACGCGGGCGGGCACGGCTTCGCCGGCGAACCTTGGAGATAGGGAGAGGCGGATATGGCCGTCGATCAATTGCTGACCGAGCGGCGCGGCGACGTGCTCGTGCTGACACTCAATCGTCCGGACCGCCTCAACGCGGCGCCGCCGTCGGTGTTCGAGGCGATCACGGCGGCGGTCGCCGACCTGGGCGGCGCGCGCGCGATCCTGATCCAGGGCGCCGGTCGGGCGTTCTGCTCGGGTGCAGATGTCGGCATGGGGGCGCTCGGCAGCGAGGATCCCGGTGCCGCGACTCATGCCGCGCTGACCGGGTCGTACAATCCCGCCATCCTCGCGATCGCCAAGGCCGGCGTGCCCGTGGTCAGCGCGGTGCGCGGCCCGGCCGCGGGCATCGGCTGCAGCCTGGCGCTCGCCGCCGATTTCTGCATCGCGAGCGAGAGCGCCTATTTCCTGCAGGCGTTCGTCAACATCGGCCTGGTGCCGGACGGCGGCGCGAGCTGGCTGCTGCCGCGCCTCGTCGGGCGGGCGCGGGCGGCGGAGATGATGCTGCTGGGCGAGCGCGTGCCGGCCGCGAAGGCGCTGGACTGGGGCATGATCCACAAGGTCGTCGCCGACGACGCGCTCGACGACACGGCCCTCGCGCTCGCGACACGTCTCGCGGCCGGTCCGACGGTGGCGCTCGGCGCCATTCGCCGTGGCCTGGCGGCCGCTCTCGAAAGCGACCTCGAAACCGCGCTGGCGCGCGAGGCTGACGACCAGCGCGCGATGCGCGGCACCGCCGATGCGATGGAGGGCGGCATGGCCTTCCTGCAGAAGCGCACCCCCGCGTTCAGGGGAGCGTGACGTGGCGGAGATCGAGACGAACCTGGGCGAGGACGCGGGCAGCACCCGTGCTCCTGCGGCGCAGCCCGAACCGTCGCCGCGCCCGACCCTCGCCGACTGGCAGGCCGCCGCAACCAGGGAGGTGAAGGGCAAGGACCTGACCTGGCACACGCCTGAGGGGATCGACGTCAAGCCGCTCTACACCGAGGCCGATGTCGAAGGCTGGGACCCGGGCCTGCCTGGCTTCGCGCCGTTCACGCGCGGTGTTCGCGCGTCGATGTACGCGGGCCGGCCATGGACGATCCGCCAGTACGCCGGCTTTTCGACCGCCGAGGAATCGAACGCCTTCTACCGTCGCAACCTCGCCGCGGGGCAGAAGGGCCTGTCCGTCGCCTTCGACCTCGCGACGCACCGCGGCTATGACAGCGACCATCCGCGCGTGACGGGCGACGTCGGCAAGGCCGGCGTCGCGATCGACACCGTCGAGGACATGAAGATCCTGTTCGACGGCATCCCGCTCGACCGGATGTCGGTCTCCATGACGATGAACGGCGCGGTGATCCCGATCCTCGCCTTCTTCATCGTCGCCGGCGAGGAACAGGGCGTCGACCGCAAATTGCTCGACGGGACCATCCAGAACGACATCCTCAAGGAGTTCATGGTCCGCAACACCTACATCTATCCGCCCGAGCCGAGCATGCGGATCATTTCGGACATCTTCGCCTATACGTCGCGCGAGATGCCGAAGTTCAACAGCATCTCGATCAGCGGCTATCACATGCAGGAGGCTGGGGCGACGCAGCTCCACGAGCTCGCCTTCACCATCGCCGACGGCATCGACTATGTGAAATACGGCGTGGCGTCGGGCCTCGACATCGACAAGTTCGCCGGGCGGCTGAGCTTCTTCTTCGCGATCGGCATGAACTTCTTCATGGAGGTGGCGAAGCTGCGCGCGGCGCGGGTACTGTGGCATCGGGCGATGACGCAGCTGGGCGCGAAGGACGAACGGTCCAAGATGCTGCGCACCCATTGCCAGACCAGCGGCGTGTCGCTGACCGAGCAGGACCCGTACAACAACGTCATGCGCACCACGATCGAGGCGATGGCGGCTATGCTGGGCGGCACCCAGTCGCTGCACACCAACGCGCTCGACGAGGCGATCGCGCTGCCCACCGACTTCTCCGCGCGTATCGCGCGCAACACCCAGATCGTGCTGCAGGAAGAGACGGGGATGACCAAGGTCGTCGACCCGCTCGGCGGCAGCTATTACGTCGAAAGCCTGACGAAGAGCCTGGTCGACGGCGCCTGGGCGATCATCGAGCGGGTCGAGCGCGAGGGCGGCATGGCCAAGGCGGTCGCCGCCGGCTGGCCCAAGGCGATGATCGAGGAGGCGGCGGCGGCGCGGGCGGCGCGGGTCGACCGGGGCGAGGACGTGATCGTCGGCGTCAACAAATACCGTCTCGCGGACGAGGCGCCGATCGACATTCTCGACGTCGACAATGTCGCGGTGCGCGAGGCGCAGATCCGCCGCATCGAACGCGTCAAGGCGACGCGCGACGAGGCCGCGTGCCAGCGTGCGCTCGATGCGCTGCGCGAAGGTGCGCGGGGCGGTGACAATCTGCTCGCGCTTGCGGTCGAAGCGGCGCGGGCGCGTGCGACGCTGGGCGAGATCTCGGCGGCGATGGAGGACGTGTTCGGCCGGTTCGGCACGCATCCCAAGCCCGTGAAGGGCGTCTATGGCGGCGCGTATACCGACGACGAGCGCTGGGCGCGGCTGGTGCGCGGCGTCGAGGCGACCGAGCGCCGGCTCGGGCGCAAGCCTCGCATGCTCGTCGCCAAGATGGGGCAGGACGGCCACGATCGCGGCGCCAATCTGGTCAGCTCCATGTTCGGCGACCTCGGCTTCGAGGTCGTGCCGGGACCGCTGTTCCAGACGCCGAAGGAAGCGAGCGCGCTGGCGCTGGAGAAGCAGGTCGACGTCGTCGGCGCTTCGAGCCTTGCGGCGGGCCACAAGACGCTCATCCCCGAGCTGATCGGCCACCTGAAGGATGCGGGGCGGCCGGACATCAAGGTGATCGCCGGCGGCGTCATCCCGGCACAGGATTACCAGATGCTGCGGGATGCGGGCGTGCAGGCGATCTTCGGTCCCGGCACGAACCTGATCAAGGCGGCGGAGGACGTGCTGCGCCTGCTCGGCCACAACATGCCGCCCGAGGAGGAAGCCGCGTGATCGAGGCGGACGACGCGCCGGAGGGCGAGCTGCCGTTCGGCCGGTCCTATGATTTCTTCAAGCATGCGACCGGCATCGCGCTCGTCTCGCTGGGCGGCGTCTTCGCCTTCGCCGACGGACAGGGCACGAGGTTCGAGCACAAGCAGCTGATCGTCATTCTCGGCTTCATCGGCCTGGCCGGCGTCGTCAGCCTGTTGATGGCGTCCCACCTCGCCGGCCTCGAGGTGACGCCGCAACCGCGCGACAAGGTTGCGCGGGCGATCCGTATCGCGCAAGCGGCCGTCAGCCTCCTGCTTTCGGGCGGGGTCGGCGCGTTCCTGTACAACTTCACACCGGCGATCCTGACATGACCCGTAACGACTGGACCCGCGACGAGATCGCAGCCTTGTTCGACCTGCCGTTCGACGAACTTGTGTGGCAGGCGCAGGGCGTGCATCGCGCGCATCACGCGCCGAGCCAGGTGCAATTGTCGACCCTGTTGTCGATCAAGACCGGCGGCTGCCCGGAGGATTGCGGCTATTGCTCGCAATCGGTCAGCGCGGAGAGCGGCGTCAAGGCGACCAAGCTGATGGACGTGCGTGCCGTGCTGCAGAAGGCGGCGCAGGCGAAGGACAATGGGTCGACCCGCTTCTGCATGGGCGCGGCGTGGCGCAATCCCAAGGACCGCGACATGGACGCGATCGTCGCGATGGTCGAGGGTGTGCGCGCGATGGGCATGGAGACCTGCATGACGCTCGGCATGCTCGAGCCGCATCAGGCGCAGCGGCTCGCGGCGGCGGGGCTCGATTACTACAATCACAACATTGATACCTCGCCGGAGCGGTACGGCGACGTGATCACGACGCGGACGTTCCAGGAGCGGCTCGACACGCTCGACGCGGTGCGGTCGGCGGGGATCAACGTCTGTTGCGGCGGCATCGTCGGCATGGGCGAGACGCGCGAGGATCGCGTCGGCTTCATCCATGCGCTCGCCACCTTGCCCGAGCATCCCGGCAGCGTGCCGGTCAATGCGCTGGTGCCGGTGAAGGGCACGGTGCTCGGCGACATGCTGGCCGACACGCCGCTCGCCAAAATCGACGACATCGAATTCGTCCGCACCGTCGCGGTGGCGCGCATCACCATGCCCGAAAGCATGGTGCGCCTGTCGGCGGGCCGCGAGAGCATGTCCGAGGCGACGCAGGCCCTGTGCTTCATGGCAGGCGCCAATTCGATCTTCACCGGCGACAAGCTGCTGACGGCGGGCAATGCCGGCGACGACAAGGACGCCGCGCTGTTCGCCAAGCTGGGCGTCACGCCGATGGCGGCGGAGTGCCGGCTGGCGGAGGCGGCGGAGTAAGTCCCCCCTCCCGCATGCGGGAGGGGCTAGGGGAGGGGCGTCCTCCCGACACCAGACAATGCCCGCGCGTGGACAGGCCCTCCCCGGCCCCTCCCGCAAGCGGGTGGGGAGAAGAGGATGTTCAAGAAAATCCTGGTCGCCAATCGCGGTGAGATCGCCTGCCGCGTGTTCCGCACCGCCAGGCGGATGGGGATCAAGACCGTCGCGGTCTATTCCGATGCCGACGCGCGCAGCCCGCATGTGCTGATGGCGGACGAGGCGGTGCGGCTCGGGCCGGCGCCGGCGGCGGAGAGCTATCTGAAGGCCGAGCTGATCCTGCTCGCCGCCAAGGAGACCGGCGCCGATTGCATTCACCCCGGCTATGGCTTCCTGTCCGAGCGGGAGAGCTTCGCGCGGGCGTGCGCGGAGGCGGGGATCGCCTTCGTCGGGCCGCCGCCGAACGCGATCGCGGCGATGGGCGACAAGATCGAATCGAAGAAGCTGGCCAAGCAGGCCGGCGTCAACGTCGTGCCCGGCTATCTCGGCGAGATCGCCGACACCGACGAGGCGGTGCGGATCGCGTCCGACATCGGCTATCCGGTGATGATGAAGGCGTCCGCCGGCGGCGGCGGCAAGGGCATGCGCCTTGCCTGGAGCGAACAGGACGTGCGCGAGGGTTTCGAGGCGACGAAGCGGGAAGGACTTGCGTCCTTCGGCGACGACCGCGTCTTCATCGAGAAGTTCATCGAGAGCCCGCGCCATATCGAAATCCAGGTGCTCGGCGATCAGCACGGCAACATCGTCTATCTCAACGAGCGCGAATGCTCGGTGCAGCGCCGCCACCAGAAGGTGGTGGAGGAAGCGCCGTCGCCTTTTGTCACGCCGAAGATGCGCGCCGCGATGGGTGAGCAGGCGGTCGCGCTGGCGCGTGCGGTGGGCTATTACTCGGCCGGCACGGTCGAGCTGATCGTCTCGGGCGCGGATACGACCGGCGAGAGCTTCTACTTCCTCGAGATGAATACGCGGCTGCAGGTCGAGCATCCGGTGACCGAGGAGATTACCGGCCTCGACCTCGTCGAGCAGATGATCCGCGTCGCTTACGGCGAGCGCCTCGCCTTCAGTCAGGCGGATGTGGGGATCAACGGCTGGTCGGTCGAGAACCGCGTCTATGCCGAGGATCCATATCGCGGCTTCCTGCCGAGCATCGGCCGGCTGGTGCGGTACAATCCGCCGCCGGCGAGCGAGGCCGCAGACGGACGTCCGTCATCGACGCGCAGGCTTGGATCCATAACCCATGTCGCCGATGGAGCCGCGGACGCCGCGTCTCTTGATCCCCGCCTGCGCGGGGATGACGGTGAGGGGGAAGGGCACGCCGAGCCCCAGGCCATCGTCCGCGTCGACGACGGCGTCGCCGAGGGTGGCGAGGTCAGCATGTTCTACGATCCGATGATCGCCAAGCTGATCACCTGGGCGCCGACGCGCGAGGCGGCGATCGATGCGCAGATCGCAGCGCTGGACGCGTTCGAGATCGAGGGGCCGGGCACCAACATCGATTTCCTGTCGGCCCTGATGCAGCATCCGCGCTTCCGCGAAGGACGGCTGACCACCGGCTTCATCGCGGAGGAATATCCCGAGGGCTTCCATGGCGCGCCCGCGTCGGACGGCCTGCTGCGCGAGCTTGCGGCGGTTGCCGCCTTTGCCGCGACCGCGCAGGCGGACCGTGCGCGGCGGGTCGATGGACAACTCGGCCATCGCCTGCGCCCGCCGGCCGACTGGACGGTGCGGATCGGCGGCGTCGATCATGCCGTCGGCGTCTCGACCGACGGCATCACCGTCGACGGCGCGCCGCTGGAGATCGGCATCGAATATACGCCCGGCGATCGGATGATCGAGGCGGAGCTTGGTGAGGACGAGCGGCTGTCGGTCCGCATCGCGCCGACGCGCAGCGGCTTCCGGCTGACGACCCGCGGCGCCAGCCACGTCGCGCGCGTGCTGCCGGCGCATGTCGCGCCCTTCGCGCAGCATCTGATCGAGAAGGTGCCGCCGGATCTGTCGCGGTTCCTGATCGCGCCGATGCCGGGCCTGCTCGTCCGTCTCGACGTTGCCGCCGGCGACAAGGTCGAGGCCGGCCAGCCGCTCGCGGTGGTCGAGGCGATGAAGATGGAGAACATCCTGCGCGCCGAAAAGAGCGGCACCGTCAAGGCGCTGAGCGCCGCAGCGGGCGACAGCTTGGCCGTCGATCAGGTGATCCTCGAACTCGAGTAACATGACAGCCGCGACATTCTGCGACAGATTAAGGCTGGACAGGTGGCGGGTGTGTTGGCCACACATCACGCCATGTCCCGTGCCCCCGCCTTCCTTCTGCTGACCGCGGCGCTCGCCGGCTGTACCGTCGGGCCGGATTATCGGCCGAGGACGGCGGCCGAACTCGGGGTGCCGGCAGGCTATTCGGTTCCCGCGCCGCAGACGCCGGAGGATCTGACGCGCTGGTGGTCGAACTTCGACGATCCCGTTCTCGGGCAGCTCGTCGAACAGGCGCGCCAGGCCAATACCGACGTCGCACAGGCAGTGGCGCGGCTGCGTCAGGCGCGTGAGGCCCTGGTGCAAAGCCGTGCGCAGCTGTTGCCGACGCTGTCGGGATCGGCGGGCTATCAACGCAACGAGAATCTGCGCGGCGGCGGCCGGTCGTTCACGCTGCCGGACGGCACGGTCGTCGATACGGGCGGGGGCGGCAGCAACAGTTTTTCCGCCGGTCTCTCCGCCAGCTACCAGCTTGGCCTGTTCGGCGAGGTGCGCCGCACCGTCGAGTCGAGCCGCGCGCAATATCAGGCCAGCGGGTTCGACTACGCCACGGCGTTGCTGACGGTCGAGAGCGAGGTGGCGAGCAACTATATCCTGGCCCGCGCCTATCAGGCGCAGCTCGTCAATGCGCGTGCCAGCCTCGCGATACAGGACGACAATCTGGAGATCGCGGGTTTCCGCGTGCAGGCGGGACTCGTCTCGTCGGTCGACGTCGAGCAGGCGCGCAGCCAGCGTGCGCAGACCGCCGCGACCGTCCCGCAGATCGAGCAGCAATATGCCGCCGCGGTAGCGCGGCTCGGCGTGCTGACCGGACAGGCCCCGGGCGCATTGCGCGGCCAGCTCGCGGCGGCGCGCCCGATCCCGCGCGGACCGGAGACGGTCGGCGTCGGCATCCCCGCCGACGCGCTTCGCCGGCGTCCCGACGTCCGCTCCGCTGAACGGACCCTCGCGGCGGCGACGGCGCGGATCGGCGTCGCCAAGGCGGCACTCTATCCGGCGCTGGCGATCTCCGGCAACGTCAACACCAATGCGACGGGGTTGGGCAGCCTGGGGAGCGCCATTACCGGCAGCCTGTTCGCCGGTCTGACCCAGGCGATTTTCAACGGCGGCCGGCTGCGCAGCGTCGTGCGCGCTAACGAGGCGGCGACCGATGCCGCCTATGCCGCCTACAAGGGGACGGTACTGACTGCGCTGGAGGATATCGAGAACGCGATCGTCGCGCTCGATACCGCGCGTCGGCGCGAGACGCAGTTCCGCATCGCCTACGAGGCGGCGAACAATTCGGCGATCCTTGCGCGCAGCCAGTATCGCACTGGTCTCACCGATTTCACCACGCTCAACACGCAGGAATCGGCGCTTCTGTCCGCGCAGAACGGGCTGACCCAGGCCCAGTCGGACAGGGCGACGGCGCTCGTCGCATTGTACAATGCCTTGGGCGGCGGCTGGGACCCCAATGTCATCCCCGAGGCGCCCGCACGCGGCGCCCCGCTTCCTTCCGGTACAGAGACCCGCTGATGGCCCAGGACACGGCAATGCAGACGACCGACGAATTCCTGGGCGTGAAGCCGGTGCCGGCGTGGCGACGCTACCTGAAATGGATACTGATCGTCATCGGCGTGATCCTGCTCGGCCTGCTTGTCAGCCGCTGTTTCGGCGGCAAGAAAACGGCGGACTATGCTACGCAGCCGGCGGATCGCGGCGACCTGACGGTCAGCGTCTCGGCCACCGGCAAGCTCGCGCCGACGACGCAGGTCACCGTCGGCTCGCAGTTGTCCGGGCTCGTCACCAAGGTCGTCGTTGACGTCAACGACCGTGTCACCGCGGGCCAGCCGCTCGCCCTGATCGATCCGCAGCAGATCGACGACCAGATCAAGCAGCAGCAGGCGCAGATCGCCGCCAACGTCGCCCAGGTGAACCAGGCGCAGGCCACCGTGGCGGAAAGCCGCGCGCAGCTCGCCCGGCTGGAAGATGTCTACAAGCTGTCGGGGGGGCGCGTTCCGTCGGGCACTGAACTGCAGACCGGCCGTGCCGATTATCAGCGGGCCATCGCGGCGCTGAAGACCGCGCAGGCGAACGTCGCGGCCTCCCGCGCGCTGCTCGCCCAGAGCGAGACGCAGCGGCAGCGCGCGATCATCCGCTCGCCCGTCAACGGCGTCGTGCTGGCGCGGCAGGTCGATCCCGGCCAGACCGTCGCGGCGTCGTTCAACACGCCGACCCTGTTCGTGATCGCGCAGGATCTGTCGAGCATGAAGCTTGAGGTCGCGATCGACGAAGCCGATGTCGGCGGCGTCAAGCCCGGCCAGAAGGCGAGCTTCACCGTCGATGCCTTTCCGGGCAAGACGTTTCCCGCGACGATCACGCGGGTCAATCTCGGTTCGAACCTGACTGTGAGCGCGGCGAGCACCTCCTCGTCCTCGACGAGCAGCACGGCCGCGACCAGCAACCAGGTCGTCTCCTACGCCGCCGATCTGACGGTGGCCAATCCGACGCTGCAGCTGCGCCCCGGCATGACGGCGACCGCCGACATCGTCACCTCCGAGAAGAAGAACGTGCTGCTCGTCCCGAATGCGGCGCTGCGGTTCAAGCCGACGAGCGGTGCGTCGTCGGACGGCGACGGCATCGCGGGATCGCTGACGATGCGGCGGATGCGGCGGAACAACCAGCGCCAGGCGACCGTCGGCTATGGCGCGACGCAGACCGTCTACGTCAAGGGCGCGGACGGCCAGCCGCAGCCGGTGCAGGTGACCACCGGCGCGACCAATGGCCAGATGACCGAGGTGCTGAGCGGCGGCCTGAAGCCCGGCGCGCAGGTGATTACCGGGCAGCTCGCGAGCAGCGATGGCAGCAGCAGCGGTGGCGGCGCGGGCCGGCGGCGCGGCGGTGCCGGGGCGGGTGGTGGCCAGCGTGGCCAGTAAGCCGCCGCCACTGCCCGCCGGCGACCCGCTGATCCGGCTGCGCGGCATCACCAAGACCTATGGCGAGGGTGCGACCGCGTTCCAGGCGCTGAAGGGCATCGATCTGGACATCCACGCGCGCGACTTCATCGCGGTCATGGGTGCGTCGGGATCGGGCAAGTCGACGACGATGAACATCCTGGGATGCCTCGACGTGCCGACGGGCGGCGAATTCCTGTTCCGCGGCCATCACGTCGAGGCACTCGACCGTGACCAGCGCGCCTTGCTCCGCCGCAAATATCTAGGCTTCGTCTTCCAGGGGTTCAACCTTCTGGCGCGGACCACGGCGCTGGAGAATGTCGAGCTGCCCTTGCTCTATCGCGGCGACAGCAAGCAGGCGCGGCGCGAGGCGTCGATGGCGGCGCTGGACAAGGTCGGACTGGCGAAATGGTGGGACCATACGCCCGCCGAACTGTCCGGCGGTCAGCAGCAGCGCGTCGCCATCGCCCGCGCGATCGTGACGCAGCCCGACGTGCTGCTCGCCGACGAGCCGACCGGCAATCTCGATTCCGAACGCTCGGTGGAGATCATGGAACTGCTTTCGGACCTCAACGCCAACAGCGGGATCACCGTGCTGATGGTGACGCACGAGCCCGACATGGCGGCGTTCGCGCACACCGTGGTTCATTTCAAGGACGGGCTGGTCGAGCGGATCGAGGCCAACCACCGCGCCGGGGAGCCGGTGGCGTGAGCGAGGGAGCTCCGGCGCGCGCTCCTGGCGATCGTCATCCCCGCCAAGGCGGGGCTCCAGACACGCCGAGCTTCCCGCAGGAAGCGCATTGGCAGCGTGTCTGGATTTTCGCCTCCGCGGGAATGACGAATGTAGCGACGGACAGCGTTCCGTCGCGGAAGGCGCAATAGATGTTCGGCACCACGCTTCTTCTCGCGCTCCGGTCGATCGCACGGCACAAGCTGCGCTCTTTCCTGACGACGCTCGGCATCATCATCGGCGTCGCGGCGGTCGTGACGATGGTGACGCTCGGGCGCGCCACCACGGCACAGGTGCAGAAGAACATCTCGTCGCTCGGCACCAACATCCTCCAGATCCGCCCGGGCCAGGGCTTCGGGCGCGGCGGCGGCGGCCCGCCGCCCGCGCCGTTCAAGCCCGAGGATGTCACCGCAATCGCGCAGCAGATCGCCGGCGTCACCGCCGTCGCGCCGCAGGCACAGGCGAGCGCCACCGCGATCTACGAGGGCGCGAACTGGCAGACGACGATCAACGGCACCACCAATGCGTATTTCGAGGTGCAGGCCTGGCCGCTGACCAGCGGGCGCTACTGGACGCCGCAGGAGGAAAGCGCGGGCAGGGCGGTTTGCATCATCGGCAGCACGGTGCGTCAGAATCTGTGGCGCGGCGGCGAGGCGGTCGGCACGCGCTTCCGCATCGGTTCGATCAGCTGCGACGTGATCGGCGTGCTCTCGACGCGCGGGCAGGCCGGTTTCGGCGGCGACCAGGACGATGTCGTCATCATGCCGATCAAGACGGTACAGCGGCGTTTCACCGGCAATCGCGACATCCGCCTGATGCTGGTCGGCGTCGACCAGGCCTATTCGACCAGCACGGTACAGGCGGGGATCACCGATCTGCTGCGCGAGCGCCGCAACATCACCGCCGGCAAGGACGACGATTTCAACATCTTCGACACCAAGCAGATCAGCGACACGCTCACCAGCACGACACAGCTGCTGACGCGCATCGTCACCGCGGTGGCGGCGATCAGCCTGATCGTCGGCGGCATCGGCATCATGAACATCATGCTGGTGTCGGTGACGGAGCGCACGCGCGAGATCGGTATCCGCCTGGCGATCGGCGCGGTCGCGCGCGAGGTGCTGACGCAGTTCCTCGTCGAGGCGGTGGCGCTGTCGATGCTGGGCGGGCTGATCGGCCTGCTGCTCGCGCAGGCGGCGGTCGGCCTCCTGTCCGTGCTCGGCGATCTGCCGTTCCTGTTCGTGCCGGAGATCAACATCATCGCTTTCGCGATTTCGGCGATCATCGGCGTCGTCTTCGGCTATTTCCCGGCCCGACGCGCCGCGGCGCTCAACCCAATCGACGCGCTGCGGCACGAGTGATTAGCGCCGCTGGCGACGCCCCCGACAAGGACGTTCGATGCGCTCCTGCGAAGGCGGGAGCCCAGGGTTACGGGCGATTGCGTGCGAGGCTCTGGGTTCCTGCGTGCGCAGGAACACGGCTCATGCGCGTGCCCGCTTAGGCTATCGCCATCGGGTCCTTGCTTCCGGCGCATGGACCAGCCGGCGCAGCTCCTCCAGTTCCTCGGGCGTGTCGACGTCGATCAACTCCGCTGGCACCGTGACCACGTGCTTACCCGCCAGGATCAGCCGCCGGGCACCCTCGTCACCCTCGAGATCGCAGAGGGCATCGAAGTGGTTGCGCCCGAACACGCACGGCGGCTTCGGGCGGCGGCCGTCGCTCGACGCCACCACCGCATCGTCACCCTCCGCCGCGTCGAGCAACGCATGGATATGCGTCGCCGTCACGCGCGGCATGTCGGCGAGGGCAAGCACGACCGCCCGCGCGCCGATCTCCCGCGCCCGCGCCACGCCGAGCCGCACGGAATTGGACAGGCCGAGCGCGGGATCGTCGTTGCGGACGATCGCGAACCCGTGCCGGGCATAATCGCATTCGGCGCTTCCGCAGACGGCGACGCGTTCGCGGAACGGCATGTCCTCCAGCGCCACCGCGACATGCAGCCCCAGCGGTCGTCCCAGGAACGGCTGGTCGAGCTTGCTGCCGATGTCGCCCATCCTCGTCGATCGTCCGGCGGCAAGCAGGACGAGGACGCATTCCTCAGCGCGGATCATGAAAGGCCTTCACCATCGCGGCGGCGATCGACAGCGCGATCTCGGACGGTCCGACCGCACCGATGTCGATCCCGACGGGTCCGTCGATCCGGTCGATCTGCACGCTGTCCAGTCCCGCCTCCGCGAGCCTTGCCCGCCGCGCTGCATGGCTCTTGCGGCTGCCCAGTGCGCCGACATAGGCGGCGTCGCTTGCCAGCGCGGCGGTCAGCGCGGGGTCGTCGATCTTGATGTCGTGGCTCAGCGTCACGACGGCGGTCGCGGGACCGGGGCGCCATGCCGCGACGGCCTCGTCGGGCCAGCGGTCGTCGAGCGTTGTCCCGGGAAAGCGCTCTTCGGTCAGGAAGCGCGCACGCGGATCGATCACCACGGTCTCGATGCCCAGCGTCGTCGATAACCGCGCAAGCGCCTGCGCGATCTGTACCGCTCCGACGATGAGCAGCCGCCGCGGCGGGTCGTAGCGATTGACGAACACCTCCCCCGTT
Organism: Sphingomonas sp. GV3; assembly: GCF_031082075.1. NCBI lineage: Bacteria > Pseudomonadati > Pseudomonadota > Alphaproteobacteria > Sphingomonadales > Sphingomonadaceae > Sphingomonas > Sphingomonas sp. GV3. Next base: position 1,545,341 of record NZ_JARWLE010000001.1, on the reverse strand, counting down.
TCCTGCGGCCGCAGGTCGCTGTGGCCGGTGGCAAGGTCGGTGGTCACGGTCAGCGCGCGTCCCTCGGTACGCGCGTCGGCGATGCGGTCGAACAGTTCGGGATCGAAGCCGGCGGCGGTCACCGGCTGGACCATGACAGCGATCTCGCCGCCGCACGGCAGGCCGACCTCCCAAGCCGAAGCGTCCGCGACGCCGTAGCGCTTCAGTTGGAAGGGCGCGCCGGCGATGACATTGGCCGCGGTCTGCAGGATGTCGCTCTCGACGCAACCACCGGAAACCGAACCTTCGAACCGGCCGTCGGCATGGACGAGCATGTGGCTGCCGCGCGGGCGCGGCGCGGAGCCCCAGGTCGACACGACGGTCGCCAACGCCATCGGCTCGCCGGCCCAATTCCGTGCCGCGGCGATGACGCTATCGTTCTCGGCCATTGGTGTCCTTTCGACGAAAAAGCCCCTCCCGGTCAGGGGAGGGGGTGCATATCGGGCGCACCTCGCAAGGCGCGGCGTCGCCCGTCCTCGTCCTTCCCCGCGGTGGGGGAAGGGCGCTGCCGACTACACCGCCGGCAGCCCGTCCAGCAACTTGTCGAGCGTGAGCGGAAAGTCGCGCGCGCGAACGCCGGTGGCATTGTAGATCGCATTCGCCACCGCCGCGCCGGCGCCGGAGATGCCGAGTTCTCCCAGGCCCTTGGCGTGCATCGGATTGGCGTGGATATCGCGCTCCGACAGGAATTCGACATCGATCTGCGGCACGTCGGCATTCACCGGGACGTGATATTCGCCAAGGTCGCGATTAACGATCTTGCCGTTGCGCGGATCGTGCATCAATTCCTCGGACAGCGCCGTACCGATCCCGAAGGTGACGCCGCCGAGGATCTGCGAGCGCGCGGTCTTCGCATTGAGGATGCGGCCGCCCGCGAAGACGCCCAGCATGCGCTTGATCCGCACCTCGCCGGTCACCGCGTTGACCGCCACCTCGCAGAAATGCGCGCCATAGCTCGACTGGAGCGTTTCCTTCTCCTGCTTGCCGGGCGCGACCTCGCCCGTCGCGGCGATCCCGTCGCCGACCAGCTCCGCGAGCGGTACGGAGCGGTTGTCGCCGATGGCGCGCCCGTCCTTCAGCGTCAGACCATCCGCCGCGACCCCCATCTTGTCGGCGATCTGGCCGCGCAGGGCTTCGCAGGCGAGATAGACCGACGTGCCGCTCGACCCGGCACCGAACGACCCGCCCGATCCGGCGGCGGGCGGGAAGGCGGTGTCGCCCAGCTTCACCGTCACGTCGTCGATCGGCAGGCCCAGGATCTCCGCGGTGATCTGCGCCAGGATGGTGTAGGTACCGGTGCCGATGTCGGTCATGTCGGTCTCGACCGTCGCATGGCCCTGGCCGTCGACGGACACCTTGGCGCTCGATTTCTGCAGCATGTTGGACCGGGCGGAGGCCGCCATGCCCATGCCGTACAGCCACTCGCCGCGGCGATCGCCCGCCGCCGGCTTGCGCTTGCTCCAACCGAACAGCGCCGCGCCACGCTCCATACACGGCACCAGCTGGCGCGACGAGAAGGGGATATGGTCGATCGGATGCTCGCCCGGCTCGTTACGCTTGCGCAGCTCGATCGGATCCAGCCCGACAGCCTCCGCCAGCTCGTCCATCGCGCATTCCAGCGCGATCATGCCGACCGCCTCGCCCGGCGCGCGCATCGACGCGGCGAGCAGCCAGTCGAGCCGCACGATGTCGTGCGTGATCGTGATGTTGGGCGCGGCATAGAGGAACTGCGTCGCCTGCCCGCACGGCTCGAAGAAGCTTTCCTCTGGCAGGTTCGAGACGAGGCTGTTGTGGCCGAGCATCACGAGCTTGCCGTCCGCATCCGCGCCCAGCCGCACCCGCTGCTCGGTGTTGGAGCGCCGGACAGTGGCGTCGAACACCTGCTGGCGCGCCATCACGCATTTCACGGGACGGCCGATCGCCTTCGCCGCGACCGCCGCCGCGACGCTTTCCGGCGCGATGCCCAGCTTCGAGCCGAAGCCGCCGCCGACGTAGCGCGCGATGATGCGCACCTTGTCGGGCTTCATGCCCATCGCCTTCGCCAGCTGGATGCGGTCGGTGCTCAACATCTGATAGGCGCCGTAGAGGTGCAACTCGTCGCCTTCCCACACCGCGGTGCTGGCGTGCGGCTCCATCGCCGCCGAATTCTGGCTCGGCGTGGTATAGGTCGCGTCGATCTTCACGGCGGCGCCCTCGAACGCCGCGTCGGGGTCGCCGGTGCCCGTATAGGGCGGCATCACGCCCTCTGGCGGCTTGTCGTGTTGCTCGCGATAGGCGGCGAAACTGTACCGGCCTTCCTTCGCCTCATAGGATACGCGCAACTGCTGCGCGGCATCACGCGCCGCCTCGTAGCTGTCCGCGACGACGATCGCGATCGGCTCGCCGAAATAGGCGACGTCGGCGACGCCCTGCGGCGGCTTGTTCGTGTCGCCGCCCTGGCCGGGGTTGCGGATGAAGGTCTTGTAGTCGGTGATGACGTCGATCACGCCGGGCAGGCCGCGCACCGAGTCCGCGTCCACCTCCGTCACCTTGCCCGCGCCGACCGTCGCGCGGACGAGGAAACCGTAAGCCAGATCGGGGAAGTCGTATTCCGCCGCATAGGTCGCGCGGCCGGACACCTTGAGCGGTCCGTCGATCCGGTCGATCGGCTTGCCGATCACCCCCTGCGCGCCCGTGTCGAGCAGGCTGTCGGGGTGCGGCTTGTCCATGGTCAGCGCATTGGTGTCGCTCTTGCCGAAACCGAACATGCTCATTCTCCCGTGAGTTCGCGCAAGGTGGCGATCAGGACCCGGCGCGCGAGCGGAATCTTGAAGTCGTTGCTGCCATAGCCCTTCGCGTCGGCGAGCAGCGCATCGGCAGCGTCGGCGAAGGCGGCGTCCGACGGCGCCTGGCCGACCAAAGCGGCCTCGACCGCGCCGTCGCGCCACGGCATCGGGCCAAGGCCCCCGAACGCCAGCGCGGCGGAGGCGATCTTTCCGTCCGCGACCTTAACCACGCCGGCCACGGACACGAGCGCGAAAGCATAGGACGCGCGGTCGCGCACCTTGCGATAGACCTGCCGGCCTTCGGGCGGCGCGGGCAGTTCGACATGCGTGATCAGCTCGCCCGGCTCCAGCACGGTCTCGAGGTCAGGCCGGTCGCCCGGCAGGCGGTAGAAGTCGTGGATGCTGATCCGCCGCTTGTCGCCGTCCGCCTTGAGCGTGACGATCGTCGCGTCGAGCGCGCGCATCGCGACGGGCATGTCGCCGGGATGCGTCGCGATGCAATGCTCGGATGTGCCGAGCACCGCGAGGATGCGGTTGAACCCGCCGATCGCGGAGCAGCCCGCGCCCGGCTCGCGCTTGTTGCACGGCATGGCCGTATCATAGAAATAATAGCAGCGCGTGCGCTGAAGCAGGTTGCCGCCCGTCGTCGCCTTGTTGCGCAGCTGCCCGGATGCGCCCGCCAGCAGCGCGCGGCTGAGCACGGGGTATTTGGCGATCACGCGCGGATCGGCGGCAAGGTCGGCGTTCGGCACCAGCGCGCCGATCGTCAGGCCGCCATCCTCGCGCTCCTCGATCTCGCCCAGCGGCAGCCGGCTGATGTCGACCAATTTGTCCGGCGTCTCGACCTGCAGCTTCATCAGGTCGAGCAAATTGGTGCCGCCCGCGATGAACTTCGCGCCCGCCCGGTCGATGTCGCGCACCGCCTCGTCGACGGTCGTCGCCTTTTCGTAGGTGAAGGTCTTCATGCGCCCGCCTCCGCCGGCTCGCGGGTCGTCGGCGCGGTCTTCGCGTCGCCCGACGAAGCGGCGACCTCGCGGATCGCATCGACGATATTGGGATAGGCGGAGCACCGGCACAGATTGCCGCTCATCCGCTCGCTGATCTCGCCATCGTCGAATGTCGGGTCGGAAAGATCGTCGCTGACGTGGCTCGGCCAGCCCTTCTTGACCTCGTCGAGCATGCCGACCGCGGAGCAGATCTGCCCCGGCGTGCAATAGCCGCACTGATAGCCGTCGTGGCGGACGAAAGCCGCCTGCATCGGATGGAGCGATTCGGGGGATCCCAGGCCCTCGATCGTCACGATCTCGTCATCCTGATGCATCACGGCGAGCGTCAGGCAGCCGTTCACGCGGCGACCATTCACCAGCATGGTGCAAGCACCGCACTGGCCGTGGTCGCATCCCTTCTTGCTGCCCGTAAGGCCGAGATGCTCGCGGCACAGGTCGAGCAGCGAGGTTCGGATGTCGACATCCGCCTGATAGGATTGCCCGTTTATGGTAAAGCGCATGCGACGGAACCCCTGGTTAATCCATGTCGTAACGCCCTGCCTGCTATTCGTTTCCGGCTGCGAATCAGTCGCACTGGCGCATGGCACGGCAGGCGGGCAGAGTGCGGCGATGCCGGCCCCGCTTTCTCCGCCCATCGTCATCGCCCATCGCGGCGCCAGCGGTTACCGGCCCGAGCATACGCTCGCTGCCTACGAGCTGGCGATCGACCAGGGCGCGGACGTGATCGAGCCCGATCTGGTGCCGACCAAGGACGACGTGCTCGTCGCGCGGCACGAGAATGAGATCGGCGGCACCACCGACGTTGCCCGGCATCCGGAATTCGCCGGCCGCCGCACGACGAAGACGATCGACGGCCAGCAGGTGACGGGCTGGTTCACCGAGGATTTCACGCTGGCCGAACTGAAGACGCTGCGCGCGCGCGAACGTCTGCCGACGGTACGGTCCGCCAACGCGGCCTATGACGGCCGGTTCGAGGTGCCGACGCTGGCGGAGATCATCGCGCTCGCCAAGCGCCGCTCGCAGGAACTCGGGCGCACGATCGCCATCTATCCCGAAACCAAGCATCCGACCTATTTCGCCGCTATCGGTCACCCGACCGATGTCGCCCTGGTGGATCAGCTGAGAGCCGCCGGCTGGACCACCGCGGATGCGCCGGTGTTCATCCAGTCGTTCGAGGTGGACAATCTCAAGCGTATCCATGGCATGACCGGCATCCGCCTGATCCAGCTGGTCGACGGGGAAGGGGGACCAGCCGACCATGCCGCGCCGTCCTATGCCGCGATGCTGACGCCGGAGGGGCTGCGACAGGTCGCCGGCTATGCCTGGGGGATCGGACCGAACAAGGCGCAGCTGTGGCGGGGCGACATGCCGTCCACGCTGGTCGCGGATGCGCACGCGGCGGGGCTGCGCGTCCATCCCTGGACCTTCCGTGCGGAGAACCAGTTCCTGCGCGCGCCCTTCCGCAGCGGCGGCGATGGCGATGCGCATGGCGACATACGGGGCGAAATCCGCGCCGCATTGCGGCAGGGTATCGACGGATTCTTCACCGATTATCCGCTAGAGGGCGTTGCGGCGCGCAAGGGCGCCGAGGACCATCGGTAAATGCGCAAATTCTCCCTCATGCTTCCCCTGCTCGGCCTCGCGACGAGCGGCTGCATCAGCACCGCGACGACGATCGTGAAGGCACCGTTCCAGGTTGCGGGCAAGGCGATCGACTGGACCACGACCAGCCAGTCGGAGTCCGACCGCAACTATGGCCGCAAGATGCGCAAGCAGGAGGCGAGGGAGGGCCGCGAGCGCAAGAACGCGGCGAAGGAATGCCGTAAGCACCCCGACGACCAGGAAGCCTGCCGCTATTCGGGGTATCGCGCCGGTTACTGAACCTTCGGTGCCCGGCGGGGCGCTCAGTGCCCGCGCACGTCCTTGGCCAGCGCCGCAGCGATGGCGATCAGCACCTCCGGATGGATGTGCACGCCCAGATGGCCGCTCGACACTTCGACGCAATCGGCGCTGGGATCGCGGCAGATATGGCCGTTGACGATGCCGTCGCGCCGGCTCCAGATCGCGGTAGCGGGCACCGGCAACGGCGCGGCGATTTCCTCGCACCGCGCCAGCACCGCGGGATCGTCCAGCCGCTCCCCTGTCGCCCATTCGAACGCGCGCCAGACGTTGGTCGCCTTGCCGCTGCCGGCATAGGGCGAACTGACCGTGACGACGCGGGAGACGAGATCGGGCCGCCGATGCGCGACCAGCCGCGCCATCAAGCCGCCAAGGCTGACGCCCACCAATGCGACGGGGCCGGTATCCGCGGCAAGCGCCTCGACCCGGGCAATCAGGCGGGCAGCATCGGGATCCGCGCTGCGTGCGCCGAGGTTGCGACCCAGGCCCCAGCCGTGCGGCCGATAGCCCAGCCTCGTCAGGAACCGGCGCAGGACGAGGCTGGAACCATCGGAATCGAACAGCCCGGGCAGGACCATGACTCCGCCGCCGTTGCCGGCCGGCACGGCGTCGAGCGCGTCGCGATAGCGCCATCGCGTCGCGAGCATCCATGCGACCCGCGGGAATTCGGATGCGAGCAGCGCGGGCGGCGGCGCCACCGGTCGGGCACGTTGCCGACCGGCCCTGTCGGAGCCTATCGCTCCGCTGCTGCCCGGGGCGGGAACCATCCGAGGATCGTGACGGGAAACGGCGTCCATCGTCCTACCCGGACACCCGCGTGACGAAGCGCATCGCCAACCCAGGCGTTGCACGTGCGGATCGCGCTGTAATGCCCGCGCGCGGGGTAGAAGGCGTCGTTCCTGTCATAACTTTGCAATATACGTCCTCCCGGCTTTAAGGTTGCCTGAACGAAGGCGATCAGTCGCCGGTATTCCGTGGGGCGCAAGACGATGCGGCGGCTCATTTCGACGGGGCCGGGTACGTGTTCGACATGGAGAAGAGTCCGGTCGCTCCCCGCCGCCGCCGCCAGGATCGTGCCGGGCCGCACGTCGGCCCAGGTCGGCGTGCCGAGGAAGAACGCTTCGTCCCCCCAGCCGATGGCGAGGTGATCGTAGCGTGCATATCGCGGATCGGCGATGTCCCCGGCCGGGGCGAGTGGGCGCAGGTCGATGCCCGCCGCGACCTTCGGCAGCACCAGCGACACGTGGATGCCGTTCGACTCCACCCAGATGGGTATGCCCTGCGCCGGCGGGCGCCACGCCGCATGCGCGGGCAAGGCGCCGCCGACCAGCCCCGCGGCGCCATAGGCCAGCAGCACGCTAACGACGAGTGCGCCCGCGCCCGCGAACGACCGGAACAGCCATCGTGCGTATAGTTTCATCCGATACCTTCTGTTAGGCTGTGCCCATGGCTGACGACACGCATATGCTCGACTCGCCCCCGCCGGGCGCCGCCGCCGACTGGACCGTTCCGCAGGACTGGCAGCATTATACGGCGGAGGAGCATGCGACCTGGGATACGCTGTTCGCGCGGCAATCCAAGCTGCTGCCGGGCCGCGCGTCGGACGCCTATCTGCGCGGGCTCGACGTGCTGAAGCTGTCGAAGCCCGGCATTCCGGATTTCGAGGAGCTCAGCGAGCGGCTGATGAAGCTGACCGGCTGGCAGGTCGTGGCGGTGCCCGGCCTCGTCCCCGACGACGTCTTTTTCGACCATATGGCGAACCGCCGGTTCGTCGCGGGCAATTTCATCCGTCGGCCGGACCAGCTGGATTATTTGCAGGAACCCGACGTGTTTCACGACGTGTTCGGCCATGTGCCCATGCTCGCCGATCCGGTGTTCGCGGATTATCTCGAAGCCTATGGCCGTGGCGGCCAGCGTGCGCTCGGTCTCGACGCGCTGAAGTATCTCGGCCGGCTTTACTGGTACACGGTCGAGTTCGGTTTGATCCAGGAGGGAGGCGACCTGCGGATCTATGGGTCTGGCATCGTATCGAGCTACGCGGAAAGCCGCTTCGCGCTTGACGATCCCAGTCCGAACCGGATCGGCTTCGACATCGCACGGGTGATGCGGACCGAATATCGGATCGACGACTTCCAGCAGAATTACTTCGTCATCCCCAGCTTCGACGAACTGCTGCGGATCACGGTCGAGACGGATTTCGCGCCGCTGTATGCCGAGTTGAAGGCGCAGCCCGATATTCCGGTGGCGGCGATCGAGCCGGGCGATACGGTCATCACCCGGGGCACGCAGGCCTATGCGCTGGCCAAGGCCGACGGTTGACGCCTGCGCAAAAGGTCATAGAGCCCGCGCGGTCTCGTTCGCGCGAACGGGGATGCTGACGGGGAAGGGCGATGCCGACGACGCTGGTTACCGGAGCCGCCGGCTTCATCGGCATGGCGACCGCGCAGGCGCTGCTCGCGCGCGGCGATCGCGTCATCGGCGTCGATTCGCTCAATGACTATTACGACCCCGCGCTGAAGCGGGCGCGGCTCGCGCACATCACGCAGGCGTACGGCGACCGTTTCGCCTTCCATCATCTCGACTTCGCCGATGCCGCCGCGCTGCGTGCCGCGCTCGCGGGCCGTGACTTCGATCGGATCGTCCATCTCGGTGCGCAGGCGGGGGTACGCTATTCGGTCGAGCGGCCCGACGTCTATGCGCAGGCGAATCTGGTCGGCCACCTCAACCTGCTCGAACTCGCGCGCGATCGGCGTGTCGCGCACCTGGTCTATGCCTCGTCCTCTTCGGTCTATGGCGGCAATGTCGATGTCCCGTTCCACGTCGAGGATCGCGTCGAGCGGCCGCTGTCGCTGTACGCCGCCACCAAGCGCGCCAACGAGCTGATGAGCGAAAGCTACGCGCATCTGTTCCGGCTGCCGCAGACGGGGTTGCGCTTCTTCACGGTCTACGGGCCGTGGGGGCGCCCGGACATGATGCTCTGGATCTTCACCGCGAAGATCCTGCGGGGGCAGCCGATCCCCGTCTTCAACCATGGCCGTATGGAGCGGGACTTCACCTTCGTCGACGATATCGTCGCCGGCGTGGTCGCGGCGCACGACCATGCACCCGCGGACGATGCATCGCCGAAGTCGGGAGGTAGCGTCTCGCCGCACGCGCTATACAATCTCGGCAACCACCGTGCCGAGCCGCTCGGCCGGGTCATCGCGTTGCTGGAGGCGGCGATCGGTCGTTCCGCGATCCGGCAGGACCTGCCGATGCAGCCTGGCGATGTCACCCGGACCTTCGCGGATATCGAGTCCGCCAGGCGGGATCTACACTACCGGCCCGTGACGACTATCGACGAAGGCATTCCGCGGTTCGTGCGCTGGTATCGGGAGTATCACGGCGCATGACCATCGGCGCCGCCCCGATCCGGGCTCGCCGGATCAGGCGCCGGCCGCCGTGCAGAGCGCGTCCAGCTCCCGGTCGACCATCTCGATCAGCTTCGCGGTAAGCGCCGGCATGTCCTTGGGCTGGTGCAGCAGCTGGAAATAGCTGAGCCCCAGCGACAGCGTCATGATCATGTCCGCCAGCAGCCGCCGGCGTTCGGCCAGCACATCGCCGGGCGCGAGCATCGTGAGCGCCGCGCTCAGCCGACTTTCGAACTCTGCCCGCAACCGATGGAAGATCGTCGCGATCCTCGCGTTGCGCGTGGCCTCTGCGACGATCTCGGCGAACAACCGATCGTCACCCTCGGGATCCTCGGCATCGAGAAAATGCCGCAACCATTCGCGCACCCCCTGCGAATCGCCCGACTCGATCGCCGCGTCCAGCTGGCCGCTCTGCATGAACTCGCCGCAATCGCTGTTGCAGATTGCCGCGACGATATCCTCCTTCGACGAGAAATCGCGATAGATCTGGCCGACCGCGACACCTGATTCCTTGGCGAGCTGGGCCATGCCCGTCGCATGAAAACCGTTTTCCATGAACAGCTTGCGTGCCGTCTCCGTCACCAGTCGGCGACGTTGCTCGGCGCGGTTCGCAAAGAGGGAGCAGCACTGGATCCTATCGGTCATGAAACGAAACTTCACCTTGGTGCTTGACGGTCAATCCGTGTTCGCAGTAGCAGCATTTTGTGAGTGAACGATCACTCACATACTGTCTAGCGGATTTCGACATGATGAACAGCCGACACGGAGTTGTGGCGCTGGCGTTGGTGCTGGCGGCCTGCGGCAAGGGTGGCGAGGCGCCACCGCAGCAGCAGGGGGCGCAGGGACCGGCACCGGTCGGCTATGTCGTGATGGCGATGCAGCCCGTCCGGCTCACCTCGGAACTGCCCGGTCGCACTGCCGCCTATGAGACGTCGGACGTGCGGCCGCAGGTCAACGGCCTCGTCCAGGCGCGGCTGTTCACCGAAGGCGACATGGTGCGCGCGGGCCAGCCGCTCTACCGGATCGACTCCTCTCCCTATCAGGCACAGGTCGCCAACGCCCGCGCCGCGCTGGCGCGGGCCCGCGCCGCGATCGCGTCGAGCGCCGCGCTCGCGCGCCGCTATGGCGAGCTCGTCAAGATCAACGCGATCGCCCGCCAGGATTACGAGAACGCGCTGACCAGTGCCGCGCAGGCGCGCGCCGACGTCGCCGCGCAGCAGGCGGCGCTGCGTACTGCGCAGATCGACCTTGCCCGCACCACGATCCGTGCGCCCATCGCGGGCCGTATTGGCCGGTCGGTGTTCACCACCGGCGCGCTCGTCTCGGCGGCACAGACGCAGGCGCTCGCGACGATCCAGCGCCTCGACCCCATCTATGTCGACATCCAGCAATCGAGCGCCGACCTGCTCAAGCTGCGCCAGCAGATCATCACCGGCCAGATCGCGCGCGACGGCAATGCGCGCGTGCGCCTGATGCTGGAGGACGGCACCGCCTATCCGATCGAGGGCACGCTGCGCTTCGCGGACGTAACGGTCGATCCGACGACCGGTTCGCAGACGATCCGTGCCTTGTTCGGCAACCCGCGCGGGTTGTTGCTGCCCGGCATGTTCGTGCGCGCGCAGCTGGTCGAGGGGACGCAGCAGAACGCGATCCTCGTGCCCCAGCGCGCCGTCAGCCGCGACGAGCGCGGCAAGGCGACCGTCATGGTCATCGGCCAGGGCAACAAGGTCGAGCCGCGCGTGCTGGAGACCAGCCGCACGTCGGGCGAGAACTGGATCGTCACCAGCGGCCTGAAGCCCGGCGACAAGGTGATCGTCGAGGGCGGCATGATGCTGCGTCCCGGCATGCCGGTCCAGGGCCATCCCTGGGATCCCAACGCCAAGCCGGCGGCCGGTCAACCCGGCCAGCCCGGTCAGGCACAGGCGAAGTAACACCCCATGTCGCGCTATTTCATCGATCGCCCGATCTTCGCCTATGTGCTGGCGATCGTCACGATGCTCGCGGGCATCCTGGCGATCCGCAGCCTGCCGATCGCGCAGTTCCCGGCCATCGCGCCGCCCGCAGTGTCGATCACCGCGACCTATCCGGGCGCCGACGCCCAGACGCTCGAGAATACGACGACGCAGATCATCGAGCAGCAGCTGAAGGGAATCGACAACCTTCGCTACTTCTCGTCCTCCTCGTCTTCGGCCGGCCTCGTCACCATCACGCTGACGTTCGAACAGGGCACCGACCCCGACATCGCGCAGGTGCAGGTGCAGAACAAGCTGCAGGCGGCGACGCCGCTGTTGCCGCAGGAGGTGCAGCGCCAGGGTCTGATCGTCGCCAAGGCGACGCAGAACTTCCTGATGTTCGTCGGCCTCTATTCGGCGGACGGCAGCCACAACGATTCCGACCTGTCCGACTATATCGTTTCGAAGCTCCAAGACCCGCTCGCGCGCGTCAACGGTGTCGGCGACACGACGGTGTTCGGGTCGCAATATGCGATGCGCATCTGGGTCGATCCGCTCAAGCTCAACAATTACGCGCTGACGATGGCGGACGTGACGTCGGCGATCACCGCGCAGAACGCGCAGGTGTCGGCGGGCCAGATCGGCGCGCAGCCGGCGCCCAAGGAGCAGATGCTCAACGCCACGGTGTCGGTGGAATCGCGGCTGACCACGCCGGACCAGTTCGCGGCGATCCGCCTGAAGAGCAACACCGACGGGTCGATCGTACGCCTGCGCGACGTCGCGCGGGTGGAGATCGGCGCGGAGAACTACGGCTTCCAGTCGCAGTGGAACGGCCGGCCCGCCTCGGGCATCGGCATCAAGCTCGCCCCCGGCGCCAATGCGCTGACCACGGTTACCGCGGTCAAGGAGCGGGTCAACGCGATCGCCAAGCAGTTCCCGTCCGACGTCAAGGTCATCTACCCCTATGACACGTCGCCCTTCGTGCGGCTGTCGGTCGAGCAGGTGGTGCATACCCTGATCGAGGCGATCATCCTCGTCTTCCTTGTCATGTTCCTGTTCCTGCAGAACTGGCGCGCGACGCTGATCCCGACGATCGCGGTGCCGGTGGTGCTGCTCGGCACGTTCGGCATCCTCGCCGCCGCGGGCTATTCGATCAACACGCTGACCCTGTTCGGCATGGTGCTCGCGATCGGTTTGCTCGTCGACGACGCGATCGTCGTGGTCGAGAATGTCGAGCGCCTGATTACCACCGAACATCTGTCGCCCAAGGAGGCGGCACGTAAGTCGATGGACGAGATCACCGGCGCGCTGATCGGCATCGCCCTGGTCCTGTCGGCGGTGTTCCTGCCGATGGCCTTCTTCGGCGGGTCGACGGGCGTCATCTACCGCCAGTTCTCGATCACGATCGTCTCGGCGATGGTGCTGTCGATCGCGGTCGCGCTGATCCTGACGCCGGCGCTGTGCGCGACGATCCTGAAGCCGCACGAGGCGAACAAGGTCGAGGGCAACGGCCCGCTCGCGCGCTTCTTCCGCTGGTTCAACGACAAGTTCGAACGCGGCCAGGTCCGCTACGAACATGGCGTGGTCCGCACGGCGAAGAGCTGGAAGCGGTCGATGCTTGTCTATCTTCTGATCGTGCTGGGCATGGGCTTCCTGTTCATGCGCCTGCCGACGGGCTTCCTGCCCGACGAGGATCAGGGGATCATGATCGCGCTGGTGCAGGGGCCTCCGGGCGCCACCACTGCGCGCACGCAGAAGGGCCTCGACACGATCCGCGACCATTTCCTGCAAAAGGAGGGCGGCAACGTCCAGGGCGTGTTCACCGTCAACGGCTTCAGCTTCGCCGGACAGGGCCAGAACAGCGGCATCGCCTTCATCCCGCTCAAGGAATGGTCGCAGCGCGAAGGCGCGGCGAACAAGGCGCAGGCGATCGCCGGGCGCGCCATGGGTGCCTTCTCGCAGTTCAAGGATGCGATGATCTTCGCGGTCATCCCGCCCGCGGTGCAGGAGCTGGGCAATGCCACCGGCTTCGACCTGCAACTCGTCGACGAGGCGGGGATCGGGCACGAAAAGCTGGTCGCCGCGCGCAACATGATGCTGGGCATGGCGATGGGCGACAAGTCGCTCGCCGGCGTGCGTCCCAATGCGCTCGACGACGCGCCGCAGCTCAAGATCGACGTCGATCAGGACAAGGCGCGCGCGCTCGGGCTCGACCTGTCGACGGTGAACAACACGATCGCGACCGCCTGGGGCGGATCCTATGTCAACGACTTCATCGATCGCGGCCGCGTCAAGCGCGTCTATATCCAGGCGGACGAGCCCTATCGCCAGAAGCCGGAGGACGTCGGCAGTTTCTACGTACGCGGCGAGACCGGCACGATGGCACCCTTCACCGCCTTCTCGACCCTGTCGTGGAAGCAGGCGCCGGCGCAGCTGACGCGCTACAACGGCCTGCCGTCGATGGAGATATTGGGATCGCCGGCACCGGGCGTGTCGTCGGGCGCGGCGATGAAGGCGATGGAAGCGATCCATGCCAAGCTGCCGCCGGGCACCGGCCTCGAATGGACCGGCCTCAGCTACGAGGAACGCCTGTCGGGCGGCCAGGCGCCGGCGCTCTATGGCCTGTCGCTGCTGATCGTCTTCCTGTGCCTCGCGGCGCTGTATGAAAGCTGGTCGGTGCCGATCTCGGTGATGCTCGTCGTCCCGCTCGGCGTGCTCGGCGCGGTGCTCGCGGCGACGCTGACGGGTCTCAACAACGACATCTACCTCCAGGTCGGCCTGATCACCACGATCGGCGTGTCGGCGAAGAACGCGATCCTGATCGTCGAGTTCGCCGAGGAGAAGATGCGCGACGGGATGAAGCCGTTCGACGCGGCGGTCGCGGCGGCCAAGCTGCGGTTGCGGCCGATCCTGATGACGTCGCTCGCCTTCGTCTTCGGCGTGCTGCCGCTGGCGATCTCGACCGGCGCCGGCGCGGGCGGCCAGAACGCCATCGGCCGCGCCGTGGTCGGCGGCATGCTGTCGGCGACGATCCTCGCGATCTTCTTCGTGCCGATGTTCTTCGTCGTCGTCCTGCGCCTGTTCGGCCAGGGCGGCCATGCGGAGCCGGCCGCGCATGACGATCCCCATGGCCAGCCGCCGCACGACGGCCCTCACGGCACGCCGCCGCATGACGGCGGTGCGCATGACGACACTGAGGGGCGTCCCGCCCCGCAGGGAGCGTGATTTCGATGACCCGCAAGACCATCCTCCTCCTCGCCGCCGCGAGCGCGACGCTCGCCGGCTGCAACCTGGCGCCCAAATATGTGCGCCCGGTCGGCGCGGTGCCGGCGACCCTGCCGCAGGGCGGCGTCTATCCCGCGGCGGCGAGCGACGCGCCCGACGTTACGAAGATCGGCTGGCGCAGCTTCTTCACCGATCCGCGGCTGCAGCAGGTGATCGCGCTGGGACTCGACAACAATCGCGACCTGCGTATCGCGGCGGCCAATGTCCTGCAGGCGCGCGCGCAATATCGCGTGCAGCGCGCCGATCTCGTCCCCAGCACGACGATCAGCGGTTCGGGCACCTATACCAACAACCTGTTCGGCGCGGCGGGCGCGTCGGGTGCTGCCGCTGGCGGCGGCACCAGCGGCGGGGGAACGGGGACCGGCACGGGCACCGGGGTCGGTACCGGATCCGGGACCGGCGGCACGGGCGCCTCGATCGGCACCGGCGGCTCGTCGAACCTGCAATTCTACTCGGTCAACGCCGGCTTCTCGGCGTTCGAGCTCGACCTGTTCGGCCGGGTCCGCAATCTCAGCCGCGCGGCCCTCGAACAATATTTCGCCAGCGAAGAGGCGCAGCGGACGACGCGGATCAGCCTGATCGCGGAACTTGCCACCGCCTGGCTGACGCTCGCCTCGGACCAGGATCAGCTGCGCCTGTCGGAGGAGACGCTGAAGGCGTTCCAGCAGACGCTCGACCTTACCCGCGCGCAATTCCGCATCGGCGTCGCCTCGGAGCTCGAGGCGCGGCAGGCGGAAACCAATTATCAGTCGGCGCGCAACGACATCGCCGTGCTCAAGACGCGGATCGCGCAGGACCAGAATGCGCTCAACCTGCTCGCCGGCACGACGGTGACCGCAGACCTGCTGCCGAACGGACTTGGGACCGGCGACGCGACCATCGCCAACCTGCCGACCGGCGTCGCATCCGACGTGCTGTTGCGTCGGCCGGACGTGCTGCAGGCGGAGCATCAGCTGATCGCGCAGAACGCCAATATCGGCGCGGCCCGGGCCGCACTGTTCCCTCGCATCTCGCTCACCGCGACCCTGGGAACGATCAGCAGCGCGCTGAGCGGGCTCTTCGCCGGCGGCAGCTTCACCTATACCGGGTCACCCTCGATCGCGGCGCCGTTGTTCGACGGCGGCAGGCTGCGCGGCAATCTCGACTATGCGCGCGCCTCGCAGCAGGCGGCGGTCTCCACCTACGAGAAAACGGTGCAGACCGCCTTCCGCGAGGTCGCCGACGCGCTCGCCCAGCGCGGTACGATCGACGAGCAGGTTTCGGCGCAGGCCGCCCGCGCCAACGCCGCCAGCGTCGCCGCGCGCCTGTCTGACGCGCGCTATCGTGCAGGCGTCGATTCCTTCCTCACGACGCTCGACGCACAGCGCACCGCCTATGCGGCGCAGCAACAGCTGGTGACGACGCGGCTGTCGCGCGGTAGCAACCTGGTCGAACTCTACCGCTCGCTCGGCGGTGGGCTGGAATAGGCTCGCCAGCCTTCGCCACTCCACGGCCTTCCCATCAGTGGATTGTCCGCGGTATGCCCGCGGGCATGGGGGACATGGAGCGCTGGCGGACAGGCCTGATCGATCATGACTGGCTGTTGATCCGTCGGTCGGTCTTCACGGCGGTGGCCGGCTGGCACGATCGATTCCTGGCGATCGTGCTGGTCGCGGCCTGCCTGGCATTCGCGCATCAGGGACTCGCCGGGCGAACGCCGCGTCAAGCGATGTGGATCGCCATGGCGATCGGCGTGACGGCGGGCGTCGCCGCGTCGCGCGCTCTGGCGGACCGGTTGCGATATCATGTCGGCGAGGGGGTGCTCGCGGCGCTGGCGCTCCAGGGGACATGCCGGCGCCGGTATCTGATCGCCTGTCATGCGGCGATAGCGGCGGTACTCGCTGCCGCCATGGCCATCGTACGAGCCGATACGATCCCGGTGGTCTGCGCCGCCTATCTGACGGCATCGACCGGCGGGGCCGTCGGCATCGGCCGCCCCTCCGCATCAAGTGCAGGGTGGCGACCCACGATCAACCGCCGCCTGCTGTCATGGCAGCGGCGGCCTGCGGCCGGAGTCTTCGCCGCCGTGCTGATTCTGATTGTGACGTTGGCGGCGCCGACAGACGACAGCGCCCGACTTGCCGTCTGCGCCCTTGCGTCTTGTGCGGCGATCGCCGTGCTGACGCGGGTCGAACCTGCCGTCGTGCGGTTCTTGGCGCTCTCGGGGCATGGGCTGGGCAGCATCCTGTTGTGCCGGGCTGCCGGGGGCCTGACGTTCCTCTTCGTCGCGCCGGTGGTAGCATCGGCCGCAGTGGGGCTCGCCGGTGCCGTCGTGGTCGGATCTGTCATCGCCGGCATGCTGGTGCCGATGGCCCTGCGCATCCAGGCCCACCGGCTTTACGCGCGATTGCAGGCCGAACTGATCGTGGCCGTTCTGGTCTTCGTGATAGCGATAACCGTGCTGCTATCCCCCTTCGTCGCCCTGCCTGTCGCCGCCTTGGCCGTGTGGCGTTTGTCGCGCGCGGCGGCGCATCAGCGCTGGATGATCGGATGAGCGATATCATCCTGTCGGCCACGGTCGTCGTGCGGGGGAAGCGGCGGGTCGTCGACGGCATAGGGTTCGACGTGCCGCGCGGCACATGGTTCGGCGTGATCGGGGCAAATGGCTCGGGCAAGACCAGCCTCCTTCGCGCGCTTGCCGGGCGGCTGCCGCTCGCCGCAGGCATCTGCCGCGTCGACGGACGCGATCTCGCGGAGGATCGTGCAGCCCGCGCCCGCAGTTTCGGCTTTTGCCCGCCGGCCGATCGACTGCCCGACCTGATGCGCGGACGCGAACTGCTCGACTATGCGCGATGCGGTGCCGTGACGGATCATCGCCGCCTCGCCGCACTGTGGAACGCACTGGGAATCGCGGAGCTGTCAGACCGTTGGATCGGCGACTGTTCGGCGGGGATGCGGCAGCGGCTGGCGATAGCCTGCGCCTTTGTCGGCGGTCACACGCGGATCATTCTCGACGAGCCGTTCAACTGGCTCGATCCCGTCGCCGCCTACGACCTGCGGCAGGTTCTGCGCGCCATGGTCAACGACGGTCTTACCCTCGTGACGGCGTTGCACGACCTGCCGGTGCTCGCGAGCGCGTGCGATGCGGGCGTGATCCTCGCGGATGGGACGGTGGCGGCGACGCTCGACCGCGAGCGCCTGCGGGAAGCCGCCGTTGATCCGCAGGCCTTCGAGCGCGCAATGATCGACCGCCTGCGCAGCGGACGATAGCGCCAGGGCCGGGATGCGTATCTCAGGCGGCGCGTTGTGCGATCGGCCGGATCGGGGCGAGCGCGTTGAGGAACTGTGCTGCACTCGCTGCCCAGGTGAAGGCGCGCGCATAAGCCGCGCATGCCGCCCGATCCCTGCCGAGCGCGGCGAGGATCGCGTGCTCGAGCGCCGCGTCGATCGCCCCCACCGCTGGCGACAGCACGTCGACCGGCCCCGGTGCAGGCAGTGCGGCGACGGGGGTGCCGCAGGCCAGAGCCTCGATCATCACTAGTCCGAACGTATCGGTAAGGCTCGGAAAGACGAAAACGTCCGCGCTGCGATATGCGGCGGCGAGCGCGGTGCCGAATCGCGGGCCGACGAATCGCGCCTGCGGGTAGCGCGCCGCGAGCGCTTCGCGCGCAGGCCCGTCGCCGACGACGACCTTGGTGCCCGGACCGGGCGCCGCGAGGAATGCTTCGATGTTCTTCTCCACGGCGATACGCCCGACGTAGAGCTGGATCGGGCCCGGCAACGCCGCGATCGCCTCGTCGCGCGGGCCGTCGGGGTGGAACAGCGACAGGTCGACGCCACGCCCCCAGCGGCGCGTGTGGCGCAGCCCCTGCGCCGCCAGGACGCCGTCCACCGATGCGGTGGAAACGAGGATCGCGTCCGCAGGCCGGTGGAACCAGCGAATGTAGCGCCAGAACAGCTCTGCGTTCACGCCCGTCCGCTTGGCGAGATAATCGGGAAACTGCGTGTGATAGGCCGTGGTGAAGCGCAGGCCCTGACCCATGCACCAGCGCCGCGCGGCGAGCCCCAGCGGTCCTTCGGTCGACAGGTGGATCGCGTCCGGATCGAAGGCGCGGACCAGGCGCCCCACGCCGCCGCGTCCGGTCAGCGCCAGCCGGATCTCCGGATAGGTCGGGCAGGGCAGGGTGGCGAAGCGGTCGGGCGAGACGACGAGCACCTCATGCCCCATCGCCTCAAGTTCCGCCTTGGTTGCGGTCAGCGTGCGGACGACGCCGTTGACCTGCGGCTGCCATGCGTCGGTGACGATCGCGATCCGCATGTCAGGCGGCGATCCGCGCGGCAGCGGTCCGTTCCGCCGCCTCGCGCGCCGCGATCTCGTCGGCCCAGTGCAGCACCTCCATCGTGCCGTCGAAATGCTCGACCAGCGCGGTGCATCCCTCTACCCAGTCGCCGTCGTTATAATAGGTGACGGCGCCGATCTCGCGGATTTCCGCGGTATGGATATGCCCGCAGACGACGCCATCGACGCCGCGCGATCCGGCGGCATGCGCGACGACCTCCTCGAACCGCGAGATGAAGGCGACCGCGTTCTTCACCTTCGCCTTGGCATGCTTGGACAACGACCAATAGGGGCGACCGAGCTTGCGCCGCACCACATTGGTCCAGCGATTGAGCGCCATCAGCGCGGTGTAGGCGCTGTCGCCGAGCAGCGCGATCCAGCGGTGGCCCAGCGTGATGGCGTCGAACTCGTCCCCGTGCAGCACGAGTAGGCGGCGCCCGTCGGCCGTGCGGTGGATCGCCTTGCGCCGGATCGCGACGCCGCCGAAGTTCATGCCTGCGAACTGGCGGAACATCTCGTCGTGGTTGCCGGGGATATAGGTGACCTGCGTGCCGCGCTTGGCACGCTTCAGCAATCGCCAGACGACGTCGTTGTGCGCGGCGGGCCAGTAGAAACGCTTCTTGAGCTGCCAGCCGTCGACGATGTCGCCGACCAGGTACAGGATGTCGCTGTCGACGCGATCGAGGAAGTCGATCAGCATGTCGGCATTGCAGCCGCGCGTGCCGAGGTGCACGTCGCTGATCCAGATGGTGCGGTAGCGGCGGCGGGCGACGTCGGGCTTTTCGGGTGTCACCGGCCGGTGCGACACGAAGGACAGGATCGAGGCCCCGGCATCGGCCATATCACCGGTGGTCATCGTCGGGTCGATGGTCATGGCATTCCACCCCAGCTGGGGGGCATTCGGCCCCCGTTCGGAATGCCATGCCGGATCAGTGTGACGCTGACGTCACGATCCGGTTACGCGAATGTTGCTGCACAACTTATTGCTTACCCAATCAGACGAGCGCTGGTGACCAGCGCTCGCCTCTACGCGCACAATCAGCCACCTTGCCAAACTTCGACCCCGCCAGGAAGCGTGCTGAAATACGGACTGATATAACGGCGGCCCGCAGCAATCCCCTTGTCGGCGACCCAACCTGCGGCTTCCCACGGATTGCCTACTGCCCATCCGATTGCCTGGAACGTTCCCATCCGACCACCCGTAGCAAGTTCAATTTCGCTATCTTTCAAAACGATCCTTGATATTACCTTTCAATGCCGACTATCGGCAAGGATTAGGTATATTAGCCTCATGACATGCTTGCGAAACGGGTAGCGCTTTAGCATTCAACTCAGGGCATGCCCTATGGCCAGAAGCAAAACGTAGATAGAGCCAGATAAAACCATTGCAGCGGGCAGGGTGAGAAACCATGCGATAATCATGTTTCGGATAGTCTTTGTTTGCAGTCCTTGGCCGTTGCCCACGGAAGAGCCTGCGATGCCCGCCGACAGAACATGTGTCGTGGAAACTGGGCGGCCGATATAATCGAATGCAAAAATTGCGCTCGCCGCCATCAGCTCGGCGGATACGCCGATGCCATAGGTCAGGTGCGACTGGCCGATCTTCTCGCCGACGGTGACGACGATTCGTTTCCACCCGACCATCGTGCCCAGACCGAGCGCGATCGCCACGGTCACCTTGACCCAGAGCGGGATGTAGCGGGTCCCCTGCTCGAGCCGCCCGCCATAACCCTTGATCTGCTCCAGCTGCGCGGCGGAGAAGCGCGCCTTCGCGCCCTCGTCGGCCACGATCTGCTTGGTCGCGTCGAGCACCAGATACATGTCCGCGCGCAGATTGGGCGCGGCGGCGGCGGGCACGCGGCTGAGCGCGCCGTAATTGCCGATCCGGTCGCCGACGTCGCGCGACAGCTCCGCCAGCGCGCCATAGACCGCGGGACGGTCGACGCGGCGCACCGACAACGCCTGCGTGATCGTCGCGCGTGCTGCATCGGTCGAGGCGGGGCGGCCGCCGTCGGCATGGGCGGCGAAGGTCGCCTGGGCGGCGCGCGCCTGCGCGACATAGGCCGGCGTCGCGCTGTCCGGCACGGTGCGGTTGAGCGCATAGGCGGTGGGCGCGCAGCCGATCAGGATCAGCATGATCAGGCCCATGCCCTTCTGCCCGTCGTTGCTGCCATGCGCGAAGCTGACGGCGGTGCAGGTGAAGATCAGCAGGCCGCGGATACCGCGCGGCGGCGGTTGGTCACCGGAAGGCTCGCGGTAGAGGCGCGGGTCGGTGAAGATGCGCTTCATCAGCAGCATCAGCATCAGCGCACCGGCAAACCCGACGAGCGGGCTGACGAGGAGGGTGATGAAGATCTTTTCCGCCTGGTGCCAGTCGACTCCCGACGTGCCCGACAGGCCCCGCGCGAGCAGCTGGTTGGCGAGGCCCACGCCCAGGATCGATCCGATCAGCGCGTGGCTGGACGAGTTCGGCAGGCCCGCGGCCCAGGTCGCGAGGTTCCAGATGATCGCCGCGAGCAGCAGCGCGAAGATCATCGCGAACCCGCCCAGCGATCCGACGTGCAGGATCAGGTCTACCGGCAGCAGCGTGATGATCGAATAGGCGACCGCGCCAGAGGAGGTCAGCACCCCCAGAAAATTGAAGAAGCCCGACCAGACGACCGCGACCGGCGCGGGCAGGGCATGGGTGTAGATCACCGTCGCCACCGCATTGGCGGTATCGTGAAAGCCGTTGACGAACTCGAACCCCAGCGCGATCAGCAGGGCGAGGCCGAGGAACAGGAACACGCCCGTCGCCATCTGCTCGCCGACCTGCGCGGTATCGGTCGCAATGCTGATCCCGGCATAGCCCAGCGCGCCGACGAGGACCGCAAGGAAGATCCATCGGCCCGCGGGATGCAGCCGCGCGTCGAGATGCGGGCCGCGTGAGGGCGTAGCGCCCTCTGCCGGTTGGGAAGCGATGGTGGCCATTGGATTGCCGGTGCACCCGCGATGTGACGAGTTCGTGACAGGAGTAGTCGCTACCCGACATGTCCCGGAGCAGCAACACAGGTGAAGGTTGCAGGTTCCGTCATCCGTCGTCGCGCGCGAAGGCTCTCGATGGCGAACGTCACCGATGTCGGAGAGGCGACGGTGTGGAACGGCCCTCCCGTTCCGACCGCCGTAGCGGATCTCCGGCATGGGGCGCGCCGGACGTGGCGGGGCCATGAACCCGATGGAACCAGGCTCCATCGGCCGCAGCCGGGGCGAGGGGGGCGAGCCCGATCGGAGAAGCGTCTTGCGGGGCGCCAGATGCCGGCAGGTCGACGACCGGCTCCGAAGGGATCGTCGCCAGCGAGCAGGTCCCGCCATGCCCCCGCAATCCGTATCGGGGGCAAGGCACGTCGCGCGACACGCTATGGCGGAGCGGAGCGTCAGCCGATAAGCGGGGAGAAAAGGAGAGGGGCCAATGGCCTATGGCGACTATCAGAACCTGATCTATGGCGCTGGGCTGCAGGGCATCGTCCCGCGCTGGCCGGTGGATTTCCCGACGCTGGAAGCGCGCGCCGCCGCGGCGATGCCGCCGAGCGTGCTCGGCTATATCCAGGGCGGTTGCGGTGACGAACTGACCCAGCGGCGCAATGCGGAAGCGTTCGGCCGTTGGGGCATGGTGCCGCGGATGATGGTCGACTGTGGGACGCGCGACCTGTCCGTCGAACTGTTCGGCCTTTCGCTGCCGAGTCCGCTGTTCATGGCGCCGATCGGCGTCACCGGCCTGTGTACGCAGGATGGGCACGGCGACCTCGCCGCAGCCGCGGCCGCCGCGGCGACGGGGGTGCCGCTCTGTGCCTCCACCCTTTCGAACGATCCGCTCGAGGGCGTGGCCGGGGCGATGGGTGAGACACCAGGGTTCTTCCAGCTGTACACGCCCCGCGATCCCGATCTCGCCGCCAGCCTCGTCGGCCGCGCGGAGGCGGCGGGCTACAAGGCGATCGTCGTGACGCTCGACACCTGGGTCACCGGGTGGCGGCCGCGCGATCTCAACGTCGCCAATTTCCCGCAGCTGCGCGGCCATGTGCTGGCCAACTATTTCGCCGACCCCGTCTTCCAGCGTCTCCTCGGCAAGTCGCCGGCCTCGGCGCCGGCGGAAGCGGTCGGCCTGTGGGCGCGTCTCTTCGGCAAGGTTCTGACCTGGGACGACATGCCCTGGCTGCGTTCGCTGACGCGCCTGCCGATCGTGCTGAAAGGCATCTGCCATCCCGACGATGCGCGGCGCGCGGTCGATGCGGGTGTGGACGGCATCTATTGTTCGAACCACGGCGGCCGCCAGGCGAATGGCGGGATCGCCGCCATCGACCTGCTGCCCGATGTCGTCGCGGCGGCCGGGAACGTGCCGGTGCTGTTCGACTCGGGGATCCGCTCCGGCACCGACGTGATCAAGGCGATCGCGCTCGGCGCGCGAATGGTCGGCGTGGGCAGACCCTACAGCTACGGCCTCGCGCTCGGCGGGGCGGACGGGGCGGCCCATGTGCTCAAGTGCCTGTTGGCCGAGGCCGATCTGCTGATGGCGGTCAACGGCTATCCGACGCTCGACGCGGTGCGGCAGGCCGGCGCGCAGCGGATGTGAGCCGCGTCTGACTGGCATCTGAACCGGCACGGCAGCGACCGAGCTGGCGTGTCTCTCGCACCGCCCCGGCTCCGCAGCAGGGGAGCCTTTGGCGCGCTGATGCGTGTTAGCGCACGATGCAGATCCCCTATCTCGATCACGACCTGCCGGGGTGGGTCGCCCGCCTGATCGGCCTGGCCGGCTATTTGCTGCTCGTCGTGCTGGTGCATCGTATCCTGTTCGCGGTCCTTCGCCGCGTCACCGAGCGGACGAAGACACGCGCGGACGATATCCTCGTGCTGCGCCTGCGCCGGCCGACCTTCTGGCTGATGATCGGCGTCGCGCTTGCCGCCGCGACCCCCGGCCTCGACCTGCCGCGCGTCTGGGAGAATGTGTGGCAGCGGCTGCTCGGCATCGCCGCCCCTGGGCTGTTCGGCTGGATGCTGCTCGCCGCGCTGACCGCCTATCGTGACATCAGCGAGGTCCGCTTCGACATCAGTGGTCCCGACAATCTGCGCGCGCGGCGACGGCGGACGCGCATCTCGATCCTGCACCGCATCGGCGTATTCGTGCTGGTGTTGCTGACTGCGATGATGATGCTGATGAGCATTCCGTCGGTGCGCACGATCGGCGTGACGCTTGCCGCCTCCGCCGGCGTCGCCGGCCTGGCGATCGGCGCCGCCGCGCAGCCGGCGCTGAAGAACGTCATCGCCGGCATCCAGATGGCCTTTACCGAGCCCATCCGCATCGACGATGTCGTCATCATCGACGGCGAATGGGGGCGGATCGAGGACATCAGACTGACCTATGTCGTCGTCCGCATCTGGGACGACCGCCGTCTTGTCGTGCCGGTGTCGAAGTTCCTCGAGAACAGCTTTCAGAACTGGACGCGAGAGACCAGCGCGCTGCTCGGCTCCGTCTTCTGGTATCTCGATCCGGCCGCCGATGTGCCACGGCTGCGCGCGAAACTGGAGGAGGTGGTCCGCGCAAGCAGCCGCTGGGACGGCCGCTTCTACAATCTCCAGATCACGGATTCGAAACCGGACGGGATCATGGAGGTGCGGGCGCTGATGACGGCGAAGGACGCGTCGACCGCGTTCGACCTGCGGTGCGAGGTGCGCGAGGCGCTCTATGCGTTCATTCGTACGGAAATGCCCGAGGCACTGCCGCGCATGCGGCTCATGCCGGCTCCGGCGCCCGCACCAGCGCGTCCGTGAAGGTGCGGCGCCACCATGCGATATCTTCGCGGCGGATGACCGCCATCATCCGTTCCCAACGCTCGATACGCTCGTCGCGGCCCATGCGCAGCGCTTGCATGATCGCGTCGGCCATCTCTTCGGCCGAATAGGGGTTGATCAGCACCGCGTCCGTCAGCTGGCACGCCGCCCCGGCAAAGCGCGACAGGATCAGCACGCCTGGGTCCTCCGGGTTCTGCGCGGCGACATATTCCTTGGCGACGAGGTTCATCCCGTCGCGCAGCGGCGTGACCAGGCCGATCTTCGCGGCGCGATAGATGCCGGCCAGCACGTCGCGCGGATAGCCCTGGTTGACGTAGCGGATCGGCGTCCAGTCGACATCCGAATAGGCGCCGTTGATGCGACCCGCGATGCTTTCCAGGCTGGACCGGATGCGCTGGTAGCTGCCGACGCTCGCCCGGCTCGGCGGCGCGATCTGGAGCAGGAAAACTTCCTTCCGCTCCTCGGGATGTTCGGTCAGGAATCGCTCGTAGCCGAGGAAGCGCTCCTCCAACCCCTTCGAATAGTCGAGCCGGTCGACGCCGACGATCATGTCCCGTCCCACCGCGCTGTCGCGCATCTGGCGGAAGGCGAGCCGGCCGCGCGTGCTGGTGGCCAGATCGGCGAACTCGTCCACGTCGATGCCGATCGGCACCGCCATCACCTGCACCCGGCGCTCCCCTAGGCGCAGGATGTCGCCCTCCAGCGTCGCGCCCAGCTCGTGGCACGCATAATCGACGAACGAGCTCAGCCATTCCTCGGTGTGGAAGCCGATCACGTCATAGGCGAACATCGTGCGCACCAGAGCCTCCGCCTCCGGCAGGATCGACAGCAGGCGGCGTGGCGGCCAGGGGATGTGCAGGAAAAAGCCGATGCGGTTCTTCAGCCCGAGCCGGCGCAGTTCCTCGCCGAGCGGGAACATGTGGTAATCCTGAATCCACACCGCATCGCCGTCCTCGATCAGCGGTCGCACGGTTTCCGCGAAACGGACATTGACCCTTTTGTACCCGCCGGCGAACTCTCGCTCATATTCGGCGAGGTCGACGCGATAGTGGAACAGCGGCCACAAGGTGCGATTGGCGTAGCCGTTGTAATATTCCTCGACGTCCTGCGCCTCCAGGTCGACGGTCGCAGTCGTGACGCCCTCAGCGCGCGTGAAGGTGATCTGGCCGGTGTATTCGTCCGTCTCCTCCCCCGACCAGCCGAACCAGATGCCGCCATTCTCCTGCAGGGCGGAGGCGAGCGCGACGGCGAGGCCGCCCTGTGCCCCGGAATGCGACCCATTGGGGGCAGAAACGCGATTGGAAATGATAACAAGACGGCTCAGCGGATCGAACTCCATGGTTTGGACAGCAGGACGGCGCAGTTGATCATGCCGACCAGCGAATAGGTCTGTGGGTAATTTCCCCAAAGTTCACCGCTACTTGGATCAATGTCCTCAGACAGCAACCCCGCTGCGGTGCGCCGTGTCAGCATCTCGTCGAACAACGCGCGCGCGTCCTCGGACCGACCGGTGAAGTGCAGCGCCTCGATCAGCCAGAAGGTGCAGACGTTGAACGCCGTCTCCGGCAGGCCGAAATCGTCCTCTGTATCGTAGCGCAGCATGTGACTGCCCCGGCGCAGCCCCTTTTCCACCGCCTCCAGCGTGCCGACGAAGCGAGGGTCGTCGGGCTCAAAGAAGCGCAGGTCGAGCAGCTGGATCAGGCTCGCGTCCAGGTCGTCGCCGGAGAATGTCGCCGACATGCGGTTCGTCTCCGGCCGCCACGCGTGCGCCTCGATCTCCGTACGGATGCGGTCCGCGCGATCCTGCCAGAAGGTGCAGCGGTCCTCGAGCCCCAGCGCCTTGGCGGCATTGGCGAGGCGATCGCAGGCCGCCCAGCACATCGCGCTCGAATAGGTATGGACGCTCTGCCGGGTACGCAGCTCCCACAGCCCCGCGTCCGGCTGGTCGTGGAAGGTCCATGCGCGCTCGCCGACGCGCTCCAGGCTCTCGAAATCCTCGCGTCCCGACTGGCGGAACAGGCGCTGATCGAAGAAGGCGTGGACGCTGCACAGCACGATCTGGCCATAAGCGTCATGCTGGATCTGTTCATAGGCCTGGTTGCCGACGCGCACCGGCCCCATGCCGCGATAGCCGGCCAGCGCGGGGGCGAACCGTTCCTCCAGCGTCGCCTCGCCGAGCACGCCATAGAGCGGCTGGATGTGGCCGCCGCGCGCGCTGTCGACGATGTTGCGGAGATACCCCAGATACCCCTCCAGCACGTCGAGCGCGCCGAGGCGGTTGAGCGCCTGCACCGTGTAATAGGCGTCGCGGACCCAGCAATAGCGATAGTCCCAGTTGCGCTCCGACCCGGCGTGTTCCGGTATCGACGTGGTCAGCGCCGCGACGATCGCGCCCGTTTCCTCGTGCTGGCACAGCTTCAGCGTGATCGCGGAGCGGATCACGACGTCCTGCCATTCCAGCGGCACGGCGAGGCCGCGCACCCACTCCTGCCATTCCGCGGTCGTCTGCGTCAGCATCGCCTCGACCGTCTCGGCGAGGTCGCCGGAGAAGCCCTCGTCCGGCCCCAGGAAGAAATGCAGCGGTCGCTCGATGCGGAACGGGCGCTCCTCCTCGACCATGCCGATTGGCGCGGTGGTGGTCAGCCGCATCGCCATCGAATCGAGCATGATGCGCAGGTGGTTCGATCCGCCGACCTGTTCGCGGCACGTGCCGCCCCAGCCGCAGGTGGTGCGCATGCGGACGCGGATGCGGGGGGATCCGGCGACCGGACGCACGATCCGCGCGAAGGCGACGGGGCGATAGGTGCGGCCGTGCCGCTGGAAGCGCGGGCTGAAGTCGATCACCTCGATCGCATTGCCATGCGAGTCGGTGTGGAGGCTGACGAGGATCGGCGTGTTGCGGATGTAATATTGGTCGACGCGGGTCGAATCCTCGAGATCGATCGACCAATAGCCGTCGTCCGGCGCCGCGCCGCCGACGAGGGCGGAGAACAGCGGATCGCCATCGACGCGCGGCACGCAGGCCCAGACGAACCGGCCCACGCGATCGATCAACGCGCTGACCTGGCAATTGCCGATCGGCCACAGGTCGACCGACATTGCGTTCGCATCGGGATTGGCGACGGAGGCGTCGGTCATGCCGCCGCCTTCCGCGCTGCCGCCTCCAGCCAGTCCAGCGCGGCGGAGACTCCTTCCAGCCGATAGGCCGCGGCGCTCGCGCGCGCCGCGCCGATCAGGATGCCGGCGCCGCCCAGCTGCGCCGCGGCGACCATCGCGGGCTCGTCGGTGTCGTCGTCGCCCAGGAAGACGGGACGGTAACCCGCCATCGGTCCCGTCTCCATCAGCTTGTACAGCGCCGTTCCCTTGTCCGCGCCCGGCACGCGCACCTCTGCCATCATCTTGCCGGTCTGCAGGTGCAACCCGGCCTCCTCGGCAAGCGCGCGGGCGAGCGCGTCGCTGTCCGCGGCGGCGGCGGGATCGCGGCGGTAATGGAGCGCCGCACCGAGCGGCTTCTGTTCGACGAGCACGCCGGGGCGCGTAGAGGCGAAGGATGTCATCTCCGCGACAATACGGTCGAGGGCGGCGGGTCGTTCCGCCACCGTCTCGCGTCCGTCGGGCCAGGCGACCTCGAGCCCGTGGCTGCCCGAGATGGCGAAGCCGGGGTCGCCGAATAGCGCGCGGATCCCCGATACGGACCGCCCGCTGACGATCGCCACCCGGCCGTCGAGCGCATCGGACAGGCGCGCGACCAGCGCGGACAGGCGATCGTCGACGCGCACTGCATCGGGGCGTTCCTGCAATTCGACGAGCGTGCCGTCGAAATCGAGGAACAGCGCCGCATCACGCAGCAGGTCGAGCGGGGGAGGGGGCAGATCGGCCATGTCGCGCGGCGTGTCCGATGTGAGGCCGCGCGGTCAATCCCCCGTGACAAGGAGGCGTGGGCTGCATGCTGGCAGCCATGGGGCGAGGGGCGCGGGCGCCATGCCGTTCGATCTTCGGAATGCGGACGGCAGCGGCCGCAATACTATTGGGCTGAGGCGGGAAGATAGCCCGTTCGGATCAGGAAGGCGCGCAGGGAGTCAGGAAAACGCCTGAACCGTGTTCGGTGCCCCTCGGGGCATTGATGCTCTTGCCACTGCGAGGGTGGCAGATCGCACGGCTCCCACAGAGCGCCGTCATGTTCGTAATGCGCCAGCATCGCAGTCCAGGCCGCATCGAACTGTCCCGCCCGCGCCGCATCGGCTACATAAGCCGCGCAAGCACCGTTGCGGTCCCGGTCATGCGATAGGCAAAGCGGTTCGAGGCGCTTCATGTCAGCGGCAAATATGGCTCCGACCCCCGGATCGCGGCTCTCATCGATGATCTGCCCATCCTTGACGGTAAGAAGTTTTGGCGGGCGAGGTGTGCAGGCGTTGCAACCAAAGACTGAATCGAACGCAGTGTCTTCGAGTTTAAGGTCGATGTTGCCATCTCCCGATAGATCACGAGGCGCATCAGCTATTTGACCTTGAAGGTGCAGGTCGGCGGGGTTGAGTGATTGAGCCAGTTGGTAGCGATCTCCGATCGGGATCAAGAGTTGGAGCGTCATATCGCCGCCCGATCCACCTGATTGGCTTTCGATGATGATGCCAGGGTTGCGGTCGTCTCGACGAAAGCGAGCAACTGCGATCCTTGCATAGGCGCTTTGGCTGTCCGTCTTGATTGTCACGGGATCCATCCCCGCCTGTTCAACCGTGACGTTGGCCTGATTATTATAACCATCCCACCTGCAATCGCTGTCTCCGACAGGATGGGCGGGGCATGGCACCGCTTCTACATGAACGGTGACGCCGTCTGATCGGAAATCGAGCGCGCGCTTTTCGATCGAGGCCCACGTTTTGAATGTGCCGGGTGGCACCTCAATTGGAGCGGGGCCGATCAGAAAGCCGGCAATCATTGTCGTTAGAGCGAGCACTGCACTGCCCCTTCACGGATATACTGAAGTCGACAATGCAGGGATAATACATCGGTCGCAATAGTTCTTGTGGGAGGATGTAGAATATTGGCAAATATCGGCCGATATCGGTTCTGCCTGCATCACGGCAGTGGAGCAACCGTCCGTATTTCAAGCTCCCGCACCTAGCGCAGTACTTGGCGATCGTCGCAAGCCAGGGCATCCGCACGAGGACGGCGAGTCGCTCCCGAGCCGTATACGTTGCCGTCCAGCTCCGCTAACACGGCACGCATCATGCCTTGAGGGGGACATCCATGCGTTCGACACCCTTGTTCGCCCTGCTGGCCGCGACGGTGTCGCCGCCGATCGGACTGGCTCAGATCACTCCCGTACCGGAAGCGCCGGCCCAGCGCGCGAGGGCGCCTGTCGCGACCACCGCGCGGGGATACCGGCCGCTGACCGTCGACCGCATCTTCGGCGCCGACGCGATCCGCGGCGACAGTTTCGACGGCGGCGAATGGACCGAGGACGGGCGCGGCTATATCGCGATAGAATCGTCGAAAAGCACCGACGGCGGCAGCGACATCGTCCGCTACGAGATCGCGGGCGGCGCGCGCACCGTGCTTGTCCCCGCCGAGTTGCTCGTGCCGAAGGGGGCGGCGCCGATCGGGGTGGAGGGCTATGCCTTCTCGCCCGACCGGCGCAAGGTGCTGGTGTTCACGGGCGGCAAGCCGTTCCGCCGCACGCACGCGCTCGGCGATTACTGGCTTCTCGACCTTGATACCAAGCAGCTCCGCAGGATCGGCGGTCCCACGGCCGCGCCCTCGACGACGATGTATGCGGAATTTTCGCCCGACGGAACGCGCATCGCCTATGTCCGCGCCAACGACCTCTATGTTGAACCCGTCGGCGGCGGCGCACCGCAGCGGCTCACTAGCGACGGCAGCGACCTGATCGTCAACGGCCTGGGCGACTGGGTCTATGAGGAGGAGTTCGGCCTCCGCAAGGCCTGGAGCTGGAGCCCGGATTCACGCCGCATCGCCTTCTGGCGCTTCGACACCTCCGGGGTCGGCACCTTCGCCATGATCAAGAATACCGACGGCCAGTATTCGAAGGTCATCCCGCTGCAATATCCGAAGGTCGGCACTGCCAATTCGGCGGTGCAGGTTGGCACGGTCGACATCGCCACCGGCCGGACGCGCTGGTTCAGGCTGCAGGGTGATCCGCGCCAGACCTATGTTCCGCAAATGGGCTGGGCGGGAAGTTCGGGCCGCGTACTGATCCAATATGCCAACCGGCTCCAGAACACTTACCAGGTGCTGCTCGGCGATCCCGCCGACGGCAGCGTCGCGCCCTTGTTCGTGGAGCGCGACAAGGCCTGGGTCGAGGCGAACGATCAGGTCCAGTGGCTGAAGAACGGTTCCGGCTTCACCTGGATGAGCGAGCGCGACGGCTGGCGGCACCTCTACCTCGCCTCACGCGACGGAAAGCGGATGCAGTTGCGCACGCCCGGCAATTACGACGTGATCGACCTGCTTCAGGTCGACGAGGCGGGGGGCTATGCCTATTTCATCGCCTCGCCCGACAATCCGACGCAGCGCTACCTGTATCGGGCGACGCTCACCGGCACGCCGCGCGTCGAGCGCGTTACGCCGAGCGGCCCGGGCCAGGCGGGAACGCATGCCTACGACCTTGCCCCCGGCGCGCACTGGGCACGGCACACTTTCTCCCGCTTCGATCGCGCGCCCGTCACCGAGGTGATGGACATGACGACCGGCAAGTCGCTGCGCGTGCTCGCGCGCAACCAGGCGCTGCAAGACGTGGTGACCGACGGGCCGCTGCCGCCGACCGAATTCTTCCGCGTCGACATCGGCGGCGGGACGCAGCTCGACGGCTGGCTGATCAAGCCGGCGAACTTCAATCCGGCTAAACGCTATCCGATCCTGTTCCAGGTCTATGGCGAGCCGGCCGGTCAAACGGTGGCGGATCGTTGGGGCGGTCGCGGCGCGCTGTGGCACCGCATGCTGGCTGAACACGGCTATCTGGTGGCGAGCATCGATCCGCGCGGGGTCGCGTCGCCGCGCGGTCGGGAATGGCGCAAGACGATCTACCGGCGCATCGGGATCGTCGGGCCAGAAGACATAGCCGCTGCCGTGCGTCGGATGCTTGCGACCCGCGCCTATATCGATCCGACCCGTGTCGGCATCTGGGGCTGGAGCGGCGGCGGGTCGACGACGCTCCATTCGATGTTCCGCTTTCCGGATCTCTATGCGACCGGCATCGCGGTGGCGGGCGTCGCCGACCAGAAGCTTTACGACACCATCTACCAGGAACGGTACATGGGGCTGCCCGACGACAATGCGGAAGGTTATCGCAAGGGGTCGCCGATCACCTATGCCGCCGGGCTCAAGGGCAACCTGCTGATGATCCACGGTACCGGCGACGACAACGTCCACTATCAGAACACGGAACAGATGGCGGACGCACTGATCGCGGCGGGCAAGCCGTTTTCGATGATGGCCTATCCCGACCGCACGCACGGCATCTATGAAAAGCCGGGAACGAGCGTGCACCTGTATTCGCTAATGACCCGCTATCTCGAGATCAACCTGCCGCCCGGCGGCCGGTAGGAGGCTGTATCCCCGCACGATCGCGGGCGGGAGCCGGGCAAGGAAAAAGGCCGGTCGGGTCGCCCCGCCGGCCTTTTCGCGATCCGAATGCTGTCGCGCTTACTTCGACCGTTCGACCTGTTCGAAGTCGAGCTCGACCGGCGTCGCGCGGCCGAAGATCGACACGCTGACCTTGACCTTCGACTTGTCGAAATCGAGCTCCTCGACGATGCCGTTGAAGCTGGCGAAGGGGCCTTCCAGCACCTTGACCGCGTCGCCGATTTCATAATCGACCTTGACCTTGGTCTTCGGCGCCGCTGCGGCCTCTTCCTTGCTGTTGAGCATCCGCGCGGCCTCGGCCTCGCTGATCGCCTGCGGCTTGCCCATCGATCCCAGGAAGCCCGTCACCTTCGGCGTGTTCTTGACCAGGTGATAGACGTCGTCGTTCATGTTCAGCTTGGCGAGGACGTAACCGGGCATGAACTTGCGCTCGACCGCAATCTTCTTGCCGCGGCGGGCCTCAGTGACGGTCTCGGTCGGCACCTCGATCTGCTCGACCAGCTGCTCCAGGCCAAGGCGGGTCGCCTCGGCCATGATGGCGTCGCGGACCTTGCCCTCGAAGCCGGAATAGGCGTGAATGATGTACCAGCGCGCCATGCAATTGGCCCCTTTACTTCGCGAGCTTCAGCAACGCCTGGACAACGGCGTTGAAGAACGAGTCGACGCCCAGGAAGAACAGCGCGAGGATGGTGGTCATGATCACCACCATGACGCCCGTCATGACCGTCTCGCGCCGGGTCGGCCACACGACCTTTTTCGTCTCGGCCTGCACCTGACGGATGAATTCGATGGGAGTCGTCTTCGCCACAGTTTTCGAAGCCCGCTAGAATCACAAAATACCGATCTGGAAGACATGGCTTTCCCGCCGCTTCCCGTAAAGGGAACCGGCGACGGCCCGTCCTCGCTGTCGGATGGATTTCGGAGATAGCGGTGCTGCGACGCTAAGGCAAGAGCGCCGGTTATACGTCGTTCCCGCGATCAATGGCCGTAGGTCTTGATCCCGCGGCGCCGCAGTTTCTCGCGCCGGCGTCGGCGCAGATATACCGTCAAGGACGGAATGCCGATCAGGAGCAAGAGGCCTATGATGCCGTAAACAATGGTGTAACGCGTCGCTTCATCCATACGCTCGCGATAGCCGGGTGCCGAGCGTGCGTCACGCTCAGTTCGCCGCAAAAATGACACGGCATTCATGAAAAGCACCCAATATCCGTGCTTTAGTTGCCTCTTTTGCAACCATTTCGAGGGGAATGGCAGGAGTGGAGGGACTCGAACCCACGGCCCTCGGTTTTGGAGACCGATGCTCTACCAACTGAGCTACACTCCTGCAGCGGCGCCGGCCTCTAGCGGGTCGTGTCGGGTAGGGCAAGCGCCCGATGTCGCAAATGCGTCACGTCGCGCGATCGGTCTTGCTGGGTCGCATAATGGCGCGCGATGGCCGCGGCGATCGGGGAGGGTGCGCTGCGCCCCCGCGGCAGGGGGAGATTGTCGTTCGCCGGTTCGGGAAGGCTGATCCGAACCCGAACGCCCGCGCCGCATCGCGTCCCGCCGCTCCGCCGCCTGATCCATGCCATGAGCAGGGTGGCAGCATGGAGGATCGGCGCGGCCAGATGCGGATAAGGGGTAGGCGCCGGCCCCATGGTCGAGCCGCGATCGGGCAGGAACCGCGCGACGGAGCGAGACTGGGTGGCTAAGGCGCGATGTCGCTCGGATCCGGCTGCATTGTGCATCATGACGTGTCGCGCCTTGCGCCCGCGACGGTTGAGGCGGCGTTAAGGCCCGGCGGCGGCGCGCTTGCCGGCCGGCGCCCGGCCCGTTGACGCTCGGCCTGCTCGCGCGTATAGGCCCGCCCCGTCCGGCGCCCTCAACAGGCGGTGGACAGCTTGAACATTGCTGGATGCAAAGTCGTGGGTCGGGGCGGCGCGGGTGATTCGCGCGGCCTTCGCCCCTTTTTGTATTCCCTAGTGCTGTGATGGCTCCAGCAAAGTAACCCTTTGATAGAGGTGAAGGCTTCATGCCGACGATCAACCAGCTGGTCCGCAAGGGCCGCGAACCGCAGAAGGCCAAGTCCAAGGTCCCTGCGATGGAGCAGAACCCGCAGAAGCGCGGCGTCTGCACCCGTGTCTACACGACGACCCCGAAGAAGCCGAACTCGGCGCTGCGCAAGGTGGCCAAGGTCCGCCTGACCAACAGCCGCGAAGTGATCAGCTACATCCCGGGCGAGGGCCACAACCTGCAGGAGCACTCGGTGGTGCTGATCCGCGGCGGCCGTGTGCGCGACCTTCCCGGCGTGCGCTACCATGTGCTGCGCGGCGTGCTCGACACGCAGGGCGTCAAGGATCGCCGCCAGTCCCGCTCCAAGTACGGCGCCAAGCGTCCGAAGTAAGCCGACGAACGCGTTTCGTCATCACGGCTGAAGTTTAGAAGGAATTTGAAATGGCACGTCGTCGTCGCCCCGAGAAGCGCATCATCCTGCCGGATCCGAAGTACGGTGATGAGGTTCTCTCGAAGTTCATGAATTCGGTGATGCTGGACGGCAAGAAGTCCGTCGCCGAATCGATCGTTTACGGTGCTCTGGAGACCGTCGAGACCCGCGCGAAGCGCGAGCCGATCGGCGTGTTCCACGATGCGCTCAACAACATCAAGCCGGGCATCGAGGTCCGCAGCCGCCGCGTCGGCGGTGCGACCTACCAGGTCCCCGTCGAGGTCCGTCCGGAGCGTGCGCAGGCGCTCGCGATCCGCTGGCTGATCGCCGCCGCCCGTGCGCGTAGCGAGAACACCATGTCGGCGCGCCTGTCGGGCGAGCTGCTCGACGCCTCGAACAACCGTGGCAACGCGGTAAAGAAGCGCGAGGACACGCACCGCATGGCCGAGGCGAACCGCGCCTTCAGCCACTACCGCTGGTAAATCGATGGTGACGCGACCTGTCTTGGAAGCGTCTTACATCTGACCTATATCGTGGGGAGCCGGCCGAGTGCTGAGCTCCCCACATCGCTAAGGAAGCCCGATCATGGCCCGCAGCCATCCGCTCGAACTATACCGCAATATCGGCATCATGGCGCATATCGACGCCGGCAAGACCACGACGACCGAGCGCATCCTCTATTACACCGGCAAGTCCTATAAGATCGGCGAGGTCCATGAGGGCACCGCGACGATGGACTGGATGGAGCAGGAGCAGGAGCGCGGGATCACGATCACCTCGGCGGCGACCACCTGCAAGTGGAAGGCCGAAGAGGGCAAGGGACCCGAGCATCTGATCAACATCATCGACACGCCGGGCCACGTCGACTTCACCATCGAGGTCGAGCGTAGCTTGCGCGTCCTCGACGGCGCGGTCGCGTGCTTCGACGGCGTCGCCGGCGTTGAACCGCAGTCCGAGACCGTGTGGCGTCAGGCCGACAAGTACGGCGTGCCGCGCATGTGCTTCGTCAACAAGCTCGACCGCACCGGCGCTGACTTCTATTTCTGCGTGCAGTCGATCATCGATCGCCTGGGCGCGAAGCCGGCCGTCCTGTATCTGCCGATCGGCATCGAGGGCGGCTTCAAGGGTCTCGTCGACCTGGTCGAGAATCGCGCGATCATCTGGCTCGAGGAGAGCCTGGGCGCGAAGTTCGAATATCAGCCGATCCCCGACGACATGGCGGAGAAGGCGGCGAAGTACCGCAACGAGCTGATCGAACTCGCCGTCGAGCAGGACGACGAGGCTATGGAGGCGTATCTCGAGGGCAACGAGCCTGACGCCAAGCAGCTCAAGGCGCTGATCCGCAAGGGTACGCTGAACATGTCGTTTGTGCCGGTCGTCTGCGGCTCGGCGTTCAAGAACAAGGGCGTGCAGCCCTTGCTCGACGCGGTCGTCGACTTCCTGCCGAGCCCGCTCGACGTGCCGGCGATCAAGGGCGTCAAGCTCGACGGCGAGACGCCGGACGAGCGTCCGTCGTCTGACGACGCGCCGTTCTCGGCGCTGGCGTTCAAGATCATGAACGACCCGTTCGTCGGCTCGCTCACCTTTGCGCGCATCTATTCGGGCGTCCTGACCAAGGGCGGCTACCTGAACTCGGTGAAGGACAAGAAGGAAAAGATCGGCCGCATGCTCCTCATGCACGCGAACTCGCGTGAGGACATCGAAGAGGCGCGTGCCGGCGACATCGTCGCGCTTGCGGGTCTCAAGGAGACGACGACGGGCGACACGCTCTGCGACCCGGCGCACCCGATCATTCTCGAGCGCATGGAATTCCCGGAGCCGGTGATCGAGCTGTCGGTGGAGCCGAAGACCAAGGCCGACCAGGAGAAGATGGGCATCGCGCTCAATCGCCTCGCCGCCGAGGATCCCTCGTTCCGCGTGTCGACCGATCACGAATCGGGCCAGACGATCATCAAGGGGATGGGCGAACTCCACCTCGAGATCCTCGTCGACCGCATGAAGCGCGAGTTCAAGGTCGAGGCGAACGTCGGTGCGCCGCAGGTGGCGTATCGCGAATACCTCAAGAAGCCCGTCGACATCGACTATACCCACAAGAAGCAGTCGGGCGGCACCGGGCAGTTCGGCCGCGTGAAGGTGAAGCTGACCCCGGGCGAACGCGGCGCGGGCATCATCTTCAAGGACGAGATCAAGGGCGGTAACATTCCGCGCGAATATATCCCCGCGATTGAGAAGGGCTTCCGCGAGACGGCGGCGACCGGTTCGCTGGTCGGCTTCCCGATCATCGACTTCGAGATCACGCTGTACGACGGCGCGTATCACGACGTCGACTCGTCGGCGCTGGCGTTCGAAATCACCGCGCGCGGTGCGATGCGTGAGGGCGCCCAGAAGGCGGGCATCACGCTGCTCGAGCCGGTGATGAAGGTCGAGGTCGTGACGCCGGAGGATTACCTCGGCGACGTGATCGGCGACATGAACAGCCGCCGCGGGCAGATCCAGGGCACCGACACGCGCGGCAACGCGCAGGCGGTGACCGCGATGGTGCCGCTCGCCAACATGTTCGGCTACGTCAACTCGCTGCGCAGCTTCACGCAGGGCCGCGCCAGCTACTCGATGCAGTTCTCGCACTATGACGAAGTGCCGCAGAACGTCGCCGACGAGGTGAAGGCGAAGATGGCCTAAGGCGAACGGGGGCAGGCCTGCCTGCCCCCGCAATGCCGAAAGGCCGGCGGCGGACCGGCATACTGCCGAGCCCGTCCCACGACGCGGGATCAATCCCGTGCGGCCCTCCTTCACGGGGGCTGGCATTACCGACAAACTCCCGCTACAGGGCCGCGTTCGCGTAGCCCCGGGCGGCACCGAATTCGAATCAGAAGGTAGGAAAATGGCTAAGGCAAAATTCGAGCGGAACAAGCCGCACCTGAACATCGGCACCATCGGCCACGTCGACCATGGCAAGACCTCGCTGACCGCGGCGATCACCAAGGTTCTGGCCGACCAGGGTCTGTCCGAGAAGGTCGACTTCGAGAACATCGACAAGGCGCCGGAAGAGCGCGCGCGCGGCATCACCATCTCGACGGCGCACGTCGAGTATGAGACGGCCAACCGCCACTATGCGCACGTCGACTGCCCGGGTCACGCCGACTACGTGAAGAACATGATCACCGGCGCGGCGCAGATGGACGGCGCGATCCTGGTCGTGTCCTCGACCGACGGCCCGATGCCGCAGACCCGCGAGCACATCCTGCTCGCCCGCCAGGTCGGCGTGCCCGCGATGGTCGTGTTCATGAACAAGGTCGATCTGGTCGACGACGAGGAAATCCTCGAGCTCGTCGAGCTGGAAATCCGCGAGCTGCTGAGCTCGTACGAGTTCCCGGGCGACGACATCCCCGTCATCAAGGGTTCGGCCACCTGCGCGCTCTCGGGTTCGAACGAGAAGCTGGGCAAGGACGCCGTCCTCGAGCTGATGCAGGCCGTCGACGACTACATCCCGCAGCCGGAGCGTCCGCTCGACAAGCCGTTCATGATGCCGATCGAGGACGTGTTCTCGATCTCGGGTCGCGGCACCGTCGTGACCGGCCGCGTAGAGACCGGCATCATCAAGGTCGGTGAGGAAGTCGAGATCGTCGGCATCCACCCGGAGGTCCGCAAGACCACCGTCACCGGCGTCGAGATGTTCCGTAAGCTGCTCGACCAGGGCCAGGCCGGCGACAACGTCGGTGCGCTGATTCGCGGCGTCGCCCGCGACGAGGTCGAGCGTGGCCAGGTGCTCTGCAAGCCCGGCTCGATCAAGCCGCACACCGACTTCAAGTCGGAAGTGTACGTGCTGTCGAAGGAAGAGGGTGGCCGTCACACGCCGTTCTTCGCCAACTATCGTCCGCAGTTCTACTTCCGCACGACCGACGTGACCGGCACCGTCGAGCTGCCCGAGGGCACCGAGATGGTCATGCCTGGCGATAACATCGCGCTCGGCATCAAGCTGATCGCGCCGATCGCCATGGACGTCGGCCAGCGCTTCACCATCCGTGAGGGTGGTCGTACCGTCGGCGCGGGCGTCGTGAGCTCGATCGACAAGTAAGACGCCGACGGCGCGCCCGCGCGCCGTCGCTGACCAAGGTTTTTCGCCCGGCTCCCCAAAAAAAGGGAGTCGGGCGATTGCCTTTTTATGAGGGTGCCTGTAGTGGGCGCGCCTTCAGTTTTTGAGTTTCGGCTCTTTCTCGTCGTCCCGGTGCCGCATCCAGCGGTGCATCGGGATCTCATCCCGCCGGCCTGCGGCCTGCGGCACGAGGCTCCATCGCCATCACGGCGGTCGGGGCGACGGCCGGGGTCGTGCTCGTATTCGCATCGGTAGGGATCATGGACAGCAACATCCGCATTCGCCTCAAGGCGTTCGATCATCGCGTTCTCGACCAGGCGACCGGCGACATCGCCGACACCGCGCGTCGCACCGGCGCGCTCATCCGCGGCCCGATTCCGCTGCCGACTCGCATCGAGAAGTTCACCGTCAACCGCGGCCCGCACATCGACAAGAAGTCGCGCGAGCAGTTCGAGGTGCGCACCTACAAGCGCATGCTCGACATCGTGCAGCCGACGCCGCAGACGGTCGACGCGCTCATGAAGCTCGACCTCGCCGCTGGCGTTGACGTCGAGATCAAGCTCGCGTAAGGGCTGCCTACGCGCTGCGGTCGACTCATGTCCCGCGGCGCGATGGCATTTGAGATACCGCTGACCGCCTCGGCAGTCAGGGCAGCGTCTCCCGTCATGTTCTTGAGCGTATCGCTGAGAGGACAACCGGCCCGGGACGGGGGCACGCTTCGCATTTCCGGGTCGACACGCACGTTTCGAATGGTTCGAGCGTGCCTCTGTGAGGAGTGTGGATCATGCGCACCGGCGTGATCGCGAAGAAGATGGGGATGACCCGCCTGTTTCAGGACGACGGTCGGCACGTGCCGGTCACCGTCCTGCAGCTCGAAGGCCTGCAGGTCATCGCCCGCCGCGAGATGAATACCGACGGCTACACGGCCGTCCAGCTTGGCGCAGGCGTCGCCAAGGCCAAGAACGTCGCCAAGCCGCAGCGCGGCCACTTCGGCAAGGCCGAGGTGGAGCCGAAGGCGGTGGTTGCCGAATTCCGCGTGACCGAGGACAACCTCCTCGACGTCGGCGCCGAGCTGTCGGCCGACCACTTCGTCGCCGGCCAGTTCGTCGACATCCAGGGTCGTACCCAGGGTAAGGGTTTTGCTGGCGCCATGAAGCGCTGGAACTTCGGCGGTCTGCGCGCGACGCACGGCGTTTCGGTGTCGCACCGTTCGCACGGTTCGACGGGTAATCGCCAGGATCCGGGTCGCGTCTTCAAGAACAAGAAGATGGCCGGCCACATGGGCGACAAGAACCGCACGCAGCAGAACCTTGAGATCGTCGGCACCGACGTCGAGCGCGGTCTGATCTTCGTGAAGGGTTCGGTTCCGGGCTCGAAGGGTGGCTGGCTGTTCGTCAAGGACGCCGTCAAGGTCGCCCGTCACGCCGATGCGCCGATGCCCGCCGGGCTGAAGAGCGCCGCCAACAACAATGTCGCTTCTGCCGAGCCTGCT
Organism: Sphingomonas sp. GV3; assembly: GCF_031082075.1. Lineage (NCBI taxonomy): Bacteria > Pseudomonadati > Pseudomonadota > Alphaproteobacteria > Sphingomonadales > Sphingomonadaceae > Sphingomonas > Sphingomonas sp. GV3. Next base: position 1,505,234 of record NZ_JARWLE010000001.1, on the reverse strand, counting down.
CCGGAAGCCACCGCTGGCCAGGAGGGCTAACAAGTGAAGGTCGCAGTCAAGTCCTTCGCCGGTTCCGCCGCGGCGGATGTCGAGCTCAACGACGAGGTGTTCGGCCTCGATCCGCGTGCCGACGTCCTGCATCGCGTCGTCACCTGGCAGCTGGAGAAGCGTCGCGCCACCGCGCGTGGCACCCGCGAGCGTGCCGATGTCGCGCGTTCGGGCAAGAAGCTCGGTCGTCAGAAGGGCGGCGGTGTCGCCCGTCACGGCGATCGTCGCGCTCCCGTCTTCATCGGCGGTGGTAAGGCCCATGGTGCCCGCGTTCGCGACTTCAATCCGTCGCTGAACAAGAAGATCCGCGCGCTGGGCCTGAAGATGGCGCTGTCGAGCCACGCCAAGGCGGGTTCGCTGATCGTCATGGACAGCCTGGTCGTCGAGGGTAACAAGACGAAGACGCTCAAGGGCGATCTGGCGAAGCTCGGCTTCGGCAAGACCGCGCTCGTCATCGACGGCGACGCCGTCGAGACCAGCTTCGCGCTGGCGGCGGGCAACCTGCGCGAGGTCAACGTCCTCCCGGCGATGGGCGCCAACGTCTATGACATCCTGAAGGCTGACACGCTGGTGCTGACCCGCGCGGCGGTCGAGAAGCTGGAGGCTCGCTTCAATGGCTAAGCAGCAGAAGGCCGTCGACGTGCGTCATTATGACGTGATCGTTGCGCCACACATCACCGAGAAGGCGACCCTGCTCAGCGAGCAGAACGCCGTCGTGTTCAAGGTCGCCAATGACGCGACCAAGCCGCAGATCAAGGCTGCCGTCGAGGCTCTGTTCGACGTCACCGTGACCGGCGTCAACACGATCGTCCAGAAGGGCAAGACCAAGCGCTGGAAGGGTGCCCCCTATCAGCGGTCTGACATGAAGAAGGCGATCGTCACCCTCAAGGATGGCCAGTCCATCGACGTGACGACGGGGATCTAAGGGTCATGGCACTCAAGCATTATAACCCGACGAGCCCGGCCCGCCGCGGCCTCATCCTCGTCGACAAGTCGGCGCTCTACAAGGGCAAGCCGGTCAAGGCGCTTACCGAAGGCAAGCGCAAGACCGGTGGCCGCAACAACAAGGGTCATGTGACCAGCCGCGGCATCGCGGGCGGCCACAAGCAGAAGTACCGCTACGTCGACTTCAAGCGTCGCAAGTGGGACGTCGAGGCGACCGTCGAGCGGCTCGAGTATGACCCGAACCGCACCGCGTTCATCGCGCTGGTCAAGTATGCCGACGAAGAGCTGGCCTACATTCTGGCGCCGCAGCGTCTGGCGCCGGGCGACAAGATCGTCGCTGGCAAGAAGACCGACGTGAAGCCGGGCAATGCCATGGAGCTGGGCCAGATGCCGGTCGGCACCATCGTCCACAACGTGGAGATGAAGCCGGGCAAGGGCGGTCAGATCGCGCGTTCGGCCGGCACCTATGTGCAGGTCGTCGGCCGTGACCGCGGCATGGTGATCGTTCGACTGAACTCGGGCGAGCAGCGCTATATCCACGGCGAGTGCATGGCGACGGTGGGTGCGGTGTCCAACCCGGACAACCAGAACCAGAACCTCGGCAAGGCCGGTCGCAGCCGCTGGATGGGCAAGCGCCCGCTGACCCGCGGTGTCGCGAAGAACCCGGTCGACCACCCGCACGGCGGTGGTGAAGGCCGCACCTCGGGCGGCCGTCATCCGGTTACCCCCTGGGGCAAGCCGACGAAGGGTGCGCGCACCCGTCACAACAAGGCGACGGACAAGATGATCATCCGCAGCCGTCACGCGAAGAAGAAGGGCTGATAGGATGGCTCGTTCTGTTTGGAAGGGCCCGTTCGTCGAACTGAGCCTGCTGAAGAAGGCGGAGACGGCGCAGGACGCCGGTGGCCGCGCCCCGATCAAGACCTGGTCGCGCCGCTCCACCATCCTGCCGCAGTTCGTCGGCCTGACGTTCAACGTGTACAACGGCCGCAAGTTCGTGCCCGTCACCGTCAACGAAGAGATGGTCGGCATGAAGCTCGGCGAGTTTGCGCCGACCCGGTATTTCCCGGGCCACGCGGCTGACAAGAAGGGCAAGCGCTGATGAGCAAGCCTCAGTCCCCCCGCAAGGTCGACGACAAGTCGGCCCTGTCCGTCGGCACCCAGATCCGTGGGTCGGCGCAGAAGCTGAACCTGGTCGCGGGCCTGATCCGCGGCAAGAAGGCCGGCGACGCGCTGAACATCCTCGCCTTCTCGAAGAAGGCGATGGCGGTCGACGCCCGCAAGGTGCTCGCCTCGGCGATCGCCAATGCCGAGAACAACCACAACCTCGACGTCGACGCGCTCGTCGTCGCCGAGGCGTCGGTCGGCAAGTCGATCACGATGAAGCGCTTCGCCACGCGTGGCCGCGGCAAGTCGACGCGCATCCTGAAGCCGTTCAGCCGTCTGCGCATCGTCGTGCGCGAGCAGGAAGAAGCATAATGGGTCAGAAGAGCAACCCCATCGGTCTGCGCCTGCAGATCAACCGCACCTGGGACAGCCGCTGGTTCGCGGAAGGCCATGACTATGGCCGTCTGCTGCTGGAGGATCTCAAGATCCGTCAGTACATCATGAAGACCCTGCCGCAGGCGGCGATCTCCAAGGTCGTCATCGAGCGTCCGGCCAAGCTGTGCCGCATCTCGATCTTCGCCGCGCGTCCGGGCGTGATCATCGGCAAGAAGGGCTCGGACATCGAGAAGCTGCGCAAGACGCTGGGCGGCATGACCTCGTCCGACGTCTCGCTCAACATCGTCGAGATCCGCAAGCCGGAAGTCGACGCGCGTCTCGTCGCGCAGTCGATCGCCGACCAGCTGGAGCGCCGCATCGCGTTCCGCCGTGCGATGAAGCGCGCGGTGCAGTCCGCGCTGCGTCTGGGTGCCGAGGGCATCCGCGTCGCCTGCGGCGGCCGTCTGGGTGGCGCGGAAATCGCCCGCTCGGAGAGCTATCGCGAGGGCCGCGTGCCGCTGCACACGCTCCGCGCGAACATCGATTACGCCGAGGCCGAGGCGCACACGTCCTATGGCGTCTGCGGCGTCAAGGTTTGGGTGTTCAAGGGCGAGATCCTGGGTCACGACCCGATGGCGACCGACCGGCTGATGATGGAGGCTCAGACCTCCGGCGTCCGTCCGGCGCGCGACGACCGCCGCTAAGGATAGATAGTCATGCTGCAACCGAAGCGCACCAAGTTCCGCAAGGCCTTCAAGGGTCGCATCCACGGCGATGCCAAGGGCGGCACGAGCCTCAACTTCGGCGCCTATGGCCTCAAGGCCCTGGAGCCGGAGCGGATCACCGCCCGCCAGATCGAGGCGGCCCGCCGCGCGATCACGCGTCACATCAAGCGCCAGGGGCGTTTGTGGATCCGCGTTTTCCCGGACGTGCCGGTCTCGTCGAAGCCCGCCGAAGTCCGCATGGGCTCGGGCAAGGGCTCGCCGGAGTTCTGGGCGGCCCGCGTCAAGCCCGGCCGCATCCTGTTCGAGCTGGACGGCGTTGACGGCGGCCTTGCCGCCGAGGCGTTCAGCCGTGCCGCGATGAAGCTCCCCATCAAGACCAAGGTCGTTGCCCGCCTGGGCGACACCTCGCACCTCGGAGGCGAGTAATGGCCCAGAGTAAGAAGAACGGGACCGATTACAACGGCCAGAGCGACGACCAGCTCGTCGAGAGCCTGGGCAACCTGAAGCGCGAGCAGTTCAACCTGCGCTTCCAGGCTGCGACCAACCAGCTCGAGAAGCCGAGCCGCGTGAAGGAAGTCCGTCGCGATATCGCGCGGATCAAGACCCTGCAGGCGCAGCGCACCAGCGCTGCGGCCGCCAAGTAAGGAACGACACATGCCGAAGCGCGTGCTGACCGGAGTGATCGTCTCCGACAAGGGCGAGAAGACGGTGGTCGTGAACGTCGAGCGTAAGGTCAAGCACCCGCTCTACGGCAAGATCATCCGCCGTTCGAAGAAGTACCACGCCCATGACGAGGCGAACGAGTACAAGGCCGGCGAGACCGTGCGCATCGAAGAGACTGCGCCGATCTCCAAGCTGAAGACCTGGAAGGTGATCGATCGGGTGAATACCCATGCGACGCCGGAACGGGTCGACGTCGACGCATAAGCCTCCGTCCGGCTTCGGCCGGCGGACGGCGAGGGCAGGGCTTGCGTCCTGCCAGCGGAGTGGTTACAGGGCCGCTCCCCCGGTGCAGTCCGCTGCGCCGGGGTCATTGTTTTAGGCGGGGTTGGGTCGGTATCCACCCCATTGACGAGAAGGAAATGGATCGATGATCCAGATGCAATCCAATCTCGACGTCGCAGATAACAGCGGCGCGAAGCGGGTGCAGTGCATCAAGGTGCTGGGCGGCTCGAAGCGCCGCACGGCATCGGTCGGCGACATCATCGTCGTGTCGATCAAGGAAGCGCAGCCGCGTGGCAAGGTGAAGAAGGGTGACGTGCATCGTGCCGTGATCGTCCGCACCGCCAAGGACATTCATCGTGCCGATGGCTCGACCATCCGCTTCGACGGCAACGCCGCCGTCCTGGTCAACAAGAACGAGGAGCCGATCGGCACCCGTATCTTCGGCCCGGTCGTGCGCGAGCTGCGCGGCAAGAAGCACATGAAGATCATCTCTCTCGCGCCTGAGGTGCTGTAATGGCTGCCGCGAAGATCAAGAAGGGCGACCAGGTCATCGTCCTGTCCGGCAAGGACAAGGGCAAGACCGGCACCGTCACGCAGGCGATGCCGAAGGACGGCAAGGTCGTCGTGGGCGGCGTCAACGTCGCGACCCGTCACCGCAAGCCGACCCAGGCGAACCCGCAGGGCGGCCTGGAGCGCGTCGAAGCGCCGCTGCACATCTCGAAGGTCGCGCACGTGACCGCGGACGGCAAGCCGACCCGCGTCCGTTTCGAGACCCAGGACGGCAAGAAGGTCCGCGTGGCCGTCAAGACCGGGGAGAAGATCGATGGCTGATGCCTATAAGCCCCGCATGAAGGCGATCTACGAGGATCGCATCATCAAGGCGATGACCGACAAGTTCGGCTACAAGAACGTCAACGAGATCCCGCGGATCGAGAAGATCGTGCTCAACATGGGCGTCGGCGAGGCGACCCAGGACAAGAAGCGCGTCGATCAGGCGGCGTCCGAGATGGAGCTGATCGCCGGTCAGAAGCCGGTGGTGACGAAGGCGAAGAAGTCGATCGCGCAGTTCAAGCTGCGCGAGGGCATGCCGATCGGCGTGAAGGTCACCCTTCGCCGCGAGCGCATGTACGAGTTCCTCGACCGCTTCATCACGATCGCCCTGCCGCGCGTGCGCGACTTCCGCGGTCTGAACCCGAAGAGCTTCGACGGTCGCGGCAACTATGCCTGCGGCATCAAGGAGCAGATCATTTTCCCGGAGATCAACTATGACCGCATCGAGAAGGTGCGCGGCATGGACGTGATCGTCACCACCTCGGCGAAGACCGACGACGAAGCGCGCGAGCTGCTCCGTCTGTTCGGCTTCCCGTTCCCGCAGCCCGAGGCCGCCGAAGAGAAGAAGGCGGCATAATCGGGACAGGGGAGGGGCCGTATCGAGCTGCGCTCGCGCCGGTCCTTCCCTCCCCCAACCCCTTCCGCCCGCGGGAGGGGAGCTTAGGAAGAAGAGCTTAAGTCCATGGCGAAACTGAGTTCGATCAACAAGAACGAGCGTCGCAAGAAGCTGGTCAAGCAATATGCCGGCAAGTTTGCGAAGCTGAAGGCCCAGGCTAACGACGAGAGCCTGGACGAGAGCGAGCGTCTGATCGCCCGCCTCAAGATGGCGGAGCTGCCGCGCAACGCGAACCCGACCCGGATCCGCAACCGTTGCGAGATCACCGGCCGCCCGCGCGCTTACTACCGCAAGTTCCGCCTCGCGCGCGTCATGCTGCGTGATCTTGCCAACAAGGGCATGATCCCCGGCCTCACGAAGTCGAGCTGGTAAGGATTAGATCATGGCAGTGACCGATCCCCTGGGTGACCTGCTCACCCGCATCCGCAACGGCCAGCGCGCGCGCAAGGACTCCGTCCTGACGCCGGCGTCGAAGCTGCGCGCCCGCGTGCTCGACGTCCTCCAGCGCGAGGGCTATATCCGTGGCTACAGCGAAGAGCAGATGGGCCCCGCGGCCGGCATCCGCGTCGAGCTGAAGTATTTCGAAGGCCAGCCGGCGATCAAGCATCTCGCCCGCGTGTCGAAGCCGGGTCGCCGCATCTATTCGGGTGCGCAGGACCTGCCGCGCGTGCGCAACGGCCTGGGCATCACCATCGTGTCGACGCCGCGCGGCGTGCTCTCGGATGCCGAGGCGCGCGAGCAGAACGTCGGCGGCGAAGTCCTGGCGGAGGTGTTCTGATGAGCCGCATCGGTAAGAAGGCGGTCCCGGTTCCGGCCGGCGTCACCGCGACCATCGCCGACAAGGTGCTGAGCGTGAAGGGGCCCAAGGGCACCCTGTCGATGCCGCTCGCCGACGAAATCGCCTATGACGTCCAGCCGGACGCGATCGGCGTGACGCCCGCGAACGATACCAAGCGCGCCCGCGCCTTCTGGGGCATGCAGCGCACGCTGGTGCAGAACCTCGTCACCGGCGTGACGACGGGCTTCTCGAAGAAGCTGGTCATCACCGGCGTCGGCTATCGTGCCGCGGCGCAGGGCAAGACCCTGAAGCTGCAGCTCGGCTACAGCCACGACGTCAACATCGACGTGCCGGAAGGCATCGAGGTGAAGACGCCGGACGCCACCACCGTCGAGATCAGCGGGTCGGACAAGCAGAAGGTCGGCCAGCTGGCCGCCGAGATCCGCCGCTGGCGCAAGCCGGAGCCGTACAAGGGCAAGGGCATCAAGTACGACGGCGAGTTCATCTTCCGCAAGGAAGGGAAGAAGAAGTAATGACCAAGGGTCTCTCTCTGTTCGAGAAGCGCCGTCGGCGCAATCGTACCGCGCTCAAGGCGCGTGCCGGTGGTCGTCCGCGCCTGTCCGTGCACCGTTCCGGCAAGCACATCTACGCCCAGGTGATCGACGACGAGGCGGGCAAGACCGTCGCGTCGGCGTCGACCCTGGAAAAGGGTGCGCGCGACACGTCGGGTGCCAATGTCGCGGCAGCGACCGAGGTCGGCAAGCGCGTCGCGGAAGCGGCGAAGGCCGCCGGCGTCACGCAGGTCGTGTTCGACCGCGGTGGCTTCCTGTTCCACGGCCGCGTCAAGGCGCTCGCCGAAGCGGCTCGCGAAGCCGGACTGGAGTTCTAAGTGATGGCTGACGAAAACACCGTGCAGCAGGCTGCCGGCGCCGAGGGCGCCCCGCAGCAGGACGCGGCACCCCAGGGCGGTCGCGGTCCCCGCGGCGGCCGTGGTCGCGGCCAGGGCGGCGATCGTGGTCGCGGCGGCCGTGACGGCAACCGTGGACGTCGCGACGATCGTCGCGGCGCCGAGGATGGCGGCGAGGAGCTGATCGAGAAGCTGGTCCACATCAACCGCGTTTCGAAGACCGTGAAGGGCGGCAAGCGCTTCGGCTTCGCGGCGCTGGTCGTCGTGGGCGACGGCAAGGGCCGCGTCGGCTTCGGTCATGGCAAGGCGCGCGAAGTGCCGGAAGCCATTTCCAAGGCGACCGCTTCGGCGAAGAAGGCGATGGTCCGCGTTCCCCTTAAGGACGGCCGCACGCTGCATCACGACGGCAACGGTCACTTCGGTGCCGGTCGCGTTACGCTCCGTTCGGCGCCGCAGGGCACCGGCATCATCGCGGGTGGCCCGATGCGCGCCATCTTCGAGAGCCTGGGCGTCGCCGACGTCGTGACCAAGTCGGTCGGCACGTCCAACCCCTACAACATGATCCGCGCCACGTTCGAGGCGCTGACCGACCAGACTTCGCCGAAGTCTGTCGCGCAGCGTCGTGGCAAGAAGATCGCCGACCTGCTCGGTCGTGGCGGCGCCGACAAGGGCGTTGCCGAGGCCGAAGCCGCGGCCGTCACGGAGTAACGGGACATGGCGACGATCAAGATCAAGCAGACCGGTTCGCCGATCCGCCGCACCAAGGACCAGCGCGCGACGCTGGTCGGCCTTGGCCTCAACAAGATGCACAAGGTTTCGGAGCTCGAGGATACCCCCGAGGTCCGCGGCATGATCCGCAAGGTCCAGCACATGGTCGAGGTTCAGGGCTGATTGTGGTCCTGCGCAAGCAGGAACGCGAAAGCCAAGGACCGGACCGGTATGACCCCGGGGCTCCCGCGTTCGCGGGAGCACGGGACCTAGTGACAAATACGGGGAGGGGGGCTAATCGGCCCCCTTCCTTTTTCCATCAGCGCGACAAAAGCGAAAGCGAGTGCATATCATGAAGCTCAACGAACTCCGCGACAACCAGGGCGCCCGCAAGTCCAAGATCCGCGTCGGCCGCGGCATCGGCTCGGGCAAGGGCAAGACCGGCGGCCGCGGCGTCAAGGGTCAGAAGAGCCGCGAGGGCGTCAGCATCGCCGGCTTCGAGGGCGGCCAGATGCCGCTCCACATGCGTCTGCCGAAGCGCGGCTTCAACAACATCTTCGCCAAGGACTATGCGACGGTGAACACCGGCGCGATCCAGAAGGCGATCGATTCGGGCAAGCTGAAGGCCGAGGGCACGATCGACCATGCGGCGCTGAAGGCTGCCGGCCTGGCGCGTGGCGGCAAGCACGGCGTGCGTCTGCTCGGCAAGGGCGACCTGACCGCGAAGCTGGCCTTCACCGTCGCCGGCGTTTCCGCCTCGGCGCGCGAGATGATCGAGAAGGCCGGCGGTTCGGTCGATGTCCCGACGGTCGTTCCGGCCGCCGAGAAGGCCGCCGCCAAGAAGGGCGTCGCTTATAAGGCGCGCCAGGAGAAGAAGGCGTCATTCAAGGCGTGACCCTTGCCGGTTCCCCGGCGTTCGCCGGGGCCCAGTAACGGGCCGCCCGCGACTGGGCTCCGGCCTCCGCCGGGGAACAATAGCTCCCATGGGTTAGACAAGCCTCGGAGCATGACTATATGAGCGGCGGGGGCGGTTGAACGCTTACCCGCCGTTTCTGTTTCCAGGACACCGACACGCATGGCATCCGCAGCCGACCAGATGGCGCAAAGCATCAGCCTGGCGAAGTTCGCCAAGGCCACAGACCTCAAGAAGCGGCTTTGGTTCACGATCGGCGCGCTGATCGTCTTCCGCCTGCTCAGCTACGTGCCGCTTCCGGGCATCGACCCGACCGTGCTCAGCCAGCTGTCGCAGCGGACCAGCGGCGGCGTGCTCGACTTCTTCAATACCTTCTCCGGCGGTGCGCTGACGCGCATGTCGCTGATCGCGCTGGGCGTGATGCCGTACATCACGGCGTCGATCGTCGTGCAGCTGGCGACGTCGCTCAGCCCGCAGCTTGCCGCGATCAAGAAGGAAGGCGAGTCGGGCCGCAAGAAGCTCAACCAATACACCCGCTACGGCACGGTCGCGCTGACTGCGGTACAGGGCTATTTCATCGCCGTCGGCCTGGAGGCATTCGGTGCCAGCCAGGGCGTGCAGGCGGTGATCGAGCCTGGCCTGACCTTCCGCATCGCGGCGGTGGTCAGCCTGATCGGCGGCACGATGTTCCTGATGTGGCTGGGCGAGCAGATCACCAGCCGCGGCATCGGTAACGGCGTCAGCCTGATCATCATGGCCGGCATCGTCGCGCATCTCCCGACGACGCTGGTCAATCTGCTCGAGGGCGGCAGGTCGGGTTCGATCGACGCGGTGCGACTGGTCAGCATCGTCGCGGCGGTCGTGGTGCTCGTGCTGTTCATCTGCTTCATGGAGCGCGCACAGCGCCGCATTCTGATCCAATATCCCAAGCGCCAGACGCAGCGCGGCATGCAGGCCGATCGCAGCCACCTGCCGCTGAAGCTCAACACCGCCGGCGTGATCCCACCGATCTTTGCCTCGTCGCTGCTGCTGATGCCACTGACGATCAGCCAGTTCGCCGGCCAGCGCGTCGCAGGGACGAGCAAGTGGGGCGACTTCATCATCACGCTCAACCAGTATCTGCAGCACGGCAGCCCGGTGTACATGGCGCTCTATGCCGCCGGCATCATCTTCTTCTCGTTCTTCTACACCGCCGTGGTGTTCAACCCGGAGGAGACGGCGGACAATCTGAAGCGCTACGGCGGCTTCATCCCCGGCATCCGTCCCGGCAAGAACACTGAGACCTATTTCGATTATGTGCTGACGCGCATCACCGTGATCGGTGCGGCCTATCTGGTCATCATCTGCCTGTTGCCGGAATATCTGGTGTCGGCGCTGTCGATCCCCTTCTATCTCGGTGGCACCAGCCTGCTGATCGTGGTCAACGTGACGATGGACACGGTGACCCAGATCCAGAGTCACCTGCTGGCGCACCAGTATGGCGATCTGATCAAGAAGGCGAAGCTGAAAGGCGGACGCCTGCGCTGATCGGCGCCGTCACACGGTTTGAAAGGGGAAGACGCGCGTGAACATCATCCTTCTCGGGCCGCCGGGGGCGGGCAAGGGCACCCAGGCGCAGCGGCTGATGACGACGCGCGGCATGGTCCAGCTTTCCACCGGCGACATGCTGCGCGCCGCGGTCAAGGCGGGATCGCCCGTCGGGCTGCAGGCAAAGGCCGTGATGGATGCCGGCCAGCTCGTCTCCGACGACATCGTCTCGGCGCTGATCGGCGAACGCCTCGACCAAGGTATCGGTGGCGGAGCGATTTTCGATGGCTATCCCCGTACCGCTGCGCAGGCCGAGGCGCTCGACGGCCTGCTAGAGGCCCGCGACCAGACGCTTGACTTCGTCATAGAGCTCGAGGTCGACGAGGCCGCGCTGATCGAGCGCGTCGAGGGACGTTACACCTGCGCCCGCTGCGGCACCGGATACCATGACCGCTTCAAGCTGCCGAAGGTGCCGGGCGTCTGCGACGTCTGCGGTTCCACCGAATTCAAGCGGCGGCCCGACGACAATGCGGAGACGGTCCGTACGCGGATGCAGGAGTATCGCGCCAAGACCGCGCCGATCCTTCCGATCTACCAAGTGCGCGGGTTGGTGCACCGGGTCGACGGCATGGCCGACATCGAGCACGTCGCACAGGCGATCGACGCGATCCTCGACGGCCGCGGATAAGCGGCCATCGGTGTCACGGGCGTCGCGGCGATGCGGCGCCCGTTGTCGTGTCACATGACGAATCTTTCATACTGATTTCATGATCGCGGCGATCGGCTAGGCCTAGAATGGCAACCAACGATTTGGCAGGATCGGTACCCGACACTCCCGGGGGTATCGTTGGAGGCCGGCGGAGAGGTTGCTTTCCGCCGGCCTTTCCCGTCAAACGGAGATCGACGAGGACAAAGCGCGCGTGACCCGAAAGATCCTGATTGTCGAGGACGACAGCTCGACCGCCGCCTATCTGACCAAGGGGCTGTCGGAGGCCGGCTATGCCGTGGAGGCGGCGAAGGACGGGCGTGACGGCCTGTTCCTGGCGAGCGAGGGCATTTTCGACCTGATCATCGCCGACCGCATGCTGCCGGGCCTGGACGGCCTGCAGATGGTCAGCGCGATCCGTGCCGCCGGCATTGCGACTCCGGTACTGGTGCTGTCCGCGCTCGCCGCGGTGGACGATCGCGTCGACGGGCTTAAGGCCGGGGCGGACGACTATCTGTGCAAGCCCTTCTCGTTCGCCGAATTGTCCGCGCGGATCGAGGCGCTGGTGCGGCGGACCGATCGCGCCGCAAGCGAACCGACCAAGACCAAGCTGGCGGTCGGCGATCTGGAAATCGACCTGCTTGCGCGTCACGTCACGCGGGCAGGGCGGACCATTCCGCTCGGCGCGCGCGAATTCAACCTGCTCGAGTTCCTCGCGCGTCACGCCGGCCAAGTAGTGACGCGCACGATGATGCTCGAGAAGATCTGGAATTATCATTTCGATCCGGGCTCGAACGTCGTTGACGTCCATATCGGGCGCCTTCGCCGCAAGCTGGAGGATGGCTTCGGCGTGCCGATCCTCCACACCGTGCGCGGCGCGGGCTATCGCCTCGCCGTCGATTGAGTCGGGCGGAAGGGAGCCCATCGTCCTGCGCGCCCTTCGCCTGTCGGTCACCGCGCGCATCGCGCTGCTGTCGATCGCGCTCGCGCTCGTCTCCAACCTCGTCCTCGTCGGCTTCGTCTGGAAGCAGACCAGCGCCGCGGCGATCAGCACGGTACGGCGCGAGACGATAGAGAAGTCCGACGCGATGCGGGCGCTGTTCCACACCGGCGGCATGGCCGCGGTCCGCGAGGCGATCGGGGAAGGCCGCGCACCCGGCGACACGTCGCTGGTCCTGGCGGTGCTCGATCGCCAAGGCCGTCGCGTCAGCGGCTTCGGACCGGCAAGGGTGACGATCCCGCTCGTCGCTGCGACCTTCCGCATGTCGGATATCGATGGCTCGAAGACCACCACCGACGTCGGCTATGCGCTGCATCCCATCGGAGACCATTGGCTGCTCGTCGGACGCAGTCTCGACCTCGTGCAGGCGGAGCAGCGGGCGATCGAGGGGGCATTGGCGGTCGCGGTCATCCTGTCGCTGATGCTGGGCGTTCTCGCCGGGCTCGTTCTGGCGCGTTACGTCGGACGCAGGCTGGAACGGATCGCCGCGGTCGTCGAGGCGGCGGGCGAGGGCGACCTGTCGCGGCGCGTGCCGATGGACGGGGGGCATGGCGACGGGTTCGATCGCCTGGCGGAGCAGCTCAACCGCATGCTGGGCAAGGTGGAGCGGCTGATGGTCGAGCTGCGCGTCGTTACGGACAGCCTCGCGCACGATCTCCGGTCGCCGCTCGCCCGCCTGAGGACCAAGACGGAACAGGCGGTGCTGATCGCGGATCCCGCGGCGCGGGAGGCGGCGCTCGGCGGGCTGCTGGTCGAAACCGATCTGGTCATGCGCATGCTGACGATGGTCATCGAGATCAGCCGGTCGGAGGCGGTGTCGCGCGACCGCTTCACGCTCGTCGAGCCCGCCGAGCTCGTCGAGGAGATCGGCGAATTGTACGAGCCGGTCGCCGAGGAGGCGGGGTTCGTCTTCTCCGTCGCGATCGACGCGGAGCCGCCTGCGATGCCGCTGCATCGGGAATTGCTCAGCCAAGCGATCAGCAATCTCATCGACAATGCCCTGAAGCACGCCGCGACGGGGAGAACGCTGGTCCTCCGCCTGACGACGGTAGCGGGCGCGATCGCTATCCAGGTCGAAGACCGCGGCCATGGCATTCCGGAAACCGATCGTGCGCAGGCGCTCAAGCGCTTCGGTCGGCTCGATGCGGCCCGCACCACGCCGGGCGCGGGGCTGGGAATGGCGCTGATCGAGGCGGTGGCCAGGCTCCACGACGGACGGTTCGAACTGGCGGACAACGCCCCGGGGCTCATTGCCCGCATCGTGCTGCCGACCTGATCTGTCGGCATTGGTCGCATTTTTCGGGCGACTGGCAGTTAACCATTTGTCAGCGGACCAAAGCTTAGGTTTGGCGCTGCGTGCGGCCGGGGGGCCGCGGGGGCTTGGACCGTTTGGCGGCGAGAGGGAGCATCATGCTCGGGGCGTTCGTATTCACCTATGGAATGTTGGCCAGTTTCGTGTTGCAGGGAGCCGAGCGCAACCGCCGCTCCGGTCGGGCAAATCCGCCGGTGCTCGAATATGTCGGCTATACCCTGTGCGGTCTGTCCGCCGGTCTCGCGGTGATGCTGCTCGTCATGGCCTTCACGGCACCCGGCGCCATCCCGATCGCCTGAACGCCGTCAGCCTCGCGCGCCGGTGCGCAGCGCCGCCTCAATCCTGGCAAGGAGATCGGCGATGGCGGGCGCGATCCATGGCCCGGCAGGGGCCGGGTGCGGCGTGCCGATTCGGGCGGCGATGTGATCGCTGACGCGGTGCGCGAGCGGCATGGAACTACTCCTCTGGCGGTCCGACCCGAGTGTCTCCGGGACGGCTAATATCGGGTTAACGGCGGCATAGGTCGCCGGCCTTGCACGGCGGGCAGCGAGCGGCCACGTCGAGCGGCATGGATTCGCTGTCGCTGTTCGGCCTGTTCGCCATCCTGTTCATGCTTCTGTGCTATATGATGGAAGCGCGGTCGCCGTGGTGGACCTTCGGCTTTGCGCTCGGCTGTCTGCTGTCGTCGGCGTACGGCTTCCTGCAGGGGGCATGGCCGTTCGGCGCGGTCGAACTGTTGTGGACCGCGATCGCGCTGCGCCGCTGGTGGCTGGCACTTGCGCGAAAAAGGGCCGTATCGGAATTGGTTGACCCCGATCCGCAGCGGGGATAGTCCTTTCGGACCGAGTAGCGCGTTCCCTCTCGACCCGAAGGAACTTCGATGCCCAGCTCCGCCTATCGCCTGGCCGCCATCGCGGCGATCACCTTCGCAGCACCCGTCGGCGCCCAGACATCCCCATCGATCACCGGCACCTGGAAGGGCGACGTCGCGTCCGCCAAGCTCCCGACCAAGCCCGATATCTTCGCGATCAAGGACGGGCGCTACACCTGCGCGAGCTGTACCCCGCCGATCGCCGTCAAGGCGGACGGGAGCGCGCAGGCGGTCGCCGGTCACGATTATTGGGATCACCTCACCGTCAAGATCGTCGATCCGCTGACCGTCGCCTATACCTATGCGCGCGGCGGCAAGACCGTCTCGACCAGCACCGACACCGTGTCCGCCGACGGCAAGACGCTGACCACCACATGGCGGTCGACCGACAATGCCAAGGGCATCGAACAGTCTGGCACATCGACCGAAACGCGGATCGGAACGGTGCCGGCGGGTGCACACGCCGTATCGGGCAGCTGGCAGCGGGCCGAGATCAAGCAGGTGAGCGACTCGAGCCTGTACATGACGTTCAAGGACGCGGGCGGTGCGCTCGCCTTCTCCCAGCCCAGCGGCGAGACCTATACCGCAAAATTCGGTGGGCCTGCGGCGCCGATCGTCGGCGATCCCGCCGGCACCGTCGTCAAGGTGCGCCGTGTCGGCGCCCGGACGATCGAGGAAACCGACCTGCGCGGCGGCAAGGTCGTGTCCGTCTACACGATGACGCTGGCGCCGGACGGCAAGACCATGACCGTCGTCACCGAAGATCGAAAGGCGGGGACGAAAACGCAGTTCGTCGCCTATCGTCAATAGCGCGAGGACGCCGGCGCGCGGCGGCCCGTCAGGGGCACGCGCTGCCGGCGTCCTCGAGGGGAACCGATCGCTTGACATGACGTTACCGGCCGCTTAACAGCCATCGCTTCCGAAACACCGGTTCCCGGCGGCGCTTGTTTGCGCTCGCCGCGCTCATGCGTACAAGGGGTCGGTGTCTGTGCGGAAGATGCGACGAGATGGGGGTCGTGGCTAGCCATGCCGGCCCCTGTGGAGCTAGGAGAAACGTTTCATGGCACGTATCGCGGGTGTCAATCTCCCGACCAACAAGCGCGTGGTGATCGCGCTGACGTACATCCACGGCATTGGCCCGGCCAAGGCCAAGGAGATCACCGGTAAGCTGAACATCGCCGCCGAGCGCCGCATCCAGGACCTGACGGACCAGGAAGTGCTGCAGATCCGCGAGACGATCGACGCCGACCACACGGTGGAGGGTGATCTTCGTCGCGAGACCGCGATGAACATCAAGCGCCTGATGGACCTTGCCTGCTATCGTGGCCTGCGTCATCGCAAGGGCCTGCCGGTCCGCGGTCAGCGCACGCACACCAACGCGCGCACCCGCAAGGGCAAGGCGAAGCCGATCGCGGGCAAGAAGAAGTAAAAACGATCCGGGGGATCGTTTTTTCTTCTTCTCCGTCGGAAGACAGGTTTGAGGCGGACAGCCTCCCGGTCTCCGTACCACGACTAAAGGTCAGGATTACCAACAATGGCACGTGAACCGCAGCGCCTTCGCCGTCGCGAGCGCAAGAACATCACCGCCGGCGTCGCGCATGTGAACGCCAGCTTCAACAACACCATGATCACCATCACCGATGCGCAGGGCAATGCGATCAGCTGGTCCTCGGCCGGCATGATGGGCTTCAAGGGCAGCCGCAAGTCGACCCCTTACGCGGCCCAGGTCGCTGCCGAGGACGCGGGCAAGAAGGCCGCCGAGCACGGCGTCCGCACGCTCGAGGTCGAGGTGAAGGGTCCGGGTTCGGGCCGCGAGTCGGCGCTGCGCGCGCTGCAGGCGGTCGGTTTCCAGATCACGTCGATCCGCGACGTGACGTCGATCCCGCACAACGGCGTCCGTCCGTCGAAGCGTCGTCGCGTCTGATGCTGCGCGGCCGCTGACGAGCGGCACCGCGCGTTTTTACCAGGCCGGCGTTTCCCCCGTCGGCCCAACTCCAGGGGACACAGCTTGTCTGTCAATGCAAAGAACTGGCAGGAACTGAAGAAGCCCAACGGCCTTGAGAAGAAGTCCGGCGACGGCAAGCGCAAGGCGACCTTCATCGCCGAGCCGCTGGAGCGCGGGTTCGGCCTGACGCTCGGCAACGCGCTGCGTCGCGTGCTGCTGTCGTCGCTGCAAGGCGCGGCGGTCACCTCGATCAAGATCGAGAACGTGCTGCACGAGTTCAGCAGCCTGGCCGGTGTGCGCGAAGACGTCACCGACATCGTCCTGAACGTCAAGCAGATCGCGATCCGCATGCAGGGCGAAGGCCCGAAGCGGCTCCAGCTTTCCGCCACCGGTCCGGCCGAGGTGAAGGCGGGCGACATCGCGGTGTCGGGCGACATCGAGGTGATGAACCCCGAGCTGGTGATCTGCCATCTCGACGAAGGCGCGACGTTCAACATGGAACTGACCGCCGACATCGGTAAGGGCTATGTCCCGGCGACCGCCAACCGTCCGGCCGATGCGCCGATCGGCCTGATCCCGGTCGACGCGCTCTACTCGCCGGTGCGCCAGGTGTCGTACAAGGTCGACCCGACCCGCGTCGGTCAGGACCTCGATTACGACAAGCTGACGCTGACGATCGAGACCGACGGCACCGTCACGCCCGAGGACGCGGTGGCCTATGCCGGCCGCATCCTGCAGGACCAGCTGGCGCTGTTCGTGCACTTCGACGATTCGGCGATCACTCGTTCGTCGGCTCCGGTCGGCCAGGCCGCCGTTCCGGCGACGGGTGGCGAGGTCGCGGGTGACACGCAGCAGATCAACCGTTACCTGCTCAAGAAGGTCGACGAGCTCGAACTGTCGGTGCGTTCGGCGAACTGCCTGAAGAACGACAACATCATCTATATCGGCGATCTGGTCGGCAAGACCGAGGCCGAGATGCTGCGTACGCCGAACTTCGGTCGCAAGTCGCTGAACGAGATCAAGGAAGTGCTCTCGTCCATGGGCCTGCGCCTCGGTATGGAAATCCCGGGCTGGCCGCCCGAGAATATCGAGGAAATGGCCAAGAAGCTCGAGCAGGAAATCATGGGCTGAGCCTGCACCGGCGCAAGCTTGCTTGCGCCGGAGACGGGGCCAGGCCCGGCCGACGGGTCGGGGAGCGACGCAGTCGCAACCCGATCCTGTTCGACGTGACCGGTGCGGCTCCGCCGCACCGCCACCCGGCCACCAAAAGCGCATGCGAAAGTATGCGACTTTTGGGACTTTCTAAAAGGTGATGGGCGGTGACCTTTCTATAACATCGCCTGGTCTGGGGTTCCGTGACACGGCCCCTTAACGAACGAAGGAAATGAATCATGCGTCATCGCGTCGGCGGCCGTAAGCTGCAGCGTACCTCGGCCCATCGTATTGCGCTGTTCCGCAACATGTCGGCCGCGCTCATTAAGCATGAGCAGATCACCACCACCGTCGCCAAGGCGAAGGAACTGCGCCCCTACGTCGAGAAGCTGGTCACGCTGGCGAAGAAGGGCGGTCTGTCGAACCGTCGTCTCGCGCACGCCCGCCTGCTCGACGACACGCAGCTGGTGAAGCTGTTCGACGTTCTCGCGGCCCGCTATGCGGATCGCAACGGCGGCTACACCCGCATCATTAAGGCCGGCATCCGCGCCAGCGATGCCTCGCCGATGGCGATCATCGAATTCGTCGACCGCGACGTCACCGCCAAGGGCCAGGATTCGGGCCCGGTGATGAACGACGAGGACTTCGACGAGGCCGCCTGACCGGCATCCTCCCGGAGCATCCGCCATTGAAGGGGCGCGTCGGCAACGGCGCGCCCTTTTCGTTGTGTTCATCGGTCGGTCAGGTCTGAACCTTTCTAATGACCGGGACGGCGGGTAGAGAGGGCGGACGATGCGGCGACGGGTGGTGACGACGGGTGTGGCGCTGAGCCTGACGGCATGCACCGCGCAGGGGCCGCAGCGGACGGCCATTTCGACGCCGACGTCGGAGCAGCTGAAATGGGCGCGCGACCGGGCGAAAGTCACCCCGGCTCGCGTGGGTGGCGTAGTTGCGGCGGCGCTCGCCATGCAACTCTCCGGCCTGAAAGAGGAAGAGGAAGCTTCCGCCCCCGAACTCCGGCGGGATCCACGTTTCCTCGATCTGGCGCGAACGGACGCGAGCGAGGTTCCGCTGACGCGATCGCGCCATTCCGGTCCGACGGTGGCGGGCGACGATCCGGAGACGCCGGTCACGGCGGGCGATCTGCCGCCCCCTGCGACCGTGCCGTTCATCCTGAAGCTGCCGCCGGGCATGCAATAGTGGCGCCTCGGGCTCGATCCGGTCGGGCTTGGCCTTGACGGGCTCGCCCGCTAAGGCCTGCGCCATGCAGCACAGCGACAGCATCCTCATCATCGATTTCGGCAGCCAGGTCACGCAGCTCATCGCGCGTCGGGTGCGAGAGGCGGGCGTCTATTCGGAGATCGCCCCCTTCCAGTCGGCGGATGCGGCGTTCGAGCGTATGCGGCCTGCGGGTATCATCCTGTCGGGCGGCCCGGCTTCGGTGACCGCGGAGAACAGCCCGCGCGCGCCGCAGCGCTTCTTCGAGGCGGGCATTCCCATTCTCGGCATCTGCTATGGCCAGCAGGTGATGAGCGCGCAGCTGGGCGGCAACGTCGTCGTTTCGGGCGATGGTGGTGAATTCGGCAAGGCGTTCGTCGACGTGACGGCGCCCTGTGCGCTGTTCGACGGCCTGTGGGCCGAGGGCGAGCGCCACCAGGTGTGGATGAGCCACGGCGACAAGGTCGACTCGCTCGCGCCCGGCTTCGCTCCGGTCGCCGTGTCGGAAGGCGCGCCCTTCGCCGTCGTCGCGGACGAGGCGCGGCGCTTCTATGGCGTCCAGTTCCATCCGGAGGTCGTCCACACCCCGGACGGCGGCAAGCTGATCGCCAATTTCGCGCGCCACGTCTGTGGCCTGAAGGGCGACTGGACGATGGCGGAATTCCGCAGCGCCAAGATCGCCGAGATCCGCGAGCAGGTCGGCAGTGCCAAGGTGATCTGCGGCCTGTCGGGCGGCGTCGATTCGTCGGTTGCCGCGCTGCTGATCCACGAGGCGATCGGCGACCAGCTGACCTGCGTCTTCGTCGACGGCGGCATCCTGCGCGCCGGAGAGGCCGAACAGGTCGTCAGCCTCTTCCGCGGCCATTACAACATCCCGCTCGTCCACGTGCAGGCGCAGGATCTGTTCATGGACGGTCTCGCCGGCGTCACCGATCCCGAAGCCAAGCGCAAGTTCATCGGCAAGACCTTTATCGACGTGTTCGAGGCGGAGGCGAAGAAGATCGGCGGCGCGGAGTTCCTGGCGCAGGGCACGCTCTATCCGGACGTGATCGAAAGCGTCAGCTTCACCGGCGGTCCGTCGGTGACGATCAAGAGCCACCACAATGTCGGCGGCCTGCCCGAGCGGATGAACATGAAGCTCGTCGAGCCCTTGCGCGAATTATTCAAGGACGAGGTGCGGGTGCTCGGCCGCGAATTGGGGCTGCCGGACGTGTTCGTCGGCCGCCATCCGTTCCCCGGACCGGGCCTCGCGATCCGCATCCCGGGCGAGGTGACGCGCGAGCGGTGCGATATCCTGCGCAAGGCGGACGCCATCTATCTCGAGGAAATCCGTGCGGCGGGTCTCTACGACGCGATCTGGCAGGCCTTCGCGGTGTTGCTGCCGGTGCGGACCGTCGGCGTGATGGGGGACGGACGAACCTATGACAGCGTCCTGGCGCTGCGCGCGGTCACCTCGACCGACGGCATGACGGCGGACGTGTTCGACTTTCCGAGCGACTTCCTGCCGCGTGTCGCGACGCGGATCGTCAACGAGGTGAAGGGCGTCAACCGCGTCGTCTACGATTACACGAGCAAGCCGCCCGGCACGATCGAGTGGGAATGATCCGCTCGGGGTTCGGCGGATCCGGCGCGACGGGCCGCCCGTGCCTGATTCCCTCTTGATCGGATCGCCGAGCGGATCCGACAGGGAGGCGCGGGCCTGAGGTGCGATCCGGCGAGGCGGGAGCGGCACCGCTGCCACGCAGGTGAACTCCATGGCAAACGCACGCCGGTGCAACGCGCTGGCCCGAGACCGTGACGCCGGACGAGGCCGTTCTGTGCCGCGGCCAGCGCGAGCGGCAGCGCGATCACCGACGGATAGGCCAGACGTCCGGTTGCGCGTCGATCACCTTGCCCAGCGCGGTGGCGATGGCACGATCGTCGGCGACATCGGGATGGCTGTGGCAGCCGGCGAAGCGGAGGCCGGCGACCGGCACGAAGGCGACGCGCCGATCGCCGTTGCGTCGAAGCGCGGCGGCGACCCGTTCCGCTTCCCGCGCGATCTCGCCGTCGGCGAGGTCGGTCGCCCACAACAGCACGAACGCACCCGGATATCGGCGGCGCAGCTGCCGGACGAAGGCGACATAGCTGCGCTCATAGTCGGCGTGGAGCGCCTCGCGGGTCGTCCAGCGCTCTCCCGGCTTCAGCTTGGTGGAGAAATCGTTGGTGCCGAGCCCGACGACGACCAGCTGCGGCCGCCAGCCGGCGGTGCGGTCCGGGATCTTGCCGTCGAGCAAGGCGAAGGGATAGGCCTGCGGCACCGTCGGCGCGGCGAAACCATCGTAATTGCGCACGACGCCGCGGCCGGAGATCGCGTCGACCTGATAATCCGCACCATAATGAGCGGCCAGCATGCCTGCGGGCCCCTGCGCGGTGTCGGTGGTCGCCCAGACCTGGTCCTGCGTGCAATCGTTCCGGGCCGAGGTGTTGCCATAGCCGACGGTGTGCGAGTCGCCGATGAACTCGATCTGCCGCGTGCGCGGCGGCGGGGGTGCGAGCGGCGTCGCGCCGACCGGCGCATAGAGGCCGGCGATGCTGGTCGCGCCGGCCTGGCTTTCGCTGACGACCTGGATCCGGATGTCGTGGTCGCGCTCGCCCGGAGTGGCGATGCGATAGAGGCCTGGCGCGGGGCGGACCAATGCCAGCGGAGGGTTCCCGTCGATGGTGACGCGCAGCGAGACGTCGCCCGGCCCGACCGCGAGCGATACGGCCGGACCGTGGAAGCGCGCCTCCGCATAGCTGCCCGGCCATTGGCGGCGAAAGCCCGCCCCCTCCGCCACGACGCGGCCTCCGACCCGGAGCGATAGCGGTCGTCCCGCCGGTAGGCCGGCGGCCACGGCCGTTATGCCAGGCGGCAGATCGGGACGATCGTCCGCGCCGGTCGCGGCGAGGCTGATCGCAAGCATCAGCATGCGCCGGCCTGTTCGGATGTACATCGTCGCCACCTCCGGTCTTCGCCTCCGTTGGAGCCTAAGCGACGGACCGGGGGGCGGACAATCGTAAACAAAATGATTTGCTTTTGCGGTTGCCGCTGCCAGGCTTCGGGAGGCGGAAATTATCGCGAGTTCGTAAGTGGTTGACGATTGGATCGCGGTTGCGCCGAAGCTACGCGAGGTGGCGTCGCCGCTCGCCGCCGGTGATTTCGACGCACTGATCGCAGAGGCGCGGCCGGTGGTGATGCGGGGGCTGGTCGCCGACTGGCCCGCCGTCTCCGCGGCGAAGGCGGGTAGCGACGCGCTGGCCGGCCTGCTTCGCGGCTACGATGGCGGCCGGCCGCTCGGTCTGTTCGCGGGGTCACCGGCGATCGGCGGACGCTTCTTCTACCGCGACGACATGGCGGGTTACAATTTCGAGCGGGGGCAGGTGTTGTTGCCCGCGCTGCTCGATGCGCTGCTGGCGACGGCGACCGATCCGACACCGCCGGCGCTCTATGCCGGCGCGAATGCGGCGGACGAGCATTTTCCCGGCTGGACCCGCGACCATCGCCTGCCGCTGCCGTCGCCCGCCGCCGAGGCGACGGCACGTCTGTGGATCGGCAACGGCAGCCGCGTCTCGGCCCATTTCGACATGTCCGACAATATCGCCGCCGTGGTTGCGGGGCGACGCCGGGTCGTCCTCTTCCCGCCCGATCAAGTCGGCAACCTGTATATCGGGCCCTTCGACGCGACGATGGCGGGCCAGCCGACCAGCATGGTCGATCTGGAACGACCCGATCATGCCCGCCATCCGCTGTTCCGGGTGGCGCAGGAGGCGGCGCAGGTCGCCGACTTGTCACCTGGCGACGCGATCTTCATCCCGGCGATGTGGTGGCACGAGATCCGTGCCACCGGCCCGCTCAACGTGCTCGTCAATTACTGGTGGACGGTCGGTACGTCGGATGCGCCGTTCGCGGCTTTGGTCCACGGGATCCTCGCCATCCGTGATCGCCCCGCGAGCGAGCGCGCCGCGTTTCGCGCCTGGTTCGATCATTATGTCTTCGGCGAGGGCGCGCGGGGCGCGGCGGACCATCTTCCGCCATCCGCGCGCAGCGTTCTGGGGCCGCCGGGCCCGGAACGCGACGCGCGGGTCCGCGGCTTCCTGCGTCGCATGCTCGGGGGTAGCTGACCTGCGGCAAGCCGGGCCGGGGCGGTCCCGATGCGGCCGTGCCGGATCGTGCGCCAAGGCCCGACGCCGACCCCGACTGTCGTGCTCGAACGGAGCAGACCGGCGGCGCCGCGGCCCCGCGGCCCCGCCACAGGATGTGCCCTGCTTGCACCGACGGCGGGCCCCTCCGGCAGTGCCTCGGCCTAGGTGGACAGTGTTACCGTACCTCTCCCTCCTCCCGTTTTGCGGGCTGCCCGCGGCAGCCACAATCCGGCAGGAGCCATGATCATGTCTCCGTCTTCTACTTAGACACTGCGGGCTCCTGATCGGATTGGGCAGAGACCGAAATCGTGTCTTTTGTCCCTTTGCTTGGGCGCGAGGCACGGAGGTCTGCGGCGTGTTCGCCACGACCGCGCGACCGATCTTGAGAAAACCAAATTCGAAATGCGTTTTCTTGACAGCTCCTCGCTGCGCTCGGCAGACAAGATGCAAATCCGCAAGGGAGAGTAGGGATGGGGATGTCGAACGGGCTGGCGGCGCTGGCCGTTGCGACCGTGCTCGCGACGGGGGCCGCTGGTCAGCAGGCGCCCGCGGGGAGCGATGCGCGTGCGTCCGCGGCCTCGTCCGCGCTGGCGCATCCGGACTCGTGGCCCAAGCTGCAGCTCAGGCGCCAACGTGATCCGAAGATCGAGGCACGGATCGACGCGCTGCTGTCCCGGATGAGCATCGAGGACAAGGTCGGCCAGCTGATCCAGGTCGACATCGCCTCCATCACCCCAAAGGACCTCGAGACGTACAAGCTCGGTTCGATCCTCAACGGTGGCAATTCCGCACCGAACAACGACGAATTCGCGCCGGCCCCCGAATGGCTCAAGCTGTTCGACGCCTATTGGGACGCATCGGTGAAGCGGAGCGACGGGCGGCCCGTCGTTCCGGTGATCTGGGGCACGGATGCGGTACACGGCGCCAACAACATCGTCGGTGCGACACTGTTTCCGCACAACATCGGCCTCGGAGCGGCACGCGATCCGGAGCTGATCCGCAAGATCGGCGCGGCGACGGCGGCGGAGACGGCGGCAACGGGTATTGACTGGAGTTTCGCGCCGACGGTGGCCGTCGTGCAGGACGACCGCTGGGGCCGCACCTACGAAAGCTACTCGGAAGATCCCGCCATCGTCGAGGCCTATGCCGGCAAGATGGTGGAGGGGATCCAGGGCACCGTGGGCGGCGACATCATGCGGCCCGGCCACGTCATCTCCTCGATCAAGCATTTCCTCGGCGATGGTGGCACGGGCGGGCGCGATCAGGGCGACACGCGTGTGACCGAAGAGGTGCTGCGCGACGTCCATGCCGCCGGCTATCGCAGCGGTCTCGTCGCTGGTGCGCTCACCGTCATGCCCAGCTTCTCGAGCTGGAACGGCGCGAAGATGACGGGCAATGCGAGCCTGCTGACCGGCGTGCTCAAGCAGCGGATGGGCTTCGACGGGTTCGCGATCGGCGACTGGAACGCGCATGGCCAGGTTCCGGGCTGCACCAACGAGGATTGTCCAGCCGCGATCAATGCGGGCCTCGACATGTTCATGTATTCGGGCGCGAAGTGGAAAGAGCTCTACGCCAACACCCTGCGCGAGGCGCGGGACGGCACGATCCCGGCGGCACGGCTCGACGACGCGGTTCGGCGCATCCTGCGCGTCAAGCTGCTGGCCGGGACGTTCGAGGCGGGACGGCCTTCGTCGCGCCCCTATTCGGGGCGGTTCGAGATGCTCGGTGCGCCGGACCATCGCGCGATCGCCCGCCAGGCAGTGCGCGAGTCGCTCGTGCTGCTCAAGAACAACGGCAACGTCCTCCCGCTGAAGCCGGGGGCGAACATCCTCGTCGCGGGGCGGGGCGCCGACGATATCGGGCAGCAATCGGGCGGCTGGTCGATCACCTGGCAGGGCACCGGTGTCACCAACGCCAATTTTCCCAACGGCCAGTCGATCTGGTCGGGGATCGACGCCGCGGTGCGCGCCGGCGGGGGCAAGGCGACGCTCGCAGCCGATGGCCGCTATGCGACACGCCCCGATGCCGCTATCGTCGTGTTCGGCGAGACGCCCTATGCCGAATTCACCGGCGACCGGCCGACGTTGGAATATAGCCCCGAAGACAAATCCGACCTCGCGCTGCTCAAGCGGCTGAAGGCGGCCGGGATCCCCGTCGTGGCGGTGTTCCTGTCCGGCCGCCCCCTGTGGGTGAACGCGGAGATCAACGCCGCCGATGCGTTCGTCGCTGCCTTCCTGCCGGGCACCGAGGGCGGCGGCATTGCCGACGTGCTGATCGCCCGCCCGGACGGAAAGCCGCGCTATGACTTCCACGGTACGCTGAGCTTCTCGTGGCCGAAGCGGCTGGACCAATATGTGCTCAACCGGCGGGACCCGGGCTACGACCCGCTGTTTCCCATCGGTTACGGCCTGACTTACGCCAAGGGTGCGCAGCTGCCTGTGCTCAGCGAGACGCGGCCGGCGGGCGTCGTGGTCGACCAGAACGCGCTGTTCGTTCGCGGGCGAGTCGTCGCCGGCGCCCGGCTTGCGACGGTGGGACCGGTGCGGCAGACCCGCGTCGACCGCAATGCGCAGGAAGACAGCCTGCGCTTCGCATTCGCGGGCGGCGGTGATGCGCGCGCGATGATCGAGGAGGCGCGCGGGATCGACCTGACGCGGGAATCGAACGGGCAGCTCAGCCTCCTCCTCGACTATCGCGTCTCGCAGGCGCCGACGGCGGAGGTGACGCTGGGCATGGAAGGTGGCAAGCCTGCGTCCGTTCCGATCACCGGGGCGCTCAGGGGCGAACTCGGCGCGTGGCGGCAATTGGCGGTGCCGCTGCACTGTTTCGCCGATGCCGGGGTGGCCATGGGGCAGGTGACCAGACCGTGGATCGTCGCCACCAGCGGGCGGCTTGGCCTCGACATATCATCGGTTCGCGTGGCGAGTGCGCCTCCGGGGCCGGTGAGCTGCGGCACGCGATAGGCGATAGGCGATAGGCGATAGGCGACGGGAAGGGGCTGGGGCGATGTCGATGCCGGATCTGACGCGGCGTCACGCGATCGGCGGCGGCGCCGCCTGCGCGCTGTTGCCGCGAGCGCTCGAAGCCGCTGTCGCGCCGCCCCTGTCCAATCCGGCCGCCGCCGGGCCGGCGCGGGCTCTCTATGCCTGGTTGTGGTCGCTCTACGGACGGCGCACGCTGACCGGACAGCAGGAAAGCCCCGGCGGGTCGCGCGATGAACTGGCCTATATCGAGCAGACCACGGGACGTCTGCCGGCGCTGCTGGGCCTCGACTATATCGATCCCGCCGACTGGCAGGGAGTCCGCGAGCGTGCCCTCGGTTGGCATCGCCGTGGTGGCGTCGTCACGCTCTGCTGGCACTGGGGCGCGCCGGACATCGGTACGGGGTACGAGAATGCGAAACGCGACTTCGATGTCGCCGCCGCGCTGAAGCCCGGCACGGCGCAGCACCGGCTGATGATCGCGCAGATGGACGCGGTGGCGGCGGAGCTGGCGTGGCTCCGCGACCGCGGCGTTCCCGTGCTGTGGCGACCGTTCCACGAATTCAGCGGCGACTGGTTCTGGTGGGGCAAGCACGGGGCCAACGCGTTCCGCGCGCTGTGGCGGACGATGTATGATCGCTATGGTACGCACCATCGGCTCGATCACCTGATCTGGGTGCTCGGTTGGGCGGGGCAGAACGTCGATCCGCGATACTTTCCAGGCCGAACGATGGTCGATGTCGCGGGCGCCGACATCTACGTCGGCGATCACGGCAATCTTGCACCGATGTTCGCCGCGGTGAAGCGCATCGTGGGCGACTCGCTGCCGATCTGCCTGCACGAGAACGGCCCGATCCCCAATCCCGCAACCCTGGGGCCAGACGCCGACTGGCTATGGTTCATGACCTGGCACACGCGCTGGCTGAAGGCGCCCGACCAGAATACCGCCGCCGGCCTGCGCGCGGCCTATAACGCGGAACGCTACCTGACGCTCGACGAGGTCGCCGCGCGTCGCCAAGCAGCAGTGAAAGGATGACGATGGACGCGACGATCGACCGCCGTGCGGTGCTGGGCAGCGCGGCGCTGCTGGCCGGCTGCACCACGATGGGTGCAGGCGGCGTGGGGCGGGCAAGGCGTGATTTCGTGCGCCGCGACGGCATGCGCTTGTTGGCGGGCGGGCGCCGCTATCGCTTCGCGGGCGCGAACATCTGGTATGCCGCCTATCTGGGTGCGGACGCCGCCTATGGCAATCGCGCGCGCCTGGTGCGCGAGCTCGATGCGTTGAAGGCCATGGGGGTCACGAACCTGCGCCTCCTCGCTTCGGCCGAGGAAGGTCCGCTGCGCAACGCGATAACGCCGGGGTTCCGCGGGCCGGGATCGAACTGGAACCAGACGTTGCTCGGCGGACTCGATTTCGCACTTGCCGAGATGGCGAAACGCAACATGCGCGCCGTGCTCTATCTGACCAATTTCTGGGAATGGTCCGGCGGCATGATGACCTATCTGTCGTATGTAAACGGCGGTCGTTTCATCAATAATGGTGACCCGGCATATCCATGGCCGGCGTTCGCGAACTTCAATGCCCAATTCTACGGTAACGATCGCGCGGTCGGCCTCTACCATGACTGGGTGCGCGCATTGGTCGGCCGCACCAACGGCGTGACGGGGCAGGCCTATGCCGATGATCCGACGATCATGGCCTGGCAGCTCGCCAACGAGCCGCGTCCGGCGGGCGACGTCGCCAACGCGGATCTGCCGGTCTTCTATGCCTGGGTGCAGGGCACGGCGCGACTGATCAAGTCGCTCGACCGCAACCACCTCGTCTGCACCGGGTCGGAGGGGCTGAAGGGATGCCTCGAACGTGCCGACATCGTGCTCGGCGAGCATGGGATCACGGAGATCGACTATCTGACCGCGCACATCTGGCCCAACAACTGGGATTGGGTGCGTCAGGCCGATCTGGCGAACACCTTCGCCAATGGCGAGGCGCTGACCCATGACTATATCGCCCGTCACGTCGGCTTTGCGCGGACGCTGAACAAACCGCTGATCATCGAGGAATTCGGATATCCCCGCGACGGCGGCAGCGACGATCCCGCCGTGTCGACGCGCTACAAGGACCGCTTCTACGGCCTGATCTACGCCGCTGTGGAGCAGGACATGGCCTCTGGCGGTCCAATCGCCGGCACCAACTTCTGGGCCTGGAACGGCGAGGCGCGCGCCCAGCATCCCGACTTCCGCTTCCGGCCCGGCGACCTCCAGTACATGGGCGATCCCCCGCACGAGCCGCAGGGGTGGTACGGCATCTTCACCGGCGACACGACGGTACGACTGGTTGCCGACCATGCCGCCGCGGTCGTGCGCATGACGGCCTAGAGCTTGCTCCACGTGCTTGAAGCGTTGCCGGCCCTCATTTCCATTTGGTGACCAGCGCAGCGTAAACTGAATGGGCGGCCGGGTGGGGTGAGGGCCGGCACCGCCCCACTCCGGCTGCTGAATCGCACGTTAGAACCGCCTGCCGCCGCCCCGCGCGTCGTGGCGGGGATCGAGGAGGGTGACCGTCGGCGATAGCACGGGCATTCGCCCGAACTATCGCGCGATAGCTTACCAGATCCGGACCCGATCCTCGGGTGCGAGATACTGTTTCTGGCCGGGGTCGATGTTCCACGCCGCATACCACGCATCGACGTTGCGCAGCGGATTGACCGCGCGGATCTGACCCGGCGAGTGCGGATCGCTGACAAGTTGCTGGCGAAGCGCTTCGTTGCGGAACAGCGTCCGCCACACCTGCCCCCAGCCGAGGAAGAACCGCTGGTCTCCGGTGAACCCGTCGATGACGGGCGCAGGCTTGCCGCCAAGCGAATTGTGGTAGGCGTCGAGCGCGATCAGCACGCCGCCCAGATCGCCGATATTCTCACCCATCGAGGCGCGGCCGTTGATGTGGATGCCGGGCAGCCCATCGAAGCTATAGGCCTCGTATTGGCCTCCGAGGCGGCTGGCCTGCGCCTCGAATTTGGTCGCATCCTCTGCGGTCCACCAGTCGCGCAGCACGCCGTGTCCGTCCGACTTGCGACCCTGGTCGTCGAAGCCGTGGCTGATCTCGTGGCCGATGACGCCGCCGATGCCGCCGTAGTTCACGGCATCATCGGCCTTCGGATCGAAGAAGGGCGGCTGAAGGATCGCGGCCGGGAAGACGATCTCGTTCTTGACCGAGTTGTAATAGGCGTTGACCGTCTGCGGCGTCATGCCCCATTCCGCCTTATCGACCGGATTGCCGATGCGGCGACGCCGATAGTCCCATTCGAACCGCTGCGCCGCCTCGGCATTGCCGACGAGATCGTGGGGCCTGACCTGCAGCGCGGTGTAATCGCGCCATTTGTCGGGATAGCCGATCTTGACGTTGAACCCCTGCAGCTTGTCGAGTGCCTGCGCCTTGGTTGCCGGGCCCATCCAGGTCAGGTTGCGAATCCGGCCGGCCAGCGCCACGCGCAGATTGCCGACGAGCCGATCCATCTTCGCCTTGGATTCGGGCGGGAAATAGAGCGCGACATAATCGCGGCCGATCCCCTCGCCGATGCCGTTCTCGGTGAAGGCGACGGCACGCTTCCAGCGTTCGCGCTGCTGCGGCTGGCCGTTCAGGAACTTGGAGCGGAAATCGAAATGCGCATCGACGAAGCGCTTCGACAATAGCGGCGCCATATCGTCCGCGATGCGAAATGCTTCCCACGCCTTGAGCGTCGACAAATCCGTGTCGGTGAACACCTTGGCGATACCGGGGAAGGCGGTGTTCTGCGCGACGATGACGCGGTCCGCGGAATCGATACCCGCAGCCTTGAAGAAGGTCGGCCACGCGAAGCCCGGCGCCTGTGCCGTCAGCTGCGCCAGCGTCATCGGATTGTAGGTCTTGTCGCGGTCGCGGCTCTGCGCCCGCGTCCAGTGCGCCGACGCGAGCCGGGTCTCCATCGCCACGACCGCATCTGCCGACGCCGCCGGGTCGGGCCAACCGGCGAAGGTCAGCATCTGCGCGACATATTGCCGGTATCGTGCGACCTGTGGCGCGAACTTGGGATCGAGGTAGAGGTCCCGGTCACCCAGCCCGAGACCGGACTGGCGCAAATAGAGCGAGTAAATATCGGGCTGCTTGGCATCGTCGTTGATGCCGGGCGCGAAGAAGCTGGCCCCGAATCCGCCGAGCGATCGGCCCATCAGCCCCGCGATGTCGTCCTTCGAAGCGGCGGCCTTGACCGGGGCAAGACGCTGGATCAACGGCGCGGCGTCCAGGCGATCCGCCGTCGCCGCGTCCATGTAATCGGCGTAGAGGATCGCGGCCTTCATCCGATCGGGATGGGCCGTATCGGCGGCGCCATAGCCGGAAATCAGGCTTCGCAGCCGCTGCTCAGAGATGTCCCGCAACACGGCGAATGCACCGTATGAGGACCGGTCGGCGGGAATCTGCGTGCGTGCCGCCCAGGCGCCGTTGACGAAACGGAACCAGTCGTCACCCGGCTTGACGCTGCGATCCATGCCGCTGGTGTCGAAGCCCCAGCTTCCATAGCGTTCGGGCTGTGCGCTATCCTGACGCTCGGCAGCCGTCGCGCGGGTCACCTGCCCGGTGGCAGACATGCTGAGCGACGAGGCCCCGAGCAGGGCAACGAACGTCAGTTGCTTCAACATCAAGCCATCTCTCCATGTAAGGTCAGGCCACCTTACCCGAATGATCGCGTGCCGCTAGACGTAAGATGCTGTTTGGAAACGCAATCACTCTAGCCAAGCGGAGCCCTCGCGTTGGCCGATTATCTGCCGAGGCGTGTGTCGCATGCGCGCAGGCTGCACGCCCCGTCTTTGGACGCGTTCGTGCTGCGGGGACGCATCGTCCGGGGGCCGGCCCTGGCGCCCCCGCACCGCGAGATGTGGCGTCGACCGGCGGAGCTATGCCGTTTCGGCAGGCGCTCCTTCGTCGACGTCCGCTTCCGCCTCGGCATCGACGCCATGGTCCAGCCTGGCCTCGTCGGCGGCGAAGGCGGCGGCATCCTCATCTGTGATCCCGAACCGTGCCGCTACATCGGGGGCGAAACGCAGCAAATCCGGGCGCAGGCGCAGCAGGCTGAGATCCTTGGACTTGCCCTCCATCATCACGTCGAAAACCAGTCCCTCCGCCATGCGCATGAAGGTGGCGAACTCGAAAGGATTGGTGAAGTCGGCATGGCCCGTCCAGATCGGCGGTCGCAGCACCGTCTTCACGCGTGCAGCAGCCTTCACCGGCGCCTTCAGCAGCTCGCCCTTTCGGGTCTTGGCGGTTCCGGATTTCGCCGCGGCGCGGGCCTTCGGCGTGATCTTCTGTTTGATCTCTCGCAATTCGGTGCGTGGCGACGAAAAATGGATCTTGGGTCGCACGCCGCCGGGCCATGTCGCCAGGAAGCGCTCCAGCGTTTCGCGCATGTCGAGCCGCTCGGGGTTGAGGCACCACATATGCTGGTAGTCGAAGATGAGCCGGACGCCGGTACGCTCGTGAATCCACAGTACGTCGGCCGCCGAGAAACGCGTGTCGTCGTTTTCGAGGACGAGTCGCCGCTTCACGTGCTCGGGGCATTGTTCCCAGCCTTCGATCCAGCGGGCGCGGCTTGCCGCGTGATCGTCGTAGACACCGCCAACGTGCGTGACGACCACGGCTTCGTCGCCCAGGCCCATGCGGTCCAGCATCTCAGCCTGGCTCGACAGGTCCCAGATGCTCTTCTTTGTCAGCGCCGGATTGGGTGCATTGAGCAGCACATATTGCGACGGATGAAACGATAGGCGGATGTCGTACTCCCTTGCCTTCGCTCCGAAGGCGCGAAGTTCGGCGTCGCTGTCCGCCACCATCGAATGGAACTGCGGCAAGTCCGGATGGGTGGCATAGGGCGCGATGTCGGACGACATCCGGTACATGTCGAGCTTCTCGGACTTGAGGTAGTCGAGCACGCTATCGAGTAGCTCGAGCGAGCATTTCAGGTGCGGGTTCTTCTGCCAGCGCCGGCTGTCCTGACTTTTCAGGTCCGGTCTTCCCATTACCTTGACGGGAAAGCCGAGACGCAAGGGACGGTTCGTGCTGGTCATGCGTGTACCCTGTACCGTGGGCGGGGCAGGCCCGTGATGAGGCCATGATCGGTGCGCGAAGACACCTGTCAGTCGTCGCGGGCGAGGATGCCGCGATTGAGCGCCTGCCTGACGCGATCGAGCAGGTCGCTTCGCCGATAGGGCTTGCCGAGGACATCCAGACCGGCGCGCATCGGGCCTTCGGCCACCAGTTCCTCGTTATAGCCTGTCGTCATCAGGACGGGCAGATCGGGCGCACGTCGGGCGATCTCTCCGGCAAGGACGATGCCGTTGATACCGCCCGGCATGATCAGATCGGTGAACAGAAGGTCCAGCGCCCCCGCCGGCAGCGATTCGAAGAGTTCGAGCGCCGCCTCTCCGGTCTCGGCGGTCGATACGCGATAGCCGACCCCCTCCAATATCTCCCGCGCCAGCGCGAGCACTTCGGTGCTGTCTTCCACGACGAGGATATGCGCACCGGCTCGATCGCCGTCCGCCTGAGCGGAGACGGGCGGGAGGGAGGTGACGGGCTTGTCGGGGTCTCTATCGGTAGCCGAGGGAAACAGGAGGCGGACCGTCGTGCCCTGGCCGGCCTTGCTGTCGATCTCCAGCCGGCCCCGCGACTGCTGGACGAAACCGGACGCCATGGCCAGGCCGAGGCCTGTACCCTTGCCCTGGCCCTTCGTGGTGAAGAACGGTTCGGTGGCGCGTTCCGCGACATGGGGCGGCATGCCCTGGCCCTGGTCGCGGACCTCCACGACGACATATTCCCCCGGCGAGAGTTCGCGTGAGAACGCGTCCCCGTCGAGTAGCAGCTTGCTGGTCACGATCTCGATGAGACCGCCGTTCGGCATCGCATCGCGCGCGTTGATCGCGATGTTCAGGACCGCCATTTCGAACTGCTCGGGATCCAATACCGCCCGGGGCAGGCCACGCCTCAGAGTCAGCTGCAGCTCCGTCTGCTTGCCAAGCGAACTTTCGAGCACGTCGCAGAAGCCATGGATCGTGGCATTCACGTCGACCGGTCGCGGATCGAGACGCGACTTGCGGGCGAAGGCGAGCAGCTGGCCGGTCAGCTTGGCGCCCTTTTCGGCCGCCGTGCGGGCGCTTTGGATATAGCGGCTGATCCGACCGTCCTCGACGCGCGCCGCGGCCAGTTCGAGGTTGCCGTTCACGACCTGGAGCAGATTGTTGAAATCATGCGCCAGCCCGGCGGTCAGCTGACCCACGGCTTCCATCTTCTGCGTCTGGAGCAGCGTCTTCTCGCTCTCGCGGCGGCGGGTCACGTCGATTTGGCTGGCGAAGAAGTAAAGCAGCTTGCCCGACGCGTCGTGGATGGGACCGATGAATACTGCGTTCCAGAAGGGCGTGCCGTCCCGCTTGTAGTTGAGCAGTTCGAGCGCGATCGAATCCTCGGCCTCGATGGCCTCCCGCAACTTGGCCACCTCGCCCCGGTCGGTCTGCGCGCCCTGCAGAAAGCGACAGTTGCGGCCGACCACTTCTTCTTTTTCGTACAGGGTCAGATCGAGGAAGGCGTTGTTGGCGAAGACGATGGGGTTGTCGTCCTGATGCGGGTCGGTGATGACCATCGGCATCCGCGTCATCTCGATCGCGGCGAAGAAGACGTTGCCGCGGGCATCGAGACCCGGTTCGGTGATGGTCGCTTCCTGCCAGTGATGTATGCCGGAGGTCTCGATCGGCTCCCGCGCCCCGACATCCATGCTGCCTTCGGCCGGCGTGCCGGTGCTTTCGCCACCGGGGTCGGCAAGCTTCTCCACGTCTTGGCCGGTCAACGTCTTCTCCCGTCTGTCGGCAGCTTACGGGGTTGCAAACATTCCGGAAGCGCGTTCGGGTCCTTCGCCAGCACGGCTGGTCATGCGTTTCGTCGGTATCGGGGCGCCTGTCGTTTCGCCGCAGCAGCGCCGCCGGTCCGCGCGCATGTCATCGCGGTCCTGTGTTTCTCCGGTCCGACTCCCGGAGAGGCAGGCCCCGCCGGGGCGCCGGTCTATCGCCTGCGCGCGCTCCCATCGAGCCACCCTTCGTCGGCAAGCCAGTCCGCAAGGCGATCCGGCCAATGGAGGATCGAAATGCGGTTGGACTCGTCCAGGTTGAAGGCATGGTCCGCGCCGGCATACATGTGCAATTCGGCGGACACGTGCGCCTCACGCAGCTGCTGATACAGGGCGACGGAGGGCGCGGCACAACATTGGTCCAGCGATCCGGCCGTGATGAAGGCGGGCGGTGCGTGCGAGGCGTTGTTGGCCGGCAAGCCGGCCGGCCCGGGGAACACGAGGATCTGGAAGTCGGGTCGCGCGCTCAACCGGTCCGTGGCGTCGGTCACCGGCCTTCCCGCGGGTTCCGGATTGTCCGCGATGAGAGAGACCAGCTCGCCGCCGGCGGAAAATCCCATCACGCCCACGCGGGTTGGATCGATGCCATAGTCCGTCGCATGCGCACGAACCCACCGCACCGCGCGACGCGCATCGTCCGCCGCGTCGCCGGCGACCGTATAGGTGGAACCCGGTTCGTTCGCGAGCCGATACTTTACCACGAAGGCGGTGACACCCATGCGGTTGAGCGCCGTCGCGACCTTCGTCCCTTCGTTGGTCCAGACGAGCAGGCGGTGACCGCCGCCCGGAAAGATGATGATAGCAGCGCCGCTCCGGTGTGCGGGATCGGCCGGAAACGCGATCAGCGAGGGATCGTGGATGTTGCGTACCCAATAGTCCCGCGCGATCTCCGGTTCGCTGCGTCTGGCTTTGGAGCCAGGCGCGCCGTTCGGCCAAAGCGGTAAAACCTGAAGGACCGGTGGCTTCGCGGGGGCGGGATCGTCGGCACGAAGGACGGCTGGCGTGGCCGCGACCAGAAGCGCCGCAGCGAGCAATCTCAACCACATAACGCTTCGCTCCGTTCCGAAGGCTGACTGCCGGGGACCCTTTCATGCGGCGGTTCCCGCGCGTTGGCTAGAGTCCGATCCACTTTCGTGGGAGCGGTACCGGCCTTCGAGCCCACCCGGCCGCGCCTGCCCTCGGGACTGGCGCTGCCGTTCGGAACCGAGACGAGCGATGGCGGGGCAGGGTGGCCCGCTCGCGGTGACGCCGATCCGCGACGCTCAGAGCTCCTCCAGCGCCCCGATCAGCCGGTCCACCTCGTCGGCGGTACTGTAGTGGCAGAGCCCCACGCGGACGAGCCCACCCTGATCATCGAGGCCCAGGCGGCGGATGGCCTCGACGGCGTAGAAATGTCCCGTCCAGGCAAAGATGTCGCGCGCCGCGAGATGCCGCGCGACCGCGGCGGGGGTATGTCCCGCCACAGTGAAGGCGAAGGTCGGGATGCGTCCGTCCATGGTCGGCGGCCCATACAGCCGCAGGCCGGGGATGCGCGCCAGGCCGGCAAGCAGCCGCTCACCGAGCATGCGCTCATAATCGACGCTCGCCGCCATCGCGGCGAGCAGGCGGGAGCGGCGACTGTTGGCGAGGGGATCGATCTGGCGCCCGAGCCATTCCAGATAGTCGATGGTGCCGAGTACGCCGGCCTGACCTTCGAACGAGGGCGTGCCCGTTTCGAAGCGATGCGCGCCCTCCGTGCCGGCCGGGCGAACCTTGTACGCCTGGATCTGGTCCAGCAAGGTCGCGCGGCCCCAGAGCACGCCTTGGTGCGGACCGAAGAACTTGTACGGCGAACAGGCGAGCAGGTCGCATCCGATCGCCGTCACGTCGGTGGCGACGTGCGGAACGGATTGTACCGCGTCGACATAGACCAGGGCGGCCGAATGCCGCCGCACGATCGCCGTGGCTGCGGCTATGTCGTTCAGCGTTCCGAGCGCGTTGCTCGCCGCCCCGATCGCCACCAGTCGCGTGCGCGCGTCGAGCAGGTCCGGCAACGCATCTAGCCGCAGCCGGCCGCTGTCCGGATCGAAGTCGAGCCAGCGGATGTCCATGCCGCGGTCCGCCGCGACCGCCAGCCAGGGGGCGACATTGGCGTCATGATCGAGCCTGGTGACGACGAGATTGTCGCCGGCCGACCAGTGTCTCGCCAACGCGCGCGATATCGCGAACGTCAGCGACGTCATATTGGGTCCGAAGGCGATCTCCTCGGCACGACCGCCGAGCAGATCGGCCATCGCCTGGTGAGCCTCCTCGCTCAGCCGATCGACCGCGCGCGATGTCGCGAAGGCGCCACCCGCATTCGCGGTACCGGTGTTAAGGTGCGCGACCATGCGCTCGATCGCCGCGGCACAGACCTGCGTTCCTCCGGGCGCGTCGAAGAAGGCACGATGGTCGAGCGCGGGAAAGCGCGCCCGGACGGCGTCGATGGGAAAGGTCATGTCACGACGTGTCCAACACCCGACGCCGCCGCGCAAGCGAATGCCGGCGAGGCGGGCCGGCAGGGGGCATGGCCGCTTGCCAGGGCCGTGCGCATTCGCGACCAGCATGCCGCAATGGTGGAGGGGGATCGAGGCGCCGGCGAATATCCGCTTTCGATCCACATCACGCGTCCGTCAGCCGTTCCGGCGCAGACCCGTGTTCTGACGCGGCCAGCGTGCTAAGGGCGCCGCCATGTCGAAAACGCAAAGCAACGGCGGCGCCGTCCTTGTCGATGGCGCCACCTATGATTGGCACCTCCAGCGCGAGCCGCATCAGTCCGATGACGAGGGATGGAAGGGGATGACGATCGCCCTTCTCGAGCGCGATGCGCAACGCGAGGCATGGGTGCAGTTTCCGCCTCCCAAGCGGCTCTTGAAGGGGTTGCCGCGCGGTCGCCTGCAGCTGGATGACGCCACGATTTCGCGCTGCGTGCGGGCCGCCCTGGCGGCGGGTTGGGAGCCCATGTCGCGGGGCAAGCCGGTGGTCTTCATGGTCGATGCGGACGGCAATTGACCCGGCAGGATCGGCGGATCGCGCCGCGCGCGACGGTGGAGTCCGGCCCGATCGGCCCAGGATCGGTATTCCGCCTGCACGTGACCCGGGGCAGATCGAATCTCGGTGACGCTGCCAGCGCATGGCTGGCCATGCCGCGTCGCGTAAAGGCGTCTCGCAGCGGGCGTTATCGGGACGGGCGCGATGCGGCTGATTTCGTTTTTCGGAACCTGGAGCTGACGTGAATTATCGCCATTCCTTTCATGCGGGCAACAGTGCCGATGTCGTCAAGCATTGCCTGTTGATCGAGCTCGTCCGCGCGTTGCAGCAAAAGCAGGGCGGGTTGACGCTGATCGACACCCATGCCGGTTGCGGCCTGTACGATCTCCAGGGTGATGAGGCCCAACGCACGGGCGAATCCGTGCAAGGCGTGCTGCGGGCAGCGGCCGATCGCAACCCGCTTCTGGATGACTATCGTGCCGCCGTCCGGGCGGTCAACGTCGGCGACGAGCCGAGGCTCTACCCCGGATCACCGCGCATTCTCGCGCAGTGTCTGCGCCCGCAGGACTCCCTGATCCTCAACGAGAAGCATCCGGAAGACGCCTACACGCTGCGCGGGGCGATGCGCGGTACGTCCGCTGCCGTGCACCAGCGCGACGCCTACGAGTTCTGGCTGGCGATGGTCCCGCCCCGTACCGCGCGGGGCGTCGTCGTCGTCGACCCGCCGTACGAGCAGACGGATGAGCGCGAACGGATCACCGCCACCCTTGGCGCCGCACACCGTAAGTGGGGCCATGGCGTGACCGTGATCTGGTATCCGTTGAAGGAGCGCATGACGCATGGGCGGTGGAAGGAGCAGATGCGCAGGCTCGCCATCCCCAAATTCCTCACCGTGGAGCATTGGCTGTACGACCAGGATCAGCCCGGCATCTATAACGGCGCCGGCCTGTTCATCATCAATCCGCCCTATGCCTTCGTCCAGACGCTGCCTCCGTTGCTGGAGGCCCTGCGCGCCGTGCTGGCACCAGAGGGCCATAACGGCGCGATCACGACCGATTGGCTGAACCGGTAGGGCGAAGCGCGGGCAGGGGGCTTTCCCCGGCGATGTGCTGCCGCTTGCGTTGACCGCGCCGGATCGTGGGCCGGATCCGCCGGACTCCCGGCGCGCATGCATTACGGGTGGGGAGCCCGGCGCTCCCGGTAGGCGCCGCTGCCGGTGCTGGTCGGCATGGACCGCACACGGACGAAAATGGCGCGCCCGGCTGGATTCGAACCAGCGGCCCCAAGCTTAGAAGGCTCGTGCTCTATCCAACTGAGCTACGGGCGCGCGCGGGAATGCGATTAGCGCGGATTGTGCGGCAGCGGAACAGCGATATGGTGCAGGGGTCATGATCCAGTCCGTCGAACGCCCCGTCGATGCCGCCGCCATGCAGGGGGCGGCATTTCGCTACTACGACTTCGTCATGGCCGCGTTCGTCGCGCTGCTGCTCCTGTCCAACGTGATCGGGGCGGGCAAGGTCGCGGTGGTGCACCTGCCCGTCGTCGGCGATTGGCCGTTCGGCGCCGGCATCCTGTTTTTTCCCGTCAGCTACGTGATCGGCGACGTGCTGACCGAGGTCTACGGCTATGCCCGGGCGCGTCGGGTCATCTGGGCTGGCTTCGCCGCGGTCGTGTTCATGGCATTCATGGCCTACGTCGTCGTCGCGCTGCCGCCCGCGCCGTCCTGGACCAACCAGGCAGCGTATGAAACGATCTTCGGCCAGGTGCCGCGGATCGTCTTTGCCAGTGTTTGTGCGTTCTGGGCGGGCGAGTTCGTCAATTCCTACGTCATGGCGCGGATGAAGCTGTGGACGGAGGGGCGTCACCTCTGGACCCGCACGATCGGCTCGACCGTGGTGGGGGAGGGCGTGGACAGCTTGATCTTCTACCCGCTCGCATTCCTGGGCGCCGAAGGCTGGACGCCGGCGCTGGTCGTCACCGTGCTGTTCACGCAATGGGCGCTCAAGGTGGGCTGGGAGGTGCTGCTTACGCCCGTCACCTATGCCGTGGTCGGCTGGCTGAAGCGAGCCGAGGGGGTCGATGTGTTCGACCGCGGCACCAACTTCTCGCCGTTCCGCACACGGCTTTGATCGCGCCGCGGCGACTTACGCGCCGACCGTTTCCAGCACGCCCTCGAAGAGGCGACGTCCGTCCGTGCCGCCATGCGCGGTCTCGATCTTGCGCTCCGGATGCGGCATCATGCCGAGCACATTGCCGGCGGTGTTGACGATCCCCGCGATGTTCCGCGCCGAGCCGTTGACCGCCTCGCCGTAGCGGAAGGCGACGCGGCCTTCGCCCTCGAGCCGATCCAGCGTCTCGGCATCCGCGAAATAATTGCCGTCATGGTGCGCGACCGGCACGGACAGCGTCTCGCCTGCGTCGTAGCGGCTGGTGAAGGCGGTCTGCGCATTGTCGACCGTCAGAGCGACGTCGCGGCACACGAAATTGAGCCCGGCGTTGCGCATCAACGCGCCGGGCAGCAGCCCCGCCTCGGTCAGCACCTGAAAGCCGTTGCAGACGCCGAAGACCGGCAGGCCGCGGCCCGCCTGCTCGACGACCGCGCGCATGATCGGCGAACGGGCCGCGATCGCCCCGGACCGCAGGTAATCGCCATAGGAGAAGCCGCCA
Source organism: Sphingomonas sp. GV3 (assembly GCF_031082075.1). Classification (NCBI taxonomy): domain Bacteria; kingdom Pseudomonadati; phylum Pseudomonadota; class Alphaproteobacteria; order Sphingomonadales; family Sphingomonadaceae; genus Sphingomonas; species Sphingomonas sp. GV3. Next base: position 1,465,871 of record NZ_JARWLE010000001.1, on the reverse strand, counting down.
GGCACGGCGACAAAGCCGATACCCTGCGGCAGCTCGGTGTCGGCATGCCACACCATCATGGGCTTGACCCCGGTCACCGCCTCCAGCGCGACGGCGAGGTCACGGTCGCAATTCGATCCCGGAAAGACGATGACGGCGGTCTTCATGTCAGGCGCGCTCCACCCGGAAATTCTCGATCACGGTGTTGGCAAGCAGCTGGCGGCACATGCCGTCGATCGCCTCGTCGGTCGTCGAGTCGGCGACCTCGAGCTCGAACATCTTGCCCGCGCGGACGTCCTCGACGCCCTCGAAGCCCAGGCTGCCGAGCGCGTGGTGGATCGCCCGGCCCTGGGGGTCGAGCACGCCGGGCTTCAGCGTCACGAAGATACGCAGCTTCATCTTACTCACCCCAACCTTTACTTGCCACGCCGCTTGCGGTGGGAGTCGAGATCGAGCACCGCCGAATCCTCGCCCTCCGGCATTAGGCCCAGCCGCCTCGCGACCTCCTGATAGGCCTCCGCCTCGCCGCCCAGGTCGCGGCGGAAACGGTCCTTGTCGAGCTTCTCGCCGCTCGTCATGTCCCACAGCCGGCAGCCGTCCGGGCTAATCTCGTCGGCCAGGATGATCCGGCCATAGTCATTGTCCCAGATCCGGCCGAACTCGAGCTTGAAGTCGACCAGGCGGATGCCGATGCCGGCGAAGAGGCCGGTCAGGAAATCGTTCACGCGGATCGCAAGGTCGGCGATGTCGTGCATCTCCTCCTGGCTCGCCCAGCCAAACGCGGCGATATGCTCGTCGGTGATCATCGGATCGCCGAGCGCGTCGTCCTTGTAATAATATTCGATGATCGTGCGGGGGAGCTTGGTACCCTCCTCGATCCCCAGCCGCTTCGACAGCGACCCCGCCGCGACATTGCGCACGACGACCTCGATCGGCACGATCTCGACCTGCCGGATCAGCTGCTCGCGCATGTTGAGGCGGCGGATGAAATGCGTCGGCACGCCGATCGCGTCGAGCAGGGTGAAGACATGCTCGCTGATCCGGTTGTTGAGCACGCCCTTGCCGTTGATCGTGCCCTTCTTCTGGGCGTTGAACGCGGTGGCGTCGTCCTTGAAATACTGGATCAGCGTGCCCGGCTCGGGCCCCTCGTAGAGGATCTTGGCCTTGCCCTCGTAGATCTGGCGGCGGCGAGCCATGTGCGGTTGTCCCCTGGAAACGGTGAGCCCCGGCGACGCCCTTGACGCGGCCGGGGCAGGATCGATGGCGCCTATAGGGGAAGGGGGGCGGGGGTGCAATCTTTGGCGCGTGCGGCGCCGGCCATCAGACGCGCGTCAGGCCGTCGCCCTCGACGATCAGGCCGATCCCGATCGGGTTGCGGAGCGTCGCCGGAACGTCGACCGCGATCGCGTCGGCGGTAGGCCTGAACGAAAGCGGGGCCGGGTCGCCCGGCACGGTGATCCGCCGCACCGATCCCTGCTTCGCCAGCGCGGGCAGCCGCACCACGCCGTCGTCGGGCCATCCCAGCGCAAAGGCGTGGACCGCGTTGCCCCTGCGGACATAGCGGATATCGCGGGCCGTATAGGGACTGTCCTTGCCGCCCTCGTTGAAATCGCCGCCGGCGGCGCGCGTCGGCCCCTCGCTCGACAGGTGCCAGGGACGCGTACCGTATATCGCCGAACCGTAGCGCCCCATCCACGCGGCGATCGCCTCGACGATCGCTTCCTCCTTCTCGTCGATCGTGCCGTCGCCCCGCATCGGCACCGACAGCATCAGATTGCCGTTCTTCGACACGACATCGCACAAGGTGTGGATCACCTTGGCCGGCGTCTTGTAGCCGTCGCTCTCGTACAGATCGCGATCATAGTGCCAGTTGCCCAGGCATGTGTCGGTCTGGAAGGGATAGGGCTGGATGTCGTCGTGCACGCCGCGCTCGACATCGTCGACGATGCCTCCGCGTCGGTCCGCGGGCGTGCCCTTCGCGGTCACCACCGCCTCGTTGCGGCCGCCGTGCCAGCGCATCGACTGGTTGTAGAAATGCGCGGTCATGTCGAGCCCGGCCTGGCCGAGAGGCAGCGAGAAATTGTCGAAGTAGATCATGTCGGGCCGATACGCGTCGATCAGCTCGCGGCAGCGCAGCGACCAGCCGCGCACGAAATTCGGATTGGTCGCGGGCGGCGTTTCCGTCCACAGCCGGTCGTTCTTCTCGTGCCAAGCATTGGCGGCCGCGATCGACCGGAAGCCGTCGGGCATCACCATGGTCGGACCGGTATAGAGCTGCTGCGGATCGAGGCCCTGCCACCAGCGCCCCTTGCCCTGCGCCATCGTCAGGCGCGCGGCGTCGTAGCGTCGACCGGCAAGCGGCCCTTCGGGATCGTAGCCATAGGCGGGTTGCAGCCAGTGCCAGGCGTGACCGGAATGGTTGGAGACCGCGAAGCGCATACCGCGCGCGCGGGCATGTCTGCTCCATTCGCCGATGATGTCGCGGCGGGGGCCGATCCGCGTGCTGTTCCACGCGTGATGGCTCGACGCATAGGAATCGAAATTGTCGTGGTGGTTCGCCAGCGCCATGAAATATCTGGCACCGGCGCGCTGGTACAGGTCGAGCAGCCGGGCCGGTTCCCAGCGCGCCGCGGTCCAGCGCGGATACATTTCCATGAAGCCTACCTCGGAAGGGTGGCCATAATACTTCAGGTGATGGGCATAGGCGCGGGCGCCCTGCAGGTACATTTCGCGCGCATACCAGTCGCCCGCCTCCGGCACGCACTGCGCGGACCAATGAGCCCAGATGCCGAACTTTGCGTCGCGGAACCAGTCGGGCGCCATATATCCGCCGATCAGCGAAGCCCATGTCGGTTCGAATACCGCCCCGCTGGCGCCACACGCCCGGCCATCGAGCAGCGAAGCCGAACCAAGGGCCGCGGCGCCATGGAGGAAAGATCGCCTGTCCATCGTCATCGCGCGCCTCTCGATTATGTCAGACCAGAACCTATGCCGGCTTTCCTATCATGTCGAGGCGACGGCAGCCGTCATTCGCTGCGAACATCCGGGAACACTCGCGCCCACCAGCGCCTGCCCAGGCGGTGCCACGCCCACGCGAGCAGCAGAAGCATCGCGCTGGGTGGCGCGAGCCATGCGATCAGTGTCAGGGTCGTCGCCAGCGTCCATGTCAGCGACGCATATCCGGCCTGCGCGGCCTCCAGCAGGCGCGGGACCAGGCCGACGCCCGATCCGGCGTCATAGCGGAACGAAATCGGCGTCGTCATGACGCTGGCACGTGCGGCCGCTCCCGCCGCCGCCGCCTGTCGCTGCGTCTCCAGCAACGCGGCGCGGCGCGCCAGCAGATCGGAGCGCATCTGCTTCGAAAGGTCGGCGCGCGCGAGCTGTCGGTCGACCTCTCCGAGATCCGCATGCGCGTCGGCCGCGCCGGTCAACGCGGCGTCCCGTTGCGGCGCCGCATCCGTGCCGACGATCTCGGCGCTGGTCAATGCGCCGCCGGCGGCCGCGATCCCCTTTATCCCGTCCTGTCCGAACCCTCGCGCGATCGGCGACGCGACGCGCAGGTCGAGACTCGCCGAGGCCGTTCCCGAAGCGTCCAGGTGATAGGACATGCCGGTGATGCGGCACCGGCCCGGACCGAGGCGCTCGCACGCCGTCGCATGCGCCTCCTGCGCCTCTGCGATCCTGCTCGACGGCAGGCGGAAGTCGTAGCGATAGGCGAATGCGACATCCGTCGCCCGCGTCGCGGCGTCTCCGGGGCCGGCGTCGGGAGCCTTGCTGCAGCCCGCGACCAGCACGCACGCCAAACCGAAACCAAGCCACCGCATCGCGACGCCCTCCCAGTACGGGATATCCTATTAGCGCGATAGAGATTGCGTCAAGCCGCTCGCGATCAGCGCCAGCCCGCGTCGATCCAATAATTGTGACCGGTGCAAAGCCGCGCGTCGTCCGAGGCGAGAAACAGCGCGAGCGCCGCTACGTCGACGGGATAGATGCGCCCGTCCAGGCATTGCGCGGCGACGATCTCCGCCTCGCCCTCGGGCGTGTACCACTTCTCCTGCCGCGGCGTCTTGACGTTGCCGGGTACGATCGCATTGCACCGGATGCCGTCGCGGCCCAGGTCGCGCGCCAGGCTGCGCGTCAGGCCCTCGATCGCCGCCTTCGCGGTCTGGTAGAGGATGAGGTCGTTCAACGCGAGGTGCCAGCTGATCGAACCGAAATTGAGGATCGCGCCGCCGCCGCCGGCGGCACGCATCGCCGGTACGACCGCCTGCGCCGCGAAGAACTGGTGGCGCAGGTTGACGTTCATCCGGTCGTCCCAATAGGCCGGTGTCACGTCCGCGATCGTGTGCCGATCGTCGTTGCCGGCGTTGTTCACCAGCACGTCGCACCCGCCAAGTGCGTCGATCAGGGCGCCGAACACGGTCTTGAGGGCATCCAGATCCGTGAGGTCGAGCCTCCGGAACAGCGGCGCGTGTGCGGCATCCGGCGCCAGGCGCTCGACCAGCGCCTCGCTGTCCTCCACGGCGACGTCGACGAAGGCGACCTTCGCGCCCTGGCCGACGAAGGCCTCGACCAGGCCCGCGCCGATACCCGATCCGCCGCCGGTAATGATGACGCGCTTGTCGCGCAGCGAAGGGTAAACGGCGCGCCGGTCGGCGGGGACGTCGGTCATGGGAAGGGCCTTTCGAAGGTCAGGCGGAAAGCAGGCCGCGCGCGGCAAGGTTGCGCATCAGCGCCAGTGTACCGAACGTCCAGGGTTCGGCGTCCTTCGACGTCGTTACGCGATTGACGAGCTGGCCGAGGCCGGGGCTGGCGATCGTCACAACGTCGCCGGTCTTGTGGGTGAAGCCCCGGCCGGGCTCGTCCCGATCCTGCACCGGCGCGAACAATGTGCCGAGATACAGCACGAACCCATCGGGATATTGATGCTCGCTCAGTGCCTGACGCACGAGTTCGAGCGGATCGCGGCTGATCTCGCGCATCGAACTGTGCCCGTCGAGACGATAGCCGTCCGTGCCCTCGATCGTCAGCGTCACCTGCGCATCGCGGACATGGTCGATCGTGAAGCGGTCGTCGAACAGTCTCACGAACGGGCCGAGCGCAGCGGACGCGTTGTTGTCCTTGGCCTTGCCGAGCAGGAGCGCGGAGCGGCCCTCGAAGTCGCGCAGGTTGACGTCGTTGCCCAGACAGGCGCCGACCGCCCGTCCATCCGGCGCGACGAGAAGCGCCACCTCCGGCTCGGGGTTGTTCCAGCCGGAATCCGAGCGAATGCCGACATCCGCGCCCCATCCGACCGTGGCGAGGACGGGTGCCTTGGTGAAGATTTCCGCATCGGGGCCGATCGCGACTTCAAGATATTGCGACCACAGGCCTTCCTCGATCAGCGCGGCCTTGAGCGCGGACGCTTCCGCCGTCCCGGGCACCACCGAACGCAGCCCGCCGCCGACACGCTCCTCCAGCCGCGCGCGCAGGCCTGCGGCGGCGGATGCGTCCCCGCGCGCCCGCTCCTCGATTACCCGTTCGAGCGCGGAGGTCGCGAAGGTCACACCGGCCGCCTTGACGACCTGAAGGTCCACGGGGGCAAGGAGGCGTGGCATTGCCGTTGCGGAAAGCCCGAGCGCCGACAGGTCGCCGATCGCTTCGCCCGCGTCCGCGTCGAACGCGGCGGCGGCGACCAGCTGCGCCACGGTCGCCGCGACGCGGCTCATGTCGTGGACGACGCCGTCGCGGATCAGGACCGGGCAGGGGCCTTCGCCCCGATCGATCCGGCCGAGCCACAGACCGTCACGCCAGTCGGCGCCGAGCACCGTCGCCGGATCGAATTGCGTCTCCACCAAGCCCCTCCATGGTTGCGGTACCAAAGCCGCCTGAGGGTCTCGTAGAAGCCGGGCGCGACGGCATCAAGCGGCTTTGATGCGCAGGCTGGGCGGGCTCAGCCTTCGACCTGGTCCAGATAGGCCCCGTAGCCCTGCGCCGCCATCTCGGCCTTCGGCACGAAACGCAACGCGGCCGAGTTGATGCAATAGCGCAGACCGCCGGTCTCGCGCGGGCCGTCGTTGAAGACGTGGCCGAGGTGGCTGTCCCCGCCGGCCGACCGGACCTCGGTCCGCACCATGCCGTGGCTGGTGTCGCTCAGCTCGTTGACGCGCGCCTGCTCGATCGGCTTCGTGAAGCTCGGCCAGCCGCAGTGCGATTCATATTTGTCCGCGGAGGCGAACAGCGGCTCGCCGGACACCACGTCGACGTAGATGCCGGGCGCCTTGTTGTAGAGATATTCGCCGGTCCCCGGCCGCTCCGTGCCGCTCTGCTGCGTCACGTAGAATTGCTCGGGCGTCAGCTTGGCGATCGCCTCATCGGTCTTGCGATAGTCGGTCATGTCGGCCTTTCGATCTGCGCCCGTCAGCTCAGCGGTGGCTGGCCGTTCGACGCGGACAGGCCACCATCGACGGGCAGGTTGACGCCAGTAATATAGTGCGCGTCCTCGCTGGCCAAAAAGGCGATGGCACCGGAAATGTCCGCAGGCTCGGCGCCGCGTCCCATCGGGATGCGCTCCTCGAACTTGGCGATGAGGTCGGGCTGCTCCTTCATCCCCTCGGTGAGGGCGGTGTAGGTCAGCGACGGATTGACGGCGTTGACGCGTACGCCGTTCTTCGCCTCGTCCATCGCCAGTGCGCGCGTGAAATTGGTCACCGCGCCCTTCGCGGCGCAATAGAAGCTGTGGTTCCAGTCGCCGCCGATCCCGGAGACGGAGGAGATGTTGACGATACACCCCTTTGCGGCGCGCAGAGCGGCGATCGCGGCGCGGGTCATGTGGACGACGCCGTAGAGATCGGTTTCGATCACCTTGGTGAATGCCTCGTCGCCGCCCTCGTCGACCTTGCCGAGATGATCGACACCCGCGTCATTGACCAGCACGTCGATCCGGCCGAACCTATCCGTCGCGCGTGCGACGAGCGCCTTGCAGTCTTCGGCCTGGGATACGTCCATTTCCAGCGTCTCGACCGTCCCGCCCAGATCGGCCGCCAGTCTGGCAAGACCGTCCGCGTCCTGGTCGCCGAGGACGAGCGCGGCGCCTTCCTGGGCGAAGCGCCGGGCGGCGCCTTCCCCGATCCCGGACGCCGCGCCCGTGATCACGATCACCTTCTCCGAAAACCGAGCCATGGCCTTGATACTCCTCACCGGCGAAGCGCGAGAACGGCCCGTCTGCGCGATAGTTGCGGGGGCGGCCGAGGCGCGGGAAACATTTGGTAATGGCCGGGCAACGACTTCAACCTAGGGTCACGCGGTAGTCCGCTGTTACGGCGGACATCCATTTCGGGGGGATGGATGGGCTATGATGAAATTTTCGACGCGTTCGACGCCGCTGCTGACTACGGCCATGGTGCTGTCGTGTGTGGCCACGCCGGCGGCGGCGCAGACGGTCACGCCGCTCGTGGAGGCGCGGCTTCGCTGGGAGCATGTCGAGCAGCAAGGCCTGCCCCAGGATAGTGATGCGGTGACCGTACGGGTCCGGACAGGGGTGCAGGTCAGCGACGGTCGCTGGTCGGCCCTTGCACAGGCGCAGGGCAATCTGGCGATCGTCCCCCGCTATTTCGACGGCCTGCATGGCGCCGCGACGCTGCGTCCGCTGGTCGCGGACCCGCAGAGCATCGGGATCTATCGCGCGCAATTGCGCTATGCCGACCCGGGCCTGGCGGTGATCGCCGGCCGGCAGGTGATCCAGCTGGACGACGAGCGCTTCGTCGGGGCCGGCACGATCCGCAACAACGGCCAGAGCTTTGACGCAATACGGGTCGAATGGACCCCGCTCGCGAAGGTTAAGGCGGATGTGAGCTACGTCTGGTCCGTCCGTACCGTCAACGGCATCGACGGACGCGGCGCACGCCCGCGATCGATCGGCGGCAACACAGTGCTGGCCAATCTGGGATGGGAGACGCCGATCGGGCGCCTGACCGGCTTTGCCTATCTCGTCGACGAGGACGAGGCGGCGGTGCAGGGCTACCGCCTGTCGAGCCAGACCTATGGCGGCCGCTTCGCCGGTACGCGGAAATTGGGCGCGGCGAAGCTTTCGTATCAGCTCAGCTACGCCCGCCAGTCGGATTATCACCGCAACCCGAACCGTTACACCGCCGATTACAAGCTTGCGGACGCCGGCCTCGATTTCGGTGGCCCGCGGGTCGGCGCGGGGTACGAAGTGCTCGGCGCGAGCGACGGAACGCCGCTGGCGAGCTTCCAGACGCCCTTGTCGTCGATCTTCAAGTTCCAGGGCTGGGCGGACAAGCTGACGACGACGCCGCCCGACGGCGTGCGCGACCTCTACGGCAGCGCCGGCTGGGGATGGCAGGCGATCGGGCCGGCGAAGGCGGTGTCGCTGACCGCCGTCTATCACCGCTTCGAAAGCGATCGGCTGATCCGGCATTACGGCAACGAGATCGATCTTCTCGCCACCGCCAAATTCGGACGCACCACGGCGGCGGTGCGCTACGCGGACTATCGCGCCGACCGGCTCTTCACCGACACGCGCAAGGTCTGGCTGCAGCTCGATTGGGCGCTTTGATCGCGGCGCTCACAGCAAGCGGAACAGCATCAGCGCAAGCCCCAGGATCGACACGGCCCAGACCAGGCTGCGGATATAGGGGATGCCGGCGAGGTAGAGCGGCAGGTAGACGATGCGCGCCCCGAACCAGGTCGCCGCGCCCACCGCGCCGAGTCCACCGGTCTTGCCCGCTACGGCGAGGCCAAGCGCGAGCGCGAGGAACGCGGGATAGGTTTCCTGAAAGTTGGCGAGCGCCCGCGCCGCGCGTCCCGCGACCGGCCCCAGCGGCTTGGCATCGCCGTCGCGGGGGCCGGCATTCCAGTCCATCCCACGTTCGCGTGTCGCCGTCTGTCCCTGCACCATCACGTAGACGAGGAGCAGGATGGTCGAGGCGCCGACCAGCGTGAGTTCGAGCGGCATGGCGGATCCTTTCGCGGCGGCGGCAGCGCGGCCTCGACGCCCGCCTGCCCCTGCCGTTCCTTACCGCAATCAGAGCCCGGAAAGAAGCTTCGTCGCCTCATAGAACGCCGCGCCGATCAGGCCGGCGGCGGGCAGCGTCACCACCCAGGCGACGACGATCCGGCTGGCGACGTTCCAGCGCACGGCCGAGAGCCGCCGTGCCGATCCGACGCCGACGATCGCACCGGTGATCGTGTGCGTCGAGGAGACGGGGATGCCGCCGATGTTCGCCAGGAACAGGGTGATGGCGCCGCCCGTCTCGGCGCAGAAGCCCTGCGCCGGCGTCAGCCGCGTGATCTTCGAGCCCATCGTGTGGACGATCTTCCAACCGCCTGACATCGTGCCCAGCGCCATCGCGGCCTGACAGGACAGCACCACCCACAGCGGGATGTTGAGGTCCTTGCCGACCATGCCCTGCGAATAGAGGAGCACGGTGATGATCCCCATCGTCTTCTGGGCGTCGTTGCCGCCATGACCGAGGCTGTAGAGCGCGGCGGAGACCAGCTGGAGCTTTCGGAAACGCTTGTCGACGCCCATCGGCGTCAGCCTCAGCGTGCTCCAGGCGACCGCCAGCACCAGCGCCAGCGCGAGGACGAGGCCCAGTGCCGGCGACAGGAAGATGGCCGCGACGGTCTTGATGACGCCCCACCACACGACGACGTCCAGGCCTGCCTTGGTCACGCCGGCCCCGATCAGCCCGCCGATCAGCGCGTGACTGGACGAGGAGGGGATGCCGAGCCGCCAGGTCACGAGGTTCCACACGATCGCACCCATCAGAGCGCCGAAGATCAGCTGCGGATCGATGATCTGCGCCTCGATGATCCCCTTGCCGACCGTCTTTGCGACGGCGTGGTCGAAGACCAGGAAAGCGATGAAGTTGAAGAAGGCCGCCCAAAGGACGGCATGATGCGGCTTGAGCACCCGCGTCGACACGACCGTGGCGATCGAGTTCGCTGCGTCGTGCAGGCCGTTCAGGAAGTCGAACAGCAGCGCCACGCCGATCAGCAGGACCAGCACGGTGAAGGAGATGGTCATCGCGCCAGCCTCAGGCGTGGTCGATCACGAGACCCTGGATCTCGTTTGCGATATCCTCGAACCGATCGGCGATCCGTTCCAGATGACTGTAGATCTCGCGGCCGACGATGAAGCGCATCGGCTGGTCGTTGCCGCACGCCTTGAACAGCGCCTTCAGGCCAGCGGCATGGAAGCCATCGACGCGTCCCTCGATCGTGACCAGTTGCTCGGTCAAGGTGTGCAGCCGGGTCTGGTTGGCGTCGAGACGTCGCAGCAGCGGGATCGCCTCCGCCGTCACCCGCGCCGCCTCGACCGCAAGGTCCGCCATCGCGCGCATGTCGGGCGCGAATTCCGTCACCTCGTACAGGCCGATCGTGTTGGCGGTCTGGTTCATCTGATCGATCGAATCGTCCATCACGCCGATCAGATCGGTGATCGCGGAACGGTCGAACGGCGTCACGAAGATCCGGCGGACATCGCGCAGCACATCGCGTGTGATGTCGTCGGCCTCATGCTCCCGCCGCACGATCTCGGCGATATGCTCCGCGGTGGTGCCTTCGCCTGCGAACAGTCGCTGCAGCGCCTCGGCACCGGCGACAAGAGTCGCGGCATGCGCTTCGAACTGTTCGAAGAACCGCCCTTGCTTGGGCATAAGTGCCTGGAACCAGGCAACCATGGCGAGACCTTTCGTTGGGATGGCACGTCGTGGATAGGCGCGGCGGCGCATGGCCGCCAGCGGCCATCCGTGCAAGCCGAAAGTGCGCGATCGCTGGTGCCGTAACGGGAAGCCGCGGTTTGCCGCGGTGTGCGCGGGTCGATTTCCGTGGTCGCCGGGCATTTCGCCGCGTCGGCACCCCGGCGGCGCCAGCCGATTCGCCGCACGCCTGACGTTCCGCCCTCGACAGCCGCGCCTGCAGCCGGCAGGGCAGCGCAATGTCGTTCGTCGCCACGCTTCGCAAGGCAACCGCTGCCGATCACGACGCCGTCGACGCGGGTTTCGGCATGTTCCGATTGCACGATGCGACCGACTACGGGCTTTTCCTGTTTGCCCATGCCCAGGCCTTGCACGTGGTCGAAACGGCGTTGGCGGGGGATTCGACGCTCCCGGCCTGGCGACCCAGGGCGGCGTTGCTGGCGGCGGACCTCGCGGCGCTCGGCCTGGCGCTGCCCGCGCCTGGCCCCGCAACCGCTAACCTGGACGATCCCGATGGTCGCTGGGGGGCGCTCTACGTCATCGAAGGGTCGCGGCTCGGCGGGAGGGTATTGGCCAAAACGGTGCCGTCGGCCTTGCCGACGGCCTATCTGGCGGCGGTGCACGAGCAGGGCGAGTGGCGCACGCTGCTCGCGGCGATCGACGCAAGGGGCGCGGCCTCCGACGATCGTGCGCGCGGCGCGATAATCCGGGGTGCTCGGCAAACGTTTGCACTTTTCGCGGCTGCCGCGCTCGCCGCCCACGCCGATAGGCACCGATAAATTACTCAAAGCGGCGGTTTTATCGTGTGACTCATCGACAGTTTTTAAATCGGCGTGCCACTATCCTGCGGGATCGGGAGCAGCGGCCGTGGGATCGGACAGGTGAAGATCGCAAGCGTTACACGACATCTTGCGCTCATGCAGACCCGGATCATCGCCGCCGGACTGCGTCGCTTCGAGGGCGATGTCGATCGCTTTGCGATCTTCGCGCTGATCATGCGCGAAACCTTGCGCGGGGGGGCGCGGACCAAGGGCATTTCGATGCATTCGATGGCGATATCGCTCTCGCGATCATTCGAGACCGTACGACGCCACGTGAAGGCCCTGATCAGCGCGGAATTGTGCGCTCGCGTCCCGGGCGGCGTAGTCGTGCATCCGGATGTCTTCACCCGGCCCGACATTCAGCGACTCATGACGCTGACGCATGACAGCTTCGTCGCCTTCGCGCAGGGCCTGCGCGATGCGGGGGAACTGCCGCCGATCCGCGCGGCCGCCGAGATCTACCTCCCGACCGCCGGCATCGGCGCGGCCGTCGACGTGATGCTCGGCACGGTCGAGAGCAATCGGGCGATCCACGGCAGCTGGCTGGACCTCGTGCTCTTCTCCACCATCCTGTGCGGCAACCTCGATCGGCAGGCGGCGCTGTGCGACGCGCCGACCGATCCGAACGCCCGCATCCAGTTCAGCGGTGCCCATGCCATTCGGGCGAGCACCCTGACGCGCGTGCTGAACCTACCCGAAACGACGGTTCGCCGGCGTCTGACGCGGCTCAGCGCGGCGGGCGGACCGGTCCAGCGGCTACGCCAGGGGTTCGTGATCCACGCCGCGTGGATGAACAGGGAGGATGCGGTGGAGACAAGCGCCCGCACCGCCAGCACGGTTCGCCTGGCGCTGGCGGCCGCCGCGGTGCAGGGCTTTCCCTTCGACCGCATCGAAACCGCCTATCTCGATGGCCCGCCGCCGCCGGTCGCCTTCGACATTCGGGTGGCCGCCTGAGCCCCGGTTTTTGCCGCCGCCGGAGCTGCGACGCGACACGCCGGTGCGACGATCACTCTGAGTCGATCGGTGCCGTCGCGATGCGGTTCTTGCCCGACCGCTTGGCGACGTAGAGCGCGGCGTCCGCGTCCCGCATCGCCTGGACCGGATCTCCATGCACTTCCGCCAGGCCGATTGAGATGCTCAGCGCGCCGATCGGCTTGCCCGTGTCGCGATTGACGAGCGATCGATCGGCTATGGCCGCGCGAACGGCATTCAGTTGCGCGCAGGCTTCATCCAGGCTGCTATCCGCGAACAGGCAGGCGAACTCTTCGCCGCCATGGCGGGCGACGGTGGCGCTGTTGCCTAGGTCCGATTCGAGCGCGCGGGCGACCAGCTTGAGCACCCGGTCGCCGGTGTCATGCCCGTGTCGGTCGTTTACCGCCTTGAAGTCGTCGATGTCGCACAGGGCGACGCACCAGGGCCGGTCGTTCGCGGCGTCCGCCTCCGCGCGCGCGCGCAACCGTACGTCGAACCCCCGTCGGTTGATCAGTCCCGTCAGGTGGTCGCGTTCCGCGATCCGCTGCGCACGATCCAGATTGTCGCGCAGCAGAGACGTCTCGCGGTGGGTTTCCTCCAGTTTCTCCGCCATCCGCCGCGAGGTCGCGACCGCCTGCACCGTCAGGTCGATCAGCCGGCCGATGGCATCGCCGTCATTGACCGCGATAAGCCGCGCCTCGCGGTCCAGCGCAATGCCGTAATCCTGCGCCGAGGCCCGGGATTGCCCGATCAGCGTCAGGCATCGGCCGAGTTGCGCCGCCAGCCCGTCCGCCATCTGCGCGAGCGCCGCCGGACGAATCGTGCCGCTGCGATCCTCGGCCAGCGTCCGGATGAACGCCGCATCGAGGCCCTGCGTGGTGCGCAGCTGCTCCTGAACCGCGAAGACCAGGGCGGAATCGCCGCCGCGCAGATAATCCAGGACCACGCCGAAGACGTCCGCGCTCAATGGCAGCCGATGGGTGAAGATGAAGTCGCCGACTTCCGCATAGAGCGCAGCATCGCCGGCGCGGAAGGCATCGCCGAGATGCGTCGACTGGATGTCCGGCGCGGGCTGTCGTTCGCCCGGCGCGAGCCAGGAGGACAGTCTAAACCGCCGCCGTTGCTCGGCGTTCGGTATCGCATTCATGACGCGATCTCCTCTCGGTGGGCACGCGTCTCTTGGCGGAAAACCGGATGGTCCATCGGCATCGCGCGCGGCGCCCCGGATGCGTGCCGCCCACGTCGCCGAGGGGCAGGCGAGGGCGCGTCCACGCGCCGCCTCTCGGGCCGATCCTCGCCGGTGACTGGATGGGCGCAGGCGGCGCGGAGAAGCATTGGTTTACGGTCCCTTATCGGATCGATCTCGATGCTGGGGATCGATCGGCGCGGGATGTCGCGGTTGCAGGCATCGGACACCATGAGGCGCCTGCCGAACGGGGGCTGCAGCCAGTCAGGGTGCCGCGCCCGGACGTACGGCCCCACTCGGGCCTGACTGCCCGGAATGTCGGGAACGCGCGGGGTGGGCGATGCAGCGGGCATGCGGCCGACATGGCCGTTCCGGGTGAAGAATTGATCGACGTTTACTCAAAACGGCGACAAAGCCGCGAAATAAACCGAATCCGTTGTATTTTACTCGACGATCGGCGCGGTCATGATTGCCCGGACTCCCGGCGCATTGTCCAGATAGTCCAGCGTGCCGTTCAGACGCTGCACCATAGCCGCCATCATGCGGCTGCCGAACCCTTCACCCTTGCCCTTGCCGCGCCCTTCATCCGCCACGATCAGGCGGAGCAGCGCGCCATGCTGTTCGGTGGCGATCATCAGCGGACCCGGCGTCCCGCCATAGGCATATTTGCTCGCGTTGATGACCAGTTCGGTGAGGATGAGGCCGATGTTCACGGCACGATCGGTCGGCACGAGCACCGGTGCCAGGTCCAGTCGGATCTGGGCGGCCCAATCGGCACCCATCGACGTCCGCATGTCGGCGACGAGCTCGTCGACGTAGCGGGACAGGTCGACGCTTTCGACCTGATCGTCGCGATAGAGGCGGCGGTGGACGAGCGCGACCGCCGCCAGCCGGGCCTGCGCCTCCGCCAGATGCTCCGCCACCGCGCCGTCGCCCGCGGTCTTCGCTTGAAGCCGCAGGAAGGAGGCGACCAGCTGCAGGCTGTTCTGCACCCGGTGGTTGACCTCCTTCATCAGGACGTCCTTCTGCGCGATCAGCGCGTCCTTTTCGACGACCATGCGGCTGAGTTCGCGATTGAGGCCGCGCAGCTGCTGGCTGGTTCGTGCCTCGTGGAACCGGCGGCGCAGTCGATGCGCGGCCTCGATCTCTTCCAGCGACCAGCGGCGCGCATGCCCGCGTACCGTCTCGCTCCATGTCTCGAACGAGGCACGCGGCGTCAGCCGCTCGCCGGGAGCCAGCGAAACCGCCTTGTGCGGGTTGCCGGCCCACTCGACCTTGGTGATGCGTTCCGCGCGGAGCCAGATCAACGTCGCATCTTCGTCGCGCAACGGTACCGCGATCATGCCGCTCGCGAGCGCGCGATGCTCCGCCATTGCGGGAAGATTCGCGCCGAGTTCGTGCGTGGTGACCGGTTCGCCGCCGCGCGACTGCGCCCAGCGGGCCAGCATCGACAGAATGGCGGGCGGGGGGCAGTGGCCGTCGGTCTCGATCGTCGTGCGCGTGACCATCGCGAAACCGTCGGCGTCCAGCATCGTGCGCAGGTCGCCCTTCACAACGCCGATGATCTCCGCCAGTGGAATGTCGCCCTGCAATTGCGGGACGACATTGTCCTCGACGGCGCGCAGGTTCAGCCGCTCGCGATAGGCGACCGCCTCCTGCTTGGCGCGGATCTGGCGCGCAAGCCCGCTCGCCAGCGTCGCCGCCGCGTTGCGCACGTCGGGTGAGAGCAGCCTAGGGGTCATGTTGTGGCAGGCGACGAGGCCCCAGAGCAGGCCATCCTTGACGATCGAGATCGAAGCGGATGCCTGCACGCCCATGTTGTGCAGATACTCGGTATGGATCGGCGACACGCTTCGCAGCGCAACGTCGCTGAGATCGATCCCCGCGAGCGCGGCGGGGCGGATCGGCTGCGGGACGTAGCCGGCGTCGGGAATCGCGCGCGTGCGGTTGCGGATATACAGCGCGCGGGCCTGGCGCGGTATGTCGCTCGCGGGGAAATGGTGGTTCAGGAAGCTGTGCAGACCTGGCACGCGATCCTCCGCGACCACGCAACCCGCCTCGTCATCGAGGAAGCGATAGATCATGACCCGGTCGAAGCCGGTCAGGACGCGAAACGCCTTGGCCGCGCGTTCGTACAGCGACGCCACGTCCGCGGCGCGCTCGAACCCCGCCGCCGTCGCGTCAAGCCAGGACAGGATCGACGTCGCGGTCGCCGCCTCGCGGCCGGTCGGCTCGAGTTCGACCAGCAGATGCCGCTCACCCCGGTGCAAAGTCGCCACGAAGGTCTCGTCCATCCCGGCTATCACGGGCGGCATGGCGACGTCCGGACTGGTCGGCAAGACGTTGTCCAGCAGGGTCGCGACATCGCAGCCAAGCACGTCCGCGAGCGGTCGGCCCAGCCAGTCCGCCGCCAGCCGCTCCTCGATCGTACCGGCGCCCCCGACGATCTCGTGCGCGCCATCCGCCGCCGCGATCAACAACAACCCATGCGGTTGGATCGCGCCGGGGACATGGATCGGCTCGCGATCGCATGCGGTCAGGTCCTGTCGAATGTCGGTCGGGTCGGTGGCCATCGGGTCTCTTGCGATCGGAACGGAAATAATGGGCCGGGGACCGAGGCTTTACAATGCGAGCAGCGTTGATCTGCATTAATAGCGTCGGTTCCCGCGAGCTGTGTACGGTTCCGCACAGGACGGTGGACGAGGGTGGACCGTCACGATTATGGGTCGCACCATCGCAGATGGGGCGTGACGGCCAAGCGTCTGATCCCATGCGGGATCGGCTCCGAGGCGCGCAACCGGCGTCCGGCACTCAATTCCTATGGCGGCGTTCCACGGTCCATGATCAAGCTCTTTCACGTCAGCGACGTTCACTTCGGTGCCGAGGACCCGGCGGCGCTCTACTGGTTCGAGACGCGGGTTGCGGCGGAAAAGCCCGACGCGGTCGTCATGACCGGCGACCTGACGATGCGCGCGACCCGTCGTGAGTTCGAACGCGGCGGCGCGTGGCTGAAGGGGCTGGGCGTTCCCGTGACGCTCGAGGTCGGCAACCATGACATCCCCTATTATTGGGACCCGTTCCGGCGACTGCTCGCGCCCTATCAGCGCTATGCCGCCGTCGAGCGGATGATCGAGCACGAACTCGACCTCCCCGGCGTGACGGTCGTCCCGCTGAAGACCACCGCGCGCGCGCAGTGGCGGTGGAACTGGTCGAAGGGGCGCGTCAGCCGTGGCTCGCTGCGCCGCGCGCTCGCGTTGATCGCCGCGGCGCCGAAGGGCAACCTGATCCTCGTCGCGGCTCACCATCCCCTGATCGAGGGCGGGACGAAGGGCACCGCGAAGACCCGGCACGGCGACAGCGCGCTCACCGCACTGGCCGCGGCGGGCGCGCATGCGGTGCTGAGCGGACATGTCCATGATCCGTTCGACGTGCCGATCGACCGCGGCGGGTGGATCGTGCGGATGATCGGCGCCGGCACGCTGTCGAAGCGGACCCGGAACTCGCCGGCCTCCTTCAACGAGATCCGCATCGACGGCGGCCGGTTCACCACCATCGCGCGACGCCAGGGCGACATACCGCCGGCGGTGATCACCGAGGATTCGGCAGTCGGACCGGCGCGAGAATAGGTTTGGCGGCTTCGATCGCCGTCAGGGTCGCCCGGTGCGTCAGCACTCCACCACGTTGACCGCGAGGCCGCCGAGGCTCGTCTCCTTGTACTTGGTGCGCATGTCCTCGCCGGTCTGGCGCATCGTCTCGATGACCGCGTCGAGACTGACGACGTGGCTCCCGTCGCCTCGCAGCGCCAGATAGGCGGCGTTGATCGCCTTCACCGCGCCCATCGTGTTGCGCTCGATGCAGGGGATCTGCACCAGACCGCCGATCGGGTCGCAGGTGAGGCCGAGGTTGTGCTCCATGCCGATTTCCGCGGCATTCTCGACCTGCCGGTTGCTGCCGCCGAGTACCGCCGCCAATGCGCCCGCGGCCATCGAGCAGGCGACGCCGACCTCGCCCTGGCAGCCCATTTCGGCGGCGGAGATCGAGGCGCGTTTCTTGTAGAGCATGCCGATCGCCGCGGCGGTGTAGAGAAAGCGGCGCGCGCCTTCCGCGCTCGCGCCTTCGACCAGCGTCTCGTAGAAGCGGAGCACGGAGGGCAACACGCCCGCCGCGCCGTTGGTCGGGGCCGTGACGACGCGGCCGCCGGCGGCATTCTCCTCGTTCACCGCCAGGGCCCACAGGCTGACCCATTCGAACACTTCGGCCGGATTGCTGCCGGGGACGCATCCCGTCAGTGCCCGTTCGATCGCCCGCGCGCGGCGCCGGACACGCAGCCCGCCCGGCAATTCCCCTTCCTGCGCGATGCCCCGGTCGATGCAGGCGCTCATCGCGGCGCGGACCTCGTCGAGGAAGGCGTCCGCCTCTTCGGGGCTACGCCATGCCTCTTCATTGGCGCGGACCATGTCGGCGATCGACAAGCCGGTCTCATCGCCGCGCGCGAGCAGTTCCGCGCTGGAGGAAAAGGGATGGCGGACCGCGACATTGTGCGACGGCAGGGGCGCACCCTTGCGCAGGATCGCGCCGCCCCCGATCGAGAAATAGGTCTCCGCATAACCGGTGCCGTCGGCAAGGCGCGCGGTGAAGGTCAGCCCGTTGGGATGCTCGGCGAGGAAATCGCGCGGGTGGAAGACCACGTCCGCCGCCTCGGAAAACGGCAGCGCGCGTGCTCCCGCCAGCGTCAGGCGCCCCGTGTCGCGAATGCCGGCCAGGATCCCCGGTGCCGCATCGGGGTCGAGCCGTTCCGGCTCCCAGCCGGCGAGGCCCAGGATGACCGCGGTGTCGGTCGCATGGCCGCGCCCCGTCAGCGCGAGACTGCCATAAAGGTCACAGGTGACGCCGACCGGCGGCAGGCCCTGCGCCAGCGCGCGCTGCGCGAAGTCATAGGCGGCGCGCATCGGCCCGACGGTATGCGAGCTCGACGGCCCGATGCCGATGGTGAACAGTTCCGCGACGCTGATCGGGCGCGCGGCGCCGCGATCCAGCGCGGCCGTCGGTGGTTGCAACTGCATGCCCTCTCCCCGCCGGCGGTGCCGGCTCGTCTCGCATGCCCCATCTGTCCCTTGCGCCTGAGATCGCTATCCCGTCGGCGGGCGCGGGCAGAGGC
Source organism: Sphingomonas sp. GV3 (assembly GCF_031082075.1). NCBI lineage: Bacteria > Pseudomonadati > Pseudomonadota > Alphaproteobacteria > Sphingomonadales > Sphingomonadaceae > Sphingomonas > Sphingomonas sp. GV3. Next base: position 1,447,052 of record NZ_JARWLE010000001.1, on the reverse strand, counting down.
CGCGCCACTCTCCAGATGTCCGTCGTCGCGTTGGTCCTTTTGCCTGAGAGTTTCCGGGGCGGTTGCTCCTTCGGCGCCGGGGCAGGCCCGGTCTCTCCCTTCGCGACACGCGCGGCTATCGGGGAGGGGGCGGGCCGGGTCAAGCGGCGATGGCGGCGCGCGACGGCGGGTCGAGGGTGATGCCGGCCGCCGCCGCCGCGCGCGTCGCCGCGACGTATCCGGCCGCGAGCATCACTGCGCACAGCCAGCCGACCAGCAGTGCGTCCGCCAGCAGCACCGGCCACAGCAATGCCCGGCCGGCGAAGATCGCCGCCGCGCCCAGGACATAATGCGGGATCATCAGCGGCAGGATCGTCGCGAGCATCAGCGCGACGGTAAACGGCAGCTGGCGCAGCATCAGGCGTGCCGACGCGACCGGGCCGATCGCGGGGTTGCCCAGCGCCGCCGCCACCGTCCAGGCGGGCACGAGTCCGCTGATCACCTGTCCGATCGCGAATCCCGCCAGCAGCACCCCGACCGTCGAGGGCAGGACGAACAGCTGGAGCGCGCTGAGCGCGGCGTGGAAGGCGACGACGCCCGCGTAGAGCACGGCTGCGCGCGTATCGACGCGTGCCGCCGCGCGCGGGTCGCGCCAGGCGAGGAAGCGGGTGATCCAATATCCCGGCACGATCAGCGACAGCACCTTCATCATCCCGAAGGCGAGGCGCAGCGGATGATGCTCGGTGGCCTTGGCGGCCGCGATGCCGTCGTACATGCCGATATGCACCTCGACGACATGCTGCACCATCTCGAAGGCGACCGGGACGAGCGCGAGCAGGGGGCACGCGATCAGGAAGGCGATGCTGCCCCGATAGGTGTCGGCGAAGGCTTTCGCGAAGGTCATGCATCGTCTCCATCGGGAAGGAAGGTCAGGATGTCGCCCGGCTGGCAGGCGAGCGCGGCACAGATCGCCTCCAGCGTCGAAAAGCGGATCGCCTTCGCCTTGCCGGTCTTCAGGATCGACAGATTGGCGAGCGTGATGTCGACGCGTTCGCTGAGTTCGGTCAGCGTCATGCGCCGCGCGTGCAGCATGTCGTCGAGATGGACGCGGACGGGCATCAGACGGTGCCGTCCAGGTCTTCGCGCATCGCCGCGCCGCGCTCGAAGACCTGGGCGAGGACGAAGGCGATCAGCACCCCCAGCCAGCCGGTGAAGCTCGGCTGCCAGCTTGCATAATCGATGTGCAGCAGCTTCGCGACGAGGCGGGTCGCGCCGAAGGCCAGATCCGCCACCTGGATGGTCAGCAGCATCCAGCCGATCGTCCGAAGGCGCGCGGCATTGGCGCGCACGAACGGGTCGCCCTCGGCGACCGTGCCGAGGATGGCGCGCAACGCCGCCAGCAGGCGCTCGACGACCCAGCAGATCGGCAGGCCCAGCAGCAACGTCACGCGGACGAACAGGACGACCGTCACGGTATCGACGGCGCCGCCATATTTGCGCGCCAGCGCACCTTGGACCAGCTCCAAGCCCGGCAGCGTCGCGCACAATATCGCGAGGAAAAACACCGCGATCGCCACATTGGCGATACGAAAGGCTTGAACGATGCGGGTCGAAAGCGACAGCAGGCGGGGCTGGGACACGTGGGGCATGGCAATCCTCCGATCACGGAAGATAGCGGCATATCGAATAACAGCAATAAGATTATCGAAAAACAATAAACGTTCGATCGGGCTCCGATGCTCTTGCGCGGACGCGGCGCCGGCCCCTCCCGCTTCCGGACGGCTTTGACACCCGTATTACCGATGGGCGGCGGGGCGGGTGGGGGCGGGCATCGCCCCTGTCCGGCCATGCTGGGTTGCACGCTAGGCGGCGAGCAAGCCTCGCGATGCGCCAGGGTGGGCACCCGCGCGGCCGTCGTCGCGCGATCCCAGGCGCCAAGCGAGCGCCAGCAGGACGGCGGCCCCCACGCCCGCGGTCGCGCTGATCGGGGCGATCGGCACATTGGTCAGCGACAGGACCAGGCGATCCCATACGGCGGTGCGGCCGATCGTTTCGAAGCCGATCAGCTGGGCTGCCGTCGCGGCCGCCGCGAAGCCGAATGGCCCGCGGCCGCCACGCCGCCGGCCGGCGAGCCACAGGGCGATAAGCAGCGTGACACCCTCGGCAAGGTCGAACGACAGTCGGAAGCCCGCGAAGCCTGCCGCCCCGCCATGCGGGAAACCGGGCAATGCGGGAAACAGGCGTCCGATGATCGGCGGCAACACCAGCAGCGCGGTCGCCAGCATCGCGGCGGCATGGACGTCCACCCGCCGCCGCCGGAGAAAGGCATAGGCAACCAGCAGGAGGACGGACGGCCCGGCGATCATGTCGGCGATGACGAGCCGGGCGCCGAATGCGCTGTGAAAGGGATCTGCGTGACTCCGCCACAACCATGCCATGCCCTGCAACGCCAGCGGACCCGCGGCGGCGAACAGCGGCACCACCATGAAGGTCGCCAGGCCCGCGCGGTGATGCCATGCCACCGCGCGCGCGTGGATCGACCAGCTCTGCAGCGTCAGCAGCATCAGCCACGCCGTCGCGGTGATGCCATGGGCATGCAGGGCGAAGGGCGCGTCGGCCAACTGGCCGAAATAGCCCGGCCAGAATGCGAGCGCGATCAACGGAAAAAGGGTCAGCAACCAGCGGTAGGCGCGACGATACGGCATCTCTTCTCCCCCCGAAGAAAGACGCCCGTACGATAACACAGCTGGTATCGACGGCCAAATTGCCGCGCGGCGATGACTGCCGGGATCCGGCGCGGACACCGTCGTTCGTTGGCTTGCGCGTGAGGGCGACGGCGCGTTTGCCGTACTGCGCCGCAACGAAAAACCGCCGCCCGGTATCCCGGACGGCGGTTCCTCATGTCATCAGGCGGTGCGCCCGAACGACGATCAGTCGTTCAGATACTCGCCCGCGGCCTCGTCGCTGCCGTCGCCCGAGGGGACGACCTCGGCGAGCGGATCGGGACCCGTGCCCTGGTCGTCACGGCGCGACCGCTGCTCTTCCGCGGCGCGCAGCTCGGCCGCCGAGGTGGGAGCGACGATCGCCGCCTGCAGCGCACGCTGCTGCGCGCGCAGCGCGGCGTCGCGGCTGGAGGCCGCCACGCGCAGACGGTTCATGCCGGCGCCGGTGCCCGCCGGGATCAGGCGGCCGACGATGACATTCTCCTTCAGGCCCATCAGCGTGTCCTGCTTGCCCTGGACCGCCGCCTCGGTGAGGACGCGGGTGGTCTCCTGGAACGACGCCGCCGAGATGAAGCTGCGGGTCTGCAGCGACGCCTTGGTGATGCCCAGCAGGATCGGCTTGCCCTGCGCCCGCGCCTCGTTCGGCCCGAGCTTGGCGTTGACCGCGTCCATCTCCTCGCGATCCACCTGCTCGCCGGGGAGCAGGGTGGTGTCGCCGGCCTCGGTGATCTCGACCTTCTGCAACATCTGGCGAACGATCACCTCGATGTGCTTGTCGTTGATCTTCACGCCCTGGAGTCGATAGACTTCCTGGATTTCCGAGACGAGATATTCCGCCAGCGCCTCGATGCCGAGCACCTCGAGGATGTCGTGCGGGTCGGGGCTGCCGCCGATCAGATTGTCGCCACGCTTGACGTAGTCGCCTTCCTGAACGTCGATCACCTTCGACTTGGGCACCAGGTACTCGACGACCTCGCCGCCATCCTCGGGCTGGATGCCGATCTTGCGCTTCGCCTTGTAGTCCTTGCCGAACACGACGCGGCCGGAGACCTTTGCGATGATCGCATTCTCCTTCGGCTTGCGCGCCTCGAACAGCTCGGCGACGCGCGGCAGACCGCCGGTGATGTCGCGCGTCTTGGCGGCTTCGCGGCTGACGCGGGCGAGCACGTCACCCGCCTGTACCTGCGCGCCGTCCTCGACCGACAGCGTCGCGCCGGGCGCGAGCATGTAGCGACCGCTCTCGCCGCTCGTCTCGTCGAGAAGGGTCAGGCGCGGACGCAGATCCTCCTTCGACTTGGACGAGGTGCGATATTCGGTCACGACGCGCTGCGCGATACCGGTCGCTTCGTCGGTCTGCTCGGTGAGCGTCTTGCCCTCAAGCAGGTCCTGGAAGCGGACGGTACCCGGGTTCTCCGTGATCACCGGCATGGTGAACGGATCCCACTCGGCCATCCGATCGCCCTTCGACACCATATGGCCGTCGTCGAACATGACGTACGCACCATAAGGAATACGGTGCACCGCCAGTTCGCGGCCGTCCATGTCGACGATCGCGATCTCGCCCGAACGGCTCAGCACCACGCGACGACCACGCTGGTCGACGATCAGGCGCAGGTCGCGGAACTGGATCGTGCCGTCGACCGGCGCTTCCAGGTTGGATTGCTCGTTGAGCTGCGCCGCACCACCGATGTGGAAGGTGCGCATCGTCAGCTGCGTGCCCGGCTCGCCGATCGACTGCGCCGCGATGACGCCGACCGCTTCGCCGATGTTGACCGGCGTACCGCGGGCGAGGTCGCGCCCGTAGCACTTGCCGCACACGCCGACCTTCGATTCGCAGACCAGCGGGCTGCGGATCTTCATGCCCTGGATGCCCATCGCCTCGATCTTCGCGACCATCGGTTCGTCGAGCAGGGTGCCCGTCGGGATGACGACGGCGTTGGTCTTCGGATCGACGACGTCCTCGGCCGTGGTGCGGCCCAGGATACGCTCGCCGAGCGACGCGATGGTGCTGCCGCCCTGAACGATCGCCTTCATCTCCAGCGCGCGCTCGGTGCCGCAATCCTCCTCGATCACGACGCAATCCTGCGACACGTCGACGAGGCGGCGGGTCAGGTAACCCGAGTTCGCCGTCTTCAGCGCCGTGTCCGCCAGGCCCTTGCGGGCGCCGTGGGTCGAGTTGAAGTATTCAAGGACGGTCAGACCCTCCTTGAAGTTCGAGATGATCGGCGTCTCGATGATCTCGCCCGACGGCTTGGCCATCAGGCCGCGCATGCCGGCCAGCTGCTTGATCTGCGCCTGCGAACCGCGGGCGCCCGAGTGGGCCATCATGTAGATCGAGTTGATCGGCTTCTCGCGGCCGGCGTTCTCGCCGTCCTCGTAGCGCTTCACCGCCTTGATCTCGTTCATCATGGCGTTCGCGACCTGGTCGCCGCACCGGCTCCAGGCGTCGATCACCTTGTTGTACTTCTCCTGCTGCGTGATCAGGCCGTCCTGATACTGCTGCTCGTAATCCTTCACGAGCGTGCGGGTCTCCTCGACCAGCGCGTCCTTCTCGTTCGGGATGATCATGTCGTCCTTGCCGAACGAGATGCCGGCACGGAACGCGTGACGGAAGCCGAGGCTCATGATCGCGTCGGCGAACAGCACGGTCTCCTTCTGGCCCGTGTGACGATAGACCTCGTCGATCACGTCGCCCACGTCCTTCTTGGTGAGCAGGCGGTTGACGATCTCGAACGGCACCTTGTGGCTCTTCGGCAGCGTCTCGCCGAGCAGCATGCGGCCCGGGGTCGTCTCGACGCGCTTCAGATAGGTGTTGCCCTGTTCGTCGGTCTGCGGAACGCGGCTGACGATCTTGGTGTGCAGCGTCACCGACCCGGCGTTGAGCGCCTGATGCACCTCCGCCATGTCGGAGATCAGCATGCCCTCGCCGGGCTCGCCTTCCTTCATCATCGACAGATAGTAGAGACCCAGCACCATGTCCTGCGACGGCACGATGATCGGCTTGCCGTTCGCGGGGCTGAGGATGTTGTTGGTCGACATCATCAGCACACGCGCTTCCAGCTGCGCCTCGAGGCTCAGCGGCACGTGCACAGCCATCTGGTCGCCGTCGAAGTCGGCGTTGAACGCGGAGCAGACCAGCGGGTGGAGCTGGATCGCCTTGCCCTCGATCAGCACGGGCTCGAACGCCTGGATGCCGAGGCGGTGCAGCGTCGGCGCGCGGTTGAGCATGACGGGGTGCTCACGGATCACCTCGTCCAGGATGTCCCAGACTTCCTTGCGCTCCTTCTCGACCCACTTCTTCGCCTGCTTGAGGGTCATCGACAGACCCTTGGCGTCGAGGCGCGCGTAGATGAACGGCTTGAACAGCTCGAGCGCCATCTTCTTCGGCAGGCCGCACTGGTGCAGCTTGAGCTCGGGCCCGGTCACGATGACCGAACGACCCGAATAGTCGACGCGCTTGCCGAGCAGGTTCTGGCGGAAGCGGCCCTGCTTGCCCTTCAGCATGTCGGACAGCGACTTCAGCGGACGCTTGTTGGCGCCCGTGATCGTGCGGCCGCGGCGGCCGTTGTCGAACAGGGCGTCGACCGCTTCCTGCAGCATGCGCTTTTCGTTGCGGACGATGATGTCCGGCGCGCGCAGCTCCATGAGGCGCTTCAGGCGGTTGTTGCGGTTGATGACGCGGCGGTACAGGTCGTTGAGGTCCGACGTCGCGAAGCGGCCGCCGTCCAGCGGCACCAGCGGGCGCAGCTCGGGCGGGATGACCGGAATGACTTCCAGGATCATCCACTCGGGACGGTTGCCGGACTCGAGGAAGCTCTCGACGACCTTCAGGCGCTTGATGATCTTCTTGGGCTTCAGCTCCGACTTGGTCGTCGCCAGCTCCTCGAGCAGCGCGACCTTCTCGCCCTCGAGGTCGAGATTCTCGAGCATGACGCGCACCGCTTCCGCGCCGATGCCGGCGGAGAAGGCGTCCTCGCCATATTCGTCCTGCGCCTCGAGCAGCTCGTCCTCGGTGAGCAGCTGGAACTTCTCGAGCGGGGTCAGGCCCGGCTCGATCACGATATAGGCCTCGAAGTACAGCACGCGCTCGAGCTGCTTGAGCTGCATGTCGAGCAGCAGGCCGATGCGGCTCGGCAGCGACTTCAGGAACCAGATGTGCGCGACCGGCGCGGCGAGCTCGATATGGCCCATCCGCTCGCGGCGCACCTTCGACACCGTGACTTCGACACCGCACTTTTCGCAGACGATGCCCTTGTACTTCATCCGCTTGTACTTGCCGCACAAGCATTCGTAATCCTTGATCGGACCGAAGATGCGCGCGCAGAACAGGCCGTCGCGTTCCGGCTTGAACGTGCGGTAGTTGATCGTCTCGGGCTTCTTGATCTCGCCGAACGACCACGAACGGATCTTGTCCGGCGAAGCGATGCCGATCTGGATCTGGTCGAACGTCTCGGGCTTGGCGACCGGATTGGCGAAATTGGTCAGTTCGTTCATGAACCTGTCCTCTAGAATCTCTTCTCCTCTCCCCTTGTGGGAGAGGAAGGGGCCCGCTGCCGAAGGCAGTGGGAAGGTGAGGGGGATATGGCAGCCGTGCCGCACTCCCCCTCACCCCGCGCCGCGCTTGCGCGGCTTGCCCCTCTCCCACAGGGGGAGAGGGGGCTTGGACGTTACTCCGCGGCCTCGGCGAGCCCGTCGTCGGCGTCGAGTTCCTCCATCGACTTCAGGTCGACGTTGAGGCCCAGCGAGCGCATTTCCTTGACGAGCACGTTGAAGCTTTCGGGGATGCCGGCCTCGAACGTGTCGTCGCCCTTGACGATCGCCTCGTAGACCTTGGTGCGGCCGACGACGTCGTCAGACTTCACCGTCAGCATCTCCTGCAGCGTATAGGCGGCGCCATAGGCCTGGAGAGCCCACACCTCCATCTCGCCGAAGCGCTGGCCGCCGAACTGCGCCTTGCCGCCCAGCGGCTGCTGGGTGACGAGCGAGTAGGGCCCGATCGAACGCGCGTGGATCTTGTCGTCCACCAGGTGGTGCAGCTTCAGCACATACTTGTAGCCGACGGTCACCTTGCGATCGAACGCGTCACCCGTGCGGCCGTCGAACAGGGTCACCTGACCCGATTCGTCCAGCCCGGCGAGCTTCAGCATGTCGGCCACGTCGGATTCCACCGCGCCGTCGAACACGGGCGTGCCCATCGGGACGCCGGTGCGGACGTTCTCCGCCAGGTCGATCAGCTGGTCGGGCGAACGCCGGTCCAGTTCCTCGACATACGTATCGCCATAGGCGAGGCGCAGCGCATCCTTGACCGCTTCCGGCGCCTGACCCGGCGTCGGATTCGGGTTCTCGGCGCGCCATGCGTCGAGCGCGGCACCGATCTTGCGACCCAGACCGCGCGCGGCCCAGCCGAGGTGCGTCTCGAATATCTGCCCGACGTTCATGCGCGACGGCACGCCCAGCGGGTTGAGCACGAAGTCGACCGGCGTGCCGTCCTCGAGGAACGGCATGTCCTCCTGCGGCAGGATGCGGCTGATGATGCCCTTGTTGCCGTGGCGGCCGGCCATCTTGTCGCCCGGCTGCAGCTTGCGCTTCACCGCGACGAACACCTTGACCATCTTAAGCACGCCCGGCGGCAGCTCGTCGCCCCGCTCCAGCTTCTCGCGGCGATCCTCGAACTTGTCGCGGATGCGCTTGGTCGCCTCGTCGTACTGCGCCTTCACCGCTTCCAGGTTCGCCTGCACGGCATCGTCCTGCACCGCGAACTTCCACCATTCGTGGCGGTCGACGCTGTCGAGCAGGTCCATGTCGATCGTCGAGCCCTTCTTGACGCCCTTCGGCGCACCGGTCGCGACCTGGTCGAGCAGCATCTCGCGCAGGCGGCTCCACGTCGCCCGGTTGAGGATCGTGCGCTCGTCGTCGGCATCCTTCTTCAGGCGCTCGATCTCCTCGCGCTCGATCGCCATCGCACGCTCGTCCTTGTCGATGCCGTGGCGGTTGAAGACGCGCACGTCGACGACCGTACCGGCAACGCCCGGCGGCAGGCGCAGCGACGTGTCACGCACGTCGGACGCCTTTTCACCGAAGATCGCGCGCAGCAGCTTCTCTTCCGGCGTCATCGGGCTTTCGCCCTTGGGCGTGATCTTGCCGACCAGGATGTCACCCGGCTCGACCTCGGCGCCGATGTAGACGATGCCCGCCTCGTCGAGGTTGCGCAGCGCTTCCTCGCCGACATTGGGGATGTCGCGCGTGATGTCCTCTGGCCCGAGCTTCGTGTCGCGAGCCATGACCTCGAACTCGTCGATGTGGATCGACGTGAACACGTCGTCCTTCACGATCCGCTCGTTGATCAGGATCGAGTCCTCGTAGTTGTAGCCGTTCCACGGCATGAACGCGACGAGGACGTTGCGGCCCAGCGCCAGCTCGCCGAACTCGGTCGACGGGCCGTCGGCAATGATGTCGCCGGCCTCGACCACGTCGCCCACCTTCACCAGCGGGCGCTGGTTGATGCAGGTCGACTGGTTCGAACGCTGGAACTTCATCAGCGTGTAGATGTCGACGCCGCTGACGCTCGCGTCCACGTCACCCGTGGCGCGCACGACGATACGGGTCGCGTCGACCTGGTCGACGACGCCAGCGCGCTTGGCCGAGATCGCGGCGCCCGAATCGCGCGCCACCGTCTCTTCCATGCCCGTGCCGACGAACGGCGCCTCGGCCTTGACCAGAGGCACCGCCTGACGCTGCATGTTCGAGCCCATCAGCGCGCGGTTCGCGTCGTCCTTCTCGAGGAACGGGATCAGCGACGCGGCGACGGAGACGAGCTGCTTGGGCGACACGTCCATCAGCGTGATCGTCTCGGGCAGCGCCATCAGGAACTCGCCCGCCTGACGCGCGGAGACCAACTCCTCGACGAAGCGGCCGTCCGCGTCGGTCGCGGCCGACGCCTGCGCGACGGTATGCTTCTGCTCCTCCATCGCCGACAGATAGACGACCTCATTGGTCACCTTGCCGTCGACGACCTTGCGGTACGGCGTCTCGATGAAGCCGTACTTGTTGACGCGGGCGAAGGTCGACAGCGAGTTGATCAGACCGATGTTCGGACCTTCCGGCGTCTCGATCGGGCAGATGCGGCCATAGTGCGTCGGGTGGACGTCGCGGACCTCGAAGCCCGCGCGCTCACGCGTGAGACCGCCCGGCCCGAGCGCCGAGACGCGACGCTTGTGCGTCACTTCGGACAGCGGGTTGGTCTGATCCATGAACTGCGACAGCTGCGACGAGCCGAAGAACTCGCGCACCGCGGCGACCGCGGGCTTGGCGTTGATCAGGTCGTTCGGCATCACCGTCGACACGTCGACGCTCGACATGCGCTCCTTGACCGCACGCTCCATGCGCAGCAGGCCGACGCGATACTGGTTCTCCAGCAGCTCGCCCACCGACCGCACGCGGCGATTGCCGAGGTTGTCGATGTCGTCGATCTCGCCCTTGCCGTCCTTCAGGTCGACCAGCGTCTTGACGACCGCCAGGATGTCCTCGGTACGCAGCGTCGTCACCGTGTCCGGCGCGTCGAGGTCGAGGCGCATGTTCAGCTTGACGCGGCCCACTGCCGACAGGTCGTAGCGGTCCGGATCGAAGAACAGGCCCGCGAACAGCGCTTCCGCCGTCTCCAGCGTCGGCGGCTCGCCGGGGCGCATGACGCGATAGATGTCGCTCAGCGCCTGCTCGCGCTCCTCGGCCTTGTCCGCCTTCAGCGTGTTGCGGATCCACGGGCCGGTGGTGACGAAGTCGATGTCGAGCAGCTCGATCGTGTCGACGCCCGCCTTGTCCAGCTTCTCCAGGTTCTCGGCGGTGATCTCGTCACCGGCCTCGACGTAGATCTCGCCGGTCTTTTCATTGATCAGGTCGTACGCGCTGTAGCGGCCGAAGATCTCCTCGGTCGGGATCAGCAGCTCGGTCAGGCCGTCCTTGCCAGCCTTGTTGGCGGCGCGCGGGCTGATCTTCTGGCCGGCCGCAAACACGACCTCGCCCGACTTGGCGTCGACGATGTCGAACATCGGCTTCACGCCGCGCCAGTTCTCCGGCGCGAACGGAATGCGCCAGCCACCCTCGCCGCGGACGAAGGTCACGCGGTTGTAGAAGTGGTTGAGGATTTCCTCGGAGTTCATGCCCAGCGCGTAGAGCAGCGCCGTCACCGGCAGCTTGCGCTTGCGGTCGATGCGGACGTTGACGATGTCCTTGGCGTCGAACTCGAAGTCGAGCCACGAGCCGCGATAGGGGATGACGCGCGCCGCGAACAGATACTTGCCCGACGCGTGCGTCTTGCCGCGGTCATGGTCGAACAGCACACCCGGCGAACGGTGCATCTGGCTGACGATGACGCGCTCGGTGCCGTTGATGAAGAAGGTGCCGTTCTCGGTCATGAGCGGCATGTCGCCCATGTAGACGTCCTGCTCCTTGATATCGATGACCGACTTGGCCTCGGTATCCGGATCGACCTCGAACGCGGTCAGGCGCAGCGTGACGCGCATCGGCGCGGCATAGGTGATGCCGCGCTGGCGGCATTCCTCGACGTCGAACTTCGGCGGTTCGAGGACGTAATCGTCGAAGTCGAGATAGGCGGTGCCGGCGAAATCCTGGATCGGGAACACCGACCGCAGCGTCTTCTCCAGGCCCGAGACATGGCCCGTGCTCTTGTCGGAGCGCAGGAACTGTTCGTAGCTTTCGCGCTGAACCTCGATGAGGTTCGGCATCTGGATGACTTCGTGGATGTCGCCGAAGATCTTGCGGATGCGCCGCTTCGCGGTGCTGGCCTGCTGGATCGCCTTGGTCGCCATGGATCTATTGTGCCTCGTCAGCCGTATATGCTGCCCGGATGCCTCCGGACGGGACGCGGGGGTCGGAGACGCGAAAAAGCCGATCGCAAGCGAGTGCGTCGGCCTTGAAGCGTCCCTGATACCGGCAGCTTCCCATTCGTATGACGGCGCTGCGCGACGGCGCCCCATGTCCCGAAAGCTGTGGTGAGGAGCGGGATATAGGCGCGGGGTGGGGGCTTGTCAAAGGGGCGGACGCAACCACGTACCCTTTTCTCGCCTCCTGCACGCTCAATTCTTCCGCGACGTACCGGTCCTCCGCGCCCCCGGGAATCGCGGTCGCCGGAACTGGGGCGGCATGACCATCGGGAGACGGTTTCGCTTCAGGACATGGCGCTGTACACGCACCTCGATGCCGTTCGCGTTCCTCGCCGCCCTTTCCCTTGCCGCTGCCGCGCCTGCCGCCCCGGCGGACGATCCCGCCGCGACCTTTGCCGCGCTGCGTGAGGTCGACGGTCGCATGGCGGCGATCGCCTATCGCCTGACCACCGCAAATGCGGCGCTGTGCCGCGATCGTCAGCCGACCCCCGGCTGGGCGCTGCACGCCATCGGCCAATATGACGCCCCCTTGCGCGCGCAGGCGAAGGTCAGCTTCGGCTTCGAGCGTCCCGTCGCGGTCGAGGCGGTCGTGCCGGGCTCTCCCGCCGCGGCCGCGGGAATCGTCCCGGGCGACTCGCTCGTTGCGCTCGACGGGCGCGACCTGCCCGACGCGCCGCTGCCGGCGCAGGCGAGCAGCGCCGCCCGCGACGCCGTGCAGGACCTGATCGCCGGCCTGCCCGCCGACAAGCCGCTCGCCGTCACGCTGATCCACGGCGGTCGCACGCGGAGCGTGACGCTGCCGGCCTCGCCGGGATGCCGCAGCGCGTTCGAGGTACTGCTGGGCCCGAAGATGGAGGCATCCTCGGACGGCCGCATCGTCCAGGTCGGCGTCAGGTTCTTCGCGCGCTATTCGGACGAGGAACTGGCCGTGGTGATCGGCCACGAGCTTGCGCATACCATCCTGCGCCATCGCGCCCGCCTCGACGCGGCGGGTGTCAGCCGTGGCCTGCTGGCGGAGGTCGGCCGCAACGGCCGCCTGTTCCGCACCACGGAGGACCAGGCGGACCTGCTGGGCATGTACCTGATCCGCAACGCGGGCTGGGACCCGCGGGCGGCCGTCCGCTTCTGGCGCAACCATGGCGGCGAGGTCGACGGCGGTCTGTTCCGCAGTCGCACCCACCCGTCGTCCAAGGCGCGCGCTGCGGCGCTAGAAGCGGAGCTGGCGAAGATCCCGGCCGATGCGCCGATGCCCTACCTGCCGCCGATCCTCGCGGAGGCCGACAAGCCGCTGCAGTGACAGGCCTATGCTGCTTCTTGCGGTGCAAGGAGGGGAGGGCGTTCCTGCCGCTTCAATAGCCCGCGTCGAGGTCGGCGACGTTCCGCATCGGCTTGCCTTCGAGGAAAGCCGCGAGGTTGTCCAGGAACAGCGCCGCTCCGCGCTGGAACATCCGCGTCTGGCTGCGCCCGGACAGATGCATCGAGATCATGCAGTTCGGCGCGTCCCACAGGCGATGGTCGGCCGGCAGCGGCTCGGGATCCGTGGGGTCGAGGAAGGCGCCGCCGATGCGCTTGTGGTGCAGCGCGTCGAGCAGCGCGTCCTCGTCGATCATGTCGCCGCGGGCGATATTGATCAGCCACGCGTCGCGGCGCATCGCCGCCAGCTCGTCCGCGCCGATCATCGCCTTGGTCGCGTCGGTGGAGGGCGCCGCCAGCACCACCCAGTCATAATCGCCAAGGCGCGCGCGCCACGCATCCGGCCCCAGCGTCCCGTCGCGGCCGGAGCGCGTCACCCCGTCGACGCGCACGCCGAACGCCGCGAGCCGTGCCCCGATCAGCCGACCGATCGTGCCATGGCCCACGATCAGCGCCCGCGTACCGTCCAGCTCGACCTTGCCCGGGGCGTCGCGCAGCCATTCGTGGCGATCGCCTGCGCGCAGCACCGTGTCGAAGCGCTTCGCCGCGACCAATATCCCCATGACCGCATATTCCGCGACCGCGACGGCGTTGATCCCGGCCCCGTTGGTCAGCGTCGCGCCCCGGTCGCGCAGCACGTCGAGCGGGAAGGCGTCCAAACCGGCGTAGATGGTGGACACCCATTTCAGCTTCGGCCCGGCCGCGCGGATCGCGTCCGCGACCAGCTGCGTCGGCTGCATGTCGACCCAGGCGATGTCCGCATCCGCGATCATCGCCTTCGCCTCGTCGGGTGTCGCGAACCAGGCGGTGTCCAGTCCGCCAGGCAGCCGCGGTTCGAGCAGCGGGCGCGCGAGCGCGGGGAGCACCGCCTTCATGCCGTCACCCTCCAGTCCCATCCGATCGGATCGCCATCCATGACTTCCACCCCCAGAGCCGCAAGTGAGTCGCGGATCGCGTCGCTGTGCGCGAAGTCCTTGGCCGCCCGCGCCTCGCGGCGTTCGGCCAGGCGCGCCGCGATCTCCGCCTCGTCGATCCCGGCGCCATCGGGCCGGACGCGCAGGTCCTCGCGGGCGAGCGTGAGCAGGTTCAATCCGAGCACCGCATCGAAATCCTCCAGCGCCGCCAGCCGATCCTGCGGGCTGACTTTCTTGTCGGCAAGCAGTTCGTCCAGCACCGGCAGCGCGCGCGGCGTGTTGAGGTCGTCCGACACCGCCGCGTCCAGCCGCTCACGATAGGGACCGGCGTCGGCGGCACCCCTGCCCCCTGCCTTGGCCTCACCGCGCGCCCTGAGCGCGGCGACGCTCTGCACCAGTCGCTTCAGCCGCGTCTGCGCCGCCGCCAGATTCTCCCAGCTGAATTCCAGCTCGCTGCGATACTGCGCCTGGAGGCACATGAGGCGGTAGGCGAGCGGGTGGAAGCCGCGCGCGACCAATGCCGGCAGCGTCAGGAACTCGCCCGATGACTTGCTCATCTTCCCGGTACGATCGACCAGGAAGTTGTTGTGCATCCATATGCTTGCGCCGGTGTCCGCGCTGCAGGCATGCGCCTGGTTCTGCGCGATCTCGTTGGGATGGTGGATCTCGCGATGGTCGATACCGCCCGTGTGGATGTCAAAATGGTCGCCCAGATACTGGCGGCTCATAACCGAGCATTCGAGGTGCCAGCCGGGCGCGCCGCGGCCCCAGGGGCTGTCCCATTCCATCTGGCGATTCTCGCCCGGCGCGCTCGTCCGCCAGATCGCGAAGTCGGCGGGGTGGCGCTTGCCCTCCACCGTCTCGATCCGGCCTTCCGCCGGCGCGTCGTCGCGCGTGCCGGCAAGCCGCCCATAGTCCGGCACGGTCGATACGTCGAAATAGAGCCCGTCGGGCAGGCGATAACAATGCGTGTCCGCGATCTTCTCGCCGAATGCGATCATCTCCGCGATATGATCCGTCGCCAGGGGAAAGCGCGAGGGATCGCGGACGTTCAGGTCCTTCAGGTTTTGCTTGAACGCCTGCGTGTAATGCGCGGCGATCGCCCAAATGTCCTGGCCGCTCTTCTTTGCCGCCGCTTCCATCTTGTCGTCGCCGGCATCCGCGTCGCTGGTCAGGTGTCCGACGTCGGTGATGTTGATGACGTGCGTCAGGCCGAAGCCCTTCCACGTCAGCACCCGGCTCAGCGTGTCGGTGAACAGATAGGCGCGCAGATTGCCGATATGCGCATAATGATAGACGGTCGGGCCGCAGGAATAGATGCGCACGTTTGCGGGGTCGGCGGGCTCGAAGATTTCGGCCGCTCGGGTCAGGCTGTTGTAGAGCGTGATCGGCGTCATGGGGCAGGGCCTTAGCGCGGCCGCCCCCGCTGCGCCAATGGCTTCCCGCCAACGACGACGTGCGGACGCCGTCGAGCGGGCGCCCCGTCGCGGGTTGCCATCGCGCCGACTCGCTGCTAGGGGAGCCGTTCGCACGGCGCGGACCCTTGTTCGCGGCCGCATTGGCTATTGACTGGAGTTCATCGGTTTTATGCAGATCGTCGTCCGCGACAACAACGTCGACCAGGCCCTTCGCGCGCTCAAGAAGAAGCTGCAGCGCGAGGGCGTGTATCGCGAGATGAAGCTGCGCCGTCATTATGAAAAGCCGTCGGAGAAGCGCGCGCGTGAGCGTGCCGCGGCCGTGCGTCGCGCCCGCAAGCTGGAGCGCAAGCGCGCGGAGCGCGACGGCGCTCGGTAAGATCGCCCGGACCCTGGCGCAGGCGCCGGGGTCAATCACTGCGACTTTCGCGACCTTTCACCGGTGACGGCCGGCCCGGCACCACAACTCCAGGTGCCACTACGATGTCGACCGTCACCGCTGTTCCGCTTCGCCCCGTCAAGCGTAGCTACCTCGTCTATCTGTGGGTGGGCATCGCGCTCGCATGCATCGCCGCCTTCGCACTGGCGCGGCAGGGCGATGATTTCCTGACCCGCAACGCGCGGCGCAGCGGTGTCGTGACGACCGCGTCTGGCCTGCAATATCAGGTGCTGGAGCCGGGCAAACCCGGTGCCGCCAAGCCGACCGACAGCGACGTCGCGCTCATCACCTATGAAGGCCGCCTGCTCAACGGCACCGTGTTCGACAAGTCGCAGCAGCCGACGCCGATGCCTGTGGCCGGTGTCGTGCCCGGCTTCTCCGAGGCGCTGAAGCTGATGCCGAAGGGATCAAAGTATCGCGTCTGGATCAAGCCGTCGCTCGGCTACGGCGCCGATGCGCGCGGGCCGATCCCGGCCAACTCGACACTCGTATTTGATATCGATCTGCTCGAATTCCTGCCGGAGGCAGTCGTGCGCCAGATGCAGATGCAGCAGAGCATGATGGGGCGTCCGCAGGGCGCGCAGCAACCCGGGATGCCCGCGGGACAATAAGCGCGCGGCAAGCCGCCGATCCCCGATTGAAGGGCCGGCTTCCTCGCCTGAGGAGCCGGCCTTTTTCGTGCACGTGATTAGCATGCGATCCAGGATACGCTGAGTAGGCGGCCGGATGAGTGTGGGGGCGGGCACCGCTTCCACATAGGGAGATCAGACTCTGACGGGCTGGCCGGACGCCGCGGGATCAGGTGTGGGGTCGGTCGCCCCGCTGCCAGGAGGCTCGATCCATCTTCAGCGCCGCGCCAACCCGAAGCCATGCATCGCCCTTACGGCAGTGGTGCGCCGGGGCGGGTGGACGAGGGGGCACGGGAGGGGATTTCATCTTCGGCAGGCAAAAAAATAGCGGCCCGAAGGCCGCTATTTCCTAGCCGAAGCTAACGGTCAGCTTAGTTGCTGGCCGGCGTGCTGTTGTCGTCGGCGACGACGACGATGCCCGCAACGACCGCAGCGGCCGCCAGGATCGCGACGATGACGCCGCCACCAGCCAGCTTGTCCTTCGACGACGAAGCCGAACCGGTACGAACCGACTTCGCAACCGACAGGCTCGCAGCCGGGTTGGCCGGAGCGGCCACAGCCGGAGCAACCGCCATCGTGGCGGCCGCGGCGGCCATGACAATCTTCCCAAGACGCATGATGAACTCCCTCTTGTGCTCGTCACTTGGCGCCCTGCCACAATTAGGACAACAGGGCAACCCAACTAAAGCTCGTCCCAACAATCTGTTCCGCGACGTTGCCGCGGTGCAACAACTTGCGGAACGATCGTTAACATAGTCCTAACGCGGCGGTCTGCGTCAGGCTTCGAGCGTCCATGTCTCGCCGCCTTCTAGCGCGAGTGCCGTCAGGCGGCCGGTCGTATAGGCTCCCGTATCGACGCCGATCCGATGCGGTTGCACGTCGAGCCCGTCGCTGATCGTATGTCCGTGCACCACGATCTTTTCCAGCGGCCGGCCGTGATGCAGGAAGGGGTCGCGAATCCAGCGCAGGTCGCTGCCACGTTGGGCGTCGAGCGCCACGTCGGGCCGTACGCCGGCGTGAACGAAGATATAGTCGCCGATCACGATCATGTCTTCGAACCCTGAGACGAACGTACGGTGGGATGCGGGAACGTGGTGCTGCAGTGCCTTGACGAGTTCCTCATAGTCCATCCGGTCATAGTCTTCGGGACGAAGGCCGTAACTGATGACCGTCTCGCGGCCACCGATCCGACAGAACAGACGCAGCGCTTTGGGATCGCCGTCCAGCGCCCCAAGAAAGATCTCTTCGTGGTTGCCGAGCAGGAACCGGGTATTGGGACGCGTTTCGTGCAGCCGGTGGAGGCGCTCGATAACGGCGGCCGAATCGGGGCCACGGTCGACGAGGTCGCCGAGGAATATCAGTGTCGTGGTTGCCGGCTCCCGTGCGGCATCATCCTCCACGATCTTCGCGAGGAGCCGGTCGAGCAAGTCGACGCATCCATGGATGTCACCGATGGCATAGACCCGCTCGCCGGGGGGAATGGTAGCGGCAGGCTGCTGCCGTGACCGGCGAGACTTGAGCAATCTGTTGAGCATGGACGTCCAGGCTAATGGCGGCAGCGCGCGCAGATAGGATGGCGCCGCCCTCGTCGCAACCGCCTGAACCGGGCGTGAAGGCGTGGTCAGCTGGCGAGTCGGACCGGCTGAAGCATGCTGGCGGGCTGGGGTTGGTCGGGCCAAATGCCCCGTGTGTCGAGCACGGCCTTGTCGCGTCTTTCCTCCAGTGGCACCGAACGGAAGACGTCATGGTCCACGAGCACGATCATGATCGGACACCGCTCGATCGCGGTGTCCACGTCGATCAACCGAGCGCCGTGGCGCGACAGCGATACGGGAAGCGTCCGGGCATAGGGCTCGACGATGGCTAGCCGCTCGCCGAACCGCGCCGCCAGCGCTTCCGCTACCCGCAGCGCGGGGCTTTCGCGGAAGTCGTCGATGTTCGCCTTGAACGCCAGGCCGAGGCAGGCGATCGATGCGCCCGGATGCGCTTCGACGAGGGCGATCGCTTGCGCGATGACGTGGTCGGTCTTCCCGTCGTTGACCAGTCGGGCCGTCCTGATGAGCGGGGTCTGAGCCGGCGCGGCGTGCACCAGGAACCAGGGGTCGACCGCGATGCAGTGGCCACCGACACCGGGACCGGGCTGGAGGATGTTGACGCGCGGATGGCGGTTGGCGAGGCGGATGACCTCCCACACGTCGACGCCCATCGTGTCGGCGACGAGGCTGAGCTCGTTGGCGAAGGCGATGTTGACGTCGCGAAACGCATTTTCCGTCAGCTTGGTCATCTCCGCGGCGCGCGCGTTGGTGGTCACGCAGGCTCCGCGCACGAAGCGGCGGTAGAAGGTCAGGGCCTTGCGCGCGCAACGCGGCGTGATGCCTCCGATGACGCGGTCATTGTCGATCAGCTCCACCAGGATACGGCCCGGCAGGACCCGTTCCGGACAGTAGGCGATGGCGATGTCGGCGGCCTCGCCGGTGCGGCCCGGAACGCGCAAGTCCGGGCGCAGCTTCGCAAGCAGGTCGCGGACCTGTTCGGTGGTGCCGACGGGCGATGTGGATTCGAGGATGATCGTGTCGCCCGGTTTCAGGACCGCTGCGATCGATGTGGCGGCCTGGAGGACATAGCCGATGTTGGGGGCGTGATCATCGGCAAACGGCGTCGGAACCGCGATGACGAACACGTCGGCGGGCTCGACCTGGGTCGACGCACGCAACGTGCCGCGGGCAACGACGCCCGAGACGAGGCCGTCTAGGTCGACTTCCTCGATATGCACGCGGCCCGAGTTGACCGTTTCGACCACATGGTCCGAAACGTCGATGCCGAGCACGCGCGCGCCGGTCCGTGCGATCACCGCCGCCGTGGGCAGCCCGATATAGCCCAGCCCAAGTACGACGACCTTCAGGTCAGAGTCCGAACCCATCGGCGATGATCCTCGCGATCCTGTTGCTGGCCTGGCCATCCCCGAACGGATTGTGGGCGCGTGCCATGGCGGAATAGGCGCCCTTGTCGTCGAGAAGCGTGAAGACTTCGGAAACGATGCGGTCCGCGTCGGTACCGACGAGCCGTGCTGTCCCCGCCGCGATCCCCTCGGGACGCTCAGTGGTATCGCGCATCACCAGCACGGGCTTGCCGAGCGCGGGCGCCTCTTCCTGCACGCCGCCCGAGTCGGTCAGCGCGACGTCGCACAGCTCGAGCGCGCGTATGAAATGCGGATAGTCCAGCGGAGCGATGCGCGCGACGCTGCCGCAGTCACCCAGCACGCGGTCCATGACCGCGCCGACATTGGGATTGGGATGCATGGGAAACAGGATGGCGACGTCGTCGCGGGCGGCGATCCGGGCGATCGCCCGCGCGATCTGCTCCATACCGTCACCGAAATTCTCGCGACGATGGGTTGTCACCAGGATCGTGCGTCGCCCCGCGAACCGCCCCGCCACCGGGTCCAGATCGGCGGCGAGCGTCCGATCCCGCGCGATGCGCGCCCTGGTCCAGAGCAAGGCGTCGATCACCGTATTGCCCGTGACATGCACGCCCGTCGTGACGTTCTCCCGCGCCAGCGCAGCGGCGGCGGTCTGCGTCGGCGCGAAATGCAGGTCGGCGATCGGCGCGACGATGCGGCGGTTCACCTCCTCGGGCCAGGGGTGGTAGATATCGCCCGAGCGCAGCCCCGCCTCGACATGCGCGACGGGGATCTTCCGATAATAGGCCGCCAGCGCGCCCACCATCGCGGTCGCCGTATCCCCTTGCACGACCACGCGATCCGGCCGGTGCGCATCCATGACCTCGCCCAGCGCGACGAGCAGGCGCGCGGTCAGCCTGTCGAGCGTCTGACCCGGCTCCATCAGGTCGAGGTCGACGTCCGGCTCCAGGCCTGCGATGTCGAGCACCTGATCGAGCAGGCCGCGATGCTGCGCGGTGACGCAGCTGGTTACCGCGACCCGGGCTTCGTCCGCCAGCGTACGGATGACGGGGAACAGCTTGATCGCTTCCGGCCGGGTGCCGAAGATGACCAGAACCTTGGGGCGCGACGTGGCTGACATGGCGCCGCAGACTAAAAACGGTTCCTTAACATGCCGCTAATCGTACGATGGCAACGCGTTGCGCCGCTCCCGCAAGCCGTCTAAGGCCCGCCTCACCGCTCACGACAGGGTATACGATGACCATCAAGCCTGTACGCAAGGCCGTTCTTCCCGTCGCCGGTCTTGGCACCCGGTTCCTGCCCGCCACCAAGGCGATGCCGAAGGAAATGCTGACGGTCGTCGACAAGCCGCTGATCCAATATGCCGTCGAGGAGGCGCTGGAGGCCGGGATCGAGCAGATCATCTTCGTGACAGGCCGCAACAAGGGCGCGCTCGAGGATCATTTCGACATATCCTACGAGCTCGAACAGACGATGGCCGCGCGTGGCAAGTCGCTGGCGGCCATCGAGGGCACCCGGATGAAGCCGGGCAGTCCGGTCTACATCCGACAGCAGGAGCCGCTGGGCCTGGGGCATGCCGTCTGGTGCGCGCGCGAGATCGTCGGCGACGAGCCGTTCGCCGTGCTGCTGCCCGACGAATTGATGGTCGGAACGCCCGGATTCATCGCGCAGATGGTCGAGGCGTATAATTCGGTCGGCGGCAACGTTATCGGCGCGCTTGAGGTCGCGGAGAGCGAGACCGACAAATACGGCATCATTTCGCCCGGCAAGGTCGATGGCCGGCTGACGGAAGTGACCGCGCTGGTCGAGAAGCCGAAGCGGGGCAGCGCGCCGTCCAATCTGATGATCCCCGGCCGGTACATCCTGCAGCCGGAAGTGATGCGGATCCTGGAACGGCAGGAGACCGGCGCCGGCGGCGAGATCCAGCTCACCGACGCGATGGCCCAGCTGATCGGCACGCAGCCGTTCCACGGCTTCACCTTCGATGGCGCGCGCTACGATTGCGGCGACAAGGCGGGCTATATCCAAGCCAATCTCGCGCTCGCCTTGCAGCGAGAGGACATCGGGCCGGCCGTGCGAAGCTTCGCGGAAACGTTGCTGCGCTGATCGGCGATCAATGGTCCGGGCGGCCGCAGCCGCGGCAGCCCGGGTCCTTCGGCAGGCGCAGCGTGCGGAAGCGCAGTGCCAGCGTGTCGGCCAGCAGCAGAAGCCCGGCGCTATCCTCGCCAAAGGGGGCGATGGCACGGATCGTCTCCAGGGCGGCAAGGCTGCCGATCATCCCGGTCATCGGGCCGAGGACCCCGTCCTCCGCGCAGCTCACGCCGGTGCGCTCGGGATCGTCGCCGACGAAGCAGCGGTAACAGGGCTTGTCGGCCTCCCAGCCGCGAAAGCTCGCGAGCTGCCCGTCGAACTGTCCGATCGCCGCGGAGACGAGGGGCGTTCGGGCCGCGAGGCAGGCGTCGGCGACGCAGAGCCGCGTCGCGAAATTGTCGCAGCCATCGAGAACCACGTCCGCGCCTGCGATCAGCGCATCAACGTTCGCCGCGTCGATGCGCAGCGCGACGCCCGATGCCGCGACATGCGGATTCAGTCGCCGCGCGGCGGCGGCGGCGGCATCGGCCTTGCCGCGACCGATATCGTCCGTCGCATAGATGGTCTGCCGCTGGAGGTTCGACAGGTCGACGCGGTCGTCGTCGACGATCGTCAGGCGGCCCACACCCGCCGCGGCGAGATACTGGATGGCGGGCGATCCGATCCCGCCCGCGCCGATCACCAGGACGTGCGCCGCACGCAGCTTCAACTGACCCGCGCCGCCAACCTCCTTCAGCACGATGTGGCGCGCATAGCGCGTCAGCTCTTCGTCCGTGAGCATCGCGTGGACCGACATTCCGGCCTTATTGCGCCCAGGTGAAGGTCAGGCTGGTCTTGTACCAGCCATCGGCGCCGATCGTCGTCGCGGCGATGTTGCCGCGGGCCATGCTCGAGACGAGCCCGGCGGCATATTGCTCCACCGCGGGGCATTGAATCGCGCGCGGTACGACCCGCCGCAAGCGGCCGCTCGTCACCAGCACGGCCACGTCCACGCGCAGCGACCACCCGCTAGGTCCCTGCAGCGCCGCATTGCATCGGCCGGATCTGACTTCGGCGCGGACGAAGTCGGACAGATCGCCACCACCCTCGGTGTCCCGACTGTAGGGAAGCGGCCGCAGCGTCGTCCAATCCTGCGGCGGCAACGGGCCGGGGACCATGGCCTGCGACAGCAAGGCGAACAGCACGATCACCGCCCCGTCGATCCGAAGCCGCCGCTGCCCCGCGCGGTGTCGTCCAGTGCCCCGACCTCGACCAGCGCCGCATGCAGCACCGGCGCCGGCACCAGTTGCGCGATCCGTTCGCCCCGCGCGATGGCGAAGGGCGAGTCGCCCAGATTGGCGAGGATCACCTTCACCTCGCCGCGATAGTCGCTGTCGATCGTGCCGGGCGTGTTGAGGCACGTCACGCCGTGCCTGAGCGCAAGACCCGATCGCGGCCGTACCTGGACCTCGTAACCCGGCGGGATCGCAAGCGCGAACCCCGTCGCGATCGCGGCGCGTGCCCCGGGGGCGATCGTCATGGCTTCCGCCGCGACGACATCCATGCCCGCAGCGCCCGCCGTCGCATAGGCCGGCAGCGGCAAGCCCTCGCCATGGGGGAGGCGGACGACGTCGACACGGATACTGTTCACGGAATGATCTTTAACCCTGATCGGGTCGCAATGAAACCCGTCCGGAGGATTGTACGGTGTCCAACACGTCGAGATGTTCGGCGATGCGTCGGGCCAGCCGGTCGGCCACGGCTTCCTTCGGCATCCTCTGCCACGACTCGACACCCGACGCGGTCACGAGGTGCACGGTGTTCGCGTCGCCGCCGAAAACGTCCCCCGACACGTCGTTGGCGACGATCCAGTCCGCGCCCTTACGCACCCGCTTGGCCTGCGCATGGGGCAACACGTCCTGCGTTTCCGCCGCGAAACCGACGACGAGGCGCGGGCGGTCCGGACCCTTCGCCAGCGTCGCGAGAATGTCGACATTCTCGGTCAACACCAGCGCGGGGGGCGTATCGCCCTTCTTCACCTTGTGGGGCGCCGCGGCGACACGCCAGTCGGCGACCGCCGCGACCATGATCGCCGCGTCCACGGGCAGCGCCCGCGTCACCGCGTCGGCCATGTCCTGCGCGCTCTCCACGTCGACACGCGTGACCCCGGCCGGCGTCGCAAGCGTCACGGGACCGGCGATCAGCGTCACCTCGGCACCCAGTGAGGCGATCGCGCCGGCGATCGCGAACCCCTGCCGCCCGGACGACCGATTGGCGATATAGCGGACGGGATCGATCGCCTCGTGCGTCGGTCCGGCCGTGACGAGCACGCGCCGACCGGCTAGCGGGCGGGTCTGGCCGCTCAGCAGGCGCTCGATCGCCGCCACGATCGCGACGGGCTCCGGCAGCCGACCGGGGCCGTATTCGCCACAGGCCATCGCCCCCTCGTCCGGCTCCAGCAGCGTCACGCCGTCCGCGCGCAGCGTCGCGACGTTGCGGCGGGTCGCCGCATGGTTCCACATCCGCACGTTCATCGCCGGCGCGGCGAGGACGGGCGTGTCGGTGGCAAGGAGCAGCGTCGTGGCGAGGTCGTCCGCGATGCCCGCCGCCATCCGCGCCAGCAGGTCGGCGGTCGCGGGTGCGACGACGATGAGATCGGCCTGGCGGCTGAGCTGGATATGCCCCATCTCCGCCTCGTCCTTCAGGTCCCAGAGCGTGGCGTAGACCTTGTCCTCACTCAGCGCGGCCAGTGTCATCGGCGTGACGAAATGGCTCGCGCCCTCGGTCATCACGCAGCGGACCGCATGACCCTGTTTGCGCAGCAGGCGGATCAGTTCGCACGCCTTGTAGGCCGCGATGCCGCCGCCGACGATCAGTAGGATGCGCTTCATCGGACCAGCCTCGTCACCGTGATGCGGCGCGTATCGAGCGCCGCGCCGAGCAGGTCGCGCACGCCGTCGATCGCAAAGGCGATCCCGACGAGCGAAAGCGGCGCCACCAGCAAGCCCCAGTAGAATGTGTCGAGCCGGCCGAACAGCGCCAGCACGATGCCATAGGCGATGAGCAGCGCCAGCACCCGGATTCCCAGCGCATCGCGCCAGGCCAGCCAGCCGAACAGCGACAGGCCGAACAGCGGCGCGGCGAGCCAAAGCGGTGCGATCGCCAGCGCGGTCGACAATGCCATGGTGCGTACGAAGAACCCGAAACCGAGCTGCCCCGCCCAACCCGGCGAGGCCGCGTCGAGCGGCCGGACCACCGCCGCGACGGCATGCGCGTGCAGCAGGAGCGCAGCACCCAGGATCGCGGCGGCGACCCCCCAGGCCGCCGCTTCGCGCCCGCGGCCTTCGAGAAGTGCGATTCCGCCCATGAGCACCAGGTACAGCCCCGCAGTCTCGCGGATCAGCGCGGCGGCAAGACCGAAGGCGACCGCCGGCAGCCAGCGGCCGGGCCGCCACACGCCCAGCGACAGCGCGATCAGCAGGCCGGCCCAGATCTCGTGAAACGGCGCGAGGTCCGCCTGGACGAAAGCCATCATGCCGCCGGCGAGCAGCCCCAGGGCGATCAGCCGCGGCGGCGCGCGCGAGAGGGCGGCGGACAGCCGTGCCCACCAGGCGACCATCACGGCGGCGCAAAGTAGATAGAGCAAGGTGCGGACCGCCACGGGCGGCAGCGCGGCCTGGATGCGCGCGAGCGTCGGCAGGCGCATCGTGACGAACGGTTTAAGGGGGTAATGGCCCGCCCGCTGCGCGTCGGCGGCGGCAAGGTAGTAATTGCGGCCGGCACGGACGTTGTCGACGATCGTCTCGTACAGCACGACGTCGGCCTGGTCGTCGGCGCGCTTGGCCGGATCGCCGCTCGCGGCGGGTGGGGCGGGACTGGCGAAGACGAGCAGCGTCGCGAGCAACAGCAGCGCGAGCAACGCCATGCCGATCCGGCCGCCGCGCGGCTGTACGTCCGCGAAACGCGAGGGGCGGGCAAGCCAGAGGGGGGCGAGCGCGCGGCGGTGCATAGGACTAGAGAACGGCCTCGGACGCCCTCGCGCGTCCGGTGCCATGCTTGTTTCCGCGCCCCTTCACGGGAACGATACGCGGGACGTCGCCGACGACGCCGGGGCGGGGCGGGGTGTCGATCAATGGACCACCAGCAGCGTGCCCGCGATGCTCGCCGCCGCCGCGATCACCGCGACCGCGGCATAGCGCCAGCCGCCGCCGATCCGGACCACCTCGATCTCCTTGAGGGGCGGAGCGGGGGGCTCGCCGCCGGGTTCGGGATAGCGCGCCTCGATCCGGCGGATCAGGTCGGGGAGCCCGGCGATCGTGCGCACGTCGCGGATCAGACGGTCCGCGATCGCGGCTTCCGGGCCCAGTTCCGTGCGAATCCACTCGCGCACGAACGGCGCGGCGGACTCCCAGAGGTTGATGTCCGGATCGAGGCTGGTCGCCACGCCCTCCACCATGACCATCGTCTTCTGGAGCAACAGCAGATGCGGCTGCGTCACCATGTCGAAGTCGCGCGTGATGGAGAACAGGCCGTCCAGCATCATGCCGATCGACATGTCCTTCACCGGCAGGCCACGCATCGGCTCGCCCACCGCGCGCAGCGCGGTCGCGAATTCGGCGACATTGTGATGTGGCGGGACGTAGCCTGCCTCGAAATGGATCTCGGCGACGCGGCGATAGTTGCCGGTAATCAGGCCATAGAGGATTTCCGCCAGCCACACGCGCGCGCGCCGGTCGATCCGCCCCATGATGCCGAAGTCGATCGCCGCGATCCGCCCCTGGCCGTTCGCGCCCGGCAGGGCGAACAGATTGCCCTGATGCATGTCGGCGTGGAAGAAGCCCTCTGCGATCGCCTGGCGCAGGAATGCCTGCACGAGCGTGTTGGCGAGCTTGCGCAGGTCATAGCCCGCGTCGATCAGGGCCTGCCGGTTCGACAGCTTGATACCGTCGATCCATTCCATCGTCAGCACGCGGGTTGAGGACCGCTGCCAGTCGATCGCAGGGACGACGAAGTCGGGCTCGGCCGTCATCGCCTCCGCCAGTTCGCTCGCGGAGGCGGCTTCGCGCTGGAAGTTCAGTTCGCGCAGCGTCCAGCGGCGGAAATTCTCCACCGTCAGCCGCGGCCGCAGCCGCTTCGCCTCGCCGCCCAGGCCCTCGAGCTGCGCGGCGGCCCATTGATAGGTGTCGATCGCCCGCGCAAAATCCGCTTCGACCCCCGGGCGCAGGACCTTCACCGCGACCTGGCGCCCGTCGGTGGTGACAGCACGGTGCACCTGTGCGATCGACGCGGCGCCGACCGGCATATCCTCGATATGACTGAACACCGCGCTTATGGGCCGGCCAAGGCTCGTCTCGAGCGCGGCACGAATCGTCTCGAACGGCACGGGAGGCAATTGGTCCTGCAAACGCAGCAGGTCGTGGGCCGCCGCCTCGCCAACCAGATCGGGACGCGTCGCCAGCGTCTGGCCGAGCTTGATCGCCGCCGGCCCGATGGCCTGGAAAGCATCGGCATAGCGCGGCGTCGCGGGGACACGCGCACCCAGTCGGGCGATCCGTGCCAGCCGACGAACCGGGGCAGGGGTGTTGGCGTCCCCCTCTATTCCCTTCAGCGCGCCATGGCGCGCCAGGATGCGGCCCCATTTCAGGAGCCGCCAGACATGGACGGCGGGGGCGGTCACGAGCGTGCGGCGCCTCGCATCAAATCTTCCATCCCGAATGGATCGCCACCAGGCCGCCGAGCATCGGCTCGACGCGAGTCGCGGTGAAGCCCGCGTCGCGGATCATGCCCTCGAACGTCGGCATGTCGGGAAAGCGGCGGATCGACTCGATCAGATAGCGATAGCTGTCCGCATCCTGCGCCAGCATCTGGCCCAGCTTCGGGACCAGCTTGTGCGAATAGGCGTCGTACACCTCCTTGAAACCCGGCCACAGCGTGGTGGAGAATTCGAGGCAGAAGAAGCGGCCGCCGCGGCGCAGCACGCGATGCGCCTCGCGCAGCGCCGCCGGGATGTCGGTAACGTTCCGGATGCCGAACGCGATCGTGTAGGCGTCGAAGAACCGGTCGGGGAAGGTCAGCACCTCGGCATTCGCCTCGGTCCATACGAGGCCGTCATATCCGCGCTTCGCCGCGCGCTCCATGCCGACCTCGAGCATGGCGGGGTTGATGTCGGCGACCGTTACCGTCGCGCCGCGGTCTGCGATGCGAAAGGCGATGTCGCCGGTGCCGCCCGCCATGTCGAGCACCTGCTCGCCGGGACGCGGGTTGAGGCGTCGCACGAAGCGGTCCTTCCACAACCGGTGCATGCCCGCCGACATGGCGTCGTTCATCAGGTCGTAGCGGCTGGCCACGTTGGTGAACACGCCGCCGACGCGGGCGGTCTTTTCGTCAGGGGTGACGTCTTCGTAACCGAAGGAGACGGTGTCGCTCATGCGCCTGCCCTAGCCGCGCCTTGTGGCGGGGGCAAACGCAACCTAGCTGGTCGGGCGTGCCAGAACTTCCCGAAGTCGAAACCACCGTTCGCGGGCTTGCCCCCGTTCTTGCCGGCCAGCGCCTGACGCGGGTGGAGCCGCGCCGTGCCGATTTGCGCAAGGCAATCCCCGTGGACCTGCGTCAGCGGATGACCGGGGCGACGGTCACCGCGCTCGGGCGCCGCGCCAAATACGGGCTGATTGCCACCGATCGCGGCGACACCCTGATCTTTCACCTCGGCATGTCGGGGCGCTGGCGGGTCGACCCGACGGACGATCTAGCGCATGACCATGTTCTGCTCGAAACCGGGGCCGGGCGCCGGCTCGCGTTGAACGATCCGCGTCGCTTCGGCTTCCTCGACCTGTGGCGCAGCGACGCGCTGGATGACTATCCTCCCTTCGCGGCCATGGGGCCGGAGCCGCTCGGCGAGCGGTTTACCGGCGCATATCTGGCCGAAGTCCTCGACGGGCGGGCGGCGCCGATCAAGGCGATGCTGCTCGACCAGCGGATCGTCGCGGGATTGGGCAATATCTATGTATGCGAGGCGCTTCACCTTGCGCGGATATCGCCCACCCGGCCGGCGGGTCAGATCGGGCGGGCGCGGCTCGATCGACTCGCGGTCGCCGTGCGCGACGTGTTGCTGGCGGCGATAGAGGCCGGGGGTTCCACGCTGCGCGACTATGCGCGGCCCGATGGCGAGCTCGGCTATTTTTCGAAGCAGTTCCTCGTCTACGGACGGGAGGGAGAGCCATGCCATTGCGGAGCAACCGTTGCGCGGCGCGTCGATGCGGGCCGGTCGACCTTCTTCTGCGCGAAATGCCAGCGGGCCTGACAACCGTCGCAGGTTGACCGCCGCCCCAGGCTTCGGTATGGGCCCCACCTTCGAGAGGGCGTAGGGTGATCCCGGCGCCTCTTTTTCATTGACCGGAATAGACCTGAGGACCGACCCGAATGGCGAACACGCCGCAAGCCAAGAAGCGCATCCGTCGTAACGAGCGCCGCGCCGAGATCAACGGTGCGCGCGTCGGCCGTATCCGCACCTTCGTGAAGAAGGTCGAGGCTGCGCTGGCGGCGGGTGACAAGCCGGCGGCGACCACCGCGCTCGCGGCGGTCCAGCCCGAACTGGCGCGTGGCGTGGCGAAGGGCGTGCTTCACAAGAACACCGCGAGCCGCAAGTTCGCACGGCTGACGAAGCGTCTCTCCGCGCTCGCCTGATCGTCGTTCTCGCATCGGCAAATAGAGGCCCGCCGGGGTTGCCCGGCGGGCTTTTTGCTGTGCGTGCGACGCAGAGAATTCGAATGTTCTCAAGATGTCCGCGGAACAGAATCGGAAACGCAGGACTCACCACGATTCGAGAATCGCGCCACGGAAGCGCATCTAACAAAATCCTTCTATTTCCGTGACTTATCATTTTTTCCGACGCAATTCCGCGGGCGCCGGCCTGTCAATCCCGTTTATTTCACATTCGTGACCGGACTGGGGCTTGATCGACTCGTCGCAGGCTTCATAACTCGACCTCTGCCGCGGGGGTTCACCGGCGGTCGGTACTGAACAGCTTAGGGGTGCCGGACGGCTCGGTGGGCCGTAGGGGGGACTTGTCTGTCCTGAAGATCAGCCGCTGGCGCGACCGGGTCGCGTGAGCTTGGGAGACGTGTGCGTGGTCAAGGTGCAGGCAGCGACGGAAACGGGGAGCGAGGCGCAGCGCGCCTGGGCTCACGTCCGCGCGAACCTGCGTGAATCGGCCGGCGCGCGTTTGTTCGAGCAGTGGCTGAAACCGATGGAGCTGATCGAAGACGCCGAGGAGCCGGACACGATCCGGCTGGGCCTTCCATCCGCGTTCATGACCAATTGGGTCCGCAATCATTACGCCGACCGGCTTCTTCTCGAATTCCGGGCGCTGATGCCGCGGATCAACGGCGTCGTGATCGAGACGCGCGTCGTCCGTCCGGCACCGTTGGTGCTGGTGGCGGAGCCGGCGGCGACGGCCGCTTCACAGGCGCTGTCGGTCGCGCCGACGCCGATCGCGACAGCTCGGACCTCTGCACCCGACGTCGCCATTCCCGCTGCGATCAAGCCGCCGGTCGCGCAGTCGATGGCTGCGCCGAAGCCCGCGGCCGAGCGGCCGCCGCTCGACCCGCGCTTCACCTTCGATCGATTCGTCGTCGATGCCGCGAATCGGGTCGCGTTCAATGCCGCGAAGGCGCTGGCCGAGCCCGGCACGCCGCGTTTCAGTCCGCTGTTCCTCCATTCGGGTACGGGGCAGGGCAAGACGCACCTGATGCATGCGATCGGCCATGCCTTCCTCGCCGCGCATCCCGGGGCGACGGTGCTGTGCATGTCCGCCGAGCGGTTCATGTTCGATTTCGTCGCCGCGCTGCGCGCGCGCGACACGTTCGCATTCAAGCAGCGGCTGCGCGGCGCCGACCTGCTGCTGATCGACGATCTTCAGTTCATCGCCGGCAAGGATGCGACGCAGGAAGAATTCTTCCACACCGTGAACGAGATCATGAGCGCGGGTAAGCGACTGGTGATTTCCGCCGACCGGTGTCCGCAGGCGCTGGACGGAATCGAGGCGCGAATCGTCAGCCGTATGGCGGTCGGTCTCGTCGCCGACATCAAGGCGCCCGATCTCACGTTGCGCCGTGCTATACTGGACAGGAAACTGAGCGACCTGCCCGATGCAGATGTCCCGGCCGAGGTGCTCGACCTGTTGGCGGCGCGCATCCATGCCAATATCCGCGAGCTGGAGGGCGCGCTGAACCGGGTCGTCGCTTATGCGCAATTGACCGGGGACCGCATCGATCTGGACTTCGCGCTGACGACGCTCGGCGACGTGCTGCGCGGCGCGCAACGGCGCGTGACCATCGACGAAATCCAGAAGCTCGTCAGCCGCCATTTCGAGCTGAAGCCGCTCGATCTCGTATCGGCCCGCCGCAGTCGCGCCGTGGCGCGCCCGCGCCAGATCGCCATGTACCTCGCCAAGCGGCTGACGACGCGGTCGCTGCCGGAAATCGGCAGGAAATTCGGCGGTCGCGATCATTCGACCGTGATCCATGCGGTGCGAAAGATCGAGGAATTGCGCGATCAGGATCGCGACATCGACGCCGCCGTGCGCACCCTGATGCGGGAACTGGAGGCGTAGGCTTCGGGCTTAGCCGGGGATGGTCGATCGGGTGATCGGCGATCATCGAGCGAGGGTCTCGCCCGGACCTGCGAGCGTTCCCTCTCAGGCAAAGCCTTACCGCCCCCGGCGCAGCACGATGTAAAGCGCACCCGCACCACCGTGCCGCGGATGCGCCCCGCGCACGGCCGCGATCGCATCCGCATGGCGGGAGGCGGCAAGCCAGTCCGCGATCGCTGCACGGATTGCGCCGCGTGCGTGCGGGCGCTCGCTCTCCGGACGCGGCGGCTTTCCGGTCACGAGCAGCAGCACGCGATCGCCGCGTGCGATTGCCCGGTCCAGCCCCTGATCGAGCAGCGCATGGGCGGACGCGAGGCTATGCCCGTGGAGGTCGATCGAACTGTCCGGGATGACAATGCCCCGGCCCAGCTTCTTGTCCCAGCCGCCGTCGAGCGTGTTGGGGCGTGGTTTGGCCGATGGGGTGATCGCGGGCACGGCCCGCATCGGCGGCACCCGGCCGGCGGCTTTGACGGGCTTGGGAGGCGCGGCGGGCGGAGGGGGTGGGGGCGGCGGCGCCTTGGGCGGCGGCGGGGCGGCGCGCGGGGCCGCACGCAGCGGCCTCACCGTCGCCATCACGCGGGCCCACAGCGCGGCCTCATCAGGGTTGAGCGGGCGCACCGGCCTGCATCCGTGCGAGCGTTCCGACCGGGAGGAGCAGGAAGGCGGTGCCGCGAGCGGCCATGCCCCCTGCGGTCGCCTCTGCCAGTGGGCCTGCCCCCCAGAAGGTGTCGAAGCGGTTGGCGCCCTTGATTGCCCCGCCGGTATCCTGCGCTACCCACAGGCCCGTCGCATCCTGCCGGTCCATCGACAGAAAGACGGGGGCGCCCAGCGGCACGAACTTGGTGTCGACCGCCGCGCTGACCCCGCCGTTGACGACATAGCCCATCGCACCGAGCGGCGGCGTCGTGATTTCCCGGAAGAAGACGAAGCTCTTGTTCTCGTTCATGATCGCGCGGCCCTGTTCGGGATTGGCGCGCAGCCAGGCGACGATGCCCTGCATCGAGGTCTGGCCCGGCCCGATCAGCCCGCGCGCCTTCATCAGCGCGCCGATCCCGGTATAGTCGCGACCGTTCTGATCGTCGTAGCCGACCCGCATGATCGCGCCGTCCGGCAATCGCAGTCGGCCGGACCCCTGCACCTGCAGGAAGAAGACCGCGGCCTCGTCGGCGCCCCAGGCGAGGACAGGCGCGCGCCGGTCGATCGCGCCCCCGACGATCGCGGCGCGGTCGTAATAGGGAACCAGGCTCTTGCCGTCGACGCGGCCGCGGATCTTCTTGCCCTTCAGATCGGCCGAGAATTGTCCAAGGTCCACATCGACGAGATCGTCGGGCCTGGCGTAGATCGGTACGTCGTACCCCGGCCGCCGATCGCGCGAGGCGGCGATTTCAGGCTCGTAATAGCCGGTGGCGAAGGCACGTCCGTCGCCGACCTGCACGGTCTCGAAATTGGTCAGGAAGAAATCCCGCGCGCCGCCGCGTGGCGCGGCGCGGGCCGCGTCGCACGCCGCCTGCCAATCGGGGCCACGGGTCAGGCCGCTGGCATCGGTCCGCCGCATCAGGCCGGGGCAGCTGGTCAGAAACGCCTGCCGCGCCGCTTCCGCCTGCGCCTCGGTGATCGGCAGCGTATCGATGGACGGACCGGGAACCACGCCGGCCGTGGCGGCGGTGGTGGCGCCGACGTTCGGCACGACGGGCGCGCCGAGCAGCGGCGTCGCCGGCAGGATGCGGCCGTCATAGGCCCGGCCGCTCGCGATCGACTGGCCGGCGCCCGTTAAGGACGGGCGCGGCGGGAGCGGCCGATTCGGCACAGGGCGAACATCCGGCCGACGCACGGGGCGGTGATCCGCCGCGACCGGCACTACGCGTCCGCCACAGGCGCTCAACGCGAGCGCCAGCGCAAAGCTTGTTGATACGCGCTTACCGATCATGGCCGTCCCCGATTGCACCGCGCCTACATCGCGGGTGTCCGCGTCGGCAGTGCCTCAGGCGGGCAGCCGGGAACAAGCGTTTAATGAGTAGGGCGAGCCCATCTCCCCGATATCGCGACGGAGGCCCACGTCCGTGACGGCTGGCGCTTCGTCGATATGGCACCAGCAGCAGCGACGATCACGGGCGGCCGCAATGCAGCCGCATCCGTCAGGCCTCGTCGGTGTCGGCCAGGGTCCAGTTGGGATCGTTGCTCTTCAGGGTGCGCGTGAACGTCCAGAGATCGTGCGTCTCGACCGCATCGGTCAGCGACCCGGCGATGACCTGCCCTTCGGCGTCACGCGTCACAGCAGCGATATCCGCGTCGAAACGCACCGTGATCCGCGCCTCACGCCCGTCGAGCGATGCATCCGCGATCGTCGCCCGCTCGATCGAAACGAGTCGGTTCTCCAGCGTCTCGCCCGCATCGCGACGGGCGGCAATGGCCTCGCCGAAAGCATGCGCGACATCCGGCTGGGTTAGATCGGCAAGCGCCGCCTCGTCGCCCTTCCAGAATGCGTCCAGCGTCATGCGATACGCGGCCTGCGCGCCCTGCAGGAACTGACCGACGTCGAAGCCCGGCTCCCCGGCGACGATCGCCCGTATGCCGGGCTCCGCCTTCGGATCGATGTTGCGATTTTGCGGCTCGCGTACGTCCGGCGTCACGTCGATCGTCCGCGGCACAGCGACCGTCGCGGGACGATCCTCCGCGGTGCGGACCAGCGGCTGCTGTTCGTGGCCGGTGCGCTTGCCGAGCACGC
Organism: Sphingomonas sp. GV3; assembly: GCF_031082075.1. Classification (NCBI taxonomy): domain Bacteria; kingdom Pseudomonadati; phylum Pseudomonadota; class Alphaproteobacteria; order Sphingomonadales; family Sphingomonadaceae; genus Sphingomonas; species Sphingomonas sp. GV3. The sequence continues at coordinate 1,413,276 of NZ_JARWLE010000001.1, read as the reverse complement.
TGTACAGGCGCAGCGCCAGAAACGCCGCCACCATCGCGAGAAGAACCACGTAAAACACCGTACCTCCGATCCGTCCCACCACATAGGCGCATGGCGCCGTTTGTTCAAACCGCTTCGGGCTTTAAACCGGCAAAGCCACCGTGCCGGCGTTGAAACGCGTCGCCCGCACTGCTAGGCGCGTCCACCATCGCGATCGAACGCGCGACGGGCGGCTTCGGTCCTTCGGTCCCGCGTCCGGCCGCCACGCTTCATCCAACGCTTCAACCCAAGGATTTCTCACCATGGCCGATCAGGACAACGGCACCTCGCTCGACACGCAGCCGATGGCGAACGGTGCGGATACCGCGCCCGCGGCCGGCCTGATCTCGCAATACGTCAAGGATCTCTCCTTCGAGAACCCCAACGCGCCGGCGATCTTCCAGAATCCGAACCCGCCCGCGATCGACGTGCAGTTCAACATCGGCATGGCGCAGGTCGGCGACGAGGTGCACGAGGTGATCCTCAAGATCGACGTCAAGGCGGAGGCCGAGGGCCAGACCGCGTTCATCGTCGACCTGACCTATGCCGGGCTGTTCGGCCTGCGCAACGTGCCGGCGGACGCAGTCCAGCCCTTCCTGCTTGGCGAGGCGCCGCGCCTCCTCTTCCCGTTCGCGCGTCGCGTGCTCGCCGATTGCGTACGCGATGGCGGTTTCCCGCCGCTGCTGCTCGAGCCGATCGACTTCGGTGCGCTGTACCTGCAGCAGGCCGAGGCGCAGGGCCAGTTCACCGTCGGCGACGTCGGCCACGCCTAAGCGTACCGCAGGCGGGGAACGACGAGGGTGAACCTCGCCAAGGCGCTGGGATCGGTCGGCGGCATGACGCTCGCCAGCCGTGTGCTGGCGCTCGTTCGCGACACGTTGCAGGCGACCTATGTCGGCGCGAGCTTTGCGTCGGATGCCTTCTTCGTCGCCTTCCGCCTGCCCAACATGTTCCGCGCCTTATTTGCGGAAGGGGCGTTCTCTGCCGCGTTCATTCCGCTCTTCAACCGCAAGGTTGCGGAGGGCGGGGGGACGCCGGCCGGGATCGACTTCGCCGAACGTGCGCTGGCGGTCCTGTTTCCGGTGCTGCTCCTATTTACCGCCGCGATGCTGCTTGCGGCCTGGCCGATCACCTGGGCGTTGTCAGGCGGTTTCGATCGCCAGCACCCTACGCCGGAACAGTTCGCCTTCGCGGTGACACTGTCGCGCTTCACCATACCTTATCTGATGCTGATCTCGCTGGCCTCGCTGCTCGGCGGCATCCTCAACTCGCTGCACCGCTTCTGGGTCAATGCGGCGGCGCCCATCCTGCTCAACATCGCGATGGTTGCGGCGCTGATCTTCTTCCATGGCGGCGATCCCTATGCGACCGCTCGGGCGCAGGCGATCGCGGTGACCGCCGGCGGCGGCCTGCAGCTTGCATGGTTGTGGTGGGCATGCCGCAAGGCCGGCGTTAGCCTGAAGCTGCGTCGTCCTCGGATAGATGACGACGTGCGGCAGATGCTCAAGCTGATCGTTCCCGCCGCAACCGGTGCGGGCGCGGCCCAGATCAATCTCGCCATATCGACGGCGCTTGCCGGACACCTGCTTGCGGCAGGATCGATTTCCGCGATCTATTATGCCGATCGCCTTAACCAGTTGCCGCTCGGGCTGATCGGCATCGGCCTTGGCACGATCCTTCTGCCCGTGGTGTCCCGGCTGTTGTCGGAGGGACGCGATACCGAAGCGATGGAAACGCAAAATCGCGGCCTCGAACTCGCGTTGTTCCTGACGCTGCCGGCGACCGCCGCCTTCGTCTTCGCCGCCGAGCCGATCGTGCGCGGCTTGTTCCAGCACGGCGCCTTCGACGCGCGCGATACCGTCCGCTCCGCGCAGGCTCTCGCTGCCTTTTCGATCGGCCTGCCCAGCTACGTGTTGGTCAAGGTGCTGACCCCGGGCTTCTACGCGCGTGCCGATACCAGGACGCCCGTGCGCCTCGCGCTCTATTCGGTCGCGATCAACCTTGTGGGTAACCTCATCCTCATCCCCGGCCTCGCACATTGGGACTTGGGCCAGATCGGGCCACCGCTCGCTACGGCGCTCGCCTCGACCGTCAACGTCGCCTCGCTCTACGTCGTCCTTGCGCGGCGCGGCCATTTTGCGCTCGACCCGGCGGTGCGTCGCAAGGTGCCGCGATTGCTGCTGTCGTCACTGCTGATGGGCGCCGCCCTGCTATTGGTGACGCCGCTGGTCGATCCCTATCTCACCCGCTCGCTGCCGGTGCGCGGCGCAGCGCTGGCCGTCCTGGTCGGTGCGGGCGTCGCCATCTACGCCGCCGCCTGTTTCGTCACCGGTGCATTCCGCGTGGCGGATCTCAAGTCCCTCCTTCGTCGCAGAGCCGCTAGCCAATGACCAAGATGCGCGTCGTTTCCGGCATCAAGCCCACCGGTAACCTTCACCTCGGCAATTATCTGGGTGCGGTGAAACAGTGGGTCGCGATGCAGGACCAGATCCAGGCGCAAGGCGGCGAGACGCTGTACTTCATCGCCGACCTGCACGGCCTGACGGAGTTCATCGCGCCGGCGGAGCTGACCGCCAACACGATCGAGGTCACGGCGACGATGATCGCGGCCGGCATCGATCCGGCGCGCTCGATTCTGTTCAACCAGGCGCGCGTCCCCGCGCATAGCGAGCTTAGCTGGCTGCTCAACAACGTCGCGCGGGTGGGCTGGCTGAACCGCATGACGCAGTTCAAGGACAAGGCGGGCAAGAACCGCGAAGGCGCCAGCGTCGGCCTGTATGACTATCCCGTGTTGATGGCGGCCGATGTGCTGCTCTACAATGCGACGCACGTGCCGGTCGGTGAGGACCAGAAGCAGCACCTGGAACTCGCGCGCGACATCGCGGCCAAGTTCAACACCGACTATAGCAGCGACCTCTTCACGCTACCGGAGCCGCTGGTCAGCAAGGCTGCGCCGCGCATCATGAGCCTGCGCGACGCGTCGGCGAAGATGTCCAAGTCCAATCCGTCCGAACAGTCGGTCGTCAAGCTGGTCGATAGCGACGACACGATCGCCGACAAGTTTCGCAAGGCGAAGACCGATCCCGACCTGCTGCCCGCGACGCTCGCCGAGCTGGAAGGGCGGCCCGAGGCGCGCAACCTGCTGACGATCTTCGCCGCACTCGCCGACCGCGATCCGCAGGACGTGCTGAGCGAGTTCGCCGGCAAGGGCTTCGGTGCGTTCAAGCCGGCACTCGCCGACCTCGCGGTGGCGAAGCTCGGCCCGATCCGCGACGAGATGGTCCGCCTTCTCGACGACCGGGCGGCGATCGACGCCATCCTCACCACGGGCGCGGAAAAAGCGCGCAACCTCGCGGCGCCGGTACTCGCATCGGCGCAACGCGCCATGGGCCTCGTGATGTGAGAAGGGTGGTCGTGGGCGACCCGCGCGCCCCTTATCGCGCCCTTCGAATGACCTCAGTGTAGATCCGCGCGAGCGTTTTCAGGTCGTCCACCGCGACCGCCTCGTCGACCTGATGCATCGTGGCGTTGATCAGGCCGAACTCGACGGTGGGGCACAGCTTCGACAGGAAACGCGCGTCGGACGTACCGCCCGTCGTGGACAATTCCGGCTCCACACCCGTCTCGTCCAGGATCGCGGCGCTGACGATGGCGGTCAGCGCGCCGGGTTCCGTGAGGAAAGCCTCGCCCGAAACCTTGCCATGGATCGTCGCGTCCGGCTCCACGGCCTGCACCGTCGCGGTGATGCGCTCCAGCAGGCCCAGCCCGGTCTGCTCGTCGTTGAAGCGAATGTTGACGCGAGCCCGTGCCGCAGCCGGTATCACGTTGTGCGCGCCATTGCCGACCGCAATGTCGGTGATCTCCAGGTTCGAGGGCTGGAACCAGGCATTGCCCGCATCCAGCGACAGCGCGTCGAGCGCCGCCAGCGCCCGCACCAGCTTCGGCACCGGATTGTCGGCAAGATGGGGATAGGCGACATGGCCCTGGCGCCCGCTCACCTCGATCCAGATATTGACCGAGCCGCGGCGGCCGATCTTGATCATGTCGCCCAGCTGCCGGACGGACGTCGGCTCGCCGACCAGGCACAGGTCGGGCGCGACGCCGCGCTCGGCCATGCGGGCGATCAGCGCGGGTGTGCCATAGGTCGCCGGCCCCTCCTCGTCTCCGGTGATCAGAAGGCTGATCGGGCCTCTGTCCGGAACCTGCGCGGCCGCGGCGACGAAGGCGGCCACCGCGCCCTTCATGTCGACCGCGCCGCGCCCGTAGAGGAGGCCGTGGCGTATCTCGCCGCTCCACGGCGAGCCGTTCCAGCCTTCGCCTGGCGGGACGACATCGACATGGCCTGCGAAGGCCAGATGCCGACCCGTGCCTTCGCGGGTCGCGATCATGTTCTCGACCGGCCCGTCGGGCGCCTCGCCGCAGACGAAACGATCGACCGCGAAGCCGATCGGGATCAGCGCCGCCTCGAGCACGTCGAACACGGCGCCGCGAGCCGGCGTGACACTGTCCGCGCGCAGCAGGGCCTGCGCCAGCGCCACCACGTCGTTGGTCGCGGCCGTCACCGGATCGGCTGCTCGAACTGTTCGATTACCCAATCCTCTTCCTGCGCGCCGGCGATCCAGTCCTGCATGAAGGGATGCTGGATAACGGCATCCAGATAGCCCGCGGCGAAGCGGGCGATCGGCAGTTGATAGGTGAGGATGCGCGTCACCACGGGGGCGAACATGATGTCCGCCGCGCCAAAATCACCGAACAGATAGGCGCCGTCGCCGCCGAAGCGTGCGCGGGCCTGCGCCCACAATTCCATGATCCGCTTCAGGTCGACGATCACGTCGTCGTCCGGACGCGTCGCCGGGAATTGCTGACGGATGTTCATCGGATGCTTGCGGCGGAGCGCCGTGAAGCTGGAATGCATCTCCGCAGCCATCGACCGGGCCATCGCGCGCGCACCGTCGTCCGCCGGCCAGAACAGGTCGCGCCCGACCTTGTCGGCCAGATAGTCGACGATCGCCAAGCTGTCCCAAACCACGGCCTCGCCGTCCCACAGGATCGGCACCTTGCCGCTCGACGGAGCGAATTCCGCTCCCTCGCGCCGACGATCCCATTCGGCATCGTAGAGCGGGACGACCACCTCTTCGAAAGGCAAGCCCGACTGCTTGCACGCCAGCCAGCCGCGCAGCGACCAGGAGGAATAGGCCTTGTTACCGATGATGAGCTTCATGGCCCCACGGGTAGCGGGGCAGGGCGGGGAGGTCTAGGAGGAGACCGCCCTTCCCACCGAGCCGAACCCCCTGGGAGCCGTCAGCCGATCGCTTCCAGAACCGCGGCGCGGAGCTCGGCAATCCCCATGCCGCCCTCGCTGGAGGTGGCGAGGATATCCGGATGCGCGGCGGCGCGCTTGCGGGCGTCGGCGACCGTGCGGGCCACCACCTCCGCAAGATCCGTCGCCTTGACCTTGTCCGCCTTGGTCAGGACGATTCGATAGCTGACTGCCGCCTTGTCCAGCATGTCCAGAATCTCACGGTCGACGTCCTTGATGCCGTGCCGCGAGTCGATGAGTACCAGCACGCGCTTCAGCACGTCCCGTCCGCGCAGGTAATCGTTGACCAGGAAGCGCCATGTCCTGACCACGTCCTTGGGCGCCTTCGCGAAGCCATAGCCCGGCATGTCGACCAGCCGGAACAAGGGTGCGTCGCCGACGTCGAAGAAGTTCAGCTCCTGCGTGCGGCCCGGCGTGTTCGACGTGCGGGCGAGGCCATTGCGGCCGGTCAGCGCGTTGAGCAGCGACGACTTGCCGACGTTGGATCGCCCGGCGAACGCCACTTCCGGCACGATCGGATCGGGGAGGAACTTGAGGCCCGGGGCCGACTTCAGGAACGTCACCGGTCCCGCGAAGGTCTTGCGCGCGACCTCGACCAGCTCGGCCGCGAACCCCAATCCTTCTCCGCCGCCCTCCGGCGGAGTGGCGCTGTCGCCGGTCACTTGGCGATGACCGTCGTCTTGGCCGCAGCGGTCTTCAGCTCCGGATGCCGGGCGTAAAGAATCTGCTGCTGCAGGATCGCGAGGCAGTTGGAGGCGATCCAGTAGACCTGCAGGCCGACCGGATAGCTCGCCATCACGAACATCAGCACCCATGGGATGACCGCGAACACCTGCTTCTGCGTTTCGTCCATCGGCGCCGGGTTGAGGCGGAACTGGAAGAACATCGAGATGCCGAGCACGATCGGCACCACGCCGATCGCCAGCATGTGCGGCGGGGTAAAGTTGAGGAAGCCGAACAGGTTGACCGGCGTAAGCGGATCGGGCGCCGACAGATCCTTGATCCAGCCGAAGAAGGGCTGGTGCCGCATCTCGATCGTCAGCATCAGGACCTTGTAGAGCGCGAAGAACACCGGGATCTGGATCAGCGTCGGCAGACAGCCGGCGAGGGGGTTCGCCTTCTCCGTCTTGTACAGCTCCATCACCTTCTGCTGCATGACGACCTTGTCGTCCTTGTAGCGGTCCTGGATCGCCTTCATCTTCGGCTGCAGCGCGCGCATCTTCGCCATGCTGGCGAACTGGCGCTGGGCGATCGGGAACATCAGGCCGCGGATCGTCACCGTCAGCAGAATGATCGCGACACCGAAGTTGCTGACCATGCGGAATAGCCAGTCGAGATAGGTGAAGATCGGCTTCTCGAGAATCTCGAACCAGCCCCAATCGATCGCCTTGTCGAACTTGGTGACGCCTTGCGCATTCTCGTAATGCTGGAGCAGCTTCACTTCCTTCGCCCCGGCGAAGAAGCGGCTCGACTGCGTCAGCGCCTGGCCGGGCGCGAGCACCTTGGGCGCGAAGGCATAGTCCGCCTGATAGAGCTGGCCCGAGCCCGCACGGAACTGCCCGTCGAACTGGCTTCCCTGATCCGGCACCAGCGCGGTCAGCCAATATTTGTCGGTGAAGCCCAGCCAGCCGCCGGTGGAGGTGAAGCGCGTCGGCGCCTTGTCGACGTCCTTGAAATTGACGCCGTAATCCGCGCCGCCGTTGTGCACGGACATCGGACCGGTGTGGATCTGCCACGTTCCCGGGTCCTTCGACACGCCGACGCGGCTGACATAGCCATAGGGAGCCACGGGCACGGCCGCGGTGCCGCCATTCAGCACCGTCTGCGTGATCGTGAACATATAGCCGTCGTCGACCGACAGCTTGATCTGGAATCGCTGCCCGCGTGCATTGGCCGCCTGCAGCGTCACCGGCTGGCCGGGTTTCAGCACGTTACCGCTCGCCTGCCATATTGTGTCGGCCGCGGGCGGGCTCAGCCCCTCGTCGCGCCAGCCGAAGCCGGCGAAATAGCCGTCCTGCGCGCCAGCGGGCGACAGCAGGCGGATGGGCGGCGAGTCCTTCGCGATGGTTTCCTTGTACTTGACCAGCACCAGGTCGTCGATGCGCGCACCCTTCAGGTTGATCGAGCCCTTCAGCATCGGCGTGTCGATGGCGACACGCGGGCTGTCCCGCAGCACGACGTCGCGGTTGCGCATCGCGGCGGGATTGTCGGCGGTCGGATCGGCCGACGGCTGCGGCAGGACCTTGGACTTGCCCTTCTCGATCTTCGTCACCGGCGGGTTTGCGACGGGGAAGAACTTCCCCTGGATCAGCGGCCAGGCGAACAGGATGAGCGCGGCGAGGACCGCGAACAGGACAAAATTCTGGCGTTCGTTGTTCAAGGTCCGACCCCAAATCTTACGGGACGGGATCGGGTCCGTACCCGCCCCAGGGATGACAGCGCGCGATCCGCTTCGCCGCCAGCCAGCCCCCCTTCAGCGCGCCATAGCGGCGAAGCGCCGTGATTGCATAGGCCGAACAGGAGGGTTGGTAGCGACAGGAGGACGGCAGCACGACCGACGGGCCGATCTGCCACAGGCGCACGAGGAAGATAAGCAGGCGGGCCGTCATCGCCGCCGCTTGGGCGGACGGGGGCCGCGCGCCGGCGCCGATTCGCCCCGCGCGATCTTGCCCAGCGCCTTGCCGAATTCGGTGCGCAGCGCGGCGAAATCGCGTTCGATCCCGCCCTCTCGCCCGATCAGCACATGGTCCGCGCCGGCGATGCCGCCGTCAGGCAGCATCTCGCGCGCCAACGCCCGCAAGCGCCGCTTCATGCGATTGCGGACGACGGCATTGCCGATCTTCTTGGTGACGGTGAAGCCGACGCGGATCGTCGCGTCACCGTCGTCGCGGGGGCGCACCAGCAGGACGAAGCCCGGCATGGGCGCACGCAGGCCCGCATTCGCCGCCACGAAGTCGCGGCGGCGGGTCAAGGTCGCGATTACGCCGACAGCTTCTTGCGGCCGCGCGCGCGACGCGCCCGGATCACCGCCCGGCCGCCCACCGTCGCCATCCGCGCACGGAACCCGTGGCGACGCGCACGCACCAGGTTGCTCGGCTGAAAGGTCCGCTTCATCGTTCATTCCTCGAGTACGTCGAAATAGAAAAGGGCCACCACGAAGGGCGGCCGGATGGTCGGGGCGCTTACCCGCAAGCCCGGTCCAAGTCAACGCGCGGGTCACCGTGACCGCGCCGCCTTGTCGCGGGCGTGGCGACGCAGGGCCGAGCGGCGACGCATCGCGCGGTCGACCAGGGCGCCGGTCCGCGGCCAGCGGCGCTTGAGCCGCACGAAATGGACCTGCGCCGTGCGGGAATTGCGCAACACGAGCACCAGGCCGCCCGCAAACAGGAAGATTCCGCCGGGTCCCGGCAGCGGCGCGACGATCCCGGCGCCGACGATCAGCAGCACGCCGCCGCCCAATTGGATCAGGCGAAGGGCGGGATGACGCTGTTTGGAGCGGGCGGACATGCTGAAGCTCATCTGGCGAGGGTGTATTGCAAACGCAAGTCGCCCCGGCGGGCGGTAGCGGGCGACGCGCCCATGTACAGCGTCGACAAATCCGATATGAACACAAATCGGCTGGGGAGGGTTATGGCCGCGATCGTTCGGACAGTGGCGTATCTGGGGCTTGAGGCGCGCGCCGTCGAGGTGCAGGTGCAGTTGATCCCCGGCCTCCCCGGCTTCCATGTCGTCGGGCTGGCCGACAAGGCGGTCGGCGAAAGTCGGGAACGCGTGCGCGCAGCGGTCGCCGCGCTCGGCCTCGCGCTCCCTCCCAAGCGGATCGTCGTCAACCTGTCGCCGGCCGACCTGCCGAAGGAGGGATCCCATTTCGACCTGCCGATCGCGCTCGGTCTCCTGGGCGCGATGGGGGTTATCGATGTCGAGGCGCTGGGGGACTATGTCGTCGTCGGCGAACTCGGGCTGGACGGACGGATCGCGCCGTCGCCGGGCGTATTGCTCGCCGCTCTCCATGCGGGCGGGGAAGGGGCGGGGCTGATCTGCCCCGCGGCGCAGGGCGCCGAAGCGGCCTGGGCAGGCTCGGTGGAGGTGCTCGCCGCGCCCGACCTCCTCGCGCTCATCAACCACTTCAAGGGCCATGGCCTGCTGGCCGCGCCGCAGCCCGGCGGGATCGATGTACCCGCGCCGGGGCCCGATCTGGCGCAGGTCAAGGGCCAGGAGGTCGCCAAGCGAGCGCTGGAGATCACCGCGGCGGGCGGGCACAACCTGCTGATGATCGGGCCTCCTGGTGCGGGCAAGTCGCTGATGGCGGCGTGCCTGCCCGGTATCCTGCCGCCGCTCGACGCGGCCGAGGCGCTGGAGGTGTCGATGGTCCAGTCGGTCGCCGGCACGCTCGCCGGCGGTCGACTGACCCGCGCGCGCCCATTTCGCAGTCCGCACCACAGTGCCTCGATGGCGGCGCTGACCGGCGGCGGCCTGCGCGTCAGGCCGGGGGAGGTCAGCCTCGCCCATCTTGGCGTGCTGTTCCTCGACGAACTGCCGGAGTTCCAGCGCGCGGTGCTCGACTCGCTGCGCCAGCCGCTCGAGACCGGGACGATCAGTGTCGCACGCGCCAATGAGCACGTCACCTTTCCGGCGCGGGTGCAGCTGGTCGCGGCGATGAACCCCTGCCGCTGCGGCCATCTGGGCGATGCCAGCCTCGCCTGCGCCCGGGCGCCCCGCTGCGCCGCCGAATATCAGGCGAAAGTGTCGGGTCCGCTGCTCGACCGTATAGATCTAAGCGTGGAGGTTGCGGCGGTGACGGCCGCCGACCTCGTCCTTCCGCCGCCAACCGAGGGGTCAGCGGAGGTCGCCGCGCGGGTCGCCGCAGCGCGAGCCATTCAGCGTGATCGGTATGTAGGGACGAGCGTGCGAACCAATGCTGAAGCGGATGGCAATTTGCTGGAGCGGGTGGCCGTTCTCGACGAGCCGGCCCGCAAGCTGCTCGCGCAAGCGGCGGAAGCAATGCGGCTTTCGGCTCGCGGCTTCCACCGCGTGATTCGTGTGTCACGCACAATCGCCGATATTGCAGGAGCGGAAACAATCGGGCGTGTTCATGTGGCGGAAGCGCTCAGCTATCGTCGTCGCGCGCCAACGAACTGAGACGGGAGGGAGCCTGTGTGTGGATTCAGTGAAAGCTACTTCAGCGTGACTGCCGCTAACGAAGCTGCGGCTGTGAGCCATGTCACCGCCCGAGGCTTCCCACCGTCGCGGATAGAGCGAAATGACGATGGCATCTCTGTGCTGGTCTTTGCGCCCTTGCCCGACGATAGGATGTCGGGTCTCGCACAAGCGCTGCCTGTCCATCTGAGCGCGAAGATCGCTATTGTTGGCGGCCCATTGTTTGAATGACCCCAATTTGAAAACGGGTGCCATCCTCGACCGCATCGACCTGCACGCCGAGGTCGCGGCGGTGACGGCCGCCGATGTGATCCTGCCGCCGCCGGCCGAGGGGTCGGCCGAGGTCGCGGCGCGGGTCGCGCAAGCCTGCGCCGTCCAGTCGCGGCGCTATGTCGACCAGCCGCCACGCACCAACGCGGAGGCGGACGGCGCGCTGCTGGAGGCGGTGGCGACGCCAGACGACGCCGGCCGCAGGCTATTGGCGCAGGCGGCCGAAGCGACTCGCATGTCCGCGCGCGGTTACACGAGGGTCCTCCGCGTGGCGCGGACCATCGCCGATCTCGCCGGCAGCGATGCGGTGTCGCGCCTGCATGTCGCCGAAGCGCTGAGCTATCGACGCCGGCCGCCCGCCGCGTGAGATCGCGGACGTGTACCGCTTGCCGTGTGCCGTCGCATCGGCTACCGGGCGCATCTTCGCTGCCCCTGTGGCGAAATTGGTAGACGCATTCGACTCAAAATCGAACGCCGCAAGGCATGCTGGTTCGAGTCCGGCCAGGGGCACCACTCTCGTCAGATCGCGCCCATAGAGGGCGAAACTGGGTGCCTCAGGGCGGTGCCGAGCACGACGGCGGCCGAATACGGCTTGACCTGTTGGAGAATGTTGCTCAAATGTTCTTCCCGCATGGATTGCGGGTCAGCATGACGCACATACCGGACAGCGAAAGACGGCGCGCCTTTTCAACATGGCTGCGGACCGGCAGATTTCCCTCCGTAACAAACGCGGATGGGGTCGAACTCAAGTTCAACCCTTGGCACGATCCGGGCACGGGCCGTTTCACTTTTGTCGGCGCCGGACAGCGTCATGGCCAGTGGGGGGACGGCGGCTTCCCGGGTGGCGGTAGGGGCGGCGGTGGCGGCGCGACTGGTTCAGGCGATTGGTCGGCTGGTTTGTCCCGGCGGAAACCGCACAATCCGGCAAGAGGTCGCACGCCGAAGGTCCCGGCGCAGACTGCCGCGTCGGCCAATCATGCGGCGTCTCCAAAGTCATCCGCTCACGAGTCTTCGCCTGGAGGCACATGGACGAGTGGCGGATTCGTCGGCGGTGGCGGCGGTAGCTTTCGTGGAGCGGGAGCATCAGGAACGTGGGGGGGGTGCCCGATCCGAAACGGCGTCCATCTCCTTTACCGGGGTCGGCGACGGCCGGTGCGTCTTCGGATCAGATCGCCGCGACACATGGGACTGCCGCACGGCTCGCGAGCACGCCGAGCGAAGAATTTCGTACGGTCGTTCGCAACGGCTATGCCTATCACATCGACGCGCGCGGGCGGACGCGGCGCGTTTCCGGTACGTTGACGATTGTCTGAAGCGCCACGCCGCTCTCGCACTTCACAGCGGCAGGCGGGCGGAACAGAGCGCCGCGCGAGCGACGACCGCGGCCATTACATCGCTGCGCGCTTCGACGGTCCGACCGACGCGTTCAACCACTTCGCGCAGGACAGGAATTTCAACCGCGGGGGCTACCGTCTGCTCGAGCATGAATGGGCGAGAGACAAGCGTGTCGGACGGGCGGTGACGGTAAGAATCGTTCCGCAGTTCAGGGGCAAGTCCGTGCGACCATCGACGATCAACCTGTGGTGGACGGTCGATGGCAGGGAAAGAGTGTGAAATTTTCTAACGAACGATCGGAGAATCGCCGTGGCTGAAACCGAGTCGGAACGTCTGCTGCAGGAGATCGGCGGATTGCTGATGGACGACAGCGAATATCCGTCGAAACCCACGCTGCTCTACGCCCAACTCGATCACAACATGGTGGGAGATTCTATCTTCAAGGACCTTGGTAATCAACTGCTCTATCGGCGGTCGTTAGACGAACGCTTGCTGCATGCGCTTCTTGATTTGTGGGAGGCGGAGGATGAGCATGATCGGTGGTCGGAACTGGAATACGTGTTGCGCGATGGCAAATTCGAGGTCGCCTATTACTATCCTGACGAAATCGATCCGGAGGAAGACGTGCTCAAGCGCCGCGAGCGTGCGTTGCGGCGGCATTTCGGAGATAAGCCGATCGTCTATCCACCGTTGCTACTGGAGGACGAAGCTCCAGGCTACGATCTGTAGGTTACGCCTTATCGAGCGTCGGGGAGCAACCGACACTTTCCAGTGGCTTGCGTGCCCGGCTTCGTCCCCTTGGGGCACTCCTTTCGATACGACGAAGGCATCGGCGATGCCGGCCGAACCGGATTGGACGTCGCTGGCGTGAGGGCGTCGCGTCTTGGCGGCGGCGACGGTGCGTCCGGAACGTGTCGGGCGCCAGAATGGTCAAATCCAGCATCGGCCAAATATAGGCAGGAGCCAAATCCCGGCAGGGTCAACGTTCGACGCGGGCGGGCAACATCCGCAGGTCGCAGGCCGCGTGGTTCCAGCGCGCGGTAGATATGCGATCGGACGCGACGAAAACCGACGAACGGGACTGGACGAACAGCGTTGCCGATGCGTTATGAACGCGTCGCGGCGGGCAATGCAGTTTCGTGCTCGTCACACGACCCCGTCGCGACACCCGGCATCGTGGATCCGTCGCCCCGGCCCGTCGCTGCGCCCGCCCTTGTCGAACGTAAGGGCCATGGCCATATGCCGCTTCGGTACGGCGGTGGCGGGTTTCCCCCCGGTGCTCCCGCCGTGCCACCCGTCTGCGACATCCGGCTGATCGGGTTCGCGACACATTGCGACACTTTGCACGTCCTGGCTGAAAATCGGGCGCAACAAAGCGCAGCTAGCGCTTCCGTCCGGGACGATATGGCCATATGGGGCAGGCAATGGACACGCCGCTGCGCGGCTTTTGTATGGGGTTTGCGATCGGGGCGGCGCTGGTGCTGCTCCGCGCGACGATCGGGGCAGGTGAGATGTCGGCAAAGCCGGTTTCGTTCTGGATGTATGTGCTGGCGGGCGCGGTGATGATCATCGCCTCGACGATCGCCATGCCCTTCCTCAGCCCGCGCAAATCGGGTCGCGCCTGATCGCCCTGCGACGGCACGCCGTCGCGTCGTCGTTCGGCCCGGGGCGGGACCTTCGCCGTGAGGGCGTACCGGGATCAAACCGGTACGCCCTCGGGAATACGCGCTGGCGCCTTAGGCCTTCACGTGCTGCGAGATGTACTTGTTCATCTCGAACATCGTGACCTTGTCCTTGCCGAACACCTTCTTCAGCTTGTCGTCGGCGAGGATCTCGCGCTTGTTCTCCGGGTTCTGCAGGTTGTTGGACTTGATATAGTCCCACACCTTGCTGATCACCTGGCTGCGCGGCAGCTTCTCGTTGCCGACGACGGCACCGAGCTCGGCCGAGGGCTGAACGGGGGCGTGGATGCCGCCGGTCTTGGTAGTGGTAGCCATCGCATTCCTTCCTGTTTCGCCCGGTCCATCGCCGGGCGGAGCGATTCACGCCTTCTTGAGCGCCCCCGCCTTGTGCGCCGCCTTTCCGCCGTTGTCACTCTCTACAATATATTGCGGGTCGTCCTTCGACGCACGGACGGTGTGGTCCTTGATCTTGGTGTCCTTCGTCACCTTCTTCTCGACCTTGCCGTGGGCGGTGCCGCCGTGGCTCTTCCACGTCACCGTGTCGCCGGCCTTCAGGTTCGCTGCCATGTCCGTTCCTCCTGTTGGGTGAGGATGACAGCGCGCGAACGGCCCGCGGGTTGCGTCCGACGGGCCGCCGCACCCGCCACGATCAGAATTTGAACCCGGCGGCGACGCCGTAGCGACGCGGTTCGATGGTGAAGATGTTGGTGTACAGGCCCGACGACTGGTCGCCGACCGCCTGGCCGGTGATGGCGTTGTTGTCGGTCAGGTTCTGCACGAACGCGCGCAGATACAGCCGGTCGCCCGGCGCGTTGACCTGCACCTGTGCGTTGACGACCTCGTAGCCAGGTACGCGGTCGATGTTCATGTTGAACACGCTCGCATAGAAGTTGCCGGTGTAGTTCAGGTCCGCGCGCGGCACGATGGTCCAGTCGCCCGCGACCGGGATCGTATATTGCGCACCGACCGCGAACTTGTACGTCGGCGCCTGGGGCAGCTTGTTGCCGTTCAGGCTGACGCCGACGCCATCGGTGACGGTGAAGGGCAGCGCGCCGCTGGGCACGCCGAACAGGGCGCGCAGCGGCGCCGACGGATTGGCGGCGGAGGCGGCGAGCGCCGAGCATATGCCGAATGCGCCGGTGGTGCCGGTGCCCGGCACGGCGGTGGGCGCCCGCAGGCCGATGGCGCTGTTGACCGCCGCGACATAGCCGTTCGCCGCCGCCGCGCCGCCCGCGGTGGGAATGACGACGCAGTTGGAGGCGTTGGTGATATCCTTGATGATCACCGTGTCGGTGCGACCGCCGGACGGCAGGCGCGGGTTGATCAGTTGCTTGTCGCCGGTGATCTGCGTCTTCAGCGCGCTCATGTTCATGTTGACGACGAAGCGCGGGGTCGGGCTGACGATCGCCTCTGCCTCCAGACCGTATATGTTGGCATCGACATTGTCGTTTACCGCGGTGCGCGCGACGATCCGGCTAAGCTGCAAGCCTTTGTACTTGTAGTAGAAACCGGTGATGTTGAGGCGTAGGGCGCCGTGGCCGAAGCTGTTCTTCGAACCGATCTCGAAGGCATCCACCTGCTCGGGTGCGAAGGCCTGGGGCACGGTGAAGGTCGCCGGCAACGGCGGATTGATGCCACCCGACTTGTAGCCGCGCGAATAGGACGCATAGAGCAGATTGTCGGGCGTGATCTTGAAGTCGAACACCGCGCGGCCCGTCAGCCGGCCGAACGCGACCTGGCGGACCGCATAATCCTGCACGCCCGCGGTCGTCGGATCGAAATCGGTCGAGGCGTAATTCAGGCCGCCGTTGATGCTCGTGGCGTTGTACGGCGTCAGTACGTTGAGCGTCAGGTTGCGCGCCTGCACAAATTTGTCGTCATGATTGTAGCGCAGGCCAAGCGTCAGCTTGGCGCGCGAGCTGACCTCGAAATAGGTCTCGCCGAACACCCCCCAGGATTTCAGCCGGAAATAGGGCGTGTCGTTGCGATAGAAGGGCGAGGCGAGGAAAGCGTTGCCGCCGACCCCCGGAATGGCCGCCGACGAGGCTGCGCCAAGGATGCCGGACGCATAATCCAGTCCAAAGGCGTTGACGAAATAGTCGTTGTTTCTGCTGCGATTGTCCAAATAGATCCCGCCGAGCAGGAAGTTGAACGGCCCGTCGAAGCTGCTGTCGACATGCGCCTCCGCGGAAATCTGGCGGCTGGTGATGCGCGAACGGTCGAAGTCGAGGCTTTGCGGATAGCAGCCGATGCTCGCGCCGCCGTAGACACCCAGATTGTTAGGGTCGGGCGCGGATTGGCAGACCCCGCCGGCCGGCCCGTTCGGGATCAGCGTCTGGCGGACGCCGTTGAGGAACGCGAACGGGCTGCCCGCCCGGCCGAGCGCGTTGAGCTGCGCCAGGCCGGGGTTGTTGGCCAGCGACCCTTCCACGGCGAGGTTGTAATCGACCGTGCTGTCCACGGTGTTGCGCGCGTAGCCGCCCGTGAAGTTGAAGTTCACCCGGCCGAAATCGTGGAATATCTTGGCGGTATATTGCTCCTCCTCGGCGAAATAGGTCGGCGTGTAATCGACGCGGACGGTTCGCACGTCGGTCGGATTGATCACGCTGGCATAGGGATCGGTGCCGTAGAGGCTCTGCAGCGCGAAGCGACCGAGCACCGGATTGTTGACGTTGAAGAATTCGGTGGACGTCAGCACCGCGGCCAGCGTCGAAAGGCCGTTCGTCGTCTCGAAGCCCTTGGTGTCGGGCAGGCAGCCGAGCACGCCCGTCGGGTCGCGATGGCAGAGCTGCTTCTGGATACGACTGCGATTGTCGCGCTCGTGGAAATAATAGCCGATCAGGTCGACGCGCGTGTCGCTGGAGGGCGCCCAAGACAGCGTGCCGCGCACCGCATAGAGATCGCGGTCGTCGATCCGCCGATTGTCGTAGGTATTGAGGGTATAGCCGTCGCGCTTCAGATAGGTACCCGCGACCCGGATGCCGAGCGTATCGCCGATCGGCAGGTTGAACATGGCCTGCGCGCGTTTCGAATCGTAATTGCCATATTCGAATTCGCCGGCGGCGTGGATGGCGGTGAGATCGGGCTTGGCGGTGATGAAATTCACCACGCCGGAAGTCGCATTGCGTCCGAACAGCGTGCCTTGCGGGCCGCGCAGGACCTCGATGCGCTCGAGATCGAAGAATTCCGTCTCGAACAGCCGCGTCGTCGTCAGCGGCATATCGTTGACGTGGATGCCCGTCGCGGTGTCGCACGACGTGCCGACGCAAAGATCGCCGATGCCACGGATCGTGAAGCTGGAGGTGGTGAAGCCCGTTTTCGTGTAGGTGATCGAGGGCAGCGACTGCTGCAGCGCGGCCGGATTGACGATCTGTTGCTTCTGGAGATTGTCGGCCGTGAAGGCGCTGACCGCGATCGGCACGTCCTGCAACCGTTGCGACTGGCGCTGCGCGGTGACGATGATGTCGCCAAGGCTGGCCTGGGAGTCGGTGGTCGTGCCCGACGGCGCCTCCTGTCCCGGGCCGTTGGTCGGCGCGCCATTCTGCGCGCTGGTCGTGTCGGCGGTCTGCGCGGCGGCAGGCACCGCGGTCGCCACAATGATGGCGGTCGCGGCAAGCAGGCGATATTTGATCACGGTGGCACCCTCCCAAGGAACGCCGCCCGCTGGTCTGATGCCCGCGATCCGGCACAACATCCGTTATCTCGCAGGGTGTTATCCTAGGTTTCGCCAGTCAAGCGGCATAGGTGAAGATAATTACGTATGCGTCCGGGAAGCCACATCCTCTGGAACCGTTGCGGGATCGTACCTATTGTCCGGAGCCGGCGCTCGGCCGGCTGACGAAGGATCTCGATGTATGACCGACACCGGAGATACGCCGGACGATGGCGATCTGGTGAGCCAGACCAGCGACGCGCCGATCCCCGCAGAGGTTGCGGAAGCCGTGCGAACGTTGATCCGCTGGGCGGGCGACGATCCGACACGCGAAGGCTTGGTGGATACGCCGCGACGCGTGGCGAAGGCGTGGCGCGAATATTGTGCCGGCTACGCCGACGATCCCGCGCATCACCTGTCTCGCGTGTTCGAGGAGGTCGGCGGCTATGACGAGATCGTGCTGTTGCGCGACATCCCGTTCCAGTCGCATTGCGAGCACCATATGGCGCCGATCATCGGCAAGGCGCACATCGCCTATCTGCCGAAGGACCATGTCGTCGGCATCTCCAAGCTTGCGCGCGTCCTCCACGCCTATGCCCGGCGCCTGCAGGTGCAGGAGCGACTGACGGCGGAAGTCGCCGATTGCATCTGGACCCACCTGAAGCCCCAGGGTGTCGCCGTGGTGATCGAGGCGAGTCATGCCTGCATGACCGCGCGCGGCGTGCGGACCCCGGGCGTATCGATGACGACGAGCCGGATGATGGGCGTCTTCCGCGACGACGAGCGCAGCCGCAAGGAGGTGTTGGCGCTCATCGGTCTGACGCGGGCGTGAGCGAACGGCCGCGAGGCTGGGTGCTCGTGACCGGCGGCGCGAAGCGGCTGGGGGCCGCGATCGCCCGCGCCTGTGCGGAGGCCGGCTGGCGCCCGGTGATCCATTTCCGCGAATCGGCGGATGAGGCCGCGACGGTGGCGGCTGCGCTCGGCGGCGTGCACGTGCGGGGCGACCTGGCCGATACGGCGGACGTAGAGACGCTCTTCGCCCGCGCGCGGCTCGCGACGGGCGCTCCGATCGCCGCGCTCGTCAACAGCGCGTCGCGCTTCGCGTTCGACCGGCCGGAGGCGATCGATCCCGGCTTGTCGGCCGAGCTGCACGCGATCAACGCGGTCGCCCCGGCGATGCTTGCCGCAGCGCTCGCGGCGCAGGAGGATCTGGACGAGGGGGTGGTCGTCAATCTGCTCGACCAGAAGCTCGCCAACCCGAACCCTGATTTCTTCTCTTACTCGCTCAGCAAATATGCGTTGGCGGGTGCGACGACGATGCTGGCGCAGGCGCTCGCCCCCCGTGTCCGCGTCAATGCGGTCGCGCCCGGCCTTACCTTGCGCAGCGGCGACCAGAGCGAGGAGGAATTCGACACGGTATCGCGTCGCAACCTGCTGGAGCGCCCCGTCGGCGCGCAAGCGGTGGCGGACGGTGTTGTCTATCTGCTCGGCGCGCGCAGCGTGACCGGTCAGACGCTGTACGTTGATTGCGGTCAACGCTTCCTCAAGCGAGACGGCGACGTGATGTTCGAGGGGCGAGGGGGCGACGGGAATGGCTGAATTCACGACGATCCTCGAGGGGCTCGAGGTCATGATGCGCCTCGGCATCCACCCGCATGAGGCAGTGCCGCAGCGGGTGATCCTGTCGGTGTGGATGACAGTCGATTATCCCGCGCCACCAAGCAGCGACCGGATCGAGGAGGTGCTGGACTATGATTTCGTCCGCAACGGCATCCTCGCTCTCGTGGACGGTCCCGGTTTCGACCTGCAAGAAACGCTGGTCGAGGCGGTGGCGGCGCGATGTCTCGCCGACCCGCGCGTCCGCCACGTCCGTGTCCGATCCAAGAAGCCCGACGTCTATCCGGACGCCGCCGTCGGCTGCGAGATCGTGCGCCGACGTTAGCACTGCCGCCCAAGCCGTTAGGCCGTGATCGGACGACCACCGGCTGCATAGGACGCGCCGCCCCTTTTTTGGCCATTCCGATCCAACCTGTCGCCAAGCTGCCCTTCGCGGCGAGGGCGGGCTGGCGGGGCACTCGGACGGGCGCGGAGATGATGCGGCGCCGATGGGCGGGGACTTGGCAGGAACGCAGGGCTGATCGATAAACACGTCCGCCTTCGCAATTCCAGGTGGCCCGCCCGCTTCGGCAAGCTGCAGGCACAGGTCTGAAGATCAGTGCGGCGCCTGTAAGAAACGGGAGAATAAGCATGCTGTCTATCGACCGCCGCACGTTTTTCGTCGGTGCTGGTTCAGCCGCGATATTCGCAAGCTCCCGCGCGGGCGCGGCTGCGCCGGAATTGCTGGTCCCGCCCGCCGATCGCGAGTTGCGGGTTCCCATCCGAGGCGGTTCCATCTTCGTCCGGGTCAACGGTGATCTCAAGGCACCTCGCAAACCGATCATTTTCGTTCACGGGGGGCCGGGTGGCGCCTGCTGGCAGCTGTTTCCGGCGGTTCCACTGGCGAGCGAGAGGGGTGTCATCCTCTACGATCAGCTCGATAGCGGTCATTCCGATGCCCCAGGCGACAGGGCCAACTGGACGATCGAGCGGTTCGCCTCCGAAATTGACGCCATACGCGCCGCGCTCGATATCCGCGAGTTCCACCTGCTTGGGCACAGCTGGGGCGGCATCGTCGCAGCGCGCTATGCCGAGCGGCAGCCGGGCGGCCTGCGTAGCCTGATCATCCAGGACGCGCCGATGACCGCCGACATGCTCACGGCCGGCCTGCGCAGACATCTCGACCTGCTGCCGCCGGACCAGCGCGCGGTGGCGTTGCGCGATATGTCGGGCAAGCCGGTGAGCGCGGCTGAAAAACCGCTCGTCGAAGCGGCGGCGCGTGCGCTCCACGGGAAGTTGATGTACCGAGGGGCCAAGCCGCGGAATGGCGTCGTCTATATGGACGGCACCCCATTGGATCGCGGCGATGCCGTGGGCGCCTATATGCTTGGCGAAGGCGACGGCTTTGCATTCACGGGCGCTTTGTCGAGTCTCGATGAGACCGCCCGGCTTGGGGACATCGTCGCGCCGACCCTGCTGCTGTGCGGTCAGTACGACCTGATCCCGCCGGTCGAGTTCCGCAAGCTGTTGCCCAAGTTCAGGCGAGCGAGCTTCACACAGGTGGCCGATGCCGCGCACATGGTCCAGTGGGATCAGCCCGTCGCCTGGCGCGCCGCGATCTCGACTTTCGCCGGTCGCTACGACAGCTAGGATCTGACCATCGGGCCAGGAAGCGGTGCCTGCCCGCTTCTCCGCCCGGCCGCCCCTCCAGATTACGCTGTGTGAGTGGCAGGCTGGAGGTGATGACCGACACCGCCCCGATCCAGACTTGCCGGATCGCACAATGTACGGTTCGAGCGAGATCGGCCGGCCTGCGCGGCCCGCAAGCCGTTGCCGGCCGTGATGCGGCTTGACGGTACCGGTGTGGTCGCGAGGACGCCGGCACCGTCGCCTGCGGCGGCGATCATCCCCGGTTCAGTCGCGCGATGCCACGCCTTTATCCGGGGTCGAACCCCGTGTGAAGGAGTATCGGTGATGAAGGGTTTTCGCATCGTCCTGTCCGTCCTCGCCGGCGGCATCGCGCTGACGGCCGCCACGGCCGAGGCACAATCCTGGGGCTATGATCGCTGGCAGGCGGACCGTGCCTATCGCGGTGCGGACGTCCGCGCGCAGGAGGCGTGGCGCGATCAGCGCGCGGCCAATGCCGCGGCCTATTACGGCGATTACCGTGCCGCGGACGCCTATGCCCGAGCCGCCGCCTATCATCGGGCGCAGGCGCGCCGCGATGCTCGATTCGCGCGGCATGAGGACCGCCGCGCGTACCGCGATTACGGCGATCGGGGCTGGTAAGCCCTAGCTACCGGCCTGCCGCTCGGCCGCGTGCCGGGCGGCATGGTCGAGCAGGGCATCGAGATCCTCCCGCGCGATGTCGAAGCTTTCGTGCATGTCGTCGAGTGCCGCGTCTATGTCGGCGGGTTGCACGTGCAGCCGACCCGGCAAAGGGGGTAGCGCGACGGGCACGTGCGGATAGCTGTGCCTGCCAGCACGATGAAAGACGATCGCCAGCATCGCCAAGGCCAGCGAGTTGAGCGCGACGGGCGCCAGCGCGAAGGCGAAGCCGGCGGTGTGCACGGCCGGACCGCCGATGACGGCGGTCAGCGCCGCCGCGCCGCCGGGCGGGTGCAGGCATCGCAACAGCGACATGACGAGGATCGCGCCGCCGACCGCCACGGCGGCCGCGACCGTCACGTCGGGAATCAGGCGCCATGCGGCAACACCGACCACGGCGGACACGGTGTTCCCGCCGATCACCGACCAGGGCTGCGCCAAGGGGCTGGCGGGGACGGCGAAGGCGAGAACCGCGGATGCGCCGAGCGGCGCGACGATGATCGGAAGGTCCGCGGCGCCCAGGTGAAGCCGGCCGCAGATGAGCATGGTCAGCCCGATGCCGATCGTCGCGCCCAGGCACGCGAGCAGACGGTCGGGCAGGGATCCGCCCGCGAGGATCGGCTTGAACAGGCGCATGACCCGCCGTGGCCGAATTCTACCCCGCCCGTCAACGCGACGCGTGATCTATCCTATCCTGGGGGCGCCCTGCGCATCCAGGGGCGCCGTTTTGCCTTCCATCAGCCAGGCCATGGCCGCCGCTTCGCTGTCGAATACCGCGCGCTTGTCGTCCGAGATGCGTTTGGCCTGAAGCGCGTGCAGCTTGGTCGCGACGATCATCGCGATGCGGAACGACGGTGAGTCGGGGCGTACCATCTTCGCGAATTCCGCGACCACGTTCTGCGGCAGCAGGTTCTTTTCGCGCATGTCGATCAACGTCCGGAGGTGGCCGTGGCGCGTTCCCGACGCGAGCATTTTTCGCAGCGTCGTGGCGACGTCGGCCGCGAAGCGCTCGGTTATGTCGGTGTCCCAGTCGCCGCGCAGCGTCAGTCGCAGGAATTCGCCGGGTGCGTCGAAGTCGATGGAATAGGTCGGGCGTGTCATGAGGGCATCATGACACGCCAAGCCAAATGAAGAGTTAATCCATAACGGACTTTTGTGCGTTATTTGCAGCGCTTAGCACGGCACGCACGCTGGCGGTCGCGATATCCGTGTCGAGACCGACGCCGAAGACGGTTCGGCCGTCGGACGTGCGGCATTCGACATAGGCGGCGGCTTGCGCGTCCGCGCCGTGGCCGATCGCATGTTCGCTATAATCGACGACGTCCAGGCTGGGTCCGGTCGTTTCGGCAAGCGCGGCGATGACGCCGGAGATGAGACCATTGCCGCGCCCCGCGATGCTACGCTCCTCGCCGTCGACGGCGACCCGACCGATGAACAGCCGATCGCCGGCGCTGCCGCTCTCCTCGTAATCGCGCAAAACGAACCGATCGTCGTCGCGCGGCAGGTAGGTCGCCTCGAACCGCCCCCAGATGTCGGCGGCGCCGAGCTCGCGGCTGGTCTCGTCCGCGAGCTGTTGCACGTGGCGGCTGAAATCGGCCTGCAGCCGCTTGGGCAGCTTCAGGCCCTTGTCCTGCTCGATGATCCAGGCGACGCCGCCCTTGCCGCTCTGCGAGTTGACGCGAATGACCGCCTCGTAGCTGCGACCGAGGTCGGCCGGGTCGATGGGCAGGTAGGGTACCTGCCACAGATCGTCGTTGCGTTGCGCCTGCGCCGCGAACCCCTTTTTGATCGCGTCCTGGTGGCTGCCGGAGAAGGCGGTGAAGACGAGATCACCGGCATAAGGGGTCCGCGGGTGGACCGGGATGCCGGTGCAATGCTGTACCATGTCGACGATGGCGTCGATGTCCGACAGGTCGAGCGCCGGGTCGACGCCTTGCGTGTACATGTTGAGCGCGACCGTCACGAGGTCGCAGTTGCCGGTGCGCTCGCCATTGCCGAGCAGGCATCCTTCGACGCGGTCGGCGCCGGCCATCAGCCCGAGCTCCGCCGCCGCGACGCCGGTGCCGCGGTCGTTATGCGTATGGAGGGAGATGACGACGGTTTCGCGATTCGGGATGTGGCGCCCGAACCATTCGATCTGGTCGGCATAGACGTTCGGAGTCGCGCATTCGACCGTCGCGGGCAGGTTGAGGATCAGCGGGCGCTCCACCGTCGGGCGCAGCACATCCATCACGGCCGCGCATACCTCTACGGAAAAGTCGAGTTCCGCCGTGGAGAAGGTTTCCGGGCTGTATTCGAAATGCCATTTGGTGTCCGGATAGCGGGCGGCCTGGTCGCGCAGCACCTTTGCGCCTTCGACGGCGATCGCCTTCACCTCGCCGCGCGTCATACCGAACACGATCTTGCGCCAGGCCGGCGAAACGGCGTTGTAGAGATGGACGATCGCCTGTTTCGCGCCCTGAAGGCTGGCGAAGCTCGTCTCGATCAGGTCGCGGCGCGACTGGGTCAGCACCTGGACGAAGACGTCGCCGGGAATGCGCTCCTGCCGGACCAGTGCGCTGATGAAATCGAATTCGGTCGCCCCGGCAGACGGGAAACCCACCTCGATCTCCTTCAGGCCCAGCTTGCAGAGCAGGTCGAAGAAACGCCCCTTCTTCTCCGCGTCCATCGGATCGATCAGCGCCTGGTTGCCGTCGCGCAGATCCGTGGAAAGCCAGCGCGGCGCCCGCGTGATCGTGTTGCCGGGCCACCGCCGGTCGGGCAGGTCGACGGGCGGGAAGGGGCGGTATTTGGTCGAGGGCGTGCGGAGCATGATCGGGTCCCGGCTCTGGGCCGCCGCGGTGGACTCCGCGCGCGGCGCTAGGTGGCGCTGAAGCGGATTCGGCCCTTAAGGGAAGCGCGCCTGTGCACTGCCGCCCTTAAGGGCGGATAAGTCGAAGGAAGGCGCGCAGGTCGGTCATCTCGTCCGCTCGTTCATGCCGTCCGATCCGGCCCATGTCCAGCGATGATGTCGGGTCAAGCGATGCTTTGCCGCCAGCCTTTATTAACCCTTTGATCCTAGGAAGGAGCGGACACGGGCGGGGGCTTGTTGATCCACGGTAGGAAAGGCCCGACGCGATGCGCCAGCTCGTCTATATCAGTACCCTGCGGCGTGGCGAGTCGGTCGATGCCGAACAGATCCTCGCGCAATCGCGGCGCAACAATGCACGCGACCGCGTGACGGGGCTGTTGTTCTTCGACGGCAAGCGGTTTCTGCAGGCGCTGGAAGGCGAGGAGGGGGCGGTCAATGCCGCCTTCGCGCGCATCCAGGCGGACGCACGGCACTATGCGCTCGTGGTGCTTTCCAACCGCACGATCGCGTCCCGCGAGTTCGGCGAATGGGCCATGGCCTATGCGAAACCGGGGGAGGCCGCCGACGCACTGGATCGCGTGGTCCGTCTGACGGCGGAGGCAGACGCGGGCGTGCGCGCGACATTCGAGGGTTTCGCCAAGGTGCGCCGGGCGGCCTGAACCGCACCGGCGCAGCAGGGGCGAACGTTACGCCGTGAAGGCGGCGTGGATGTGCAGCTTCACGGTGTCGGAGACGACCGGTGCATAGGCGCCGACGCCGAAGTCGCTGCGCTTGATCGTCGTCGTGCCGTCGAAGCCGAAATTGAGCTTCTTGTTCATCGGATTGGTACCGGCACCGACGAAGGTCGCGTCAATCGTCACCGGCCTGGTCTGGTCCTTGATCGTCAGGTTGCCCGTGATCGTCGCCTTGTTTCCGTCGCGCGGCGTTACCGAGGTCGAGACGAAACGGGCGGTCGGGTAGGTCGCTGCGTCAAAGAAATCTTTCGACTGCAGGTGCTTGGCAAACGGCGCCGCGGTGACGCTGAGCTGATCGATCTGGAAGGTCACGTCGACCTTCGCAGCGGCAGGCTTGGCGGGGTCGATGGTGATCGAGCCGGCCGACGCGCCGAACATGCCCTCCAGCACCGAGAAGCCCATGTGGTTCACTTCCCAGGCGACCTGCGTGTGGAAGGGATCGACCTGATAGGTGCCGGCGGGCACCTTGGCGCTCGGCTGGCCGGGCTGACCCGGTGCGGTCGGGATGATCTGTGCGATCGCGGGAACGGCGGCCGTGGCGAGCACGGCGGCGAGGATAAGGCGCATGGATGGTCTCCCCTGTTGGATGGCCGGGGTTTGACCATAATGTCTGCCCGACGAAAAGCGCCGGAACGGAAACGCTTGGTTGCGCCACCCTCACCCTGGTCGTGCCCGCGGGCGTGGACCCGCGGGACAGGCGAGGGTGGCCGGCCCCGTCAGTTCTTCGCCTTGTCGACCAGCTTGTTCGCTCCGATCCACGGCATCATCGCGCGCAGTTCGGCACCGGTCTTTTCGATCGGATGCGCCTGCGCCGCCTTGCGCGCCGCCTTCAGTTCCGGCTGGCCGGCACGATTGTCGAGGACGAAGTTCTTGACGAAGCGACCCGACTGGATGTCGGCGAGCACGCGCTTCATCTCGGCCTTGGTGTCATCGGTGATGATGCGCGGGCCGGTGGTGATGTCGCCGTATTCGGCCGTGTTGCTGATCGAATAGCGCATGTTGGCGATGCCGCCCTCATAGAGCAGGTCGACGATCAGCTTGGTCTCGTGCAAACATTCGAAATAGGCCATCTCCGGGGCATAGCCAGCCTCCACCAGGGTTTCGAAGCCCGCCTGGATCAGGTGCGTGATGCCGCCGCACAATACCGCCTGCTCGCCGAACAGGTCGGTTTCGCATTCTTCCTTGAAATTGGTCTCGATGATCCCGGACCGGCCACCCCCGACGCCGCTGGCATAGGCGAGCGCGACGTCATGGGCGTTGCCGCTGGCGTCCTGATGGATCGCGATCAGGCAGGGGACGCCCCCGCCGCGGACATATTCGCTACGGACGGTATGGCCCGGGCCCTTGGGCGCGATCATGATGACGTCGATGTCCGCGGGCGGCTCGATCAACCCAAAATGCACGTTGAGGCCGTGCGCAAAGGCCAGTGCGGCGCCGGGCTTCATATTGCCCTTGAGGTCGTTCTCCCAGATCGCGGCCTGATGCTCGTCGGGAGCGAGGATCATCAATATGTCGGCCCAGCCGGCTGCATCCTTGTTCGACAGCACCGTGAAGCCGGCGGCCTCCGCCTTCTGCGCGGTCGCAGAGCCCGCGCGTAGCGCGATCGCGACGTCCTTCACGCCCGAATCGCGCAGATTCTGCGCATGGGCATGGCCCTGCGATCCATAGCCGAGAATGGCGATCTTCTTGCCGGTGATCAGGTTCAGATCGGCGTCGCGATCGTAATAGACCTTCATTGTTCGTCCCTTTGCTTCTTTTTTCCCTCTCCCGCCGGGAGGGGATAGGAAGGCTTGGCAGCGCGCTGCCGAGCCGGAGTTCGTGAGGGCGGGGCGCCGCGGCCCTCACCCTTCCGCGCCTTCGGCGCTCCCTCCCTCGTCCGGTGGGAGAGGGATTTACGCCGCCTCGCGGCCGCGGGCGATGGCGGCGATCCCGGTGCGGGCGACCTCGACCAGCCCCACTTCGCCCATCAGCTCGACGAACTTGTCGATCTTCTCGATCGTGCCGGTGACCTCGAACACGAAGGAGGCGATCGTCGCATCGACGACGCGCGCGCGATAGACCTCGGCGAGGCGCAGCGCCTCGATGCGGTGGTCGCCGGTGCCAGCGACCTTGACCAGCGCCAGTTCGCGCTCGACGTGCGCGCCGCGGGCGGTGAGGTCGGTGACCTTGTGCACGGGTACCAGCCGATCGAGCTGCGCGATGATCTGCTCCATCACCGAGGGCGACGCGCTGGTCACGATGGTAATGCGGCTGACCGCCTTGTCGGCGGTGATCTCCGACACCGTCAGGCTCTCGATATTGTAGCCCCGTGCGGTGAACAGGCCGGCGATCCGGGCGAGGATGCCCGGTTCGTTGTCGACGATCACCGACAGGGTGTGGCGTTCCGTGGCTTCGGTCTTGATGTGCATGGGACTTCTTCCCTCCTCCCACGTTCGGGAGGGCTCGGGGTTGGGAAAGCCGCGAGCGGGTCTGAGGGTGGACAGGCTCACCCCTGACCCCTCCCGCAAGCGGGGAGCGGCGTTACACCAGCGCTTTCGCCTCGTCGTCCATCGTGCCGGATACCTCGTTCGCCTGCAGGATCATGTCGGTGTGCGCTGCGCCCGAGGGTATCATCGGGAAACAATTGGCGAGCTTGGCGACGCGGCAGTCGACTATCACCGGGCCGTCATGGTCGAGCATCGCCTGGATGCCGTCCTCCAGTTCGCCCCGCGCCTCAATTCGGATGCCTTTCCAGCCATAGGCCTCGCCCAGCTTCACGAAGTCCGGCAGGCTGTCGGAATAGCTTTCGGCATAACGGCTTTCATACGTCAGTTCCTGCCACTGGCGGACCATCCCCATATATTCGTTGTTGAGGATGAAGATCTTGACGGGCAGGCGATATTGCGTGGCCGTGGCGAGCTCCTGGATGTTCATCTGGATGCTCGCCTCGCCGGCGATGTCGATGACGAGCGCCTTCGGATTGCCCAGCTGCGCGCCGATCGCCGCGGGCAGGCCATAGCCCATCGTGCCGAGGCCGCCGCTGGTCAGCCACTTGTTCGGTTTCTCGAAGCCGAAATGCTGTGCCGCCCACATCTGGTGCTGGCCGACCTCGGTCGTGATGATCGGCGATCGGGCATGCGTCGCCTCCCACAGCGCGCGGATCGCGCGCTGCGGCATGATTTCCGTCCCGGACTCGGGGAAGTCCAGCGATTTGACCGCGCGCCAGCCGGCGATGCGCCGCCACCAGTCCGACGTGTCCGGCTTGGGATGTTGACGCGCCTTCCAGACGCGCACCATGTCTTCCATGGCATGGCCGGCATCCGCGATGATCGCCAGATCGACGCGCACGTTCTTGTTCACGCTCGACCGGTCGATATCGATGTGAACCTTGCGGCTGTTCGGGCTGAACGCGTCGAGGCGACCGGTGACGCGGTCGTCGAAGCGGCTACCGATCGCGACGACCAAGTCCGCCTGGTTCATCGCCATGTTCGCCTCGAACGTCCCGTGCATCCCGAGCATGCCGAGGAACTGCGGCGAGGATGCCGGGAACGCCCCCAGGCCCATCAGCGTCGACGTGACGGGCGCGCCCGTGATCCGTGCCAGTTCGCACAGCAGCTGGGATGCGGCGGGACCTGCGTTGATGACGCCGCCGCCGGTGTAGAGGATCGGTCGCTCTGCCGCGGCGAGCATGTCCACGACCTGCTCGATCTCGCTCTGGGGCGCCTTGACCTGCGGGCGATAGGTCTTGTGCTGGATGACGCCGGGCTTGACGTAGCGCGCGGTGGCGACCTGGACGTCCTTCGGAATGTCGATGACGACCGGACCTGGGCGACCGGACGTGGCGATATGGAACGCCTCGTGGATCACCGCGCCCAGTCGCGCCGGGTCCTTCACCAGATAATTGTGCTTCGAGCAGTGGCGCGTGATGCCGACGGTGTCCGCCTCCTGGAAAGCGTCGGTACCGATGAGGCTGGTCGGCACCTGGCCGGTGATGACGACCATCGGGATCGAGTCGAGCAACGCGTCGGTGATCCCGGTCACGGCATTGGTCGCGCCCGGACCCGAGGTGACGAGGACGACGCCCGGCTTGCCGGTGGAACGAGCGTAGCCCTCCGCCGCGTGGGTCGCCGCCTGCTCGTGCCGGACGAGGATGTGCTTGATCCGTCCCGAGCGGAACATCGCGTCGTAGATCGGCAGGACGGCGCCGCCCGGATAGCCGAACACGACCTCCACGCCGAGATCGCACAGCGCCTCGACCAGGATGTCTGCTCCGCTCTTCTCCGCCACGATAACCTCCATACGCCTTGGTCGAGGGCTGCGCGGGTAGAGGGGGTGCCGGGGTGGGTCAACCCATTATAGCAATAAAGATGCAATTTTGTTTTCGGCATCGACAGAATCTGTCGCGATATGCCAGCTGGATGGTGGCTGGTGTCGAAACCAGGTATATTGCCGCTTGGCATAGCGGCGGGTGTCGAGGCTGGTCCGGGCAAGCGCCGCGGCGCGGTCGCATTCGCCGCGCACCATGGCTGCGATCGGCGGTACGCCGATCGCGCGCCGGATGGGGGCATCGTCGGGAACGTCGTTGCGATCGAGCAGGGCGGCGACCTCCTCGATCGCGCCGGTCGCGAACATCGTGGCGCAGCGTGCGTCGATCCGCTCGATGAGCGTCGCGCGATCGGGCAGGAGGACGACCGCGGCGAGCGCGACGCGGTCCGCGATCCCGCCGGTACGTTCGTCCTGCCAGGACGCCAGCGGACGTCCGGTGGAGCGGACCACCTCCAGTGCACGCGCGACGCGCGCCGCATCGGCCGGCGCCAGGCGCGCGGCGGCGGCGGGATCCTCGACGGCCAGCAGCCGGTGCGCGTCCGCGACGGGCAGCGCGCGGACCGCCGCGCGGATCGCCGGGTCGATCGTCGGCACCGGCGCGATGCCGTCGATCAGCGTGCGCAGGTACAGGCCGGTGCCGCCGACCAGGATCGGCAGTCGCCCTCCGGCGTGTGCGGCGTCGATTTCGGCGCGCGCCTCCTGCGCCCATCGGGCGGCGGAATAGCCGGCGTCGGCGGCGTCGACATGGCCAAACAGTCGATGCGGCGCGCGCGCCTCGTCGGCGGTGTCGGGGCGCGCGGTCAGGATGCGAAGGTCCGCATAGACCTGGCTCGCGTCCGCATTGATCACGACGCCGTCGTGCGCTTCGGCCAGGCGGACCGCCGCGGCGGACTTGCCGCTGGCGGTAGGCCCTGCGATGAGCGCCAGCGCGGGTTTGGAGGGCAAGGTGTTCACGGCGACGCTCATAGCAGCAGATCGACTCGATGCGGGCGATTGTTCGACGGCAGCCGACCGGCTTGCGCAGGCGGGCTGTATGCCCGCGGCGCCGCTATGGATCGACGCCGGTCGCGCGGCGGACATTCCCTTCGCCACCGACGCGGCGGCGGCGCGCGTCGCGCTGGAGCAGGCGTTCGCGCGGGTCGACATCGTCGTGCAGCCGATCGCGAGCCGGGCCAAGGCGTTGATCGTCGCCGACATGGATTCGACGATGATCACGGTCGAATGCATCGACGAGCTGGCCGATTATGCCGGCATCAAGGCCGAAGTCGCCGACGTGACGGAGCGCGCGATGCGCGGCGAGCTCGATTTCGAGGCGGCGCTGGACGCGCGGGTCGCACTGCTTGCGGGCCTCGACGAGGCGGTGATCGCGCGCTGCCTGAAGGAACGCGTGACCATCATGCCCGGCGCGAAGGCACTGGTTCGCACCATGCGTGCGCAGGGCGCGACGGCGATCCTCGTCTCCGGCGGCTTCACGCGCTTCGCGGAGCCGGTGGCGGCGGAGATCGGGTTCGATCGCGCGATCGCCAACCGCCTGCTGATCGCCGACGGGCGACTGACGGGCGGCGTGGCCAAGCCGATCGTCGGCGCGGCGACGAAGGAGGAGACGTTGCTGGCGGCGATCGAGGCGGGAGGGATCGATCCCGCGCGGAGCCTGGCCGTCGGCGACGGTGCCAACGACCTGGCGATGATCCGCCGCGCGGGACTGGGTGTCGCCTACCACGCCAAACCCGTCGTCGCGGCGGCGGCGGCGGCGCGTATCGATCACGGCGATCTTTCCGCGCTGCTGTACGCGCAGGGCTATCCCCGCACGATGTGGGTCGATTGATCGCGCCCGATCAGGGCGCGATCACCACGCACGACACGCCCGACGCGTTGCAGGCGCGCTGCGCCCTCGCCTTGTCGGCATAGCCGACCGCCTGCAGGCGGATGACGTTGCCCGCCTTGACGTAGGCGGGCTGGGCGCCTGCGAGGCGGCCGTGCACCTTGGCCCATTGCGCCTCGGCGTTCGCCTGGGTGCTGAAGGCGCCGATCTGGATCCGCCATCCGCCGTTCGCGCGGGGCTTCGGCGCAAGAGGGGGCTCGGCGACCCTGGCCGCCGGCCCGGGCGTTTTTTCGCCACCGGCCTTGGCCGCCCGTTTCGTCGGCGCCGCGGCGGGGGCCGGCTTGCTCGGTGCCGGATGCGCGATCACCGGCTGCTCCGCGACGCGGTCCGGCACCGGACGATCCGGCGAAGCCTGGGGCATGCGCGGCCGCGGTGTGGCCGGCGACGACGCGGATGCCGGGGGACGGGAGGGCGGCAGGTCCGCGGTAGCGATCCGGGTCGCCCGCTCGGGACGAGCATCGGGCGCGCTGCGTTGCGCGGCGGCATATTGCTGCGCCAGCTGCGTCCCGCGTTCGCGATCGGCCGGGGTGATATATTCGTCCATCTGCGCCAGCGTCTCCGACGCGGCGCCCAGGCCGGCGCGCGAGGCCAGCGTCATCAGCGCATAAGCGCGCGGATAGTCGCGGGACACGCCATCGCCGTTGAACAGCATCGTACCGAGTACGAGTTGCGCACGCGGTTCGCCGCGCGCCACCGACTTGTTGAGCCAGGGCAAGGCATCCGCCTTCTTGTTCGCCTGAAACAGGGCGAGACCGTAATTGTCCTCCGCCTGGGCATGGCCCTGCAGGGCGGCCTTGCGGAACCAGCTTTCGGCCAGCACCGGATCGAGCGGCACGCCGCGGCCGAGCTTATAGGCCTGGCCGAGGTTGAACTGCGCATCCGCATCGCCCGCGACCGCGGGACCGCGCCATTGGTCAACCGCGGCGGCATAGTCGCCGCGACCCCAGGCATCGACACCGGCCTTCACGTTCTGCGCCGCCGCCGGCGACGCCGCACCGAGCATCGCCACCGCGAACCAAACCGAGCCACGCATGCTTCACCCCTCAGATACCCTGGCCCGCATCATGCCCCGACGCGCCCAAGAAGGCAAAGCGCGGGCGGCCGATGGGGCGCTCGTGCGTCGTTAACGGCTTTTTAGCGCGCCTCTGGCACCTCAGCATCGCCGATTTGGGCAGTTTATTTCGAAGGGGGCCTATGCGCGTTCTCGCGATGGCATCGCAAAAGGGTGGTTCAGGCAAGACGACCTTGTCCGGACACCTGGCCGTGCAGGCGCAGATGGCGGGCCACGGCCCCGTCGTGCTGATCGACATCGATCCGCAAGGGTCCCTCGCCGACTGGTGGAACGAGCGGACGGCGGAATATCCCGCCTTCGCGCAGACCACCGTCGCCCGGCTCGCCGCCGATCTCGAATCGCTGCGGCAGCAGGGGTTCAAGCTCGCGATGATCGACACGCCACCGGCGATCACCATGGCGATCCAGAGCGTCATCAACGTCGCCGAATTGATCGTGGTACCCACCCGGCCGAGCCCGCATGACCTGCGTGCCGTCGGCGCGACAGTCGATCTTTGCGACCGCGCCGGCAAGCCCCTGATCTTCGTCGTCAACGCCGCGACGCCCAAGGCGCGCATCACCAGCGATGCCGCCGTGGCCCTGTCGCAGCACGGCACCGTCGCGCCGATCACGCTGCACCAGCGCACCGACTTCGCCGCGTCGATGATCGATGGCCGCACCGTCATGGAGGTTGATCCGAACGGCAAGTCCGCCGCAGAGGTGGCCGCGCTGTGGAGCTATGTCGCCGACCGGCTGGAAAAGAATTTCCGCCGCACCGTCTTCACCGTCCCGACTAGCGGCGGCGGCTTCGGGGCGCGGCCGGCGGCCGGTGGCTTCGGTCGCCGCGTGGTGGGAGGCTGAGCGCGTGATGTTCGGCAGCGGACCCAAGCCGATGGCATCCCTCTCGTCCGGCCTGCTCGCCCGCAAGGGGCAGGCGCGACCCGCAATGCGCAGTCAGGGACTGGGGGGCTTCGGCCATGGTCTCGACGATCTCGGCTGGAACGACATGGGCGGGGAGACCGCGGTCGCGCCGGCCGCCGTGCCCCCGCAGCCGCAGCCGCAGCCGCAGTCGCAGCCGCCCTCGTCGGCGGCGCCCGCGGTGGTGCCGGCATCACCCGATGCGCCCGCACCGGTGTCGGCGGAGTCGATCCCGACCGTCCTGCTCGAGCGCGAGCGCCTGCAGGCCGCGATCACGCCGCCGCCCGCGGTCAAATCCGTTTCGGTCGCCACGGCGACCCGCCTGCGCCGTGAGACGCAGCATGCCGGAAAGGCCGCCTTCACGCTGCGCGTGGACGCGGAGCGGCATCTTCGCCTGCGCCTGGCGTCGGCGATCACCAACCGGTCCGCACAGGACCTCGTCACCGAGGCGCTCGACGCGCTGCTCGCCGCGATCCCGGAGGTGGAGGCGCTTGTCGCGCAGCTGCCCCAGGGCAAGCGCGGCCGCTAAAAGTTCCGGGGGGAAGCACCGATGAAAACCCGCACGATCCTGTCGCTCAGCCTGTCGGCGCTGGTGCTTGGCGGCACCATGGTCGGCTGCACCGCCAATGGCGCGCATGTCGCCGCCGCCAGCGACCGCGCGGCGCAGCGCGCCGCGCGCGACGCCGCCAAGCAGGCAAGCAAGGCCGCGCAGGCCCTGCAGAAGCGGGACGCGCCCGTCGCGATCGGCTATGCGGAAGCGGCGGTAGGCCTGGCCCCGCGCGACGTCGGCTATCGGATGATCCTGGCCGACAGCTATATGCGCGCCGGTCGCTTCGCCTCCGCGCGGGCGGCCTATGGCGACGTGCTGCAACTGACCCCCGACAATGGCAAGGCGGCGCTCAACCTCGCGCTGACGCAGATCGCGGGCGGGGACTGGGTTTCGGCGCGCGCGACGCTGGGCGCTCACAGCAATGCCATTCCGGCGGCCGATCTCGGTCTCGCCACGGCGCTTGCGGGCGATCCGGCGACGGCGGTGGCGATTTTGACGCCCGTCGTACGCTCCGGCCACAGCAGTCCGAAGGCGCGGCAGAATCTGGCGCTGAGCTATGCGCTGGCAGGCGAGTGGCAGATGGCCCGCGTCGTCGCGGCCACCGACATGTCGCCCGCCGACGTCGACGCGCGCATGGAGCAATGGGCGGCCTTCGCCAAACCGAGCTCGTCGATGCAGCAGGTCGCCGCGCTGCTCGGCGTGATGCCCGGTCCCGACGCCGGCCTGCCGGTCGCGCTGGCGCTCAACGCACCGGTGCCGGTCGGCGCGCCCATGGCCCAGATGCCGACACAGGTCGCCGCGGCGGAACCCGTCGTTCCGGCCCCGCTGCCGTCGCCGTCGCCAACCGCGATCGCCGCGGCCACGCTGGCCACGGTCGCTGCACCGACGGCCGCGTCGGCCCCGACACCCATGAAGATCGCCTTCGCTCCGCGCCGCGAAGTCGTGCAGCCGCTGCCTGCCCCGATGCTCCGCGCCGCCGGACCGATGAAGGTCGCAGCCAACGTCGTCGTCCAGAACGTCCCGCCGGTGCAGCGGCTGGCGCGGCATGGCGAATGGTACGTCCAGCTCGGTGCCTACAGCACCGTCGCGGTCGCGAAGTCCGGATGGGCGATCGCCACCCGCAAGTTCGCCGCGCTGTCCGGCCATCAACCGACCGGCGCGTCCTTCGCCGGGCGGCAGGGCCAGCTGTATCGCCTCTCGGTCGGCGGGTTCAGCCGCGAGGCGGCGGACAGCTTCTGTCGCGGCTATCGCGCCAAGGGCGGCACGTGCTTCATTCGCCGCGACGCAGGCGACCGGATGGCGCAGTGGCTGCGGACGCCGGTGCAGGTGGCCGCGCGCTGACCGCGCCAACCCGTCCGGTGTCGCCTATCGCGCACCGGCACGGTCGACGCCTCGGCATTGGACGCTGGCCGTCGCGTCCTCAGATCTCGCGGCCGCCCTTCCACAGGCGCAGCACGCGACCCTGAACGGGCAGGCCGTCGAAGGGCGTATTGGCACCGCCGCCGCTGAACGCGGTGCCGTCGATCTGCCAGGGCGTGTCGGCGTCGAACAGCAGGAGGTCGGCGGGCTTACCCGCCTCGAGCGTGCCCGTGTCGATGCCAAGCACCCGCGCCGGATTGGCGGCGAGCAGCGCAAACAGCCGGTCCATCGCCAGGTGGCCGTCACGGACCAGCATCAGCGCCAGCGGCAGCAGCGTCTCCGCACCCGCCATGCCCGGTGTCGAATCGGCGAAGGGCAGGCGCTTCTCCTCCGGCCCCTTGGGGTCGTGACCGGACGCCAGCACGTCGATCGTCCCGTCGGCGATGGCGGCAAGCGCCGCCTGCCGGTCCGCTTCGCCGCGAAGCGGCGGGGAGAGATGCGCATAGGTCCGGAAATCGCTCGCGGCGATGTCGGACAGGTGCAGATGCGCGGGGGTGATCCCACAGGTCACGCGCACCCCGCGACGCTTCGCCGCGCGGACGAGGTCGAAGCTCGCGGCGGTCGTCACCTGCCGAAGGTGGAGGCGTGCGCCGCTATCCTCCGCCAGCATGATGTCGCGCGTGACCGCCAGCGCCTCGGCGATCGCGGGCGCGGAGGCGAGGCCCAGCCGCGTCGCCGTCTCGCCGTCGGTCGCGACCGCCCCCTGCGTCAGCCCGCCGTCCTCGGCATGCGTGACCACCGCGATATCGAGATCGCGCGCATAGGCGAGGACACGGTGCATGACGCCCGAATCAGCGATCCAGCCCTTGCCGGTGCCGACGGCCTTCGCCCCGGCGGAGGCACAGATCGCCATCTCCGCCATCTCGGCGCCGGCGAGACCGCGCGTCGCGGCGGCGATCGGATGGATCCACAGGTCGGGCTTGCCGATCAGGGCGGCGCGCTGGACGATGCCGGGATCGTCTAGGACCGGGCGAC
Organism: Sphingomonas sp. GV3; assembly: GCF_031082075.1. Taxonomy (NCBI): domain Bacteria; kingdom Pseudomonadati; phylum Pseudomonadota; class Alphaproteobacteria; order Sphingomonadales; family Sphingomonadaceae; genus Sphingomonas; species Sphingomonas sp. GV3. The sequence goes on along the minus strand of NZ_JARWLE010000001.1, from coordinate 1,377,234 downwards.
CATCGGGCATCAGCGCGACGCGCACGATGCCGCCGGCGCGGCATGCGGTGCGATCGACCGCGAAGATGCCGAAATCGACGATCCCGGGCGCCAGCACCTTGCCGGCGCAGTCGACCGTCAGTGCATCGGCGGGAACGTCGATCGTACCGGCGGCGACGATCGCCCCGTCGCGGACCAGAAGCCCGCCGTCGCGCGTGCCGGCGACCGGGCAGACGAGCCGCGCGTTAAGAAAAGCGGTGACGGTCATGCCCAGCCCTCCACCTTGCGCGCGCGTCGGGTCAGGATGTCCAGACACGCCATGCGTACCGCCACGCCCATCTCCACCTGCTCCGTGATCGCCGATTGCGGACCGTCGGCGACGCTCGAGTCGATCTCGACGCCGCGGTTCATCGGCCCCGGGTGCATGACCAGCGCGTCGGGCAGGCGCGCCATACGCTCGGGCGTGAGCCCGTACCGAAGGCGATATTCGCGCGTCGACGGGATATAGGCGCCGTCCATCCGCTCGTTCTGGACGCGCAGCATCATCACCACGTCGGCGCCGACCAGCGCCTTGTCGAAATCGGTGAAGGCGGTGACACCCATTCGCTCGATCGCCGGGGGCATCAGCGTTGATGGCGCGCAGACGCGCACTTCGGCCGCAAGCGCGGTCAGGCTGAGGATGTTGGACCGCGCGACCCGGCTGTGCAGCACGTCGCCGCAGATGACGACCCGCTGGCCGGCGATGCTGCCGCGGCGACGGCGGATGGTCAGCGCGTCGAGCAACGCCTGGGTGGGATGTTCGTGGCGGCCGTCGCCTGCATTGAGCACCGGGCAGTCGACCTTGTCCGCGATCAGGCGCACGGCGCCCGATGCCATGTGGCGGATGACGATGACGTCGGCGCGCATCGCGTTCAGCGTCTGCGCCGTATCGATCAGCGTCTCGCCCTTCTTCACACTCGACTGCGCGGCATGCATGTTGACGACATCGGCGCCCAGCCTCTTGCCCGCGATCTCGAAGCTGAGCAGCGTCCGCGTCGAGTTTTCGAAGAAGGCGTTGATCTGGGTGAGGCCGGCAAGCCGCTTGTCGGGGGCGGCATGGTCGCGATTCGCACCGATCCAGCGCTCCGCCTCGTCGAGCAGGAACATGATCTCGTGCGGCTGGAGGCCGTCGATGCCGGTCAGATGCCGGTGCGGAAAGACGGCGCCGCCAGGAAGCTGCGCGGCGGGGCGGTGATCGGACGCTGTCATCGAGAGCGCCGGGTATACGCGCGCGGGCCGGGGGGCAACCTGCATCGCGACGCGGCCGGCAGGCCACGAACGGCTGTCGCCATTTCGATCGGAGATAGAATAATATCCGTATCGGACTATTCTTTGGTTGATGCCGTAGGTCGCCGAGGACAAAAAGGCCGAAGTAACTCACTTCAGTAGATGAAGGGACCCGCAATGCGTAGCTTAAGCAGCAAGCTGACGAGATTGGTAGGAGGCGGACAGCAGCAGGCGCCGGTGTGCGTAAGTACGCCAGGGCCTTACAATATACCTGTCGTTGTATGCACATGCCCGAACGGAAGTACCCCCACTACTACTACGAACACCAATGGATCAATAACGGTCAGGTGCTGATTCATGTGCTTCAGAAATCTAGTCGTTCTTGCAACTGCTAGATTGTTGCCCATTTGGTTCTTCATGCCGCAGGCGCAGGCGACGATACGCGCGCTGCCTATCTCCGATGCGGGTGAGATCAGGGCGCTGACCGCGATATGCGGGGGCAAGAAAGCGGCGTATTACGACGAGAAATCCAACGTCCTTTGTATCGATGGCCAATTTGACGTCGAGGGGCGGCTCGAACGGATGATCACCGGTCGATCCTATCGTGACGATCTCGTCGTCGTCGCCAAGAGCCCCGGTGGTGGCCTGCAGACGGCGCTCGACACGACGCGGTACCTGGAACGATACCATTACACGATCATCGTCGACGGCCTCTGTGCCTCCGCCTGCGCGCAATTTCTCTTCATGGGCGGCACCTACAAGATCGTCACCGGCAAGGGCATCGTCGCGATGCACGGCGGGCCCATGTCCGCGGCGTACATCGACAAGATGTCCATCACGCCCGAGGGCAAAGCCAATCTCCGGCGCGAGAACGAGGAATTCCGGGAATTCTATCGGACCCATGGGATCGATGTTGCGATCACGACCAACGCCCCGCAGTCGGTCCTCGACGCGATGAAAAAGGGCGAGACGCTGTTCTGGGCCCCGCCGAGAGCGGAGTTCGAGCGATCCGGAGCGAAGAACGTTCGGTTCGTCGATGCGGACATCATGCGACAGTGAGCGCGGTGCCGCGGCCGCGCAACGCATGGGCCGCGGCGACCGCGACGGCGCGCGCGCACGCCATCGCGCCGGCAAGGCGGCGCCGCGTCGATCCCGCCTCCGCGGGACGCGCGGCGCCCGGCCTCACGCCGCGGAGTCGAGCGTCGCCATGTCGATGACGAAGCGATACTTGACGTCGCTCTTCACCATCCGGTCGTAGGCGGTGTTGATCTCGTCCATCCGGATCATCTCGATGTCGGCGGTCAGGCCATGCTCCTTGCAGAAGTCGAGCATCTCCTGCGTTTCCTTGATCCCGCCGATCAGCGAGCCCGCCAGCGCGCGGCGCGCGAAGACGAGGTTGCCGACGGAGGGGCTGGGATGCGGCTCGGCGGGGACGCCGACGAGGCACATCGTGCCGTCGCGCTTCAACTGTACCAGTAGCGCGTCGAGATCGTGGGGGGCGGCGACGGTGTTCAGGATGAAATCGAAACTGCCCTGGTGCGCGGCCATCTGATCGGCGTCCTTCGATACGATCAGGTCCTTTGCGCCCAGTCGTTGCGCATCCTCGCGCTTGTTGGGCGAGGTCGAGAAGACATAGACTTCCGCGCCCATCGCGTTGGCGATCTTGACGCCCATGTGGCCGAGCCCGCCCAAACCGACGATGCCGACCTTCTGCCCCGGGCCGACCTTCCAATGATGGAGCGGCGAATAGGTGGTGATGCCCGCGCAGAGCAGCGGCGCGACCGCGGCGAGATCCTGCTCGTCATGGCCGATGTGGAGCACGAAGTCCTCGTCGACGACGATATGGTCGGAATAGCCGCCAAAGGTGTGGCCGTTCATCACCGGGTCGGGACCGTTATAGGTGCCGACGAAGCCCCCGCCGGTGCAATATTGCTCCTCGCCGTCGTGGCAGGAGGGGCAGTGGCCGCAGCTGTCGACCATGCAGCCGACCCCGGCGATGTCGCCGACCTTGAACTTGGTCACCTCGCTGCCGACCGCGGTGACGCGGCCGACGATCTCATGGCCGGGCACGCAGGGATAGAGCGTGCCGTCCCACTCACCGCGGGCGGTATGGAGGTCGGAGTGGCACACGCCACAATATTGGATGTCGATCGCGACGTCCTTGGGACCGGGATCGCGGCGTTCGAAGCTGAACGGCGCCAGCGGCGCATCGGCGGATTGGGCGGCGAAGCCGTTGGTGGGGGTCGGCATGGCTGAAGTCCTCGATGGAAATCGGATGGGGCAGGACGCCCGGAGGGCCTCCATGTGGCGCTGCAACGCGGCATGGCCAATCCGGCTCCTGCCGAGAACTGTCGATCAGCCCGATCGACGTTTCCGATCAATCCTGGACGGGAACCGCCACCAGTGCGTCTATCGCCGCCTGCAGGATGTGGGCGGCGGCGAGATTGTCGATGCGTTCCGCGCGCTTGGCACGGCTCATGTCCTGTTCGATCATCGCACGCTCGACCGCGACGGTGGACCAGCGCTCGTCCCACAGCAGGATCGGCAGGCCGGTATCCACCATGTTCCGCGCAAAGGCGCGCGTCGACTGGGTGCGCGGGCTGTCGCTCCCATCGAGGTTGAGCGGCAGGCCGATGACGAGTCCGCGTACGCCCTGCGCCGCGATCAGGTCGGCGAGCTGCGCCTTGTCCTTGCTGAACTTGGTGCGGCGAACCAGCAGCGCAGGGCTCGCGAAGCTCCAGCCGGCATCGCACAAGGCGGTGCCGATCGTCTTCGTGCCAACATCGAGCCCGAGCAGGCGCCCGCCCGCGGGCAGCGCGGCGCGGAAGGCGGCTGCGTCCGTCGTGATCATCGCGCGGCCTTGCGCTGCGTCTGGAATGCCGCGAGGCGGCGGTCCGCGTCGGCGCGGACATTGGCCCAGAACAGGCTGTAGTCATAGACGTGGTAGTTGTTGCCGGGCAGCACGTAATTGCCGAGGTCGGGCGGCGATGCGCCGATCATCAGCAGGCCGCGTCCCTGACAGGCGGCGGGGACCTTGCCGGGTGCGATCGCCGCGGTGCTGAGATCGGCGGAGGGAAAGAGCGTGCCCAGGTTCTCGCTTGCCGGTGCGGTGGCATCGGCGGTGCCGGTGAGGGGATTGGTACAGACCATCGGCGTATCCTTGCGCGGCCTGCCGTCGAAGCCGATCGTGCGATCGTAGGTCTCGAGGATCAGCGAAGGATCGGCGGGCTCGGCGAAACTCTGCCACGAGAGGAGGCAGCCGGCCTGATCGGCGCGCGTGCATTCGGGCAGGCCGAGCGCGGCGAGATCGGTCGCCTTCGACACGGGCCAGCCGACGACATAGACCGCGACGATCCGCCGCGCGAGCGGCTTGCCCGCGACCTTCTCGCGGAGCAGCCGGGTCAGGTGGAGCGCGCCCTGGCTATGGCCGGCGAGGATGATCGGACGCTTGGGGTCGACCTGCGTGAGGAAGGCGTCGAACGCCGCGGCGACGTCGCGATAGGCAAGGTCGAGCGCGCGGTTGGCATCCGCGACGCTGGTCAGGAAGGCACCGAACGTCGCCTGCCGGTAGCGGGGTGCCCAGATCTCGCCCGCGGCGTTGAACGCGCTCGCCTGACCGCGCAGGAAGATCGCGGCGCGTGCATTGGTCTCCGGTTCGGTGAGCGTCGCGTTCCAATGGTCGCGGCCGATATAGCTGGTCGGGTGGATGAAGAAGACCGCGGCGGCGGGCGCTTCGGCGGGCGCATAGCCGGCGGGCGCCCAAAGCGCCGGATTGCCGGCGATATCGGGCCGCGCGATCCACATCCGCGCCTCGCGATAGGTCGCCGGCGTGACGCCGGGCTGCGCGCGGAAGGTTTCCGAGGGCACCAGGGCGGCACGCAGCAGCTGCGCCCCGTAATAGCGATAGGCGATCCCCGCGGCGAGCACGAGCGCGATCAGAACGGCAATGACGTAGAGGAACTTGCGGGCCAAGCCTCGCTCCTGTGCGGTGATGGCGCGCGTCCTGCCCGACCGCGCGCGGGGACGCAATGGCGACCGGATAAGGGGAATGTCCGTTTCGGTCGCAAAGCGTTAACGCTTGTGTGCGACGATCGCTCGGTCGGGGAGATGACGAAAGGGAGGGACGTGATGTGGGATATCACGGCATGGCAGCGAACGGCACCGATCCGTCAGGCCGCGGCGTCGGGGGCGCCGCGTGCCGTCAGTCAAGCGGGCGCGCCCGGCGCCGAGGAGAGCGTGGGGACAGCGGACACGGGATCCGCGGACAGGGTGGACTTCACGCGGATCAGTCCGCGGCAGCTGGGCAGGGTCGTCTCTGCTTTGGTCGAGTCCGGGCGCATCGGCGCTCAGGCGCTGGCCGGCGCAACGGACCTGGTCCAGTCGCGCGCCGATGCGGATACGCCGCTCAACATGATCGCCTATCTGAGCCACGAGGCCGAGGCGAATGCCTCAGCCCCGGGCGGGCTGGGCATGGCCTTTCGGCAGCGGGCGGCGCTGGCGGCCATGATGGGCCTGCAGCGCGATGCGGGCCTGCCGGTCGTCTACGACGATCGCTATCCGACGGCGCCGCAGGGACGGCCGACAGAGGATTCGAGCGCCAAGCTGAAGGCCGCCGTCGCCGCGTTCCGGGCCGAGGCGGCGCAGACCCCCGCGCAGCGTCTCGCCAAGAAACTTCGGGCGGACATCATGCGCGAGATGAAGGTCGGGGAGTCCGATCTGAGGGCGATGGCACCCGACGCGCGCGCCGCGCTGGAACGCCGGATCGACGAGGAGGTGGCGCGCCGCATGGCGACGCTGGGCTTCGGCGGCGGCGACGGCAAGGCCGCGGCATCGCCGCGGGCCGATGCGGCCGCCGCCTATGCCGCATCCGCCGGATCGGACGGGGCGGCCGCTCCCGCGGGCGGCGTGTCCGAGCGCCCGTCGCCGCCCGCCGCCTGAGCGCGCGCCCTCTTTGCACGGGCGCGCGTAGCGGGCACAGGCCGGCGTCATGCCGATCGACCTCATCTGCCTCGATGCCGACGATACGCTGTGGCACAACATGCGCCACTTCCAGGCGGCGCAGGATGCCTTGCAATCCATGCTGCGGCCCTTTGCGGACGCTGCGATCACGCGCGCGACGCTCGACGCCTGCGAGGCGCGCAACCTTCGGCTGTACGGCTATGGCGCCAAGGGATTCACGCTGTCGATGATCGAGACGGCGACGCAACTTGCCGGCGACACGCTGCCGACGCGAATGGTCGTCGACATCCTGGATGCCGGCCGTGCGTTGCTGGCGCATCCGGTCGCATTGCTGGACGGCGTGGAGGCGACGCTGGATCGGCTGGCCGACATGGCCCGACTCGTCCTGGTGACGAAGGGGGACCTCATGCACCAGGAGGCGAAGCTCGCCGCATCCGGGCTCGGCGATCGCTTCGCAGGGATCGAGATCGTCAGCGACAAGACGGCGGCGACGTTCCGCCGGGTCTTCGCCGCTCATGGCGTCGCGGCGGCGCGGGCGGCGATGGCAGGGGATTCGATGCGGTCGGACGTGCTGCCGGCGCTCGAGGCAGGCGGATGGGCGGCGTATATTCCCCAGGAGGGCGCCTGGGCGCATGAAGCCGCGGCGGAACCGGTGGGGACACCGCGCTATGCGCGTCTGGAGCGACTCGCGGACCTGCCGGACTGGATCGCCGCGATCGCCTGATCGGCCCTAGGCAGGCGGACGCGCGGGTGCCGACGGGCCGCCACGCTGGCGCATGCGGGGGACAGGCGCTTGCACCGTCCCGCGGCAGCGGCTAGCCGCTTGCCCATGTCCGTAGACACCACCATTGTGAAGAAGATCGCGAGCCTCGCGCGGATCGCGATCACCGACGAGGAGGCCGCCCGGCTCGCGCCGGAGCTCGGCAATATCCTGGGCTGGATCGAGCAGCTGGGCGAGGTCGACACGACCGGCGTCGAGCCGATGACCGCGGTCATCCCAAACAGCCTGCGCCTGCGCGACGACGTGGTCGATGCCGACCCGCTGACCGGCGGCGGCAAGCGCGACGAGCTGATGGCCAATGCCCCGGAAGCGGAGCACGGCTTCTTCACCGTGCCGAAGGTGATCGAGTGATGACGCAGCCGCATCGTTCGATCATCCGCGCAGGAGACATTTCGTGACCGACCTCACCACCCTGGGCATCGCCGCGATCCGCGACGGCGTGCGCGCCGGCGATTTCTCCGCGGTCGAGGTAGCGGAAGCCTTCGTCGCCAAGGTCGCCGCGGCCAAGCCGCTCAACGCCTTCCTCGTCGAGACGCCCGACCATGCGCTGGCCGCCGCCCGCGCCGCCGATGCCGCGCGCGCGGCGGGAGAGGCGCCCAAGGCGCTCGCCGGCGTGCCGATCGGCATGAAGGACCTGTTCTGCACCAAGGGCGTGGCGACCACCGCGGGGAGCCACATCCTGGAAGGCTTCACGCCGACCTATGAATCGACCGTGTCGCAGAATCTGTGGGACGCGGGCGCGGGCATGCTCGGCAAGCTGAACATGGACCAGTTCGCGATGGGATCGTCGAACGAGACCAGCGCGTTCGGCAACGTCATCTCGCCGTGGCGGCGCGCCGGCGGCAACGAGTCGCTGGCGCCGGGCGGATCGTCGGGCGGCAGCTCCTCCGCCGTCGCGGCGCGGCTGTGCCCCGGCGCGACCGGCACCGACACGGGCGGCTCGATCCGCCAGCCCGCTGCCTTCACCGGCATCAGCGGCATCAAGCCGACCTATGGCCGGTGCTCGCGCTGGGGCGTGATCGCCTTCGCCTCCAGCCTCGACCAGGCCGGGCCGATGGCGGTGGACGTGCGCGACTGCGCGATCATGCTGGAAGCCATGGCGGGTTTCGACCCGAAGGACGCGACCTCGCTCAAGCTCGACGTGCCGGCGTGGGAGGCGGGCCTTTCCGCCGACCTGACCGGCAAGCGCGTCGGCATTCCGAAGGAATATCGCGTCGACGGCATGCCCGCCGAGATCGAGGCGCTGTGGCAGCAGGGGATCGCTTGGCTGAAGGACGCCGGCGCGACGATCGTCGACGTGTCGCTGCCGCACACGAAATATGCGTTGCCCGCCTATTACATCATCGCCCCGGCGGAGGCTTCGTCCAACCTCGCGCGCTACGACGGCGTGCGCTACGGCCTGCGCGACCTGCCGCAGGGCGCGGGGCTGCAGGACATGTATGCCGCGACTCGGGCCGATGGCTTCGGCGCGGAGGTGAAGCGCCGGATCATGATCGGCGCCTACGTGCTCTCCGCCGGATTCTACGACGCCTATTACACGCAGGCGCAGAAGGTGCGCACGCTGATCGCGCGCGACTTCGAACGGGCGTGGGAGACGTGCGACGTCCTGCTGACGCCGACCGCGCCGTCGGCGGCATTCGCGCTGGGCGAGAAGTCGGCCGATCCGATCGCCATGTACCTGAACGACGTCTTCACCGTGCCGTCGAGCCTCGCCGGCCTGCCGGCGATGAGCGTGCCGGGCGGGCTGGATGCCGCGGGCCTGCCGCTGGGCCTCCAGGTGATCGGCAAGCCGCTCGACGAACAGGGCGTGCTCAACGCGGCCCTCGCGATCGAGCAGCGCGCTGGCTTCACCGCGCGGCCCGAGGCGTGGTGGTAGACGCTCGGCCGCGAAGGTGTTACCTTGGTAACACTGGAGGCGCGCGATGAATGCACCGCTCGACAAGCGCACGACGACCAATATGACGAGCAAGGGTCAGGTTCTGATCCCCAAGGACGTGCGCGACGCGATCGGGCTGGTGCCCGGTCGACCGGTGGAGGTGGGTATCAACGATCGCGGCGAGGCGGTGGTCTTGCCGGGCAAGCGCTGGCCGGACGAAGCGCCCGAGGAGCGCGCGGCGCGGATAGAGGCCTTGTTCGCCGCGGTGCGCGCCAACCCGCAATTCACGCGTCCCACGGACGAAATCATGCGCGACTTGCGCGGCGACGAACCGCTGCCGTGATCCTGCTCGACACCAACATCATCATCGATCTGCTGAACGTGGTGGAGACGCCCGCGACCATCTGGTCCCGCCGGATCTATACGCAACTGGTGGCGGCCGACGCGCTCGGATGCAATCATGTGATCGTCGCAGAGGTGGCGGCGGGTGCCCAGCGGCCGGACGGCCTGGCCGTCGATCTGGAAAGGTTCCAGATCGAAACACTCCCCCTGACGCAGGAGGCGGCTTTGGCCGCGGGCAAGGCCTTTGCGACCTATCGTCAGCGGGGCGGTGCCCGCCAGTCGATCCTGGCGGATTTCCTGATCGCGGGCCATTCCGTGACGCTCGACGCCGCTCTCGTCACCCGCGACTGCAGGCTCGCCAGCTATTTCCCCGACCTAACCCTCATTACCCCAGAGACGCATCCATGACCGAATCGACGTATCGCATCCAGGGCGCCACCGGCGAATGGGAGGTCGTGATCGGCCTGGAGGTCCACGCGCAGGTGACGAGCAACGCCAAGCTCTTTTCCGGCGCGGCGACCGCCTTCGGCGCGGAGCCCAACACGCAGGTGTCGCTGGTCGACGCGGCGATGCCGGGCATGCTGCCGGTGCCGAACCGCGAATGCATCCGCCAGGCGGTGCGCACCGGCATGGCGATCGACGCGCAGATCAATCGCTGGTCGCGGTTCGACCGCAAGAATTATTTCTACGCCGACCTGCCGCAGGGGTACCAGATCAGCCAGCTGTATCATCCGCTGGTCGGCGAGGGGCATCTCGACGTCAGCCCCGACGACAAGAACCCCGACCAGGTCAAGCGGATCGGGATCGAGCGGATCCACGTCGAGCAGGACGCGGGCAAGCTGATGCACGACCAGCACCCGACCAAAAGCTATGTCGACCTCAACCGGTCGGGCGTGGCATTGATGGAGATCGTCAGTCGCCCGGACATGCGTTCTCCTGCCGAAGCAGGGGCTTACCTGACGAAATTGCGGTCGATCCTGCGCTATGTCGGCAGCTGCGACGGCAACATGGACCAGGGATCGATGCGCGCCGACGTCAATGTCTCGGTTCGCAAGCCGGGCGAGCCCTTCGGCACGCGGACGGAGACGAAGAACGTCAATTCGGTGCGCTTCGTCATGCAGGCGATCGAGCATGAGGCGAAGCGACAGGTCGCGGTGCTGGAGGACGGTGGCGCCATCGTGCAGGAGACACGGCTGTTCAACCCCGACACGGGGCAGACGCGGTCGATGCGGTCGAAGGAAGATGCGCAGGATTACCGGTACTTTCCCGATCCCGACCTGTTGCCGCTGGAGCTGGACGAGGCGTTCCTGGACGAATGCCGGGCGAGCCTGCCCGAACTGCCCGACGCCAAGCGCGCGCGGTACGAGGCGGCGGGCATCTCGCCCTATCAGGCGGGCGTGCTGACCGCGGAGGTCGAGGCGGCGCGCTGGTTCGATACACTGCTCGACGCGGGCGCGGCGCCGGTCGCGGCGGCGAACTGGACGACGTCGGAGCTGTTCGGCGCCCTCAACCGTACGGGCCGCGACATCGCCGATTCTCCCGTCAGCCCGACACAGGCGGCGGAGCTGCTCGCGCTGGTCGCGGACGGCACGCTGTCCGGAAGCCTGGCGAAGCAGGTGTTCGAGGTGATGCTGGAGACGGGTGACGCGCCGGCGAAGATCGTCGAGGATCGCGGGTTGAAGCAGACCAGCGACACGGGCGCGATCGAGGCGGTGATCGCCGAGGTGCTGGCAAAGAACCCCAACCAGCTCGAACAGTATCGCGGCGGCAAGGAGGCGTTGTTCGGCTTCTTCGTCGGCCAGACGATGAAGGCGATGGGCGGCAAGGCGAACCCCGCCGTCGTCAACGATGTGCTGAAGAAGGCGCTGGCCGGCTGAACCCGATGGGAGATACGCGGATGATCGTGCGAGGAGCGCTCACGGCGCTGGCGATATGGGCTTGCAGCCCCGCGATGGCGCAGCAGGTGCCCGCGCCCGCGCCCGCTCCGGTGGCGCTGCCGCGCGTCGCGCTCGATACGACCGCGGGGCGGATCGTGATCGAGGCGGACACGGCGCATGCGCCGATCACGGCGGGCAATTTCCTCAAATATGTCGATGGTCACCGGCTGGATGGGGTCGTCTTCTACCGCGCGGTCAAGGTGGCCGACCAGTTCGGCTTCATCCAGTTCGGCACGAACGGCGACCCGAGGAGGGTGCTGCCCCCGATCAGGCACGAGCCGACCACGCAGACCGGACTGCACCACACGAGCGGAGCGATTTCGGTCGCGCGCTTCGAACCGGGCAGCGCGCGCGGCGACTTCACCATCAGCGTCGGTGACCAGAGCCCGTCGCTGGATGCCGACCCCGCCAAGCCGGGTGACAACCTGGGCTATGCCGCTTTCGGCCATGTCGTCGAGGGGATGGACGTGGTGACGAAGATTCTCGACACCCCCGTCTCGCCGACCGCCACCGTGAACGGCGCGTTCAAGGGGCAGGTGTCGGTCGAGACGATCCGCGTGATCAGCGCCCGACGCGTTCCGCCCGCTCCCTAGAGTCCGATCCATGAGCGTGGAGGCGGCCTCGGCGCTCGCCCCAACCGGCCGCCCATCCACGATACGCCGTGCGGGCGGCCGGGTGGGGGCGAGGGCCGGCGTCGCCCCGATCCAGCCTTGCTGGATCACACACGAGGCGGGGCCACCCCTGGCGGCCGCCCCGCCCGTGCATCACTGCTGGGTCAGGTCCTGGTTCTTCACCTCGCCGCCGGTACCGCTGTTGCCGTCGAAGGCGCCGGTATCGGTGAAGCGGGAGGGCTCTTCGCCTCCCTCGCCGCGGGCGACGGCATCGGCGCGGGCCTCGACCACCTGCTGGATGTCGGGACGGGGGTCGTCACGATCCTCGGCGGGCGGGCTGTCTGGATTGTCCTCCGGCGCGTCGGCGGGAAGGTCGTCTGGATGCGGATCGGTCGGGCTCATGGCGCAGCGGCTCCTCAGACTTCGCTCGGGGTCTGCGTGCCCGGATCGGTGGCGGGCGTGCCCGGCGACGGCTGGTCGATGTCCGGGGTCGGCGGCGTGATCTCCGGCGGCGGCGCGGTCGGCTCGACGGGCTGGGGCGAGGGGGTAGGGGCTTCGGGCGGCGGCTGCGTGGCCATGGCTTTCTCTCCTTGTACGGCTTTCCTCAACGCCATCGTGCGGCGAACGGTTGCCTCCCCTTGTGCCTTTGCGCCATGCTGATATAGACGCGCGCCCAACGGCGGGTCCTCATGCGGGCGTGGCGGAACTGGTAGACGCGCTGGATTTAGGTTCCAGTATCGCAAGATGTGGGGGTTCGAGTCCCTTCGCCCGCACCAGTCCCGCCGCCAGTGGCGGGACCGGAAGCCTCAAAAGATTTCAGGCATTTTCTCCAGATCGAAGGCCCAAGATGCAGACTGTCGAGACGTTGAACGAGGGGCTGAAGCGCGCCTACACGCTGACCATCACCGCCAAGGACATCGACGCCAAGGTCGACGCCGAGGTCAAGCGCGTCGCCCCGCAGGTGCGCATGCCCGGCTTCCGCCCCGGCAAGGTGCCGGCGAACCTGGTGCGCAAGATGCACGGCGAGGCGCTTGCCGCCGACGCGCTGAACAGCGCGATCCAGCAAGGCGTGCAGGCGCTGATCGCCGACAAGGGGCTGCGCCCCGCGATGCAGCCCTCGGTCGAGCTGAACGAAGGCTATGCGCCGGGCAAGGACGCCGAGGTCAAGGTCGAGCTCGAAGTGCTGCCGACCGTGCCGACGCCGGCGATCGACGCGCTGAAGCTGGAGCGACTGACCGTTCCCGTCGCCGACGCGCTGGTCGACGAGCAGCTGCAGAAGTTCGCCGACCAGTCCAAGCGCTGGGACGATGCGGGCGACAAGGCGGCCGAGATGGGTGACCTGGTCACCGTCGACTTCGTCGGCAAGACCAGCGACGGCGTCGCCTTCGACGGCGGCACCGGCACGGACATGGGCGTCGAGCTCGGCTCGGGCCGCCTGATCCCGGGCTTCGAGGAGCAGCTGGTCGGCGTGAAGGCCGGCGAGGAAAAGACGCTGAACGTCACCTTCCCGGAGGATTATGGCGCGGCGAACCTCGCCGGGCAGCCCGCGACGTTCGACATCACCGTCAAGTCGGTGAAGACCGCCGGCGAGAGCAAGATCGACGAGGATCTGGCCAAGAACCTCGGCCTCGAGAGCCTCGAGCAGCTGCGCGGGCTGATCAAGGGTCAGATCGAGCAGGAGCATAACGGGCTCACCCGCACGCACATGAAGCGTAAGCTGCTCGACCAGCTCGCCGAGGGGCATGATTTCGAAGTGCCGCCGTCGATGGTCGAGGCCGAGTTCCAGCAGATCTGGCATCAGCTCGAGCATGAGGCGAGCCACGAGGAAGATCCGCAGGCGGCGCTGGCCGAGATGGAGGCCGAGCGCGACGACTATCGCAAGATCGCCGAGCGTCGCGTCCGCCTGGGCCTGTTGCTGTCCGAGATCGGCCAGTCGAACGGCGTCGAGATCAGCAGCCAGGAGATGAATCGCCTGATCGCGCAGGCCGCGCAGCAGTACGGCCCGGAAGATCGCCAGCGCTTCATCCAGTATGTCCAGCAGGAGCCGATGGCGGCCGCCCAGCTGCGTGCGCCGCTGTACGAGGACAAGGTCGTCGACTTCCTGTTCGACAAGGCCGAGATCAGCGACCGCGAGGCGACCCGCGAGGAGCTGGAAGCCGCGATCGAGAGCGAGGACGGTTTCGCGACCGGCACGCATAGCCACGACCACGACAATCCCAAGCCGCGCAAGTCCGCCAAGAAGGCGGATGCCAAGGCCGAGGGCGACGAGGCGAAGCCCGCCAAGAAGGCTGCGGCGAAGAAGCCGGCCGCCAAGGGCGAGGACGCCGGCGCAGTCGAGGCTCCGGCGGCGGAAGCGGAGGCCGAGGCCGCGCCCGCCAAGAAGCCGCGCGCCAAGAAGGCCGCCGCGCCGGTCGAGGCGGAGACGCAGGTGACCGAAGCGTCGCCGGTCGCCGCCGAGGCCGCCGAAGGGACCGAGGCCGCCGACGCAGCGCCGGCGAAGAAGCCGCGCGCCAAGAAGGCCGCGGCGCCGAAGGCCGAGGGCTGATCGAGGGGAGGGGGCATTGCTCCCTCCCTGCTCGTCGTCCCGGCGAATGCCGGGACCCACTGACGCGCATGGCGAGGGGGCGCGAACTCTTCGGTTGTTCCGCATCCATGGGTCCCGGCATTCGCCGGGATGACGCATGTCTGGGGCTTGTGCATCGACCCCTAACGTCATCCCCGCGGAGGCGGGGATCCAGACGCGCAAGGCCCACAGGGGTTCGGGCCATCAGCGTTTCTGGATTCCCGCCTGCGCGGGAATGACGCTAAATGGGACGCGGCTTTTGTCCGCTTGCATGAAGACGGGGGCAGTGAAGTGACGCAGCCGCGAATCGCAGTCCTGCTGCCCTGCTACAACGAGGAAGCCGCGATCGCGCAGACGGTGGCGGGGTTCCAAGCCGCGCTGCCGGACGCGACCGTCTACGTCTACGACAACAATTCCCGCGACCGCACCGTCGAGGTCGCGCGCGCGGCCGGCGCCGTGGTGCGGCGCGAGCGCATTCAGGGCAAGGGCAACGTCGTGCGGCGGATGTTCGCGGACATCGACGCGGACGTCTATGTGATGGCGGACGGCGACGCGACCTATGACGCGGCCTCCGCGCCGGCGCTGGTCGCGCGCCTGATCGAAGACCAGGCCGACATGATCGTCGGCAGCCGCATCAGCCAGGTCCAGGAGAGCTACCGCCGCGGTCACCGCTTCGGCAACGCCTTGCTGACCGGCATGCTCGCGCGGCTGTTCGGGCGCAGCTTCACCGACATCCTGTCGGGCTATCGCGTCTTCTCGCGCCGCTTCGTCAAGAGCTTCCCATCGCTGTCGTCCGGGTTCGAGATCGAGACCGAGATCAGCGTCCACGCGCTGGAGCTCAAGATGCCGGTGGCTGAGGTGGAGACGCCCTATTTCGCGCGGCCGGAGGGCTCGACCTCGAAGCTCAGCACCTATTCGGACGGCTGGCGCATCCTGCGCACGATCGTCACTCTGTACCGGATCGAGCGGCCGCTGCTGTTCTTCGGCCTCATCGCGGCGTTGCTCGCGCTCCTCGCGGTCGCGCTCGGCATTCCGCTGGCGATCACCTATATGCAGACCGGGCTGGTGCCGCGCTTTCCGACCGCGATCCTGATTACCGGGCTGATGACGGTCGCTGCGCTCTGCTGGTTCGCCGGGCTGATCCTCGACACCGTGGTGCGTGGGCGGCGCGAGGTTCGGCGGCTCGCCTATCTGGCCCTGCCGGCGCCGGGCAACGGGGCTTGAACTGTCCGCCGGGAGCGCCGATGTTGGCGTTCCTTAGGGCACAAGAGAGACATCCATGCACAATCCGTTCGAGACCGGCGATTTCGCGAACCATCTGGGGCGCGCGGGCCTTGGCTTGCAGCAAACCCAGGCGGGCCTCGTGCCGATCGTGATCGAACAGTCGAACCGCGGCGAGCGCTCGTTCGACATCTTCAGCCGCCTGCTTCGCGAGCGGATCATCTTCGTCACCGGCGGGGTCGAGGACGGCATGGCCAGCCTGATCACCGCGCAGCTGCTCTTCCTCGAGTCCGAGAACCCGAAGAAGGACATCTTCATGTACATCAACTCGCCGGGCGGCGTCGTCACGGCGGGCATGGCGATCCACGACACGATGCAGTACATCCGCCCGCGCGTCGGCACGGTCTGCATCGGCCAGGCGGCGTCGATGGGCAGCTTCCTGCTCGCCAGCGGCGAGCCCGGCATGCGCATCGCGCTGACCAACGCGCGGATCATGATCCACCAGCCGTCGGGCGGCGCGCAGGGCATGGCGTCCGACATCGAGATCCAGGCCAAGGAAATCCTGCGCATCCGCAAGCGGATGAACGATCTGTACGCCCAGTACACCGGCCAGCCGCTGGAGGAGATCGAGCGTCGCATGGATCGCGACACGTTCCTCGAGGCGCATGAGGCAAAGGATTTCGGGCTGGTCGATGAGGTGTTCGACAAGCGCCCGACGCCGGCCGACGAGGTCGCGCAGGCGGCGTAACGCCCCGATGCCGCGCCGGGCGCCCGCCCGGTTGCGGCCGTTAGGGACGTTTGACCGTTGTGGTTTGCGTACCGGCCGGGTTACCATGCCCGGCCTCACCAGCGGGAATCTCCCCCGCGACAAGGAAGTTTGAATGACGAAACTGAGCGGTGGCGACTCGAAGAGCACCCTCTATTGCTCGTTCTGCGGCAAGTCGCAGCACGAGGTTCGCAAGCTGATCGCCGGACCGACCGTGTTCATCTGCGACGAATGCGTCGAGCTGTGCAACGACATCATCCGCGAGGAGACCAAGTCCGCACTGGTCGCCAAGAAGGATGGCGGTGTGCCGTCGCCGCAGGAAATCTGCAACGTGCTGGACGATTACGTCATCGGCCAGAAGCAGGCGAAGCGCGTCCTTTCGGTGGCGGTGCACAACCACTACAAGCGGCTGAACCATGGCGCCAAGGGCGCGGACGTCGAACTCGCCAAGTCGAACATCCTGCTGGTCGGGCCGACCGGCTGCGGCAAGACTTTGCTCGCGCAAACGCTCGCGCGCATCCTGGACGTGCCGTTCACGATGGCGGACGCGACGACGCTGACCGAGGCGGGCTATGTCGGCGAGGACGTTGAGAACATCATCCTCAAGCTGCTCCAGGCGTCCGACTATAACGTCGAGCGGGCGCAGCGCGGCATCGTCTATATCGACGAGATCGACAAGATCAGCCGCAAGGCGGAAAATCCGTCGATCACGCGCGACGTGTCGGGCGAAGGCGTGCAGCAGGCGCTGCTCAAGCTGATGGAGGGCACCACCGCCTCCGTCCCGCCGCAGGGCGGCCGCAAGCATCCGCAGCAGGAATTCCTGCAGGTGGACACGACGAACATCCTGTTCATCTGCGGTGGCGCGTTCTCGGGGCTCGAGAAGATCATCGGCGACCGCCTGCAGGGCAAGTCGATCGGCTTCGGCGCCTATGTCGCCGCGCCGGAGGAGAAGCGGACGGGCGAGTATCTGCGCCAGACCGAGCCCGAGGATCTGCTGAAGTTCGGCCTGATCCCCGAATTCGTCGGTCGCCTGCCGGTGATCGCGACGCTGGAGGACCTGGACGTGACCGCGCTGGTCAAGATCCTGTCCGAGCCGAAGAACGCGCTGGTCAAACAGTATCAGAAGCTGTTCGAGATGGAGCAGGTGGAACTGGACTTCACCGACGACGCGCTGACCACGGTCGCCAAGAAGGCGATCGAGCGCAAGACCGGCGCCCGTGGCCTGCGGTCGATCCTGGAGGGCATCCTGCTCGACACGATGTTCGACCTGCCAGGCATGGAAGGCGTCGACGAGGTGATGATCGACAAGGACGTGGTCGAGGGTCGCAAGGAACCGATCCGCGTCTATGCCGAGAAGAAAAAGGACGGCGCCGCGGCCTGATCCGCAGCGCACCGCTGAAAAGGGAAGGGGCGTCGCGCGAGCGGCGCCCTTTTTCGTTCTCACTGGCGGACAGTGTCGCGACGGTGCCCCGACCCAGGGATAGCAGCCGCGTCATCGGGCATTAACGCCTCTGCGGCCATGGCAGGGTCGCAAGGAGGCGCGGGCATGATGGAAACGGCGGCGAGCGACGATCCTATCGTCGAAAGTCCTGCGTGGCGCGCCGGGCGCGGGCCGCTGAAGGTGCTGCCCGCGCCGTTGTTCGAGGACCGGCGCGCGTGGCTCGCCATCCTCCTAGGCTGGGTGCTGGCGCTGGCGGGCAGCGTCGCGATCGGCTTCGTCATAACCCGGCTGGTGCCCGGCGGAGCGGGGCCGGACCTGGGCGAGGCGCCCCCGATGGTGTTGTGGGGGATGATCGCGCTGTTCAGCCCGATCACCGAGACGCTGCTGATGGCGGGCGTGCTCGGCATCCTGCGGCGCTTCCTGGGGCCGTGGCAGGCGGTGATCGCCAGCGCGATCCTGTGGGGGTTGCTCCATTCCACGCTGGCGCCGCTGTGGGGGGCGGTGATCTGGTGGCCGTTCCTGATCTTCTCGACGTTGTACACCACATGGCGGCCGCGCGGCTTCTGGGTTGCGGTCGGCGTACCGATGATGGTGCATATCCTGCAGAATGCAGCGCCCGCGACGATGATCGTGCTGGGGCGATAGCACCGCGCGCGTCGCACATTCATGGTGCCGGCGCGGCTGATACCGTGCCGCCGGTCCCCCGCCACGCGCTCGGTGCGGCTGACCTGTCAGAACAGGCCGGGGACGAAGCGCTTCACCCGGCGCGCATAGTCGCGATAGGCGTCGCCGAACGCGGCCAGCAGCAGTCCCTCCTCCACCCGAATGCGGAGCCAGGTGCCGAGCGCGTACAGCGGCAATGCCATGACCAGGCGCGGCACGTGACCGAGGGCGATGGCGGTGGCGAGCAGCAGCAGCGCGATCGCGACGTAGATCGGGTGACGGACATGGGCGAACGGACCGGCGGTGACGAGCGCATGGTCCTGCCGCAGCCGCGCGACGACGCTCCAGTTCCGTCCCATCGTGCGGCGTGCCCAGACGAACAGGCCGATCGCGCCGACGAGCAGCAAAGCCGTGGCGGCCGCGAGCGCCAGCGATGGAAACCCCAACGGATCGAGCGCCATGGCGATGGGGCCGCTGCCGCAGACGGCGAAGGCAATGCCCTGGACCATTATGCCGAGCAGCGAACGCCCGTCGCGCCTTGCCCCTTCCTCGTCGCGGCGCTTGAGGCGCGCGGCGAGGACGAGCGCGGCGAAGACGACGAATCCCGTCGCGAGGACGGCGAGCGCGGGGAGGCCGGTCGAATGGCTCATCGCGGGCGCTGCCTTGCGGCAAGCGCGAGGCCGGCGGCGACCTGCACCAGCGCATATAGCCGGCGGCGGCCGGGCCGGTCGACGAACGGGGCGACGACCTTCTCCGCACCCAGCGCCTCGTCCTTCCACAGATCGACGTGGCGGCGGGGCTGGACGAGGCCGAGCAGACCGTCCCCGACCATGAAGATCGCCGCCATCTCGACGACGCGCGGCGCCAGGCGCGAGCTGGGCCGGCTCATTGCGTGCGCCGCGCGGACTGGGCGGCGCGCCAGGCCTGCATGTCCTCGACCGCCACGCTTCGACGCAGGATCTTCGCATCGGGATCGACCACATAATGGGTCCCCGCGGGGATGGTCAGCGTCCCATGGCCCTCCGTCATCGCCAGCGTGGTCAGCTTGCCGGCGACGTCGACCTCGACCGGCATGGGGAAGGGGCCACCGCCGGGCACGTTCCACGCCAGCGTCACCGCATCGCCGCTGCGCGTCTCGAGCAATTCGGGCAGCTTGGCCTGGCGGAGATAGACGTCGAAGAACCAGCCGTAATCCTTGCCCGTCACTTGCCGGACGAAGCCTTCATATTCGCGGCTGGATCCGAAACGCGGCTTGAAATTGCCCGGCCTGGGGTCGAGGCGACCATAGACGGCGAGGCGCGTCACCTTCCAGAAGGCATCGTCGCCGATCAGGCCGCGCAGGGTGTGCAGCATCCACGATCCCTTGACGTAAATATCCTGGCCCGCGCCGCCGTGGTCGGTTTCGTAGACCTGTTCCTCGGTCAGAACCCGATCCTGGACGATCGGAACCTTGTTCATGATCGTCGCGCGCTGGCCCTGCAGCATCGCGGCATAGCGGGCGCGGCCCTCCCGCCACAGGCCATAGGCGGGCTGCATGTAGCTGCCATAGCCTTCGTGCAGCCAGTAATCGTCCCAATTGGCCGCGGTCAGCTGATTGGCGAACCATTCGTGCGTGAATTCGTGCTGGAACAGCCAATCGAATCCCTCGATCGCCTTGGCATATTCGTTGCCGTAGGCGTTGATCGTCTGATGCTCCATGCCCTTGTGCGGGGTCTCGACGACGCCGACCTTCTCGTCGCCGAAGGGATAGGGCCCGACATTGGCCTCAAAGAAGTCCAGTGTCGGTGAGAATTCGTCGAACAGCTTTTGCGCCTGCGCCTTCTCGCCGGGCAGATACCAGTAGAACATCGGGATCGAGTTGCCGAAGCGGCTCTTGTAGCTGCCCTCGATCACCTCATACGGCCCGACGTTGAGCGCGATGGCGTAGGTATTGGGATTGCGCGTGCGCCAGTTCCACCGGGTGCGTCCGTCGGGGAGCTGGTCCACCGAGAGCAGCTTGCCGTTCGACGGCGCCTTCAGCCCCTTGGGGACGGTGATGTGGATGTCGACGACGCTGGGCTCGCCGGTCGGAAAGTCGAGGCACGGCCAGAACAGGTCGCAGCCATAGCCTTCCGACGTGGTCGCGAACCAGGTGCGGCCGTCGGGCGTCTTCGACCAGACCATGCCATCGTCCCAGGGCGCGCGCACCGCGACATGCGGCTGGCCGCCATAGGTGATCCGGGCGCTCACCGACTGGCCAGCGGCGAGCGGGCGGGGCAAGGCGACCGCCAGCTGGCCCTCCGGATTGGTCCAGGCACCTTTCGGCAGCGGCTGCCCGTCGATGCTGATCGCGGTGACGGGCAGGTTTCGGTCGAGGTCGATCAGCAGCCGGGTCAGCGGCGCCTTGGCGGTGAAGCCGAGCGTCGCGACGCCATTCAGCGTCTCGGTCTCCGGCAGCACCTCGAACGACAGGTCGGCGGTGTCGAAACGCAGCGCCATCTGTTCGGGCGGACGCTCGCCGCCGGACTTTTGCGTCTGCTCGGTGATCGGCGGCTCGCCCTTCTTCGGCAGGCCGGGAGCGGCGGCGACCAGGGCGAGCGCGGAGATGGCGAGCAATGTCTTCATGGTGTCCTCTCTCGAAGCCCCTCCCGCCTGCGGGAGGGGTTTGGGGTGGGCCTGTCCATCTGCGTCGGTCTCGCAGAGGCCCGGGCCCACCCCCGGCCCCTCCCGCACGCGGGAGGGGAGTGAAGCGTCTACTTCTTCGCCGGCGCCGTCGACGCCTTCCACGCCTGGAAGGCGTCGACGGCGTCGTCCTGCTTGAGCAGGCGGCTCATCGGGTCGATCACGACATGCGCGCCTTCCGGCACGGTAATCGTCGCCAGGCCCCCGGTCATCGGCACCTTCTCGACGCGATCGTCGATCTGCACCTCGACCGGCAACGGGAAGGGCTTGTTCAGCGGCGTCTGCCATTTCAGCGTGAGCTGGCTCGCGTTGCGGTTGGCGACGAGCTTGGGCAGCGCGGCCTGGTACAGGTAGACGTCGAAGAACCATTGCCAGTCCTGACCCGTCGTCTGGTTGACGAAGCGGATGAAGTCCGGCGTCGTGCGGAACACGGGCTGGAAATTGCCCGGCGCGGGATCGGTGCGGTTGTAGACGAGCAGCTTCACCGCGTCGAAGAACGCCTTGTCGCCGATCGCATTGCGCAGGGTGTGGAGGATCCACTCGCCCTTCGTATAGATGTCGCCGCCGCGGCCCGGCGCCTTCTCGTACACGTCCTCGGCGGTCTGCGGCTTGCCGGTGACGAGCGGCGACTTGTTCTGGATGCCCGGCCGCGCCGCCAGCATCATCGCGGTGTAGCGCCCGTCGCCTTCGCGCCAGCGGCCGTAGAGCGGCTGCATATAGGCGGTGAAGCCCTCGTGCAGCCAGAAGTCGTCCCAGTTCACCGCCGTCATCTGGTTGGCGAACCATTCGTGCCCGAATTCGTGCTGGAACAGCCAGTCGAACCCCTCGGGCGCCTTGGCATAGGCATTGCCGTAGGCGTTGATCGTCTGATGCTCCATGCCCTTGTGCGGCGTCTCCACGACGCCGACCTTCTCGGTGTACCAGGGGTAGGGGCCGATCACGCCTTCGTAGAAGTCGAGCGTGGGCGCGAATTCGGCGAACAGCCCCTTCGCCTGCTCCGTCTCGCCGGGCAGATACCAGTAGAACATCGGAATCGTGTCGCCGAACCGACTCTTGTAGGTGCCGGCGATCTCCTCGTACGGCCCGACGTTGAGCGCGATGCCATAGAGGTTGGGATGGGCGACCTCCCAGTTCCAGGTCGTGCGCCCGTCCTGCAGCTGATCGACGCCGAGCAGCCGGCCGTTCGACGGCGCCTTCAGGCCCTTGGGCACGGTGATGTGCAGCGTCACCTTCTCCGGCTCGTAGGTCGGATAGTCGATGCACGGCCAGAACAGGTCGCACCCTTCCATCTGCACGGCGGTCGCGATCCAGGGCTGCCCCCCCGGCGTCTTCGCCCAGACGAAGCCGCCGTCCCACGGCGCCCGCACGGCGGTGTGGGGACGACCGCCATAGGTGATCTTGACGATCAGCTTGGCGTCCTTCGCCGCCTTCTTGGCGAGCTTGATCGTCATCCGGCCCTGCGGGTTCTGGAACGACGCGTCGACTCCGTCGACCGTCACCGCGGTGACGGTGTAATTGTTGTCGAGATCGATGACGACCTTGTCGGTGCGGTCCCGCGTCGTAAAGACGAGCGACGCGACGCCGTTCAGCACCTCGCGGTCCGGATCCACCTCGAACTGCAGGTCGGCGGACTCGAACTTGAGCTTCTTCTGCGCCGGATCGAGCTGGCCGCCGGAGGCGGAGACTTGGGCGGTGATCGGCGGCTTGCCCGGCTCCGCGGCGAAGGCGCTGGCCGACAGGAACACAGCAGCGGCAAGCGTCAGGCGAAGCGTCATCGTATACCCCTTGTTGCAGTGGCGTGGTTTCCACGTCGTGCGGGGCGCTGGCAAGGGGCTAATGACGCGATCGGCTGGCCGCGAAACGATTGATGGACGCCGCGGCCTCCCCATATAGTGTGGCATGAGGCCGCGCCCGGTTCCGGGCGGCCGCGGAGTTTGCATGCACACCATCTATCCCGTCCTGCCGCTGCGCGACATCGTCGTCTTCCCGCACATGATCGTTCCGCTCTTCGTCGGCCGCGACAAGAGCGTGTCCGCGCTCGAGGCCGCCATGGCCGCGGACAAGGAGATTTTCCTCGTCGCGCAGCTCGATCCGGCCGAGGACGATCCGGCGCGCGAGGACCTGTACGAGGTCGGCGTCACCGCCACCGTGCTCCAGCTGCTCAAGCTGCCCGACGGCACGGTGCGCGTGCTGGTCGAGGGCAAGCAGCGCGGACGCCTGACGACGCTGGAGGAAGGCGAGGGGCATCTCGTCGCCGCGATCGAACCGATGCAGGATGCCGAACCGCAAGGACCGGAGATCACCGCGCTGATGCGCTCGGTCGTCGAGCAGTTCGAGAATTACGCCAAGCTCAATCGCAAGCTGCCCCCCGAGACGGCGGTGCAGCTGGGCGAGCTGGTCGAGGCGGCGAAGCTGTCCGACGCGCTGATGGCCAATGTTCAGGTGAAGGTCGCCGACAAGCAGGCGCTGCTGGTCGAGACCGATCCGGCCAAGCGGCTGGAGATGGCCTATGCGCTGATGGAGGGCGAGCTCGGCGTCCTGCAGGTCGAGAAGAAGATCAAGAGCCGCGTCAAGCGCCAGATGGAGAAGACTCAGCGCGAATATTACCTCAACGAACAGTTGAAGGCGATCCAGCGCGAGCTGGGCAACAGCGACGACGAGAGCGACGGCGACGAGATCGCCGAGCTGACGCAGAAGATCGCGACGCTCAAGCTGTCGAAGGAGGCGCGTTCCAAGGCGACCGCGGAGCTGAAGAAGCTCAAGACCATGGCGCCGATGAGTGCCGAGGCGACCGTCGTGCGCAACTATCTCGACGTGCTGCTCGGCCTGCCGTGGGGCAAGAAGAGCAAGATCAAGAAGGACATTCCCGCGGCGGAGGCAGTCCTGAACGAGGACCATTACGCGCTGGAGAAGGTCAAGGACCGGATCGTCGAATATCTCGGCGTGCAGGCGCGGATGAACAAGCTGAAGGGGCCGATCCTGTGCCTCGTCGGGCCGCCGGGCGTCGGCAAGACCTCGCTCGGCAAGAGCATCGCCAAGGCGACCGGGCGCGAATTCATCCGGCAGAGCCTGGGCGGCGTGCGCGACGAGGCCGAGATCCGCGGCCACCGGCGCACCTATATCGGCTCGCTGCCGGGCAAGATCGTCACCAACCTGAAGAAGTCGGGGACGAGCAACCCGTTGTTCCTGCTGGACGAGATCGACAAGCTTGGTCAGGATTTCCGCGGCGATCCGGCATCGGCGCTGCTCGAGGTGCTCGATCCGGAACAGAACGCGAAGTTCAACGATCATTATCTCGAAATCGACATCGACCTGTCGGACGTGATGTTCGTGTGCACCGCGAACACGCTCAATCTGCCGCAGCCACTGCTCGACCGCATGGAGATCATCCGGCTGGAGGGCTATACCGAGGACGAGAAGGTGGAGATCGCCGAGCGGCACCTGCTGCCCAAGGTGATCGGCGAGCATGGCCTGAAGGACGGCGAATTCACGCTGACCAACGCGGGCCTGCGCGCCCTGATCCAGAAGTACACGCGCGAGGCGGGCGTGCGCACGCTGGAGCGCGAGATCGCCAAGCTTGCCCGCAAGGCGCTGCGCCGCATCTTGGAGGGCAAGGCGGAGAGCGTGACGATCACGCCCGACAATCTCCATGAGTTCGCGGGCGTGCAGAAATTCCGCCACGGCCTGTCCGAGGAGGAGCACCAGATCGGCGCGGTCACCGGCCTGGCGTGGACCGAGGTCGGCGGCGAGTTGCTGACGATCGAAAGCGTTACCGTGCCGGGCAAGGGGCAGGTGAAGACGACCGGCAAGCTGGGCGACGTCATGAAGGAATCGGTGCAGGCCGCCCTCAGCTTCGTGCAGGCGCGCAGCCCGAGCTATGGCATCAAGCCGTCGCTGTTCCACCGGAAGGACATCCACATCCACCTGCCCGAGGGCGCCGTGCCGAAGGACGGTCCGTCGGCCGGCATCGGCCTCGTCACCTCGATCGTCTCGACGCTGACCGGGGTCGCGGTGAAGAAGGACGTGGCGATGACCGGCGAGGTGACGCTGCGCGGTCGCGTGCTCCCGATCGGCGGACTGAAGGAAAAGCTGCTTGCGGCGCTGCGCGGCGGCATCACGACGGTGCTGATCCCGCAGGAGAACGAGAAGGATCTGGCCGAGATCCCGCAGAACATCCGCGATGGGCTGACCATCGTGCCGGTCAAGCACGTCGACGAGGTGCTGGCGCTCGCGCTGACCGAGCCGCTGGAGGCGATCGACTGGACCGACGCGGACGAACTTGCCGCGCTGCCGCCGCCGGGGGTTGCGTCGGCGGGCGTCGAACGCCACCACTGATCGTCACAATTCCGTCATCAGCCTCCGCCATCCCGCGCCGGGACGGCGGGGGCATTGACTCGTACCGTACGGACGGCCTTACTGGAAGTTCGGCCTGTCGACACGATTCTCAATGGTTTAAAAGGGGGCAAACGTTCATGAACAAGCAAGAGCTGATCGCCACGGTCGCGGACACTTCCGGCCTTGCCAAGGGCGACGCGACCAAGGCGGTCGAAGCCGTGTTCGACGCGATTTCCGCCAGCCTGAAGAAGGGCGACGAAGTGCGCCTGGTCGGCTTCGGCACTTTCTCCGTCTCGAAGCGCAAGGCGTCGACGGGGCGCAACCCGCGCACCGGCGAGCCGATGACGATCAAGGCGTCGAGCCAGCCGAAGTTCAAGGCGGGCAAGGGCCTGAAGGATTCGGTCAACTGATCCACGAAGTTCGGGCTGGACAGGCGGCGTGCCGCCGCCTAAAGGCCCGCCTCCGATAGTTTTCGGGCGCGTAGCTCAGCGGTAGAGCACACCCTTCACACGGGTGGGGTCACAGGTTCAATCCCTGTCGCGCCCACCATTATAGCCCGCCAGGTCGCCAGACCGGCGGGCTTTTTGGTTTCATGGCCCGATGCCATAAGGGTCCGGGGCATGGGGAGCGGCGAACCGCGCAACACCGCCCATGCTCCGCATTGCGTCCGGGTCTGCCTTGGCGGATAACAGCCATAGAGCCGCCACGCACGGCTCTGGGGATTAGTACCCCCCACCTAGACGGTAGATGCTGACCGCAACAGCGTCACACTTCCTGAACCTTATGGTCGGGGAGCCTGTGACGTATGTCCAAGGCTTCCAGCCCAAAGGTCATGGGACCAATCTAGGTTGGTGTACTAACTCCCCGATCACCAAGGGTCGGAAGTGAACCCAAGCGGGGGCGTACCGCATCGGACTTCCGGGGAGCAGCGGACATGCCAAGAGGTACCCGGCACGTGATCACCGGCACGCTGAGCTGGGACGATCGCCGGTCCAGTCATCGTATCGACGTCGAGGGC
Organism: Sphingomonas sp. GV3; assembly: GCF_031082075.1. Taxonomy (NCBI): domain Bacteria; kingdom Pseudomonadati; phylum Pseudomonadota; class Alphaproteobacteria; order Sphingomonadales; family Sphingomonadaceae; genus Sphingomonas; species Sphingomonas sp. GV3. The sequence goes on along the minus strand of NZ_JARWLE010000001.1, from coordinate 1,350,815 downwards.
GGGGGCTTTTGGTTCGTCTCCATGCCGCGCGCCGCCGTCGCGTTGCTCGGCCGGCGCGTGACCGTGGACGGTGTGCGCACAGGCTTCAACATCTTGGACGACGTCGCGGTGATGGCGACCGACGCCACGGACGACGCAACGGAGCGACCCTGACGGGCGCCGATCCCGCTCCTCGCTGACACCCCATGATGTCATGAAAGTGTCGCATCGCTGACGCGGCACCGTCACACGAATCTCATTCTCATGTCATTTAAGGCGCCTACCCGCCGGTTCGAGACCGGCAGGGGGGATGCCTTGGCCGGTCGCGGGCGCCTCTGCCCGACATCCAACGACACGACGACTGGGAGCATCGATCATGGCGGCCAAGACGCGCTACGGCAATTTCCTGATGATGACGAGCGCGAGCCTGGCGCTGGCAGCGTGCGGCGGCGCGGACAATGTCGCGTCGCCCGGTGCCGGCAGCGTGACGATCGTGCAGCCTGCGCCCGCGCCGTCGCCGACGCCGACGCCGACCCCGACGCCGACCGCCGCGATCACCGCCGCGCAGTTCGCCGCCGCGACCACCGTCAACGGCATCACCGTGACCGCCGACGAGCAGCTTGCGATCGTCAACGCCGGCAGCAACAACAACGTCAACGGCACCGGCAGCACGATCAACGGCATCTATCCGACGAGCGCGACGTCGCTCGCGACCGCAGGCGATCCGGCGCGGATCGACGGCTTCTTCACCTCCACCAACTATGTCGGCGCGTTCAACGGCCCGACCGATACGAGCTTCCAGGGCTGGACCTGCAACTCGACCTCGGCGGAATTCGGCGGGTCGGGCGCGCGCTGCACCGCGGTCCCCGCGGTCGGCACGCTCGCGTCGGGCGCGTCGTGCCCGACCGGCACGAACACGCCGACCGGCACGACGACGGGCGCCGCCAACGTCGCCACCGTCGGCGGCTTCAAGGTCTGCGACATCCCGCAGGCGATCACGACCAGCCTGACGCTGCCGCGCATTCCGGGCATCGCCTATCGCTTCACCGGCCAGACCGAGGTGGGCACCGATGTCGGCACGACCGGGGCGAATTCGGGGGTCACGCTGACGATCGAGCCGGGCGTGGTGATCTTCGCCAATGCCAACGAGTCGACCAACGACCTGCTGCTGGTCAATCGCGGCTCGCGCATCCAGGCGGTCGGCACCGCGACCGCGCCGATCATCTTCACCTCGCAGCAGAACATGGTCGCCAACGGCGTATCGGACGCGAGCCAGGGCCAGTGGGGCGGCATCATCCTGCTCGGCCGCGCGCCGACCGGCGTCTGCCGCAGCGGTACGGGCCCGAACAACGCCGCGGGCTCGTCGACGACCTGCGAGCAGGCGATCGAGGGCGTGACGGGCCGCTTTTACGGCGGGCCCAACGCCGCCGACTCGAGCGGCCAGATGTCCTATGTCCAGATCCGCTATTCGGGCATCGCGATCAGCGACGGCAACGAGTTGCAGGGGCTGACGCTGGGCGGAACCGGCTCGGGCACCGTCATCGACCACGTACAGAGCCACAATTCGGCCGACGATGGCGTCGAGATCTTCGGCGGCGCCACGAACATCAAGTATTTCGCGGTGACCGGCGCCGACGACGACGGCTTCGACATCGACAACGGCTATCGCGGCTTCATGCAGTTCATCGTCGCGGCGCAGCGCGTGCTGGGCGCGACCGCGGACAGCTTCTCGACCGAGATCGACTCGAACAACGCCGAGGACCTGCTGCCGCGCACCTTCTCCACCTTCGCCAACTTCACCTTCATCCAGACGGCGCTCGCCCCGGCGGCGATCCGCCAGCGCGGCGGGTCCGACATGCGCTTCGTCAACGGCGTGGTGAAGACGCCGGCGAGCGTCGCCTGCGTCAACATCATCGCGGGCGAGCAGACCGCTGGGGGCCGCACCACCGTACGACCGGCCGACAGCACGCTCCAGGACTTCGGCCCGCCGTCGTTCAACTCGGTCTATTTCGCCTGCAACGGCCGCTGACGCGCACCCCCTCGACATCGTCGGGCACCGGGGTGGCGGCAGCGCCGCCCCGGGCACCTGTTTCGAAGACCCCTCGTACCGGGAATCCACGGTCATGCAGCAGCAGCGGCTCGCCTTCGCCACGCTCCTCCTTCTCTCCTCGACGCTGACGGCGCCGGCCGTGCTGGCACAGACCGGCAGCGCCACGCCGCCGCCCACGACGCCCTCGACGACTGCGACGTCGCCGGATGCGCAGACGGATCCCGCCCCGGCCGACGGCGCGGCGACGCCCACGGATCAGGAGCAGGTCGAGGTCTCCGCCCCCGGCACGCAGGACCTGGGCGATATCGTCGTCGTCGGCCGCAACATCCCCAATACGGTGCGCGCCACGGCACAGATCGTGTCGGTGCTTTCGAGCGCGGACATCGCGCGGACGGGCGAGGGCGACATCGCGGGCGCGCTGACCCGCGTCACCGGCCTGTCGGTGGTCGGCGGCGGCTTCGTCTATGTCCGCGGCCTCGGCGACCGCTATTCCTCGTCGCTGCTCAACGGCTCGCCGCTGCCGAGCCCGGAACCGCTGCGCCGCTCCGTGCCGCTCGACATATTTCCGACGACGATCGTCGGGTCGGCGCTGGTCCAGAAGACCTATTCGGTCAATTACCCCGGTGAGTTCGGCGGCGGCGTGATCAACCTCACGACCAAGGCGATCCCCGACAAGAACTTCCTGTCGGGCGGCGCGACGATCGCGGCGGACGATGCGACCACCAGCGAGCTCGGCTACACCTATTACGGCGGCGGCGCGGACTGGATCGGTTTCGACGACGGCGCGCGCAAGGTGCCGTCGTTCATCACCAATGCGCCCGGCGGGTCGGGCCTCATCCCGGCCGCACAGGTCGTCCAGCTGACCAACGCGCCGACCACTCTGCTACAGCGCAACAACCAGCTCCCCGCCAATTGGTCGGCGGAGATCAGCGGCGGATCGGTGTTCGACCTGGGCGGCTCCCGCCTCGGCGTCATCGCCTCGCTGAGCGCGAGCAACACCTGGCGCACGCGCCTGTCGACGCAGCAGGATTCGGTCAGCGAAAACGGGCAGCTGCGCAACGACTTCCGCACGCTGATCACCGACAATCGCGCCGTCGCCAATGCACTGATCGGCCTTGGCTACGAGTTCGGCCGCAACACCGTGCGCTGGACCAATGTCTATATCCACGACACGCTGAAGCAGGCGCGCGGGTCCGCCGCGACGCTGTACAACAACCCGTCGGGCCTGCGCTTCCAGCAGAACACGGCCTGGTTCGAGCGGCAGCTGATCGAAAGCCAGCTGGTCGGCGAATTCCAGCTGAGCGACGCGCTGAAGGTGGACGCCCGCGGCGCCTATGCCAATTCGAAGCGCAACGCGCCCTATGAGCGTCAGTTCGACTACCTCTGTTCGAACCGCACCACGACCGGCCTGCCGATCACCGGTGACGGCGGCCAGCAGGCCGGCGGCTTCCAGTGCGACGGCGCCTATCAGGTGACGCAGCGCTTCACCCCCTTCGCCTCGATCATCTTCAGCAAGCTGAACGAGGATCTGTACACGGGGCAGGCGGATGCCTCGTACAAGCTCGACACCGACCGGCCGATGACGCTGTCCGCCGGCTATTTCTACCAGGGCACCAAGCGCACCTCGTCGCGGCTCCAGTTCAACTACCAGACGTCGCTGGGCGGCGGCACCGCGCCGCAATATCCCTATAACCTCCTCCGCCCCGACTATCTGCTGAGCCCGGACGTCATCAACAACGCCTGCCCGCAGACGGCGAACACCATCCCCTGCACGCTCCAGCTGCAGTTCAACACGCCGCTCGGCGCCTATGAATATGCCGCGAAGCTCGACGTGCACGCGGGCTATGTGCAGGCCGAGGCGGAGGCGCTCGACGGCCTGCGCGCCGTGATCGGCGTCCGTTACGAGACGGGCGACGAGCGCGTGACGCCGATCAAGTCGACGACGACGAGGCTGAAGAACGACTATTTCCTGCCGGCGGCGACGCTGACCTGGAATTTCGCCAAGGACCAGCAGCTGCGCGCAAGCTTCGCCAAGACGATCTCGCGCCCGCAATTCCGCGAGCTCGCCCCGCAGCAGTTCCGCGATCCCGATTCGGATCGCTTGTTCTTCGGCAATCCGAACCTGCGCGATTCGGAACTGTACAACCTCGAGGCGCGCTACGAATGGTTCTTCGGCCGGGACGAGCGCTTCACCGCAGCGGGCTTCTACAAGCGGATCGACAATCCGATCGAGCAGGTCGGCTTCTACACCGGCGCCGACGACCGGCTGCAGACCGGTTTCACCTATCTGCCGAAGGCGACGCTGTACGGCGGCGAGGTCGAGGTGCAGAAATACTTCAAGCTCGGCGACGTCTTTGGCGGCGACTTCTTCGCCACGCGGCGGGCGCTGTTCATCGCCAACTATACATATACGAAGTCGAAGATCACCGCTGACGACAGCTGCGTCCCGGACGTATCGCCGGGCGCACAGCCGGTTAACGGCTGCGCCGCCGGCTTTGGCCGGGCCTTTAAGCTGTTCCGCGACGGAGCGCCGCTGACCGGGCAGTCGGACCATCTTGTCAACGTGCAGGTCGGGCTGGAGGACACCGCCTCGCTGTCGCAGATCACATTGCTGTTCAACTATGCCAGCGATCGCGTCACCAACCGCGGTCCGTCGTTGCTGGGCGGCGATCGCTTCCAGCCCGACATCGTCGAACATCCCGGCATCCGCGTCGACATGGTGGTGCGCCAGGGATTCGAAGTCGCCGGCGGCAAATGGGAGCTGAAGGCGGAGGCGCGCAACCTGACGCGGACCCGCTATCGCGAAAGCCAGACCTTCGCCAACGGGCGCGAGGTGTTCATCAACCGCTACAATCTGGGACGCGTGTTCAGCCTGGGTCTCAGCACGACCTTCTGAGGGGGACGAGCCCCCCAATGGGGGTGGTCACGCCCAGGGTCGCTCGCGAAACCATTTGGTGATGACGTACTTGACCCCGCTGCGCACCTTCATCCCCTGATGCAGCGTGGCGGGGTTCAGCGATCCGTCGGGGCGGCGATTGCTCCACGCGACGAGCTTGCCTGTTTCCGGCTGGATGGTCTTGTCGATCGCCTTGAAGCGCGTCGCCCCACCGGCTTCGGGCTCGTTGAGATAGACCATGATCGTCCAGGTCCTGTTTCCCGCGACCGTGCAATAGCGCGCATAATCAACCCCGTCGGGGTCGAAATAGTCGGTATGCCCCTTGAACTCCTGCCCGACGGCGTAGCGCTGGCCCTGCAAAGGCTCGCCATGGGCGGGGTCGAGGCCGGTGAAGGCGGCGATCCGCGCCTCGACCGCCTGCACGAGCGGATCGGCGGCGGACAGGTCGCCGGTCTCGCTGGTGCGAAAGGCGGCATCGCCATTCGGGTCCGCGATCGTCGAGGGGCGGCGGACCGCATCGATCCGCTCGATCAGCGCAGCGCAGCTCTCCGGCGGCAGGAAGCCCCGCGCCAGGAACAGGTCGAGCTTGGCATTGGGCACCTTCTGGACACCGGGGTGGGAGAGGATGCGGTCGGCGATCGGGCGCGGGTCGACACCGTCGCCGAGGATGGGAAGACTGGCCATGCCGCCTGCGATACCGCGGGCCGGCGCTGCCGCCAATTCGTCATGGCGTCAGTATTCGGCACTATGCCATCGGCACGGAACATGGCATGCACGGGCGCAAGGGTGCGAGACCGGAAACCTCTATGCGTTTGAAATTGGACGCGCGCACGCGCCGCCTTCTGCGGCGGTTGCCGGTCGTCAACGTCTATTCCCTGGCCGAACTCGTGCTGCTCGGCGCGTTGGCGGTGCAGTCGGCGCGTCTGGTCTGGACGCTAGCGACGCCGGTGTCGCCGCTCGGCGACTGGCGTCCTGCCGATGTCGTGGTGCCCGGCCAGCCCGCAGACGTGCTGGCGAGCTTCGATCCCTTTTTCCGGCTGGACGCGGGCACCGCTGCACCGGCCGCAGTCACTGCGCTGCAACTTACGCTCTACGGCATCCGGGTCGACGAGGCGTCCGGCCGCGGATCGGCGATCGTCGCGGGACCCGATGGGATCCAGAAGAGCATCGGCGTCGGCGAGGAGGTGCTTCCCGGCGTGACGCTCAAGGCGGTCGCCTTCGACCATATCACGATCGATCGCGGAGGGCGGCCGGAGGATCTGTTCCTGACGCAGGACAATGCGCCCGCGGCCGCACCGGCGCCGGGCGGACAGCCCGCCCCGGCGATCGTGGCACCCGGCGCATCCTCCGCGCCCGCGATCCAGGCCGGGCAGCTGCGCAACGAGATCGGCTTCATCCCGCGCATCGACGGTGGCCGCATGACCGGCCTCGTCGTGCGGCCCCAGGGTTCGGGGGCGCTGTTCCGCGCCGCCGGCCTGCGCGAAGGCGACGTCGTCGTCTCGATCGGCGGCCGCCCGGTCAGCGGCCCGCAGGACGTCGATCGTGTCACCGCCGACTTCGCCAAGGGCGGCAATATTCCCATCACCGTCGAGCGCGGCACCGAGATGCTGCCCCTCGCCATCACGGTCGCACCCACGCCATGAACACTGTTTCGCCCGTCCGCTTTCTCCTTCCGTCCGTCGCTGGCCTCGCACTCGTGCTGAACGGCGTCGCCATGCCGGCCTCCGCGCTGGCGCAGACCACGCTCAACGTACGCGATGCCGACATCCGCGCGTTCATCGCCGATGCCGCGCGGGTCACCGGCCGGACGTTCATCATCGACAATCGCGTGCAGGGGAAGGTGACCGTGGTCACCGATCGCCCGTTGAGCAAATCGGAATATTTCGAGGCGGTGCTGTCGACCCTGCGTGCCAACGGGCTGGTCGCGGTGCCGACGGGCAACGGGGCGCTGCGCGTGCAGCCGATCGACAATGCGGCCGCGCAGCCGAGCCGGATCGGCGTGGCCGGGGCCGGCCGCAACAGCTTCGTCACCGAGATCGTGCGCCTTCGTTCGATCGACGCCGCCCAGGCCATCGAAACGGTGCGTCCGCTTGTCAGCGCCCAAGGATCCGTCAGCGCCAATCGCGGCGCCAACAGCCTGGTGATCGTCGATTTCGCGGACAACATCCGCCGCGTGCGCGAGGTCCTGCGCCGGGTCGATGCGGACAATGCCTCGACCCGCGTCATCGCGCTGAAGAATGCGAGCGCGAAGGAGATCGCCGCGGCCTTGCAGGGCTTGGTCGGCGGGGCAGGCGGCGGGCAGGGCGGCGGCGCCGCACCCGGTGCGGTCGGTGCGTCGGTCGTCGCGGTCGACAGCTCCAACAGCGTCATCATCCGCGGCGACGCCTCGAGCGTGGCGCGGCTCGCCTCGGTCGCCGCGGACCTCGACCAGAAGGCGAAGAACGGGACCGAGATCAAGGTCGTGTTCCTCGAGAACGCCGATGCCGCGCAGCTGCTGCCCGTGCTGCAGCAACTGGTCGGCCAGACCCCGGACCAGCCGCAGCAGACGCAGCTGAGCCGCGCCGGCTCCGGACTGACCGCGAACGGCGGCTCGGGCGGCACGAACCGCATGGGCGCGCCCGCGCTGTCGCAGCCGATCGTGTCGCAGACGCCGGCGAGCGTCGGCGGCGGCGCGGCGAACGGCCAGCCCGCGATAACGACGCAGGGCGGCCGGACGGCGGCGGTGGTCACGCGCTTCCAGGGCGCCAATGCGATCGTCATCGCTGCGCCGGCGGACATCCAGCGCCAACTGGCCGATGTCGTGCGGCAGCTCGACACGCGCCGCGAGCAGGTGGTCATCGAGGGGATCGTCGCGGAAGTCTCCGACGCCACCGTCAACCGGCTCGGCGCGCAGTTCATCCTCGCCAACCCGTCGGGCGGTGCGTTCGCGGCCTCGACCTTTTCGAACTCCGCGCCCAACATCCTGCAGATCGCCGGCGCGATCGGCGCGCGTGAGCTCGGCCGCAACACGACGACGACCGTCGCCAATGGCGTCGCGACGACGGTGACGACGAACACGGGCGCGTCGGACCAGCTGACCCAGTCGGCGATCAGCTCGATCCTCGGCTCGACCGGCGGCTTCGGCGGGTTCGGTGGCCAGATCGGCGACACGATTTTTGGCGCGATCATCAATGCGGTGAAGAGCGACACCACGTCGAACCTGCTGCAGGTGCCGCACCTGGTCACGCTCGACAATCAGGAAGCCTACAGCCTGGTCGGCCAGGAGATTCCGATCACCACCGGACAGGCGCTGTCGAACAATTTCGACAATACCTTCCGCACGACGCAGCGGGAAAACGTCGGCATCGAGCTGACCGCGCGGCCGCAGGTCAATTCCTCCGGCTCGATCAAGCTCAACCTTCGGCTGGAGGTGAGCTCGATCGCGGGACCGGTGTCGAACGACAACAGCGATCTCATCCTCAACAAACGGCAGGTCGAGACGACGCTGACCGTCGACGACGGGCAGATCGCCGTGATGGGCGGTCTGCTCAGCGACGAGGAACGTCGAACGATCGAGAAGATCCCGTTGCTCGGCGACATTCCGGTGCTCGGCAACCTCTTCAAGTCGAAGGCGAAGTCGCGCAACAAGACCAATCTGATGATCTTCATCCGCCCGACGATCCTCCGCACGCCGGAGGACAGCCGCAAGCTGGCCGAGCGGCGCTATGGCTATCTCCGCCAGCAGCAGGGCCTGCAGACGCCGGGCGAGGAACCGACGATTGACGAGCTGGTGCGCGACTATCTGGGCGCGGCGCCTCCCATCCCGTCCGCGCCGGGACCGGGCAATATCGAGGACCCGCGGATCGCGGTTCCCGTACGAACAAGCGTCTCCCAGCGGACGATCCGGCCGGAGAAGCGGCGGTGATGGAGACCTTCGCGCCCGGGGCCGATCTCGATCCGCTACCGCCGGTCGCGCGCGAGGCGTCGCCGCTGCCCGAGGACAGCGCAGCCGTCGATCCGGCCGCGGTGCCGATGGTCGCCATCCCCTACGGCTTTGCGCGCAAGCACGGCGTCGTGCTGCAGCCCACCGAGCCCGAAGCGACGCCCGTCGTCGCGCTGCGCGAGGGCGCCGATCCGCGCATGCTGATCGAGGTGCGCCGATATCTGGCGCGGGCGTTCGACGTCGCGGTCGTGCCGCCCGTGGCGTTCGACCGGCTGCTGTCCGATGCCTATGCCATGGACGAGCAGGCGACGGCGATGGCGGCGGTGGGCATGGGCGACGAGCTCGACATGCTCGCGGAAGGGCTGCCGACCGCCGAGGATCTCCTCGATACGGCGGACGACGCGCCGGCGATCCGCCTGATCAACGGCATCATCGCCGATGCCGCACGCAACGGCGTGTCGGACATCCATATCGAACCCTATGAGACCGGCCTGGTCGTCAGGATGCGGATCGACGGCGTGCTGCGCGAGACGCTGCGCATGCCGCCGCACGTCGCGCCAGTCGTGGTCAGCCGCATCAAGGTGATGGCGCGGCTCGACATCGCGGAACGCCGCGTGCCGCAGGACGGCCGGATGGGGCTGACGTTGGGCGGCAAGCTTTTGGACGTCCGTGTCTCGACGCTGCCGAGCCGGGCGGGCGAGCGGGTCGTGCTGCGCATCCTGGACAAGGAGAATGCCGGCATCGACCTCGACGCGCTCGGCATGGACGAGGCCATGTACGCGCTGCTCCGCCACGCGCTGGCAGAACCGAACGGCATCATCCTCGTCACCGGGCCGACGGGATCGGGCAAGACGACGACGCTCTACGGCGCGCTGCGCCTTCTGAACGACGGCAGCCGCAACATCCTGACGGTCGAGGATCCGGTCGAATATGCCGTCGAGGGCGTCGGTCAGACGCAGGTGAACGCCAAGGTGGGCCTGACCTTCGCCGCCGGTCTGCGCGCCATCCTGCGCCAGGATCCGGACGTGGTGATGGTGGGCGAAATTCGCGATCGCGAGACAGCGGAGATCGCGGTGCAGGCGTCGCTGACCGGACATCTCGTGCTGTCGACGGTGCATACCAACGACGCGGTCGGCGCGATCACGCGCATGCGCGACATGAAGGTCGAACCGTTCCTGCTCGCCTCGACGCTGCGCGCGGTGATCGCGCAGCGGCTGGTCCGGCGGTTGTGCGACGTGTGCCGGCGGCCGGTGCGGGCCGGGGACGGCGTCGCGCCGCTGCTCGGCATCAAGCCGGGCAAGATGGTGTACGAGGCGGTCGGCTGCGAGCGTTGCAACCATACCGGCTACCGCGGCCGTATCGGGGTGTTCGAGGGCGTGCGCGTCGACGAAACGATCCGGCGGCTGATCAACGAAGGCGGCGACGAGGCGGCGATCGCGCGCCACGCCTTCGAACACAGCACCAGCCTGGCGCAATCGGCCAAGGCGTTGGTCAAGGCGGGACTGACGACTCCCGAGGAAGCCGTGCGCGTGACGCGGCGCGAGGCGGACGATGCCTAGCGCGATTGTGACGCCGCCTCGCCCGGCCAGGGCCGATGGCTGATTTCGACTATGTCGCGATCGACACGCGCGGCAGCGAGCAGCGCGGGCATGTTGCGGCGGCCGATATCGACGCGGCCCGGGCCAGTCTCGACCGGCGGCGGCTGTACGTCGTCCGGATCGAGCCGGGCGCGCCGCCCGCGACGACGCGCCGTCCGCTGTTCGGCCTTCAGCTCGGCCGGCCCAAGATGAGTGGCAAGCAGCTGACGCTGTTCACGCGCCAGCTCGCGACGCTCAACCGCGTGTCCCCGCTGGAGGAATCGCTGCGCACCATCACGCGGCAGACGGAGCAGGACAGCGTCCGCGGCATCGTCGCCGCCGTTCACGCCGGCGTCGTCGAAGGGCGCCGACTGGCCGATTCGATGGCGCGGGAACCGAAGAGCTTTCCGCCCCTGTATCGCGCGATGGTGGCGGCGGGCGAGAGCTCGGGCAGCTTGCCCACGATCCTCGACCGGCTCGCCGCGCTGCTGGAACGGCAGGCGGAAATCCGGGGCAAGCTGATCACCGCGCTCGCCTATCCGACGATCCTCGCGGTGGTGGCGCTGGGCGTGGTCACGGCCTTGATGATGTTCGTCGTGCCGCAGGTGGTCGAGCAGTTCGACACGGTGGGCCAGCAGCTCCCGCTGCTGACGCGGATCGTCATCGCGGTATCCGCCCTTCTCGTCGGCTGGTGGTGGCTGATGGCGCTGGTCGCACTCGCGATCGGCGTCGGGAGCTGGTTCGCGCTCAGGGATCCGGCGTTGCGCCTCGCCGTCGATACGCGCCTGCTGCGACTGCCGCTCGTCGGGCGCCTGTTGCGCGACCTTCATGCGGCGAGGATGGCGCGCACTTTGGGGACGATGGTCGCGAGCCGATTGCCGCTGCTCGAAGGGCTGGCGCTGACCGCCTCCACCATCCACAATCGGCGGCTGCGCCTGGCGTCGGACGAGATCGTCGACGCGATCCGCGGCGGCGGCAGCCTGTCGGCGGCCATGCGGCGGGCGGGCGTGTTCCCGCCGCTGCTCACCTATCTGGCGGCGTCGGGCGAGGCGGCCGGGCGGCTGGACGAGATGCTGGAACGCGCGGCGGATTATCTGGAGCGCGAGTTCGACCGCTTCACCGCCACCGCGCTGTCGTTGCTCGAACCGGCGATCATCGTGGTGATGGGCGGTATCGTCGCCACCATCGTGCTATCCATCCTGCTGCCGATCCTCCAGCTCAACACGCTCGCGGGTCAATGAGGAAGTCTATGAACATCGAAGACAAGAAGCGCCGCCGTCGCCGGGACGAAGAGGGGTTCACGCTCGTCGAGCTGATGGTCGTCATCGTGATCATCGGTCTGCTCGCGACGATCGTGGCGCTCAACGTATTGCCGTCGGGCGACAAGGCGCGGGTCGAGAAGGCGAAGGCCGACATCGCGCAGATCGAGGGCGGGCTCGAGCTGTACCGCCTGCAGATGTCCACCTTCCCGACGACCAGCCAGGGGCTGCAGGCGCTCGTTACCGCGCCGGCGGGCGCGGACGCCTCTCGCTATCAGCGCGGCGGCTATCTGAAGAAACTGCCGAACGACCCTTGGGGCCGGCCGTATCTCTATGCGTCGCCGGGCAAGCACGGCGAAGCCGACGTCTGGACCTATGGTGCGGACGGCAAGGAAGGCGGCGAGGGGATCGATGCCGACATCGGCTCCTGGCAGTAACGCGACCGATTCGCGAGGGGCGGTCCAGGCGAAGCGGCCGGCCGGTCATGGCTTCACGCCCGTTCGGCGTTTCGCCGAACACGGCTTCACGCCCGTTCGGCGTTTCGCCGAACACGGCTTCACGCTTGTCGAACTGATGGTCGTCGTCGTCGTGATCGCGCTGGCCGCGGCGGTCGCGGTCTATGCGATGCCGGACCCGCGCGGACGCGTCGCCGACGAGGCGGCGCGGTTCGGACTGCGTGCACGCGCGGCGCACGACGCCGCGATCGTCGGGGGGCGCAGCGTCAGCCTGTGGATCACGCCCGGCGGCTATGGCTTCGATCAGCGCGTCGCGGGCGCCTGGACGCCGATGGCGGACACGCCGATGCGCGTGACGCGCTGGAGCGACGGTACGGCCGCGCGGATCGACGGCGCGACCGGCGGGCGGCTGCGTGTGGTCTTCGATCCGACCGGCCTGGCCGATCGGGCGGCACAGGTCGTGCTGACCCGCGGTCCGGCACGCGCCGTCATCGACGTGGCGGCCGACGGCAGCGTGCGGGTCGCGAGCTGAACTATGGCCGCGCGCGCACCCTCGCCACGGCAAGCGGGCTTCACGCTGATCGAGATCATGGTCGCGCTTGCAGTGTTCAGCCTCGCCGTTTTGGCGCTGGTGCGGCTGGAAAGCGCGACGATCCGCGGCGCGACGATCCTCGACGACACGATGGTGGCGAATCTGGTCGCGCGCAATGTCGCGATCGAGGCGGCGACGGAGGCACGCACGCCGACGATCGGGCGCAGCGCGGGGGTGGAGACGAACGCCGGACGCGCGTGGAACTGGGCGCGCGAGGTGCGGCCGACGGGCAATGCACAGATCGTGCGAATCGATGTCGCGGTCGCGGATAGTCGCGGGACGACGATCGGCCGGGCGACGGTAATTCGGCCCCCGGACGCACAGCCGTGAGCCCGCGCACGCCCCGCAGGACGGAGGCCGGCTTCACCCTGGTCGAGGTGATGATCGCGCTGCTGATCTTCGGCATGATCGCGGCTGCGGGCGTCGCGATCCTGTCGTTCAGCGTCCGTGCGCAGGGTGCGACCTCGACGCGGCTCGACGACATCGGTGCGCTCAACCGCACCATCGCGCTGGTGTCCGGCGATCTGGGGCAGGCGATCGACCGGCCCGCGCGCGACGAGGCCGGACAGATGCTGCCGGCCTTCACCGGCGGACCCGACGGCCAGATGCTGTTCGTCAGGACCGGCTGGGCCAATATCGACGCGGCGCCGCGCGCGAGCGCGCAAAAGGTCGCCTATCGCGTCGCGGACGGCACCCTGGTGCGGATCGCCTATCCGATGATCGACGGCGCCGCGGCACTCACGCCCGTGCCGCTGCTCTCCGGCGTGGCCGGCGTCGGTGCGCGCTATCGGCTGCGCGGCGCGTGGAGCGATCGCTGGGACGGGACGCAGGGCGCCGCCTTGCCCCAGGCGGCGGAACTCGTCGTCCGGCGCACGAACGGCAGCGTGCTGCGAATCGTCACGCTGGTCGGCACGGGTTATCTGCCGCCGCCCGCGGTGCCTTTCGGACAGATGCCCAATGCGCCGCCCGCCTGATCGAGAGCGGGGGGCGGCCCTGCTCACCGTCCTGATGCTGGTCGCGGTGATTGCCGTGATGGCCGGCGCCGCGCTGGAGCAGCTGCGTCTGTCGACGCGCCTGGCCGGCAATGCCGCGGATGGCGAGCAGGCGCGGGCCTTCGCCCGTGCCGCGGAGGTGCTGGCGACGACGCGGGTCACCGACCTGCTGCGGCAGGCGGGCAATTCGGTGACGCTGGCCGGCGGGTGGAGCGGACGACCGATCCCGCTGCCGCTGCCCGGCGGGGGTGCCGCGGTCGCGCGCGTGACCGACGGGGGCAATTGCTTCAACCTCAACAGCCTGGTGCGGCCCGGTCCGTTGCAGGGGACCTATACCGAATATTTCGAGCAGCGCGTCCAGTTCGTGCGGCTGATGCGCCTGGTCGGCGTACCGACACAGGCAGGAGAGGCCATCGCCGCGGCGGCGACCGACTGGATCGACAGCGACCAGAATGCCTTGCCGGGAGGGGCGGAGGACCAGACCTACCTGGCCAAGGACATACCCTATCGCACCGCCGGCACGCTGATGGCCGATCCCAGCGAGCTGCGCGCGGTGAACGGAGTCACGCCCGACATCTACGCGAAGCTGCGACCGTGGCTGTGCACCCTGCCCAAGGCGCAGGCCACGACGCTGAACATCAACACGCTTACCCCGGAACAGGCGCCGCTGGTCGCGATGTTGTTCGGCGATTCGCTTTCGGTGGACGCCGCGCGATCGATGATCCTGCGTCGGCCGCCGCAGGGCTTCGCGAGCACGGACGCGTTTTTGAATCTCGCCTCCGCCAATGGCGTCGTGCCCGCCAACAGGGGGCAGTTCGGGCTGAAGAGCCAATGGTTCTCGCTCGGCATCGACGTTACGCGCGGCCAGGCGGATCTGAAGGAAACTGCCTTGATCGATGCGACGACGCTTCCCGTGCGGCTCGTCTCGCGGCAATGGGGCGATGACCTATGACGACCTTGCTCTTCCTTCCGACGATCGATCTCGGCTGGCGCTGGCTGCGCGTGGCCGACACCGGCGCGATCCATGGTGGCGAGGGGCTGCCGGCGCTGGAGGATGCGATCGTCGCGATCGCACCGGCGGAATCGGTGACGCTGCACTGGGCGGACCTTCCGGCGCGCTCCACGGCGCAGGCGGTGGCGGCCGCCAGGCTGCTGGTGGCGGAGGCGAGCGCCGCACCGATCGCCGAGCTGCACATCGCGGTCGGACCCGAGGGGGAGGGCGACCGCGCCATCGCCGTCGTCGATCGCGGTACGATGGCGGGCTGGCTGGCGGACCTCGCCGCGCACGGGATCGATCCGCAGATGGTGATCCCGGCGCCATTGCTCCTGCCCCGTCCCGTGGAAGGCTATGTCCACGGCACCATCGCCGGCACCGGCATGATGCGGGGCCGCGCCACCGCTTTCGCCGACGATCCCCTGCTGACGCCGCTCGTCGTCGGCGACGCGCCGGTCGAGAGCCTGACCGGCGAGGCGCTCGACGATGCGCTGCGCGCGGCCGTCGCGGCACCGCCGCTCGATCTTCGGCAGGGGGCGTTCGCGCGCCGGCGGCGGATCGGCATCGATTGGGCGCATGTGCGTCGCCTCGGCACGATGGCCGCGGCGATCCTGCTCGTCACGCTGGGCATCGATCTCGTCCGGATCGCCAAATACAGCTTCGGCGCGGATGCGCTGGAAGCACGCGCGGAGGCACTGGGACGCACCGGTCTTGCCCGTGGGGAGACCGTCACCGATGTCGACCGGCAACTGGTCGAGCGGCTCAGCAACGTGCGCGGACCGGGCCTGGGCTTCACCACCACGGCTGCCGCGGTCTATGCGGCGATCCGCGCGACACCGGGGACGGAACTGACCGGTCTCGATTTCCAGCCGAACGGCGACCTGCGCCTGTCGGTCGCCGCGGCGCGGGAGTCGCTGCCGACCGACCTCAAGCGCGCGCTCGAAAGGGCCGGCTTCACGGTCGAGGCAGGCGTGTTCCAGGCGGCCAACGGCCGCGTGACGGGAGAGATGACGGTGACCCGGCGATGACCGCCTTCCGCGCCTGGTTCGACGGGCGATCGCTGCGCGAAAAGCGCCTGATCCTCGTGATGCTCGGCCTTGCCGTGCTGACCATCCTCTGGGCAGGCATCGTGCGACCGGTGCGCGACGGCCTGTCGAGCGCGCGCGAGCGGCACGCCGACGCGGTTGTCCGCCTTGGCACGACGGAAAGCGCAATCGACGCCATTCGTGCCGCCGGTCGCCGCGTACCGCTGACGGGCAGCCTTGCCGACGCCTTGCGCGCGCAGGCGGAGAGCGCCGGCTTTGTCCTCGCCACGCTGGACGAGCGCACCGGCGGGCGCGTCCATACCTCCATCCAGGCCGCACGACCGGCCGCGCTGTCGCGCTGGATCGCGGATCTTGAGGGCAGCGGCGTCCTGGTGGACAGCGCGACCTGGCACGACAATGGTGATGGCAGCGTCTCTGCCGACCTGGTCGTCAGGGCGCGCGCGTCATGAGGCGCCTGCGCTTGCGTACCGGGCCCACCGCCCTGTTCGGCGCGATGCTGGTCGCCGCGCTGCTGCTGTTCCTGCCGATGCGGCTGGCATTGGGCTGGATCGGGCTCGGCGAAGAGGGGTTCAGCGCGCGCAGCGTCGAGGGATCCGTCTGGGACGGGCGACTGGTGGAGGCGCGGTTCGGCGACCTGTCGCTCGGCACGCTCCACGCGGGCGTCTCGCCTTTGGCGTTGCTCATCGGACGGGCCAGGATCGGACTGGAAGACGATCTTGGCGGCCTTCGCGGCGCGATCACGATCAGCCGCCATCGCCGCGCGCTCGATCATGTCACCGCGACGCTGCCGACGGGACGGGTCTTCGCGCCGCTGCCGGTCACCTCGCTGATCCTGGAGGATGTGACGATCCGCTTCGCCGACGCATCCTGCGAAGCGGCCGACGGACGGGTGCGGGCGACGCTGGTCGGGGACGCCGGTGGCGTGCCGCTGCCCACCCAGCTGTCCGGCAATGCGCGCTGCGACGGCACGGCGTTGCTGTTGCCGCTCGCAAGCCAGGCGGGCACGGAGGGGGTCGAGCTGCGGGTGACGGCCGACGGCCATTACAGCGCGCAGATGCGGATCGCCGCCACCGATCCCGTCGCGGCCGAGCGCTTGGCGGCGGCAGGCTTCACGCCTTCGGGCAGCGGGTATCGCCTGACGATCCAGGGCAGCTTCTGAACGTACCGGCCGGGGTGATGCAACGCCCGGAGAAGCGGCGATTTCGCAGCGACCGGCCGTGCTGCTTCGCGCGGCGCCGAGCAAAAACGTCTGCGGCAACTTGACGAAGCCCCGCCTCCCTCGTAGGGGCACGGGCCTTCGCGGCGACCGTAGTTCAATTGGTTAGAGCGCCGGCTTGTGATGCCGGAAGTTGCGGGTTCAAGTCCCGTCGGTCGCCCCATTTCTCCTGTCCTTTTTTGCTAAGTGCCGATCAGGGCTGGCCAAAAGTGCGGGGAAAGAATATTACCGCTTCCCGCAACAACATTATGCAGCGGAGCAGGTCATGACCTCGGTGTGGGATCTTCCCGATTTCGACAGCCACGAGGGCGTGCACGCCTTCACCGATCCCGAATCGGGCCTGCGCGCGATCATCGCGATCCATTCGACGCATTTGGGGCCGGCGGCCGGCGGCGCGCGCTTCTGGCATTATGCGGCAGGCGACCAGGCGGTGACCGACGCGCTGCGCCTGTCGCGCGGCATGAGCTTCAAGAACGCCATGGCCAATCTGGCGCTCGGCGGCGGCAAGGGCGTGATCCTCGCCGACAAGCTCGGCGCCGTGATCAGCGAAGCGCAGCTGAAGGCCTTCGGTCGCGCCGTCGAGTCGCTCGGCGGCCGCTACGTCACGGCAGAAGACGTCGGCATGTCCGAAGCGCGGATGAAGGTCATCGCCGGAGAGACCAAATACGTCTCCGGCCTGCCGGTCGAAAGCGGCGCGGCGGGCGGCGATCCCGGTCCCTATACGGCGCACGGCGTCTATCTGGGCGTGAAGGCGGCGGCGCAGCGCGGGCTGGGCGCGACGGACATGAAGGGCGTGCACGTCGCGATCCAGGGCGTCGGATCGGTGGGCGGCGGTCTTGCCAGGCTGCTGGCCCGGGATGGCGCGACGCTGACGCTCGCCGACGTCGATGCGGCCCGTGCGCAGGCGCTTGCGCAGGAGCTGGGCGGCCAGGCGGTCGCCGCGGGAACCATCCTGGGCGTGGAAGCCGATATCTTCAGCCCGAACGCGCTGGGTGCCATCCTGACCGAGGCGACGATCCCGACGCTGACCGCGAAGGTGGTCGCGGGTGGCGCGAACAACCAGCTCGCGACCCGCGAGGACTATGATCGCCTGCACGAGCGCGGCATCCTGTACGCGCCGGATTACGTCATCAACGCCGGCGGCATCATCAATGTCGGTCTCGAATATCTCGGACAGGGCGACGAGGCCGAGGTGATGGCCCGCATCGAGAAGATCCCCGCGCGCCTCAACGAAGTGTGGGACGAAAGCGATCGGACCGGCCGCCCGGCTGCGGAAGTCGCGGACACGATCGCGCGCCGCCTGATCGGGCGGGGCTGATCGAGAGGGGCTGATCGAGAGGGGCTGGGTGCCACCGCCCCTCCCACGCGGGGAAGAGCGGTGGCCGACCGTCGCGTCGGACCTGCGTGGCGGCTTGGCGGCGGGCGCATTCCTGCTATGACCCGCACGATCGTGCCGAGCCTCCACGCCCTCGCCAACCCCGCGCGTTTCCTGCGCATCGCCCGGCCCCTGACGCCGGTGCTGACGCTGGCGGGGCTGGCGCTGCTTGCCTTCGGCAGCTGGGCGGGACTGACGCGAACGCCCGCCGACTATCTGCAGGGCGAAACGGTCCGTATCCTCTATGTCCATGTGGCTGCAGCCTGGCTCGGCATGGGCGGCTGGAGCGGGCTGGCGGTGGCGAGCGCGGCATTCCTGATCTGGCGCCACCCGCTCGCCCAGGTCGCGGCACGCGCGATCGCGGTTCCGGGGGCGACGTTCGCGGCCATCTGTCTCGTCACCGGCGCCATCTGGGGACGGCCGACCTGGGGAACCTGGTGGCAATGGGACGGGCGGCTGACGTCGATGCTGCTGCTGTTCTTCGTCTATTGCGGCTACATGGCACTTGCCCGCGCGGACGCCGATCGCGGCGGCGACGGGCGCATACCCGCGCTTTACGGTATCGCCGGCACCGTGCTGTTGCCGGTCATCCGCTATTCGGTCGTCTGGTGGAACACGCTGCATCAGGGACCGTCGATCGGCCTGACGCGCTCCAGCATCGATGCCAGCATCCTGTGGCCGCTGGGCTTCACCGGCCTCGGCGCGACCTTGCTGTTCGCCGGCATCGTGTTGATGCGCATGCGCATGATCCTCGCCCGTACCAAGGCGGAGGCGCGGATGCGCCGGATGGCCCGCGCATGAATCCCTGGCCTTTCGTCACCGCCGCCTATGTCGTCGCGCTGGGCGGTGCCGCGGTGCTGACCCTGGCGAGCTGGATCGCGATGCGGCGGGCCGAGAAGTGACCGCCAAGAACCAGCGGCTGACGCTCGTCCTGCTCGCGCTCGCCGCGATGGTCGGCGCCGGGCTCCTCGCGCTGTCCGCGCTGCGGGATCAGGCCAGCTTCTTCTACGCGCCCTCGGACGCACGCCGCGACGGCCTGCCGCTTGGTCGCGAGGTGCGGCTGGGCGGGATGGTGCAGGCGGGATCGATCGTGCGGGCCGCCGATGGCGTGACGATCCGCTTCGTCGTCGGCGACGGGCTGGCGACGACGCCCGTGACGTTCCGCGGCATCGCCCCCGACCTTTTCCGCGAACGGTCGGGCGTCGTTGCCGAGGGGCATTTCAATCCCGACGGCAGCTTTACCGCGACCAACTTGCTCGCCAAGCACGACGAGAAGTACATGCCGCCGCAGGTTGCGGGTGCCATGCACGAGACGAAGACGCTGACGAAATGATCGCGGAGGCTGGCCTAGCCGCGCTGTGGTTCGCCGCCGCGCTCGCCGCGCTGCAGCTGGTGCTCGCCGCCGCTGCGGTCGCGCGCGGGCAGGAGGGGCTGGTCGGCGGGGTGCGGCCCGTCGCCGTCCTGCAAGGCGGCTTCGCCGCCGCCGCCATGGCGGCGCTGATCGCCGTTTTCCTCGCCTCCGACATGTCGGTGCGGGTCGTCGTCGAGAACAGCGCGGCCGCCAAGCCGTGGATCTACAAGTTCGCCGGCGCCTGGGGCAATCATGAGGGGTCCATGCTGCTCTGGGTCACCATCCTCGGCCTCGCCGGCGGAGCGGTGGCGATCCTGGAGCGGCGTCTGGACGCGCGGACGCTGATCGCGACGCTCGGCGCGCAGGCCGCGCTGGCGCTCGGCTTCTACGCCTTCCTGCTGTTCTCCTCCAACCCGTTCGACCGCGTCAGTCCGGCGCCGCCGGACGGACTCGGTCTCAATCCGCTGCTGCAGGATCCTGGTCTCGCCTTCCATCCGCCGACGCTCTACGTCGGCTATGTCGGCATATCGGTCGCCTTCTCCTTCGCGGTCGGGGCGCTGGTGACGGGACAGGTCGGTCCCGCCTTCGCCAAGGCCATGCGCCCCTGGGTGCTGGCGGCCTGGATCTTCCTGACGATCGGTATCACCGCCGGCAGCTATTGGGCCTATTACGAGCTGGGCTGGGGCGGCTGGTGGTTCTGGGACCCGGTCGAGAACGCCTCGCTGATGCCCTGGCTTGCCGCTACCGCGCTGCTCCACTCGGTGACCGTGCTCGCGACGCGCGACGGCCTGCGCGCCTGGACGGTGATGCTGGCGGTCGTCGCCTTCTCCATGTCGATGATCGGTACATTCCTGGTCCGGTCCGGCATCCTGACCAGCGTCCATGCCTTTGCCGTCGACCCCAGGCGCGGCGCGTTCATCCTGGCCCTGCTCGCACTTTATATCGGCGGCGCGCTGGCGCTGTTCGGAGCGCGGATCGGCACGGTGCGGGCCGGCACGACCTTCGAGCCGGTCAGTCGCGAGGGCGGTCTCGTCATCAACAACCTGCTGCTGTCGGTCATCCTGGGCGTCGTGCTGATCGGGACGCTCTACCCGCTGGTCGCGGCGAGCTTCGGCGTGCAGCTGTCGGTCGGGCCCCCCTTCTTCAACAAGGCGGCGGGACCGATCGCGCTGGCGCTCGTGGTGGTCATGGCAGCCGGGCCGCTCATCCGCTGGCGACGCGACGATGCCGGGCAATTGACCGGCCGGCTGACCTGGCCGATTGCCGCGACCTGCTTCGCCGCGGCGGCGCTGGTGGCGTTCGGTCCGATACCCGTTCTGCCGACGATCGGGCTCTCGCTCGCGGCGGGTCTCGCGGTCGCTAGCGTCCTGCCCGTGCTCCGTCGCCACCCGTTGCGCACCCCGCTATTCACCTGGGGCATGGTCGTCGCGCACCTGGGCATCGCGGTGAGTTTTGCCGGCATGGCCTCCGACAGCGCCTTCACCAAAGAGACGCTGCTCGCGGTCACCGTGGGCCAGCCCGCGCGCGTCGGGCCGTTCACGGTCCGGCTCGACGGGATCAAGCCCGTGATCGGCGAAGGCTGGTCGGCGTTGGAAGCGCGGCTGTCGGCAACGCGGGACGACGACCTCATCGTGTTGCGCCCGCAATCCCGCTTCTTCTCGACGCCGCCGACGTCGACCAGCGAGAGCGCGATCGCGACCTTCTGGGACGGTCAGCTCTATACCGTGCTGGGCCAGTCGGATGGCTATGGCCGCTGGCAGCTGCGCCTGTGGTGGAAACCGTTCGTGACGCTGATCTGGCTGGGAGGTGCGCTGGTGGCACTGGGTGGGGCGCTGTCGCTCATCGGCCGCTGGCGGCGCGAACGACGCGCGCGCATGCGGGACTATTGGGCATGAAGCGCCTGCTGCTCTGGTTGCCGCTCGCCGGCTTCTCGTTCCTGTTCGGCATAGCAGCGCTGGGCCTGATCAAGCCGGCGGACCGTATTGTGCGTTCGCACCTAGTCGGCAAGCCGCTTCCCGAATTCCGGTTGCCGCCGCTTGCTGCGGGCAAGCCCGGGCTGACGACCACGGACTTCCGGCAAGGCAAGCCGCGGCTGCTCAACATCTTCGCCAGCTGGTGCATCCCCTGCGCCGCCGAGGCGCCGCAACTGCTGCGCCTGAAGGCCATGGGCATTCCGGTCGACGCCGTCGCCATCCGTGATACCGCGCCGGCCCTCGCGGCCTTCCTGCGCCGCAACGGCGACCCCTATGACCGGATCGGAGACGACAGGCAGAGCGCGGTGCAACTCGCCATCGGCTCGTCGGGCGTGCCGGAGACGTTCGTGATCGACGGACAGGGGCGGATCGTCCTTCAGCACGTCGGCGACATCCGCGCCGAAGACGTCGACGCTATCGCCGCAGCGGTCAGGGGCGCGCGATGAGGCGCTGGCTCATACCGGTGGCGCTGATCGCCGCACCCGCCCTCGCGGACCCGTCGACGCCGCCGGCGGCGCTCGCCAATACGCAGCTGCGCGATCCCCTGCGCGAAGCCAAGGCACAGCGGCTGATGGAGACGCTGCGCTGCCTCGTCTGCCAGGGCCAGTCGATCGCCGACAGCGATGCGAGCATCGCGGGTGACATGCGCGCGCTGGTCCGCCAGCGGATCGCGGCCGGGGAGAGCCCCGATGCGATCCGCCGCTGGCTGATCGCGCGTTACGGCGAGTACGTGACGTACGATCCGCCGCTCAACGGGGCGACCTGGCCATTGTGGTTCGCGCCGGTCGTGTTCCTCGTCGTCGGCGTCGCAGTCGCGCGTCTCAGCTTCCGCCGGAGGGCGCAATAATGGGCTGGCTGGCGCTGCTGATCCTCGCCGCCCTCGGCGCGGCAGCGGTCGTGCTGCTCCGCGTACCGCGGATGCTGTGGAGTGCTGTCGGCGCCGCGGCGATGCTCGGTGCCGCCGGCTATGCCTGGCAGGGACGACCCACGCTTCCCGCTCATCCCGCAACGGCGCGCGCCGCCGTCCTGCCTGACGACCTGACGATGATCGACCTGCGCAACCGCATGCTCGGCCAATATACCGCGGACGGCGCGTATCTGGTCGCGGCGGATGCGATGAGCCGGTCCGGCGACCCGCGCGCGGCGGTGCGGGTCATCCTGGGCGGGATCGCGCATGTTCCGGAAAGCCTGATGCTGTGGACCGCGCTTGGGGGTGCCCTGGCGACGCACGACGGCAACCGCGTGTCGCCGCCCGCCCTGTTCGCCTTCCAGCATGCCATGCGACTCTCGCCGCAACATCCCGCGCCGCCGTTCTTCCTCGGCCTCGCCTATGTGCGGGAGGAGAATTTCGACGTGGCGCGACGCTATTGGCGCCGCGCCCTCGCGCTGACCCCCGCCGATGCGTCCTATCGGCGCGATATCGCGATTCGGCTCATGCTGCTCGATCGGCTGATCGCGATGCAGGATGCCGCGCGTCGTTGATCGGCGATGCCCCTCCCGCGGACGGGAGGGGATGAGAGGTCACTGACCGCGCCCGGTCTGCTCCTGCAGCGCGTCGATCCGTTTCGACGCCTCCGCCTTGCTCAGCCCGTCCTCAAACGGCTCGCCGGCTTCCTCGCTCAGCGTCTTGAGGTAGCTCGCCTGCGCGCCGGTCATCGGCTCGCCGCCGGTCGTCCAATCGTCCGGATCCTTCTCGGCATTGCCGGTGGGGTGATCCTTCGGGTTTTCGGACATCTGCTTTTCGTCAACGGACATGGGGTCTTCCTTTCGAAAGACCCCAACCCCTGTGTTCCTTATCCGTTCCAACCGGAGAACGGCAGGTCCAGCGCCTCGGCGACCGCGTGATGCGTGATCTTGCCGTGGTAGACGTTGAGACCGTTCGCCAGATGCGCGTCCGCCTTCATCGCCGCCTCGGCGCCCATGTTCGCCAGCTTGACCGCGAACGGCAGCGTCGCGTTGTTGAGCGCGAAGGTGCTGGTGCGGGCGACCGCGCCCGGCATGTTGGCGACGCAATAATGGATGACGCCGTCGACGTCGAAGACCGGGTCCTCGTGCGTCGTCGCATGACTCGTCTCGAAGCATCCGCCCTGGTCGATGGCGATGTCGACCATCACCGCACCGCGCTTCATCGTCTTGACCATGTCGCGCGTGACGAGCTTCGGCGCCGCCGCGCCGGGGACGAGTACCGCGCCGATGACGAGGTGCGCGTTCTTCACCGCCGCGGCGATCGCCGCCTTGCTGGCATAGGCGGTCTTGATCTGGCTGGAAAAGAACATGTCCAGTTCGGCGAGCCGATCGTTGGAGATGTCGTAGATCGTCACGTCGGCGCGCATGCCGACCGCCATCTGCGCGGCGTTGACGCCCGAGACGCCACCGCCCAGGATCGCGACCTTCGCGGGGGCGACGCCCGGCACACCGCCGAGCAGGACGCCGCGGCCGCCCTGTTCCTTTTCCAGATAATGCGCACCGACCTGCACCGACATGCGGCCGGCGACCTCGCTCATCGGCTTCAGCAGCGGCAGGCCGCCGCGCGCCGCGGTCACCGTCTCATAGGCGATGCACGTGGCGCCCGACTTGATCAGCCCCTCGGCCTGCGGCTTGTCGGCCGCGAGGTGAAGGTAGGTGAAGAGCAGGTGGCGCGGTTCGAGCAGCGCGATCTCGCTCGCCTGCGGTTCCTTGACCTTCACGATCATGTCCGCCGCGGCGAACACCTCCGCCGCGCTCCCCAGGATCTTCGCCCCGGCGGCGACATAATCCTCATCGCCGAAGTCGATGCCGGCACCCGCCTGCGTCTCGACGACGACGTCGTGGCCCGCCGCGACCAGCTCCGCCACCGACGGCGGGGTCAGGCCGACACGATATTCGTGGTTCTTGATCTCCTTGGGTACGCCGATTCGCATCTTGAACTCTCCTTGTGTCGATCGCCGCATTAGCGCCGTTGCGCCGGGAGGAGTTTGCAATCTCGTCCGGTTGACGGCAGGGACGCAGGAAATCATCCCGAGGGTCCGCCGATGTCCGCAACGATTGTGCTCGACGCGTTGGACCGCCGCATCCTGTCGCAACTGGCCGCGAATTCCGACCTGACCAGCGCCGAACTAGGCGAGGCGGTCGGCCTGTCGCCCAGCGCCGCCCACCGGCGCGTGGCGACGCTGCGCGAGCGCGGCCTCATCGCCGGCTATCGGGCCGTGCTCAGCAGGGCCGCGCGGGGCGATCCGAGCACCGTGCTCGTCAACGTCACGCTGCGCGACCAGCGCGAGGAGACGATGGCCGCCTTCGAACGCGAGATCGTCGATTGCCGCGAGGTCCGCGAGTGCTTCCTGATGAGCGGCGAGGCGGACTATATGCTTCACGTCGAGGTCCGGCGGGACGACACCTTCGAGCGGATCCACCGCGAGACGCTGTCGCGCCTGCCGGGCGTCGCGCGCCTCGCCTCGCATTTCGTCATCCGCGAGGTGGTCCGCCGCGGCTGAAGGACCCTGCCGACGTGCCCGGCGTTGCCCCCTTCGTTCAGCCCATGCTAAGGCGCGCGCCAATGGAACAGGTAGGGAACTGCGGCCACTGCGGCCGCGTCACCGCGATCGGTCCGCGCTCGTCATGAGCGCGCCCATCGCCGCCGCGACGCCGGATGCACGCGGCACGCAGGCCGAGCATGGACTCGGTCACCCGCATCATAGCGATGGGTTGCTCAAGCTCGCCGTAGGGGCGGTTGGCATCGTGTTCGGCGACATCGGCACCAGCCCGCTGTACGCGTTCCGCGAAACCTTCGCCGGCCATCACAAGCTGGCGCTCGATCCGATGCACATCATGGGCGTGCTAAGCCTGATGTTCTGGTCGATGATGATCGTCGTATCGATCAAGTACGTCGCGATCATCATGCGTGCCGACAACAAGGGGGAGGGCGGAAGCCTCGCCCTCTTGGCGCTCGTCTCCGGAAGGACGCGCAGCCGCCGGTGGACCGCGGGCATCATCCTGCTGGGCGTGTTCGCGACCTCGCTCTTCTATGGCGACTCGATGATCACGCCGGCGGTCACCGTACTCGGCGCGGTGGAAGGCCTCGCGATCGCCGCGCCCGCCTTCTCGCCGCTGGTACTGCCGATCGCGGTGGTCATCCTTGTCGCGCTGTTCTGGGTGCAGAAAAATGGCACCGCGCGCATCGGGCTCGTGTTCGGTCCGATCATGCTCGTCTACTTCGCGACGATCGCGGTCCTCGGCATTCTGAGCGTCGTGCAGACGCCTGAGGTGCTGGGCGCGTTCTCGCCGCATCATGCGATCCGTTTCTTCGCCCACGATCCCGTGCGTGCCTTCCTCGCGCTCGGATCGGTCGTGCTGGCGGTGACCGGGGCGGAAGCGCTCTACGCCGACATGGGGCATTTCGGGCGCCGGCCGATCGGCCTGTCATGGCTGTGTTTCGTGCTGCCCGCGCTGATGTGCAACTATCTGGGGCAGGGCGCGCTGCTGTTCCGCGAGGGGCGCGCGGCGCTCGAGAGCCCGTTCTACATGCTCGCCCCCGACAGCCTGCAGCTGCCGCTGGTCATTCTGGCGACCATGGCGGCGATCATCGCCAGCCAGGCGGTGATCTCCGGCGCCTTCTCCGTGACGCAACAGGCGATCCAACTCGGCTATATGCCGCGTTTGCGCATCGAACACACCAGCGCCTCCACCGCAGGACAGATCTATATCCCCCTCATCAACTGGATGTTGATGGCGATGGTGATCCTGCTGGTGCTGTTCTTCCGCACATCGTCCAACCTGACCTCGGCCTATGGCATCGCGGTGACGGGCGCGATGTTCATCGACTCGTGCCTGCTCGGCGTCGCGCTGCTGCGCCTGTGGAACTGGCCGGTCTATGCCGCCGCGCCATTGCTCGGGCTCTTCTTCCTGGTCGACGGGGCGTATTTCACCGCCAATCTGACCAAGGTGCCCGATGGCGGCTGGTTCCCGCTCATGATCGGCCTGATCGTCTTCACCCTCCTCACCACCTGGTCGAAGGGTCGGGCGCTGATGATGGCCCGGCTGCGGGAGGCGGCGATGCCGCTCAAGGTGTTCATCACCTCCGCCTCGAGCTCGGCGAGCCGCGTGCCGGGCACCGCCGTGTTCATGACGTCGACCGCCGATGGCGTGCCGCACGCGCTGCTGCATAACCTCAAGCACAACAAGGTGTTGCACGAGCGCGTCATTCTCCTGACGGTCAAGGTGGTCGAACAACCCTATTGGCCCGCCGACCAACGCGCGGACGAACAGGCGATCGGCGAGGGCTTCTATCGGGTCGTGCTGCGCTACGGCTTCATGGAGGAGGTCGACGTTCCCGCCGCCCTGAAGCGCGTTCACACCTGCGGCGCCGATTTCAAGATGATGGACACGAGCTTCTTCCTGTCCCGCCAGACCCTTTTGCCGTCGGAGCGACCGGGCATGATGCTGTGGCGCGAGAAGCTGTTTTCGTGGATGCTCCGCAATGCGGAAAGTGCGATGGAGTTCTTCCGACTGCCGACGAACCGGGTCGTCGAGCTTGGCAGTCAGGTGGAGATTTGAGTACGTCCGCGATGCCTTCGGCCGGCGCGCCAATCATCGTCAGCGCGGTGTTCGGGCGACAGGACTAGGGCTGGTTCGACGCGCAGCGCGCCGCGCACTTTCCGCCCGAGCGCAATCAGCTTTCCGCGCACCTGACGTTGTTCCACCATCTGCCGCCATCGGCGGAGGCGGAACTGAAGCACCGTCTGGCGCAGGAGACGCGCGGCGTTCGGGCTCCCCGCGCGCGTATCGGCGGATTGATGTCGCTGGGACGCGGTGTCGCCTACCGCATCGAATCGCCGGACCTGGTCGCGATCCGCCATCGGCTTGCCGATGCCTTCGCCGGTCTGCTGACACCGCAGGACGCCGGCGGCTGGCGACCCCATGTCACGATCCAGAACAAGGTGCAGCCGAATGTCGCCAAGCTGCTGCTGACGAGTCTGTCGCGCGACTTTGTGCCGCGTGAGGTGGAAGTCGCAGGGCTGGCGGCCTGGTGGTATCGCGGCGGTCCGTGGGAAAACATTTCCCGGCACATGTTCGCTTGACGCCCCCCGATCGCCTCCATATAGGCCGCGGCTCGCGAGTGAGCCGCCGGGTTTCGGCGGAGTAGCTCAGCTGGTTAGAGCACGGGAATCATAATCCTGGGGTCGGGGGTTCAAGTCCCTCCTCCGCTACCATCCGCCCGGTCGGATGGCGGCAGGCCACTCGCGAATCTCTTCTGATCAGATCGTCGGAACGGTGGCGTCGAACAGGCGGCAGTCCGCCCGCTGCGTCCCGGTCAACGCGCTATCGTTGCGAAGGGAATAGGCGGTGCGCTGACGCACGTTGAACGCTTGAAGGCGACGGATCGTCCAGCCCCGGAACAACGGCAGCGGCGTGATCGGCTGGTAGGTGTAGACGATCTCCGCAACCATTACGGCAGTGCCGCTCGAGGCGGAGATGACGTTGGTCGACGGCCCCATGCCGAGAATCATCGACTTGGTCTCGACCGCGCCGTCGTCCGGGTTGGGATCGTCGAGGTTCGTCACGGCCGCGCCGTTGACGTCCAGCGGCCCCCCGTAACTGGAGCTGACGTTCAGCGCGCCCACGCAGCGCTGCCAGCGGATCCATTGACGGTAGCCGTTGGGATTGTCCGACGTGATCGGCCCGGCCCCGCCGGTCGTGTTCGTCCGCTGCTCGAGATTCGACAGGATGATCCTGCCGTTGGCGGCGAAACCGATCGGCTCGCCCATCTTCCGGGCGCCGACCATCAGTTCATTGATGTCGGTTTCGTCGATCGACGTCCGCACGCGGCCGGCATTGTCGGCAACCGTCATCGCGATTTGCGACACGCGCAGCGACGCCTGCATGAAATGAGCGGTTTCCAGCCCGCCAACCCCGAGCGTCAGCAAAAGGGGCAGGGAATAGGCGAACTCGACGAGCGCAAGCCCGCTGGTCGCGGATGCGAGCATCGCAAGCGGCCTGCGCCGCGTGACGAGGCGGCGGATCAGTTGCATATCGTCGGCGGATCCGGCTGCGCCGCATAGGGCTGGTTCTTCATCATCGTCGTGCCCGTGATCGTCGTGGTTCCCGAGAATCCGAGCAGGCGACCGACGGGGAGCAGGTTCGGATAGCTGACGGTTGCTTGATAATAGACGATATCGTCGGACCCGCCCGTGCCGCCGCTCCCGGAATCGGCATCCCATCTGCCGTTGCGGTTGAGATCGAGGTAGCAGTCGCCGGTATTGTAGGTGCCGAGCGGCGCCGTATCCGTCGTGATCGGCTCCGGCTTCCCGACATGCGCGAAGTCGTAATAGCTCGACGGCGTGACCGTCACTGTCGCGCGCGGCAGGATGCGCTGGATCTGCTTGCGCACCGAGGCGGCAATCGTCGCGGGGTCGTTGCTGGTCGAGACCGTGACCTGGCGCGCGGACTGTTCCAGTGCGCCCTGCAACTGGACGCCGACATAGGCCCGAAAGCCCAGATCCATCATTCCGATCAGCAGCATCATGAGGCAAGGGGCGACGATCGCGAATTCTACGATGGTCGTGCCGCGTTCATCGCGGAGGGGCGCAATGATGCCGATCACTGCGTCAGCCTCAACGCGCCGATGTTCTTGCCGATCTCGACGAATTTGGCCACCAGCGCCGCCGAATTGGCGGAGGTCGACGCCTGGCTGGGAGAACTGGCGCAGTTGGTCAGGTTGGTATCCAGGGCTTGGGCAAAGCCGATTACCCAGACCGAATACCCCATCGTCTTCGCCTTGGCGCAGAGAAGGTTGAAGCGTTGCTGGTGCCGCGCCATCTGGTCGGCCTTGCTGGACTGGTTACCTCCCGGGGTCACCCGCGCGTCGAGGTCCTCGACGCCATAGGCCGAATAATAGCCGGAATAGCCGGTATCGAGCAGACCGTCGGTCATGAAAATGATGAATTTCTTGACCGGCATGCCGCTGTAGGTCTGCGGATTGTTCGCACCGAAGATGCCGTTCGAAGAGGCCCATCGCGCACCCCAGCGCATGCCGGCATCATGATAGGTGCCCCCGTCCGGCGTCAGCGTGTTGACGTAGGTGACAAGCGCATCGCGGGTCCAGGTTGCCATCGGCGCGGCCTGTGCGGGACAGGCGAGCTGCGGCTTGCGGACCTCCGTATAGATGCCCCAGTTGTAGCTGAGATACTCGACCTCCGGCCAGTAGGGACGCCAGCGCGTGGCGTCGTTGTAGGGGATGAGGTCGATGTCCAGGTCATAGGCCGCCGGGTCGATGCTGGTGGCGGTGCTGGACATCCGCGTGGTCTGCCGCTCCTCGATGCAGCCCGCCCACGCCGCCGAATAGCGGTCGGGCGTCCAGTAATCGGCGATCGGGGTCAGGCCTTGCGATTTGTTCGGGTCGGACGTGCCCACCTTGGCGTTGCCGCTGCCGCCGCGGCCGGCGATCCGTACGGGCTGGCCCGACAGATATTGCGTGACGTCATATGTTCGTGGACCGTAGCTGAAATACTCGCAAATGCCGCTCGGGCTATCGTAGGTGCCTGACAGGTAACTGCAATAATACTGGCTTGTGTAGGCCCAATTCTGTGCCCTGCTCTGATATGTCGCCTGCGTCGCCATATAGCTGGGGTTGGCGGCCATGATCGCGGCGCCGACATTCACGGTGCTCGAATAGGGAACGATCCCGTAGCGAAGTCGCATGCCCGCGGCCTGGAGTGCCGTCTGCGTCGGGGCGAGCTGGTCGTACAGCGCGAGCACGGCGTTGCGCACGCCGGCGATCTTCGACACCGTGTCGCTTGGAGTCGCAGGATCCTTCATCGATCCCGTGGTATCGAGGACCAGCACGACATCGGTGTTCACGAAATCCTGCTTGGCGTTGCACGTCACCGAAATGGGCAAGGCCGAAAATCCGAAGATTTTCATCACGGTGACCGGCGACGTCGAGGCGGCCGTGAGAACAACGGTTTGTGCCGATCCCGGCGCGCTGCTGACCGTGGGCGTAAACGCGCTGGTGCCGAAGGCGCGTTGGGGGAAGTTGAAGTTGAAGAACTTGGTTACCTCGGCCGTCACCGCGGAATCGACCGAACCGGCGGTCATCGCGCGCCGACCGGCAAGCACCGCGGCGTCGCAAGCATGCTGCATCCGCGTGCGCGAGGCATAGGCGCGGCCCAGATCCACGCCGGATCCGATCACGGCGAGAAGAACCATAATGTAAAAGGCGCTCAACATGATCACGTTGCCGCGCCGGTCGCGGGCGAGACGGGCGATCAGGCGGGAGAGCCTGCCTATGTTCGGACGTGCGCGGCGAACCATGGTGAATGCGTGCGAGCCTCTGTGCGGGCAAGCGCCCCACCGCCGGCGTGTAGGGTGATGTGGTTGCGACCAAGTAAATGGAATTTAAAAAAAAGGTCATCTGTCAGGATCGGAACGATTTGGAAACCACGTGCCGGCTAGGGTGATGACGGAGCAGGTCGATGCAGCAGCCCTATCATTTCCCCCATGACCGTCGCCGAGAGGAACGACGTCGCGCGCCCAGCGCCGTGCCCCCCCAGCAGGAGCGCCGCGTCGCCGACCGGCGGTCCGGCGAGGTCAAGCTGCGCCGCGTCAAGCCGCAGCCGATCAACCGCGGGCTGCTCTGGGCCGCGGCCCTCACGGTGCTGGTCGTGGTCGACTCGGTTTGCCTCGACGGCGCCTACCGGCATGTCGTCACGCAATGGACGGCGGAGCGTGCGACCACGGTGCGATCGACGGTCGATCATTTCTGGGACTCGGGACACTAAGCGCGGCGGGCGCCCACCCATCGTCGAGCGGATCGCTGTTTGGCGTCTCAGCCAAACACGTCGTGCGGGTCGCTGGCAACGAGCATCGTATCCGCCCGCGCCAGAGCGACGAGCGTCAGGCCGTGAGCCCGGGCATGATCGATCGCGAGCGTGGTCGGGGCGGAGATGCCGCAGAGCAGCGGCGCGCGCGCGACCAGCGCCTTGTCCACCATCTCGAAGCTGATCCGGGACGTGACGAGCATGAAGGCGTCGGCGGCACCGGCGATCGCCCGCGCACCGATCAGCTTGTCCAGCGCGTTGTGCCGGCCGACATCTTCATAGGCGGCGACGATGGTGCCCGCCTGGTCGCATGCGGCCGCGGCATGGACCGCACCTGTGCGGGCATTCAGCGGTTGATGCGAGCGAAGCGCGGCCCGCGCCGCAAACAAGGCGGCGGCTGCAACAGAAGGGCGGGGAGGGGGCTGCCGCACCGGCCGTTGCACCTGCTCGAGGCTCGCGATGCCGCACAGGCCGCAGGACGTGTCGCTCGTGCGATGCCGTACCCGATCCCGGATGCGACCGGCGCATGACGGCGCCAGGAAGACGCGCACGATCCAGCCCGCGGGCGTTTCGAACGGCTCGATTGCGAGGATGTCGGCAACGCTGTCCGCCAGCCGTTCGGTCAGCGTGAAGCCGGTGGCGAACGCTTCGAGATCGCGCGGCGTCATCATCATCACCGCGTAGCCGAGCCCGTCGACCTCGATGGCGACGGGTGTCTCGCACGCCACCGCGCGCTCCGCCGTGCTCCTGGCGCCGTCCGCATGGAGGACGCGGATCACCTCGAGCCGCTCACCGCTCATAAAGCGAGCAGATCCTCCGGCGCGTTGATGTTGGCGATCGGCGCCGGTGCGGCGATCGGCAGCGCACCGATGTCCCGAGCCCATCGCCGTACCGACCGGTCCCCGTCGCCTCGCGTCAATCGTCCGCACAGATCATCCGCCAGCGCGGCCGGCCACAGGCCGATGACGGGTACGTCGACGCAATAGGAGGGCGATCGCCGCAATAGCGCCTCGAGCAGCGATGGCGGTGGAAACGGCGTGTCGCACGGCATCGTAAGGACGTCGGTGAAGCCATGACCCGCCGCATGGCGCATCGCACCGGCGATGCCGCCCAGCGGCCCCAGGCCGGGCCGCGGAAAGTCGGCGATCCCCTCGGCGCGCCCCACGACGACGACGGCCGAGACGTGCGCGACCAGCGCGGCGCGGACATGGTCGATCAGGCGCCGCCCCGCGAACAGGGCCGCGGCCTTGTCGCTGCCGAAACGGCTCGCCTGCCCGCCCGCCAGGATCGCACCCAGGATCAGGCGGCGCGCTCCACCCGGACCGGCACCGATTTCGCGGCTGGCACCCGGCTCTGTTCGGCATGATGCGACACCGGCATCAGCACGTTGCACTCGGGATAATAGGCGCCGAGGCATCCTTCGGGAATGTCATAGGGCACGACGAGCAATCCACCGACGCGCGTGTCGCCGTTATCACCGGCGTCGCCGACCAGATCCACCTTGTCGTGCTCCGCGACCCCCAGACGCGCCATGTCGGCACGGTTCATCAGCACGACGTCGCGCGTGCCTTTGATGCCGCGGAACCGGTCGTGATAGCCGTAGACCGTCGTGTTGAACTGATCGTTCGAGCGCAGCGTCATCAGGCGGAAACGTCCGTCCGCATCCTCGAAGCCCGTGGCGCTCATCGCGGTCGGCACGTTGAATTCAGCACGGCCGCTTTCGGTCTGCCATTCACGATGCGCGGCGGGCACGCCCTTCCAGAAGCCGCCGGGAATCCACATCCGATCGTTGAAGCGCGCGAACTTGTCGGGATAGGTCGCCTCGATCGCGTCCCGGACGAGGCCGTAATCGCCGACCCAGGCGTCCCAATCCAACTTCGGATTGGAAGCGAGCGTCGCCTTCGCGATGCCGGCGACGATCGCCGGTTCGGACAGCAGCGTCGCCGCCGCGGGCGTCGCGCGGCCGCGCGAGGCGTAGATGCGGCTGAACGAGTCTTCCATCGTGACGGCCTGCGGACCGGTGGCCTGTTCGTCCGTCTCGATCCGGCCGAGGCAGGGGAGGAGGTAGCAGGTCTTGCCGGGGAGCAGATGCGTGCGGTTGAGCTTGGTCGCGATGCTGACGGTCAGGGGCAGGCGCCGCCACGCCGGCTCGATCCTGGCCGTGTCCGGCACGGCGCGGGCGAGATTGCCGCCGAGCCCCAAGAAGGCCTGCGCCGATCCGTCAATGATGTGCTCGCAGGCATCGACCGTGTCCCAGCCCTTCTCGCGCGGCGGCTCGAAATCGTAGAGGTCCTTGAGCCGGTCGAGCGGGGCGAGTTCGGGCTTCTCGGTGATGCCCACCGTGCGCTGGCCCTGGACGTTGGAATGCCCGCGCACCGGCCCGAAGCCGGCGCCGGGCTTGCCGACATTGCCACGCAGCAGCATGAAATTGACCAGCATGTGCAGGTTGTCGATGCCGTGGACATGCTGGGTCAGCCCCATGCCATAGACGCAGATGACCCGTTCCGCCTTGATGTAGATGCGCGCCGATTCCTCGATCTCCGCCCGGCTGAGACCGCTTTCGCGTTCGATCTCTTCCCAGCCGGTGGCACGCGCCTTGGCCGCGAAATCGTCGAAACGCACGGTGTGCGTCGCGATGAAGTCGTGGTCGATGATCGCGGGCTCACCCGCCGCGCGGGCGGCATCGTCGGCCGCGATGACATATTTGCACAGGCCCATCAGCGCAGCGATGTCGCCGCCTGCCTTCACCTGGTGATATTGGCTGGCGATCGGCGTCGATTTGCCGGTGGCCATCTCGATCGGGTTCTGCGGATCGGTAAAGCGCTCGAGCCCGCGTTCCTTGAGCGGGTTGAACACGACGATCTGCACGCCGCGCTTGGCGCAGGCGCGCAGGGGATGGAGAAACCGCGGGCTGTTCACGCCCGGATTCTGTCCGAAATAGAAGATCGCGTCGCACGTGTCGTAGTCCGACAGGTGGATCGTGCCGACGGGCGACCCGATCGCCTGCTTGAGTCCGACCGAGGTCGTCTCGTGGCACATGTTCGAGCTGTCCGGCAGGTTCTGGCTGCCGTACATGCGCGCCATCAGGGACCACATGTACGACGTTTCCAGGCTGGCGCGCCCCGATGCGTAGAAGACCACCTTGGTGGGATCGAACCCTTTCATTTGCGCACCGATGTCGGCGAAAGCTTCGGCCCAGCTGATCGCCACATATTTGTCGGTCGCCGCATCATATTTCATCGGATGCGTCAGGCGGCCGGCCTGTTCTAGGTCGAAGTCTTTCCAGCCGCGCAATTCGGTCAGCGTATGCTGCGCGAAGAATTCCGGCGTGACGCGATACCCGGTCAGTTCCCAGGCGGTGGCCTTCGCCCCGTTCTCGCAGAATTCGGCAACGTGCGGATGCGCCGGCTTTCCCCAAGCGCAGGACACGCACATGAACCCACCGGGCTTGTTCTGACGCGTCAGTTCGCGTGCGATTTCCGGCCGGCTCTTCTCGCGCAGCGTAATCTCGGCCAGCGACTTCATCGATCCCCAGCCACCCGCCGGTCCCGTATAGGGGCTGGTGTCGATATCGTCCGTCGTCTTGCGCATGTGCCGTGACCCTTCCGCTTGGCCGATCAAACGAAGTGGCGGGAGTTTCGATGCAACTAGAGCAAAAAGGCAAGCGCCGCACCGGCATCCAGGCCGGGGCGACGCAAGCGTTTCCTTACCGCCGCAATGCCGCCTGCGCTGCGGCGAGCCGGGCGATCGGTACGCGATAGGGGCTGGCCGACACGTAATCGAGCCCGACGCTTTCGCAGAAGGCGATGCTCGCCGGGTCGCCGCCATGCTCGC
This sequence comes from Sphingomonas sp. GV3, assembly GCF_031082075.1. Classification (NCBI taxonomy): domain Bacteria; kingdom Pseudomonadati; phylum Pseudomonadota; class Alphaproteobacteria; order Sphingomonadales; family Sphingomonadaceae; genus Sphingomonas; species Sphingomonas sp. GV3. The sequence goes on along the minus strand of NZ_JARWLE010000001.1, from coordinate 1,315,513 downwards.
CGCAGATGCCGAGCTTGATGTCGGGCCGCGTGGCGCGACCGCGCTCTGCCGCCAGTTTCACCAGTTCGCCGACGCCCTCGACGTCCAGGCTGACGAACGGGTCCTTGGCGTAGATGCCCTTTTCGACATAGGCGCCCAGGAACCGCGCGGCATCGTCGCGGCTGACGCCCAAAGTCGTCTGCGTCAGGTCGTTGGTGCCGAAGGAGAAGAACTCGCCCGTCTCCGCGATCTCACCCGCCTTCAGCGCTGCGCGGGGCAGCTCGATCATCGTGCCGACAAGATAGTCGACCCTGCCGCCTCGCTCGGCAAAGACGGTCTCGGCCGCCTTGTCGACGACCGCCTTCATCAGGTCGAGCTCGCGCTTGGTGGCGACCAGCGGGATCATGATCTCGGGCACCGGCGCGTCGCCCTTGGCCGCGACGTCCAGCGCCGCCTCGAAGATCGCACGGGCCTGCATCTCGTAGATTTCGGGATAGGTGACGCCGAGGCGGCAGCCGCGATGGCCGAGCATCGGGTTGAATTCGTGCAGCTCGCTGGCTCGCCGCTTCAGGGTCTCGACGTCGACGTTCGCGGCGGCCGCGACCTCGGCGAACTCGGCCTCCTCGTGCGGCAGGAATTCGTGCAGCGGCGGGTCGAGCAGACGCACCGTCACCGGCAGGCCTGCCATCACCTCGAAAATCTCCGTAAAGTCGCTGCGCTGCGCCGGCAGCAGCCGGTCGAGCGCGGCGCGGCGGCCCTGTTCGCTGTCGGCGAGGATCATCTGGCGCACCGCGGTGATGCGGTCGGCGTCGAAGAACATGTGCTCGGTGCGGCAGAGACCGACGCCCTCCGCGCCGAAATCGCGCGCCGTGCGGCAGTCGGCGGGCGTTTCCGCATTGGCGCGCACCTTGAGCCGGCGTGACCCATCGGCCCATGCCATCAGCGTGCCGAAATCGCCGGCGAGTTCCGGCTGGACGGTCGCGACCTCGCCGGCCATCACCTCACCGCTCGCGCCGTCGATGGTGATCGTGTCGCCTTCGCCGAGCGAGCGGCTGCCCACGCGCAGCACCTTGTCCTTCGCCGAAATCGACAGGCCGCCGGCGCCGGAAACGCACGGACGCCCCATACCGCGCGCGACGACCGCGGCGTGGCTGGTCATGCCGCCGCGCGCGGTCAGGATGCCCTTGGCCGCGTGCATGCCGTGAATGTCCTCCGGGCTCGTCTCGACGCGGACGAGGATGACCGCCTCTCCCGCCGCGGCGCGCTTCTCCGCGGTGTCGGCATCGAAGACGATGCGGCCAGAGGCGGCGCCGGGGGAGGCGGGCAGGCCCTTGGCGATGACGTCGCGCGGCGCCTTGGGATCGAGCGTCGGGTGGAGCAGCTGGTCGAGCGCCATCGGGTCGACGCGTGCCACCGCCTCCTCGCGGGTGATCAGGCCTTCATTGGCCATGTCGACCGCGATCTTCAGCGCGGCCTTGGCGGTGCGCTTGCCGGAACGGGTCTGCAGCATCCAGAGCTTGGCCTTTTCGACCGTAAACTCGATGTCCTGCATGTCGCGATAATGCGTCTCCAGCCGGTCGAAGACGGCGGCGAGTTCCGCATAGACCTCCGCCATCGCCTCTTCCATCGAGGCCGGCTTGGCGCCCGCCTCCTCGCGGGCGGCACGCGTGAGATATTGCGGCGTACGGATGCCGGCGACGACGTCCTCGCCCTGCGCGTTGATCAGGAACTCGCCATAATAGGCGCGATCGCCCTTGGCGGGATCGCGGGTGAAGGCGACGCCAGTCGCCGACGTATCGCCCATGTTGCCGAACACCATCGCCTGGACGTTGACCGCGGTGCCCCAGTCGCCGGGGATGTCGTTGAGCCGGCGATAGACCTTCGCCCGCTCCGACTGCCACGAGCCGAACACCGCGCCGACCGCGCCCCATAGCTGGTCGTGCACGTCCTGCGGGAAGGGCTTGCCCCATTCCTTTTCGACCAGGCCCTTATACTCGGCGACGAGGGCGCGCAGGTCGTCGGCGGTCAGCTCGGTGTCGAGCGTATAGCCATTGTCCTCCTTGGCGATCTCTAGCGCCTCCTCGAACGCGCCATGATCCAGCTCCAGCACGACATCGGCGTACATCTGGATGAAGCGGCGATAGCTGTCCCAGGCGAAGCGTTCGTCGTCGGCGGCCCGCGCCAGGCCCTCGACCGTCGCGTCGTTGAGCCCCAGGTTGAGGACGGTGTCCATCATGCCGGGCATCGACACGCGTGCGCCGGAGCGGACGGAGACGAGCAGGGGGTTGGCCGGATCGCCGAAGCGTTTGCCGGTGATCCCCTCGATATGCGCGATGCCGTTCGCCACCTCGTCGCGCAGCGAATCCGGGAACCGCTCGCCCTCCTCGTAGTAGCGCGTGCACATCGCGGTCGAGATGGTGAAGCCGGGCGGGACGGGGAGGCCGATCGACGCCATTTCGGCGAGGTTCGCGCCCTTGCCGCCCAACAGGTTCTTGTCGCCCTTGCCGCCGTCGGAGACGCCGCCGCCGAAACGGAACACGTACTGGGTCATCGCTGGTCCTTCACTTCGGTGAACGTGGCCCCGGGGAGGGAAGGCTTCGTCGGAAGGTCACAAAGGTCACGGTGTCGCGGCGCGCATCAACCTTCGATCCGGGAGAAATCGGCAACGTTATGGACCGCGGCGCGGACGCGGGCGAGCAGCGCGAGGCGCGCGGCGCGCTTCGCCGGATCGGCGTCGTTGACCGTGACCGTGTCGAAGAACGCGTCGATCGGTGCGCGCAGCGAGGCGAGTGCCGCCATGGCGCGCGCGAAGTCCTCGTCCGCCACCGCGGCGGCGGCGGCGGGCTCGGCTGCGTCGAGCGCGGCGATCAGCGCGGCCTCCGCCTGGTCCGGCGCATAGGAAAGCGGCGACTGCCGACCGTCCGTTTCCGCGGCATAGCCCTCCTTCTTGAGGATGTTCGCGGCGCGCTTGTAGCCGGCGAGCAAATTGGCGCCGTCCTCCGTCGTCACGAAAGCCTGGAGCGCATGGACGCGGGCGAGCAGGCGGACGAGATCGTCCTCGCCCCCCAGCGCGAACACCGCGTCGATCAGGTCGTGGCGCACGCCGGCTTCGCGCTGCTGGACCTTGAGGCGATCGATGATGAAATCCAGCATCTCCGACGTGCCGCTGTCGCTGTCGCCCGCAGCCCTGATGCTGACCGGGAGAAAGAGTAGCCGAAGCCGGTTGTTGAGGATCAGCGCGGCAATGCCCAGCGCGGCCCGCCGCAGCGCGAAGGGATCCTTCGAACCGGAAGGCTTGAGGCCGACGGCGAAGAATTGCGCCACGCTGTCCAGCTTGTCCGCCAGCGATACCGCCACCGTCACCGGCGCGGTCGGCACCTCGTCGCCCTGGCCGACGGGCTTGTAATGGTCGCGGATCGCGTCGGCGACTTCGCGGGGTTCGCCCTGCGCGGCGGCGTAATAGCCGCCCATCAGGCCCTGAAGCTCCGGGAATTCGCCAACCATGCCGGTGACGAGGTCCGCCTTGGCGAGCCGCGCGGCGCGTTCGGCCATGTCAGCGAGGGATAGTCCCTCTCCTCCTGTGGGGGAGGGAGACTGGACGATGCCCTCCTCGACCAGCCAGCGCGCCAGTTTGGCGACGCGGTCGACCTTGTCCGCCACGGTGCCGAGCTTTTCGTGGAAGACGATGTTCGACAGCTTCGTCGCCTGATCCGCGAGCGGGGTCTTCAGATCGGTGTCGTAAAAGAAGCGCGCATCGCTCAACCGCGCGGCGAGCACCTTGCGGTTGCCCTCCACGATCTTCGCGCCGCCGTCGCTCGCCTCGATATTGGCGGTGCAGACGAAGGCATTCGCGAGCGCCCCCGATGTGTCGCGGCAGACGAAATATTTCTGGTTCACACGCGCGGTGAGCTGGATGACCTCCGGCGGGACGCTGAGGAAGTCGGCGTCGAAGCGGCCGAGCAGGGGTACCGGCCATTCGGTGAGCCCCGCATTCTCCGCGACCAGCCCCTCGTCGGCGATCAGGTCGAGTCCGGCCTCGGCAGCCAGCGCCCCGGCGCGCTCGCGAATGATCGAGCGGCGTTCGTCCTGGTCGACGATGACGTGGCAGGCGCGCAGCTTCTCGGCATAGTCGCCCGCGGAGCCGATCGTGATCGGGCCACTGTGGTGGAAGCGGTGGCCGAGCGTCGCGGCGCCGCTGGTGACGCCGGCAATTTCGACCGGCACGACATCCTCGCCCAGCAGCGCGACGATGCCGTGCAGCGGGCGGACCCAGCGCAGCGACTCGGTCGACAGCGACGACGCGCCCCAGCGCATCGACTTGGGCCAGGGAAAGGCGCGGATGATCGCCGGGATCGCCTCCGCCAGCACGTCCGCGGTGGCCCGGCCGGGCTTTTCGGTGACGGCGTAGAAGACGCCGTCGCGCTCCGTCAGCTGGTCGCGGGTAAGGCCGGTCTTGCGCAGAAAGCCGTCGAGCGCCTGGGGCGGGGCGGAGATCTTCGGACCCTTCAGCTCCTCGCTGACCGCCTCCGTTGCCAACGGGAGACCGCGCGCGATCAGCGCGAGGCGGCGGGGGGTGGCGTAGGTGACGGTCCCGGCGGCGACCAGGCCGGCCTTGGCGATTTCCGCCGCGAACAGGCGGGCGAGATCCTCGCGCGCCTTGTCCTGCATGCGTGCGGGGATTTCTTCCGAGCGGAGTTCGAGCAGAAAGTCGGTCATGTCGGTCACGCCGCGCTCCAGTTCGGGAAGCGGGCCTGCCAGCCTTCGGCGTTCTTCTCCATCCACGCGCCGCACGCGCCCTTCGCGAGGTCGCGGACACGGCCGATATAGGCCTGGCGCTCGGCGACGGAGATCACGCCGCGCGCCTGCAGCAGGTTGAAGGTGTGGCTCGCCTTGATCGCCTGTTCGTAGGCGGGAATGGGCAGGCCGGCCGCCAGGCTGTTCTCGCACTCGGCCGCCGCCTTCCTGAAGGCGTCGAACAGGGTCGCGGTGTCGGCGACCTCGAAATTCCAGGCGGACATCTGCTTCTCGTTCTCGAGGAACACGTCGCCATAGGTCACGCCGGCATCGTTGAATGCCAGGTCATAGACGTTGTCGACGTCCTGGATGTACATCGCCAGCCGTTCCAGCCCGTAGGTCAATTCGCCTGCGACCGGCTTCATGTCGAAGCCGCCCATCTGCTGGAAATAGGTGAACTGCGTCACCTCCATGCCGTCGCACCACACTTCCCAGCCGAGGCCCCAGGCGCCCAGCGTCGGGCTTTCCCAATCGTCCTCGACGAAGCGGATGTCGTGGCGCGTCATGTCGACGCCGATCGCGGCGAGGCTGCCGAGATAGAGGTCCTGCAGGTCCGGCGGGCTCGGCTTCAGGATCACCTGATACTGGTAGTAATGCTGGAGCCGGTTCGGGTTCTCGCCGTAGCGGCCGTCGGTCGGACGGCGGCAGGGCTGGACGAAGGCCGCGTTCCACGTCTCGGGCCCGAGCGCGCGCAGCGTCGTCGCGGGGTGAAAGGTGCCCGCGCCCATCTCCATGTCATAGGGCTGGAGGATCACGCAGCCCTTGTCGCTCCAATAGTCGTGGAGCGTCAGGATCATCTTTTGGAAGGAGAGGGGTCGGGCAGCCATCGGCGCAGGCTTTGGCGGATGGCCGCCGCTTCCGCAAGAGGTGCGGCACAACAGACGCGGCGCGCGCGAACAGGCGGGGCGCCGCGGTTTGCGTGTCATGGGTACGCGGCAAAATGTCAGGGGTTGTTGACATTGTCAGGACTCAAAGTCATTTAGTCATGGTCACCTGACATTGCGTCAAGTGACAGTGACATTGGAGGATGGGCATGGCAGAGGAGGCCGACATGAAGAATCGCCTCAAGGTGCTGCGCGCCGAACGCAACTGGAGTCAGGCGGAGCTGGCCGGGCGGCTGGATGTATCGCGCCAGGCGGTGAACGCCATTGAGACCGGAAAATACGATCCGTCGCTGCCGCTCGCCTTTCGTATCGGCCGCCTGTTCGAACGTCCCATCGAGGAGATTTTCGATGACGAGCATCATGACTGAGTCGGGCGTCGACGCCGGGGAAGGCTGGGGCGCCGCCCGGGCAGACGCCAAAGTGGTCCGCAGCCGCAAGCGTCGGCTGACACTCGGTTTGACGGCCGCCGCCGTCCTGGCAGGCATCCCGTTCATCGACGGGTTCGTCGACGGCTTTCGCGGCGTGCCCCGCCACCCCACGCCGGATTGGATCATCGACGTGCTGCTGCTGCCGGTACTGCTGCTGGCGGTGGTCGTCAGCTGGCGCAACTGGCGGGAAATGGACGAGGTGCAGCGCGCGCTGGCGGTGCAGGTCTGGGCGGTCATCGGATGCGCGGGCCTGGTATCGAGCGTGTTGCTGGAGGTCCTCGGCAAATATGTCGCGCTCGGCGAGATCTCGCACATGGCTTGGTTCCTGTCCGCCGCGATCGGCATGGTATTCTACTTCTACCGACGGGTGCGGGCATGACCCGGCGGCCGCCGCATCGGGCCGTCGTGGCGGCTGCGATCGCGCTCGCCATCGGTGCCGTCGGCTTCCACCGCCCCGGTATCGCCGCACTCGACAGGCCGGCGGCCGGCAGGATCGGCGCGTCCTTTCACCCTCCCATCGTCAACGTCCATGTGACCCTGGAGATTAGACCATGATCTCGACGAAGAACGGCAATGCGCCGCTGGCGCCCAGTGTGCGCGCCAATCGCCGGCTGCTCGCCATCTCGGCGGTGTTCGGTGCCGTGATCGGCGTCGCCACCGTGTTCGTGCAGCTGCCGCACAGCGACGGCGCGCCAACGATGGGCGACTTGCTCCACGCGCCGCTGCCCGCCTGGTTCGCGATCCTGATCGCGGTCGCCTGGGGCATCGTCCTGCCGCTGATCTCGTGGCGGTGGGAGCGTGTCGTCGACGAGCACGAACGCCAGGCCTATCGCGACGGCGCCGTCGCCGGCTTTTACGTCATGGGGATCGGCGCCCCCATGTGGTGGATCCTCGCCCGCGGCGGCCTGGTGCCGGCGGTCGACGCCATCGGCCTCTATGTCGCGACGATGGCTGCGACCGCCGTCGTCTGGCTGTGGCGCAAATACGCGTGACCCCCTTTCCTTCGCTTCGGAGCACCGTCATGACCCGCCTGATGAAGACGTCCCTTACCGCGCTCGGCCTGCTCCTCGCTTTGCCCGCCTGCGCGCAACAACCCGCGGCGAAGGCTCCGGCCCGCCCCGCCAACGATGCCGATCCTGCCCTGTGGGTGGTCAAGGACAAGGATACGACCGTCTATCTGTTCGGCACGATCCACGTGCTGAAGCCGGGCCTCACCTGGTTCGACGAGGCGGTGAAGACCGCGTTCGACCGGTCGAACGAGGTCAAGCTGGAACTGGTCATGCCCGACCAGGCGGCGATGACCAAGCTGGTGATGGCGACGGGTGTCGCGCCGGCGGGAGCGCCGCCGCTGACCGAGCAGCTCCCCGCAGACAAGCGCCCCGCCTTCACCAAGGCGGTGGTGGACATGGGTCTGCCGGCGAATGCGCTCGACCGGTTCCGCCCGTGGCTGGCGGCGACCCAGCTGTCGATCGCGCCGCTCAGCAAGATGGGCTATGACAGTGCCAACGGCCCGGAGGCGGTGATCACCGCGGCGGCGAAACAGGCGGGCAAGCCGTTGACCGGGCTGGAAACCGCGGAGCAGCAGCTCGGTTTCTTCGGCAGCCTGTCGCAGCCCGCGCAGCTCCAGTTCCTCGAAAGCACGGTCGACGAGCTGCCCAAGCTGGACGAGACGATGGCGACCATGGTCAAGGAATGGGCCGATGGCGATCCCGACGCCCTGGCCCGCGAGATGAACGACAACCTGAAGGATTCGCCAGAGGTCGCCAAGGTCCTGCTGACCGACCGCAACGCCCGCTGGGCGCAGTGGATCAAGGGGCGGATGGCGCAGCCCGGCACGGTGTTCATTGCGGTCGGCGCCGGGCATCTCGCCGGCCCGGATTCGGTGCAGGCGCAGCTCGCCAAGCTCGGGTTGAAGGCAGAACGCATCCGTTATTGAGGGCGATGCGCGTTCCGTCGGGGGGAGAGCCGATCCAGACCTGAGTGATAGAAATTCTTTGCCGATCGGGCAGGGTCGCTGGCGTAAGGGCACGAATCCGCATCGTGCTGCGTTGCGGCATAAAAGGGATTTCAGGGACATGACTCAGGGTCGCACCATCGCTCTCCTCGGCGCCTCGCTGCTGGCGCTCGTCGCGCAAGGCGCCGCCGCGCAGGCGGTGCCCGCGCAGGGTTCGCCGCAGACCACGCCCGCCGACGACCAGCAGGCCCAGGCGGCACCGGCCGCGGGCGCCGCCACGACCGGAGACGAGGGCAACGACATCATCGTCACCGGCACGCGCGCGGAAGGCCGCACGCGGCTGGACAGCGTGTCGCCCGTCGACGTGCTGAGCGGCGCGAGCCTGCAGCGACAGGGGACGACAGAGCTTGCCGCCGCGCTCGCGACCGTGGCGCCGTCGATCGACTTCCCGCGGCCTTCCGCCAACGACGCGACCGACGCGATCCGTCCCGCGACGCTGCGCGGCCTGTCCCCCGACCAGACTTTGGTGCTGATCAACGGCATCCGCGGCCATACCTCGGCGAACCTCAACACCAACGGCACCGTCGGACGTGGGTCGGCGGCGGTCGACCTCAACACCGTGCCGACGGTGGCGCTCGATCGGATCGAGGTGCTGCGCGACGGCGCGTCGGCGCAATATGGCTCGGACGCGATCGCCGGCGTCGTCAACCTGCGCCTGCGACAGGCGCGCACGGGCGGCGGCGCCAGCGTCACCTACGGCTTCTACGACACGCAGGTCGATACCGCCGCCAACAGCCGCAACGTCAAGGGCGAGCCCGTCGTCACGGCATCGGCCTGGCAGGGCTTCGGCTTCGGCAGCGACGGTTTCGTCACCGTGTCGGGCGAATATACCAAGCGCCAGCCGACCAACCGCGCCGACATCGATCGCCGCGTCACGCCCAACCGCATCACGGGCCGCTACGGCGATCCCGAGGTCGAGCAATATACGGGCTTCGTCAACGCCGGCACCTCGCTGACCGACAACATCAGCCTCTACGCCTTCGGCGGCTACCAGGACCGCGACTCGCGTGGTGCGGCCTTCCCGCGCAACACCAACGCGTCGACGATCCTGGCGGGCTATCCCAACGGTTTCCTGCCGATCATCAACACCAAGTCGAAGGACATCAACTCGGCCGCCGGCCTGCGCGGCGACTTCGGCGGCTATAACGTCGATCTGTCGTTCAGCTACGGCCGCAACACCGTCGACTTCCGCACGCTCAACTCGGCGAACTACGCCTATGGCGCCGCCACCCCGCGCAACTTCTACGACGGGCAGGTCGCCTACGACCAATATGTCGCCGGCCTCGACGTGACGCGGAAGTTCGACGTCTTTCAGTCGCTCAACGTCGCCTTCGGCGTCGAGGGGCGCCGCGAGGGCTACAAGATCACGCCGGGCGAGCAGGCGTCCTACGGTTATCCCGCGACGGGCGCGGTCGCCGGCGCCTCGCCGGGGGCGCAGGGCTTCGGCGGGTTCAGCCCGGCGAACGCGATCAAGCGCGGCCGGCGCAGCGGCAGCATCTACCTCGACGTCGAGGCGCAGCTGACCGACAAGTTCCTGGTCGGCATCGCCGGTCGTGGCGAGGATTATTCGGACTTCGGCTCGACCGCGACGGGCAAGATCTCGGCGCGCTACGATGTCACCGACTGGTTCGCGCTGCGCGGCACCGCCTCCACCGGCTTCCGCGCGCCGTCGCTGCAGCAGCAATATTTCACGCAGATCGCCTCGGTGGTGACCAACGGCGTGCCGATCCTGACCGGCACCTTCCCGTCGACCAGCCCGGTAGGCGCGGCGCTGGGCGGCCTGCCGCTCCAGCCGGAGCGGTCGACCAACCTGTCGGTCGGCACGGTGATCCAGTCGGGCGGCTTCGACCTGACGGTCGACGCCTATCGCATACACATCCGCGACCAGATCGGGCTGTCGGAGAATATCCAGGCAACGGCGAGCAGCCAGGTCGCCGCGCTGCTGGCGCCGTACAGCGTCGCCGCCGGCCGCTTCTTCATCAACGGGCTGGCGAGCACGGCCAAGGGCATCGACGCGGTCGCGCATTATCGTGCGCGGACGCAGGGCGCGGGGACGTTCGACTTCACGCTGGCCGGCAACGTCAATACGATCGCGGTGACGCGCGTGCCGACCAGCACCGCGACGCTGAACCCGGCGCCGACGCTGTTCGCGCGCAGCCGGATCTTCACGCTGGAGCAGGGAACGCCGGGCGAGAAGGTGACGGGCACGATCGACTGGTCGCTCGACCGGCTTGGGGCGCTGGCGCGCGTCACCTATTACGGCAGCGTCAACCAGCCGGGCACGGTGGCGAGCGCCGACGTGCTGAGCGGCAATCGCGCGATCACCGACCTCGAGGTGCGCTATACCGCACCGAAGGGCGCGCAGTTCGGGCTGGGCGTCAGCAACCTGTTCGACGTCTATCCGCGCGCGACATCCCTGGCGAACAATTCGACCGGGGTGCTGGGCTTCCCCTATTTCTCGCCGTTCGGCTTCAACGGGCGCTATCTCTACGCCCGCGCGGGCCTAAACTGGTGATCTTGCGCAGCGCAGCATGAAACGATAGGGCGTCGGTCAGACATCAAGAGTCGGGCCGACGCCCGGCACCAACCTGCCGATCCCGGCAAGGTGGTGCTTCCCCTTCTTCGGGGGAAGGATGTGGCCGGACCGGCAACGAACGGGACACGCTGCATAGCCGTACGTCGACGCGACCCTTTCGGACGGGAAGGAGCGACGAGACGTGACCGCGCGGGACCAGCAATTCGCCAGCGACAATTATGCCGGGGTCTGCCCGGAGGTGTGGGACGCGATGGCCCGCGCGAATGCCGGTTCGGCGACCGCCTATGGCGACGACAACTGGACGGAACGCGCCGCCGACGCCTTCCGCACACTGTTCGCGACCAAGTGCGACGTCTTCTTCGTGTTCAACGGCACCGCGGCCAATTCGCTGGCGCTGGCGCAATTGTGCCAGTCGTTCCACAGCGTGATCTGCGCCGCCTCCGCGCATGTCGAGACCGACGAATGCGGCGCGCCGGAGTTCTTCTCGAACGGATCGAAGCTGCTCGTCGCGCCGACCGCGGGCGGCAAGCTGACGCCGGACGCGGTGCGCAGCCTGGCGACCAGCCGGTCCGACATCCACTTTCCCAAACCACGCGTGGTGACGATCACGCAGCCGACCGAGACGGGGCAGGTCTACACGATCGACGAGGTGCGCGCGCTGTCGGAGACGTGCCGCGCGCTGGGGTTGAAGCTGCACATGGACGGTGCGCGATTCGCGCATGCCTGCGCCGCTTTGGGTTGCGAGCCCGCCGACGTCACCTGGCGCGCGGGTGTCGACGTGCTGTGCTTCGGCGGCACCAAGAACGGCATGGCGGCAGGTGAGGCGGTGATCTTCTTCGACCGCAGTCTCGCAGACGATTTCGATTATCGCTGCAAGCAGGCGGGGCAGCTCGCCTCGAAGATGCGGTTTCTGTCGGCTCCCTGGATCGGGCTGCTCGAAAGCGGCGCGTGGCTGCGCAACGCGGCGCACGGCAACGCTTGCGCGCGACGACTGGCGGCGGCGGTCGAGGGCCTGCCCGACATCGCGCCGATCTTTCCGGTCGAGGCGAACGCGGTCTTCCTTGCCGCGCCCGAAGACGTGCTGGAGACGCTGCGGGCGAAGGGCTGGCGCTTCTACACCTTCATCGGCGGCGGTGCGCGTTTCATGTTCGCGTGGGACGCCGATCCGGCACGTGTCGACCAGCTCGCGGCGGACATCCGCGCCGCGGCGCTCGTCCCGGAAATCGCCTGACCGCCGCGACACCGGGGCCGGGTTCGGGTGCAACCGTTGCCCCGGACCCCCGACCATCCTAGATCACGCCCAATTCCTTCATCCCAACAGGCGCGTTTCCATGACCACCCACACGACCCGCATGCTGATCCTCGGTTCCGGCCCGGCCGGACTGTCGGCCGCCATCTATGGCGCGCGCGCGGGCATGCAGCCGATCGTCGTACAGGGCATCCAGCCGGGCGGGCAGCTGACGACGACCACGGACGTCGAGAACTATCCCGGCTTCGCCGACGTCATCCAGGGCCCATGGCTGATGGAGCAGATGCAGAAGCAGGCGGAGCATGTCGGCACCCGATTGATGTGGGACACGATCGTGTCGGTCGACCTGACCAGTCGCCCGTTCAAGCTGGTTGGCGATGGCGGTGACGTCTACGAGGGCGAGGTGCTGGTGATCGCCACCGGCGCGCAGGCCAAGTGGCTGGGCCTCGACAGCGAGGAGGCGATGAAGGGCAAGGGCGTGTCGGCGTGCGCGACCTGCGACGGCTTCTTCTATCGCGGCAAGAAGGTCGCGGTGATCGGCGGCGGCAACACCGCGGTCGAGGAGGCCCTGTACCTGACCAACCATTCCCCCGACGTGACGCTGATCCATCGCCGCGACACGCTCCGTGCCGAGCGCATCCTGCAAGAGCGGCTCCACGCGCACCCCAACATCAAGGTGCTGTGGAACAAGGAGGTTCGCGAGTTCATCGACGGCGGCGGCAATGCCGGCCTGGTCGCGCTCGAGCTGGAGGATACGGTCACCGGCGAGCATTCGCGGCTTGACGTCGAGGGCGGCTTCGTCGCCATCGGGCACCATCCCGCGACCGAGCTGTTCCGCGGCCACCTCGACCTGGACGCCGACGGCTATATCGCGGTCGAGACGGGATCGACCCGGACCAGCGTGCCGGGCGTGTTCGCCTGTGGCGACGTCGCCGACAAGGTCTATCGCCAGGCGGTGACGGCGGCGGGTACCGGCTGCATGGCGGCGCTGGACGCGGAGCGTTTCCTCGCCGCGGCGGAGTTCGCCGAACTGGCTGAAGCGGCGGAATAGACCGTCGCCTGCGGCTGCGCGGGCAGCGGCGCAGCCGCCGTCAGCGTGGGGTGCCAAGAGGGGAGCGATCCTCCAGCGTCGCCAGCACCGCTTCCAGCAGCACCGCCTGATCCTCCTCTCCCGCGAAGCTGTGTGAGGCGGTGGCGATCGTTGTGGCCGTCATGCCCGGCGCCGCGTCGCGGAATGCGATTGCGGTCGCGTCGCGTTGGGCCAGCAGGATGCGGGCGTCCGCGCCCCAGTCCGTGATGGCCGCGAGAATGCGCGTCGTCAGCGCCGCGCGCGGGGCAGGCGCGGCGACCTTGCCCAAGCCCCTGATCGCCTTGCGCAGATCGATGCCCCCGCTCAGCAGCCGTCGCCACGCCGCCGGATCGCGCAGCCGATCCGCGTAATGCGCACGGATCGCGGCGGCCGGGGGAAGGTCGTCCGCCGTCGCCACGACCCAGGGATTGGCAAGCAATAGCCGGTCGATGCCCGCCGACCGCCCGAAGAGTGCGAGCGTGGATGCGCCATCGCAATTGCCGAAGCCGACGACGTGGGTCAGGTGCGGCTGTGCCGACCGGAAGGCGGCGACCGCTGCGGCCAGATCGCCTGCGCTCGCGAGGAAGCCGCCATTGTCGCCGCTCGAGTCGCCGACACCGCGACGGTCGTAGCGAAAGACCGGATAGCCGTGGCCTGCGACCTGCCCGGCGAGTCGCGCCATGCCGCGATGCGCGCCGCAGCGGATCTCGTTGCCACCCGAAACGATGAGCAGGCCGGCCCGCCGGTCGCCGCCTACGCCATCCTCGCCGCCATCCAGCGTGGCGAGCAGGACTTCGCCTTCGCATGCAAATCGCAGGACTTGTCTCATCCCCGGAACCAGTCAAGGATCGCATCGGCCAGCGACCGCGCGAGCGCCGGATCGTCGCCGGGCTCGCTCGCCCGCCACAAGGCGACACGCGTCGTCGCGGGTAGTGTGGGATGCGGCGACCCGTGCGCGGGAAAGAGCGTGTAGGCCCGATCCGCCGTGCCGGGCTCGGCGTCCATCAGCGCCTTCAGCAGCGTGCGATCGATGTGATTGCCCGCGAGATGGAGCGGAGGACCGGGGACGCGGGGATCGTCTGCCCGCACGACGTCGCCCGCGGCCAGAGCGGCGGCACGACGCGCGCGCAGCAAGTCCCTGACCAGGTCCGCGCCGCTGACGGGTGCAAAGTGGAATCGGGGCGCCCGCGCCGCCGCGTCGATCAACGTCCCGCCGCGTATCGCCAGGACGCGGACGGGCGCCTCGACCCGCGCACAGGCGGATGCGAAGGCGCTGCGCCAGTGATCGAGCCGCGCATCGACCGTCGCGACGAGGCTGTCGCCCGTCCCCGGAAGATCGGGCAGTGCGCCGCCGATCCCCTCCGTCGCGAGCAGACGCAACATGGTCGCAATGAGCCGGCGCGTGCGATTGGCTTCCTCGAAGAGCGGTTGCGCCACAACGACCGTCGGCCAGTCTGGCCGGCCGAACCGCAGCATCGCCTCGCGCCCGCCGGCCCAGTCGTAATGGTCTGTCGCAAGGCCGGTCATCCGGCCGCAGGCTAGACCAGCGCCTTGCCCGCGGCAAACGTGACGAGGGCGCCGAAGGTCTCCAGCATCTCGCCGTCGATCTCGTCGTCCTCGATGAGGATGCCGAGCCGGTCCTCCAGTTCGGTGAGGACACCCGCAACCGCCATCGAATCGAGTTCTGGCAGCGCGCCGAACAGAGGCGTTGCGTCTTCGAACGCCTCGACACGCTCGCGCGACAGGCCAAGGACGTCGGCAAGCACGCCGCGAACGGTGGTTTCGACTTCGGTACGGCCTTCGGGAACCACGCTCTGGCGCCTTCGATCGGTTGCGGTGCAGCATGCGGTAGAGGCGGGGCGCCTGGAGAGCAAGACACGCAAAACGGGGGCATGGGGGTGTAGATCGCGCGGTGGGTGGTTAAAGGAACGATGATGAAGCCGCTCGATCCGATCCCGAAGCCGATCGACCATGTCCTATGTGGGGGAGCGCAGACCGTCGCCCTGATCGAGAAGACGCGGCGCTGGACGTTCGACGACGTGGAGCGCGCGGTGTCGTCCGTCGCCGGCTGGCTGGCGGCACAGGCGCTCGATCCGAGTGCGCGGATCGCCACCTGGCTACCGAAGACGGTGCTCGCCTGCGTGATGCCGCTCGCTGCGGCGCGGGCCGGGCTCGTCCATGTGCCGGTCAATCCGGCACTCCGCCGGGCGCAGGTCGCGCATATCCTGGCCGACAGCGGCGCCGCGATGCTGGTGACGCAGGACGGGCGGGCGGCAACGCTGACGGCGGACGACGTGCCGGCGCCATGCCGGCTCGTCCCCGACGCGGCGGTTCCGCTCGGCGCATCCGGCCCGGGCCGGTCCGCGCACGATCCCGGTGCTTTGGCCGCGCTCCTCTACACGTCCGGGTCGACCGGCCGCCCGAAGGGGGTGATGCTGAGCCACGCCAATCTGTGGCTGGGCGCGGTATCCGTCGCGCATTATCTGCGCCTGACGCCGGAGGATCGCGTGCTCGGCGTTCTGCCGTTGTCGTTCGATTATGGGCAGAACCAGCTGTTTTCCACCTGGTTTGCCGGCGCCGCGGTGGCACCGCTCGACTATCTCGCGCCGCGCGACGTGGTGAAGGCGGTGACGCGCGTCGGGGCGACGACGCTGGCGGGCGTGCCGCCGCTGTGGGTGCAGCTGCTCGAGGCGGAGTGGCCGGCGGACACCACGCTCCGGCGGCTGACCAATTCGGGCGGCGCTCTGACCGAGCGGCTCGTACGCGGGCTGCGCGCGCGGTTTCCGCGCGCGGATCTCTATGCGATGTACGGCCTGACCGAGGCGTTCCGGTCGACCTATCTCGACCCTGCGCTGATTGACGAGCACCCGGACGCGATGGGCCGCGCGATCCCTTTCGCGGAGGTGACGGTCGTCCGTCCCGACGGCGGCCGAGCCGCCCCGGGGGAAGCGGGCGAACTGGTCCATGCCGGTCCGCTCGTCGCGCAGGGATATTGGCGCGACGCGGATCGCACCGCGCAGCGCTTCCGCCCCGCGCCTGCCTGGACGCAGAGCGGCGGCATCGCGGTCTGGTCGGGCGATACGGTGGTCGAGGGTAGCGACGGCCTGCTGCGGTTCGTCGGGCGGGAGGACGAGATGATCAAGAGCGCGGGCAACCGGATCAGCCCGCTGGAAGTGGAGGAAGCGGTGTTGGCAGGCGAGGAGGCACGCGAGGCAGTGGCGATCGGCGTGCCGGACCCGCGACTCGGTCAGACGATCGTCGTCGCGCTCGCCGGCGACCCGGACGACGAGGCGGCGCTGCGCACCCGGTTGCGGGCGCTGCTGCCGAGCTTCATGCAGCCGGTGCGCTACGTGTGGCGTGCCGAACTGCCGCGCAATGCCAATGGCAAGCTCGACCGGGCGGCGATCCGTGGCGAGCTGTCGGCATGAAGCCGATCGGGCCCTTGCCGCCGGAATTCGCGGGTCAGAAGGGGGCGCTGGCCATCGCGGGCCTTGACGCGGAGGCCTGGGCGACGACGGCGGGCGACACGCCTCTGTTCGTCTATGACAGCGACATCGTGGCGGCGCGGGTGGCGCGGTTCCGCGCCGCCTTTCCGGCGATCGATCTTCACTATGCGATCAAGGCCAACCCGCACGCCTACTTGCTCGCCCGCATCGCGCCGCTGGTCGACGGGCTGGACGTCGCGTCGGTCGGCGAGTTGGGGGTGGCGCTGGCCGTCAAGCCCGCGGCCGCGATCAGTTTCGCCGGACCGGGCAAGCGCGATGCCGAACTGGCCGCCGCGATCCGCGCGGGCGCAACGCTCAACGTCGAATCGGAGGGCGAAGCCACGCGCGCGCTCGCGCAGGGCGATGCGCTCGGCATCGCGCCGCGGCTGGCGGTGCGCGTCAATCCCGACGTCGAGCTACGCGGATCGGGCATGAAGATGGGGGGGCGTCCATCCCCGTTCGGCGTCGATGCGATCCGCGCCGCCGCGCTGGTCCGTGCGATCGTCGCCGGTGGGGCGGACTGGCGCGGCTTCCATATCTACGCGGGTAGCCAGGCGCTTTCCGCGGACGCGGTGGCTGAGACGCAGGCCGCCACCGTGGCGCTCGCCGGGCGGTTGGCCGACGAGGCGGGGCAGGCCCCGCCGCTGGTCAACCTGGGGGGCGGCTTTGGCATCCCCTATTTTGCGGGCGACCAGCCGCTCGACGTCGAACATGTCGGCATTCGCCTGGCGGAGACGCTCGCGGCGCGCCCGGCGGCGCTCGCGGATGCCCGGTTCGCGATCGAGCTTGGCCGGTGGCTGGTCGCGGAGGCGGGTATCTATCTGACCCGGATCGTCGATGTGAAGGAAAGCGGCGGCGAGATCTTCGTCGTCGTCGACGGCGGCCTCCACCATCAGCTTGCCGCCAGCGGCAATTTCGGCACCGTCGTCCGGCGCAACTATCCGATCGCGGTCGCGGCGCGGATGGGGGAGGCGGCGGAGGCGACCGTCTCCGTCGTCGGTCCGCTGTGCACGCCGCTCGACCGGCTGGGCGATCGCGTGGCGTTGCCCCGCATGGCGGTCGGCGACCTCGTCGCGATCTTCCTCGCGGGCGCCTATGGCGCGAGCGCGAGCCCGGCGGCCTTCCTGGGGCATCCGCCCGCCACCGAGCTCGTCGCGCCGCTCAGCGGATCGTGATGGCGGTCTCGATCGGCGCGCCCGGACCGCTGGCGGATCGATCGCGGAACGTGAAGGTCTGGCCGGGCACGATACGCGACACGCGATAGGTGATCTCTAGCCCGTTGATCGGCTGACCCGGCGTGCACGCGCCCGCCGCACGCTGCAGACCGCACAGCGGGCGGGTCGACGAGGGCAGGCTGCGTGCCTCGCCGTCGATCATCGTCACGCGCGCGCCGCCGATACCGGATTCCTCGATCACGATGGAAACCGGGCCGGGGGCATGATGCCGCTGCGTGTCCGTCTGGCCCGGCGCGATCCGCTCGACCCCGGCCGTCGACCCGACGGACACGATGGCGACACCGGTCAGCGATGGCGCCGACTGTGCGACCACCGGCGTCGCGAGGATCGCTAGACAGAGCGGGAACATGCGCATTGCGGAGAGGATAGCGGCCGTCGGCCAGCGTTACTAACGCTATCTTCACCTCTCTCCGGCCATAGCGATGCAAAGCCCCCGCTACGTCCGAAGCCGGACGTGGCGACGGCGTGAAGGAGATCCGCATGCGTTCCGGTGTATCGTTCCGTGCCCTGCTTGCCCTGGGAAGCGCCGCGTCGCTGCTCGCAGGCTGCACGAGCGGCAGCGGCCGTCCCGAACTGCCGCCGGCGACCTATGTCGCAAACAAGGAACAGCCGGGCGAGGAATATGTGATCGGTCCGCTCGACCAGCTCAACATCTTTGTCTGGCGCAACCCCGAATTGTCGGCGAAGGTGTCGGTACGGCCCGATGGTCGCATCACCACGCCCTTGGTCAACGACATGCCGGCCGTGGGCAAGACGCCGGCGATGCTGGCCGCCGACATGAAGCGGGCGCTGGGTGAATATGTGAAGGACCCCATCGTTTCGGTCATCGTCGAGAACTTCTCGGGTACCTACAGTCAGCAGGTGCGCGTGATCGGCGCGACCGAAAAACCCGCCTCCATTCCCTATCGGGCCAACATGACCTTGCTCGACGCGATGATCGCGGTCGGCGGGCTTAACCAATATGCCGCGGGCAACAAGGCCAAGCTGGTGCGGCACGACCGCGAGACCGGGGAGCAGCACGAATACAAGCTGCAGATCGGCGACCTGCTGAAAAAGGGCGATTCGAGCGCGAACGTCAGCCTGCAGCCCGGCGACGTCATCATCATTCCAGAATCGATGTTCTAAGGGATGAACGGCATCTACGACGAGGCGCGGCTGGCCCTGCACGCGATCTGGACCCGGCGCTGGCTGGCGCTGGCCGTCGCGTGGGGCGTCTGCGTGCTCGGGTGGTTCTTCATCAGCCAGATGCCCAGCCGCTACGAATCGCGTGCGCGCGTCTTCGTGCAGATGCAGTCGATCCTGCCGCCGACCATGGATGCCCCTGCCGGTCAGGCGCAGCAGGATGTCGACACCGTCCGCCAGACGTTGATCTCCGCCGTCAACCTGGAAAAGGTGGTGCGCGGCACGGACCTTGCCAACACGGTGTCGAGCGATCGAGACGTGGCGGATCGCGTCGCCGGCCTCGCGCAGGCGATCAAGGTCGAAAGCCAGCAGAACAACCTGTTCCAGATCACCACGACCGCCGCCAGCCCGAAGCTGGCAAAGGCGATCACCCAGAAGCTGATCGACATCTTCGTCGAGCAGAACCTCGGCCGCGACCGCAGTCAGACGAGCCAGAGCCTCGATTTCCTCAACAAGCAGCTGCAGCAGTTGCAGGGGCAGCTGAACGACGCGGAAGCCAAACGCGCGGACTTCCAGAACCGCTATCTCGGCGCGCTGCCCGGGTCCGGAACGGTCAGCGACCGTATCGGCGCGGCGCGCAGCCAGATGGCACAGGTCGACAGCGACCTCGCCGCCGCCCAGTCCAGCGTCGCGGCGGTGCAGGGACAGATGGCGGGAACGCCGCAGACGATTCCCGGTCCCGGCGGCACCACCGGCGGACCCGCGCGCGCCGCGCTCGCCGCGGTGCAGGGCCAGCTCGCCGACGCACGCGCGCGTGGCTATACCGATCAGCACCCCGACGTCATCGCCCTGAAGCGCCAGCTCGCAGCGGCGCAGGCGGCGGCACGCGGTGAACCGACGGGCGCCGCCGGCGGCGGCACGCCCAACCCCCTCTATCTGTCGCTTCAGTCGATGCTGGCGGAGAAGCAGTCGACCCTCGCGAGCCTGAGGATGCGCAAGGCGCAGCTGCAGGGCGACCTCGACCAGCTGAACGCGAAGATCGCGGGCGATCCCGCCGTCGCGGCGGAACAGGGACAGATCGACCGGGACTATCAGGTGCTCAAGGCGCAATACGATCAGCTGCTCGCACAGCGGCAGCAGATCGCGATGCGCGGCCAGGCGCAAACGCAGACGGACAGCATCAAGTTTTCCGTGATCGATCCGCCGACGCTACCGCGGACGCCGGTCGCACCAAACCGCATGCTGTTGCTGACGGGCGTCCTGATCGTCGGGTTGGCGGCGGGCGTCGCCGCGGCCTTCCTGCTCGGCCAGCTGCGCGCGACCTTCGCCACCGCGACCCGGCTGGAAAAGGCGACGGGTATGCCCGTCATCGGATCGATCGGCGAAGTGGTGACGCGCATCCAGGCGGATCATCGCGCCAAGCGGCTCAAGCTGT
The DNA here is from genome assembly GCF_031082075.1 of Sphingomonas sp. GV3. NCBI lineage: Bacteria > Pseudomonadati > Pseudomonadota > Alphaproteobacteria > Sphingomonadales > Sphingomonadaceae > Sphingomonas > Sphingomonas sp. GV3. Next base: position 1,295,283 of record NZ_JARWLE010000001.1, on the reverse strand, counting down.
TCCTGGGCGGGGCGGCCGGGCTGGGTGCCGCCTTCGTCCTGTTGCTGTGCGTCGAAGTGCTCCAGCGCGGCATGGCGGCCTGACGAGGATGAGCAATATGTCCCCCCCGAGGCGCCCGATCCGGCCCGGCGGCGATTCGCTGCTGGAGCGCGCGGCGAAGGTCTACGACTTCGGCGCGCATGCCCGCTCGCGCGCGCCGATCCCCGACTCGGTCATCCCAGAGGCTGTGCCGCTGGTGAGGCCGGCGCCGGTGGCGTCGCGCGATGTCGTGTCGATGGTGCCGCCGATGGCCCCGGAGGAGGATTGGAGCAGCGCGGACCAGGATGCGGAACCTGTCGCGCCGAGCGACGATCCGACCTTTCTGGCGATTCCGGAGGAGCTGCGCGCCCCGGTCGGGCATGAGCTGCCCGCCGCCTTCTACGAGACGCCCGAGCTGTCCGACATCGCGAGCATCGATCGCGGCCTGCTCGCCGAGACGGGCATGATCGTGCCCGGCGCGCCGGTGGGTCCGCTGGCGGAGGAATTCCGGCTGGTGAAGCGCCAGCTGCTGATCACGCGCGAGCGCGTCGCGCAGGGTGTCGAGGCCGACAAGGCGCGTACCGTGCTGGTCTGTTCGGCCCGACCGGGCGACGGCAAGACGTTCTGCGCGATCAATCTTGCCCTATCGATGGCGGCGGAGCGCGACACCGAGGTGCTGCTGGTCGACGCCGATTTCGCCAAGCCCGACGTGCTCGCCCAGCTCGGCCTCGCGGAAACGCCGGGCCTGCTCGATGCGCTGGCCGATACGACGATCGACGTCGAGACGCTTGTGGTCCGCACCGATGTCGGCGGCCTGTCGATCCTGCCCGCGGGCACGCGTACAGCGACCGATACCGAGCTGCTCGCGTCCGCGCGCACGCGCGCGGTGATCGCGCGGCTACTCGCGGCCAATCCGCGCCGCATCGTGATCTTCGATTCACCGCCGGCCCTCGCCGCATCGCCGGCAGCGGTGCTGGCGATGCTGGTTGGGCAGGTGATGCTGGTGGTGCGCGCCGATCGCACGCCGGAAAGCGAGCTGAAGCAGGCGGTGCAGCTGCTGGACGGCTGCGACCATATCGCACTGGTTCTCAACGCCGTGTCGTTCGTTCCGGGGGCGCAACGGTTCGGCACCTATTACGGGCAGGAGGCGGGGAAATGATACGGACACTCGTCCTCGGCGGCGCCGGCGTCCTGTGCACGGCAAGCGCCGCGCTGGCGCAGGATCGCGGCCATGTCGCGGTTACTCCTTATGTCGAGGTCGGCCAGTCGCTGATCGCCGATCTCAACAACGACGACGTGCTGACCTACTCCAGCCTCGCCGCCGGGATCGACGTCGCATCGACCACCCGGCGGGTGCAGGGGCAATTGTCCTACCGGTACGAGCGACGATTCTCGTGGGACAAGGCCGTCGGCGACGACGACATTCATTACGGCCTTGCCCGCCTGTCGGCGCATGTCGCCCCGGGCCTGAGCCTGGAGGCGGGCGGCATCGCGACGCGGACGCGCGCCGACATCCGCGGCGCCGCGCCGGGTATCGTCACCGCCAACGACGCCAACATCAGCCAGATCTATGCCGTGTTCGGCGGCCCCAGCTATGCGACGCATGCCGGGCCGGTCGCGGTCGCCGCCAGCTATCTGGCCGGCTATACCAAGGTGAAGGTTCCCACCTTCACCGGCCTGCCCGCGGGTTCGCCGCGCCTCGACTATTACGACAGCAGCTTCGGCCAGGTCGCTGGCGTCAGCCTGGGCGTCAATCCGGGCGATGTCGCACCGGTCGGTGCGACGCTCTCCGCCGGCTGGAATCGCGAGGACGCGGGCCAACTCGACGGCCGTTTCGAATCGTGGCGGGTTCGCGGCGACGTACTGGCGCCGGTGTCGCCCTATGTCGCGCTGACCGCCGGGCTTGGCTACGAGCGGATCGAGACGAGCCAGCGGTCGCCGCTGTTCACGTCGCCCGGGGCGCCGGCGCTCGATTCCAGTGGCCGCTACGTCACCGACGACAGTTCGCCGCGCCGTATCGCCTATCGTACGGACGGCGTCTATTACGATGCCGGCGTGGTCTGGCGGCCCAACCGTCGAGCCTCGGCGGAGGCCCATGTGGGCAAGCGATACGGCAGCATCAGCTACACCGGCCTCGTTACCTATCGCGCCTCGCGCAGCGCCACCATCGCCGCCGACGCCTATGATACGGTGACGACTTTCGGACAGCAGCTGCGGAGCGGGCTCAACAGCCTGCCGACCAGCTTCATCTCGGCACGAGACGCGTTCACCCAGCAATATAACGGCTGCGTCTTCTCGACGAGCGGATCGACGCCGGGCGGCTGCCTCAACGACGTTTTCCAGTCGATCACCACCGCCAGCTATCGCGCGCGCGGCGTCGACGCGGTGTTCAGCGCCACGCGCGGGCGCAATACCTATGGCGGCGGCGTCGGCTATGCCAACCGCAGGCTCTACAACCCCGATACGGTCCAGGGCGTGACCCTGTACGGGATCGAGGATCAGAGCGTCTATGGCCAGCTGTTCTTCAACCGCACGCTGACCGCGGTGTCGAGCATCGACGCCACCGTCTTCGTCAACTATTACGAGCCGGGGGCCGCGCGCAGCGCGGGCGTCTGGTCCTATGGCGCGACGACGAGCTACGGCCGCAGGTTCGGCCGGATCACCACCAGCGCGTCGGCGGGCCTCTACGCCTTCGATTTGCCCGACGTCGATACACAATGGTCGGCGCAGGCGCAGGTCGCCGCGCGCTACTCCTTCTGACGGGACCTGGCATGTACGAGGACCATTACGGGCTGACGGGCCGCCCATTCCAGCTGACGCCGGACGCGCGTTTCTGGTACGAGACCGCGACGCACCGCAAGGCGATGGCCTATCTGGGATACGGGCTGGCGCAGGGCGAGGGCTTCATCGTGATCACCGGCGAGGTCGGCGCCGGCAAGACCACCCTGGTCGGCCACCTGACCGAGCAGCTCGACCGCCAGGCGCTGAACGTCATCACGATCGTGTCGACCGCGATCGAGGCGAGCGACCTGCTGCGCATCGTCGCCACTGGCCTGGGCGTCGATCCCGGCGGCCTGACCAAGGCGCAGCTGCTGACGGCGATCGAACGCGGGCTGCATGCCGTCGCGCGCACCGGACGGCGCACCTTGTTGATCGTCGACGAGGTGCAGGCGCTGCCGGTCGATTCGGTCGAAGAGCTGCGCATGCTGTCGAATTTCCAGGCGGGTGGGCACGCGCTGCTGCAGATACTGCTGCTCGGCCAGCCCGAGTTCCGCGAGCGCCTGCAGGGATCGGCACGGCTGGAGCAGCTGCGCCAGCGCGTCATCGCCATCCACCATCTCGACCCGATGGAGCCGCACGAGGTCGCCGACTATATCGCGCATCGTCTGTCGCTGGTCGGCTGGCAGGGGCAGCCCGATTTCAGCGAAGACGCCTTCGACGCTTTGTATCGCGGATCGGGCGGCGTGCCGCGCCGGCTCAACCTGCTGGCCGGACGCGTGATGTTGCAGGCGTCGCTCGAGGACCGCGCTCTGATCGACGGCCGCCTGGTGCGCAGCGTCGTTCGCGACATCAGCGCCGACTTGCCGGGGGCCGGTGCGCAGCCTGCGGGCGAGACGCCGGCGCCCGCGTCCGCCGCCGCAGAACCCGAACGGCGGTTCGTCCCTCGCACGACGCGCTGGCTCGATTTCGCGCCCGCGGAAGAGCCGGCGCCGGCCGCATCAACGCTGGAACAGGCCGATGTCGAGGTGCCGCCGAACCCCGCTGTCGCGGAGGACACCGGCTCGTCGACGAACGACATGCCGGTCACGCCAGTCCGGGACGAGGCGCTGCACGAGCGCGTCGCGCTGCTCGAGACACGGATCGAGGAACAGGAACGTGCGCTGCGCCGTGTGCTGACCCTGCTGGTCGACTGGGTCGAAGCGGATCGCGATGCACCGTCCGCGACCGCAGTCCATGCCGTCGCTGATGCGCCCCCCGCGCCGGTCGTCCCCACGGCCTCCGACGCGCCGGACGGTGCCGTCGCCATGCCCATCCGCGCACCGACGGCGTGGGACGATGCGGCCTGAGCGCGTGCTCAACGGCCTGTCGGTCGACGTCGAGGAGTGGTTCCAGGTCGGCGCGTTCGAGCGCGTCATCGACAAGCGCGACTGGGACGGGATGGCAAGCCGCGTGGAGGCCAACACGGGCGCGGTACTCGATCTGTTCGCTGCGGCGGATGTTCGTGCGACCTTCTTCACGCTCGGCTGGATCGCCGCGCGCCACCCTCGGCTGATCCACCGCATCGTCGACGCGGGGCACGAGGTCGCGAGCCATGGCTGGGACCATCAGCGTGTCTTCACGATGGACGCCGCGACGTTCCGTGCCGATCTGGCCCGCGCCAAGGGCGCGCTGGAGGATGCGGGCGGGCAGGCGATCACCGGCTATCGCGCGCCCAGCTTCTCGATCGACGCGCGTACGCCCTGGGCGCATGAGGAACTCGCGGCTGCGGGTTATGTATATTCGTCGAGCGTCGCGCCGGTCCGCCACGATCATTACGGCTGGCGCGAGGCGCCGCGCTACGCCTTCAGGCCGGTGGCAGGCAGCGCCCTCATCGAACTGCCGGTGACGGTGGCCAGACTGGCTGGACGGCATATCGCCACGGGCGGCGGCTTCTTCCGCCTGCTGCCCGCCGCGCTCACCGACTTCGCCGTGCGCCAGGTCAATGCGGAGCGACAGGCGGCGGTCTTCTATTTCCATCCCTGGGAGGTCGATCCCGGACAGCCGCGTGTCGGGCATGCGCCGCTGCGCTCGCGCGTGCGCCATTATTCGCGATTGGGTGCGATGGCGGGCAAGCTGTCCGGCCTGATCGCTCGACACGACTGGGGGCGCGTCGACGCCGTCGTCGCGCGCGCCGCCGCGGCGCTGCCGGCATGACCCCGTCCTTCGTCGTTCGCGAGGCGGCGCTGGGCGACGCGCGCGAAGCGGCGCGTATAGACGATTTCGTGAACGCGGCCGATGGGGCGACGCCCTTTCACCTGAGCGGATGGAGCCGCGCGGTCGCGATCGGCACCGGACAGCGCGCGCGGTACCTGATCGCGGAACGGCCCGGCGGAACGCTGGCGGGGGTGCTGCCGCTCAGCGAGATGCGCTCGCCACTGTTCGGCAAGGCGCTGGTATCCGCCGGCTTCGCGGTCGATGGCGGCATATTGGGCGACGGCGCGGAGGCGCTGGCGGAGGCGGCTTGGACGTTGGCCGCGCGGATCGGCTGCCCCTCGGTAGAGCTGCGCGGCGGCCCGTCGCCGGACGGCTGGACGATCGATTCGACGAGTTATCTAGGCTTCTCCCGTGACCTGGCCCAGGACGACGAGACCGAGCTGCTCGCCGTCCCGCGCAAGCAAAGGGCGGAGGTGCGCAAGAGCCTGGAACGCGATCTCACCGTCGCGACCGGCGACGACGCTGCGATGCGCCGCGAACATTTCCGGGTCTATGCCGAATCGGTGCGCAATCTCGGTACGCCGGTGTTTCCGGCCCGGCTGTTCAGCGCGGTCGCCGATGCGCTGGACAGCGACGTGCTGACCGTGCGCCATGCCGGGCGCGCGGAAGCGAGCGTGCTCAGCCTCTACTTCCGCGGCACGGTCTACCCCTATTGGGGCGGGGGCACCGCCGCCGCGCGCGGCCTGCGCGCGAACGACCGGATGTACTTCGCGCTGATGAGCCATGCGCGTGCGCGCGGCTGTACCCGCTTCGACTTCGGTCGGTCGAAGACGGGGACGGGGGCGGCGGCGTTCAAGAAGAACTGGGGCTTCGTGCCGCAACCGCGCATCTACGCGATGCGGCACGCGGGGGCGGCGCGCGCGGTCAATCCGCTCAATCCAAAATATGCGCTGATGGTGCGTGCGTGGCAGCGGCTGCCCCTGCCGATCGCGAACGTGGCGGGGCCGTGGATCGCGCGCGGACTGGGCTGATGGACATCCTGTTCCTCGCGCATCGCGCGCCCTATCCACCCGATCGCGGCGACAAGATCCGCAGTCACCACGTCCTTTGCCATCTCGCCGCGCAGGCGCGCGTTCACCTGATCGCCTTCGCCGATGACGCGGCCGACCAGGTTGTGCCGCATGACCTCGCCGCGGCGCTCGCGAGCGCGACGATCGTCCCGCGTCGCAAGCCGCGGGCGCTCGCCCTAATCGAGGCGTTGGCGACGGGGCGTCCGGTGTCGCTGGCCGCGTTCGACGCGGTGGCGATGCGCCGTGCCGTCTGCGACCTGCTGGATCGCCATCCGATCGACGCCATCTACGCCTTTTCCGGTCAGATGGCGCAATATCTTCCCAGCGGCGGCGCGCGGGTCGTGATGGACTTCGTCGACGTCGATTCCGCGAAGTTCGCCGGATACGCCGCGGAGGGCCCGGTCCCCGCGCGCTGGATGATGCGCCGGGAGGCGAGGCTGCTCGGCGGTTTCGAACGGGAGGTCGCGGCAAGGGCGGACGCCAGTCTGTTCGTCAGCGCGGCGGAGGCGGCGCTGTTCCGCGAGGGCGGCGGCACCGGGCGGATCGTCGCGATCGAGAACGGCATCGACGCCGCCTATTACGATCCCGCGCGCATCGTGCCGCTCGCCGCCGACGGCCCGCTGCTGCTGTTCACGGGTCAGATGGATTATCGCCCGAATGTCGAGGCCGTCTGTTGGTTCGCACAGGACGTGCTGCCCCTGATTCACGCGACGCATCCGGATGCGATCTTTACCATCGTCGGGCGTGCGCCGACGGCGGCGGTCCGTGCGCTCGCCTCCGATCGCATCCGCGTGACGGGTGCGGTCGACGACGTCCGGCCGTGGCTGGCGGCGGCAAGCGTCTGCGTCGCTCCGCTGCAACTTGCCCGGGGTATCCAGAACAAGGTACTCGAAGCCATGGCGATGGCACGCGCGATCGTCGCTTCGCCCGCCGCCGCGGAGGGTATCGACCATGTCGGCACCATCCGCATCGGTGCGGACGCGACCGGCTTCGCGCAGGCGGTGACGGCGCTGCTCGACGGGCCGGGGGACGCGGCGGCACAGGGACGGCTGGCACGGATGCAGGTTATGGCGCGCTACACGTGGCCGGCGCGGCTTGCGCCGCTCGACGCGTTGCTGGCGCTGCCGAACGGGCGCGCGGAAGCGTGAGCGCGACGCTCGTCCTCGCGACGCCGCGGGTCGCCGGCGCCTGGCGTCGTCATCTCGTCGCCCTCGCGGCCGCTGCGGCGGTGATCGTCGCGATCTTTCACCGCGATGTCGGGCGGCTGGTCACGATATGGTGGACGAGCACGACGTTCGGCCACTGCCTGTTCATCGGTCCTGTCATCGGCTGGCTGGTCTGGCAGCGGCGCGTCGAACTCGGCCGATTGACGCCCCGCGTCTGGTGGCCCGGCTTCGCCCTCGTTGCGCTGGGCGGTTTGGGCTGGCTGATGGGGGAGGCGGGGGGCGTCAGCTTCGCCCGCCAGTTCGGCCTCGTCGCCATGCTGCAGGGCGCGGTGGTGACCCTGTTGGGCGCACAGGTCGCGCGCGGGCTGCTGTTCCCGCTCGGCTATGCGCTGTTCCTTGTTCCGTTCGGCGAGGCGATCGAGCCGCCGCTCCAGCAGCTGACGGTCGCGATCGTCATGCCGCTGCTGCACCTGTCCGGCATTCCCGCGATGTCGAACGGCGTGCTGATCCATGCCGGCCGCTATTGGTTCGAGGTGGCGGAGGCCTGTTCCGGCGCGAAGTTCGTCATCGCGATGGTGGCGTTCGGCGTGCTCGTCGCCAACACCTGCTTCCTGTCGTGGCGCCGGCGTGCAGCCTTCCTCGCGATCAGCGTGATCGTGCCGGTCCTGGCCAACGGGCTGCGCGCCTTCGGCACCATTTATGCCGCCGACCTGACCAGCGTCGAGGCCGCCACCGGCTTCGATCATATCGTCTATGGCTGGGTGTTCTTCGGCATCGTCATGGCCGCGGTGCTCGCCTTGGGTTGGCGCTGGTTCGATCGCGCGCCCGATGCGCCCGCCTTCGACCCCCGGACCCTGTCCGCGCCGGCGGGCGGCGCGATCGGGCTGCCGATCGCGACGCTGCTGACGGTGGCGCTGGCGGGAATCTGGCCGTTGTGGGCAGCCGCGACCGCGCATGCGACGGCGATTGCCGGCACGCCCGCCCGGCCGCATCCGCCGGGCTGGCGCGACATCGGCGACGTGCCGGCCGGCGCGTGGCGCCCCTATTATCCGGGTGCAGATCGCCGGCTGTCGGTGCGCTACGTCGGCGCCGGTGCGCCCGTCGATCTGTCGATCGCGGTGTTCGCCTCCCAGGGCGAGGGGCACAAGCTCGGCGCGTTCGGCACCGGCGTGCTGCGCGAGGAGGGGCGCTGGCTGCGTGTGGACGACGAGGCGCCGATCGACGGGGCGTCGGTGATGCGCATCACCGCACCCGACGCAGGCCGCCATGCGGTGGAGCGGCTGGTCGCGACGTGGTACGTGGTCGGCGACACGGTGACGGCGGACGAGCGGCGAGTGAAGATCGAGACGATGAAGGCGAAGCTGTTCGGCGGTCCGCAGCGGGCGGTGGCGATCCACCTGTCCACCCCGATCGTGCCCGGGCGCGACGCACGCGCCGATATCGCCGCGATGGCCCGCGCCCTCGGCTCGATCCGTACGCTCGGCGACCGCGCCGCGGGCCTCTGACCCCATGTGCGGCATCGCGGGGATCTTTCACCCCAATACTCCCAAGCCCGTCGATCCCGCCCGCGTTCGCGCGATGATCGACGTGCAGGCGCATCGCGGACCCGACGGCGACGGCATATGGACCGGTGCCGGCGTCGGCCTCGGCCATCGGCGGCTGTCGATCATCGACGTCGCGGGCTCGCCGCAGCCGATGCACGACGGTGCGCTCTCGGTCACTTACAATGGCGAGATCTACAATTTCGCCGCGTTGCGCACGGAGCTTGCCGGCCGGGGCGCACGGTTCCGCACCCTCGGCGATACGGAAGTGCTGTTGCACGGCTGGCGTGCCTGGGGCGTCGGCCTGTTGGATCGGTTGCAGGGCATGTTCGCCTTCGCGCTCCACGATGCCGACACGGGCCTGTTGGTGCTCGCGCGCGACCGGTTCGGCGTGAAGCCGCTGCACTATGTCGAGCTGGCCGATGGCAGCGTCGCCTTCGCGTCGGAGCTGAAGGGGTTGCTGGCGCATCCCATGCTGCGGCGGATGCCGGATCTGACCGCAGTCGAAGACTTTCTGGCTTATGGCTACGTTCCCGACGACAGCTGCATCGTCGCGGGCGTGCGCAAGCTGCCCGCGGGGCATGTCCTGATCCTGCGCCGCGGTCAGCCGGTGCCGCGCCCCAGCCAATGGTGGGACCTCAGCTTCGCCGACCGCGCCGGCGGATCGGCCAAGGCGCTGCAGGGCGAATTGCTCGCGCGGATGCGCGACGCCGTGCGCAGCCGCATGGTCGCCGACGTGCCGCTCGGCGCGTTCCTCTCCGGCGGCGTCGACAGCAGCGCCGTCGTCGCGCTGATGGCTGAGGCGAGCCCGCAGGCGGTACGTACGTGTACGATCGGTTTCGACGAAGCCGGCCATGACGAGCGCGCGCATGCCGAGTCCGTGGCGCGCCGCTTCGCCACCGATCATCACGCCCAGGTCGTGCGCAGCGATGATTTCGCACTCATCGACACGCTGGTCGCGCATTTCGACGAGCCCTTCGCTGACGGCAGTGCGCTTGCGACCTATCAGGTGTCAGCGCTCGCGCGGGAGCGTGTCACGGTGGCGCTGTCCGGCGACGGGGCGGACGAGGCGCTGGCGGGATATCGCCGCTATCGGTTCCAGGCGGCGGAAGAGCGCGTGCGCGGCCTGATGCCCGCGTCCTGGCGTAGGCATGCCTTCGGTACGCTCGGCAACGCCTATCCAAAGGCGGACTGGGCGCCGCGACCCCTGCGCGCGAAGACGACGCTGCTGGCACTGGCGATGGACGGCGACGAGGCCTATGCGCGTGCCGTCGGCGTGACGTCTCCCGAATGGCGTGGTCGCCTGTTCAGCGCCGGCGCGCGTACCGCGCTGCAGGGGCACAGGGCGGAGGACCGCTACATCGCCGCGATGCGCGACGCGCCAGCCCGCGATCCGATCGACCGCGCGCAATATGCCGATATCAAGATCTGGCTGCCGGGCGATATCCTGACCAAGGTCGATCGAACCAGCATGGCGGTGGGCCTGGAAGCGCGCGAGCCCCTGCTCGACCATCGGCTGGTTGAATTCGCCGCGCGGCTGCCGGCGCGGCTGCGCCTGCACGGCGGCGAGGGCAAATGGCTGATGAAGCGGGCGCTGGAAGCCTATCTGCCGCGCGATATCCTGTACCGGCCCAAGATGGGTTTCGTCACGCCGATCGGCGCGTGGTTTCGCGGCGACCTCCGTCCCGCGGCGGAGGCCTTGGGCACGTCGCGCTTCCTCGCCGACACGGGCTGGTTCGACATGGCGACGATCGGGCGCATGGCCGGCGATCATGCCGTCGGGCGGGCTGACCATGGCCGTACGCTGTGGCAGCTGCTCATGCTGGAGCGGAGCTGCCGCAGGCTGTTCGGATGACGGCAAAGCGCCGTGGTGGCGGTTTTGTCGAAAAACGACCGTTTGTCATCGTACCGTCATCAAACCCTAACCCGGCGTTTACCGTCGGGCGCTAGCGCCTGCCGCATGTTTCTCGACCTCGACATGCTGCGTGACGGATCGATCTCGAGCCGTGGGCGCGACGAATTGGGAGACCTGCGCTCACTGCGGCGTACGGCGAGCCTCGCGCAGGCGATCGAACAGTTCCGGGCCTTCCCCGATCTGCGCCTGCTCGCCATCGTCGATGAATACGATCGCCCCGTCGGGGTCGTGCGCGAGCTCGACGTGCGGGGTATCCTTTTCAACCCGTTCGGCCATGCGCTGATGCAGAATCCCAGCTTCGGCAGCTCGCTCGACGTCGTCATCCGACCTTGCGTCTGCGTCGAAACGGACCTGCCGCCGGAGACGATCCTGGCGGCTTATGCCCGGCAGGGCGGCGATGGACTGGTGCTGACCCGCAATGGCCGGTTCGCGGCGATGATGGACGCTGACGCGATCGCCGCCCTCGCTGCGAAGCGTGAGGCAGACCTGGCCGCCGAGCGCGACGCGCGTGCGGCACGCGTCCGCGCGGCGGGCGAAGCCTTCACGGCGGAGGTCACGGCACTGGCGACCGAACTGGCCGGTATCGGCGGGGACATAGGCTCGGTTGCGGCGTTGCTGGCGCGGCGTGCGGGTGTCTCGCACGGTGATGCGGCCTCCGTCGCCGCCGCTGCCATCCAGACCGCGCAGGCGCTCGACGAAATCGCGGGCCGCGGCCACGCGCTGTCCGCCGCGCTCGATCGGATCGGCGAGAATACCGTCGCGGCACGGCAGATGCGGATTGGCGCGCGTGATGCCATGCGCGATGCGGGCGACCGCATAGAGGCGCTGGCCAACTCCGCTGCCGCCGTCGACGACATGCTCCAGCTGATCCAGAGCATCGCCCGCCAGACCAACCTTCTCGCGCTCAATGCCGGCATCGAGGCCGCGCGGGCGGGGGAGGTGGGACGCGGCTTCGCGGTCGTGGCGAGCGAGGTGAAGTCACTGGCCAGCCAGACCGCGGCCACCGCGAAGGATGTCGGCGCGCGTGTCGACGGCATGCACGCCCTGCTGCGCGAGGTGGTCGAGGGGCAACGCGCGGCGCAGCGGGCGATGGACGCGATCGCCGGGCTGGGACAGTCGATCGAACAGGCGATCGGCGAACAATCGGACGCGACCCGCATCATCGCCGACAACGTCGATCACTCGGTGGCGGCCGGCACCGATATATCCCATCGCACACGCGCCATCAGCGACGAGGCTGCCGCGGTCGGCGAGGATGCGATGCGGCTGGAGGGGCTGTCCGAAACGCTGTCGGACACGACCACGCGGCTGCGCATGCGCGCGCAGGCGTTCGTCGAACTGACGGCACGCGTCTAGAGTTTATCCACGTGCATGGCAGTGGTACCGGCCCTCGCCTCCTCCCGGCCGCCCACTCCGCCTATCCCGGATGGCCAGCCGGGTGGGGGTGAGGGCCGGTACCGCGCCGATCCGGCCTTGCTGGATCGCATGCTAGGGGCGGACCCGCTCGCGCGGCACCACTCCGCCTCTCGCTGCCCCGTGTTCCACGCCTCTGCCAGGGGGCATCAGAACACCGCCATCGCGGCATGGAGCGTCAGCGCGACCAGCGCCAGCGTCGACAGGCCGAACAGCACGAAGCGGATCGCGACGCGGTTGATCGTCGCCTGAACGAGGCTGTGCGCGATGCGCAGGGCGACATAGGCCCAGGCGATCCAGGCATTTGGGCCATCGCCGGTACCGGAGAGCGCGATCACCGCGCAGACGGCGTAGAATAGCGTCGGCTGCTCGGTCAGGTGATTGTAATTGTGCGCTTTCCACTGGACGTTTGGCGGCAGTACGCGATCGGCGTCGCTGGCCTTGCTACCGACCAGCTTGCGGATATCCACGCCTGCCGCGCGCATGGCGGGCATGCGCGTCGCGACGGTCCAGACGAGCATGACCAGCGTCCACGCGATCAGCGCGACCATCGGTTGCAGGATTTCACTGTGCATCGACGATCCCCCTCATTGCCCGGTGCCGATCTGGTGGACGAAGCGCAGCGGGCTCGACACTGAGCCCGGTTCGAGCAGCGCGGCGTCGACGACCTTCTGCTCGACGACGAGCAGGTTTTCAAAAAGCTTGCCGGGTAGCGGACGGCCCTGCATCTCAGCATGGATCTTGATGCCGCCGCGTATCATGTCCATCGGCTCGCCCGCGGTGAAGCCGCGGTGGCTGGCAATGAAAGCGTCGGCAACCGCGCGATAGGGCTCGAGATCGCCCGTCGCGACCATCGGGTCGCTGGTACGCACCGAACAGGCGTGGAAGGGCGGCAGCTCGAGCACGACGTCATAGACCTGATCGCCGTCGCGCAGCGTCCAGCCGCGGCCGGGATCGTCGCGCAGCGTCACCTTGACGTGCGCCGCGGTCATCGGCGTTGCCTTCTTGCGGATCATGAGCGCGTCGACCGCGGCGTCGATCGGGAAGGTCTGCAGGCATATTTCGTCGTAGAGCGCCGCCATGCGCGCGATGTCGATCGCTACGGCTGCAGGGCCCGCCACGGGCGTCGTGGGCGGCGCCGTCGTCGCGGCCGCCTGGAGTAGCAAGGCGGCGGCCAGCATCATCATCGTTCATCCCCCCCGCTTCGGTGGGGAGAGTGTGCGCCGACGCGCGCGGAGGCTCAAGCCCCTTCACGCGAAGGGGCGGCGGGTTTCCCCGTCGCCCCCAATAGACTTACTTGTTGCCGAAGATCGCGCCCCACTTGCGGACGGGGCGATCCTTCCAGTGGCCGCGATGATAGGCGTCCGACGCCAGCAGCGGCATGACGCTGCCCGCTTCCGCGAACACCATCTGCTCGATGCCGGTGTTGACCTTGCCCCAGCTTGCCGCCTCCTGCAGCGTCGAGGAGGAGCAGGCGCCGTCGCGCACGTCGGCGACCGTGATCTGCACGGCGTACTTATGCACCTGCACATCGTCATGGCCGAGGATCTCGGCGCAGACGACGGTGTCCTGGATGAAGTTCTTCGGCACGCCGCCGCCGATCATCAGCAGGCCGGTGGTGCCCGCCTGGATCTTGATTTCCGTCAGCTCGCGGAAGTCCGCCACCGCGTCGATCATCAGATAGGGCTTGCCCGCCTTCATCTGGTCGACCTGATGCTTGACGAGGCCGAAGCCCGCCGACGAGTCGACGAACGCCGGGCAGAAGATCGGCACGTCATGCTCATAGGCGAGCTTGACCAGGCTGTTCTCCTTCTTGCCGTGCTCCGACAGATACTTGCCCATCGCGCGGATGAATTCGCGGCTCGAATAGGCGCGCGGCTCCAGCTCGTTCGCGATCTTGTTGATCGTGAAGTCGCAGTCCTGGAGCTGTTCCTCGTCGATATAGGTGTCGTAGATGCGGTCGATGTACAGCGACCGCAGCGTATCGTCGTCGGGGATTTCCAGCGCCTGGTAATGCTTGTGGCCGAGGCCTTCGAAGAAATCCATGTCGACGATCGTCGCGCCGGTCGCGACGACGACATCGACCATGTTGTTGCGGATCAGCTCCGCATACAGGTCCATGCAGCCGCCGGCCGAGGTCGAACCGGCGATGACCAGACACACGGTGCAGTCCTTGTCGGCCAGCATCTCGTTGTAGATCTTGGTTGCGCGGCCGAGGTCGCGGCTGGTGAAGCTCATGTCGCTCATCGCGTCGACGATCGGGCGCGCGTCGAAGCTCTTGATGTCGATATGCTTGACCTGCTTCGCCAGCAGTTCCGCCTTGCGGGTGTCGTTGATCGGCGCGTTGGCCCCCGCCGTCTTGCTCAGCGAGTCGGTTTTGGTGAGAGTATCGGTCATGACTGGCCTTTGCCTGTTCCAAGACCCGCCGTCGTTCGATTGGGGACGCGGAAAACCCAAATGGCCCCCTCCCGCCGTGAGGCGGGAAGGGGAAGCAGTTGCATTAGGAAAACGGCGTTACAGCTTGACGACGTTCGATTGAACCGCCGGCTGTTCGCCCATGTACATGGACGCCATCGGCTCGTCCGAAACGGTGACCGTCTCGCCGGTGCCGAATCCGTTGAAGCCGGTGCGCATCGCCGCGCCATAGGCGCCCAGCATGCCGACCTCGATGAAGTCGCCCGTCCCGACGTCAGCCGGCAGGGGAAACGGCCCCTCCATCCGGTCGAGGTCGTCGCACGTGGGGCCCCAGAAGCTGAACGGATGGTCGCGCACCGTCGACTCCGGCTCGCGCAGCAGCGCGACCGGATAGTTCCAGGCGATGTGCGCCGCGTCGAACAGCGAGCCATAGGCGCCGTCGTTGATGTACAGCTCCGACCCGCGGCGACGCTCGACGCGCACGACGACCGAGCTGTATTCGGCGCACAGCGCACGGCCCGGCTCCGCCCAGAGTTCCGCCGAATAGCTGATCGGCAGGCTCTCGAAGGCGCGATGGATCGTCTCGAAATAGCGCTCCAGCGGCGGCGGGGTCATGCCGGGATAGGCCGAGGGGAAACCGCCGCCGACGTCGATCACGTCGACCGTCACCGCTGCCAGCACGATCGCCGCGCGGACTCGCTCCATCGCATTGGCATAGGCCTCGGGCGTCATCGCCTGGCTGCCGACATGGAAACAGATGCCGAGCGCGTCAGCGACCTGGCGGGTGCGGATCAGCAGTTCCTTCGCCTCGTCCGGACCGACGCCGAACTTCGAGCCCAGCGACAGCGCGGCATGTTCCGACGATACGCGCAGGCGCACGCACAGGGTCAGGTCGCTCGCGCTCCGCCCCTCTTCGTCCGTGGTCGCCACGACGATCTTCTCCAGCTCCTCGATCGAATCGAGGCTGAAGGTGCGCACGCCATGGACGAAATACGCCTCGCGGATGGCCTCCGGCGCCTTGACCGGGTGCATGAAGCACAGGCTGGCCTCAGGCACGGTACGCGCGACCAGCCGCACCTCGGCGATCGAGGCGACGTCGAACGTCGTGATGCCGTTCGCGAACAGCGTCGCGATCAGCGCGGGATCGGGATTCGCCTTCACCGCGTACATGGCCTTGCCCGGAAACTTCTCGGCGAAGAATCGGGCAGCCCGTGCCGCGGCGTGCGGACGAACCAGCGTTACCGGCTCGACCGGGTTACGCTTTGCGATGTCGATGCCCCCCGCGAGAACGGCGGAACGGGCGGTCGAGAGGGGCGCTAGCCCCAGCGCGCGATGATGCTGGTGCAACTCAAGGGACCTCCAATTGCCTTGCGGCATGACGACAACAAAAGCTGCCTTGCGGTTGGAAGTCCCATGGGGCAGCGGAGGCGCGAGTTAGGAGTGATGATCCCCCATGTAAAGTGGGTTATGGGCCGAAAGGATAAAAAGTGACGATTTTGCGACAGCCGACGCGCGCCGGGGTCAGGGACGCCGCGGAGAAGGTCGCCCGCATCCTGCCGCCGACGCCGCTATTCGTGAAGGAAATCAAGGGCATAGAGGTCGCGTTCAAGGCGGAATCGCTGCAGCCGGTCGGTGCCTTCAAGATTCGTGGCGCATGGCACCGCCTGACCGCGCTGGACGAGGAAACGCGCGCGCGGGGCGTCGTCGCCTTCTCGAGCGGCAATCACGCCCAGGGCGTCGCCTGGGCGGCGAGGCGACTCGGCATGGCGGCGACGATCGTCATGCCCGCCGACGCGCCCGCCGCGAAGCTCGCCGGGACGCTCGCTTTGGGTGCGGAGGTCGTGCGCTATGACCGGGCGACGGAGTCGCGCGAACGGATCGCGGCGCAGCTCGCCGAGGCCCGTGGCGCCACGCTCGTTCCGAGTTTCGACGACCCCTGGATCATCGAAGGGCAGGGCAGCGCCGGGGTCGAGGCGGCGGCCCAGATGCATGCGGCAGGTCTGGGTGCCCCCGCACGCGTCGTCGTTCCGTGCGGGGGCGGGGGCCTGGCGGCGGGGATCGCGCTCGCGCTCCCGGACGCGGCGATCACCGTGGTCGAGCCGGAAGGTTGGGACGACATGCGCCGCAGCCTGGAAGCAAGCTGGATAGAGCCCGTCGGACCCAATCCGCCGCCGACCGCGTGCGACTCGCTGCAAACCCAGCGCGTATCGCCGCTGACGTTCGACGTGCTGTCGCGGCGCGACGCCACGGGGGTGGCGGTCAGCGAGCGCGAGGTGCGGGCCGGGCAACGCTGGGCCGCGGAGCATCTGCATCTGGTCGTCGAGCCGGGCGGCGCCGTCGCGCTCGCCGCGCTGCTGGCGGGCAAGGTCGAGCCCCAGCCGCGCACGCTGGTGATCCTGTCGGGGGGCAATGTCGACATGGAAGCCTATGCGCGCGCGATCGGGGTCGAAGCCGCGGCCCGGGCCGGGGAAATGGCATGAACGGGCCGCTCGGCGCCATCGCCCATGCGGCACCGGCCATCGCGATGATCGCCTGTTTCGCCTGCCTGATCGGCGGCGGCGCGCTCTGGGCCAAGGGGCAGGATCGCAAGAAGGCCCTTCTGCTGCTGATCATGGCGGCAGTCCTGCTCGGCAATGTCATGATCTGGTCGCTGTGACGGCGCGTGCCGGCTCCCGACTATGGTTTTGCTTACAAAATTCTATTCAATCATATTTCGAATAGAACTGAATTGGTTCGTCGAACTTCGCTTGCTCATGGCCGCGGTGTTAATATCCAACCGCTGCGGTTCAATCTCCTGGCGCACGTAAACCTTCCATTATCTCAAGTTGATCAGAATGCGCGCAACGCTTAGCGGCTATTGGGTGGGGCGGTGTTCAACGTTTTGGAATGTGTGGTCGGCCAGCACGATTACCGGCTGGTGATCTTGGCCGCGGCGATCTGCACGATCGGCATCGGGTCGTTGTTCTTCCTGTTGCGGCGATCGCTCGATTGCGTTGAGCGGCGACGGCGGCACTGGATCGCCGCGGCGGCGCTGGTCGCCGGGGGCGCGATCTGGGCGACCCATTTCATCGCGATGCTTGCCTATCGCGGCGGCATGCCGATCCGTTTCGACGTGGCGCTGACCACCCTGTCCGTCGTCGTTGCCGTCGCGGCATTCTGGATGGCGTTTCTGGCGCTGGGCCGGTCGCCGGGCGCCGTTCGGGCGACGGCCGCGGGATGCATCTCGACGCTGGGTATCGCCGGCATGCATTTCACCGGCATGGCGGCGATCATCGCGCCGGCGACGATCCGCTACGATCCCTGGCCGATCGCCGTGGCCTTCGGCATTGCGTGGCTGGCGCTGTCCGGCGCCTTCGTCGCGTTCTACGCGCTGCGTGGCTGGCTGCGGCTCGCGGCGCCGAGCGGAGCGACGATCCTGGCGATCGTGACGCTGCACTTCACGGCGATGTCGTCCGCCACGCTCGTTCCCGATCCGACGCTGGGGCTGAGCGCAGACGGCGGATCGGGCGCATGGCTGGTATGGGCGATCGTCCTCGTCACGCTCGTGCTGGCCGGATCGTCGATCGCCGCGGCGGTGTTCGATCGGCTGCTCACCGATCTCCACGGACTGGCGGACGCGACGCGCGAGGGGCTGGTCATCGTCAACGACGGCAGGATCGTCGAGGCGAATGCCCAGGCGTGCGCGATGTTCGGTTGCGGTTTGGGCGATCTCCTCGGCACCGCGCCTTCGCGATGGCTCGAGGGGTGCGACGCCGGCGAGCCCGGCGGTCCCTCGACGGAAGCCCGTGACGCCCGTCCCTTCGAAACGCGGTTCCGCTGTCGCGATACCGAGGACCAGGTCGTCGAGGTTGCGGTCCATCACCTCGAATACCGGGGGCGGGACTGCACCGTGCTGGCGATCCGCGACCTGACCGAACGCTATCGCGCCCAGCGTGCGGTCGAACATCTCGCGTCGCATGATCCGCTCACCGACCTGCCCAACCGGGCGGCGTTCGACCGGCAGCTGGCGCTGGCGATCGTGCAGGACCGGCCGTTCTCGTTGATCGCGGTAGACCTGGACCGGTTCAAGGCGGTCAACGACGTCTTCGGCCACGCCGCCGGAGACGAGATCCTGCAGCGCGTCGCGGGGATGCTGCGCGCCAGCGTGCGCGAGGGCGACGTGGTCGCGCGGATCGGTGGCGACGAATTCGTGATCCTCCAGCGTCACGAGACCGGCGCGGACGACGCCCGCGTGCTGGCCGCGCGCATATTGGCGACGTTCACGGGCGAGATGGATCCCGCGCGCGATCCGATGGCGGTCGGTTGCAGCCTCGGGGTCGCCAATTTCCCGCAGGACGGCGCCAGCGCGGACGTGCTGCGGCACAATGCCGACGTCGCCCTCTATCGCGCCAAGCAGGAGGGGCGGGGCCTCGCCTGCTTCTTCGACGACGAGATGGACCGGCTGGCGCGCGACCGGCGGGCGCTGGAGCACGATCTGCGCCATGCGATCACGCGCGACCAGCTCCACCTTGCGTTCCAGCCGCTCGTCTCGACCGCCTTCGGCTCGGTCGTCGGGTACGAGGCGCTGCTGCGCTGGACACACCCGCAGCGCGGCAACGTGCCCCCCGAACTGTTCGTGCCGATCGCGGAGGAAACGGGCGCGATCATCCCGATCGGCGAATGGGTGCTGCGCCAGGCGTGCCGCGCCGCCGCCGGCTGGCCGGACGGGATCAGCATCGCGGTCAACGTCTCGCCCGTCCAGTTTCGCCTGCCCAATCTGGCGGCGGTGGTGCGCGCGGCGCTGGAGGACAGCGGCCTCGCGCCGGGGCGGCTGGAACTGGAGATCACTGAATCCGTGCTGCTGCGCCATCGGGAGACGACGCTGCGGACGCTGCACGCCGTCAAGGCGTTGGGCGTGCGCGTCGCGATGGACGATTTCGGCACGGGCTATTCCTCGCTCAGCAACCTCCAGTCCTTCCCGTTCGACAAGATCAAGATCGACCGCAGCTTCGTCAGCTCGGTCGGCGACGACGAAACCGCGCGATCGATCGTCCGCGCGATCGTCGGCCTGGGCAGGAGCCTGAACTTGCCCGTCGTCGCCGAGGGCGTGGAGACGGAGGCGCAGCGCCAGATGGTGCTGGAGGAGGGGTGCCCCCAGGCGCAGGGCTATCTGTTCGGTGCGGCGCGAAGCGAAGCGCCGTTCGCGATGCCGCAGCAACGCCAGGCCTGAGCGCGGAACGGCCCCCGCCGTCCCGCGCCCGACCAACGATCAGCGGATCGGCGAGTTCGGGTCGAGCCGCATGTCCAGATAACGGTCCACCGACGCCATCAGCTCGGGCGTCTCGTGCTCGAAGAAATGGTTCGCCTTCGGGATCACGTCGTGATGGATCGTGATGTGCTTCTGCGTGCGCAACTTGTCGACCAGCTTCTGCGTCGCGCCCGGCGTCGCGACCTCGTCCGCCTCGCCCTGGATGATGATGCCGGAGGACGGGCAGGGGGCGAGGAAGCTGAAATCGTACATGTTGGCGGGCGGCGCGATCGAGATGAAACCGCGGATCTCAGGCCGGCGCATCAGCAGCTGCATGCCGATCCAGGCGCCGAAGCTGACTCCCGCGATCCACGTCGTCGAGGCCTCGGGGTGGAAGCTCTGCACCCAGTCGAGCGCGCTCGCCGCATCGCTCAATTCGCCGACGCCATTGTCGAACACGCCCTGGCTCTTGCCGACGCCGCGGAAATTGAAGCGCAAGGTGGCGAAACCGCGGCGCTGGAAGGTCTTGTAGAGTTCCTGCACCAGCCGGTTGTTCATCGTGCCGCCGGCGTTGGGATGCGGGTGGAGGATCATCGCGACGGGTGCGCGCGGGCGTGGAGCGGGGGCGAAGCGCCCTTCGAGGCGGCCTTCCGGGCCGGGAAAGATGACTTCGGGCATGGGTCTCGCGCCGTAGAGGGACGCGCGCCGCGCAGGTCGCATCCTGGATCAGGACGCGACCCGGTGGAGCGCAGGGATTGCCGCGCTATATAGGCGGACCGCCCCTTCACGCAATTGGAACCCGCCGCCTTGGCTGCCCGCATCTATCTCGACCATGCCGCGACTACGCCGACGACCGCCGCCGCACGTGCCGGCGTCGAGCGCGGCTTCGCGCTCTGGGCCAATCCGTCGTCGCCGCACCGCGAGGGCCGCGCCGCGCGCGCCGCGCTGGAGGAGGCGCGCGCCGCGATCGGCGCGGCGCACGGCTGGGGAGGCGAAGTGCTGCTGACCAGCGGTGCCAGCGAGTCGCTGGCGATCGCGCTCGGCCGCACGACGGTATCGCGCCGCCTGATCACCGCGGTCGAGCATGATGCGGTGATGCGCGCCGGCGCGGAAGCCTCGGCGGTGATTCCGGTCGGCGCCGATGGCATCGTCGACCGCGACGCGCTGCAGGCGGCGCTGGCGGGCGCGGAGCCTACCCTCGTCTGCGTGCAATGGGCCAATAGCGAGACTGGCGTGCGCCAGCCGATCGCGGAGATCGCCGCGATCGTCCATTCTGCGGGTGGCTGGCTGCTGGTCGATGCGGCGCAGATGCCCGCCTCGGTCGCGCTTGCCGATCACGCCGACCTGGTCGCCCTGTCCGCGCATAAGCGGGGCGGGCCGCCGGGCGTGGGCGCTCTGCTCGTCCGCGACCTCGCGATGCTCAGCCCGAGCGGCGGGCAGGAACGCGGCTATCGTCCCGGCACGGAGAACCTGCCCGGCGTACTGGGCTATGCTGCCGCGCTCGCCGAGGAGGAGCCGCAGCATGCGGCGCTGCGGGCGCATCTCGACGATGCGATCCGCCGGTCGGGGGGAGAGATCGTGGCGGATGCCAGCCCGCGCCATTCCGCCATCGCCTCCTATCGCCTGCCCGGCGTCGCGGCGGCGGTGCAGCTTATCCGTCTCGATGCGGCCGGCTTTTCGGTGTCGGCCGGCAGCGCCTGCTCCAGCGGCAGCATGAAGCCCAGCCATGTCCTTGCCGCGATGGGCTGGGACGAGGCGGCGGGGCGGGAAGTGATCCGCGTCAGCTTCGGCCGCGACACGGATGCGGCGGACGTCGATGCCTTCATCACCGCCTGGCGGGCGATGGCCAGGGCGACGCGGCGCTTCGCCGCATGATCTATCTCGATTATCAGGCGACGACGCCGCTGGCGCCCGAGGCGCTCGCCGCGATGCTTCCCTGGTTGCAGACGCAGCATGCCAATCCGCATTCGGCGCATCGCGCGGGGCGGCAGGCGAAGGCGGCTATCGAGGTCGCGCGGATGCAGGTCGAGGGGATCGGCCCGGCCGGTGCGGGCGCGCTGGCCTTCACGAGCGGGGCGACCGAGGCGCTCAACTGGGCGATCAAGGGCACGACGGGGCCGATCGTCACGCTGGCGACCGAGCATGCCGCTGTGCTGGACACCGTCGCCGCGGAGGCGCGACGCGGCCGCGACGTCACCGTGGTGCCGGTCGAGCCCGACGGTCTCGTAGACCTCGACAGGATGGCGGACGCTATCCGGCCGGGGACGGGGCTCGTCGCCGCGATGCTGGTCAACAACGAAATCGGCGTGATCCAGCCGATCGCCGAGATCGCCACCATGGCGAAGGCCGCTGGCGCGCTGATGCTCTGCGACGCGGTGCAGGGTTATGGCCGCGTGCCTCTTCCGGCGGGCTGCGACCTCGTCGCCATGTCGGCGCACAAGCTGCACGGCCCCAAGGGGATCGGAGGCCTGTGGATAGGCGGGGGCGTGATGCTGGAACCGCTGCTGCACGGCGGCGCGCAGGAGGCGGCTGGCCGGTCGGGTACGCTGTCGCCGGCTTTGTGCGCCGGCTTCGGCGCCGCCGCGTTGGAGATGCACGATCGCGAGTATGACGACGATCGCCACCTCGATCGCCTCTGGACCCTTGCGACGGACATGCTGGCGGGCTGGACGATCAATGGGTCCGTGCGGCATCGCTATCGCGGCAATCTGAACGTCCGCCGCGCCGGGCTCGACGTCGCGCGGCTGATGAGCGACTGCCGCGATATCGCCTTCTCCGCCGGGTCGGCCTGCGCGAGCGGATCGGGCCGGTCGAGCCACGTGCTGCGCGCGCTCGGGCTCAGCGAAGCGGAGGCTCGCTCCAGCATCCGCATCGGTTACGGCCGTTACACGACGCAGGACGAGCTGGCGGCTGGCCTGGATGCGATCAAGGCGGCCGCCGATCGGCAACGGGTGGCCGCATGATCCGGGTCCGGTTCGTCGGCGCCGACGGCGGAGCGAGCGACGCGGTCGCGGCGGAGGGTGCGAGGCTGCTCGACGTGGCGCAGGCACAGGGCTTGCCGCTGGAGGGCACCTGTGATGGCGACATGGCGTGCGCGACCTGTCATGTCGTCGTCGCGCCCGCCGACTTTGCCCGCCTGCCAGCCGCCAGCGAGGAGGAAGAGGATCTGCTCGACCTCGCGCCGGGTGCGCGCGCCACCAGCCGGCTGGCGTGCCAGGTCCGCCTGACGCCTGCGCTTGACGGTATGACGGTGCACGTCCCGGGCTGACCGTGGCGCCGCGTCAGCGAGCCTGACATTTTCACAACGAGGGGTTCAGCACGCGTGCATCGCCGCTGATGCATCCTTTGTGCATGCTCGGAAATTACTGAGCGCACGAAAGGAGTAGATGCGTCATGAAACTCGTAGCTTTGCTCGGAGCCGGCGCGCTCGCCGCCGGTATGCTCACCGCCGCCACCACGCCCGCCGCGGCGCAGGGTTGGGGTGATCGCGGCTGGCATGGTCGCGGATGGGATCATCGTGACGGCGGCCGGCGTGACTGGGATCGCCGCGACTGGGATCGCCGTGGCTGGGACAATCGCGGCTGGGGCCGTGGTGGATGGGATCGCGGCGGCTACGGCTGGGGCGGTGGCTATGCACGCAGCCGTGTCGTCTGCCGGATCGAGCGCGGCTGGTACGGCCCGGAGCGCCGCTGCTTCCGCGTCTACCGCTAAGTTCCAGTAAGAGGAGGACCGATGATGAAGATGCTGACCATGATTGCCGCCGGCGCCGTCGCGCTGACCGGCCTCGCGCCGATCGCCGCCGCACCCGCCGCGGCGCAGCGCACCGTGGTGACCGAGCGTACCGTGGTCCGCCACGACGACGGCCCGCGCTGGCACCGTGGCCCGCACTGGCGCGGTCGTGCGCATGTCCGTCGCGTTTGCGACTGGCAGTGGCGCCACCACCATCGCGTCCGCGTCTGCCGCACCGCCCGCTGGTAAACGCTTGATCATCCCGCCCGACCCCGCCATATGGCGCGCGGGAGTCGGGCGGACGTGGTCGTCGCCAACCCGGTCAGGTCCGGAAGGAAGCAGCCGCAACGATTTCGCCGCGGGTCGTTCCGGCTCCCACCTCGCAGCGCGACAGTATCGCGTCTATATCGGTCCTGCGCCGGCGCTCCCGGAGGTGTCCGGCCCAGCGGCTTTTGTGGCTATGTCGGACCGTGCTCGAACCATTCCCTTGCCATCAACATGGCGGTACGTCTCCGGCGTGGCTGCTGTCGGCAACCGCGCGCCGGCTGCCACACACCGCTACCAATCCCGGTCTCTTCCGCCTATCTAACCGCCAATGTCCGACTCCTTCGACCTCGGCGAGCCGCCGCAGCCCGCGGGCAAGGCGAATGCCTATCGCGTGCTCGCGCGCAAATACCGGCCGCAGACCTTTTCCGAGCTGATCGGTCAGGATGCCATGGTCACCACGCTCGGCAACGCCATCCGGCGCGGCCGGCTGGCGCATGCCTTTCTGATGACGGGCGTGCGCGGGGTCGGCAAGACGTCGACCGCGCGGCTGATCGCCAAGGCGCTCAACTGCATCGGGGCGGACGGACAGGGCGGTCCGACGATCGATCCGTGCGGCGTGTGCGAGCCGTGCCGCGCGATCGCGGAGGGGCGGCACATCGACGTCATCGAGATGGACGCCGCCAGCCATACCGGGGTCGACGACGTGCGCGAGATCATCGACGCGGCGCGCTACGCGGCGGTCTCTGCGCGCTACAAGATCTACATCGTGGACGAAGTCCACATGCTCTCCAAGAACGCCTTCAACGCGCTGCTGAAGACGCTGGAAGAGCCGCCCGCCCATGTGAAGTTCCTGTTCGCGACCACGGAGGTGAACAAGGTTCCGATCACGGTGCTGTCGCGCTGCCAGCGTTTCGACCTGCGCCGCATCTCCGCCGAGCAGCTCGCGGCGCATTTCCGCTACGTCTGCGAACAGGAAGGCGTCGCGGCGGAGGACGAGGCGCTGATGCTGATTGCCCGCGCCGCGGAAGGGTCGGCGCGCGATGGCCTGTCGATCCTCGACCAGGCGATCGCGCATGCCGGGCTGGAGGGCGGGGCGGTCGATGCCGCGGCGGTGCGCCAGATGCTCGGCCTGTCCGATCGCGGCGCGGTGCGCGACCTGCTCGCGCTGGTCCTCGCGGGCGACGGTCAGGGTGCGCTCGCCGCGCTGCGCCGTCAGTATGACTATGGCGTCGATCCGGTCTCCGTGCTCCGTTCGCTGCTGGAGACGGTGCACGCGGTCACGCTGACCAAGGTCGGCACGCCCGACGATCCTGCCCACCCGGCCGAGGAGCGCGCCGCCCGCGCCGAATGGGCGCAGGCCTTGTCCTTCCCCGCGCTGCACCGCCTGTGGCAGCTGTTCCTCAAGGGGCATGACGAGGTCGCGAAGGCCGCGCTGCCGATCGAGGCGGCGGAGATGGCGCTGCTTCGCGCCATCCACGCGTCGACGCTGCCCGATCCGGGCGAGTTGGCGCGGCAGATTGCCAGTGGCAGGATCGCGGCCCTGCCCGGCGGGGCTGCGGCGACCGCGGCTGGCGTATCCGCCACGGCACCGGCGGCGGCCGCGCCTTCCGTCCCGGCGGCCGAGGAACGCCCCGCCGTGCCCGCCGATTTTCCGGCGATGGTCGATGCGATCGACGATATGGGCCAGCTCGCGCTCGCCGCGCGCTTGCGCCATGGCGCGCGTCTCGTGCGTTATGCTCCGCCGGAGATCGTCTTCAGCGGCTCCCGGCCGATGGCCGCGGACACCCTGTCCGAACTTGCGGCCGCGCTGAAGACGCTGACGCGGCAGGTGTGGAAGGTGTCGCTGGACGACGTGCCCGGCGAACCGACGCTGACGGAGGCGGAAGAGATGAAGGAGGGCGTCGCGCGAGAGGCGGCATTGGCACATCCGATGCTGCAGGCCGCGCGCGCCGTCTTCCCCGAAGCCGAACTCGAAGACTTCCCCGGAAAACGGAGGCTTGCATGAAGAATCTCGATGAAATCCTCGCCATGGCGCAAAACGTCCAGAGCGAGTTGCAGAAGGCGCAGGAACAGCTCGACACGATCGAGGTCGAGGGCGTCGCCGGCGGCGGCCTCGTTAAGGTCAAGGCGAGCGCGAAAGGCCGCATCATCGGCATCTCGATCGACGATTCGCTGATCGAAGTGTCGGAGAAGCAGATGCTCGAGGACCTGCTCGCCGCCGCGTTCAACGATGCGCGGACCAAGGCCGATGCCGCAAGCGGCGCGGAAATGTCCAAGATGACCAACGGCTTGCCGCTGCCTCCCGGTTTCAAATTGCCGTTCTAAACCGTTGCATGGACGGAACGGCACCGTACCGTTCGGCGTTGCGCTCTCCATCATTCACCAGGAGAGGAGACGCACATGGTTGAGGAACGTATCGTCGAGACCCCGGCC
The DNA here is from genome assembly GCF_031082075.1 of Sphingomonas sp. GV3. NCBI lineage: Bacteria > Pseudomonadati > Pseudomonadota > Alphaproteobacteria > Sphingomonadales > Sphingomonadaceae > Sphingomonas > Sphingomonas sp. GV3. Next base: position 1,269,175 of record NZ_JARWLE010000001.1, on the reverse strand, counting down.
ACGCACACCACGGTCGTGGAGCGCAGCGGCGGCGGTGGCGGCGTTGCCATCGCCATCGTGTTGTTGATCGCCGTGCTGATCGGCGGCTACTTCCTGTTCGTCAATCAGAGCAGCGAGAGCGCGAAGAACAACGCGGTGACCTCGGCCGCCAAGAGCGTCGAGAAGACCGCGGACAAGGCGGGCGACGCGATCGACGCCAACAAATAAGCTTCGGTCCCCCCTCCCGCTCGCGTGAGGGGGCAGGGGGCGACCCGGTTCCACCCTCACGTCATTCCCGCAAAGGCGGGAATCCAGAAACGCCGTCGTTGCGCTTCCAGCCAGCCTCCGCGCGTCTGAATCCTTCGCACGGATGACCCGGGTGGACATGCCCGCTACGTCCGCAGGCAGGCGTCGAGGCCGCTCCGCCGCACCACCCCGACATAGCGCGCCAGCGCATTGCCGTGGCTGCGCACGAATCCGTGCGGGTCGATCGCCGCGCGCTTCTTGGGCAGCGGCAGCACGGCCGCGATCCGCCCGGCCTCGGTCGGCGAGAGGCGCGTTGCATCGTGGTTGAAATAGCGGATCGCCGCCGCGTCCGCGCCATAGGTGCCGATCCCGGTCTCGGCGACGTTGAGATACACCTCCATGATCCGCCGCTTGCCCCACAACGTCTCGATCAGGACGGTGAAATAGGCTTCGGCCGCCTTGCGTAGATATCCGCCCCCCTGGAAGAGGAAGACGTTCTTCGCGGTCTGCTGGCTGATCGTCGAGCCGCCGCGCAGCCTCTTGCCCTTGGCGTTGCTATAGGCGGCGCTCGCGATCCCCTTCCAGTCGAAGCCGTGGTGTTCGCAGAAACGCGCATCCTCTCCGGCGATCGCGGCGCGCGGCATGTCGGGGTCCATGGCGTCGAGGGACATCCACTGTTTCGTCACGCCGCGGCCCTGGATCACGTCGCCCATCATCGTCCAGGTGAACGGCACCGGGACGAAGCGATAGACGCCGACCATCAGCACCGAGAGGAGCACGAAGACCAGCGCGGCCTTGAGGAGGATGCGGAGGATGCTGCCCATGACGCCCGCGTCTCTGGCCTGTCCCCGCGCGGCGGGCAAGTCAGTCCGCGCGCTGCGTCAGGATCGCCGTGGCGGCGGCGAGTCCGGTGTCATGCGCGCCATGCGCGGTCGAGAAGTCGTGGCGCGAGCAGGCCTCGCCCGCGAAGAACAGCCGCCCGTCCACCGGCTCGGCGAGGATCGCGCGCGCGCCCGCGCGACCCACGCGCGCATGGCTGTAGCTGCCGTGGATAAACCGCTCGCCACGCCAGTGGGTCGCGGCGAGGGGCAATAGCCGCGCGCGCCATCCGCTGCCTAGGAGCCCGACAAGCTCGTCCACGGCGAAGGCGATCGCGTCCTCGCGTGTCGCCATCGCCTCGGCACAGGCGCCGCCGAAGAAGCTCTCGATGATCGGCCGCCCGAACGGCGACAATCTATGGCTCGCCGTGCACCCGCTGTGCGGATTGCCGGTCAGATGGGCATGCGCCGGCCATTCCGGGCCATCCACCGCGATGAAGACCTTGTCGGCGAGGCCGAGCGGCAGGTCCGCCGCCGCCTGCAGCTTGTCGGGCAGCGGCGGATCGAAGGCGATGGCGGCATAAGCGGTGGTCGGCAGCGCCAGGACGACGCGATCCGCCTCGATCGTACCGGCCGGCGTGTCGAGGCGGATCATGCGGCCGCGATGGTCGATCCGCGTGACGGACGTGCCGAGCCGCACCGGCAGCCTCTTCGCATGATGCGCGATCAGCGTGCCGTACCCCGCGGGCAGGGCCCAATTGTCGTCCGTCGCTTCATCTTCGTAGGCGGCCCAGTCGCGGAGCGAAACGCGGTCGAGCGGCGCGCCGTTTACATAGCCGGAGATGGCGTCGAGCATCGGTCGCCACGGATCGTCGGCCGCGACGAAATCCGACAGGGGCCGGTCGGGGCCGTCGAGCGCGGCATGCGCGGCGGCGTCCCAGCGGTCATAGGCTTCCCCGAAGGCCTGCTGCTCGGCGGGAGGAAAGCCGAGATCGCGCCACTGCACGTCCCAGTTGGGCGAGGACCGGTCGATCGCGAAGCCGCTGGCCTGCGCGATCGCCGTCCAGCTGTTGCGGCCGGCGGAATGCAGCCATCCGCAGCCCGCATCGACGGGGATGGTATTTTCGGCACCGTTGCTGTCCGCGTCACCTCCCGTTTCATCACCCCGGCGAATGCCGGGGCCCAGGCGGGAGACGCCAATGGAAGAAGGCGGCGCGTCGTCATGACGGCCGTCCCGAGCGGAGCCCGGCGTTCGCAGGCTCGGTACGGCAGGAAAAGGGGAGGGGTCGCGCGCGTCGCCCCAATCCGGCAGCGCCAGCGACCAGCTTTTCGCCCGTCCGCCCAGCGTCGCGCCCGCCTCGACCAGCAGGACGTCGGCGCCGCGGTCGTACAGGTGCCGCGCCGCCGCGATCCCGGCCGCACCGCCGCCGACGACGACGGTGCGCATCGGTCAGGCCGCCGCCAGCAGCCGCTTCTCGCCGGCGATCCGCATCATCGCCTTCTGCAGCTTCTCGAACGCCCGTACCTCGATCTGGCGGACGCGCTCGCGCGAGACGCCATAGACTTGGCTGAGCTCCTCGAGCGTCTTGGGGTCGTCGGTCAGGCGGCGCTCGGTAAGGATATGCTTCTCGCGATCGTTCAAATCGTCCATCGCGCTCACCAGCATGTCGTGACGCACGTCGGCCTCCTGCGCCTCCGCGACTACCTGGTCCTGCAGCGGGCCGTCATCCGCCAGCCAGTCCTGCCACTGACCCTCGCCGTCCTCCCGCATCGAGACGTTGAGCGACGTGTCGCCGCCCATCGCCATGCGGCGGTTCATGCTGATCACCTCGTCCTCATTGACGCCGAGGTCGGTGGCGATCTTCGTGACGTCCTCCGGCTTGAGGTCGCCGTCCTCGAACGCGTCGAGCTTCGACTTCATCCGCCGCAGGTTGAAGAACAGCTTCTTCTGCGCCGCGGTGGTGCCCATCTTCACGAGGCTCCACGAGCGCAGGATATATTCCTGGATCGACGCGCGGATCCACCACATCGCATAGGTGGCGAGGCGGAAGCCCCGGTCGGGCTCGAACTTCTTCACGCCCTGCATCAGGCCGATATTGCCCTCGCTGATCAGCTCCGACGTGGGCAGGCCGTAACCGCGATAGCCCATCGCGATCTTCGCGACGAGGCGCAGGTGGCTGGTGACGAGCTGCGCCGCCGCCTCGGGGTCGCCATGCTCCTGGAAGCGTTTGGCGAGCATGTATTCCTGCTCTGGCGCCAGGATGGGGAATTTCTTGATCTCGGCGAGATAGCGGTTGAGGCTCTGCTCTCCGCCGAGGGCAGGAATCGTCGCCGGGACGTTGCTGCGGGCTGCCATGATCGTCTTCTCCCTTTCCTGGGGTCGCCCGTCCCGCATCGCGGCGACGGGGACGCGAACCTATACGTGAAGCTCGGTGAACAGTTCCTGCATATCTGCAGGCATCGCGCTCTCGAAGGCCAGGGCATCGCCCCGGATCGGATGGATGAACCCCAGATGCGCCGCATGCAAGGCCTGGCGGCGGAAACCGAGGGTTTCGAGAAGCGCTTTCTGAGCACCTTTTGTTCTACCATAGACCGGGTCACCCAGCAAGGCGTGCCCGATCGAGGCCATGTGGACGCGCACCTGGTGCGTGCGGCCCGTTTCCAGCCGGCATTCGACCAGCGCCGCGTCGCGCAGCGGCTGGATCGTCCGGTAATGCGTGACCGCGCGCTTGCCGTGCGCCTGGATCGCGATCTTCTTGCGATTGGCGGGCGACCGCGCGAGCGGCGCATCGACCGTGCCTTCGGGGGGACGCGGCACGCCGCCGGTGATCGCGCGGTAACGCCGGTCGATGCTGTGATCGTGGAACTGGCGCGCCAGCCCTTCATGCGCACGGTCGGTCTTCGCGGCCACCATCAGGCCGCTCGTGTCCTTGTCGATGCGGTGGACGATACCCGGCCGCGCGACACCGCCGATGCCCGACAGGCTGCCGTGGCAGTGATGGAGCAGCGCGTTGACCAGCGTCCCGTCCAGATTGCCCGCGGCGGGGTGGACGACGAGGCCGGCCGGCTTGTCGACGACGATCAAATGCTCGTCCTCGAAGGCGACGACCAGCGGAATGTCCTGCGCCTCGTTATGCGCGGGCGTCGGGTTGGGAACGGCGACCGCGAAGCGATCCCCGGCGGCCGCGCGCTTGGCAGGATCGCGGACCAGCCGCTCGCCCTGCGACACCGCGCCCGCGTTGATCAGCACCTTCAGCCGCTCGCGCGACAGTGTCGGCACGGCGTCGGCGAGCGCACGGTCGAGCCGCCAGCCATCCGCGGCCGGCGCGATCGTCGCATCGATGATGGAAACCCCCCGGTCCATACCGTAACGATGTGGGAACGATGCTTTGGATTGCAAGCGACCTGCTCGATCAAATCCGCGTCCATGCCGCCGCGGCGCCGGGACGCGAGGTATGCGGCCTGCTGCTCGGTCGCGACGATCGCGTCGAGGCGGTCGTCGCCTGCGACAACGTGGCCGACGACCCGGCCCGGCGGTTCGAGATCGATCCCGCCGCGCTCCTGGCGGCGCATCGTGCGGCGCGTGCCGGGGCGCCGCCGATCGTCGGCCATTACCATTCGCACCCGAGCGGTCGCGCCGTCCCGTCCCCCCGCGACGCGGCCGATGCGGCACCCGACGGCACGATCTGGCTGATCGTCGGCGGCGGCGGCGGCGACGTGCGCGCCTGGCGCGCCGTGGCAGCGGGCGAGGTGGAACGCCGGTTCGATCCGGTCGCGCTGGCGACCGCGTAGCCGCTTGCGCACCCGACTCGTGTCGGCCACACACGCATCAGCAACAAAGGGAACAGCATGTCCGTCAGCCCGGTCGATTTCGCCAGCCTGCTCTGTTCGCGGCTGTGCCACGACCTGCTCTCGCCCGTCGGAGCGCTCAACAACGGGCTCGAACTGCTCGGCGACGAGCCGGACGAGGAGATGCGCGCCCGCGTCTTCGCGTTGCTCAGCGAAAGCGCACGGACGTCCGCAAACAAGCTCAAGTTCTTCCGGCTCGCCTTCGGCGCCGGCGGCGGTTTCGGCGAGCGGATCGACGTCCGCGAGGCGAAGACGGCGATCGAGGGCCTGCTGGCGGACAACAAGCGGACCAGTCTCGGCTGGATGGTGGAGGGCGACGCGCTGCCCAAGACGGCGATCAAGGTGCTGCTCAACCTCGCGCTCATCGCCAACGAGGCGCTGGTCCGCGGCGGGACGCTGGATGTCGCCGGCGAGGAAAACGGCGGGCAGATCGAGATCGCGGTGAAGATCGAGGGGCCGCGCATCATTCTCGACCCCGACCTGCGTCGCACGCTCGCCGATGGCGCGGGGGAGGGGGATGTGACGCCGCGTGCCGCCGCCGCCTATCTCGTGAACACGCTCGTCGCGGAGGCGGGCGGCACCGTCCAGGTGTCGGAGCCGGCCGAGTCGGTGATGATCCTTGGCGCGGTGTTCAACGCCGGCTGAACGAGCCCGCGTCACTAACCCCGCCTTAACCCTTGCCGGTCCATGGATCGTCCCCGAACCGACGGGGGCCCATGGACGACCTGCTTCAGGATTTCATCGCGGAAACGCGCGAGACGCTCGAGGCGCTCTCGGGCGAGATCGTCGCGTGGGAAGCCGAACCGACCGATCGCGCGCGGCTCGACGCGATCTTCCGCTTCGTGCACACGGTCAAGGGTAGCTGCGGCTTCCTCGACCTGCCGCGGCTGGCGCGGCTCAGCCATGCCGCCGAGGACGTGCTCGCGGCGGTGCGAGACGGTCAGCGCGTGCCAGACACCGCGCTCGTCAATGCCGTGCTGGCGATCGTCGACCGGATCGGTGAGATCGTCGAGGCGATCGACTCCGGGTCGGCGCTCGACGATTCGAGCGAGGACCTGCTGATCGCTGCACTGGCGGAGGACGCCGCGCCGACGGCCCAGTCACTGCCGCAGTCTTCCATGCCGAATCGTACCAACGCGCGCTCCGTCCGGCTGAACGTCGACCTGCTTGATCGCATGATGAGCAGCATGTCGGAAATGGTGCTCGCCCGCAACGAACTGGCGCGGCGACTGCGCGACCAGCCGATTGAACCGCTGGTCGAGGGCGCGCTGGAGCGGCTGTCGCTGACCGTCGCGGAGATGCGCGACACCGTCACGCGGACCCGCATGCAGAAGGTCGAGGCGCTGTTCTCCGCGCTGCCGCGCATGGTGCGCGACACCGCGGCGGAGCTCGGCAAGCAGGTCCAGCTGACCATCGAGGGCTCGGACGTCGAGCTCGACCGCGAGATGATCGAGTTGATGCGCGATCCCCTCGTCCACATCATCCGCAACGCCGTCGACCATGGCATCGAGGCGCCGGCCGATCGCCGCGCCGCGGGCAAGCGCGAAGCCGGGCGGCTGACCGTTTCGGCGCGCCAGTCCGGCAACCAGATCCTGATCGAGATATCGGACGACGGGCGGGGAATCGATACCGACCGTCTCGCCACGAAGGCGATCGCGCAGAAGCTGCACACCCCTGCCGAGATCGCGATGATGGACGCGAAGGCGCGGCTCGATCTCGTCTTCCATGCCGGCCTGTCGAGCCGCGACGTCGTTACCGCCGTGTCCGGGCGCGGCGTGGGCATGGACGTGGTGCGTGCCAACCTCGAGAATATCGGCGGCCGGATCGAACTGCTCAACCAGGCGGGGCGCGGCCTGACGATCGTCATCTACGTGCCGCTGACGCTCTCCATCATGTCGACCGTGGTCGTCGGAGCGGGCCGACAGCGGTTCGCCATCGCGCGTCAATCGGTCGAGGAGATTTTGAACGTGCGCGGCGAAGCCGTGCGCGTCGATCGCATCGGCGACGCCGCCGTCGCGACCGTGCGCGGTCGCCGCCTGCCGATGGTCGCGCTCGGTTCGCTGTTGGGTCTCGACCGCGCCGACGCGGCGGAAGACGCGGATGGCAAGCTCGCCATCATCTCGACGCGCGACGGCGACTATGCGCTCGCCATCGACACGGTCCTCGATACCGAGGAACTGGTGGTGAAGCCGGCCGCGCCCGCGGTGATGGCCACCGGCGTCTATGCCGGACAGACTTTGCCCGACTCCGGGCTCCCGATGCTGCTGCTCGATGGCGCCGGCATCGCCGCCGTCGCCGGATTGCGCTTTCACCGCGCCGCGCCCGTCGAGGAGACGGAGACCGTCGAGGCGGAGCGCGGCATCAGCGCGCTGCTGTTCGAGGACCTCGACGGCGAGCGTCGCGTGCTCCCGCTTGCCGCGATCGACCGGGTCGAGCCGGTGCCGACGGAAGCGATCCGGCGCACCGGCGGCCGATTGCGACTGGCGATTGGCGGTGCCCTGGTGCCGCTCCATGCCGTCGCGCCGATCGGCAGCCGCAGCGAGGTGCCCGTGCTGCGCCTCACGGACGGCGAGACGGACATTGCCTATGCGATCCACGAGGCGATCGAGATCGTGACGCTGCCGCGCGACGTCGCGCCCGCTGAGGGCGCGGGGACCGTCGCGGGCGTCGTCATCGTGGAGGGCGAGCAGATCGAACTCGTCGATGCGCTGGCGCTGTTCGCGGCGATCGATACCGCGCCGCCCGCGGACCGACTGTGCCTGCTGCAGCAGGATGCGGGCGGCTGGATGGATACCTTCCTGCGGCCGGCGATCGAGGCGGCGGGCTATCGCTGCGTCGCGACCGTTCCCCCGGGGGCCAGCGCGGACGTGATCGTGACCATGGATGCGCCGCCACCGCCCGATGCCGATCCCGCCCAGGTCGTGCGCCTGCGCCGGGAGCGGACGGGCGGCGATGCGAAGAGCATCTACCGCTACGACCGGCCCGCCCTGATCGCCGCGCTCGCGCGCGCGGTGGGAGAATGACGATGGACCTGTTCCTGATCGCCCATATCGCCGGACGCGGGGTCGCCATCGACACGACCCAGATCGATTCGGTCGTCGACCTCTCTCCCGTCGTCGCCGTGCCGCGCGCGCCCTCCGCGGTCCGCGGCCTCGTCGCGCTGCGCAGCCGCGTGGTGACGGTGGTGGACACCGGCATCGCGCTGGGACTTGCCGCCATGCCCGTCGACGCGCGCCGCGCCATCATCACGCGGCTCGACGGCCATCATTACGCGATGCTCGTCGATTCGCTGGAGGACGTCGCCTCCTTCGCCCGTCAACCGCTGTCGTCGGGCCTCGCGCTCGATCGCGGCTGGGCGGCGGCGGCCGACGGGATGGTGGAACGGGACGGCGAGCCGATGCTGGTCATCGACCTCGCCCGCCTCGTTCCCGCGCCGCAGGCGATCGCGGCTTAACGCGGCGCTTACGCTTCCCTCCGTATACCGATCACCGCGCGATTCGCAGCAAGAAGGCCCTGCCAGCATGAAGACCTGCCTCGTCGTCGACGACTCCAAGGTGATCCGCAAGGTCGCCCGCCATATCCTGGAGACGCTCGACTTTTCCGTGACCGAGGCATGCGACGGCCGCGAGGCGCTCGACGCCTGCATGGCCGCCGCGCCCGACGTCATCCTGCTCGACTGGAACATGCCGGTGATGAGCGGGATGGATTTCCTGCGCGCGCTGCGCGACTCGAACATTCCGACGCGGCCGAAGGTCGTCTTCTGCACGACTGAGAACGGCATGGCCTATATCAGGGCTGCCATAGAGGCGGGCGCGGACGAATATGTGATGAAGCCCTTCGATCGCGACACGCTGGAATCGAAGCTCCAGATCGTCGGCATGGCCTGATCCCGGCGGCGAACCTGTCATGGCGCCTGCCACGCCCCTTGCCGCATCGGTGGATGCCGAGCCGCCGCTGAAGGTGCTCATCGTGGACGATTCGGTCGTCGCACGCGCGGTGATGACGCGGATCGTCGACGCCGACGCACGCTTCGTCGTCAGCGGCAGCGTGGCGACCGCGTCCGCCGCGCTCACCCTATTGGCGCGCGAACGCGTCGATCTGATCCTGCTCGACCTGCAGATGCCTGGCGTGGACGGTATAACCGCACTGCCCGACCTGATCGCGGCTGGGCAGGGCGCGCGCATCCTCGTGGTTTCTGCCCAGGCCAGTGACGGCGCGGCGGTGACGCTGCAGGCGCTGGCGCTCGGCGCCGCCGACACGTTGGTCAAGCCGGCTGCCGGCGCACGGATGGCGACGTTCGGGGAGAGCCTGATCGGCAAGCTCGCGAGGCTCGGCACCAGCACCTCCGAGACGCCGCCCCCCGCGCCGACTCCGCTGCGACCCGCTACGGGCATGGAGACCATGTCGGCGCGCGCGGACTTCGATCTCGTCGCGATCGGCGCCTCCACGGGTGGCATCCACGCGCTCAGCCAGGTGCTGCGGACGATCCCCGCCGGCTTCCGCCTGCCCATTCTGATCACGCAGCATCTGCCGGCGTCGTTCATGCCCTATTTCGCGGCGCAGCTCGCGGTGCTCGCCGGGCGACCCTGCGAGGTGGCGAGCGATCGGCTCCGCGTCCAGCCGGGCCGAATCGTCGTCGCCCCCGGCGACGCGCACATCCGCTGCGTCGCGCTGCCCGACGGCGGTGCGGCGATACGGCTGACCAATGATCAGGTGGCGAGCGGCTGCCTGCCCTCCGTCGATCCGATGTTCGCGTCCGCTGCCGCCGTCTACGGGCCGCGCCTGCTGGCGATCGTGCTGAGCGGCATGGGCCGCGACGGCGCCGATGGAGCAAGGACCGTGCGCGATGCCGGCGGCTGCGTCATCGTCCAGGACCAGGCGAGCTCGGTCGTCTGGGGCATGCCCGGCGCGGTCGCGGCGATCGGCGCCGCCGACGCGATCCTGGCGCCGGATGCGATCGGCCGGCTGGTCGTGCGCGGGGAGCGGCCCTGATGCCGATCCGTCCCACCTCGACGTCGCCCGCAGCCGCGACGGCCCCCGTCTCGCAGCGGGCCGTCAACGCGTTCAGCGCGCTGCTCGAATCGCGGACGGGGCAACAGATATCCGCCTATCGTTCATGGCGGATCGATACCGCGCTCAAGCCGCTGATGCGGGCGCGGGGCCTGGATACGCTTGACCAGCTCGCCGCCGCGCTGCTGGAAACCGGCGATCGGTATCTCAGCGACCAGATCGTCGACGCGCTCCTCAACGGAGAGACGTCCTTCTTCCGCGAGGCCCCGGTCTTCGACCTGATCGTCGAGGCGGTGGCCGGGCTGGAGACAAGGCAGCGGCGTGTGCGCATCTGGTGCGCGGGCTGCTCGACCGGGCAGGAGCCGCTGTCGCTCGCGATGCTGTTCGCCGAGCGCGCGGAGGAACGCGGCACGCCCATGCCCGACATCGTCGCGACCGACGTGTCGGAGGCCGCGCTCGCGCGGACGCGGGCGGGTCGCTACACGCAGTTCGAAATCCAGCGAGGCCTGCCGATCCGCCGCATGATGCGCTGGTTCGACGCGGTCGGCAACGATTGGGCCGCCAAGCACGAGCTGCTTCGTGCGATGACTGTGCGCAGCCACAATCTGGCGGCCGATGCCCCGCTGCCGGGCATGTTCGACATCGTCCTGTGCCGAAACGTGCTGCTCTATCTCGATCCGCAGACCAAGACGGAGGTGTTCGCGCGCTTCGCCGCGGCGTTGCGGCCCGGTGGGCTGCTCGTCCTCGGGGCGGGAGAAACGGTGATCGGCCAGACCGACGCCTTCGCGCCCAGTCGCGACCTGCGCGGGCTGTACGAGCGCGTCGACGGCGCCACCGGGGCGGCGGCGGGCTGACGCCCCCGGTCGGCGCCGCGCCTTGGGCCCTTACGCGCGCCTCCGGCTTGGGCTACGCAGGCAGACATGACCCTTCTCGACACGCCCTCGCCGAATTTCGACGAGCGGTCGCTGCCGATCACCATGATCGTGCTCCATTATACCGGCATGCAGGATGGAGCCTCTGCCCTTGCGCGACTGCGCGACCCGGAGGCCAAGGTGTCCGCCCATTATATGGTCGAGGAGGACGGTCGTATCTTTCGCCTCGTTGCGGAGGAAAAGCGAGCCTGGCACGCCGGACGTTCGCACTGGCGGGGTCTGACCGACGTCAATTCCGCCAGCATCGGCATAGAGATCGTCAATCCCGGTCATGAATGGGGCTATCGGCCGTTTCCCGATGCGCAGGTCGAGGCCGTGGTGCGGCTGGTCGCGGAGGTGAAGGATCGGCACGCGATCACGCGCGGCAATGTCGTCGGCCATTCCGACATCGCGCCGCAGCGCAAGCGCGATCCGGGCGAGCTCTTTCCCTGGGCGCGCCTGGCGCGGCTGCGTCTGGCCCTGCCGCGCCCGACGCAGAAGCTGATGGACCCGATGTGGACGAAGGCTGGCTTTCTGCTCGCGCTCGAACGCTTCGGGTACGACGTCACCGATCCTCTCGCCGCGACCATGGCGTTCCAGCGGCGCTTCCGTCCCGAACTCGTCGACGGCGAGATCGACGCCGAATGTCGCATGATCCTGCTCGCGCTGCTTCTTCCCAAGCCGCAGGGGGACGAGTAAGGGGGAGCGGCCAGAGGGTCGGGCGGCCGCGTCGCATGTTCGCATGCGCCGAGGAAAGTCCGGGCTCCACGGAACGACGGTGCCGGGTAACGCCCGGCGGGGGTGACCCCAGGGACAGTGCCACAGAGAGCAGACCGCCTGCCTTCTACGGCAGGTAAGGGTGAAAGGGTGCGGCAAGAGCGCACCGCGCTTCCGGTAACGGCAGCGGCACGGCAAACCCCACCGGGAGCAAGACCGAATAGGGGCGGCATGGCGCGCGGCGACGTGCGTCGGGGTGTGTTCCCACCCGCTGCCCGGGTTGGTTGCTGGAGGCGGCGTGCAAGCGTCGCCCGAGAGGAATGGTCGCCTATTCCCCGCAAGGGGATGGACAGAACCCGGCTTACAGACCCTCTGGCAAGTCTTCGTCAAATGGTGCACGATCCCGCGATAGAAATCGTCATGGGGGATTCGGTGTCGGGCAAGTTTTGGGTGGGGTCGGCACTTGTGGCCTTTGCTTCGGTGGCCACGGCGCAGCAGACCGCGCGGACCGTGCAGCAGGATTTCGATGCCGCCGAAGCGCTCGACGCCGGCACCGACAAGGCCGCCGCGCTCGCGGCGTGGGAGGCGTTGGAGAAGCGCGTCGCGTCCCGCCCGCGCAGCCGCGCGATCGTACTGGTCCGAAAGAGCGCTGCCCTGCTGGCGCTGGATCGCAAGGACGAGGCGAACGCGGCCGCCCAGGAGGGGCTGGCGATCCTGCCGGCTGACGACCCGTCGCTGCGCGCCGACCGGTTCAAGGCCAGTTTCAATCTGGGCCGGATCGCGATGACCAGCCTCGATTACGCCACCGCCGCCGATTGGTTCGGCAAGGCGGAGGCGATCGCCGACACGCCGCGCGACAAGATGGTCGCCGCGCTCGCCGTGGTGCAGACTACGACCTTCACCGATCCCGCCGCCGCCACCGCGGCGCAGGCGCGGATCGATGGGCAGCTCGCGGCGGCAAAGCTCGATGCCGCCTCGCTTGGCACGATCGCGGAAGCGAAGGGGACGATGCAGCTCAATCGCGGCGACATCGCCGCCGCCCAGGGGACCTTCCGCGACGCCGTCCGCGACTTCGGCGGCATGGACACGTCGCGCATCGATATCCGCGACGTCTCCGTCCGCTCCGACGCGGCGATTGCCTATCTGCTCGGCGGCAACGAGGACGAGGCGCGGCGCTACGTCGCCATGACCGGCGCCGGTGCGACTTCGATCGGGCTCATCGACCCAGGCGTGGCGATGGTTCCGCCCGACTGCGGCGGCGAGGCGGGGTTGAAGCCGGCGGACATGGCCGTGGTCGAATTCTCGATCGCCGACGATGGCACGGCGCAGGCGGTACGGCCGATCTATGCGGCCGGTGGGGGCAAGGTCGCGCTCGAATTCGCCCGCGCGGTGCGGCAATGGTCGTGGACGGCCGAGCAGGTGAAGGCGATGCCGACGTTCCTGCGTTTCAACGTCCGGGTGGAGATGCGCTGCAACCTCGCGTTCCAGCGCCCGTCGATCAGCGACGCGCTGCAGGCGGACATGATCGCATGGGGGCGGGGGAAGGGCCTTGCCTTCGTCGACCAGTCCGAAGCGCCGGCGACGGCACTGATCGCGCAGCGACGTGCGCTGGCCGCGGCGTCGGCGAATGGCGACACGCTGGCGACGCTGCCCGCGCTCTTCGCGCTCGTGCACAATCCGGTGTTGCCGCGCGACGAGCGCGGCGCGCTGGCGCGACGCGCTTTGGCCCTTGCGATCGCCAACGACGCGCCCGCCCGTGCGCGGCTCGACCTTGACGTCGAGGCGCGCACGGCGGGCGTGGCCGATCTGTACAAGCGCGGCATGTTCCGCCGCGTCGTCGAACCCATGCTGTCGGAAGCGCCCTATGCCGCGGACGCGCCGTCGCGCGCGGCGCTCAGGCTCATGCTTGCCGATCACGAGGACGGACGTTCCCGCAGCGAGGCGATACTGCAGCAGGTCGCGCAGGATGCGGCGTTGCCGGCGGCCGATCCGTTCAAGGTCGGCGCGATGATCCGCCTCGCCTCGATCGCGCAGACCCGGGGCGATCTCGCCGCTGCGCGCAATGCCTTCACGGCCTCCGGCCTGGCGGCCAGCCAGTGCGCGCTGATCGACAAGCCGCCGAAGATGGTCTCGGTCGGCGGCAACTTCCCTGAGGAGGCGCAGCGCTGGGGCATGGAGGGGTGGACGCGGACGCAGTTCGACGTCGACGCAGACGGCCGTGTCCGCAACGAGCGCGTGATCATCTCCTATCCGCCGTTCGTCTTCACGAAGGCGGGGAAGGACACGTTCCGCGCGGCACGCTTCGAAAAGACCTACCGTCCTGACGGCGGGCTGGGCTGCGGCGCGCTGACCCGCGGAGTGCGCTTCAGCCTTCCCCATTGATAGGGCGCGACCGGTGCTTGCGCGCTGCCGCCGAAGGCTTATGTCGCGGGGGTAATGGCGCGCAGCACCTCACGATCGAACGACTGGGGCTTCCCCCGCTGGCGGGGCTATGGCTCCAGCCGAGAGGCGCAGACGGTGCGGCTGTGCGACCGGCACGGCTGCGACAGGCCCGGCGACTGCCCGGCACCGAAATCGCCCAACAGCCCCGATCGCTGGTATTTCTGCACGGATCACGCCGCCGAATACAATCGCGGCTGGAATTACTTCGAAGGCCTGTCCGCCGAAGAGGCCGCGCAGCGGGAGGCGTCGGAAAGCCGGACGGCATCGGGCTATGCCAGCGCCAACCATTACGCCTGGGGCGGGCCCGGCGACGGCACGCGCTCGCGCGACGAGATGCGCGCGCTGGACGTGCTCGGCCTCGATGGCGATGCGGACTTCGAAGGGGTGAAGGGCGCCTGGCGCCGCCTCGCCAAGGAAAACCATCCGGACGTCCGCCCCGGCGACGCCGATGCCGCCGTCCGATTCCAGGCGGTGCAGGCCGCCTATGAGGTGCTCAAGACCGCGGAGGAGCGCCGGACGTGGCGCCCCCGCTGAAGCAGATCGGCGCGCACTGGCAGGGCGCGGTGCTGGTCTGCGGCAAGTGTACGAAGAAGCTCGACGGCGGCTTCGGCAGGAAGGCACGCTCTCCGCTCGCCAAGGTGCTGCGCAAGCTGCTCGGCCTGAAAAAGGGACGCAAGGCGCCGCTCGGCATCGTCGAGACGCGTTGCCTCGGCCTGTGCCCGAAGAACGCCGTCGCGATGGTCGACACGCGCAAGCCTGATACCTGGCTGGTCGTGCCGCAGGGCGCGGATGTCGCCGAACTCGCGGCGCGCCTGGCGCGCGGGCAATAGCGCGCCGTCCTCGGCCCCCACGTGCCGGCGCGTGGGATCAGGCGTAGCGCGCGGCCGTGTCGCGGATCAGCGCGATCATGTTGGGGATGCCCTGCGTCCGGTTGGAGCTGAGCTGGTTCCTGAGGTCGAAGGGTGCCAGCTCGCCCTCGATGTCGGCGGCGGCGACGGTGCCGGGGGGCTGGTCCTGCACCGTCAGCAGTACCAGCGCGATGATCCCCTTTGTGATCGCCGCATTTGAATCGGCGAGGAAATGCAGCGTCCCGTCGTCGCGCAACGTCGGATAGACCCAGACCGCCGCCGAACAGCCGCGCACCAGCGTAGCCTCGGTCTTCAGCGCATCAGGCATCGGCTCCAGCGCGCGGCCCAGGTCGATCAGCAGCCGATACCGGTCGTCGGGATCGAGGAAACCGTATTCGTCACGGACGTCGGCAAGGCTCGCGGTCTGGCTGGTCATGGCACCGCGCGGTACAGCGCGCGGCGGGGCGGGGCAATGTCCGTGCCGGAGATACCGCGCGAGGCACGGGGTCCTCGATCTCTCCCCCCTCCCGCTGGCGGGAGGGGCCTTGGGCGCGCCTGTCGCGACAGGCGGAAGAGCAGGTCCTACAGGTCGACGCCCGCGGCGATCGCCTCCAGCTTGCGGATACGCTCCTTGAGGTCGGCGATCTCGATCCGCGATCCTGCGGAGGGGACGGCCGGCAGCTGGTCCTGCGCGTGATCCAGTTGCTGGTGCTTCAGCGCCAGCCAGCTGCGCCATCCCGACAGGCCGGCGGTGGTGATCATCGCGAGCCCGGCGAGGCTCGACAGCGATACGGTGAGATAGACGTTGGGGTCGGTCATATCCGCCTCCTTCAGCGGTCGCGCAGACGGTCGATCTCGCGGTCGAGATCGATGCTGCTCCGGTTGTCGGTGATCACGCGTTCCAGCACCTGGACGCGCTCCTTAAGGGTGCGCACCTCCTCGCGAAGGCGCCATGTGTCCTCGTCGACGGCCGTGCCGGGCGTCGTCCCGGCGTCCGGACGATGCGCGCCGAAGCGGCTGCGCACGATCCCGCCGATGACGAGGAGGGCGACGATCGCGACGAGCATCTCTGCGGGGTTCATGGGCAAACGACCTTTCCTGGGGCGATGCGGTCAGTTGGTCGGCAGTCGCGGATCGGCTTGCTCGACCCGCAGCGCCTCGATCTCCTGCGCCAGGTCGGCGCCGCGATCGGTCACGATGCGTTCGAGGACGCGGACCCGTTCCTCCAGTCGCTCGGTCTGGGCGGCATATTGCGCCGCCTTTTCCGCGACCTTGTTCGCCTCGATCTCCATCCGCCGTTCCTGCAGCTTGAACCAGGGGCGGATGAACACGCCGCCGAAGATCGCGAGCAGGCCGCAGCAGATGCCGAGGATGGGAATGAGCAGGGGGGACATCGGCGTCGCTCCTCAATTCGCCTGGAGGCGCAGCTGGTCGATCGTCTCGGCCAAGTCGGCGCCGCGATCGGTGGCGATCCGTTCGAGCACGCGCACCCGCGCCTCCAGCCGTTCGACATGGGCGGCATATTGCGCCGCCTTTTCCGCCGCCTGGGCATTGAGCGCGCCGGCCATCGTCTCCTTGTGCTTGAGCCAGCGCTTGAACATCTCGGATCCGATGCCGAGGCTGACGGGCAGGCCGACGACAACGACGGCGAGCATGAAGAGGGTGAAGCCGTTCATCAGCGGAGCCTTTCGATCTCGCGGTCGAGCATGTGCGACCGGTCGGTGACGATCCGCTCGACGGTGGCGAGCCGTTCCTGCAGCCGGTCGATCTGGCCGATGCGCTGGGCGTTCTCGGCGTCGAGCAGCTGGATGTCGCGGCGCGCCTCGACGTCGGGGGCGGCGATCGCCTGGCGCACCTTGCGCCGGCCGTACCATTGGACGGCGAGCGTGATGGCCGCACCGAGAAGCATGGCAAAGAAATGGTCGGGACCCATGGCGCGTGTCCTTACCGGTCGCGGAGGGCTTCGATCTCGCGGGCGGTACGCTCGGCGGGATCGGTGGCGATGCGCTCGAGGACGGCGATCCGTTCCTCCAGGCGGCTGACCTGTCCGGTCAGCTTGTCGTTCTCGTTGGTCAGCAGCATGATCTTGCGCTCGGCCTCGAGGTCGGTCTCCGCGGCACCGCCGCGGCGCCGGCGGCTGCTGCGATAGTCGAGCGGCGGATAGCCGTGGCGGGCGCGCAGCCAGTTGTTCGCGATCCAGGATACCGGCCCGATGGCTATCGCCGTGATCGGGATCAGCAGAGCAAGGTCGGACATCGTCTTCTTCCCCTTTTGAGACGCCGCGGCGTTAGCGCAGGCTGTCGATTTCCTCGGCCAGCCGGCTGTTGCGGCTGGTATAGTGCAGCTCGATGTCGGCGAGCCGGCGATCGATGTCGCGGAACTTGCTGCGCACCTCGGCGGTCGAGCGCGTCGGATTGCTGCGCACGCCCTGCCAGAACTTCTGGTCGTCGGCGTCCTGGTACAGGCCGTGCGGCTTTTCCGGCGCGAGATGCGCGGTCGCCCAATAGCCGAGCAGGATCACGCCGCCGGTCGCCCAGAGCAGGGCGAGCATCGCGATGCGCACGATCGTGACGTCGAGCCCGGTATAGTCGCTGATCCCTGCGCAGACGCCGGAGATCTTCTTGTTCTGGCGGTCGATGTAGAATTGCGTACGGGCGGCCATGTTACATCCTCCCTTCGAGGCGATAGCTGTCGGACTTGCGGTCCATGCCGGGGCGATCGAGACCCGGGCGGGCGGTGTCGGCGGCGAAGCCGACGCGGAAGTCGGGGTTGTCGGCGGCGACGATCCGCTCGACCGTGTTCAGGCGATCCTCCAGCCGGCGGGCGAGATTGTACATCTCGTCGAGCAGCCGTTCGTCCTCGTCGGTGATCTTGGGCGCCTGCTTCCACTTGGTGATGTAGTGGAAGATGACCCAGGGCAGGCCGATGAAGATCGAGGTGATCGCGATCAACGGGACGATGATGTCTTCCATCTCAACCCTCCTGATTGCGATTGTTCATCCGTGCCTTCAGCGCCGCGAGCTCGGCATCGACCTTGTCGCTCTGGCGCAGCTCGGCGATCTCTTCCTCCAGCGTCTTCTGCACGCCCAGGCCCAGCGCCTCGGCGCGACCCTCGGCATCGTCGACGCGGCGCTCCAGGACATCGAAGCGGCTGAACGCCTCGTGCGTCTTGGGGCCGGCGTACATCTCGCGCAGGCGGAAGCGGTTGTTCGCGCTCTCCAGCCGCGTCTGGACGTTGGCCTGCTTGGTGCGCGCCTCGGTCAGCTTCTTCTGCAGCTTGGCGATATCCTCTTCCGACGCGCGCAGCGCATCGTCGAGCACCTGCACCTCCGCCTTCAGCTGGTCGGCCATGTCGGCCGCCTTCTGCTTCTCGACCAGCGCCGCCTTGGCGAGGTCCTCGCGGTCCTTCGACAGCGCCAGTTCCGCCTTCTCGGTCCAGTTCGCCTGCAGCTGCTCCAGCTTCATGATGTGCCGGCGCATTTCCTTCTGGTCGGCGATGGTGCGGGCGGCGGAGGCGCGCACCTCGACCAAGGTCTCCTCCATCTCGAGGATGATCATCCGGATCATCTTCGCCGGATCCTCTGCCTTTTCGAGCAGGTCGGCGAAGTTGGCGGCGACGATGTCGCGGGTGCGGGAGAAAATGCCCATCTGTCGTGATGCTCCTGGAAATTCTGGGGCCGGGGCGGGCGAGGGAAACATGGCCCGCCCCGGGTCGCCGCTTACGCCGTCAGGCGGGCGGCGGACGCGACGGTCGCGGCGCCATGCCCGGTCGCCGGACCGATCGCGCCGGCCACGCAGGTGGCGCTGAAGACGATCGTGCAGGCGATGGCGGCGAGGGTGCGACCGATATCGGACTTGAACATGGGAACCTCCTGAAATCTGAACCTTGTGAACCGCCGCATCGGCGGGTTGCCCAGAGCTTTGCAGGAGCCGTGCCAATTTCAAAAATGGCGGAATTCCGAGGTTTTTGGGTGTATTATTTGCATGAACCACGGATGAACGCTTGCGGACCATTGGGATTTTGCGCCAAGAGTTGGCGATGCAGCGCACGACCCAGGTCATCGGCCAATCCGGCGCCTTCTTGGACGCGCTCGAGCGCGCCAGCCGCGCCGCCGCGCTCGATCGCCCGGTGCTCGTCATCGGCGAGCGCGGGACGGGCAAGGAGCTGGTCGCGGAACGCCTCCACCGCCTCAGCCCGCGCTGGGACCAGCCGCTCGTCGTGATGAACTGCGCGGCGCTGCCGGAGACGCTGATCGAGGCGGAGCTCTTCGGGCACGAGGCGGGCGCCTTTACCGGTGCGACCAAGGCGCGGGCGGGCCGGTTCGAGGAGGCGCACGGCGGCACCCTGTTCCTCGACGAGCTCGGCACCCTGTCGATGGCGGCGCAGGATCGGCTGCTGCGCGCGGTGGAATATGGCGAGGTGACGCGGATCGGGAGCAGCCGGCCGCTGCGGGTCGACGTCCGCATCGTCGCGGCCACCAACGAACATCTGCCGGACAAGGTCGATCGCCACGAATTCCGCGCCGATTTGCTCGACCGGCTGTCGTTCGAGGTCGTGACCCTGCCGCCGCTGCGCGCGCGCTCGGGGGACATCGTCGTGCTCGCCGACCATTTCGGGCGCCGCATGGCATCGGAGATCGGTTGGGAACGCTGGCCCGGCTTCGGTCCGACCGCGCTCGACACGCTGATGACGCATCGCTGGCCCGGCAATGTCCGCGAGCTTCGCAACGTCGTCGAACGCGCGGTCTATCGCTGGGAGGGGGAGGGGCCCGTCGACCGGATCGAGATCGATCCCTTCGCCTCGCCCTATCGGCCCTCCGGCGTTCATGGCGGCGCCCCGATGCCGCCGCCCGCGCCGCCCAAGGCGGACGCGCCGCCGCGGCCGGAGCCGGAGGACAGCCCCGTCGCCGCGTGCGACGCGGGTCCGTCCGATTTCAAGTCGCGCGTCGCTCGGTTCGAGCGCGAGCTGCTCGCGAAATCGCTCGCCGAACACCGTTTCAACCAGCGCGCCACGGCCGAATCGCTCGGCCTCACCTACGACCAGCTTCGCCACGCGCTGCGCCGCCACGACCTGATCAACGCCGGCGGGTGACACGGGGTCGGCGATCCGCTCGATCGCAGTGCGCAACGCCGACTCCCCCTCGTCGTCCCGGCGCACGCCGGGACCCATGGAAACGGTGTGCGGCCGAGGTCGCGCGTCCCTAGCGCCGATCGCAACCATGGGTCCCGGCCTGCGCCGGGACGACGAAGGGGGGATGTCGCCGCTTCCAGGCCGGCATCCCTGTCGTTCTGTCACCTCTCCGAGGGTGTCATCCCCGCGCAGGCGGGGATCCAGACGCGCAGGTTTCGCGTAAGCCGCTCCGCTAGCGTCTCTGGATTCCCGCCTGCGCGGGAATGACAAACGGGGGGAAAAGCCGCCCACTCCCTCCTCGTCATCCCGGCGCACGCCGGGACCCATGGACACGGTGTATGACCGACGTCGCGCGCCATTCGCGCCGATCGCATTCATGGGTCCCGGCCTGCGCCGGGACGACGAAGGGGGGATGTCGCCGCTTCCGGGCCGGCATCCCTGTCGGTCTGTCACCTCTCCGAGGGTGTCATCCCCGCGCAGGCGGGGATCCAGACGCGCAGGTTCCGCGTAAGCCGCACCGCTAGCGTCTCTGGATTCCCGCCTGCGCGGGAATGACAAACGTGGGAAAAGCCGCCCACTCCCTCCTCGTCATCCCGACGCACGCCGGGACCCATGGACACGGCGTGCGGCCGAGGTCGCGCGCCATTCGCGCCGATCGCACCCATGGGTCCCGGCGTTCGCCGCGATGACGAAGGGAGGAGGAACGTCGGGGCCGCCTGCGCGACGCCCTCGAAGATCATCCGCTCCGCAAGGATCATCACGCTTGCGAAACGGCGCCGGAGCATTAACCCGCCTGCTGCGTTGACGCGCGCGAACCCCTTTCCCTTACAGGAGGCCAAAGCCATGGCATTCGAACTGCCGCCGCTCCCCTACGACTATGACGCGCTCGAGCCGGTCATCTCGAAGGAGACGATGACCTTTCACCACGACAAGCACCACGCCGCCTATACCGCCAAGCTCAACGAGGGCGTCGAGAAGGACCCGTCGCTCGCCGGCAAGTCGATCGAGGACATCCTGGCGACCATCTCGTCGCAGCCGGCGCTCGTCCGCAACAACGGCGGCGGCTATTGGAATCACGACTTCTTCTGGAAGATCATGGGCCCCAAGGGTTCGACCCAGCCGTCGGGCGCGCTCAAGGACGCGATCGACGCCTATGGCGGCCTCGACAAGCTCAAGGAAGACTTCAACACCAAGGGCGCGGGCCAGTTCGGGTCGGGCTGGGCTTGGGTGATCAAGACTGCCGATGGATCGCTGAAGGTCACGGCGACGCCGAACCAAGACAACCCGCTGATGGACGTGGTCGAGGAGCGTGGCACGCCGATCCTGGGCAACGACGTGTGGGAGCACGCTTATTACCTGACCTACAAGAACGACCGCCCCGGCTATCTCAAGGCGTGGTGGGACGTGGTCAATTGGGACGAGGCCGGCAAGCGTTTCGACGCGGCCTGATCCTCGCAAAGTCAAGACGATGAGAAGGGGCGTCGCCGTCATGGCGGCGCCCCTTTTCGTGCGCCGCGCATCGGGGCGACCATGGTGCGTTTATCTCTGGCAAATGGTGCAAGGATACCAGGAACGGGGCCGAACCGGACGCGTTTGCCGCCGATCACTCTGCCGGTTCGCCGCGATGTCGTGGCGGGTCACGGCCCGAAAGGAGGCAGGATCACCGTGCACCAGACACTTTCGCTTCCCGCTCAGTCAAACGTCCGGACGGCCGCCGACCGCCCGCGGCCGATCGCCGCCGCGCGCCGCCTCGCCGCGGAGGCGATCGGCACCTTCTGGCTGGTGCTGGGCGGCTGCGGCGCGGCGGTGCTGGCCGCCGGCGCGACACTGCCCGGCAGCATCGGCATGGCGGGCGTCGCGCTTGCCTTCGGCCTGACCGTCTTCACCATGGCCTTTGCCGTCGGCTTCATCTCGGGCGGTCATTTCAATCCCGCCGTCAGTATCGGTCTGGCCGTGGCGGGTCGCTTTCCGGCGCGGGACGTGCCGGGCTACGTGGTGGCGCAACTCGTCGGCGCGGTCCTCGCCAGCGCCGCGCTCGCGCTGCTCGCCGGCGGCGCGCCCGGCTTCAATCTGGTCGCGAGCGGCTTTGCCGCCAACGGCTATGGCGTTCATTCGCCCGGCCATTACGGCATGGCGACGGCCTTCCTCGCGGAGGCCTTGCTGACCGCCGGTTTCCTCGTCGTCATCCTCGGCGCGACCGATCAGCGCTCGTCGGGACCGTTCGCGCCGTTGGCGATCGGACTGGCGCTGACCCTGATCCACCTGGTGTCCATTCCGATCGACAATACGTCGGTCAACCCGGCGCGCAGCACGGGGCCTGCGCTGTTCGTCGGCGGCTGGGCGCTGTCGCAGCTGTGGCTGTTCTGGGTCGCGCCCATCGGCGGCGCGGTGGTCGCGGGACTTGGCGCGCGCTGGCTCTTCGCCCACAGCCGCGAGGACCAGTCGCCCGGCCCGATCAGCGATCAGCCGGTCGAGCGCCTGATCGACGACGGCAAGGTCACGGTGGCCTGATTCCGACTACCGCCGCGGGATCATTCCTGCGGCGGTAGCGTCGTCGTCGCGTCGTCGGTCGTCAGGCCGTGCCGCAGCAGCATCGGGATGTTGGCGAAGGCGAACAGCAGGGTCAGCGGGATCGCTCCCCACAGTTTGAACCCGACCCAGAAATCCCAGCTGGTCGAGCGCCACACCGCCTCGTTGAGCGCGGCCATGAACAGGAAGAACAACGCCCAGTTGCGCGTGAGCTTGCGCCAGCCTTCCGCCGTCAGGCCCGGGTAGGCGGCGCCGAGCAGCCCCTCGAGCAGCGGGCGGCCGCTGAACAGGCCATAGCCCAGCACCGCGGCGAACATGCCGTAGACGAAGGTCGGCTTCATCTGGATGAACTTGGGGTCGTGGAAGTAGACGGTCAGGCCGCCGAACAGCACGACGAACGCGCCCGATATCCACAGCATCGGCGATACCCGGCCGAGCCTGACCCGTGACACGACCATCGCCGCGACGGTCGCGAGCACGAAGGCGACGGTCGCGACGATCACCCGCGCGATCACCAGCGCGCCCGCGCGGTCCATGTCCGACAGGAAGGTGGTCGACGCCCCGACCAGCCGCATCGCGAGGCCGGACGGGAACAGGAAGTTGGCCGCGAAGAAGACGAGCAGCGGCCCGTATTCGATGCCCATGCGCAGGCCGGGAGAGGATGCGGGCGCCTTGCTCATGCCATCATCGCCTTGTCGTGTTGCCGGATGTCGTTCTGCAGCCGCGTCGTCGTCCGGGCAGGCGGTCGCGGTGCGCGGGACGGGGAGGTGCGAGGGGCGGGACTGGAGAGGCAGGCCGGCGCGCTCACTTCTTCACCCCCGCATCGACGCCGGCGATGATCCGGCTGACCTCATTGGGGTCGAAGGGCCTCAGGTCGGTCATCCCTTCGCCGACGCCGATGGCATGGATCGGCAGGCCGTATTTCTCCGCCGCCGCGACCAGCACGCCGCCCCGCGCGGTGCCGTCCAGCTTGGTCATGACGAGGCCGGTGACGCCCGCCACCTCCTTGAACACCTCGATCTGGCTGAGCGCGTTCTGCCCCGTCGTCGCATCGAGGACGAGCACGACGTCATGCGGGGCGGCGGGGTTGAGGCGGCCGAGCACGCGGCGGATCTTGGCCAGCTCGTCCATCAGTTCGCGCTTGTTCTGCAGGCGGCCGGCGGTGTCGACGATGAGGACGTCGATGCCCGTCTCGGTCGCCTTCTTGACCGCGTCCCATACCACGCCGGCGGCGTCGCCGCCCTCCGGGCCGGTGACGATCGGCACCCCGACCCGGCTCGCCCAGGTCGCCAGCTGCCCGATCGCGGCGGCGCGGAACGTGTCGCCCGCCGCCAGCATCACGCCGTAATCCTGCTCCATGAGGAGATGCGCGAGCTTGGCGATCGTCGTCGTCTTGCCCGATCCGTTGACGCCGATGACCAGGATCACCTGCGGCCGCGGAAAGGCCTCGATCTCCAGCGGTGTCGCGACCCTGGCGAGCGCCTTCTCCACCTCCTCAGCGACGACGAGGCGGATGCCGAGCTCCTCCATGTTGCGCTCGAACGTCCCCTCCGCCAGCCGGGTGCGGATGCGGCCTGCGGTCTCGGGGCCGAGGTCGGAGGCGATCAGCGCCTCCTCGATGTCGTCCAGCGTCGCATCGTCCAGCCGCGCGCCGCCGAGGCCGGCGAGGTTGCCGACCAGACGGTCCGACGTCTTGCGGAATCCGCCGAGCAGGCGTTCGTGCCAGGAGGGGGTGGTGCTCATATCGTCCGTCCGATGAGGTGGGTGTCGGTGGCGCCGGTGATGCGCGTCGTAACGATGGTGCCCGGCGCGGCGGTCTGCGCGAGCGCGACATCGGCGAAATTGCCGGCATGGCCGCGCTCGCCCGGCCGCTCGACGAGCACATCCTGCGTGCTGCCGACCAGCCCGGCCAGCCACGCCGCCCTGCGCCGAGCCGCCGCCGCGCGCAGCCGCTCGGCCCGGTCCCTGATGGCGGCGGGGGCGACCTGCGGCATCCGCGCCGCCGGCGTGCCCGCGCGCGGCGAATAGGGGAAGATGTGCGCATGCACGATGTCGGCGTCGCCGATCAGCGCCAGCGTGTCGGCGAACATCGCCTCGTCCTCGGTCGGGAAGCCCGCGATCAGGTCCGCGCCGATCGCGATCTCAGGCCGCCTGACCTTGAGCGCCGCAACCATCGCCACCGCCTGCGCGCGGCTGTGCCGCCGCTTCATCCGCTTGAGGATCAGGTCGTTGCCCGCCTGAAAGGACAGATGGACGTGCGGCATCACCCGCGCCTCGCCGGTGACGATCTCCGCCAGCCTCTCGTCGATCTCGATCGAGTCGAGCGACGACAGCCGCAGGCGGCGCAGCGTGGGAACATGGCGCAGGATCCGCTCGACCAGCAGGCCCAGCGTCGGGCTGCCCGGCAGGTCCTGGCCATAGCTGGTCAGGTCGACGCCGGTCAGCACCACCTCGCCGTGCCCCGCCGCGACGAGTCCGGCGATCCGCTCCACCACCGCGCCCGCGGGTACCGAGCGGCTCGGCCCGCGGCCGAAGGGGATGGCGCAGAAGGTGCAGCGATGGTCGCAGCCGTTCTGCACCTCGACGAAGGCGCGCGCATGCGCGGAAAAGCTCGCCGCTAGATGCGGTGCGGTCTCGCGCAGCTGCATGATGTCGCCGACGACCACCGGCGCCGCGCTTGCCCAGGCGGCGGGCAGCAGCTTTTCGGCGTTGCCGATCACCCGGTCGACCTCCGCCATCGCGGCGAAGCCCGCCGGATCGATCTGCGCCGCGCAGCCGGTGACGACCAGTTCGGCGCCCGGGCGCGCCCGCCGCGCCTTGCGGATCGCGGCGCGCGTCGCCTTGACGGCGGCATTCGTCACCGCGCAGCTGTTCACCACCACGGTGTCGCGCCCGGCGACCAGCGCGGCGATCGTCTCGCTCTCGGCGATGTTGAGGCGGCAGCCGAGGGATATGACCTCTGGCGCGGGAACAGACATGCGCCGCGATCTAGTGGCGGCGGCGGGGTAAGTCCATGCAGTGGATGCGGCCCCCCGGACATCCTCGCGCCGTCCCGTCATCCCCGCTTGCCCGTCGTGCGCGCCACCGCCGTCATCCCCGCGCAAGCGGGGATCCAGACTGGCTGGCCGTGCGGCTCTTTCCTCAACGTCACGTTCCTGGATCCCCGACTGCGTGGGGATGACGATTTGGATGGTGGGGGGAGGCTGCCTCTCCCTCGTCATCCCGGCGAACGCCGGGACCCATGGTAGCGATCGGCTCGAGGGGCTCGAAACCTCGCCGCCGTCTCGCGTCCATGGTCCCGGTTTCCGCCGGGATGACGAAGGCGGCCGGGATGAGGGAGGTAGCCGGAAAGACGGCACAAGCCTGCGGGCACACGCGCCGGCAGTCCATCCCGATACTTGCCACCGTCGCCTTTTTCCCCTAAGCGCACGCCTTGTTCCGATCGTGGGACGTGAAAGGCAAGCGCCATGAGCGCACGCCGGCCGACGAGGTTTCGTCCGCCGGCGTCTTTTGCGTTGTGCGTATGTATGGGGTTTTGAGGCGATGTTCGACAGTCTGAGCGACCGGCTTGGCGGCGTCTTCGATCGCCTGCGCGGCCGTGGCGCGCTGACCGAGGCCGACGTGCGCGCCGCGATGCGCGAGGTGCGCGTCGCGCTGCTCGAGGCGGACGTTGCCTTGCCGGTCGCGCGCCAGTTCGTCGACAAGGTCACCGAGGAAGCGGTCGGCCAGAACGTGCTGCGCTCGGTCACGCCGGGGCAGCAGGTCGTCAAGATCGTCAACGACGCGCTGGTCGAGATGCTCGGCGGCGACGATCCCGAGGCCGCCGAACTGCACCTGTCCGTCACGCCGCCCGCGGTCGTGATGATGGTCGGCCTGCAGGGGTCGGGCAAGACGACGACGACCGCGAAGATCGCGAGGCGCCTCAGCGCGGGCGCGATGGGGCGCGACCGCAAGAAGGTGCTGATGGCGTCGCTCGACGTCAATCGCCCCGCCGCGCAGGAACAGCTCGCGACGCTTGGCACGCAGATCGAGGTGGCGACGCTGCCGATCGTGCCCGGCCAGCAGCCGGTCGACATCGCCCGCCGCGCGATGCAGGCGGCGAAGCTGCAGGGCTATGACGTCCTGATGCTCGACACCGCCGGTCGCCTCCACGTCGACCAGGCGCTGATGGACGAGATGAAGGCGGTGGCGGACATCGCCACGCCACACGAGATCCTGCTCGTGGTCGACTCGCTGACCGGTCAGGACGCGGTCAACGTCGCGCAGAACTTTTCGGCGCAGGTGCCGCTGACCGGCGTCGTGCTGACCCGCATGGACGGCGATGCGCGCGGCGGCGCCGCGCTGTCGATGCGCGCCGTCACCGGCAAGCCGATCAAGTTCGCCGGCACGGGCGAGAAGATGGACGCGCTCGAGGCCTTCCACGCCTCGCGCGTCGCCGGCCGTATCCTCGGCATGGGCGACGTCGTCAGCCTTGTCGAGCGCGCCGCGGAGTCGATCCAGCAGGAAGACGCCGAGCGCATGTCGAAGCGGCTCCTGAAGGGCCAGTTCGACATGAACGACTTGCGCGGCCAGCTTGCGCAGATGCGCCGCATGGGCGGCCTCGGCGCGCTCGCAGGGATGATGCCGGGGATGAAGAAGGCGCAGAATGCCGTCGCCCAGGCAGGCGGCGACAAGGTGCTGATCCACATGGACGCGATGATCGGTTCGATGACCGTCAAGGAGCGCGCCAACCCGGCCCTGATCAACGCCAAGCGCAAGATCCGCATCGCCAAGGGGTCCGGCACGACGGTGCAGGAGGTCAACAAGCTCCTGAAGATGCACCTCGAAATGTCGACCGCCATGAAGAAGATCAAGAAGATGGGCGGGCTGAAGGGCATGATGGCGATGCTCGGCAAGGGCGGCCCGATGGGCGGTCTCGGCGGGCTCGGCAATGCGATCGGCGGCGCCGACCTTGGCGACATGATGAACAAGGCGGGCGGGGGACTCCCCGGCCTCGGCAGCGGGGCGGGGCCGGATGGCATGCCCAAGCTGCCGCCAGGGTTCGAGAATTTTCTGAAGAACAAGAAATAAACAACTGATTTAGCAAGGAAGAATACGAAAATGGCACTCAGCATTCGCCTGTCGCGTGGTGGCTCGAAGAAGCGTCCCTATTACCGCATCGTCGTCGCCGATGCGCGCAGCCCCCGCGATGGCAAGTTCATCGAGAAGATCGGCAACTACAACCCGCTGCTCGCCAAGGATGACGAGAAGCGCATCGTCCTCGACGCCGAGCGCGCCAAGCACTGGCTGTCGAATGGCGCGCAGCCGACCGACCGCGTCGCCCGCTTCCTCGACGCCGCCGGCGTGCGTGAGCGTGCCGCGCGCAGCAACCCCAACAAGGGCAAGCCGGGCGAGAAGGCGACCGAGCGCGCCGAGGAGCGTGCAGAGAAGCTGAAGGCGCAGCAGGAAGCGGCAGCCGCCGCCAATGCCGCGCCGGCCGAGGAGGCGACCGCCGCCGAGGCGACCGCCGAGTAATCGCCGGTCGGACATCTGCCGCGCGCGGCGGATGTCCCGACGGTGCCGCGCATTGCGCCCCGGCGCAGCGGGTGTCGGCACCCATCAGGCATCCCGTTGCGCCATGATGCGTTAGCGCTCCTGTCTTAGGAGAGCGCATCATGGCCAACGACCCTTTTCCCGACCCGCGCACCGCGCCGGAGGACGATGAAGACGCCAGCAACGAAGGGGTCTCGAGCACCGACCCCGCCGAAGGCGACGACTCCGCCCCCGCCGGCGACGAAGGCAGCCCCCAAGGCTGAATCCGCGTCAGGCGGCGCGCCGACCGTGACCCTCGCGGTCGTCATCGGCGCGCATGGCATCCATGGCCAGGTGCGGCTGAAGGTCTTCGCCGACGATATCGCCAGCTATCGCCAGTTCAACGGCGGCGCGCTGACGCTCAAGTCGGCGCAGGCCGGGCCTAACGGCACGATCGCCCGTTTCGCCGAGATCACGGACCGCACCGCCGCCGAGGCGCTGCGGGGCACCGAGCTTACCGTGCCGCGTAGCGCGCTGCCGCCGCTGGGGGAGGGTGAATATTATCACGCCGACCTGATCGGTGTCGCCGCGCAGACCCCCGATGGCGAGCCGCTCGGCACGATCGTTCTGGTCGAGAATTTCGGCGCGGGCGACGTGCTCGAGATCGAACGGCCAACGGGCAAGCGCTTCATGGTGCCGATGCGTCCGGAGGCCGTGCCCGAATGGAATGCGGAGCGACTCGTCGTCGATCCTGCCTACGTCGAATAGGCTGGACAAGAACGTCCATTTCTGCCATATAATCGGTTTGTTCGTGATCCTCGCGGCTGCCTCTTTCTTATGGTCTAGCGTCGTCAAATGTCCTGATTGGGCATAAGCTCAGCCGAGGACGGCTGTCGCTGACACTGTTCCCGCGGCCCGCCTGGGCCGTCGCCACGATCGGAGCGAAGCGCATCGCCCGCGGCGCAGCTTCGGTCATCCCCAGCAAAGCCGGTCGCAATGACCGCGGCTGTGGGAGGGGGTGTGCAAGAATGTGGGCGCGTCGCATTGCCGCGTTGGCGGCGCGGGAATGGCGGTGCAGCGAACGTGCCGATCAGGGCTAATTATGGCCGAAACGGGCATGTGACTTTTCGATCCAACAAAGCCTTGAAAACGCGATGTTTCGATCGTCTGCCGACCCCTAAACACTGCGACTTTCTAACGCTTTTGTCATCTTCGGATCGGCTGCCGTTGGTTCAGCAGGTTGCGGATCGTCGTCGCTGCGACCCCGGCCTCGCCCATCGCATGGCTGATCTGGTCCAGCCCCTTCACCACATCGCCTGCCGCGAACAGGCCAGGAATGCTGGTGCGCTGGTGATCGTCGACCTCCAGGCATCCCTCGTTATTGGCGCGGGCGCCCGCTGCCACTGCCAGGTGCGACCGGATGCGCGAGCCGAGCGCGGGATAGATGCTGTCGAACGCCATGCGCCCGCCGGCGGTATCGAGCGCCAGCTGCGCGCCTTCGATAGCCCAGCCGCCGCACGGGCCGTCGACCCTGGCGATACCGGCCTCGTCGAGCGCCCGCGCACAGCTGTCGTCCAGTTCGTGGCCTGCCTCCGGCGCGATCAGCGTCACGTCGCGCGTATAGCCACGCAGGAACAGCGCCTCCCGCATGCCATGGTCGCCGGTACCGATCACCCCGACGCGCCGATCGGTCACCTCATATCCGTCGCAGATCGGGCAATAGCGAAGCAGGCCCCGTTCCAGCGCCGGGTCGTGCACCTCCGGCAACAGCCCCGCGGGGCGGTGGTTCACCACGCCCGTCGCCAGCAGGACGGTACGCGCGGGATAGGTGCCGTGATCGGTCCGCACGACGAAGTCGTCGCCGTCCCGCTCGATCGCGATGACCTTCACCGGCTCGCGCACCGCGCCGTAGCGCTCCGCCTGCGCGAGCATCAGCCGCAGCAGCTCCTTGCCCGCGATCCCCTCCGGATAGCCCGCGTGGTTGTGCGTGCACGGGATCATCGCCGCGCGGCTCGATCCGCTGTCGAACAGCCGGATCGAAAGATGGAACCGCGCCAGATAGATTGCGGCGGTCAGCCCGGCCGGGCCGGCGCCGATGATGATGCAATCGTCCATCACGCTTGAACCGCTGCACGCATGTATATACATCCTGTAGATACGGAGGTCGCCATGGGTAACGAATATCGCGCCAAGGTGTTCAAATCGGGGAATTCGGTGGCGCTCCGCCTGCCCAAGGCACTGGGGCTGAAGGAAGGCGACGAGATGGTGCTGCGCGAGGAGCAGGGCGGCTTCGTCGCCGAACCGGCGCCGGTTGTGGCGAAGAAGATCGACCTGACCGGCATCTGGGGTTCGTGTCCGGGGATCAGGCCGGCCGAGCGGTTGGAGATGGCGCCACGCGACCTGGATTGGGAAGGCAAGCTGCTTCGCCCATGACGAACCCGCGATACCTTCTTGACACCAACATCCTCGTCTATCTCATCGGCGGGGTCAGCGAACGACTTCGTGATCGTGTCGAAGAGCATGAGCCGGGGACCGTGGCGACATCAGCGCTGTGCGTGGCGGAAACGCTGTACGGCATCGTCGATGCTCAGGAAAAAGCCGCGTTGAGTCGCCTGCTCGACGTCATTGCGCCGCTGCCCTTCACCGTGGCGGAGGCCCGTCGCTTTCCAGAGATTCCATTCAGGCGGCGGCGGCTCGATCGGCTCATCGCCGCGCACGCCTTGGCGCTCGGCATGACGATTGTCACCAACAACGAAGCCGACTTCGCCGACATTCCGGACCTCGCCGTGGAAAACTGGACCCAATGATCTTCGCCGCGACTGTCCTCACTTTGTACCCGGAGATGTTCCCCGGCCCGCTTGGCGTGTCGCTCGCCGGCCGTGCGCTGCGTGAGGGCGGCTGGTCGTGCGAGGCGGTGCAGATCCGCGACTTCGCGACCGACCGGCATCGGTCGGTCGACGATACACCGGCGGGCGGCGGGGCGGGGATGGTGCTGCGCGCCGACGTGCTCGCCGCGGCGGTGGACAGCGTCGCCGATGGCCGGCCCGTCCTCGCCATGACCCCGCGCGGCGCGCCGCTCACCCAGGCGCGGGTGCGGCAGCTCGCCGCCGGCCCCGGCGTCGTCGTGCTGTGCGGCCGGTTCGAAGGGTTCGACGAACGGCTGCTGGAGGCGCGCAGCATCGAACAGGTGTCGATCGGCGACTATATCCTGTCGGGGGGCGAGATGGGGGCGCTGGTGCTGCTCGACGCTTGCATCCGGCTGCTTCCCGGCGTAATGGGCGCGGCTTCCAGCGGGGATGACGAGAGCTTCGAAACGGGGCTGCTCGAGTATCCGCAATATACCCGCCCCTATGAATGGGAAGGGCGCACGATCCCCGAAGTGCTGCGATCGGGGGATCATGCGAGGATCGCGGCCTGGCGTCAGTCGATGGCCGAGACCGACACACGGCTAAGGAGGCCGGACTTATGGGAGCGCCATGAGGGCGCTCGGGTCCAGTCTCCCTCTGGCGCGCGGCGCATGAAGGATGATGTGACATGAACCTGATCCAGCAGCTCGAAGCCGAGCAGATCGAAAAGCTGACCGCCAAGCGCGCGATCCCCGAATTCCGTCCGGGCGACACGCTGAAGGTCGGCGTGAAGGTCGTCGAGGGCGAGCGTACCCGCGTCCAGAACTACGAGGGCGTGTGCATCGCGCGCTCGAACAAGGGCATGGGCTCCTCGTTCACCGTCCGCAAGATCAGCTTCGGCGAGGGCGTCGAGCGTGTCTTCCCGCTCTATTCGCCGAACATTGATTCGATCGAGGTGGTCCGCAAGGGTGCGGTGCGTCGCGCCAAGCTCTATTACCTGCGTGGCCGCACCGGTAAGTCGGCGCGTATCGCCGAGCGTCGCGACACGCGTCCGGCCAAGGGCACCGCGGCCGCCGAGTGATCGGGCCGCCGGTCCTTCCGGCAGGGTAACGAGAGGGCGCGGGGGGATGCCTCCCGCGCCCTTTTCGTGTCAGCGCGAAGCGGCGGCGACGCTGGTCGCCTCGGTGCGGCGCGACAGGCCCAGCAGCAGGCGTACGGGCGCCAGCACCACCGCCGGCCGCACCGACAGCGCCAGCACCACCGCCCCTCCGGACAGCGACGCCGACGCGAGCATCCGCACGATGCGCTCGCCGCCGATGTCGGTGCCGCTTCGCATCAGCGCCGCTGCCAGGATCGTCCAGCCGCCGAGGCGGAGAAGCAGGATCGCCCGCCGCCCCGGTTCGCCCGTCGCGTGCCGATGCCGAAAGGACGCTCCCGCCAGCAACAGCCAGGCACAGGCCGTGA
The DNA here is from genome assembly GCF_031082075.1 of Sphingomonas sp. GV3. Lineage (NCBI taxonomy): Bacteria > Pseudomonadati > Pseudomonadota > Alphaproteobacteria > Sphingomonadales > Sphingomonadaceae > Sphingomonas > Sphingomonas sp. GV3. The sequence continues at coordinate 1,236,874 of NZ_JARWLE010000001.1, read as the reverse complement.
TGACCGCGGTCTCAAGCACGGTCCGCTCCCTGGCGTACACGCTTCGAGAGGAGGGGCTTCCCCGTCGACAGCGAGCGCCAGCTTGCCAGCGCGAACAGCGACGCCATGGCGATCATCGCCGCGTCGAAGCCGGCGAAGACGAAATCTCCCTCGATCAGCGACCCGGGCAGGCCGTGATGGGTGGTGAGCGCGTTGGCCAGCGGGACTGCGGCAAAGGCGGTGGCCGCGCAGGCCAGTCCCTCCGTCCAGGCGCGGCGCACCGGGCGTGCGCATTGGGCGACCGCGACGACGCCCCAAGACCAGAACATCGCCTGCACCTCAATGTCGGCGCGCCCCGGCGCCCCGGCGGGGATCAGGCGGTTGGCCAGCAGATAGGCCGCCATGCCGATCGGCGTGCCGACGATCGTCGCGATATTGAGCCGCTCGACCAGCCACAGGCCCGGAAAGGGCACCGCGCCCGCCCGCCGCCGCGCCGCCGTCCAGAGCAGCAGCCCCGTGCCGACCATCGCCGTCCCGGTAAGTCCCAGGCAGAATAAGGCCCAGCGCAGGTCCTGTCCGGCGAAGTGCGCGACATGGAGGCCCAGCATCGTGCCAGCCGTCGATGCCGCGGCGCCTGTCCCGCCGCCGGTTCGGCCGAGCAGCTGCCCGGTCGCGCCGGAATAGGTCAGCGTCGCCGCGCCGGCGTTGAGGGTGCCGAGCGTCGATCGGATGAAGGTGACCCGCGCCGCCGCGTCATTGGGATGCTGCACGATCATCGTCGCCGGTGGTGCTTTCCAGCGCCGCGCCGCATCGTCGGCAAGCGGCGCGATGGCGACCAGCGGTGCACGGCGACCCGTCGGCGCGATCTCGGCTGGCGTACCATATACCTCCCGATCGAAATCGGCCGGCCTCGCGTAATTGGTGGCGATCGGCGAGGGCATGTACATGGCGATCAGCGTCAGCAGGCCGGTGTAGGTGATCATCGCATGATAGGGCAGGGCGAGAACGGCAGAGACGTTATGCGCATCCAGCCAGCTGCGCTGCCCCTTGTTCCAGCGTAGCGTGAACAGGTCGGCGAATATCCTTTTGTGGGTGATGACCCCCGACACGATCGCGCCCAGCATGAACATCGCGCACGCCCCGGCGACCCACCGGCCCAGCGGATAGGGGAGCTCGAGCTGGAAATGGAAGCGGTAGAAATGCTCGCCCCCCAGTGTCTCCCGCGCACGGACCGGATGTCCGGTCGCTGGATCGAGCACCAGGTCCTGATCGTGGCGGGGCGCGCCCGGCTTCGACGCGGGAAGCGCGAACACGCGGGTGACGTTGGTCCGCGAATCGGGAAGGTAGACGTACCATAAGGTATCGTCGAAACCGACGCGCTGGAGGTAGGACACTGCGGCCGCTGCTGCGTGCGTGGCAGAGACGGGGCGCATAGCCAGTTCCGGCTGCATCCAGCGCGTGATCTCCGGCCTGAAATAGCTGGCGGTGCCCGTCAGGAACATTGCGAACAGCAGCCACCCCGCCAGAAGGCCCAGCCAGCCGTGAATCCATGCCATCGTTCGACGCAGCGACATGGTCACGACCCCATGCCAAGCAGTGCAATCGCCCCGTCGGCGAGGAGCGTGCCGCCCCACATGATGGCAAGAACCCGGGTCAGCCTTGGCTCGTGAAAAGCCCAGAGGCCTGCAATGACGTACAGCAGGGGGCTGAGCAGCAGTGCCCACAGCGTCGCCTCCGCCCTTGCCCCCGGCAGCAGCCGCGCGAGCAGGGTCGCGAGCGCTGCCGCCGCCAGATAGCCTCCGACAAGGGCAGTGAACGCGCGTGCCGAGATCGCAAGCCACGCTGCGCCCAGTGGGCGTCGAGGCGGATACTGGCGATCGGCAATCATGGAGAAGGAAACGTTCCTTGCGGCGGGCACGGGCCGTCTACCGAGGAATGCGAATAACTTGCAATAGCGAAAGTGCTTTCATGCCGGTTATCGGTGCCAGCGTGCGGCTCCTGTCGCCATCGTGTTTGGACAAACGAACGCCCGCCCGGTCCATCGACCGGGCGGGCGCCGTTCGTAGCTCATCCGACCGGAAGCCGGACGAAGGGAGTTACTGATCCAGGAACGAGCGCATCTTGCGGCTGCGGCTCGGGTGCTTGAGCTTGCGCAGGGCTTTCGCCTCGATCTGCCGGATACGTTCGCGGGTGACCGAGAACTGCTGGCCCACTTCCTCCAATGTGTGGTCGGTGTTCATGCCGATACCGAAGCGCATGCGCAGCACGCGCTCCTCGCGCGGGGTCAAAGAGGCGAGGACACGGGTGACCGTTTCCTTGAGGTTCGCCTGGATCGCCGCGTCGACGGGGATGACCGCATTCTTGTCCTCGATGAAGTCGCCGAGATGCGAGTCCTCCTCGTCGCCGATCGGCGTTTCGAGGGAGATCGGCTCCTTCGCGATCTTCATCACCTTGCGCACCTTTTCGAGCGGCATGCTCAGGCGCTCCGCCATTTCCTCGGGCGTGGGCTCGCGGCCCTGCTCGTGCAGGAACTGGCGGCTGGTGCGGACCAGCTTGTTGATCGTCTCGATCATATGGACCGGGATGCGGATCGTCCGCGCCTGATCGGCGATCGAGCGGGTGATCGCCTGGCGGATCCACCAGGTCGCGTAGGTCGAGAACTTGTAACCGCGGCGATACTCGAACTTGTCGACCGCCTTCATCAGGCCGATGTTGCCCTCCTGGATCAGGTCGAGGAACTGCAGGCCGCGGTTCGTGTATTTCTTAGCGATGGAGATGACGAGCCGCAGATTCGCCTCGACCATCTCCTTCTTGGCGATCCGGGCCTCGCGCTCCGCCTTCTGAACCATATTGACGATGCGGCGGAACTCGCTCAGCGCCATGCCGGTCTGCTGCGCGATATCGCTAATCTCGGTGCGGATGCGATCGACGGCATCCGCCTCGTTCGCTGCGAAATTGCCCCACTTCTTGTCGAGGCCGCGAACGGTGTCGAGCCAGTTCTCGTCCAGCTCCTGTCCCATATAGCGGTCGAGGAAGTCCTTACGGCTGACCTTGTGTCGCTCTGCGAGGCGCAGCATCTGCCCGCCAAGCGCGGTCAGGCGTCGGTTGTAGGCATAGAGCTGGTCGACGAGATACTCGATCTTCGCCTGATGGAACTGGACGCTTTCGACCTCCGCCGTCAGCTCCTCGCGCAGCTTCTGGTACTTGCGCTCGTCGGCCGCCGACAGTTCTGCACCCGCCGCCATGGCATCGAGACGGCTCTGCTGCACCTTGGCGAATTTCTTGTAGATCGCCGTGATATTGGCGAACTTCTCGAGCGCCTGCGGCTTGAGCGTCTCCTCCATCTGCGCGAGGCTGAGGGTATTGTCCTCGTCCTCGTCCTCGGTGGCGCGCGGACGGCGCTCGCCGCCCTCCTCGTCCTCGTCGGCAGAAACCTCCTCGGGCTCTTCCTCTTCCTTGAAGGAGGGGCCTGCGGCGCTCTCGCTGATCTCGCCGGTATCGTCCTCGGCACCCTCGACCTGCTCGGCCGACGGCCCCTTGGACAGCATCGCGTCGAGATCGAGGATCTCGCGCAACTGCATCGTGCCCTCGTTGAGCGCGGTCGACCAGTCGATGATCGCGTTGAAGGTGATCGGCGATTCGCACAGGCCGAGGATCATCGTGTCGCGACCAGCTTCGATACGCTTGGCGATCGCGATCTCGCCTTCGCGCGACAGCAGCTCGACCGCGCCCATCTCGCGCAGGTACATGCGAACGGGATCGTCGGTGCGATCGACCGTCTCTTTCTTCTTCGTTTCCGGTGCAGGACCGCCGGCGCCGTCGGAATCGACCTCGGTCGCCTCGTCGCCGTCGTTGGAATCCTCCTCGGATTCCCCGTCCTCGCCCTGCTCTTCATTCTCGACGATGTTGACGCCCATCTCGTTGAGCGCCGACATGATGTCCTCGAGCTGGTCGCTCGACATCTCACCCTGCGGGATCGCCTCGTTCAGCTGGTCGTAGGTAATGTACCCGCGCTTCTTCGCGCGCGCGATCAGCTTCTTGACCGACGCATCGTTGAGGTCGATCAGCGGCGCGTCGCCCGTATCAGCCGTATCGGTCGCGTCCGCCGCCATGTTCGCCTTCGCCATCAATTGTCCTCGGACCCAAATGCTCGGGCGTCTTCGTTCGACTGCACCAGATTTGCAAGTCGAAGCTCCAACGCCTGTTTCTCTTTCACCAATGCCACCTGCCGTTCGAACGCATCGTCGGTGAAATGCCGCTGCATTGCCGCCGTCGCTTCGCCCAGCGCCTGTTCCACTTCCGGCTGAGCGACCAGGATCGCGATCGCCTCGTCCAGATCGGCCCGGGCACGCACCGGATCACCGCCATTGCGCGTAAACGAATAGGGCATCGTATCGGCTCTCAGCAGGTCGCTCGCGACTGAATCGAAACCGCTGTTCGCCAATATGGTACGCAAGGCTGCGCTATCAAGCGCCCTGTCCTCGAGCGCGACGTCGACGACCGCTTCGAACAATCGGCCAAGTGCGCCATCCGCCATGCGGAGGCTGCCCAGCACCTCCATGTGCCGTGCGATCTCCACCGGGTGGCGGATCAATCCGGCGAGCACCGCTTTCGCGAGCACGCGGTCGAGGCCGACGGCGCGGATCGCCTTGGCATCGTCGGTGACCGGGGCCGCAGGCTGTTTCCAATTGCCCTTCGCATCGCGCCGGCCGCGCGGCCGCTGATCGAAGGGGACGAACGCGCGCGGCTGCGGCTTGAAATGCTCGTAGAAGCGACGCTTGAACTCGCTCTCATATTCGATGCGGACGCCATGATGCGCGATCGTCGCAGCGAGATCGTGCAGCCGCTGTTTCAGCCCCGCACGCTGTTCGGGCGTGTCGAGCGGTTCGGCGGCAAGTTCGCTTTGCCACAGCCGATCGACCAGCGGCTGGGTCTCCGCCAGCAGCGCCTCCATCGCGCCCGCGCCACCGGCCTTGACCAGATCATCGGGGTCCTGGCCCTGCGGCAGCGTCACGAAGCGCAGGCTGCGCCCCGGGGCGAGCAGGGGCAGCGCGCGGCCGGCGGCGCGCAGGGCTGCCTTCTGCCCCGCGGCATCGCCGTCGAAGCACAGGATCGGCACGTCGACCATCCGCCACAGCCGTTCCAGCTGGTGCTCCGTCAAGGCGGTGCCCAGCGGCGCGACAGCCTCCGCGATTCCCGCCTGGGCGAGCGCGATCACGTCCATATAGCCTTCGACGACGAGCACGCGGTTCGCCTTGCGCGCGGCCGGCGCGGCGCGATCGATATTGTAGAGCGTACGCCCCTTGTCGAACAGCGGTGTGTCGGGCGAATTCAGGTATTTGGGTTCGCCATCGCCGATCACCCGACCGCCGAAGGCGATGGTCCTGCCGCGCGCGTCGCGGATCGGGATCATCAGCCGGCCGCGGAACCGGTCATAGGGCTCCTTGCCCTCCACCTGGATCAGCAACCCGCAGTCGATCAGCGCCGGATCGCCATAATCCTTGAGCGCCGCCTTCAGCTTGCCGCGGCTGTCGGGGGCATAGCCCATGCCGAACGCGCGCGCGGTCTGCGCGGACACGCCGCGCTTCGCCAGCACGGCGCGCGCGTCCGCCCCCTCCATGCCGTTCAGCTGCTCGCTGAACCAGCTGGCGGCATCGCCCATCGCCTCGTGCAGACCCTTGGCCTTCTCCGCCTTCTGCGCGGCGCGTCGATCCTGCGCCGGCATCTCCATGCCGGCCGCCTGCGCCAGTTCCTTGACCGCATCGATGAACGGCAGGCCGCGTTGGTCGGTCATCCAGCGGATCGCGTCGCCGTGCGCCGAACAGCCGAAGCAGTGGTAGAAGCCCTTGTCGTCGTTGACGTAGAAGCTCGGCGTCTTCTCGTTATGGAACGGGCAGCATCCCTTGTGCTCGCGCCCAGCCTTGTGCAGCTTGACCGTCTTGCCGACCAACGCCGACAGCGAGGTCCGCGCGCGTAGCTCGTCGAGGAAGGCGGGCGAAAGGCTCATGCCGCACCCGTGACGATGCGCGCCGCCGGTGGCAGGTCCGCGGTGCTGATCATCGATGCGCGATGCAGCGTTTCTCGCTTCACCGGGCCGAGGCGTTCGCCCGGGCGCCGGCGATCCTGGAAGGGCGCGCGGACGCCGTCTTTGCCATGCCTCCCGGGATACGCGAACAGAACCATCGCATGCGTTTGTCAGAATGCGGCGGTTCGGTCGAGCGGAACCGTATCCATCGGACGCGCGCCTCGACCGTGCGCGCGGTCGGGTAGGAAGCGGAGCATACCCGCCGGGGAGCGACCGACCGCATCGCAAGACTGCCTGGGCGGGATGGGCGGCATCCGGCCCGTCCGACGCACGGTAAAGCTGGACGAACCTTCCGCCAGCCACGCGATCACATCAGCGGCACTTCCGTCACGCTCTTCACCTGCTTGAGCGAGACGATGCTGCTGACCTCCGACAGATAGGGTACTTTGTTGAGCTTTTCGCGCAGGAATTGGAGGTATTCCTCCATATCGACGACCATCACGCGAAGGAGGAAATCGAACGAGCCCATCAGCATGTGACATTCGACGACCTCGTCCATCCGGCACAGTTGCTCCGAGACCTGGTCTAGGTTGAGGCGGCCGTCGGCATCGATCTTGATCATCACATAGACCTGGACGCTCAGGCCAAGCTTGGCCGGGTCGAGCAGCGCGACCTTCCGGCGGATGATGCCTTCGCGCGTCATCCGGTCGATGCGTCGCCAGCAGGGCGTCGGGGTCGATCCGACCCGTTCCGCGAGATCCGCCAGACTGATCTCGCAATCCTTTTGAAGCAGTTTCAGAATTGCCACCTCGAGCCGGTCGAGGCGTCGCACCTCGTCGTCCCGCGTTGATCGCTGCGGAGGGACGGCGAGGGGCAGAACGGGGTCCGGAGTGGAGAGTTTGTGGTGCCGGACCATGGTTCTACCCCCTGCGTCGTGTCATTGCTCCCGATGAGTCTGTTGTGGACCGATCAGAACCGCGCGGCAATACCGATCAGGCCGGCATGGTCGCGCAGGTTGTCGCGGAAGGCGCCTTGGTAGGTGAGCGTGATCTTCAGCTGGTCGGAGGCGGCGGTGGTGACGCCGGCGGCGATCCGCGCGGCGTCGCGGCCGAGGGTCTGCGAACGGATCGCGAAGGGCACGTCGGCCTGGGTCGCGAAGGCGCCGGACAGCGCGGCGTTGGTGTCGCCCAGTTCGTGGCTGTAGGACACGCGGGCGAAGGGCGTGATCGAACCCTGGCCCTTGAGCGGCATGCGATAGGCGATGCCGCCGCCGGCGCCGACCTGGATCGACTGGAAGGTGGTGCCGGCCACCGCCAGGGCGGCGGGCGAGCCGCTTTCCACGGTGCTGCCGCCCGACAGCGAGCGATAGGTGACGACGGGGATGTAGGCGTCGATCGTCAGCCCCTTCTTGCCCTTTGCACTCAGCACGTTGTCGAGCTGCGCGGAGACGGCGGTACGCGACAGCGTGCCGCGGTTGACGCCCGCGATGCCGTCGATGCCGCTGACCAGGCGGTTGCTGGCATGGTCGATGCGCGTCACCGAGCCCTGCAGCGCGACCGAGCCCAGCTTGTGGCGCACGACGCCGAAGATGCTGGCGCCATAGCCCTTCAGATGGTCGCGATAGGCGTAGCCGCCCGCAGCCGAATCGGCGGTGACGTAGGACAGCGACCCGCCAAGGGAGACGTCGCCGTCATTGGGCGTGACGTCATAGCCCATGACGACGCCGACATAGTCGGAGCGCAGCGCACGCACGCCGCCGCCGGCGCCGACCTTGGTCCGGCCCGCGAGCACGCGCGCCCAGCTGCGGCCGGTGCGCGCGACGGGTGCTGCGTCGGTCGCGCCGTCGCCCGCTCCGCCGGTGGCCTGGGCAGCGCCGTCCGCCTGGGATGCGGCGTCTGCCGTCGCCGGGGTCGCCGCCGCGTCGAGCGACTGCGACAGATTGACGTCGCCGGCGCCGGCCAGCGCGACGGGGGCGTCGGGGATGGCATCGACGAGCGCGCCGATGGCGGCATCCGTGGTGCCGGGGATACGCGAGAGCGCGGTCGCGCTGACCTCGCCCGCGACCGTCGGCGTGTCGAAGCGGCCGCCGCGTAGATCGGCGATGCGGCTGTCCTGCACCTGCGCGACGCTGTCGAGGATCGCGCGGTCGGCGAGCACCTGCGTCGCATGGCCGTCCCCGCGCAGGTCGCCCGAGGCGGCACGCGCCTGGTCGAAGGTGGAGAATTGCAGCGCGCCGAGCAGCTCCGCGTTGCCGGGCGTCGACAGATTGGAGGCGGTGCGCAGCGCCTTGCCCAGCCCGTCGCCCGACGCCGCATTGGCGAACACCGACGTATCCTCGAACGCCGGCCGCGCCACCAGCGACAGCGACGAGAAGCCGTCGTCGGTGGCGTTGAAGTATTGCTGCGTCGCACTGAACCCCTGAACGGCCGCCATCGGCGTGTAGACAAGATCGAAGCCGAGCATGCTGCCCTTCTTCGCGGTCACGATTTGCGACAATCGGGTCGTGTCGAGCGCGATCTTTTCACCATCACGCAGAAAATATCCGAATCGACCCCGGAAGAAGTTCGGGACGATGTAAGGATCGTCATAGAACGGAACCGTCGTTCCAACCCCACCAAATTCGCATCCGGCGTAGCCGATCGCGATTTGATCGATACAATTCCGTGGCATTGGCTTGTCGCGCGAATCGATCACGCCCTGCATCAGCGGGATGACCTGGCCCGGACGGTAGAAGCCCTGCGCGAAATTGGCGCCGACCGTGGCGCCGGGGAAGATGCTGATCGGCGCCACGACGTTGTATGATCGAAGAATATTGATATAGTCTCCAAAGTTTAGCGGATCGCCTCCGTCTTTCAGTCGCGAGCCGGAGGCGAGCCAGACGCGCTCCTGATAATTGGTGAGAGCCGCCTTCGTCGTCGCCGGTGATACCTGGAAGATCGTCTGCGACGTGGGACGCAACTCCGTCTTGTAACGGGGCAGGCCGCTGACGTCGGCCCGAATGGGGGATTCGACATCGCTCGACGGCACGTGAAATTCGAGGGCGGTCGGCAGAATCGTTCCGGCGAGAACGCTGTAGCCGGCAATCCGTCCCGAACCGGACAGCGTTGCAAGGTTCTTAAGGAGCAACAGAGGACCCAGAAGGCCGGGGTCAAAGTTCCCGTATAGCCTTTCCTCGTTGTTGGTGGTGATGGTGCCGCCATCCAGGTTGATGATGCCCCGGTCGGCGACGATCTGTCCGTTGTGGAGGTAGCCGCCCTTCTGGATGTTCAGAACGCCAGTCTTGACCCAGACGGTATAGGCGCCGCTGGTGGTATCCAGATCCCACCGGCCGCCGGTGTCGACGGTGATCTGTCCGTATTGCCCTTTGAAGAAGGCATCGGCGGTCGTGGCGTTGAAATTGGGATTCAGATCGCCCTTCACCCTGCCGGTGATCTTCAGGATGTCGTCCATCGTCTGATAGCCGGGCATAGTGATCAGCCCGTCGTTGCGCATGTCGACGCCGTTGTAAGTAATGCAGCCGGACAGGGTGCCGCTGTGCCAACCGTCGCCGGTATCGCAATAGGATGTGACGGGATTGCCCTCGAGATTCCCTGCGGGATCCTGATAGCGCAGGAACGCCTGCGAGTCCTTCATATGGTGGACGGCGTACACGATACGGTCGCGCAGCGACTGCGGCAGCCTGGCCAGCGGCTCCGACAGATAGTCGAGCAACGCGTCCTGCCATCCGGAGGAAAGAACTTGCCCTTCTGCCGAACCGCCGTGAAAGCCGATGATGGTCGCGGGGCCGAACCCGTCGTAGATGGTCGGCCGCTGGGACGCATCGGCGATGCCGCGATTTGGCGACCCGATCAGGGCGAAGGCGCAGGCCGAATAGCAGCCGCCGTCGACGACCACCGTGACGTTGTGCTTCAAGAAATAGTCGGCCATCAAGAGGCCACCGAGGGCGATGCCGCCGGGATTGTCGCGCAGCACGACCCGGTTGATCGTGATGCCGCGCTTTGCAGCCTCGCTGAAGTAGAGTTCGAGAAAGTCGGCCTCCCAACTGGTTTCCGAACCGGTCATATACAGCGTGCCGTCCTTAAACCACCAGGACTGATATGCCGCCTGGCCAAAGGCAGGGCCGGCTAGCGCGCAAGTCGACACGGCTGCGGCGGAGGTCACAAGAAGACGCCGCAAGAAATTCATTCTCTTCATTTAATCCCCCAATATTTCGCACGACACCGATATTCGGCGCGGGTGTATTCACCAGCTGCCGAATCCCCCGTTGCGTGGGTCGGACATTAGGAGCGCGGCGAGAAAATGTTTTTCTCAATTCTTGGTCGTTGCGCTAAGCGAATGAGTAGGAGTTTGCTAAAACCGCGCAGGTGGCGGAAATCCGTTGCGGCAAATCGTATACCATCGAAGCGGATTGACCCGCGCCACCATCGCGCGCGCGAACCACGGAGCGCGCGGGCGGGTGCGGGCTTCGCGGGCGGGCGCGGGCTTATCGCCGCGAGGCGTGGCCGAGGAGTAGCCCTTTGTGGCGCGCGACGACCTCGGCGAGCCAGTCGAGGAATTGCCGGACCTGCGGACGCTCGCGGACGTCACGGTGGACGGAAAGCCAGAAGGCGCGTTCGATCGCGCGGTCCGGCAGGACGGCGACGAGCCCGGCATCCATGTCGCCGATGAAGCACGGCAGCACGCCGATCCCCGCGCCGGCCGCGACCAGGCGATGCTGGGCATTGATGCTGCTTGACGTTACCGATGCGCTCAGGCCCGCGCCGATCTCGTCGAGATAGTCGAGTTCCGGCGCGTAGAGGATGTTCGGGACATAGCCGACCAACGGGTGGGCGCGCAGGTCCGCGACCTGCGTCACCGGGCCGGCGCGGTCGAGGAAGTCGCGGCTGGCGTAGAGGCGCAGCACATAGGGGCTGAGCTTCCGGATCATCAGCGGGCCCCGGCGCGGCTTGGCGAGCAGGATGGCGATGTCGGTCTCGCGCCGCGAGGGGCTGAGAAAGCCGCTCGACGCGACCAGTTCGACATGAACGGATGGATGCGCCTCGAGGAACGAGGCGAGATGCTCGGCGACGAACCACGTGCCGAATCCCTCGGCCGTGCTGACGCGGACGACGGAGCGGCCTGCATGAGGGTCCGCCGCGCCGCTGCCCAGCGACGCCGCTTCCATCGCGGCCGCGCTGTCGGCGAGCCTACGGCCCGCCGCGGTGAGTCTGGGGCCGCTGCGATGGCGTTCCAGCAGCGTCTGCCCGCAGGCCTTTTCCAGCCGCTGCAGCCGGCGGCTTACTGTCGTCGGGTCCGTCCCCAGTTCGCTCGCCGCGCGCGCGATCAGGCCGTGGCGCGAGACGGCAAGGAGAATGCGCAGGTCGTCCCAGTTCATCTGGCTGCACTATTGCAGGCCAGGGCTGCGCGTCCAGCGGTTGTCGCGGGGCGCTTTTCGCGGCAGCTTGGCGCAAAAGGAGAGAGTCATGCGTCAGATCGACCATCTCATCGTCGGGCATGCCGGCGGCGGTTCCGCTGCCCGCGCCGGCGACGTTTTCGATCCCAACACCGGCCAGGTCCAGGCGCGCGTGTCGCTGGGTGGCCAGGCGGACCTGGACCGGGCGATCGCCGCCGCGCAGGCCGCGCAGCCGGGCTGGGCCGCGACCAACCCGCAGCGGCGCGCGCGCGTCATGTTCCGCTTCAAGGAACTGGTCGAGCGCGAGATGGACAGCCTGGCGCATCTGCTATCCTCCGAGCACGGTAAGGTCATCGCCGACGCCAAGGGCGACATCCAGCGCGGGCTGGAGGTGATCGAATTCGCCTGCGGCATCCCGCATGTGCTCAAGGGCGAATATACCCAGGGCGCGGGGCCGGGGATCGACGTCTATTCGATGCGCCAGCCGCTGGGCATCGGCGCGGGCATCACGCCGTTCAACTTCCCGGCGATGATCCCGATGTGGATGTTCGGCGTCGCCATCGCGTGCGGCAATGCGTTCATCCTCAAGCCGAGCGAGCGCGATCCCTCGGTGCCGGTCCGCCTTGCCGAACTGATGCTGGAGGCGGGCGCGCCCGAGGGGATCCTGCAGGTCGTCCATGGCGACAAGGAGATGGTCGACGCGATCCTCGACCATCCCGCGATCAGCGCGGTCAGCTTCGTCGGTTCCTCCGACATCGCGCACTACGTCTATCGCCGCGGCGTCGAGGCAGGCAAGCGCGTCCAGGCGATGGGCGGTGCCAAGAACCACGGCATCGTCATGCCGGACGCCGACCTCGACCAGGTCGTCGCCGATCTGGCGGGCGCGGCGTTCGGCTCGGCGGGGGAGCGGTGCATGGCGCTGCCGGTCGTCGTTCCCGTCGGCGAGCGGACCGCCGACGCCCTGCGCGACAAGCTGGTGCCGGCGATCCGCGCGCTGCGGGTCGGCGTGTCGACCGACGCGGAGGCGCATTACGGACCGGTGATCAATGCCGCACACAAGACGCGCGTCGAAAACTGGATCGGCACCGCGGTCGACGAGGGCGCGGAGCTGGTGGTCGACGGGCGCGGCTTCACGCTCCAGGGCCATGAGGACGGCTTCTTCGTGGGGCCGACGCTGCTCGACCGCGTGACGCCGCAGATGCGCTCGTACCAGGAGGAGATCTTCGGTCCCGTGCTCCAGATCGTGCGCGCGCCCGATTTCGAGACCGCGCTGCGGCTGCCCAGCGAGCATCAATATGGCAACGGCGTCGCGATCTTCACCCGCAACGGCCATGCCGCGCGCGAATTTGCGGCGCGGGTCAATGTCGGGATGGTCGGCATCAACGTGCCGATCCCGGTGCCGGTCGCCTATCACACCTTCGGCGGCTGGAAACGGAGCGCGTTCGGCGACGTCAACCAGCACGGCACCGAGGGCGTGCGCTTCTGGACCAAGGTCAAGACGGTGACGCAACGCTGGCCCGACGGCTCCGCCTTGTCGCCGGGCAGCGAGGATGGCGGCCCGAGCCGCATCCAGGATGCCTTCGTCATTCCGACCATGGGGTAGGATGATGCGCGCTCCGACGCTTTGCTTCGCGCTCATGCTCGCCCTGCCGGTCGCCGCCTGCGGAGGCGGGGGCGGGGCGGGCAACAACAGCCAGCAGGCCGCGACCGCCCAGGCGGAACCACCGGCGAAGCTGACCGAAGATCCCGACAACGCGCTGCTGCCCGTCACACTGCCGTCGCCGGTCGCGCTTAAGGCGATCCCCGCCGCCTTCCAGGGGCGATGGGGCATGGTCGCGAACGACTGCGACCCCAAGCGCGCCGACACCAAGGGGCTGCTGACGATTGCGGGCGACCGGCTCTCCTTCTACGAGTCGCGCGGCACCGCGACGCGGATTCGCCGCGAGGGCGCGGACCGCATCCTGTTCGACCTGCCGATGAGCGGCGAGGGGATGAGCTGGTCCGAGCCCACGATCCTGACGCTCAAGGACGACGGTCGCGTCCTCGTCCGCGATGTCACCGCCCCCGCCGACCGCGTCGGCGCCACCCGTTACCAGAAGTGCCCGGCATGACGAACCAGTTCGACCTCACCGACGACCAGCGCGAGATCCAGGAACTCGCGCGCCGCTTCACCGCCGACCGCATCACGCCGTTCGCGGCGGAGTGGGACGAGAAGCACCATTATCCCGTCGACGTGTGGAAGGCGGCGGGGGAGCTCGGCTTCGGCGCGATCTACGTCAGCGAGGAATCGGGCGGGATCGCGCTCGGGCGGCTGGAGGCGGCGCTGGTGATGGAGGCGATGGCCTATGGGTGTCCGGCGACCAGCGCCTTCATCTCGATCCACAATATGGCCGCCTGGATGATCGATCGTTTCGGCTCGGCGGACGTCAAGGCGCGCTACCTGCCCGGCCTCGTCACGATGGAGACGATCGGGAGCTATTGCTTGACCGAGCCCGGCTCCGGCTCGGACGCGGCGGCGCTGAAGACCAGCGCGCGGCGCGACGGCGATCATTACGTGCTGAACGGGACCAAGCAGTTCATCTCAGGCGCGGGCTACAACGACCTCTACGTCTGCATGGTGCGGACGGGGGAGGAGAAAAGCCGCGGGATCAGCGCGATCGTCGTCGAGAAGGACACGCCCGGCCTGTCGTTCGGCGCGCCCGAGAAGAAGCTCGGCTGGAATGCCTCGCCGACCGCGCAGGTCATCTTCGAGGATTGCCGCGTGCCCGTCGCCAATCTGGTCGGTGCGGAGGGCGAGGGGTTCCGCATCGCGATGGCGGGGCTCGACGGCGGGCGGCTAAACATCGGCGCCTGTTCGTTGGGCGGGGCGCAGCGCTGCCTGGACGAGGCGATCCGCTACACCAAGGAACGGCAGCAGTTCGGCCAGCCCGTCGCCGACTTCCAGAACACGCAGTTCATGCTTGCCGACATGGCGACCGACCTGGAGGCAGCGCGTGCGCTGCTCTACCTCGCCGCGGCAAAGGTGACCGCGAATGCGCCGGACAAGTCGCGCTTCTCCGCGATGGCGAAGCGGCTGTCGACCGACAGCGGCTCGGCGATCGTCGATCGCGCGCTGCAGCTTCATGGCGGCTACGGTTATCTCAAGGATTATCCGATCGAGCGATTCTGGCGCGACCTGCGCGTCCATTCGATCCTGGAGGGTACCAACCAGGTGATGCGGATGATCGTCGGGCGCGACCTGCTGCGGCAGTAACGCCGCCGATAACGATAAGGAGAGGCAGATATGGCACGGGTCGCGTTCATCGGTCTGGGCAACATGGGTGGCGGCATGGCCGCGAACCTGGCGAAGAAGGGGCACGACGTGCGCGCCTTCGACCTCAGCGCGGACGCGCTGGACAAGGCGAGGGCCGCGGGTTGCCTGCCGGTCGACGATGCCGCGTCTGCCGTCGAGGGGGCGGAAGCGGTGATCACCATGCTACCCGCCGGCAAACACGTCGAAGGCGTCTATGCAGAGGCGGTTTTCGGCCAGGCCGCGCCCTCGGCGATCCTGATCGACTGTTCGACGATCGACGTCGCGACCGCTAGGCGGCTGGCGGAACAGGCGGCGACGAACGGTCTTGTCGCGGTCGATGCGCCCGTGTCCGGCGGGATCGCGGCCGCGGCGGCCGGCACGCTGACCTTCATGGTCGGCGGCAGCGACGACGGTTTCGCGCGCGCGCAACCGTTCCTGGCGGATATGGGCAAGACGGTGATCCATGCCGGCGGAAGCGGCGCCGGGCAGGCGGCGAAGATGTGCAACAACATGCTGCTCGGAGCGACGATGGTCGCGACCTGCGAGGCATTCCGGCTCGCCGAGCGGCTGGGTCTGGACCTGCAGACCTTCTACGACATTTCGTCGGTAAGCTCGGGGCAGAGCTGGTCGATGACGACCTATTGCCCCGTGCCCGGCGTCGGGCCGGAAACCCCCGCCGATCGGGACTATCAGGGCGGCTTCGCGGCTGCGTTGATGCTCAAGGACCTGCGCCTCGCGATGGAGGCGGCCGCGGATGCGGGTGCCGCCACGCCGATGGGCAGCCGTGCGGCCGAACTCTACGAGGCGTTCGTCGCGAAGGGCGAGGGCGGCACCGACTTCTCCGGCATCATCCGCACCCTCTGACGCGACAGGAGGCGGCAGGGCTTGGACCTGCCGCCTGCGATTGTCAGGACAGCGCCGCCTTTACCCAGCCGCTCGCCTTGCTCATGTCGAGGCTGGCGGCGTGGCGCGCCTTCAGCTCGGCCATCACGCGGCCCATGTCCTTCATGGCCGTCGCGCCCAGGTCCGCCTTGATCGACTCGATCGCGGCCTTGGTCTCTTCCTCGCTCATCTGCGCAGGCAGGAACCGCTCGATCACCGCGACCTCCGCCTTCTCGGCGTCGGCGAGTTCCTGGCGGCCGCCGCTTTCATACATGGCGATCGATTCGCGACGCTGCTTGACCATCTTCTGCAATACTTCGACCACCAGCGCGTCGTCGTCGGCGACGGGGCCCTGCGTGCGGACCTCGATGTCGCGGTTCTTGATCGCGGCCTGGATCAGGCTGATCGCGGCGCGTGCGTCCTTGTCGCCGGCCTTCATGGCGGCGATCTGGGCGGCCTTGATGTCGTCGCGGATCATGCGAAATGCTCTCGTTCGAATGGGAAAGCGGAGACTGTAGCGCAGACGCGCCGCCACGTCACCCGGTTGACGGCGGGGTATACGAGGGGTAGCGGGCGCGGCTTAGCGACATTGCTGTTCGACCCATAAGGAGTGCCCGCCGCATCATGGCCGACGCCAAGCCCATCGTCATGCCCGAAAAGCCGGAAGGCGCCACGGGGGTTCTGGTTCTCGCCAACGGCGAGGTGGCCTGGGGTCGCGGGTTCGGCGCGGAAGGACAGGCGGTCGGCGAGGTGTGCTTCCACACCGCGATGACCGGCTATCAGGAGATCATGACCGACCCGTCCTTCGCGGGGCAGATCATCACCTTCACCTTCCCCCATATCGGCAACGTCGGCGCCAATCCCGACGATATCGAGGCGGACGCTCCGCACGCTCTGGGCATGATCGTGCGCGAGGACGTGACCGCACCGTCCAACTTCCGCGCTGTCGAGCGGCTGGACGGCTGGATGAAGCGGCATGCGCGCATCGGCCTGTCGGGCATCGACACGCGCGCGCTGACCCGCCGCATCCGTGCTGGCGGTGCGCCGAACGGCGTTGTCGCGCACAGCCCGAACGGCGATTTCGACCTCGACGCGTTGCTGGAGATGGCGCGCGCCTGGCCGGGGCTGGAAGGCATGGACCTCGCCAAGGATGTGTCCACCGAGACGCATTATGCCTGGGGCGAGACGCGCGAAGGCGGCCTGTGGCGGCTCGGCTTCGGCTATGATCGCATCGGCGAGGGCGAGCGCCCGCACGTCGTCGCAATCGATTACGGCAGCAAGCACAACATCTTCCGCAACCTTGTCCAGGCGGGGGCGAAGGTCACCGTGCTGCCCGCCACCGCGACGTTCGAAGACGTGATGGCGCAGGGACCGGACGGCGTCTTCCTGTCGAACGGCCCCGGCGACCCCGCCGCGACGGGTGAGTATGCCGTGCCGGTGATCCGCCAGCTGCTCGATACGGGGAAGCCGCTGTTCGGCATCTGCCTCGGCCACCAGCTGCTCGGCCTCGCGGTCGGCGCGCGCACCACCAAGATGTTCCAAGGCCACCGCGGCGCCAACCATCCGGTCAAGCGCCTGTCCGACGGTGCGGTCGAGATCACCAGCATGAACCATGGCTTCGCGGTCGAGCGCGAGAGCCTGCCGGCGAACGCGCGCGAGACGCACGTGTCGCTGTTCGACGGATCTAACGCGGGGATCGAGCTGACGGATCGTCCGGCGTTCAGCGTGCAATATCACCCCGAGGCGAGCCCGGGCCCGCAGGACAGCCTGTATCTGTTCGAGCGTTTTGTGGGGTCGTTGTAGAAATGATTTGGGCGCGCTTCCGCATCAAGCCGGAGCATGTCAACGATGTTCTGGCGATGTTGCGCGAAGCAGTTATCGAGCCGGCTGCCGTGTACCGACGCGACGACGGCGCCGTGGCCATCGAAGTCGCTGATGTCTCGGAAGCACAAGGGCAGAAGGTGGCTGCAAGCTTTCGGCCCGAGTGGTCAGCGATTATTGGGTTTACCGGCGGGGTTCCGCCGCTTGAGGGGCACTAATGCCAAAACGCACCGACATCTCCTCCATCCTCGTGATCGGCGCGGGACCGATCGTCATCGGCCAGGCGTGCGAGTTCGATTATTCGGGCACGCAGGCGATCAAGGCGCTGCGCGAGGAGGGCTATCGCATCGTCCTCGTCAACAGCAATCCGGCGACGATCATGACCGATCCGGAGGGCGCGGACGCGACCTATGTCGAGCCGATCACCCCGGCGGTGGTCGCCAAGATCATCGAGAAGGAGCGCCCGGACGCGATCCTGCCGACGATGGGCGGGCAGACCGCGCTCAACACCGCGCTGGCGCTGTTCCACGACGGCACGCTGGAGAAGTTCGGCGTGACGATGATCGGTGCGGATGCGGAGGCGATCGACAAGGCGGAGGATCGCCAGAAGTTCAAGGCGGCGATGACCCGGATCGGGCTGGAAAGCGCCCGCTCGGCGATCGCGCACACGGTCGAGGAGGCGCTGGCCGGGCTGGAGCAGGTCGGCCTGCCCGCGATCATCCGTCCCAGCTTCACGCTCGGCGGCACCGGCGGCGGCGTCGTCTACAACCGGTCCGAGTTCGTCGACATGGTCCGCAAGGGCCTGGACGCCTCGCCGACGACCGAGGTGCTGATCGAGGAGTCGCTGCTCGGCTGGAAGGAATATGAGATGGAGGTGGTCCGCGACCGCGCGGATAACGCCATCATCATCTGCTCGATCGAGAATATCGATCCGATGGGCGTCCATACGGGCGATTCGATCACCGTCGCGCCGGCGCTGACGCTGACCGACAAGGAATATCAGATCATGCGCAACGCCAGCATCGCGGTGCTGCGCGAGATCGGCGTCGAGACGGGCGGCTCCAACGTCCAGTTTGCGGTCAATCCGAAGGACGGCCGCCTGATCGTCATCGAGATGAACCCGCGCGTGTCGCGGTCTTCGGCGCTGGCGTCCAAGGCGACCGGTTTCCCGATCGCCAAGGTCGCAGCCAAGCTGGCGGTCGGCTATACGCTCGACGAGATCGACAACGACATCACCGGCGCGACGCCGGCGTCGTTCGAGCCGACGATCGACTATGTCGTCACCAAGATCCCGCGCTTCGCCTTCGAGAAGTTCAAGGGCGCCGAAGCCGTGCTCGGCACCGCGATGAAGTCGGTCGGCGAGGTGATGGCGATCGGCCGCAACATCCACGAATCGATGCAGAAGGCGCTGCGCGGGCTGGAGACGGGCCTGTCCGGCTTCAACCGCGTCGAGCGCCTGTCCGGCGCCCCGCGCGAGGAGATCGAGGCGGCGCTGGCGGTGGCGAGCCCCGACCGGCTGCTGGTCGCGGCGCAGGCCCTGCGCGAGGGCTTCACCGTCGCCGAGATCCACGCGATCGCGAAGTTCGACCCTTGGTTCGTCGAGCGGCTGGGGGAGATCGTCGCGGCGGAGGAAGAGGTCTGCAAGAACGGCCTGCCGATCGATGCGGCGGGCATGCGCCGCCTGAAGGCGATGGGCTTCAGCGACAAGCGGCTGGCGTGGCTGGCGCTGCAGTCCGCGAATCTGCGCGGCATGGCGCGCGGCATCGCGCGTGGATCGGGTCTGATCCACGAGGCGGTGAAGGCGATGACCGGCGGCGTCACCGAGGAGGAGGTGCGCGAGCATCGCCACAAACTGGGCGTGCGTCCGGTGTTCAAGCGTATCGATACCTGCGCCGCGGAGTTCGACGCGAAGACGCCGTACATGTACTCGACCTATGAGGCGCCCAGCTTCGGCGAGCCCGAGAACGAGGCGCAGCCGTCCGATCGCAGGAAGATCGTGATCCTGGGCGGCGGGCCGAACCGGATCGGGCAGGGGATCGAGTTCGACTATTGCTGCTGCCACGCCTGTTTCGCGCTGGCGGATGCAGGCTTCGAGACGATCATGATCAACTGCAACCCGGAAACGGTGAGCACCGATTACGACACGTCCGATCGCCTCTATTTCGAGCCGCTGACCGCCGAGGACGTGCTGGAGATCCTGCACGTCGAGCAGTCGCGCGGGGAACTGGTCGGCGTCATCGTCCAGTTCGGCGGCCAGACGCCGCTCAACCTGGCGCGCGCGCTGGAAAAGGCGGGCATTCCGATCCTCGGCACCAGCCCCGACGCGATCGACCTGGCGGAGGATCGCGAACGCTTCGCGGCGCTGGTCAACAAGCTCGGGCTGAAGCAGCCCGCCAACGGTCTGGCGCGCAGCCGCGACGAGGCGGTGGCGGCGGCCGAGCGGATCGGCTTCCCCGTGCTGATGCGGCCGAGCTACGTGCTGGGTGGCCGCGCGATGGAGATCGTCGATTCGATCCAGCAGCTCGACGATTACATCCAGACCGCGGTGCAGGTGTCGGGCGACAGCCCCGTGCTGATCGACCAGTATTTGCGCGACGCGATCGAGGTCGACGTGGATGCGATCTGCGACGGCGACGACGTGGTGGTCGCTGGCGTGCTGCAGCATATCGAGGAGGCGGGCGTCCATTCGGGCGACAGCGCCTGCTCGATCCCGCCGTACAGCCTGCCCGCCGAGGTGATCGCCGAGATCGAGCGCCAGACCGAGGCGCTGGCGCGCGCGTTGAGCGTCAGGGGGCTGATGAACATCCAGTTCGCGGTCAAGGACGGCGTCGTCTATCTGATCGAGGTCAATCCGCGCGCATCGCGTACCGTGCCCTTCGTCGCCAAGGCGATCGGCACGCCGATCGCCAAGATCGCCAGCCGCGTCATGGCCGGCGAGAAGCTGAAGGACCTGCCGACGATCGACCGCCACATCGATCATTATGCGGTCAAGGAAGCGGTGTTCCCGTTCAACCGTTTCCCCGGCATCGACCCGGTGCTGTCGCCCGAGATGAAGTCCACCGGCGAGGTCATGGGGATCGACCCCGATTTCACCACCGCGTTCATGAAGTCGCAGCTCGGCGCGGGCACCGTGTTGCCGACCGGCGGCACGGCGTTCGTCAGCGTCAAGGACACCGACAAGCCGCATATCGTGCCCGCGGTACGCGAACTCGTCGCGCGCGGCTTCCACATCCTGGCGACAGGCGGGACGGCCGATTACCTGACCCGCGCGGGCATCGAGGTGGAAAAGGTCAACAAGGTCGCGCAAGGGCGTCCGCACATCCTGGACCGGATCATGGACGGCGAGGTGACGCTGATCTTCAACACCACCGAGGGGTGGCAGAGCCTGAAGGATTCCAAGCCGATCCGCCAGGCGGCATTGGGGCAGAAGATCCCCTATTTCACCACCGCGCCCGCGAGTCTTCAGGTCGCCAAGGCGATCGGGACCGCCTCCCTTGAAGTACGGCCCCTGCAATCCTACTATTCGCAGTCGCACCATCGATCCTCCGACATAATGGCGTGACGTGCGGGCGGGCCGGGTAACCGGCCCGCACGGGGGCAAGGGAATTTGGGGACACGAGACTATGGCCACCGTCGAAAAGATGCCGATGCTCCAGGAGGGCTATGACAAGCTCACCCAGGACCTGAAGCGTCTGAAAGTCGAGCGTCCCCAGATCGTCGACGCGATCGAGGAAGCGCGTGCGCACGGCGACTTGTCGGAAAACGCGGAATATCATGCGGCCAAGGAGCGCCAGGGCCAGATCGAGGCGTCGATCGCCGATATCGAGGACAAGCTCAGCCGCGCCCAGATCATCGATCCCAAGGATCTGTCGGGCGACAAGGTCGTGTTCGGTGCGACCGTGACCCTGCTCGACGAGGACGACAAGCCCGTCAAATACCAGATCGTCGGGCAGACCGAAGCGGACGCGAAGACCGGCCGGATCAGCTACAACTCGCCGCTCGGCCGCGCGCTGATCGGTCGCAAGGTCGAGGACGAGGTCGAAGTCTCCGTGCCCGCGGGCGACCGTTATTATCTGGTCAGCAAGATCGAGTTCATCTGATCGGGGCGGGGGCGTGTCGCAGTCGGTGCCGCGTCCCCTCCAAGACCTGATTGATGGCTGGTCGGTCGAGCCGGTTCTCTGCGGAGAAGCCGGGGCTAGCGTCTTACGCCTGACCCGCAGCGACGCGCCGGCGCGTTACCTCAAATTCGGTCGGGGACGCATCGCGGACGATGTCGCCGACGAGGCGCATCGGTTGTTCTGGCTGCACGGCCGCCTTCCCTGCGCAACGCCGCTCCATTTCATGCGGGGGCCGGGCGAAGCATGGCTGCTGACTGAGGCCGTCGCGGGGCGGACGGGCGATGACTGGATCGCGCACGATCCCGCCATGCTTCCCGCCGTCATCGATGCCTTCGTCAGCTTCCTGCGTCGCCTTCACGCCTTGCCGATCGCCGATTGCCCCTTCGAAGCCGGCGCGGATGTGCGTCTGGCGCACGCTCGCCGGTTGATTGATGGAGGGATGGTCGACCATGAGGATTTCGACCCTGACCATGCCGGCTGGTCCGCCGCTCAAATGTGGGAGCGACTGGTGGCGCTACGACCGGCGGTGCGCCACGGCGTCGTCACGCACGGCGACTATTCGTTGGGGAACGTGTTGATCGACGCCACGGGCGTGGTCACCGGTTGCATCAATGTCGGGCGACTTGGCGTTGCAGACCGCTATCAAGACATCGCGATCCTGTGGCAGAATTTGCGCGAGTTCGGCGATGATGCTGCCACGCGATTTCTGGCCGGTTACGGCATCGCCGCGCTCGATGGGGAACGGCTTGAATTCCATCGCTGTCTCGACGAGCTGTTCTGACGCCATCCGATTTGCCCGACGGGCGATCCGCGCTGCCCGTTCGTGCCGGGCTTGCCGAGGCACGAATGATCCAAACGTGCCGGCGACGGCGTTCGTCGCCGTGCGCGATTACGCCGTGGGCGCGACCAGATCCGGCTCGAGCAAGCGATGGAGGTGCACGACCACGAACTTCATCTCCGCGTCGTCGACGGTCCGCTGTGCGGCCGCACGCCACGCCTTCTCGGCGCTGGCATAATCGGGGAAGATCCCGACGACTTCGAGGCTGGCGGGATCGGCGAAATCGAGCGTACGCGGATCGGTGACGCGGCCGCCGAAGACGAGGTGAAGCTTGCTCATGCGAAATCCTGGCTAGGGAGGGATCGCCGCCCATTAGCCTGTTGCAGCGCAATATTGAAGGCCTTGACCGCCCCGGCGGGTCGACCGCCGGGGCGGAGCCTTCAGCCCTTGTTCCGCGCCGATGCCGCGGCTGCGGAGCCGGCCGTCTGGACCGCCTCGGTCAACCCCTGGAAGAGCGACTTGACCTGATCGCGCGCGGCGTTCTTCGTCAGCCCACGCTCGTCGAGCGCCTGATAGCCCGCTTCCCGGGCGGCACCGACTGCCGAGCGGGCACGCTCGGCGATCGTCCGTCCGACCGGAGCGAGCAGTTCCTTTTCCTTGGCGGAGCGCGGGATCAGGATGCCCGCGATCGCGCCGACGGCAAGGCCGCCTGCGACGAGCCCGATCGGGTTTCCTTCGAGCGCGCGCGCGGCATCGCGCGCCTTGTCTTCGGCCGTGTGGACGATGTCGGCGATCTGGCCTTGCGTTTCGTGATTGGGAGCCATGGGTCGATCCTTTATCGCGGTGGCCGGTCAATCCCGGCGGTCTGTTTTGGGTTTGCGGCGGAACAGGTGGGCGATCCTGTGGCGCGCGAGGAAGAGCCCGGCGACGGCGGTGGCGCCTGCGACCGCGCCCGGATTGCGGCGCGCGGTGTCGATCCCCGCGGCCGCCGCGGCGGCACTCTTGTCCACCACTTCCTTCGTCGCCTGTCGCGTCAGCGTGCGCGGGTCGAGCTTGACCTGCAGCTGCGCGAGCGTCGTGTTGAGCCGTTCGCGCGCGGCGGTCGCCTCCGCCTCGGCATCGGCAAGACGGGTGCCGGGAAGGTTGCTCATCGTACCACCTTCGCCGGTGCGAGCCGGGCTTTGCCGATCATGCCGAGCACGCCCGCCAGAACGAGGACCAGCACGACCACTACCGCGGTTGCGAAGCCCGGCCCGATCAGCGGCGTCAATGTCATGATGAGCCCCACGAGCAGCGCCACCAAGGCTGCGAGCGCGAGCACCCCGGCGATGGCGAAGAAGATCGCGGCGCTCTTATAGGCCGAGACCCGTTCGCCGACACGCGCCTTCGCCAGGGCGATTTCCGCGCTGGCGAGATTGCGTGTGTCCTCGACGAGCTGGCCGACCAGTGTCGCCACGCCCGGCTCCTCGGTCATCTGCCTGTTCCCCGTGCTAGCCAAGAACGCTCAGCCCTTGTTGCCGTCGAGGCCCGACTGCACCAGCCGCGCGAGCGCAAAGCCGAGCGCAGCGGCAACGCCGACGGCGACGCCCGGGCTTTCGCGGACGAAACCACGGACGTCTTCGAGCAGATCGTCGACGTCCTTGCCCTTCACCTGCTCGGAGAAGCGCGAGACGGTCGTCGCGGCCTGCCGCGCGTAATCGCCATATTGCGCGCCCAGTTTCTCGTCGACCTGACCGGCGGCGTCGCCGATCATCTGCGAGAGCTGGTCGAGCGCGCTGCCGGCCTTTTCCTTGCCGGTGTCGGCCAGCGTGCGGATGCGGTCGCTGGCCTGACCGCCGAACTTGTCGGCCTGATCCCTGATCGCCTGCTTGGCCTGAGCGGTCTTGCTCTGCGCGGTGCCGGACGTGTCGGCGTCGAGCGTGTCGCCGGCCGAGGCGGGCAGCACGTCCGCGTCGGTCATCGGTCTTGCGTCGGTGTCGGACATGACGAACCCTTTCGTTGTTCGACCGCCTCAACCCGCCCCGCCAGATGGCGGTTCCCTCCGGCCATAGGAGATTGCCGCTATGCAGCGAGCGGGGTAGAGGCCGGCCCGTATCTCGCCCCAAAAGGTAGGAGCATCGTTACGTGACCGCAATCATCGACATCCACGGCCGCCAAATTCTCGACAGCCGCGGCAATCCGACCGTTGAGGTCGACGTGCTGCTGGAGGACGGCAGCTTCGGTCGCGCGGCGGTGCCGTCGGGCGCCTCCACCGGCGCACATGAAGCAGTCGAGAAGCGCGACGGCGACAAGAGCCGCTGGGGTGGGAAGGGTGTCGATGGCGCGGTGGATGCGGTCAATGACGAGATCGCCGAAGCGCTTGTCGGCTACGACGCCGAGGATCAGGCGGAGCTCGACGCCAAGATGATCGCGCTCGACGGTACGGAGAACAAGGGCCGGCTGGGCGCGAACGCCATCCTGGGCGTCAGCCTGGCGGCGGCGAAGGCCGCGGCGGACGCGCGGGGGCTGCCGCTGTACAAATATGTCGGCGGCGTCTCCGCGCACGTGCTGCCGGTACCGATGATGAACATCATCAACGGCGGCGAGCATGCGGACAACCCCATCGACTTCCAGGAATTCATGATCGTGCCCGTCGGCGCCGACAGCATCGTCGAGGCGGTCCGTTGCGGCTCGGAGATCTTCCACACGCTAAAGAAGGCGCTGCACGACAAGGGGCTTGCGACCGGCGTCGGCGACGAGGGCGGGTTCGCCCCCAATATCGCCAGCACCGAGGAAGCGCTGGGCTTCATCATGGCGAGCATCGAGAAGGCGGGCTACACGCCGGGTGACGACGTGATGCTGGCGCTCGATTGCGCGGCGACCGAGTTCTACAGGGACGGCCGTTACAACATCTCGGGCGAGGGCAAGGTGCTCGAGAGCGGCGCCATGGCCGAATATCTCGCCGATCTGACCCGTCGTTATCCCATCTTCTCGATCGAGGACGGGATGAGCGAAGACGATTGGGAAGGGTGGAAGGCCCTGACCGATCTGGTGGGCGACAAGGTCCAGCTGGTCGGCGACGACCTGTTCGTCACCAATCCGAAGCGTCTCGCGCGCGGCATCGAGGGCGGCTACGCCAATTCGCTGCTGGTGAAGGTCAACCAGATCGGCACGCTGACCGAGACTCTTGAAGCGGTGAGCATGGCGCAGCGCGCCCGCTACACCGCCGTGATGAGCCACCGCTCAGGCGAGACCGAGGACGCGACGATCGCCGACCTCGCGGTCGCGACCAACTGCGGCCAGATCAAGACCGGCAGCCTCGCGCGCTCGGACCGGCTCGCGAAGTACAATCAGCTGATCCGTATCGAGGAAGAGCTGGGCTCGGTGGCACGTTATGCCGGGCGTAGCGTTCTTAAGGCCTGACGCTTTTACGGGCTTGACGCGCGAGTCGGCCCGAATCAGGATGGATGCATGGCCCGCGCGACGAAATCCTCTGCCTTTCGCAAGACGATGCGTCGCGCGGCCTTGCCTGCCGTCGGCCTCACGATTGTCGCGATCTTTGGCGTCTATGCCGTGCTTGGGCCGGACGGCATCATAGCCTATGGCGACTACAAGCGACAGCTTTCCAAGCGCGAGAAGCAATATGCGCTGCTGGATCAGCGGCGCGCGGTATTGAAGAACCGCGTAGCGCTGCTCGACCCCGACCATGCCAATCCGGACATGGTCGACGAGATGGTCCGCAAGGAACTGAACGTCGCGCATCCCAACGAAGTGATCGTGCCGCTGCGCTGAGCGATGCGACGGGAGGCCCCGCGTCCGGCCGACGCGGGACATGACTGCGCCTCACTCCTTGAAATGGGGCGGCCCTAGATCGTCGGGTGCCTTTTGCACGGTGCCTTCCCGGCCGGTGAAGGGATAGCCATCGCCCGCCTCGGAGTCGCTGCTGAAGTCATCACCTTCGCTGCCGCCGCCGGCCGAACTGCCGCTGCCGTGGACCTCGCCGGTCCGTGGGTCGAACGACGCGCGGCGACCGTTGTCGGCGGGAATATCAGCTTGGCGCGCGCCGCCTTCGGCAGGATGCGGTGCCGCGCCCTTGTCCTCGGCCACCGTGCCGCTCGGGCGTTCACGTCCCATCGCAGCCTCCCGATCCCGATGATAGTCCTGGCCATAGAGACCGTTTTCGTCATCAAACGGCGCGCCGCCGGCGCCGTGCCCCGGATCGACCTTGCGGATATCGGTCATGTCGCTCTCCTTCGCGTCGTTCCCGTCAACGCGACGGAGCGGCGGAATATCCTCGACCGGCACGTCGGCGGTGGCGCTGCGGCGCTTCGCCGGCGTCCGGCAGGACGGCGGGAGGGGATGCGGCTGTTCGAACGGAACGGCTTGGCGGATGCGCCACGACGATATATATACCGCTCGATATGGAAACCGTTCTAGCCGCCCCGTCGCCTCTGCCGGCTTCGCCGTGCACCCCCGCCAAGGGGCGCCCGCGCGAATTCTGCACCGATGCCGCGCTCGCGGCGGCGCTGCGCGTGTTCTGGGCGAAGGGCTATGACGCCGCCTCGCTGACCGACCTCACGGAGGCCATGGGGATCACCCGCCCCAGCCTGTACGCGGCCTTCGGCAACAAGGAGGCCCTGTTTCACAAGGCGCTAGACCTCTACGAGGCCGAAAAGCTGGCCTATATGCGGGGTGCGCTGGATCAGCCGACGGCGCGAGGCGTGGCGGAATATCTGCTGCGCGGCGCGCTCGATGCGCAGACCGGCCGGGGCGAGCCGCACGGCTGCATGGGCGTGATCAATTCCATGGCCTGCGGACCCGAGGCGCAGTCCATCCGCGATGCCTTGCTGGCGCGCCGCGCCTCGTCGCAGGCGGCGCTGACTGAGCGGTTCGCGCGGGCGCGGGACGAGGGCGACCTGCCGCCGCACATCGATCCCGTCGGCCTGACGAGCTATCTGTTCGCACTCTTTTTGGGGATGTCCGTGCAGGCCGGGGCGGGGGCGACGCGTGAGGATTTGACCTTGCTCGTCGAGACGAGCCTGGCGGTCTGGCCGGGTCGCTGATCCACCGCAAATTTTTTGCTACCGGTCGGTACAAAACGATTGACGGCGGATGAACCGCCTTATATACCGATCAGTATAGAAGATGGGGCGGCGGATCGGCCGCCCGATGTTCCAGTCGTTCGTAAACAAGGTTCATCCGTCGGACCGCAAACGGGTCTGTGCGCCGTGGTGGCGCGCGGGGTCGTCCGGTCGGACGCGGGAAGGGAGGTCGATCATGGCATATATGGCATTCGCAGAGCCCGGCATGGCCGGATTTGCCCGCGCGGCGGCGGTGCAGCGGCTGGCCGCGCCCGTCGAGGACAAGCCGATGCTGACCGAGCTCGAACGCTCGGTGATCGGGCTGGCGCGGGGTGACGGTCTGTCGTCGCTGCGCGGTCCGGGGCCGCTCTCGCGGCTGATCGAATGGGTGTTCGGGATCAAGGCGAGCACGCAGCTCGCCGACCCGAAGCTGGAGGCGCTGCGTCGCATCGCGGTGCTGAGCTGGCGTCGGGGCTATTCGGTGCCCTCGGCGGAGGTTCGGTCGTTCCTGGCGGCGGGCTATTCGCCCGCGCATTACGAACTTGTCGTCGACGGGATCGCGATCGCGCGCGAAGCGGGGATGCAGCGGCGCGCCTGACGGGCTACGTCCGCCGGCCCGTGCCACGTCCGCCATCATCCGTGGTTGACGCGCGGGTTCTCCTCCCGCAACTCCTTGGGGAAGCATAGCATACCCATCCCCAGGGAGAGATGATCATGATTTCGCGTGGCCTTGCGCCCCTCGCCCGGCGCCGCGCCGCCTTGTTGCTTTCGCTCGCGCCGCTCGCGGTCATGCCGGGGGTCGCGGCGGCCCAGGTGCCGGACGCGTCGGTGGTTGCGTCGGTGGTTGCGCAGCTCGATGGCGTCTCCGTCCGCCGTCCCGGCGGCACGGTGCGCGTCGTTGCCTTGACCGACTCGATCCTGCGCGTGCGGATCGACCGCGATGGCGCGATGCCGGAGGACGCAAGCTGGGCGGTCGAGGCGGATGTCCGCAGGCAGCGCGTTCGGGTGACGCCGACGCCGGACGGTTTCGCCACGTCCGCGCTCCGCGTCGCCTTCGCGCCCGACGGCCGGATGACCGTCACCGATCCGGCCGGCAAGGTGATCACCGCGGATGCCGCGCAGCCCTTCGCCCGCGACGGCGCTGCCTTCACGCTGCGCAAGGCGATGCCGCAGGGGGAGCATTATTTCGGACTGGGCGACAAGACCGGCGGCCTCGACCGTCGCGGCAAGAGCTTCGTCGACTGGAATACCGACGCATTTGGCTTCGGTAGCGGCGACGATCCCATCTACAAATCGATTCCTTTCTTCATCG
This sequence comes from Sphingomonas sp. GV3, assembly GCF_031082075.1. NCBI lineage: Bacteria > Pseudomonadati > Pseudomonadota > Alphaproteobacteria > Sphingomonadales > Sphingomonadaceae > Sphingomonas > Sphingomonas sp. GV3. Next base: position 1,208,215 of record NZ_JARWLE010000001.1, on the reverse strand, counting down.
CCGTCGGCGGCGCGGGCGGCAGTTACGGGATCTTCTTCGACAATAGCTGGCGCAGCTGGTTCGATTTCGGGCACCGCGACGACAATGTTCTGGCTTTTGGCGCGCCCGACGGTCCGGTCGACTATTATGTCATCGCCGGCCCCACCACGGCGGAGGTCGTACGCCGCTATACCGACCTGACGGGCAAGGCTCCGCTCGTGCCGCAATGGGCATTGGGCTATCAGCAGTCCCGCTATAGCTACATGAGTGCGGACGAGCTGCGCGGCGTCGCGGGCCGGCTGCGGCAGGAGCGGATCCCTACCGACGTTCTGTGGCTCGACATCGATTTCCAGGACCGCAACCGACCGTTCACCGTCAACACGCAGACGTTCCCCGACATGAAGGGTCTCATCCGGGACATGGGCAAGGACGGGTTCAAGGTGGTGACCATCACCGACCTGCATGTCGCGCGCGCGCCCGACCAGGGCTATGCGCCGTATGACAGCGGCATCAGGGGCGACCGGTTCGTGCATCGGGCGGACGGGTCGATCTATGTCGCGCCGGTCTGGCCAGGCCCATCGGTGTTTCCCGACTTCACGCAGAAATCGACGCGCGACTGGTGGGGCGGCCTGTTCGCGCAGCAGGTCGCGGACGGCGTCGCCGGTGCATGGAACGACATGAACGAGCCGGCGATCTTCGAAACGCCGACCAAGACGATGCCGCCCGACGTGATGCACCGGATCGCCAGCGACGATTTCGCGGCCCGCACGGCGCCGCATGCCGAGATCCACAACGTCTATGGCATGGAGAATACGCGCGCGACCTACGACGGATTGCGGAAGCTGGCGCCGAACGAGCGCGCCTTCGTGATGACACGCGCCAGCTACGCCGGTGGGCAGCGTTATGCCGTGACGTGGACGGGCGACAATCTCGCGACCTGGGATCATCTCAAGCTGTCGGTCCAGCAGATCATCAACCTGGGTCTTTCCGGCTTCTCCTATGGCGCGGCGGACGTCACGGGCTTTGCGGGCGGGCCCAGCGCGGACCTGGCAACCCGCTGGTTCGAGATCGGCGCTTTTTACCCCGTGTTCCGCGATCATTCGGCGAAGGGAACGCCGCGAGTCGAGCCCTGGGTCGACGGGCCGGAGCATCTGGCGATCCGCCGGCGCTTCATCGAGGAGCGCTATCGCCTGATGCCCTATCTCTATGCGCTGGCAGACCAGAACAGCCGTCTGGGCGACCCGATCCTGCGCCCGGTCTTCTACGACTATCCCTCCGCGCTGCGCCTGTCGTGCGATCAGTCGTGGACCTTCACCGTCGGCCGCTCGCTGCTCGTTGCCCCGTCGCCGCGGCCCGACCAGCCGATCGCCTATGACGTCTGCCTGCCCGCGGGCGGGTGGTACGATTACTGGACCGGACGGCGTGCGGGTACGCCCGAGAAACAGGAAGCGGGGCAGATCCAGTCGGCGAGCCAGGCGACCGGGGAAGCGACCGCGCGTGGCGATCGGCTGACGGTGACGCCGCGACTGGACTATCTGCCCGTCTTCGTCCGGGCGGGGACGATCCTGCCGCGCCAGCCGCTGGTGCAGAGCACCAGCGAGACGCCAAAGGGGCCGCTGCAGCTCGACGTCTATCCAGGCGACGATTGCCGCGGTGACCTCTACGCCGACGATGGCCACTCGATGGCGTTCCGCAAGGGCATGCTCCTGCGCCAGCAGGTGCGCTGCACCGTCACGCCCGACGGTCTGCGTATCGCGTTCGACACGCGACAGGGGCGCTTCAAACCCTGGTGGTCGCGCATCGCGCTCGTCGTCCATGGCTGGCAGGGAGATGGTCGGGTCAGCGGACTGCGCGCGTCGTCGGCACGTTTCGACCCGGCCGCCGGTACGCTCAGCTTCGACATCCCCGATGCCGCCAAGGCGGGGGAATTGGTCATCGCGCGCCGCTGATCGGACACGGGCCGGCTCGGAAGCGGTCGACAGGTCGGCCGCGACCGTGCAGGCGGGAGGGGGAGGACGAAGATCATGCTCGCGATCGGACTCATGTCTGGAACGTCGCTGGACGGCATCGATGCGGCGGTGATCGAAACCGATGGCGAAGCGGTCGTGCGGCCCATCGCCTTTCGCGGCGAACCCTATTCGGATGCGGCGCGGGCACAGCTTGCCGCCGCGACCGCGCTGGCGCTGACCTTCGATCGGCCCCGCGCCAGTCCCGATCTGGTGGCGGCCGGCGAACTTATCGATCGGACGCATGCCATGGCGGTCCACAAGCTGCTGCGCGATGCAGGCATGGAGGCGTCGGATGTCGGAGTCATCGGCTACCATGGCCAGACGGTGGCGCACCGTCCGGATCGCGGTTGGACATGGCAGATCGGCGACGGTGCGGTGCTGGCACGCGCCACCGGCATCCCGGTGGTCAGCGACCTGCGCAGCGCCGATGTCGCGGCGGGCGGGCAGGGCGCGCCGCTGTTGCCTGTCTATCACGCCGCTTTGACGGCGGCACTGCCGAAGCCGGTGGCGGTGCTCAATCTGGGCGGAGTCGGCAACATCACCTTCGTCGGTGCCGACCAGAGGCTGATCGCCTTCGATACCGGTCCGGCCAATGGCCTGATCGACAGCTGGGTCGAGGCGGAGAGCGGCGCGCGTTTCGATGCCGATGGCGCGCTGGCAGCGGCGGGGCGCGTCGACGAGACGGTGCTGACTGCGATGCTCGATCATCCCTATTTCGACCTCCCCCCGCCGAAGTCGCTCGACCGCAACGACTTCACCATCCAACCGGCGCGCGGCCTGTCGCCTGCGGACGGCGCAGCGACGCTGACCGCCTTCACCGCGGCATCGGTCGCCGACGCGCTGTCGCACCTGCCCGAGCGGCCCCGGCGGCTGATCGTCGCGGGCGGCGGCCGACACAATCCGACGCTGCTCGCGATGATCGCCGCCCGTACCGGCCTGACACCCGAGCCAAGCGATGCGCTGGGCTGGAACGGCGACGCCATGGAGGCCGAAGGCTTTGCCTATATGGCGGTGCGGCGGCTGAACGATCTGCCGATCAGCTTCCCCGGTACGACGGGCGTGCCGCAGGCGATGACCGGCGGCGTGGTCAGCCACCCCTGAGCGCGTCGACCGGCGTTCAGCGCGCGCGCGCAGGTACGACGACGTTCTGCGGACAGCCGTCGATTTCGCGCAGCACCGTGTAGAAGGGCTTGGCGGGTGGCAGTTCGCCGAGCTTGCGCAGCGTCGGCTTCGGTGCGTCGCGGCGAATATGCTCCGCGTCGACTTTCACGCACGGCTTTGCCGAGGTCGAGCGCGCGGCCGTGGCATCCGTGCCGAGAAGCGCCAGGATGAGGATCAGCGGCATGGCAATTCTCCCGTAAGCGACGATGCTATCATGTCCGAAATGGCCTGGCTAGCGTTTGCGTGTCAGCTCCCGCATCGCGGCGTCGAGACCGGCGAGGGTGAGCGGGTACATGCGGTCCGACATCAGCTGGCGCAGGATCTGGATCGATTGGGTATAACCCCATTGCGCCTCCGGGATCGGGTTCAGCCACACCGCCGCCGGATAGGTGGTGGTCAGTCGCTGCACCCACGTCGCCCCGGCCTCCTCGTTGAAATGCTCGACGGAGCCGCCGGGATAGGTGATCTCATAAGGGCTCATCGACGCGTCGCCGACGAAGACCAGCTTATAATCGTGGCCGAACTTGTGCAGTACCTCCATCGTCGGCGTGCGCTCCTGGAAGCGGCGACGATTGTCCTTCCACAGCCCTTCATAGGGGCAATTGTGGAAATAGAAGAATTCGAGGTTCTTGAATTCGCTCGTCGCGGCGCTGAACAATTCCTCGCATAGCTTGACCCAGGGGTCCATCGAGCCGCCGACGTCGAGGAACAGCAGGACCTTGACCGCATTGCGCCGTTCGGGGCGCATGCGCACGTCGAGCCATCCCTGTCGGGCGGTGCCGTCGATCGTGCCGTCGATGTCGAGCTCGTCCGCCGCCCCCTCGCGCGCGAACCGGCGCAGGCGGCGCAGCGCGACCTTGATGTTGCGCGTGCCGAGTTCGCGGGTGTTGTCGAGGTTGCGGAAGTCGCGCTGCTCCCACACCTTCAACGCGCGCTTGTGCGTGCTTTCCCCGCCGATCCGTACCCCTTCGGGATTGTAGCCGCCATTGCCGAAGGGACTGGTGCCGCCGGTTCCGATCCACTTGTTGCCGCCCTGGTGCCGCCCTTCCTGCTCGGCGAGGCGCTGCTTCAGCGTCTCCATGATCTCGTCCCACGATCCGAGCGACTCGATCTTCGCCATCTCCTCGGGAGTCAGATATTTCTGCGCGACGGCCTTCAGCCAGTCGGCCGGTATGTCGGCGGCGGTGGTGCCGTACCGCGTCTCGAGGCCGCGGAAGACCTTGGCGAACACCTGGTCGAAGCGGTCGAGCAACCCCTCGTCCTTCATATAGGTGGCACGGGCGAGATAGTAGAAATCCTCGGTCGAGCGGCCGATCACCTCGGCATCGAGTGCCTCGAGCAGGAGGAGATGCTCCTTCATGCTCGCCGCAATGCCCGCGGTACGTAATTCGTCGAGAAAATTCAGGAACACGAAAACGCGCCCTTACAGGCGCTTGGCGCGCGGAAAGTCACAAAGGTCGCACAGGTTCGCCTCTTGGACGATAGTCCATTCGAAGACCGGGTACGGACCATGCGCGCCTTATACCATCCACGGGCCATGTAGGACAGCGCTAACTGAACAGCCTTCCTGCTCCGCTATTTCGCGTCGACCACCGGCAGCTCGACGAAGCTGCCCTGCGCGCCGCCATAGCCGACGGTAATCGTCGCCTTGCGATAGTCCGTCGGTTTGGCTTCCATGATCGTCGGGACGAAGGTCTGCGGGTTGCGGTCGTACAGGGGGAACCAGCTCGACTGGATCTGGACCATGATCCGGTGCCCCGGCAGGAACACGTGGTTCGCGTGCGGCAGGACGATGCGATAGGCGAGCGGCGTATTGGCCGCGATCGGCTTGGCCATCTCGAACCCTTCGCGGTACCGACCGCGCAGGATGTCCATCGCGACGGGCAATTGGTAGCCGCCCATCTCCGGCTTTTCGCTGTAGTCGGCCGGATAGACGTCGATCAGCTTGGCGACGAAATCGCCGTCCGTCCCCGTCGTCGCCGCGACGAGATCGACCGCCGCCGCGCCGGAAATCGCGACCGCTTTGGTCAGGACCGGCGTCTGGTAGACCAGGACGTCGGTGCGGTCGGAGAAGGGGCGCTGGTCGTCGACCAGCCACTGGCGCCAGCTGGATCCGGTCGCATAGGTCGGGCGGATCGGGCGAAGCCGATAGGGAATGGGCTTGGCCGGATCGGATACATAGCTGTCGCCGCCCTCGGCGGCGCCCGCCGTCCAGCCGAGCGTGCCGCCGCCAGCGAAATACAGCCGCTGCATCGGTCTTGCGCAACCGCGCTCGCAGGCGAGTGGCCAGGCCGGCAGAGTCTGCCACCGGTTGCTGCCGGTCTGGAACGCGGTGACGGGGGCCAGCCTGTCAGGCGCGCCGCCCGTCTTGAGATGGGCGTCGAGAAACGGAAGAAGCACTTCGCGACGGAACCACAGGGCGGTATCCGCATCGAAACGGATCGCTCCCAGCGTCGAGCCGTCGCCGTTCGCGCCGCCATGCGCCCAGGGTCCCAGGACGAGATGGTTGACGTGGTGCGGATCGACCTTGCTGACCGCGCGATAGGCGGCGACCGCGCCGTAGATGTCCTCCTGATCCCATTGCGACGCGACCCACAGGGTCGGCACCGTCTGCGGCTGCTTCGGGAGGATGGTCTCCAATGCCTGCGCCTGCCAGAAGGCGTCATAGGCGGGATGCGCCATCATCCGGTTCACCCAGGGCAGCTGCTCCAGGCCGTGCGCCCGCGCAAAATCGCCCGCGGAACCCGCGCGCAGGAAGACGTCGTAATCGTCATAGGCGTCGCGCCACAGGTCGCCGGCATTCCCCTTCGCGGCATCCTGGCCGTAATAATAGTCGAAGCCGATCAGGCGGAAGGCGCCGCCGTGGAAGTCGTCATCGTTCATCCACGTGTTGATCACGGGATTCATCGGTACCGACGCCTTAAGCGCGGGATGCGGCTTCACCAGCGCCATCGCCGCCATCATCCCATCGTAGCTGGTGCCGATGATGCCGACGCGCCCGTTGGTGTTGGGCAGGTTCTTCACCAGCCAGTCGATCGTGTCATAGGCGTCGGTGGAGTGATCGACCTTGGTGGCATTGAGCGGTCCGATCAGCGGGCGTTCGTTGACGTATTCACCCTCCGATCCGTATTTGCCGCGCACGTCCTCGTAGACGCGGATGTAGCCTGCCTTGAGCAGCGCCGCGTCGGAGGCGCGCACCACCATGTCGCCGTGCGAACTCGCCTCGCGCTCGGTGGCGCTTTCCGCGCCGTAGGGCGTGCGCTGCAGGATGATGGGCGCGTCCTTCAGCCCCTTCAGCTGGACGATCACCGCATGCAGCTTGACCCCGTCGCGCATCGGTATGTCGACGCTGCGCCGTTCATAGTCGAAGTCCGCATCCACGGCCTTGAAGCTCTTCGGAATGTCGGAGCCGAGCTGTTGCGCGTGGCCATTGCCGGCAAGCACGAGGGCGAGGAGGGAAGTGGCGATCGCGCGGCGCATGGCAGGTCCTGTAACGAAACGTTGCGGACAGCGTGGCACAGCCATGGGGGCGGTGGAAGTCGTCAACGCACATTGTCGGCCGCCGGCCATGCGGAAAAGGACGAACGGCGGTCGCAGCGCCGCGTCATGGGCCGCCCCCTCTTCGGCAGGCCGGCGTACGTGGGGGATGGCGCGATCATCCACCCGACGCCGCCGGATCCCAATCCGCTATGGGCAGGCCCTAGCGGCGCCCCGCATCCGGGACATAGGCGTCGATCAGCGCGCCGACATAATCGGGATCGCGCGACGACAGGCCGGGCGCGGGGCGGCCGGTGGCGTAGATGAAGCCCTTGACCGGGTAGACGCTGCCGCCCAGCCCGTCATTGTCGCGGAACCACACCTTGACCTCGCTCCAGTCGTTGTCGGGCGACACGTCGTACAGCGTCACGTCCTGTTCGGCGTGGCCGCGCTCGCCATTCTGCCGCGACCAGTTGGCGTGGGTGAGCATGAGGACGCGCCGTTCGACGATCCGGCTCACCACCGCGACATGTCCCAGCGGCAGGCGCCCGGTCTTGGCGAATACGATGACCGAGCCGACCCTTGGGTCGTGGCCGCGCGCGTAGCGGCCCTGCGCCTGGTCCCACCACGTCCAGGCATCGCCGTAGATATGAATGCCCGAGGCGGCGCGCGCGAAGGGGACGCATTGGCCGACGTAATCGAGCAGATTGCTGGCAGCGGCAGGCAGCGCCGCCGACATCGCCGCGATGAGGGTTGCGGCCAACACGCCGAATCTGGGAGATACGCCCCGCATGCAGTTGGCATAGCCGTCGCGCGATGACCGGACGGTTGGATTTTATGGTTAACGCGCGCTCAAAATGCGCCGGTGCGATGAGTTGCACCGCCCGTAAGTCATTGCGATCGGGTAATGATCTAAAGCGCTTAGAGGCGGATGGCGGGTGTGAGGGGGGGCGCGCCCGTCCCACGATCCTCGACCCGCCCGCGGGTCCGGACCCCGACCCGCCGACGCGGAAGCGGTGCCGGCACCGCGCCGATCCCGCTTTGCCGGATCGGACCCTAGCGGCCCTGTCGCTTGGCCATGAACGCGAGGCGCTCGAACAGCATCACATCCGCCTCGTTCTTCAGCAGCGCGCCGTGCAGCGGCGGGATCGCCTTGGTCGGATCACGGTTCTGCAGCACCTCGAGCGGCATGTCCTCGTGCAGCAGCAGCTTGAGCCAGTCGAGCAGTTCGCTGGTCGACGGCTTCTTCTTGAGGCCCGGCACCTCGCGCACCTCGTAGAACAGGTCCAGCGCGCGGCCGACCAGCATCTTCTGGATGCCGGGGAAATGGACGTCGATGATCGCCTGCATCGTGTCGCGGTCGGGGAAGCGGATGTAGTGGAAGAAGCAGCGGCGCAGGAAGGCGTCTGGCAGTTCCTTCTCGTTGTTGGACGTGATGACGACGATCGGACGCTCGGTCGCGCGCACGGTCTCGCCCGTCTCGTAGACGTGGAACTCCATGCGATCGATCTCGTGGAGCAGGTCGTTCGGGAATTCGATGTCCGCCTTGTCGATCTCGTCGATCAGCAGCACGGGCGGGCTGGGCTGCGTGAACGCGTCCCACAATTTGCCGCGACGGATGTAGTTGGCGATGTCGTGCACGCGGGGGTCGCCCAACTGGCCGTCGCGCAGCCGGGCGACCGCGTCATATTCATACAGGCCCTGATGCGCCTTGGTCGTCGACTTGATCGTCCACTCGATCAGCGGCGCGCCGACCGCCTTCGCGATCTCATAGGCCAGCACCGTCTTGCCCGTGCCCGGTTCACCCTTGACCAGCAGCGGCCGGCGCAGCGTCACCGCGGCGTTGACCGCGACCTTCAGGTCGTCGGTCGCGACATAGCTTTGCGTGCCTTCGAAACGCTGCATGGTCGATATCCCGTTGGAAGAACGGGTATGGCGATAGGCGGTTTGCGCGGGCGCGCGCAAGCGCGCTGTCGGGTCATCCCTCGCGTGCGCTCGCGCGGGCCTCGAGCAGATCCCAGAGGGCGCGATGCTGGGCGAGCAGCTGCTGCGCGCCGAAGCTCACCGCACGCTCCGTCGCGGGGGTCGCCGCGAGCATCGCGATCGCGCGGCCGGTGTACGCCGGCGGGGGAAAGGCCTGCGGCTGCACGTCGATGCCGAATCGCGTCGCGGCATGGTCGAGCAAGCCGCGGATCGTCGCCCAGTCGTGGACGAGGGCGGCGACCGCCCCGGTGGCGCAGCCGCGACGTTCGGACCGTGCCAGCATCTCTAGCGCATGGCCGCTGGTCAGCAGCGCCGCCTCGCTTTCCGCCTGCCCGGGGGTCGAGGGCAACGGGCCGGCGGCGGCGGCAAGGCGCGCGATATAGCCGCGTTCGAGCACGAAGGCGTCCGCGATCGCCTCCAGCCAGTCGCAGGCGTCGGGCTGCGCGCAATGCTGGCGGGCCTCGGCGGCAAGACCCGGATGATGGCCGTGCAGGGTGCAAAGCGCATGGACCGCATCCGAAAGGTCGCGCGGCGCCGCATGGGGGGCGAGCAGGCGCGCGACATGCGGATGCGCGGCACTGCCGTCGGCGATGCCGAACGCCGCCACCATGTCCCAGGCACTTGCGTGCCATCCCGTCCGCGCCGTGTCCAACATACTTCCCCGACCGTGTGAGCAGAATACCCGCCGCGCGAGCCTTTGACTGTCGCGGCAGGCCCTGTCTGGACCCCGATCTATACCGAAGCACGTAAAGACACGGTTGATAGGACGGTAACCCTGTCGAAACCCATGCTTTACGGCGCCGAACCGTTGCGTATGAACGCCCGCACGAAATCACCGGAGGATGGGATGCGCTTATGGATGCTGGGAATGGCGCTGGCATCGGTCGCGACGGGCGGCGTGAGTCCTGACGCCGCCGCGCAGGCCGGGCAGGCCGCACCCGCCGCGGCGCCGGCCCTGACGCTTGCGCGCGTCTTCGGCAGCCCCGACCTGTCCGGCACGCCGCCGCGCCTGCTGCGCCTGTCGCCGGACGGCAGCCTGATCACTTTCCTGCGCGCCCGCGCAGACGAGCGCGACCGCACCGACCTATGGGCGCGCGATACGCGCACCGGCGCGGAGCGGATGCTCGTCGACAGCCGCAAGGTCGGCAGCGGTGCCGAATTGTCCGAAGCCGAGAAGATGCAGCGCGAGCGCGAACGTATCGGCGGATCGAAGGGCATCGTCGCCTATGACTTCGCGCCCGACGGCAAGTCGGTGCTCGTGCCGCTCGATGGCGATCTCTATCTGGCCGGTCTCGACGGCACGGTGCGGCGGCTGACCGAGGCACCGGGCGGGGCGCTCAACCCGATCGTTTCGCCGCGGGGCGGCTTCGTCAGCTTCGTCCGCGGCCAGAACCTCTGGGTACAGCCGCTGGCCGGCGGCCCGGCGCGCGCGATCACGACGGGCGGCGGGGGGACCGTACACTTCGGTGAGGCGGAGTTCGTCGCGCAGGAGGAGATGCACCGCCGCACCGGCTATTGGTGGAGCCCCGACGAAAGGTTCGTCGCCGTCGAGCGCTTCGACGAGGCGCCCGTCCATATCGCAACCCGGGCGTCGATCGGCGCGACCGGCACCAGCATCTACCAGCAGCGCTATCCGGCGGCGGGAACGCCTAACGTCCTGGTCGATCTCTACGTGATGCGGCCGGACGGCACGGGACAGGTCAAGGTCGACCTCGGCGCGGATCCGGACATCTATCTCGCGCGCGTCGACTGGGCGGCGGACGGGGCGACGCTGCTGGTCCAGCGCCAGAGCCGCGACCAGAAGACGCTCGACATGCTCGCCGTCGATCCCGCGACGGGGAAGGCGCGCGTCCTGTTCACCGAGCGCGCGCCGGACAGGAGCTGGATCAACCTTTCCGACGCCTATCGCCCCTTGGCGGACGGCACCATGATCTGGCGATCGGAGCGCGACGGCTTCGGCCATCTGTATCGCTGGCAACCGGACGGACGGTGGACGCAGCTGACCAGGGGCCCGTGGGTGGTCACCGCGCTGGTCGGGGTCGACGAGGGCAGGGGGCGGCTCTATTTCACCGCCAATAAGGACGACGTGCTGGAGCAACAGCTCTATGCGGTCGACTACATTCGGCCGGGGCCGGTCACGCGCCTGACCGAGCGCGGATGGACCCACGTGGCGACGATGGATGCGGCGGCCAGCCGCGTCATCGTCCAGCGATCCAATCCCTCGCAGCCGCCGCAGGTCTATCTGGCCGGCAGCGACGGCAAGCGGATCGCCTGGATCGACGAGAATGCGCTGGTCGAGGGCCATCCCTATCATCCCTATCTCGCGCAGCACCGGCCGACGCAATTCGGCACGATCAAGGCCGCCGACGGTTCGGTGCTGCACTGGGAGATGATCACACCGCCGCTGGAACGGGGCAGGCGCTACCCCGTGTTCTTCCAGCATTACGGCGGCCCCGGCAGCCAGACGGTGACGCGCGGCTGGCAGGGCGCACTGCCGCAATATCTGGTCGAGCGCGGCTATATCTTCTTCCAGATCGACAATCGCGGTTCGCCCAACCGCGGGCGGGCGTTCGAGAACCAGATCTACCATGCGATGGGAAGCGTCGAGGTCGAGGACCAGCTCGCGGGCGCCAACTATCTGAAGACGCTGCCGTTCGTCGATCCGTCCAGGATCGCAACCTATGGCTGGTCGTACGGCGGATACATGTCGCTGAAAATGCTCGAGACGACGCCAGGCGTCTATGCGGCGGCGGTGGCGGGGGCGCCCGTCACCGACTGGCAATTGTACGACACGCACTATACCGAACGCTATATGGGCGATCCGGCAAGGGACGCTAAGGCCTATGCCGCAGCCGCCGCGGTCGCGGACGCGCCGAAAATCCGGGAGCCGTTGCTTCTGCTGCACGGCATGGCGGACGACAACGTCTTCCTCGACAATTCGACGCGGTTCGCCGCCAGGATGCAGACGAGCGACACGCCGTTCGAGATGATGTTCTATCCGGGCCAGACGCACCGCGTCGGGGGTCCCGGCGTGAGCGACCATCTGTGGACGACGATCCTCGACTTCCTCGACAGGACCGTCAAGAACCGACCCGCGGTCCAGCAGGCGCAGCCGCCGCGCTGAGCCGGGCGTTACGCCATCGCCAAGAAAGGTTTCCGACGCATGCTCCTCCTCGCCCTTGCCGCCGCCGTATCGGGAACCTGTGGCCTGTCGCAGCCACAGGCCTGCGCGACGACCGCGGACCTGATCGCCGCGCCGGGTGTCGTCGAGGGCATCCGTGCCGCGACCGCGGGGCAGCGCGCCAACCTGCTCCGCGACGGCCTGCCACCCGTGGCGGAGCAGGCGCTCGCGGTTCTCGGCGGGCCGGGGGACAAGCCGCGGGAGATCGCCGGCGGCTGGCTGTTCACCGCCTGTCGCAAGGATGCCTGCGGAGAGAAGGGAGCGCTGATCGTCGCGGGCGGCAAGATCGTCGCGGTCGGCGTGGTCCATGGCGCCTGTGCGGTCGAGCGGCAGCGGCCGGGCTGCGCGCGACGCCTGTCGCTGTCGCTCTATGGCGGCGACCCGGTGGTCCGCTACCGCCGGGCGGTCGCCGACTGGGCGGATGCGGTCAGCGACGCCGGGCGTCTTCCGGTCTACGACGATGGGGTGAACGAGCCTGTCGTGACGCTCCAGGGCGATTTCGACGGCGATCGCCTGCCCGACACGGCGGCACTGGTCGGGGTCGCGGCGGGGATGGGATATCGGCTGGTCGTGCAGCGCGGCGCCGATCCCGATCACCGTGCCGTCGTGGCGCAGCAGATCGCCGATCCATCGGGCTTCGACCTGGCGCAGGGTGATGGCGGCACGCTGCGGTTCGGACGGGATACGGGGCAGGTCGCACGCTGGGCGGGCGATCGCTACGTCGTCGCGCCCGCGCGGTGAGCTTGATGATGCGGATCGGCATCGTCGCGCGCGCCATCGCCGCCATCGCGGCGCTGGTGTGCGCACGCAGCGGCGCGGCGGCGGAACGGGCCGGACCGCTGGTGCTGGCGGCGGCCAGCCTGCAGGAGTCGATGACGGCGGCGGCGGACGCCTGGGCGAAACGGGGGCATCCGAGGCCCGTGATCAGTTTCGCCGCCTCGTCCGCCCTCGCGCGGCAGGCGGAGGCGGGGGCCAGGGCGGATCTGTTCGTCTCGGCCGATCAACAATGGATGGATGCGCTCGAGGCAAAGCGGCTGATCGTCCCGGCGAGCCGCGCCACCCTCCTGGGCAACCGGCTGGTGATCGTCGCGGCGAGGGGAACGACGGTCCGCATCCCGCTCGGGCGCGCCGCGCTCGCCAGGATTCTCGCGGCGGGACCGCTCGCCATGGCCGACACGCCCGTGCCGGCGGGTCGCTATGGCGAGGCGGCGTTGCGCAAGCTCGGCGTCTGGGACGCGGTCGCGGCCAAGGTGGTGCGCGGCGACAGCGTGCGCGCGGCGCTGACCCTTGTCGAGCGCGGCGCAGCGCCGCTCGGCATCGTCTATGCCACCGACGCCAAGGCCGCGCCGACCGTACGGGTCGCCGGTGTCTTCCCGGCGTCGAGCTATCCGCCAATCACCTATCCCGTCGCACGGCTGCGGGCGTCGACGCATCCCGATGCCGAAGCCTTCCGCCGCTTCCTGGTCGGCAACGAGGCGCGCGCGATCTTCCACCGCTTTGGCTTCGTCGATCCGCGGTGAGACCTCCGTTCCCATTGAGGTGTCGGACTGCCGGCCGTCGTCGAGGGCGACGAAACGTGGGGCGCGTGCGGAGGCGGCAGGCCGCATGCTGACGCCGGAAGAATGGGCGATCGTCGGCCTGTCGCTCAAGGTGGGCGGCACCGCCATCGTCGTGACGTTGCCGATCGCTTTCGGTCTTGCCTGGCTGCTTGCCCGCGTGCGCTTTCCGGGCAAGGTGCTGCTCGACGCGGTCGTGCACCTGCCGCTCGTCGTGCCGCCGGTGGTCACGGGCTGGGCGCTGCTGCTCGCCTTCGCGCCGGCAGGCCCGCTCGGTGCGCCGCTCCTGCGCCTGTTCGGGGCGAGCGTGCTGTTCCGCTGGACGGGCGCCGCGATCGCGGCTGCGGTGATGGCACTGCCGCTGATGGTGAGGGCGATGCGCCTGTCGATCGAGGCGGTCGATCGCCGGCTGGAAAGCGCGGCGCGGACGCTGGGTGCCGGGCCGGGCCGGGTCTTCTGGACGATCACGCTGCCGCTGAGCCTGCCCGGGGTGCTCGCCGGCGCCGTGCTCGGGTTCGCGCGCTCGATCGGCGAGTTCGGCGCGACGATCACCTTCGTCTCAAACGTGCCCGGCCAGACGCAGACGCTTCCGCTCGCCATCTACTCGGCGCTGCAACAGCCCGGGGGGGACGCAATGGTCTGGCGCTTGTCGGGGATCGCCATCCTGCTCAGCCTAGTGGCGCTCATCCTGTCGGAGAGTCTCGCGCGGCGGGTGCGGCGGGGTTTCCATGTCCTTTGACATCGCGATCGCGCGCCGCCTGGGCGATACGGACATAGCGCTCGCCCTGACCGCGGGGGCAGGCCTGACGGTGCTGTTCGGGCCATCCGGGGCCGGCAAGACGAGCGTGCTCAACATGGTGGCCGGCCTGCTGCGGCCCGATCGCGGACGGATCGCGGTGGGCGGGCGCCTGCTGTTCGACGCGGCGGCGGGGATCGACGTGCCGACCCAGGCTCGCCGCGCGGGCTATGTCTTCCAGGAGCCGCGATTGTTTCCGCATCGCCGGGTCCGCGCCAATCTGATGTACGGTGCGCCGGCGACGGCGACGCTGGACGATGTCGTCGCGATGCTCGGCATCGGCCAGTTGCTCGATCGCTGGCCGCGCACCCTGTCGGGTGGTGAGGCACGCCGCGTCGCGATCGGGCGGGCGCTGCTCAGCGATCCGGCGTTCCTGCTGCTAGACGAGCCGCTCTCGTCGCTTGATCGGCCACGCCGCGAGGAAATCATGGTGGCGATCGAGCGCGTGCGGGACGACGTCGGCCTGCCGATCCTGATGGTCACGCACGATCCGGAGGAGGCTAGCCGCCTCGCGACGCGGATCGTACGGATCGATGATCCTTCCCCGGCATGTCCATGAAGGCCGCGGTCGTGTGCGAGACCGGGACGGCGATCGTGCAATGCACGCCGTCCGGGGTAAGCGCGAAACTGGTCCGGGCGTCGAGCTGATAGGGAAGCGCGCGTTCGATCAGTTCGCGGCCGTGCCCCCAGCGGTCGCCCTGCTGCGCACCTTCATGCCGCACGTTGCTTTCCCGCCAGTCGACCCACAGCATGGGTCGATCCTCGTCCGCTGCCCGTTCCACCCACCAGCGGATCGCCAGCGTCGCCTGCGCCTGGCCGAGCGCGCCATATTTCACCGCGTTGGTCGCCAGCTCGTGCAGCGCCATCGCGAGCGTCTGGACGCTCGAGGAGCGGAGACGGACGTCCATCGGACCATCCAGCGTCACCCGCTCGGGACCACCGTCCATCGCCGCGATCTCCGTCCGGATCAGCTCGTCGAAGGTCACGCGGCCATAGTCGTCGAGACGGGAGAGCAATTGTTGCGCGCGCGCCAGCGCGTCGAGCCGGTGCCAGAAGCGCGCCCTGAAGTCGTCGAGATCGACGCTGGTCTCCAATGTCTTCTGCGTCATGGAGCGTACGACCCCCATGAGATTGCGCGTCCGATGCTGCAGCTCGGCGACAAGGATCTGCTGGCGGTCCTTCAGCGCGCGCAGTTCGTGGACGTCGGTCGACGTGCCGAGCCATTCGATGATGGTGCCGTCGGCGTCGCGTACCGGCGTCGCCCGGGTCTGGAACCAGCGATACTCGCCGCTCGCGGCGTGGCGCAGACGTCCCGCCATCGCCAGGCTGCCGCTCGCCGCCGCTTTTTCCCATAACGCGCGCGCATCGTCGCGATCCTCCGGGTGCACCGCATCGAGCCATCCCATGTCGAGGCTGTCCGCGCAGGACTGGCCGGTGAATGCGGTCCACTGGGGGCTGGCCCATGTCCACAGGCCACCTTCCCTGGCGCGCCACACGAGCTGCGGAATCCCTTCGACCAGGCTGCGAAAGCGGGATTCGCTGGCCCGCAACGCCTCCGCACCGCGCTTCATCGCATCGACGTCGTGGACGACGGTGATCTGCCCCTGCGGCCGGCGCTCGGCGTCCATGAGCGGGACGGTGGCGACCCGCACCCAGACGCGGCGACCATCATCCTCGGTGTAGAGCATCTCCGTGCCGGGCAGCACGCTCTCGCCGCGCAGCGCCCGGGCACCGGGGAAATCCCGCACGTCGATCGGCCGTCCCTCCGCGTCCCAGCCCTGCCATCGTCCCTGTCGTTCGGGATCGCGCGACGGCATGGTCTCCGTAGGCAGGAAATGCCGCATCACCGCATTGCATTGTTCCAGCTCGCCGTCGGGTCGCACCACGGCGACCCCAACCGGCAGCACCTCCAGGATCACGCGCTGCTGCGCCTCGCGCTTGCGCAGGACGGCGAAGGCAGCGGCACGCTCGCGATCGGCGATGACGGTGGCGGTCGTTTCGAACGCGGTGACGAGGATACCCGCAGCGCGCGGCCCCGCGTCGCTGTCGATCAGCGGCGAGGTCGTTATGCTGAACCAGGCCTCCGCGTCCCGGCCGTCGCGATCGAGGCGGAGCGGTGCATCTGCCAGCGTCACCGTCTCTCCCGCGATCGCGCGCGTGAGCAGCGGTTCCGCCGGGCCCGCCGCTTCGGGCCAGTTGGTGAAGGCTGGTCGGCCAAGACTGTCCGGGTGGCGCTTGCCGAGGATCGGGATGCAGGCGTCGTTGTAAAGCTGGATTCGCTGGTCGCCCCACAGCACCGCCATCGGCATCGCATGATGCAGCGCCAGCTGGACCGTGTCGCGCAACATGGCGGGCCAGCCGGCCACCGGACCGAGCGGCGTGGCGGACCAGTCGAACGCCCTGATCCGCTCGGCCATAGCGCTGGAGCCAAGGGGCCATGGGGTGGTGCGGTCCATCGCCTGCCCTTTCCGTTGCATGATGCCGTCCGCCTGTCGAACGCAGGGCGGCCGACGTCGATCCGGATCGATCGGGCAGGGCGAAGGGCGGCGATGGTCGGCCGATACGAAAAGGGCGGCCCGTTGCCGGACCGCCCCTTCGCTTGAACCTTGGCCGAAGCCGCCGGATCAGCGCTTCGAGAACTGGAAGCTGCGACGTGCCTTCGCACGGCCGTACTTCTTGCGCTCGACCGCGCGGCTGTCGCGGGTCAGGAAGCCCGCGCGCTTCACCGGCGTGCGCAGGATCGGCTCGTACTTGGTCAGCGCCTGGCTGATGCCATGCTTGACCGCGCCCGCCTGGCCCGAGAGGCCGCCGCCCTTGACGGTGCAGACGACGTCATACTGACCCTCGCGCTCGGTGATGCCGAACACCTGGTTGATGACGAGGCGCAGCGTCGGACGTGCGAAATAGACTTCCTGGTCGCGGCCGTTGATCGTGATCTTGCCGGTGCCGGGCTTCAGCCAGACGCGGGCGACCGCGTCCTTGCGGCGGCCGGTGGCATAGGCGCGGCCGAACTTGTCGAGCTCCTGCGCACGCAGCGGAGCGGTCTGCGTCGGCTCGTTCAGCTCGCCGGCCAGATAGGCATCGGCGCGGGTGTCGGAATCGGCCTGGGCGGCATCGCGCTGCTGGTTCAGCGCGGCGCCGAGGTCGGCGAGGGACTGACGGTTGTCGGACATTATGCGCCCACCTTGTTCTTGCGGTTCATGCCCGCGATGTCGAGGACCTCGGGGTTCTGCGCTTCGTGCGGATGCTCGGCGCCCGAGAAGATGCGCAGGTTGCGCATCTGCTGACGGCCCAGGGGGCCGCGCGGGATCATGCGCTCGACGGCCTTTTCCAGCACGCGCTCGGGGAAGCGGCCTTCCAGTACCTTCGCGGCAGTGACGCCCTTGATACCGCCGGCATAGCCGGTGTGCTTGTAATAGACCTTCTGCGCGGCCTTGTTGCCGGTGAAGCGGATCTTGTCGGCGTTGATGACGATGACGTTGTCACCGCAGTCGACGTGCGGGGTGAAGCTCGTCTTGTGCTTGCCGCGCAGAACGTTGGCGATGATCGTCGCAGCGCGACCGACCACGAGGTCGGTGGCGTCGACGATGTGCCACTTCTTCTCCACCTCGTGCGGCTTGGCCGCCTTGGTGGTCTTCATGAGCGCCTTCATGGCGTGACCTTTCCGGTTCGAAACGAGACGCGCCGCCCGAGAGAGGCGGCGCGAACGAGCGGGCTAATGCTGGAAGAGGTCGGCGAAGTCAAGCAAAGTGCGGGTTTCACGACGGGTAAAATAATACCATGACGTCTGGCCGGCCCCACCGGAGTGGTCGATTCATCACCCCGTCAGGCAGTCCCGCACCCAGGCGGCGCCCGCCTCGTTCGTCTGGACGGTCCAATGCTCGATGGCGGGCAAGGTATAGCTGTGCAGCTCCGCGATCCGCGCGACGACCGCCTCCACCCGCTGCGGCAGCGTCTTGAACTGCGCGATGGCCTCCGCGCCGCTTTCGACCGCGCCCTCCCAGCGATAGACCGACAGGCACGGTCCCAATACGTTGGCGCAGGCGACGAGTCGCTCCTCCACCAGCCGCCCGCCGATGGCGCGCGCCTCCTCCTCGTCCGGAAAGGTCGCCTGGACGAGCGCGATGGCGTTCATGCCGCGGCGCGCATCGCGCCACGGCCGACCGCATGCGCCGCGCAGACCGAGGCGATCAGCAGCAGCGCGGCGTTCGCCTGATGTGCGACCGCGACGACGATCTGCACGCCGCTCGCCAGCGTCGCGATGCCGAGGATGATCTGCGCCACCACCAGCGCGACGACGAGGAAGCCGGCGCGCGATCCCGCCCGCGTCGCCCGGACCGCAAGGACGGTCAGCGCCGCGGCGGCGGCGAAGGCCCACCAGCGGTGGATGAACTGGACGACCACCGGATTGTCCACCGCATTGCGCCATTCCGGCGCCAGCATCGGCACGCCGGCCGGGAACAGGCTGTCGCCCATCAGCGGCCAGCTGGCGAAGGCATAGCCCGCGTCCAGCCCGGCGGTGAAGGCGCCCCAGCAGATCTGCACGAACAATATCCCCAGCGCGATCGCGCCGACGCGGGTCAGACGGGCGGGGCGGGCGAGGGGGTCGCGGTGCAGCGCGTACAGGTCGAGCGCCGTCCAGACGATACCCGCCAGGATCGTCAGCGCGGTCAGCAGGTGGACGGCGAGACGCACATGGCTGACGTCGGTACGCACCGACAGGCCGCTCGCCACCATCCACCAGCCGATCGCGCCCTGGAATCCGCCGAGCGCGAGTATGGCGACGAGCCGCCAGCCATAGCCCGACGGGATGCGCCGGCGCACCGCGAACCACAGCAGCGGCAGCGCGAACGCCATGCCGATCACGCGACCGAGCAGGCGATGGACATATTCCCAGAAGAAGATCGCCTTGAACCCGGCGAGCGTCATGCCCTGATTGAACGCGGCATATTCCGGAATGCGTTTGTAGCCGTCGAATTCGGCCTGCCATTGTGCCTGGGTCAGCGGCGGGATGATGCCGCTGATCGGCTTCCACTGGGTGATCGACAGGCCCGACTCGGTCAGGCGCGTGATGCCGCCGACGACGACCATCGCGACGATGAGGCCGGCGACGGCGAACAACCAGCGGGAGAGGGCGCGTGGCCGGGCACGCGAGAGGAAGGCGGCGCTTGGCTGCAACATGCCAGGGCGTTACACCCTGGCGCATGCCGCGCCAAGCGGATCGTCATCGAGGAGACGCGGATGCTCGGCCTGTTGCTCGCGACGCTCGCGCAAGCGGCGTCGCCCCCTGCTGCGGCGCCGCAGCCGCCCTTGCCGCCGCTGCATGGCGGCCCCGCCACGATGACCTGCGCGGTCGGCGGCGAGACGTTCAGCGCGTGGCGGCCGACGATGTACAGCACGTTCGGCCAGCGTCCCGACGGGCGACCGTATAGTTACCTGCCGTTCCCGCTCCCGCTGCCCGAGTGCCCCGGCAACAGGCTGGTGATGTTCGATGCCTTCACGCCCGGCGAGACCGCGCGGTTGCCGGCCCTGATCGCCAGTCCCGGCTATCGCGATCTGCTGGCGGCGGGCGATACGCCTTATTATCGTGCCTATTGGCTCGCGGCGAAGCTAGGCCGGCCGGCGGACGACGTGCTGTGGCTGCTGCTGTGCGCCACCTGGGAGGTGAAGGGCGGCATGCTCTCTGCGTCGCAGACGCCGGCGCGCCTGGCCAAGGCACGGGCCTATCAGGAGGAATTCGTGCGCCTCGCGCGCAAGCTGCCGGCGGATGTGCCGGCGAAGGCGCGCAGCTGGGTCGACATGCGCGCCGCCAACGCGCTGCGTGAACTCGGACGGTTCGACGCGGCGGAAGCGATGCGGCGTACCGCGCTGGCCGCGACCGGCGACGCCGATCCGGGTAACGCGGCCTTCCTCGCGAAGATGGGGCCGGTCATCGCGCGCCGCGATCCCAGTCTCGAGCCGCTCGACCTCATCCCCATTCCGCAGGCGCGCTTCGTCTGCGCCACGCCGCCTCCGACGATGAGCGTGGCGGACCGCGCTCGATGCGCCACGCCGCCCCTGTCCGACGACGCGGCCCGGCTCCGCGAGCGGGATGCGACCGGCAAGGCGGCGCCGAAAGGCAACATGTGATGTTGTAACGCGCCCCCGATGCGCCTAGATGACGACGCGTTATGACGACCACGATTCCCTCGCGCCGGTGGTGGCCGGGGCTCGATCGCCTCGCGATCGGCCTGTCGGGGCTGTGCGTGGTCCATTGCGTCGCCAGCGCGGTGCTGCTCGCGATGCTGTCCGCGGCGGGCGCGATGCTGCTCAACCCGATCTTCCACGAGGTCGGGCTCGCGTTCGCGATCCTGCTCGGCGCCTTCGCCCTGGGACGGGGGATCCTCGAACATGGCTATGTCATGCCCGCGGCGATGGGTGCGCTCGGCCTCGGCATCATGGCGGGCGCGATGAGCCTGCCGCACGACGCCGGCGGCGGCGCGGAGACGCTGTGGACCGTCGTCGGCGTCGGCCTGCTCGCCTTCGGCCACGATCTCAACCGGCGCGCCACCGCCTGATCCGCTTGCCCGCGCGCGGGCGGCATCCTAAATCCAGATCATGGCGCAGGCGCACAAGCATCACGAACCGCAGGGCGATGAACTGACCGAGGTCGCGCAGGCGACGCTGGAGCGGGCGGGCGAACAGTGGACGCAGATGCGCGCCGCCGTGTTCGATGCGCTCGCGGGATTCGCCAAGCCTGCCTCCGCCT
Organism: Sphingomonas sp. GV3; assembly: GCF_031082075.1. Classification (NCBI taxonomy): domain Bacteria; kingdom Pseudomonadati; phylum Pseudomonadota; class Alphaproteobacteria; order Sphingomonadales; family Sphingomonadaceae; genus Sphingomonas; species Sphingomonas sp. GV3. Next base: position 1,187,325 of record NZ_JARWLE010000001.1, on the reverse strand, counting down.
ACGACCTCGCGGAGGCGGTGTCGCAGGCGCAGGGACGCCGGGTGGCTGCGAACAGCGTGTACCGCATCCTCGACGTCTTCGTCGCCGCCAACCTGGCGCGTAAGGTCGAGAGCGCCAATGCCTATGTCGCGAACGCGCATCCGGATTGCCTGCACGATTGCATCTTCCTGGTATGCGATTCCTGTGGGCAGATCGTGCACCTCGACAATGATCCGTTGACCCAGGGCGTGCGCGAAGCCGCGCAAGCCGCGGGTTTCAGGGCCATTCGGCCGGTGGTCGAGGTGCGCGGCGATTGCGCCGACTGCGTCGCGGCCAAGCATTGACCAGGATCAGACCGGCAATCGACACCTCGGATCGGAAGGGGTAAGCGGTTCGGATGTCTGACCTTCCCGCCACGCCGTTGCTCGACACCGTCAAGACCCCGGACGACCTGCGCAAGCTCAAGCCGGAGCAGTTGCGCCAGCTCGCCGACGAGCTGCGCGCGGAGACGATATCGGCCGTAGGCACCACCGGCGGGCACCTGGGTTCGGGACTGGGCGTCGTCGAGCTGACCGTGGCGATCCACTATGTCTTCGACACGCCGACCGATCGGCTGATCTGGGACGTCGGCCATCAATGCTATCCGCACAAGATCCTGACCGGGCGGCGCGACCGCATCCGCACGCTGCGCCAGGGCGGCGGCCTGTCCGGTTTCACCAAGCGGACCGAAAGCGAATATGATCCGTTCGGCGCGGCGCACAGCTCCACGTCGATTTCGGCGGCGCTGGGCTTCGCCACCGCCAATCGCCTCTCCGGCTCGCCATCGAAGGCGGTCGCGGTGATCGGCGACGGTTCGATGTCCGCGGGCATGGCCTATGAGGCGATGAACAACGCGGAGGCCGCCGGCAACCGGCTGGTCGTCATCCTGAACGACAACGACATGTCGATCGCGCCGCCGGTCGGGGGGCTGTCGGCCTATCTGTCACGCATGGTGTCGAGCCGCGAATTCCTGGGCGTGCGCGAGGTGCTGAAGCGCCTCGCCCGCCGCCTGCCGCGCCCGTTGCACAAGGCCGCGCGCAAGACCGACGAATATGCCCGCGGCATGACGATGGGCGGCACGTTGTTCGAGGAACTCGGCTTCTACTATGTCGGGCCGATCGACGGCCACAATCTCGAGCATCTCATTCCCGTGCTCGAGAACGTGCGCGATGCGGAGGAAGGCCCGATCCTGGTCCATGTCGTCACCAAGAAGGGCAAGGGCTACGCCCCGGCCGAGGCGGCGGCGGACAAATATCACGGTGTCCAGAAGTTCGACGTGATCACCGGCGCGCAGGCGAAGGCGCCTCCTGGCCCTCCCGCCTATCAGAACGTGTTCGGCGACCAGCTGGTCAAGGAGGGGCAACGTGACCCGACGATCGTCGCGATCACCGCGGCGATGCCGTCCGGTACCGGCGTCGACCGGTTCGCGAAGGCCTTCCCCGATCGGACGTTCGACGTCGGCATCGCCGAGCAGCATGCGGTGACCTTCGCCGCGGGACTCGCCGCGCAGGGGATGCGGCCGTTCTGCGCGATCTATTCGACCTTCCTGCAGCGGGCCTACGACCAGGTCGTCCACGATGTCGCGATCCAGAACCTGCCCGTGCGCTTCGCGATCGATCGCGCGGGTCTGGTCGGTGCCGACGGCGCGACGCATGCCGGCAGCTTCGACGTCACCTATCTGGCGACGCTGCCGAATTTCGTCGTGATGGCGGCGGCGGACGAGGCGGAACTGGTGCACATGACGCATACGGCCGCGCTGCACGACAGCGGCCCGATCGCGGTGCGCTATCCGCGCGGCAACGGCACCGGCGTGTCGCTGCCCGAGACGCCGCAGCGTCTGGAGATCGGCAAGGGCCGGCTGGTACGCGAAGGCAAGACGGTCGCCATCCTGTCGCTGGGCACGCGGCTGGCCGAGGCGCTCAAGGCCGCGGACGTGCTGGAGGCGAAGGGGCTGTCGACCAGCGTCGCCGACCTGCGCTTCGCCAAGCCGCTCGACGAGGCGCTGATCCGGCGCCTGCTCACCACGCACGAGGTCGCGGTGACGATCGAGGAAAATGCCGTTGGTGGCCTGGGCGCCCATGTGCTCACGCTGGCGAGCGACGAGGGGTTGATCGACGCGGGCCTGCGCTTGCGCACGATGCGCCTTCCCGACGTCTTCCAGGATCAGGACAAGCCGGAGGTGCAATATGCCGAGGCCGGGCTCGATGCCGATCATATCGTCGAGACGGTGCTGAAGGCGCTGCGCCACAACAGCGCCGCGGTGCCCGAGGGCGCGCGGGCGTGAGTGGATCGGTCCGGGCCGCAATCCTCATCGGCCTGGCTGTCGTCGTGGTGATCGCGGTCAATGCGCGGTTGTACCGTATGGTCAAGGCCGCAACCATGAGGGGGCGGGTGGAGAACGCACAATCGCGTGCGAACGACGGCGACTAATTGGGGGGGGGCGCTGAGCCCCCCGGTAGCGGTTCGGACCGGGCCGATGGCTCGCGTGGGCGTCGATCCTGTGATAGGCTGCGCCGTATGAAGCTCACCCGATCCCCTGAGGGCTACGTCATACAGGTTCCTGACGATGTCGTTATGGCGCTCGGGCTGCATGAGGGAGACGAAGTGCAGGTCGTCAAGCCTCCCATCGTCACCATCGACGTGTCAGACGAGCAGCGCGAATGGGCAATGGACACGATCCGCAAGCTTTCCCGCCATAATCCGTTGCCCGCAGGCTATAAGTTCGATCGCGAGGAAGCCAACGCGCGGTGACCCGCGTTTTCTTGGATACGAATATCCTGGTCTACGCACTCGACGAGGATTCGCGGAGCGGCATTGCGTCGCGGTTGCTGGAGGATGGCGGTGCAATCAGCGTGCAGTCGCTGAACGAGCTTGCCAACGTCCTTCGCCGCAAGCGGCTGTGGACATGGGATCAGGTCGCACGCGCGATAGAGGCTGTGACCTTTCGGTGCCCGGCGATCGTGGCGCTGACGCCCGACCTTCACCGCCTTGGCCTGCGCCTCGCCGAGCAATACTCTTTGTCGATCTACGATGCGATGATCGCCGCCGCTGCCCTGACCGCGGGGTGCGATAAGCTCTATTCTGAGGATATGCACGACGGATTGACGGTCGATGGGCGGCTTCGCATCGTCAATCCGTTCGCGCCCGTTCGTGGATAATCACCGCCCCAGATAATGCGCCTGTGCCGCGTCGGTGGCGTTGATGGCCAGGACGGCGCGGGCGTCTCCCGGGCTGCGGGCGTGGCCGCGGCCGTCGCTGCTGGCGGCGATGACGCGGTCGAGCAGGTCCTGCCCCTCGCGCCACCAGCCCAGGCCGCTTGCGGCATTGATATGCCCCTGCGGCCCGGCGTCGACGAAATGGCTGCCCCAATTGGCTGCCAGGCTGTGCGCGCGGTCGATCGTGATCCACGGATCGTCGCGCGAGGCGACGAGGATCGACGGGAAGGGCAGCGGCGTGCGCGGCGAGGGGGCGAAGCCCTTCAGCGCCTCCGGCGCGTCGGGCCGGTCGACGTCCGCCGGGGCGACGAGCAGCGCGCCGGCCACCGGCCATCCGTAGGGCTGCGGGCTCAGCTCCGCCCACCACGCCACCGCGAGGCAGCCGAGGCTGTGCGCGGCAAGGATCACCGGCGCCTCCGCGGCGCGGATCGCCTGGTCCAATTTGGTGACCCAGGCGTTGCGGTGCGGCGTGTTCCACATGCCGAGCTCGACGCGGATCGTATCCGGCCGCGCTTCTTCCCACAGAGTCTGCCAGTGCGAGGGACCCGATCCGCCGAGGCCCGGCACGGTCAGGATTGTCGGGCCAGCGGATTCGAACGTCGCGAAACCAGTCATTGCCATCTCCCTCCAATACGAAAGGGCATGTCCGGCCTGTAGTCTCGAGCGACGCCGTCCGGCACGCCCCCACCAACGGTCAAGTTATACCCACTATTCCGATGGACAATAGCGAAGCGCCGAGCGGAGGGCCGTTCGCGCCGGGTGGATGCGGCCGCGGGGAGCGGCTATCGGGCGGCATGGCAAAGACCCGTGCGGACCAGCTTCTCGTCGATCGCGGCCTCGCCGAATCGCGCACGCGCGCGCAGGCGCTGATCATGGCCGGCCTCGTCTTCGTCGGCGATCGCAAGGTCGACAAGCCGGGACAGGCGCTCGCTCCGGATGCGGCGATCGACGTGCGCGGTCGCGACCATCCCTGGGTGTCGCGCGGCGGCATCAAGCTCGCGCACGGTCTCGACCATTTCGGGTGGGACGTGGCGGACGCGGTCGCGATCGATGTCGGATCGTCGACGGGCGGCTTCACCGACGTGCTGCTGGCCCGCGGCGCGGCGCGCGTCTATGCCGTCGACAGCGGCACGAACCAGCTGGCGTGGAAGCTGCGTCAGGACCCCCGCGTCGTCGTCCACGAACAGACCAGCGCCCGCATCCTGACCGACGCGCATGTGCCGGAGCCGATCGACCTCGTCGTTTGCGACGCGAGCTTCATCGGTCTCGCCAAGGTGCTGGAACGTCCCTTGTCCTTCGTTCGCGACGGCGGACGGCTGCTCGCGCTGATCAAGCCGCAGTTCGAGGCTGGCCGCGAGGAGGTCGGAAAGGGCGGTGTCGTCCGCGATCCGGCCGTTCACGCGCGGGTGTGCGCGGCGGTCGCCGACTGGCTGTCCGGGGCAGGGTGGTCGGTCGATGGCGTGGTGCCCAGTCCGATAACCGGGCCGGAAGGAAACGTGGAATTTCTGGTCGCTGCGCGGCGGATCGGACCGCTTTCGGAACGATCTTCATAGCGGACGCTTTACGGATGCTGCGGCGCAGGGCACAGGACGCCGACCGGAAGGGATGGAGCATCGCGTGAACGTCGTCGCATCCAAGGATCAACTTCGAATGTCGTTCCTGCGCTGGGCGGCGGTGACGGTGCCGCTGATCCTGCTGCTCGGCTTCGCATCGGGGCGGGCGGTGCCTTCGGGGATGGAGAATGGCTGGTACGTGGCGCTCGCGAAGCCCGCGCTGACGCCGCCCGGCTGGGTCTTTCCCGTCGCCTGGACCACGCTGTACATTCTGATGGGTTTCGCGCTCGCAATGATCCTCCACGCGCGCGGCGCGCGCGGTCGGCCGCTCGCGATCGGGCTGTTCGTCGTGCAGTTCGCGCTCAACCTGATCTGGACGCCGCTGTTCTTCGGCATGCACCAGATCGGTGCGGCCCTGCTCGTCATCGTGCTGATGCTGGTCGCGGCGATCGCCACCACCATCGCTTTCTCGCGCATCCGCGTCACGGCGGCATGGCTGCTCCTGCCCTATCTGGTCTGGATCAGCTTTGCCGGGGTGCTCACCTGGCGGATCGGCCAGCTGAACCCGGATGCCGGAACCCTTGCGCCGGCGGCGCACACGTCCCAGATGCTGTGAAGACGCTTTTCCCCATTCGTACCGGAACCCAGCATGCAGACCGAAAACCGCCTGTTCGATGATGTCGTCAAGTTCGTGAACGGCGCCGCCGGCACGCTCGCCGGTGTCGGCCGGGAGGCGGAGTCGAACGCCCGCGCGCGGGCGCGCGAGTGGATCGGCGGCTTAGATTTCGTGAGCCGTGACGAATTCGATGCGGTGAAGGCGATCGCGATCGCCGCGCGCGACGAGGCCGACGCGCTCAAGGCGCGGCTCGACGCGCTCGAGGCGAAGCAGGCGTCGGGCGCGACGGGAACCGACGCCTGACTTTTCCACAGTTTTATCCGCAACCTTATCGACCGGGGTTGCCGTCGCGGTTTTGCCGCGGCAGCCTCTTCGTGCGATAAGGAGCAATGGCCATGCTCGACCACGCCGACCACGACCAGGACGCCGCCGCCCCGATCGACATGCTCGAGGCTTATTATGCCGCGCATGGCTGGGAACACGAACGGCACGACGACGAGATCGTCGCCACGGTTAAGGGCAGCTGGACCACCTACGAACTGCGGGCGCTCTGGCGCGAGGACGACAGCGTCCTGCAGTTTCTCGCTTTTCCCGACATCAAGGTCACCGACGATCGCCGCGTGGCGGTCTATGAGGCGATCGGTCTGGTCAACGAGCAACTGTGGATCGGGCATTTCGAGCTTTGGTCCTCGTCGGGGGTGCTGCTCTATCGCCACGCAGCGATGATCGACGGCGACGAGGAGGGCACGATGTCGCTGGGCGCCGCCGAACTGCTGGTCGAATCGGCGATCGAGGAATGCGAGCGCTTCTATCCCGTGTTCCAGTTCGTCCTGTGGGGCGGCAAGACCCCGCGCGAGGCGCTCGCTGCGGCGCTGATCGAGACCCAGGGCGAAGCCTGACGCGATGAACCACGATCTGCCCGATGGCCGGATGCTGCTGGTCGGCTGCGGCAACATGGGCGGCGCCATGCTGCGTCGCTGGTTGGATGCGGGACTGGATGCGTCGCTGGTCACTGTCGTGAGTCCGAGCGGGCGGGCGATGCCCCAGGGGGTTTCGGTCGTCACGAGCGTGCCGCATGCCGATGATGCGGCCCCGTTCGACATCGTGATGCTGGGGTTCAAGCCGCAGCAGCTCGCGCAATTCCGCGATGGCCCGCTCGCCGCCCATGCGCCGCGCGTGCTGATCTCGATCCTCGCTGGGGTCGAACATGCCCCGCTTGCCGCCGTGATGCCGCGCGCGCGATCGATCGTGCGGGCGATGCCCAATCTGCCCGTCGCGATCGGGCGGGGCGTGGTCGCGCTGAACGCGGACGGAGCCGACGCGGCGGCGCGGGCGGCGGTGGAAGCGTTGATGCGGCCGCTGGGACTCGTGGAGTGGATCGCGCGCGCCGATCAGTTCGACGATGTCACCGTGCTCGCGGGATGCGGGCCGGGGTTCGTCTTCCGCTTCGCCGATGCGCTGGCCCAGGCGGGCGCGGCGCTCGGCCTGCCCGGGGATCAGGCGGCGCGGCTCGCGTTGGCGACGCTGGAGGGCGCAGCGATCATGGCGGCGGATTCACCCGATACGCCGCATGTCCTCGCCGATCGGGTCGCCAGCCCCGGCGGATCGACGCGCGCGGGGCTCGACGTGCTTGACCGTCCCGACGGACTGGTCTCGCTTCTTGCCGAAACGCTCGCCGCGTCCGCGCGGCGCAATCGCGAGATGGCGCAACAGGCGCGGTCGCAATAGCCGAGGTCCCGGCCTTCACCGCCTTTACGCAAAAGCATCGGACGCTAATCCCGCTCGGTCACCACCACCGTCTCCCACCGCGTGCTGCCGCGCGCGTATTGGATCTCCAGCCCCTCGCGATCGAGCTGCGCGAACTTCTCGATCGCGACGATCCGCGCGCCGGACGGGGTCGGCGGCAGCGCACGGGCGTAGCGCGGCTTGAGGTGCGCGAGCGACAGCCGCTTCTCCAGCACGATGCCGTTCCGCGCCGACCAGGCGAGCCCATAGCCATGACGCCCCCAATAGGCTTGCAGCTCGCGGTCTTCCGCGGTGCTGGTGAGGGCGACGCCCGCCTTCTGGCGTTCCAGCGCCGCCGGGGCGGCGCTCGCGACCATGCTCGTTCCGGCGGCGACCATCGCCATCGTGCTGGCACGGCGGAACAGCGTCTCGTCGATGCGGTGCAGGATACGGGCCATCACCCAGGACGCACCGATCGCGCCGGCCGCGACGACAGCCCCGGCGATGACGCTCCGCGTCGTCAGCACGCCGAAGGTTGCGTACAGGGCGATCTTGACGATGTGCAGCAGCATTTCGTTCATCGCGCGGGTCGCCACGATCTCCGCCTTTTCCAGTCGCAGCCGGAAATAGATCCGATTGAACGCGACGCCGACCGCACCGGTGAAGCCGGACAGCAAACCCACCGCGGCGCCCAGCGATAGCAGCAGCGCCGGTCGTGCGGCGCTTGTGCCGGCTTCGGCCCCGCCACGCGGCGGAAGGAACAGCAGCGGCAGATTGGCGACGAGGAACAGGCCGAGGATCAGCTTCACGTACATCGGATCGAAGCGGCTCAGCATCCACGCGCCGAGCGCGGCCGCAGGCAGAGCGGCAGGCAGGAACCAGCGCACGATGTCCCAGCGGATCGCGCGGCGAAACAGCGCGATGCGCGACAACGAACTGGTCGCGGAGCCGATCGATAGCGCCGCCGGAACCTCCACGCCGGGCAGCAGCAGCGCGAGCACGGGGATGAGCATGAGCCCGGCACCGCCGCCGGCGATCGTGCTGACCGCGAAGGCGACGACGGCGGCGAAGAAGAGAAACGCTATCTGCATGGCTGCGCGCTCCTGCGACGCCGCGCGGTGGCGCGCAACGCCGATCACAGGACATTACACGTTTGCAATGCGGCCGGTCGCGCTTCCACGCACGTGGATCAGACCCTATGATACGTCGTGGCACGGCATGGAACCGCGCCAAGGGGGGCGACGGGGGTGCGCGTCAGACTGCCGATCGGGTTGAGACCAACGCGCGGCTCGTGGCGCTCAGCCGCGCAGACCCTCGACATGGGCACGATCCGAGTCGGGGATCATCCCCTCCAGCACCGCCCAATAGCCGGACACCGCCTCCTGGCCCGCGGCCTGATAGGCGGCGGACATGCGCGTGCGCACCGCCTCGAACAGCTCCGCCTCCATCGCCGCGCCCGCATCCGTCAGGCGCAGCAGCCGCTGGCGCCGGTCGCGCTCGCCGGGCCGCGATTCGACCAGCTTGCGATCGGTGAGCTCGTTCAGTACCCGACCCAGCGATTGTTTGGTGATCGCCAGCAGCGCCAGCAGCTCGCTGACCGTCAGGTCCGGCTTGCGGGCGATGAAATAGAGCGCACGGTGATGGGCCCGGCCCAATCCTTGCGCGGCGAGACCCTGATCGACGGAACGGGTGAGGTGACTGTGACCGAAGTACAGAAGCTCCATGCCGCGACGGAGTTCGGGCTCGCGGAGGAACTGGGCGGAAGCGGAGGAGGGAGCTGGGGCAGCCATGTTGACCGGTTTAGCCACCGCCCGTACGCGACTGCAACCCCGAAAGCCTGAAGAAGAGAGATGATGTCCGCTGACCTGCCCGCTTTCCGCTTCGATCCGAACCCGTCGCCCGTCGCGGCGAACGAGCGGACGGCGCGCCTCGTCGACCCGGGGTTCGGGCGCGTCTTCACCGATCACATGGCGCTGATCCGCTACACGGAGGGGCGCGGCTGGCACGATGCGCAGATCACCGCGCGCGCGCCGCTCACGGTCGACCCGTCGACGGCAGTGCTGCATTATGCGCAGGAGATCTTCGAGGGGCTGAAGGCCTATCGCCTCGACGACGGCGATGTCGCGCTGTTCCGGGCCGACGCCAATGCGCGGCGCTTCCGCGATTCTGCGCGCCGGCTGGCGATGCCCGAACTGCCGGATGCGCTGTTCCTCGAAAGCTGCCGGAAGCTGGTGGAGACGGAGCGCGACTGGATCCCCACGATCGACGGCGGCGCGCTGTACCTGCGTCCGTTCATGATCGCGAGCGAGGCCTTTCTGGGCGTCAAGCCGTCGGCCGAATACATCTACATGGTCATCGCCTCGTCGGTGGGGGCCTATTGGAAGGGCGGGGCACGCGCCGTGTCGATCTGGGTCAGCCGCGACTACAGCCGCGCCGCGCCAGGCGGCACTGGGGCGGCCAAGTGCGGCGGCAATTATGCCGCCAGCCTCGCGGCGCAGTCTGAGGCTATCCGACAGGGATGCGACCAGGTCGTGTTCCTCGACGCGGTCGAGCGGCGTTGGGTCGAGGAACTGGGCGGGATGAACGTCTTCTTCGTGTTCGACGACGGCAGTCTCGTCACGCCGCCGCTGACCGGTACGATCCTGCCCGGTATCACCCGCGATTCGATCATCCGCATCGCCCGCGACCAGGGCATGACGGTGCGCGAGGAGCTGTACGGGATCGACCAGTGGCGCGCCGATGCGGCGAGCGGGCGGCTGGTCGAGGCGTTCGCCTGCGGCACCGCGGCGGTCGTGACGCCGATCGGCCAGGTCAAGAGCGCGGACGGCGACTTCACGATCGGTTCGGGCGGCACCGGCCAGACGACGCAGCGGATGCTCGATGCGCTGACGGCGATCCAGCGCGGCCGCGGCACCGACGCGCACGGCTGGGTGCAGCGGCTCGGCTGACCCCGGCCCGGCAGCAATAAAGACGCACGGCGGGGCTTCCCAACCCCGCCGCTGCGGCTATAAGGCCGCCCTTCTTGCTGGGGCGTCGCCAAGCGGTAAGGCAACGGTTTTTGGTACCGTCATACGCAGGTTCGAATCCTGCCGCCCCAGCCATCTGCCTGAAATCCCAGCCAATTGGCTGCTAAGTGTTTGAAGACGCTGGCTGACTATCAGGGTCGGCCGTTGGCACCTGCACAATTGTGCATCGGATTGTGCCAATGCGCTGGCCGGGAAGGCCGCGGTTTTGGACTGTCTTCAGCATGTATATCGGCGCGGGCATATTTTTTGGTGGCGCCGAATTCACCGTTTATTGGATAATGGCACCCTAGATGTCCGGCTGTCGCTGCGGACCACCGACCGGAAGGCAGCGCGCAACAAGGGGGCGGCGCTCACGGCGGTGACGCCGAGGGTGCTGGAGATGCTCGACAGGCGGGCCAGGCAGAAGACCGATATCACCGAGCAGGAGCTCCAGGCGATCGCCAAGGCGATGTACGAGGAGCGGCTGGCGGAGGTCTGCACCCTGCAGCGATCGACGCCATACGACGTCGAGAACCACTCGGCCGCCAATCTGGCGTTCGTCGACTATTTCGAGCGGCTGAAGAACCAGGGCGGTCGCATGTCCTTCCTGCCAGCCGAAGAGCGAAAGTTGCAGGCGGAGGGCTGGAGCGCGCAGCGGATCGCCGACCTGCGCAGGATCATCGCCATGCGGGAGGAGCAAGGGGCCGACCCGATCCGGCAGGACGAGATCGATCGCCATCTTGCCGCCGCCGGTTTCGCGGTCGATGACCGGCTGCGCTGGATGCTGGAGCTAGCCCTTTATCCGGCCTACCGCGACGCCTATGCCGCCGCAGAGGCGCAGCTTCGAGGTGCGGCAATGCCCGGGACGGTGGCGCCTGGCAGTTCGCCCACGCCTGCACCGGCGCAGCCGTCGCCTTTGCCGGTCGCAGGCGTTCATCCGGCGCCGGTCGGTGCCGCGCCAGCGGTGCCGGACGACTGGCTGCATTGCACCCCGGTCGAGGCAGCGGAGCGGATGATCGCCACGACGCCCCGCCTGCTGGAGCATCGCAAGGGCGGCAAGCGCGAGAAGGATAGCGTCGGCGAACAGACGCTGCGCCAGATTCGCTGGGCTGCCGTGCTGCTGCAAAAGTCGTTGCCGCCCGGCACGCCGATGTGGCGGGTTACCAAGGCGGACATCGTCAAGCTCGACAAATGGTTCGATCAGCTCTCCGTCAACTATGGCAAGGCGGCTGGCGACCACGACCTTGGGCAGAGCCTGGAACAGGCGGCAGCCGTTTTCGCCGATCGGGTCGAGACGGGCGATGTGCCCATGGATCAGATCGGCTTGTCCACCGGCACCGCCAACAAGCATTTCAACAAGCTGGGCCAGATCCACAGCTTCACGCGCAAGGCAGTGGCCATCGCCGAGCCGATCGACTTTGGTGAGTTCACGGCCCCGATCGACAAGGACGAACGCGAGGCGCGGCTGCGCTATACACGTGAGCAGGGTGAGGCGATCTTCCGCCTGCCGCCATGGACCGGCTGCGTCGACGTCGAGGAGCGACTGAAGACCGGCCCCAAGGTCATCCACGATGGCCTGTTCTATCTGCTGCTGCTCGTCTGGTACACCGGCGCGCGGCGCGAGGAATTGGCCAAGCTCATGCTCGACGATGTCGAGGAGCGGCATGGCATCGACTATCTGCTGATCCGCCCCACCATCACCGGGCGGATCAAGAACAAGTCCGCCCGGCGCGTAATCGTCATTGCCGATGAGCTGATCCGGCTCGGCTTCCTCCGCTATGTCGAGGCGATGCGCGCGGCCGGCGAGACGCTGCTGTTCCCCGAGTTCGTGCCCGGCGGCGATACCAAGCGGAAGCTGGGCGACGTCTTCTACAAGCTGTGGTGGATCTATATCGCGCCGAGCGTGCCCGACCGGAAGCGCGGTCAGGCGATGCACTCCGCCCGCCATACCGTGTCGGACGAGTTGAAGGACCAAGAGGTCTTCATTGAGTTCCGCAACGATCTGCTCGGCCACAAGGGGACGGGTGGCGAAGGCATGACCCGCTATCCGGGGCGCGCCTCGCTCGAGAAGCTCAAGGCCACGGTGGCGAAGATCCCGATCGTGACGGGCCATCTGCCAGACCAGCGGACCATCCGCCTCCTGCCGCAGAAACTGCGGCAGGCGCGCCCGACGCGCGCGAAAGGGGGCCGCGCATGACGCGCCCCGAGCCAGCCCGGCGGGCTGGGCAGAACAGAAGAACGAGGGTGCGCACCCAGGTGAGAAGGAGCACGCGCTCCGGCTCTCGCCTGCGCCCTGAAGAGGGAGGAAATAAGGTAGCAGGATCGGTGGTGTATGACACCACCGGCCGCGCAGCGGGGCCTGCTCCGCGCCGAAGGCTTGTCGCAGGAGAAACGGCGTGAGCCAGAATGACGCGGGCCGAGCTCCTCGGAAGGCGCGCGGCAAGCGTCCGCCGAGGAAGGATTCCGGCAACCGCATCGTCTTCCGGGTGACTGCCGAGGAGCGGCAGCGCTTGGTCAGCGAGGCCGGCGAAGTGGGAATTTCCACCTACGTTCGCGCCCGTCTGTTCGGTGGCGGCGTGCGCAATCGTGATGCCCTGCGCAAGATCGCCGCGCTGCACGTCGCGGGTCGCCGCATCCAGCAGCTGGCCGAGACGCACGATGTCGACGAGTTCGTGATCGCCACGACGCTGGGCGACGTTTGCACCGCGATCCTGGGGTTGGTCGACGAATTGGACGATGTGGTGGATGGCGATGAAAAGGCCGACACCCCGTGATCGTGAAACGCATCCCGGCGCGCCCGGCCGGGCGCAATGCGACCACGGAGCGGGCGAGGCATGCCCGCAACCTCGTTGACTATCTCCGGCAGCCCGAGAAGCAGAGCGAGGAGAAGGATTATCAGGTCGCTTATATGCTGCGCGAGAAGCTCGGCGGCACGAAAGGCGAGCGCCTGTTCCATATCGGTGGTCGCAACTTTGTCAGCACCGCCATCGAGGGGCAACGCGCCGAGATGATCGCCGTCGCGCAGGCGGCAACCCGCAGTCCCAATCCTATCGACCACTGGCTGCTGAGTTGGCGTGAGGGCGAGTTGCCGACGCGCGCCGAGATCGACGAAGCGGTCGGCATGTTCCTCGAGCATCTCGGCGTCAGCGACCAGCCGTGCATCTATGCTTGCCATGGCGACACCGACAATCGTCACGTCCATATCGCGCTCAACCGCTATGATCCGCTTGCCCGGCGGATGATCGAGATCAACGACGGCTTCACGCTCGAGGCAGCGCATCAGGCGGTTGCCCTGATCGTCGATCGGTTCGGCTGGCAGGCCGAAGCCGATGCTCGCTATCAGGTGGTCGATGGTCGGGTGGTGATGAGTGCCGGGGCAGCGGCGCGCGTCGATGCGGATCGGAAATCGATCCCGCAGAAGGCCGCGGCGTTCGAAACCCGGACGGGCTATCGTTCCGCGCACCGCATCGCCCAGGAGGAAGCCGTGCCCCTGATCCGGGCGGCGCGATCGTGGGAAGCGTTGCATCGCTCGCTCGCCGAGGTTGGTATCAGCTATGATACCATCGGGACGAACGGCGTCATCCTGTCGGTTGGAAACGAGAAGGTACGAGCATCGGCCGTCGATCGGTCGATCACCCGCGTGCGCTTGGAAAAGCGCCTTGGAGACTTCGTCCCGCGGGCGGCCGCTGTGGAAATCGCGGCCCGTGACGCGAAGAGGGATCGGCTAGCTAAGGCCTTCAGGGCTGATGAATATCGCGGCGAGCTCGAACGGTGGAAAAGGTGGCAGAAAGCCAAGCGCGACGCCGCATCGTCAGAGCATACCACCGATCGTGCACGCGCAGCTGCCCTCGCCAGGCAAAAGGCGCCCAAACGGCCCGCTCCCAATTTGGAAAGCTGGTATTATGAGCAGGGGGAAGGTGCCTTGGCCGAAGCGTGGCGTCATCGCCATAGCGCAAGGGCGTTCCCCAGTTTCGGAGTGGGGAGCGGCAAGCGCCCGACCGACCTGCCGTCGATCGATGGATTTCATGCCTATCCCTGCTCGGACGGCGTCCGCTACGCCCGGAAAGCCGATGGTCCCACAGCCTTCCTCGACAGGGGTGAGACAATCGACGTGATCGCACGGGACGAGGCGGCCATGCTCGCGGCGTTTCGTCTTGCCGTTCAAAAATCGGACGGCCGGGTGATCGTGGCCGGCGATCGCGAATTCCGCGAGCGGACTTTCGCCATGGCCGTCAGATATCGCCTCGCCGATGCACTGGCGGACCCCGATCTGGCGCAGCGGTGGCGTGCGCTTCAGCCGTCGCTCCCGCAACCGGATCATGCTCTCGGGCGAGTTGTCCCACCGGCCGCTGCTGCGGTTGCTCCATCGCCATCGCCCGTCCCGACGAATCATCAGGTTCAAGTCTCAAAGCATGAGGTGCCCGAAAGCTCGGTCGAGGCTGTTCCGGCGGCATCACCATCGGCAAACGTGATCACGCGACCAATGCCCCAAGCGAAGTCACCCGCGGTGCCTGAACCTGAGCCGCACGCGAAGGTGCCTCGTCATGCTCTCACCGGACGAGCGACCCCACCGCTCGCCGCTGCGGTCGGTCGATCGCCGTCGCTCGCCCCGACTGCTCGTCAGGTCGAGGGTGCGAACGATGCGGGGCCGCCTAGCTCGGCCGAGGCCGTTCCTCCGGCATCAGCAGCGGTGAACGTGGTCAAACGACCAATGCCTGTTGCGAGACAAACGGCGATACCCGAACCCGTGCCGCATACGACGGTGCTTCCACCGACATCGACCGCGCCTGACTTCGCGCTGCCCGTCGTGGACCAAAGCAAACGGCGAAAAGCGCGTGATGCGAACCCGCCCCGCCTGAGCAAAGGGCCGAGCGATATAGACTTTCCCCCCGGTTTCCCGCCTCATGGGCGAGGGGCCGGGCGCTAGGCGAGCGCCGGAAGCACAAGGAGAGAAGCAGGAGTGCGCCTTGGCGGCTGTACCGTCAGGGTGAAAAAGAAGGCGACGCGTGTGCAGCCCACGCTGCCGGAGTGACAAAGACAATGAAGACCAAGAATGCGGCCGTGGTACCGTGGCACAGCCCGGCCGAGGTCATGGACATGATCTATGACGTGCGCGAACCCGGCTGTGAGGCCGTCGGCTATGCGCTGCTGCGTCCGCGATCCCGGCAGAGCGTCAACCACGTCATGGCGGTGTTCGGCAGCAAGCTGGCACCGTTCAAACCGGAAGCCGATGCGCCGCGAACACCGTGCGGTCTCCCCGTCACGGCCCGTGACCATCGGCTGATCCTGGCGCAGGGGGCACCCGATACGCCGCTGTTGCGGCTGTTGGAGGATTACGATGCGAACGTCCGGCCGCATCAGCGGCTGCTCGCCGCGATCCTGACCATCAAAGGCGAGTATGACATGCCTTCGCATGACCTGCTCGACATGGCGTCGGCCTATGCGGCTGTTCATCTGGCCGGCGGTCGTCGCCTGTCGACGATGGCAGTGCTGCACGTGCCTGGTGACGGACTCAGCACCGCCCGGCAGCATGTCCACCTCTGCGTGTTGGCGCGGCAGCACCTGCCGAGCGGATGGGCCGGTGAGCATCCCGATCTCGTGGACACGGCCCATCAACTCTGGGCGGACGAGATCAGCGCCTTCCGCACGGGCTGGAGCAGGATCACGGCGGCGGCCTGAGCGGTACGGGGCGGCATCGGCCGCCCCGTAAGCTACAGGGTCAGCGGTCGCCCATCACGTCGGTCCAGCTCAAATCGAACCGCGCCAGATATTTGCGCAGGCGATCGGCGTCGTTGGTCGAGGTGCGCTGGCGGCGAGAGGCGGCGAACAGGGTTCGTCCGGCGTCGGACAAGGAGCGGCTCTCGCGACAGGTGTCCACCACATGGGCCAACTGGACCCGATCGAACGGGTCCAGCGCCTCCAACTGCTCCGGCGACATCAGTCCGGCCAGTGCATCGGGCGCGTCCGCCCCGCTCGTCCATAGGCGCTTGAGCCGTGCGATCTCGGTGGTGACGCAGTCGACGTTGATCCGTCCCGACGGACTGAAGGTCGCCATGCGGGTGACGCTGGCGGCGAGGTCGCGGAAGTTGCCCGGCCAGCGCGCCTCGGCACTGGTCGCGAAGCGGAGATAACGGTCGCGCGCTTCCTTGTTAAAGGTGATGCGGTCGCCCTCGCGCTCGGCGTGGCGGTCGAGTTCATAGTCGAGATTGGGCGCGATATCCTCGCGGCGCTCGGCAAGGCCGGGCAGGGCGAAGGTCCAGAGATTGAGCCGCGCATACAGGTCGTCGCGGAACGTCCCCGCCGCCACGCAGGCGGCAAGATCGCGGTTGGTGCCGGCGATCAGTTGGAAGTCGCTATCGACCTCGCGATCGGCGCCCACCGGCAAGAAGCGCTTGTCCTCGATGGCGCGCAGGATCATCGCCTGTTCGTCGAGGCCAAGTTCGCCGATCTCGTCGAGAAACAATACGCCGGTGTCGGCGGTGCGCAGCAGCCCGGCGCGATCCGCGGCGGCGCCGGTGAAGGCGCCCTTGCGGTGGCCGAACAGGGCCGACATCGCGCTGTCACCCTTCAGCGTCGCGCAGTTCACCTCGACCAGCGGCCCCTTCACTTGCCGCTTAACCCGCTTCAGTTCGTAGATGCGCCGGGCGAGCTGGCTCTTACCAGCGCCGGTCGGACCCATCAGCAGCAAGGGCGCGCAGCTGCGGACCGCGACCTGCTCGATCTCGTCGATCATCGCGTTGAAGGCGGCGTTGCGGGTGTCGATGCCCGATTTCAGGAAGCTAGTGCTCTCGGCGCTGTCGGCAGCGAAGCGCGTTGCGATGCTGTCGTAGCGCGACAGGTCGAGGTCGATGATGTTCCACGTCCCCGCCGCGCCGCCAGACCCACGGGCAGGCTGTGTCTGAAGCAGGCGACCCGGCAGATAATGCGCCTCGGTGAGCAGGAACAGGCAGATCTGCGCGACGTGCGTACCGGTCGTGATGTGGACGAGATAGTCTTCCGCATCGGGATCAAACGGATAGGCCCGCGCGAAGTCGAGCAGCTTTCCATAGACCTCCTCGAAGTCCCACGGGTCGGCGAAGTCCATCACCTGCATCTCGACCCGCGTTTCCGGCGACACGGAGGCGATGTCGAGCGCCACGAATGCGGCAAGGCGCGCATGCTGGGTCCCGTGGATCAGGACGAGCCGGTCGATCCGTAGGTCTTCGTGCATGGTGAGGCCGACCGTCGGCCGCCATCGGCTCCAGCGCCCGGTGTCGAATTTGCTCGCGTCGAGTGTCGAGCCGAGAAAACCGATAGCGACAGTGGGCTTCATGGCGATACGATAGGATAAATTACGATCCCTGTCGATCGTGACCGCGTCAGGTGTAAGTCAATCCGCTTAGTATCGGACTTTTGAGAAAAGCGTGAATTGTGAGATGGATAGGCCAAGTCTTCGACCGCCTGACGGCTTTTGGCACGCTTCTCGCGAAGCAGCATTCGTCGGGTCGCATGGCATTGAACGGTCCGACACGCGGCAGAGGCGGCCGGAATAGGCCGGCCGCCTCACAGGTAAGTCCGAGGAGTTAGACAATGACCGCCATCGCTTACGAATACACCGACGTTCCCGGCGGCGTGCCGATCAAGGCCTGGACGCGGGGCGTTCCGGTCGAGGACGGCGCGCGGGCGCAATTGGCGCGGGCGGCGCAGATGCCGTTCATTTTCAAGCATGTTGCAGCGATGCCTGACGTCCATGTCGGTATCGGCGCGACGGTGGGTTCGGTGATCCCGACCAAGGGCGCGGTCATTCCGGCGGCGGTCGGTGTCGATATCGGCTGCGGCATGATGGCGGCGCGCACCTCGCTGATGGCGAGCGATCTGCCCGACCATCTTGAGGGCGTCCGCTCGGCGATCGAGCAGGCGGTGCCGCACGGCCGCAGCGTCGGCCGGGGCAAGCGCGACAATGGGAGTTGGGGCTCGCCGCCGCCCGCGATCGTCTCGGCCTGGGCGACTCTCGTCCAGCGCTTCGACCGGATCTGCGAGAAGCACCCGCGGCTCAAGAACACGAACAACCTCGTGCATCTGGGGACGCTGGGCACCGGCAACCACTTTATCGAGCTGTGCCTCGACGAAGAGGCGCGGGTGTGGGTGATGCTGCACTCCGGTTCGCGCGGCGTCGGCAACGCGATCGGCACCTTCTTCATCGAACTGGCCAAGCAGGACATGCGCAAATGGCACCTGAACCTGCCCGATGAGGACCTCGCCTATTTCCCGGAGGGGACCGACCATTTCGACGATTATGTCGAGGCGGTCGGCTGGGCGCAGGATTATGCGGCGCTCAACCGGCGGATGATGATGATCAACGTCATCGCCGCGCTGCGCAAGGTCATCGCCAAGCCGTTCGAGGCAGAGTTGGAGGCGGTCAATTGCCACCACAATTACGTCACGCGCGAAAACCACTTCGGCGAGAACGTGCTGGTGACCCGCAAAGGCGCGGTGCGCGCGGCGAAGGGGGTGATGGGGATCATCCCCGGATCGATGGGCGCCAAGTCGTTCATCGTCCGTGGGCTCGGCAACCCGGATTCGTTCGATAGCTGCAGCCACGGCGCGGGCCGGGTGATGAGCCGAACGGCCGCCAAGAAGCTGGTGACGCTGGACGAGCATATCGCCGATACGGCGGGCGTCGAATGCCGCAAGGACGAGGGCGTGATCGACGAGACGCCCAAGGCTTATAAGCCGATCGAAGCCGTGATGGCCGCCCAGGCCGATCTGGTGGAGATCGTCCACACGTTGAAACAGGTGGTGTGCGTCAAAGGGTGAAGCGGGAGATAGCGACAGGCCGGGCGCCTGCTGCCCCGCTTCACCGGCCGCCAAGGCGGCCGTGAACGACGCACACCATTGGTCAGAGTGAATATCATGATCGAGATTGATGGAGCGGAAGGAGAGGGCGGGGGACAGGTTGTACGCAATGCGTGCGCGCTGTCGCTTGTTACCGGGGAGCCGGTCCGCATCACCAACGTCCGCGCCAAGCGATCGAAGCCGGGACTGATGCGTCAGCATGTCACCGCGATCGAGGCGGCCTGCGCGATCGGCAGCGCGACGTGCGAGGGGCTGGTCGTCGGGGCGTCCGACCTGACCTTCCGTCCCGGCCGGGTAAAGGCTGGCGATTATCGCTTTTCGGTCGGAACGGCGGGATCGACGGGGCTGGTGTTGCAGACGGTGCTGATGCCGCTGCTGCTCGCCGACGCCCCGTCGCGGCTGGTGCTGGAGGGCGGGACCCACAACATGCTGGCCCCGCCGTTCGAGTTCATCGAGCGCTGCTTCCTGCCGATCGTCCGGCGGATGGGCGGGCAGGTCGAGGCGCGGCTGGTCCGGCATGGTTTCTATCCGCGTGGCGGTGGGCGGATCGAGGTGGATATCGCCCCCGGCCCGCTCCGGCCGGTCGAGTGCATGGCGCGGGGCGAGGCGTTCGGCGTGTCGGCCTGC
This sequence comes from Sphingomonas sp. GV3, assembly GCF_031082075.1. Taxonomy (NCBI): domain Bacteria; kingdom Pseudomonadati; phylum Pseudomonadota; class Alphaproteobacteria; order Sphingomonadales; family Sphingomonadaceae; genus Sphingomonas; species Sphingomonas sp. GV3. The sequence continues at coordinate 1,167,731 of NZ_JARWLE010000001.1, read as the reverse complement.
GCCTTGTTCGCCGGGTTGCCCATGTCGATTGCCGAGCGCGAGATCGCCGTTGTCCGCAAGGCGTTCGGCTGGTCGGAGCGCGAATGCTTCATGCGGGAATTGCCGGTCGATCAGGGGCCGGGCAACATCCTGCTACTGGAGGCGAAATTCGAACATGTCACCGAGATTGTCAGTGGTTTCGCGCAATTGGGCGTGACGGCGGAGCGGGTCGCGAAGACGGCGGTCGGGCGGATGCGCGGCTATCTGGCGTGTGACGCCTTTGCCGGGCCGTATCTCGCCGACCAGTTGCTGTTGCCGATGGCTCTGGGGGGCGGCGGCGTGTTCACGACCGTCAAGCCGAGCGAGCATGCCCGCACGGCAGCGGCGGTGATCGAGCGCTTCACCGGGCGGCGTACCCGGTTCGAGCAGCAGGCGGGAGGGGCGCATGCCGTGACGATCGCCTGACGGATTGCGAGCGTAACGACTTTCTGCTATCAACCCTGCCAGCCCGTACCAACCGGCGGGCCATACGGAGACATGCTGTGTTCGACCTTGCCGCCTATTGCGGTGCACGGGTCGGCGGTCTTCGGCCTTTCGCGTAAACGTCCCACGACGTTGGCGGCGGGCCGGCATCCGCCCCCGCCGCACCTCACCCTTTCGACAGGAATGACGTCGACGCGCGCGCTTGCGCCGTCGGCCTGAGAGACTCGTGGATACGACATGGACGAACTGGATATCGTTCGGGGCCTGATGCTCCGGACGGCGGGCGCGTTGCCCGCCACGGCACCGCTCGCCAAGGCGCTGCTGGAATGGGCGGAGCCGCATCGGCCCTGGCTGCTGCCCGATATGGAAGGCGAATGGAACTGGGAAGGCTTACTCGCCGGTCTGGCTGCTCCGGGTGGGGAACCGGTGCGGGCGGAGGCGCTAGAACTCGCAGGCACGCTGGCGCGGTTGCTGGGATTGTCGCCCGTCGATGCGGCCCTGCTGCGGCTGATGGTCGCGTGCGACCGACTGCCGCGCGTCGGTGCCCTGGCGCGGTTGCTCAGCCGTCACGGGCATGACCTGCCGCAACTCCTCGGCGAGATGGCCGGGGCGGGTGCGGAGGACGCGGACCGCGCGGCGCGGCGGGGTGCGGTCACGCGGATGGGTCTGGCCTGCTTTACAGCAACCCGTGAGGGTGAGGCCGATGTCGAAATCCGCTGGACCTTGCAGCGTCTGCTCGACCGGGCTCCGGCAAGCGAAGAGGCGATGCTCGATACGCTGGTCGGTCGGCGGCAAGCGGCCACGCTGGAGCTCGACGCCTTTGCGCATGTCGAGCCGATCGACTTTCTCGTCCGCCTGCTGCGCGGTGCGCTGGGCGAGGCGGCGGCGGGCGTCAACATCCTGATCTACGGACCGCCCGGCACCGGCAAGACCGAACTTGCGCGTACGCTGGCGGCGGCGGCAGGCGCGGTGCTTCACGGCGTCGGCGAGGCGGACGAGGACGGCGAGGAACCCGGCCGGTGGGACCGCGTCGCAGCACTGGCGCTAGCGCAACGTTTGCTTGGCGGGCGCGGGTCGGCAGTGCTGCTGTTCGACGAGATGGAGGACCTGATCGGCGATGCCAGCCCGTCCGCGGGCGGCGACTGGTTCAGCCGGCGTGAGGGCAGCAAGGTCTTCGTCAACCGGCTGCTGGAGGCCAATCCGGTGCCGGTGATCTGGACGACCAACGCAATCGGCAATGTCGATGCGGCGATCCTGCGGCGGATGAGCTTCGTGCTGCGGCTCGATCTGCCGTCGCGGGCGGCGGCAGCGGCGATGCTCGACCGGGTGGCGCGGGAGGAGCAGGTGACGCCCGGTCCGGGCTTTTCCACCCTGCTCGACGCCGCGCCGGAAGCGGCGACCGTCCTGCGTATGGCCGCGCGTGCGGGCAAGCTGGCGGGCGAGACGGATGGCGGCACCGTCGCAGCCGAGGCGCTGGTGCGGGCGTTACGCGGTGGCACGCTGCCGCCGCCCGGCCCGGCGGCGTTCGACCTCGACCTGTTCGAGACCGATCGACCAGTCGATCGCCTGTTCGCGACCATGGCAGATGGCGGGGCAAGCGACGTGTCGCTGCTACTGACGGGCCCGCCGGGCACCGGCAAGACCGCCTTCGCGCATCATCTGGCACGGGCGCTCGACCGGCCGCTGCTGGTCAAGCGAGCGTCCGACCTGTTGTCCAAATGGGTCGGCGAGACCGAGGCGCAGATCGCCGACGCCTTTGCCGAGGCGCGGCGGCGGGAGGCTGTGCTGTTGTTCGACGAGGCGGACTCGCTGCTGTTCGACCGCAGTACGGCGCGAACCAGTTGGGAAGTGGGACAGGTCAACGAACTGCTGACGTGGCTCGACCTGCATCCGTTGCCGGTCGTCGCGGCGACGAACCATGAGGCGGGGCTGGACCCGGCGACATTGCGGCGGTTCGTCTTTAAACTCCGGCTGAAACCGCTCGGGGCAGAGCGTGCCGCCGCCGCCTTCCTGCGTTTTTTCGGAGAGCCCGCCCCGACATGCCTTGGCATGGTAGAGGGGCTGACGCCCGGCGACTTCGCGGTGGTCGCGCGCCAGTTGCGTCACTGGCCAGCGGCGGATGCGCTGGAACTGGTTGAACGGCTGCGCGCGGAGGTCGCCGTGAAACCTGGCCAATCAGTGCGACTTGGCTTTTGAACAGATGGACGGGGTGGCCGCTGCCACCCCGTTCGATCGTCAGAACGCGGCCCGGTCGGTCTTGGGCGCCCGCGCCAGCACGGCCGCCTCGAACGCCTGCTTGAGGCGGCGATCGGCATCGGTGCCCGCTTCCAGGATGATGGAATTGGTGCCCATGGCGGTGTTGCCCCGCAGCGTCGGCCATGCCGTATCGAGCTCGCCACTGGTATAGGTCATGCCGCAGATCTTCACCGCCTGCGGCGCGCACCAGTGCCAAGTCAGCCCCTGATCTTTCGCCGCATCGGGCTTGCCGTATCTGGCGGAGAGCTGTGCCTTCATCGCGGCTTCGCCCATCGCGGTGCCCGGGATGGTCACCTCGACGCGCGACACGCTGTCGCCGTCGGATGCTTGCGCGAATTGGATGTCGGCGCGCTCTTGGTGTGGCCCCATGGCGATGATTGCGGCGATCCCGGCATAGGTGGGATTGGGTGCCGCCAGGCCTTTACGGTTTGCGACCTCGACCGCGACGCGCTGAGAGAAGGACGCAGTTTTGCGCGTCTCGGTCACCCTGTATCCGGCCTGTTGCAGGGCGGCCTTCACCTGCTGCGGCGTGTCGCCGAGCCGGATGCCGGCCACGTCCATGGTCGCCGGATCGGCGGCATAGGCGGGCGCGGCGAAGGTGAGCAGTCCGGCTGCAACCGCTGCGAATATCATTCTATCGTACATGACTATGTCCTTGTGGTGATGCTGGATCAGCGGAGGGTCAGGCTGAGAAAGCCGGCGGTGTCTTGCGCGCCAGCGACGTGCCCGGCGTCGAAGGCATGCGCGACGCCGAGCCGCAGCGAGGAGGTTGGTGACAACGCGGCTGACCAGCCGAGCTCGACGTCCATCTCGCGCGCGGTTGGCGTCAGATCGACACTGGTAAGGCGGGTGGCGAGCGCGCCGGTCATCAGATCATAGGCGACTGGCGCCTCGACCACCGCGCGGGCACGTTCGAGCCGGAGCGGTGATGATAGACCAAGCGTGACGGTACCGCCGCCGAGGCGATGCGCGGCGTCGAGCGCGAAGGCGGTGCCGGTCATCCGGCCAATAAAGCGCAGCAGGTCCGATCCGCCATCGACCCGAGTAATGGCGGCCGTTGCCCTTGCCGATAGCAGCACCCCTGCAACGGTTCGGCTGGCGGTCAGTGTGGCCAGCGTCGTCCGGCTACCCGAGAGAGCAAAGCCAGCCGGCCCGCGCAGGCCCAGCACCTGACCGCGCTCGGTCAGGTCCGACAGCTCAACCCCAAGCCCCAACGGCGTCGCGAGAGTGAAGCTGTGCAAAGCAGAGCGGCCGTCACGCGACGCGCCGGAAGCAAAGCCTGCCGACCAGCCGACTCCGCTCCATGACGATGACATGCCGATCGGCGCTGCGACGACACCGCGCAAGGCAGAACCTGCGATACCTGCGCCTTGCCCGACCGCGACGTTGGCGCTGAAGCTGACGGTCTGGCCTGCGGCAGGCGAGAAGGCGAAGGTGGCCGGGCGGTTGGACCGCGCTGCGGCCCATGGTCCGGTGGCGGCGGAGGTGAAACCGAACTTCGCGTCGTTGGCCGTGGTGGCCAGCCAAGGCGGATCGATCGTCCCCAGCATCGCGCCCGCCAGCAACCCCGAACCCCGGTTGCGTGGTCCGCCGGTGCCAGTCATCGCGAAGTCGCGGCCATAGCGGTCGAACACCGTCATCCGGGTGACGGCGTCGGACAACTGCCCACCGCCACCGTATGGGCCGGAGAGGCTGAGCGAGGAATAGCGCGCCAGCACCATGTCGGCGGCGGCGAAAGCACTGGTGGGCGCCTGCGCCTTCATCGCCGCCTCGATGTTGAGCAACCCAGCGCCGAAGATTTGGTCGGCACCCTTGTCGCCAAGGTCGGTCGCGGTATCGAGCAGGATGCGCGAGATCGCCTTGCCGCCGAGCCGCGGCCAGTATTGCTTGAGCAGCGCGGCGGCGCCCGCGATGGCCGGCGCGGCGAAGCTATTGCCGGTGACCGTGGTGATTTGCCCGTCCTTGCCGACGACGCTGACGTCCACCGCCACGACCGCCAGCGTGCGGTCGGCGAGATCGCCGGGCAGGCCATTGCCGCTCGGCGGTCGCAGCGCACTGTCGACACGGATGCCGAACAGGAAGTTGCCCTTGTTTTGCAGATCGCCGCCAACGAGATTGCGGGTGATGGTGCCGGGTGCGGCGCTCTTGTCGTCGACGAAGTTGGAGACGGACTGGACGAGCAGCCGGTCGGCTTTGACGACGCCGTCCATGGCGGTGCGTTGGTCGGTCGCCACCTGACCGGCTGCCTCGCCGTTCACGCTCAGCGAGATGACAAACGCGCCTTTCTCCACCGCATAGGTGATGGCCGGGGCGATAGCCATCGGATTGGCGCCATCGGCCTCCTTAATGACGGAAGTGGCGGTGACGTTCTCGAGATTCGGTGCGGCGATCTTGAGCGCGAGCAGCGTCGCGTCATAGGCGACGCCGTGCATGCCGTTCCCATTCCTGGCTGCCAGCGCGACCGAGGCGACTTCGGTGCCATGGCCTTGCACATCGTCGAGCGGGAAGGTCACCGTCTCCGGTGCACAGGTCGCGCAACGCGCGATCTTATTCTCGAACGTTTTGCTGTCGGGCGAGATGCGGCCGGCGAACTCGGCGCTGCTGGTGGCGATGCCGGTGTCGATGACCGCGATGGTCACGCCCTTGCCGGTGATGCCCTTATCATAGGCATAGGCGGCTTTCGCACCGACCACGGCGGCGGACGCTTTGTACTCGGCGCTATCCGCAGCGCTGGGCGGCGGGGTCGGTGTGGGAGACGGCGTTGGTGTCGGGCTCGGCGTCGGCGTGGGTGCAGGCGTCGGCAATGAACCGGACGAAGCGACGCCACCGCCCCCGCCGCCACAGGCAGCGAGCAGCATGGCCGCCGAAATCACCGATGGTGTTTGAAATGCTTTCCGCCACTGGCGGCTGTGTCCCGCAACCATACGCACCCCCGTGTCGGGCGATGCATCCGGCTTCCCCAGCCGGCGGCACCGCCCCGTGAAACGAGGCGATGCCGGCCCGAAAGCCGGGAGTTGAGAACTCGCTATAAGACGAGCGCGCACGCCTTTAGATTCCCGGAGGAACCCTGGACATACGCGTGCGCCCCCCGGCCGAAACTGGTTCGGGCCGGGCATTCGGCTACTTATAGCGAGGTTCTCACGCCTCGGTCCGCCTGCTGACGAACGGGGCTGGTGTAGGCCAGACCGGTTAACGAACCAAGTCCTGCCGTGCAGGAATGACATTCGGGTTTCTGCAACATGCGGCAAGCTTGGCCGCTTTTGCCTGAACAATATGACATATTTCGAAATGCTTACCCTCTCCAGCAGCGACAATCTGCTGGAGGAAAGAAAATGAAGCGCCGCTTGCCCCTCGTGTTCCGCGTGAGCGCCGTCGTGCTGCTGACCGCCCTGGTTGCCGGGCAATGGTGGCAACGTCAGCCCGCCGGCAGCATCGCCGGCTGGGTGCCGGCCATGGCCGAAGTCTATTGCCCGGCCGCCGTGATCCATCGCTCCGGCACCATCGCGGGCAGCGCCCGCACGCTCGATAGCTGGGCCTATGCCGTCATCGGCAACGCTGTTTTCCGCGATGGCCGCGACCGCTGTCGCGCAAGGAAGGGAAGATCGGCCGGAGCCGAGCGAAGCCCTGACGAGAGATGAAAATCGAAGGGGCCTCACCCAGACCAACCGGTCTGGGGATCACGCTTGTCCTGCAAAGGCTCGGTCACCCCATGATCCATGACACGCTCTCGACCGCATCGGTCGCACTGATGCACTATGTCCTCGCAGCCCTCGGCTGCGACGAACCCGCGCCGCTTTTCGGCAACTCCGGCCTGCCCGGGGCGGTCGAATGCCTCGACCATAACGTCATCATCGCGATGACCCCCGTTACCGAGCCGCTGTTCGATCAGGCGCTGCTGCGCTGCGCCGCGACGCGCAGGCGGGACACGATGTTGATCAAGCACGGTTTTCACCCCGAGACGATCGACCCCGTTCGCGTCGACGTAGCGCTGCGCTCGATTACCGGCCCGCTGCTGCTCACCGACCTCAACTTTTTTCGCGACCGTGATCAGGGCCTGCATCTGGTTCCGGCTCGTGGCGGGCTGTCGGTGAAGCTCGGCCGTCACGGGGTCGAGATCGGCACCCGGTTGCCCTGGAACTGCCTGTGGGACCGCGCTGCCGGGCTGGAGTGCGCCGCCGCTCAGATCGTGCGCGCCTGCCGCAGCGAGAACCAGGGTTGAGATGAACGACATGATCAACGGCCCCGATGCGGGGATGAAATAAGGAGATAGAATGATGACCGCCACGACCTTCGAAGCCGCCGTCACCCGCGCGATCGTGCAGCTGCTGCTCGGTAGCCGCAAGCTCAAGCCCGGCGTCGTCATCACCGGTGGCGATCCGCTCGGGATCGAGGACCAGATCGAGATGGGCCGCCATGCCGTGGAAACCGGTTCCGATCTGCTGCACCTCGAATTTCGCAACCGTTTGACCCCGGCGCTGACCGGCATCGCGCGGTTCCTGCCGCGCGATGGCCGCTGCCACATCCAGAGCGGTTGCCGCCTGTGGGTGTCGAAGGCGGGCAACCGGGGTCTTATCCTGCCGCAGGCCCATGTGCGCGGCCATTTCCGCCTCGCACCGCGTGAGATCGTGCACATCGACGGCAAGCCCGCCGACGATCTGAGCGAGGGCGTGGAACGCGCCAGCGCATGGCTCACTCGGCAGGTCATGCGGCCGGGCGTCCAATATGACGACGCGCAGTGCACACTGCGGGCGCAAGCCGCCTGATCAATCGGACGAGGGTCTATCACCCTATACGGACGAGCCGGGCAATTCGGACACCTGCCAATACAATTGTTACCTTCGTGTCCGAATATGCCACCCTGTCCGTATAGGGTATGAGGAGGCCGCCATCTCGCCGACAGATCCAACGCCGATCACAGATGATGTCGACGACGATTCTTATCTATCGATCGACGAGGTGCGCGAACGCCTGCGGGCGTTGACCACGGATCAGTACCGGCGTCTTGCCGTGCGATCACAATATCTTGTCCGCGATCAGCGGCTGCTCGCCGCCGATCTTCGCCAGGAGGCGATCTGCCGAGCGCTCGATGGTCGCCGCAAGTGCCGCGAGAGCTGGGACATCGTCGCGTTCCTCAATGGGGTCATGCGCAGCATGATCCGTGATGACTATCGCGCCGAGGCCGAAGGGCGAGCCCTGGTCCTGTACGATGACCTCGACGCGGCCAGCTTGGATAACGACGTGGCCTCGTTCGAACAGATGACGCATGATCCGATCGACGCTCGACGCACGATCTCGGGCATCCGGGAGGCGCTTCGTTCCGACCCACGATTGCTCGCGTTGCTTGATGCCGTCCTCGCCGGAAAACGCGGCGAGGAGCTACAGACCCAGTTCGGGGTCGACGAGAATGGGCTTGCGGCCCTTCGTAAGAGAATGAACCGCGCGATCGGTCGCGCCGGCAAAGGAAAGACGGTGTCATGACCGACGAAGACGAACTCGCCCGGCTGCAACTGCTGGATGATTTCCTCGAGGACGGCGAACCCGACCTCGACGACTGGCACGCCGAGCTCGAAGCCGCCGAACTGAAGGTGAAGAAGGCGCGGCTTCATGAAATCCGCGCGCTGCTCGACCGTGACGGCGGCGCGTCCGTCGTATCGATCGATCGCGCCCGGCTCCGTGCTGAGTTGCAGAAAGCGATGGCGAGCGACATCGACACGCCGCTGACCCTGGCCGCACGCGGCACCCATCCCGACAACTGGGACGCGCTGATCGACGATCTGGCCGAACTCGAACGGATGGATGCCGACCAGCTGAAATGACGAGCCTGTCGCCGGCGGAACGGCTGCTCCTGGATCTCGGCATCACCGAAGCGCATGAAATCGACGTCGAGGTGATCGCCTGGTCCGTTGGCGCGCGGGTGCGCTATCGCCCCCTACTGCAGGGGGATGCACGCATTATTGGACTGGGTGACCGGGCGATCATCACGGTCGACGATAGAGCAAGCCGCGTGCGACAACGCTTTTCGGTCGCGCATGAGCTTGGTCATTGGCACCATCATCGCGGGCAGCGGCTGATCTGTCATGATGCGTCGGGGAATGCGCAAGCTCACACCTGCGAGCGGGAGGCCGATCGTTACGCCGCGGATGTGCTGATGCCGCGCTTCATGCTTGGGCCGTGGATGGCAGAAGCGCCGATGTCGATCGAGTTGGTGAATGGCGTTGCTCGGCTATTTCAGGTGAGCAGATTGGCAGCAGCGCTGCGACTGGCCGACCTCCACGCTGGCCGGTTCGCCCTTATCGTCGATGAGCCGGATGGGCGCCGCTGGTTCAGGCGATCGGCCGCTCTGCCCAAAGGGTGGCGTTTGCGGCTTGATGTCCCAATGGACGACCAAGGCGGCGAACCCGAATCCCAACCTAAACGGTGGTCGGCGCCTGCGTACCGTTATTTTCTTGGTCGAAACCGAAGCGGCATCCAGCTCCATTGCGAAAAGCTTCATGCTGCCTCAGGGCAAAGGCTGACCCTTATCACTGCCCCTGTGTGACGGCAGCTGGCCGCCGTCTGAAAAGCCCAGCCTGCTGCAATCACTGGTGGGAAGCAGCACGGCAGCTTTCGGCACCTGAACCGACTCAGCCGCCGTTCATTCACCGATCGCCTCACGGCGGCTACGAGCCCCAATTTCGCTTATCCCCGGTCGTGCTGCTCGATGCCGAAGTTGCCGTTCGTTTGAGCGCCCGCGGAGCGGCCGAGATCGGGGACTTTTCCGCCGTTATTCTAGATGTTGCAGAATAACACTGAACCGTTTGGAAAAATCAAACTTGCTATATCGGTCGAGCCGGTCGACCGCCTCCCGAATTTTCTTCGGAATCTGCTTGATCACCGTGATTCGACCTGACTTATCGATCAGATATCCGAAGGTCCGGTGGACCATGCGGTCGTTGGTCTTGTTTCGCTCTTCGCGTCGGTGCATCCGTGCCTGAATAAATCCCGCCAGAACGAGATCGGTCTTGTTCAGCAAGCCGCTCACAAAGGCCTCGTCTGCACGCAACCAATTTCCCCCGCCGCTACGCTCATCGGACCAATATTCCGGTCCACCCCAGGCCTCTCCGACGAAAGCGACTTGCGTCCCGTCGAGCCAGATCCGCCCCGCATCATCGGCCCGTGTGAGCCCGTGCGTTTCCCGCAACCACGCTCCCGGAGAGGGACGTCCCTGCGCACTCCAGGAGCCGAACGGGTCGTATCGATCAAGCGATCGGTCGGAATAATCGCGAGTGTTGATCCAGCACTGGACCGAAGCGCCGTGGCCGGGGAAATCGTGACGGTTATCGCCATAATCGTCTGGCGTTGGGAGGCCGCGATGAAACGGCTCGACGAGCATGGCCGCCAACAGAGCGGCCTTGGCAATTTTTGCCGGAGCCAACAAGCTGGTTGCGTACAGATCCTTGTGGTCGGAGCTTTGCCAGTGCCCCGCGACGACAAGGCCGCGCTTCCCAATCTGGCGATTCGAAATCCCCACCAGAGGACTTAACAAGCGCTCATCCTCAGGATCGTTGATCGCAGCACGGTCGGTGTCCGGCATTGGAATCGTGTCGCCGATATCGAGCGGCGTGAGATCGGTCCACTCTGCAAGCCACGCATGATCGCTCCGCGAGGGGCCGATGCTTCTGAGGAAACCGCCCCAATCGTCGTCACGATATTCGCTGCGGCTGACGGCCCGGGTAGTGAGCATTTCGCCCGCCGCAATATGGAGCGCATGTAAGGCGAGGTATCCGCCATAACGGTCCTTTTCGGGCGGATAGCCGCCCGACCAGGAGCTCGACCGGTCATTCTCATAATGTGGCCGTGGGCAAGATGACATGCTGTGGATCTTGGGATCATATTCGCGCACGATCTCGAGGATGCGCCGGCGGATTTTCCAGGGTTCCTCGCGAAACAGCCTGGCGACGGTCGCGACCTGATACTTCTGGAAGTCATAGTCGAAGTAAAAATGATCGTCGGGGTCACGCTCTCCCTCGGGCGGCATATCATGGGAGTCGAAGTAGAAGCGCTCCCCTTTGTAGGCCGGGAACGGCGAACGATTGGCCTTGAAGATCGCGCGTTCTCCGCTGGCACGTTGCGTTTTAGAGAGCACCGCAAGCATATGGCGCAACGCGACGAGCGCCGCCTCCCGGATCGCGGGATGGGGAAAATGGGAATTGAGCGCCACCGCCTTCAGGAACGCGCGATGCTTTCCTAACTGCTCAGGATAGTCGCGCGCGATCCGTCCTAAGCCGAGCAACAGCCATTGCTTCGAATTCAGGACAAAGAGCGGGAGAGCCGGATCGGAGAAGGCACCGCCATCGCGATCGTAGAGAGCGACGACGGCATCGATCACATCGAACCGATCGAAGCGCGCCAGTTCATACAAAGCGTGGGTAGCACGCCAGCGCATTGCCGCATCGGGATGGCCGAGCCGCATCCAAAGCAACCCGGCGACGCTCTCCGCTTCGCTTAGAGGTCCTGTATAGGCGTCGCGCCACGGGCCATCCCCGATCTCCTCGGGAATGGTATCGCCGACGCGGTTGAGGAGATGTTCGAGACCTTCCCCCAGCGCCAACTGGCTCACTGCGGGCGCCACCTCTGCGGAGAGCGAAAGCCAGTCCTCGCCCGAAAAATTGACCGCGTCAGGCCCGAGACGCTTCACGACCAACGTAGCTATTTCACCACGCTCGAGACCGAACAAAGACGTGATCCGACGCCATGATCGGGTCACTTCCCAGCCCGTACCGGCAAGCTCTTCTGCGTGATGCGAGATGAGGCCCCGCCCGATCGTCGGCGATAGCTCCGCAATCGCCGGCGATTGCCCCGACCAGTCGGACAGAACCGGCTCGAGCGCTACCAGCTTGTCGGCGAGGTCAGCTCCCTCGACGGAAGGGATGACTTTCAACAGGGCCACCCGCTCCCTTGGCCGTTCGGCGCGTGAGACGAGAACTTCGAGGACCCGTTTGGGCCATCGATACCCTTGGCCATCGGCTGCCAGAATGGTCGCGTTGATCGCATCGAGATCGTAAAGCGGGATCTCTGGCGGCTCTGGCTCCCCTGCGCGACCGCCGCGTACAGGTGGCGCATCATCCTTCTCAGGATATGCTCGCAGGCCTTCGAGACGCACGCGCATGGGACTATCGGCCGACAGATGATGAAGCGCTAGCCGGCGAAGACCGGCAACGACCCGTGAGTCCGCCAGAAGGGCGCTATCGCAGTCGATTTCACGCAGAAGGATTTCGAAGAGTCGCTCGTGGTAGTGCGTTGCGAGACCAGGCAGGATCGCTGCCGCAAGCTTGTCGAGCCGCGCGCCCTTGGTCCGTTTGTTGGGCGCAAGACAGGCGAGCGCCGCGGCGATGTCCGGTGACAACTTGCCGGCGCCGGTGAGCGAGCGAAGGGTCGGTGCGAGGGTGAACGACAAAGCGGCGGTATGACGATCGTCGAGCCGGGAAACGGTCGCCAGCATGCCAAGCCCAAGAACGCCATGCAGAGCCTCCGACCATTCGAACCATGGGTAGCGATCCGCATCGGAGAACTGCAATTCGAAGATGCGCGGAAGCGTGTGAGACACTTTCCGGACGAGTGGCGGACCATGAAAATTTGGCGCGAGCTGAAGCAGCGAGTTCGCGCGCTCGAAATCATCGGCACCCAGCGCTTCGGCTAGATCGAGGCCCCGCCGGAAGTATACTGCGGCATCTTCAGGCGAGGTCCGCCAGACCGCGCGTGCAAGACGCCCATATTCGTTGAGACGCGCCGATGTCTCGGTCAGCTGCACGATGAGGCGTTCGGTCCTGCCGGCGAGCATCATCACCGCGTTATGAAGATGGGTATTGCGTGACAGGCGCTCGATCGACCAGATCAGCGGGTCGATCGGCATATCCCGCGCCTCGGCGAGTGAGGTTGCTAGCCGCTGGGCAGATTGGGCATCGAATGCCTCTAGAACGGCTCCGGTTAGAAGTAGTGAAAGACCGGCGAGCCGGGCGATGAAGGTAGCCCCATCGCGGAACGGATATTGGCTGGCGGTAGATACGTCCTTCTCGAGGGCGCCGAGCCAATCTTGGATGAGGGCACCCCGATCTGCTGGCGCTGCGACGATCAAGACACGCACGCGCTCGGCATACGCTAAAGCTGGTCTCACTCGGTGTTTTAGCAGACGCTTTTCGCGTTCGTATCGGTCTCGCTGTTGCGAGCTATAGCCGACGGCCTTTGTCGTCCGGCCTCGCCCGCCCGGCGATCGCCCGCCGCGCCCCTCAAGGCGCGCGACAAGTTCGCGTTCGAACGTGGCCGGCCCCTTCGTCCGCGAGCTCTTCGGCACCAACTGGAAAAGCTCGGTGGGTGCGATATCGATCAGGGCGGTCGGTCTTCGTTTGAGCGCCGCCTCCAGCCCGGCCGCCACGACGGCATGGATCGGCGCCATCTCATTGGCGCGGTATTCGTCGAAAGCGAATACGGTGTTCGTTCGCGCATCGAAGGATCCGGCGATCGCAATCGCTTCGGCTCGACAGCCAAGGTCGGCGGCGCGTAGCCCCGCGACTAGCGAGGCTTCCAGTGGCAGCGTATAACTTTCCGTGCTTGGCGTCGACGCCAGGCGGCGGACAAGGGTCCGGTCGAGGTTTCGATTTCCGTCGGACTGCATCAGGGCGGCAGCAAAGGCACCCCGGATGGCAACCGGGCACCGCGCCAGTTTGCGGCGCGCGAGTGCCATATCAGGCTGATCGAGTCCGCCGACCGCATGCCGATCGCCAAGCTCCAGAGCCTGCCGGACGATGTCATAGGCGAAGGCATCACCATTTGCCGCGAGCCAAGAGAAAATCCGGCGATCGTCGCCAAGCAGGAGTTTGACATAACTGAATCCCGAGCGTTCCAGGTCCGAACCTCGATCGTCGAAATGCTCCTCGCGGTGGGTTGTCCGGTGGCGATGCCAGTCAATCGCACGGGTCGCATGACGTTCCGCCTCGTCGGCTTCGCCGGCGAAGGCATAGGCTACAGCGAGAGCTGAATGTCGGCCGCCCGGCCAACCCGTTCTTGTTGAAAAGAGCCGGCGTTGAGCCTCCTGATCTCCCGAAATGGCAACGAGGTCGGGATGCTCGTACAGGAATCGATCGGCGCGTTCGTGACCGGCAGCCACAAGCGACGCTTCTAATGAAAGCCTGAAGAGATCGTCGGTTCGGCCGGCCCGTGCCGCCGCCTGAAGTGCGGCCACGATGCGGGCGAGCCGGATCTCCTGTTTGCCGATTTCGCTGGATCCTGTCGGGAGGGCGGGATCGAAGGCGAGCGAGACGAGCTCGTCCACCTGCCCCGTCGCGGTCAGCACTTGCGGCAAAGCGCGCGCCGCATAGTCCGAGTAGATTTGCCGCTCCGAAAGGCGCGCGATCACTAGATTGCGGGCGACCGGGTCCTCGTCGGACATCTTTCGGATCAGCGTCTCTGTAGGCTCGTCGCGGAACATCAGGCCGTAGCGCGTTCGCTCCAGCAGCGGTGCCAGATCCGTCGCGAAACTCTCGATGTCGCCAATGGTCAGGCCTTGCGCGGCTGCGAGTTCGTCCAGAGGGACAGGCGGCGGAAGCATCGCAAGGCCGGCAAGCAGAGCTGCTACCTCGGTCTGAGTCGCCCCGCGTCGGACTGCTTCGCGCCGCGCCGCCGCGATGCGCTCGCGCAGGATCGACTCGAGGACGTCGCCTGCGTCACCGTCCTGAGGGCCTTGCACGTCATAGGGTTGTCCGGCTGCCAGAAAGGCCGCAAGGCAGCGAGGATTCCGACCTGAGCGGGTGGTCAGCGCAGCGATATCGGCCGAGGTGGCCGATGGATCATGCGTGAGGATCAGCGCCTGCGTTTCCTCCAGCGTGAAAAGCGGAACCGGGAAATCCTCGGTCTCTATATCCCTCCTCGTCAGTTCAAGCCGACTGGTTCGGCATGATGCGACTGCACGAACGCCGTCGATCGGATCGATGCTCAGGCTCTTGAGAAGCAGGTAGGCGAACGAATTGGCGCCAGTGTCACGAGCAGCGATCGCGGCATGGTCAATGGCATCGAGGACCAGGGCCACCCCCGCCTCCGGATCGGTTTGCCGTACCGCTGCGACCGCATCCTTAAGCCGAAGGCGGAACCCGCGAAGCAGCGTGTCTTCCTGGGTGGCTGGAAGCAGGAGATCACACAGGCCGCGCGCCGCGAGCATGTTGGCGAGATGAACGATCGTGCGGCTAGCCAAGTGTCGAGGATATGCCGGCTCCCGCCACCTCCCCGCACCAAACCCGTCGAAGAGCACGACGGCGTAGGAGGCGCTCAACCGCTCGGCCAGCGCCTGCATCAGCACGGTCTTGCCGACACCGCCCTCAGCATGGAGGATGAGCGGAAGCGTAGATGCCCTGGCCTTGCCGACGAGTTCAGCCACAATCGGGCGATCGATGATCGCACCGACCTCGGGAAACGCGTCTGCCGTTGGGTAGAGATCGTCCTCATGATCGATATCGAGCTCACCGAGGACGGTGACGCGCTCGATGAGATTATCCTGTTGGCCGGCAGATCCCGCCTTCTCGCGCACCAGATGCTCTAGCCCGCGCAGCCGAATGCGGGTCTGCGGATCACCGGGAGCGCTCCAGTTGGCGATTTCTCGCCGTAGCCCCTGACGCGCCTCCTTCAGGCTGCCTAGCCGCCCGAGAGCAACAAAGCGTTGGAAGAACGCGCGGGCATCCACACCGGCAGCGGCGAGCGTTTCCCGCAGTTGCTCGGCCTGCGTACCCGCATCCCCCGTGACGACTGTCTCTAACGCCAGCGCTGCCAGGGCGAGCATCAGGTTCTCGTGAATCGGCCGATTGGTCGCGAACTCATAATGCGCGCGTCGAGCGATCTCCTCGCCGAAATTATCAATCCGCTCGGCCTCGCCTTTCGCGAACTTTGCCACGGTTGCCCGTAGATCGCTGGCGCGAACCGGTATCTCGGCACTGGCGATTGAGTATTTGAATTGGACGACCTCGATACGGTCGGCTTCAGCGACCGTGCGCCCGCCATAATATCGCACCAAATCCGCGACTTCTGTTGCCGTCTGGCTGTGGGCGCCATCATCTTCGCGGCTGAACCCCTCCATCGCGATCGCAACGAGATTGGTGTCTGGCGGCAAGAGCGCTAGGGCACTGCGGGCAGCCCAAGCCTCGTGGAACTGATGCCCGTCGCGTGATGCACGAACCGGATCGATCCGAGCAGCGCCGCGCGCGCTGACGTCCATCGGCCCCGTCCAATCCCTCAAGCCTACCTCACTACCCCGCTCTGCTCTCCGACGATATCAATTCGTTGTTAGCTGTTCAATCTTTGTTCTCGTCGACGATGCGACTTCCTCCGGCGTGCCGTTATACTGGCCATCTGCAAAGACATCTCGAAGCGAACACCGTCGCGTCCGCTTTTCGCCGGCTCAATCCCCCCCGTCAGCCAAGTACTGCGCGGACCTAGCCGTGAAATGCTCATCCATGTCTATCAACGGCCTGCCAACGACGACAAGATGTGGCGGCGAGCCCAGTTCAGCCCAGAACTGCATGAAGACGACGATCAGACCGCCCGCGTCGCCGAGTTCTGGCGGGGTCTGCCCAAGAGTGATTTTGAAGCTGTGCCCGGTTGGGCCTTCGAGATTGGCGACACGCGGCATGTCGCCCACGAAGTGCGCAATGTCGTCGGAGGTGTTGAGGATAACGTCCCTTAGGAAAGGCTCGAACGAATCGACCCCCAGTTCGGCAACGGCATAGGCGTGGGCGGTCTTCGCCAACGAGCGAAGATAGTCGAGGCGGTTCACAGGTGGCAGGACGATTCCGACCCGCTCGACACCTTGCTCGTCAGCCACCGCCTGTAGGATCGGGTCTGCCCTGGACGATTCGATGAACCGCCAGGGGCCACCATCGGCATTCGCGGGATCGATCGTTTCGCCAAGGATGGACGGCGGCGGAGACTGCCACAGATTGAGAATCAACGGTCCTTGGGCAATGGGAACCTCGCGCATTCCCAGATCCCGTCCAGCGGCGCCGCTCGCTACGATTTCCACAAGCGGAAGCCGGATCACCTTCGGCCGATCCTTTTTGTTCCGCGTCGGGGCTTCGACCATTGCGCGGAACACGCCCAGCTGATGCCTGAGAACGCGCTGCTCATAAGGCTGGATAATCTTCTGGCAGTTCTCGCAGCAGGCCTCTTCGAGGATCGTCGCATTCTTGCCGATGGCGAAGGGAATGACATGCTCCTCGGTGAGCTTCACTCCGGTCGCGCCGCAGTAGATGCATCTGCCAGGCGACGGCAGCCGGCGCGCCGGGCTTTCGTCGATGTCATATTCCAAAAGTATCATGGTCCATCACGCTCGGCCTGAAAGTCAAAACTAGAGCTACCCTTTTCCGATCTCCGACTGCTCACTCGCTCTCGTTCGCAAGCTCGGTTGCGATCAGCTGATACCGCGCCTTCAGATCGCCTCCGGTGGCAAACACCAATAAATCTTCTTTTGACAGTATGCCGTCGCTGAGGAATTTGGCCAGGTAGGACCGGCAGAACTCAATGGACAGCATCGACTGATCGATCCGCCCGAGGACTTCCTCGCAGTTCTTGATATTGCGTTCGATCAGCTTCCGGATGTCCGACAGGCGGTTGATTTCGCTGACTACCCTGCCGATCAGCAGGTCGAGAATATTAGTGTCGAGATCAACCTGTCGATCAGCGACCGCAAGGTCTCGCGCTACCAGATAGGCGAGACCGAGATTAGAAAAATCGCCGTGCAGCATGTCGATCACGACGATGAACCCGAAGCCGGCGCGATACGCGACATTATCGACGCGCTTTAGCAATGAAGGATTGATCGAGGACCGATCGAAAACGATGATCGCTTGCGCACTCCTGCGATTGACCTGCGCTTCCAGTAGCTGATTGAGCGCCGTATCAATATTCTTCCCGTACCAATCGCGCTCGTTGGGATTGCCCAGACTGATCGTCTTGTCGAATTTGCATTCGATGACGATGGACCGATCATCGCCGTCGTCGATGGAGCATAGAATATCGCCTGTCTTATTCTTTGCCAGCGCGCCGGCAACGTTTCCGGTCGGCGAGATCGTATCGCGGATGTCCTTCGCAGCGAGAAATTCGCCGAGATATTCCGCTACTGCAATCTCGCCGGCGATACCCTTCATCGAACTTTTCGAGAAAATCTCAGTGCTCATGTCGAACCGGATCTTCAACGATTCCAGTTCGGTGCCGAGCTCGTTTTCTGTGCGGGCGAGAAACGCCGAAAGGCGTTCCTGGCTTAGCGCAAGCACACCGATATGAAGCGCCTTCGCGAACACGCTGTCACGCTGATCGGCGGGAATCCGGTCGAAGTAGTCGAAAATTAGATTATTCTCCAGCTCGATACCGGTGACTTCTAGCCTGCGAAGGCCGTGATTGAGCTTGATGGAAGGCATGACAGTCCTGAATTCTATCCATTAGACCTTACTGTAACGATAGGTGCCCTTGACCTCGGCATTCAGGAATACACCTTTCGACTCCGCAAGTTTGAAAGCCTCCCAGATTCGCTGCGGGATATCGAAATACTGATAGTCTGAGCCATTGTGGAACGACACCTGCAGCGTCAAGGTGTCAGCATCATACTTCAGCGATGCAATGTTCGAGGATTCGAACGCGTCATAAGTTTCCATTTGTTATCCTTGCGCTTCATCGAGATTGACCAATGCGGATGTGAACGGGGTCTGCTGCCGCCACAACGCAACGACTTCCTCATAGTTAGGATCTGCCTCCATCGGGATACCCCAGCCACCGGGAACCATCGAGTCTTCGGGGCTTGTTTCGTCGCACACCACCGGGTCGGCGCTGTCGGGTCGCTTGTCCTTCGGCGGTGGCTCAATCATCGTGCGCATTGGGATGCCGACGCCTTCGCCAAGAATGATCGCCTCACCCGTACGCAGGATGGGCAACATACTAGTGAGACCTTCGAGATTCTCGGAAATTGCGCCCGTGATCTTCGACCGGTCGTTGCCGTTGGACAGGCGCAACGCAAAGAAGGTGCCGCATTGCGACAGAATCGTCGAATTGATCTCGGAGGGGCGCTGGCTGACGATCATCGCACCAATTCCGTATTTTCTTCCTTCCTTGACGATGCGCTGCACCACGGTTGAAGCACGCCCGCCGATGTCACCATTGAGGTAGGTATGGGCCTCCTCGAGCACCAGCAGCAGCGGGCGCTCGCGGCCGCCCTGCGACAGGTGACGCGCCCAGAAGAGGCAGTCGTATATCAGCCGAAGGAGAATACCGATCACGTCGTTGGTGATTGCGCTCGGAACGCCTGACAGGTCGAGAATGGTGACCGGCCGGTCCGACCCGATCCACCCTTTGATCAGCCTTGCCAACGTCTCATCGGTCTTTCCCTCCGGATCGGGATCCCATGCGCCAGGTCGCAGAAAGAAATTATACCGGGGGATACGCAGCTTAGCACCGAACGCCTCGAGCTGCGCACGTATGTTTAAGGCCTCGGGCAGATAGTTTATCTTCTCGTCGTCGCCCGCCACGCTTTTGACCTCGCGAAAGCGCGGAGGGAGGCCCTTTGAAGCGTCACCCTTGATCGGCTGGCCCTGTGCATCAAGCTTGTATGCCCAGTTTTCCTCGACCGGGAGTTTGCCCTTACCGGAGAAATAGGTGCCGAACTCCTGGCAATACAGATCGTACCACAGCTTCTTGATATCGAACGGAATGGGCGAATCGGCGTTCACCGCCTCTGGGTCGATGTCGCTGTCCTCATCCGCTTCGACCGTCGCGACCTTCGCTGCGATGATGCGCTCCATGATGAGATTTCTGGCCTTCGAATCCGCCGGAAAGGATCCGAAGGTGAGGCTCATCAGTTCGTCAAATTCCATCGCCCAGAACGGCAGGCACAGCCGTTCCTGATCTGTCTTGCTGGCGTCAATGTTGACCTTGTAGACATGAGCACGATCCGCAAACGCGGCCTGATATTCGCCATGGATGTCGAGGATCAAGATACGCGACGACGGATAGTTTTTCGACGACGACAGGCATCGTACGACGCTGGCTACGGTGGTTGATTTTCCCGAGCCCGTCGTCCCCACCACCGCGCTGTGCCGAGTGACTAGTTTGTTGATATCTACGAGCGCGTCGATCGACTGAGATCCCGCGATGTGGCCGACCTTCACGAGGTGATGCTGCTTACCGCGCCGTCCGTAGATCCGCTCGAGATCGCGTTGCGACACCAGATGGACGTCGTCATCGATAGTTGGATATTGCGAGATACCGCGCCGAAACTGACCACCGGCTGAACCCTCTCCGATGAGCTGGACCTTGAGCCAGCGATATCCGGCGCCTCCGTTGTCCGCCAAAGTCTCGGGAATGGCGCTTGCGCCGACTTGCGAAACAATGCCGAACAGATCGGCATAGCCGACCGGGATGCGTACGAAGCTACCGATCTGGCCGATTCGATATCCCTGACCATCGACGAAGGTCAGGCCCGAAAGCTGTGCGCCGGTCAGCGCAACACTGACCGAAGTGCCATTAACATCCTGAACAGTTCCGATGAGGGTTGGCGACACGCTATTCATGAGCTGTGCTTTGCAGTTCGTCGCGGCTCAGCGACCGCAGCAGTAAGCCCAGATTCGCAAAATCGCCAAGGTTGAGCTGACAGGGAATTCGGCCCTCATTCTCGTCGGTTTCCACGCCAAGAAGGTGAATGACCTCCTGCGCCAGCCCACCTGGCTCCGACACGCCGACGCTAATCCAGCCCGCTCGCCGGCGGCCGATGATAGCCTCGTCCTGCGCAGCGATCACGAGATTGGGGGTCTGCTGCCCGCATGTGATGGCCTTGGCATAGCCTGCGCCTCCCAACGAGCCGAAGAGAAAGGCGTGCACCATCGCGGTCGGATTGTTCTTGAGGCTGCTCACGATGATATCGTTGATGTGATCGTCGCTGAACGAATATCCAGACATAAATAGAATCGCAGAGGGGCAGCTGATAAAATCCTTCAATCGATCCATCAGAGCCAGATACGGCATCTTCCGGCTTTGATCGAACTTCAGATGCGACGGATAGATCAAGTGCTTCTGACCAGGTTCGATCTTTTCTGAACGGATGACCGATCCAGCCGCGGCATTCTGCGAGGGCTTCAGTTTCCAGTTGATCGACCCATGTATCTTCCAGAGCCTGAGCCAGCGCGGACCAATTAGTTTTTCGTTCTCGACCGCGCCGAGATCGAAGAACGCATTTCGTGATCCGATGAACCCGTCGAAATAGGGTGCGCTCGCGTCCTCGAGCGCTTCTTCCATCAGCAAATCGTAGTTGGTGGTGAAAATGTGCACGGGTTTGTCGCGGGACAGCGACCGTGCCCATATCGCCAGGTCGTGATAAGGACCTTCTTTGGTCGGAAGATTTCTGTCGACAATGTCGGAGATGATCTCGCAGATCGACCGGTCGAGCTGTTCAAGCTCCGCTGCGTTGAATCCGCGCACCGAGCCCTTGCCTGCGACTTGCGACATCGAGCGGATCATCGATAACGCATCTTCGATATTGAACTGCGCCTTTTCGTCCTCGACAAACAGCTTTGCCAGGCGGTCGTACAGGCTCTCTTTGCCGCCGGCCGGTGTTTTGAGCTTCGCGGCAATCATGTTGGTGAGGCCGGCAACGTCCGGAATGATCGGTTCGTTGACGGTTTGCCCACCTTCGAGCTGGCGCTCGACACGGACGGCCAGCGGGCACCCTGCGCCGATGAAGAAACCAACATGTTTCTTGTTCTGCGACAGCGACTGGCGAATGTAGTCGAGTTGCCTCGACGCGTCGTGATAGGTCACAATATCCCCCTAGTGTCGGCTTCCTATTCATCATGCATGGGGTCAAAAGTCGAGACGCGCGCGCTGAATTCCACCGTTCCGGTTCCGAATCCAGCCTTGTTGGTCTAACCGGTCGCCGCTGGCTCGCGCAGGTCATTCGAAACGGTCTGCTTGACTTTGGCACGGTCGAACCGGTGGGCGGTCCTTTCGCGATCAACGAAGCGGCCAGTCTGCTCCGTGGCCCTCTTATGTCGTTTTGCGATACCGGTTGGGAGAGCGTTGAACGATAGCTTCCGATAACAGCTGCCATTCAAATTGCTGCATGCGAACGGCAGCAATTTATTACGCTTCACCGTTCCGCGTCGTCGACACGTCTCTTACGGCCACCAGACAGTCAACATGAATGGGCGACCGAAGCTGAGAATCGAGCGGGGCGGCCAGAACGTTCGTTTCTGGGTCCTCTTCAAAGAGGAAACGGTTTGATGAGCTGCGTATGTCGCTACTGAGGCGCGAGTTTCCATTTGACGGGCTGTCTGCCGCGTAGTCATGGATGGGACATCAACGCGGCCTGCACCGCTGAGCTTAGGGTAGAACGAAGTATGCCGGGTAAGGTCCGTGTTTTCCTCAGCAGCACCATGGAGGATTTGGCGAACGAGCGGCAGGCCGTGGTAGAGCAGATCGCAGATCTCGGTCTCGAGCCGGTGAACGCTGAAGGACTTCTGCCGAATGGTGCTACAAGCTGGGATCTTCTCGCGGACGAAATTGCAAGTTCGCATATCTTTGTCCTCCTAATGGGTGACCGGTATGGCTGGGTGCCCACTAGCGGAGCTGGGGCCGGTTCAGGTAAGTCCGTAACTCATCTCGAGGTTGATCTCGCGCGGATCTCCGGCCTGCCGGTATTGCCATTTGTGAAGAGGCTTAAGTACGGCACCGACTCAACAAGCGAGGACGCCGTCCGACGAGATACTTTCCGGAAGCAAATCGGAGAGTGGAAGGACGGCCATTTTCGCGCCGAATTTGATCTCGCCCTGGATCTTGCCCGAAAGGTTCGGAAAGCATTATTGGACGTCTTCCAAGATACTTACTTGAAGCGTGCCGTTCGGCAGGTCAACTCAGCCGGGAGTAAGCTGACCTACGAACCTGCGACGGTGCCGCCGGAGCCCGCCGGCGCGACTCGCCTCGCAGAAGCCCTACTGTTGGCCGGTGCCGGCTTTTCGATATCGGCCGGGTATCCAACAGCAAGCTCCTTGGCAGACGTGCTGGGCAAGAGACTTGGATTAAGCATGAATGGGCCGGAGATGCTCGCGCGACATTCATTCGCGGAAATCGCGTCCTTTGCAGAAAGGCGGTTGGGTCGTTCTGAGCTGCTTGAAGTGGTTCGCGAACTGCTCGACACTCCGATACCCGTCAATCCGACGCCAGCCCACTTCCGCGCCGCGCAGTCTTTTTCCACGATCCTGACCACGAACTATGATCTCCTTTTCGAGCGAGCGTGTGCAGCCCTCGGTAGGAAATATGCTGTGGCGACGCCTCATCGCCCGTTGCCTGATGTTGCGCCGGTCATGATCTATAAAATCGACGGCTCGATCGACGATCCTGACACTCTCGTCCTGACGCATGAGGATGCCGCGAGGGCTGCAACGGCAGAACCGTTTTGGAACGCAGTCAACAAACTCCTGCAAACCCATGGTGTCATAGTGATCGGTCACTCGGTTCGAGATATCACGAGTCAACGGCTGTTATCGACGCGTAATCTGAAGCTCCCCGGGCTGTATGTGAGTCCCCATCTCGATGAACTCGACTCGGTCCGACTGGAGACGTACGGGATAGATCCTGTGATCGCGACGGCGAACGACTTTTTGGCTAGGTAAGCGCATGAAGCGCGCAGCAAATTAAACGACTGCACGCGCGCGTATCGGCCAACATCGCTCCTCCGCCTTCGTCATGTCTCCGGTGACCATCCCCCCCAGTGTCGTTCGAAAGTAATCGGTCCAAAACACCCGCCGTTCCAGCCAGCAGAACGAATGGCCGATGTGGAAGAGCGGAAAGCCGCTCGGGAATGTCTGCAAGTGGGTCTACCCGCCATGCATGTGCCGATTGGCGCCCGGCGGTTATGATGGCGCGCAATAGCTTGGTTGACGACTGGCAATCATTTTGGTTGCCTGCTCCGGAAAACTGACTCCTGACAGCACCCATAAACACCGCCCAAATCATGATTGAAAATTGTGCCAATGCACTGTAGCAATGGTGTGTGCAGGCGGTACCTGCGCGCTAGTGGAATCAAGTACTTAGCTAGCAGTTTTGCTGGGATGGGAATCCTGCCGCCCCAGCCAAGCTAGGGTCAGGACTCATTGGTCATAGCCAGAAGATGACGGTGGCCGCGAGGGCGACGGCAGAGAAGAAGACGGTTGGGCAGCGGTCGTAGCGAGTTGCGACGCGGCGCCAATCCTTCAGACGGCCGAACATGATCTCGATGCGGCTGCGGCGCCGGTAGCGGCGCTTGTCGTATCTGACCGGCTCGTTGCGCGATCTGCGGCCCGGGATGCAGGGCTGGATGCCTTTGGCTTCCAGGGCGTCTCTGAACCAATCGGCATCATAACCACGGTCGCCAAGCAGCCACTGTGCTTTCGGCAGATCGTCGAGCAAGGCTGCCGCGCCGGTGTAGTCGCTGACCTGCCCGGCGGTCATGAAGAAGCTCAAGGGCCGCCCGTCCGCATCGCTGACGGCGTGCAGTTTGGTGTTCATGCCGCCTTTCGTGCGGCCGATCAGACGGCCGAGATCCCCTTTTTTACCCGCAGACTCGATGCCGTGCGGTGTGCCTTCAGGTAGGTCGCGTCGATCATGACGGTCTTCGGCACGGCCTCCGCTGCCGCGAGACCTTCCATCATTCGCAGGAAAATACCCCTCTCGCTCCACCGCTTCCAGCGATTGTAGAGCGTCTTGTGCGGCCCATAGTCCTTCGGTGCATCACACCAGCGTAGCCCGTTGCGATTGACGAAAATGATGCCGCTGAGCACCCGCCGATCATCGACCCGAGGCTTGCCATGGCTCTTGGGAAAGAACGGTTGCAGACGCGCCATCTGCTCATCCGTCAGCCAGTACAGGTCGCTCATCCACTCTCTCCTCACGGAGCCTGAATCAGATCGCGCCTCCCACATCAATGGGTCCTGACCCTAATCCAACGACTCCGCGGCTATTTGTGTAGCGGCGCTGATAAGCGCTCTACACCCCATCCGGCACTCAGCCCTGCCTTTCTTGACGCGATCCGTGCGCGGCATAACCATCATCAAAAAATGCAAATCCCGTGCTCATCCCTTCCTCGGGAGGGCAAACCAACGGTCCTTTGCCTGCCGCATCCTCGATGCACGCGAGAGGGCGCAAGCCTCCAGGGCGACAGAGCGGACGTTGCCGTTCAGCGGATGCCGATGCCGCGTTCGCGTGCCCAGATCACCGCCGCGCTGCGCCGGTTGACGCCGATCTTCGCATACAGCCGCGACACATGGTTCCGCACCGTATTGCCAGTCAGTCCGAGCCGGTCCGCGATCGCCTTGTCGTCGGCGCCTTGGCAGATCAGCTCGAGCACCTCCCGCTCGCGCTTGCTGAGATCGAGCGGAGGATGCCGCTCCGCGTCTCCACCGCCGCGCAAGGTCGCGAGCTTGTCCATGATGGAACGGCTGAACCAGCTCGCGTCCTTCATCACCGCATCGATGGCCTCGACCAGTTCGAGCTCGCCATGCCGGCGCTCGGTCACGTCCTGGTAAAGCCATAGGGCGCAGCGGTCGCCGCGCACGTCGATGACCTCCGCGGAGACGAGGCAGTCGATCGGCGATCCCGTGGCCGGCCGCAACCGGACGTCGAGCGTGCGTATGCCGCCACGCCGATCCAACTCGCGCTCGACCTCCTCTCGCTGCGAAGCGTCGTTCCACAACTGGATCTCGTCCGCATCGCGCCCGATCAGCTCGTGCGTGCCCCGCCCGGTCAGGCGCAGAAAGGCTTCGTTGACCTCGACGATGCGGTGGTCGGGCAGGGCGGTGACCACCATTCCGCCGGGCGCGAGCCGGAACATCGTCGCGGCGCGATGCTCGCTCGACGCCAGTGCGCGTTGCGCGAGCCGGCGCGGTTCCAGATCGGCGAAGGTGAAGAGCATGCAGCGCTGATCGCCGACCTCGATCGGCTGACCGGCCAGGATGACCAGCCGCAAGGACCCGTCGGGCAGCGGCAATTCCGCCTCGACCTGCGGAATGGTCAGGCCATGCTGTAGCCGCTCGGCGACGAGAGAATGACGCTCGGTATGGGCCAGGATGTCCAAGTCGCGAAGATGGCGTCCCTCGATCGAATCCCGCGAGCATCCGCAAAGTTCGGCGAAACCCGAGTTCGCCCGGAGGAAGCGTTGGTCGGCGAGGCGCAGGATCAGGGCCGGGGCGGGATTGGCCTGGAACATCGCCTCGAACCGCGCCTCCGCGTCGTAGCGCTCGGACACGTCCTGGATGACGAGCGCCAGATAATCCGGATCGCCGCCATCGACGTCCATCACGACGTCGTGCACCATATGCGTCCAGCGTGGCTCGTTGACGCCGACCGGCGCCACCTCGACGACGACGTCCGGGAAGTTCTCGCCCGCCAGCATCCGCATGATTGGATAGTCACGCCGGGCGAGGCGCTGGTGGTTGCGATAGCGCAGGCAGAAACGCTGGCAATAATCGTCCGCCGTCGCGCCGAGCGCGTCGGCCTGCGTCACGCCATGCATCGCCAGCGCCGCCGCGTTGGTGCCGACGATCGCACCGGACGGATCGACGAGGATGACGCCGACGGTAAGCCCCGCCATTAGCTGTTCCAGATGACGCAGGGTGGGCGCGTGGGACGCATGCGGATGTCGCTGGCTCATGCGGCTTCAAGCCCCCGGCAACGCTTCGGGTTCCGGCCCGGACGTGACGGAAGTACCAAGCCCATCGTGACGGAATGACCAGGCCGCCTCGCGCGCCTGTTGATGCCGAATGAACGCCACGGTCCCGCCGACGGTTGAACGCCCGCAGAGACGATGATCGGCAATTCCGCCGGTTCGTCCTTGGAGGATGTCATGGGCTTGGTAATTCTACTCGTCGTCGGGGGGCTGATCGGCTGGGTCGCCAGCATCATCATGCGGACCGATGGTCAGCAGGGGATCTTCCTCAACGTGGTGGTCGGGATCGTCGGTGCCATGCTCGCCGGCTTCCTGCTGACGCCGCTGATCGGCGGCGCGCCCATCACCAGCGGTGTCATCAGCCTGCCGTCCATCCTCGTGTCGCTGCTGGGCGCGGTGGTCCTGCTGGGGATCGTCAATCTCTTTCGCCGCGGCACCGTCCGCTGAACATTCCGTCGCTCCCTTCCGGTTCCCGTCCGCACGACGCGTGCGGCGGACGGCGGGCGGCGACCTACGACCAAGGAGGTCACAATGCACAGGCACGTCATCGCCGCACTCGTCGCGGCGTCCCTTGCGGCGGGCGCGTCCGCACAGAGCGCGCACGGATCGCACAACCCGGCGTTGAAACACCCCACCGCCCATGACGTGGCGGCGCCGGCGAAGGGTCGCAATTCGTTCACCGAGGCGCAGGCACGCGGTCGCCTCGAAAAGGCGGGCTTCAGCGGCGTCAGCGCCCTGACCAAGGATCGCAACGGCGTCTGGCAGGGCACCGCGATCAAGAACGGCGCCAAGGCGACCGTGATGCTCGATTACAAGGGCAATATCACCACCCGCTGAAGCGGGCCGAACAGCCAACCAGGAGACAGATCATGACCAGGACGATCACGCGCCTGTATGACGATTATGCGGACGCCAACGCCGCCGTCGCGGCGCTCGAGAGCCATGGCGTAGCGCGCGACGACATCAGCATCGTCGCCAACAATGCCGACGGCCGCCACCAGACCGGCGACGGCGCGCGCGCCGATGCTGTGCACGAAGGCGTCAACGACCATGGCGACGTCAGCCGGGGCACGTCGACCGGCGCGGTCCTGGGCGGGGCCGGCGGCCTGCTTGCCGGTCTGGGGCTGTTGGCCATTCCCGGTCTCGGCCCGATCGTCGCGGCAGGCTGGCTCGCTGCCACCGCGGCGGGCGCCGGGATCGGTGCGGCGGGCGGCGCGGCGACGGGCAGCATCGTCGGCGCGCTCAAGAACGCGGGCCATAGCGACGAGGACGCCAACGTCTATTCGGAAGGCGTTCGTCGCGGGGGGACGCTGGTCAGCGTGCGCACCGACGATTCCGCGCCGGGACAGGTGGAGGCGATCCTCGACACCTATCGTTCCGTCGACCCGGGCGCGCGCGGCGCCGCCTATCGCGCGCAAGGATGGAGCGCGTTCGACGCCTCCGCCCCTGCCTATACGCGCGACGAGGTGGAGCGCGATCGCGCGTCCCTCTCAACGCACGGCGACCGCGTCCTCTAGGACGAGGGCGTTGCGGCAGCCGAGGGTGGAAGGTGGGACGTAAACTCTACAACCTGGGCTGCCGCATCTGCGGGCGTGGCGCGGACCTGTTCGGCCACCCCGCTTCGATCGTCCTGGTCGCGCTTTTCTGCGCGATCTGGTTTCTGGCGGCGGGCGCGGCCGGCGAGAACGCACTGACCCTGATCCTGTCGGTGCTGTCGATCACCCTCACCCAGATGGTGCTGAACGGGCAGCGTCGCTCCGAGCAGGCGCTGCACCTCAAGATCGACGAGCTGGTCTACGCCATTCAGGGTGCCCGCAACGAAGTGGCGGGTATCGAGACGAAGTCGACGGAGGAATTGGACGCGCTGCGGCGGACGGGCGAGGCCGCCGAGGACGAGCTCACGCTTCGTGGCGCAACCGACGAAGGATAGGGGTGAGGGGCGCCTCGCAAGAATACAGCCCGTGGCGGGGAAGCGGCCGATCGAATGTTTTCGCCGGATTAAAACCACGATCCCCGTCGTTCCCGCCACAGGATGGTTGGAATCGGGGGACGAGGAATGCAGCGGATCGCTGGAGCCATGTTTCTGTCGGTGATGGCGGTCGGCCTGGGTGCCGCCGAGCCGGCGGCGGCGCAGGTCATCGCGTCGGTCGGCGCAGATCATAGCAGCGGCAGCTATGGCACTGGGGCGCGGATCACGACGTCGAGCGCCGCCATCGGACTGCGGGTCAGACGAAAGCGGGTGAGCACCTTTGCCAGTCTTCCCGTCGTCCACGTCGATGCACCCGGCAATGTCGTCTCGACGGGCGGCCTTCTTGGCCTGCCGATCCTGATCGATCCCGCGCGCCCCGCGACGCGCGTGCGGCGCGGCGGGGTTGGCGACGCCGTCGTCGGGGCGTCGGTCCAGTTGGTCGAGCCGCGCCGGCATCATGTCGCACTCGCTGTGACGGGCAGCGCCAAGCTGCCGACGGCGTCGTCCGCTCGCGGCCTCGGGACGGGCAAGGCCGACTTTGCGGTGACGATGGAAGCAGCGCGGCCCGGCAAGGTGACGCCCTTTGCCGCGCTCGGCTATACCGTTACGGGCCAGCCCGCCAACTATCGGCTGGAGAATGTCACGACCGCCAAAGGGGGCGTGGCGCTTCGCGTCGGGCGGACGAGCGAGGTCAGCCTCTACTTCGATCACGCATCGCGCGTTACCGAGACGACAGGAGACCGGCAGGACGTCGCGGTCGGCCTGGAGACGAACCTGTCATCACGCCTGTCGCTGGGCGTGCAGGGCAGCACCGGGGTAAGCCGCAGCGCGCCGGCCGCGAGCGCGGGCATGCGGATCGGCGTCCGCCTCTAGAGGACGATCCGCCAGGGTTGGATCGGGAGCGATGCCGGTCCCGCTTTCATGGAGGTGAATCAGGCCCCGGGTCAGACGATGCTCACCGCCAGCCGCGCTGCCGTGCCCTGATCTCGCCGGCGGCATCGAGCGGGTCGCCGGCCATCATTGCCTGCGCCGCGTTCAGCAGGGCCGCGTCGCCCGAGGCTGCCTGGCGATAATCGGTCCCCGCCGCACGGCTCCCCGGTGTGGTCCTCACCAACCGCCAGCCTTCGCCGTCGCGGCAGGCGATGCCGTCCCGCGCGCGGCCCGCGAAGACTCGGCAATAGGCGCCCTGCTGATTACGGAAGCTCACCAGCACCCGAGGATCGCCGTCGGTCGCTGCGAGGCGCGTGTCGAGCGCCTCGCCGAGCGCGCCGCCGGCATGATCGCCGCTGCCGGGCGATTGCCGCCACGGCGCCGCCAGTCCGAGCGCGAGCGCCAGCCCGGCAGCCACCGCTCCGGCCGGCCACCAGCGTGCGATACGGGAGCGACGCGGCGGCAGTGAGACGACGTTATCGGTCAGCAGCGCGGCGAAGCGATCGGGCACCGGCTCCTCCGCGATCGGCGAGAAGGCGCGGGCCATCCGGTCGCGCAGCGCGCGATGGTCCGCCACGCGACGCTCGAGCGCGGGATCGTTCGCCATCGCCTGCTCGACGCGTTTCGCGGCGATGGGATCGAGCTCGCCATCGGCATAGGCCATCAGCAGCGAATCGTCGATCGTCATGCCGCTTCTCCCATCCGCGCGAGCAGGGCCTGTCGTCCGCGGACGAGGCGCGACGTCAGCGTACCCATCGGCACGTCGAGCACGGCTGCCGCTTCCTTATAGGCGAGCCCCTCGACGAGGACGAGCGCCACCGCCTCCCGCTGTTCATCGGGCAGCTCCGTCATCGCGCGCTGTACCAGGGCCAGTTCCAGCCGCGCCTCGATCGCGCGGGCACCGTCGTCGCCGATCGCGACCCCGGCCTCTTCGGGCAGGAAGGTCTGCGCGGCCCGGGTGCGGGCGCGGCCCTGGTCGATCCAGGCATTGCGCGCGATGCGATACATCCAGCTGTCCATCCTCGTTCCCGGTTGCCATTGGTCGCGTGCGTTCAATGCCTTTTCGATCGCAATCTGGCACAGATCGTCACCGTCAGCGGCGTCGCGCGACAGCGAGCGGGCAAAGCGCCGCAGGCGCGGCAGGATCGCCAGCAATTCGTCCTCGAACCTCGCCAATGTCGCTCCGATGTCCTTGATGGCGGATGAAACGGATGCGGGTGGCCGTTTCATCCCCATGATGACATATTCCTGGCGATGAAAGCGAGACTAGCGTCCCTCCTGGCGGCGACGTTGTTGGTGGGCGCCGGCACGGCGGCGGCCCAGTTGCTGCCCGCGATGCCGCGTATCGGTGAGCTGGCGCCGGCGCTCGGTCCGGTCGCGGATACCGCCGCAGGCATTCCTGAGCGCGGCGCCCGCGCGCTGGAGGCCTTGCGGATCGACCGTGTCGCCGAGTTGGTCCGCCGCTATCCCGATCGGATCGCGAAAGACCCGCAAGGGTTTCCGGCGCGTGCCGGCGAGCTGGTCCTGACCGACCCCGATGCGGCGCTGGTCGCCGCCGCGACCCGGCAAGGTTATCGCGAGATCGAGAGCGGAGACCTGCTCGGCGTGCGCTTTACCCGGCTGGCGGTCCCGCCCGGTCGCAGTCTCGCGGCGGCGATCCGCGATCTGCGCGGGCTCGGCGCCAGCGACGTCGCGGCCGATCAATTGCACGTCGAAAGCGGCGCCATCGCGGCCGCGCCCATCGTCCCTGCCCGGGCGGCCGGCCCGAGCGGGGCCGCGCTTCAAGTCGGCGTGATCGACGGCGGCGTCGCCGACGCGCCCGATCAGCGCGGGTTTGCGACCGGCGCCCCAAGGCCCAGCGCCCATGGGAGCGCGGTGGCCTCGCTGATCGCGGGCAGGGGACCGATCCGTGGCGCCGCACCGGGAGCCCGGCTCGTCGTGGCGGATGTTTACGGTGCCGATCCGGCCGGCGGCAACGCGACCGCCATCGCAAAGGCGCTGGTCTGGCTGGCCGCACGGGGCGTCCCCGTCGTGAACGTCAGTCTCGTCGGCCCTGCCAATCCGCTGCTCGCCCGCGTCGTCGCGGCGGCGCAGGCCAGGGGCATGCTGATCGTGGCGCCGGTCGGCAACGACGGCCCGGCGTCGCCGCCGAGCTTTCCCGCATCCTATCCGGGGGTCGTCGCGGTGACCGGGGTCGACGCCCGCAACCGCGTCCTGATCGAAGCGGGGCGCGCCACGCATCTCGATTATGCCGCACCCGGCGCGGACATGATGGCGTCGGCAGCGGACGGAGGGACCGTCGCCGTACGCGGGACGTCGTTCGCCGCGCCGCTCGTCGCGGCGACGCTCGCCCGGGTCTATCAATCGGCCGACCCTGGCCGTCGCGCGGCGGCACTGGAGTCCGTCGATCGCGCGGCGCGACCGCTCGGTCCCCGCTATGGACGCGGTGTCGTATGTGGCGATTGCCGCACGCAGCCTCGCTGAATATTTTTCGGGATTAAACGCATCGGCGCATCCGTTCTCCGATCAGACACGCAACAGCTGAAGGAGAATGACATGATCAAGTGGCTGATCGGCACGGCCCTCTGCCTGATGACCGTAGCGCCCGCCTCGGCGCAGCTGCTGGGCGGTGCCGGTGGCGGCATGCTTGGCGGCGCTCTGGGCGGTGCGGGCTCCGGCAGCGCCGGCGGAATGCTCGGTGACACGATGGGACGCGCCACCGGCGCGGCCGCGTCGAGCGGCTCGCTGCAGGCACAGCGCAGCATCGACACCCGTAGCGGACGGGCAAGCGCTTCCGGCAACGCGTCGGGAGCATCGGCGCTGCACGGCGCCACGGGTCTCGGCGGACGTTCGGCCAGCGGTTCCGCCGGCGCGACCGGCTCCACGGGCGGCTCGGCGGATGCACAGCTCGTCGGGACGGATGCGCTGACAGGCGCGGCGCGCAGCGGCGTCGCCGCTACCCGCGGCGCGGTGTCGCAGGTGCGCAGCGTCGGTGGCACGGTGATGAACGGCGCCCGGACGGCAGCCGGACAGACGCTCGCAGCCGGCGGCGGCGCGGCAGGAGGCAGCAGCGCGGCGGGTGGACTTGGCACCGGGCAGCTGGCCTTGGCCGGCAGCGCCGCCGCGGAGGGGGCGGGGAGTTTCACCATCACACGCGGCATGAACGTCGCGGATGCACGCGGGCGCGTGATCGGAACGGTTCAATCGGTCCGCACCACGGCCAGCGGCGCGGTCGAGGCGGTGACGGTCGCCGTCGGCAACCGGCTCGCCAGCCTGCCCGCCGGCAACTTCAGCGGATCAGGCGATGTCCTCGTCTCCCAGATGGGCAAGGCTGAGGTCGCCCGTAGCGCCAAGGATCAGCAGGCGCAGTGACCCCGGGCAACGCAGGGTAAGGGGGTCTTTCCGGCCGTCGGTCTACAGCCGACGGCCGGCGGATCCTCGACACGACGTCCCCTAGGTCAGGCTGAGCTCCGACGCTTCAGCTCCCGCCTGCCTGAGGAGGCGGGTCACTTCATCGGGATCGGCTTTCCCATCACCATGACGTAGGACACGTGCGTCACAGCATCGGCATCGGTCAGCGGATCGCCGTCGACGGCGATCAGGTCGGCGCTCTTGCCATTGTCGAGCGTCCCCGTCTCTGCGGTCAGGCCCATCAGTTCGGCCCCGCCCTTCGTCGCGGCGATCAGTGCGTCGCGCGGCGTCATGCCGCCCTTCGTCACCATCAGGCCGATCTCCTGCGCATTCTGGCCATGCGGGAAGACGCCGGCGTCGGTACCCAGCGCGATCTTCACCCCGGCCTTGTAGGCGCGATTGAGGCCGACGCCCCAGGCTTCGAACGCCTGCCGCGCCTTCTTCTCGCTCGACGGCTGCAGCAGGCCCTTGCCGACCATCTGCACCGCGCCGCGGAAGGCCAGCAAGGTCCCAACGTAGAAGGTGCCGCGCGTCTTCATGTCGGCGATGCCGGTGGCATCGACGAAGGTGCCGTGCTCGATCGAGTCGACGCCCGCACGTACCGCGGCATCGATGCCCTTGGCGCCGTGCGCATGCGCCGCGACCTTCAGGTGGAGCGCGTGGGCGGTATCGATGATCGCCTTCATCTCGGCGTCGGAGAAATGCTGCTCCAGGCCGATATCGCCGGGATCGAGCACGCCGCCCGTCGCCATGAACTTGATGACGTCGACGCCCTGCGCCCCCAGGCGGCGGACCGCCTTGCTGCATTCTTCCGTGCCCGTGCAGACCGTGAACATCTCCGGCGTGGCCTCCAGCGCGTCGCGAAGCGTCGGCGAAAGCCCGACGGCGGGATCGGCATGGCCGCCGATCATCGACAGCGGCTGGCCGGACACTTCCATCCGCGGTCCCGGCACGCTGCCGTCGCGGATCGCGTCGCGTACCGCGATGGCGGACGTACCGCTCGATCCGACGTCCCGCACGGTGGTGAAACCGGCCCGCGCCGTGATCAGCGCGTTCTTGACGCCGGTGACCGCGGCGTAGCTATCCGAATATTTGGGTCGCAGCGTCTCGTACCAGGGCAAATTGG
Source organism: Sphingomonas sp. GV3 (assembly GCF_031082075.1). Lineage (NCBI taxonomy): Bacteria > Pseudomonadati > Pseudomonadota > Alphaproteobacteria > Sphingomonadales > Sphingomonadaceae > Sphingomonas > Sphingomonas sp. GV3. The sequence continues at coordinate 1,133,879 of NZ_JARWLE010000001.1, read as the reverse complement.
CGTCGCTGGTCAGGTGGACGTGGACGTCGATCAGCCCGGGCATGACCGTCTTGTTGCGCAGGTCGACGATCGTGGCGCCGGCGGGCGCGACCGCGCCGGTCTCGACGCGCGTGATGCGGCCGTCCGTCACGATGACGGTGGAAGGGCCGCGTGCGGGCGCCGATGCGTCGATGATCAAGCGACCGGCCTGGATCGCGTAGGTCTCCGCTCCCGCTGCGGATGCGCAGAGCGCGAGGACGGCGGCGGCAACGGATTTGAGCATGTGGACCCCCTCGAACATGCGCCACCCGATTCGATCGCGCACCGCGTCACCGTGACAGCATAAGGCGTTGCCGATCAACCGTTACGATCACGGCGTGGGGCGGCCGGCGGCGTCTTCCTGCAAAGCGGTCCCGGCCGCGTGCGCGAACCCGGCCTTGGCGGGATCGCACGGCCGCCGGCGCATGGGAGGATCGGCCAGGGCGCATCGGAGTTCCCGGTCCCCGCAGCCGTCGCCGACGGCGTTCGGCGGCGCCAGCAGACCTTGCCCGCCAAGCTATTGTGATCGCCGCCGTGGTCTGCATAATGACCGTAGATCGTACCTGCCGCGGCGGGATCGCGTATGGGGAGCGGCGGGATTCAGGAACCCCTTTGTTCGTCCACGCGCGGGCCGTCCGATCCCCTCTTGTCGAAAGCCGCCCGATGCGTTTGATCGCCAGTTGCCTATGTGCCGTCATGATCGCCGGGTCGGCCGCCGCGCAGGACAAGCCGCAGGTGACCGCCGCGGATTACACCCGCGCAAACCATCAGCTGGCACCGTGGACGGCGCCCCTCGTCGATCATGCGGTGCGCTCGGCGCATTGGATCGACGCGCGGCGCTTCTGGTACGTGGATAGCGATCACGGCGTGCCGACGATCATGCTGGGCGATGCGGTCGCTGGCACGAAGGCGCCGGCATTCGAGACCCTTGGGCTGCTGGCGTCGCTCAATGCCGCCGGCCTGAAGGAGCGGGATGCGACCAAGCTCGGCTTCGAAAACCTGGAACCGAACGCCGCCAAGACCAGCGCGATCGTGTCGATCGGGGGCGAGCGGTATGATTGCGGGCTGGCTCGCCCCTATGTCTGTACCAAGCTTCCCGCGCTGCACGCCGGGCAGATCGCCGGCTATCTCGTACAGCGGGGTGCGGCGGCGGCGGCGGTGCTCTCTCCGGACGGCAAGCGTGCGGTCTTCCTGCGCGACTGGAACCTGTGGGTTCGCGACGTGGCCAGCGGGGCGGAGCGGCAGCTGACGAGGGACGGCGTCAAGGATTTCGGCTATGCGACCGACAACGCGGGCTGGAAGCATTCCGACCAGCCGATCGTCATCTGGTCACCCGATTCTCGGAAGGTCGCGACCTTTCAGCAGGATCAGCGCGCCGTGGCCGATTTCTCGACGACCACGACGCAGGTCGGCCATTCGCGCGTGGACACATGGAAATATCCCTTCGTCGGGGACAAGGAGATCATCCACATCCAGCGGGTGATCGTCGACGTCGACGATGGACGCGTCCTCCGCCTCAAGATGCCGGCGGACCTGCACCGTTCGTCGCTGTGCGACGACGTGGTATGCGGGGAGGGACCGCAGGACATGCAATGGGCGAAGGATGCCCGGACGCTCGCCTTCGTCTCGACGTCGCGCGACCACAAGGTGGAGACGATGCGGATCGCCGATGCGAGCACCGGCACAGTGCGCGACGTGTTCGCCGAGACCGTGCCGACCTGGTTCGACAGCGGCTACAATGACGAGGGGATCAACTGGCGCTATCTGTCGGAGCGCGGCCAGATCCTGTGGTGGTCGCAGCGCGACGACTGGGGCCATTACTATCTGTACGACGCGGCGAGCGGCAAGCTGGTGCGGCAGGTGACTGAGGGCCGGTGGAACGTCGATCATCCGGTCCATATCGACGAACGCAGCGGACGGATGCTGATCGCCGGCGTCGGGCGGGAGCCCGGTGTCGATCCCTATTACCGGAGCATCTACGCGGTCGATCTGAACGGCGGCAAGCCGAAGCTGCTGACGCCGGAGAAGCAGGACCATATCGCGGTGCCGTCGGACGACGGTCGATATTTCGTCGACATCTATTCCACCCCCCAACAGCCGCAGAGCGCGGTGCTACGACGGGCGGACGGATCGGTGGTGGAGCAACTGGCGAAGGGCGACGCGACGCGTCTGCGCAACGCGGGATGGCAGCCGCCGGAGAATATCGCCGTGCGGTGCAGCGACGGCCGGACGCTCTGCTATGGCCTGCTCTTCAAGCCGGCGCAGCTCGATCCGCAACGGAAATACCCGGTGATCGACTATATCTATCCGGGACCGTTCATCGGGACGATCGCCTCTCGCCAGTTTTCCCCGTCGATGGGCGACGCGAACGCGCTCGCGCAGCTCGGCTTCGCGGTGGTGGAGATCGACGCGCTGGGTACGCCGCGCCGGTCGAAGGCGTTCCAGGATTTCTACTATCGCGACATGGGCGAGCAGGCCGTTCCCGACCAGGTTACCGGGATCAAGGATCTCGCCACGCAACATCAGTGGCTGGACCTCGATCGCGTCGGCATCTGGGGCCATTCGGGGGGCGGCAATGCGACCGCCGCGGCGATGTTCCGGTTTCCCGACTTCTTCAAGGTCGGGATCGCCGAGAGCGGCAATCACGACAACCGGAACTACGAAGACGATTATTACGAGAAATATCTCGGTCTGCTGACCAGCGATGGCAAGACGTCGAACTACGACCTGCAGGCCAATCAGGATCTTGCCAAGAACCTGAAGGGCAAGCTGCTGCTGGCGCACGGACTGCTCGACGACAATGTGCCGGTGTCTTCGACGCTGCTCGTCGTCGACGCGCTGGAAAAGGCGAACAAGGACTTCGACCTCATTCTCTTTCCGCGCGCGCATCACGGCTATGGCGATACCTCCAGCTACATGATGCGGCGGCGCTGGGACTATTTCGTCGAGAACCTCATGGGGGCGACGCCGCCCAAGGAATACAAAATCGTCGGGCCGGGCGCAGTCAGGTGACCGTGCGTGAAGCGGCGGCTGGATCCCTGTCCGGCCGCCGGGTTAGGGTGAAAGCGCTCCGACCCGTCCGCTGATCAGGGCGCGGCGGGGCGGTTCGGCGCATCGCCGTTGCCGGGCGTGTCGGCGCCGGGCGAGGGGTGCCCGATCGCCGGCGCGGCCGTCGCCTGCAGCAACGCGCGCGCTGTCGGCCGTTCCGGACTGTCGTAGGCGCCCGCCGCCACGGGCAGGATTACGGTGCGCGCCGCCGCCATATTGCCGACGCCGACCAGACCGGATGCGAGCTTGAGCCGGGGGGCGGGGGCATTCGGCACCTCCGTCATCACCTTCTGCAGGGCGTCGAGCGCGCGGGTCGGCGGCGTGGCGCCGATCTGCGCGAAGCTGGCATGATAGGCGAGCAGCGGCTCGATCGCCTCGCCGTCGATCCGGTTCGCCGCCGCGATGGCGCTCCGCGCGCGCGCGATCAGCGCCGGTCGCTGGTCGGCCGGCGCCTGCGCGGCTTCGAGCACCAGCGCCATGCCCTGCCACGCCATCGGTGCGGCGGCCTCGGGCGCGAGGGTGCGAGCCCGCTCCGCCGCCGCGAGGCACTCCGGCGCACGGTCGCTCTTGCACTCCGCCTCGGCGAGCAGCAGGTGCGCGCCCACTTCGTTCGGCCACCGGGTTGCCGTCGTGCGCAATCGCGCCAGCCACCGGTCGCGGCCCGCCAGCGCCCTGGCGCGCTCCTTCTCGATCGCCTGGGCGAGGCCGGGGGGCGTACCCGGCTGCGGCGCGTCGGGAATGGCGATGCGCGACCCGAGCTCCAGCCGCCCCTTGACGAACGCCGCCTCTCCCTCGGTCAGGCGTCGGACGAAGGGCGCATCGTCCTTGGTGGGGGTGTAGACCACCTGCTCATAGGGCTTGCGCGCGAACATGTACTTGCGGATCTCCGCCGCGAGCTGTTTCTGATCGCCGAATACTGTCGCCGCCTCCGCCGCGTCTGCACCATTGGCGCGCATCGCCAGATAGCGGTTGAGCTGCGGCCGTCGCGTATCGGAAAACAGCAGGTAATGCGTCAGGAGCCAGGCGTGGATCGGCGTCCATCCCGTCTTGCGGGGCTGTTCCGCCAGATAGCTGTCGTCGAGCACCTTGCCGAGCGGATAGCCGCCGAATTCGTCGAATACCGCGCCGGCACCCGCGGGCGAGCGGCCGAAGATGAGCTGGTTCTGACCCTGCAGCGCGAAGGACGCGAAGATCTGGCCGAAACCGTCGAGGTACCAGCGTGGATAGGCCGCCGGGAAGTACGTCATCAGGAAATGCTGGGCGTAGCCCGCGTAGATCATGCTCGTCGCCGGCACGTCGATCGATCTGGCGTTGACCGTCACCGTCAGGTCGTGAGGGCCACGCAGCCCCGCCGCCGCGAAGTCGCCGATCAGGGCGGACTGCTGTGCCAGCGCGCCCATCGCATTGGCGCCCCCGGCGTCCGGCGCGCCGGTCGTCGGCGGCGTCGCCGTCATCGCCAGGGAAGAGACCGCGCTCTGGATGGACCGCAGGTTGATCGGCGTTCGCTCGATCACCGTGCGCTGGTCGACCCGCGTCGTCGCCATGACGGCGCCGTCCTCGCGCGGGTCGTAATAGCGGGTGACCTGGAACAGGTCGTTGAAAGGACCTTGCTGCCACCGCGTGTTCTGCAGGTCCATGGCGGAAAATTCCGCCGTATCGCCGATCAGGGTGATGCGTATCCTGACGACGTCGTCGGCCTGATCGCTGCGCCCGAAGAGGCCCGAAAGCAGCCAGTGCAACCGCTCCACGTTGCGGGCGATGCGCGACAGCTCGGCCTCGGACCCGTCGCCGATCAGCGAGACATGATCGGTATCCGCCTGCCTCCAGTTGCTGAGCCTCGACCGCGTGCCCGTGACGATGATGTCCCTGTCCCTGTCCCTGTCCCTGGCCGCGCGGCTCGCGTCCTTCGCCGGCGGATGATCCTGCGCCTGCGCGGGTGCGCCAAGGGCCGCGGCCAGCATGGCGGCGAAGACGAAACTCGAGCGTACCATGTCCCAAGCCTTTCTGGATATCGCGATCCGGACGACGGGATGGTACCGGTATCGGCGGATCCGGCAAATGACATTCTGGGGGCGCCGGTGACGGCGCGGCCGTTGCCGGATGGGCGTCGAGTGCCCGGCCCGCGGCGACCCCGCCGAAGCCGCTCAACCGCCGCCGAAGCCGCCGCCACCGGGAGTTTCGATGACGATGCGGTCGCCGGCCGCCCACTCGATCTGCGCCACGCCGTCGAGTTCCCGATGCGTGCCGCCCCGTCGTTCCAAGCGCTGCCGACCGACGGCGCCGTCCGCTCCGCCCGCCAGGCCGAACGGCGCCACGGTGCGACGCGAGGCGACGATCGTGGCGGTCAGCGGCTCCAGCGCGGTGAGCGCGCGGATGACACCGTCGCCGCCGCGGAAACGCCCGCCGCCGCCGGAGCCGCGTCGCAGGGAAAAGCGATCCAGCCTGACGGGATAGCGAAGCTCGAGAATCTCCGGATCGGTGATCCGCGTGTTCGTCATGTGGCTATGCACCGCCGATGCGCCGTGGAACCCCGGTCCGGCACCGGTCCCGCCGCAGATTGTCTCGTAATATTGGTGGCGCGCGTTGCCGAACAGGAAGTTGTTCATCGTCCCCTGCGACGCGGAACAGGCGCCCAGCGCCCCGAGCAAGGCGTTGCACACGGCCTGGCTCACCTCGGTATTGCCGGCAACGACGGCGCTGCCGGGCGGGGGCGCGAGGAAGCTGTCGGCGGGTATGACGATGGTGAGCGGGGCGAGGCAGCCCTCGTTGAGCGGCAGGTCCTCGCCTATCAGGCAGCGGAAGGCATAGAGGACGACGGCCCTTGTCACCGCGGGCGGCGCGTTGAAATTGCCGTCGCGCGCCGGGCCGGTTCCGGTGAAGTCGATCGTCGCCGCGCGCGCGTCGCGATCGATGGTGACCGCGACCCTCAAGCACGTGCCGTCGTCCATGGGGTAGGTGAACGTCCCGTCCTCCAGCCGGGACAGGACGCGGCGGATGCTCTCCTCCGCATGGTCCATGACATGGCCCATATAGGCACGCACGATCGGCCAGCCGCTGGCCGCGACCAGCGCCTTCAGCTCGGCGATGCCGGTCGCATTGGCGGCGAGCTGCGCCTTGATGTCGGCGACGTTGGTGTCGGGACTGCGCGCGGGAAAACGCGCCTTGGCCAGGAGGTCACGGAACGCGGCCTCGCGCATCGTGCCGCCGTCAACGAGGAGGAAGTCGTCGATGACGACGCCCTCCTCCTCGAGCGTGCGGGATAGGGGCGGCGTCGATCCCGGCGTCAGCCCGCCGATGTCGGCATGATGACCCCGGTTTGCGACGAAGAAACGGATGTCCCTGCCTTCCTCGTCGAAGACGGGCGCGATCACCGTCACGTCGGGCAGGTGCGTCCCGCCGTTGAACGGATTGTTGAGCGCGACGACGTCGCCCGGCCTGAGCGTATCGCCCCGCGCCGCGATGACCGCGCGGACGCTTTCTCCCATTGCGCCAAGGTGGACCGGGACGTGCGGGGCGTTGGCGACCAACCGTCCTTGGTCATCGAACAGCGCGCAGGAGAAATCGAGCCGCTCCTTCATGTTGACGCTGCTCGCCGTGTTGCGCAGCACGACCCCCATCCGCTCCGCGATGCCCATGAAGCGGGTGTTGAACAGTTCGAGCCGTACCGGGTCGACGGTGAGCGGGTCGGGGACGCGCTGCCTGTCGCCTGCATCATGCGTCAGCCGCAGTTCGCCGCCCGTGCCGACGCAGAGAAGCCAGCCCGGCTCGACCATGGTGGTCGCGATCGTTTCGCGGATCAGGGCCGGCCCATGGATCCGGTCGCCGGGCCGCAGTGCCGCCCGGTCGTGGATCGGCGTGCTGTGTTCCTCCCCTCCGGTCCACACGGTGACGTGTGCGAGCGGTGCCGGCATCGGGCCGTCACGCGGCGGTAGCGGCAGCGGCGTTGCCCGCTCGCCGGCCACGACCGCCTCCACCATCACGCTCTCGATGACGATGGGCCGGTCGGGACTGACGAAGCCGAAGCGCGCCCGATGCGACTCTTCGAACGCGAGGCGCATGACGTCCGTCGCGGCCCAGGCGACGGGTAGTGCCGTATCCGTCCCCGCGTAGCGGAGGTGCACGGTCGCAACCCGCTCCGCGTCGGCGCCGACCTCCGCCGCCGCGGCATTGCCTAGCGTCGCGACGATGTCGTCCAGCGCCTCGCCGAGCGGCCGCTCCACCGAACGCTGCCGGATCGCAACCCGGTCGGCGAGGCCCATGCCATAGGCGGAGAGCACGCCCGCAAGCGGGTGGATCAGGACCGTGCGCATCCCCAGCACTTCGGCAACGCGGCAGGCATGCTGGCCACCCGCTCCGCCGAAACACTGGAGCGCGAAATCAGCCACGTCCTCGCCTCGCTCCAGCGCGACGCGCTTGATCGCGGCCGCCATGTTGGCGACGGCGACGTCCAGGAACCCCTCCGCCACCGCACGCGGGTCGTCGGCACCCGTCGCGCCGGCGAGCGCGGCGAAAGCCTGCCGCGGCGCCTCGCCATCGAGCGGCTGGTCGCCGGACGGTCCGAAGACGGCGGGAAAATGGTCGGGCTGGATCTTGCCGACGAGCAGGTTGGCGTCGGTCACCGTCAGCGGTCCGCCGCGGCGATAGCAGGCGGGGCCGGGGTTCGCACCCGCGCTGTCGGGCCCGACCCGAAATCGCGACCCGTCATAATGGAGGATCGATCCTCCGCCCGCCGCGACGGTGTCGATCGCCATCATCGGAACGCGCATCGCGACGCCGGCGACCTCCGCGTCGAGTACGCGCTCGAACCGTCCGGCATAGAGCGCAACGTCGGTCGAGGTCCCGCCCATGTCGAAACCGATCACGCGGTCGAAGCCGGCGACCTGTGCGGTGCGTGCCGCCGCCACGACCCCGCCCGCCGGTCCTGACAGGATGGCGTCTTTCCCCTGAAAGACGCGCGCCTCCGCGAGGCCGCCGCTCGACTGCATGAAATGCAGGGAAATCGGACCCAGCGCGTCGGCGACGCGGTCGACGTAGCGGCGCAGGACGGGCGACAGATAGGCGTCGACCACGGTCGTTCGCCCCCGCGTGACCAGGCCGATCATCGGGCTGACGGCATGGCTGGCCGAAATCTGGGTGAAGCCGGCGATCCGCGCCAGTGCCGCTACGCGCGCCTCCGTTTCGCCATGCGCCCATGCATGGGTGAGGGCGATCGCCACCGCCTCGAACCCCTCCGCGCGACGGGCGGCGAGCAGCGCGGCGGTTTCGGCCTCGTCCAGCGGCAGGACGAGCGCACCATCGGCCGCGATCCGTCCTCCGATCTCGATCACGCCGTCGAACAGCGGCGCCGGCCGATCGATCGCAAGGTCGAACAGGCGCGGCCGCGTCTGGTCGCCGATCGTCAGGAGATCGGCGAACCCCGCGTCGACGACCAGCAGGGTGCGTGCGCCCTTGCGTTCCAGCAGCGCGTTGGTGGCGACGGTCGTGCCCATCTTGACCTCTTCGATCCGGTCGACTGGCAACGGCTCCTGCTCATCCAGGCCCAGGATCGCGCGGATGCCCGCAATGGCGGCGTCGGCGTAGCGTTCCGGCGCCTCGCTCAGCAGCTTGGCGGTGGTCAGCGTGCCGTCGGGCGCACGCGCCACCACGTCGGTGAAGGTGCCGCCGCGATCGACCCAGAACGACCAGCCTGCCATCGCGTTCTTCTCCCGGTGATTCAAATACGATTTATCGATAAAACGTGGCTTGGATTGACACGCTTCGCAAAGAACGCAACCCTGATGCGGAGGAGGCCGGCATGGCGGAAGACAGGCGGCCGATCGTATCGTCCGCGCATCTCGCGGACGGCGCGACGCCGGCGCTCTCGGAGCTCGAATTCAGCCTGACACTGGCGGCGGCGGCGTATCAGCGGTGGATCGCGCGCTGCGCGTCGGCCGCGGGTCTGGCGCTGGCGCCCTTGGACGTGCTGATCCTGCACACCGTCCGGCATCGCGACCGCGCCAAGCGGCTTGCCGACATCGCCCTCGTGCTGGACGTCGAGGACACGCATCTCATCACCTATGCGATCCGCAAGCTGGAGCGGGCGGGACTGGTCGCCACGCAGCGGTCGGGCAAGGAGAAGCTGGTGTCCGCCACCGATGCGGGACGCTCCTTCTGCGCACGCTATCGCGACATCCGCGAAGGCGTCCTGGCAACGGCCGTCGCCGCCGACGGTCCGGACGGCCCGGCCCTGTCTGCCGCGGCCGAGTTGTTGCGGCGCCTGTCCGGCCAATACAATCAGGCGGCGCGCGCCGCCGCCACGCTGTAGCGGGAACCGCCTGCCATGCTCGTCCTGTCGGGGATCGTGATCATCGTCATCGGCTTTGCGCTGGGCGTGAACCCGTTGCTGGTCGTGACCGTCGCCGCCTTGGCCAGCGCCGCGGCGGCGGGCTATGGGCCGATCGCCGTGATCGCCATGATCGGCCGGGCCTTCGTCGACGCCCGGTTCCTCGCGGTCCCCTTCCTGGCGCTGCCGACGATCGGACTGCTCGAACGGGCCGGCCTGCGCGACAAGGCCCGCGACTTCGTCCGTCGGCTGCGCCGCGCCACCACCGGAAGGGTGCTGCTCGGCTATCTCGCGCTGAGGCAGATCACGGCGGCGCTCGGGCTGGTGTCGCTGGGCGGCCATGTCCAGATGGTCCGCCCGATCGTCGCCCCCATGGCCGAGGGTGCCGAGGAGCGGGACGACCGGCCGCCGCTGGACCCCGCGACGCGCGACCATATCCGCGCGCATGCGGCCGCCGCCGACAATATCGGCATGTTCTTCGGCGAGGATCTGTTCGTCGCGATCGGCTCCATCCTGCTCATCCGGGCGATCCTGGAACAGGATGGCGTGACGGTGGCGCCGCTTTCGGTGGCCGTGTGGGCGATACCCACCGCCATCGCCGCCTTCCTGATCCATGGCGTCCGGCTCCTGTTGCTGGATCGTCGATTGCGGCGGCGACCGTGATCGGGCTCGATGCCATCGGCGTGGCGGCGGCGACGCTGCCGGCGGCGGTGGCCGTGCATCATGCTCGCGACCGGGGCGCACCCACGCGGTGGCGCAATGCCGGCTTCTGGGGGATCTTCGCACTGTTGCTCGGGGCGGGGCCATGGCTGCCCGACCTCGTCGACGGGTGCCTGGTCCTGGCGATGGTCGCGCTGGCGACGCTCGGCCTTCGCCCGTCCGACGTCGCCAGCAGCGGTGCGGATCGCCGTCGTGCCGACGCTGCGAGGCTGGGGGCGTGGTTGTTCGTACCCGCGCTGATGCTGCCGGCGGTCACGCTGGCGGGCACGTTGCTCGTCGGCGACGGTCGCATCGCGGGCGTGGCGCTGATCGATCCGAAGCAGGTGACGTTGGCGGCGCTGGTGATCGGCGCGGTCGTCGCGCTGACGCTGGCCGTCGTGCTGACCCGTCCGCCGCGTGCCGCACCCGTCGCGGAGGCGCGCAGGCTGGTCGATTCGATCGGCTGGGCGATGGTCCTGCCCCAGATGCTGGCGGCCCTGGGCGGCGTCTTCGCGATGGCCGGCGTGGGGAAGGTGGTCGCGGGCGGTATGGTCCATGTCGTCGCGCTCGACACGCCACTCGCCGGCACGATCGCCTATTGCGTCGGCATGGCGCTGTTCACGATGGTGCTGGGCAATGCCTTCGCCGCCTTTCCGATCATGACCGCAGGCGTCGGCCTGCCGCTGCTGATCCGCCATTTCAACGGCGATCCCGCCGTGGTCGCGGCGCTGGGCATGCTTTCGGGGTTCTGCGGCACGTTGATGACGCCGATGGCGGCGAATTTCAACCTCGTGCCTGCGGCGGTCCTCGAGCTGCGCGACCGGTTCGGGGTGATCCGGGTGCAATGGCCGACGGCGCTGATGCTGCTCGCCTTCAACATCGCGGTGCTGGCCCTGTGTGCCTTTCCCGGACGGTGGCGATGACCCCCGAGCAGGCCGCGGCGTTCGCGCGGATCGCCCTTGGCCATGTGACGCGCGAATATCCGCACAAATCCGACCATATCATGATCGATCGCGCCGATATCTACACGCCGCGCGACCTGCATCCGATCTTCTTCGGCAGCTTCGACTGGCACAGCTGCGTCCACGGCTATTGGCTGCTTGCCCGCGTCCGCCGCCTGTTTCCCGACCTGCCGGAGGCCACGGCGATCGATGCCCTCTTCGCGGATGCCTTCACTCCCAAGAAGGTCGCCGCCGAATGCCGCTATCTCGACCGCCCGGACGCACGCGGCTTCGAGCGCCCTTATGGCTGGGCATGGCTGCTGATGCTGCACAGCGAACTGGTCGTCGCGGGACTGGCGCATGCCGCCACGCTGCGGCCGCTCGCGGACGCGTTCGCGGCGCGATGGCGCGCGCATCTGCCGATGATGACCTATCCGGTGCGCGCGGGCACGCACGCCAATAGCGCCTTCGCGCTGGTCCTCGCCGACCGCTATGCTCGTGTCGCCGGCGATGCGGCGATGCGAGACGCCATGGTCGAGCGCGCGCAGCTTTGGTTCGGCCGCGATCGGCAGGCGCAGGCGTGGGAGCCGAGCGGCGAGGACTTCCTGTCCCCGACGCTGATGGAGGCGATGGCGATGCAGTGCCTGATGCCGGCCGAGACGTTCGCAGTCTGGTTCGCCGGCTTCCTGCCTTCGTTGCCCGAGACCCTGGCGGCACCCGCCCGTGTCAGCGATCGCGCCGACGGACGGATCGCGCATCTCGACGGCCTCAACCTCAGCCGCGCATGGGCCATGCGCGCGCTCGCGGGCGCGTCGGACGGCCGGCTGCAGGCAGCGCTGCAAGCGGCCGCCGCCGACCATCTCGCGGCCGGGATCGGCGAGCTGGCGGGCGATTATATGGGCGAACATTGGCTCGCGAGCTTCGCCGCGCTGGCTATCACCGGGACGGACTGAGACAGGTCGGAATTCGCCGATCGCGATGGACGCTGCGCCGTCGCCCACTCAGCCGCGAAGCGGCCGAACCTCTCTGATCAGGTCGATCAGCAGACGTAGCGCCGTGGGAAGGTGCCGGCGGCCGGGGTAATAGATATGGAAGCCGCTTCCCATCGGCGACCAGTCGTCCAGCACGGGAAGCAGGGTGCCGCTGTCCAGAAACGGGCGGAGCACGGCTTCGGTCGCATAGATGATCCCCGCACCACGCAGGCCGAAGGCAATGGCCGCGTGGCTCGCGTCGACCGTGATCGGGCCGGGCGTCGCGATTGCGATCGCCTGGCCGTCCCGCTCGAACTCCCAATGATACAGCTTCTCGTTGCCCAGGCGGATACCGACGCAGCGATGCGTGCTTAGGTCGTCCGGAACGCGGGGCATGCCGAAGCGCGCGATATAGGCAGGTGCTGCCGCGGCGATCCAGCGCAGGTCGGGCGACAGCCGCTGCGCGATCATGTCCTCCGGCACCGTACCGCCGTAACGGATGCCGGCGTCGAAGCCGCTGCCGACGATGTCGATCATCCGGTTGCTGACGCTGACGTCGATCGCGACGTCGGGGTAGCGATCGACGAACACGGGCATGACCGGCTCCAGGATCAGGCCGACCGCATCCTCGAGCACGTTGATGCGGACCCGCCCCGCGGGCGCGTCGCGATACCGGTCGAGACGGCCCGCGGCGTCTTCGATCGCGTGCATCGGCTGTTCGATGCTCGCGCGAAGCTCCTCGCCGGCGGCGGTCAGCGTCACGCTTCGCGTCGTCCTGTTCAACAGTCTGACGCCGCGCCGGGCTTCGAGCGCCGTCATCGCATGGCTCAGCGCCGATGTCGTGACGCCCATGGCGGTTGCCGCCCGCCGAAAGCTGCCGAGCCGCGCGATGGCCAGGAAATAGGCGAAGTCCGCCAGATCCGAACGGCTGATCTGCATGGTCGCGGCATAGCGTATTGTTGAGCCTGGTTCACCAGTTCATTGGCTTTGGCGTCGGTAATCACGGGCGGCCTCGTGCTCTAGATAGTCGTCCTCGACGCCCGTCATCGGGACGGGCGATAGCGCCGAGGGAAACCAGCATGAGGACATTCGGCATCTGCCTGGCGGCGCTGTCGCTGCCCGCGGGCGTCCAGGCTCAGAAAGGAAGGACGGATATGGCGATCGAACGCAAGACGGACATGAAGACCGTCGACGGGCCGGCCGACTATTTCACCGGCAAGGCCACCATCACCGGACAATTCCAGCGCGAGGCACCGTCGCGCGTGTCCGGCGCCATCGTGCATTTCGAGCCTGGCGCGCGCACCGCCTGGCACACGCACCCCGCGGGCCAGACCCTGATCGTGACCGAGGGTGTCGGCTGGACGCAGATCGCGGGCGGCCCGAAGCTCGAATTCCGTGCGGGCGACATCCTGTGGTGCCCGGCCGAGCACAAGCATTGGCATGGTGCCTCGGCGCATGAGGGCATGACGCATATCGCGATCCAGGAATCCGTCGGAGGATCGCCGGTGACCTGGATGGAGAAGGTGACGGACGAGGAGTATCTCGCACCGCTTGGAAGCGACTGAGGCGATGCCGCACGTCATCGTAAAGCTCTGGCCCGGCAAGACCGAGGACCAGAAGCGTCGCTTTGCCGCGACGATCGTGCAGGGTGTCACCGACTCGCTCGGCTACAACGAGGACGCCGTGTCGGTCGCGTTCGAGGAGGTGCCGCCGGCGCAGTGGAACGCCCGCGTGTACAAGCCGGACATCAAGGCCAGGTGGACAAGCCTCGCCAAGCGTCCCGGCTACGGCGAGCCGCCCGCCGACGCGGAGGAACGGCCATGATTCTCGATCGGACGTTCACGCTCGCCGACGGCGTGGCGATCCCCGTCATCGGCCTCGGGACCTGGCGGATCGATGACACATCGGTCAGCCGGGTCGTACGCGACGCGCTGGCCATCGGCTATCGGCACGTCGATACGGCGCAAGCCTATGGCAACGAGCGGGGGGTAGGCGAGGGGCTGCGCTCCAGCGGCATCCCCCGTGACGACGTCTTCGTGACGACGAAGCTGGCGGCGGAGGCGAAGACCCTCGCCGATGCCAGGGCACGGATCGACGGCTCGCTGCGGGCGCTGGCCCTCGACCATATCGATCTGATGCTGATCCACAGCCCGCAGCCATGGGCCGAATTCCGCGAAGACGGCGACTATGATGCCGGCAACCTGGCGGCGTGGCGGGCGCTGGAGGAGGCTTATCGCGCCGGCAAGATCCGGGCGATCGGCGTCTCCAACTTCGAACGCGCGGATCTCGACAACATCCTGCGGCACGGGACGGTACGGCCCGCCGTCAATCAGGTGCTGGCGCATGTCGGCAACATGCCCTTCGACCTCATCGACTATTGCCGTGCGCAGGACGTGTTGGTCGAGGCCTATTCGCCGGTGGCGCACGGCGCGGCGCTGCGCGACGCCGACATCTCGGCCTGTGCGGCGCGATATGGCGTCGGCGTCGCACAGCTCTGCATCCGCTTCTGCCTGCAACTCGGTCTGGTGCCTTTGCCCAAGTCGACGGACGCGGATCATCTGCGGCAGAACATCGACATCGATTTCGAGATCGCGCCGGAAGACATGGCGCGTCTCGGCCATCCGATCGCGGCATTCGACTATGGCGAGGCCCGGGCCTTTCCCGTGTTCGGCAAGCCACGCCCCGCGGCCGGGGGGCAAACCGCCGACTGAGCCCGGCTGATCAGACCATTCGCGAAAGGTTCATCGTCATGCCCACAACCCAGCGTTTCGAAGGCAGGGTCGCCTTCATCACCGGCGCCGCCAGCGGCATCGGCCGCGCGACGGCCATCGCCTTCGCGCGAGAGGGCGCGCGCCTCGCCATCCTCGATCGTACGGAGGACGCGCTGTCCGGCACCGCCGCCGCCGTTCGCGACGCGGGCGCCGAACCCCTGTTGCTCGGTTGCGAGGTCGCACAGCCCGACGAGGTCGGGGCGGCGGTCGCGAAGGCGATCGAGACGTTCGGCCGACTCGATGTCGCCTTCAACAACGCGGGCGTCGAGAACACGGCCGCCCCTGTCCACGAGATCGAGCTCGCCGAATGGGATCGCATCCTCGACATCAATCTGCGCGGTACGTTCGTGTGCATGAAGCACGAGCTTGCGCAGATGGTACGGCAAGGCGGCGGCGTGATCGTCAACACCTCCTCGGGCGCTGGCGTCCGCGGGGTTCCCGGTGGAGCCTCCTATACGGCATCCAAGCACGCTATAATCGGCCTGACCAAATCCGCCGCGCTAGATTATGCCAAGCAGAACATCCGGGTGAACGCCGTCTTGCCCGGCAACATCGAAACGCCGATGATGGATCGCTTCACCGGCGGCGATATCCAGAAGGCGATCGATCTTGAGCCGGTCGGACGTCTGGGCAAGCCGGAGGAGATCGCCGAAGCCGTATTGTGGATGTGTTCCGACCTGGGAGCGTTCGTGACGGGCGCGGCGATCTCGGTCGATGGCGGCTGGTCGCTCTGACGGGCCGGGGCCGCGATTTTTCCGGGCCGAACGGTGAGCGGGCCACCGGCGATGCGGGTTGCCGGTGGATTGTTTCATCCACGCCGTCCTGGTCGGGGCCAGCGCTAACACGGCCCTTGCCACAGTGCGGAGCCGCCCCGCGTCAGCAGACGACGGTCTCGACCGGCCGGTAGGCGAACCCGTGACCGTCGCGGAACAGCTTGCCGATCTGCGGCATCGGCACGTGCATGCCGGTGAAGGTGAGGTCGTCCGCCACGATACGGTCGAACGTCGCGCGCCGGACCGCGCGCGCGGCATGGCCGTCGCAATCGAACGCGACGCCCGTGTCCGGGTTCGTCAATTGCTCGTCCAGTCGATGGATGATGTCGCCCCAGATCAGCAGCTGTTCGCTGCCGCCGCCATCGATCAGAAACCCGCAATGGCCCGGCGTGTGGCCGAAAAGCGCGAGCGGCGTGATGCCGGGCATGACCTCGGCATCACGGAACGGCGTCAGGCGGGTGCGGTAGGGGGCCAGTGCCGTGCGGGCGGCATGGAAGCCGGGCTGCATTGCCAGCGGTGCGCGACTGAGATTCTCGTCTCCGTCCCAGAACGCGAGTTCGTACTCATGCACGCATAGCTCCGCCCGATCGAACACGGCGGCACCGGCGGCGTCGACGAGACCGCCGGCATGATCGGGATGCAGGTGCGTCAGGAGTATCGCATCGATCGTATCGGGTGAGACGCCCACCGCGCGCATCGCCGCGTCGAGCTGATTCAGGCTCGGCTGCATGAAGTGACCTGCGCCCGTGTCGACCAGCATCGTCCGTCCGCGCCCCTGGATGAGAAAGGCGTTTACTTCGACCCGAAGCGGAACGTCCGCCCCCGGCAGCGTCGATCCGTCCCCGTTGACGAGAAGGGGTGGCGGCAGGTCAGCATATCCGTAGGAGAGGGCGGTCACGATGAAGTCGCCGACGGCGTGGCGAACCGCGGGATTGGCGATGATGGTCATATCCTTGAGCCTGATTTCGGAGGGAGTGGGAACTGGTGGGAGCGGCATGACGGACGTTTGCGGAGGCGCGCGCGACGGATGCGCCGAAGGCGGCGCACCGTAGTTACCCTTCGCGCGAGGGGCAGGCGATCGATCGGCGCCACGCACGTCAGCGACCGCCTCGTTGCTGATTGAGGAGGTCATCGACTCGCCCCTGTTGACACTGTCAACATGAATCGAAATGTTGACAGTGTCAACTGGTGTCGCGAATATGCGGGATGAAGGAAGCGCACCCAGCGACATCTGGTACCGAAAGCCTGCGAACGACCCTGATCGACGCGGCTGCGGCACTGCTCGCGCAGTCCGAAGCTGCAAGCCTGTCACTGCGTGAGGTCGCCCGGCGCGCGGGGGTCAGTCACAATGCGCCCTACCGTCATTTCAGGGACAAGGCCGAACTGCTCGCGGCGGTCGCAGCAGCGGGTTACGATCGGCTGCGACTGACGGTGGAGCGCGCGGCTGCCGGCGCACCGGATGCGGCGGAGGGACTGACGGCGCTCATCGGAGCTTTCGTCGCCTTCGCGCTGGAAGATCGATCGCGTTATGCCCTGATGATCGGTAAGGACGTCAAGAACCCCGACGGCAGCCTCTCGCCGGAACTGCGCAGTGCCGCGGACCGGGCGCGCCATGTCCTGCGCGACCTGCTGATCCGAGGCGGCAGGAGCGGAATCTTCTCGATCGATGTCGACGACGAGGACGATGTATCCGCCGCCGTGGTGACCGTCTGGTCGACGCTACACGGCTATACCTTGCTCGAGCTCGACCGGTTGCGCCAATTGGAGACGACGCTGGAGATCGACCAGCTGACGAAGCATGTCGCGATGCGGCTCGTCACTGGGCTGAGGCCGCGGCGCGCGCCCGTATCGGACTAGAGCATCGCCAGCGGCTCCGGTCCGCTCGGCGGCGGGAAGATCGCGTCGAGGCGGCGGAGTTCCGCTTCCGACAAGGTCATGTCCAGCGCGGCGCGATTGTCCCGAACATGCGCGACCGTTCCTGCCTTGGGAATGGGAATGACGCCGTCCCTCGCCAGCAGCCATGCCAGCGCGACCCGCGCGGGTGTGGCGTCGCGCTCCTCCGCCATCCGCAGCAGATCGCGATGGGCGACGAGGCGGCCCTGTTCGACGGGGCTGTACGCCATGACCGGCATATGATGGCGATCCAGCCAGGGGAGGAGATCATACTCGGGCCCGCGTCGCGTCAGGTTGTACAGGATCTGATCCGTTTGGCAGGACCGGCCGCCGCTGCCGACGAGCTCGTCCATATCGTCGGTATCGAGATTGCTGACACCCCAGCGCAGGATCTTGCCCGCGGCAACGAGCCGCTCCATCGCCTCGATCGTCTCGGACAGGGGGACGCGGCCGCGCCAGTGGAGCAGGTACAGGTCGATCCGATCGGTGCCGAGCCGCGCGAGGCTGGCCTCGCAGGCGCGGGGCAGGCGATCGCGCGAGGCGTTTTGCGGATAGGCCTTGCTGACGAGGAACACTTGGTCGCGCGCGCCCGCGATCGCCTCGCCCACGAGCCGCTCGGATTCGCCGTCGGCGTACATCTCGGCGGTGTCGATCAGCGTCAGGCCGAGCGCCAGCCCCTCGCGCAGCGCGGCGATCTCCTCCGTACGGCGGGCGTGATCCTCGGCCATCATCCACGTGCCTTGGCCGAGCGCCGGAACGCTGGCACCATCGGGAAAGGTGATCATCTTCATGGGGGCCAGAACGTCTGGCGCGGCCAATGGGTCAATGGCGCAGCGGATCGGGCAGCGCGCCGGAAACGTGGCGGTCCGGGCACAAGGGCGATAGGGTGCGGCGAGGCGCCGCCGCGGGTGCCGGGCTTCAACGAAGGACCTGCCGTGCAGATCGACGTGCGTAACTGGATCGCCTCAGTGCCCCTCCGCCCTCATGCCAGAGCATCAACGCGGGCTCGCGCGGCGGCCGCCTGCATCGCGAGCCGGTGACGTGAAGCTCGGTCCGCTCTGGGTGAAAATCCAGATCGCCTGCGGCGATGCCCTGGCGATCGGCCCGGGCAAGGCCGATCTGCTCGACGCGATCGTCGCGCACGGGTCGATCAGCGCCGCCGGCCGCGCGCTCGGCATGAGCTACCGCCGGGCCTGGCTGCTGGTGGACGAGATGAACCGCTGCTTCGACCCGTTGCTGGTGGAGACGATCCGCGGTGGCGGCACGGAGCGCGGCGCACGCGTCACGCCGACCGGGCTCGCCGTCCTCGACGCCTATCGCGAGATGGAGCGGGAAGTGGCCGCCATCGCCCAGGCTGCGGGTTATGCGCGGTTGCGCGAGCACCTTCGTACGGAGCCGCGCACATCCGACTGACCGGTCGACCGGTTATATACGACGGAATATAGTGTTGATATACGCTCGGATATAAAGCGGCGCGGACGGCCGCGGCTATCGGGGTATCGACCATGTCTCATCGCATGCTGGCGGCTGTTTGCGTGATCGCTGCGCTGATGCCGGTTGCCGCGGCCGGGGCGCAGGTCACGGGCGTTGCGCCTTCGCCTGACGGGGCTTTGGTGTCGCGGGATAAACCGGCGGATCGCCTGCCCGACGTGGTCGTGACCGCCCGCCGCCGGGACGAGCGGGAGCAAGCCGTGCCCGCCGCGCTTTCCGTGGTGTCCGGCGCACTCGTCGACCGCAGCTACACCGTCAACACACAGGCGCTGACCACGCTGATCCCGACGCTCAACTATAGCTCGGCCAACCCTCGCAACACCGCCTTCACCATCCGCGGGCTCGGCTCCAGCGTGGTTGCGGTCAGCCAGGCGAACGATGGGCTGGAGCCAGGGGTCGGCTTCTACGTCGACCAGGTCTATCACGCGCGACCCGCGACTGCCGCCTTCGACTTTGCCGACATCGCCCAGGTCGAGGAACTGCGCGGACCGCAGGGAACGCTGTTCGGCAAGAACACCACCGCGGGCGCGCTCAACATTACCACCCGCGCGCCGACCTTCACGCGCGAGGGGTTCGCCGAGCTGTCCTATGGCAGCTTCGACTTCGTTCAGGCCAGGGGCTGGGCGTCGGGGCCGATCACCGACACGTTGGCCTATCGCATCTCCGGGGTTTCGACCCGGCGCGACGGCATTCTCGACAATGTCCGCACCGGCCGCGCCGCCAACACGCTGGGAACGCAG
The DNA here is from genome assembly GCF_031082075.1 of Sphingomonas sp. GV3. NCBI lineage: Bacteria > Pseudomonadati > Pseudomonadota > Alphaproteobacteria > Sphingomonadales > Sphingomonadaceae > Sphingomonas > Sphingomonas sp. GV3. The sequence goes on along the minus strand of NZ_JARWLE010000001.1, from coordinate 1,114,212 downwards.
GCGGTGCGCGGGCAGCTGCTGTTCGCGCCGGATGACGCGTTCCGCCTGCGCGTCATCGCCGACTTCACCAATTTCCAGGCCTATTGCTGCACGCAGGTCTATCTGCGCACGGGCTCCAGCCTGCGCGCCGCCAGCCGTCAGTTCGGCGGCCCCGGTGGGCTCGCGGCGCAATTCGGCTACGCGCCGCCCAGCACCGATCCCTATGCACGCAAGACCGATATCGACGGTCCGCTCGGCGTCGACACCAACGAGGGCGGCATCAGCACGATCGCCGATTGGAATTTGGGGCCAGCCACGCTGACCTCGGTCAGCGCCTGGCGCTTCTGGAACTGGGATGCGGAGAACGACCGTGACTATACCGGCCTGCCGGTACAGCTGTCACAGCACATTCCCTCGCGCCAGGACCAGTTCAGCCAGGAACTCCGGCTCGCCTCCAACGGCAGCGGAGCCATGACCTATGTCGTCGGGCTCTACGGTTTCGGTCAGCGGCTGACCGGGCGACCGATCAGCATCTATGGACCCGCCGCGGCGCGATATCTGATCGGGACGGTAACCGGGGCGAACAATACGCCGGTGCCGGGCAATCTGCTCGACGGTTATGGACAGGATGGCCGCACGGACTTCCGCAGCGCCAGCTATGCGGCGTTCGGAGAGGTCAATTACCGGCTGGCGCCGCGCCTGACCGCGACCGTCGGCCTTCGCTACACGCAGGAAGACAAGCACGGCTATTACAGCACCATCGTTTCCGGTGGACCGGCGACGGCCAACGCCGCGCTGATCGCCGCACGGCTGGGGGTGCTGCGCCCGCAGAGCTATGCCGCGCGCGACAGCGACGGCAGCCTTTCCGGGCGCGGCAACCTCGCCTGGCAGGTCACCGACGCGACCATGGCCTATGCGAGCTATGCGCGAGGCTTCAAGTCGGGCGGGATCAACATGTCGGGCCTGCCGCTCGATGCGAACAACCAGCCGGTTTCCGCCACCGCGGTCGTTCGCCCCGAGCGCAACGAGACCTACGAGATCGGCCTGAAAAACCGCCTGCTCGGCGACCGCCTGGTCTTCAACATCGACGGCTTCCTGACGAAAGTCCGCGATTTCCAGGCGACCATCGTCGAGAACTCGCTGACGCAGACGGTGCAGCTGCGCGGTTACCTGTCGAATATCCCGGCGGTGGAGGTGAAAGGCGTGGAGGCGGACATGACCGCCCTGATCCTGCCGGGACTCAATGTCCGCACCGGCATCGCTTTCTCGGACGGGATCTACAGCGACTATCCGGCGGGCCCCTGTCCGCTCGAGGTGCAGACCGCCGCGACGACAAAATGCAGCCTGACCGGCCGGCGCCTGGCCTCGCTGCCCCGCTTCGCGCTGACCGGGGGGATCGATTATCAGCGTCGCCTCGGACGCGGCGAGGTTTTAGTGCATGTCGACACTGCCTCGCGGAGCGGCTTCAACGGCGATCCTTCCCTGTCGCGCTTCACCTATATCCGCGCGTACAATCTGACGAATGCCAACATCGGCTACCGCTTCGCCAGCGGGCTGGAGGCGATCGTATGGGCGCGCAACCTGTTCGATTCGCAGTACATTCAGAACCTGACGATCCAGGCGGGCAATTCCGGCCTCATCGTCGGCACGCCCAGCGATCCGCGGACGATCGGCGGGACCTTGCGCTTCGCCCTGTGACGCGCCGCGCATCAGCGCGACCGGATCATGTCCGTGCGCAGGCGCCCGTGGCGTAACAGTCCGGCGTGCCAGGCCGGCCAGCCGGCGCGCGACGTCGGCCGCGTGCGGTCGAGGCGCAGCGGCAGCCACGCCTCGCCCGCCCGGGTCGCGGGCTCCGCGACGATCCGCGCCACGTCGCCCGCGAAGGGGGCGAAATAGGCGGGCTCGCCCAGCGTCTCCCGCATCGCGGCTTCTGCCTGATCGGGCGCGATGCCCCGGACGTGGATAGCGATATCGGCCAGGCCGCGCGCGATCCGGAACAGCATCCAGTGGAGGTGCCCCAGCATGTCCTCGGGGCAGGTGTAGAGGCCGTCTGTCGCCATCAGCCGCTCGGCATAGATGCCCCAGCCTTCGGAAAAGGCCGCGGCATAGCGCAGGCGCAGCGGATGGGGCCGGGCAAGGGCTTCGAGCGGCATCTGCGTCATATGACCCGGCAGCAGCTCGTGGGCGACGACGCTGGGCAATGTGAAAAGGGGGCGGCGGCGCACCTCCTTCAGGTCGACGACGTAGAGACCCTGGCTGCCTGCGGACGGCAGGACGCGATAGCCGCCCTTGCCGGCGGCGATCTCCGCCGCGTCGAGCGCGCGGACGTCGACGGCGAGGCATTCGGGCGGCAGCGGGCCGAGCACGTGGGGCAGCCGGGGCCGGATCGCGGCCAGCGTGGCGCACATCGCCGTCACCGCCGATGCGCGTCCCGCGTCGTCGTCGGCGAACAGCCAGCGCGGGTTGCGCCACAACGCCTCGAACCTCGCCCCACTGCTGCGACCGGCGATGCCGAGCCGCTGGAACAGGCGGTCGGCGGCGGCGGTAGATGCGCGGTGCGCGTCGTCCAGGTCGCGCGCGACGCGATCCAACGTAGCGTCGTTGCCGACGATGCGCTGCAACCGCAGCGAGAAGGATGCGGCCTCGCCCCGCGCCGCCGTCAGCGCGCGATCGATCGCCAGCCCTGCCCGCGCGGCCTGCAGGTCCAGGCGCCGGCCGGGACCTGCGTCGTCAAGGCGGAACGGCGCCAGTCGGGACAGTGCGTCATCGACAGGCAGCGCCATCGCTGCATCCAGCGCCAATCCGATCTCGGTGTTGCCGCCCCGCGTCGTCGCGCCCGCCGGCGTGACGGCCGCGGCGCCGATGCCGGTCAGCACACCGCGCCGCGACGGCGTCATCGTCCGGTATCCAGCACCACCTCGTTGTTGAGCCGCGTCACCTCCGCCGCATTGCCGGGCAGGGCGACTGCGACCGTCCGCGCCGTCCCGCGTGGCAGCGCCACGTGCACCACGACGGTGCGCGGCTTGAGGTCGGTCGGCGCGTCGAGCGGTGGGATTGCCGCGGTCGCGAGTATCGCGCCGTCGCCGCCGCGCACCGTCAGCGTCCCGCCCGGCGTCGGCAGCGCGCCGAGACTGTGCACGGTGACCGAAAGACCGCCATGGTCGCGAACGATATCGTCGGCGCCGATACCGAGGTCCGCGCGCCGCTCGACGGGAGTCGAAGGCGTGGCCAGCGCGAAATCGTAGACGGTGGTCGTGTGCGGGGCGAAGGCGACGGTCGTTCCCAGGCTGCGCTCCAGCGAAATGTTCGATGGCGCGCCATCCGGCGACAGCGTCCTGCCGCCGTCGCCGCTTGTCGCGCGACGCACGGTCCATTGCCCCGCCGTCACCGACCAGCACGTCATGACCGCCTGCTGCACCTGGTCGGTCCGATTATAGGCGATGACGCGGAAACGATCCGGCGTCGCGCCCGGCATCAGGATCGCGACCTCGCCCGCCGCGTCCGGTTCGGTAAAGCGCCACGACACGGTATTGCCCGGCCAGGTCTGGTTGCGGCGCAGGGCGATGCCGCCGAGCCGCTCGCGCTGCAGAATCTCGTTGGGCTGCTCGACCCGATCGGACCACCAATGGCCCTCGGTGTACATATATTCGTGGCGGGCCTTGTCGGCGATCGCGTCGGCGTGCAGCGCCTCCAGCGCGGCAACGTCTCCCGTCGCATCCCAGCGCGTGTACAGCGAGTACGGATCGTCCTTCGTCTGCGCCGCGAGCGCGTCGCGATATGTCGCCCCGCCTGGCAGGACGGCGAAGCCGTTCTCGTTGAACTCCGCAAGGGCGGCCGGTCCCGCCTTGGCGATGCGGCTCTGGATCGGCCGGAGATATTTCGTGTCGCCCGTGAAGCGCCACGCGCTCCACGCACTTTGCAGCGGCGTGGTCAGGCCGCCGCCGTCGCCGACCCGTTCCTTGTCGTCGTCCCAGTGGATCTCGTTCGGATAGCTCCAGCCACCCTTCGCGTCCTGCGTGCCGTGCGCCATCCAGCCGTCGATCACCCCGGTGACCAGTCCGCGGGCGGCGCTGTTGCCGTTGTACAAGCCGACCAGGATCGGCGCATGCATGACGGTGAAGGCATAGGGCTTCTGCCACGCCCAGGGCGCGTCGCGATAGATCTTGCGGCCGCCATACCAGCTCGAGGCGAAGTGCATGTGCCCGGCCGGGTTCTTCAGGATCACGTCCTGCAGCGCACGCGTCGTCGCCATCAGCCGCTCGACCGCCTTTGGCTCGCCCCAGTTGAGATACAGCCGCTCCGCGTCGGAATTCAGCCCTTCCTCATAGGCATGCAGTTCGTCGGTGGTGATATAGCCGAGACCGTTGACCCGCATGCCATTGGCGTAGACCGCGTCGGACAGCGCGCGGAGCGAGGCGTTCACCTTGTCGGGCTCGACGCCCATCAGGGCGAGGCCCGGCCATTGCTGCGTCAGGTCGGTGTCGTCGGAGATGCCGCCGCCGAAGTCGCCGTAAGGTACCTGCCGATGGTCGATCCACCAGTCGACGAAGCGGCGGACATAACGCAGGTCCTCCAGCTGCCGGAATGCCCACAGAGGCTCCCCCTTCGTCGGTGCCGGCTGGGCGAAGGCGGGCAGGTTTTCGGGGCGATAGTCGATATCCGCCCAATAGGCCTGCGCCAGCGCGTTGTCCGGATCGACCCGCAGCAGGTCGGTGATGTCGGCGTAGAGCCGCCGGTACAGTCCCATGCGCTTGGACGCGGTATGCTCCTCGACGAGGAAACCCCAATTGTCCTTCACCTGGTTGAAGCGATCCGCGACATGCTCCTTGAGCGCCTCGGCGCGAGGCTTGAACACCAGGCGGATGCGCGTGCCGTCGAGGCTGGCCGCGGAGAAAGCCGGATCGGACGCGGCGATCGAGAGATAGAGGCTGTCGTTCGACAAAATCCGGTCGCGCAGGTCGAGCCAGAGCGTGCGCTTCTTGCCCGGGGTGACGGAGACCGAGACGTCGATCATGTCGCGCTCCGGCCAGATCGGATCCTTGATCCGGATGTTCAGCGCGACCGGCCTGCTGCCGGCAAGGGCGGGGAGGTCGATGGCGACACCGTCGAGACCATCCCGGAGGTTTTGCCAGCCATAATCGAACGCGCGTGCGACCGGCTGGTCCGGCTGCGCGTCGCCGAGACTGGCGGGGATCAGCACATGGACGATCGGCGCCATGCCCTCACGCCGCGCCACGCCGCCGCCGGCGCCCGCCGCCGCCGCGGCGCCCACCGCCGCCTTGACGCCCGCGGTCGGCATCGCGACGACGGTCGCGCGCTCGTCCGGAGCGAAGCGTCCGGCGATGAACGCGTTCAACGGGGCGAGGGCGGCCAACGTCGGCGCGGCGTCGGCGCGGATCGTATAGTCCAGCTTGAAGCTGCCGCCCGGCTCCGCACCCGCGCCCACGTCATAGGCCCAGAGCTCCTGGATCGGCTGCTCCTGCATCACGTTGGTGAAATGCAGCGTGCCGCCGGTGCGCGACGCGAACTGGTCAACGCTGCGCACGACGCCTTTCGGCCGCGTCGCCAGCACCATATCCTTGCCGCCGTCGCTCCAGCTCAGCGTGCCATAGGCGGCACCGCGCAGCTCGACGCGATTGACGCGCTCGCCCGCGGGCACGGTCAGATCGTAGCGCTTGCCGCCCTCGACATAGACGTTCCAGTCGGGCAGCTCGAAATAATCGTCGCGCCCTGGCAGGCGCGACCGATTGTAGACGCCGGGCCAGGTCGTCTCGGCGATGCCGTCGACACCCTTCCACATCCACTCCTTCAGGTCCTTCGCATCGGCGAACTCGACCTTGCGGATGCGCGTGACGGGCGTATCGAGCAGGGGGGGCAGCGCCTTGTCCCAGCCATAGCGGTGCAGCCACGCCTGACGCTCGGCGGCGGCGTCGGGGGTGGGAAGGGGGCCCGCCGTGGTCTTTGCCGCGAGCGCCGCGACGTTCGCGGTCGACAGCATCCGGTCGTAGACGCGGATGTCGTCGACGTCGGAGCCGCGCATGAAATTGTAGCGGCTCTGCACCTGATGCGGCGACATCACCCGTCCCGCGAGCCCGAACTGGTCGAGCCCGGTATCGAGATCCGCCTTCTGGTCCTTGCGCGCGACTTCGCGCCCGTCGACGTAGAGGCGTACGCCGACCGTCTCGTCCCAGGCAAAGGCGATATGCTGCCATGCCTGTGCGTCGGGCACGGCGGGCATGCGCCACGATAGCCGGATGCGGGAGAGATTGGCGTCGGTGACGAAAGCGTCGAAGCCGTGGCCGTTCCAGTCGATGCGCAGGAAGGCCATGTCCCAGCTGCTGTGATCGGCGAAACCGGCCCGGAAGATGACGAACGGCGCTTCTCCCAGCGGCTGGCGCGCGCGCCAGTGGAAGGCCAGCGTGCCCCGGGCGCTACGCATGTTGCCCGGCGCGCGCCACGCGACATAGCCGTCGTCCGCCCAGCGCGCCGCGCCGCCGACCGCGCCATCCGGCACGATCGACACGTTGGCGCGGAAATTCGGGGTCGCGTCGCCGGCCGCGACGGTGGCGTCGAAGCCTGTGTCGAGCGGCGCGTGGAACAAAAGGCCGGGCTCGGCGGCGCCGGTCTGGGCAAGAGCGGTCGGCGCGGCGAGGGAGGCCGTCGCCAGCGCGAGCAGCGACGTGAGGGGGCGGACCGTCATCGGGAGAGACCCTTAGAGCGCGTCGACGCGGGCGAGGCGTGGACTGAGCAGATGGACGACGGCGACCGCGAGCAGGTAGACGCTGCCGGCCACCGCGAAGATGATCGTGTAGCTGCCCGTCGTCTGTAGGATGTAGCCGGTGAACTTGGCCATCATCATGCCGCCGATCGCGCCGACGGTACCGCCGATCCCGACCACGGATCCCACCGCGCCGCGCGGGAACATGTCCGACGGGATCGTGTAGAGATTGGCCGAAAACGCCTGGTGCGCGGCGGTGGCGAGCCCGACGATCGCGACCGCCAGCCACAGATTGTCGACATATTGGGCGAAGAAGATCGGCATCACCAGCAGGGCGCAGACCAGCATCGTCGACTTACGCGCCGCATTGGCGGTGAAGCCACGCTTCATCAGCCGCGACGACGACCAGCCCCCCGCGATGCTGCCGAGGTCCGAGATCAGATAGATGACGACCAGCGGCGGCCCGAAGCTGACCAGGTCGAGATGGTAGGTCTTGGCGAGGAAATCCGGCGTCCAGAACAGGAACAGCCACCAGATGGGATCGATCAGGAACTTGCCGAGCGCATAGGCCCAGGTCTCGCGATAGCCGAGCAGCTTCAGCCAGCCGATCCTGCGTACCGGATCGGCGGGATCGCTTTCGATATAGGCCAGTTCGGCCGGTGACACTTTGGTGCTTTCGCGGGGGCGGCGGTAGAGCGCGATCCAGGCGACCAGCCACGCCAGGCTGGCGATGCCGGTGACGATGAACGCCATGCGCCAGCCGAAGGCGAGGGTGATCGCCGGCACGATCAACGGCGTGACTACGGCGCCGACATTGGCCCCGGCGTTGAAGATGCCGGTCGCCAGCGCGCGCTCCTTCGCCGGAAACCATTCGGTCACCGACTTGAGGCCCGCCGGGAAGTTGCCGCTCTCGCCGATCCCGAGGACGAAGCGCGCGACCGAGAACTGGAAGGCCGATCCGACGAAGCCGCACAACGTGTGGCCGATCGTCCAGATGACGAAGGCGATCGAATAGCCGATCCGTGCCCCGACCGCGTCGACGATCTTGCCGAAGGTCAGATAGCCGATGGCATAGGCCGCCTGGAACCAGAAGATGACGTCGGCATAGGTGGTCTCCGACCAGCCGAGTTCAGCGGAAATCGTCGGCTTGAGCACGCCGATCATCTGCCGGTCGACATAGTTGATCGCGGTGGCTGCGAACAGCAGGCCGCAGATCACCCAGCGATAGCGCCCGACACCGGCCGCGGCGCTCGTCGGGTCCGCCCCGACCTCCGGCGTGTCGATCGTTGCCATCGGCCTGTCTCTCCTGTGTTGCGCGGCCTCTTGTGCGGGCCGTATCGGTTATTGTGCCGTGATCGTGCAGTGAACGGAAAGTCGCCCGTCGAATCGCGCCTCGACGCGATCGCCGACGCCGACCTGGTGGACGCCGGTCACCGCGCCGGTCGAAATCCACTGGCCCGCTTCCGGACGGATACCGCGCGCGGCGAGATGCCGGAACAGGAAGGCCGCCGCGCCGAACGGGCCGTCGAGCATGTCGGCGGCGATGCCCTCGCCGATCACCGCGTCGTTGACGAACAGCTGCACCGGCCAGAGCGAGAGGTCCGTCTCGCGCCAGGTCTCGATCGCCGCGCCGATCACGAGGCCGTTGTTGTTGCCGAAGTCGGAAATGGTCGCGGTCGGGCCGTTCGTGTTGATGCCGGGAAAGGGCGAGCTCGCGATCTCGATCCCGACATGCACCGCGTCGATCATCGCCCGCGCGTCGGCGAGGGTGAAGCCGGTTTGCGCCGCATCCGGCACGCGGCCGATGCGCAGCAGGAACTCCGCTTCCGCCGCGCCGAAGCCATCGACGAAGATCGGCATCTCGCAATGCGCGACGTCGGTGACCTGGTCGACGAAGATGGGGCCCGCGAGGCGGTCGAAACCTTCGACGGGCGGATTGATGCGGCCGACCTTCCAGCCCGCCACACGCCGGGACGACAGCGAAAGCGCCGCATCCTGCACCGCATAGGCCTGCGCGAGATCGGCCGGGATACGGCCCGGATAATCCGGCAAGGCGGTCGCCGTTCGTCGTGCCTCGACAAAGGCCTGCGCAATCTGCGCCGTATCGCTGTCCGGCTTCACGGCCGCCCCTCCCGAATGTTCGTCCCACCTTTCCGGTGTTGCTCGATCGGTAAGGGAAACCGGTGTCATTGACAAGCCGCCCGACCTGACGCTCACGCGAAAAAATCCGTCCAGCGGTTTTCCGACGCCGCGCTCGCCGCATCGCCGATCGCGGACAGGACGGCGCGATCGCCCGACAGCGCGGCGGGAACCAGGAAACCCGCGGCGACGAGACCGTCGACGACGGCATAGGGGTCCCGCGCCGCCGCGATCGCGCGCAAACGCTCCGCCGCGGGATCGATGACCCCGGTGTCAGTATTCGCCCGCGCGATCAGGAACGCGACCCATCCGCCAAGGGCCCGCACCGCATGATCCGGCATCCGCCCCGCCGCACGGTTGGCCGCCAGCGTATCGCCGAGGCGGTAGGGCAGCTTTTGCGATCCGTCCTGCGCGATCTGATCGAGCCGATGCACGATCGCGGGGTTGCGGAACCGCGCCAGGATTGCCTCCGCATACTGACCGAGATCCAGGCCGGGAAGGTCCGGCAGCGTCGGCACGATGTCCTGCCGGATCATGCGCGCGACGAAGTCCGCCAGCTCGGCGTCCGCCATGGCCCCCGCGACATCCGTCGCGCCGCGCAAAAGACCCAGATAGGCCAGCGTCGAATGTGAGCCGTTGAGGATGCGAAGCTTTGCCCGCTCGTAACCGGCCACGTCGTTCGTCACCGTCGCGCCGACGCTCGCCAGCGCCGCGAGCGCCTCGCCGCCGACATCCTCGATCACCCATTGCCGGAACGCCTCGCGCTGCACAGGTATGGCATCCTCCATCCCCAGCGCCGCGGTCGTGTCGGCGATCAGCGCCGCGTCCGTCGCAGGCGTGATCGAGTCGACCATGGTGCAGGGCACGCGTACGCCGGCGGCGATCCAGGCGGCGAGATCCGCATCGCGTTCGGCGGCGAAGGCGACGAGCGCCGCGTGCAACTTGGTGCCGTTGTTGGCCAAATTGTCGCAGGGCATCGGCATGAACGGCGGCGCGCCGGCCGCGCGCCGCGCGGACAGGCCAGCCACCAGCCATCCGACGATGCTGCGCGGCACGCCTCCGGCTAGGTCGTGCGCGATGTCCGGATGCGTCAGGTCCAGCGTCCCGTCGGCGCGCAGGCAATAGCCCTTTTCCGTCACCGTCATCGTCACCAGCTGGACCGCCGGGTCCGCCAGCAGTCCGGCAAGCGCCCGATGGTCGCCAGGGCCCAGGAAGCGCTTGTGCGCACCGATGACGCGCATGGTCGGCGTCGCGTCCCGCACGGCGAGCGTGTACAGCCCGTCCTGTGCCGCCAGCGCTTCGATCGTTCCCGCGCTGCGCAGCGATGCCGCGGCGATTCCCCAGCGCGAATCCCGCGCCAGCAGATCGTCGATATAGCTCGCCTGATGTGCGCGGTGAAAGGCGCCCGGCCCGAAATGCACGATGCCGATCGCCGGCTCCGCTCGCCCAAGGGGCGTCGCGATGCCCGCGGGGATGCTGGCCAATGTGGTCCGTGACAGTCTCATAGCGTGACACCCCGCTTCCAGATCGCGATCTCGCGTTCGCTGTTGCGCTCGGCCGCCGTCGCCGTCCCCGACGCGACCGCGACGATCGTGTCGAGCAGCGCCGCCGATGCCGCGTCGAACCCCTCGTCCAGCACCCGGCCCGCGTCGAAGTCGATCCAGCCGGGCTTGCGCCGGGCAAGGTCGCTGTTCGATGCGATCTTGAGCGTGGGCACGGGGAAGCCGAGCGGCGTTCCGCGCCCGGTCGTGAACAGGATCGCCGTCGCGCCCGCGGCTGCGAGCGCGGTCGACGACACCGCGTCGTTGCCGGGCGCCTCCAGCAGCGTCAGCCCGCGCCGGGTCGCCGCGGTGCCATAGCCGATCACGTCCGCGATCGGCGCGCGGCCCGCCTTCTGTACGGCGCCCAGCGACTTTTCCTCCAACGTCGTGATTCCTCCGGCGACATTGCCCGGTGACGGGTTCTCGGACACCGGTTCGCCATGGTCGAGGAAATATTGCTTGAAGCCGTTGACCACGCCGACGATGCCGTCGAACACCGTGTGATCGACGGCGCGGTCCATGAGCATCTGCTCGGCGCCGAAGATTTCGGGGATTTCGGTGAAGATGACCTGCCCGCCGGCGGCGGCGACGCGGTCGCTGATACGGCCGACGAGCGGATTGGCGGTAAGTCCCGACAGGCCGTCCGACCCCCCGCACTTGACGCCGATCACCAGGTCCGACAGCGGGCGGGGGACGCGTTTCGCCTCCGCAGCCCTGGCGAGCGCGACGACCGCGTCGACGCCATCGGTGACCTCGTCCGTGCAGTCCTGCGCGATCAGCGTGGCGATGCGGGCACGATGATGCGGCGCGATCGCCTCGATCAGGGCGGCGACCTGGTTTTCCTCGCACCCCAGACCGACGATCAGCACGCCACCCGCATTGGGATGGCTGGCCAGCCCGGCCAGGATCGCCCGCGTTCCACCCAGATCGTCGCCCAGCTGCGAACAGCCATGCGGATGCGCGAAGACGTGGACACCGTCGATCAACCCTTCGACCATAGGGGCGGCGCGCGCGGCGATACGCGCGGCGGTACGTGCGACGCATCCCACCGTCGGCAGTATCCAGATCTCGTTCCGTGTCGCGACGCGGCCATCCGCGCGAGGGTAACCGAGGAACGATGCCTCCGGCGCGGAGGGAAGGGCGGCCGGCGGTTGCGGCGCGAAGCGATAGTCCAGCGTCGCGTCGAGCAACGTCGCCAGATTGTGGCTGTGCACATGCCGGCCCGCGGCGATGGGCTGCGTGGCGCGGCCGATCGGCGAACCGTATTTCAGCACCGCCGCGTTTGCCGCGATCGGGACGAGCGCGACCTTGTGGCCCCGGCCGACGTCTTCCGCCAAGGCGATCGAACCGCCATCGACCGAAACGATCTCACCCGCCGCACCGTCGTCCAGCATCGTCGCCACCGTGTCCTCGGGAGCGACCCGCAAAGCCCTTGTCATGCCTGATCCTTGGTAACCGGTGTCACATTTTGGTCCCGTTGCGCCGCGAAAGCAAGGCGGCGGGACTGGCGGGATCACGATCGCCACGATACACCTCGCGCCATGCAGAAGACCGGGCAGTCCACGATCAACGATGTCGCGCGGATCGCCGGCGTTTCCAAGAAGACGGTCAGCCGGGTCATCAACCGCTCGCCTCTCCTCAACGAGGATACGCGGCGGCGTGTCGAAGAGGTGATCGCCGAACTCGGCTACATCCCCAATCCCCAGGCACGGGCGCTGGCGCTCCGTCGCAACTTCCTGATCGGGCTCGTCCACGACAATCCCAATGCGCAGACCGTCATGAACGTGCAGCAGGGCATGCTGGAGGCGCTCCACGGGACGGAGTTCGAAATGGTCGTGCGGCCCTTGGATCGCGGCTCGGCGACGATGCTCGACGACCTGCGTCATTTCCTGGAGCGGCAACGTCTGTTCGGCGTGTTGCTGATGCCCCCGATCAGCGAGAACGATTCGGTCGCGCGGCTGTGCGACGACATCGGTTGCCGGTACGTGCGCATGGGGTCGGCGATGCTCGACGACACGGATCATATGGTCGCCTCGAACGACCGCGAGGCGGTCCATGCCGCGGTCTCGTTCCTGATCGAGCAGGGCCATCGCCGCATCGGCCTCGTTGCCGGTCCGCACGGGTTCCGGTCGGCGCGCGAACGTCGGCAGGGGTTCGAGGATGCGCTGGCGGCGGCGGGTATCGCCCTGCCGCGCTCGATGATCGCCGACGGCAACTACACGTTCGATTCGGGGCTGGTCGCGGCCGAGCGGCTGCTCGACGTCGTGCCACGCCCCACCGCGATCTTCTCCTCGAACGACGAGATGGCGGCGGGCGTCATCCATGCCGCGCGCCAGCGCGGACTCGACATTCCGCGCGACCTCTCGATCGTCGGGTTCGACGACACGCCGATCGCCGCGCATGTCTGGCCGCCGCTGACGACGGTGCGATGGCCGATCGCCTCGATGGCGCGGTCCGCGGCGCTCAAGCTGATCGCCGGCGGCGTCGAGCAGGAGCCGGCGGTGGAGGAGCCGTCGTTGTTCCTGTCCACGCTCATCCGGCGCGGCTCGGTTGCCGTGCCGCGCGAATGAGCACGGGGGTTGCGCCTGCGCCTGACACCGGTTACCCCATGGCCCATCGCTAATCGATAAGCGTTTTCGAGAGGATCACGATGCCAAGGGCGCTACGCCTCGATCCCGACCGCCTGTTTCCCGCTGATGCGGACACCCGTGCGATCGCGCGGGCGCTCTACGCGGACATCGCCGGCCTGCCGATCGTGAGTCCCCACGGGCATACCGACCCACGGTGGTTTGCCGAGGATGCCGCCTGGTCGAACGCGACCGAGCTGCTGCTCGCGCCCGATCACTATATCTTTCGTATGCTGTACAGCCAGGGCGTCGACCTCGACGCGCTGGCGATCCCGCATCGCGCCGGCGTTCCTGCAACGGATCCGCGCGCGGCGTGGCGGCTGTTCGCGAGCCACTATCATCTGTTCCGCGGAACGCCGTCCCGCCTGTGGCTCGACCATGTCTTCGCCGACGTGTTCGGGCTCGACCAGATGCTGGAGGCCGGCACCGCCGACCATTATTATGACGCGATCGGCGACCGGCTCGCGACGCCCGCCTTCCGACCGCGCGCGTTGTTCGATTCATTCCATATCGATTTCCTCGCCACGACCGAGGGCGCGCAGGACAGTCTCGACGCGCATCACCGCATCCGCGCCTCGGGCTGGGGCGGCCGGGTCGTCACCACCTATCGCCCGGATGGCGTGATCGACGTCGAGCATGAGCAGTTCGCGGGCGCGATGCGCCGTTTCGCCGAACTGACCGGCGAGGACGTCTACGACTGGCGCGGCTATCTCGCCGCGCATCGCAAGCGCCGGGCGGATTTTCGCGCCGCCGGCGCCACCGCGACGGATCATGGCCATCCGACCGCGCAGACCGCAAACCTCTCGACCGCCGAATGCGAGACGCTGTTCGGGCGCATCGTCGGCGGCGATGCCGACGCCGCCGATGCCGAGCTCTTCCGCGCGCAGATGCTCACCGAAATGGCGCGGATGAGCGTGGAAGATGGTATGGTGATGCAGATCCATCCGGGCTCGTTCCGCAACCACAATGCCGGCCTGTTCGCCAGCCATGGGCGCGACAAGGGCGCGGACATTCCGACCCGCACCGACTACGTCCATGCGCTGAAGCCGATGCTCGACGTCGTCGGGACGCAGCGTGACCTGTCGATCATCCTGTTCACGCTCGACGAGAGCAGCTACGCGCGCGAGCTGGCGCCGCTCGCCGGCCATTATCCCTGCCTGAAGCTGGGGCCGGCGTGGTGGTTTCACGACAGTCCCGAGGGGATGCGACGCTTCCGCGAGATGACGACGGAGACCGCGGGCTTCTACAACACCGTCGGCTTCAACGACGATACGCGCGCCTTCCTGTCGATCCCCGCGCGCCACGACGTCGCGCGCCGCATCGACTGCGCGTTCCTTGCCCGCCTCGTCGCCGAGCATCGGCTGGAGGACTGGGAGGCGGCCGAGCTCGCGCACGAGCTGACCAGCGGTCTCGTCCGCCGCGCCTATCGTATCGATCAACCCGAACCCGCCGCCGCGGCGGCCTGAGGAAACGCCATGTTCGACCGCACCTATTACGCCACGCATCCCGACATGATGGAATGCGTCTCCAACGACGAACTGCGCGACCGCTATCTCATCCAGGGGCTGTTCCGCGACGGCGAATGCGTGCTGAACTATACGCACGCCGACCGGTTCGTGATCGGCGGCGTGGCGGTCGCGGACGGCGCCGTCAGGCTGCCGGACCAGACGGAGCCCGCGTCCGCCAAGGGCCATCCCTTCCTCGAACGCCGCGAACTCGCGATCGTCAACGTCGGCAGCGTCGAGGGGGGCGTCACCGTCGACGGAGAGACGTTCACGCTGGGCAACAAGGATTGCCTCTATGTCACGATGGGCGCGAAGGACGTGGAATTCTCCGGCGCGGGCGCGCGGTTCTACCTCGCCTCCTGCCCGGCGCATCGGGCGTTCACGACGCGAAAGCTCGGCATCGCCGACGCCAATGCGCTCGAGCGCGGCAGCCTGGCGGAGTCGAACGAGCGCACGATCTACCAGCTCGTCATTCCGGGCGTGTGCGACAGCGCGCAGCTGGTCATGGGCCTGACCGTGCTCAAGCCCGGCAGCGTGTGGAACACGATGCCGCCGCACGTGCACGAGCGGCGCAGCGAGATCTATTTCTACTTCGAGCTCGACAATCTCGACACCGATCGCGTCATGCATTTCATGGGCGAGGGCGAGGCCACGCGCCACATCGTCATGGCGAACGAGGAGGCGGTGATCAGTCCGCCCTGGTCGATCCACATGGGCGCCGGCACCAAGGCCTATGCCTTCATCTGGGCGATGGCGGGTGAGAACCAGGACTATACCGACATGAACGTCCTCGACATCTGCCAGCTGGCCTGATCGCAATGGGCAGCAACCCCTTCGATCTCAGCGGCAGGGTCGCGGTCGTCACCGGCGCCAATACGGGCATCGGCCAGGCGATCGCGGTGGCGCTCGCGGAGGCGGGCGCCGACGTCGCCTGCGTTGGCCGCACGCCCGCCGAGGAAACCGTCGCCCGCATTCGCCAGGCCGGGCGCCGCGCGGAGATCGTGAGCGCCGATCTCTCCACGATCGAGCCCGTCGCGCGCGTCGTCGACGAAACCGTCGCCAAGCTGGGTCGGCTCGACATCCTCGTCAACAATGCCGGGATCATCCGCCGCGCCGACGCGGTCGACTTCACCGAGGCGGATTGGGACGCGGTCGTCGATACCAATCTGAAGTCGGTGTTCTTCCTGTGCCAGGCGGCCGGGCGGCACATGATCGCCAGCGGCGGCGGCAGGATCATCAACATCGCGTCGATGCTGACCTTCCAGGGCGGGATCCGCGTGCCGAGCTACACCGCGTCGAAAAGCGGCATCGGCGGCCTCACCAAGCTGCTCGCGAACGAATGGGCGAAGCATGGCGTGACCGTCAACGCCATCGCGCCCGGCTATATCGCCACCAACAACACCGCCGCGCTGCAGGCGGACGCGGCGCGCAATGCCGCGATCGTCGATCGCATCCCGGCGGGCCGCTGGGGCGATCCGGCCGATCTCGGCGGCGCCGCGGTGTTTCTGGCGAGCGATGCGGCCGCCTATGTGCAAGGCCATATCCTGGCGGTCGACGGCGGCTGGCTGGCGCGGTGACACGGTAACGATCCGCCGCGCGCCGCGGGCGGGGGGGGGAGCTCTCGACGCGCGCGGCGGAAGGGGCAGGCGCTGCCGCGCTGCCCCGCCTCCCGTCGCCTGCGAGGCAGGAGTGGGACGAAAGTAAGGAGAGGGTGGCATGGGCAGATTCCTGGCGTTCGGCGAGATCATGCTGCGGCTCTCGCCCCCCGGCCGCGAGCTGCTCTTGCAGACGCCGCGCTTCGACGTCTGGGTCGCCGGGGCGGAGGCGAACGTCGCGACGCAGCTCGCGCGGCTTGGCCACGACGTCGGTTTCGCCAGCCGCGTCCCCGACAACGACCTTGGACGCCATGCGATCACGACGCTGCGAGGCCATGGCGTGGACACCACCGCGATCCAGCTCGGCGGCGCGCGCATGGGCCTGTACTTCGTCACGTCCGGCGCAGGCCTGCGGGCCACCGAAGTGATCTACGACCGCGCCGGTTCGGCCTTCGCGGAGGCGCCGGCCGCGTCATGGGACTGGGGGGCGATCCTCGCCGGCGTCGACCGGCTGCATCTGTCGGGGATCACGCCCGCGCTCGGGCCCGTTCCGGCGGAGGCCGCGATCGCGGCGGCGGAGGCGGCGACCGCGCGCGGCATCGCCGTGTCGTTCGACGGCAATTGGCGGGGCAAGTTGTGGGAGCGCTGGGACAGCGATCCGCGCTCGATCCTCACCCGCCTCGTCGACCATGCCGACGTCATGTTCGGCAACCATCGCGACGTCGCGCTGCTGCTCGGTCGCGACGATTTCAACGGAGACGGCGAGGACCGCCGCCGCGCCGCGGCCGAAGCCGCCTTCGCCGCCTTTCCGCGCCTGCAGATGATCGCGTCGACCGCGCGCCACGTCGCGCATGTCGACCTGCATCGCCTCGCCGCGCGGATCGACACGCGCGATGCGCAGGTCCAGACCGCCGACGTCGAGCTGGCCGGTATCGTCGACCGGATCGGCGGGGGCGACGCCTTCGCGGCGGGCGTGCTGCACGCGCTCCGCCGCGGCGACGACCTGGAGACGCAGGCGCGGACCGGCCTCGCGCTCGCCGCGCTCAAGCATTCGCTGCCCGGCGACGCGTCGCTGTTCCGCGAGGCGGATATCCAGGCCTATCTCGACGGAGGCCTCGATGTCCGTCGCTGATGGCTGGACGCGGCGCGGCGTCATCGGCGCGGGTGCGGCGCTCGCCGCGAGCGCCGGCCATGCCGCGGTGACGGGCGCCGTCCACACGCGGGCCGGCGATTTCGTCGGCACGCGCGAAGGCGGCGTCCGCGCCTTTCGGGGCATTCGCTATGGCAGCGCGCCGCGCTTCCGCGCGCCCGTCGCATTCGCCGCGCCCGGGCGGACCTTCGCCGCCGACGCCTTCGGCCCGGTATGTCCGCAGCGCGGCCCCTACGCCCCGCAGGACGAGGAATGCCTCTACCTCAATATCTGGACCGCCGAGCCGGATGCGCGGGCGCGCAAGCCGGTGATGCTCTACATCCACGGCGGCGCCTATTCGAATGGCAGCGTCACCGACCCGCTGAACGACGGGCAGCTACTCGCCGCCCGGGGCGACGTCGTCGTGGTCACGGTCAATCACCGTCTCAACGCGCTTGGCTATCTCTATCTTGCCCGGCTGGACCCTCGCTTCCCGGACAGCGGCAATGCCGGCCAGCTTGACCTGATCCTCGCGCTGAAATGGGTGCGTGACCATATCGTCGCGTTCGGCGGCGACCCGTCCCGCGTGATGGTGTTCGGCCAATCGGGTGGCGGCGCGAAGATCGCGACGATGATGGGCATGGTGGCGGCACGCGGCCTGTTCCACCGCGCGGCGACGATGAGCGGGCAACAGGTCACCGCGTCCGGTCCGCTCCACGCCACCGAGCGCGCGCGCGCGTATCTGGCGGCGTTGAAGGTGCCCGAGCGCGATCTGTCGGCCTTGTTCGCGGTGCCGGTGCCGCGGCTTGTCGAGGCGCTCGACGCGCGCGATCCGATCCTGGGCGGCGGGCTGTATTTCGGCCCGGTGCTCGACATGACATGGCTGACGCGCCATCCCTTCTGGCCCGATGCCGATCCGATCGGCAATCCCATCCCCATGATGCTCGGCAACGTGCATGACGAGACGCGCGCGTTCCTGTCGCCCGACTCGCCGTTGGTGCGTGGCCTGACCTGGGACAATCTCGCCGATCGGATGGCGCCGGAGCTGAAGATCGACATCCTTCCCGAATGGGTCGTCGCGCAGTATCGCGCGCGCTATCCCGACTGGTCGCCCACCGACATCTTCTACGACGCGACCACCGCGGGCCGAAGCTGGCGGGGCCAGGTGATCGAGGCGGAGGCGCGCGCCGCCGCCGGGGTGCCCGCTTTCGTCTATCAGGTGGACTTCACCTCGCGTACCGATCCGCGGCGCCGCGCCTTCCACACGATGGACATCCCGCTCGTGTTCGGCACCTTGGGCGCGGCCGGATCGCAGACCGGAACCGCGGCGGATGCTCGTAGCGCCAGCGCGGCCATGCAGGACAGTTTCGTCGCCTTCGCCCGCACCGGCGATCCCAACCATGCCGGACTGATGCGCTGGCCCCGCTATGCGCTCGACAGCCGCGCGACGATGATCTTCGACACGCGGTCCCGCGTGGAGCAGGACCCTCGGCGCTGGCAGCGCGAATTGTTCGCGCGCGTTCCCTACGTCCAGCCGGGTACCTGATCCGGCGCAGCCGCGAAGGACCCTCAAATTGTTTCGAAGGACCATCCCAAACGGTGTTGACACCGGTTACCGTAGCGCGCACAAACAGCGTGGGCGAAGCGGGCCGAGACCCGCTAACCCCGGGGAGGATCGAGGAAAAGCGCGACGGCTTCGCGTGAAAGGCCCTCCCTGGACATGGATTTGCACCCGGTTGCTTACGTCATGTGCGTAACCGGTGTCAGAACGAGTCGCCTCCGTCAGGGGGCACAGGGGAGAGTGAGATGGCGGACGGTTTCGCGGTGCTGAAGACGGCGCGCACGCGTCAGTTGCGGGGGATTTCGGCTGGTGCGCTGATGCTCGCGCTTGCCATGCCGGGTATCGCGCTGGCGCAGGCCGCGCAGGTTCCGGCTACGCCCACGCCGGGCAATCCGCCCCATGTCGATCCCTCTCCGGCGCAGACCGCGGTCGTCCCGCCCGCCGCCACGCCGGGCGAGGCGGCACCGCAGGCGGCGGACGAGGCCGCGGTCACCGCGCCGCAGCAGGACGACGCCAATGCGCCCGATATCGTCGTCACCGGCTTTCGCCGGTCCCTCGACGCGGCGCTCAACGTCAAGCGCGAGTCGGTCGCGGCGGTCGACGCGATCGTCGCGGAGGATATCGCGAAATTCCCCGATCAGAACCTGGCGGAATCGCTGCAGCGGATCCCGGGCATCTCGATCCAGCGCGACGCGGGCGAGGGGCGGGCGATCACCGTCCGCGGACTCGGCGCGCAGTTCACCCGCGTCCGCGTCAACGGCATGGAGACGGTCGCCACCTCCACCGACGGCGCCAGTGCCAATCGCGATCGCGCGTTCGACTTCAACGTCTTCGCGTCCGAGCTGTTCAACTCGATCGTCGTCCACAAGACCGCCGAGGCTTCCCTCGACGAGGGCTCGCTCGGTGCGGTTGTCGACCTCAACACCGGCAATCCGCTGGGCGGGAAGCGGGGCGTGACGCTCGTCGGCTCGACGCAGGCGAGCTACAACGACCTTTCGAAGAACTGGGGGCCGCGCATCGCCGGCCTGCTGTCCTACAAGAACGAGGCGGGCACGTTCGGCGCCTCGGTCTCCGCGGCCTATAGCAAGACCAACAACCTCGAGCTCGGCAACAACACGACGCGCTGGGCACAGGCGCGCTTCGACTCGGTCGATGGCGTTCCCTGTTTCTATTCCAGCAACACCAGCAGCACGCGCGTCGCCAATGCCGGCGGTTTCTACCGGCCCAGCACGGCCTGTACCCAGGCGGCGCTCGCCTTCCATCCGCGCATCCCGCGCTACGGCGAGATCCGCCATGATCGCGAGCGGTTGGGCATCACCGGCAGCATCCAGTTCGCACCGAGCGAGGCGACGAAGGTGTCGATCGACGGCCTCTACTCGCGCTTCAAGGAAGACCGCGAGGAAAAGTGGGGCGAGGTGCTGCTCCGGTCGAACGAACGCTCGATCGACGTGCTCAACCCCAAGTACGATTCGAACGGCAACATGGTCGCCGCGACGCTGAACGACGCCTATGTTCGCACCGAACATTATCTGCGCCGGTCGGAAACGGAGTTCTACCAGATCGGCGGCAGCTGGGATCAGAACGTCACCGACAAGTTCCGTTTTACCTTCCTGGGCGGCATATCGAAATCGGACGCGTCGATCCCGATCGAGACGACCTTCGTCTTCGACAACCGGTCGGCGCAGAATTACAGCTACGACTATACCAATTCGCGCAGCCCGGTGCTGAGCTTCGGCACCTCGATGACCGATCCGGCGAACTTCCAGCTCGCCGAAATCCGCGACCGGCCGTCCGACACGGTCAACAGGTTCCGCAACGCGCAGCTGCGCACCGAATGGGATGTGACGGACGGCTTCCAGATCAAGGCGGGCGGCGTCTACCGGCGCTTCTCGTTTGATACCAAGGGCTATACCCGCGACGCGGTCGTCTGCCCGGCGGCGGGCAAGGACGCCGTGCTCGGCACGATCACCTGCACGGCGCCCAGCCAGTTCGGCGCTGGCGCGGTCTATGGCTATCCGGCGACTGGGCTGTCCGAAAGCTTCACGCTCGGCAATGCTGGCCAGCCGGGTGGCACGACGACCACATGGCTCATTCCCAACATCGCGGCCTCGGCGGCCTATACCGGCCTCTACAATCGCGCGCTGACGCCCGATGCCGGCAACATCCGCAGCGTGATCGAGGCGGTGAAGGGCGGCTATCTCGAGTTCGATGTGAAGGGCGACATCCTCGGCCTGCGCTACGCGGCCAATGCCGGCGTGCGTTACGTGCACACCGACCAGACCTCGAGCGGACTGAGCAGCGGTACGCCCGTCACCGTGAAGCGCAACTACGATGACTGGCTGCCGGCGCTCAACGTCGCGCTGTTCCCGACGGAATCGATCATCGTTCGCGGTGCGATCTCGAAGGTGATCACGCGCCCGACCCTGGGCAACCTGACGCCCGGCGGTTCGATCGACGGCTTCAACTACCGGATCACGTTCGGCAATCCGAACCTCGATCCGTTCCGGGCGACGTCCTACGACCTTGCGGCCGAATGGTATTTCGCGCCGCAGTCGCTCTTCTCCGTCGCGCTGTTCAAGAAGAACGTCGACAGCTTCCCCGTTTCGGTGACGACGACCGGAACCTTCGCCTCGACCGGTCTGCCCACCTCGATCATCCCGCCCAGCTCGCCCGCCAAGGCGAACCCGGAGGGGCAGCTGTGGACGATCAACTCGGTCACCAACGGCACGGGTGCGTCGCTCAAGGGCGTCGAGCTCTCGTTCCAGACGGCGTTGCGGTTCCTGCCCGGGTTCCTGAAGAACTTCGGCGTGATCGCCAACACGACGCTGATCGATTCCACGGCGACCTATTCGGTGTCCGGCCCCACGGTAAACGACTGCGTCCCCGCCGCCAATCCGGCCGCGGCCTGCACGTTCGGCCCCAATGTCGCCACGCGCCGCACCGCGACGCTGTTCGGCCTGTCCAAGCGCGCCTGGAACGGCACGCTCTATTACGAGGATGCGAAGTTCAGCGCGCGCGGATCGGTCAGCTACCGCGGGCCGTACATCGACGCCAACAGCGGTACGGGCAACGTGTTCGAAGGGTATAACTCGACGATCAACGTCGACGCCTCCGTCCGCTACAAGCTCACGCCGAACGTCGAGGTCTCGCTCGAAGGCACGAACCTGACCGACGAATATCGCGATCGCTACACCGACCTCGATGCCAATCGGAACTACGAGTACAACCACTTCGGCCGCACGGTGCTGATCGGCGCGCGCTTCAAGATGTGATCCTCCCCTGGCGCGCCGGCCGATCGCGGCCGGCGCGCCGCTTCGTCATCGGGACACGTGATGGCTTCGATCGATCGCAGGCAGGCGCTCGTCGCCACCTTCGCCACCAGTATTGCGGGACGTCTGCCCGCTGCCCCGACGCCTGCGCGCGTCGAGCCCGACGAGACGATCGCGCTCTGGCCAGGCCTGGCGCCGGGTATGCCGGCGACGCCCCCGGTCGAGACCGTCGAGGATCGCAGCAAGGATGCGCAGGCCCCCGATCGCGCGGTACGCGGCATCGTGCGGCCTCGTCTCGCCGTGTTCCGCCCCGCGACGCCCAATGGCACCGCCGTCCTGGTCGCGCCGGGCGGCGGCTATCGCTGGGTCGTCGTCGACAAGGAGGGCTATGAGATCGGACGCTGGCTGGCGGCGCGCGGCTATACCGTCTTCGTCCTGTTCTACCGTCTGCCGGGCGACGGCTGGGCGGCGGGACCCGACGTCGCTTTGTCCGATGCCCAGCGCGCGATGCGGCTGATCCGTCAGCGGGCCGCCAGCTATGGATTAAGGACCGATCGGGTCGCGGCCATGGGATTTTCGGCGGGGGGCCATGTCTGCGGCGATCTCGCCACGCGATACGACGCGCGCGTCTATGCGCCGGTCGATGCGGCCGATGCCTTGTCGGCGCGTCCCGACGTGGCGGCTCCCATCTATGCCGTCCAGTCGATGGCGGCGCCGATGGCGCACAAGGGGTCGCGCGACCTGCTGATCGGCGCCGATGCGTCGCCCGCGCGCGAGCGGGCGCATACGCCCGCCCACAACGTGACGCGCGCGACGCCGCCCTGCTTCATGGTGCACGCCGAGGATGACGATGTCGTGCCGATCGACAATACGCTCGCCATGCGCGCGGCGCTGAAGGCGGCCGGCGTCGCCGTCGAGACGCATCTGTTCGCGGAGGGCGGTCACGGCTTCGGCCTGCGCCGCGCGCAGGGGCGGCCGGTCGCGATCTGGCCGGAGCTCTTTCATCGCTGGGCACAGACGCACGGATTGGGATGAGCGGCCGATCGCGACAGAGCCGCCGTTAAGGGAGAGAGACATGACCGATCGACGACTGGGGCGCTGGCTGATCCCCGCGTCCGCGCTCGTACTCGTGGCGTGCGGCAGTGATGGCGGCGGGACGAACCCGTCTCCCTCGCCGTCTGCGTCGCCTTCGCCCAGCGCCACCGCGATCGGCTCATTGGGTGCGGACGGCTGGGCGAGCACGGCAGGGGGGACGACCGGCGGCGACGGTGCGACGGCGGCGAGGACCTATACCGTCACCAACCGCAACGAGCTGCTGCAGGCGCTCTACGGCGGCACCGCGACGATCGCCGCGGACGGGGGCGTGACGGGCACGCTCGATGCCGATCGGAAGATCATCTACGTCAAGGGGACGATCAGCCTCAACGTCAACCAGGCCCTCGTCGAGCAGCGTGCCGACGATTTCGTGAAGGGCTCGTGCGCCGCGACGCAATTTGGCTTCGCCAGCGAGGCCGCGCTGTGGGCGGCCTATTATGCGGCGTTCCGGCCCAGTGTCTGGGGCAATGCCACGATCGTCTCCGGCACGCCGGAAAGCGCCCGCGCCTGTGCGGCTGCCGCGCAGAAGAAGGTGGTGATGGTCAACGTGCCGTCGAACACCTCGATCATCGGGCTCGGCAGCGACGCACGCATCGTCCACGGCAATCTCATCCTCGGCACCAGCAGCGCGCCCGTCGACAATATCGTCGTCCGCAACGTCACGTTCGAGGACGCGTTCGACTTCTTCCCGCAATGGGACCCGACCGATTCCACGACCGGCCGCTGGAACTCGGCCTACGACCTCATCTCCGTGCTGTATGCGACGCATATCTGGATCGATCGCAGCACGTTCAGCGACGGCGCCCGCCTCGACAAGACCTATCCCTCCGTCTGGACCGAGACGGTCGGGGGCGTCGACTATCGCGGCAGCGACTTCAAGGTCCAGCATCACGACGGGCTTGTCGATGTCACCAAGCTCGGCAATCTCGTCACCATCTCGAACAGCCTGTTCTTCAACCACGACAAGTCTTTCCTGATCGGCGGCACCGACACGGCGAGCCGCACCGCCGAGAATCCGAGCGTGCTCAAGGTGACGTTCCACGACAATTACTTCCGCAGCCTGCGCCAGCGTCAGCCGCGCGTTCGCTTCGGACAGGTCCACGTTTACAACAACTATTACGAGGGGACGCTCGATCCCGCGGCGGATTATCCCTGGTTGGTCGGCTGGACGGTGGGGCAGAGCGGAAAGATCTACGCCGAGAACAACGTGTTTCAGATCACGGGGGGAGACGCGGCGGCCGCGGCGGCAAGCCTGTGGAGCGTGTCGGTCAGCGCGGCGCGCACCAGTGGCTGCGTCGGCTTGGGGTACACGACGGCGGATTGTGCCGCGACCTTCGTGGCGACGGGAACGGTGCTGAACGGCGCAAGCGTCGATGTGGCGACGCCGCTTCTCGCGAAATATCCACTGGTGTCGGGAGCAAGCTGGCTGCCGATTGCCTCCTACGCCTATGTCGCGAAGCCGACGACGGGGCTGTCGGCTGCGATCATCGCCACCGCGGGGGCCGGCAAATTCTGATCGGCGCGCGGCTATGCCCGCACTATGCGAAAGCCTCCATTCGCTCTCGCAATGCTATGCCCCGACCGATAGCTGGATCGTCGCAACGAGGAGGGCGGCATGGTCTGGCATCGGTCGCGGCGCGCCGATCTTGGTTTACGGGCAGGGGGTTTATGCCTTTTGGTAATTTCCGGCCTGGCGTTGCGACGCCTGATCGCTCTGCATATCGCCTCAGGCGGCGCCGATGCCTTTGCCTTCCTGCTGGCGCTGATCGCGTTTCTGTCGGCCAGCCTGGGCAGCGCTGCAACGTTGCTGGGAGGCCACCTGTTCGATGAAGTGGAAGTGAGTGCCCGGTGGCGTCGCGCCGGTCGTGACCGCGCCCTGCAACGCGGGGAGTGACGCCGCGCCGACCGGTGCCTTGGTCGGCCGACATGATGCGCCGCAGGGGCCGGCGGTGACGGCCCGACGCATGGTCTCCCGCCGACGCTGCCAAAGCCAGTCGGGCAGGGGCGAATCGCATCGCAGGGCGGTGTACGCATCGCGGCGCGAAACCGGCAAATCTTAACAGGGCTGCCTAACGCGACCAACGGCCGCGGGCGCGCTGTTGATCGATCGCGTCTCGAATACCTTAAAATCCGCAGGTCGACGCGATTAGCTCCGGTCGGTCGGAAGCTGATCCGACGCGGCCGGCGACGACCGCGATACCCTTAGATTGAGTGGCAATAACAATCGATTGGACCGGTGAGCGGCGTGTCGGCGTGGCGAACTCGCCGCACGTCGAGGCCGCCGCGTTAACCTTGTCCTGTATCACCCGGACACAAGCGGGACGTTAACCGTCGTCCGCGATCGTTGACCGGTCGAGATCGGATGGAGCAGCCGTCGGACAAGATCAATCGATATCGGACTCAATCATGAAGTCGCCGATCGCCGCCTTGCTACTGTTCATCACGATCCTCCCCCTCGGTCCCGGTCCCGCCGCGGCATCGGCTGGGCGGGCTTCCAACGTCTTCCCCGGGGTGCTTGCCGGGCTCGTCGATCAGGACGGACGCGGCTTCGATCCCGGCTCCGTGCGAGGCCGGCTGGTGCTCGTCAATTTCATCTTCACCGGGTGTGGATCGACCTGTCCGACCCAGACGGCACATCTCGTCCAGCTTCGGCGCACCCTGCCGGCCGCCGTTCGCGATCGTCTGACCATCCTGTCGATCAGTGTCGACCCCGCCAACGATACCCCGGCGACATTGCGTAGCTATGCGAAGACGATGGGCATCGCCGATCGCCGGTGGCGCCTGCTGACCGGCAGTCTGCCCGATATCCTGCGTGTCACCCGCGCCTTTGCCGCCATCCGCCCCGATGTGACCAGCCAGGCGCTGCATAGCAGCGAGGTGCGCCTGTTCGATGCGCGCGGCCGCATGCTGCAGCGTTACTCGGGCGCACCCCTCGCCGCGGCGCAGCTTCGCGCTGACCTGATGACCCTGTCGGGCGCCCGCGCATGAGGGCGGTGCCGCCTCTCCCCATCGATCGATCCTATTCCGCAAGTCAAGGAATCGCGCCAATGACAAAGATTCGTCATCCGCTCGCCCGTCGTGCCATGTTCCGCGCGATGCTCGCGGCGACCATGCTGACCGCGTCACCCGCGTTCGCGCAATCGCAGACACCCGCACCCATCTTTCCGGTCCTCGTCGATCAGACGCCCGACCCGTTGCTCGCCAACCTGCAGATCCCCGCGGATGCGGCGCAGGCCGGCATGTGGTCGCGGACGGCGTCGTGGCCGATCGTCGCCATCCACGCGGCGATGCTGCCCGATGGCCGCGTGCTGACCTATGGTGCGGCGCCCGGCGGAACGGCGCAGGATGGACGGACCCTGGTCTTCTGGGATCCCCGCAAGGGTCTGGATCAGAGCGCGTTTCAGATCCTGCCCAACGCGCAAAACGTCGACAGCTTCTGTTCCTCCGCGACGCTGCTGTCCGATGGTCGGCTGTTGGTCTCCGGCGGGGCCAGCTACTCGAGCGGCTTCTCCGGCCGCGAGAGCACGATCGTCGATTGGCGATCCTCGGCGCCTACCCGGGACTATAATCTGACCGCGCAACGCTGGTATGCGACGGTAACCAAGCTGCCCGACGGCCGCGCTCTCATCACCGGCGGCGGCGCGCCCTATACGGCCGCCGATCCCAATCGCGCCTCGGTCGCCAACGACGTGTCGTCGACGCCGGAGGTCTATACCCCGGGTCAGGGTTGGAGCAGCCTGCTCGGCGCCTTCAGCACCGACGCATTCGGCGCGAACAACGCGCGCTGGTGGTATCCGCGCCAGTGGGTCTCGCCGACCGGCTCGGTGTTCGGCATATCCACCGACAAAATCTGGGAGCTGCGGACCGAAGGGCAGGGGTCGATCCGCACGCTGGCAACCTTTAAGACGGCGCCCGATCTGACCAATCGTGTCAATGCCGGTCCGACCTCCACCGCGGTCATGTACGACACGGGCAAGATCCTGCAGGTCGGCGGTGGCGGCTATTTCAACGGGTACGACTCGCTGTCGAGCAACAGCGCGACGATCTTCGACATCAATAACATCGGATCGGGCAACGTCGCGATCACCGAAGCGCGACCGATGAACGCGGCCCGGCAATGGGCCTCGGCGACAGTCCTGCCCGACGGGCAGGTGCTGGTGACCGGCGGCACGGGGCAGGGCGATCGCTTCGAGGCCGGCGTCTACACGACCGAGACCTGGGACCCGAACAGCAACAGCTGGCGTACCGGCGCCGCGACGAGCAATTACCGAAGCTATCACTCGACGGCGACGCTTTTGCTGGACGGCGCGGTGCTCGTCGCCGGCGGCGGCGTACCTGGACCCGTCACCAACCTGAACGCTGATGTCTATTATCCCGCCTATCTCTTCTCCAGGCAGGGCGGAGGCTCCGTGCTGGCGCAGCGGCCGCGCATGGTCAGCCTTTCCCGCAACAGCGCGAATTATGGCGAGACGATCGACGTGCAGCTCGCCACCGGTGACCCGGTCCGCGAGGTGTCGCTGATCGCGACCGCATCGAGCACGCACAGCTTCAATTCCAACCAGCGGCGGATGAAGCTCGCGTTCGTGCCGGTCAACGGCGGCATTCGCGTCACTTTGCCCGCCTCGGCGAACCTGGCGCCGCCGGGCTATTATGAGCTTGCGGTCGTCAATACCGCGGGCGTGCCCTCGACCGCCACGATCGTCTCGATCGCGGCTGCCGCGCCTCCGGCGACGATCGTGACGCCCGCCCCGACACCGACCCCGGCTCCGCCGCCACCGCCGCCGCCCCCGCCGCCTCCGCCTCCGCCGCCGCCGCCCGCGCCACCACCGCCGCCTTCGCTGCCATCGCAGCCGGCCGCGCCGGTCATCGGCCAGGGGGGCGCGCAGATCGGGGCAGGGGCCCGCACGCTCGATGCAGCGGCGGACGGGACGCTGGCCACCGTCAACATCTACAATCAGCTGTGGGTGTCGCAGATGGGGATCAACTGGGCCATGCTGCCGGGCCAGTATGTCGATGCCGCGACGATCGGGGCGGATCGCTATTATGGCGTGGGCACCGATCGGCAGGTCTACCGCTGGGCGACCGGTCGCTGGCGGGTCGTCGGTGGTGACGCCAAGAGCGTGACCGCCGCTTCCGACGGCACGGTCGCGGTCATCAACGCGACGTTCAGCACCGTCTGGGTGAAGAGCGGCGACGACGATACAGTGCGATGGACGCAGGCGCCGGGCGTCTATGCCAAACAGATCGCTCTCGTGAAGCGTGGCTCCCTCTATTACGTCGGGCTCGACGGCAACGTGTGGCGGTCCGACATGGTGTCCGCGCCGGTGAAGGTCGGGCGCAATGCGAACGCCATCTCGGCATCGGCAAGCGGCACCGTCACGGTCGTCAGCGTCGACGGATCGGTCTGGCGGAAGAACGGCGACGACGCGGTCGAGGCGTGGACGCCCTTGGGCATTCGCGCAGTCTCCGTCGCGACGCCGAATGCGACGCGGCTGGTCTACACCGATACGGCCGGCGGAATATTCGCCCGATGACCTCGCGACATCCCACCGCCGTTTGCGGTGGGATAGTTTAGGGGATGTTAGGAATGCGGGTGTACCCATTTCGGACGGAAAGGCTGGCGATCATGCCCGCCCCGGTCGAAAGAGTTTGCCCGATGCCTCGTCTGACGTTCGACGTCCCTTCGCTGCCACGTCGCCTTGCCGCAATGCCGGTCTCGGCCTTTCTGGCCTCGCCCGCATCGGCGCAGGGCGGCATGGGTGGTGATCCTAGCGGATCGGGCGCGATCGTCGGCGCGGTGCAGTGGCTGCAGGGCACATTGCTCGGCACCGTCGCCACCACGATCGCGGTGATCGCGGTCGCGTTTGTCGGCCTGATGATGCTGACCGGTCGGATGAACTGGCGCCATGGCGCGGCGGTGATCCTGGGATGTTTCATCCTGTTCGGCGCCGCGGGCATCGTTGCGGGCATCCAGTCTGCCGCGCAGACCGGCGTCTGAGGCTCGACCATGGACGGTCTGCGCAGCGATCCGCTGTTCGTCGCGATGACGCGCCCGACGATGCTCGCGGGCGTGCCCTATGGCTTCGTCATCGGCAATGCGGTGGGCATGCTGGAATTGTTCCTGATCTTTCGCACGCCGTGGGTGATCGCGGCGGGTGCGGCCGCGCACCTGGCATGCTGGTTGGCCTGCCTGCGCGAACCGCGTCTGATCGACCTGTGGCTCCTTCGCGTACGACGCTGCCCGCGCGTGCGCAATCATTGGTACTGGCGATGCAACTCGTACCGCGCATAGTTCCCGCGCGTCGCGCGGCGCAGGAGCGCTCCGCCGGCAGCATGCTGCCCTATGCGGCGCAGATCGACCCGCACACAATCGTCCTGCGCGATGGACGACTGATGCAGGTGCTGCGGCTGGACGGGTTCCTGTTCGAGACGGCGGACGGCGAAGAGATCGACTATCGCAAGGAACTGCGCGATGCGATGCTGCAGGCGATCGGATCGTCGCGCTTTGCCCTCTATCATCATGTCCTGCGCCGGCGGGTCGACCCCGACCTGCCGGGCCAATTCGACGACGCCTTCTCGGAAAGCCTCGACGCGATCTGGCGTGAGCGCCGCGCACGTCGCGCCTTGTTCGCGAATGCTCTCTACGTGGCGATCATCCGCCGGCCCGAAGGCGGCGCGCGGGGCTTGGGAAGCTGGATCGCACGACGCCTCGCCCGCGATCGGGAGCTGGACGCGCATCGGGCCGCGGAAATCCGCGCGCTCGACGCCGCGCGCGAGGCGCTGACGGCCGCGCTGGCCGCGTACCGCCCGGCATTGCTCGGCACGTACGAAACGCCGCATGGGACGGGCTCCCAGCCACTGGAATATCTCGCCGCGCTCTACAATGCGGAGGCGTTGCGCGTCCGACTGCCGCACGGCGATGTCGGCGAGCACCTGCCGGGCCGGCGTGTCAGCTTCGGCGCGCAGACACTCGAATTGTCCGCGACCGGGCGCGGGCCGCGCCAGTTCCAGGCGATCGTGTCGGTCAAGGATTATCCCGGCCTGACCGCGGCAGGCATGCTGGACAGCCTCTACCGCCTGCCGATCGAGCTCACGGTGACGCAAAGCTTTGCCTTCGTCGATCGATCGGCGGCGCTGTCGCGGCTCAACCTGACCCTGCGCCGCATGAAGGCGGCCGACGACGAGGCGCTGGCGTTGCGCGAGGAACTGGCGGAAGCGCGCGATGCGGTGGCGTCCGGCCGCGCCGGGTTCGGCGCGCATCATCTGACGATCGCCGTCCACGCCGACAGCCCTGCGGCGGTGGACGCCGCGGTGGCGGACGTGCAGGCGACGCTGACGGACCTCGGGATGGTCGCAGTGCGCGAGGATGTCGGTCTGGAGCTCGCCTTCTGGGCGCAGTTTCCCGGCAACGAGGCATTCATCGCGCGGCGCGCGCTGGTATCGACACGCAACTTCGCCGGCCTCGCCAGCTGGCACAGCTTTCCCACGGGGCGCGCGCGCGGCAACCACTGGGGCCCCGCCATCGCCTTGCTGGAGACGACCGCCGCGGGGCCCTATCACTTCAATTTCCATCAGGGCGACCTCGGCAATTTCACCGTCATCGGGCCGTCGGGATCGGGCAAGACGGTGGTGCTGAATTTCCTGCTCGCGCAGGCGCAACGCCTGTCGCCGCGCGTCGTCTTCTTCGACAAGGATCGCGGCGCCGAGCCGTTCCTGCGCGCGATGGGCGGCGTTTACGACGTCCTGCGGCCCGG
This sequence comes from Sphingomonas sp. GV3, assembly GCF_031082075.1. Taxonomy (NCBI): domain Bacteria; kingdom Pseudomonadati; phylum Pseudomonadota; class Alphaproteobacteria; order Sphingomonadales; family Sphingomonadaceae; genus Sphingomonas; species Sphingomonas sp. GV3. The sequence goes on along the minus strand of NZ_JARWLE010000001.1, from coordinate 1,083,300 downwards.
ACAGCCATCCGGTCTCAACCCGCTGCTGCTGGAAGATACGAGCGAAAATCGCCGTTTCCTCGTGGAGTGGATCGGCCGGCTCGTCGACGATGGCAAGCCGCTCGACCCCGAAGACGCCGCCGCGATCGAACATGCGGTCGCGGTGAGCATGGCGGCGCCTCCGCACCTGCGCAGGCTCGGCGCATTCGCCCAGTTGCTGCGCGGACGCACGCGTCCCCATGCCGGAGACCTCGCCGCGCGGCTCGCGCCATGGATCGGACGCGGTGAGCACGCCTGGCTGTTCGACAATGCGCGCGACACGCTGGGCGTCGACAGCCGGATCCTGGGGTTCGACATGACGAAGCTGCTCGACGCCCCCCGCACGCGGACCCCGGCGATGATGTACCTGTTCCATCGCGTCGAGGAGCGGCTGGACGGCAGCCCGACGATCATCGTCGTCGATGAAGGCTGGAAGGCGCTGGACGACGACGTGTTCGTCGCGCGCATCCGGGATTGGGAAAAGACGATCCGCAAGCGCAACGGCATCATCGGCTTCGCGACGCAAAGCGCGGAGGACGCGCTGGAGAGCCGTATCGCCTCCGCGATCGTCGACCAGGCCGCGACGCAGATCTTCATGCCCAATCCACGCGCCAAGGCGGAGCATTATTGCGGCGGCTTCGGCCTGACGGCCCATGAGTTCGAGATCATCCGCGTGCTGCCCGACACGTCGCGCGCCTTCCTGATCAAACATGGGCGCGACAGCGTCGTCGCGCAGCTGGACCTGACCGGCGAGGCCGATCTGCTGACCATCCTGTCCGGACGCGAGACGACGGTGCGGCGGCTCGACGCGATCCGCGCCGAGGTCGGCGACGATCCCATCCATTGGGTGCCGCGCCTGCTGGAGGCGGCATGAACGGGTGCGGCACCACCGATGCGGCCGACCTCGTCCGCAGCCTGCTGACGGTCGCCGATTGCCAGGCGACGTTGCTCGGCCGCGAGGGCTGGCACGCTCTGTCCGGCAGCGGCTTGTTCGCCAGCCTGCTCACCGGTTTGCTCGTCATCGCGGTGGCCCTGCAGGGATATTCCCTGCTCGCCAGCGGCGGCGGCGTCGACCCTGCCGATGCGGTGCGGCTGCTGGCCCGCATCGGCATCGTCATCGCCCTGGCGACGAGTTGGAACGCTTATGATCGCGTCGTCTATCGCGTCGCCACTGAAGGCCCGGCGGAACTGGCGGGCGTGATCTTCCCCGCGGCTGCGATCGACGGCTCGCGGCTGACGATACGCCTCGCCAATGCCTATGACGCGATCCTCGCCAGCCCCATCGTCGCACCCGCCACCGACCCTCAGCCGCAGGGCAAGCCGGCCGTCCCGTCCGAACGGATCGCCGCCGCCATGCCCGGGGGAAGCGGCCTGCCGGCATCGAGCCGCGAGGGCGCGGCGGGCTTGCTGCTGATCAGCGCCGGCGGCGCCTGGATCGCCGTGCGGCTCGTCCTCGCGTTGCTGCTCGCGCTCGGGCCGATCGCCGGCGCCGCCGCCTTGTTCGCAAGTTCGGCGGGGTTCGCACTCGGCTGGCTGCGTGCGCTCGTCGGGACGGCGCTGGCGAGCCTCGCAGTGTCGTTGAGCGTGTCGTTCGAGCTGCAGGTCCTGGCAGGCCCAGTCCGCGCCGCCGCGCGCGACGGATTGGCGCAGATACCCGGCATCGCGCCGATCCTGTGGATTTTCGTGTTCGTCGACATTGCCCTGATCGTCGCGGCACAGCGTATGGCCGGCGGCCTCGTCATCCCGCGTGCCGTGCGTCGGATCGTGGCAGGCGAGGGCGCGCCCGCGCGTGCCAATCCTCCTGCCGCGGCAACGATCGACCCGCCGCGGCCGCTCGTACACCGCGCGCCACCCGTGCCGGTCGGGCCTTCGCGTGCGCTCGCCATCGCACGGGCGGCCGATGCGCGGGTCAGCGCCGCCAGGGCCGTTACCATCGCCATGAACGGCAACCACAGCGGCAATGTCATCGAGATCGTCGATACCGGCCAGCGGCGCGGCATACGGATGGTCGAGGGAGCGTTACGCAGCGCCGGCCGCCGCAGCGTCTCCGGTAAGCGTCTGGAACTGGGATCATGACCGAACAGATCGACAGCACCTATTTCGACCTCGCGCGCGGCTGGGCCGACGAGCGGGACGCTTCGGCAGCCAGCTCGCGCCGTCTCGCCTGGACGATCGCGGGCATCGCCGCCGCGATCGCCGCGCTGGAGGCGGCCGCGCTCGCTTTGGCGATGCCGCTCAAGCAGATCGAGCCGATCGCCGTGCTCGTCGACCGGACGACCGGCAACGTCGAGCGCGTCGACCTGGACCAGCCGCGCGCCCTGCTCGCCAATCAGGCGCTGCAGCAATCCCTGCTCGCGCAATATGTCACGGCTCGCGAAGGCTTCGACCCCGTCGGCATACGTGCCGCCTATCGCAAGGTCGCGCTCTGGTCCTCGGGTCAGGCGCGGGCGAGCTACCTCGAACAGATGCGGCACAATCCGCCCGCGACCATGCTCTCCGCCGCGAAGCGCGAGATCGGCCTTGCGGCCCGCATCCGCGGCATTTCGCCGCTGTCAGACGGCAGTGCGCTGGTCCGGTTCGAGGTCGCGCCGGTCGACTATTCGGGCCGGCTGGGCACGCCACGGCCCTATGCCGCGACCATCGCCTACCAATTCCGGGGCGAACCGCTGCGGATCGAGGATCGGCTCGACAATCCCCTCGGCTTCGCGGTCAAGTCGTATCGCGTCGATGCGGAGACGCCACCGGCCCCCGCCGCCACGGCACAGCAGGGCGGTGGCCTGTGATCGGGCTCGGCCTGGCCGCGCTTGTCGCGCCGCTGCTCGCGCAGGCCGCGGCAGGGGGGCAGGGGGACCCGCGCTTGCAGCTGGTGCCCTTCGTGCCCGACACGGTGACGACCGTGCCTGTCGCGGGTGGCTATGTCACGACGATCGTTCTTGGTCCCGACGAACGCGTGGTCAGCGTCGCCGTTGGCAATGCGGCGGCATGGGAGGTCACGCCCAGCAAGAGCGGTGATCGGCTGTTCGTCCGTTCGCTGATCGCCGGCGTGACGACCAATCTGGAGGTGGTCACCGACCAGCGGCAGTATAGTTTCCTGTTGCGGCCGACCTTCGCCGCCGATCCACAGGCTGCGTTCCGGCTCGCGTTCGACTATGGCCATCCGGCACCGGCGAGCAGACCGGCGGTGGCCGCCGGCGGGCCGATCGAGGCAAAGGTGGACAGTGCGCCGTTCCGATACCGGGTTTCGGGGGATCGGCGCGTGCGGCCGTCGGCAATCGACGACGACGGCGTGCGGACGCGATTCGCCTTTCCCGATGCGTCGAGCCTGCCCGCAATCTATGCGATAGACGACCAGGGTCGCGAAGTCCTCGTCACCGCGCGACAGGTCGATGACATGTGGATCGTCGACCGCGTCTGGCCGCGCTACGTGCTGCGCCTCGGGCATGCCCGGGCAGAGGCGCGACGCCTGCCCGCGGTGGCGATCCGATGACCTTGTCGCGTGTCGCGGCGGTGGAGGCCGCCAGCCCCGAAGCGCTGGACGAACGGGATTGCCGGCCGCTGGTCGCGCCGCCCACCGGCGGCGTGCCGGGGTGGGTCCTCGCGCTGCTCGCGCTGGCGCTGGGCCTGACGGTGCTGCTGGTGTTGAACGGACGCCGCACGGCGCGCGTGCACAGCGGCATCGCTGCGACCTATGTCGGACTGGCGACGCCCGCGCTGCCACCCTCGCTGATCGACGCGAGCGCCAGCCTGTTGCAGCCCCGTTCCGACGCGGGTTCCAACGCCGGCTCAGCCTTTGCCCGGCTCGACGCCGCGGCCGAGGAGGCGCCCTTCGCTACCCCGATCGCGATCCGTCCCCGCCTCGCCGGCGCGATGCCGCAGGCGGCATTCGATGCGCCGCCAAGCGCCCCGATCGCGGGTTCCGAAGGCGGCCCCGCCGGCATGCGCTTCCCGACCCAGCCGATGCCGGGCGGCCCGATTAGTGCCGCCGCGGGTCGCGGCGTGCCCGCGGGGGGCTCGGCCGTGGTGTACGACGGCGGCCCCGGTACCGCTGGCGCGGGGCTGGGGGACGACAAGCCCGGAGAAGGGGCGGTCCGCGCCAGCCTGATCCGCAATCGCCCTTCCGTCGTCGCCCAGGGCGAGATACTGCCCGCGACCCTGGAGACGCCGGTATCCTCCAGCCGACCCGGTCCAATCCGCGCGATCGTCGCGCGCGACGTGCGCAGCTTCGACGGCAGCCGCGTCCTCATTCCGCGCGGCAGCCGCCTCGTCGGCGAATATCGCGCCGATCCGGCGGCGGGCCGCCGCAGGGTGCTGGCGACATGGACCAGGCTGATCCGGCCGGACGGCGTGGCGATCCGCATCGACTCCCCCGCGGCGGATTCGACCGGCGGCACCGGTATGCCCGGGCGGGTCGATACGCACTTCCTCGCCCGTTTCGCCAACGCCGCGCTCCAATCGGCGCTGCAGATCGGCGTCAACGTCGCGTCGCGGCCGGGCAATGGATCGGTGATCGTCGCCAATTCGTCGCAGGTGTCGAACGTCATGGGCCAGAACCTCGTCCCCGGGGCGGACGAGCCGCCGACGGTGTCGGTGCCGGCCGGCGCCGCGATCGGCGTGTTTGTCGCACGGGATCTCGACTTTTCGGGTGTGCCGGCCGTCCGATGATCCACGCGCCGATCCTTCCGGACTATCTCGACACCTTCTTCGCGCCGCTCCGCCCTTGGCTGGACGCGCCCGACGTCACGGACCTTTTCGTCAACCGTGCCGGTGAAATCTGGGTCGAACGCAACGGCGGCGCCGCCGCTCGGCACGACGTCGCGATTTTGACGGACGATTGGCTGTGGCAACTCGCGCAGCAGATCGCGCGGGTCGCGCATCAGGGGATCAGCCGCGGCGCGCCGCTGCTGTCGGCCGCGCTGCCGTGCGGCACGCGCGTGCAGGTGGTCGCGCCGCCGGCGACGCGCGGCGGCGTGGCGATGGCCTTCCGGCGTCAGGTCCGCGCCGATGCCTCGCTGACCGATCTTGCCCGTGCCGCGCTGTTCGACGGCGCGGTGATGGGCATGGAGGGGATGCGGGATGCGACCCTTGCGCAACTCTACGCCGCCGGTGACCATGTCGGCTTCCTCGCGGCGGCGGTGGCGCGGCGGAAGACGATCCTGATCTCTGGCGGCACGGCATCGGGCAAGACCACGCTGGTCAACGCCTTGCTGCGCGAGGTGCCGGCGCACGAACGGCTCGTCGCGATCGAGGACAGTGCCGAACTGATCCTCGGCCATGCCAATGCGCTGGGACTGATCGCGGCGCGTGGCCATCTGAGCGAGGCCGACGTCGATGCCGACGACCTGCTGCAGGCGAGCCTGCGGCTGCGTCCGGATCGAATCGTGCTCGGCGAGATCCGTGGCCCGGAGGCACTGACCTTTCTGCGGGCGGTCAACACCGGGCATCCCGGCTCGATGACCACGATCCACGCCGACGATCCGGAGCGTGCGCTCGATCAGCTGGCGATGCTCGCGTTGCAATCGGGCGCGCGCATCGATGGTCCGGACCTGCGGCGCTACATTGCCCGGCTGGTCGATGTGGTGGTCCAGCTCGAGCGCACACCGCACGGCCGCCGTGTCACCGCGATCCGCTGGCACGGCGCACCGGAGGCCCCACCGAAGGCGGCCTAGCGCCGGCTCAGCGACGAGCCGTCATCTTGCCGCGTGCCTCTTCGCGGTGCGCCGTTCGACCCACGCATACAGGCTCGGCAGCAGCAGCAGCGTCAGGATGGTCGACGTGATGATGCCGCCGATCACGACCGTCGCCAGCGGGCGTTGCACCTCGGCACCAGCGCCCGTCGCAATCGCCATCGGAACGAAGCCGACCGAGGCGACGAGCGCCGTCGACAGCACCGGTCGCAGCCGATCGTGCGCGCCCTGCCGCACCGCGTCCTCCGGAGGCAGCGGTTCGCCCTCCCGCCCGTCGCGCAGGCTGTTGATATGATCGATCAGCACCAGCCCGTTGAGCATCGCGATACCGGACAGTGCGATGAAGCCGATCGCCGCGGTGATCGAGAAGGGCATGCCGCGCAGCCACAAGGCGAGGACGCCGCCGGTCACCGCGAACGGGATGCCGGTATAGACGATCGCGGCCTCGCGCACGCTGCCGAGCGCGGCGTAGACGAGCGCGAAGATCAGGATCAGCGCGGCCGGCACGACGATCGACAGCCGCTTCTGCGCCGCCTCCAGCTGATGATATTGGCCGCCGAATTCGATGCGATAGCCAGGCGGCAGCCTGACCTGTCCGTCGATCGTCGCCTGCGCGCGCTGGACATAGCCGGCAAGGTCGCTCGTCGACAGGTTGACCATCAGCGCAGCGCGGCGGTTGCCGTCGTCATGCAGGATCGGCTCGACGATCCGCGTCTGGCTGAGGCGCGCGACGCGTGACAGCGGCACCATGCCGTATTCGCCGACGCGAAGCGGCAGGGCGAGGATGGCGGACGGATCGGCGCGCAGCGATTCGGGCATGCGGATCACAATCGCATGACGTGCCGGCCCGTGTGGGATGAAGCCAACCTCGGCGCCTGCGAGCGCGTCGCGGATGGCGTTGTTCACCTCCTGCGTGCCGAGCCCGAGACGCAGCAGTGCGTCATGGTCCAGTTCGACGACGATGCTTTTCGGACGGCCTGCTGTTTCGAACTCCACGCCCTCGGTGCCGGGTAGTTTCTCCAGCAATGCCTTCGCCTTGGCCGCCGCCTTTTCCAGCACGTCGTAATCGTCGCCGTAGATCTTGACCGATACGTCGGCGCGCACGCCCTCCAGCATTTCGTTGAAGCGCATCTCGATCGGCTGCGCGAATTCGAAGTTCTGGCCCTTGTAGACGCGTTGCGCGACCTTCTCGATGCCGGCGATCAGATCCTGCTTCGCCTTCGGCTTGCCGTCGCCCTTCGGCCAGTCCTTCTCGGGGCCGTAGAAGATGTAGAGGTCGTTCTCGTTCGGCGGCATCGGATCGGTCGCCACCTCGCTGGTCCCGATGCGCGAGAAGGTGTGCGTGACCTGCGGATAGGCGCGACGGATCGCGACCTCCGTCTGGCGTTCGATCGCCAGGCTCTGCTCCAGCGACATGCCGACCGGGCGATAGACCATCGCCGTGATCGCGCCCTCGTCGAGCTGCGGCGTGAATTGCGAGCCAAGCGACCTGAACGCCAGATAGGCGACCGCGAGCAGTGCCAGCGCCGCGATCGTCAGGATCGCGGGATGCGCCAGCGCGCGGTCGAGCATGGGCGTATAGGCGCGATTGGCGACACCGACGAAACCCTTGTCCTGCGTCCCGTCCTCGCCGCCCGACGGGGCGCGCAACAGCCAGGCCGACAGCGCAGGCACGATGGTGAAGGTCCAGACCAGGCCGGCGCCTATGGCGAGCATCACCGCCTGCGCCATCGGCTGGAACAGCTTGCCCTCGACCCCGCCAAGGCTCAGCACGGGAACGTAGACGAGCGCGATGATCGCGATGCCGAAGAAGGTCGGCCGCGCGACCAGTCGCGCCGCCTCCGCGATCGTCGCGCGGCGTTCCTCGCTGTCCAGGTCCTCTCCCTTTTCCCGCCGCCGTACCGCGAGCAGGCGCAGGCTGTTCTCGACGACGACGATCGATCCGTCGACGATGAGCCCGAAATCGAGCGCGCCGAGGCTCATCAGATTGCCCGACAGGCCGATCGCATGCATCCCGGTCACCGTGACCAGGAAGGCGAGTGGGATGACGAGCGCGACGATCAGCGCGGCGCGCCAATTGCCCATCACGAAGAGTAGCACCAGCGCGACGAGCAGCGCGCCTTCGCCAAGGTTGCGTTCGACGGTATGGATGGTCCGCTCGACGAGGTCGGCGCGGCTGTACTGGCGATCGATCACCATGCCCTTTGGCAGGGCGGCCTGGATGCCGGGCAGGGCCTTCTCGACCGCCACCGCGGTTTCGCGGCTGTTCTCGCCGACCAGCATCATGACGGTGCCGAGCACGGTCTCGCGCCCGTTCTGCGTCGCCGCGCCCTGCCGCGGGGCGGAGCCGATCACCACATCCGCCAGGTCGCGGACCGTCAGCGGCAGCACGCCGCCGGCGAACTTGACGGGTATCGCGCCGATCTGCGCTGCGTTCATCACGCGTGCGTCCGTGCGCACGGTGAAGCGCTCCGGCCCGCGGCTGATGATGCCGCCGCCGGCATTCTCGACATTCTTCGCCACCGCCGCGGCGAGCTCGCCGGCGGTGACCCCGTGCATCGTCAGCCGGACGGGATCGGGCTGGACGACGAACTGTTCCTCCAGCCCGCCGTTCGAATTGACGTCGGCGACGCCCTCTACCGCGCGGAGCATCGGGCGAACGGTATATTCCTGCGCCTCGTACAGCTCCATCAGCTGGCGCTGTCCGTCCATTCCGGGCGGCGGGCGGCGCCATTCGAGCGTGTAGTAATAGATTTCGCCGAGCCCGGTCGTGATCGGCGCGAGCTGCGGTGTGCTGCCGGGCGGCAGCTGGTCGCGCACGGCGTTCAGACGCTCGGTGACGAGTTGCCGCGCCTTCAGCTGATCCGTGCCGTCCTTGTAGAGCAAGGTGACCTGCGACAGGCCCGTCTTGGTCAACGAGCGCGTCTGGTCCAGCCCGGCCTGTCCCCCCATCGCCCGCTCGATCGGCAGCGTCACCAGCCGCTCGATCTCCTCGGGCGCGAGCGCCGGGACCTGCGTGTTGATCTGGACCTGGACGCCGGTGATGTCCGGAATCGCGTCGATCTGCAGGTTCGCAAATGACCAGAGGCCGATCGCCGCGATCAACGCGGCCGTCAGCGCCACCGCGAGACGGTGGTGCGTCACCCAGAGAAGCCAGGTCTTCATCGCGTCAGCGCGTTGCCGCCGTTGAGCGCGCGCAGTTGCAGCAGCGCCTCGATCGCCTCGCGACGCGTGTCGAGCACGGCGTTCGTCGCCTCCACATACGCCTGCTGCATCTGCGTATAGGTCGTCAGCGGGATTGCCCCCAGCCGGTAATTGCGGTCGGCATCCTCCGCCGCCGCGGCGAACCGCCGCGCGGAATCGCCGTCCCATTTCGCCAGCGCCTCGCGCTTCGCCTCATATTGCGCAGCCTGGTCGAACACGTCGCGGGCGATCCGCCGCTCCGCATTGATGAGCGTCGCATTGGCCTGCGCCTGCTTGCCCTCCTCCACGGCGACGTCGCCGGCCTGGCGGTTCCACAGGGGAATGCTGGTCGACAGCCGGACGCCGTAATTGGTCTCGCGGATGTCCGATCGCGCGCGATCGTAATAGGGGCCGACGCTGACCGTCGGGATCCGCGCCTTGCGCGCCAGATCGACGCGCAATCCCTGCTGCTCGAATTGCGCGCGCAGGGCTTTCAGCTCGAAATTGTTGGCCGTGGCGTTGGCGGCGAGCATCGTACCCGCCGGCAGCGCCGGCAGCGCCATGTCCGGCCGGATGATGCGGATGCGCGCCGCAAACGGCGCTCCGCGCAGCTGGTTGAGTTCGTAGAGGATGGAATTCGCCTCGGCGTCCGCCGCCGCCGCGCTGCGTTCCGCGCCGATCGCGCTCGCCTGCAGCGAACTCGCCTCCAGCTGCGGCGCGGGTCCGGCGGGATCGCGGGACACGATGACGCGGGCGAGCGTGCGCATCCGCGCCGCGACGGTGCGCGCGGCATTCGCCTTTTCGTCCGCCGCGAACAGGCCATAGCCGAGCGAGCGGACCCTGGCCGCCAGCGTGGCGTCGAATTGCTGAAGCCCGATCTTCGCCAGCGCCACCTGCCGCTCCGCGATCGCGCGCCGCAGGGCGATGCGACCGCCGAACTCGATCGGCTGGACCACCGAGACCGCATAGGTGATCCCCTCGCCGGTCAATGCGCCGGAGGTGATGTCGTTGGCACGACGCTGGCCGAATTCGACCACCGCCTCCGGATCGGCCCAGCGGCCCGCCGCCTGCCGTTCGACGCCGGCCGCATCGATCTGCTGCTGGTAGAACCGACGTTCGGGGTTGTTGGCGATGACGTCCTGGGTCAGCGCGTCGAGGGAGATGGCCGGCGCGGTCTGGGCCAAAGTGGGTGTCGCGACGCACAGCAACAGGGGAAGCGCGGCCAGCCGCATGCAAGTGTCTCCGTGTCCCGCCCCGCGTCCGCCGTAGCGGGATGGGTCCTTCGACGTCGACTAAAACCGTGTTCAGATTTCGATGGTCGGTTGACGGACATGGCCCGGCGGCCGACACGCACGGGCATGACCCAGATCCTGCTGATCGAGGACGATGCGGTGACCGCCGATGAAATCCGGCTCGAGCTGACATCGGCGGGCCATGGCGTCACGCACCGGGGGACGCTGGCCGAGGCGGCATCGGTCGCCCGCGCCGGCGGCATCGACCTGCTGATCGTCGACCGCCAGCTGCCCGACGGCGAGGGGCTGGTGCTGATCGAGACGCTGCGCGGCGAGGGGCGGCGCACGCCGGCGCTGGTGCTGAGCGCGCTCGGCAGCCTGGACGATCGCGTGCGCGGCCTGCGCGCTGGGGGTGACGATTATCTGGCCAAGCCGTTCGCGCTGGTCGAGCTCGTCGCGCGGGTCGAAGCGCTGCTGCGCCGGCCGGATGAAAGCCGCGACACCCGCCTGATCGCCGGGCCGCTCGATCTCGACCTGCTCGCCGGACGCGCGACGCGCGGCAACCGACCGCTCGAGCTGCTGCCACGCGAATTCAAGCTGCTCGACTATCTCGCGCGCCGCCCCGGCCGGATCGTGACGCGGTCGATGCTGCTGCAGGACGTCTGGGGCTATACGTTCGAACCGAACAGCAACGTCGTCGACGTGCATATCGGGCGCCTGCGTCGCAAGGTCGATGCCGAGGGCGAGGTTCAGTTGATCCGCAATGTCCGCGGCCAGGGTTATATCCTTGATCTTCCCCACTGACCCGCGCCGCCGCGCGACATGGCGATGGGGCGGCGCGCTTGCCGCGCTGCTGATGCTGCAGTCGCTGGCGCTCGCCGCCGCCTTCTGGGCGCTTGCCAACGGCAGCCACCGGCGGGCGATCGAACATGCGCTCGCCGATGATTGCACCTTCTTCCGTCTCACCCCGCCCGAAGAGCGCGGCGAGGAACTGCGCGAGAAGCTCGCGCGCGATATCCACCGCGACCGGTTCCTGGGCCTGTTCGACGCCAGAGGCGCGCTAATCGCGGGCAATGTCGCCCGGCTGCCCGCCGAAACGCCCGCCGGGGCATCGTTCGTCGCCGACGTCGCGCCGACGGAACTGCCGGGGAAGCGCATCGACCAGGCGCGCGTCACCGTCTGCCCCCTGTCGGGAGACATGCGTCTGCTGGCGGGCGTGGACCTCGACGACACCGAAGAGGCGCTGCGCCTCGTCTGGCGGTCGCTGCTGCTCGGGCTGGTGCCGGGGCTGGTGCTCGCGCTGGGCTTCGGGCTCGTCGCTGGGCGCCGCGCCGCGCGCCAGGTCGACACCGTGCGGCGGCTGACGGAGCGGATCATGTCCGGCGATCTCACGCAGCGCCTGCCGGTGGCCGCGCACCCCGACAGCTTCGGCGTGTTGTGCGCGCACATCAACACGATGCTCGACCGGTTGCAGCTGCTGATCACGGACATGCGCGGTGTCGGCGACGACATCGCGCACCAGATGCGCACGCCGCTGACGCGCCTTCGCGCGCGGCTCGATCGCGGCCTGCGCGACGCCTTGACCGCGCAGGATTTCGCCGCGGTCGCCGACCAGGCGCTGGTCCAGGTCGATGCCCTGCTCGGCATCGTCGCCGCGCTCCTCCGCCTGCGCGAACTGGAGGACCACGCACGCCGCAGCCGTTTCGCGCCGGTCGATCTGGCGACCCTCGTCGACGACGCGTGCGATCTCCATCGCCCCTTGGCGGAGGATCGCGGGATCACGCTTGCGTGCGATCTGACACCCGTCGGCACCGTCGATGGCGATGCGAGCCTGCTGATGGAGGCCATCGCCAACCTCATCGACAATGCGATGAAATTCGGTCCGCCTGGCGGCACCGTGCGCGTCGTGCTGACCGCCTCCGGCGAGGGCCCGGTCGTCACCGTCGCCGACGACGGGGCGGGTATTCCCGCCGACGAACGCGCGCTCGTCACGCAGCGTTTCTATCGTGTCCGCACCGACCGGGAAGGCGCGGGGCTTGGCCTCAGCCTCGTCAAGGCCATCGCCGATCTCCATGGCTTCAGGCTGCGCTTCGCGGATAGCGAAAGCGCGGTGTCGCTGATCTGCACGCGATGACGGCCGACGCGCGGACCTCGGGTGCGCCTCGCCGCGTTGAACCGGCATGAGCGACGACATGGAACACAATGCGCGGCATCGTGCGGTGCCGAGCGGACGCCTCGCGCGGCTTGGCGGCTTCGGCCGGCTGGCGGGCGGCGTCGCGGGCGGCATGCTGGCGGAGGGGGCGCGACGGCTCGCCGCGGGCGAGCGCCCGCGGATGAGCGACCTCGTCCTGACCCCCGGCAATGCCGCGCGGGTCGCCGATCGCCTGTCGCATCTTCGCGGCGCGGCGATGAAGCTGGGCCAGATGATCTCGATGGACGCGGGCGACATGCTGCCGGCGGAATTGTCGACGATCCTCGCCCGGCTGCGCAACCAGGCCTATCGCATGCCGCCCGCGCAGCTCGACCGCGTGCTGCGTCAGGAATGGGGCGCGGACTGGCGACGCCGCTTCCGTCATTTCGATGCCGCGCCGATCGCCGCCGCCTCCATCGGACAGGTTCATCGCGCGACGATGCCCGACGGGCGCGTTCTGGCGATCAAGGTGCAATATCCGGGCGTTGCGGACAGTATCGACGCCGACGTCGACAATGTCGCGACGCTGCTGCGCGTCTCCAACCTGCTTCCGAACAGCATCGACATCCGTCCGCTGCTCGCCGAGGCCAAACGGCAGCTGGCGGAGGAAGCGGACTATACCCGCGAGGGCGAGCAGCTGCGCCGCTATCGCGATCGGCTGGCGGGGGATGCCCGCTATGTCGTGCCGGCGCTCGAACCCGCGCTCACCACGCGCCGCGTCCTCGCGATGGATTTCGTCGAGGGCCGGCCGATCGAGGCGCTGGCGGAGGCGGATCAGCCCGCACGTGACGCCGCGATGACGGCGCTCGTCACGCTCGTCCTGCGCGAGCTGTTCGACTTCGGGGTGATGCAGACCGATCCCAACTTCGCCAATTACCGCTGGCAGCCGGAAACGGGCGCGCTCGTCCTGCTCGATTTCGGTGCGGCGCGCGACGTGCCGGGCGACACCGTCGCTGCCTATCGCCGTCTGATCGAGGCCGGACTGGCGCGCGACCGCGCCCGCATCCGCGAGGTCGCGATCGAGACAGGCTTCCTCGGCGCGGCGGCGGCGGCGCGGCACCGCGCCTCGGTCGACCGGATGATCGCGGCGATCGACGATGCGCTCAATCGGCCGGGGCCGTTCGACTTCGGCGATCGCGCCTTCGTACCGGTGGTGCGGGAGGAGGCGAAGGACATGATAGCCGACCGCGACACCTGGCACGTGCCGCACGTCGAGACGTTGTTCGTCCAGCGCAAGGTGAGCGGCACCGCGCTGCTCGCCGCCCGGCTCAAGGCACGCGTCGACGTACGCGGTCTGGCCGCCTCGGCCATCGGTCGCTGACCGCGCATCGGAGCGCTTCGCGCGTCCCGGCGTTGTGATGCCATGACAAACGAAGACGAACGCTGGATGCGCGAGGCGATCGCGGTCGCCCGGTCGAAGGGCTCCGATCCGGCGAGCTCGCCGCTCGGATCGGTGATCGTGCTCGACGGCCGCATCATCGGCGCCGAGCGAAACCAGACCGAGGAACTGCCGGACGCGACGGCGCATGCGGAGATGATGGCGATCCGCCGGGCGTGCGAAGCGACGGGGGCGCTCGAGCTGCGCGGCGCGACGCTTTACTCGACGCTCCAGCCGTGCGGCATGTGCACGATGGCGTCGATCTGGTCGAAGGTCGGGCGCGTCGTGTACGGGGCCGGCCGAGAGGACGTCCACCCCATGTATTTCGAGGCTCGACATGTCGACACGTTGTCGTTCATAGCCGACGCCTATCGCGACGATATCGTCATCGAGGGCGGCTGCCTGCGCGAGGAATGCGCGACACTCTATTATCCGCCCGACGCCGACCTGCCCAAGGAAGAGCAGGCCAATCTTTAGGATGCGATCCCGCGAAGCTGAACCGGCCTCACTTCCACCCGGCCGCCCGTTCACGATATGCCGAGTGGGTTGCCGGGCGAGGGGAGGGGATCGGTACCGCTTTCAGTCGATCTGACTTCAGCTTCGCCGCAACCGCCCGCGGAAGAGGCCGCGCTTGAACAACGGCTCGAACATCTCGGCCGGCCCTTCGGGGTCCAGCACCTCGTTGTCCGCGAGCCATTTCTCGACCTTGGGCAGATCGGGCACCTGATACGGCCGTAGCGTGCGGCCAGGCCCGCGCAGCCGCTCGATCGTCTCGATCAGCGACCCCGTTTCCGCAAGGACCGCGGACACGCGTTCGGGCGCGACGTCGAGATGTTCGGCGATCAGGTCGTCGCGCACGCTCGCGATCGTCGCGGCCAGATCCTGACCCGGATTGTCCGACGCATCCAGCACCACGTCGCATTCGGTATCGAGCCGCAGCGAGCGGTTGTTGATGTTCGCCGACCCGATCCGCAACTGCGTGTCGTCGATCACCGTGATCTTGGCGTGGCAATAGATCGCCGCGCCGCCGCGCGTATAGGGGTGGTACAGGCGCAGGCGCCCATGCCGGTCGCGGCGGCGCAACGCCTCGACCAGCCGCGCGCGTGCGGTGTCCATCGCCAGCGGCTCCAGCCAGCCCTGTGCGCTTTCCGGATTGACGATGACGATCTCCGGCCCGTCCGCCTCGTCGAGCCGCGCCGCGATCGCCTCCGCGATGCGCCGCGACGCGAAATACTGGCTCTCGCAATAGATGTAGCGGCGCGCGCTGCGGATCTGGTCGAGGAACAGCGTCTCCACCTCGTGCACCGCGGACTGGTCGGCCATCTCCGGGCGCGTGCGCGCGATGCCGATCGTCACGTCCTCGCACAGCGGCGTCAGCGACGTCGGCCAGCACGGCCCCTTCGCTTCGATCGGGGCGAGGACGTGGCCGGTCGCGACGCGCCACCGCTCGCGCGCGAGCTCGCCCAGCGCCGCCGCCGCCGGGCCCGTGATCGCGGTCGTCGCGTCGTGCCATGGCTTGTAGGGCTTGCCCGACGGGGTTTCCCGGCCGGGATCGTCGTCACGATGCGATCGCGTGTCCCAGCGTTCCGCGGTCATGTCGATGCCGCCGCAGAAGGCGAGGCAGTCGTCGATCGCGACGATCTTCTGATGATGCGACGATCCCGTCGGATGGTGGCCGTCGAGCTTCACATGGATGCGCGGGTGGCGCATCCACTTGAGCACGGTGAAGGCGGTGGTGCCGCGGAACAGCCCCTTCAGCGCGCCGATGTCCCAGCGCAGCAGGTACAATTCCAGCGCGGGATTGCGCTCGACCAACCAGTAGAGGAACTTGCCGATCACCTCCGGCCCCTCCAGCGTCTGGCCGCTGCCCGCGAGCCGGATGCGCGCATCGAAATCCCAGCCGATCAGCATGATCCGCCGCTCCGCCTGCAGCAGCGCCTCGCGCGCGACCGCGAAATAGCGGTCGGCGTCGATCACCACCGCGAACCGGTCGGCTTGGTCGTTGCGCCACACGGAGCGGCCGGGATCGGGCATAGGCGGTTCAGCGTCCATAGATGCGGTCGAGGACCTCGGCGCTTCGCGCGAAATCTTCGGCCGCGGGGTCGAAATGCGGATCGGCGGCAAGGGCTTGTGCCCAGACCGCCGCCGACCGCGCGCCCCAGGGATCGGGGAACGTGGCCAGTTCGCGCGCTTGCGTACCGATGAAATGCTGCGCGGTGAAGTCGTAGAAGGAGCCGCCGACGTTGCGAAAGCCCGCGCCGCCTTCGGTGCCGTAGAAATGCGCAGAAATCACCGCATCCTGTCCTGCGTTGAGGTTCCAAGAGCAGGCGAGCCGCACGTCCGCGCCCCCCGCCCGGAAGCGCGCGCTGGCATAATCTTCCACGCCGTCCGGGCCGAGCGGGCGCCCCTTCGCGAACAGTGCGGCCGATACGTCGTCGACCTCCGGAAATGCCAGCGCCCACAGCGCGAGATCGACCAGATGCACCCCCAGGTCGACGACGCAGCCGCCGCCGGATTGCCTGCGGTCGAAGAACCATGGCTTTCCCGGGCCATAGGCATTGTGGAAGGTCATATCGACCGCGAATATCTCGCCCAGCGCGCCGTCGCGGATCAACGGGCGGATCGCCTGCATCGCCGCCGTATGTCGATACGACAGGTCGACGCCGAGCAACCGGTCGGCCGCGCGCGCCGCCGCGATCACCGCCCGCGCTTCCGCGGCGTCGCGGCCCAGCGGCTTCTGGCAGAAGACCGCGAGGCCAGCCTCCAGCGCTCGTATCGATTGCGCGGCGTGCAGGGCGCTCGGCGTGGCGATGACGACGGCATCGAGATCCTGCGCCAGCATCGCGTCGAAATCGTCGGCGACGCGCGCGGCGGGCGCGACCGCCCGCGCTTCGCCGACGCATTCGGGCGACGGGTCGCACACGCTTGCCGCCTCGATCGCCCCGGTCGCGATCATCGCCGCCATGCGATGGCGGCCGATCCAGCCCGTGCCCAGAAAGCCCACGCGCGGCCTGTTCATTGCTCGATCCTCCGACACATCCGTCCTCCGCCGCGGCGAGGGTGCGTCACGCCATCATGACCAGCGCCTTGACGAAGCCGCCAGGCTTGTCGCGGGTCGCATCCAGTGCCTCGCCGAGTCCCTCCAGCGGGTATCGGTGCGTATAGAGCGGCGTAGGATCGAGCCGGCCGCCCGCCACCGCGTCGATCGCCTCGCGCAGGCCGCGCATCTGTACCGCGGGATCGCGTTCGTGCGCGTTGACGACGTCGATGCCCTTCCAGTTCCAGTCCTGCATGTTGACCTGCCGCGGGCCGTCCTGATGATAGCCGGCGATCACGAGCCGTCCGCCGAACCCGACCAGCGCGCTCGCGAGGTCGAGCGGCCATTGCTTGCCGACCGCCTCGATCACGCGCGTGCACATGGCGTCCCCGGTAAGGGCCTTGACGCGATCGATGATCGCCCAATGGTCATCCATCACGATCGTCTCCGCCGCGCCATAATGACGGGCGAGGTCCAAAGTCTCCTGCCGGCGCGAAATCGCAATGACCTTCGCGCCCGCCTCGGTCGCGAGCCGGGTCAGCACCGCGCCCAGGAAGCCGATGCCGACAATCGCGACCCACTGGCCCGCCTCGATGGCGCTGCGGCGGAAGATGTTGAATGCGCAACCCAGCGGTTCGCCGGGAAACGGCTGGCCGGCGAGCGCCTCCGGCAGGCGCGCGACCATGTCCGCGCGCGCGACGTCATGCTCGGCGAAGCTGCGGTAGGAGAGGGCGGCGACACGATCGCCCACCGCCAGTCCGGCGACGCCGCTACCGAGCGCGTCGACGACGCCCCAGCCCTCGTGCCCCAGTCCCCCCGGCTCGCCGGGATAGTCGAACCACGGCAGCCCCGCCCAGGGTTCGAGGTTCGACGCGCAGACGCCGCAGCCTTCCAGCCTCAGGCGGACTTCCCCCGGACCGGGCTCAGGTCGCGGGGCCACGACCACGTCGATCTGGCCGGGGGCACTTAACACCGCTGCTCTTATCCTTGGCGCAACCATCTGATCCAACATCAATTCATCATCCATGATCGAGCCCGGAATGACCTCGACGCTGCAAGCCAACATCGCGCGGTTGACCGATCGTGCGGCGCGGGAGAAGGCGGCGGCGCCATGGCCGGCGCGCGTCGCCGATCGCATCACGGCGTTCACCGGATCGATGACCTTCGTGCTGCTGCACCTCGTGGTGTACGGATTGTGGGTCGTCGCCAATCTCGGGTGGCTGCCGGCGGTGCCGCGGTTCGATCCGACCTTCGTCATCCTCGCGTCCGAGGCGTCGGTGGAAGCGATCTTCCTGTCGACCTTCGTCCTGATCAGCCAGAACCGCATGGCGGCCGCCGCCGATCGCCGTGCCGATCTCGACCTCCATATCAATCTCCTCGCGGAGCACGAGCTGACGCGGCTGGCCGGCCTCGTGGCGCGGGTCGCGGCGGCCGTCGGCGTGCCGATCGAGGACCCCGCCGACCAGGAGATCCAGCGCGATGTCGCGCCCGAGCAGGTGCTCGACGCACTGGACGCGCGCGATCATTCGGCGGCGACCGCGGCGGGCCGTGACGGGGCGTAGCGATCGATCATCCACGCACAGAAGTCCGCAAAGGCCTGCGGATCGCGCGCCGCGCTGGTGTGATGCGGCTGAATGCCGAGATGTTCGGGCGTGAAGCAGAAGGTGACGGTCACGTCGAAGTCGGCGAGCGCCTCCATCTGGCGATCGAACCAGTCGACCGCGTTCGGACGGAAGCTGTCCGCCCAGCTGAGACCCGTGCGCAGCTGCTTCGTGCCGAGCCGCTTCATCCAGGCGACGGCATCGTCCAGGCGCGGGTCCTCGAAGTGGAACCACTGCATCAGCCCCATGCGGTCGGCGACCGCGGCATAATCGTCGAGCGCAGGCTTGGGCGTGCCGTCCTCCCGGATCAGCCCCATGTAGAAATGGCGGTAATAGCTGGACCCTTCCGCCTCGCGATGTCGCGTCGTCGCGCCCCAGGCATGCGGCAGATCGTACAGCGAATACCAGAAAGTGCGCGGGACGCGATCGAGCAAGAGCTCGGCGGTGCGCTTCAGGCCGAACACCTGCACCTCCTCCGCGCCGAAGCTACCCACGCCCACCTCGGTCGCCCAGATCGGCTTGTCGGGGCATACCGCCTCGATCTCCGCGATCTTGTCGGGCCAGGCGTGGATCGGCCACAGGTTCCAGTCGAGCGGGAAGCCGTGCACGGCCACCACGTCGACCGCATCGAGTGCGCCATGCCCCCGCATCCTTTGCACCCAGCCCGGATCGATCGGACTCATCCCGCCGAGCACGCGGGTGACGGCCGGATTGACGTCGCGGATCGCGCCGCCGGCGCGGATCACCAGATCAGCGAAGCGCGACCAGTCGGGATCGACCTCCGGATCCCAGTGCGACTTGTTGTTCGGTTCGTTCCAGATCATCGCGGCTTCGATCATGCGGGCTCCTCCTGCGGCGTGGTTGCGGGATAGACGGCCGCCGGGCCGTATTCCGCGTAAGGAACGGGCGCGGTGCGGCAGAGGTAGACCTCCGGTTCCGGCTGGCCGAGGATCGCGAAGCCGCTGGCGCGCAGCATCGCGCGGCTGCAGGCGGCATTGGGGGCCCACCAATTGGTCCAGTCGCCGGCGAACGCGCGTTCGATGAAGTGCATCCTGGGATAGCCGGGCGCATCGAAATAGGCGGGCGGTTGGTGCGTGCCGGGAACGTGGAAGGGATGGTCCTCCGGCACCGGCTCGATCGCCTCGCTGCCCTGCTGCATCGTCTGGAACAGCATCAGGTCGCCGGCGACATGCTCCCGGATCAGGTCGAGCGCGAGCAGCGGGTGGCGCAGGTGGTAGAGCACGCCCATGAAGATGACGAGGTCGAACCGCTCGCCCAGCGCCGCCACGTCGTAGACGGAGAGGTTGCGCAGTTCGACGTCGCCATATCCCAGCGTATCCGTCGTCAGCCTGGCCTGCGCGAGATATCGGTCATCGCAGTCGATCCCGAGGACGCGCGCCGCGCCGCGTCGCTTCATCTCGATTGCATAGAAGCCGGCGTTGCAGCCGATGTCGAGTACGCTCTTGCCCGTCATGTCTGCGGGCAGGGCATCGGCGAAACGCGCAAACTTGAAGCTGGGATAGTCGCCCAGGAAATGATCGGGCGCGGTGCGGATGCCATGACCGAGATCGATGTTGTGGAACCAGGGGGCCAGCCGACCTACCTCCGCGCGCAGAGTGTCGGGGGTCATGCGGCGATCCTTTCGTTGAGGCTGTGCAGATGGCCGCCCCAATCGCCCACCGCGACGCGGCTGACCGAGGCGGGGTCGACCGCGAAACGGACGACCTGCGACAGCGGGAGGCCGATGACGTCCGCCACCGCTGCACGGATCATGTCGGAATGCGTGACGAGCGCGATCGTCGCGCCGTCGGGACTCGTTGCGGCGATCCCGCGCATGTGGCTCGCGATGCGGGCCTGTGCCTCCGCCATCGTCTCGCCGCCTGGAATGCGCGCGGTGCCACGCTCCGTGTTCCAGCGGTCCCATGCCGTCTGGCCGGCCAGATCGGCGAAGCACGCGCCCGTCCAATCCCCCATGTCGATCTCGATGAGGGCATCCGATTCTTGCGGTGCCGGAGCGCCGATGGCCGAGGCGATCGCCTCGGCCGTCTGCCGCGTCCGCTCCAGCGGGCTGCATTCGATCCGGTCGATGGACGTATTCGCGAGGGCGCGGCCGAGTGCCGCGGCCTGTTCCATGCCGGCCACACTCAGCGGGACGCCGGTCAATCGCCCCGACAGCCTTTTGTCGAGATCGACGTGCGCCGCATGTCGAATGAGCAGAAACGTGACCGTCAACCGCCGCTCCCCCCGCGAGTCCCTCATCGATGTTATTGACATCGGTTAGGAGGTTTGTTGCCTAAGTGACTAGGAACAAAGAAGAAGAACCTTCGTTCCGTTATCGTGACAAATGTTTTGCACGATGGGAGTGGCGCCTGGTGAGCCGATCAGACACAATCGCAGCAACGCTGTCCTTTATCTCAATCAATGTACGCTTCCGTGCGCAGGCGCGCGGGGCATGACGGAGACCGTTCTGATCACGGGCGGGGCCGGGTTCATCGGCCGCTTCGTCGCCGACGAGCTGCTGCGGCGGGGCAATCGCGTGCGCGTGCTCGACAGTCTGATCCCCCAGGTCCACGGCGACGTCGATCGTCCGCCGCTCCTGTCCGTCGAGGTCGAACTGATCCGCGGCGACGTCCGCGATGGCGACACCGTCGCGCGGGCGCTGCACGGTGTCGACAGCGTCGTTCATCTCGCCGCGGAAGTCGGCGTAGGCCAGTCGATGTATGAGGTGGAGCGGTACACCTCCACCAACGACGTCGGCACCGCGGTGCTGTTCGAGCGGCTGATCGATCAGCCCGTCCGCCGCGTCGTCACCGCATCCTCGATGTCGATCTATGGCGAGGGACTGTACCGCGACGCTGACGGCGCGCTGCGCGAGGATGTCGAGCGCGGTATGGTACGCGACGGCATGGCCGACTGGGATCCCGTCGACGGCGAGGGGCGGCGGCTGTCGCCCGTGGCGACGCCCGAATGGAAGCGGCCCAATCTCGCCTCGATCTATGCGCTCAACAAATATGTCCAGGAGCGCACGACGCACATCATGGCGCGGCCTTATGGCATCGAGGGCGTCTGCCTGCGCCTGTTCAACGTCTACGGCCCGGGACAGGCGCTCTCGAATCCCTATACCGGCGTCCTCGCGATCTTCGCCTCGCGCCTGCTCAACGGTCAGCGACCGATGATCTTCGAGGATGGAGAGCAGCGTCGCGACTTCGTCCACGTCACCGACGTCGCCCGCGCCTTCGTCGATGCACTCGTCCTGCCGCAGGCGGCGGGCGAGACGTTCAACATCGGCTCCGGCCACGACCGGTCGGTCACCGAAGTCGCACAGGCGCTGGCGCAGGCGATGGGCCGCAACGACATCCAGCCGGACATCGTCGGCAAGGCGCGGATCGGCGATATCCGCCACTGTTTCTGCGACACGACGCTGGCGGCGGATCGACTGGGGTTTACCGCGCGCGCGGACTTCATCGCCGGTCTCGCCGAGCTGGCCGAATGGGTCGGGGCGCAGACGGCGGAGGACAGGGTAGGGCAGGCACGCGCCGAGCTCGAGAAGAGAGGATTGGTCGCGTGAGGGCGTGCGCTACGATCCGCCGCCAGGCTCCGGACGCTTGCGTGAACGCCCATCAGCTCGCAACCGGCGTGCTGTGGGGCGTGTTAGCATGACCGGGGCGCCGATCCTCGTCACGGGCGGCGCCGGCTTCATCGGCAGCAACATCGCCGACCGACTGGCGGGCGAGGGCCATGACGTCATGGTCTACGACCGCCTGTCGAGGCCGGGTGTCGAACGCAACCTCGCCTGGCTGCAGGACCGTCACGGCGGCAGGGTCACCGCGATCCGGGCGGATGTCCGCGACGCGGACGCCTTGTCCCGCGCCGTCGCGGAGGCGCAGGCGGTATTCCACATGGCGGCACAGGTCGCGGTGACCACCAGTCTCGACGATCCGCGCGAGGATCTCGAGATCAACATCCTCGGCACCTTCAACCTGCTCGAGGCGCTGCGCCGCAAGGGGCAGGGGACGCCGCTCGTGTTCGCGTCGACCAACAAGGTCTATGGCGATCTGGCCGATCTCGCCTTCGCGCGCGAGGGCGAGCGATACGTGCCGCTCGACCGGGAGGTGCGCGACCATGGTGTGGGCGAGGGGCGCCCGCTCGACTTCCACACGCCCTATGGCGTGTCGAAGGGGTCGGCGGATCAATATGTCCTCGATTACGCGCGCAGCTACGGCATACCCGCCGCCGTCCTCCGGATGAGCTGCATCTACGGACAGCGCCAGATGGGGACGGAGGATCAGGGCTGGGTCGCCCACTTCCTGATCCGGGCGCTCGAGGGCCAGCCGATCACGCTCTACGGCGACGGTTGCCAGGTCCGCGACATCCTCGACGTGTCGAACGCGGTGGAGGCCTATTGCAACGCCTGGCGCCGGATCGATCGCGTCGCCGGCCGCGCCTTCAACCTGGGTGGCGGCCCCGCCAACGCCATTTCGCTCCGCCGGTTGCTGGCGCATATCGGCGACCTGATCGGCCGCGAGGTGGAGGTACGCTTCTCGGACTGGCGGGCCGGGGACCAGCGCTATTTCGTCGCCGACACGCGCGCGGCGGAGACCGCGCTCGGCCTTTCGCCCAAGGTGGGCTGGCGCGACGGCGTTGCGGCGCTGGCGCAATGGCTCGCGGTCGAGCGCGAGCTGAACCGGCCGATCCTCGCGCCGGCGCCGATCGTGCAGGCGGCGGGATGAGGCTGCTCGTCACCTCCGACGCGGTCGGCGGCGTCTGGGAATATACCGTCGAACTCGCGCACGCACTGGCGCGCGGTGGGATCGAGGTGATCGTGGCCTGCCTTGGGCCACCGCCCAGCGCGTCCCAGCGCGCAATGATCCGGCCCGACGACCACCTCGGGGCGGATGCGCAGGTCGGGTCGGTGACGCTGATGGAAACCGACCTGCCGCTCGACTGGCTCTGCGCCGACGCGGCGCCCGTGCTCGCCGCAGGACAGGCGATCGCCGCGCTCGCGGCCGCGCTGGACGTCGATCTGGTTCAGCTCAACATGCCGACGCTCGCGGCGGCCGGACCGATGCCGGTGCCGACCATCGCCGTCACGCACGGGTGCGTCGGCACCTGGTGGGAGGCGGCGAGGCCCGGCGTCCCGCTCGCGCGCGACTATCGCTGGCACAGTGTGCTGACCGCCACCGGGCTGCGCGCGGTCGATCGCGTGGTCGCACCCAGCGCGGCCTATGGCGCGATCGTCCAGCGCCGCTACGGCCTCGCGGAGGCGCCGGTCACCGTGCACAACGGGCGCAGCCCGCTCTGCCTGGATGAGCCGGACGCGCCGCCCGGCGATCTTGCGCTCACCGTCGGCCGGCTGTGGGACGGGGTCAAGAACGCCGCCTTGCTCGATCGGGTCGCGGCGCGCCTGCCGATCCCGTTCCTGGCCGCCGGCGCGGTTCGCGGGCCGCATGGCGAGACGGTACGTCTCGACCACCTGCGGCCGCTAGGGCAATTGTCCGCCGCGCAACTTGGCGGCCACCTGGCCCGGCGACCGATCTTCGTGTCGGCGGCGCGGTTCGAGCCCTTCGGCCTCGCCGTGCTGGAGGCGGCGCAGGCCGGCTGCGCGCTCGTTCTGTCCGACACCCCCACGTTTCGCGAATTGTGGGAGGAGGCCGCTCTCTTCGTGCCGCTCGATGCGCAGGGCGAGGATCATGCCGCCTGGTGTGACGCGATCGAGGCGTTGATGCTGGACGCTGCGCGCCGCCGGGATCTGGCCGCCGCCGCCCGCGACCGCGCCGCGCGCTACACGCCCGCCGCCACCGCCGCCCGCATGCTCGCGCTCTATCGCGAACTGATCGCCGCACGTCCGTCCGCCAGCAGGGTCGCCGCATGAACATCGTCTATTTCACTCACAGCCTCGCCTCGTGCTGGAACCACGGCAACGCGCATTTCCTGCGCGGCGTGATCAGCGAACTGATCGACCGAGGCCATGACGTACGGGTCTATGCGCCCGAAAACGGCTGGAGCCTCGTCAACCTGCTCGCGGACCATGGCCCGGAGGGGCTCGATCCCTATCGGGCCGCCTATCCGGAACTCAACTCGGTCAGCTATCCGGAGGACGCCGATGTCGAGGCGCTGGTCGATGGCGCGGATCTGGTCATCGTGCATGAATGGAATGCGCATAGGGTGGTCGCCGACCTGGGCGCGCTGCGGGCGCGCGGCGCACGCTGGACCCTGCTGTTCCACGACACGCATCATCGCGCGGTC
Organism: Sphingomonas sp. GV3; assembly: GCF_031082075.1. Taxonomy (NCBI): domain Bacteria; kingdom Pseudomonadati; phylum Pseudomonadota; class Alphaproteobacteria; order Sphingomonadales; family Sphingomonadaceae; genus Sphingomonas; species Sphingomonas sp. GV3. Next base: position 1,058,730 of record NZ_JARWLE010000001.1, on the reverse strand, counting down.
AGCGCACCGGCGGAGATGCGCGCCTACGACCTGTCCGGCTATGACGGCGTACTCGCGTTCGGCGAGACGCTCAGCGAGGTCTATCGCGGCTGGGGATGGGGCGGCCGCGTCTGGACGTGGCACGAGGCGGCCGACACGCGCCGCTTCCGCCCGCCCGCGCTGGAGGGCATTCGCGAGGGCTTGGTCTGGATCGGCAACTGGGGCGACGGGGAGCGGACCGAGGAACTCGAACGCTTCCTGTTCGCGCCGGCGCGCGAGGCGGGCCTGCCGCTCGACGTCTATGGCGTCCGCTATCCGGACGAGGCCCGCGCGACCCTCGCCCGCTACGGCGCGCATTATTACGGATGGGCGCCCAACGCCGCCGCGCCCGCCTTGTTCGCGAGCGCGCTCGCCACCGTCCATGTGCCGCGCCGCTATTATGCGACGCTGCTGCCCGGCATCCCGACGATCCGCGTGTTCGAGGCGCTCGCCTGCGGCATTCCGCTCGTTTCGGCGCCCTGGTCGGAGACGGAGGGACTGTTCCGCATCGGCGAGGACCTCCTGATGGTCCGTTCCGGCGACGAGATGGCCGATGCGCTGCGTCTGCTGCGCGACGACGCCGATGCGCGTGCCGCGCTCGCCAAGGCGGGCCTGGAGACGATTCTCGCCCGCCACACCTGCGCGCATCGCGTCGACGAACTGCTCGCCATCGTCGCCAGGATCGCCGCCCATCCCGCAAAGGACGCCGCATGAAGATCGCCTTTTACGGCTCCAGCCTCGTGTCGAGCTACTGGAACGGCGCGGCCACCTATTATCGCGGCATGCTGAAGGCGCTGCACGCGTGCGGCTATGACATCACCTTCTACGAGCCCGACGCCTTCGACCGGCAGCAGCATCGCGATATCGACCCGCCGCCCTATGCCCGCTCGGTCGTCTATCCCGCGACGACCGATGGCCTGAACGCTGTCCTGGCGGAGGCGGGCGGGGCGGACATCGTCGTCAAGGCGAACGGCGTCGGCGTATTCGACGCGGAACTGCTTGACGGCATCGTCCGCCATGCGCGACCCGGTGCGTTGCGCCTGTTCTGGGATGTCGACGCCGCCGCGACCCTCGACGAGATGCGCGCCGACGCCGGTCATCCCGTACTTCGCGCGCTGCCGCATCTGGACATGGTGCTCACCTATGGCGGCGGCCCCCCGGTGGTGGAGGCCTATCGCGGCTTCGGCGCGGCGCGGTGCGTGCCTGTCTACAATGCGCTCGACCCCGACACGCATCATCCGGTGTCGCGCGACGAACGCTTCGCGTGCGACCTCGCCTTCCTCGGCAACCGGCTGCCCGACCGCGAGGCGCGGGTGGAGGAATTCTTCCTCAAGCCCGCCGCGGCGCTGCCGCATCAGAGCTTTCTGATCGGTGGCAACGGCTGGGAGACGAAGGCCATGCCCGGCAACGTCCGCCACCGCGGCCATGTCTACACCGCCGAGCACAACGCGTTCAATTGCACGCCGCGCGCCGTGCTCAACGTCGCGCGGGATTCGATGGCGCATATCGGCTTCTCGCCCGCGACCCGCGTGTTCGAGGCGGCGGGCGCCGCGGCCTGCCTCATCACCGACGACTGGGTGGGGATCGAGCAGTTCCTGAAGCCGGACAGCGAAATTCTGGTCGCCCGCGACGCGCAGGACGTCGCCGACCATCTTGCGGCGCTGACTCCGGGACGGGCGGAGGCGATCGGGCGCGCCGCGCTGGCGCGCGTGCTGGCCGAACACACCTACGACCTTCGCGCGCGCGACGTCGATATGCTGTTCCGCCGCCATCTGATGGAGGTTGCGGCATGAAGCTGGTCGTGCTCGGCCTCAGCCTCGCATCGTCATGGGGCAATGGCCACGCCAACACCTATCGCGCACTGCTCGCCGCCTTCGCGGCGCGAGGGCACGACATAGTGTTCCTGGAGCGGGAGGTGCCATGGTATGCGGGCGACCATCGCGACCTTCCCGAACCGGGCTTCTGCCGCTTCTTCTATTATCGCGACCTCGAAGACCTCGACCGATGGCGCGCGGAGATCGCGACCGCGGATGCGGTGATCGTCGGCAGCTATGTTCCGGACGGCGTCGCGGTCGGTCGCCATGTCCAGCGCGTCGCGCGCGGCGTCACCGCCTTCTACGACATCGATACCCCCGTGACGCTCGCAAAGCTCGCGCGCGGCGACTTCGAATATCTCGCGCCCGACGTCATCCCCGGCTACGATCTGTATCTGTCCTTCACCGGCGGGCCGACGCTCGCCCGTCTCGAGCGGGAGTTCGGCAGCCCGAGGGCACGGGCGCTCTACTGCTCCGTCGACAGCCGGGCCTATCGCCCGCGCGACGTTCCCGTCCGCTGGGACCTTTCCTATCTCGGCACCTACAGCGACGATCGACAGCCGACGCTGAGGCGGCTGCTGATCGATGTTGCGCGCGCCTGTCCGGATCGTCGCTTCGCCGTCGCGGGGCCACAATATCCCGCGACGATCGACTGGCCTGCGAATGTCGAGCGGATCGCGCACCTGCCGCCGGCCGAGCATGCCGATTTCTATTCCGCGAGTCGCTTTACCCTCAACGTCACCCGTGCCGACATGATCGAGGCCGGCTGGTCGCCCTCCGTACGGCTGTTCGAGGCCGCCGCCTGCGCGACCCCGATCATCTCAGACCGCTGGCACGGGCTGGACCAGTTGTTCGCGCCCGACCGCGAGATCATCCTGGCGGATACGACGGACCAGGTGATCGCCGCGCTGGCCCGCGATGCGACGGCGATGGGCCATGCCGCTCGCGCCCGCGTGCTCGCCGCGCATGACTCCGATCACCGGGCAGTCGAACTCGAAGCGCATCTGCGCGAGGCCATCGACGGCAAGGCGCGGACGGATCGGCCGTCGCGCGACCGGTTAAGATCGCCGGCCACCGCGCCGGTCGAGCGCGTTTCGGTCTAGCGGCTTTGGGCTTCGATCCGCTGCGCGCTCGATCGATCCGCCCATCCTCGCAATCCTCTGGCGCCGGTAAAGGTCCGGGCAGGGAACGTTGCGCGATCGTATCGGTTTAGCGCCCCATGAGGGACGATCCTGGCGACGATCTGGTCAGCTATCCATTGACGGGCCGCTTCCTGATGGGCCGCGGCCGGCATCGAATGACGTCCGACGAGTGCCGCGTCCTGGAAGATGCGGCCGGCGAGGTGAAGACCTTCCCGCCCCGCCACCTCCTCGTCCGGCGCGGCGAGCCCGTGGAGCGCAGCATGTTCCTCGTCGAGGGATACGTCAGCCGCTACATGGACGACCGCGAGGGATATCGTCAGATCGTGTCGATCCAGGTTCCCGGCGATTTCGTCGACCTCCACGGCTTTCCCACCGGTCGTCTCGATCATGACGTCGGTACGCTCGGACCGGTCAAGGTCGCTCTCTTCGATCACCAGGTCCTGACCCGGATCACCGAGGACCATCCGCGGCTGACGCGGATGTTGTGGTATTCGACGCTGACCGATGCGGCGATGCACCGCGAGTGGATCTTCCGGATCGGGCGTCTGGGGGCGGAAGGGCGGCTCGCCCACTTCTTCTGCGAGCTGAACGCCCGCATGGAAATGGTCGGACTCGCGCGCGACGGGCGCTTCGGCTTGCCGCTGACCCAGCCCGACCTGGCGGAGGCCTGTGGCCTTACCGGCGTGCACGTCAATCGTACGCTGCGCGTCCTCCGCGAGCAGGAACTGCTGGTGTTTCGTGAAGGGCAGGTGGAGATCCTCGATCAACGCCGTCTCGCGATCGTTGCGGAGTTCGAGCCGGACTATCTCTTTTCAGATTGCAGCGCATGGAAGTGCCCCTGATCGCAGCAGCTTAGCGACGGCACACCCTTTCCAGCCGCGGCTGGCCATGCTCTAACGCGGGATATGCGCGCTTTCCTCCTCGCCGCGGGCGGTATGCTCGTCGCATCGACAGCCCTCGGACAGACGGCCCGTCGCGATCCCTTGCCCCCGACGCGACCGTTCATCGGCACGGGCGGACAGGGTCATACCTTCCCCGGTGCCACGGCACCGTTCGGCATGGTGCAACTCAGCCCCGACACGGATACCGGTTGCGAGATCCGCCAATGCTACGGACACGCCGCCGGCTATCGCTACGAAGACCCGACCATCCAGGGGTTCAGCCACACGCACTTCTCCGGCGCGGGCCATTCCGATCTCGGTGACGTGCTGGTCATGCCCGTCGCGGGCGATGACGTGAAGATGGATCCTGGCGACCCGGCGGTCCGGCATTCCGGGTATCGCTCTGCCTTCGATCACGCCCGCGAGGCTGCCGGCCCCGGCTATTACTCGGTCATGCTGGACGATTACGGCGTGCGCGCCGAACTTACCGCCGGCACCCGCGTCGGCGTGCACCGCTACACCTTTTGGGGAAAGCCCGCGCACCTCGTCATCGATCTGCGCTCGTCGCTGTACAATTATCCCGGCAAGATCCTCTGGTCAGGCCTGCATCTGCGCCGCGACGGCACGCTGACCGGCTTCCGCGAGACGCGCGGCTGGGCGCCGGGGCGCAAGCTCTTCTTCGCGATGCGCTTCTCCGCGCCGCTCGCCGATCACGCCTTCGTCGATCGCGACAGCCGCATACCCTATAGCGGGTTCGCGGGGCCGGGGCGGGGCAGCGACGCGGTCGCGGAAAAGCTCGGGCGGCAGCTGGAGGCGCGGCTCGACTTCGGAAAGCTGCAGTCGCTCGAGGTTCGCGTCGCCTTGTCGGGTGTCGACGAGGCGGGGGCGGTGGCCAATCTGGACGCCGAGCCCGGCGGCTTCGACGCGATCCTCGCCTCGACGCGGGCCGCCTGGACCAAGGCGCTCGGCGCGATCGAGATCGATGCCGACGCGCCGATGCGCACCAGCCTTTACACCGCGCTCTACCACAGTCTGCTCGCCCCCAGCGTCTGGAGCGACGCCGATGGGCGGTATCGCGGTCCGGACGATCAGGTGCACCGCGCCGAGGGCTACACCTTCCGCTCGACCTTCTCGCTGTGGGACACCTTCCGCGCCGAACATCCCCTGCTGACCCTGATCCAGCCGGCGCAGACGTCGACCGACGTCGTCCGCTCGCTGGTCGACAGCCGTCGCTACAGCCCCGACGGCATCCTGCCGGTCTGGCAGTTCGCGGGTCGCGAGACGTGGACGATGATCGGCTATCATGCCGTGCCGGTGATCGCCGACGCCTATCTGAAGGGGATTGGCGGCTTCGACGCCCGCGAGGCGCTCGACGCCATGGTCGCGAGCGCGACCTACGCGCCCTATGGCGGCCTGGGCGAGTATATGAAGCGCGGCTATGTGCCGATCGACAAGGAGCCCGAAGCGGCGTCCAAGACGGTCGAATATGCCTATGACGACTGGACGATCGCCCGGATGGCGCGTGCCATGGGGCGCCTGGACATCGCCGCCACCTTCGATCCGCGCGCCGCCAACTGGCGCAACAGCTTCGATGGCGAAACCGGCTTCCTGCGCGCGCGCAAGAGTGACGGCAGTTTCCGCACGCCGTTCGATCCGACCGCAATCAACTACGGCTCCGACTATACGGAGGGCAATGCCTGGCAATATAGCTGGTTCATGCCGCATGACCAGGGTGGCCTGTTCCGCCTGCTCGGCGGCGACGCGAAGGTCGTGGCCAAGCTCGATGCCATGTTCGACTACGACAATTCGAAGCTGGACTACAGCCATGCGGAAGACATCGCCGGGCTGATCGGCCAGTATATCCACGGCAATGAACCGAGCCACCACGTCGCCTATCTCTACGTGCTCGCCGGTCAGCCGTGGCGGACGCAGGAGCGGCTCGCCCAGATCGTCGCCAGCCAGTACAAGCCGACGCCGGACGGCCTGTCCGGCAACGACGACCTCGGCCAGATGTCGGCCTGGCTCGTCTTTACCGCGCTCGGCTTCTACCCGGTCACGCCGGCTTCCGGACAATATGTCATCGGACGCCCGTTCGTGCGCCGCGCCACGCTGGGGCTGCCCAACGGAAAGCGGTTCGTGATCGTCGCCGACGGGCTGAGCGACGCCAACCGCTATGTCGGCCGCGTCACGCTCGACGGCAAGGCGCTCGAGCGCAGCTACCTGACGCATCAGCAGATCATGGCGGGCGGCGAGCTGCGATTCGCCATGCAGGCAACGCCGAACCGCGCCTGGGCGACCGCCAAGGCGGACCGGCCCTATTCGATGACGCCCTATTGACGAGGCGCATTACCGGCTGCGCTGCGGCACCGATCGGGGCATCGGCCGGGGGCATGGCCACGTCCTGTTCTCATCCTGGTAGCAGGCGCCTCGCGAAGGGGGTGACGCTGCGGCCGGGCGGGCTATGATCCTGCCATGACCGATCGACCCGACCGCCATCATCGTCTGCGCTCGATCCTCGGCGGGTCGGCGGGCAATCTGGTCGAATGGTTCGACTGGTACGTCTATTCCGCCTTCGGCCTCTATTTCGCCCCGCATTTCTTTCCGAAGGGCGATCCGACCGCGCAGCTGCTCAACACCGCGGCGATCTTCGCGGTCGGCTTCGTGATGCGGCCGGTCGGCGCGTGGATCATGGGCATCTACGCCGACCGCTACGGGCGCAAGGCAGGGTTGACGCTGTCGGTGACGCTGATGTGCGCGGGCGCGCTGCTGATCGCGGTGTCGCCCGGCTATGCGACGATCGGCTGGGGCGCACCGGCGCTCCTCGTCGTCGCCCGGCTGATGCAGGGGCTCAGCGTCGGCGGCGAATATGGCGCGAGCGCGGTCTATCTGTCCGAAATGGCTGGCCGGGACCGCCGCGGCTTCTTCTCGTCCTTCCAATATGTCACGCTGATCGCGGGGCAGTTGCTCGCCCTCTTCACCCTTTTGCTGCTGCAGGCGGTGCTCAGCGAGGCGCAACTGGAGGCCTGGGGCTGGCGGCTGCCGTTCGCGCTCGGCGGCCTGCTCGCGATCCTCGTCTTTCGTATCCGCCGCGGCCTCGCGGAAACGCAGTCGTTCGAGAATGCCCGCGACAAGCCCCGGTCGAGCGGCTGGCTGCTGTTCAGCCGTCATCCGCGCGAGGCGGCGACCGTGGTGCTGCTCACCGCCGGCGGCACGCTCGCCTTCTACGCTTATACGACCTACATGCAGAAGTTCCTCGTCAACACGACGGGCTTCGACCGCGAGACCGCGACCTGGATCATGACCGGCGCCCTGGCGCTCTATGCCGCGCTCCAGCCGCTCGCCGGCGCCCTTTCAGACCGGATCGGCCGCCGCCCGCTGATGATCGGCTTCGGCATCGCCGGCATGATCGCGACGGTGCCGATCTTCACATTGCTGGAAACCGTGCGCAGCCCGGTACTCGCCTTCGCGCTGGTGATGGTCGCGCTTCTGATCGTCACCGGCTACACCGCGATCAACGCGGTGGTGAAGGCGGAGCTGTTCCCTGCGCACGTCCGCGCCCTTGGCGTCGCCTTGCCTTATGCGCTCGCGAATACCGCGTTCGGGGGCACGGCAGAATATGTCGCGCTCTGGTTGAAGTGGGCCGGCGCCGAGAACGCCTTCTACTGGTATGTCACGGCGATGATTGCCGTCTCGCTCGTCACCTATTGGCGGATGCGCGACACGCGCGTCGACAGCGCGATCGTGGAGGACTGAGGCTCGGCACCGCCTTACCAGAGGTAATTCACGCCCTAGCCGCGCGGCAGCGCGATCGTCGCGCACAGCCCGCCGCCGTCGCGGTTGGCGAGGCGGATGTCGCCGCCCGCCTGGCGCACGATCGTCCGCGCCAGCGCCAGGCCCAGGCCGATGCCGCCGGTGTCGCGATTGCGCGAGGTCTCCAGCCGCGTGAAGGGGTCGAACACGTCGTCCAGCCGGGCGTCGGGGATGCCGGGGCCGCGATCCGCGACCTCGATCGCCACCTCGCGCGCCGAGACGACCAGCCGCACCTCCGCGCCGCCACCATATTTCACCGCATTCTCGATCAGGTTGCGGATCGCGCGCCGCATCAGCGCGGGTCGCATCCGCATCTTTAGCCGCGCCGCCTCCTCGAAGGCGACATTCTGCCCCAGATCGCGAAAATCCTCGACCACCGCATCGACCAGCGCGGCGAGATCGACCTCGGTCGGGGCCTCGCTTGGCCGCCCGATCCGCGCCAGCGACAATATGTCGTCGAGCGTCCGGTTCATCTCCGCGATCGTGTCCGCCATCCGTGCGCGGTCGGCGTCGTCCTCCACCGATTCGATACGCACGCGCAGCGCGGCGAGCGGCGTACGCAGGTCATGGCCGATCGCGCCCAGCATGCGGTCCTTCTCGTCGAGCATCGCGGTGACGCGGAGCCGTAGGTCGTTGAACGCGGTGATGAGCTGGCGCACGTCCTCCGGACCGCTCGGCGGTACGGCCTCACCCTCGTCGCGCGGGCCGAATCGCTCCGCTGCGCGCGTCAGTTCGCGCAGGGGGCGGGACAGCTGGCGTCCCGCGAGCAGGAGCGGCACCAGCACGAGCAGATAGAGGACCGCCGTCTGCCCGGCCAGCCGCCACACCAGGTCGCGGTCGTCGCTCAACCAGAAGGTGTTGAGCACCAGCCAGTCCTGTCCTGGCCGCTCGACCGCGATGCGCAGCTCGGCGCCGCGCGCGATGAGGCGCTCCGCGCGCTTGAGCGGCATGCGCCGCAGCCAGGGGTTCGCCGGATCAATGCGACCGAGGCCGGTCACGATCCGGCCCGGCCGCAGGCCCGTTTCCGCCAGCGCCTCGCGCAGCGCGACCTCGACCTCGGGCAGCCGCTGCGCGGCAGTGGGTATCGGATTGGCGGCGTAGCGGCGCACCCGCGCGTGCGTCTCGCGGTCGCCGCGCAGTCGTCCGGGCCGCACCGATCGCTCCACCGCGTCGATCAGCCGCGCCACGACAGGCCCGGTCGTCTGCTCCAGGCGCAGCCCCCGCCGCTCGCGCAGCAGCAGGCCGAAGTTGATCGCCTGCGCGATGAACAGGCCGATCGCGACGAGCAGCGCGAGCTGTCCGGCCAGCGTGCGCGGCCGCCACAGGCGCCGCGTCGCGCCGTTCGCCGCGCCGTCCATCGCGCCGCTCACAGCCGCGTGACTTCCGCCGCCAGCGTATAGCCACCGCCCCACACGGTCTTGATGATTTCCGGCGCCTTAGCGTCCGTCTCGATCTTGCGGCGAAGACGGCTGACCTGATTGTCGATCGCGCGGTCGAAGGCCGCTGCCTCGCGCCCCTGCGTCAGGTCGAGCAGCTGGTCGCGCGTCAACACCTGGCGCGGCCGGGTGACGAGCGCGAGCAGCAGATTGTACTCGCCCGTCGACAGGGGCACCGACACGCCCTCGCGATCCACCAGCGTCCGCTCGCCCGTCTTCAGCACCCAGCCGGCGAAGGCATAGGAGCCGCTCTCCGGTGCGTGCTGGCGCGTGCCGCCCGCGGTCAGGCGACGCAGCACCACCTTGACCCGCGTGGCCAGCTCGCGCGGGCTGAATGGCTTCACGACATAATCGTCCGCGCCCATCTCAAGGCCGACGATGCGGTCGGTCTCCTCCGCCTTGGCGGTCAGCAGGATGACGGGCGTATCGCTCGTCGCGGCGATGTGGCGGCACAGCGACAGGCCGTCCTCGCCCGGCATCATGATGTCGAGGATCACGAGATCGATGGCATAGGCCGCCAGCCGGGTGCGGGCGCTTTCGGCGTCCGCCGCCTGCGTGACGCGAAAGCCCTGCCGGGTCAGGTAATGCGCGAGTGGCTCGCGGATCGAGCGCTCGTCGTCGACGAGCAGCAGATGCGGCATGTCTCCCATTCCGTCCGCATTAGTCATCGTGCGCCCTCCCGCAAGCTGGCCGGGCGTCCTGCGGCCGCCCGGTCCGGATCCGTCACTGTGCGTCGGCGGGGGGCGGGGGCGGCGGTGCGTCGCCAACACGCATGCCACGACGCCCGTACGGACGCGCCTGCGTCATCTCGGTCGCGTCGAGCTTGCCGTCGTGATTGGCATCCATGCGATCGAACCGCATGCCGGCCCGCGCGACATAGTCCGCCCGCGCGACCGCGGGACCATCGTCGTTCCCGCCGGCAGCGGGCTGGGGAGGGGTCGGTGGAGCCGGTGGCGCAGGCGGCGGCGCCGCGTTGCCGGTCATCTGCCCCCGCCAGCGGGCGCGCATCGAGGCGCGGAACGCCTGGCGCTCCGCCGCGGAAAGCGAGCCGTCGTGGTTGGCGTCCATCGCGTCGAAGCGGGCGCCGGCCTCGGCGAGCGCCTCGTCGCGCGTCACCACGCCATCGTGATTGGCATCGGCGCGCATCATGGCGCCGCCGGGCGGCGGAGGCGACGATGCCGGGGGCACCGCGGTCTGCGCGGACGCAAGGGTCGCGGCAAAGCCGCTCGCGGCGATCGCCAGCGTGATGAAGGGGATACGCATGCGGATCAGGATCTCCGGCGCAGCGGGCCCATCCCGTCTACGCTCGCGCCTCCTTTGCCATCGTTATGTCCCATGCTTGTGTCGGGCGACTGCGCGAATGTCGCAAATTGTCGCGTCGGCCGCGACCTTGCGCCCGGACGAGGCCTACCCGAACAGCGCGACGCTCTGCATCTGCTCCGCGATACGGCCGCCATCCGGAGACCAGATCGCCATGCGCTGGCTCGACGTACCGGCCCGGGCATGATCGGTGGCGCTTTCCAGCAGCCACCAACCGTCGCGCGGCAGTGTCGGGGTATCGAGGAGGTTGAGCTGCCAGGTCATCGAACTGACCGGCGCGGGACCGCCGATCAGTTTCAGCGCGGCGGGCGGCAGGCAGTCCGCGACGGCGATGAGCTCCACGGCCGGGTCCAGGCCGTCGCGGTCGCGAAGCCGCACCCAGCGCCGCCATTCCGCCGGGCCGGTGCCGGCGACGTCGTCGACCATGTCGAAATTCTGCGAGAAGCGCACGGCGGGGTGACCGTTCTGCGTCGGCGCTCCTGGTTCCGGCACCGCAAAGGGCAGGGGCGCCTCGACGCGGTGATCGACGCGCGACGGCACGGGCGCCATGAACACGAACGTCGCGCGCAGGCCCAGCCCGGCCTCGCCCTCGACATCCGCCTGCACGAAGGCGGCGTTGCGCCCCCGCCTCAGCCGCGTCGCGCGGACGACGACGGTTCCGCTCAACGGGCCGACGAACGCCACCAGCGCAGAACGAAGCGGCGGCAGGTCGACGTCCGAGGCTTGCGCCGCGTGCAGCGCGAGGGCTGCCGACAGGCCGCCGTAGCACGTCCTCCCCTGCAGCCAGGTCTCCGGGATCGTCCCGCGCCACCCGTCCGGCGCAGGCTCCAGCGTGTCGAGGATCGTCTTGAGGCCCGTCATGGCAGGTCGGATTCGCGGTTTTCGAGCATGGCGCGACGCTAGGCGGCTTTGGCCGTCACGACCATACGCAATCGTCGAAAACCAGAATTCGGTTACGTCGGCGATGGCTATGGTAAGCGCGGCGTTAACGATCGCGCTTCATCGCTCGCGAAGGCCTTTCGCCTAGATACGCACCGTATGGACATGACGGCGCATGGGAGGCGCGGGAACGATGGCGAATTTGGGGAAGGTCGCTTTGGGGCTCGTCTCGGCGGCGCTGGCCATGCCGGCACAGGCGACGCCACAGGCGCAGGAGGCCGCGCTGCCCGCGCATAGCGACATCGCCGTCACGCTGGATCAGGACCTCAGTTCCGCGGGCGCGCACGTCGGCCAGCGGTTCGGCGTCACCGTCAGTCGGGATGTCTACGCCGATGGCCGCCTGCTCATCCCGCAGGGTACGCCCGGCGTCGGAGAGGTGGCGGTTCGCTCCGGCAAGGGCGCCTATGGGCGGTCCGGCAAGCTGGAGATCGCGCTGCGATCGGTCGAGGTCGAGGGCCGCTCCATCCCCGTGACGGGGCGCTTCCGCGCGGAAGGGGACGGCGCGACCGCGGCGACGATTGGGGCGGTGGCGTTCGGCGGCATCGTCGCAGGCGCGTTCGTCAAGGGCAAGCACGCGCGCTTCGCAGCGGGGCAGGAATTCCATGCCTTCACGGTCGATCGGGTCGCCATGCGCGGCGTCGCGCCACGCCTGCCGGTCATGGTCGCCGCACCGGTGCGTATCGCCCCCGTCGAGACCGCCGCCTTCGTCCCCGTGGCCGTGCCGCCGACCAGCTATCAGAGCCTGTTGCTCGCGCAGCAGGGCGTGCGCGGCCGCAGCGCGCAGGGCTGGACGATCAGCGACTGATCGCCGGCGACTCCGGCGCTGGCGATGCCGTCGGTACGCGCAGCCAGATGATCGACGCCGCGCTGCCGATCAGCGCGGCGGCGACCATGAACGCGGCGCCGTCGAAACCGTGGGCGGCGCCCCAGCCCAGGCTCTGCGCGGCGATGAGCGGCCCCAGGATCGCCGCGACCGAATTCATCGATCCGATGCCGCCCTGCAGCGCACCCTGCCGCGTTGCGTCGACCATGCGCGACAGCGTCGCGTTCATCGCCGGATAGGCGAAGGCGCCCAGGCAGCCGAGCAGGAAGAACGCATAGACCTGCCATCCCTGCGTCGTGAAGGCATAGGCGATCAGTGTCGCGGTGGCGCTGAACAGGCCGATGACCGCCGCGTTGCGCTCGCCGACCCGCGCGAGCACGCGCCGCGTCAGCCCCACCTGGACGACCACGCTGAGGAAGCCGACCCAGGCGAGGCTCCAGCCGATCGCCGTGGCGTTCCAGCCGAACCGGATCGCCGCCCAGAACGACCAGGTCGCGGGGTAGACGGTATTGCCCAATTGCCACAGGAACCAGGCGACCAGCAGCGGCGTCGCATTGCCGGCGGCGAACAGCGGCTTGAACGCGTCGACGACATGTGCGTCCCGCAGCCGGAACGGCCGGCGGTTCTCCGGTGCGAGCGTCTCGGGAAGGAAGAGCGCCATCGCCACGGCGTTGAGCGCGGCGAGCGCCGCGGCGACGACGAAGGGCGCGCGGGTGCCCCAGCCGGCGGCGATACCGCCCAGCGCCGGGCCGAGGATGAAGCCGACGCCGAATGCCGCGCCCAGCAGGCCGAAGATCGGGCCACGCCGGTCGGCGGGCGTCGTGTCAGCGATCACCGCGCCCGCCGGCCCGAACGTCGCGCCGGCGACGCCCGCGATCGCGCGCCCGACGAACAGCCATGCGAGCGTCGGCGCCGCCGCCATCAGCAGATAATCGAGGCTGAAGGCGACCATCGACGCCATCAACACCGGCCGTCGCCCGAAGCGGTCGCCCAGGTTGCCGAGGATCGGACCGGCGACGAACTGGCCGATCGCGAACACGGCGAGCAGCCAGCCGGACACGCGCGTGGCCTGCGCCAGATCCATCCGGCCAAGATGCGTCACCAGCGCCGGCAGCACGGGCATGACGATGCCCAGCCCGATCACGTCGACGACGACGGCGGCGAGGACGATCGGGATAGCCCGATGCTCGAATCGCATGCTTCTTCCCCTTGCCGCCGGATGGGTCGCCTTGCCGCCCTTCGAGCCGGTGTAGACCGTCGGTGCCCCTCCGCCAATCCACCGGTTCGATGCATTTGCATCGCGCGCGCATCCGTGCGATGCCCGTCCAGCATACCCGATCTTCTGAATCGGGCTGAGGAGAGATGCCGATGGCCACGCTTGCCGCGCCCGACGCCCCCGCCGATCCGCTTGACGCCTTCCGCGCGGAGGCGCGCGCGTGGCTGGCCGCGAACTTCCCTTCCGCGCTGGCGCACAAGGACAATGCGATGTCCGCGGTGGAGGGGCCGGTTGAGGAGACGGACGACCAGCGCCGCTGGCGCGAGGCGATGGGCGCGAAGGGTTGGGGCGTGCCGACCTGGCCGCGCGACTATGGCGGCGGCGGCCTGTCGCGTGCGGAGGCGCGCGTCCTGGCGGAGGAGATGGCACGGATCGGCGCGTGGAACCCGATCGGCGGCATGGGCGTGATGATGTTCGGCCCCACGCTGCTCGAATATGGCAGCGAGGCGCAGAAGCGCGAGCACATTCCCCCGATCGCGCGCGGCGAGATCCGCTGGTGCCAAGGCTATTCCGAACCGGGCGCGGGCTCCGACCTCGCCAACCTGCAGACGTTCGCCGAGGATTGCGGAGACCATTATCGCGTCAACGGCCAGAAGACCTGGACCAGCGGCGGCCAGTGGGCGGACAAGTGCTTCGCGCTCGTCCGCACCGACCGGACGCGCAAGCACGAGGGGATCAGCTTCCTGCTGATCGACATGGACGCGCCGGGCGTCGAGGTGAAGCCGATCCGCCTCATTTCCGGCGCCTCGCCCTTCTGCGAGACGTTTTTCACGGACGTGAAGGTGCCCAAGGAGAATCTCGTCGGCCGCGAGGGGGAGGGCTGGACGATCGGCAAGCGCCTGCTCCAGCACGAACGCTCCAGCCTGTCGGGCGGCGGCTCGACCGGGCGTCTTCTCGCCGGGACACCGCTCGGCGAGATCGCCAAGCGCTACCGCGGCGTCGACGCCGGGGGGCGGCTCGCGGACGCGGATCTGCGCGCGCGGCTGATCCGCCACGACATGGACGTACGCGCCTTCGCCTTGACGCTGCGCCGCGCCGCGCTGGAGGCGAAGGCAAGCCAGGGGCCGTCCGCGACCTCGTCGATCATGAAGAACGTCGGCGCCAGGATCACGCAGGAGCGCGCGGAACTCGCCATCGAGATCATGGGCATGAACGGCCTAGGCTGGGAGGGCGAGGGCTTCAGCGAGGAGGAACTGACCCAGACCCGCACCTGGCTGTGGGGCAAGGCCGTCTCGATCTACGGCGGCTCGACCGAGATCCAGAACAACATCGTCGCCAAGCGCATCCTCGGGATGCTCGACCACCAGTGATCGCCGCGCCGCGGAGAACGGAGCAACAGACATGGCCGTGCTGACCGAAGACCAGACGATGCTGCGCGACATGGCGCAGAGCTGGACCGACAAGGAATCGCCCGTCGCCGCCTTTCGCGCATTGCGCGACGCCGCGCCGCCCGCCGGCTTCGATCCCGCCGTCTGGGCGGAGGTCGGCCAGATGGGCTGGCCCGGTATCGTCGTGCCGGAGGCGGATGGCGGCGCCGGCATGGGGTATCTGTCGCTGGGGCTCGTGCTCGAACAGCTCGGCCGGACGCTGACGGCGACGCCGCTCGCCGCGACCGCCGCCGCTGCGAGCGCGATCGCGATGGGCGAGGATGCCGAGGCCAGGGCGGCATGGCTGCCCCGCATCGCGGCCGGCGAGGCGATTGTCGCGCTCGCGGTCGACGAGGGACCGCTGCACGATCCGGAGGCGCTCGCAACGGTCGTCGCGGACGGGCGGCTGACGGGCACGAAGATGTTCGTCGCCGAGGGGGACGGGGCGCATGCCTTCGTCGTCGCGGCGGCGGACGGCCTCTATCTCGTCGCCGGCGATGCGGCGGTCTCCAGAACGCCGCGCCGCATGGCCGACAGCCGCAGCCACGCCGACGTCCGTTTCGATGCGGCGCCCGCCGTGCGGCTCGGCGACAAGGCGCTGACGGCCGCGATCTGCGACCGGGCCGCCGCGCTCGTCACCGCCGAGATGCTCGGCCTCGCCGGTCAGGCGTTCGACGACACCAACGCCTATCTCAAGACGCGCGTCCAGTTCGGTCAGCCGCTCAGCACCTTCCAGGCGCTGCAGCATCGCATGGCCAAGATGTTCACCGAGCTCGAATTGATGCGCTCGGTGGTCGAGGGCGCGCTGGAGGCGATCGACGCGGGCCGATCCGACGTCGCGCAGTTGGTCAGCCTTGCCAAGGCGGTCGGCGGCGAGACCACGAAGCTCGTCAGCCGCGAAATGGTGCAGCTGCATGGCGGCATCGGCATGACCGACGAGCATCACGCCGGTTTCTACCTGAAGCGCGCCGCCGTGCTCGAGGCGATGTGGGGCAACGCCGCCTGGCACCGCGACCGCTTCGGCCGGCTGGCGGGCTATTGAGGCAGCAGCCGCGCTTCGTGCGCGGCGGCGCGCCGTCGCGCTGACCGCGCCACCGGTCGAGACATGCAGGGGCCGGCTATCGGGCGGCGCATGGAGCGCAAGGGCGGCGCCGGTCCCCCCGGCCGTGCGCCGCCCGGCCTGCGATCAGTGCGCCGCGGCCATCATCTCGCCGGTACGGCCGGGCACGGCGTGGAAGGCGGCGAACTGACGCTGCGCCTCGTCGCTCATCAGGTTCTGCATCATCGTCCAGAAGCCGGTCACCGCTTCCTCCCCCGATGCGGCATAGGCGCGGCTCATGTTCTGGTGCAGGCCCGAAAAGAGGCGGCGCTCCAGCGCATCGCCGGCGGGCGTCAGCCGCAGCAGCCGCTGGCGACGGTCCGTCTCGCCCGTCCGCTGCTCGACCAGCCCGCGTTCGATCAGCGCGCCGAGCACGCGGCCCAGCGACTGCTTGGTCACGCCGAGCAGCGACAGCAGGTCGCCGACCGAGAGGTTCGGTTGCCGCCCGATGAAATAGAGGCAGCGATGATGGGCGCGCCCCAGGCCGAGCGCCGCGAGTTCGGCGTCCGAATGGCGCAGGTGCGACTTATGGGCGAACAGCAACAGGTCCATCCCGCCGCGAATGACGTCGTCGCGCAGGAATTGGGCGGGGGGCGGTTTGATCGTGTCGGACATGCCTCGCGTCTCGTCTCCTAGCAGGAACGACGCCAGCGTCGTCCCATGACGTCATGACGACGCCGAAGGACAACATCCGCACCCTAAACTTATAAAATTTCCGACAGGCGGGAACAAAATCGAAATCTGAGCTACATGCGGCGCCGTCCACGGCCTCAGGCGCCTCCAGCCCGGTCCGGGGCGGGGTCAGTCGATCGCGCGGTCGTCGAACATGCCGAACAGGATCGTCGACGCATAGACGCCGATCGCGCGATCGCGTGGCATCGCCGCGGCCCATTTGCGCATGTCGAACGCCGCATTCTGCAGCGCCATCAACGCCTGTGCGGCGATCAGCGCATCGACCGCGCGCATCGATCCTTCGGCGATGCCGTCCATCATCGTGCCCGCGAAGCGGCGGGCGATACGGTTCGACCGGTCGACCATCGCGCTGCGCACGTCGGCGGGCAGGCCGCTGAGCGCGGTCGTGCGCAGCAAGGGCGCGCGCTCGGCGAACTGCACGTCCAGCAGCGTCGCGATCGTGCTCGACAGGCGCTGCCACTGGCTGCCGCCAGCCGCGTCGGCCAGCCGCTGCGCATCGGAGATCGTGTCGAAGCTGCGGCGGTAGCAGGCGATGACCAGATCGTCCTTGGCATCCAGATGGTGGTAGAAGCTGCCCTTGGTGACGTTCAGCTCCGCCGCGATCCGCTGTACCGACGCGCCGCGATAGCCGAGCTCGTTGATCAGTCGGGTCGCCGCAAGCAGGAAGGCGGCGCGTCCCGGTTCGGTCTCGGCATGCGCCAGGTCGATCGGCGCCGGCGACCAGCGGGCGTCGGGCTGGGCGATGCCGCCCGCGAAAACGTCCATCAGCCGCGCCTCGACCCGGTCGAACTGGTCTGGCTCGTACCGGTCGAGCCACGCCGGCAACCAGAAGATATTCTCCAGCAGCACGTGCGCCCGGGCGCCGAACAGGTCGGTATGCGCGCGGCTCGCTGCCGGCCCCCACAGGGCGCGGGTGCGCCGAAAGACCTCGCGCCAGCGATTGAGCAGGCGCGTGCGGTTTGGCTCTTCCGACGCGCGCAGGTCCGACAGCACCGCCATGGCGCGTTCCTCGCCGCGCTGCACGCGCGCGAGGCGCGCCATGTTGAGCGCCAGGAACCGGCGCACCCGCGCCTGCGGCGATGCTTCGGCGGCCGCGTCGTCCAGCATCGCGAGCAGCAGGTCGAGCGTGTGCTCGAACGCCGCCGCCGCGAGGTCCTCCTTGCGCTTGAAGTAATATGTGACGCTGGTCGTGTTCAGCCCGACGCGGCGCGCCACATCGGCGAAGGTCATGCCCTTCGCGCTCTGTTCGTTGATCGCTTCCGCAGCGGCGGCCAATATGGCGTCGCGCTTCGCACGGAACCGCTTGGTGCCCGTTTCCTCCTCACCGATCCCCACCTGCGTGGGCGCCCCCGCGTCCGTCATCGCGCAACTGTATCAACCGAACTTTCGAAGAAACAGTGTTTTTTGGCTGACGCCGGGACGCCGCGTATTTTCTCGCCCACCAAGCTGGCGGAAGGCTTTACCGAATATGCGGTATGGCATAAACCTGCCCAAACGATAGCGGGACGAGGAGCCTCATGGATTTCACCCTCAACGAGCGCGAGACGTATTTCCGGGATCGGGTACGCGCCTTCATCCAGGCGGAGATCCGGCCCCGGCAGGCGGACTATCACGCGCAGGAGCATGACGGCGACCGCTGGAAGGTAATCCCGGTGATCGAGGAGGTGAAGGCGAAGGCCAAGGCCGCCGGTCTGTGGAACTTCTTCATGCCGCCGCACTCGGGCATGCCGCCGGTCGACGACAGTTTCGCGTTCGAGGGCGAACAACTCACCAACCTCGAATATGCGCTCTGCGCGGAGGAGATGGGGCGGATCGGCTGGGCCTCGGAATGCTTCAACTGCTCGGCTCCCGACACGGGCAACATGGAGGTGCTGCACCGCTATGGCACCCGCGCGCAGAAGGACGCATGGCTGCGCCCGCTGATGCAGGGCGACATCCGCTCCGCCTTCCTGATGACCGAGCCCGCCGTCGCCTCGTCCGACGCGACCAATATCGAGACGCGGATGGTGCGCGACGGCGACCATTACGTCATCTCCGGCACCAAATGGTGGTCGAGCGGCGTCGGCGATCCGCGCTGCAAGGTCGCGATCGTCATGGGCAAGACCGATACGGAGGCGAAGCGGCACCAGCAGCAGAGCATGATCCTGGTGCCGATGGATGCGCCCGGCGTGACGATCGAGCGGATGCTGACCGTCTACGGCTATGACCATGCGCCGCACGGCCATGGTCAGGTCCGGCTCGACAATGTCCGCGTGCCCGTCGAGAACATGCTGCTGGGCGAAGGACGCGGCTTCGAGATCGCGCAGGGCCGGCTCGGCCCGGGGCGCATCCATCACTGCATGCGCACGATCGGCGTGGCCGAAGAGGCGATCGAGGCGATGGCGAAGCGCCTGCTGACCCGCGTCGCCTTCGGCAAGCGGATCGCCGACCATTCGGTCTGGGAGCAGCGGATCGCCCGCGCGCGCATCGATATCGAGATGACCCGGCTGCTCTGCCTCAAGGCCGCGGACATGATGGACAAGGCGGGCAACAAGGCCGCGCAGCTCGAGATCGCGATGATCAAGGTCCAGGCGCCGACGATGGCGCTGCAGATCCTCGACGATGCGATCCAGGCGCATGGCGGCGGCGGCGTCAGCCAGGACTTCAAGCTGGCGCACGACTGGGCTGCGGTGCGCACGCTGCGCTTCGCGGACGGACCGGACGAGGTGCACAACCGTGCCATCGCGCGCCACGAATTCGGGCGCTACGCCGATATCGCGCTGGAAAGGTCCGGCCGGTAGGCGAAGACAGCGTGCCTCACCCCGGGGCGGCCGAGCCGCCCCCTCCCGCCGAAGACGGCAAAAGGGGAGGGTGAGGGGGGAAGCGACCATGCGAAAGGGATCGTCATGAAAGCCGCCGTGCTCCACGAAGCCAGGACGCCGCTCGTCATCGAGGACGTCACGATCGACAAGCCGGGCCCGCACGAGGTGCTGATCCGCACGCACGCGGTCGGGGTTTGCCGATCGGACCTGCATTTCGTCGACGGCACCTATCCGCATCCGCTGCCCACCATTCCCGGCCATGAGGCGGCCGGCGTCGTCGAGGCGGTGGGTGACGAGGTGCGCACGGTGCGGGTCGGTGACCATGTCGTCACCTGTCTCTCGGCCTTTTGCGGCCATTGCGAATTCTGCGTCACCGGCCGCATGTTCCTGTGTGTCGACAGCAGCGTCCGCCGCCCGAAGGGGGCGCCGCCCCGGCTGATGCTCGGCGCCGGCCAGGATGCACGGCCGATCGCGCAGATGCTCAATCTGTCCGCTTATGCCGAGATGATGCTGGTGCACGAACATGCCTGTGTCGCGATCGATCGCGACATGCCGCTCGACCGCGCCGCGCTGATCGGCTGCGCGGTGACGACGGGGGCGGGCGCGGTGTTCAATGTCGCCGACGTGACGCCGGGGGAAACGGTGTGCATCGTCGGCTGCGGCGGCATCGGCCTTGCCGCCGTCAACGCCGCGAAGATCGCGGGCGCCGGCAAGATCATCGCGCTCGACCCCGTCGCGGAAAAGCGCGCGGTCGCCGAGACGCTCGGTGCGACGCACACGATCGACGCGACGAGCGATACCGCGGCGGACGAGGTCGTCGCGATTACGAAGGGCGGCGTCCATCACGCCATCGAGGCCGTCGGCCGCCCGCAATCGGCCGCCACGGCGGTCAAGGTGCTTCGGCGTGGCGGTACCGCGACGATCCTCGGCATGCTGCCGCCGACGGAATCCGTCGGACTGTCGGCGATCGATCTCCTGTCGGGCAAGACGCTGCAGGGCGGCTTCATGGGCTACAACCGGTTCCCCGTCGACATCCCCCGGCTGGTGGATTTCTATCAGCGTGGGCTGCTCGACCTCGATACGATCATCGCCGATCGCCTGCCGCTCGACCGCATCAACCATGCCTTCGACGAACTGCGCCGCGGCGACGCGACCCGCAGCGTCATCGTCTTCGACTGACCCGCCCCGGACCCGACGTATGACCGAAGCACCCAGCATCATCCCCGTGGCGGACAAGGATCGCCTCGACCTCGACCGACTGTCCGCGTGGATGGAGGCGAACGTCGCCGGCTTCACCGGCCCGCTCCGCTACGCCAAGTTCGCTGGCGGCCAGTCCAATCCGACCTATCGGCTCGACAGCCCGTCGGGCGCCTATGTCCTGCGTCGCAAGCCCTTCGGCAAGCTGCTGCCGTCCGCCCATGCGGTGGACCGCGAATATCGCTTGATCGCGGGTCTTTACCCCACCGGCTTCCCTGTCGCCCGCCCTTATGGGCTGTGCGAGGACGAAGACGTCATCGGCGCGGTCTTCTACGTCATGGCGCTGGTGGAGGGGCGCAATCTGTGGGACGGGACGCTGCCGGGCTATACGCCGGATCAGCGCACCGGCGTCTACAATGCGATGGTCGATACGCTCGCCGCGCTCCATACTACCGACTACCAGGCGGCGGGCCTCGGCGACTATGGCAAGCCCGGCAATTACTTCGCCCGCCAGGTCGAACGCTGGACGCGGCAGTACCGCGCCAGCGAGACGGAGACCATGCCGGAGGTCGA
Source organism: Sphingomonas sp. GV3 (assembly GCF_031082075.1). Taxonomy (NCBI): domain Bacteria; kingdom Pseudomonadati; phylum Pseudomonadota; class Alphaproteobacteria; order Sphingomonadales; family Sphingomonadaceae; genus Sphingomonas; species Sphingomonas sp. GV3. Next base: position 1,037,541 of record NZ_JARWLE010000001.1, on the reverse strand, counting down.
GCGGCTGATCGCGTGGCTGCCCCGGACCGTGCCCGACCAGACGCGCACGTCGATCGTGCACGGCGACTATCGCATCGACAACATGATCTTCCACGCGACGGAGCCGCGGGTGGTCGCGGTGCTGGACTGGGAATTGTCGACGCTCGGCGATCCGCTCGCGGACTTCTCCTATTTTCTCATGAGCTGGGTGACCGAGCCGGAGGGGCGTTCGGGGGTGAAGGGGCAGACCGGTCCGGAAACCGGCATCCCCACGATCGAAGACATGGTCGCGCGCTATTGCGCGGCGACGGGGCGTGACGGCGTCCCCGACCTCAATTGGTATTTCGCCTATAACCTCTTCCGCCTCACCGGCATCGTGCAGGGGATCAAGAAGCGGATCGTCGACGGCACCGCGTCCAGCGCGCAGGCGGAACGCTCCGCGGCGCAGGTCTATCGTCTTGCGGCGGCAAGTTGGCATTTTGCAGAGCAGGCGGGCGCTTGATGGGGTTTTCTACCATCAGGTCTTAGATACGATTCGCTGTAAATACCGTGACCTTTGTGACCTTTCAAGAAAGTCAAGCCCTATGTTGTTCGACCTGACCGACAAGGTCGCGATCGTCACCGGCTCCAGCCGCGGCATCGGCAAGGCCAGCGCCATCGAACTCGTCCGCCAGGGCGCGCGGGTGGTCATCTCCAGTCGCAAGCAGGATGCCTGCGAGGCCGTGGTGGCGGAGATCGAGGCGGAATTCGGTCCGGGCCGCGCCCTCGCCATCGCCGCCAGCATCTCCGACAAGGCCGCGCTCCAGACGCTGGTCGACCGCACCCGCGCCGCCTGGGGGCGGATCGACGTGCTGGTCTGCAACGCCGCCTCCAACCCCTATTACGGGCCGCTCGCCGGCATCGCCGACGACCAGTTCCGCAAGATCCTCGACAACAACATCCTCTCCAACCACTGGCTGATCCAGATGGTCGCACCCGAGATGCGGGAGCGTCGCGCAGGCTCGATCGTCATCGTCTCGTCGATCGGCGGGCTCAGGGGCTCGGACGTGATCGGCGCCTACAACGTCTCCAAGGCGGCCGACTTCCAGCTCGCCCGCAACTATGCTGTGGAATACGGTCCCGACAATGTCCGGGTGAACTGCGTCGCGCCTGGCCTGATCAAGACTGACTTCGCCCGCGCGCTCTGGGATACGCCGGAGGCGGAGGCACGCTCCAGCCGGCACACGCCGCTCCGCCGCCTTGGCGATCCCATCGATATCGCGGGTGCGATCGTCTATCTCGCCTCGGACGCCAGTCGCTACATGACCGGGCAGGCGCTCGTCGTCGACGGCGGGGTGACGATCTGATGGCGCGCTTTAATGACAAGTCAATCGTCGTCACCGGTGCCGGCTCCGGGATCGGCCGCGCGGCCGCACGCCTCTTCGCCGCCGAGGGAGCTCGGGTCGTCGTCGCCGACATGACCGACGGCGCGGAGGAGACCGCCGCCCTGATCGCGGAGGCTGGCGGCGCGGCGCAGGCGATCCGGATCGACGCCGGGCGCGAGGAGGACGTGATCCGCGCGATCGCGCTGGCCTGCGACCGGTTCGGCGGCCTGGACGTCATGGTCGCCAATGCCGGCATTTCCGGCGGCCTCGCCAACCTCTTCGATACCGACGTCGCGCTGATCACGGAGGTGCTCCGCGTTAACCTGATCGGACCGTTTCTTGCCGTCAAGCATGCCGCGCCGCGGATCGCCGAGCGTGGCGGCGGTGCGATCGTCCTGACCGCCAGCGTCGCCGGGCTCCGTTCGGGTGCCGGCTCTCCCGCCTATTCCGCCTCCAAGGCGGGCGTCATCAATCTGGCGCAGGTATCGGCACAGCAGCTGTCGGGCAGCAACGTCCGGGTCAACGCGGTCTGTCCCGGACTGACGGAGACGGGCATGACGCAGCCGACGTTCGACTATGCCCGCGACGCCGGCAAGCTCGACCGCGTGGGCCGGCTCAATCCGCTGCGCCGCGGGGCCCAGCCCGAAGAATTGGCGGAGGCCATCGCCTTTCTCGCCTCGGATGCCGCGAGCTACGTCAACGGCCATGCGCTCGTCGTAGACGGGGGACTTTCGACCAGCCATCCGGTGACCCGGCAGGAGTATGGCAAGACCGCCGTATGACTTGATGCCGTCACCATTGGCGCGCAGGATGCTGTGATGACCATCATCCTCGTCGCTGCCATCGCGGCTGCCGTGCAGTCCGCCGCTTCCGCGCCGCCCGCGCCGCCGGTGCCACTTAGGGGAGAATGGCTGCTCGACTGGGTGGCAAGTCCGGTATTGTGCAAGGAAGGCGGACCCCAGGCGCCGGCGCGGGCTGCGGAGCCGCGCCGCACCACCGTCTATTACTCCGGCAATCGCCTGTCCCTGACGATCGACTTCCGGATCGATGCCGCCGGTCGGCCGCTTTCCATTACCAGGCGGAACAAGGACTTCATTCCCGATGCCGACGATCTGGCGCCCGCACTCGCTGCCGCGCGGTTCGTGCCAGGCCAGGAACGGCGCGGCTGCGTTCTGACCTTCACGCCGGATCTCACCCCGGTGTCGAGCGCCCCCCTTGGCGATGTCATGGCGACCTTCATGACTCCGCGCAGCAATCCTCCGCGCAGCTTGTGGGATCGCATCCACGCCGGTGGCGATTGCGGCGATCCCGCCCCCGCCGCGCTGCTGCGCGCCTTCCCGGATTTCAAGCGGTTGCCCGATCAGCCCGGATACCACAGCTGGACGATGATAGGGTTCGACCTGTCGCCAGGTGGCAAGCCTCGCCGGGTCCGGACGATCGGTGGCGATGGTGCGTCCGCGCTCGACACCGCCGGACGCACGGCAGTGGCGCGCTCACGCTTCGAAAAGGGGGCCCACACCGGCTGTACCTATGGCTACTTCAAGGGGCCAGCGATCCTGCCCGCGCCCGCTCCGCCGATGGAGGAGGACTGGCGGCCGGCGGCGGCGACCTGTCCGAAGGACCATGTCTGGGATCGGGCACCGCGTTTCGCCTATCCGCCGAATTATCAGGCGCGCAGCATCGAGGGATGGGCGATCGTGACCTACGATGTCGCCCCCTGGGGTGAGATCGGCAACGTCCATGCGAAGGTCGCGGAGCCGACCGCGGACTTCGGCACTGCCGCCGAAAACATGCTGCGCGCCGCGACCTTCCGGCCGGGACCGGGCTATGTCGGCTGCACCGAGCGCGTGCGCTATCGGATGGGCCGGCCCGGCGAGCATGGCGAGGCCGTGCTGCTGACCGGGACGGATCGGCTGCCGCCACCCGACTGACCGGCCTCGCTCAAACTTTCGGACTGCGCTGGCGGATCAGCCCCTCCTGCGCGACGCTGGCGACGAGCCGGCCATCACGTGTGAAGATGCTGCCTCGGTTCATGCCGCGCGCATGCCCAGCCCAGGGGCTGTCGGTGACGTAGAGCAGCCAGTCGTCGGCGCGGAACGGTTCGTGCAGCCATAGGGCATGGTCGAGGCTGGCGCATTGCATGTCCGGCATCAGCCAGTTGACGCCGTGCGGCATCATCGACGTCGCCATCAACGCCATGTCCGACGCATAGGCCAGCGCGGCACGATGAAGCGTCGGATCGTCGCTGATCGGTGCGGCGACGCGGAACCACGCCGCATTGGTCGGCTCCCGCTTTTCCGGCTGGAACCAGCTGCGCGGATAGAGCGGACGCATCTCGATCGCGTTTTGGCGGCGCAGGAAGAAGGCGCGGATCTTCTCCGGCACCTGGTCGGCGATGGCGAGGCGCAGCTCGCGTTCGGATTTGAGCGCGTCGGGTGGGGGCACGTCGGGCATTGCATCCTGGTGATGCAAGCCTTCTTCCGGCACCTGGAACGACGCGGCGAGATTGAGGATCGGCTGCCCCTTCTGCAAGGCGACCACCCGGCGGGTGGCGAAGCTGCGCCCCTCGAAGTCGCGGATGACGCGAAAGATGATCGGGAAATCCTCATCCCCCGGCCGCATGAAATAGGCGTGGAGGGAGTGTGCGTCCTTGCCCGCCACCGACCGCTGCGCGGCCTGCAGGGCTTGGGCGATGACCTGTCCGCCAAAGACGCGACCGCGGCCGCCCGGCTGGCGCGCGCCACGATACAGATCGGTGTCGATCTCCTCGACATCGAGCAGCGCCACCAGCATCGCCGCGAGTTCCTCGGGCGACTTCTGGGGCGGCCCGAGATCGGAAGAGAGGGAGTCGTCGTTCATCAATATCCCGCATTCCTTGCCAGGCGGTCGGCATGGAAGCCGATGTCGCCGAACATCTCAGCGAGCACACGGGCCCGCTTCATGTAAAAGCCGACGTCATACTCATCCGTCATGCCGATGCCACCATGCATCTGCACCGCCTCCTGAACGGAAAGCGTCGTCGCCATCCCGCTCATCGCCTTGGCCACCGACACCGCCTCATCCGCAGCGTCGCTGCCGGCATCGAGCAGCTGCTGCGCCTTCAGCACCGCGGCCCGCGCGACCTCCATCTCGCTGTAGAGGTGGGCTGCGCGGTGCTGAAGCGCCTGGAAGCCGCCGATCGGCACGCCGAACTGCTTGCGCTGTTTGAGGTAGCCTATGGTCATGTCCATGGCGCCGCCACCGACGCCGATCAGCTCCGCCGCGGCGCCCGTCCGTCCCGCCCGGAGCAAGCGGTCCAAGGGGGCGCGGCCCGCGTCGACCTCCCCGATAACGGCGTCGGCATCCACCATCACGCCATCGAACGTCAGCCGGGCCGCAAGGCTGGCATCGGTCAGTCGTTCGGGCGTGGCGGAAAGGCCCGCAGCATCGCGCGGCACGGCGAACAGTGTGACACCGCCTTCGTCGTCTGCACGTCCAGACGTGCGGGCCGCCACGATCAGCAAGTCCGCGACATGGCCATGCGCGACGAACTGCTTGGTGCCCGACAAGCGGAAACCATTGCCCGCCCGCTCCGCCTTCATCGCGATCGAGGAACGATGCTTGGGCCCCTCATCGATCGCCAATGCCGCGACGGTATCGCCCGCGACGATACGCGGTAACCATGCATTCGCCTGCGCGCTGCCCTTCAATGCCTCGACCGCGGCGACTGCGGTGGCGAGAAACGGCGATGGCGACAGGTTTCGGCCGATCTCCTCCAGCACGACCCCTGCCTCGACATGACCGAGGCCCATGCCGCCATGATCTTCGCCGACGAGGATGCCGGTGAAACCCATCTCGGCGAATTGCTTCCACAGGTCGCGAGAGAAGCCGGTGGGATCGTCCGCGTCGCGCAGGGATCGCAGATGCGAGACGGGAGCGTGTTCGGCGACGAACTCCCTAGCCGTATCGCGCAGCATCGTCTGTTCGTCGTTGAGGTAGAGAGGCATCGTTTTCTCCTTGGCCCCCTCCTTGCCGGGAGGGGGGTGGGTGAGGGCGGGTCGACGCGTACAGATCGCGACCCCGCCCTCAGCCGTTCGCCGCTGCGCGGCTTCTGTCCCTTGGGTCCCGAATCGGGGCCGTCGTTACGCGCCCGGCAGCTCCAGGATGCGCTTGGCGATGATGTTGAGCTGGATCTCGCTGGTCCCGCCCTCGATGGAATTGGCCTTGGTGCGCAGCCAGGCGCGGGCGCCCGCCCCGTGGTTGGAGGCCTCGCTTTCCCATTCGAGCGCATCCGATCCACCCGCCGCCATCATCAGCTCGTGGCGATCCTTGTTGAGCTCCGTCCCGACGTATTTCATCATGCTCGGCTGCGCGGGATGCGCACGGCCGGCCTTTAGTTCGTCGATGAACCGCTCGCTCATCGATCCGAAGGCGCGGGCGCGGACCTCAAACAAGGCGATCTGGCTCCGGAGCACCGGATCCGCGAGTCGCCCGTCATGATCAAGGCCCACGGTCGCGATGGCGCCCTCAATGAGTGGGTTGCGGCCGCCGCCTGCCAGTCCCATGCCACTGATCATCTCCCGCTCGTGCCCGAGCAGGTATTTGGCGACATCCCAGCCCTTGTTCTCCTCATGCACGCGATTCGCCTTGGGCACCTTCACATTGTCGAAGAAGGTCTCGCAGAAGGGCGAATAACCGCTGATCAGCAGGATCGGCTTGGTCGAAACCCCCGGCGTTTCCATATCGAACAGAACGAAGCTGATGCCGCCCTGCTTGGATGCCTTGCTGGTGCGCACCAGGCAGAAGATCCAGTCGGCCTTGTCCGCGTAGCTGGTCCACACCTTCTGCCCGTTGACCACATAATGATCGCCGGCATCCTCCGCGCTCGTCGCGAGACCGGCGAGGTCGCTGCCCGCATTGGGTTCGGAATAGCCCTGGCACCAGCGGATCTCGCCGCGCGCGATCTTCGGTAGATGCTCCAGTTTCTGCGCCTCGCTACCATATTTCAGCAGCGCCGGCCCGAGCATCGAGATCCCGAACGAACTGAGCGGGATGCGCGCCCGTATCGCCGCCATCTCCTCCCGCAGCACCTTGGTCTCGGCCGCCGTAAGGCCGCCGCCGCCATATTCCTTGGGCCAATCCGGAACGGTCCAGCCACGGTCCGCCATGACCTTCAGCCATTCAGCCTGCGCGGGATTGGCCGAGGGGTCGTAGCGCCGGCCGCCCCAGCAGACGTCGGCATCGGAACGGATGGGCTCGCGCATCTCGGGAGGGCAGTTCGCATCTAGCCACGCGCGTGTTTCGGTACGGAAGTTCTCGAGGTCGGTCATGATCCTGTTCCCTTTCGTCAACCCTGCTCTAGGCAGGTGACGGGCACGTGATTGGCTTACTTGATGGTGCCGCTCTTCAGGCTCTGCGCCACGGCGAAGCCATGCTTTTCCAGGCCCGCGACGACCTTTTCATAACCCTCGGTCTTGGCCCAGAACATCGGTCCGCCGCGGTAGACGGGCCAGCCGTAGCCATAGATCCAGACGACATCGACATCCGATGCGCGTTGTGCCTTGCCCTCTTCAAGGATCAGCGCGCCTTCGTTGACCATCGGGTACAGCGTCCGCTCGACGATCTCCTCGTCCGTGACCTCGTGCTGCGGTATCCCCGTCTTGTCGCGCCACTCCTGGATGATTTCGGCGACGCGGGGCGAGGGGGTCGGGTTCCGCTTCTCGTCATAGTCATAAAATCCGGCCTGCTTCTTCTGACCCCAACGGCCTTCCGCCGCCAATGCGTCGCGGATATTCTCGATACGGTTGGGATCGCGGTGCCAGCCGATGTCGACACCCGCCAGGTCCGCCATCTGAAACGGCCCCATCGGCATGCCGAAGGCGACATGGACGCGGTCGATCTGCTCGGGAGTCGCGCCTTCCAGCAGCAGCTTGTTCGCCTCGACCTGCCGCGGCATCAGCATGCGGTTGCCGATGAATCCATAGGTGACGCCGGCGACCACCGCGATTTTCCTGATCTTTTTGGCCAGGGCCATGACCGTGGCCAGCACATCGGGCGCCGTCTTGGCGCCGCGCACCACCTCGAGCAGCTTCATGACGTTGGCAGGCGAGAAGAAGTGCATGCCCACCACATCTTCGGGTCGCTTGGTACAGGCCGCGATCTCGTCGATGTCGAGGTAGGAGGTGTTGGAGGCTAGAATCGCCCCATCCTTGGCGATGCCGTCGAGCCGCGCGAAGATGTCCTTCTTCACGTCCATATTCTCGTACACGGCCTCGATGATCAGGTCGCACTCCCGCAGGGACTCGAAGTCGAGCGTCGGCGACAACGCGTTCATGGCGGCGTCGACCTGCTCCGGCTTCATGCGTCCTTTGGCGGCGGTGGCTTCGTAGTTCTTGCGGATGACGCCGGTGCCGCGGTCGAGCGCCTCCTGTGCCATTTCGACGATGGTCACGGGGATGCCCGCCGACAGGAAGTTCATTGCAATACCGCCGCCCATCGTCCCCGCGCCGATCACCCCGACGCGGCTGATCGGGCGCAGTGCGATATTGGCGGGGATGTCGTCGATCTTGGCCGCCTGGCGCTCCGCGAAGAAGATGTGGCGCTGCGCGGCGGACTGAGTGCCCATCATCAGTTTCATGAACTCGGCGCGTTCGAATGCGATGCCCTCGGCGAACGGGACTTCGGTCGCCTTGACGACGCAGGCGATATTGGCCGCAGGCGCCTCGAAGCCGCGGAAGCGCCGGGCATTGTCCTTACGAAACGCTTCGACGGCGGCGGGATCGGCCTGTGCGCTCTTGTCGGAGGCGCGCGGGATCGGACGCTTGGCGGCGACTTCGCGGGCGAAGGCGATAGCGTCCGCCTCCAGGCTGTCTTCGCCGACGATCTTGTCGATCAGCCCGGCGGCTTCGGCCTTCTTCGCGGAGATCGGATCGCCCTTTGCCGTCATCTCGAGCGCGAGCGGCACGCCGGCCAGCCGAGGCAGCCGCTGCGTGCCGCCTGCGCCCGGCAGCAGGCCCAGCTTCACCTCCGGCGTACCGAGCTTCGCGGACGGCACCGCGACGCGATAGTGGCAGCCGAGCGCCACCTCGCAGCCGCCGCCGAGGGCGGTGCCGTGGATAGCCGCGACCACGGGCTTGGTGCATGCCTCGATCATATCGACCACCGCCGGCAACATCGGCTCGACGGGAGGCTTGCCGAACTCGGTGATGTCGGCACCGGCGAAGAAGGTGCGGCCGTCGCAGCGAATCACCATCGCCGTGATCGAACCGTCCGCCTCGCCCTCCTTGATCGCGGCTTCCAGGCCCTGTCGTACCGCAGCGCCCAGTGCGTTGACCGGCGGGTTGTCGGAGATGACGAGGAGGACGTCGTCGTGGCGTTCGGTGCGGATCGGCGAGGACATGGCAAAGGCTCCAGAAGGTCTTGAATCAGTTGAGAGCGGCGTAGATCATCGTCTTGAGTTCACGCCGGATCGGGTACAGGCCGGACGGGCTCAGTTGGGTCATGAACACCATATGCAGCCGCTCGACCGGGTCGATGAAGAAGGCGGTCGAGAACATGCCGCCCCAGTAATATTCCCCCTTCGATCCCGGCATCATCGTTCGCGCGACATCCTGCGTCACGGCGAAACCGAGGCCGAACCCCGTGCCTGCATTCTGCGTCTCGCTAAACAGCGACCGCGACAGGCTCGACAGGTCCTTCCCGCCCGGCAGGTGATTCATCGTCATGAGATCGAGCGTCTTGCGGCTGACAAGGCGGGCGCCGTCCAGCGTGCCGCCATTTTCGCAGAGGCGGCAGAAGCGATGGTAATCCAGTGCGGTCGAAACCAGGCCGCCGCCACCCGACAGGAGCTTCGGCCGACGGCTCCAGGCGCTAGCGCTGCCGCGGTCGTGCAGCACGCGGCCCTTGCCCTCGACGAACGTCCAGCAATCCGTCAGCCTGCCCAGCTTGTCATCCGGCACCTGGAAGAAGGTGTCGTGCATGCCGAGCGGGGCGAAGATCCGGTCGTGAAAGAAGACATCGAGCGTCTGCCCTGATACTCGCTCGATCACGGCACCCAGCGCGTCCGTGGCGACCGAGTAGTTCCACGCTTCCCCGGGGGAGAATTCAAGCGGAAGCTGCGCGAGCGCGGCGACGAAACCGTCGAGATCCAGATTGCCGTGCCAGCTTTCGATCCGTCCCTCGCGATAGGCCGCGTCGATGTTCGATCGGTTCTGGAACCCATAGGTCAGGCCGGCGGTGTGGCGCAGCAGGTCGAGCATGCGCATCGGCTCGGCCGTCGGCCGGGTCAGGAACGGCACGCCACCGCCACCGCCATTGTAGACACCGATGGTCTTGAACTCGGGGAGGACGTGGTGGACCGGTGTATCGACCGCCACCTTGCCCTCCTCGACGAGCATCATGAACGCGAGCGACGTGATCGGCTTGGTCATCGAGGCGATGCGGAACAGCGATCTCTCGTCGACCGCCGCGCCGCCCTCCCGCGCCGCGCCCTGATGCGAGAAGTGAACGATCTTCCCATCGCGGGCGATCAGGAGCTGCGCGTGGGGCAGGCGGCCGGACGCCAGATAGCGGTCAGCGATGAAGGCGTCGATCGCCGCCAGCCGAGCGGGGTCGAAGCCATGCATCGCTGGGCTCTCGCTGATCATCCTCATCCCATACCCTGATTTCGAAGCTGGACTTGTATCGCCTTGAGCGCCGTGCAAATCAACAGTAACCTTGCATCGAAACGCGATTGTCAGCGTCGACAGGAGAGGCAGAACCGATGGCCAGCGACCCGATCGTTCCCCTTCCATCTTCATGGCCGGCGATGTCGATGGACGCCGTCGCCACGCTGCTTACCGCGCCCGGCGCCCCGTTCGAGATGGAGACGGTGCCGATCCGCGGACTGGCCACGCGCGTCTGGAAGAACGCGCCCGCGTCGATCCGCGAGCTACTGCAGGCCAGCCGCGCGCACGGCGACCGGATCTTCCTGGTACTCGAGGACGACCGCGTGACGTTCGAGGCCTTCTACCGCGCGACGGCGAGGCTTGCGGAGCATCTCGTCGAGGCGGGGGTGGGGAAGGGTGATCGCGTCGCCGTGGCGATGCGCAACCTGCCCGAATGGCCGGTCGCCTTCTTCGCCGCGGCGGCGATCGGCGCGATCGTCGTGCCGCTCAATGCCTGGTGGACGGGCGCCGAGCTCGAATACGGGCTGGCCGACTCGGCGACGAAGCTGCTGATCGTTGACGCGGAGCGGCATGCACGCCTGGCAGACCATTATCCGGCCTTGCCCGCGCTCGACCGGGTCATCGTCGCCCGCAGCCGTGAACCGTCCCCCGGGGTCGAGCGGCTCGAGGCGGTGATCGGCGCGCCCAACGACTGGGCTTTTCTTCCGGAGACGCCGCTGCCGCCGGTGACGATCGAGCCCGAGGACGACGCGACCATCTTCTACACCAGCGGCACGACGGGTGCGCCCAAGGGGGCATTGGGCACGCACCGCAACATCATGACCAACATCCTGTCGAGCGCCTTCACCGCGGCGCGGAGCCATCTGCGCCGGGGCGAGATGCCGCCCGAGCCCGCGCCGCGCGTCTCGCTGGGCGTCATCCCGCTGTTCCATGTCACCGGTTGCTCGGCCGGGCTGATGGGCATGGTCGCCAGCGGCTCGACGCTTGTCATGATGCGCAAGTGGGACGCGGGCCAGGCGCTGGCGCTGATCGAGCGCGAGCGGGTGACGATGACCGGCGGCGTGCCGACGATCGCCTGGCAACTGCTTGAGCATCCCGACCGCGGCCGATACGATCTCTCCTCGCTCGAGACGATCGCCTATGGCGGGGCGCCGTCCGCGCCCGAGCTGGTCCGGCGCATCCATGAGGAGTTCGGCGCGCTGCCCGGCAACGGCTGGGGCATGACCGAGACGATGGCGACGGTGACGCAGCACGGCGGCGAGGATTATCTCAACCGCCCGGACAGCGCCGGCGCCCCTGTCGCGACCGCCGACCTGCAGATCCGTGGCGAGGACGGCGTCACCGTGCTGCCGCCGGGCGAGATCGGCGAATTGTGGGCGCGCGGGCCGATGGTCGTGAAGGGCTATTGGAACAAGCCCGAGGCGACGGCGGCGACCTTCGTCGACGGCTGGGTGCGCACCGGCGACCTTGCCCGGCTCGACGAAGAGGGCTTCCTGTTCATCGCCGACCGGGCGAAGGACATGGTCATCCGCGGCGGCGAGAACATCTATTCGATCGAGGTCGAGAATGTCCTCTATGCCCATCCGTCGGTGACCGACGCCGCGCTGGTCGGCATCCCGCACCGTGTGCTGGGCGAGGAGCCGGTGGCGGTGGTCCATCTGTGTCCCGGCTGCGTCGCGACCGAGGCGGAACTGCAGGCCTGGGTGCGCGAGCGCCTCGCCGCGTTCAAGGTGCCGGTCGCGATCCGCTTCCTGCCGGAACCGCTGCCGCGCAACGCCAACGGCAAGATCCTGAAGACCACGCTCAAGACGCTGTTCGCGGACCGTGCCGTGGCTGCCTGACGCGGGCGCCGCGGACGATGCAAGAAGCAGGGTTGCGTAGCGGAAAAATGCGCTAGAGCAGGGTTATGATCGACGACCCCGTGCCCGTCCGCCAACCCGCCCTCTCCCCGGAGGACGAAGCGGCGCTGGGCGCGCCGCTGGTCCCGGGGCGCGACGAGATCGGCAGGATCGCGCAGCGGCGCGACCGGCTGCTCGCCGCGCTGACGCTGATCGCGGGCATCGGGCTGGTCGCGGGCATCCCCTTCGCGCTCAAGTCCGGCGCCGAATTCTTCCTGCCGCTGACCGCCGCGTTGGTCATCGCGATCGCGCTGGTACCGGTACTGGAATGGCTGGAGCGTCGGCGCCTGCCGTCGGCGCTCGCGGCGCTGCTGTGCGTACTGGTCTTCCTGCTGGTCGCCAATGTAGCGATCGCGGCGATCGTGGTGCCCGCCACCGACTTCTTCCAGCTGCTGCCCAGCCGGATCATGCGCATCCAGCACAATCTGTCGCCACTGCTCGACCTCTATTCGACGCTCGAGAAGTCGGTGAACAAGCTTTTCCGGCAGATCGCCTCCGCGCCGCCGCGCCAGCCGCAGACCGCCGCCGTGTCGCCGCCCAGCTCGATCCTGGAGCTCGCCGCGACCTCCGCGCCGACGGTGATCATCCAGTTCTTCTTCGGCGTCCTGATCGTCTACTTTTTCCTGTCGGGCTGGACGCGCATGCGCCGCCGGACGATCACCGGACGAACCAGCTTCGACGGAGCGATGGCGACCGCGCGGGTCATCCAGGACGTGGTCGACGACGTATCGGCCTATCTGGGCACGATCACGCTGATCAACATCACGCTCGGCTGCGTCGTCGCGGCCGCGCTCTACTTCATCGGCATGCCATCGCCGCTGATGTGGGGCGGGATCGTGACCCTGCTCAACTACGTCCCCTATTTCGGCCCGATCCTGGCGGCGTTCCTGCTGGCGGTGGGCGGCATGATGACCTTCACCGACATCTGGGTCGCGATGCTGCCGCCGGCGGTCATGATCGGCTGCCACCTGGTCGAGGCGAATGCGATCACCCCGCTGATCGTCGGACACCGGCTGACGATCAGCCCCCTGATGATCCTCGTCTCGCTCAGCTTCTGGGGCTGGGTCTGGGGGACGGCAGGCGCGCTGCTGGCGGTACCGCTGCTGATCATCATCCAGACCGTGATCGGCGCGGCGGGCAAGCCCGACATCGCCGGATTTCTCTTCGAGCATGGCACGCTGGTGCATCAGGAACGCGCGCGGCGGCGGCGAAACGAACGTGTCGACGACCCTCCCGAAGAATAGGCCGTTGACACCCCTGCGACCATCGCCTAGTCGGCGCGCCTCAACGCTTCCAAGCGGGTGTAGCTCAGTTGGTTAGAGCGCCGGCCTGTCACGCCGGAGGTCGCGGGTTCGAGCCCCGTCACTCGCGCCACCTCTCACGAGGTGGCCGGATCTGCCGAGAAAACGCATAGCGCCATGCGCCGCGTGTCGTACACGCGGGTGTAGCTCAGTTGGTTAGAGCGCCGGCCTGTCACGCCGGAGGTCGCGGGTTCGAGCCCCGTCACTCGCGCCACGCCCCAAAAGAGGGCGTTTGTTTCCGGATTGTTTCCGGAAGGTCGCAAAAGTCGCACACGTTTGGTGGTTTTGCCGTCGCCATAAGGCGCGGGCAGAGAGACAGCGCCCGTCCGCCTAATGACGACGCGTCATGTTCGGATCCCCGGCATGGGGTGAGAAAGAGGACGCCCGGTCCTAGCATTCCCTTAACACAGATCAGGCGAAAAGTACAGGCGCGTCAGCGCCAGCGGCCCGTCTCCATCCAGCGCAGCAGCGGCTTGAGCGGTGCGATCCAGACGATGCCGGTGACGAGATAGAAGGGCAGTTGCAGCCACCATGCCCAGCCGCCGACGACCGGCGACAGGCTTGCGATGACGACGCACCAGATCGCGATCAACGCCAGAATGGCGAACATGCCGGCGGGCTTGCGCCATGTCGGGGTCACGGGACTATCCACTCCGATTCGGTGACGATGGCGTGCAGTGGCACGTCCCATGGGTCGGGGGCCAGTGCCGCCGTCTCCTGGACGGACCAGGCGACGCCGATTCGCCACGCATGCGGATGGCGGGCGAAGGCGCGATCATAGTGGCCGGCCCCCTGACCCAGGCGATTGCCGCGGCGGTCGAAGCCGACGAGGGGCGTCAGGATGATGTCGGGCGCGCGCTCGTGCGGCGAATCGGCAGGCTGGCGCAAGCCGAACGGGCCGGCGACGAGCGGGGCCTCCGTATCCCAGGCGAGGAACCGGATCGGGGAGATGCGATCGACGACGTGCGGCAGCGCGACGACGCAACCCGCGGCCATTGCGGCATGGACGAGGGGGAGGGGGTCGGCCTCGCTGCCGACCGGCACGTAGCTGGCGAGCGTCAGCCCCGGCGACAGATGCGCCAGAAAGGCAGGCGAGGGCGAAACGACGCCATCGCGCGCGAAGCCGTCGCGAACAGCGCGCAGACGGGCTCGAAGCGCTCGCTTGTCGGTCATGCCGGCGTCGTCGGGCCCGAAGCGCCCGCGCACGCCGGACGCGGCCCCGAGCGACCGCTGCCGTGCGCCGTGCGCGGTGTCGCGCACCCAGTCCCTGCCGTTCGCATCTGCGAGGTCATTGCGGCGCCGACCCACAGTCCGCGATGCCGCCGATCGGCGCGCGACGCTCCACGGATCGCGACGACCCGGATCGATAGGGCATTCTGAGAGGAAGAGCCTGCATCATGTCCGCCATCGCGGTGCGGGATCAGGGGGCGGGTGGCGGGACCGCCATGGCCGTTTGCCATCATATCCACCGACGCCCAATACGTCAGGTGGGGACCATGTGCGTCAGGCCAGGGCCTGGGCAGGGACAGCCCCCGTGGATGAAGAATAGCCTCAGGGATTATCAAGGCTCGTACCGGGCAGAACCCGCCGCCCACCTATCTAGGCGCTCGGCGGCGTCTGCTCAAGGGCATCCGCAAGCGTTTCCAGACGATCCGCGATGCGGGCGAGCGCGGCCTCGCTGACAGCCGCGCCTTCGGGCGCGCGATTGCGGCTTTCGTCGAGCGCGTCGGCCAGCATCAGGGCGACGAACAGCATCGCGCGCTCGCCGGGTATGTTCGCGGCGGCGCGCAGGCCGGCCGGCCACAGTTCCGCGACCATCCTGCCGAGCTGCGTCAGGCGCGCCTCCTCGCCGTCGCGACAGGCGATGGCGTGGTGGCGGCCGCCGATGTCGAGCGTGACCTGCGCCATCAGGCGGCGGTGCCCCGGGCGATCACCTCGTCGAGCGCGCTCACCGCCTCCGCCATTCGTGCCTTGAGCGCGGCATGGCGGCGGGCAAGCGCGTCGCCGGCGCGCGCGCGCGCGTCGATCGCCGCCTCGATCCGGGCGATGGCGGCGTCGATACGGTCTACGGCGGAAGGATCGTCGGGCATTTCGAGGGAGGTAGGCGCGCTTCCCGGTGGCGGCAAGCGGGCAATCGCGCGTGCGGCGACGGGTGGGGGGATTTGCGCGAAGATGCGAGGCGTCGGGCATGCGGCCGCAAGCGTCCGCGGCTCCGCATGACCCATAATGACCCGCGACGGGCCGGCGCCGGTTGACAGCGGTACCCCCGTCCCCGCAAAGGCGCATCCGTCCGGCGCGAGCCCTTCTTTCGGCGTCGCGCTGCATCCCAAGAGGAGAGTCAGGATGACGGTGAAGGTTGCGATCAACGGCTTCGGACGGATCGGCCGCCTGGTCGCGCGCGCGATGATCGAGCGCGGCGGCGACGCGCTGGAACTGGTCGCGATCAACGACCTGGCCGATGCCAAGTCCAACGCCTGGCTGTTCAGCCGCGACAGCGTGCATGGCAAGTATCCGGGCACCGTCACCGCCGAGGGCAACGACCTGGTGATCGACGGCAAGCGCATCCGCGTCACCGCCGAGCGCGACCCCGCCAATCTGCCGCACAAGGAACTGGGCGTCGACCTAGTGCTGGAATGCACCGGCTTCTTCACCGATCGTACCTCGTGCCAGAAGCATCTCGACGCCGGCGCCAAGAAGGTGCTGATCTCCGCGCCCGGCAAGAACGTCGACCTGACCGTCGTCTATGGCGTCAACCACGACAAGCTGACCGGCGAGCACACGATCGTCTCGAACGCGTCGTGCACGACCAACTGCCTGGCGCCGGTCGCCAAGGTGCTGAACGATGCGATCGGGATCGAGCGCGGCCTGATGACGACGGTCCACGCCTATACCAACGACCAGAAGATCCTCGACCAGATCCACCCGGACCTGCGCCGCGCGCGTGCGGCCGCCATGTCGATGATCCCCACGACCACCGGCGCGGCGCGCGCGGTAGGCGAGGTGCTGCCCGAGCTGAAGGGCAAGCTGGACGGATCGGCGATCCGCGTGCCGGTGCCCGACGTCAGCCTCGTCGACCTGACCTTCACCCCCGCGCGCGACGTGACCAAGGACGAGGTCAACGCCTTGCTCAAGGCGGCGGCCGAGGACGGGCCGCTGAAGGGCGTGCTGGTCTATTCGGACGAGCCGCTGGTCTCGATCGACCTGATGCATTCGCCGCAATCGTCGACCGTCGACAGCCTGGAGACGGCGGTGATCGACGGCAAGCTGGTGCGCGTCGTCAGCTGGTACGACAACGAATGGGGCTTCTCCAACCGCATGGTCGACACGGCCACGGCGATGGCGAAGTTCCTGTAAAGACGCCGCGGTGCATGACGACATCGTCATCGCGAGCATAGCGAGGCAATCCAGGGTCGCGCGCGCGACGCGCTGGATTGCCGCGTCGCTTCGCTCTTCGCGATGACGGAGGAGCCTGTGGGCACTCTCGCCGGCATCGCCCGCCACGGTTTCCCCAAGGCGCCGATGGAGGTGCTGGACCATGTCGACGTGACCGTCGAGGGCGGGCTGCACGGCGACTTCCGCGGCGCGGTCAAGCCGGGCGGACGCGGCCGGCGGCAGGTGACGCTGATCGAGCGCGGCGACTGGGAAGCGGCGATGGCCGAGCTCGGCCATGCCATCCCGTGGCAGGAACGGCGCGCAAACCTGTTGATCGACGGGCTCGACCTGCCGCAGGTGGCGGGTACGCTGATTGGCATCGGCGCGCAGGTCGTCCTGGAAGTTACCGTCGAATGCGATCCGTGCAGTCGCATGGAAACGATCGCGACCGGCCTGAAGGCCGCGCTCACCTCCGACTGGCGCGGCGGCGCCTGTTCGCGCGTTCGGCGCGGCGGCCGCATCGCGCTGGGCGATGACGTCGTCATTCTCGATCTCCTACAAGGACAGCTTTTATGACCAAGCCCTTCAAGACGCTCGATGACATCGGCGATGTCGCGGGCAAGCGCGTGCTGGTGCGCGAGGATCTGAACGTGCCGATGGCGGACGGGCAGGTCACCGACGACACCCGCTTGCGCGCGACGCTGGCGACGGTGACCGAGCTGGCCGACCGCGGCGCGAAGGTGCTGGTGCTGGCGCATTTCGGGCGGCCCAAGGGGCAGCGCAACGCGGAGATGTCGCTCGCGATGGTGACGAAACCCTATGCGCAGGTGCTCGGCCGGCCGGTGCGGTTCGTCGACTGGGACGGCGCCGCCGACGCGGTCGCGCAGATGCAGCCGGGCGACATCGCCGTGCTGGAGAACACGCGCTTCTTCGCGGGCGAAGAGAAGAACGACCCGCAAACCGTTGCAATGTTTGCCGAACTTGGCGACTTCTATGTCAATGATGCCTTTTCCGCCGCGCATCGTGCGCATGCCTCGACCGAAGGGCTGGCCAAGGTGTTGCCCGCGTTCGCCGGTCGCGCGATGGAGGCGGAGCTCGACGCGCTGGAACGGGCGCTGGGCAATCCGCAGCATCCGGTGGCCGCGGTGGTCGGCGGCGCCAAGGTGTCGACCAAGCTCGATGTGCTCAAGCATCTGGTCGGCCGCGTCGACCATCTGATCATCGGCGGCGGCATGGCCAACACCTTCCTCGCCGCGCGCGGCGTCAACGTCGGCAAGTCGCTGTGCGAGCACGATCTGACCGGGACGGCCGAGGCGATCCTCGACGCGGCGGACGCGGCCAATTGCACGGTGCACCTGCCCTATGACGTCGTCGTCGCGACCGAGTTCAAGCCCAATCCGCCGATGCGGACCGTCAACGTCCACGAGGTCGCGGCGGACGAGATGATCCTCGACGTCGGCCCCAACGCGGTCGAGGCGCTGGGCGACGTGCTCAAGAATTGCCGTACCCTGGTGTGGAACGGTCCGCTGGGCGCGTTCGAGACGCCGCCCTTCGACGTCGCCACCGTCAGCCTCGCGCGCACCGCCGCCGCGCTGACGCAGGAGGGGACGCTGGTGTCGGTGGCGGGCGGCGGCGATACGGTTGCGGCGCTCAACCAGGCGGGCGTCGCGGACGACTTCACCTTCGTGTCGACCGCGGGCGGCGCCTTCCTGGAATGGATGGAGGGCAAGGAACTGCCCGGCGTCGCCGCGCTGTCGCGCTGATCCGCCCGTTCCGCCGGGCCTGGCCGGGGGCTCAGGCCGGCGGACGCTCGTTCAGCAGCGGCACGAGCACCGTGTTCATGTCGTCGACGTCCAGCGCGTTAGCCTTGGCGTAGCGGACGATCCCGGCGCGATCGATGATGTAGTTGGTCGGGATCGCGCCGCCGATCGGCGCGTAATTGCCCTTCACCTTGCGCACCGGCGTGATTGCCATGGCGCCGAACAGCGGCTTGAGACGGAAGATCGGCAGCGAATCCTCCGTCGTCGCGGCGAACACGCGCAGCCCGTTCTTCTGACGCAGCCGGTAATAGGCGTCGAGCATCGGCAGTTCGGTGCGGCACGGCACGCACCACGTCGCCCAGAAGTTGAGCACGACCACCTGTCCGCGCAGGTCCGACAGCTTCACCTTGGCGCCGTCGATCAGCGTCAGCTCGAAATCGGGCGCGGGCTTGCCGACCAGCGCCGACGTATGGGCGTCGGGTGGCGATGCGGCGCCGCTGCCCTGCGTCGAGATCGCCGCGAGCAGGCCGGCGGCGAGGCATGTACGGATACGGTCCATGATGTTCGTGTCCCCCCTGTCCGCGGCAGGAAGCCATGATCGCGGGTCGTGGTCAATCGTCGCGACGCGGCGATTGCCGCGCCTCGCGGCGCCCGCTACGAGCGGCCCCGCATACGTATGCGCAAAGACGCACAAAAAGGAGAATCGGGGATGATGGATACCGCCGCAATGACCGCGAAGATGGCCGAGGGACAGGGCTTCATCGCGGCGCTCGACCAGTCGGGCGGGTCCACCCCCAAGGCGCTGAAGAGCTATGGGATCGAGGAGGGCGCCTGGTCCGACGACGCCGGCATGTTCGACCTGATCCATCAGATGCGCGTTCGCATCATCACCTCGCCCGCCTTCACCGGCGACAAGGTGATCGGCGCGATCCTGTTCGAGCGCACGATGGACGGCGACGCGGACGGACGGCCGGTGCCGACCGTGCTGCACGATCGCGGGGTCGTGCCGTTCCTGAAGATCGACAAGGGCCTGGAGGAGGAGGCGAACGGCGTGCAGCTGATGAAGCCCATCCCGGGCCTCGCCGACCTGCTCGGCCGCGCGCGCGGGCTGGGCGTGTTCGGCACGAAGGAGCGGTCGGTCGTCAATCTCGCCAATCGCGACGGCATCGCGGCGATCGTCCGCCAGCAATTCGAGGTCGCCGAGGCGGTGATCGCCTGCGGCCTGATGCCGATCATCGAGCCGGAGGTGAACATCAAGAGCCCCGAGCGCGCCGAGGCGGATGCGATCCTGGTCGAGGAACTGCACAAGGCGCTGGACGCGCTCGATGCGGACAAGAAGGTCATGCTCAAGCTGTCGCTGCCAGCCCGTCCGGGTAGCTACGACGCGCTGATCGCGCATCCCAAGGTGCTGCGCGTCGTCGCGCTGTCGGGTGGTTACGGGCGCACCGACGCCTGCGCCGAGCTGGCGAAGAACAAGGGCATGATCGCGAGCTTCAGCCGCGCGTTGCTCGAAGACCTGCGCGCGCAGATGACCGACGCCGAATTCGACAAGGCGCTGGGCGCGGCGATCGACGAAATCTATGCGGCATCGACGCACAAGGTCGCGGAAGCGGCCTGACCGGTCGAACTCGCCCCCGCCCTTGCCGGCGCGCTTGCGGGGGCGGGCCCTCCCGCTAGGCGCGGCGGCAGGGGGAAGGGCGAGGGTGGCTTTCGCTCGGCGGCCTTGCGCGATACAGCCGCCGGCATGACCCCAGACGAAGATCCGCTCGGTCCGCTTGACCCCGATTTCGCCGCCGCGTTCCAGCGCGACCTGTCGCGGCCGCCCTGCCAGCTCTATCTGATCTCGCCGCTCGACGTGGCGGGTGACTTCCCCGACCGGCTGGCGCGCGCGCTCGACGCCGGACCGGTCGCGGCCTTCCAGTTCCGCGTCAAGGACATCGACCAGCATGGCGCCGCGCGCCTCGCCGAGCCGCTGCAGCGCATCTGTGCCGACCGCGAGGTGGCGTTCATCGTCAACGACAGCGTCAGCCTGGCCAAGCGGCTGGGCGCGGACGGCGTGCATCTGGGCCAGGACGACGGCGATGCGCGCGAGGCGCGCACGATCCTGGGTCCGTCGGTGCAGATCGGCGTCACCTGCCACGACAGCCGCCATCTGGCGATGGAGGCGGGCGAGGCGGGCGCGGACTATGTCGCGTTCGGCAGCTTCTATCCGACCACGACCAAGACGGTCGAGCATCGCCCCGAGCCGGTGATCCTGTCCTGGTGGTCGGCGCTGTTCGAGCTGCCCTGCGTCGCGATCGGCGGCATCACGCCGGCCAATGCGGCGCCGCTGGTCCGCGCCGGGGCGGACTTCCTCGCGGTGTCGGGCGCGGTATGGCAGGGCGACGAGGCGGCGGCGGTGCGCGCCTTCGCGGCGGTGCTGGCGGATCATTCCGCGATGGAAACAACCCGGCGGTGAGCCGTTGGTCCCTCGATCGGCCCTTCGGCCGCCGGGAGGACCCATGATCAAACGCTCTTTCCTCGCTGCTGCCGCGCTGGTCGCGATCGCCGGCGCCACCGAGGGGCATTCGCAGGGCGTCCCGCCCACAAAGGCGCATCGTCCGGATCGCGCCGACGCGCCCGGGATGCGATCGGCGACCGCGACCGACGCCGCGGTGCGCGGCTGACCGCATGACGCGACTGGGCTGGGGCATATTGGTCGCGATCGTGGTGGTGATCGCCGGCTTTGCGTCGGTGACGCGGATCGGCACGATCCGGCCGGAGGCGCGCATGGCGCGCGATGCCACCGCGCCGTCGCCAGGGGCGGTGGGTCCAGCGACGACCCCCGGTCGCCTGGTCGTGCCGGTCGCGGGTGTCGCGCGCGCGGCGCTGCGCGACAATTGGGGCGATCCGCGCGAGGGCGGCGCACGCGCGCATCACGGCCTCGACATTCCGGCGGCGGCGGGCACGGCGGTGCTTGCCGCGGCGCCGGGGCGCGTGGAAAAGCTGTTCCAGTCGGGCAGGGGCGGCACGACCCTGTACGTGCGATCGACCGACGGCGGGACCGTCTATTATTATGCGCACCTCGCCGGCTACGCGCCCGGAATCGCCGAGGGGCGGATCGTCCGCGCGGGCGAGACCATCGCCTTCGTCGGCGACAGCGGCGATGCCGGGCCTGGCAATTACCACCTGCATTTCGGCGTCCAGCGGATGGCGCCGGGGATGCGCTGGTGGCAGGGCGAGGATGTCGATCCCTACCCGATACTTGCCGCGGGCACGGCGCCACGGTAAGAGCGCGCCTTCCGGGCGCGACCCCTTGTGGCGGCGCTCACTCGCTCTTTCCAGTAGGTTCAGATCCATGAAGATCAGCGGCGTGGACATCCGTCCCGGCAACATCATCGAGTATGAAGGCGGCATCTGGCGCGCCGTGAAGATCCAGCACACCCAGCCCGGCAAGGGCGGCGCGTACATGCAGGTGGAGCTGAAGAACCTGCGCGACGGGCGCAAGAACAACGTCCGCTTCCGCTCGGCCGAGACGGTGGAGCGCGTCCGCCTCGACACCAAGGACTTCCAGTTCCTGTTCGCCGACGGCGACGGCCTGGTCTTCATGGACAAGGACACCTACGACCAGGTGACGCTGCCGCGCGACCTGCTCGGCGATGCCGCTGCCTTCCTGCAGGACGGCATGGACGTCGTGATGGAATTGTACGACGAGGAAGCGATCAGTGTGCAGCTGCCCGACACGATCGAGGCGACGATCGTCGAGGCGGACGCGGTGGTGAAGGGGCAGACTGCCTCGTCCAGCTACAAGCCCGCGATCCTCGACAATGGCGTGCGCATCATGGTGCCGCCGCATATCGCCAGCGGCACCCGCATCGTCGTCGACGTGTACAACCAGGAATATGTGCGCCGGGCGGACTGACGAAGTCCCCCTCCCGCGCGCGGGAGGGGCGGGGTGTTGGCCCGTGACCGCGACATGGCGGTCAGCGGGTCGCCCCCGACCATAACCCCCCGGACTTGCCCACCCCCGACCCCTCCCGCCTGCGGGAGGGGGGAGATGATCGAATGCCTTCCCATTCCGGCCTTTTCACCGTCATCGAGCGCGCCGCCCGCAAGGCCGCGCCGCGGCTGCGCCGCGACTTCAACGAGGTCCAGCACCTGCAGGTCAGCCGCAAGGGACCCGCGGACTTCGTGTCGATGGCCGACAAGCGCGCCGAGCAGACGCTGTTCGAGGAACTGCGCAAGGCGCGGCCCGACTGGGGCTTCCTGATGGAAGAGGGCGGCGAGGTCGCGGGCGATCCGTCGAAGCCGCGCTTCATCATCGATCCGCTCGACGGCACGTCGAACTTCCTGCACGGCATCCCGCATTTCGCGATCTCGATCGCGGTCGAGGAGCCGCTGCCCAACGGCAAGCGCGAGGTGACGACCGGGCTCGTCTATCAGCCGATCACCGACGAGAGCTTCTGGGCGGAAAAGGGGCGCGGTGCGTGGCATACCGACCAGCGCCTGCGCGTCTCGGCGCGCCGCGACCTGTCGGAAGCGCTGATCGCGACCGGCATCCCGTTCCTGGGCCATGGCGATTTCGTCCAGTGGAGCCGCATCTTCGGTGCGATCGCCCCGGAGGTCGCGGGCATCCGCCGCTTCGGCTCGGCCGCGCTCGACCTCGCCTGGGTCGCGGCGGGCCGGTTCGACGGCTATTGGGAGTCGGGTCTGAAGCCCTGGGACACGGCGGCGGGCCTGCTGCTGGTCAAGGAAGCGGGCGGCTATGTGACCGACTTCCGCGGCGCAGACCGCGCGATGGAGCGCAACGAGTTCCTCGCGGCGAACGACGGCCTTCATACCAAGCTGCACAAGCTGGTGGCGGGCGCTTTGCGCTAACGCTGCGGGCGTTCCGCACTCACCCTCACTCCATCGGCGGCGTTGCCGCCCCTTTCCTCTCCCGATGGAAGAGGAAGGGAGCGCCGTGCGCGCGAAAGGGTGGGCGTCGGTAACCGCTTCCACACACGTGGATCGAACCCGAGCCGTCGCTTCCTGCGATTCATTCTCACGCCCCGCGGCCTTGCCCGGCTCCTGTCACCGTCCTAAAGCGACCCCATCCATTCGCACTTGCGAGAAGCCCCTTGGTCGACCTGTCGCAATATCTGCCGATCCTGATTTTCCTGGGTATCGCCCTGGCGCTGTCGAGCACGTTCGTGTTCCTGCCCATGGTGGTCGCCCGGCTGACCGGCACCCACAAGCCCAACGAGCAGAAGCTCAGCGAATATGAGTGCGGCTTCCCCGCCTTCGAGGATCCGCGCAGCCAGTTCGACGTGCGCTTTTATCTGATCGCCATCCTGTTCATCATCTTCGATCTCGAAGCGGCCTTCCTATATCCTTGGGCAGTCAGCGTCTTTTCGCTCGGCTGGACCGCTTGGATCTCCATGATGATCTTCATCGGCGAGCTGGCGCTGGGACTCGTATACGCCTGGAAGAAGGGAGCGTTGGATTGGGAATGACCCCCACATCCGGACCCGTTGAGCTCGATCGCGCGGCAGGGAGCAGCTCGCTCATCCCGCCCGACCAGGGCTTTTTCGACAGCCTGAACGGTGAATTGACCGACAAGGGCTTTCTGGTCACCTCGACCGAGGAACTGTTCCAGTGGGCCCGCACGGGCTCGCTGTGGTGGATGACGTTCGGCCTCGCCTGCTGCGCGGTCGAGATGATCCACGTGAACATGCCGCGCTACGACCTGGAGCGGTTCGGCGCCGCGCCGCGCGCGTCGCCGCGCCAGTCGGACGTGATGATCGTCGCCGGCACGCTGTGCAACAAGATGGCGCCCGCGCTCCGCAAGGTCTATGACCAGATGTCGGAGCCCAAGTACGTCATCTCGATGGGCAGCTGCGCCAATGGCGGCGGCTATTACCATTACAGCTATTCGGTGGTGCGCGGCTGCGACCGCGTCGTGCCGGTGGACATCTACGTCCCCGGCTGCCCGCCGACCGCGGAAGCGCTGCTGTACGGCATCATGCAGTTGCAGCGGAAGATCCGTCGCCAGGGGAGCATCGAACGGTGAGAGCGCCCGCACCAGCCTATGCCGCGCATCTGAACGATGCGACGATCGACGCCGTGCGCGGCGCGCTGGGCGCGTCGCTGCTGCATGCGGTCGCCGAGGTCGGCGAGGTCAAGCTGTACGTGGATCGCGAGGCGATCGTCCCGGCGCTGACCGCGCTGCGTGATACGCCCGGCCTCGAATACCAGCAGCTGATGGAGATCGCCGGCGTCGACTATCCGGATCGCCCCGAGCGGTTCGAGGTCGTCTATTGCCTGCTGTCGCTGACCCGCAACCACCGTCTGCACGTCCATGTCTCCACCGACGACGTGACGCCGGTGCCGTCGGTGACGGGGATTTGGCCGGTCGCCGGCTGGCTGGAGCGCGAGATCTACGATCTCTACGGCGTGCTGTTCAGCGGCAATGCCGACCTGCGTCGCATTCTGACCGACTATGGCTTCCGCGGCCATCCGCTGCGCAAGGACTTCCCGATGACCGGGTTCGTCGAGATGCGCTATTCGGAGGAGGAGAAGCGCGTCGTCTACCAGCCGGTGCAGTTGAGCCAGGACTTCCGCAACTTTGACTTCCAGAGCCCGTGGGAGGGCGCCGAATATGTCCTTCCCGGCGACGAGAAGGGCATGCTGCCCGAGGCGAAGGGCGCGCCGACGCCGCTGAAGGCCGACCAGATCCAGAAGGCCGATGCGGCGACCGCCCCGGTGGCGACGCCCAAGGCGGGCAGCGAGCCCTATGCCAAGACGGCGACCACCGATGCCGGCCAGACCGGCGCCGGCGAGCGGCACGGTGGGAACAAGGCCGAAAGCAAGCCCGGCGAGTCCGACGTCGTGCCGACCAAGGGTGAGGGACAGAACCAGTGAGCGACTATGTCAGCGAACTGATGGGTGTCGAGGATGCGTCCGATCCGACGACGGGCGACGTCACCATCCAGAATTACACGATCAACTTCGGTCCGCAGCACCCCGCGGCGCACGGCGTTCTGCGCCTCGTCATGGAGCTGGACGGCGAGATCATCGAGCGAGTCGACCCGCACGTCGGTCTGCTGCATCGCGGCACCGAGAAGCTGATCGAATACAAGACCTATGCGCAGGCGATTCCCTATTTCGATCGCCTCGACTATTGCTCGCCGATGTGCATGGAACATACGTTCGTGCTCGCGATCGAGAAGCTGCTCGACATCGAGGTGCCGCTGCGCGCGCAATATCTGCGCGTGTTCTTCGCCGAGCTGACGCGCATCTCCAACCACATGCTCAACCTTGGCAGCCACGTGATGGACGTCGGCGCGATGACGCCGAACCTGTGGCTGTTCGAGATCCGCGAGGATTGCTACAACTTCCTCGAGCGCGCGTCCGGCGCGCGCATGCACCACAATTACATGCGCCCGGGCGGCGTCCACCAGGACGTGCCGCTCAAACTGCTTACCGACATCGCCGACTGGCTCGACACGCGCCTGCCGCGCCTGTTCGAGGACGCGATCAGCCTGGTCGCCGACAACCGCATCTTCAAGCAGCGCAACGTCGACATCGCGACGGTGAGCCGCGAGGATGCGATCGCCTGGGGCTTCTCCGGCCCGATGATCCGTGCGGCCGGCATACCGTGGGACCTGCGCAAGTCGCAGCCCTACGACGTCTACGACCGGATGGAGTTCGACATCCCCGTCGGCACCCGCGGCGACTGCTACGACCGGTTCATGGTGCGGGTCGAGGAGGTCCGCCAGTCGGCGCGGATCATGAAGCAGTGCCTGCGCGACATGCCGGAAGGGCCGATCGCCTCGACCGACCGCAAGGTGGTGCCGCCCAAGCGCGCCGAGATGAAGCGCTCGATGGAAGCGCTGATCCACCACTTCAAGCTCTATACCGAGGGCTATCACGTGCCCGCGGGCGAGGTGTACGTCGCGACCGAGAGCCCCAAGGGCGAGTTCGGCGTGTTCCTCGTCTCCGACGGGTCGAACAAGCCCTATCGCTGCAAGATTCGCCCGACCGCGTTCAGCCACCTGCAGGCGATGGACTTCATGTCCAAGGGCCACATGCTGGCGGACACGACCGCGATCCTGGGCGCGATGGACATCGTTTTTGGTGAATGTGACCGCTAATGGCTGAAGCAGCACAGATTCCCGACGAGGCCGAGACCCGCGCACGCTGGGGCGGCTTCGCCTGGACCGAAGAGAATCAGAAGAAGGCGAATGCGATCCTCGCGCGCTACCCGGCGGGTCGCGAGCAGTCGGCGTCGATCCCGTTCCTCGATCTTGCCCAGCGGCAGGTCGGCGAGGAGACGCAGACGCAAGGCTGGCTGCCCGTGCCGGTGATCGAGTTCGTCGCGCGCCAGATCGGCGTGCCCTATATGCGCGTGTTCGAGGTCGCGACCTTCTACACGATGTTCAACCTGGCGCCGGTCGGCCGCTACCACGTGCAGGTCTGCGGTACGACGCCGTGCATGCTGCGTGGCAGCGACGACGTTCTGGCGGCGTGCAAGAACAAGGGGCTGATCAAGGGCAAGACCACGCCCGACGGCCTGTTCACGCTGACCGAGGTTGAGTGCCTGGGCACCTGCGCCAATGCGCCGATGGTCCAGATCAACGACGACAATTACGAAGATCTGGACTATGATCGCACGATCGCGGTGCTGGAGGCACTCGCCAAGGGCGAGCAGCCGAAGACCGGATCGACGATCGGCCGCCAGACGAGCTGCCCCGAGGGCGGCCCGACGACGCTGACGGCGATGGTCGAGGAAAATCATGACTATCGCGGGGAGTGGGCCTGATGCTCGCCGATAAGGACCGCATCTTCACCAATGTCTACGGGTTCCAGCCCTGGAACCTGCAGGCGGCGCTGAAGCGCGGCGACTGGGACAATACCAAGGCGCTGATGGCCATCGGCCAGGACGCGATCATCGACGTGATCAAGGCATCGGGTCTGCGCGGCCGCGGCGGCGCGGGCTTCCCGACCGGCACGAAATGGTCGTTCATGCCCAAGGAGCCCAAGCCCGACCGGCCGAACTTCCTCGTCATCAATGCCGACGAGTCGGAGCCGGGGTCGTGCAAGGACCGCGAGATCATCCGTCACGATCCGCACAAGCTGATCGAGGGCGCGCTGATCGCGGGCTTCGCCATGCGCGCGCGCGCCGCCTATATCTACATCCGCGGCGAATATATCCGCGAGGCCGAGACATTGTTCGCGGCGGTGGCCGAGGCGTATGACGCCGGGCTGATCGGCAAGAACGCCTGCGGCTCGGGCTATGACTTCGACGTCTTCGTCCATCGCGGCGCGGGCGCCTATATCTGTGGCGAAGAGACCGCGATGCTCGAGAGCCTCGAGGGCAAGAAGGGCCAGCCGCGGCTCAAGCCGCCGTTCCCGGCGGGCGCGGGCCTCTACGGCTGCCCGACGACGGTGAACAACGTCGAGAGCATCGCCGTCGCGCCGACCATCCTGCGTCGCGGCGCGGACTGGTTCTCGAGCTTCGGGCGCGAGAACAACAAGGGCACCAAGCTCTTCCAGATCAGCGGGCACGTGAACAAGCCTTGCGTGGTCGAGGATGCGATGGGCATCACCTTCCGCGAGCTGATCGAGACGCATTGCGGCGGCATCCGCGGCGGCTGGGACAATCTGCTCGCGGTGATCCCGGGCGGATCGTCGGTGCCTTTGGTCCCCGCCAAGGACATCATCGACGCGCCGATGGACTTCGACGGGCTGAAGGCGGTCGGGTCGGGCCTCGGCACCGCGGCGGTGATCGTCATGGACAAGTCGACCGACATCGTCCGCGCGATCAGCCGCATCAGCTATTTCTACAAGCACGAGAGCTGCGGCCAGTGCACGCCGTGCCGCGAGGGTACGGGCTGGATGTGGCGCGTGATGGAGCGGCTGCGCACCGGCGACGCCGACATCAGCGAGATCGACACGCTGCAGCAGGTCACCAAGCAGGTCGAGGGTCATACGATCTGTGCGCTCGGCGACGCCGCGGCGTGGCCGATCCAGGGCCTGATCCGTCATTTCCGGCCGGAGATCGAGCGCCGGATCATCGAACGCAACGGCGGCTCGCTCGCCCCGATGCAGGAAGCTGCCGAATAATGCCCAAGCTCAAAGTCGACGGGATCGAGGTCGAGGTACCGCAGGGCGCCACCGTCCTCCAGGCATGCGAGGCCGCGGGCAGGGAGATCCCGCGCTTCTGCTATCACGAGCGGCTGTCGATCGCCGGCAATTGCCGCATGTGCCTGGTCGAGGTGAAGCCCGGACCGCCGAAGCCGCAGGCGTCGTGCGCGCTGCCCGCCGCCGACAACCAGGAAGTGTTCACCACCACGCCGATGGTGAAGAACGCGCGCGAAGGCGTGATGGAGTTCCTGCTCATCAACCATCCTCTCGACTGCCCGATCTGCGACCAGGGCGGCGAGTGCGACCTACAGGACCAGTCCGTCGCCTATGGCAAGGGGTACAGCCGCTACACCGAGAACAAGCGCGCGGTGACCGAGAAGTATATGGGTCCGATCGTCAAGACGATCATGACCCGCTGCATTCAATGCACCCGCTGCGTCCGCTTCGCCGAAGAGGTCGCGGGGGTCGAGGAGATCGGCGCGATCTATCGCGGCGAGGACATGCAGATCACCAGCTATCTCGAGCAGGCGGTGACCAGCGAGCTTTCGGGCAATGTCGTCGACCTGTGTCCGGTCGGCGCGCTGACCAGCAAGCCCTACGCCTATGAGGCGCGGCCCTGGGAGCTGAAGAAGACGCTGACCATCGACGTGATGGACGCGGTCGGCACCAACATCCGCCTCGACAGCCGCGGCCGCCAGGTGCTGCGCTGCGTCCCGCGCATCAACGAGGACGTCAACGAGGAATGGGCGCACGACAAGACGCGCCATCATGTCGACGGCCTGGTGCGTCGTCGTCTCGACCGTCCCTATGTGCGGCGCGACGGCAAGCTAGCGCCGGTGAGCTGGGACGAGGCGTTCGCGGTGATCAAGGCCAAGGTCGATGCGGCCGGGTCGAACGTCGCGGCGGTCGCCGGCGACCTGGTCGATTGCGAGACGATGTATGCCGCCAAGGCGCTGCTCGCGAAGCTCGGCTCGACCAAGCTCGAGGGCCGGCAGACGGGCATGGACTATGACGTGTCCAGCCTGGGCGCGGTCAACTTCAACACGACGATCGCAGGCGTCGAGCGCGCGGACGCGATCCTGCTGGTCGGCACCAATTTGCGCTGGGAAGCGCCGCTGATCAACACGCGCATCCGCAAGGCGATCAAGAAGGGCGCGAAGGTCTACGGCATCGGCCCGGAGACCGAGCTGACCTATAAGGTCGAGTGGCTGGGCAGCGAACTGTCGCTGCTCGGCGGTTTGCCGGAGGCGGTGGCCAAGGCGTTCACCGATGCCAAGGCGCCGATGGTGATCGTCGGTGGTGGCGCGCTGAAGGGTGGCCATGGCGCCGCGCTGGGCTTCGCCAGGCAGTTCAACCTGGTGCGCACGCTCGAGGACGGCACCGCATGGAACGGCTTCAACGTCGTGCACATGGCGGCGAGCCGGATGGGCGGGCTGATGCTTGGCTATGCGCAGAAGGGCGGCATCGCGGATGTCGCGGACGCCGGGGTGACCTTCTTCCTGGGCGCGGACGAGGTGGATTTCACGCGGTTCGGCGGCTTCAAGGTCTATGTCGGCCACCATGGCGACATGGGCGCGCATCACGCCGACGTGATCCTGCCGGGCTCGACCTATGCCGAGAAGTCCGGCACCTGGGTCAACACCGAGGGTCGCGTGCAGCGCGGCGAGCGCGCGGTCTTCGCGCCCGGCGACGCGCGCGAGGACTGGACGATCTTCCGCGCCCTGTCGGAAGGGCTCGGCCACACGCTGCCGTTCGACAGCCTGTCCGGGCTGCGCGAGGCGATGGCGACCGAGGTTCCGGCGCTGCGCAATATCGGCCAGCTCGCCGGCTATGAATGGAACCCGCCGGCGCTGGACGGCGCCGGTCAGGGGACGCTCGCGGGCTATCCGAT
Source organism: Sphingomonas sp. GV3 (assembly GCF_031082075.1). Lineage (NCBI taxonomy): Bacteria > Pseudomonadati > Pseudomonadota > Alphaproteobacteria > Sphingomonadales > Sphingomonadaceae > Sphingomonas > Sphingomonas sp. GV3. Next base: position 1,007,224 of record NZ_JARWLE010000001.1, on the reverse strand, counting down.
CAAGGATTTCTATCTGACCAACGCCATCTGCCGCGCGTCCCCGACGATGCAGCGCTGCTCGGCCGAACTGGTCCATGGCGAGACGTTCGCGGAGGCGGCGGAGTGACCAATTTCTTTAACACCACCGTCGGCATGTCCTATGGCTGGGCATGGTTCGTCGCGACGATCGTCGGCATCCTGGTCATAGCGCTGCCGCTGATGCTTGCGGTGGCGATGATCATCTACGCCGATCGCAAGATCTGGGCGGCGATGGCGCTGCGCCGCGGCCCGAACGTCGTGGGGCCGCTCGGCCTGCTCCAGTCGTTCGCCGACGGCCTCAAGGTCTTCCTGCAGGAGACGATCGTCCCGGCCGCGGCGAACCGCGTGCTGTTCCTGCTCGCGCCGATCATCACCTTCACGGTCGCGCTGATCGTCTGGGCGGTGATCCCGTTCCAGGCCGGCGTCGTCGTCGCCGACATCAACGTCGGCCTGCTCTACGTGCTCGCGGCCTCGTCGCTCGGCGTCTACGGCATCATCCTGTCGGGCTGGGCGTCGAACTCCAAATATCCCTTCTACTCCGCGCTGCGTGCCGCGGCGCAGATGGTCAGCTACGAGGTCGCAATCGGTTTCGTGCTGATCTCGGTGGTGCTGTGGTCGGGTACGTTCAACCTGTCGGGCATCGTCATGGCGCAGCAGGGCCATGGCCTGGGCTGGGTCAACGGCTTCTGGATCAACCCGCTGCTGTTCCCGATGGCGGTGGTGTTCTTCATCTCGGCGCTCGCCGAAACGCAGCGCGCGCCGTTCGACCTGACCGAAGCGGAGAGCGAGCTCGTCGCCGGCTACCAGACCGAATACAGCTCGATGAGCTTCGCGCTGTTCTGGCTGGGTGAATATGCCAACGTCATCCTGATGTGCGCGCTCAACGCGACGCTGTTCTGGGGCGGCTGGCTGCCCCCGCTCAACGTCGGCTGGATGTATGCGGTGCCGGGCATCATCTGGCTGCTCGCCAAGATGCTGTTTTTCTTCTTCGTGTTCAGCTGGGTGAAGGCGACGGTCCCGCGCTATCGCTACGACCAGCTGATGCGGCTGGGCTGGAAGGTTTTCCTGCCGCTGTCGCTGTTCTGGGTGTTCCTAGTGTCGGGCGTGCTGATGTGGATGCGCGTGCCGGTGTGAACCGGGTAAGTGCTTTGATCGTGCGCGCGGGGCTGGACCCCGCCGCACTCCGGCGTCGCGCGTTGGGCGGCGTCATCATCGGATTGACGGTCGTCGCCATCGACCGGGTTATGGGGTTTGGATCGTGAGCGTCGCACAGATCGTCAAATCGTTCACGCTTTGGGAGTTCGTGAAGGCGCATGCCCTCACGCTGAAGTATTTCTTCAAGCCCAAGGCGACGATCAATTATCCGTTCGAGCGGAACCCGGTGAGCCCGCGGTTCCGCGGCGAGCATGCGCTGCGCCGCTATCCGAACGGCGAGGAACGCTGCATCGCGTGCAAGCTGTGCGAGGCGGTGTGCCCGGCGCAGGCGATCACGATCGAGGCGGAGCCGCGTGACGACGGCAGCCGCCGCACGACGCGCTACGACATCGACATGACGAAGTGCATCTATTGCGGGCTGTGCCAGGAGGCCTGCCCGGTGGATGCGATCGTCGAGGGGCCGAACTACGAATTCTCGACCGAGACGCGCGAAGAGCTGATCTACGACAAGGCGAAGCTGCTCGACAACGGCGACCGTTGGGAGCGCGCGATCGCGGCGAACCTTGCCGCCGATGCGCCGTACCGTTAATGCGCGCCGCACCGCTCATCCCGGCTTAAGGGGGCCGACCAAATCGTGATCCAGGCTCTAGCCTTCTACCTGTTCGCCATCGTCGTGATCGGTTCGGGTGCGATGACCATATCGTCGCGCAATCCGGTCCATTCGGTGATGTGGCTGATCCTAGCCTTCTTCAACGCCGCGGGCCTGATGGTCCTGGTCGGGGCGGAGTTCATCGCCATGCTGCTCGTCATCGTCTATGTCGGTGCGGTCGCGGTGCTGTTCCTGTTCGTGGTGATGATGCTCGACATCGAGGTCGCGCAGATGCGCGCCGGGTTCGCGCGCTACCTGCCGCTCGGCCTCGCGCTCGCGGTCGGCCTCGCGGCGGAGATCATCATCGCGGTCGGCGCGTGGAGCGCGGGGGGCGTCAAGCTGTCGCAGCGGATCGCGCCGATCGAAGGCAACGTGCCCAACATCCAGGCGATCGGCAATCTGCTCTACACGCGCTATCTGTTCGTGTTCGAGGGCGCGGGCTTCGTGCTGCTCGTCGCGATGATCGGCGCGATCGTGCTGACGCATCGCCAGCGTGGCGGCGTGCGCGGCCAGAACATCAGCCGCCAGAACGCGCGCCGTCCGCAGGACGCAACGCGCAACGTCCAGCCGCCGGTCGGCGAGGGGGTCCAGCTGTGACCATCGGTCTCATCCACTATCTGGTCGTCGCGGCCATCCTGTTCACCATGGGGGTGCTCGGCATCTTCCTCAACCGGAAGAACCTGATCGTCATCCTGATGGCGATCGAGCTGATCCTGCTGGCGGTGAACATCAATCTCGTCGCCTTCTCGGCCTTCCTCCACGATCTAGTGGGGCAGGTGTTCGCGATGTTCGTGCTGACCGTCGCCGCGGGCGAGGCGGCGATCGGGCTCGCGATCCTGGTGATCTATTTCCGTGGCCGCGGCACGATCGCGGTCGACGACGTCAACCGGATGAAGGGGTAATCGGCAGGTGACGTCCATCCTGTTCATTGTTTTCCTGCCGCTGCTCGCAGCGGCGGTGGCCGGGCTCGGCAACAAGGCGATCGGCTTCGTCCCGGCCAAGCTGGTGACGACCGGCGCGCTGTTCGTATCGTGCCTGCTGTCCTGGCCGATCTTCCTCGGCTTCCTGTCGGGCGCGAACAGCGCGACGGTGGTGCCGGTGTTCCAGTGGATCGTCAGCGGCGATATGAATGTCGCCTGGTCCTTGCGCGTCGACCAGCTGACCGCGATCATGCTCGTCGTGATCACCAGCGTCTCGGCGCTCGTCCACCTCTATAGCTGGGGCTATATGAGCGAGGACCCGGACCAGCCCCGCTTCTTCGCCTATCTGTCGCTGTTCACCTTCGCGATGCTGATGCTGGTGACCGCGGACACCTTGGTCCAGATGTTCTTCGGCTGGGAGGGCGTCGGCCTCGCCAGCTACCTGCTGATCGGCTTCTGGTTCCGCAAGCCGAGCGCCAATGCCGCCGCGATCAAGGCGTTCGTCGTCAACCGCGTCGGCGACCTCGGCTTCATGCTCGGCATCTTCGGCACCTTCCTCGTCTTCGGCACCGTGTCGATCCCGGCGATCCTGGCGGCGGCGCCGACCATGGCGGGATCGACGATCGGCTTCCTCGGCTATCGCTTCGACACGATGACGGTGCTGTGCCTGCTGCTGTTCGTCGGCGCGATGGGCAAGTCGGCGCAGCTCGGCCTGCACACCTGGCTGCCGGACGCGATGGAGGGCCCGACCCCGGTGTCGGCGCTGATCCACGCAGCGACGATGGTCACCGCGGGCGTCTTCATGGTCTGCCGCCTGTCGCCGATGTTCGAGATGTCGCCGACCGCGCTGCATTTCGTCACCACGATCGGCGCCGCGACCTGCCTGTTCGCCGCCACGGTCGGCATGGTGCAGACCGACATCAAGCGCGTCATCGCCTATTCGACCTGTTCGCAGCTCGGCTACATGTTCTTCGCCGCCGGCGTCGGCGCCTATGGCGCGGCGATGTTCCACCTGTTCACGCACGCCTTCTTCAAGGCGCTGCTGTTCTTGGGCGCGGGATCGGTGATCCATGCGATGCACCACGAGCAGGACATGCGCTATTACGGCGGCCTGCGCAAAAGCATCCCGCTCACCTTCTGGGGCATGATGGCCGGCACGCTGGCGATCACCGGCGTCGGCATCCCCGCGCTGTTCGGCAATCCGCTCGCGATCGGGTTCGCCGGCTTCCATTCGAAGGATGCGATCATCGAGGCGAGCTGGGCGGCGGGCGAGCCGGGCGTGTGGTTCGTCGGCGTGCTCGTCGCGGCGATCACCAGCTTCTATTCGTGGCGCCTGATGTTCCTGACCTTCTGGGGCAAGCCGCGCTGGGCCGCGTCGGAGCATATCCAGCACGCGCTGCACGATGCGCATGGCCACGGCCATGACGATCATGCCCATGCCGACCACGCCCACGTCGCCCATGCGCATGACGCGCATGGTCATGACGCCCACCATCCGAGCGAGGCGCACGGCAATCCGGCGCAGGCCGAAGACGCGGGCGACCGCCCGTCCGAGCACGGCCCCGCGCAGCAGGACCTGCCCGCCGGGACCGGCGGCTACCATCCGCACGAGAGCCCGCTGGTCATGCTCATCCCGCTGATCGTGCTGTCGATCGGGGCGATCGCCGCGGGCTTCGTCTTCCACGGCTTCTTCATCGAGCCGAGCGCGGGCGAGGGCTTCTGGAAGGGCGACATCGCGTTCCGCGAGCATCTGATGCACGCGATGCACGGTGTGCCGGTGGCCATCAAGCTGTCGGCGACGATCGCGATGCTGCTCGGTTTGGTCACCGCCTGGTATGCCTATATCAAGGCGCCGAGCTTCCCGAAGGCGGTGTCGGACCAGTTCCGGATCCTGTACCGCTTCCTGCTCCACAAATATTATTTCGACGAGCTGTATAACCTGCTCTTCGTCCGCCCCGCCTTCGCGATCGGCCGCCTGCTGTGGCATCGCGGTGACGAGAAGACGATCGACCGGTTCGGGCCGAACGGCTCGGCCTGGGCGGTGCAGCTCTCCAGCCGGATCGCCGGCCGGCTTCAGAACGGATATGTCTATACCTATGCCTTCGTCATGCTGATCGGGCTGACCGCGGCCGTTACCTGGGCGATCGCGAAATGAGCGGCTTTCCCATCCTGTCGTTGATGCTGGCGGTCCCCGCGATCGCCGCCATCGCCTGTCTCTTCCTGTCGCCGCAGGGCGCGCGGATGACCGCGCTGGTCGCGACGCTGATCGACTTCGCGCTCGGCATCCTGCTGTGGACGAATTACGACATCGGCGGCGCGCAATGGCAGTTCGTCGAATACCAGCCGGTGTTCGGGCGCTTCGCCTGGGCGCTGGGGATCGACGGCTTCGCGCTGCTGCTGATCATGCTCAGCGTGTTCCTGATGCCGATCTGCATCGGGGCGAGCTGGCGCTCGGTGACCAACCGCGTGCCCGAATATATGGCGGCCTTCCTGTTCACGGAGGTGCTGATGATCGGCACCTTCGCGGCACAGGACCTGTTCCTGTTCTACATCTTCTTCGAAGCCGGCCTGATCCCGATGTTCCTGATCATCGGCATCTGGGGCGGGGTGAACCGCATCTACGCGTCGTACAAGTTCTTCCTGTACACGTTGCTCGGTTCGGTCGTGATGTTCATCGCGATGCTCTACATGGCGCGCGCGGCGGGCACGACGCGCATCCCCGAGCTTATGGCGTACGACTTCCCCGCGCATGTCCAGACATGGCTGTGGCTCGCCTTCTTCGCCTCCTTCGCGGTGAAGATGCCGATGTGGCCGGTGCACACCTGGCTGCCCGACGCGCACGTGCAGGCGCCGACGGCCGGTTCCGTCATCCTGGCGGGCGTGCTGCTCAAGCTCGGCGGCTATGGCTTCCTGCGCTTCAGCCTGCCGATGTTCCCCGAGGCGTCGGGCCAGCTGACCTGGCTGATCTTCCTCCTGTCGGGCATCGCGGTCGTCTACACGAGCCTCGTCGCGCTGGTGCAGTCGGACATGAAGAAGCTGATCGCCTATAGCTCCGTGGCGCACATGGCGATCGTGACCATCGGCCTCTATGCCTTCAACCGGCAGGGGATCGAGGGCGCGATGATCATGATGCTCAGCCACGGGCTGGTGTCGGGCGCGCTGTTCCTGTGCGTCGGCGTCATCTACGACCGGCTGCACACCCGCGAGATCGCGCGCTACGGCGGTCTGGCGATCAACATGCCGCGCTACGCCCTGTTCTTCCTGTTCTTCACCATGGCATCGATCGGCCTGCCGGGGACGAGCGGCTTCGTCGCCGAATTCCTCAGCCTGATGGGCACGTACCAGGTGTCGACCTGGACGGCGCTGATCTGCACCACCGGCATCATCCTCGGCGCGGCCTACATGCTGTACCTGTACCGCCGCGTCGTGTTCGGCGAGATCAAGTCGGACGATGTCCGCGAGATGCAGGACCTGTCGGGGCGCGAGCTCTGGCTGCTCGCACCGGTCGCCGCCGTGGCGCTCTGGATGGGCGTGTACCCCGAGAGCTTCATGGCGCCGATGCGCAAGGATGTCGGCGTGCTGCTCGCCCGGATCGACCGCGCGGCGCCGCCGAGCGACTCCAAACCCACCGCCGGCAAGCCTGCCGCGCCTGTTCACGCTGCAGCCGAGGGCGCGCACTAATGGATTACGCCGCCAATCTCGCCATGACGCTGCCCGAGGTGATCCTCGGGGTCGGTGCCATCGTCCTGATGCTCGTCGCCGCCTGGGGCGGTCAGGGCTCGACCCGTGCCATCTCCTGGGCCGCCGTCGCGATCCTGGCCGGCGCCTGCGTCGCCGTGGCCGGTCCCGCGTCGGGCGGCGGCATGGCCTTCGACGGCCTGTACCGCGCCGATGCGTTCGCCGGCTTCGCCAAGCTGTTGATGTTCCCGGCCGCAGCGATCGCCATCCTGATGGCGCCCGGCTTCTTCCAGCGCACCAGCGGCGACGATCTGCGTCCCGAATATCCGGTGCTGATCCTGCTCTCCGCGGCGGGCATGGGCATCATGGTGTCGGCCGCCGACCTGCTGACGCTGTACGTCGGCCTCGAACTGCAGAGCCTCGCGGCCTACGTGCTGGCGAGCTTCATGCGCCGCGATACGCGCTCGGCCGAAGCGGGCCTCAAATATTTCGTGCTGGGCGCGCTGGCGAGCGGCATCCTGCTCTACGGCATCAGCCTGGTCTACGGCTTCGCGGGCACGACGCTGTTCGACGGGATCGCGCAGGCCTACGCCGGCCCGCGCTCGCTCGGCCTGCTCTTCGGGCTGGTCTTCGTCTTCGCCGGTCTCGCCTTCAAGATCTCGGCGGTACCGTTCCACATGTGGACGCCGGACGTCTACGAGGGTGCGCCGACGCCGGTGACGGCGTTCTTCGCCTCCGCACCCAAGGTCGCGGCGATGGGCCTCGCGGTCCGCGTCGCGGTGGAGGCGATGGGCCCGGCGACCGACCAGTGGCGCCAGATCGTGATCTTCGCGGCGCTCGCGTCGATCATCCTGGGTGCGGTGGCGGCGGTCGGTCAGACCAACATCAAGCGCCTGCTCGCCTATTCGTCGATCAACAATGTCGGCTTCGCGCTGATCGGCCTGGCGGCGGGCACGCCGACGGGCGTGTCGGCGGTGTTGGTGTACCTCACCATCTATGTCGTCATGACGCTCGGCTCGTTCCTCGTCGTGCTTCAGATGCGCGATGCGGATGGCCAGCCGGTGGAGAGCATCGCCGCGCTGAGTGGCCTGTCGCGGACGCGGCCGGGCCTCGCCTTCGCGCTGATGATGTTCATGCTGAGCCTCGCCGGCATTCCGCCGCTGTTCGGCTTCTATGCCAAGTTCGCGGTGTTCGACGCGGCGATCGCGGCAGGGCTCTTCCCGCTGGCGGTGATCGGCTATGTCGCCTCGGTCATCGGCGCCTATTACTACCTGCGCGTCGTCAAGACGATGTACTTCGACGAGCCGGCGCCGGCGTTCGGCGCGGGCGACAGCAAGCTCGAAGGCGGCCTGATCGTCGTCACGGCGGCGTTCATCTCGCCGCTCGGCTATCTGCTGATCGCACCGCTCAGCGCGTGGACGATGGCGGCGGCACAGGCGCTGTTCTGATCGTTTCACCGCCCGTGTCGATCCGTACCATCGTCGAGACGGGATCGACCAACGCCGATCTTCTCCACCTCGCCGCGCACGGCGCGCGGGAGGGCGAGTGGCTCCGTGCCGAGCGGCAGGTGGCAGGGCGGGGCCGGCAGGGCCGCGTGTGGGAATCGCCCGTGGGCAATCTGTACGCCAGCACGCTCGTCCGGCTACGAGCCGGCGACCCGCCGGCGGCGTCGCTGGCGCTGCTCGCGGCGGTGGCGCTGCACGAGGCGCTTTCCCTCTATATGCCTGGCAGGGCCATACTGAAATGGCCCAACGACGTGATGGTCGACGGCGCGAAGCTGGCGGGTATCCTGCTCGAACGGAGCGGCGATGCGGTCGTGATCGGTATCGGCGTCAATGTCGCGCATCACCCGGACTTGCCCGACCGACGCACCACCAGCCTGGCGGCCCAGGATTGCGCGATCGGGGCGGCGACGCTGGTGGAGGTGCTGGCCGACGTCCTCGCGCGGTGGATCACCCGCTGGCGGGACGAAGGGTTCGATGTCGTTCGACGCGCCTGGCTCGCAGCGGCGCATCCGGTCGGGACGGCCTTGTCGGTGCGGGATGGCGAGACCCGGCTGGAGGCGCTGTTCGACGGTCTCGACGCCGATGGCGCGCTGGTCCTGCGCTTGGCTGACGGTACCCGGCGTGTCATGCACGCCGGCGACGTATTCCTGCCGTGAGGGCAATCGGGCGGCGCGGGCCGCCGCAAGGGAAGGTGGCGTAGGCGATGCTGCTCGCGATCGATGCCGGCAATACCAATGTCGTGTTCGCGCTGGTCGAAGGACGCGAGATTCGCGGCCGCTGGCGGATCGCGACCGATCCGCGCCGGACGGCGGACGAATATGCCGTCTGGCTCAGCCAGCTGCTCGCGCTCGAAGGCTTCGCGCGCGATGACGTCCATGCGGTGATCGTCGCGACGGTGGTGCCCCGCGCGCTGCACAATCTGCAGGTCCTCGCGAGCAAATACTTCCGTACCGAGGCCCTGATCGCGGGGCGCGCGCCGGTCGAATGGGGTATCGCGCTCGACGTCGACGAGCCGCAGAATCTCGGCGCGGACCGCGCGGTCAACACGATCGCGGCGCATGCGCTGCACGAGGGCGACCTGATCGTGATCGACTTCGGCACCGCGACGACATTCGACGTCAGCGACTATCGCGGCGCCTACAAGGGCGGGATCATCGCACCCGGGATCAACCTGTCGCTCGACGCGCTGGTCAGCGCCGCGGCGAAACTGCCGCGGATCGCGATTGAGGCACCGGCTTCCACCAGCGTCATCGGCCGCAATACGGTCGACCAGATGCATATCGGCATCTTCTGGGGCTATATCGCGATGATCGAGGGACTGGTCGCGCGGCTGCGCGCCGAGGTCGGCCGCCCGGTGAAGGTGATCGCGACCGGCGGCCTCGCGATCCTGTTCGAGCAACATACCGCCGCCTTCGACGTCGTCGAGCCCGACCTGACGATACAGGGACTGGCGATCATGGCCGAAAGAGCCCATATCCACCCATGACGCGCTCGCGCCGTTCGGCCTGGCGGGCGCACGAGAGATTTTCCGAAAGATATTGATGACCCCCAAGAATAATGAATTGCTCTTCTGCGCGCTCGGCGGCTCGGGCGAGATCGGCATGAACGTCAACCTCTATGGCCATGCCGGCAAATGGCTGATGGTCGATTGCGGCGTCACCTTCGCCGATGCGGCCTATCCCGGCATCGACCTCGTCCTGCCGGACCTCGCCTTCATCGAGGATCGCCGCGAGGACCTGGTCGGCATCGTGCTGACGCACGGGCACGAAGACCATATCGGCGCCTTGCCCTATCTGGCCGAAGACCTCGGCGTGCCGCTCTACGCGACGCCGTTCACCGCCGGGCTGATCCGCGGGAAGCTGGAGGAAGAGGGCAACGCCAACCGCGTCAAGCTGCGCGTCGTTCAGCCGGGCGGGGCAGAGCGGATCGGGCCGTTCGGCGTCCGCTTCGTCGAACTGTCGCATTCGATCCCCGAGCCCAATGCGCTGGTGATCGAGACGGCCGCCGGCAGCGTCTTCCACACCGGCGACTGGAAGCTCGATCCCCATCCCGTGATCGGCAAGCCGACGAGCGGCGAGACGCTCGCCAAGATCGGCGATGCGGGAATCGACGTTCTCGTCTGCGATTCCACCAACGTCTTCAACGAGGAAGCGTCCGGCTCCGAGTCGTCGGTGCGGCGCGGGCTGGCCGAGACGATCGCCAAGGCGCGCGGGCGCGTGCTGGTGACGACCTTCGCCTCCAACGCCGCGCGGCTGCACACGCTGGGCGAGGTGGCGCGCGAGACGGGACGCAAGCTCTGCGTCACCGGCCGCTCGCTGGACCGGATCCTGAAGGTGGCGCGCGCCTGCGGCTATCTGGGTGATTTTCCCGAGACCGTGGATCCGGAGACGGCGATGCGGCTGCCCCGCAACAAGGTCCTGATCGTCGCCACCGGCGGCCAAGGCGAACCGCGCGCCGCGCTCGCCCGCGTCGCGGACGGCAGCCATACGATCAAGCTGGACGAGGGCGACACGGTCATCTTCTCGTCGAAGCAGATCCCGGGCAACGAGATCGCGATCGGCAAGATCCAGAACACGCTCGCCGCCAAGGGCGTGCGCATGGTCACCGAGCGTCAGGCGCATGTCCACGTCTCCGGCCATCCGGGGCGGCCCGAGCTCGCGCAGATGTATGGGTGGATCCGTCCAGAGCTGCTCGTGCCGGTGCATGGCGAGATGCGGCACATGATGGAACATGCCCGCTACGCGCAGGCGCAGGGCGTGCCCCAGGCGATCGTGCAGAGCGACGGCGAGATCGTGCGGCTGTTGCCGGGTCAGGCGACGAAGATCGGCCATGCGGGCGTGGGCCGGCTCGTGCTGGACGGCGACGTGATCCTGCCCGCCGACGGATCGACGATCAACGAGCGCCGCAAGCTGGCGATCAACGGCCAGATCTCGGTCGCGGTCGCGATCGATCGCAACGGGCGCGGCATCGGCACGCCGCAGGTGCGCGTGCAGGGCGTACCCGTCGAGGAGGATCGTCTGGCGTTCGTCGAGGATGCGGTCGCCGCGGCGCAGGAGGCGATGAGCGGTAAGCGCGAAGTCGATCGGCGCCGCGAGGACATCCGCCTCGCCGTACGCCGCGTGGCGACCCGCTGGACGGGCAAGAAGCCGATCGTCGACGTGCTGATCGTCCAGGCCTGAACCGGCAAGCGGAGGAAGGCCCCATGCGCTGGACGTCAATGCTGGCGATTTACGTGCTGTTCTGGGCTTTCTCCGTCTTCCTCGTGTTGCCCTGGGGCGTGAGGACGACGCGAGAGGTTGGGGGAGAGCACGTACCCGGCCAGGCCGAAAGCGCGCCGCACGAATTCCACCTCGGGCGGCTCGCGCTGAGGGTCACGATCGTCGCGACCATCCTGTTCGGCCTGTTCGTTGCGAACTACGAGTTCGGCTGGGTGACGCCGCGGATGCTCGACCTGTTCAATCCCGACGAAATCTATAACGACGCCTGAGCAGCGGCGTCCGCCGCCGCGCGGCGCCGGTGCGCGATACGACCGGTCCCGCACGGGAACGCGGTCCTGCCGCCTTCGCGCCGAGGTCCATCCGCTGATCGTCCACCGACCGCCGGCGGCGCAACCGCGCGCGAGGGGGGGGGCGTTACAGCGGCGCGCTCCGCTGGATCGCGCGCTAGCGCAGGCGCTCGATCGCCTGTGCGAGCGCGACGTAGAGCTTGCCCATGTCCGACGAGAGCAACGTCACGCCGAGCGGCGAACCGTCGCGCTGCGCCAGGATCGTGCGCAGCATCCCTTCGAAGTCGTGGATGTAGCGGTTGACCGTTTCGCGGAAGGTCGCGTCGTCGTCGTAGAGCCGGGCGATCTCGCGCGCATCGGCGGGCTCGAGGATGCGCACCGCGCGGCGGGTAAAGACGCCGCGGTCCCCCTTCAGATAGGCGGCCCAGGCGCTGTCCGACACTTCCGGCGCGAACGCCTTGGTGACGTCGATGGCGGCGGAGTTGAGCGACTCGATCAGCAGCGAGGCGCGCCGCGCGAAGCTGTTGCGATCGGCCTCCTCGCGTTCGGTCCGTGCATCCTCGATCCGCGTTTCGACCAATGCGGTCTTGTCGAGAATCTCCTGCACCTGCGCGGAAAGTCGCTCCGTGGCGCGGCTCGCGGCGGCGACCGCGTCGTCGGTCGCTTCGCCGATCGCGCGCACCTGCCGCTCCACCGTGTCGCTCGCCGCGCGCCGCATCGCGACGGTGCTCGCCTCCTCCAGCGCCGCGGCGGCCTCGGGGATGACGGAGGCGAGCGTCTCGCGCGCCCGATCGGCGGCGGTCGACGCGGTGTCGCGGACCCGCAGCAGCGCCTCGACGAGCCGCGGCGCGGCCTCCTCGGCGAAGCGATGCGTCCGCTCGATCGTCTCGTCGACCATGGTCCCGAGCGAGTCGGCCTTGCTGCGTCCCTCGGTGAGCGTCTGGAGAAGCGTATTCGACAGCGTGTCGAGCGTCCGGCGCTGATCGGCGATGACGCCGGCGATCGCCTCGATCGCATCGTGCGTGCTTTCCGCGGCGGTGACGAGCGCGAGCAACTCGGGCTTGGCCGCGACGACCACCTGCTTGCTCGAGGCGATCCGGGCATCGAGGCGGGCGAGCGCCTCGGGCAGGGTTTCGTCGATCTCGCGCGCGGCGGCGTCGAGCGCGATCAGCAACGATTCGGTCGTGCCGATCGTCCGCGTCGCCATCGCCTCGCCGGTACGCAGCGCCTCGGTCATCGCATCGGCCGAACCGCCCAGCGCGCTGATCGAGGCGGCGAGCATCTGCGATCGTTCCACGCCCTGCGTATGCAGCGCGTCCATGCGGGTTTCGACGCGATCGATCTCCGCATCGATGACGACGATCATGTCGTCGCTGGCGGCGCGGTGGCGTTCGAGCCGCGTGACGACCCGATCGATGACGTCCTCGACCGCACCGATCCGTTCGGCGAGTGCGTCGGCACTGTTGCGCGCTGCGCTGTCGAGCGCGGCCTGGTTGGCGCGCAGCATGGCGAGCATGGCATCGCCCTGCGTCGCGATGCCCTTGCGCGCCTCGTCGATCGCGTCGGCGGTGCGGCCGAGCAACGCGTCCACCGAGCCGGACATCTCGCTCGTCACCGCCTCGAGCCGGGCCCCGGCAGTCTCGCTGGTCGCCTCCATCCGCGCGAGGTGCGCGGCGAGCCGCTGCGCCGCGCCGCCCGCGATCAGATCCGCTTCGCGGCCGCGTTCGGCCAGGGCCGCCAACTGGCCCTCGAGCGCGGCGGCGTGGCGACCGGCGGTCAGCCCGCTGGCCTCCAGCTGCGTGCGCGCCGCCTCGATCTCGTCCTGCGCACGGGGCAGGGTTGCGAGCAGCACGTCGACGCTTGCCTGCGCCGTCGTCGCGACCTCGCGCAGGGTGCGGGCATGCGCTTCCGCCGCAGCGACCTCGGCCGAAAGCCCGCGCCCGACCGCCAGCAGCCGCTCGTTCGCGCCGTCGCCCATCGTCATCAGGCTGGAGATCTGCTCAGCCAGCACGCGACGGTTGGCGTCGAGCGATCGGGACAGCACCGCCACGGTCCGTTCGAGACTTGCCGCCTCGGTCCGCATCGCGCGGGCCGTGTCGCCGAATCGGCGCGCCTCGGCGCGGCTGGTACGCATCACCAGCAGACAGATGATTCCCAGAAGCGCCGGCACGACCGCGAGCGCGGCGATCAGTTCGACCAGCGCGACGGGGCTCAGCAGCGCGACATCATCGCGGACCAGCCACAGCATGCCAACGAGCCAGGCGAGCGACACGACAAGCGCGATCACGGGCAACACCCATGCGCGCGACGGTGTTTCGGGCGCGACTGACAGCGTCCACGCGGGATCCTGATCGGCAAGGTCGAGATGATCGTCATGGGCGTGCGGCGCGATGCCGACATGTTCCGCATGGCTGTGGCCGCCGGCGTCCGCCCGCATGTCGACGATCATGGAACCCCCTTTTGAACAAGGCGAACCTACCCGCCTTTGCCGCGCGGACAAAGCGAAACCGCAACGAAGCGTTAAGCTCCCGCACCTAGAGTCGCGGCGATGGCTTATGATCCCGGAGCGATCGACGCGACCCTCGCGGCCGCGGTCGGCGACGAACCCGCTCTTATCGCGGAACTGCGCGTCGCGTTCGTCGAGAGCGCGCATAACGCGGTCGCCGCGCTGGAAGCGGCAGAGGACCGTGCCGCGTGGCGCGACGCGACCGCCCGCCTGACGGGCCTCGCCGCGAGCTTCGGCGCGGTACGGCTGATGGCCATGGCCAATCGCGCGGCGACCTTGCCGCACGACGCGCCCACGCTCGCCAAGCTGAAGCGGACCGTCGCGCGCCTGTAGCGCACGACCGACCCCCACCCCAGGATACAGCGGCACGAGGCCGGCCATGTCGATCCGACCTAGCCAGCGCCGGACCTAGCCCCTACCAGCAGGCGGATGCTCGCGGGCCTTCTCATTGCCATGCACGACGCGGACGATCGGCCCGCGATGTTGACCGCCACGCTGCCGTTCGGCGGCATGACGCTGATCGAATATCAGGCGCGGCTGCTGGTCGCCGCCGGCGCGTCGCAGATCGTCATCGTCGTCGCGCGCCTGACGCCGGAACTGCTCGGTGCGATCAACCGCATCGGCCGCCGCGGGATCGCGGTGGACACCGTCCGCACCGCGGCCGAGGCGGCGGAGAAGCTGCACCCGCTGGCACGCGTGCTCATGCTCGCGGACGGTCTGACGACCACCGAGGAAACGATCGCCGCGCTCGCCCAGGGTGGCGGCGATGCGTTGCTGGTTATGCCGCAGGACGCGGCGCAGACGGGATATGAACGCGTGGGCGGCGGCATGGTCTGGGCCGGCGTTGCCCGGCTCGAGGCGCGTCGCGTCGCGGAACTCGCGGCGCTGCCCCGCGACTACGACCTGCAGTCGACGCTGATCAGGCTCGCCGAACAGGCGCAGGCCGTCCACATGCTGTTGCCGGCCGGCGCGATCCGGGGCGGCCATGCGCTCGGCCATTCCGGACAGGCGCTGGAGGCGCGCGGCCGCCGCGTGCTGACCGCGATGGTTTCCGGCCGCAGCGGCTGGTTCGAGCGTTTCGTCGTCACGCCGATCGCCCGCGCCACGATCCCGTTGCTCGTGCCGCGCGGCGTGTCCGCGCCGGCGGTGGCGGCAGGCGGCGCGGTCGTCGGTCTCATCGCACTCGTGCTGACGTATCTGTCGCATCCCATAGCCGGGCTCCTGCTGGCCATGGCGGGGACGGTGGGCTTGCTGGTCGCGAGCGCGCTCGCGGATCTGCGCGACGATCCCGGCATGGCGCGGGGGCTGAAGGTCGGCGCGTCGGTCCTGCCGGCGCTCGCCGTGCTTACCTATGGTCATGACGAGACGGTGCTGGCGCGCGACGGCGTGCCGCTGGTGCTTGCCATCGGCCTCGTCCTCGTCGCCGCGCTCGGCGATCGTGCGGTCGGTCCCGCGCCGCGCAACGGATGGTGGGGCAGCGCCCCGGCCTATCTGGTGCCGGTCTGGCTCGGTGCGCTGGTCGATGCACCGCTGGTGGCGCTGATCGCGGGCTGCGTCTATGCCGTGGCGACGGCGTTCGCCGCAATCGAACGTCTGCGGCGCGAGCCTTAGCACCACCTTAACGCTAAAGGGACTAGCGCGAGGACCATGTCGGTCGAGCCGGAGCATCAGCAACGCCATACGCTCGCCGCGCGCCTCGCGGCGGCGCGGCGGCTGGGTGCTGCCGCCGATTCGCGACTGGGGGCGGCGATCGCCGATTTCTTCCTGCCCGACGACGCGCGGCTGGACGAGCGCACGCGCACGATGCTGGGCCAGCTGCTGGAGGCGGTGGTACGGGCGATCGAGACCGACATTCGCCACCATGCGGCCCGGGTGCTTGCCGAACGAACGCAGTCGGATGCCGCCGAGCGCATCCTGCGCGGCCCCGACGACGTCCTGCGTCGGCTCGGCCGCGCCGGCCTGCTGCGCGATCGCCAACTGATGGACGAGCTGCTGGCGCAGGTCCGTGCCGACCAGATCGGGCAGGCGCTCGCTCCCGTCTCCGCGGACGCGGAGCAGCCGAGCCTGCTGATCCGCCTGACGGAGGTCGATGACGGCGTCGTCGCGGCGGCGGCACGCGCCTTGCTGACCGCCGAGGCGCGGCGGCGCACCGCGATCGAGCAGGGCAGGGCGCATCATTCCGCCCTGCCGGCCGAGCGGCACCACCAGCTCGTCTGGTGGGTGGCGGCGTGTATCCGCGAGGCGCAGAACGTCGGCGATGCCGGCGACGCCGCGCTCGATCGTGCGATCGTCGCCGCGGCACAGCGCAATCTCGGCGCCCACGACGAGGGCCAGCGGCCCGAGGCGGCGGCGATGCGGCTGGCGACCGCGATCGATGCCCGCAGCGAGGAGATCGGGCCGCTGCTGGTCGATGCGCTCGGCGATCGCCGCCTGCTGCTGTTCATCGCGGTGCTCGCGCGCGGGGTCGACATCGATTTCTCGGCGGCGCGGCAGATCGTGCTGGAGCCCGAAGGCGATCGGCTCTGGCTGGCGCTGCGCGCGGTGGCGCTGGACCGGGAGACGATCGCACGTATCGCCCTCGCCCTGGCGGATGCCGATCCGCGGCGCGACATCGAGGCGTTCGCAGACGCGCTCGACGCCATCGCGGCGGTGCCGATCGAAACCGCGCGTTCGGCGCTGGCGCCGCTGACGCTGCATCACGACCTTCGCCTCGCGATCGATGCGCTGGCCCGGGAGAGCATGCGTTGAGGATCAAGGGACTGCCCGACATACCCGTGTCGCACGCGGTGATCGACGCGGCGGGACGGTTGGCGTCGGCCGACCCCGCGTTGCTGGCGCTCAATGCGGGTGCTGGCGGCGGGATCGGGGAAATCCCGGCCGTTCCGCAGCTCGCCACCATCGCGCGGCTGGCGAAGCGGCTCGGCATCCTGGTTTCGCGCGGCGTCACCGTCGCGGACGGGGATACCGACCTGGATCTGTGGGTGCGCGCGCAGCCAGATGGCGAGGTCGTGCGCATCGCCGTATCGGGATGGCGGGAGGTCAGGCCGCGTCCGGTTCCCGAAGCAGCCGAAAGCCCGGTGCACGAGGACGGCGATCTGCCGTGGGAAACCGACGCCGCGCTGTATCTGACCTTCGTCGGCATCGAGGGTGCGCGCCAATATGGCATCGATGCGCTGGCGCTGCTCGGCCAGCCGCTGACGGCGCTCTTCTCGCTCGAAAGCGACAGCGGGGGCGCGATGCCCATCCTCGAGGCGATGGCACGGCGGCGCCCCTTTACCGCGCAGCCCGCGCGACTGCGCATCAACGGCCGCGCGGTGGCGCTCGACGCCCGCGTGCGGCAGGACCAGAGCGGAGGCTTCGCCGGCCTGATCGGCGTCGCGCGCGTGCTCGACCCCGTCGTCGAGGCCTCCGCGGAACCGGCGATCTCCTCGAACTTCACGCAGGGGCTGGACCGGGCGCTGCGCACGCCGCTCGCGCGGATCATCGCCCATGCCGACACGATCCATGCGCGCGCAGAGGGCCCGGTACAGGCCGACTATGCGGATTACGCGTCCGACATCGCCAATGCGGGACGGCATCTGCTCGGTCTCGTCGACGATCTCGTCGATCTCGAGGCGGTCGAGCGTCCCGGCTTCCGCCCGGATGTGGAGACGATCGACCTCGCCGATGTCGCGCGCCGCGCGGCGGGCCTGCTGTCGGTCAAGGCGTCGAACACCGGAATCGCCATCGCGCGGCCGCTGGCCGACGTGCGCATCGCCGCGTCCGGCGATTTCCGACGGACGCTGCAAATTCTCGTCAACCTGATCAGCAACGCGGTTCGCTATTCGCCCGCCCATGGCGTCGTCACGGTCACCGCGGCACGGGTCGGCGCAATGGCCGAGGCGGTCGTCGCGGATCAGGGCAAGGGCATCGCGCCCGAGGACCAGGCGCGTATCTTCGAGAAATTCGAGCGCGTGGATCCAACGGAGGCCGGGGGCAACGGCCTGGGGCTCTACATCGCGCGCCGGCTGGCACGTGCGATGGGCGGCGACCTTTCGGTGGAGAGCGTGCCGGGCGAGGGGGCCACGTTCACGCTCAGCCTGCCCGCCGCCGACGTATAGGCTCCGGCCGGCCGTGGCCGCATAGGCGGCTCCGGCGGCGGCAGGATTTGCGCGGCGCGCGGGACGTCAGTGACGCGGCAGCCGCCGTGCGACGAGGATCAGCAAAAGACCGAAGACCGCGACCGCACTGCCGCGGTCGGCCCAAATCCGCTGGTCGAGCATGAAGCTCGATTCGGGCCAGTGGACGTAGCCGAGACCCTGGCCGATCCACAGCGCACCGGTGAGCGCCAGCATGACGCCCACCGCGAGGAGGATCGGCCGGAGCCGGCGCATCAGCGCTCCGCCACCGGAACGTAGCTGCGCTGCGTCGGCCCGGTGTAGAGCTGACGCGGACGGCCGATCTTCTGGTCGGGATCGGTGATCATCTCGTTCCACTGCGCGACCCAGCCGACGGTACGGGCCAGCGCGAACAGCACGGTGAACATCTCGGTCGGGAAGCCGATCGCCGACAGGATCACGCCCGAATAGAAGTCGACGTTCGGGAACAGCTTCTTCTCGATGAAATAATCGTCGCTGAGCGCGATCTCCTCGAGCCGCAGCGCGGTCTCGAACAGGGGATCGTTGACCTTGAGCGCGTCGAACACCTCGCGCACCGTCTTCTGCATCACGGTCGCGCGCGGATCGTAGTTCTTGTAGACGCGATGGCCAAAGCCCATCAGGCGGAACGGATCGTTCTTGTCCTTGGCGCGGGCGATGAATTCCGGAATGCGCTCGGGCGTGCCGATCTCGCGCAGCATGTTGAGCGCGGCCTCGTTCGCGCCGCCGTGCGCCGGACCCCACAGGCAGGCGATGCCCGCCGCGATGCACGCGAACGGATTGGCCCCCGACGATCCGGCGAGGCGGACGGTCGAGGTCGAGGCGTTCTGCTCGTGATCGGCGTGCAGGATGAAGATGCGGTCCATCGCCCGCTCGACCGCCGGATTGACCTCATAAGGCTCCGCCGGCACGCCGAAGGTCATGCGCAGGAAGTTGCCCGTGTAGCTCAGCGAATTGTCGGGATACAGGAACGGCTGCCCGACGCTGTACTTGTGCGCCATCGCGGCGATCGTCGGGATCTTCGCGATCAGCCGGTGACTGGCGATGGTGCGCTGCACCGGATCGTGGATGTCGGTCGAGTCGTGGTAGAAGGCCGACAGCGCGCCGACGACGCCGCACATGATCGCCATCGGATGCGCATCGCGGCGGAACCCGCGGAAGAACGCCGCGAGCTGCTCGTGCACCATCGTGTGGCGGGTGATCGTGGTGTTGAACGTCTGCAGCTCGTCCGCCGAGGGCAGTTCCCCGTTCAGCAGCAGATAGGCGACCTCCATGAAGCTCGACTGTTCGGCGAGCTCGCCGATCGGATAGCCGCGGTGCAGAAGCACACCCTCGTCGCCGTCGATATAAGTCAGGGCCGACCGGCACGAGGCGGTCGACGTGAAGCCGGGATCGTAGGTGAAGGCGCCGGTCTGCGCATACAGCTTGCGGATGTCGACCACGTCGGGGCCGACCGAACCCGACATGACCGGGTATTCGAATTCCTTGCCGTCCAGGGCGAATTTCGCGGTGTCGGTCATGTCTTGTCCTTCCTGTCAGACTGCCATCTGGTCCGCGATCCGGCCGAGGCTTTCCTCTTTGCCCAGAAGCGCGAGCACGTCGAAGATGCCGGGCGATGTCTTGCGCCCGGTGAGAGCGGCGCGGAGCGGCTGGGCGACCTGCCCGAGCTTGGCGCCCCGGGCGTCGGCGACCTGCCGTACCGCTGCTTCGATCGTCTCCTGATCCCACTGCTGCACTGCGTCAAGCGCCGTGTGCAGTTGCGCAAGCAACGATCGCGCTTCGTCGGAGAGCAGGTCCGAGGCGGACGCTTCCAAGGTCACCGGACGCTGCGCGAAGAGGAAGCGGGCGCCGTCCGCCAGTTCGTTGAGATTGGCGGCACGCGCCTTTAGGAACGGCATCGCCTGGGTGAGCAGGGGGATGCTGTCTTCGCCGTATCCACCGATGTTCGCGACGAGGCGGGCCAGCCGCCCGTCGTCGGCGGCGCGGATATAGTGTCCGTTGAGGTTCTCGAGCTTCTTGAGGTCGAAACGCGACGGGCTCTTGCCGACGCCGGCCAGATCGAACCATTCTACCGCCTGCTCGCGGCTGATGATTTCGTCGTCGCCATGGCCCCAGCCGAGGCGAAGCAGATAGTTGTCGAACGCCTCGGGCAGGATCCCGAGCTCGTCGCGATAGGCCTCGATCCCGACCGCGCCGTGGCGCTTCGACAGCTTCGCGCCGTCGGTACCGTGGATCAGCGGAATGTGGGCGTAGACTGGTTCCGGCCAATCCATCGCGCGGTAGATCGGCAACTGCCGGAACGCGTTGTTGAGGTGGTCGTCGCCACGGATCACGTGCGTCACGCGCATATCATGGTCGTCGACGACCACCGCGAGCATGTAGGTGGGGGTGCCGTCCGACCGCAGCAGGATGAGATCGTCAAGCTCCGCGTTCTGCACGGTCACCGATCCCTGCACGCGATCCTCGATCGTCGTCGCACCCTCGCGCGGTGCCTTCAGCCGGACGACATAGGGCTGGCCCTCGGGATGATCGGTCCGGTCACGCCAGGGCGAGCGGATCCGCAAGGGACGCTTTTCCGCCTGCGCCGCCTCGCGCTGTGCGGCGATCTCTTCCTGCGTCATGTAGCAGCGGTAGGCGTTGCCGCTCGCGACCATCTTGTGCGCGACCTCGGCATGCCGGTCGGCGCGCGCGAACTGGAAGACCGCATCGCCGTCCCAGTCGATGCCGAGCCACTTCAGCCCCGCCAGGATCGCGTCGATCGCCGGCTGGGTCGAGCGGGCGCGATCGGTGTCCTCGATGCGCAGCAGGAACCTGCCGCCGTGATGGCGGGCAAAAAGCCAGTTGAACAGCGCCGTGCGCGCGCCGCCCAGATGGAGATAGCCGGTCGGCGAAGGGGCGAACCGGGTGACGATCGCCGTGCCCGTGGCGGCGGCGTTCCCGTTCGCGTCGTGATCCACTGTTGCGCCCAACCGCGCCTGCTCCTTAGGGTTCGAGGTGATGGCCTATTCAACCGCGGCGGCCCCTAGCACGCGCATTCCGCGCCTTCAAATCCCGTGGCCCGCGGGAGGGGGCCGGTCGCTCCGGCGGATCGAGCGATGGCTGGAATCGGAACGCGAGCAGCTGCCCTTGTGGCTGCCCGTCATGCTGGGCCTGGGCATCGCGATCTGGTTCGTGTCGCCCGATCCGCGCGCGTGGCGGACGGCAATCCTCGCTGCGACCGGCCTGGGCCTGGGGGCGGCCGCGATCGACGGGCGAACCCGACTGGCGCGGGCGGTCGCGACGGGCGCGCTCGCCGTGGCGATCGGCGTGGCCCTCGCCTGGTGGCATGCCGAGCGCGCTACCGCACCCGTGCTCGCTCATCCGGCGGTGGTCCGGTTCGCAGGGGTGGTGGAACAGGCGGAACCCCTGACCGCGCGCGGCCTGGTGCGGCTGACGATCCGCCCCGATGCCGGGCTCGGCCTGCCAACCCGCATACGGGTCAACGTCGACGCGGCGAACGTCCGGGATACGATCGCGCCAAGCGATCGCGTGCGCCTGTCGGCGCGATTGCTGCCGCCGCCCGAAGCGGCGGTGCCCGGCGCCTATGATTATGCGCGCGTCGCCTGGTTCGCGGGCATCGGCGCAACAGGACGGGCATTCGGCCCCCTGTCCGTTTCGAGGCGCGGAAGCGAGGGCGGCGCCGCGTTGCGCGACCGCCTGACGCGCCACATCACCGCGCAGCTCGAGGGGAGCGCGGGGGGCATCGCCGCGGCGCTGGCGACGGGGGACGAGGGGGCGATCAGCCAGGCCGACGCGGAGGCCATGCGCCGCGCGGGACTGGCCCACCTGCTGTCGGTCAGCGGGTTGCATATCACCGCGGCGGTCGGCGCGACGATGATCGTCGTCCTGCGCCTGCTCGCGCTCTGGCCATGGCTCGCGCTGCGCATTCGCCTGCCCCTCGTCGCCGCCATGGCGGGCGCGGCCGCGGCGATCGGCTATACCTGGCTGACCGGCAACCAGATTCCCACGATACGATCATGCGTCGCCGCGCTGATGGTGCTGGCTGCAATGGCGATGGGACGGCAGGCGATCACGCTGCGACTGGTGGCCGGCGGTGCCGTCGTCGTCCTGATCGGCTGGCCGGATGCGCTCGTCGGGCCTAGCTTCCAGCTTTCCTTCGCCGCGATCGTGTCGATCGTCGCGTTTCACGAGCATCCCCGGATCGCGTCGCTTTTCGCCGCCAAGGAGGTCACGCGCGTGCGCCGCGTCGCGCGGGAACTCCTGTCGCTGCTGGTCACCGGCCTGCTGGTCGAGGCGGCGCTGATGCCGATAGCGATCTATCATTTCCACCGGGCGGGTATTTATGGCGCCTTCGCCAATATCGTCGCAATACCGCTGACCACCTTCGTCATCATGCCGCTGGAGGCGCTCGCGCTGCTGATGGACGCGGCGGGGCTCGGCGCACCCTTCTGGTGGCTGACGGGAAAGGGCATGGCGCTGCTGCTGTGGATCGCCCGATCCGTCGCCGCGCTGCCGGGGTCCGCCATGGCGCTCGCCACCGTGCCAGCATCGGCCTTCGCCCTGTGCGTCGGCGGCGGCCTGTGGCTGGCGCTATGGCAGTCCTCGGTCCGCTGGCTGGGCGCGGTGCCGCTCGTCGCGGGGTGCCTCTGGATGGCGTTCACGCCGGCGCCCGACATCCTCATCACGGGCGACGGCAGGCACCTTGCGGTGCGCACCCGCGACGGTCTGGCCGTTCTGCGCGACAGGTCCGGCGACTACGTCCGCAACATGCTACGCGAAACCGGGGGCGGGCAGAACGATCCGATGCTGGTGTCGGATCGTCCCGAAGCGCAATGCACCCGCGACGCCTGCGCGATCGCGCTCGTCCGCGGCGGACGGCACTGGCGCCTTCTCGCAACGCGCAGCGCCTATCCCCTGCCATGGGAGATGCTGCGCCAGGCGTGTGCGCGTGCCGACATCGTCGTCAGCGACCGCCGTCTTCCCGCGCGGTGCCGTCCGCGCTGGCTGCGGCTCGACCTCGGCCTATTGCGGCGCACGGGCGGTGTTTCGATCGCGCTCGCGTCCCGGCGCGTCGTCACCGTCCGGACGCCCGAGGATGCCCATCCCTGGGTGACGCCGCCGCATGCGACGCCCACCGAGGCGATTCGGTATCGGGACGTCTCTGCGAATCCATGGACGCGCCGTACCCATGCTGCCAGCTTTGCGCGCAATCCGGGATCGCTCGGTCGCGGGTCCTGACGACGATCGATGCGCGGCCCGACCCGTATCGCGATCGAGAGCTGCAATGCGCAAATACGACCGTCGCGCCGGGCACGCCGCGAAACGGCCGCGGGCAGGCGCGCTCCGCGCTATTCCCGCCTTTGCGCACCCTGCGATCTGTCGCGAGGCCCGGCAAAGAGCGATACGGGACGAGCGCACCCCTAAGGCGCTGCGGACCGCCTTCCGCGGCCGCGAAGGAAGGAAGCGTCCGCGAGGCGTGCGTGCCGGCTCGCATCGACGCATGCGGTCGCGGCTTAAAGCGGCCGTCGCGATCCACGCAGATACGCAGACGCATCCGCTGCCCCGATGCCGAACCGTCCGTGGCGGCGAGCGTCTCCGTTCCGGCCCCGTACCGCGCCGTCAGTCGTAACGACGCAGGATACCGGACAGCTTGCCCTGTACGCGGACGATGTCGGGGCGATAGCGCTGCGGCTCATAGGCGCGATTGGCCGGGTCGAGCCGGATCATCGCGCCCTCGCGCCGGAAATATTTGAGCGTCGCTTCGCTGTCCTCGATCAGCGCGACGACGATCTCGCCGTCACGCGCGGTCTCGGTGCGCCGGATGAGCGCATAGTCGCCGTCGAGGATACCCGCCTCGACCATCGAGTCGCCCGAAACCTCGAGCGCATAATGCTCCCCCGATCCGAGCAGCGCCGCCGGGACGGCGAGCATCGAACTGCCCTCGAATGCCTCGATGGGGACACCCGCCGCGATGCGCCCATGCAGCGGGATCTCGACGACGTCGTTTGCGGGCGTGGTTGCGGGGCGGACATTGCCGCGCGCTGGTGCGGCCGCCGGCGCCGCTGCCGCGGCACTGGCCGCGGGCGACGTCTTCTCGGGACGTTCCGGCATCCGCAGCACTTCCAGCGCGCGCGCGCGGTTGGGCAATCGGCGGATGAAATTGCGTTCCTCCAGCGCGCTGATCAGCCGATGCACGCCGGATTTGGACTTGAGATCGAGCGCCTCCTTCATCTCCTCGAACGACGGGGAGATGCCGGTCTCTTCCAGTCGATCATTGATGAAGCAGACAAGCTCGTGCTGCTTGCGCGTGAGCATGGGCGGTCCTTCCCGTCAGAACAGACGCGGAACTTCTAGGGAACACTTTACTTGCCGTCAAGCGATCATCAGGACCTGCGCCGAGTCGCCGGCACGGGCTGGGGGCGCGCCGGCCGGACGGACGACGAGGCAATGCGACCGCGCCAGCGTGAGCAGCATCGAACTGTCCTGGATGGTCGACGCATAGGCCCGGCCGTCCCGAAGTTCCGCGCGCAGATAATCTGTCCGTGCGCCATTGGCCGGCAGATCCTCGCCGATCAACACGCTGGTGGCGCGGGGCAGGGGATCGGCGGCGCCGGCAAGGTGCGCGATCATCGGCCGGACGAACAGCATGGCGGTGACGAAGGCGGAGACGGGGTTGCCCGGCAAGCCGAGCAGCGCCGCCGCGCCGAGCCGGCCCGCCATCATCGGCTTGCCCGGGCGCAGCGCGATCCGCCAGAAGTCGATGCGGCCGCCCGCCGCCTCGATCGCGGGACGGACGAGATCGTGATCGCCGACCGACGCGCCGCCGGTCGTGACGAGCAGGTCGGTGTCGACCATGGAGAAGGCGTCGCGCAGTGTCGGCAGGTCGTCCGGGAGGATGCCGAGGTCCATCAGGTCGACCGGCAGATCCGCCAGCATCGCCGCCAGCATCGCGCGATTGGATTCGGGCAGCTCGCCCGGCGTCCGCTGCGTCCCGGGCGCGACCAGTTCGTCTCCGGTCGCGCAGATGGCGACGCGGACGCGGCGACGCACCGAAATCGCGCCGACGCCGCCTGTCGCGGCGACGGCGAGGCGGGCGGGCGTGATCCGCTCGCCGCCTGCGATCAATCGGTCGCCTTCGGTGAAATCCAGCCCGCGGCGGCGGACGTTGCGTCCGGCCCGGCCGGGCCCCTCGCCGACCAGGCGGATCGTCGCTCCGGCCGCCTCGACCTCTTCCTGCACCATCACGGTATCGGCGCCATCGGGTAGCGCGGCGCCGGTGAAGATACGGACCGTCTCTCCCACGCCGACGCGGCCGGCGAAGGGACGTCCGGCGGCGCTCTCGCCGATCATCGTCCAGGGCCCGGGCAAATCGGCGGCGCGGATCGCATAGCCGTCCATGGCGGACAGGTCGTGTGCGGGCTGCGTTCGCTGGGCCCTAACGTCTTCTGTCGCCCAGCGACCATGTGCGGCCATGAGCGGCACGGTCTCGATCGCAACCGGCGTCGCGAGCGCGAACAGCCGCGCCTGCGCCTCCGCGATCGGCAGCAGGCTCATGCCGCCTGCCAATCGCCCGACGCGCCACCGGACTTGGCGAGCAGGCGCAGGCCGCTGATCGTCATGGCCCGGTCGAGCGCCTTGGCCATGTCGTAGATCGTCAGCAAGGCGACGGACGCTGCAGTGAGCGCCTCCATCTCGACGCCGGTCTTGCCCTCCGTCGCCGCGGTCGCGGTGGCGACGATGCCGTCGGCCGCGATCGCCAGGTCGAGGGTGACGCGGGTCAGCGGCAACGGATGGCACAGGGGGATGAGGTCGGCGGTGCGCTTCGCCGCCATGATGCCGGCGATCCGTGCCACGGCGAGGACATCGCCCTTCTTCGTCGCACCGTCTCGGATGGCGGCAAGCGCATCGGCGGCGATCGCGATATGGCCGGTCGCGGTCGCTTCGCGCGTCGTCACCGCCTTGCCGGCGACGTCGACCATGCGGGCGGCGCCATCGGCGTCGATGTGCGTCAGGCCGCTCATCCGAGCAAGGCCCGGGTCGCGGCGGTGAGGTCGGGCTGGCGCATCAGCGACTCACCGATCAGGAAGCAATGCACGCCATGGTCCGCCAGCGCGTCGAGGTCGGCGCGTGCCGACAGGCCGCTTTCCGCGACGAAGGTGCACCCCGGCGGCGCCCTGTCGACAAGCTTGAACGTGCGGCGAAAATCGACGGTGAAGTCATGGAGGTTGCGGTTGTTGACGCCGATCAGCCGCGATTTCAGCCGCAGCGCGCGATCGAATTCGTGCGCATCGTGGACTTCGACCAGCACGTCCATGCCGCAGTCGAGGGCGCTCGCCTCGATCTCCGCCATCTGGCCGTCGTCGAGGGCGGAGACGATGATCAGGATCGCGTCGGCGCCGATCGCGCGCGATTCGGTCGCTTGCCACGGATCGACCATGAAATCCTTGCGGATCACCGGCAGGCTGCAGGCGGCGCGCGCGGCGATGAGGTCGTCGTCGCAGCCGCGGAACCATTGCTCGTCGGTCAGCACCGACAGGCAGGCGGCGCCGCCGGCCTCATAGGCGCGGGCGTGCGCCGGTGGGTCGAAGTCCTCGCGAATCAAACCCTTGGACGGGCTCGCTTTCTTGATTTCCGTGATCAGCGCATGGCCCTGCTTGGCGTCGAGCGCCGCGCGGAACCCGCGCGGGCGCGTCACGGATGCGATCCGGGCGTCCAGGTCGGCCAGGCTGGTCGTCGCCTTTCGGGCGGCGACCTCGGCGCGCTTGGTTTCGACGATGCGGGAGAGGATGGTGGTCATCGGTAGGCGATCCAGCGGTCGAGCAGCGCGCCGGCGCTGCCGTCATCGAGGGCGCGCGCGGCATCGCGCGCGCCCTCGATGAGGGAAGTGGCATGGCCCGCGACGACGAGCGCCGCCGCGGCGTTGAGTAGAACGGCATCGCGATAGGCGCCATCCTCACCGGCCAAGAGGTGCCGCAGGGCAGTGGCGTTATAGGCGGGATCCCCGCCACGCAGCGCGGCAAGCGGATGCCGGGCGAGACCCGCGTCCTCGGGCGCGATCCGCGCGGGCAGGGCGGCGGTGCCGACGCAGACGGCGATGCTGGGGCCGGCGGTGGAAAGCTCGTCCAGACCCTCTTCGCCCGCGATCACTGCCGCAGCCTCGGTTCCGAGCTGTGCCAGCGCCTCGGCATAGAGGCCGGTGTAGTCCGGGCGCGCGATGCCGAGCAGCTGACGCGAGACGCGCGCCGGATTGGCCAGCGGACCCATCAGGTTGAAGATCGTCCGCTTGCCGATGCGGCGACGGATCGGGGTGATGCGCTTCATCGCGGGATGATGGTTGGCGGCAAACAGGAAGGCGATGCCGAGGTCGGCCAGGCTGCCTTCGGCGGTCGCGCCCGCCACGTCGAGGTCGAGGCCGAGCGCCTCGAGCGTGTCGGCCGCGCCGGCCTTGGACGATGCGGCACGATTGCCGTGCTTCGCGACCGGTACGCCGCAGGCGGCGACGACGAGCGCGACCGCTGTCGAGACATTCAGCGTGTGGTGGCCGTCGCCGCCCGTGCCGCAGACGTCGATCGCGCCCGGCGGGGCCCCGATGGGCACCATGCGTTCGCGCAGGCTGCGCGCCGCCTCGGCGATCTCGAGGCTGGTCTCCTCGCGATCGGACAGTGCGAGCAGGAAGGCGCCAATATCCTCTTCGGAGGCTCGGGCGTCGAGAATGTCCGCGAACGCCTGGCGCGCGCTTTCGCGCGACAGAGGCGTCGACGGATCGGGCAGCAGGGAATGGCTGGTCACGCGGCGATCGCCCGCGTCGCGATGCCCGCGGCCTTCAGGAAGTTGGCGAGCATGGCATGGCCGTGTTCGGTGGCGATGCTCTCGGGATGGAATTGCACCCCGTGGATCGGCAGGCTTTCGTGGCGGAAGCCCATGACGTTGCCGTCGTTGGCGCGCGCGTTGACGACCAGCGGCGCCGGAACGTCGTTGACGATCAGGCTATGGTAACGCGTCGCGGTGAAAGGCGAGGGCAGGCCCTCGAACAGCCCGGTGCCGTCGTGCAGGACGGGCGAGGTCTTGCCGTGCATCAGGCCGCCCCTCTCGACCCGCCCGCCGAAATACTGACCGATCGCCTGATGCCCCAGGCAGACCCCGAGCAGCGGCCGACCGGCTTCGGCACAGGCGCCGACCAGGTCCAGGCTGACGCCAGCCTCGTTGGGCGTGCAGGGGCCCGGCGAGATCAGGAACGCCTCCGCACCCGACGACAGCGCCTGCCCCGGCGAGATCGCGTCGTTGCGGACCACCTCCACCTTCGTGCCCAATTCCATCAGATAATGGACGAGGTTCCAGGTGAAGCTGTCATAATTGTCGATGACGAGGATCATCGCTGCGCCATAGCGCAACGGCTAGGCCACGCAACGGCTGTTGCCCGCGAGTCATCTTCCGGCAATGTGGCCCCGGCAATGCAGGTTCGGGCACCATGGGCCGGCAACGAGCATGGCGTATCGCGGACGATGCGATATGGAGCCCGAACCGTGCTCGATCGTTGATTGGCGCAGAAGGAGACGTTGTGATGTTTCGCCCCCTGATCGTTGCCGCGCTGATCGGCCTCCCCGCTGTCGCTTCGGCGCAGACTGCAGAATCGGCCGGATCGGCGGAACAGGCGGCGAGCGGCCAGCCGCCCCAACGCGTGCGCAGCGTCACGCTCAACCGGGGCGAGAAATGCCCGCAGAGCAGCAGCAACGAGATCGTCGTCTGCTCGACGCTCGATCAGCCCTATCGCATTCCCAAGCAGTTCCGCGACAGCGGACCCATCCCGGCGCAGAACCAGAGCTGGGTCAACCGCACGGCGACGATGGATCAGGTCGGCCGCGTCGCAGGGGGGCTGCCCGACACCTGTTCGCCGGTGGGCACCGGCGGACAGAGCGGATGTGCGCTGGCGGCAAACCGTCAGTGGGCGGCCGAGGAACGGGCCAAGCGTGCCGCGGCCGAACAGGTGCCCTGACGGGCTACTGGCCGAATCCGGCCTCCGCGGCACGGGCGACCGCGTCGCGAGCCGCGGCGAGGATGGCACCGGCCTTCGCTTCGCATTCCCGCTGCTCATAGGCCGGCACGCTGTCGGCGACCACGCCGGCGCCGGCCTGCGCATGGATCATGCCGTCCTTCACGATCGCCGTACGCAGCACGATGCACGAATCCATCGATCCGTCCGGCGAGAAATAGCCGACGCCGCCGGCATAGGCGCCGCGCCGCTCCGGTTCGAGTTCCGCGATGATCTGGCAGGCGCGCACCTTCGGCGCGCCGGAGACGGTACCGGCCGGGAAGCCCGCGAACAGTGCATCGATTGCGTCACGGTCGGGATGCAGCGTACCGACGACGTTCGATACGATGTGCATGACGTGGCTATAGAATTCGATCCCGTAGCTCGCCGTGACCCTGACCGATCCCGGTGCCGCGGCACGACCGACATCGTTGCGACCGAGGTCGAGCAGCATTAGATGCTCTGCCCGCTCCTTGGGATCCGCGAGCAGGCTCTGCCGGTTCGCCTCGTCCTCTGCGGCGGTGCGGCCGCGCGGGCGAGTGCCTGCGATGGGACGGATCGTCACCGCATCGTCGCGCACGCGCACCAGGATTTCCGGACTGGAGCCGATCAGCGCGAAGCCGGGCAGGTCGAGATGGTACAGGAACGGCGAGGGATTGATCCGCCGCAGGCTGCGATAGAGTTCGAGCGGCGGCAATGCGAAGGGCGCGGAAAAACGCTGCGCCAGCACGACCTGAAATATGTCGCCGGCACGAATATAGTCCTGCGCGCGCAGGACCATCCTCTCGTAGGCGGCAGGCGCCATCGCGGGGGTGTAGACCGGCTCCGTCGCCGAGGCGCGGACGGGGGCCGGCAGGGGCGTTCCCGCGAGACGCGCGGCCACATCGTCGAGCTGCGCCTCGGCCGCCGCGACCCGCGCCGCGGCATCGCCCTCACCCGGCCACAGCGGCGCGACCAGGTACAGCGCGTCGGCAAGGCGGTCGAAGACGAGGATCGTCGTCGGGCGCACGAAGAGCATGTCGGGCAGGCCAAGCGGATCGGCGGCAGGCGCGTCGAGCCGTTCGACCAGGCCGATCGTCTCATAGCCGAAATAGCCCACGAGGCAGGCGAGCGCTGGCGGCAGATCGACGGGCACCTCGCCCCGGCACTCGCCGACCAACGCGCGCAGAGCGTCGAGCGTGGGGCGGCCGGCGGGCGCGAAGGCGTCGCGATCGCTCGACCAGTTGCGGTTGATCTCGGCCGCGTCGCCGCGCGCGCGGAAGACGAGGTCGGGGGCGAGCCCGATCAGGCTGTACCGCCCCCGGGTCGCGCCGCCCTCGACCGATTCCAGCAGATAGTCGCCGCGTCCAGGCTCGATCAGCTTCAGCGCGGCGGCGACGGGCGTGTCGGTATCCGCGACCTGCCGTCGCCAGACGAAGGCGGGGCCGCCCGCGGCGAGCGCGTCGATCGCCTGTTGCACGTCAGTTGCCGGCGGCCGGGTTCGCGCCACTGAGCTCCGCCCGCACGCGCGCCAGGGCACCCGTGTCGGTCTTCACGCCGACCTGATTACGGACCGCGCGTGCGAACTGGTCGACATATTCGCGTCCGACGATCCGCGCGAGATCCTGCCGCGTCCCGGTGACGAGCTGGGCGTTGCCGCGCGCGTCGCCGGGTGTGACGCGATCGAGGTCGACGATCAGCCAGCCCGATTTATTTGGCGCTTCCAGCATCTTCGCAGTGCCCGGCACCATGCTGAACATCAGCACCAGGCCAGGCTGCGCGCCGCGGGGATTGGCGGCGAGTTGGCCGCGGACCGCGGAGATCGCCTGCGGCGGCGGCAATGCGCGCCCTGCGCCTGCCAGCGCCTGCGCCAGCGGCATGCCCTTGTTGACCTTGGCCAGGACCTGCGCCGCCAGCGTGCGCGCCGCGGCACGGGCGCGGTCCGCACGGATATCGGCGACGACCGCGTCGCGCACCTGCGCCAGCGGTCGGGGCGTCGCGGCCGTGATCCGACCGAGAGCGACCAGCGCGAAGCCGCCGTCCTGGCCCAGCGGCACGAGCTGTGCCGCATCGCCTTCCTGCATCTGGAAGGCCGCGGCGACGATAGGGGCAAGCTTCGGATCTGCGGGGGTGCCGGGTGCATCGGGATTGACGCCGTTGGCCAGAAGCGGTTGCGTCTGCTGCCCCGCCAGCTTCTGATCGGCGACGGCTTCGTCGAACGTCGTGTTGCGGGCGAGCGAATCATCGAGCGCATCGTGGATCTGCCGCAGCGCCTGCTCCTGCTTCTGCTTGGTCAGTTCCGCGACGATCTCCGGCCGCGCCTGCTCCAGCGTCTTGCCCGGGACGTCGGCGATGGTGTCGACTCGCGCGACGATCCAGCCGAGCGCGCCGCGCACTGGCCCGACCACCGCACCCTTGGCGGCACCGAATACAGCGTCCGCGGCCGCGGCGGAGGTCGCCGCCCGATAGGCGTCCTTCGTCATCGCCTTTTGCGTCGAAGGCTCGAGCCCAGCCGCGCGGGCCGCGTCGGCGAGCGCGGCGCCGCCCCTGACCTTCGCGGCAAGGGCGTTCGCGCCGGCCTGGTCAAGCACGACGACCTGCGTGATGTCGCGCTTCTGCACCGCGGCGTAGCGGACCTTCTGCTCGTTATAGACCTGCGCGATCTCCTGGTCGGTCGGCGCGACGCGCGCCTTGACCTGGTCGGGCGTGACGATCGCATAGCGGACGGTGCGCCGCTGCGGCACAGTGTAGCGCGCGATACCGCGACGATAGGCGGCCTGGATTTCGGCATCGCTCGGCGCCGCGCCCGTGTCCATCGCCTGTGCCGGGATGAAGCCGATCCGCCCGTCGCGCTTCTCGAGCAGCAGGCTGGCATAGGGCAGCGCGACCTTCTGTGGGAACTGCGTCGCGCCCTGCGTCGGCAGGATGAGCTGCTGCGCCATCAGGCCGCGCGCGATGTCGCTGCGCACCTGCGCGTCGGTCAGCCGCCGCTGTTGCAACAGTTGCTGATAGATGGCGGGATCGAATTGGCCGTTGGGCCCGCGAAGCCCCGGAATGCTGGCGATCTGGCCGTCGACCGCACGCTTCGAGACGATCATGCCCTGATTATGACCGAATTCGTCGAGCGCGAGGCTGTTGACGGACCGGTCGAGCGCCGCCTGCATTCCGCCCTGGGCGATCAGGTCGGCCATGGTGATCGTCGGCTGCTGCTGTCGCGCATCCTGCAGCTCGCTCTGCATGCGGCTTTCCAGGTCGGCGACGGAGACCTTCTCGCCCCCGACCTTGACGACGTAATTGCCCGTGAGGCCGCCGCTGTTTCCGCCACGCAGTCCGGTGACGTCGCCGGCCGCGAACGCGATCGCGATGACGCCCAAAACGACGAAGGTGACGATGACGCCGGCCTTGGAATTGATGATCCGGCGGAAGAAGCTGAGCATGAAAGAGGCCGATCGTCCCTTGATGAGTTGCACGGGCTTTACGGGGATGGCGGCTTGCCATCAAGCGCGCGCCGCGCCATCGCCGGACCCACAAAAGAACATGGGTCAAGGGGAAGACGATGACGCGGCGCAAGCTGGTGGCAGGCAATTGGAAGATGAACGGGTCGCTCGCGTGCCTCAATGAATTGGACGGTATCGCCGCGGCGGCGGCCGAGTCACCCGGCGTCGACGTCGCGGTCGCGGTACCCTTCACGCTGATCGCGCCGGCGGCGCAGCGCGTGCCTGCCCTGATGATCGGCGCGGAAGACGTGCATGAGGCAGATAGCGGGGCGCACACGGGCTGCGTCTCCGCCGGCATGGTGCGCGAGGCGGGCGCGCGGTTTGCGATCGTGGGCCATTCCGAGCGGCGTGCCGACCAGGGAGAGACCAGCCACGATGCCTGGGCGAAAGCGGCGGCTGCGCGACGCCATGGCCTGACGGTGATCGCCTGCTGCGGCGAGACGGAGGCGGAACGCAACGCGGATCGCGCCGAGCGCGTCGTCCAGGCGCAGATCGAGAAATCGGTGCCCGACCATGCCGACGGCAGCTGGTTCACTTTGGCCTACGAACCCCGCTGGGCCATCGGGACGGGCCGCACGCCGACGCTGGAGGATATCCAGTCGATCCATGCCATTGCGCGCGCCAAGTTGCGCATGCTCGTCGGCGACGCGGCGGACGGCATCCGCATCCTGTATGGCGGTTCGGTCACCGGCGACAATGCGGCCGGCATCCTTTCGTGTCCCGACGTGGACGGCGCGCTGGTCGGCGGCGCAAGCCTGACCGCCGCGAAGTTCGTGCCGATCATTCGCGCGGCGGCGGCGCTGTAGGCGCAACGCCGCTCACGCCGCGGTCAGCGTTGCGAAAGGCGTGGTGCGGCATCATCTGATCGATGATGATTGCGCCGCGACGAAGCTTTGATCAGCGTGGGCTCGGGGAACGGGCAGGGGCCGCCGCGCTCACCGCACTGATGGTGGGCGGACTGGGGTTCGTGTTGCTGCACGGGCTGGCGGCGGGATTCCTACCGCCGGCCATGCAGCAGGGCCTCGACACCTTCACCGTCCTGCCCGATCCTCCCCCGCCGCCCGAGCGCGTCGTGCCGCCGCCGAGGAAGGTGATGCGGCCCAGCGGCAAGGCGTCCCCGCCGAACATCCGCTCCAAGGCGACTGAGGTCACCGCACCGGTACCGGTGATCATGACCGTACCGCCACCGATCGTCGTCGCGCCCTTGCCCAATGTCGGCGTGCAGGCGACGTCGGGCGCCTCCGATCGTCCAGGGCCGGGGACCGGCGCCGGCGGCATCGGCAATGGCAACGGCGCGGGCGGTGACGGCGACGGCGACGGCAGCGGGCTGGAGCGCACGCCCGTCCTTGTCCGCGGCGACGTACGCGGTCGCGACGTCCCGCGCTGGGCACTGGAGGAGGGCTTTCACGGCACCGTCCGCATGCGGTATCGCGTCGGGATCGATGGCCGTGCCAGCGACTGTCGCGTCGTCGGCACCAGCGGCAGCGCAGAGATCGATGCGATCACCTGTCGCGCGGTCGAGACGCGGTTCCGCTATCGCCCCTGGCGCGATGCCGACGGGCGGCCCGTCCTCTCGACCGTGTTGCGCGATCAGGAGTGGGACATTCCCGGCGACGCCGAACTCAACGCGCGGCGTAGCGGGTCTTGAGCAGCTGGTAGCAGGCACGCAGCGCGAAGGCGTCGCCACCCTTGGGCCGCGCGGGCTTCGCCGCCGGTCGCCAGGCGAACACGTCCATGTGCGCCCAGGGGACGCCCTTCGGGACGAAGCGGCGTAAGAACAGGGCGGCCGTAATCGCGCCGGCGAAGCCGCCGTCGGGCGCATTGACCATGTCCGCGATGTCCGACTTGAGCATCTCGTCATAGCCATCCCAAAGTGGCAGGCGCCACAGCGGATCGTGCACCGTCGCACCGGCGGCAAGCAGATCCGCGGCCAGCGCCTCGTCGTCGGTGAACAGCGGCGGCAGGTCGGGCCCCAGCGCGACGCGCGCGGCCCCGGTCAGCGTCGCGAAGTCGAGGATCAGCTCGGGCGCCTCCTCGCCAGCCCGGGTCAGCGCGTCGCCCAGGATCAGGCGCCCCTCCGCATCGGTGTTCGTGTTCTCGACCGTCAGGCCAGCACGACTTCGCAGCACGTCACCTGGTCGAAACGCATTGCCCGCGACGGCATTTTCCACCGCCGGGATCAGCAGATGCAGCCGTATGGGTAGCTTTGCCGCCATCACTAGCTCGGCCAGCGCCAGCGCATGGGCCGCGCCACCCATGTCCTTCTTCATCAGGCGCATGGCGGTCGAGGGTTTGAGATCGAGGCCGCCGGTGTCGAACACCACGCCCTTACCGATGATCGCGACGCGCGGGTGTGCCGCATCGCCCCAGCCGAGCTCGATCAGCCTGGGCGCCCGCTCCCGCACCGCGGCCTGGCCGACCGCGTGGATCATCGGATATCC
This sequence comes from Sphingomonas sp. GV3, assembly GCF_031082075.1. NCBI lineage: Bacteria > Pseudomonadati > Pseudomonadota > Alphaproteobacteria > Sphingomonadales > Sphingomonadaceae > Sphingomonas > Sphingomonas sp. GV3. Next base: position 972,206 of record NZ_JARWLE010000001.1, on the reverse strand, counting down.
GCTCGCCAGCGCCTCGCCGCGCGTCACCGAAAGCGTCGCATGATGCTCCTGCGCCAGCGCGGACGCGGCGTCTTCGAGTTCGGCGGGGCCGAGGTCCGACGCGCCGGTGTTGACGAGATCGCGGACGCGCGCGGTCGCGGTCGCAACGCGCACGGTCTCTTGGATCGCAGCGGGTTCGGTGGTCAGCAGCACGCGTGGATCGGGATGATTGCCTTTGCGATACAGGTCGAACCGGTGCTGTGCGAGCAACCAGCCGAGTGCCGACGCGCCCGCGTCGGCGTCGGCGAGACGATAGGTGCCCGGCGGCAGCGAGGCGCCGAGCGACGCGATCCGCCACGGCGAGCTGGTCGGTTCGTCGCACACCAGCAGCATCGACCAGTCGTCCGCCGCCTCCGCCGGGAGCACGGCGCGGTCCCCCGCCTTGCCGGTCAGACCATGCGCGGCGACGGCGGTACGGACCCGTTGCGGTTGCGCGGTCAGCCAGGCGGCGAAGCGATCCGGCGGGACGACCTGGATCGTGCGCGCCGGTTGGCCGCGGTCGGGCTGGAGCAGCGCGGCAAAATCAGTCGCGGTCATTGTGCGGGGCTCACCAGGAACTGTTCGAAGGGCTGCGCGATGCCGGGCAGTGCAAAGGTCGCGATCGACAGCGTCCGCCCCGGATAGGTGACCCGGAAGCCGCGGTAGACGAAGCCGCCCCGCAGCTTCGCCCGGCCGACCTGCGTGAAGCCGGTCGGTTCGCCGAGCGCGGAGAGGCTCGTGCGATAGTCCGCCTGCGCCGACGGTGTGAAATAATAATTCGCGTCTTCGGTGAGCAGCGCGCGGTCGAGCGTACCGCCGCGCAGCTGATCGAACAGCCGGCGCGCCTGCGTCAGCGCTTCGGCATCGCCGGGAATGGTCGCGGCGGCGGGCGGCAGGATGACCTTGGCGATGCCGTTCGCGATGCGGCTCTGCGCATCGGAAAACCAGGCGTTGGTCAGCACGACGACCGCGGCGCGATCCTTCGGAAACACGATGTTCTCCGACAGGAAGCCGACCGCCTCGCCGCCATGTTCGACGATCGGATGTCCGTCGCGCGTGCCGACATCGACCCCAAGACCGTATCCCGTCCCCGAGCCGTCGGCGAGCTTGACCTCGGTTTCCTGAGCCTGCCAATCGGCGGCGGGCAGCAGGGCGCGATCGATGCGCGCGATGTCCCATTTGGCGAGGTCCTGGGCGCTCATCGCCAATTCCCCTGCCGCGTAGAGCCAGCCGGGCGCCGCCGGCGTCTCGACCCGGACGGGGCCCAGCGCATAGCGCTTGTACCCCTGGGGGAAGCCGGGGCCGACCGCCTTGTCCTGATCGATCGCACGGATGCCCAGGGGCTGGAAGATCCGCCGCTGGAGAAAGGTCAGCAGCGGCTCGCCGGCAACTTTCTCTACGATCATGCCCGCCACGACATAGCCGGTGTTGGAATATTGCCACTGCGTGCCGGGCGGGAAGTCCAGCTTCTCGGAACCCCAGCGGCGCACGATCTCGCGCGGGGTGACGGGCGTTGCCATCGCCTTGAAGCTATAGTCCTGTGGCCAATAGTCGCGCAGGCCGGACGTGTGGCTGAGCAACTGGCGGATGGTGATACGGTCGCCCTCGGTGACGCCGGAGACATATTCGCTGACGGGATCGTCGAGCTTGAGCTTGCCTTCGTCCGCCAGCATCAGGATCGCCGCGGCGGTGAACTGCTTGGAGATGGAGGCAATCTGGTACAGCGCTGCGGGATCGGCAATCTTCGCGGTCTCAGACTGTTTCCCATAGGCCTTGGCCAGGACGATCCGCCCGTCGCGTACGACCGCGATCGACGCCGACGGTACGCCCGTGTCGCGCAGCGTATCGGCGACGATGGTATCGATCTTCGCGCTTTCGGCCGGGGTCAGCGCCTGGGCGAGGGCGGGGGCGGGGGCCGCGAGCAGCGCGGCGACGATCAGACGACGAAGCATGCGCGCCACCGAAACAGAAAGCGGGCGCAGGCGCAATGGGATCGGCGCCCGGCCTGGAAGGAAGATCTATGACGCCGGTACGCCGTAGAGGTCGTGCTCGTCGGCATCCTCGATGACGACGGACACGATATCGCCGGCGGCCAGGTGTGCAGCGTCGCGCAGGAAGACCTGGCCGTCGATCTCCGGTGCGTCCGCCTGACTGCGGCCGGTCGCCCCTTCGTCGCCGACCTCATCGATGATCACGGGCAAAGTGCGGCCGACCTTCGCCTGGAGCTTCGCCGCCGAAATCGCCGCGGTCTTCTCCATGATCCGGGCGTAACGCTCTTCCTTCACCGCCTCGGGAACGTGATCCGGCAGCGCGTTCGCGGCCGCCCCCTCGACCGGTTCGAAGCGGAACGCGCCGACACGATCGAGCTGCGCCTCGTCGAGCCAGTCGAGCAGATACTGGAAATCCGCCTCGGTCTCGCCCGGGAAGCCCACGACGAACGTCGAGCGGATCGCGATGTCCGGGCAAATCCTCCGCCACTCGTGAATGCGCTGGAGAACCTTGGCGTCATTGCCGGGCCGCTTCATCGTTCGCAGCACCGACGGGGCGGCATGCTGGAACGGAATGTCGAGATACGGCACCACGAGCCCCTCCGCCATCAGCGGGATGACCTGGTCTACATGGGGATAGGGGTAGACGTAGTGCAGCCGGACCCAGGGTGCGATGCGGCCGAGTTCGCGCGCGAGATCGGTCATGTGGGGCACGACCTCGCGCCCGTGCCACATCCGCGGCTCCTTGCGGATGTCGATGCCATAGGCGCTGGTGTCTTGGCTGATCACCAGTAGTTCGCGCGTCCCCGCGGCGACGAGCTTTTCCGCCTCGCGCAGGATCGCGTCGGGCCGGCGGCTGACGAGATCGCCGCGCAGCGAGGGGATGATGCAGAAGCTGCAGCGATGATTGCAGCCTTCCGAAATTTTCAGATAGCTGTAGTGCCGCGGCGTCAGCTTCAGCCCGGCATCCGGCACGAGGTCGAGATACGGAGACAGGTTCGCCGGCGCGGCGGCGTGAACGGCATCGACGACCTGCTCATATTGATGCGCGCCCGTGACGGCGAGGACATCGGGAAACCGGGCGCGGATCACTTCGGCTTCCTTGCCCATGCACCCCGTCACGATGACGCGGCCGTTTTCCTTGATTGCTTCTCCGATCGCCTCCAGGCTTTCCTCCTTGGCGGAATCCAGAAAGCCGCAGGTATTGACGAGCACGACGTCGGCGCCGGCATAGTCGGCCGACATCTGATAGCCGTCGGAGCGCAACTGCGTGAGGATGCGCTCGCTGTCGACGAGATTCTTCGGACAGCCGAGCGAGACCATGCCGACGCGGGGCGGAGAGGGGAGTTTCGTTGCCATGGGAGGTTGCGGCACATAGGCGCAAAACGCGGCGTTTTCCAGACTTGCGTGCGGCTACCAGGCCGCGGTTACCCCCAGCCGGACGTTGAGCGGGCGCGGCGGCGTCGTCTGGTCGCGCATCGCCAGCCGGAACGGATTGCCATAGGCGAAGCGGCTGACCGCCGTGTCCGTCAGATTGTCCACGCCGAGCCGCCAGTCCAGATTGCGCCAGCGCACCCCCGCCGACGCACCCAGCGACCAGTAGCGCCCCTGGCTGACGTCGAGCAGATCGCCCGTCCCCAGCACCGACCGCCCGACATAGGCGATCGTCGCGCCGACCCGGGGCTGCCACGCCGCCGTCCGGTTCCAGGCATAGGTGATCGCCGCATTGCCCGCCAGCGGCGGCGTATCGGGCAGGCGCCTGTTGTCGCGTTTCGATTGATCCGCGACGGGGCCGCTGACGCGATTTTCGGTGAACAGCAGCGCCCCGGTCAGGTCGAGGCCCGCGACCGGAATCCAGTCCGCGGTCGCTTCCACCGTATAGATCGAGGCGTTGCCGATATTGTCGGTATAGGGCGCGCCGCGGCGATTGATCAGGTCCGCCTGGATATCCCGCCACCAGGCCGTCGACGCGCTGGCGGCGAAGGCCAGCCCGGTCGCGCCGCTGCGCAGCCGTCGCAGTCCGAATTCGCCCAGCAGGATCGAATCGGGCTTGTAGTTCGCGACGCGTCCGACCCCCTGCGCGACCGCGAGGCCGCCGGTCCTGAAGCCCGTCTGGAAGCGGGCGAAGGCGGCGAGCCGGGCGCCCAGCCGGTAGGAGAGGGCGACGGTCGGATCGAGCCGCTGCGTCGAACGGCCGCGAATATAGCCGCCGCGCGGCGTCGAGGATGGTTCGCCGTCGACGCGGGCGGCGGTTGCACGCAGCCCCGCCGTCACCGACAGCGCGGGGTCGAGCACGAAGGTGGCTTCGCCGAAGACGGACGCCTGCCGCGTGACGTTGCTGACGCCGATGACGTCCGCCTCGCGCCCGACATATTCGAACTTGCGGCTGAGGATCGACTTGTCGCTGATCAACGACACGCCGATCAGCCACGATGCCCCGCTGGCGAAGCTGCGCGACAGCCGGCTTTCGTGCGACACGAGCAGCTTGTCCATGTCCGTGCGATAGGCGACGGGCGGCGGCGGGACGCGGGCGTACGGCGTCGCATCGAACGTATCGGCCGTTTCGAGCCGCGCGACTCCCGTCGCCGAGACGAGGGACAGGCCGCTCGCCCAGTCGTGGCTGATGACCAGGCGACCGAACAGGAAGCTGCTGTCGAAGGGCTGCGCGATGGCGGCAGCGTGCGTGAGTGGACCGACGACGGGCTCCGCATATTGGCCGTCGCGGCTGACGATATGTTGCGCGGCGCCGCTTGCGTCGACGCGCCATCCGCTCTGGCTCTGCCAACGAGCCGCCAGCCGGCCGCCGCTGACGAACGTGTCATTGGTATCGCGCCGGTGGCGTCGGCTATCGTCGATATAGCCGCCGTCACGCGCCGTATAGGCGACGCCGCGGATGGCGGCGTTCTCGGCCACCGGCAGGTTCAGCATCGCGGCAAGATCGCCGCCATTGTCGCCATGCGCGGTCATGACCGCGCCCGCGGTGACGGACCCCGCAACGCGTCGTGGATCGGGCGCATTCGAGGTGAGCCGTACCACCCCGCCGATCGCGCCCGCACCGTACAGCGTGCCCTGCGGTCCTTCCATGACCTCGACGCTGCGCATGTCGTAGAGGCGCAGCCCGGGGTCCGCACCGGAGGCGTTGAGCTGGACATCGTCGAGATAGACGCTGGCGGTCGATTGCGTCGTTCCCGAGAAGCTGCTGTCCGCGATGCCGCGGATGAACAGCTTGTTGCGGCCCGGCCCGAGCTGCGTGCTCTGGATCACCGGCAGGGTGCGCGACAGGTCGGTCACCTCGCCCACCGAGCCGTTGGGCAATCGCGGCGTGCCGATCGAGAAGGCGATGCTGCCCGGATATCGCAGCAGGGGGATCGCCTGCTTGCTGGCGGTGACGATGATGTCGGCGCCGTTCGAGTCCGAGCCCTGCGATCGCTCAGCCGGAGGCGCCGGGCGGCGGGCGGGGGCGCGGCGCGTCGGCGTCCGCTGCCGGACCACGCGGAAGCCGCCTCCGCGGATCGGCTCGGCGCGAAAGCCGGTGCCGGCGAGCAACCGATCGAGTGCCACGCGGACCGGCAACAGGCCGGTAACCGCATGGGTGCGAACCGCGTTCAGGCCATGTTCGGTGCTTATGATCTCGATGCCGGTCTGTCGGCCGAGGTCGAGCAGGGCGCGATCGAGCGTCGACGGTGCCAGTACGATCGATGTCTCGCGCGGCGGCGCCGCAGCGGCGGGCGAAGGCAGTAAGGGAAGGATTAGCGAAAGCAGAAGCGGGACGACGCCCGCGACATGCGCCTCAACGCGGCGTCGTCGCCTCGCTCGCCAGGATCCATGCCTTTCCGTCACGTCGCCACGTCGCCCCGATCAGATCGGCCAGATGCGGTACGTCCCGATCGGCAATCCCCGTCATCGCGACCATGCCCGTAAAGGGCCGGCTCGACAAGTCGCCCGCCAGCGTGAGACGGAAACCGTACAGGCGGCCGATCCGCGCCGCGACGGTGCCCAGCGGGACCGCGTCGAACGACAGGTGACCCCGGCGCCAGCCGCCGACCTCGTCCGGCGCCACCTTGCTGCGGACGATGCGGCCATCCGCCACCGCGGCGGCGTCTCCGGCAGTCATCACGACGCGCGCATCCGCGGGCGCGAGCATCACGGACCCTTCGGCGACCGCAACGTCCGTTCGCGTCCCGGTGCGCGCGACGTCGAACACGGTGCCGAGATCGCGGATCGCGAGACCGCCCGATTGCAGCGTGAAGGGCGACTTTTCATCGTGACGAACGTGCAGCGTGATCTCACCGCTCTCGAGCGACGCGGTGCGCGGGTCGCCACGGTCGAGCGTCAGGCGCGTGCCGCCGCTCATCTCGATCCGCGTGCCGTCCGCCAGCGTGACGGTGCGCGGCTGGCCGTTCGGCGTCGCGACGACATAGGTGCCGGAAGGGGCGGACGTGAGCATGCCGGTCGCGGCCACCACCGCCACCGCCGCCGCCATCGCACCCCCGGCAACCCAGCCGCGCATGCTCCAGCCGCGACGATGGCCCGGCAATGGCATGTCGTCGTTGGCTGCCTGCGGCGCGGGAAAGACAGCGGCGGCGATCAGGCGGTCGTCCATCGCGACGCGATCATAGGCCGACGCATGGGCGGGGTCGGCTTCGAGCCAGAGGGTGAACGCCTCCCACTCGCGCGCCGACATCTCATCCTGGCGCAGGTGCCAGGCGATCGCCGCATCGATAATCGTCCGGTCAGCCTGCACGCGTGGGACCCCTTTCATCCTCTAGACGACGCGGATCATCCAAACCCTCATCGGCGTGCTGCAATCTGTCGTGAATTTGTCGATAGGCCCGTTGCAGGAGCTTTTCGACGCCGCTGACGCTGATCCCCAGCGTCCCGGCGATGACGCGTTGCGACTCCCCCTCGATGCGGAACAGTCGCAGCGCCGTCGCCATCCGCTCCGGCATGTCGGCGATCGCGGCTTCGACCACGCGCAGCTGGCTGCGCGCGAACAGCGCGCGCTCCGCATTCGGCACCTCATCAGCCGAAGGCATCGTCTCCAGCCACGCCGATTCCCGGGCCACGCGGCGACTGCCGGCGATGCGGCGGTCGGTCGCCAGATTGGCGGCGACGCGATACAGGAAGCCGGCCGGCTGCGCGACGGGGCCGTCGCTCAACCGATCAAGCCGCAGCCACATGTCCTGCAGCACGTCCTCCGCGTCGTCGCGACTGCCCAGCCGCGCCGTCAGCATGCGCAGCAGCATCGGTCGCTGTTCGAGGAAGATGCCGCGCAGCCCGTCTTCCGCCAATCCGCCCGAATCCCAAGCTTCAGGCCGGAAATGCCAGCCCTTCTGTCGCAGCCATGTCCGCGATTGCGGCAGCTTGCAAGGCCGCCGCCTCCCGCGGCCGCGCCGCGGCGATCGCGTCGCCGTCACGATGCCCCGCGCCCGGATGGCACATGACGAGATGCATCTTGCCCGGCCGGCGCAGGAATTTCGGCAGGATCGTGCCGTAGTCGCGTGCGAAGTCGTAATGTCCCGCGAAACCTTCGTTGCAGCGGAGCCCGTGGCGCGCCGCATCCTGGCGCAGGCCGCGACAATGATAGGCGCTTCCGATCGCCTTGCCGACGAATGGGCGGGACAGCATGGCGAGCACGCCGTCGGTGCAGTCGCGCACCCATGCCGCGGGCGCGCGGCGCGCGGTCTCGGCGAGCACGATCTCGCGGATGCCGGGGAGCGCATGGGCGTGCTGGTGCCCGTCGACGAAGGCAGGCGGCCGGCCGAGCACGCCGATGAACGCATCGAACTGGGCGCGGACTTCGCGCGCGATCTCGTCAAGCGCGATCAGGTGCCGTGCGGCGAGCCTGCACAAGGGGTCGATATCGGGCAGCACGCCGTCCGGCGCGGTTTCCGGCATGTGCGTCAGCGGCACCTCGCCCGTCAGCGTAAGGTGAAGCCCGACCTCGACATGGGATGGCAGGTCGCGGAGCAGTTCGGCGTCGTCGGTCCAGCCGGGCATGACGGCCATGCAGCTGGTGGCGTTGAGCTTGCCCGCCCGCGCCAGGGCGGCGATCGTCTCGCTGGTCTGACGCGAAAAGGCGAAGTCGTCAGCACACAGAATTAGACGTGGCAAAAGCCGGACCTTCCAAATCGTGATAGGCACGCTCGCGGATCTTGTTGCTCATCAGACGCCGCCGCTGCAAGCGGGGACCGAGGAACTTGTAGAAGAACCAGTTGCCGGCCCAGGGCGCGGTGGCCGAATAGACCAGACGTTCGAAGAGCGTCCAGCGGATCGAGTCGCGGTCCCGCTCGCGCGGGGAGGGCATGCACCACAGGTCCTGCGAATAGTGCATATCGCCCAGTGCCATCGTGCGATGGATCACTTCGTGATCCTCCAGGATGAACGGCCACAGATCGGGATCGAAGCCGCCCGCGGCGCGCAGGCTGGCGACGTGGAACGCCTGGCCGGCCCCGCCGGCATGGCACTGGCGCGGCAGGGCGCGCGCGGCGGCGAGGATCTTCCGGGCCTCCGCGTCCAGGTCGGACTGATCCGCACCCGGCTCGACGAAATAGGCACCCGCGACGACGCAACCGTCACGCGACAGCAACCGTTCCGCCTCGGCAAGATAGTGGGGCGGATACAGGGTGTCCGCGTCGCAGGTCGCGACATAGGTGGTGCGCACCCAGGCGAGGCCGGTCCGCAGCGCCGCCACCTTGCCCGGCGTGCGCTCCGTCAGCACCAAAGCGTCGAGGCCGTGCGCGCGTGCCGCGCTGCGCGCGATGTCGGCGCTGCCGTCCGTGGAGCCGTTGTCGACGAGGATGAGCTTCGCCGGCACGTGCTGCGCGGCGATGCTGGCGATCGTGGCTGGCAGGAACGCCGCCTCGTTGAAGAACGGGATCAGCACGGTCCAGGCAGTCGTCGCGCGTGGCGCGATGACGCTCCACGGCTCCCCGCCGAAGCCCGCGTCCTGATCGAAGCTCAGATACATGCCCAGTCTCGCTCGTCGGGCGCTGCCTCGTCACCGTCTCCCCCAGTGACGAAGGGCGCTTTGCCTTCCCCACCCATCAGACGACGCCGATCGGGCCGGCCCGTACATCGACTGGTAAAAAAATCCTTATGGTGCGGCCGGGAGCGCTCGGGCTAGGCGGGCGGCATGGCTTCACCGGCATCCGCGCACGACCCGCACACCTCCGTTCCGTCCCGTCCGCATCGCGTGGCTTGGTGGCCGTGGGCCCTCGCCCTGGTCGTGGTCGCCGTCGCCATCCGGTGCCGCGACTTCGGCAATCCGGTCATCCATGTCGACGAGCAATATTATCTTCTCGTCGGCAGCCGCATGCTGGACGGCGCCGTTCCCTATATCGACCTGTGGGATCGCAAGCCGGTCGGCCTCTTCCTGATCTATGCGGCGATCCGGCTGCTGCCCGGTGACGGTATCCTTGCGTACCAGCTCGTCGCGACGCTCTTCGCGGCGGGAACGGCGGCGCTCGTCATGTACGGCGCGCGCCGGCTCGGCGCGGCGCGGGTCGGCGCCTTCGCGGCCGCGGTCGCCTATCTGCTGTGGCTGTCGCTGCTGAGCGGACGGGGTGGACAGTCGCCGGTCTTCTACAATCTGTTCACGGCGGCAGCGGCCGTGCTGACGCTCCGGCTGCCGGCGCTCGCCGCCGCCCGGCGACCGGGCGCGATCGTGGCCAGCGGCGCCGCGGCCTGCCTGCTCGCCGGCCTCGCGATCCAGACCAAATACACGCCCGTGGTGGAGGGGGCGTTCTTCGGCCTGGCGCACAGCTGGTACCTGCGCAGGGCGGGCGGATCGGTCGCGATGCTGATCGGCGCCATGCTGCTCTGGGCAGTGCTGGGGGTGGCGCCGACCGCCATCGTCGTGCTCGCCTATTGGCTGCGCGGGCCGGCGGTGTTCGCCGCCTTCTGGTTCTCCAACTTCGCCTCGATCGCGCTGCGGCACGGGTATCCGGCCGCGAAGATCGCGGCGCGGCTGGCGGGAACCGGCGCGCAGCTGCTGCCCCTCATCCTGTGCGCGGTGGCGGCATGGCGTCGCCGCCCGCGCCGGCCCGAAACCTATATCGTGTTCGGCTGGCTGGGCGCCGCACTGGTCGCGTTCGCGATGATCGGCGCCTTCTTCGACCATTATGCGCTGCCGCTGATGGTGCCGCTGACGATGATCGCCGCGCCGGTCCTCGGTCGCCACCGGGCAGCGATCGTGGCGCTGCTGGGCTATGGCGCGGTGCTCTTCGTGGCGCGCGTGCTGCTGGTACCCACCGACGCGGCGTCCGCGCGCGCCGTGGCCGCGGTGATGCGGACCTATGACGGCGACCAGTGCCCGTTCGTCTTCGCCGGCGACTCGGTGCTCTACGTGCTGGCGGATGCGTGCGTGCCGACGCCCTATGCCTTTCCCTCGACGCTGGCCTATGACGCGGAGCGCGGGGCGACGGGGATCGACGAGGCGGCCGAGGTGCGCCGCGTGCTGGCGGGCAGGCCGCCGGTGATCGTGACGATGGACGAGCCCTTCGCGCCCTGGAACCCTGACAGCGAGGCGGCGGTCGCCGCGGCTCTTCGCCGCGACTATCGCTTGTCGCTTTCCGTCCCGCGCGAGGACGGCCACCTCCTGGCCTATGTCCGGCGCGACCGGCTGTCGGCAGGACGATAAGCCGCCGCCTCGGGGCGGGCGCGGTGCGGGTTGTGCCGCCTGGCATCGTCTACACGGGCGACACCCTCTGCAATGGAGCCATGACGTCGTGCTGATCGCATTCCGCCCGTTCCTGCCGCTGCTGCCGCTTGGCCTGATGCTGGCCTCCGCCGCGGCGCCGATGCCTATCGAGATGCTGGGTTCCGACGCCACCGCCTGTCGCGCAGGCAGGGGGCCCGCCATCCAGGTCAACGTCGCCGGGCTGAAGGACCGGCAGGGCGAGATGTGGCTGGAACTCTACCCCGCCTCCGAGGACGACTTCCTGCGGGACGACACGGCGCTGGTCGCGGAAGGCAAGACGTTCCGCCGCACGCGCGCCGCGCCGCCGGCGAGCGGCGACTTTGCCATGTGCGTCTCGGTCCCGCGGCCGGGACGCTACGCCCTGCTGCTGCGCCACAACCGGACGGGCAAGGACAAGTTCTCGATCTGGAGCGACGGCGTCGGCTTTCCGGGTGCCGGAACGATCGGCCGGTCCAAGCCCAAGTTCGCCCAGGCGGTCGTCGATGCCGGAAACGGCGTGACGGTCTCGACGATCCGCCTGCAGTATCTGCGCGGCCTGCGCGGCTTCCAGCCGCTCTAGTCTCGCGGGGTCGCCGACAGCTTCGCCGCGAACGCTTTCGCCGTGCAAAGGCCGATGATGCCCTTCGCGGAACAGCCCGGAATGGGCAGCAGTGCCATATAGGGCGGGCGGCCGGACGTCAGGGGCGTGAGGTTGCGGATCTGGTCTATCGTCTGGCTGCGGAACACCGCGCGAACGTAATGTGCACCTTCCGCATCCGTGAGCCGTTCGAACAGGATCGCGCCGCCGGGAGAGGGGTCGTCGGCAGCAAGGCCGGGGACTCGCCAGTGCAGGTCGAGCAGGCCACCCATTGCCGCGACATTGGTGTCGTGGCCGACGATCATCGTGACCGGCGCCCGGTCCGCGCCCTGTAGCGCATCGAGGATGAGCGGCGACAGCAGGGACAGATTGGCGCGTGCGAGATAGGCTGGCCGCGCGAGGAGTTGAAATTCGAGCGCATGCAGCGCCGCCAGCGCGGCGATGTCCTCCGCGGTGGCGCGGCCCCAGCCGACCTCAGTCATCGGCTTGCCGTCGGCATATTCGAGCAGAAGGATTTGCGCCGCCGTCGACGCTCGGTCGAGGGCACCGGACAGCTTCGGCCGACGGTCGGGGCGACGCGGTGCCAGATCGCTTGATTGGTCGCCGACGCCGCATCCGGGCCTGGGCGTTTCGCACAGGATCGCGTCGAGGCGAGTCAACAGCGGCCGGACACGCGCCTCATGACCGGCGATGCCGCCGGGTCCGGCGGCGGCCAGCACCGCCGCCTGCGCCGTCGCGGCATCGAAAGACACCGCCTTTTCATCGATGGGCGAGAAGAGCGGGTCGGCCTCGCCCTGCGGCCGATGTTCGATCGATGCGGAGCAGCCAGGCGCGATCCCCCTGGCATAGGCTTTGGCCGTCTCGATCGTCCGTTCGTCGCTGTCGGCGACAAGACGGATACGGGCACAGCCCGTCACCGGCAACAGTCCCTTGGCGACCCAATAGCCACGGTCGAAGGCCGCGACCTGCGTGACCGCCGCGCCGCCGTGCGGCGTCAGATAGCCGGGGGCGACCGGCCATGTCGGCCAGGGCCGATCCGCGACGCCGGCCGGCATCGGCGGCGCCTTTGTCGGTGGCCGCACTCCGTGGCGCATCAATACCACGGTGCGATCGAGCATCAGCCCCGTGGGGACCGGAAGCTGCTGCGCCGCTGCCGGCGAGGCGAGGGCCAGGGCCGCAGCCAATGTCGTCCGGATCATCGTCTGTCCCCGTCAGAAATGCAGCTGCACGCCCCAGCGGAAGCTGTAGCCATAGCGTTCTCGTTCGACCAGTTGCGGCTTCGTGCCGATGAAGCGCCGCCACGGTGCATCGGTGAGGTTCAATGCCTGACCGAAGAAGGTCAGTTGCGGCGTGACCTCGTAGCTTATGTTGGCGTCGAGCTGACCGTTGGCGTCGGTATACTGATCGGTCGCCGCCGTTGCGCCCAACGTGTCCAGATATTTGGAGCGGTACGAATAGGCCGCGCGGACGGCAAAGCCATATTTCTCGTAGAACAGCTGCGCGGTGCCGACATCGCGGGATTGCAGGAACAGCGGGAAACGTCCGCTTCGCCCGCCGGGGATCACGCCTTCGCCATGACCGGTGATATGAGCGTAATTGGCAGCGATGCCGAAACCGTCCAGCGCGCCGGGCAGGAAGGTGAAGCGTATCTGGAGATTGGCCTCCAGTCCGTCCAGCACTGCCTTGTCGACGTTCGTCGCCTGCGCGACGGTGACGCCGTTGAGCACCTGCCCCGCGAAGGTGCCGTTCACCCCTAGTGTCGCGCCGGTGTAGATGGGGTTGTCAATGACCTTGCGGAAATAGCCCAGGGACAGCAGTCCCTGGCCCGGCAGGTAATATTCGATCGCCGCGTCGAGGTTCACCGCCCGGTACGGCTTGAGAGCAGGGTTGCCGAGCGTCACGTTGACCGGCGACACCGTCTGGTCGACGAGCACATAGGGGGCGAGATCGGGATAGTTCGGCCGGCCGAGCGACGTCGTCGCAGCGGCGCGGACCAGCAGGCCGTCGGTCACTTCCCACTTCGCATTCAGGCCGGGAAACCAGTTGGTATAGCTCTTCGCACCGAAGGCGTTGTAATCCAAGTCCAGCGGCGATGCGGGGGTAACCAGCTTCGCCTTTGTCCGATCGCGCGTATGTTCGACACGCACGCCCGGCACGATCGTGACCGGGCCCAGATGCGCGGTGACCATCGCATAGCCGGCCCAGATCTGCTCGGCGACGTCATAGTCATTGGCCAGGCTGTTGGTCCGGCTGGAGGCGATGTTGGCGGTGATGGTGCCGGGATTGGCGACGAGATAGGCCTGCGCCGTGTCATAGCCGATCCGGACCGGAAAGACGTAGCGACCGTCGTAGAAGCTCGTGTCGCCCAGATAGGATACGGTGGCGAGCGTGAACGCACGGCCCGCGGTCAGTCCGTAGGTCAGATAGTCGCGGGCGTTGGTCTTGTGGCGATCGAGATATTTGGCACCGACCTTCAGGCTGCTGTCGTTCGCGAAGCCCAGCGGCAGCGTCAGGTCGGCGCGGCCCTGCCACAGCGTTTCCACCGCGTTGCGCGTGTCGTAATTGACGCTGTTGAGCGCATAGGCACTTTGATTCGCATTCGGCTGGACCGACGGCGTGAAGGCATAGGGCGTGTCCGAGACGTCATAAGCGACCGTCAGCGCGCTTCCGCCCGTGCGGAAGTTATATTCGGAGCGGAGCGGGTCGCGCTTCTGCGCCCGCGTCCATGCCCCGGCCAGGTCGAGTGCCGCGTCGCCGAAGCGAAAGTTGCCGCCGGCCTGCACCGACTTGGTATTGTCGGTTTCCTCGCGTCGGCGAACGCGGATGCTGCCGCGTCCCCGGAACGTGCCGCTCGTCGGCCCCGTCGCGACGACGGCGGACTGGTTGTCGATGATGAACTGGTCGCGGGTCTCGTTGTCGTCGAACCGCGACAACGTGCCGCGCAGAAACAATTTAGCCCTGTCCGTCGGATGCCAGTCGAGGTTGAGGACGACGCCCTCGCGGGTCCGCGCGAGGTTGTAGTCGCGCAGCGCCCCCTGGTCGGGCAGGACGACGCTCGGCGCGATCGACCCTGCCGCGGTGGTCACCGCACGCCAGTTGGTCGAACCCTGGAAGTTCTCGGACTCGATCGGCCGGCGCGAGTAGTTCACCGAAAGCACCGCACCGAACTGCTCGTTCGCGCCGAACCGGCCGCCGATTTGCGCGTCGCCTTCGTAAGGATGGCCACCGTTGAGGTGATAGGCGCCATATTGCAGCCGCGCGTCCGCGAACAGCGGCGCCTTGCGGTCGAAGGCCGTCAGGGTGCGGATGTTGACCTCACCGCCGATCGCGTTCGCATCCTGGTCCGCCGTCAGCGATTTGGTGACGATCACCGAGTTGATCAGGGCCGACGGCATGTCGTCCAGCTTGACCTGCCGTCCGTCCGGCTCCGGGGCCGGCATCGTCAGACCGTTGAGGACGACATTGACCAGGTTCGGATTGACGCCGCGGATGATGACGTAGCGGCCTTCGCCCTGATCGTTGGCCACGGAAACACCCGGCAGCCGGCGGACGGCTTCCGCGACATTCTGGTCGGGCAGCTTGCCGACGTCATTGGCGTACAGTGCCTCGACGACGTTGTCGGCCTGCCGCTTCGTCTCGATCGCCTTCTTCTCGCCCTGCGCGGTGCCGACGACGAGGATGTCCGCCTCGGTCTGATCGTCGGCAGGCGTGGCCTCCGTCGCGCGGGCGGCCGGCGACGTCTGCGCCTGAGCGGCGGACGCCACGAAAAGGCCGAGCGCGGAGGCGCCAGCGCGCAGCGAGGCGGATGTCATGACGGCTTGTCCCCCAGAATCGGCACCTCGGTGCCGTTGATGGGACGTCGCTAGGCAATCACCTTTTCATGCTCGTTTCACCAAGATGAACCAAATGTGACGTTCATTCTGTTCGAATGTTCGGGGGGATGATTTCCAGCTTTTGCGGCAATGTGCCGATCTCTATGCCGCGCTCGCGGAACCGGCGCAGCAGCACCAGCAGGATCGCGCTGCGGGTCGGATAGGCGGCGCGTGCGCTGGCGACGTGTGCGAAGCAGTTGAACAGGATGCGGTCGTTGGCGATGCCGTCGATGAACGCAGCCGGCGCCGGCGCGTCGAGCACCGCCGGCTCTTCCGTGAAGCTCTGTAGCACGAGCGAGCGGACGAGGTCGGCGTCGGTGCCGAGCGGCACGGAAAATTGCAGCTGGATGCGGCCGAGCGCGTTGCTCAGCGTCTTGTTGAGCACCGATTTGGTGATCAGTTCCGAATTCGGGACGATCAGCGTCGAATGGTCGGCCAGCTCGATCTCGGTCGAACGGACGCTGATCCGCTTGACGTCGCCCTCGTCTGTGCCGACGCGAACGAGATCGCCGATCTTGATCGGGCGTTCCGCGAGCAGGATGAGGCCGGAGACGAAGTTCTGCGTGATCGCCTGAAGACCGAAACCGATGCCGACCGACAGCGCCGACAGCAGCAGCGCGATCCGCTCGACGCCGATGCCGAGCGATGCGAGCGCCCAGATCACCGCGAGCGCAATACCGACGTAGCGCGCGACGAGGCTGACCGAATTGCGGCCAGACCCGTCGAGGTCGGTGGTCGGCAAATACCGGTTCTCGAGCCAGCTCATGAACGCGCGTACGAGCGCCAGCCCCACGAACAGGACGAGCAGACCCTGCAGGATCGCGCCCGGCGAGATGGCGATGCCGCCGATCTGCACGCCCTGCGCCAGCGCGCCCAGCCGCCCGAAGATGGCGGCGACACCCGCACCCGCACCGAACGGGTTCAGCAGCAGCGCGAGCGCGGCGATGCCGAGCGCGAGGCGGACGATGCCGGAGAACAGCACACCGAACTGGTCAACCGCGCTGCCACGGATACCCAGACCCTGGACCAGCACCACGCCCAGCCGGCTCGATCGACGGAACAGCGTGGTCGCCACGTCGTCGACCGCCGCCATCAACAGATACACGCTGCCTCCGACGACCGTCGTCCAGCCGATCATCCGCGCCAGCAGCAGGCTGAGGCTGACGTAGCCGAGCAGCAGCGCGCCGATGGCGCCGATGACCACCACCCAGGCGAGCAGCGTCGCGGCGCCGAGCCAGGCGGTCGCCGACGTGCTCGCCGCATCGGGCTGCGCGGCGGCGCGGCGCGCGCGAAGCGTCGCGATCACGAGCAGCGTCGCGACAATCAGCGCGAGATGGAGCAGGGCCTCGCCGGCCTGCGTCGCCACCTGCGCCGCGTTGCTTGCGCCGATACTCGTCTCGAACGCCTCGATCATGATTGTCACGAAGGCGAGCAGGCTGAGCAGCTGGGTCAGGGGCCGCAAGCGCGCGGCCGCTTCGTCGCCGATCGGCGCGATCCGCCACGAGGCCTGGTTGCGCATCAGTAGCGCGCCGAAGATCGCCATGGTGAAGCCGCTGAATCCCGCCGCCATCACCAGCGCATCGAGCAAGTCGCTCCACCGCTGCGGCAGCAGACCCGACCAGCGCAATCCCTGGACGAAGGAAGCGGCGGCGAGCGTGGGCATCAGCGTGCCAATCGCGACGCGCCACATGGCGTTGGCGGAGCGTCGCACGCGCCGGCCCGGCGCATCCTCGACCAGGAAGCGCTGCCCCGCCCGACGGGCGATAAGGCGCGCGGGAAACAGCAGAACGAGGGCGAGGATCGCGCCGACGATGGCATGCCACGGCAACCCACCGTGCCATTGGGTCGCGATCTGGGCGGTGCCCTGGTTGAGGAAGGCGGTGATGCGTCGCAGGTCGCGCGGCAGGTTCTCGGCGATCTGGCGCCAGAAATCGGGGGAAAGCGGTGACGGTGCCCTGGCGGTGATGCGCTCGCTGAGCTCCTCCGCCTGCGTCCGATCCATCTCCGCGAGCAGCTGCTCGGCCTCGACACCGAGCAGATTGCCGCGCTTGACCGCCGCGTCCAAAGTGCTGTGCTGCTGCGCGAGCCGGCTGCGCTGTGCATGGATGTCGGGCGCCTCGCTGCCGTCCTTCGGCGCCGGGCCGAGCTGCGCGATCCGCGCATCGACAAGGGCCAGCTGGTCGTGCAGCTGTTCAGCCGCGTCTTGCGCATCCTGCTGCGCATTGGTGATCTTGCCCCGCAGCGTCTTGATGTCGCCACGCGCTACCCGACCGTCGAGCGCGCGATCGACGCTGCGCAAGTCGATCTCGGCCGCGTCGATCTGGCGTGCGAGGTCGCCCGGCGATGGGGCCTGCGCCCGCGCGCCGACGGCCGGGAGAAGGAGCGCGAGCGCGAGCGACAGGCGTAGGATCCACGACATGCGGACGCATCCTTGCCTCGCGCCGCGGCGGAGAGGCAAGCGGCTATTGTCCGGTGCGCCGCTTCGCCTCCGCCCGGAATCGATGCAGGAGCGGCTCGGTATAGCCATTGGGCTGCCCCACGCCCTCGAACACCAGCGCGCGGGCGGCCTGGAAGGCGATACTGTCCGCCTCCCGGCCCGCCATGGGGCGGTAGGCGGGGTCGGAGGCGTTCTGGCGATCGACCTTGGCCGCCATGCGCGCGAGAGCCTCCTCGACCTCCCGTTCCGTCGCGACGCCGTGCAGCAGCCAATTGGCCATGTGCTGCGACGAGATGCGCAGGGTCGCGCGATCCTCCATCAGGCCGACGTCGTGGATGTCGGGCACCTTCGAGCAGCCGACTCCCTGGTCGATCCAGCGCACGACATAGCCGAGGATACCCTGCGCGTTGTTGTCGAGTTCCTCGCGCACCTCCTCCGGGGACCAGTTGCGGCCCGCCGCCAGAGGCGGGGCGAGCAGGGCGGCGAGGGGCGCGACCCCCTCGCGCTGCCGGGCGCGCTGCCGCGCGGCGACGTCGACGCGGTGATAGTGCGTGGCGTGCAGCGTGGCGGCGGTCGGCGAGGGGACCCAGGCGGTCGTCGCGCCGCTCATCGGATGCGCGATCTTCTGGTCGAGCATGTCCGCCATGCGATCGGGCGCCGCCCACATGCCCTTGCCGATCTGCGCGCGTCCGGCGAGCCCGCAGGCAAGGCCGATCTGCACGTTGCGATCCTCATAGGCGGCGATCCAGCCGCTCGCCTTGACCTCGCCCTTGCGGATCATCGGGCCGGCCCGCATCGCGGTGTGGATCTCGTCGCCGGTGCGATCGAGGAAACCCGTGTTGATGAACACCAGCCGGTTGCGGACTGCGGCGATGCAGGCGGCGAGATTGGCGCTGGTGCGTCTCTCCTCGTCCATCACGCCGACCTTTATCGTATGGCGCGGCAGCGACAGCAGGTCCTCGACCGCATCGAACAGCCGGTCGGTGAAGGCGGCCTCCGCGGGGCCGTGCATCTTCGGCTTGACGATGTAGATCGCGCCGTGCCGGCCGTTGGCCCGCCCGCGATCGTGCCGCGCGATCAGGCTGGTGACGATGGCGTCGAGCATGCCTTCCGGCGCCTCGTCGCCATCGGGCAGTCGGACGGCAGGGGTCGTCATCAGGTGGCCGACGTTGCGCACGAGCAGCAGGCTGCGCCCGGGCAGGACGATCTCGCTGCCGTCCGCCGCGCGATAGGTGCGATCGGCTGCCAGCCGGCGCGTCAGGGCGCGGCCGTCCTTCTCGAACGTCTCGGTGAGGTCGCCGCGCATCAGGCCCAGCCAGTTGGCATAGGCCGCGACCTTGTCGGCCGCATCGACGGCGGCGACCGAATCCTCCAGGTCGCAGATCGTCGTGATCGCGCTCTCCAGCACGACATCGGCGATGCCGGCGGGATCGTCGCGGCCGATGGGATGATCGCGGTCGATCACCACCTCAATATGCAGGCCGTGGTGGCGAAAGAGCAGCGACCCGTCGCCGCGACCGGCGAACAGCGACGGATCGGCAAGCTGCGGTTCTCCGGTCAGATCGCCCCAGGATCCCCCGGCCAGCGGCAGCGCCTCGTCGAGGAACGCCTTCGCCCAGGCGACCACCAATGCCCCGCGGGCAGGATCGTACCCCGGCGCGCGCGCGCCCGGGATCGCGTCGGAGCCGTATAGCGCGTCGTAGAGGCTGCCCCAGCGCGCATTCGCTGCATTGAGCAGGAACCGGGCGTTGAGGATGGGCACGACCAGTTGCGGCCCGGCGATGGTCGCGACCTCGTCATCGACCAGGCCCGGCGCGATCGCGAAGGGCTCCGGCTCCGGCACCAGATAGCCTATGTCGCGCAGGAAGCGTTCGTCGACCGCTTCGCCTGCGGCATAGCGCGCGTCGATCGCCGCCTGCAGCCGATCGCGCTCCGCCAGCAGCGCGCGGTTCTCGGGCGCGAACCGTTCGAACAGCCTTGCCATCCCCTGCCAGAAGGCGGCGGTATCGACGCCGGTCCCGGGCAGCGCGTCCGTTTCGAGGAACGCGGCCAGGTCGGCCGAAACCTGCATTCCGGCGCGTTCGGTGAAGCTCAACATATCGGATCTCCGTCGCTCGAGCGTGGCTTGTAGCGCGACGATGATCCGTTCGATAGACGACACGATCGACGGTGTGTTTTTCGAAAGAGGAAAGAATGGCATTCGATCCGGACTATGCCGTCTTCGCGGCGGTGGCCGAGGCGGGCAGCCTGACGGGCGCGGCGCGCATGCTCCGCCTGTCACCTGCCGCGGTGTCGAAGCGGCTCGCCGCCCTCGAGCAGCGGCTCGGTGCGCATCTGGTCCATCGGACGACGCGGCGGCTGGCCCTGACCCCCGCAGGCGAGCGGTTCCGCGACGATCTGGCGCCGATCTCCTCTGCCCTGAACGCAGCGGAGGCGCGGGTCGCGGGGCGCGGCGGCAAGGCCGCCGGTCGATTGACGGTGAGTGCGCCGACCTCGTTCGGCCGTCTCCATATCGCGCCGCATCTCGCGACCTTCATCGCCCGGTATCCGGAAATCGAGCTTGCGATCGATCTGGACGACGGCTTCGTCGACCTGCACGGCGCGCGGATCGATGTCGCGGTCCGCATCGCCCCGGCGATCGGCGACGGCCTCGTCGCGCACAGACTGGCGGGGAGCCGCCGGCTGTTGTGCGCGGCACCGGCCTATCTCGAGCGCCATGGCACGCCCGATTCGATCGCGGCCCTGACGCGACATCGCCTGCTGGCCGCGGAGGGGCAGATGCCGTGGCGCCTGTCCGGCGGCGGCCGACCGGCGATCGTGCGGCAGAAGAGCCACGTCCGCACCAATTCGAGCGAGATGGTGCGAGAACTGGCGCTCGGCGGCGCGGGCATCGCGCTGCGTTCGCTGTGGGACGTGGCGAGCGACCTCGCGCAGGGACGGCTGGTCCGCATCCTGGCGCCGTGGCAAGGCTCGGCCAGCGCCGCCATCTATGCGGTGCATCTGCCCACGCCGCATGTCAGTCCCGCGGTGACGGCCTTTGTCGCCTTTCTGCGCGAGGTCGTGGACGAAGCGGACTGGGCGATGCCCGAACGCGCCGGATGACGTCGAATTCATGGAACGGGGTCGGCCCGTTGCGGCTTATTCCGGCTCATCGACGATCGACACGAGGAGGGACGATCATGAAGGTTCTGATGCTCATCGCCGCGAGCACGACGCTCGTTGCCGCGCAGCCCGTGCTCGCCAAGGGCTGTATCCGCGGTGCCGTCGCGGGCGGCGTCGCCGGCCACATGGTCGGCAAGGGCCATGGCATGGCGGGTGCGGCGGTCGGCTGTGTCGCGATGCACCACCATTATGCGAAGAAGGCGCGTGCCGCCCGGGCGGCGCAGGCGCGCTGATCCACCGCAAAGTTTAGTGAGCGCGGCCCCGGTGCGTATCCGCCGGGGCCGCTTTTACGTGCGCGGACGGCTGCGGCCGGTCAATTCGGCTCCCGCCTCCCGGTCGAAGCGCAGGTTGACGAAGACAGCGCACAGCGAGATCGCGGTCACCGTCCAGAACGCCACGGAGAAGTCGGCGAAGCCCGGCCGCGACCGGTCGGACCATAGCATCGAAGCATGCAATGCCGTCGCGCCGGCGCAGATGCCGAGCGACAGCATCAGCTGCTGGAAGGTCGAATAGAAACTGGTCGCCGCGCTCATCCGCGTCTTGTCGATCTCGTCATAGGCGATCGTGTTGTAGGCGGTGAACTGGAACGACATCAGGAAGCCCGACACGACGAGCACCGCGAAGACCGCGGTAAGGGGCCAGTCGGCGCGGAACAGGCCGCAGGCCGCATAGGCGCCGGTCCCGAGCAGTCCCATGACCACGAGGCTTGCGCGAAATCCGAACCGGCGCAGGATCCGGCGCGCGACTCCCTTCATCCCGAACGATCCGATCGCCCCGGCGACGGTCATCGCGCCGCTCTGCGCCGCGCTGAGCCCGAAGGCGAGCTGCATCATCAACGGCAGGAGGAAGGGCTGGGCACCCTGTGTGATGCGGGTCAGCGAGCCGCCGATCACCGACAGGCGGAAGGTCGGCACGCGCATCAGCGATACGTCCAGGATCGGATGGGCGATATGTTTGGCGTGGCGCAGATACAGCGCGCCGAAGGCTGCGCCGACCGCGACGAGGATCGCGGCCAGACGACCTTCGCCGCTGCGGCTCGCCATTTCGAAGCCCATCAGCAGGCAGCCGAGCGCGATTCCCGACAGAAGGAACCCGGCCGGGTCGAACGGGTGCGGCGCCTCTTCGCGGATATCGGCGATGAACCGGCCGACGAGCCAGATGCCGACCACGCCGATCGGCAGGTTGAGCCAGAAGATCCATCGCCAGTCGAGATAGGTGACGATAAAGCCGCCCAACGGCGGCCCGACGATGGGGCCGATCAGCGCGGGCATGATCAGCCAGGACATCGCCGAGACCATGTCCCGCTTCGCCACCGACTTGAGCAGGACGAGCCGGCCGACCGGCATCATCATCGCGCCGCCCACGCCCTGCGCGAACCGTGCCAGCGCCATCAGCGGCAACGTCGGGGCGAGCCCGCACGCCAGCGAGCCGGCCACGAACAGGCCGATCGCCGCCCGGAACACCGCGCGCGCGCCGAAGCGGTCCGCCATCGTGCCGGACGCGGGGATGAAGACGGCGAGGGCAAGAAGGTAGGACGTGAGCGCGATGCTCATTTCGGGCGCGCGTACGCCGAAGTCGCGCGCCATCGTCGGCAACGCCGTCGCGAGCACGGTTGCATCGAGGTTTTCCATGAACATCGCCGTGGCGATGATCAGCGCGACCGTGCGGTAATTGCGTGTCGGTTGCTCGCCGCCGTCATTGTCCTGCGTCTGCGCGATATCGCTGCCCGCGGGTACGATGCCATCGCGCACCTCGGCGTTGACCGAAGCGATGCCGCGGCGGCGCGGCCGAAGGAGCTGGCGGGGATCGAGCGACGCGGGAAGGTGGAGTTGCAACGGAGCGAGGTTTCCCAAGGATTGACGGGACCCGAACGGGTACCTCTCCGGCAAGTTGCGTCGTCTGTTGCGGCGATAGCCGCGATATAGGGAAAGACCAGTGACTTATCGAGGGGCAATGCCCCTCCCCGCAGGGGGGAGGGGCTTGGTCCGCGATCAGAGGCCGATATGGGCGCCGAGCGAGAAGACGAGCGCGCGCGCGTCGGTCAGCGTGCCGCTGGTCAGGACCGGGGTCTGGAGCGGCGTGCCCGCATAGGCCGCGGTGCGGCGATCGATCGTCGCGTCCTTGAAGTCGACGTAATTGCCCGCGAAGTCGATCCCGATGCGCGGCGTCAGCTGGAAGGTGCCGCCGGCACCGTAGTTCCAACGGTCCGCGTCCGGCACGCGCGCATCGCGCAGGCCGTTCTGCGTCGGCGTGTTGGCATGCTGCACGCCCGCGCGCAGCGTCAGCGCGGGCGAGACGGCATAGTCGAAGCCGCCGGCCTGGCTCCAGCTGTCACGATAGTTTTCCGGCAGCGCGGTGTTCAGCGGCGCGCCGAGCCGGATCGCGTCGAACTTGCTCCAGTTGTACCGGACGATCTGCGCGTTGAAGGTCAGCGGCGAGGCCAGCTTGAAGCGGCCCGAGACGATCGTCTGCGCCGGCGTGTAGAACTGCGCCTTCAGGCCGGACAGGGTCACGTTCTGCGTCGTGGGGATCGGCGCCTGCAGTCCGGTGACGGTCAGGTCGCCCGTCAGCGTGTGCTTGATCCGCGACTTGTAGCTGATGCCGACGGTCGCCCAGCTGTTGTGCATCTGGACGCCGGCGCTCCAGCCCAGGTCCCAGCCGTCACCCTCCAGCTTCTGGCGGCCGTCCGCCTGCAGCGGCGAGACGTTGGGCAGGGCGTTGCCGAGGCTGGCATAGACGTGCTCGACGTTCACCGCGCCGCCGACGCGCAACCAGTCGGTCGGCGCGATCGCGAGGCTGGGCTGGATGTCGACCGTCTGCAGCTTGGTGCGCAGCGCGCTGTACCGCGCCCAGCTGGTCGGAGCGTAGTCCGTCGTGAAGCTGTAGGGCGACGTGACGGCGAGGCCGACCGCGACCTTGTCGCCGAACGGCACCGCGATCGCTCCCGACGGCAGCACACCGTTGTTGATCGGGTCGCGCGAGACCTGGTCGCCGCCGACTGGCGCGCAGGCCTGGCCCGGGCGGCAGATCAGCGTGCCGGCGTTGTTGACCTTGCCCTTGGGCAGGATCACCGCCGCGGAGATCGCGGCATCGACATGATCGAGGCCGCCGATCGACGCCGGGTTCCACCACAGCGACTGAGCGCCCGTATCGGCGCCCTCGCCCGAAAAGGCACGACCCGCGCCGCGCGCGGACTGTTCCTGAAGGTAGAAGGCCTGGGCATGGGCGGTCGCAACCCAACCGGCGGAGGCGATCAGCGCGGTGGCCGAAAGGGCAAATTTCGTACGCAGGGACATGGGAAAGCCTTTACTGACAGATAAGCGGGAAAATGAGGATCAGCGGACGCGGGTCCAGGTCTGCGTCTTGCAGAGCGGGACGAAGATGCAGCCGCGCACCTTGAGCGTGTTGGCGTCGATCGGCGTCACCGTCGCCTTGTAGGTCTTGCCGTCATCGGCCTTGTAGATGGTGCCGCCACTCCACGCATTGCCATCGGCCTTGAAGCCGCTGAGGATCAGCAGCCCCTTCAGCGGGCGGTTGCGAAGGCTGGCGTCGGGATTCTTGCTGTCCTTGAGATTCGGTTCCGTCCGCAGCAACTCGGAGGTCACGATGCGACCGCAGATCGAGGCGCCGCAGCGCTGGATCTCGACGACGCCGCCGCGCGTCTCCGTCTTCCACATGCCGAGCGCGGCATCCGCATTGGCGGCCTGCGCGGCGGGTGCCATGGGGGCGGCGGCAAGCAGCGCGCCGACGAGAAGCAGGGACATGCGAAAACTCTCCTCTCCGAACGGGCCGTCCGCTAAAGGGCGCGGGCGGCGGGGCAGGGGCCCGAAGGCGAAGACGCCGCATGCTTGCGGTCGCCGCGAGACGTGCCGAATTCGTCATTCAACGAACCTTTCGGCGAGCCTGCTGCCGTATACGGCATGTCAGGCCCGCCTAATCACGTCAGCCGTACTGTCAAGCTTCAAACGCTCAGAAGGCGTCGAGTTCCAGCGCCATGGTGGAGCGCTTGCCGGTCTTGATCGCCAGGAAGGCGGCGGTCGCCTGCGGCAGCAGGCGGTCGAAGAAGAAGCCGGCGGTGGCGAGCTTCGCCCGGTAGAAGCCGGCCTCCTCGCTGCCTTCCGCCAGCCGGTCCGTCGCGATTTTCGCGGCCTTGAGAAAACAATAGCCCATGCCGACCAGGCCCATCAGGCGCAGATAGTCGGTCGCCGCAGCGCCGGCTTCCTCCGCGTCCTTCATACCCTTTTGCGCGATCGTCGCGGTCGACAGCTGCAGGGCGCCGAACGCCTGCTGAAGGCCGGCGGTCATCCCGGCCAGCGCCTTGTCCGGAACGCCGGCCATCGCTTCGCACAGGTTGGACACGGCATGGAAGAACGGGCGCATCTGGCGTCCCATATGTGCGGGCATCTTGCGGCCGACGAGGTCGAGCGCCTGCACCCCGTTCGTCCCCTCGTAGATCTGGCAGATGCGCGCGTCGCGGACGAACTGCTCCACGCCTGTCTCGCGGATATAGCCGTGGCCACCGTGAACCTGCACGCCGTGGTTCGCCGCCTCGAAGGCGAGATCGGTGAATAGCGCCTTCACCACCGGGGTGACCAGGGCGACGAAATCGGCCGCGCGCTGCTTCACCTCGGGATCGGCGGCGTGCTTCTCTGCGTCTAGCGCCCGCGCCGCCCATTGGCCGAGCATGCGGCATCCTTCGGCATAGGCGCGCATCGTCATCAGGCTGCGACGCACGTCGGGATGGACGATGATCGGATCGGCGGGGAGGTCGGGACGCGCCGGACCGGACAGGGCGCGGCCCTGCAGGCGGTCCTTGGCGTAGGCAACGGCGGACTGATAGGCGATCTCGTTGATGCCGAGGCCCTGGATACCGACCGAGACGCGCTCGGTGTTCATCATCGTGAACATGGCGGCCAGCCCCTTGCCCGGCTCGCCGACGATCCAGCCGGTCGAATCCTCGAACACCATCTGGCAGGTGGCGGATGCCTTGAGACCCATCTTGTGCTCGAGCCCGGCGACGGAGACGCCGTTCGCGCTCGCCGGCTCGCCGGCGTCGTTGGGCAGATATTTCGGCACGAGGAACAGGCTGATGCCGCGCACGCCCGCGGGCCCGTCCGGCAGGCGCGCCAGGACGAGGTGGACGACATTGTCCGTCAGGTCATGGTCGCCCGAGGAGATGAAGATCTTCGCGCCGCTCACCTTGTAGCTGCCGTCCGCCTGCGGCACCGCCTTGGTGCGGAGCAGGCCGAGGTCGGTGCCGCAGTGCGACTCGGTCAGACACATCGTGCCCGACCATTCGCCGCTGACCATCTTGGGCAAATAGGCCCGCTTCAGATCCTCCGAGGCATGGCCCTCGATCGCGGTGGTCGCGCCGTGCGTGAGGCCGGGATAGAGGCTGAACGACAGATTGGCCGAGCAGATCATCTCCTCCACCAGCTTGTTGAGGCTCTCCGGCAGTCCTTGTCCGCCCCAGCTGGGGTCGGACGCGAGCGCCGCCCAACCGCCGTCGCGGAAGCTGTCATAGGCGGCCTTGAAGCCCGCGGGCGTGCGGACGACGCCATTTTCCAGGCGACATCCCTCGGCATCGCCGCTGGCGTTGAGGGGCAGCAGGATATCCTGCGCCATTTTCGCCGCCTCTTCGAGCACGGCGTCGAAAAGATCGGGCGTGAATTCCTCGAAGGCGGGAAGGTTCGCGAACTGGTCGTCGGCGAACAGCTCGTGCAGCACGAAACGCATGTCGCGCAGGGGGGCGGTGTAGACTTGCATGGTCGTCTCGATCCTCTGATCCCGTCGCCCCGGAACACGCCGGGACGAGGGATAGTCCTGTCAGTTGCGCAAGGGCTTGCCGGTTTCGAGCATGTGCTCGACGCGGGCCTGGGTGCGCGGGTCCTTGACGCTGGCCATGAAGGCCTGGCGCTCGAGCTTGAGCAGTTGGTCCTCGGTCACCGTGTCGACCAGATCCGCCTCGCCGCCGGTCAGGACGGTCGCGAGGCGATCGGACACGACCGCGTCATAGGGTGTCGCCATGCCCTTCTTGCGGAAGCCGTCGACCACGCCCGCGATACCCGTGCGGCCGCTCTCGCCCGGCAGGCGGAAGGTCGGCTTCTCGGGCGCCGCATAGCCGTCGACCATTGCCAGCGCCCTCGCCTTGGCATCCGCGAGCAGCCGGTCGCGGTTCATCGTGATGCCATCGCTCGGGCGCAGGAACATCATCTCCTTTGCCAGCGCGGCGGACTTCGAAACCTGCGCCGTCGAGATCGTCTCGAACGCCTTGGCGACGGCGGGCATCGGCCCGCGCGGCATCATCGGCGCCTTCGCCATCCGGTCGAGCAATTCGCCATTGCCGCCCCAGCCGGGCAGCAGGCCGACGCCGCATTCGACGAGGCCGATGTAGCTTTCGGCATGCGCCTGTACCGCATCGGCGTGGAGCACGACCTCGCAGCCGCCGCCAAGCGCCATGCCGGCAGGCGCGGCGACGACGGGGAAGGGGGCGTATTTCAGCGCCTTCAGCGCCGCCTGGCCGGCGGCGATCAGCTTCTCCACCTCGCCCCAGGCGGCGATGTTGACCGTGAACATGGCGAGGCCGAGGTTCGCGCCGGCCGAGAAGTTCGACCCTTCGTTGTAGATGACCAGCGCCTTGAACTGCGCCTTCACCAGCGGGATCGCCTTCTGGATCAGCTGCATGATCTGCTCGTCGAGCGCGTTCATCTTGGTCGTGAACTCGAGCGCGGCGACGCCGTCGCCGACGTCCCAAAGCGCGGCGGACCCGTTCTTCAGCAACGGCTCACCGCGCAGCTTGACGTCCTCGAGCAGGAGCACGCCGTCCGGACGGACGATGTCATGATAGGCGCCGTCGCGGCCGAGATACTGACGCGTGCCGTTCTCGATCCGGTAGAAGGGTCTGTCGCCGGCGATATCCAGGATCGCAGGAACGGCGCGACCCTCGGCGCGCAGCCGTTCCGCGAGGCGGGCGGCGCCGATCCGGTCGATCAGCTCGAACGGCCCGAACTTCCAATTGTAGCCGAGCTTCATCGCGTCATCGATCGCGACGACATCGTCCGCCGCCTCGCCGACCAGCATCGCGGCATAAGAGAGCACGCTGCCGAGGATCGTCCAGGCATAGGTGCCGGCCTTGCCGGGCAGCGCGATCAGCGCGGCGAGATCCTTCTCCGCCGCCGACGGCAGCTTTTCCGGGCTCGCCTGCGGGCGATAGTCGCCGGTGGCGAGATCGAGCGCGAACTTGGTCTTGGTCGCCTTGTCGAAGCGATAGAAGCCACCCTTGCCCTTGCGCCCCGTGAAGCCCTCGGCGATCATCCTGTCGACGAGCGGCATCGGCCGCACCGTGTCGAAATAGGGATCGCCCGCCGGCAGCGTCGACGACAGGCTCTTCGACAAAAGCGGCATCAGGTCGACGCCGACGAGATCGACGAGGCCGAAGATGCCGGTCTTGGGCACGCCCATCGGACGGCCGCCGATCTGGTCCGCCTCCTCGATCGTCAGTCCCTGGTCCATCGCCGCGTTGATCGCGACGGCCAGCCAATAGGTGCCGATGCGATTGGCGATGAAACCCGGCGTGTCTTTGGCCCGCACGATGCGCTTGCCCATGAAGCGGTCGACGAAATCCTCGACGCGTCCGGCGACGGTGGGGTCGGTATGCGGCCCACGCACGATCTCGATCAGCCGCATGTAGCGCGGCGGATTGAAGAAGTGCGTGATCAGGAAGTCGGCCTTGAACTGATCGCCGCGCCCCTCGACCAGATGGCCGAGCGGGATCGTCGAGGTGTTCGAGCTGACCGCGGTGCCGGGACGCTTGAACTGTTCGAGCTTGGCGTACAGCGCCTGTTTGATGTCGAGCCGCTCGACGATCGCCTCGACGATCCAGTCGCATTCGGCGACGCGGGCCAGGTGATCGTCGATGTTGCCCGTCTCGACCAGCTTCGCCGCCGCCTTCGACATGAAGGGGGCAGGCTCGGTCTTGAGCATCTTGGCGACCGCACCCTTGGCAACGGCGTCACGGTCCGTGCCGTCCTTGGGCACGATGTCGAGCAGCAGCACGGGCACGCCGGCGTTGGCGACCTGCGCGGCGATGCCCGCGCCCATGACGCCCGCGCCGATCACGCAGACCTTTTTGATGGCGTCGCTCATGTCACGCGCGCTCCAGAACCGTGGCGATGCCCTGACCGCCGCCAATGCATTGCGTGGCGAGCGCATAGCGGCCGCCCTCGCGCTCCAGCAGCGCGGCGGCCTTGCCGACGATGCGGGCGCCGGTCGCGCCCAGCGGATGGCCGATCGCGATCGCGCCGCCGTCCTTGTTGATCGTCTCGTCCTTCAGGCCGAGATCGCGAATGCAGGCGATCGCCTGGCTGGCGAACGCCTCGTTGATCTCGACGACGTCGAGGTCGGCCACGGAGAGAC
Organism: Sphingomonas sp. GV3; assembly: GCF_031082075.1. Lineage (NCBI taxonomy): Bacteria > Pseudomonadati > Pseudomonadota > Alphaproteobacteria > Sphingomonadales > Sphingomonadaceae > Sphingomonas > Sphingomonas sp. GV3. Next base: position 943,036 of record NZ_JARWLE010000001.1, on the reverse strand, counting down.
CCGCGCGCTCCAGCGCCTTCTTCGAGGCGCCGATCGGTCCGAGGCCCATCGTCTCGGGCTCGCAGCCGGAAATGCCGACCGACTTGATCCGTGCGAGGATCTTCAGCCCATGCTTCCGCGCAAATTCTTCGGAGGTCACCAGCACGGCCGACGCGCCATCGGTCAACGGCGACGAGGTGCCGGCGGTCACCGAACCGTCCTGGTTGAACGCGGGCTTCAGGCCGGCAAGCGCCTCGACCGTGGTCTCGGGACGGATCGTACCATCCTCCGCGACAGGACCCGCCTTGGTCTGGATCGCCACGATCTCGTCCGAGAGGCGGCCGTCGGCGCGCGCGGCGGCGGCCTTCTGCTGGCTTTTCACGGCGAAGGCGTCCTGCTCCGCCCGGGTGATCTGATACTTCTGCGCGACATTCTCCGCCGTGTCGCCCATGCCCATGTACGCGCCGGCATTCTTCTTCGCGAGCGTCGGGTTCGGCAGCGGATTGTAGCCGCCCATCGGTACGCGGCTCATCGACTCGAGACCGGCGCAGATGAACGCCTCGCCCGCGCCGATCTGGATCTGGCCGACGGCGATGTGGATCGCGCTCATCGACGATCCGCAGAACCGGTTGACCGTCATGCCGCCGACCGACAGCGGCAGGTCGGCAAGCAGGCCGATCATGCGCGCGACGTTCAGACCCTGTTCGCCCTCGGGGAAGGCGCAGCCCAGGATGATGTCCTCGATCTCCGACGGATCGACCTTGGTCTTCTCGATCAGCCCGCGGATCGTCTGTGCGGCGAGGTCGTCGGGCCGCACGCGGGCGAGCGCGCCCTTGCCGGCGAGATGAAAGGGCGAGCGGGCGTATCCGGCGATGACGACGTTGGTCATGATATCCTCTCGAAAGGCAGCAAGTGGACCTCGGCGGCCCTGACAAATAACGTTACTTGCGAAGTACCGTATAGGTGCGATACCTTCCCATTACGTCAAGTGGGCTGCGTCGACAAGCATCGTCGGACGCGCCGAACCGTGAGAGGACAGACATGACCGGGATGCCGAGCGACGCCGGGGAGGCCGTTGAGCAGGGGCCGTTGTCGATCAAGCGGGGCGTGCCGCTCGATGAGCGGCCGCGGCTGCTCGGCGCTCTGCTCGATGCGTCGGCCCGGCGATTCCCCACGCGCGTCGCGGTCGATTTCCTCGGGGCGACGACCACCTGGGGGGCGCTGGCGGAGGCGGTCGATCGCGCTGCCGCGGGATTGCAGGCGCTGGGCGTGGTGAAGGGTACGCGCGTCGCGCTGTGTCTTCCGAACACGCCCTATTACCCGATACTCTTCTACGCGACGCTGAAGGCGGGCGGGATCGTGGTCAACGTCAACCCGCTCTACGTCGAGCGCGAACTCGCGCACCTGATTCACGATTCGGGGGCGGAGATCATCGTCACCTGCGACCTCGCGGAGATTCAGGCGCGCGTGCTCAAGGTCTCCCGAGAGACGGGAATCCGCCACGTGGTCAGCTGCCCGATCGCCGACGTCCTGCCGGGGATCAAGAAAGTCGCGTACAAGCTGCTGAAGCGCAAGGAGATCGGCCGGGCGCCCCGCGATGCCATGCACCTCCATTACCGGGACCTGATGGCAAAGGGTAAGGTGCCGGCAGCGGTCGCGGTGTCGCCGGACGAGGTTGCGGTGCTGCAATATACCGGTGGCACGACGGGCCTGCCCAAGGCCGCGATGCTCAGCCATGCCAACATCGTCGCCAACACCGACGCGATGCTCGTCCATGTCGGCGGCGAGACGCCGGACCAGGACCGGGTGATGGGTGTGCTGCCGCTGTTCCACGTCTTCGCGTTGACCAACGTGCTGACCTTCTCGACGCTGGTGGGGGCGGAGATGATCCTGCTGCCCCGTTTCGAGATGGAGCAGCTGCTGGCGGCGCTCAAACGGACGCGGCCGACCTACTTCCCGGCCGTTCCGACCATCTACAATGCGCTGGCTAACCTGTCCGACGCCGACGTGCCGGACCTCTCCTCGATCAAGGTCTGCATCTCCGGGGGCGCACCGCTGCCCATCGAGGTGCGCCACCTGTTCGAGCAGCGTACCGGCGCGAAGCTGGTCGAGGGTTATGGCCTGTCCGAAGCATCGCCGATCATCACCTGCAATCCCTTCCAGGGGATCAACAAGGAGGGGTCGGCCGGCCTTCCGTTCCCCGGGACGACGATCGAGATCCGCGACCGCGAGGATCCGTCGCGCATCATGCCGAAGGGGGAAAAGGGCGAGATCTGCGCCCGCGGGCCGCAGGTGATGAGCGGCTATTGGCACAAGCCGCACGAGACGGCGGGCGCCTTCGCCGACGGCGCATTGCGCACCGGCGATGTCGGCTATCTCGACGACGACGGGTATCTGTTCATCGTCGACCGGATCAAGGACATGATCCTGTGCGGTGGCTACAACGTCTATCCCCGCGTGATCGAGGAGGCGCTGTACGAGCATCCCGCCGTCGCCGAGGCGGTGGTGATCGGCATTCCGGACCCTTATCGCGGCCAGAGCCCCAAGGCGTTCGTAACGCTGGCGGAGCCGGGTTCCGTGACGGGTGAGCAATTGCGGGACTTCCTGCGCGACAAGGTCAGCAAGATCGAGCTTCCCCGCGCCGTCGAGATACGCGACACTCTGCCCAAGACCCTGATCGGCAAACTTTCGAAGAAGGAGCTGGTCGAGGAGGAAATGCGCAAGGCCGGACAATAGGCCGGCCGGTACGGGAGGATTGGATGACGGACGAGGGCGCGGAGCTGCAGGGAATCCAGGAGGTGGCCGAGCGGCTCGGCATCACCCCGCGGACCCTGCGCTTCTATGAGGATCGCGGCCTGATCGAGCCGAGCCGGATCGGTACCACGCGCGTCTATCGCCGACGCGAGATCGCCCGCATGCAACTGATCCTGCGCGGCAAAAGGCTCGGCTTCTCGCTCAAGGACATCGAGGAGTTCCTCGATCTCTACGATGCGGACCCCCAGCATCTCGAGCAGATGCGCGCGCTGGCCGGCCGCTGCCGCGAGCGGATCGACGAACTCGAGCAGCAGCGGCAGGCGCTCGATACCACATTGGCCGAACTCACCAAGATCGAGGCGGAGGCGCTCGACCGCGTCAATGCGCATGGTGACGGACCGCGGGCCGCACGGGGGTGATCTCGGCTCAGTAGAGTGTCAGCATCGCCGGCAGTCGCGCGGGCGTTTCGCCGCGCGTGATCGCGTAAGCGGCATTCACAGCGTCGCCGAGGCTCGCATTGTGAAAAGGCTTGGCGACGCAGCCGATTATCAGCGCATGCGACTCCGCCTCCGGGCAGGTGCCGCTTAGGAAGATGCTGGGTATGCCACGCGCGGCGAGGGCATGCGCGACCGCGACGCCATCGTCGCCGAGGGCCAGCTTGACGTCGCACAGCGCCAGATCGGGGTTCTCGCGATCGGCGATCTCGATCGCCATCGCCAGCGTGTCCGCCACGCCGACCACCGCATGACCGTGCAGCGTCAGCGCATCCTCAACGAGCATCGCGACCATGGCCTCGTCCTCGACGACGAGAAGCTTGAGGGCGGGTAGGTGATCAGTCATGGGCCATGGGTAACGTCAGGATCATGCCATCCGTTGCAGGCGTGATCCTCCCCCGCAACTGATGCAGCAGGCCGCGCGCGATCCGGGACGCTTCGGTGTTCGCGGCGATCCCGACCAGGCGTAAGCGCACCGCGTCCTGCGAGCCGGCCAGATGGATCGCGACCGGACGATGCGCTGGCACGCCCAGCGTGAGCGTATGCAACAGCAGCGCGAGCGCGGCCGCCGTCTCGACCCGAAGCGGTGCCAGTGCGGACGTCTCCGCCAGGACGGCGGGAATGGCGCGATCCTCCACGAGTGCCTCGATCAGGCCGGTGACGTCGACCAGACCGGCGGGCTGGTCGCCGTAGAGAGGGCGATGCGCGATCGCGAGCACCTGCAGTCGATCGACCGCACGATACAGCGGTGCCTGTGCCGCCGACGCGAGGTCGCCCGCCTCCGCCCCGACGAGTCCGACGGCGACTTGGAGAGCGTTGCGCACCCGGTGCTTCAACTCGCCCAGCAGCCGCTCGCGCGCCTCCATGCCGTCGCGAAGGGCCGCTTCGACGCGCAGCCGGTATTTGGCGAGCGCGACATAATGGCAGGCGACGCGCAGGAAGCGGAGTTCGTCGGCGGAAAAGCGGTTCGTCCACCGCCGCCCGAAGCTCAGCGTGCCCAACAGGGCGTCTCCGTGCATCAGCGGCGTGCAGACGTAGCAGTCGAGGCCGAGAGACTGCACAAAGGCATAGGTCGGATCGTCCGATGTCCTTATCGAGATCGCGTGATGGATATGACGCGTCTGCGCGACCGTACCGCAGATCGCCTCGCCCATAGCCAGCGTCGCGATTTTTGCCGGCTCGTCGCGGGTCAGGCCGCCATGGGCCTCCAGCACGAGCCGGTCACCCGCCACGCGATAATTGGTGAAGACGTCGAGCCGCAACTCGCGCCGCATCAGATCGAATATCTCGTCGACCATGTCGGCGGGATCAGCGGCGGCCAGCAGCCGTTCGGCGACATCCGCGAGCAGTCTCAGGTAGCGTTGCGGAACGCTCGTACCGGGCTCGTCCGACGCGGACCTGTCCGGCAATTCGTTCGGGGACATGCGCTTCCTGTACCGACAGCGCCTATTCGCTTCAAGCGCGAGCGCGGCGGGATGAATGGGTTAGGGGCGCTGTCTTTTTCACGATCGTGGATGTGATATTCTGGTGGCCTGCCGTCGAAGAACGGGAGGAGAGGTGCCATGGAGTGGATGGATCCACATGTGTGCGCGTGCAGTTTCCGGTCGCTGTGCTGGATGAGCGGAACCGCGTTGACGTTGTGTTGCGCCGCGATTCTCGCCTTCGGCTAGACGCCGCCTAGCAGCATTTGCCGCCACCGCGACCGCCGTAGCGGGCCTGTTGCCGCTCGCGGAAGAATGTCGCCTCGTCCATGACGGGGGCTTCCGGGTGTGCCGAGCGCATATGCGCGACATAGGCGGCATAGGACGGGACGCCGACCATGGCGTGGGCGGTCTGCGCGATCAGGGAAAGCCAGGAGCGCATGTCAGGTCGCCGCCAGCGTCGGCGGTACTTCGGTGACCGTCGGCGTGGCGCTGCGTCGCGCGCCGAGGCAGGTTCGTACGCCATAGAGGACGATCGTCGCCACCACGGCGAGGAACAGCGCGCAGAGCGCCGCGTCGATGCGGTCGTTGATGACGATCCGGCGCATCTCGGCCAGCGACTTGGCAGGGGCCAGCATTTCGCCGCGGGCGGCGGCGTCCGCGAAGCGCGTGGCGTGGGCGAGGAACCCGACGCGCGGATCGGGCGACAGCAGCTTGAGCAGGCTGGCGGTGGAGGTGCAGATCACCAGCCAGGTCGCCGGAAGGATCGTCACCCAGGCGAAGCGTTCGCGCTTCATCCGGTACAGCACCACCGTCGCGAGCGTCAGCGCGACCGCGGCCAGCATCTGGTTGGAGATGCCGAACAGCGGCCACAGGGTGTTCACGCCCCCAAGGGGATCGGTCACGCCCTGGTAGAGAAAGAAGCCCCAGGCGGCGACGCAGAGCGCGGTTCCGATCAGGCCCGGCACGAAGGAGGTCGCGTTGCGGAAGGATGGAACGGCCAGTCCGATCAGGTCCTGCAGCATGAAACGCCCCGCACGCGTGCCGGCGTCGACCGCGGTGAGAATGAAGAGCGCCTCGAACAGGATCGCGAAATGGTACCAGAAGGCCATCATCGCCTGGCCGCCGACGACGCGGCTGAAGATGTGCGCCATGCCGACGGCCAGCGTCGGCGCGCCGCCCGCGCGGCTGATGATCGTCGTCTCGCCGACGTCGCGAGCGGTCTGCGCGATCGATGCCGCATCGATCGGAAAGCCCATCGCGCCGACGGCCGCGGCGGCGCTGGCGGCGTCCGTGCCCACCACCGCCGCGGGACTGTTCATCACGAAATAGACGCCGGGATCGATGATGGAGGCGCCGATCAGCGCCATGATCGCGACGAAGCTTTCCATCAGCATCGCGCCATAGCCGATGAACCGCGCATCCCCCTCGCTCGCGATCAGTTTCGGGGTCGTGCCGCTCGCGATCAAGGCATGGAAGCCCGACACCGCGCCGCAGGCGATCGTGATGAATAGGAAAGGAAAGAGCGAACCGGACCAGACGGGACCGCTGCCGTCGATGAAGCGGGTGACCGCCGGCATCCGCATGTCGGGCATCACGACGAGGATGCCGATCGCGAGTGCGGCGATCGCGCCGATCTTGAGGAAGGTCGACAGATAGTCGCGCGGCGCCAGCAGCAGCCACACGGGGAGCAGCGAGGCGATTGCGCCGTAGCCGATCAGGATCCAGCATAGCTGCACGGGCGTGTAGGTGAACCAGGGTGCCATGACCGTCGAGGCGGCGACATCGCGGCCATAGATGATCGCGAGGATCAACCCGACCAGGCCGAGCAGCGATACCTCGCCGATCTTTCCCGGGCGGACGAAGCGCGTGTACAGGCCCATGAGTATCGCGAGGGGAATCGTCGCAGCGACCGTGAACAACCCCCATGGGCTATTGGCGAGCGCGCGGACCACAATCAGCGCCAGCACCGCCAGGATGATCACCATGATCGCGAAGGCGCCGACGAGCGCGACCGTGCCCGGAATGGCGCCCATTTCCATGCGGATCAGTTCGCCGAGCGAGCGCCCGTCGCGGCGCATCGAGATGAACAATATCATGAAGTCCTGTACCGCACCGGCGAGCACCACCCCGGACAGGATCCACAGCATGCCGGGCAGATAGCCCATCTGCGCGGCGAGCACGGGGCCGACGAGCGGACCCGCGCCCGCGATGGCAGCGAAATGGTGGCCGAACAGGACTCGCCGGTCGGTGGCGACGAAGTCGAGCCCGTCGGGGCGGCGGATCGCAGGGGTAGGGCGCGCTGGGTCGAGGCCGACGACGACCTTCGCCAGATAGTGCGCATAGAACCGATAGGCGATCAGATAGACGCAGACCGCAGCGACGACGATCCACACCGCATTGACATGCTCGCCGCGGGACAGGGCCACCAGGCCGAGCGCCCCGGCGCCGATCAGCGCGACCGCAATCCAGCCGAGCTTGTTCGCGATCGTCATCACCCTCTCCCGCAGTCGTCCACCAGAGAGGCGATGCGGGGGCAGGCGTCAAGCACGCATGTCGGCGGGGCAGGGATCGGGTACCCAGAGTATCGACGCCGTGCGACTGATGATCCCCGGGCACCGCGCCTGGCCGACCCCGGCGCTCACGGCTTCCGATTTGGCGAACGCGATGCTGCCAACCATCGGGTGTCCGCACCGATCCGGCATGCCGACATGCCGCCGGCGATAGGGATCAGCCGACCCGATTGGCGACGAGGTCGTCGACCACGGCCGGATCCGCGAGCGTCGACGTGTCGCCGAGACTCGAGGTGTCGCCCTCGGCGATCTTGCGCAGGATGCGGCGCATGATCTTGCCCGATCGCGTCTTGGGCAGGGCTGGCGCGAATTGCAGCTTGTCGGGCGTGGCGATCGGGCCGATCTCGTGACGAACCCATTGGACGAGGTCGCCGCGCAGCGTCTCCGACGCCTCCTGCCCCGTGTTCAGCGTCACATAGGCGTAGATCCCCTGGCCCTTGACGTCGTGGGGCATGCCCACGACTGCGGCCTCCGCGACCGCGTCGTGCAGCACGAGCGCGCTTTCGACCTCCGCCGTGCCCATGCGGTGGCCCGACACGTTGATCACGTCGTCGACCCGGCCGGTGATCCAGTAATAGCCGTCGGCGTCCCGCCGGCAGCCGTCGCCGGTGAAATACTTGCCTTCGTAGGTCGTGAAATAGGTCTGGAAGAAGCGCTCGTGATCGCCCCAGACGGTGCGCATCTGGCCCGGCCAGCTCTGGATGATGCAGAGGTTGCCCTCCGCCTTGCCGACCAGCGGCGATCCTTTTTCGTCGACGAGCTGCGGCGTCACCCCGGGCAACGGCTTGGATGCCGATCCCGGCTTCATCGGAACGGCGCCGGGCAGCGGGGCAATCATGATCCCGCCGGTCTCCGTCTGCCACCAGGCATCGACGATCGGCGCGCGGCCCTCGCCGACGACGTCATGGTACCAGCGCCACGCCTCGGGATTGATCGGCTCGCCGACCGAGCCGAGCACCTTCAGGCTCGACCGATCGGTCCGCTTCACGAAATCGTCCCCCTCTTTCATCAGCGCGCGCAGCGCGGTGGGCGCGGTGAACAGAGCGTGCACCTCGTGCCGGTCGACGACCTGCCAGATGCGGCTGGCGTCCGGCCAGTTGGGCAACCCTTCGTACATCAGCGTCGTCGCGCGGTTCGCGAGGGGGCCGTAGAGGATGTAGGTGTGGCCCGTCACCCAGCCGATGTCGGCGGCGCACCAGAATATCTGGCCCGGCTTGTAGTCGAACGCCCATTGGTGCGTGATGCTGGCCCAGAGCAGATAGCCGCCGCCGGTGTGCAGAACCCCCTTGGGCTTGCCCGTCGACCCGCTGGTATAGAGGATGAAGAGCGGGTCCTCGGCGCCCATCGGCTCGGGCGCACAGGACGTGCCGGCGTTCGCCGCGGCCTCGTGGTACCAGATGTCGCGATCGGTCATCGCCACGTCGCCGCCGGTGGCGCGGACCACGATGACGCGCTTTAGCGTCGGCGCACGCGCAGCGGCTTCGTCGACGCAGGCCTTCAGCTTGATCCGTTTGCCGCCGCGTCGCCCCTCGTCCGCGGTGACGACGATCCTGGATCCGCAATCCTCGATCCGTCCGGCCAGCGCGTCGGCGGAAAAGCCGGCGAACACCACCGAATGGATCGCGCCGATGCGCGCGCAGGCGAGCACCGCATAGGCCGCCTCGGGGATCATCGGCATGTAGATGGTGACGCGATCGCCCTTGCCGACGCCCTCCGCCTTCAGCACGTTGGCGAAACGACAGACCTCGTCATGGAGCTGTCGATAGCTGATCTGCCGAGGCTCCTCCGACGGTTCGTCCGGCTCCCAGATGATCGCGATGTCGTCGCCGTGCGCATCGAGATGCCGGTCGATGCAGTTCGCCGCGACGTTCAGCACGCCGTCCTCGAACCATTTGATGTGGAAGTCGGCCTTCGCGAACGACCAATCGCCCGCGATCGTCGGCGCCTTGACCCAGTCGAGCCGCTTCGTAGCCTGGTCGAGCCAGAAGCCGCCCGGATCGTTCGCCGCCGCCTCGTACAGATCGGTGTACCGCTTCGGATCGAGACTGGCGTTCGTCCAGTCGCCGGTGATCGGATAGATTTCGGGATCGGTCATGACGCTTCCGTACAGGGAGGGCGGGGCGGCGCGGACTGTAGTCGGGATCGAAGGGCAGGCAAGCCGCGGAATATCGCCTTCCGCCCCGCCGCCCGGCCGGAGCCGGAACGACGTGGCGGAAGGCAGATCCTCAGCGGCCCAGGAAGGTCAGCAGGTCGCGCGTCAGCCGCTCGCCCTCCGTCGCGAACAGGCCGTGCGGCGCGCCGTCATATTCGACCAGCTGGCTGTCCGCGATGCCGACCGCCGCCGCACGCGCGGACGTGTCGATCGGCACCGTCTGGTCCGAGGTGCCGTGAATGATCAGCGTCGGCACGCGGAAGGCGGCGAGGTCGGGCCGGAAATCGGTATGGCCGAACGACTCCGCGCAGGCGAGCGTGGGCTTCAGACCCGCCATCATCGCCGTCGTGGTCGCCCAGTCGAGGACCGCGTCGCTCACCGGCGAGGTGATGTAGCCGACGCCGAAGAACTGCTTGAAGAAGGTGTCGCGGAAGAAGCCCGCGCGATCCTTTTGGATGCCGGCGCCGATCTGCTGCAAGGTTTCCTCCGGCACGCCGTGCGGATTGTCGTCGGTCTTGAGCATATAGGGCACGACCGAGGCGACCAGCGCGGCCGCCGACACGCCCTTGCCGTCGTGGCGGCTCATGTAGCGGGCGACCTCGCCGCCGCCCATCGAGAAGCCGACCAGCGTGACGCCGTCGGTGGCGCCCGTCGCTTCCAGCACGTCGGCGAGATCGTCGGTCAGCGTGTCATAGTCGTAGCCGCTCCACGGCTGGCCGGATCGGCCGAAGCCGCGGCGGTCATAGGCGATGGCGCGAAAGCCGGCATCGGCAAGTGCCATCATCTGCGGGTCCCAGCTGTCCGCCGACAGCGGCCAGCCGTGCAGCAGCACGACGGGACGCCCCTGGCCCCAATCCTTGACGTAGATGTCCGTGCCGTCGCGCGTTTTGACGTAAGGCATTGCTTTATCTCCATGGCTTCTGCCGGAGATGCAACGAGGCCGATCGGGTGCCGTTCCAACGTCTTGGGCTGGCGCAAGCGTACCAACGGTGCCAGCATCGCTGAACGAAGGACGAATCAGGAGACGACATGCGGCTAAGGATGGCTGTTTCGCTTGCGGCGCTCGCGGTGGCGACGGCGGCGTGCCAGGTGAAGGTACAGGATGCGGCCAACGAACAGGCCGCGGCCCAGCCACCGGCCGCTGCGGGCAGCGCGGCCGCGCAGACCGACTGGTCGCGATTCCGCGACGGCTTCATCGAAGGCTGGTTCAAGCTCGATCCCGCCAACGCCGTGTATCAGGGGCGCCACGATTTCGACGGCCAGCTGCCCGACTGGAGCGCGGCGGGGCTCAAGCGTCAGTCGGCGTTCCTTCATCAGGCGATCGACACGGCGAAGGGCTTCGCCGATGCCGCTTTGAAGCCGCAGGAGCGGTTCGAGCGCGATTACCTGATCCAGGTCGCCCGCGGGAAGCTGTTCTGGCTGGAGGACGCCGACCAGCCGCATAACAATCCTGCTTATTATGTCGGCGGCGGCCTCGACCCCAACGTCTATATCGCCCGCCCTTATGCCGACGCACCGACGCGGATGAAGGCGCTGATCGCGTTTCTGACCCGCGTGCCCGCCGCCGCGGCGAACATCCGCGCCAATCTGAAGACGCCGATGCCGCGGTCCTTCGTCGATTACGGCACGGCCGGCTTCAACGGCTTTGCCGATTATTACGTCGGCGATGCGAAGAAGGCCTTCGCGGACGTCAAGGACGCCGGCCTTCAGCAACAGCTGGACCAGGCGGCCGCCAATGCGAGCAAGGCGATGCGCGATCTTGGTAGCTGGGTGGCGAGCCAGAAGGGTAGCGCCACGGGCAATTTCGCGCTCGGTGCCGATCGCTTCCAGCGGATGATTTCGGCCACCGAAGGTGTCGACACGCCGCTCGCGCAGCTCGAGGCGGCGGGCCGTGCCGACCTCCAGCGCAACCAGCAGGCGCTGACCGCCGCCTGCGCGCAGTTCGCGCCGGGGCAGACGATACCGCAATGCTTCGACAAGATGGGGGCGAACAAGGCGGCCGACGGCCCGGTGGCGGAGGCCCGCCGCCAGATTCCGACGCTGCGCGCCTTCGTGATCAAGAACGACCTCGTCACCATTCCGGGAACCGAGGAGGCGAAGGTCGAGGAGAGTCCGCCCTACAACCGGCAGAACAGCGCCTATATCGATCCGCCGGGACCGTTCGATAAGGGCATCCCCTCCGTCTATTACATCTCGCCGCCCGATCCCGCCTGGGACAAGAAGACGCAGGACGCCTTCGTGCCCGGCAAGGCGGATCTGCTCTTCACCTCCGTGCACGAGGTGATGCCGGGGCATTTCGTGCAGTTCCTCCACGCCAACCGGTCGCCGTCGCTCTTCGGCCGGCTGTTCGTCGGCTATGCCTTTGCCGAGGGCTGGGCGCATTATGCCGAGGAGATGATGTGGGAGGCCGGGCTCAACAACGGCGATCCCGAAACGCATGTCGGCCAGATCAGCAATGCGCTGCTGCGCGACTGCCGCTTCCTGTCGGCGATCGGCCTCCATGCGCGCGGCATGACGCAGGACCAGAGCCTGAAGATGTTCCGCGAGCAATGCTATCAGGACGAGGGCAATTCGCGCCAGCAGGCGGCGCGCGGCACCTATGACCCGGCGTATCTCAACTATACGATGGGCAAGCTGATGATCCGCAAGCTGCGCGCTGACTGGACCGCCAGCCGCGGCGGGCGCAAGGCGTGGAAGGCGTTCCACGACCAGTTCCTGAGCTACGGCGGACCGCCGATCCCGCTCGTCCGGCGCGAGATGATGGGCGAGGCGACGGCGAAGGCGGTGTTCTGAGCGGGCGTGCCTGACGTCGGCGAGCGAGGAGGCAGCGGGTGATGCTGAAGCAATCGGTCATCCTGTTGCTCCTCTTCGCGGGGGGCACGCAGGGCTGGGCGGGGCCGGCACTGCGTCCGGCCATGGCCGCCGGGCGCACGATAGCCGCCATCGACCTCGCCAAGTCGTTCGCGACGCGCTCTCCGTGGCGGTTCGTCGCGACGCAGGGGGCGGCTGTTCCCGATCCTCTCGGCGACCCGGACGACGCGATTCCGGGCGTCATCCGCCTCTGCTTCAGCGCCGGTCCGGCGACGGCGTGCCAGCCAAATCTGGATAAAGCTCTGGTTTATGACGGCAAGCCGGACGATTTTGCGCAGCCGCATTATCTCGAAACGGTCCGGATCGTACGGCCAAGGCCGGATTTGCCGCTGCTGCTGGTGCGAGTCGCGAGCAGGCACGGGGGAAATGGCGATCAGCGGGTGGCGGTCGTCGCCTTTCGCTACGACCGTGCTGCCGACGCCTTCGCAACCGCGTTCACGCGGCAGGTCGGGCGCAACAACAATCAGGAGGTTCGCTATATCGAGCGCGGACCGCTGCGGGGTGCGTTCGTGACCGCCACGCCGACGCAGGACGCCCCGTTCGGCTTCTGGATGACCGTTGACCGGATCGGCGGCGATGGCCGTTATCGACAAGTGATGCGCTATCGCAGCGCGACGCGCTACGGCGACGGCAATCCGCTCGCCGTCATCGATTCCGAAATGCCCGGGCTGCAACGGCGGCTTGGGCTCTGGCGTCCGGGCCGGAGGCTGCCTTTGCCGGACCGCCCCTGCCATGCCCCAAGTCTGGTGAAGGGCGAATTATGGTGTTCGCCACATCGTCCATGACGGAAAGGTTCAGCGTGCGACGTGCGTCGCCGGCTGGCCATCCTCCGCCTCGTCGCTGCGCGGGTTACGGATCGAGGGGCGCAGGCGGGCGAGGCTGCACAGGCCGGCGACGAGCGCGAGGCCGGCGGCGATCAGCGGGGGGGTGGCGCCGCCGCCGATGCCCAGGGCGAGCAGCGCGGCGACCAATGTCGCGCCCGTGGTCTGGCCGACGAGGCGGACGGTGCCGACGAGGCCGCCCGCCGCGGCGGCGCGCTCGCGGGGGGCGGAGCCGATGATGAGCCGCGCGTTGGGCGGCAGGAACAGGCCGAAACCCGATCCGCACAGCGCCATCCGCCAGGCGATGTCGATATAGGCCGGATCGGCGGGGAGCAGCGCGATCAGGACGAGTGCGACGATCGACACCGCCATGCCGATGCCGCCGAGCAGCCCCGCGGGCACGCGATCGGACAGCCATCCGGCAAGCGGCGCGACGATCATGTTGGTGAGCGGCCAGGGCGCGATCGCCGCGCCGACCTCCGCCGCGCTGAGACCGAATTCGTGCTGAAGCCGGAAGGGCGTCGACAGCAGCAGCGTCATCGACGCGGTAAAGGCGGTGTACGCACCGATCGCCGACAGCGCGATGACGGGGCGACCGAGCAGGTCGATCGGCAGGATCGGCTTCGCCTCGCCGCGCTCGCGCCGGATGAAGATGACGCCCACGAGAGCGCCGACCGCGACGATCGCGGTGGAAACGACCGGGCTGTCGCCGTGCACGGCGCTTTCCGCGCCGCCGATGACGAGGCCGATCATGCTCGCGCACATCACCGCGCCGAGCACGTCGAACGGTTCGTCATGGCTGCGCGGGGCGGGCAAGGCGCGGCCGAGCGCGAGGCTGAGCAGCGCGAACGGCACCGCGCTGGCGAACACCCACGGCCAGGGCGCGATCGACAGGACGAGGCCGCCCAATGTCGGCGCGAGCGCCGCGGAGCTCGATACCACGACCGAATTGATGCCGAGCCCGCGGCCGAGCTGTTTGGCGGGATAGATCGAGCGGATCAGGGCCGACGAGACGCTGAGCGCTGCTGCCGCGCCCAGTGCCTGCGCGGCGCGGACGACGAGCAGGAAGGGCAGGCTCTTGGCGAAGAAGCAGAGCAGCGTCGCGATCGTGAAGACGATCTGCCCGAATTGATAGGTGCGCTTCAGCCCGAACCGGTCGCCGATGCCGGCGAAGGGCAGGATCATCATTGCCAGGATCAATTGGTAGACGGTGACCACCGCGACCACCGAGCTGCTTGCGACGTGCAGGTCGCGGGCAATCGTGGGCAGCGCCACGGTCGCGATCCCGCCGTCGATGACGGCGAGCGCGGTTCCGGCGGACAGTGCGGCGATGGCGAGGTAGCGGCGGGGCAGGGGCAGGCCGTCGATCATGGCAAAGCGCATTGCGCGCGCCCGAGCGGACGGGCAAGCTGCTGATAATGCCTGGGAGGGACCTTATGCTTTTTCGCGCGCTTCTGATCGCCACCTCGATGCTTGCCGCGGCGCCCTCGCTCGCGCAGAGCCGGGACATGACCAGTGATACCGATCCCTACGTCTGGCTCGAGGACAAGGACGGCGCCAAGCCGCTCGCCTGGGTCGAGGCGGAGAACGCCCGCACGCTGCCGCGACTGCAGAACGATCCGCGCTACCAGACCTTCTACAAGGAGGCGCTGGCGATCGCATCCGCCAAGGATCGCATCCCGATGCCGAGCCAGCTGTACGGCCGCATCTACAATTTCTGGCGCGATGCGGATCATCCGCAGGGCATCTGGCGCTGGACGAGCGAAGCCGATTACGCGCAGCCGGCACCCCGATGGACGACCGTGCTCGACCTCGACGCGCTGTCCAAGGCGGAGGGCAAGAAGTGGGTGTGGAAGGGCGCGACCTGCCTTCAGCCCGAGGAGCGGCTGTGCCTGGTCGCGCTGTCCGAGGGCGGCGAGGACGCGATCACCTATCGCGAATTCGACCTCGCGAGCAGCCGGTTCGTCGAGGGCGGTTTCGTGCTGCCGAAGTCGAAGCAGGGCGCGAGCTGGCTCGACAAGGACACGTTGCTGGTCAGCCGCGACTGGGGGGCGGGGACGATGACCGCGTCGAGCTATCCGTTCGTGGTCAAGATGGTGAAGCGCGGCCAGCCGCTGGAGGCGGCGAGCGAAATCTACCGCGGCCAGCCCGGCGACCAGCTCGGCACCTATGCCGGCGTCATCACCGACGGGCGAGGCAATCGCCTGGTCGTGATCACGCGGCGGACGACCTTCTTCGGCGGCGAAACCTATGTCTGGACGCCGGCCGGGACGCGCAAGCTCGACATTCCGGCGCGCACCTTTCCGGAAGGCATGGTTAACGGACACGTGCTGTTCCGCACCAGCGACCCGTGGGGCAAGGTGCCGGCGGGCGCGATCGCGTCCATGCCGCTGGCGGATGTCGAGAAGGGGACGCTGAACCCGACGGTGGTCTTCGCACCCAATCCGCGTCAGTCGGTCGACGAGGTCGTGACCACGCGCGACACGCTGATCCTGATCTACAACGACAACGTTCGCGGCCGCGCGGCGGTCTACCGACCGGGGGCGAACGGCTGGACGGCGCAGCCGGTCGCGCTCCCCGACAATGCTTCGCTCGGTGTCGCGAGCGCCGAAGACAAGAGCGATCATGCCTATCTGACCGTCACCGGCTTCCTGACGCCGACGACGCTGCTGCCGCTCGACGCGGCGGCCGCGCGGGCCGGTGCGCCGGTAAAGACGCTGCCCGCGAAGTTCGACGCGAGCGGGTTGCAGGTCGAACAGCATGAGGCGACGTCGACCGACGGGACCAAGGTGCCCTATTTCATCGTCCACCGGAAGGGCATGCCGCTCGACGGATCGACCCCGACGATCATGACGGCCTATGGCGGCTTCGAGGTGCCGATGCTGCCGGGCTATTCGGCGATCACGGGCAAGTTGTGGCTGGAGCGCGGTGGCGCCTATGTCCTCGCCAACATCCGTGGCGGCGGCGAGTTTGGCCCGGCATGGCATGACGCCGGCCGGATGACCAAGCGCCAGGTGATCTACGACGACTTCGCCAGCGTCGCGAAGGACCTGTTCAGCCGCAAGCTGACCAGTCCACAGAAGCTGGGGATCTATGGCGGGTCGAACGGCGGCCTGCTGATGGGCGTCGAATTCAACCAGCATCCCGACATGTGGAAGGCCGTGACCATCCAGGTCCCGCTGCTCGACATGATGCGGTACGAAAAGATCGAGGCGGGCAAGTCCTGGGTCGACGAATATGGCTCCGTCGACGTGCCGGAGCAGCGCGCGTTCCTGCGCACGATCTCGCCCTATCAGAATATCCGAAAGGGGGCGGCCTATCCGGAGCCCTATATCTGGACGACGACGAAGGACGATCGAGTCGGGCCGCAGCATGCGCGCAAATTTGCCGCCCGGCTCAAGGAATATAATCTGCCTTACCTGTTTTACGAGGACACCGCGGGCGGCCATTCGGGCGATGCCGACATCGAGCAGGGCGCGCGGTTGCAGGCGCTGCAGATGACCTATTTCGCCCAAAAGCTCCTCGGGCCGGCCGGCGATTAGTCCAAAGCTCCCCCTCCCGCTCGCGGGAGGGGGCGGATCATGCCAGCGCCTTCGCGAGCTCGGCCTTGGTCATCGTCGACCGGCCGCGGATGTCCCGCTTCTTCGCTTCGGCATAGAGATCGGCCTTGCTGCGGTGGTCGCGATAGGCCGCGGTCTTCTCCGCGACATCGTCAGGCTGCGCCGAGAATTGACGCCCCTTGCGGGTGTCGGCCCGCTTCTTGGCCGTCGTCCGGGCGTAATCCTCGTCGCTCAGCGCATCCCGGGCCTTCTTGGGCAGATATCGCTCGCCGGTCCTGGCGCTTTCCTTGCCCGACTTCGTGCCCCAGTCCTCTTCCGTCCATTCGTGGAGCGTATTGTGCGGGTCCTTCGAACCCTCATATCCGCCGCCCCGCTTCTTGTATTCGGCGACGGCGAGCTGCGCCTTGCGGGCGGACCACTGGCCCTTGCGTCCTCCTTTTGCGCCGGCGGTCACCTCGGCTTTCACCTTCTCCCACAAATCGGGGTCGCTCTTCGTCGCCGTCTCGCTCATGCTCGACTCCTTGGGTCCGGTTGCGGCAGATGAACGCAGCGTTGCAAAAAGCGTTCTTGCTGCACCGCAGCGCAATTGACTAAGGCGACGAGGATGACCCAGCCCAGCGAAGGCGCACCGTCCGGACCTCTGCCGACCCTTTTCGAGGCGATCGTCCGCCTGAGGGTCGTGACCGCCACCTACAACCGCGGCGTCGTCACGCTCGCGCCGCACATCCTCTACACGCGCCACGGCGAGGTCTATGTCGATGCCGTCACCCTCGACCGCGACGGCAAGCCCCCGCGCGAGGAGAAGATGGGCACGTTCAAGCTCGACGGTCTCGGTGATCCCACGATCGTTCAGGACCGGCCATTCTTCCCCAGTCCGCTCTACGATCCCGCGCAGGAGAAATACGCCGGGGTGACGCTGCTCGGCGTCGAGCGGGCCTGAGCCCGCCCGACGCCAAATCCCACGATATCAGCGGCAGCGGATCTCCGACTGGTTCTGGTCGATAGACTTGCCTGCCAGCGCGCCGGCCGCGCCGCCGAGCAGCGTGCCGACGATGCGGCTGTGTCCGCCGTCGATGAGGTTACCGAGGATACCACCGGCGGCGCCGCCGACGATCAGCCCCGTCGTGCCGTCGCTGCGGCGGCAATAATAACGGCCATCGTTGCCGGCGTAGACGCGCTCGTCGGGGCTCAGGACGCGTTCGCGATAGCTGCCGCCCGACCGATAATAGCGGGCCGGATCATAGCCGTTCTCGTAGCGATCGTCTTCGGCATAACCCTGGTCATAGGAGCCGGGGATCGGCGCCTGGCGATAGCCGCCCGGTCCGGTCGGCGCGGCGCCATACGACCCGTAGCTGCCGCGCGACGCACGATAGCGATCGAATTCGGCACGATAACGGGCAAGTTCGGCATCGAAGCGCGCCTGCGCGGCCGCCCAGCGAGCATCGTCGGCGCCGCTCTGCGCGGCAACGGGCGCGGCGGCGGCTAGGGTTGCGGCCGCCGCGGCGGCGGCGATCAGGCGAGCGATCATGTCTTTTCCTCCTCGTGGTACCGGCCGGTGCCGGCAACATCGGCAAACTACGCAGGCGCCGCCTGATCGGTTCCTGAACGGTCCTATCTGCCGACTTGGATAAGGATCACGCGATCGTCACGAAACTGTCCATCACACGCTTGCGCCCCGCGCTCTCGAAGTCGATTTCCAGCTTGTTGCCTTCGATCTCCGCGATCGCGCCATAGCCGAACTTCTGGTGGAACACGCGCATGCCCGTGGACAGGTCGCTGCGGCCCTTGCTGCCAAGGCTCACCGCGCTCGTGCGGCTTTCGACGATGCGGGTCGGTTGCGTGGTGAAGCCGGACCCCGAACCCGCCGCGCGCTGCCAGCCGGGGCCTCGGCCGGTCCCGCGCGCGACGTCGGCGAAGGGGTCGGCGCGTTCCGACCAATTGGCGCGCCACAGGCTCTCGCCCCCCGACATCGTGGTTTCGCTGTCGACATGCTCCGGCGGCAGCTCGCCGACGAAGCGGCTGGGAATGCTCGACGTCCATTGCCCATAGATGCGCCGGTTGGCCGCGTGCAGGATCACCGCCAGCCACCGTGCGCGGGTGATCGCGACATAGGCGAGCCGACGCTCCTCCTCCAGGCTCTTCGTCCCGCCCTCGTCTAGCGAACGCTGCGAGGGGAACAGCCCTTCCTCCCAGCCCGCCAGGAAGACGGTGTCGAACTCGAGCCCCTTGGCGGCATGGATCGTCATGATCGTGACCTGCGGATCCTGCGCGCCGCCTTCATTGTCCATGACGAGGCTGACGTGTTCGAGGAACGCGCCGAGCGATTCATACTCCTCCATGGCACGGACGAGCTCCGACAGATTCTCCAGCCGTCCCGCCGCCTCGACCGACTTTTCCGCCTGCCACATCGCGGTATAGCCGCTCTCGTCGAGGAGCTGGCGCGCCAGTTCCGCATGCGGCAGCTCGCGCGCCATGTCGCGCCAGCGGGCGATGTCGCCGACGAGGTTGCCCAGCGCGCGCCGTGCCTGGGGCGTCAGTTCGTCCGTGTCGAGGATGCGCGCAGACGCGATCGTCAGCGGCAGGCCTTCCAGCCGCGCCAGCTGGTGGATCTTGGCCAGCGCCTTGTCGCCCAGGCCCCTCTTCGGCACGTTGACGATCCGCTCGAACGCCAGATCGTCTGACGGCTGGTTGACGACGCGCAGATAGGCGAGCGCGTCACGGATCTCGGCCCGCTCGTAGAAGCGAAAGCCCCCGACGATCCGATAGGGGAGGCCGATGGCGATGAACCGGTCCTCGAACTCTCGGGTCTGGTGCTGCGCGCGGACGAGGATCGCGATCCGGTCCAGGCTGGTGCCGCCGCGCCGCGCCGCCTCGATCTCGTCGCCGACGCGGCGCGCCTCTTCCGGCCCGTCCCACACGCCGATGACGCGGACCTTCTCGCCCACGTCGAGCTCCGTCCACAGCGTCTTGCCAAGCCGGCCGCCGTTGTTCGCGATGACGCCGGACGCGGCGCCGAGGATGTGCGGCGTCGATCGGTAGTTCTGCTCCAGCTTGATTACCGTCGCGCCGGGGAAGTCGCGCTCGAAACGCAGGATGTTCTCAACCTGGGCGCCGCGCCAGGAATAGATCGACTGGTCGTCGTCGCCGACGCAGGCGATGTTGCGCCGCGCCTGCGCCAACAGGCGCAGCCAGAGGTACTGGACGACGTTGGTATCCTGATACTCATCGACCATGATGTAGCGGAAGCGTTCCTGATACAGGCGCAGCACGTCCGGATGCGCCTTCAGGATGGTCAGCATGTGCAGCAGCAGGTCGCCGAAGTCGCAGGCATTCAGCGCGCGCAGCCGGTCCTGATATTGCGCATAGAGTTCGCCGCCGCGCCCGTTGGCGTAGCGCTCGCTCTCGCCCGCATCGATGTCGGCCGGGACGAGGCCCTTGTTCTTCCAGTCGTCGATGAGGCCGGCGAGGCTGCGCGCGGGAAAGCGCTTCTCGTCGAGGTCGGCCGCCACGATCAGCTGCTTGAGCAGGCGCAGCTGGTCGTCGGTATCGAGGATCGTGAAGTTGCTCTGCAGGCCCACCAACTCCGCGTGCCGCCGCAACATCTTCGCGCCGATCGCATGGAACGTGCCGAGCCATGGCATGCCTTCCACCGCCTCGCCGACGAGCCGCCCGACGCGTTCGCGCATCTCGCGCGCCGCCTTGTTGGTGAAGGTGACGGCGAGGATTTCCGACGGCCAGGCCTTTCGCGTCCAGAGAAGATGCGCGAGGCGCGCCGTCAGCGCCGCTGTCTTGCCTGTACCGGCACCCGCCAGCATCAGGACCGGACCCTCCGTGGTCAGCACGGCCTCTCGCTGCGGCGGGTTCAGGCCCTTGAGATACGGCGGATCTTGCACGGGGGTCACGGTGTCGGTCACCGGCGAACAGGTAGGGAACGGCGCGCGGCGGGGCAAGAGCGAAGCGCAGGCTGCACCGCGGCACAGCCACGCGTCGCGCGGAAAAATCGGGGCAGCCGTGATCGACTGCCCCGTAGTTCAGGGAGGATCGGCCGACAGGGGTGGCGACCGAACGTCGAGCCCACAGGGGGAGGGGGGCATCGACCAGACCTGATCTAGGGTGGCATTGTTGCGCGAAGATGTCAGGCGTATGCCGGATGCCACTTTTATGCGGCTGGCCAGCACCCTTCCGTCGGCAGCCTTGCCCGGTTAGTCTCGGCCGATGCAATCGCCCTCGGCCCGCCGCGTCCTGACTGCCAGCCTCGTCGGTACGGCAGTCGAATTTTACGATTTCTATATCTATGCGACGGCGGCGGCATTGGTCTTTCCGACCCTGTTCTTCCCCGGCGAGAGCGCGGCGGCGCGACAGGCGTTGAGCTTCGCCACCTTCGCGGTCGCTTTCCTCGCCAGACCGGTGGGCGCAGTCGTCTTCGGCCATTTCGGCGACCGGATCGGGCGCAAGTCGACGCTCGTCGCAAGCCTCCTGCTGATGGGCGGTTCGACCGTCGCCATCGCCTTTCTGCCGACTTATGCGCAGATCGGCTGGATTGCGCCGCTGCTTCTGTGTGTCATGCGGCTCGGCCAGGGGCTGGGTCTTGGCGGCGAATGGGGCGGGGCGGCGTTGCTCGCGGTCGAGAACGCGCCGCCGCATCGCCGTAACACCTGGGGCATGTTCCCGCCGCTCGGCGCGCCTGTCGGCTTTATCATGGCGAACGGCCTGTTCCTGGTGCTCGGCCTGTTCCTGTCGGACGCGGCTTTCCGCAGCTGGGGATGGCGACTGCCGTTCCTGCTCAGCGCGGTCCTCGTCGCGCTCGGCCTGTGGGTGCGCCTCAAGCTGACGGAAACGCCTGCGTTCGTCGCGGCGGCGAAGGCGGATGCCCTGCCCAAGGTTCCGGTCGCGACGCTTCTGGCCGGCCATGCCAGGGCGCTCGTCGCCGGAACCGGCGGGGTCGTCGCCTGCTTCGCGCTCTTCTATCTCGCGACCGCCTTCACGCTCAGCTACGGGACCGCGACCCTTGGCTATGGGCGTGAAGCGCTGTTGGGGGCGGAACTGGTGGCCATCCTGTTCCTCGCGGCCGGCATCATCGTCGCGAGCATGCTGGCCGACCGGATCGGCGCGGCGCGCATGCTGGCGACCGGCTTCGGCGGCTGTATCGTGGCGGGTCTGGCGATGGGCTCCATGCTGGGCTCCGGATCGCTGCTGGTCGTGTTCGGGTGGCTGGCCTTTGCCCTGTTCGTCATGGGCTTTGCCTATGGCCCGCTCGGCGGCTGGCTGCCCACGCTCTTTCCGGCGGGGGTCCGCTACACCGGCGTCTCGATGACCTTCAACCTGGGGGGAATCATCGGCGGCGCGCTGGCCCCGAATGCGGCGCAGATGCTCGCTCCGCATGGTCTTGGCTGGGTCGGTCTCTACCTCGTGGCGGCGGGGATCGTCAGCCTCGCGGGTCTCGTCCTGCTGCCCCGCCGGGAACCAACCGGCCCATAGCCGACATGCCGATAGGCACCGGAGGCGCGGAAAGTGACCGCGCCATGCCCGACCTGCATCAGGGCTGGGAGTCCCGCCGCAGCAGCGTCAGGCGTGCCTTGCCATGCACCCGCGATGCGTCGACCGCGAAGCCAGCCACGGCGATCTCCTCCTCGCGCGCGGTCTCGATGCTGACCCAGCTGGCCGGACCGACCCATCCGAGCCGCGCCAGCTTGTCGAGCGCGACTGCCCCGGCGCCGGTGCCGTAAGGCGGATCCATCATCACGAGGTCGAGCGGCGCCGGCGCGGCGCCCAGCGCCATCACCGACGTCGCGCGCACGTCGCCCCGCGCGTCGAGACGGGACAGATTGGCCTTGAGCGCATCCAGCGCGGCGCGATCCTGTTCGACGAAGAGGCACGATGCGGCCCCGCGCGACAGCGCCTCGATCCCCAGCGCGCCCGATCCGGCGAACAGGTCGGCGACCGCCAGCCCCTCGAAACTGCCCAAGCGGCTCGCAAGCATGGAAAATAGCGCCTCCCGCGTCCGGTCCGCGGTCGGCCGGGTGGCGTCGCCCCTGGGCGCGACGAGGGGCCGTCCGCGCCAGGTGCCGGCGATCACCCTCATGAGCGGCCATTCCTCGGCGAACGTCCGCCCTTGCCGCCGCCCCGCGGGGGGCGACCCGGACCGCCGTCGCGCGGCGATCGACCGCCGTCAGTACCCCGCGGTCGGCCAGTGGCATCGCCGCCGCGCGGCGGCCGCCCAACATCGCCGCCGCGCGAAGGACGCCGGCCGCTCTCATCGACAACGGTTCGAAGGGACGGTTCGCCCGAGGGACGGCGTTGATGTCCGCTGGCCGCGCGCGGGAATCCGGCAACGCTCGGGGCCGCGCGGTCGGGGCGTCCCACCTGCGTCGCGGTCCGCGCGGACCGTCCGGCGTCCGCGCGCGGTGCGCGAGCCGCGACATTCTCGTCCCGTCGCGACGACTGCGGGGCGCGAGACGCGCGCGCGGGAGCGTCGGCGTCGGCCTGCACGCGGCGCGCGGCGGTTCGGGCCGGTCGAGGCGAGCGGCCGTCTGCATCATCCTGGCGGACCGGGCGCGGCACGCGCGGGTGATCGCCGCCTGAGCGCTCGCGCGAACGCGCTGCCCGATCGACGGTCGCGGCGGTACGGAAGCCGGGTCGGGGCGCATCGCCGGCAAGATCATCGGGCGCGCCGCCCTTCAGGGTGCGGCGGAACGCGACGAGCTCGTGCTGCTTGACCTCGCCGATCTCTCCCGTCGGCAGGTCGCCCAGCAGGAAGGGGCCGTAGCGGGTGCGGATCAGCCGGCCAACCTGAAGGCCCAGGTGCTCGAGCACGCGACGGACCTCGCGGTTCTTGCCCTCCGTCAGCGTCATCTCGATCCAGACGTTGGCGCCGGTCCGTCGCTCGATATTCGCATCGATCGAGCCGTAGCGTATGCCTTCGATCTCGATGCCGTCCGCCAGATCCTCGAGCTGCGCTTGCGTGACATTGCCGTAGGCACGCACGCGATAGGTGCGCTCGACCCCCGTCGATGGAAGCTCGAGCTGGCGCTTGAATCCCCCGTCGGTCGTCAGCAGCAGCAGCCCTTCGGTGTTGAGGTCGAGGCGGCCGACTGGGACCAGCCGCGGCAGATCGCGGGGCAGGCGATCGTAGATCGTCGGCCGACCCCGCGGGTCACGCTCCGTCACGAGCAAACCGGTCGGCTTGTGGAACAGGAACAGCCGCGTCGGCTCGGGCGCGGCGACCGGATTGCCATCGACGGTCACCCCGCGCAACGACGGAAGGATGGTCGCAGGCGTTTCGACGAGCGTGCCGTTCAGCGCGACGCGCCCGTCCGCGATCATGCGCTCCACTTCGCGTCGCGACGCGATGCCCGCACGGGCGAGAAGCTTGGCGATTCGGTCGCCCTTGGCGGCACTGGAAGGGGGATTGGGAGCCATCGACCGCCCATAGCCGCATCATCAAGGCGTTGCGAAATTATTTGCGACCGAAGCGGCCGGCGCGCGTTATGTGGCGCGGGCGTAACAAACCGTGCCCGGTGGAGCGGGTAGATGCTGTTCGGCAAGAAGAAGCGCAAGATCACCAAGCTGCTGGTGGTTGAGGATGAACCGCTGGTCGCCTTCGACACCGAGCATTTCCTGTCCGATGCGGGCTATACGGTGGTTGCGACGGTCGATCGCGTCGCGGAGGCATCCAATATCATCCGCTCGGGCACCGCGCTCGATCTGGTCCTGGTGGACGTAAGCCTCGCCGACGGGTCCGGCCTGGATGTCGCGCGTGCCGCCCAGGAACAGGGCGTCCCCGTCCTGTTCGTCACCGGCAATTGCCCCGTGGAGGCGACGGCCTTCGCCGCCGGCTGTCTCAGCAAACCCTATGCCCAGCGCGACCTGCTCGGCACGCTGACTGCGCTCGACGCGCATCTGTCCGGTCACAAGCCGCGGCGGCTGCCGAACGGGCTGCGCCTTTTCGAAAGCGCTGCGACAAGCTGATCGAACGCATCGCGGCAGGCGCATGGACTTCGCCGGCCCTGACGCTCTATGCCGGCCGCTTGAACTTCGGGGGCGGGTGACGCGATCATGGATCAGGCAAGGCGGCAGTCCTGGTGGGACGGCATGAGGCCCTATACCGAACGCGGACCGATCGCCGCCTTCCTCTTGGGCATATCGTCCGGTTTCCCCTATGCGATGATCGGCGCGACCCTGACGACGCGGCTTGCTCGCGACGGGATCGACAAGAAGACGGTTACTGCGTTCAGCCTCGCCTTTCTCGTCTACAACCTGAAATTCCTCTGGGCCTGGGTCGTGGACGGCGTCCGCGTGCCGATCCTCGGGCGGCTGGGGCAGCGCGTATCCTGGCTGATCGTCGCAGGGGTGCTGGTCATCGCCGCGGTGGTGAACCTGGCGCTGGTCGATCCGCGCGCCGACATAGCGGCCGCCGCGCTGGCGGCAATCCTGGTGGGCGCTGCGGGCGCGACCTTCGATATCGTCATCGATGCCTATCGCATTGAATTCCTGGAACCACGGCAGCTTGGGGTCGGCTCGGGCATGAGCCAATACGGCTGGCGCATCGGGTCGGCCGGGGCCGGTGCGCTTGCGCTCGTTGTTGCGGATCGGATGGGCTGGTCGGCGGCCTATATCGTCTGCGCCGCTCTCGCATTGCCCGCAATGGTCACCGGGCTCGTCTTCGGCGAACCCCAGCGCCACCGCGAGCCTCAGGAGCGACGCGGGCTGGGCGAGGCGTTCCGCGCCGTCTGGGGACCCTTCGTGCAGTTCTTCGCCCGCCCCGGCGCGATGCTCGTCCTGGCGTTCATCCTCATTCACAAGGTCGGCGACACGCTCGCCAACCTGACATTCCGCCTGTTGTTCGACGATCTGAAATTCACCGGCGACGAGATCGCCTTCTACGACGTGTTCGTCGGCTTCCTCGCCTATCTCGTCGGCATCTTCATCGGGGGCGTGCTCTATGCCCGCATGGGGATGAAGCGGTCGGTGCTTCTCGCACTGGCGCTGATGGCGGTATCGAACCTCAGCTTCGCCTTGCTCGCGGCCGCGGGACATTCGACGCTTGGCATGGCCGGCGCGATCGGCTTCGAGAATATCGCGAGCGGCTTCGGTGGTGTCGTGGTGATCGCCTATTTTTCCGCGCTGTGCGATCTTCGTTTCACAGCTGCCCAGTTCGCCCTCATCTCCGCGGCCGCCAGCATTCTCGGCAGGATCGTGACGGGAACCACGGCCGGGGCGTTGATCGAGGCGCTGGGCTACGTGAACTTCTACCTGCTGACCACCGTCGCGGCGCTGCCGGGCGTCGCCCTGTTCTGGTGGATGAGCCGATCCGGGCTCGTCGATCGGTCGATCGGCAGTGCGGGCACGGCAGGCGAGGGGGATGCGCGCGTCGGCGACGCGTAGTCCTAGTGGCTGATCGGCCGCCCCTCGTCGGTGAAACATGCCGCGACGGCGGCTGCGCTGGAGAGCACGCCGTCGACCCGGCGCGTCGACAGCAGATCGGCGAGAAGCAGCCGTGCAACCTCGGGTGCGGTCTCGACACGGGCAAGTATCGCCACCAGGGCCTGTTCGGCAGCGGTCATGCGCGCGCAGCAGCATGGCGCAATGGCAATCGTGTCTGCCGCGGCCGCCGCGAGATCGGCCATCAACGCGCGCATCAGGATCAGTGGCCGACGGAAGCCCTCGCCGAACGCGGCGATGAATATCTGCGCCGCGCGGGCATCGGCAAGACCGTGCGCGCCCATGCGACGGATCGCGACGAGGATCAGTCGCGTGTTCGGGCAGACGGGAAGATGGTGCGGTAGCGGCGCAAGCAAGGCCTTGACGTCGTCCATGAGGTGCGACTCCTGAATACGAGCCACACCTTCATGCGTCTGCTATTGCAAGTCAATCGCATAAATGCACCTTAATCCGGCGCCTCGCCGTTCAGGCGGAGCGCTTCGCCAGCAAGATAGAGGGACCCGGCGATCAGCACGACGCAATCGCCGTCGATCTGGTTGAGCGCCCCGGCGAGGCCTGTCTCGGTCGTGGCGCTTACCCCGAGTTGCTGCGCACAGGCGGCGAGGTGCGCCGGGGGGTGGCATTCATGCCCCTCCACCGGGATCGCGATCACCCGCGACAGGCCCGGTGCGAGCAGCTGCAACACGCCGGTCGCGTCCTTGTTGGCGAGCATGCCGATGACCATCACCACGGGTCTTCCCTTGGCTATGCCGCGCAAGGCCCGCGCCACGGGCAGCGCGGCGGACGGATTATGCGCGCCGTCCAGCCATAAGTCGCTCGCCCCGGTCAGGCGATCACGCAGCGGCCCGGCCGCCAGGCGCTGCATGCGCGCGGGCCATTGCGCCCATTGCGATGCCGCCCGCAGGGCCGCTTCCGGAACGTTGACCGCCGCCTGGTGACGCAACATGGCGATCGCGAGGGCGAGGTTGCGCGACTGGTGCGGGCCAACCAGCCGGGGCCGCGGCGCCGACAGCGCGAAGCCGGCATCGCGGTACCGCATCGTCGTCCGCCCGCTCTCGCTCCACCAGTCGCGGTTGCGCGCGAAGACCGGTGCACCGGCGGCCTCCGCCAGGGCGGCGACCCGCTCGCGCGCTTGGCGGGGATAGTTCATGGTGATCAGCGGCACGTCCCGCTTGGCGATGCCGGCCTTCTCGCCCGCGATGTCAACCAGCCGGCTGCCCAGGAACGCCTGGTGATCGAGGCCGAGCGCCGCGATGCCCGTCACCGCGGGACGGGCGATCACGTTCGTCGCGTCGAGTCGGCCGCCCAGTCCTACCTCGACGATCGCCGCCGCCGCCGGGCTACGCGCAAAGGCCAGAAAGGCGGCGGCGGTCGTCACCTCGAAGAAGCTCGGCGCAATGCCCTCCGCATGATCGAGCACCTCGGCCAGCAATGCGGCCAGCGCTGCGTCTTCGATCAGCCTGCCGGCGACGCGGATACGCTCGTTGAACCGCACGAGGTGCGGGCTGGAAAAGACATGCACGTCATGGCCCGTCGCCTCAATCGCGGCGCGCAGGAAGGCGCAGGTCGAGCCCTTGCCGTTCGTGCCGGCGACGTGGAAGACTGGCGGCATCGCATGATGCGGATCGCCCAGCCGCGCGAGCAGCCGGGTGATCCTGTCGAGCCCCAGTATGTCGGCGCCCGGCGAGAGCCGCGACAGCCGATCGAGTTGCGCCTGGACCGCGGGGTCGGTGGATGTCGCGTGGTCGGGCATTGTCCGTTCGCTTCCGCCGGAGCGAGGAGGCTCAGGCCGCCTTGGCGCTCGGCTTCAGGTAACCGATGACCGTCGCCAGCCGCTCGCGCAGGTCCTTGCGATGCACGACCATGTCGAGCATCCCGTGGTCGAGCAGATATTCGGCGCGCTGGAACCCCTCCGGCAGCTTCTCGCGGATGGTGCTCTCGATGACGCGCGCGCCGGCGAATCCGATCAACGCGTTGGGCTCTGCGATCTGCACGTCGCCGAGCATGGCGTAACTGGCGGTCACGCCGCCGGTCGTCGGGTCGGTCAGCACGACGATATAGGGCAGACCGGCGTCATGCAGCATCTGGATCGCGACGGTGCTGCGGGGCATCTGCATCAGGCTGAGAATGCCCTCCTGCATGCGCGCGCCGCCGGCGGCGGTGAAGATGAGATAGGGCGCCTGGTCGGCGATCGCCGCCTCCACACCCCGCACGAACGCCTCGCCGACCGCGAGGCCCATCGAACCGCCCATGAAGGCGAAGTCCTGCACGCCCATGACGACGCGGTGGCCGTGGATCGTGCCGCGCGCGTTGATCAGCGCATCCTGCTCATGAGCGCTGCTGCGCGCGGCCTTCAGGCGATCGGTATAGCGCTTCGAGTCCCGGAACTTGAGCGGGTCTTCCGGAACCTTGGGCGAGGGCAGTTCCTGGCAGCTGCCATCGTCGAGGACCTGCTGGAAGCGCAGCTTGGGGCCGATCCGCTCGTGATGGTCGCATTTCGGGCAGACGTAGAGATTCTCCTCCAGTTCCTTGGTGAAGACCATCTGGCCGCAGCCCTTGCACTTGTGCCAGAGATTCTCCTCTGACGTCTCGCGCGTGGTGACGCGCGACAGCGCATTGCGGACGCTGGTGATCCAGCTCATTGCTTCATGCCTTTCCGGGCGGTCGCGAGGGCGACCGCGAGCGATTGGATATAGGGTCGGACGGCCGACGGTGCATCCGCACCGTGGGTGGCGACGATCTCGACGATGGCTGAGCCGACGACGACGCCGTCCGCGACCGCGCCGATAGCCGCAGCCTGTTCGGGCGTGCGGACGCCGAACCCGACCGCGATCGGCAGGTCGGTCGCGGCCTTGAGACGGCTGACGGCCGCGTCGATCGACGCCTGTGCCGCCTGCTGCAGGCCGGTTATGCCGGCGACCGAGACGTAATAGAGGAAGCCCGACGCACCCTCCAGCACCTGCGGCAGCCGTGCGGCGTCGGTCGTCGGGGTGGCAAGGCGGATCGGCGCGATACTGGACGCGCGAAGCGCGGGGCCGAGCGCATCGTCTTCCTCGGGTGGCACGTCGACGCAGATGACGCCGTCGACGCCCGCATCTGCGGCGGCCGCGGCGAACCACTCCGGGCCGCGGCGCAGCATCGGATTGGCGTAGCCCATCAGCACGAGCGGCACGTCGGCATGACGTGCACGGAACCCGCGTGCGATCTCCAGGATATCGGCGGTGCGCGTCCCGGCGGCGAGGCTGCGGACATTGGCGGCCTGGATCGCCGGTCCGTCCGCCATCGGGTCGGTGAAGGGCATGCCGAGCTCGATCACGTCGGCGCCGCCCGCGACCAGCGCGTCGAGGATCGCGGGCGTCGCGTCCGGCGTGGGGTCGCCGGCGGTGACGAAGGTGACGAGTGCCGGCCGACTCTTGGCGAAGGCGGCCGCAAGGCGCGCGCTCATATCGCCACGCCCAGCGCGCTGGCGACGGTGAAGATATCCTTGTCGCCGCGGCCGCACAGGTTGACGAGGATGCGTGCGTCGCGCGGCATGGTGCGCGCGCGACGGGTCACAGCGGCGATCGCGTGGCTCGGCTCCAGCGCGGGAATGATTCCTTCCGTCCGGCACAGCAACTGGAACGCGTCCAGCGCTTCCGCATCCGTCGCGCTGTCATATTCGACGCGTCCGATATCGCGCAGCCAGGCATGCTCCGGCCCGATGCCCGGATAGTCGAGACCGGCCGAAATCGAATGCCCCTCCGCGATTTGGCCGTCTTCGTCTTGGAGGAGATAGGTCTTGTTGCCGTGGAGCACGCCGGGGAAACCGCCTGCCAAACTGGCTGCATGCTCGCTGCCGCCAAGGCCGTGACCCGCTGCCTCGACCCCCAGCATCGCGACCTCCGGGTCGTCTAGGAACGGGTGAAACAGCCCGATCGCGTTCGATCCGCCACCGATCGCCGCGACGAGCAGGTCGGGCAGCCGGCCGGTGCGGGCCAGCATCTGCGCCCGCGCCTCGCGCCCGATCACGCTCTGGAAGTCGCGCACCAGTTCGGGATAGGGGTGTGGGCCCGCGGCGGTACCGATGATGTAGAAGGTGTCGTGGACGTTCGCGACCCAGTCCCGCAGCCCCTCGTTCATGGCATCCGACAGCGTCGCCGCGCCGCTGGTCACCGGGCGGACCTCCGCACCGAGCAGCTTCATGCGGAAGACGTTGGGCTGCTGTCGCTCGACGTCCTTGGCGCCCATGTAGATGACACAGGGAAGGCCGAAGCGCGCACAGACCGCGGCGGTCGCGACACCGTGCTGGCCGGCCCCCGTCTCCGCGATGATCCGCGTCTTGCCCATGCGGATCGCGAGCAGGATCTGGCCGATGCAATTGTTGATCTTGTGCGCGCCGGTGTGATTGAGCTCGTCGCGCTTGAACCACACCTCCGCGCCCATGCCCTCCGGCGCGCTTTCGCGCAGCGCCGCCGTCAGCCGTTCGGCATGGTACAAGGGGCTGGGCCGGCCGACATAATGTTCGAGCAGGTCGTCGAACTCGGCGCGAAAGGCGGGGTCCGCCTTCGCGCGGCGGTATTCGCTGTCGAGATCGAGGATCAGCGGCATCAGCGTCTCGGCGACATAGCGGCCGCCGAAAGCGCCGAAGTGACCGCGCTCGTCGGGTTGCGTGCGGAAGCTGTTCGGAGCGTTCATAGCTGCGCCGCTTTAAGGAAGGCGACGATCTTGTCCACATCCTTGACCCCCGGTGCGCGCTCGACGCCCGAGGACACGTCGACCAACGGTGCCCGCGTCCGACGGATCGCCTCCGCGACGTTGACGGGGTCGAGCCCGCCGGAGAGAGCCCAGGGGAGGGGATGCGCGAAGCCGTCAAGCAGCGCCCAATCGAATCGCAGCCCCATGCCTCCCGGCAGGCTGGCACTTTCCGGCGTCTTGGCGTCGTAGAGGATCCGGTCGGCCGCACCGACGAAATCCCGGGCAAGGTCAAGGTCGGCGCGCGTCTTTACGGGCACCGCCGCCCAGGCTTCGAGGCCCAGCCGCGCGCGGATGGCGGCGGCGCGCGCGGGTGCGGTCTTGTGGAGCTGGACTGCGTCCAGCCGGCCTGCCGCCGCCGCCTGATCGAGCAGGGCATCGTCGGGATCGACGAATACGCCGACGCGGCGGACGCGTGCCGGCACGCGCGCGGCAAGACCCGCGGCGCGATCGAACGGAAGGTCGCGGGGCGAGGGGGCGAAGAAGACGAAGCCGACGTGGCTGGCGCCGGCGCCGATCGCCGCGTCGAGCGTCTCGGGCGTCGACAGGCCACAAATTTTGGTGAGGGCGGACATGGCGCAGGCGCTAGCGGTTATGCGACCGCGGCGCAAAGCCCGTTCAACGCTCGATCGGCTCGTAGCGGAGGATGCCGGCAATGCGCTCCCCGCCGCCGTCGGAGGGGTGATGGATGCCGTCGTTGACCGGAACCACACGGAAGTCGAACGGGCTGATGCCGTCGAGACAGGCGGCATTGACGCCGAACTCACCGCCGTTCGATCGGCGGCGGTGGTGCGTGTAGATGCCGCAGGTCCGGCAAAAATGATGTTCCGCGGCGCCCGTGTTGAACCGATAGGTCGACAGCTGGTCGGCGCCCGAGATGACCTCCAGATCCCCGACCCTGGCGGTCAGCGCCACGGCACCGCGCATCCGGCAATAGGAGCAGTCGCAGCGACGCGCCGCTGCCAGCCCGCCGGTCAGGCGGACGGCGAAGCGCACAGCCCCGCAGTGACAGCCGCCGGCATGTTCCGCATCATCGCTCATCGCGGTCCGTCATGCCCGGCGGGCGATTCCGCCTCGCAGACATGCCACAGCACGCCAGCCGGATCGACGAGCATGCCCACGCGCATACCCCACGGCTTCACCTCCGGCGCCATGGGTTCGCGTATGCCGAAGCGCTGCGCAAGTCCGTCCGTCCGTCGCCACCAGGCGTCCAGATCGTCGACGAACAGCTGGTGCATCGAATTTCCGGCCCAGTCTTCCTGATAATAATTCTGGAGCAGGAACCCGGCACCCTCATAGTCGAGGATCGCCACCGTCTCGTCGGCATACACGCGCTTGAAGCCGATCGCCTCGTAGAAAGCCTGCGACCGCGCGAAGTCCTTCGACGGCAGGAAGGGGCGGATCGTCGCCATGGCGTCAGAGCGTGGCGCCGATGGCCCGCGCGGCCGTGTCCGGGTCTTCGGCCTGGGTGATCGGGCGGCCGATGACGAGCACGGAGGCACCGGCGTCGAGCGCGGCGCGCGGCGTGACGACGCGCTTCTGGTCGCCGACCTGGCCGTCCGCCGGGCGCACGCCCGGAACGACGAAGAACCCCTTCGGCCAAAAGGACTTTGCCGCGGCCACTTCGGCACCAGAGCATACGATGCCGTCGATGCCCGCGTCATGGGCCAGCTCCGCAAGCCGCAGCACATGATCGTGCGCGCTGCCGGAAACGCCGGTCGCGGCGAGATCGTCGGCGTCGAGGCTGGTCAGCATGGTCACCGCCACCACCTTCGTCTGCGGCGGAGCGGCGGCCTTGGCATCTTCCAGCATCGCCCGACCGCCCGACGCGTGGACCGTCAGGATCGCCGGCGCCAGCGGGGTGAGCGCCATCACCGCCTTGGCGACGGTGTTGGGGATGTCGTGCAGCTTCAGGTCGAGAAAGACGGGGAGGCCGAGCGCCTCCATCTCGCGCACCCCCGCCCGGCCATGCGCGCAGAAGAATTCGAGGCCGAGCTTCAGCCCGCCGACATGGTGGCGCACGCGGGTGGCCAATGCCTTTGCCCGCGCGAGGTCCGGCGTGTCGATCGCGACATAGATCGGGCTCACAGCAGGCGCCCCTCGGCGGCGACCGCCTCGTCGATGGGCAGCGCATCGCCCGCCGGGGCGATGGGCAGCGCAGACACCGGCGCCGGCGGCACCGCGCGCAGATCGGCCAGCATGCGCTCGCTGTTGGTCAGGCGCTGGCGCAGCCGCCAGCGCACCGCGCCGAGGTAGAGATAGGTCGGCAGAAAGCCGAGCAGGAAAGTGACGAGCAGCAGCAGCGGGAGGTTCACGTCAGCGATCAATCCGCCCCACAGGTTGATCTGGATGCTGGTCCAATTGCCATAGGTGAAAAGCGCCGCAACGAAGGCGAGCAGGAACCAGAACAGGATCTTGAGGAACTGCATGCGGAACTCCCGGAGAGTATCCGCAACGCTAGCCGCTGCATGGCCCGATGGCCAGCCCGGCGCGCGGAGGCCCGGCGGCTCAGCCGATTTCGCGGCGCAGGCTGGCGATCAGCGCGGGAATGGCGGTCAGCCGGCCTTCCTCCTCGTCGAGGATCGCGCGAAAGGCGGCGCGCTTGATCGCCGCGGCGCGTCCGGCACGCATCCGTACGTTGGGCGGCAGGGTCGAGATGCAGATGTCGATCATCCGCTCCGCACCGTGCAACCGGCCCCACAGATAGTCGTTCTCACGGTAGGCGCGGCTGAAGAACGCCCCGAAGCTGTTGAACTGGATACCCTTCAGGGTCGCTTCCGCGCCGCCGCCGCGGATCGCGGTGGCATCGTCTGGCGCGATCCGGTCGACCTTGATCGGGTCAAATTCGTCCAGGCCTTCGCCTTGCAGCAGCGGCAGGGTGGCCGTGTCGTAATAGGGGAAACCGAGATAGGCGAGGAGCAGCGCACGCCGCGGCGCCCTGTCGATCGCGACGAACGCCGTCGCCAGCCGCGCGTCGGTCTCCGCATCCAGCCGGGTGAGGTCGAGCGCCGCCGCCAGACTGTCGAGCAAGGGCCCGGCATCGGCGCCGCGCAGCGCGCGTACCGCACCGCGCAGCTGGGGATGGTCATCGGCGCGCTGTCGCTGAAGATACAGCGCCAGCGAGTCGTAGATCGCGTCGCGAATCGGCTCGACGTCGATGCCGTCCGCCTCGACCTCGGTCAGGCGCCGGGCCATCAGCCGGAGCCGGCGAATGCGAAAACCGATGTCGAACGTCCGCAGGAAATCGACCGTCGCGGCGCTTTCCTTGCCGATGAAGGTGGGGACGCCCCCGTCGTGACCAGGGCCGAAGCCGCGCGCGGCGATCGCGGCCTCGATAGCCGCCTTCAGCCGTCGCCAGCGATGCTGCCCCGGCTCCCCGCCGACGTGATAGAGCAGCGCGGTGATCGTATCGATCACCCCGGCGAGCTTGAGGTGGCCATAGGCCGCATAGCCATAGCCCGCGCGGGTCGCGGCCGCCGACTGCGCGCGCCGCCGCCACGCCACGAGCCTGGCGGGCGTCGGACTGTCGAGGAAGAAGGTGTGATCGAACAGCGCGCTGATCTCTTCCTCGACGGCGGGCCGCAGCGCGGTGACGATGCCGCGCATCCGGTCGATCCGCGCCGAGCGCGCGGCGATCGCGTCCAGATTGTCGCGGATCGGCTGCTGCCGCGGCAGATCGCTCAGCGCACCCAGGATCGTCTGGAAGAAACCAGGATCGCCGCCGCCGGAGCCAAGCCGGATCTTGATGCCGGGCGAGGGGTCTATGTAGACGAACCGGCGATCGATCTCGCGCCGTGCCGGTCGCTCCTTGAGCGCGTCGATCGCGGGGCGGAACGGGGCGTTGGCGAGGACCGATCCGTCGATCAGCACCGCCTTCTCCGCCTGCCTCGCCGCGAAGTGCCGCGGCAGCGCGCGGCGCAGGAACGCCGAGCGCCTGGGCCATTCCAGGCCGCGCCCGGCCAGGACGCGATCAAGCTCGCCGACGCTGAACGGAGGAAAGGCGCCAGGAAAACTCGAGGTCGCGCGCGCGGCGAAGGCGAGCTCGGGGATCGCCGCGAGCGCCGCGCCGCCGCCGTGGTCGCTGAAGCCGATCACCAGGCGATGTTCCGTTTCCAGAACTTCCGGTGGCGAATTGAGCGTCAGCCGTTCGGGATGCCCGGTGAAGTCGGTCACCGTAACGAACAGGTCGAGCGGCTGCCCCTCCGGCAACAGGCGGGGTCCGCGCTCGGTGGCGGCCATCGCGTCGAAGGCATCGAGCAGCATGGTGGTGAACGTGGCCCCGCCGAACGGGGGCTCGAACCAGCGCGAGCGGACGAAATGCGACAGCTTGGCGCGCACCTCCTCGCGCGTCGCCTCGTCGAGTTCGGCGACCTTGTCGGCGCTGCGCCCCGCCGCCATCCACGCCAGGGGCAGCGCCCACATCTTGGAGAAGCGCGAAGCCGGCGCCGCATCCGGATCGATCAGCGCCTCGACGTCCGCCGAGGTGAGCCAGAGGTCGGTCAGCGGCTCCAGGCTCTGTCCCGTGGTGATGGCCTGCGCCAGGAAGATGCCGTTGATTCCCCCTGCCGACGCGCCGGCGACGATGTCGGTGAGGACGCGCAGTCGCATGCCCGCCGTCGCCTCAATCTCCTCGATCAGCGCGGCATAAATCTGCTCGCTGCCACCGGCGGCGGGAACGCCATCGTGGCAGGCGCGACTGGCGCGCACCACCCGCCAGACTTCCTTCGTGATGCCGTGCATGTAGACGGCGAGGCTGATGCCGCCGTAGCAGACCAGGGCGAGGCGCAGTTCCTTCTCACGCATGGCGAAACCGCGAGCGTCTCATGCCGGTGTAAGTGTCGCCCAGATCGGCAGGTGATCCGACGTCTTGCGGGCCGCGGCGCTGGCATGCACGCCGCAGTCGGCGACGCGCAGGTCGCGCGATACCATGATGCGGTCGAGCCGCCCGACGGGACGGCGCGAGTGGAAGCTCGGCCCGGTCGGCGCGATCGTGTGATCCCGGCAGAAATCGCGCAGGCAGCCCGCCGCCGCCGTCCATTCGTTCAGGTCCCCCATTAATACCGTGGGATGACGATGCAGCGAGGCGTCGACGTGCGCAAGGATCGCCGCCGCCTGCCGTCGGCGCCACAGACCCGACAGGTCGAGATGCATGCCGACGACGCGGATGATCCCGGCTCCCGTACGGACGTCCGCCATGACCGCGCCGCGGGGCTCCAGCGCGGGCAGGTGGATAGCCTCGCGGTCGACGACCTGCGCGCCCTTGCGAACCAGGATGACGTTGCCGTGCCAGCCCATCGACAGCGCGCGCATGCCGAAATCCACCGCCTTCCAATCGCTATGCTCGTCGAGAAGATGCAGCGGGATGACCGATTCGCGCGCGCCGAAGCGGCGGTCCGCCTCCTGCAGCGCGACGACATCGGCGTCGATCTCGCGCAATACCTCCAGCACCCGTTCGGGATTGCGGCGGCGGTCGAGGCCGATCCCCTTGTGGATGTTGTAGCTGGCGACCTTGATCGTGGAACGGGAATCCATTGCGCTACCGCAACGCTCGGCATCGGCGCGGGGTTTCAGATGCTCAGGCGATTGCCGGATGCGCGCGGCGCCAGGCGGTGATGACCAACAGCACGACGACGATGACAAATGTGTCCGCGAGCCAGTCGTGGATGTCGCAGTCGCGATGGAGCGCGGGGATCGACTGCACCACCTCCACCAGCGCGCCGACGAACGACAGGCGCTCGCCGATCCGCAGCAGCTCCGCGCGCGGCCACCCGGCGGCGGCCAGGACCGTCAGCGTACCGAAGGCGAGCATGTGCTGCACCTTGTCGTCGTTGGGCAACGGCAGGTTGGGAGGATGCGGCGTCCAGGCCATCGCCAGCGCGAAGGCGAGCGCGGCGCAAAAGGCAACGCGGGCGGCGAGGGTCAGAAAATCGTCCTTTCGAGGAAAAGGTGGTGCCGAGTGCAGGGATCGAACCCGCGACCTTCGGTTTACAAAACCGCTGCTCTACCAGCTGAGCTAACCCGGCGCCTTCGGGCCCCCATGCAACAGTGCGCGCCGCGGGTCCAGCCCGTTGCCGCTCAACGCGGCGTGGCGAACCAGATGATGTGCGTCGCGCCCTTGCCGGTGCCGTTGCCGGTATCGCGCGCCCGCACGCGCACCTCGTCGACCGCGAAGCCGCTTCGCGCGAGCCTTTTTGCGAAGGCGGCGTCGGGGGCGGCCGACCATATGGCCAGCACGCCGCCCGGGCGGAGCGCGGCACGCGCGGCGTCCAGACCGGTCGCGGCGTAGAGGCCGTCATTGGCGGCGCGGGTCAGTCCGTCCGGGCCGTTGTCGACGTCGAGCAGGATGGCGTCATAGGCGTGCGTTCCGGCCCGGATCGACGCGCCGACGTCGCCGATGGCCAGCGTCACGCGGGGATCGTCGAGGCAGCCGGCGGTCAGGTCCGCCATGGGGCCGCGCGCCCATTCGATGATGCCGGGCACCAGCTCGGCGACGGTCACGCGGGCGTTCTCTTCGAGGCGGCCGAGCACCGCGCGCAGCGTGAAGCCCATGCCATAGCCGCCGATCAGCACGTGCGGCGCCGGGCGGCCCGCGATCCGATCGCAGGCCATGGTACCCAGCGCGATCTCCGACCCGCTCATCCGCGTGCTCATCAGCTCGTTGCGGTCGAGCACGATCATGAAGTCGCCGCCGCGACGGAACAGGCGGAGCGGCTCGCCGCCCGGCACCTCCGCCACGCCGATCAGCTCGCGCGGGGTCACTTGCCCTGTTGCCGGGCCTTGCGTGCGGCGTAGCGGGCGTCGCGCGCCGCCTTGAGCTCCGCAGCGGTGGGCACCGAGGGTGGGCGCTTGGCGGCGGCAGCGGCTTCGGCCGCCGCCTCGGCCTCGGCCTGGGCTTTGGCGCGCGCTTCCTCCTTGGCGGCCTTCTTCTGCTCGATCGCGGCCTTGTGCGCGGCGCGCCTCTCGGCCTCCGCCGCTTCCTTCGCCTCGCGGGCGGCGGTACGGGCCGCAACGACCTCGGGGTCCGGCGCCGCCTTGTTGCGCAGCTTTTCGAGGGCATTGGCCTTGGCGTCGCGCGACGCGGCGGCGCGCTGGGAGAAATCGGGAGTCTTGTAGCCTGTCATATCGCTGATCCGTCGCTTGACCGTTCCTGCGGGGCGCGAAAGCCCCAATGCACAACGGCCCCGCATCGCTGCGGAGCCGTCGGAGAAAAACTGGTGGACGCACCAGGGTCGTTCCATTGCACCAGCCGCCAGGGCGACGGATGGGCGACCACCAACGCGGCCCACCTATCCCGTGGCCGGCCCCAATTCAACCCATGGACGGCGTTGGCGCAGGTTCTGCCGCGGCGCCGGATGTCGACCGCGCCGACGGATCATCGCGCGGCCACGCCGCCGCGCCCCGCGTCGGGCTCGCCAACGACCGGGGTGGCGATCCAGCCGCCTGCCGTTGCGACATGCAGACGCGCCACGTCGAGGAACTGGCGGGTCTGTGCCACGACGAGCCCGTTGCGTGCGCGCTGATACAGCCTTTCGGCTTCCAGAACCTGGAGGATTCCGGAATTGCCCACCTCGAAGCTGCGCTGCGACAGATGCCGCGACCGTTCGGCGACGCGCACCGACGCCTGTTGATCGGCCACCGCGCGCGCATCGTTCTGCAAGGCGGAAAGAAGGTCCGCGACCTGGCTGAAGGCGACCAGCACCGTTTGCTCGTAGCGGGCCTGGCTGGCGCGCGCGCGATCGACGGCGGCCGCTCGCTGTGCCTTGAGCGTGCCGCCGTGGAAGATCGGCGCCGTCAGGCCGGCAAACAGATCGTAGCCGCGAAAGGCGTTCTTCACGAGGTCGCCGAGCGCCGGCGCACCCTGTGTCAGCGTCGCGCCGAGGGTGATGTCGGGATAGAGCCGTGCGGTGGCGACGCCGATCGCGGCGGTGGCGGCGTGCAGTTCGGCCTCCGCCTGCAGGATATCCGGTCGCCGGTGAACGAGCTGCGACGGCATCGCCACGGGAACCGTCGCCGGCAGGGTGAGCCGTTCCATCGGAATGTCGGTGGCCGGAAGCCGGTCCGGCGTCGTGCCCAGCAGCGTCGCCAGAAGGTGGCGCGCCTCCGCCAACTGCTGGTCGAGCTGCGGCAGGTCGCTGCGATCGGCGGCATATTGGCTCTGCGCGTTGAGCACCTCCACCATCGTGCCCTCGCCGCCGATCCGACGCTTTTGCGTCAGGTCGACGTTGCGCTGGTCGTCGGCGAGCAACGCGCGCGCGGTGGCGATCTGCGCCTGTAGGGCGGCGATGGTCAGGACCTGGTTGACGACCTGGCCGGCGATCGACAGGTGCGCCGCCTCGGTCTGACGCTGCTGTGCCTCCGCTTCCGCCGCTCCCTGCTCGACGCTTCGTCGCAGCCCGCCGAACAGGTCGAGATCGTAGCTGACCCCGCCGCCGACACTGTACAGATGGAATTCCGGGTTGCCGCCGGGTGCGAGCGGATTGTTGCCTGCAAATCCGAACGCAGCAAGGTTCACCTGTTGCTGGTCGATCCGCGCATTGGCATCGACCTGCGGCAGCCGGCGGCCGACGATCGCGCGCAGTTCGTCACGGCTCGCGGCGAGCGTCGCGTTGCTGGCCGCCAGGCTGCGGTTGTGCGCGATCGCCTGGTCGACCAGCGTGTCGAGTTGCGGCGCGCCGAACGCGGTCCACCAGCGCCGTTCGGGGCCGTCACCGAACACCGCCTGGCCGGGCGCGGTCTCACCGGGCGCCTGATATCCTGCCGCGGCGGGTGCCTGCGGCCGCTGGAAATCGGGTCCGACGGTACAGCCTGCCAGCGCGGCCGCGAGGAGGACGAGGGAAGCAGCACGCATCGGCGGATCAGTCCATGTGGATCGTCGGCCCGTCGCCGCCACCGGCGCGGGGCCGGCGCATCAGCAGCAGGAGCGGGATGACGCCCAGGGTGAGCAGAAAGAGCAGCCAGAAGGCGTCGACGTAGGAGACCATCGCCGCCTGGCGGGTGATCTGCGCGTTGAGCGCCGCGACGGCGGTCGGCGCATCGAAATCGAAGGACGAGGGCAGCATCGGATTGTCGGGCCGGATGCCCTCGACCAGCCGGGCATGGACGGTTGCGCCGTTACGGATCGTCAGCGCCTGAAGCATCGAGATGCCGACCGCCGAGCCGATGTTGCGGGTGAGCGTGAACATCGCCGCACCCTCATTGCGATAGCGCGCGTCGAGCGTCGCGAAGGCGATCGTGGTCAGCGGCACGAAGACGAGCCCCGTCCCGATCCCCTGGACGAAGCCGGACACGATCACCAGCCGCTCGTTCATGCCGAGCGTGAAGCCCGACATGATATGCAGCGAATAGGCCGCGATGGCGAAGCCGGCGAAGATCAGCAGGCGTGCATCGACCTTCTTGATGAGGCGGCCGACGAGGATCATCGAGATCAGCGTCCCGATGCCGCGCGGTGCGGTGACGAGGCCGGTCAGCACGACGGGGTAGCCCATCAGCGTCTCCAGCATCGTCGGCAGGAGCGCGAGGACACCGAAGAGCACGGTGCCCAGAAAGAAACCAAAGATCGATCCGGTCAGAAAATTGCGGTCCTTGAACATCGCGATGTCGATGAAGGGCCGCTGCGCGGTCAGCGTGTGGACCACGAACAGATAGCCGAAAAACAGGCCAAGCGCCGCCTCCACGCATATTTCCGTCGAGCTGAACCAGTCCTTGGTCTGGCCGCGGTCGAGCATCAGCTGGATCGAGCCGATCGCGAGCGCGAGCATCGCGAAGCCGAACAGGTCGAGCCGCGGACGGGCGGCGTCCTTGGTCTCGGTCAGGAAGCCGGATAGGCCCGCGAAGGCGAGCGCGCCGATCGGCAGATTGATGTAGAAGACCCAGCGCCACGACAAATTGTCCGTCAGCCATCCGCCAAGCGCCGGGCCGATGATCGGGCCCAGGATGGCCCCCATGCCCCAGACCGCCATGGCGGGGCCATGACGTTCGGGCGGATTGATGTCGAGGAGGATCGCCTGGCTCATCGGCACGAGCGCGGCGCCGAACACGCCCTGCAGCAGGCGGAAACCGACCAGCTCGCCGAGTCCGTTGGCGATCCCGCACAGTCCAGAGACCATGGTGAAACCGACAATGGACCACAGCATCAGCCGCTTGCGCCCGAACCGCCCGGCGAGCCAACCCGTGAGCGGCGTCATGATCGCGGCGGCGACGATATAGGATGTCAGGACCCAGGTGATCTCCTCGCCCGACGCGGAGACGCTGCCCTGGATGTGCGGCAGCGCGACATTGGCGATCGTGCTGTCCAGCGAATTCATGACCGTCGCCGCCATCACCGACGCGGTGATGAAGCGCCGCGAGATCGTGTCGGGATAGGAGCCGGTCATCGCGTGGCGGCGTTGCCACCGAACAGACGGCGGCGATGCCCCGTATCGACCCGCACCTCGACGCTGAGGCCTGCGTGCAGCGGCACGTCGGGCGGCAGCCGGTCGATGCTGAATTCGACCGGCAGGCGCTGCACGACCTTGACCCAATTTCCGGTCGCGTTCTCAGCGGGCAGCAGCGCGAAACTGTTGCCCGTACCGGGACTGAAGCTGGTCAGGCGCCCGGTCAGTGCGAGATCGGGGAAGGCATCGACGTGGAAGGTCGCGCGCTGGCCGACGCGCATGTGGTCGAGCTGGTCCTCCTTGAAATTGCCCTCGACCCATAACCACGTACCGGCGAGCGTGAAGACCGGCTTGGCGGCGGTCACGTAACTGCCGGGCTGCAGCTGGTCGACCTTGGTGACGATGCCGTCCTGCGCCGCGCGCACCACGGTATAGCCGAGGTTCAGTCGCGCGCGCTCGAGTGCGGCTTCGGCGCGCTGTACCGCAGGCTGCACCGCGGTCGGCGCGTCGACGCTGCCGGTCAGCGACGCCGCGACGCCCGCATTCTGCTGGACCGAGGTCTGGATCTGCTGCCGCGCCGTCTGCGCCGCGAGAACGGCCTGATCATATTGGTTTTGCGACGAGATGCCTTCCGCAAGCAGCGACTTCTGCCGCGCCGCCTCGCGTTCCGCATAGGCAAGACGCGCCCGAGCCGCAGCGAGCCCGGCCTCGCCCTCTCGATAGTTGGCGCGGAGCGACGACACCTGGGACCGGGCGTTGGCCAGTTCCGCAGCCGCCTCGTCGACCGCCGCCTGGAACGGGGCGGGATCGATGCGGAACAGGACGTCGCCGGCGCGGACGTGCTGGTTGTTGTGGACCATGACCGCGATCACGGGGCCGCTGACGCTGGCCGCGACCGGCACCAGCCCCGCCTGGATATAGCCGTTGTCGGTTTCCTGATACCGCCCCCCGCTCAGGTAGAAGAACAGGCCGAGCACGAGCGCGACGATCGGTGCCGCGATCAGCAGCGGCAGGCGGAGCCGGCTGCGCCGCGACGATCGCGTATCGACCGCCTCCACGACGGGGGCAGGGTCGCTGATGGGCGGCGCGTCTTCCAGCGCAGCCGGATCGAATCGATGATCGGGGCGGTCGTCCAAGCTCATAACACCTCGGGGGATCCGGATCGGCATCGACAGACCGGCCGTGATTCCATTTGTCGGTGCTCCCGAACGAGGAAGAACGCAACCGAATAATACGGTGCCTGACGAGGTAGTTGCACTTACCTTATTTTCGGATAGAGGGAAGCGCCCGGATCGGGCACCATCAGACGCCATCGACGAGGGGGACATTGCGGATGACGAACCCCGCCGGACCCAACCCGGACACCAGTATCGAGAATCCGCCGCGGAGTTTCGCGTCGCAGGTGGCGCTGATCGCGCGCTTGCTGCGCAAGCGGTTCGATGAACGCGCGCGCACGATGGCGCTTGCGGGCGAGGGATCGCTGACCCAGGCGCAATGGCGGGCGCTTGCCTCCATTTACGTCAATGCGGGGTGCACGCAGAAGGAACTGGCGGAACGCCTGGACA
This sequence comes from Sphingomonas sp. GV3, assembly GCF_031082075.1. Lineage (NCBI taxonomy): Bacteria > Pseudomonadati > Pseudomonadota > Alphaproteobacteria > Sphingomonadales > Sphingomonadaceae > Sphingomonas > Sphingomonas sp. GV3. The sequence goes on along the minus strand of NZ_JARWLE010000001.1, from coordinate 900,301 downwards.
TCGGACCGGTCGCGATCGGTCAGACCGTCGATCGTCTCGAGCGATTGCAATGGGTCGAGCGTCGGCGCGATCCTGGCGACCGACGCGTCAACCGGCTGCACGTGACGGCGGTCGCCCTGCCGGTGCTGCAGCGTTTGGGTGTCCTTGCGAACAGCGAGGATCATTATGCCAGTCTCGGCGTGGCGCCGGAGAAGATGAAGCTGCTGACGACGTTGCTGGACGAGGTGATCGCCGACCTCACCAGCGGATCCGATCAGGGGACCCGGACCTGAGGCTGGCCGGCGCCTCTCGATCGCCCGGCGCGGTGCGGTGCGGTGCTTGAAAGGCGAGCTTGATCTACGCTTACGACAGACGGGCTGCCGCTTGCTATGGCACCGGCGCGCGGTCACGGGATCGCAGAGCGAGGGCGTTTGGCGATTTTGAAACCGGGCGAATTACCTGACGTGAATTCGCGTGACGTGCCGTCGGAGCTGAGCGGATCGGACCGTTTCGAGCGGTTGGTCAATTCCATCCGGGATTATGCGATCTACCTGCTCGACCGCGACGGCCATGTCGCAAGCTGGAACGCCGGGGCGGAGCGCTTCAAGGGCTATACCGCCGAGGAGATCGTCGGCCAGCATTTCTCGCGCTTCTACACCGAAGAAGATCGCGCCGCGGGGCTTCCGGCGCGTGCCCTGCGCATTGCCGCCGAAAAGGGCGTGTTCGAGGCCGAGGGCTGGCGGCTCCGCAAGGATGGCACCCGATTCTGGACCAGCGTGGTGATCGATCCGGTGCGCGACGAACATGGCGCGCTGATCGGGTTCGCGAAGGTGACCCGGGACATCACCGACAAGCGGGCCGCGCAACGCGCCCTCCTCGAAAGCGAACAGCGGTTCCGCCTGCTCGTCCAGGGCGTCAGGGACTATGCCATCTACATGCTCGATCCCGACGGTTTCGTGACCGACTGGAATCGCGGTGCGCAGGCGATCAGGGGCTATAGCGCGGACGAGATCGTCGGCGCGCATTTCTCGGCTTTCTTTACCGAAGAGGATCGCCAGAACGGCGAGCCGGCGCGCGCGTTGCAGACCGCGATCGAGAAGGGCAGGTACGAGGCCGAGACCTGGCAAGTCCGCAAGAATGGCGAGCGTTTTCGCGCCGGCGTGCTGATCTATCCCATTCTGGACGAGCAGGGCGCGCTGATCGGGCTCGCGAAGATCACCCGCGACCTGACGGAGCGCTGGCAGGCGCAGCAGGAGATAGAACGCGCGCGCGAAGCGATGGCGCAGGCGCAGAAGATGGAGGCCGTAGGCCGGCTGACCGGTGGCGTCGCGCATGATTTCAACAACCTGCTCACGATCATCCGCTCCTCGGCCGACCTGTTGCGCGTGCCGACGCTGTCGCCGGAAAAGCGCGAGCGTTATGTCGAGGCCATCGCCGAGACTGCGGACCGCGCCGCGGCCCTGACGTCGCAGCTGTTGGCATTTTCCCGCCGCCAACCGCTGCGCCCCGAAGTGTTCGACGTCAGCGACCGGCTGGTCGAGCTTCGGCCGCTGATCGAGACGAGCGTCGGCGCCTCGATCGCGATCGTGATCGAGGCAGGCGAGGGGACGATCGTCAACGCCGACCGCAATCAGTTCGAGACCGCGCTGCTCAATCTTGTCATCAACGCGCGAGACGCCATGCCCGCGGGTGGTACGCTGAAAGTGTCGAGCGAGACGGTGGAGGGTCTGCCCGCAGTAAGGGACCATGACCCCACGCATGGCCGCTTCGTCGCGCTGCGCGTCATCGACAACGGCAGCGGCATCGCGCCGGACACGATGCCGAAGATTTTCGAGCCGTTTTTCACGACCAAGGCGATCAACAAGGGCACCGGGCTCGGCCTCAGCCAGGTGCATGGCTTCGCCAAACAGTCTGGCGGCGACGTCGACGTCGAGAGCCAGCTCGGCATCGGTACGACATTCACGCTGTACCTGCCGGTTGCAGACGACGTGCCGGTCGCGCGCGACGCGAGGGACGGCGTGGCTGACGGTGCCTTGAGAACGAGGCGGATTCTCCTCGTCGAGGACAATGAGGCGGTCGGCCGCTCCGCCCGTAGCCTGCTGGAGGAACTGGGGCAGATCGTGAGCTGGGTGACGAGCGGGGAGGACGCCCTCGACCTGCTCGCGCGGGCGCACGACAAGATCGACCTCGTATTCAGCGACGTGGTCATGCCCGGCATCGACGGGCTCGAAATGGCACGTCGCATCCGAAGTCGCTGGCCGACGATGCCGGTGGTGCTCGCCACCGGCTACAGCGACGCGATCGCGGATCAGGGGGACCATGATTTTCCCGTGTTGCGCAAGCCGTATTCGGTGGCCGGCTTGCTGTCGTATCTGCGCTGAGCCCGCAGGTGAGGCCGGTACCATCCGTCCTGACGGCGCAGCGACGCGTTCAAGCAGGACCGCCCAGCCTATCGAACCGACCCACCGTCGCCGGCAGCCCGGGCACGGGACGGCAGACGTCGGTTTTCAGATGGCGGCGGGCGGGCAACCATGACCGGGCGATGTCTCGTCGATGAGGCGATCGAGCGCCGCGTGGATGCACGCGCTCGATGGCATCGACGCCGCCGCCTCGCCAGACAGGCGGAGGAACGGGACGACCTCCATCGGGCAAGCCGCCGCCGGTGTGCCGGAACGCCGAACGGTGCGAGGCGCGCGGATCGCGCTCAAAGAGCAGTGACACGCGCGCACGTTCGCATGTGCACACAGAACGGCCCACGGCACGATCGCCCGGGAGGGAGGGCGCCGGGCGGCCCTGGCGCGCAGCCATGCGCACCATCCGTCGTCGACGGCGACGTGATCGATGCCGCGGGCGGCGCATATGCGCAGGACGGCTTGCCGAAGCCCGCTGTCCGGTCCGCAGATGATAAGCGGGCGCCTCGACGGAAGCGCCGGGTCGGGCGCGGTGGGCGACGCAGGGTCGGCATAGAGGAGGCGCTCCCGCCGCTGCCACCAGCCGGGTTCGCGCGCGACAGGATGGCGCGCCGCCCCCTCCGGCAACCCGCGCCACAGCGTCGCCAGCGCCGTCTCGCGGGGTGTGCCGGAGGCGACGTCGAACACGCCCGGTTCGTAGCGCCCCTCCGCCGTCAACAGCGTGTCCCAGCCATGGCTGCCGAGCAAGGACCATGCGGTTACCGCGACGACCGCGATGCCGTCCGCTTCGGCCAGATGGGCGGTGTCCCAAGCCTGCGCCGCCCATCGCAGCTGCTCCTCGCGAGTACAGCCGTTGTGCACCTCCGTCAGGGCAATCGGCGTGCGATAGCGCGTCCAGGCTTCCCTGAGGGCGCCGGCGAGCCCGGCAGGTTGCTCGGGAAGCGCCCGCAACGCCTCGGTGTCGGCATAGCGCGCGTGACCATTGCCGCCGTGCAGGTGATCCGGATAGCGGTCGAGGCGATGGTCCAGATACCGGTCGCTGGTCAGATAATGGTTGAGGCCGATGACGTCGGGAGGGCAGGGATCATCGGCAATGATGCGCAGACGGTCCGCGAAACCGAAGCGACGCAGGCGGTCGGACAGGGGGTGGCTACGGTCGACGCGCCCGAACAGCAGGTCCCAGCTCGCCCAGCGCCGTAGATTGTCATGCGCCGCCTGATCAGCCAGTTCATCCGTCGCATAGGTACGGCCGAGATCGTCCGTCTGCACCAGCTTCGCCGCGGGATTGGCCCGCCGGATCGCCTTCATCGCCGCACGCGTCGCATCCACCTGATTGAGCAGCGCAAGCCAGAACGCGCGCTCGTCGGCGACATGCGGAAACCAATGGCCGTATAGCGCTGCGAAGCGTGCGGTCGTCAGCGGTTCGTTGACCGGCGTCCATGCCTCCACCCAGGGGTAGCGCGCGGCGACCTCGCCCGCGAACCGCCCGAGGCCTGCTGCAAAGCGCTCGTCAAGCAGATGCGTGTGTCGCGGTCCGCTGCCGTGGTGGACGAGCCCAACGATTGGGGCGATCCCCAATTGCCGCAGTCGGTCGAGGCGGTCATCCGACCACGTCCAGTCTGGCATGGCCCCTGGCGAGGCTCTCTCCCAAAGCACAGGATAGCGCAGAGCCTTGATGCCGAGCCGCGCGAAAAGGTCCAGATCGTCCGGTCGAACGTCGTGGCCACTCATCTGGATCTGGTCCCGATATGCATCGCCGACACGATTGACGGTGCATTCGACGCCGCCCCAAAGTGCGATCCGCGTCTCTTTACTGCCCATGAAGCGCCGGATCGGCCGGCGTGGTGCCGGCGGCTGAGCCAGGTCCGAGGAGGGCGTTCACCATCTCGACGACCTGGAAGCCGGCGAATGGCGCGTTCAGCACGCACGCGCCGGTCACGCCCGGCGAGGCACGCCGGGCGGATCGGAGAATGACGCAAGGTATGCCGAGGGCGGCGGCGGCTTCCGCGATCGCTGCGCCGTCCGGGGCTGCGTCGCTGACCACCAGCGCCGATTGCCGCGATACGGCCTCGCGGACGATCGCATCGAGGTCACACGCCGGCAGCCGCGTCACCGCGGCGCCACTGTGCGTCAGGACGTCCGCGAGATAGCGCGCAGCGAAAGCGTCTTCGTGGACGAGGATGATGTGCCGCTTTCGTAGCGCGTCTCCTCCGGTTTCGCCCGTCATGTCATTCGGCGGCCGTCGCCAAGGCCGCCGCATCCTCCCGCTTCCTGTATTTGCGATAGGTGGCGAGCGCCTGACCCACGACCTGATCCATGTTGTAATAGCGGTAGGTCGCCAGTCGCCCCACGAACAGGACGTCGGGTTCCGCGAGCGCCAGGAGTTCATAGCGCTTGAAGAGCGCCTGATTCTCAGGCCGGGGGATGGGATAATAGGGATCGCCCTCCTCAGCGGGATATTCGTAGGTCACGCTAGTGACCCGCGCCGTCTGCCCGGTGAGATGCTTGTATTCCGTGACGCGCGTGTACGGCAGGGCTTCGTCCGGATAGTTGACGACCGCGACCTGCTGGTGCCGTTCCACCCGAAGCGTGCGATGGTCGAAGCGCAGCGAGCGGTAGGGCAGGGCGCCATAACGATAGTCGAAATATTCGTCGATCGGTCCGGTGAAGACGAGAAGGTCATAGTCGATCGTCTCCCTGACCGAGGTGAAGTCGGTGCCGAGCCGCACGTCGATGAGCGGGTGATCGAGCATCCGCGCGAACATGGCGGTATAGCCACCGGCGGGCATGGCCTGGTAAGCGTCGTCGAAATACCGGTCGTCCGTGCTGGTGCGTGTCGGAACCCGGGCGGTGACCGCCTTGTCCAGTTCGGACGGGCTGAGACCCCATTGCTTGCGCGTGTAGCCGCGGAAGAACAGGCGATACAGTTCGTCTCCGACCGCAGAGACGACGACGTCCTTCGACGTGCGGATATCGTCGACCGGCTGCGCGCGCTTGGCAAGAAAGGCGGCGGCGTCCTCGTCGTCCTTCAACCCCGCATCGAACAGCATGTTCAACGTCGTTCGATTGATCGGAATGGGCACCTGCCGCCCGCGCACCTCGGCGAGAACACGATGCTCGTAGGGGCGCCACTGCGTGAAGCGCGACAGATAGGCGAATATGTCGGCGGCGTTCGTGTGAAAGATGTGGGGACCGTAGCGGTGGATGAGGATACCCGATGCGTCTTCCTCGTCATACGCGTTCCCCGCGATATGGGGGCGGCGGTCGATGATCAGCACGCGCTTGCCGGCGTCGGCGGCGAACCGCTCCGCCATGACGCTGCCGGCGAAGCCGGCACCGACGACGAGGACGTCGTAATGCGGGCGTTCGGGGCCGGACGAGACTTCGGCGATCGCGGCCAGCATCGCCGCGGCCGTATCGTTCCATGACGTCGCGGCGAGCAAGGCGTCGGCTTCGTCGCGCCATGCGAGGTCGGCCCCGCGAGCGAGCGTGAGCGCATCGTCGCAGGCCGAGACGAAGCGCGATCCGGATGCGATGATCACGCCGGCCATCGTGCCGTAATGGCGTGCCACATCGACGATCGGCGTCGACACCACAGGCCGTCCGGCGGCAAGATATTCGGGGGTCTTGGTGGGGCTGATGAACCGCGTCGCGTCGTTGATCGCGAACGGCATCAGCGCGACATCCCAGCGCGCGACCGCGTCGGGCAGATCCTCGTACGACCGCGCGCCCAGATAATGAAGGTTCGATCGTTGCGGCAGGTCGGCGGGATCGATCTTCACCACCGGTCCGACCAGCTCTATCCGCCACTCGGGCCGCTCGTCGGCGAGGCGGGCGACGAGTTCGAGATCCATGCGTTCGTCGATCACGCCGTAGAAACCCAGGATCGGCGTGTTTCGTCTCGAAGGAGCGAGGTCACGCGCGCGGGCGAAATGGGCGACGTCGACGCTGGAGGGAAAGGGCCGCACGTCGGCATGCCGGCCCCGCTTGGCTTCGTAGAGGCTGTAGCCGCCGGTGAAGACGACGTCGGCCGCGCCGAGCAGCTCACCTTCCAGATCGAGAAGCGTCGGAGGAGCGAAGCGGAAGGCGGACAGCTCGTCCATACAGTCGTAGACGGTGCAGCGTGCCAGTAGTTGCCGCGAGAAGGCAAGCATCATGGGGGTATAATACCAGCGAACCGCCACCGACGGCTTTCCGACGAGAAAGACGGTCAGAAGCCGGGCAAGGGCGGCATGCGTCGCCTCAGCGTCAAGCCCTGCCGGCAGGCGCGGCACGGCGACGATGACGTGGCCCTCCTGGCGCACGGACAGCGTCGGTTGGTCCTCCCCCTCGACAAGCGGTTCCTCCCAGAAGACCACAGTCATCTGTGCGGCAAACCGGGTCATCAGCTGTTGGGGGCGCTGGAAGACGAAGTTCCAGCGCAGGTGCGAAAAGCAGATAAGCAACGGCTGCTGCGAGGGGATCGTCACGGGTTGCGCTTGATCTGCGGCGCTCATCAGTATCTCCCTGATCGGCCCCCGCCGGAAAACCGAGCGTAGGCGCAGGCAGACCCGTCCCGCGCTAAAGCGCGTCAACCCGGACGAACTTGTTACTTGATCTATATTTGTGACGAGCCGAGCGGCGCTGAGACCGGCACGCGGCCGTCACACGGTGCTAACGACGTCCCGAACCGTCGCCGCGCCAGTGCAGGTAGGTCGGATCGAAGGCGGCCGCCTTCCGCAGCGCCTCGACATCCGGAATCGTCAGGCGGCCCTGGCCGATGTCGACGAGGCCCGCCTCCCGCAGGTGACGAAAGCATCGATTGATGTGCACGCTGGTCAGGCCGAGCGCGTCGCCGATCTGCTCTTGCGTGATCGGCAGGTCGAAGCGGCGCGGTCCCGCTTCGATCTCGGTGCCGTGGTGCAGACGCGCGTCGAGTTCGCACAGCAGGTGGGCGAGCGTCCGGACGGCGTCCGACGAATTGAGGAGCCAGGTCCTCAGGATCGCTTCGTCGATCAGCTTGGCGTACCACAAGGCGCGGCCGATTATCGGGCTGTCGGAGACAAGAGCCTCGACCTGCGTCAGCTCGATCTTGGCCAAGGTACAGTCGGTCAGCGCGACGATCGCGTGATCCATGGGGGCGTGACAAACGGCATGGATGCCGCAGAAATCCCCCGGCAGCAGAAAGCCGGTGATGCGACGGGTACCGTCCGGCCGCAGACTGTAACGGGCAGCCCAGCCTTCCAGCACGACGTACAGATACGACACGGTCTCGCCCCTGGCGATCGCGTCGCGTTGGCGGGCGACCTGCGCAATCTTGAATTGCAATAGCTCGACGGCGTCTGCGTCGCCGCTCTGCAACTGCACGAGTTGCGTCAATTTCCGTAAAAAAGGGCGGAGCGTCACCACGCCATCGTGACCGGTCACGCAGCACTCCTCCGGGCTTGAACCAAATCTCGGCTTAACATGCGTTGCTCGTCGCGCATTAACGGGGATTAACGTGTTCTCGGACATCGAGAATAAGCGCAGATCTAGACAGACCTGATCAGTGCCAAAGGCACCTCGCGGGGTTGGCACGTCATAACATGGATCAGGCAATAGTAGATCAATACCGGTCGTCATGGCACGTCCAGACCCGTGACATCGCAATCGCTATGTCGGATACAGGGAGCATGCGCGTCTTCTCGGTGATCTTCGACGACGGCCGGTGCCAGGACAAGGCTGAGGGCCATTATGCCTCGATCGAAAGCGCCTTGCAGAACAGCATCGAGGCGGCGGCATTGATCTGCGCGGAGACGGCGGGCGCCGCATATGGGGAGCAGGCCATCCTGTGCATTGTCGAGGACGTCGCCTCGGGTGAGCGGCGCAGCGTATCGATCAACGTTGGCGTGGTGCCCCTTTTCGCCATTCGCCACTGAGCGCTTTCAATAGCGCCGGCGTATTCAATTGGATGCCGCGGGGAGCCAGGCCGGTTGAAACTGTGGCTTGCGGGGCCGCAGCGGCGAAAGGGCGCGCAACGCGGGCAGATCGAGCAGCTGGAGCCGATGTCGGTGCCGGACGACCAAACCGGCATCTTCCAGCGTCTTGAGCGTCCGGCTGATGTGGACGTTGGTCATGCCGAGAAGGTCGCCGATGATCTCCTGCGTCACGGGCATATCGAACGTGTCGTTGTCAACGAGGCCTAGCGGATCGAGCCGCGCGTGGAGATCGAGGAAGAGGCGTGCGATGCGCTCCTGGGCGGACGCGGTTGCCTGCACTGCGAGCGCATCCATCAGCGAGAGGCGCTCCATCTGTACCGCAATGGTGAAGAGCGCTGCCAGTCGGGGGGCTTCGACAAAGAGCTCGCCGAACCTCTGATAGGGAACGAAGGCCGTCGTCGCGTCGGTGACCGCGGTCAGCGTATCAGCCGCCTGTTCCAGCGCCATGCTGGGCGTTCCGAGCATGTCACCGGGCAGGTGCAGCTTCTGGATCAGACGCTTCCCGCTCGGCACGGCGATCGAGGATGCGATCCACCCGCTTGTATGGAGATGAAACCCGCTCAGCACGTCCCCTTCGTGCTGGAAGGTCTCGCCCTTGCGCCGATGCGTTTCCGTATCGCCGAGCGACCTGAGCACGTCTTCCTCGCGCGGCGTCAACGATGCGAAGGCGCGGTATCGATGAATCGGATACGGCATGGAACGGGCCTAATCGACCGATGCGATGGGGGTCAATGGCGCAGGGCCGTTGCCGATGCAGAACTAATAATTCCATCTTGTCAGTGGGTTGAGATGCCGATCCCGTCGGCTGCAGCGTGGTGCGAGATGGAACCGGCCGCACTCGATCCGGCCTGTTCTCAAAGGTGCGTGGTATCGCATCATCGATCGCGCCGGGCCGCGGCGCCCGGGGATCGGCCGGATCGGGCCCAGGGGCCCGACTGGCCGACCGGCGCCGCTGGGGCGTACGCCATGCAACCCGGCTGAAGCTCGATTGCAAGAGGTGCGCAACCGTGGCTCTGATGGCGCGCGCTAAGCCATACCGCGGATGCGCCGGCCGGCGTTGCCGTATCCGACGCGCAGAGTGTGCCGACGCCGCCGCATGGCCCCTCCGACGGCGCCGAAGCCGAGGATCATCAGCGACCAACTCGCCGGCTCGGGCACGGCAGCGACCCCGAGTTGCGCTTCGATCCCGCTGGCGATGGCACTGTGAAGCTGCGTGGTCGGGTGGATCGTGTCGAAATAGACCAGCCCGTCACACGCGGGCACGGCGCCTGGCACGCGGATGCACGCTGCTCTGGTGTTGAGGGTCGATGGCAACCCATAGGCCGTGGGATTGGCGTAGATCTGCTGCTGCGCGCCGAACAGGTCGTAGAAAGCGGCATTGGCTCCGGTCGCCGCACCGAAGGAGGCGACGATGTCGTCGATGCCGACCAGATCGTCGCGGCCGGTCGCAATATCGAACCCGGTGTTGAGCCTGCGCGACAGGATGGTGCCGGCCGCCGAAAGCGCCGGCGAATTGAAGTCGGTCACGGCCGGGATCTGTCCGATGTTGGGAAGCCCCGTGACGATGAAGTTGCGCGCGCCGTCCGCGTACAGAGTGTCCAGACCGGCGCGGAAGGCGGCGAGGGTCTGGGTGAAATCGGGTTGGTAGGTCGGGTCTGCGCCTACCTTCGCCAGCTCGGACCGGACGTCGTTCCCGCCGAACGTGACGAGGACGAGGGACCGGCTGTCGATCGTCTTGCCGGAGACAGCGAAGGATGCGAGCTGATCGGCGAAGCTGGGGCTGGCATCACCGACGACCTCGCGCGCCTGGGCCCCGCCCACCGCGAAGTTCGTTCCGCCATAGGCCGCCGCCGTGGCCGGACCCGTGCCGATCGCCATCGAGAGATAATCGGCGAAATTGTACCCGTTGGAGAAGCGTCCGTTGTAGTAGCCGGCCGCGGCGGGGGCTGGGTCGGCGCCGCCCGCGGCGGCGCGCAGCGCCTGCGCGTTCCCGGAGTCGACCAGGCTGTCCCCGAAGACGTAAAGATTGAGATAGGTCGCCGCGGCAGCGGGCGTCGACGCCAGAGCGGCGGGCGCGACGATCAGCGCCGTCGCAATGAGGGTACGTTTGAACGCGTTCATGGCTCTCTCCTGGACGGACGCCTTTTCGCAGGCGTCTCGATGCGTCAGGAGAAGCTACCTTTCACCAAGCTTTACCGCAAGTTAATCATGTTTTCGCGACTGCAGAGGGTACGCTCGCACCCGCTCCGGTAAAGCCATGACCTGCAGGAAGGGTGGTGGACGCACTTGGGCTCGAACCAAGGACCCGCTGATTAAGAGTCAGCTGCTCTACCAACTGAGCTATGCGTCCATGACCGGTGGATCGTGGCGCTTTGGTAGGGCGCCGACCGCGTCGGGAGGCGGCCAATTAGCAGAGTTTCGCCCCCTCGCAACCCCTTTTTAGCCCCGCATGCGGTTTTTTCTCACCAGCGGACGCGGCGGCGGTTTTCCCGATCGATCGACATGAGGATGCCGAGGCACAGCAGCACCGTCATCTGCGCCGAACTGCCGAAGCTGACCAGGGGCAGGGGAATGCCAACAACCGGCGCCAGGCCCATGACCATCGCCAGATTGATCGCAACATAGAAGAAAATCGTGGTCGACAGGCCCGCCGCCGTCAGGCGCGAGAATCGCGTGCCGGCATTCTGTCCCACGTTGATTCCCCAGCGGATGACCAGGAGGAACGCGAAGATGAGGAGACAGCCGCCGATCAGACCCCATTCCTCCGCCATCGTGGCGAAGACGAAATCGGTATGGCCTTCCGGCAGATAGTCGAGATGGCTCTGCGTGCCCTGGAGGAAGCCCTTGCCCCAGATGCCGCCGGACCCGATCGCGATCTTCGACTGGCTGATGTGATAGCCCGTGCCCAGTGGGTCGCTTTCGGGATCGAGGAAGATCAGCACGCGGTTCCGCTGATAGCCGTGCAGCAGGAAATTGACCGCCAGCGGCGCCGCGATGGCGATACCGATCCCGCCGCCGACGAACAGGCGCAGTGGAATGCCCGCGAGGAACATGACCGTCGCGCCGCCCGCGCAGACCATCAGCGCGGTGCCGAGGTCGGGCTGTTTCATGATTAGCGCCGCCGGGACGCCGATCAGCAGCGCGGCGGGCCAGATCGCGCTGAACCGCCGCGTCTCGCCCGCGGGCAGCATGTCGTAGAAGCGTGCGCAGGCGAGAACGATCGCCGGCTTCATCAATTCGGACGGTTGTAGACGGATGAAGCCGAGGTCGAGCCAGCGCTGGCTGCCGCCGCGCACCGCGCCGAGCAGCTCGACGAAGACGAGCAGCACGACCAGCCCGCCATAGGCCGGTATGGCGCCCGCACGCCAGACGCGCTCCGGCACGTAGGACAAGGCGATCGCGCCGGCGACGAAGACGTAGAAGCGGAGGCCTTGCGACAGCGCCCAGGGGTGCAGCGAACCGCCCGCGGCCGAATACAGCACGACCTGGCCGAACGTGCCGATCGCGACCACGAGCAGAATGACCCGCCACGGTAGACGCGCGATCGGTTCGGGAACGATGCCCCCCCGGCTCATCGGCCCGTCCTCATCGGCCCGTCCTCATCGATCGTCGCTCCGCTCGGTCGACCCACCTTCCGCGACGGTATCGCCTGCGCTCTCGTTCGCCAGCGCCGCCTGCGTTTGGTTGGCGAGGCTGGTCGCCGCCTCCACCGCATCCGAGTCGCTCGGCACGGTGGCGTCGGTCTTGGTCGCCTCCGCCGCCGGCGCGGGTGCGTGCGCCGCCCGATAAGCCGCCGCCTCCGCCGCCATCCGCGTCGCGATGTCGCCGCCCCAGGTCGGCTCCATCTCGCCAAGGCTCGTCATCGCCCGCTGCTTGTCGAACATGTAGGTCATGATGTCGCGTCCGATCAGCGGCGCGTCGAGATTGCGGACGGTATGCCCATTGTGCTCCAGCGCGATGCCCATCGCATATTTCGGATTGTCCGCCGGGGCGAAGGCGATCAGCAGGGCGTGATCGCGCAGCTTGAAGGGCAATTGGCCGTTCTTCAGCACGCCCGCCCGCCGCTCCGCCATGGTGATGCGGCGAACCTGCGCGGTGCCGGTCTTTGCCGCCAGCGCAACGCCGGGGACGTACATGCGCGCCGCACCGCCTGTGCCCCCCGAATTGACGACGCCGAACATGGCGTTGCGGACGACGGCCAGATCCTCGGCAGGGAAAGGCAGAGGTGCGGGATTGCGATGCACCTGGTCCGCGAGCAGACTCGGCTGCACGGCCTTGCCGGACGCGAGCCGCGACGCCATCACCGCAAGCTGTAGCGGATTGGCGAGCACATAGCCTTGGCCGATCGACGCGTTGAGCCCGTCCGCAACCGTCCACTTGCTCTTGTATTTCCGTAGCTTCCAAGCGGAATCGGGGACCGTGCCATAGCGTTGCGTGGCGAGCGGAAGGTCGAACTTCTGTCCCAGTCCCATTTCGCGAGCGATCGGCGCGATCGCGTCATAGCCGTGACGGCGGATCATTTCGTAGAAATAGATGTCGCAGCTTTGTTCGATCGCGCCCTTGAGGTCGAGCGCGCCGTGACCGCCCTTCTTGTGACAGTGAAATATGCCCGTGCCTACCTTCATCGCCCCGGTGCATACGACCCGGTCGCTCGTCTTTACCCCGGCATGCAGCAGCGCCAGACCGTTCATCGGCTTGACCGTCGACCCCGGCGGGTAGAGCCCCTGGGTGACCTTGTTCATCAACGGCACATGGTCGTTCTCCGACAGCATCTGCCATTCCATGTGGCTGATCCCGTTGGAGAAGCTGTTCGGATCATAAGCGGGGACGGAGACCATCGCCAGGATCTCGCCCGTGTTGCAGTCCATCACGACGACCGAACCGGAATTGGTGCCGAGGCGCCGCGCGGCATAGTCCTGAAGGCCTGCGTCGATTGTCAGCCGCTGCGTCCTGCCGGGAACGTCGGGGCGCGTCGCGAGCTCGGCCACCAGCTTGCCGCGCGCGGTCACCTCGACCCGCTTCGCTCCCGCGGTGCCGCGCAGTTGAGGCTCGAGCATCTTCTCCAGCCCGTCCTTGCCGATTTTGAATCCCGGCGTGACGAGCAGCGGATCGTGCGTCGCCTTATATTGCTCGGCGGTCGGCGTTCCGACATAGCCGGTCAGGTGCGCAACCGCCGCGCCGCCGGGATAGTGGCGCGCGAAGCCACGCGTCGGCGCGATGCCTGGCAATTCGGGCTGGCGCAGCGACACCGCGGCGAATCGCTCCCAGTCGATATTCTCGGCAGCCTGCACGGGCTGGAACCCCGCGGCCCCCTTCAGATCGATCTTGATTCGCTCCACCTCTTCCGGAGGCAGCTGCAGGATCTGTGCGAGCAGGGCGAGCGTCCGGTCGGGGTCTTCCAGCCGGTCGGGGATGATGTCGACGCGGAAATCGGTGCGGTTGTTCGCGATCGGGGCGCCGTGCCGGTCGACGATCCAGCCCCGGCGGGGCGGGATCTTGGTCAGGCTGACGCGATTTTTCTCCGCGAGCGCATTGTACTTGTCGTTCTGCGCGACGGCGAGCCAGCCCATGCGGCCTGCGAGCAGCCCGCCGATGCCCAACTGCGCCGTGCCGAGGAGCCAGGCGCGACGCGAGAAGCTGTAGGTTTGGGTCGCCTCCGTGACGATCCGCTTCGAACGCTTCACGCGGCGGCGCCCCGCTTGCGATCGATCCATGCGACGAATCGCGCGGACAGGGGGAACAAGGCGATCGTGATCACGATCTGCGCCAATAGCACGAGATCGACCCGCGCACCGAGCGGCAAGGCGATCCAGCGTCCGGCGACCAGACAGAAGGCGATGCAGCCGCTGGCGATCAACCAGTCCTGCCAGAAATCGCGAAAGACGAGCCGCTGCTCGATCAGGTCGATCGTCAGGAAGCAGGCCGACCACAGCAGGACGGCGGAACCGAGCGGCTGGCCGCTGAGCAGATCGTCAAACAGGCCGAGCGGCGCGGCCGCCCAGGCGCGCAGCGAGAAGCGGGCCAGCAACCGCCAGGTCAGCAGCAGGACGAGGCCGAGCGGCGGCAGCAGCGCGAAACTGGCGACGACGGGGACAACGGCGGTGAGGGCCGATCCGCCAATCACGGTCAGCCAGGGCACCGCCCGCGCCCGCCCGGGGGGCAGGGGCATGCGGAACGGCTGGTGGTCGATCGTGTTCATGGCGCCGGTGGGGGAGCCTGCGGCGGCACGTGCGTGGCGGCGGCCGCTCGGGGCGTCGACGCGGGGATCGGCAGGAACGGCCGTTCGACCAGCGCGAAGTCGAGCGCATCCGGCGCCGCGATCGGCACCGCGATGGCCGAGTCGATCGCGCTCGCGGCGATCGCCGCGACGGGGATGCCCGGCGGATAGATGCCGCCCGTACCCGTCGTCACGAACATCTCGCCCGGCTGGAAGCGCACGTTGGTTGCGTTGACCGAGCGGATGTCGACCCGCCCGTCGCCGCGGCCGGCCGCCAGCGCGGGCAGGCCGTCGCGCGTTCTGCGGACGGGAACCAGACTTTCGGGATCGGTGACGAGGAGGACGCGCGCCGCGATCGGGCCCGTCTCCAGCACGCGCCCGACGAGGCCGACGGGCCCGCGGACCGGCATGCCCGGCCGCACGCCCTGGAAACGCCCGGCATTGAGAAGCGCGAAGCGACGCGCGCTGGTCGCGGACGACGCGACGAGTCGGGCGGTCACGACGACGTCCTCGGACCGATCCCGAAGCGCGAGCAACGCCCGCAGGCGACGGTTGTCATAGGCCATGACCCGTGCGCGCGTGAGCAGCCGCGCGTCGCGCGCGACCTGGGCGCGCAACTCGGCGTTCTCGCCATGCACGCGAAACCATGACCCGATAGCGTCCGGCACCGCACGCACCACGCCTACGGTCGCATCGAGTCCCGACGCCACCGGCGCGGCGACGCTGGCCACGGTCATGCGCAGCGCCGCGAAGGCCGGCGGATTGAAGCTCGACACGACGAGCAGCGCAATCCCCACCAGCGCGCCCGCGATCGCGAGCACGTAGGCGAAGAAGGCCGAATATTGCCGCCGTCGCGAAAAACCCGTGCGACGGTCGCGGGCAGGCGCCATGCGCCGCTCCCCTCAGCGTTGGCGGTTAACCGTTCTGGAGCACGCCCCGGAACATCGGATCCTCCAGCGCGCGGCCGGTGCCCAGCGCGACGCAGGTAAGCGGGTCTTCCGCCACGGTCACGGGCAGGCCCGTCTCGTCGCGCAGCACCTCGTCCAGTCCCTGGAGCAGGGCGCCGCCGCCGGTCAGCACGATCCCCTGGTCGACGATGTCGGCGGCGAGTTCCGGCGCGGTATTCTCCAGCGCGACACGGACGCCCTCGACGATCGTCGCGACGGGTTCCGACAGCGCCTCGGCGATCTGGCCCTGGTTGATCTGGATTTCCTTGGGAACGCCGTTGACCAGGTCGCGCCCCTTGATGTGGATCGTCGTGCCGATGCCGTCGGCGGGCGGACGGGCGATGCCGACCTCCTGCTTGATCCGCTCGGCGGTCGCTTCGCCGATCAGCAGATTGTGGTTGCGGCGGATATAGCTGACGATCGCCTCGTCCATCTTGTCGCCGCCGACGCGGACGGAGGTGGTGTAGGCGAGACCGCGCAGCGACAGCACCGCGACTTCGGTCGTGCCGCCGCCGATGTCGACGACCATGCTGCCGATCGGCTCGGTCACGGGCATGTCGGCGCCGATCGCCGCGGCCATGGGCTCTTCGATCAGATAGACCTGGCTCGCGCCGGCGTTCGACGCGGCGTCGCGGATGGCGCGACGCTCGACCTTGGTCGAACCCGAGGGCACGCAGATGACGATTTCGGGCCAGCGCGCAAACTTGCGGGGGCCGTGCACCTTGCGGATGAACGCCTTGATCATCTCCTCGGCCACATCGATGTCGGCGATGACGCCGTCGCGCAAGGGGCGGATCGCCTCGATGTTGCCGGGCGTCTTGCCCATCATCAGCTTGGCGTCGTCGCCGACCGCCTTCACCTTCTTGATGCCGTTGATCGTCTCGACCGCCACGACGGACGGCTCGTTGAGCACGATTCCACGGCCGCGGACATAGACCACGGTATTCGCGGTGCCGAGGTCGATCGCCATGTCATGCGACATGAATTTGAACAAGCGGGGGAGGGCCATCGGGCGAAAGGTTCCGTCTTCGGTGCGAGGGCTCCGCCAGCGCCGCCGTACGCCACGGTATCGGCCAAGGGGTCGTTCCGTCACGTCGTTGCGGGAGGCTCGCGGGATGCCGTCGCTTGGTATAGAGCTTGGCCGGTGTCAATACGTCGCCTGCCCGAACAACTCGTCAATCGCATCGCCGCCGGTGAAGTGGTGGAAAGGCCCGCCAGCGCGTTGAAGGAGCTCGTCGAGAATGCCATCGACGCGGGCGCGACCCGGATCGCGGTCGTGCTCGCGGAAGGCGGGCTGGCGCGGATCGAGGTCGCGGACGATGGGTGCGGCATGGCGCCTGCCGACATGGCGCTGGCGCTGGAGCGGCATGCGACGTCGAAGCTGCCCGACGAGGCGATCGAAAACGTCACCACGATGGGATTTCGCGGCGAAGCCCTGCCGTCGATCGCCAGCGTCGCGCGGCTGACGCTGGAGAGTCGCGTGCGGGGGGCGGAGGGCTGGGCGAGGACGGTCGACAACGGCGCCCTCTTGCGGGAGGCACCGGCCGCCTTGCCGCCGGGGACCCGCGTCGTGGTCGAGCAGCTGTTCGGCCGCGTGCCGGCGCGGCGCAAGTTCCTGCGCAGCGCACGCGCGGAATATGCCGCCTGCCTCGATGCGGTACGCCGTCTCGCGATGGCGCGGCCGGACATCGCTTTCTCTCTGGAGCATGACGGCAGGCGGGCCCTGTCGGTCTCGGCCGGAGAGGATCGCCCCGGCCGTGTCGCGGCGCTGACCGATCGGGCGCTCGCCGACAATGCGGTGCCGATCGACCTGGCGCGCGACGGCCATGTCCTCGGCGGGGTGGCGAGCATCCCGACCTACAATCGCGGCGTCGCGGACCACCAATATCTGTTCGTCAACGGCCGCCCCGTGCGCGACCGGCTGCTGATGGGAGCGATACGCGGCGCCTATGCCGAAATGCTGCCGCGCGACCGGCATGCGGTCGTCGCGCTGTTCCTCGACGTGCCGCCGGACCAGGTCGACGTCAACGTCCATCCCGCCAAGACCGAGGTCCGCTTTCGCGATCCCGCACTGGTGCGCGGGCTGATCGTGTCCGGCCTGCGCCGCGCGCTGGACGAGGCCGGCCATCGCAGCGTGCAGCGGCCGGCGGACTCGGCGCTCGCAATGTGGCAGGCGGAGCCGCTTGCGCAACGCGATACCGCTGACGCCATGGTCGGCGGGAGCGCGGCGGCATCGGGGCTGCACGCGCTCCCCGCCGGCGTGGGAGAGGGGCTGTTCGCGCGGAGCGTCCACGACCGCCGTCCAGCCTTCCTCGCCCCGCCGCCGGCCGCGCGCGCCGAGCCCGCGTGGCAGCCGCCGCCGCAGACCGCCGCGCATCCGCTCGGTGTCGCGCGCGGGCAGGTGGCGAAGACCTACATCGTCGCGGAGGCCGAGGACGGCCTCGTGCTGGTCGACCAGCATGCCGCGCACGAGCGGCTGGTGCTGGAGCGCATGCGCGCCGCCCTGGCCGGCGGGCGGGTCGCGAGCCAGGCCTTGCTCATCCCGGAAGTGGTCGAGCTCGACGAGCCCGGCTGCGACCGGCTGGAGGCGCGAGGCGAAGAGCTCGCCGAGCTCGGCCTGCTGCTCGAGCGGTTCGGACCGACCGCGATGCTGGTGCGCGCGACGCCGGCGCTGCTCGGCCAGGCGAACCCGGCCGGGCTGGTGACCGACCTTGCCGACGAACTCGCTGCGTTCGACCAGGCCTTGTCGCTGCGCGAAAGGCTGGATGCGGTGGCGGGGACGATGGCCTGCCACGGCTCGGTGCGCGCCGGGCGCATCCTGTCGGTCGCCGAGATGAACGCGTTGCTGCGCGAAATGGAGGCGACGCCGCATTCGGGCCAATGCAACCACGGCCGCCCGACCTGGGTGAAGCTGGCGCACGGCGACATTGAGAAACTGTTCGGCAGAAAATGAGCAAGTTGTGCTAAGTTTTGAGGAACTTCTCGGCTGGATCTTTAAATACTGAATGACGGGCATCTTGTGCCCGGACGCGGTTATTTAGCTTTAACTGCTTTCGGTCCGGTGAGCCATTTCGTCCCTGTTGCAGATATCTCAAGAACTGGTTGTGCCCCAAGTTTCCTCCATAGCTCAGCTGAGCCGTCAAACTCAATCAGGCGGTAACGTCGCCCGCATGTCCGCCAGCTTGTGCATGGACAAACATTCGGTGGCTCGTTCCATGGTAAATTTGCCAGCTTCTGAAGCGCGTCGAGAGCATCGTCTCGGCTGACATACTCTCCGAGCCATTCAGCGTGCCACTCGTCTTCGATCACAAACATGGCTCGGTCTACCGCCGGTGCCGTCGGCGCTCCACCGATTTCAGCGATTCAGGCATAGCGTTTATCGGTTGACGTTGGTGAGGCTGGCGCACGGCGGCACCGAGAAATTGTTCGGCCGGAAGTAACCCGGGCGATCAGGGGCGCAGGCCCCGCTGGAGCAGATTGAGCGCCAGGGTCAGGTCGCCGTCGATGTCCTGGTCCGTGAACCGTTGCTTGGCGAGGCCGCTGAGCATGCGGACGACGAGGACGAGATCGAGCGCGTCGATGTCGCGCCGCAACGTGCCGTCCGCGTGGGCGCGATCCGCGACGGGAGCGAGAATCCGGGCGAGCTGCTGACGCAGCACTTCGAATCGGTCGCGGTTCTCGCCGGTCGGGGGGATGTCGATCGCGATCCGCTGGAACATGGCGCTCGCCCGGGTGCCGTGGCGCACGAGGTGCAGCAGGGTATCCGCGATCGGCGCAGCCGGGTCGATCAGCGCGGCGGCGGCATCGATCTCGCGTTCGAGGATCGCGATCGCCAGCGCCAGTCGATCGGGAAAGTTGCGATAGAGCGTACCCCGGCCGACACCGGCCCGCTCGGCAATCTGTTCAAGCGGCACTTCGAAGCCGGACTCGCGAAAGCACTCCGCGGCGGCCGTGAGCAGCGCCTCGCGCCTGACCTGCGCATCGCGGCGCTGTGCCCGACCGGTCGCCGTCGGCATCAAGATCCGTCGCCCATAAATCCCTGCATCCTCACCTTTCGATACGGCGGTTTCACGTCTTCGTGGTTCGTGGAACCCTTGCCGAATACGGGGGTTCCTGCAATAGCGGACACGGCGTCCGCTTTCGGGTCGCGGGGCCCTCGCTTTCCACCTCGACGGAACGGACGACAAATCGATGAGCGACACGCCGCATTCGGGCCAGGGCGAAGGACAGGAGGCGGACGCCGACGCGGCGTCGGCCGGCGACGGCAAGCCGGCAAAGCGGCTGAGCGGCCGGGCGAAGGTCATCCTGCTGGCGCTGCTCGCCATCGTCGTCGTGGTCGGTATCGTCTGGTACCTGCGCTACGAAAGTCGCGGAAAATTCCTGCAGAACACGAACGACGCGACGATACAGGCGGATGCGGTCACCGTCGCGCCCAAGGTGAGCGGCTATGTCGCCGAGGTCATGGTCGGCGATAACCAGGACGTGAAGGCGGGGCAGCCGCTCGTCCGCATCGATCCGCGCACCTATCGCGCGCAGGCGGCGCAGGCGGAGGCGCAGATCGCTCAGGCCCGCGCCAGCGCCGATGCCGCGCGCGCCTCGATCAACGAACAATATGCGACCATCGCGCAGGCGCAGGCGCAGCTCGATTCGGCGCGGATCAAGGCGGCGCACGACGCGGCGGAAGTCGCGCGGTATCGACCGCTCGCCGCCTCGGGCGCCGAGACGCGGGAACAACTGTCGCAGCTGGAGCTCGCCGCGCGGCAATCGGCCGAGGCCGTCCGCGTGCAGGCCGCGGCGGTCGCCATGCAGCGCCGTCGCGTCGCGTCCTTCGCGGCGCAGCTGCGGCAGGGGCAGGCGCAGGCGCAGGGCGCCCAGGCGCAATTGGCGTCGGTCAACGTCGATGTCGGCTCCACGCTGATCCGCGCCGCGACCGACGGCCGGATCGGCGACAAGACGGTGACGGTGGGCCAGTTCGTCCAGGCCGGGACGCGCCTGATGTCGGTCGTACCGCTCGACAAGCTCTACGTGACCGCCAATTTCAAGGAGACGCAGCTCGCGCTGATGCGTCCCGGCCAGCCGGCGACGATCAAGGTCGACGCGCTCGACGGGATTGAATTGAAGGGCCAGGTGCAGAGCGTGTCGCCGGGCACGGGCGCGCAATTCTCGCTGATCCCGCCGCAGAACGCGACGGGCAACTTCACCAAGATCGTGCAGCGCGTGCCGGTGCGGATCGCGATTGAAGCGAGCCCGGATGCGCGCCGGTTGCTCGTACCGGGCCTGTCGGTCACCGTTACGGTGGACACGATCGGCGCCAAGGGCCAGCTGGATCGGCTGCGCGAGCAGCAGAAGCAGCTCGACCAGCGGGGTCGCTGACATGGCCAGCGCCGCCGCGCGCCAGACGGGCGCGGGACGCGCCGCCGACCGACCGGCCGGCGGCGCGCAAAAGGCCGATCTGTCCGCATGGCTCGCGGTTGCGGCGGGGACGCTCGGTGCGCTGATGGCGACGCTCGACATCTCCATCGTCAATTCGGCGCTGCCGACGATCCAGGGCGAGATCGGTGCGAGCGGTACGGAGGGCACCTGGGTGGCCACCGCCTATCTGGTCGCGGAGATCGTGATCATCCCGATGGCGGCCTGGCTGGAGCGGTTGCTGGGCCTCAGGACCTTCCTGCTCATCGCGGCGGGTCTGTTCACCGGCTTTTCGATGATCTGCGGCACCGCGACGTCGCTGACTGCGATGATCATCGGTCGCGTCGGGCAGGGGTTCACCGGCGGCGCGATGATCCCGACCGCGCAGACAATCATCGCGACGCGCCTGCCGCGCAGCCAGCAGCCGATCGGCATCGCCGCCTTCGGCGTCACGGCGATCATGGGGCCGGTGATCGGCCCGCTCATCGGCGGATGGCTGACGGAGAATATCAGCTGGCACTACAGCTTCTTCATCAACCTGCCGATCTGTGCCGCCCTGGTCATCCTGCTGCTCGTCGGCCTGCCGCACCAGAAGAGCCGGCTCGACCTGCTGGGGGAGGCGGACTGGCTCGGCATCGCGGGGCTCGCGCTGGGGCTCGGCGGCCTCACCGTCTTTCTCGAGGAAGGGCAGCGCGAACAATGGTTCTCCTCCGGACTGATCCGGCTGATGGCGCTGGTGACGACGGTCGGCTTCGCGCTCATCTGCGCGGGGCAGATCACCGCCAAGCGGCCGGTCATCAAGCTCAAGCTGCTGCTCGATCGGCAGTTCGGCGCGGTGGCCCTGATGGGGATGGTGCTAGGCGTCGTGCTCTACGGCACTTCCTATGCCATTCCGCAATTCCTCGCCTCCATCGCCGACTATAACGCGCTGCAATCGGGCAAGGTGGTCCTGCTGTCGGGCATCCCCAGCCTGTTCATGATGGCGATCGTGCCGATCCTGCTGAAACGGATCGACATCCGCCTCGCGGTCTCCGCGGGGCTCGTCATCATGGGTGGCGCCGCTCTGATGGACGCGCACCTGACGATCACGTCGGACGGCAGCGACTTCACCGCGTCGCAGCTGCTGCGCGGCGTCGGGCAGATCCTGGGCATGTTGTTCCTCAGCCAGGCGGTCGTGCGCTCGGTGCCGCCGCAGGACGCGGGCGACGCGTCCGGCCTGTTCAACGCGGTCCGCAACCTCGGCGGCAGCTTTGCGCTCGCCGGCATCTCGATCCTCCAGGACACGAGGACCTGGTTCCATTCGCGCCGGATCGAGGAAACGCTGAACGCCAATGCGATCGCGGTGCAGGATTACGTCCACAGCCTCGGCGGACCGGGCGCGCTGCCGCTGATCGAACGCCAGATCCAGGGGCAGGCGCTGGTGATGACGTTCAACGACATCTTCTGGATCATGGGGATCGGCACCTTCGTCGTGCTGCCCCTCGTCCTGTTTCTCCGCCCCTTGCCGAAGGACGCCGCACCCGCGGCGATGCATTGATGCGACAGACGCTCCCGCTTCTATCCACCGCCGCGCTGCTCGCGGGCTGCACCGTCGGACCCGATTACAAGGGGCCGCCGTCGGTCGCCTCCGACGCGGTGACGCGCGGCCGCTTCGTCCGGGCGCAGGATGCGGCGCTGACGCCGGCCCCCGGTCTGGCGCGCTGGTGGGAGACGCTGAACGACCCCACGCTCACCGCGCTGGTCGACGATGCCCTGGCGCACAGTCCGACGATCGACGCCGCGCAGGCGCGGATACGGGCGGCCGAGGCGCAATTGCGTGCCCAGAGGACGGCGGCGCTGCCCAATGTCAGCGCCAGCGCGACCTATCTCCACGCGCAACTGCCGGGCACCGGCCTGGGCGGCAGTGGCAGTAACGGCAGCGCTTCGGGCGGCGGCAGCGCCACCGGCGGCGCAACAAGCCTGTCTAGCCTCGACTTCTTCAATCTGGGCGGCACGGCGTCGTGGGAGCCGGACCTGTTCGGCGGTACGCGCCGCGGCGTCGAGCAGGTACGGGCGACCGTCGGCCAGCGCTTCGCCGATCTTGCCGATGCACAGGTCAGCCTGTCGGCGCAGGTCGCGCAGGCTTATGTCGCGCTGCGCGATGCGCAGGAGCGGGCCAGGCTCAATGCCCGATCGACCGCGCTCCAGCGACAGGCGCTCGCGCTCACGCGCCAGCGTTTCGCGGCGGGTACCGCGTCGCGGCTCCAGGTCGACCGGCTGGAGCAGCAGCTGCAAAGCACCGACGCGCAGAATATCCCGCTCGCCGCGCAGATCGACGAATACAAGGGTCAGCTCGCGATCCTGACGGGGCGGGCGCCCGGCGCGCTCGATGCGACGCTGGCGACCGAAGTGCCGGTGCCGTTGCCGCCGCGCGAGGTTCCGATCGGCGATCCCGCCGCCTTGATCGCCCATCGTCCCGACGTGCGCGCGGCCGAGCGCGCGCTGGCGGCAAGCAATGCGCAGATCGGCGTGAACACGGCGAAGCTGTTTCCGTCGCTCAAATTCATGGGCCTGTTCGGCCTTGGCGGTACGAGCATCGCCGACGTCGTCGACCCCGGCAAGTTCACCGCGCTGCTCGCGCCGATGCTGAGCTGGAACATCCTCGACTTTGGTCGCGCGCGCGCGGGTGTCCGGCAGGCGGAGGCACAGCGCGATGCCGCCGACGCGCAATATCGCCAGACCGTCCTCGAAGCTCTGCAGGATGCCGAGACGTCGCTTTCGCGATTCGGCAACGTGCGTCTTCAGCTCGCGCAGCTCGCCCAGGCGGAGGCGACCGCGACCCGGGCCGCACAACTCAACGACCAGCGCGTGCGCGCGGGCACGAGCACGCTGATCGACCAGCTCGACATCGAACGCCAGCGCCTGGCCGCGTCGATCGGCGTGGCGCAGGGCAAGGCCCAGCTGACCAACAGCTATATTGCCGTGCAGAAAGCGTTGGGCCTCGGCTGGACCGATCCGGTGCACGTCGTGCCGTACCGCGACGCCGCGGGGCCATCTCGTTCACCCTCTTGAAACCTTTTGCGTCAGCGCGCATTTACATTGCGATTGGCAACGGATTTCTACGGATCATGAAACAGATCGTCCCCTTGGTGCTTGCCCTTATCCCGCTTGCGGCGGTGGTCAGCGCCTGCGTTACCTGCCCGTAAGGGAAGGCACCGGCCCGGTCAGGGCAACCCTGGAAACGAAAAGGCCGCTTCGTCGCATGACGGAGCGGCCTTTTCTTTCGAAAGCGCCGCGATCCGCCTGAGCACGGACGCCCCCGCAGCCGTATGCCGGCGCGGAGGCGACCGTGGCCATCATCCGCGACCGCGAAACACGAAAAAGCCGCCCGGTCGCGCGGACCGGACGGCTCTTTCGTTTCGGGAAAAGCAACGAGGGGCGATCAGCCCTCCGCCTGCTCCTCCGACTGAACCTCGGCGGTTGCGCCCGGCTCGGCGTTCGGATCGTAATCCTCGGTGAAGCCGGCCTCGTCACGCTCGAACATCTGCGCCATGACGTCGACGCCCTGCGCCTGCATCTCGGCCTCTTCGGGCGAACGGGCGACGTTGACCTTGACGGTCACCGCGACCTCGGGGTGCAGCGCGACGCGCACGTCATACACGCCGATCGACTTGATCGGCTTGTCGAGGACGATCTGGCTCTTCGTCACCTTGTGGCCGGCAGCGTCCAGCGCCTCGACCAGGTCGCGCACCGCGACCGAGCCGTACAGCTGGCCGGTGTTCGATGCCTGACGGATCAGCGTGACCGACGCGTCCTTGAACGAGCCAGCATCCTTTTCCGCGTCGCTGCGACGGGCGGCATTGTCCGCCTCGATGCGGGCGCGGTTCGCCTCAAACACCTTGCGGTTGGCTTCGTTGGCGCGCAGCGCCTTCTTGTTCGGCAGCAGGAAGTTGCGGGCGAAACCGTCCTTCACCTTCACCACGTCGCCGATGGCGCCGAGCTTCTCGACGCGCTCCAGCAGAATAACGTCCATGTGGCTCGCTCCTTACTTCACGACGTAGGGCAGCAGGCCCAGGTGACGGGCGCGCTTGATCGCCTGGGCGAGCTCACGCTGCTTCTTGGCGCTCACCGAAGTGATGCGCGACGGCACGATCTTGCCACGCTCGGACACGAAGCCCTGCAGCAGGCGGACGTCCTTATAGTCGATCCGCGGCGCATCCTTGGCGCTGAACGGGCACGACTTGCGGCGGCGGAAAAACGGGCGAGCCATTATGCGGCCTCCTCTTCACGGTCACGACGGGGGCCACGGTCGCCGCGCGGCGCGCCGTCACGGCCGCCTTCGCGCCCACCTTCACGGTCGCTGCGACGCTCGCGGTCGCGCTCCTGCTTGCGCATCATCACGGTCGGACCCTGCTCCAGCTCGTCCACGCGGACGGTCATGTAGCGGATCACGTCCTCGTTGATCTGCGTCTGGCGCTCCAGCTCGGCGACCACCGAACCCGGTGCGTCGATCTCAAGCATCACGTAATGCGCCTTGCGGTTCTTCGCGATGCGATAGGCGAGGCTGCGCAGGCCCCAGGTCTCGGTCTTGACAACCTTGCCGCCATTGTCCTCGATGATCTTCGTGGCGTTTTCCGCCAGCGCGTCCACCTGCGCCTGTGCCAGATCCTGGCGCGCAAGGAACGTGTGCTCGTACAGAGCCATGCCTTGTCCTTCGTTGGCCGATCGCTGACGCATGCCCCATGCAGCGCCCCTCCGGCTGTCGTCCATGCAATCGGGGCGACGAGCAAACGCCCGCCGCCCCGTTTCCATCGGCGGCCCTTAGCACAGGCCGGCCGAAAGGCAAGCCTCAAGCCGCAGCTTTACCGGTGCTTACCGGAAGAGGCCGGGCCGAACCTCGACGATCGTGCCGTTGGGCCGGACCAGCAGCGCGTCGCGACCCGAGCGCACCCAATACATGCCGCGCGCCGGCGCGCGCAGGCGATAGGTGCGGTATTCGTTCACGCGGCGATAGTTGGGGGCGTAGCGGCGATCGAAGCGCTGGCCGGTGCGCCACGTGCGCGTCGTCACGACGGTGGTGCCGTTCGGCCGCTCGCGCACGGTGGTCACTTCCTGGCGCTGCGGGGCGGCCTCCGCGGCGGTCGCGGCGATCGGGCCGGCCACCAGCGTGGCGGCGATCGCGGTAAGAACGAGCTTCTTCATGATTGCATACTCCCATCTGCGAACAGGCGCCGTCAGTCGGCGTCGGGAAGGAAATGGGGTCCGGTTGTCGCAGACCTCTCCCGCCCGACCAGCAAAACGGTCGCAGGATGTCGCAACTCCGACAGGTTCGTTCAGGTTGCGTGAGGGCCGCCACGGCCCTAGGGGCGCGCACCAGGATTGGCGATGAGCGCGGCCTCCGGGCTTGCGCGCGCCATTATTTGCGAGGAGAGCGCGTGATGCGGGCATTCATCTTTCCGGGCCAGGGCAGCCAGTCGGTGGGCATGGGCAAGGCGCTGGCCGACGCCAGTCCCGTCGCGCGCGAAGTCTTCGGCGAAGTCGACGAGGCGCTGGGCCAAAACCTGTTCCGCCTGATGACGGAAGGACCGGCAGACGCGCTGACGCTTACCGAGAACGCCCAGCCGGCGATCATGGCCAATGCGATCGCCACGCTGCGCGTCCTCGAACGCGAGGGCAACGTGCGCCTCGCCGACAAGGCGGAGTATGTCGCCGGCCACAGCCTGGGCGAATATACCGCCCTGTGCGCGGCGCAGGCATTCGACCTGTCGACCACGGCGCGGCTGCTCAGGCTGCGTGGCCAGGCTATGCAGGCCGCGGTGCCGGTGGGCGAGGGGGCGATGGCCGCTTTGCTCGGCGCGGACCTCGACAAGGCGCGGGCGATCGCCGCCGCGGCGGTCGAGGCGGTCGCCGCGGACGGGGGCGGGGCGCAGGTCTGCACCGTCGCCAACGACAACGATCCGGGGCAGGTCGTCATCTCCGGCCATCGCGCCCCGGTCGAACGCGCCGTTGGCCTTGCAAAGGAGATGGGGGCGAAACGCGGCGTCCTGCTTCCCGTTTCCGCACCCTTCCACTGCCCGCTGATGCAGCCGGCCGCCGATGCCATGGCGGCGGCGCTCGCCGACGCCCGGATCGCCGCGCCGCTCGTCCCGGTCTTTGCCAATTTCCATGCGGCGCCGATCGCCGATCCCGATGCGATCCGCGCCGCGCTCGTCGAGCAGGTGACGGGCATGGTGCGCTGGCGGGAATCGGTGCTGGCGATGGTCGAGGCCGGCGTGACGCATTTCGTCGAGTTCGGTGGCAAGGTCCTTGCCCCCATGGTCAAGCGCATCGCGCCCGACGCCGACGCCGTCAGCGTCGTGACGATGGACGACCTGGAGAATCTGCTTAAGACGATGTGATGGTCCCGCGGAGCCAGAGCGGAGCGAAGGGCCTCGGCCGCCTAGGCCGTCGCCTCGATGGTCTCCGACGGCTTCGATCCCGCCGTATCGTCGCGCGACCCGATAAGGATTATGAAGCATGTTTGATCTGACTGGCATGACCGCGCTCGTGACGGGCGCTTCCGGGGGCATCGGTTCAGCGATCGCCCGCGCCCTCACGGCGCAGGGCGCGCGGCTGGCGGTGTCCGGCTCCAATGCCGACAAGCTGGAGGACTTTCGCGCGTCGCTGGGCGGCGACCATGTCGCGCTGCCGTGCAATCTGTCCGATGCGAGCGCGGTCGATGCGCTGGTGCCGCAGGCGGTCGAGGCACTGAGCGGCAAGCTCGACATCCTGGTCAACAACGCCGGCGTCACGCGCGACAACCTCGCGATGCGGATGAAGGATGACGAATGGGATCAGGTGATCCGCGTCAACCTGGAGGCCGCCTTCCGCCTGATCCGCGCCGCCGCAAAGCCGATGATGAAGGCGCGCTTCGGTCGCGTCGTGTCGATCACCTCGGTCGTCGGGCAGACGGGCAATCCGGGGCAGGCGAACTACGCGGCGTCCAAGGCCGGCCTGGTCGGCATGTCGAAGGCGCTGGCGCAGGAACTCGCCAGTCGCAACATCACCGTCAATTGCGTCGCGCCCGGCTTCATCCGCTCGGCGATGACCGACGTGCTGCCGGATGCGCAGAAGACCGCGCTGCTCAGCCGCATTCCGGCGGGCGACCTTGGCACGGGCGAGGACATCGCGGCGGCCGTCGTCTACCTCGCCAGCCGCGAAGCCGGGTACGTCACCGGTCAGACCCTGCACGTCAACGGCGGCATGGCGATGATCTAACTTGCTGGGATCGCTGGCGAACGCCGGCGACTCTTAACAGACGCTTGCCAGCCGGACGGCCCCGTTCTACGGGCGGTGCGGCAACTTTTAAAAACACCCCCAACGTGAAGAGGGAAAATACCATGAGCGAGACCGCCGACCGCGTGAAGAAGATCGTCGTCGAGCATCTCGGCGTCGAAGCCGACAAGGTGACCGAGGACGCGAGCTTCATCGACGATCTCGGTGCCGACAGCCTCGACATCGTCGAGCTCGTGATGGCGTTCGAGGAAGAGTTCGGCGTCGAGATCCCGGACGATGCCGCCGAGAAGATCACGACCGTCAAGGACGCGATCACCTACATCGACGAGCACAAGGCGTAAGCCTTTAGCCTGATGGCATCATCGGGCCGGAATTGAGCGGCTCCCCGTCCCCGGCTAGAGGGCGGGGAGCCGTTTTGCGTTGAATGAAGCAGCCGCTCCGCCGCGGGCGGAGCCACCCCGGGGCGGGGGATGCCGGTGAAGGCCGGCTGGGCGCCCGAGAGGAAGAAGAACATGCGTCGCGTCGTTGTCACCGGTCTCGGCCTCGTCACTCCGCTGGGAGCGGACGTGGAGACCGCCTGGGCCAATATCATCGCCGCAAAGTCGGGCGCGGGCACCATCACCCGCTTCGACGCGACCGATTTCCAGTCGAACTACGCCTGCGAGGTAAAGCCCGCGGATCATGAGTATGGCTTCGACGCCGGCAAGCGCGTCGATCACAAGATCCAGCGCCAGGTCGATCCGTTCATCGTCTACGGCATCGATGCCGCCGGCCAGGCGCTCGAGGATGCCGGGCTCGTCGACATGCCGGAGGAGGCGCGCTACCGCGCCGGCTGTTCGATCGGGTCGGGTATCGGCGGCCTGCCGGGAATCGAAAGCGAATCGCTGGTGCTCGCGGCCAAGGGGCCGAAGCGTGTCAGCCCGCACTTCGTCCATGGTCGCCTGATCAACCTGATCTCCGGTCAGGTCAGCATCAAATACGGGCTGATGGGGCCGAATCACGCCGTCGTCACCGCCTGCTCGACCGGCGCGCATTCGATCGGCGACGCTGCCCGCATGATCGCGATGGACGATGCCGACGTGATGCTCGCGGGTGGCGCGGAGAGCGCGATCTGCCCGATCGGCATCGCCGGCTTCGGCCAGGCGCGCGCGCTGTCGACCGGCTTCCGTGACGAGCCGTGGCGTGCAAGCCGGCCGTACGACAAGGATCGGGACGGCTTCGTCATGGGCGAGGGGGCGGGCGTCGTCTGCCTCGAGGAATATGAGCATGCCAAGGCGCGCGGCGCCAAGATCTATGCCGAGGTGATCGGCTACGGCCTGTCGGGCGACGCCTACCACGTGACGGCACCGCATCCGGAAGGTTCGGGCGCGTTCCGATCGATGCAGATGGCGATGCGCAAGTCGGGCCTCGCGCTGGAGGACATCGACTATATCAATGCCCATGGCACGTCGACGCCGCTGGGTGACGAGCTGGAGCTCGGCGCCGTCCGCCGTCTGTTCGGCAATGCGCTGGACGGCCTTTCCATGTCGTCGACCAAGTCGGCCATCGGCCACCTGCTGGGCGGCGCGGGCGCGGTGGAGAGCATCTTCTGCATCCTGGCGATGCGCGATCAGATCGTGCCGCCGACGCTCAACCTCGACAATCCCTCCGACAATTGCGTCGGCGTCGATCTCGTCCCGCATGTCGCGAAGAAGCGGAAGGTGCGGGCGGTGCTGAACAACTCCTTCGGATTTGGCGGCACCAACGCGTCGCTGGTGATGAAGGCGGTCTGACGACCGGGCCCGGGAGAGCTGACGTGCGCAAGGCCGGCTGCATCGGATTGCTGATCGCGCTCGTCGCGATCCTCGGCGCCTTCTGGGTCGTCCATGGCTGGGGCGGCAGCGGCCCCGCGCCGCGCACGCTCACCGTCCAGGTCGCGGAGGGCAGCACGCTCGCCGGGGCCGCGCGCGAACTGGAGAAGGCGGGCGCGATCCCGTCCGCCTCGCGGTTCCGCATGCTAGCGCGGTTGTTCGGATCGGGCGAGCCGATCAAGGCGGGCGAATATCGCATTCCCGCGCACACCAGCCAGTCGGACATCCTCAAGATGCTGCAGGGCGGGAAGGTCCTGCAGCGTCTGGTCGTGGTGCCCGAAGGCTACCCGTCGGTGCTCGTCCACGACGCGCTGATCAAGGCGGACGGGCTGGTCGGACCGGTCGCGGTGCCCGCGGAAGGATCGGTCCTGCCCGACAGCTACGCCTTCCAGCGCGGCGATACGCGCGCGGCCGTGGTGGCGCGGATGCAGAATGCGATGCGCACGTATCTCAAGGCAGCCTGGGCGAAGCGCAAGCCCGGCATCGCCGTGTCGACACCGGAACAGGCGATCATCCTCGCCTCGATCGTCGAGAAGGAAACCGGCAAACCCTCGGAGCGCCGCATGGTCGCGGCGGTGTACGGCAACCGCCTGCGCGCCGGCATGCCGTTGCAGGCCGATCCGACGGTGATCTATCCAATCACCAAGGGCAGGCCGCTCGGCCGGCGCATCCTGCGGTCCGAGCTGCGCGCGAAGAACGGCTACAACACCTATGCCGAGACCGGGCTGCCGGTGGGTCCGATCGCCAACCCGGGGCGTGCCTCCATCGATGCGGTTCTCGACCCCGCCCAGTCAAAGGCGCTGTACTTCGTCGCCGATGGAACGGGTGGTCACGTCTTCGCGGACACGCTCGCGCAGCACAACGCCAACGTCCAGAAGTGGTACGCCATCCGTCGCGCCCGCGGCGAGATGTAGCCCGGACGGAGCCAGCCGCCCGTCTATCCGCAAGCGGTTGACGCAGCTTGCCCCACATATAGTATACGATGATGAGCTTCCATCTTCGTATAGCCGCTTCCGCCCTACTGCTGTCACTGATCGCGCCGCGTGCCGCAACGGCCGAGGACATGCCGCGCGTGGAATGGCGCGACGGACGGATGATGCTGCGCGTCGACGGCAAGCCCTTCCTCATCCTTGCCGCGCAGCTGCACAATTCGAGCGCCTGGCCTGCGCGGTTGCCGGCCGCTTGGGCAGCGGCGGAGGCCATGGCGGCCAATACGATCGAGGCGCCCGTCTATTGGGAGCAATTCGAGCCGGCGCGCGGCCGATACGACACGACGAACGTCGACGCGCTGGTCGCCAAGGCGCGCGCCTCGGGAAAGCGGCTCATCCTGTTGTGGTTCGGGACGTGGAAGAACGGTCAGAACCATTATGCGCCTACCTGGGTGCGGGCCGATCCCATCGCATTTCCCCGCATGATCGACGCGCGCGGCGAGCCGATCGACGTGCTGTCGCCGCATGCACTGTCCAACCTCGACGCCGACCGGACGGCCTTCGTCGCGCTGATGCGGCACCTCAGGGCTACGGATGGCGACCGCCACACCGTCATCGCGGTGCAGGTCGAGAACGAGCCCGGCGCGATCGGTGCGATCCGTGACCATGGTGCCGCGGCGGAGGCGGCCTTCGCAGACGCGGTGCCCGCCGATCTCGTCGCGAAACTGGGCCGCAAGCCGGGCCGCTGGCGCGATGTCTTCGGTCCCGATGCGGAGGAGGCGTTCGGCGCCTGGGCGACCGCGCGCTACATCGAGCGCGTCGCGGCGGCGGGCAAGGCGGCCAATCCCTTGCCCGTCTATGTGAACACCTGGCTGCGCTACAAGGACAAGAAATATCCTGGCATCGATTATCCCAGCGGCGGCGCGGTCTGGACGATGCTGGATCTGTGGAAGGCGGCGGCGCCCTCCGTCGATTTCATCGGGACCGATATCTACACCGACGACGCCGGCGAATACCGCAAGGTGCTCGACCAATATGCCCGTGCGGACAATCCGTCCTGGGTTTCCGAAACAGGCTTCGACGCCAAGACCGCGCCTTTCCTGTTCTACGTCCTCCAGCGTGGCGGCGTGGGCTTTTCCGTATTCGGCATCGACGCCGACCCCGTCACGCCGGCGACGGAGGCCGCGACCGCGGCGCATCGCGCCAATTTCCTGATGCTCGATCCGATACGCGCCCTCGTCGCCCAGGCAGCGTTCGACCGGCGACTCTATGCCGCGGTGGAAGAGCCCGGCCGCGCCAAGCAGATGCTGTCGCTCTCCGACGGCTGGGTAGCGCAGCTCAGCTTCGGACCGCCCCCCTGGGGCGATACGCCCGCCATCCTCGCCAATTCGCCGTCACAATCGGGCCGCGCGATGGTGATACGCCTCGGCACGGACGATTGGCTCGTCAGCGGTATCGACACGCGCGTCGAATTCGTCCGCACCGCCGCCGACGGCCGCCATGGGCAGCTGCTGCGCGTCGAGGAAGGCGAGATGCGCGACGGGGTGTGGCACCCCACACGGTGGTTGAACGGTGACGAGACCGATTACGGTCTCAATTTCGGCCCCGTCCCCAAGTTGCTGCGCGTCAGGACGGGCAGCTACTGAGCGGACGTCCGCCGTCCCGATGGCCGGGCGGGGCATCGGGAAGGCGGTCATCCGGACATTTCAGCCGTAAAGCGGGCGGATAACCCGGGTCGAAGCCGTCATGCCCCGTCAGCGGCGCAGTCCGCTCGCCGCCCGCGCCTTCGCCTCGACCTCGGCCATCGTGCCGCCCGTGACCCAGCTGCCCCCGACGCACAATACCGGATCGAACGCCAGCCAGTCTGGCGCGCTTGCTTCGGTGATACCTCCCGTCGGGCAGAAGCGGCATTGGTAGAAGGGGGCGGCGAGCGCCTTCAAGGCCTTCAGCCCGCCGGAGGTCTCAGCCGGAAAGAACTTGAAATGCGTGAGGCCCAGGTCGAGCCCGCGCATGATGTCGCCCGCGGTGGCGGTGCCGGGCAGATAGGCGACGCCCGCGTCGATGATCGGCCTCGCCAGACGTTCGGTCAGGCCGGGGGAGACGATGAACTCGACACCCGCATCGATCACGTCTCGCGCCTGCCGTTCGTTGACGACCGTGCCCGCGCCGACGATCGCGCCGGGAACCGCCTTCATCTCGGCGATTGCCTCCATCGCGGCACCGGTGCGCAGCGTCACCTCGAGCACTTTCAGCCCCCCGGCGACCAGCGCCTCGGCCAGCGGTCGCGCGGTGGCGGCGTCGTCAATCACCAGCACCGGGATGACGGCGCTGGTCTGCATGATGGTGGCGATATCGGTCATGGCGTACGTCCTTATTGGCCGGTGTGCTGCTGCGCGAAGGCGGCTGCGGCGCCGAACAGGCCGGGCTGGGGATGGGTGATGAGCTTGACCGGCAGGCCGGCCATCATCGACTGGAATCGACCCTTGGCGACGAACCGCTGATCGAAGCCGGAGCGGATCAGCTTGTCCTTGATCCTCAGGCCCAGGCCCCCGGCGATCACGACGCCCTTTGCGCCATGCGCCAGCGCGAGATCGCCCGCGACCGCGCCCAGCGAGAGACAGAACCGGTCGAGCGCGGCAAGCGCGATCGAATCGGTGCCGTCGAGCGCCTCCGTCCAGATCGTCTTGTCGTCACGGCTGGGGACGGGGCGCGCCTCCATTTCCGCCAGCGTCTCGTAGATCGCGACGATGCCGGGGCCGGAGCAGATGCGCTCCGCCGACACGCGCGTATAGGTGCGGCGCAGGCGGCGCAAAATCGCATCCTCGATCGCGTCGAGGGGCGCGAAGTCCATGTGCCCACCCTCGGTGGCGAGCACGTGATAGGTGGCCGGGGTCTTCAGCACCTGCGCGACGCCAAGGCCCGTGCCCGGCCCGCAGACCGTCGTGATGCCGTCGGTCGGGATCGGGATGTCCGGCCCGCAGAGGTGGATGAAATGCTCCTGCGGCAGCTGCGCCACCGCGTGGCCGACCGCGCCGAAATCGTTGATGACGGTGTAGATGTCCGCGCCCAGCCGCTCCGGGATCAGCGACGGGCGGATCACCCAGGGGTTGTTCGTCAGGCGGATGACGTCGCCGGTGATGGGCGAGGCGACCGAGATCGCCGCCGCGTTCGGCAACACGCCGCCCCGCGACGCGGCGAACGCCTGCCACGCCGTCTGGAGACTGGCGTGATCCGCCGTCTTGAGCGTCATCGGGTCGCCGATCGCTGTCACGCGACCGCCGTCCACCTCCGCGATCGCGAAGCGCGCGTGCGTTCCCCCGATGTCCACGGCTACGATGTGCATTCATCCCTCCCTAAAGGCTCGACCCGCGCCTCGCACCTCCCGCCGATCGTTCGGTCGGGGAAGACCATCACCCGCAGGCGATGGGAGACGCGCGAATCCCGTATCTACAGTCCCCCCGCCGCGAGCATCGGCGACGCGCCCAGCTCGGCCGCATCGGCGAACTGGCGGAACATCGCGAACAGCTCGCGACCCATGCCCTCTGCCGGCGGCGGCGCGTCGGCGAGCGGCCGTACCGCCCATTCCGCCGCATCGACCAACGCCTCCAGCGTACCGGCCTCGGCATCGAGGCGGATCACGTCGCCGTCGCGAAGCTTGCCGATCGCGCCGTTCCCCAGCGCCTCCGGCGAGCAATGGATCGCGCACGGTACCTTGCCGCTCGCGCCCGACATACGCCCGTCGGTGACCAGCGCGACCTTGAAGCCGCGGTTCTGCAGCACGCCCAGCGGCGGCGTCAGCTTGTGCAGTTCCGGCATGCCGTTGGCGCGCGGGCCCTGGAAGCGGACGACCACGACGACGTCGCGCTCCAGCTCGCCCGCCTTGAACGCGGCAAGGACCTCCGCCTGGTCGGCGAAGACGCGCGCCGGTGCCTCGACGATCCAGCGCGATCGCTCGACCGCCGACACCTTGATGCAGGCGCGGCCGATATTGCCGGTCAGGATGCGCATGCCGCCATCGGCGGAGAAGGGGGCCGAGACAGGGCGCAGGATCGTATCGTCGCCGCTGTCGCCCACCGGCTCCCAGGCGAGCGCGTCGTCCTGCATCACCGGACGCTGCGCATAGGCGTGCAGATCGCCGCCGCCAATCGTCGGGATGTCGCCATGGAGCAGGCCGGCCGACAGCAGTTCGCGGATCACGAACGGCATGCCGCCCGCTTCCTCGAAGCCGTTCACGTCCGCCGAACCGTTCGGATAGACGCGCGCGATCAGCGGCACCGCCTGCGACAGGCGATCGAAATCCTCCCAGTCGATGACGATGCCCGCCGCCCGCGCGATGGCGGGCAAGTGCATCAGATGATTGGTCGATCCGCCCGTGGCGAGCAGTCCGACCGCGGCGTTCACCACCGCCCGCTCGTCGACGCAATGGCCGAGAGGCCGGTAATCGTCGCCACGCCAGCCGAGCCGCGCCAGCCGATGCACCGCCGCCCGCGTCAGTTCCTGACGCAGCTTGGTCTGAGGCTGGACGAAGGCGGCGCCGGGCATGTGCAGGCCCATCACCTCCATCATCATCTGGTTGGTGTTGGCCGTGCCGTAGAAGGTGCAGGTGCCCTTGCCGTGATAGGCCTGGATCTCGGTGTCGAGCAGTTCGTCGCGTGTCGCTTCGCCGACGGCATAGCGTTCACGAACCGCCGCCTTCGCCTTGTTCGCGATGCCGGTCGGCATGGGCCCGCCCGGGATCAGCACCATCGGTAGATGTCCGAAGCGCAGCGCGCCCATCAGCAGGCCGGGCACGATCTTGTCGCAGATGCCGAGCAGCGCCGCGCCCTCGAACGTGCCGTGGCTCAGCGCGATCGCAGTCGAGAGCGCGATCGTATCGCGGCTGAACAGCGACAGTTCCATGCCGGCATAGCCCTGCGTCACGCCGTCGCACATGGCGGGCACGCCGCCCGCGACCTGCGCGGTCGCGCCGACCTCGCGCGCCCAGACCTTCATGAGTTCCGGGTAGCGATAATAGACGGCGTGCGCCGACAGCATGTCGTTGTACGCCGTCACGATACCGATGTTCATGCCCGCGTCGGCGCGCATCGCGTCGCGGTCCTCGGCGGTGCCGGCATAGGCGTGGGCGAGATTGGCGCAGCCGAGGTTCGGGCGGCGCACGCCATTGTCCCGCTCGCGCTCGATCAGCGCGAGATAGGCGGAACGGGTCGGCCGGGATCGTTCGATGATCCGGTCGGTAACGGCGGAAACGGCGGGATTCATGGGGAGGAAATCCGTCCGAGAGGGTGGGGCGCCGGTCAAGGAGCCCAGTGGATGTCGACGGGCAGCTCGACGTCTGCGAGTACCCGACCGATGGGATAGGGCGAGGACGGCCCCTGGTCGATGGCCTTTTCGATCACATCGCGCTTCGCCTGGCCGGTCACCGCGATCATCAGCGCGCGCGCGCTGGCGATGGCGGCGCGCGACAGCGACACGCGGGCGACGGGCGCCTCCGGCGGCAGCGGATCGGGCATCACGCCGAGCATGCGCCGCTCCTTGGGGCCGTTCAGCGCCTCGTCGAAATCGGGGCCGGGGAAGATGGAGGCGGTATGGCCGTCGCCGCCGACCCCCAGCAGACACAGGTCGAGCGGCCAGTGCAGGTCCTGCATCAGCGCGTCGGCGGAACGGCCGGCGGCCTTATAGTCCTCGGTCTGCTTGGGGACGATCGGGATGACACGCGCGCCCTTGGGGATGAATAGCTTGCCGAGCTGCGTGACGTTCGACAGCGGATCGCCGAGCGGTACGATCCGCTCGTCGCCCGGAACGATCGTCACGCGCTTCCAGTCGAGCTTGGCCTGCGCCAGCTTCTCATAGGCGGGAAAGGGCGTCTTGCCGCCCGCCAGCGCGATGACCGCGGAGCCGCGCGCATCGATCGCGCTTTCGATGACGAACTGGATGTCGCCGGCGATCGCCTCGGCGAGTTCGCCCGCGTCGTCATAGTCCCACCATTCGATCTCGGTCATAATGCTTCTCCATCCCGGCAGTACGCGCTGCCGCGCTCCTGCGAAGGCAGGAGCCCAGGGCCACGAGCGGCCCGGCTGATCACTCTGGGTTCCTGCGTCCGCAGGAACACGTGGGTCAATCGTCTTGCCAGGTCACGCCGTCGCGTTCGGTCAGCGCGATGGCGCCGGCGGGACCCCAGGTGCCGGCGGCATAATGTTTCGGCTTGGTCTGGTTCGCCGCCCAGCCGGCGCGGATCGCATCGATCCACTTCCACTGCGCCTCGACCTCGTCGCGGCGGACGAACAGTGTCTGGTCGCCTTCGATCAGGTCGAGCAGCAGCCGCTCATAGGCGATCCGGCGGCGCGTGCCGGCAAATTCCGCGTCGAGGCTGAGGTTGAGCGGGACTTCGCGCAAGCGCAGCCCGTCGCGATCCAGCCCCGGCTCCTTGGTCATCACCAGCAGCTGGATATATTCCTCCGGCTGGAGGCGGATCACCAGCGTGTTGGGCTGCAGGATCCCGCCGCGACCGGAAAACATCGAGTGCGGTACCGGCTTGA
Organism: Sphingomonas sp. GV3; assembly: GCF_031082075.1. Lineage (NCBI taxonomy): Bacteria > Pseudomonadati > Pseudomonadota > Alphaproteobacteria > Sphingomonadales > Sphingomonadaceae > Sphingomonas > Sphingomonas sp. GV3. Next base: position 862,812 of record NZ_JARWLE010000001.1, on the reverse strand, counting down.
ACTGGATCGCGATCTCGCTGCGCCGCTTGGCCATGCGCTTGCCGGTGCGTAGGTAGAAGGGCACGCCCTGCCACCGCCAGTTGTCGATGAACGCCTTGATCGCGACGAACGTCTCCACGTCGCTGTCGTAGCCGAGCTCCTCGTCATAGCCCTTGACGACCTTGCCGCCGACGGCCCCTTCTTCATACTGGCCGGTGACGGTGCACGACTGGACCGCCTCCGGACTGATTTGGCGCAGCGAGCGGAACACCTTCGCCTTCTCGTCGCGGATCGCGGTGCCGTCATAGAGGGCGGGGGGCTCCATCGCGATCAGCGCGACGAGCTGCAGCATGTGATTGGCGACCATGTCGCGCAGCGCACCCGCGCCTTCGTAATAGCCGGCACGGTCCTCCAGCCCGACCGTCTCCGCGATCGTGATCTGGACATTGTCGATACCCTGCGCGTTCCAGATCGGCTCGAACATCGAATTGCCGAAGCGCAGCGCCAGGATGTTCTGGACGGTTTCCTTGCCCAGATAATGGTCGATGCGGAAGATCCGGTCCTCCGGAAAGGCGCGCGCAACGGTATCGTTGATCTCGATCGACGAGGCAAGGTCGTAGCCCAGCGGCTTCTCGAGCGCGATTCGGACAGTCGATCCGGTCAGCCCGACCTTCTCCAGTCCCTCGACCGCCGATTCGAACAGCGACGGCGCGGTCGACAGGTAGATGGCGAGGCCGCCCGAGATGTCGCCGATCTTGTCGGCGAGCGGCTGGAAGCTGTTCGGGTCGGACAGGTCGGCCGGCTGGAACTGGATACGCTCCATGAAGGTGCCGAGGGCGCTCTCGTCCTTGCGATCCGCGGGCAGGAACTCGTCGAGCGCCTTCTTGACCACGTCGCGATAGCCGTCGTCGTCCATGTCGCCACGAGCCGATCCGGTGATCGTCAGGTCCTTGGGCAGCAGCCCGTCGGCGTGGAGGCCGTACAGCGAGGGCAGCAGCATCCGCTTGGCGAGATCGCCGGTCGCGCCGAACAGCAGGAGCTTGCCAACGGGATTGCGCTGCATGTCGCTATTCCTTCGTCAGGGTCAGGCCGGCGAGCGGATCGAGGCCGGCCATGATGTTGAGATTCTGTACCGCGGCACCGCCCGCGCCCTTGCCAAGATTGTCCAGCGTCGCGACCAGTCGCGCCTGCCCGGTGCCCGCATTGCCGCAGACGCGCAGGCTCATGCCGTCGGTGCCGGCGTGCTCCTCGATCACCGCGGTCGCGACGTCGCCGGGCATCACGCGGACCAGCGGACTCGCCGCATAGGCCTCCCTCAGCACCGATTCGATGTCCGCCAGGGTCGGCGCCGCGGGCAGATGCAGGAGGGGAAGGGGCACCTCGCCGAGCATGCCGCGCAAAAGCCGGGCGACGGCCGGTGCGAAGATCGGCGGATGCGTCAATCCGGCATGCGCGCGCATTTCGGGCAGGTGCTTGTGCGCGCAGCCGAGCGCATAGGCCCGAAAGGCCGTGTCCGTCGCGCCTTCCTCGAACTCCGCGATCATCGCCTTGCCGCCGCCCGAATAGCCCGACACGGCGTTGAACGACAGCGGCCAGTCCGGGGGCACCAGGCCGGCGCGGACCAGGGGCCGCACCAGCGCCAGGAAAGCCGTCGGGTAGCAACCGGGGTTGGCGACGAACCGGGCCGCCGCGATCCGATCGGCCTGATCCGGCTCCAGCTCCGCGAAACCATAGGTCCAGCCCTCCGCGACGCGGTGGGCGGTCGACGCATCGATCACGCGCGTGCGGTCGTTGCGAATGAGGGCGACCGCCTCGCGCGCAGCGTCGTCGGGCAGGCAGAGGATCGCGATGTCGCAGTCGTTCAGCGCCTCCTCGCGCGCCGCCGCATCCTTCCGGCGCGCCTCGTCGAGCGTGACGACGGCAAGGTCGGTCCGCCCCGCCAGGCGCTCGCGGATGTCGAGCCCGGTCGTGCCGACCGCACCGTCGATGAAGACGGAGACGCTCACGCCGCGGAGTCCAGCACGGTCCGGTCGACATAGCCGACAAGGCCAGTGGCGGGTGCGCGACCCCAAGCGTGATCGCCGGCCAGTTCGAGCACCTCGAAGGCGTCACCCGCCTTCATCTCGCCGATCGGCTCGCTGCGCGTGCGATCCCCGTACAAGGTCGCCTGCGACGTCACGACGGTCGGCAGGGCAGCGGCATAATGCGGCGCGAACACCTGATCGGCGAGGCGCACGTCGGCCAGGTCACCGCGCACGGCATGCGTACGGGGATCAAGCACGACCGACCGTCCGGTCAGCGCGAAGGCCTTACGCGCCGAGTCGGGCTGGCTGGAGGGCGCCGCCGCGGTGGGCTGGCGATCCGGCGTCGCCGAGGAAATGCCCGAACTCTTCAAGAAACTCTGCCCCTTCGGAAGTACGCGCGACGAAGATGTTGCGCTTGTCGCTGTCGTCACGTTGGCGGCGCAGATAGCCGAGCGCGCCCAACCTATTCAAGGCGCGCGTGACGACGGGCTTCGATACGTTCAATGCGCGCGCCAGACCGCGCACCGTATGGGGGCCGGGATTCAGATAGACCAGCAAGAGCAACGCCATTTGCCGGTTGGTGAGATCCGGCTCGCCGGACCGGACGTAATCGACCAGGGCGGTCATCCACGTCGACAAGGACTGAGCAGCTGTTCCCACGTGCAAATACCCGCATCTGCGCCGTTTCCGGGCGTCGTTTCGCGTTCATAACGCCGCGCGTTGCCGCTGGTTTCCGCAGAAAATTAACGAAACGACAGGGACGCCGCGCGACCGGGCGACGGCAGGGTATGCGGACGCCCGGTTGATCCTCCCGCGCTTCCCGCTTATGTGCGCGCCTTCACCGACAATTCGGGTCTCTCGATGTTCACCTTCCTTCTCGTCGTCCATGCCATCATCGCCGCCGCGCTCGTGACGGTGATCCTGATGCAGCGGTCGGAGGGTGGCGGCCTCGGGATGGGCGGCAGCCCGTCCGGCCTGATGTCGGCACGCGGCGCGGCCGATTTCCTGACGCGTATGACTTCGATCCTCGCGACGCTGTTCGTCGCGATGTCGATCGCGCTCGCCTTCCTCGCGGCGAGCAGCAAGACGCAGACGATCGACACCTCGCTCGCCCGGACGGTTCCCGCGCCGCGGCAGGACGCGGTGCCGAACGCGCCGGCCGATGCCGCGCCGGTGCCCGCGAACGGCGTCGCTCCGGCGACCGCACCCGCCGACAACGGCGCGGTCCCGCTCGCCCGCTAAGACCGTTCTGCGGTTCGCCGCATAAACGCGCGTCCCCGTGGCGCGCGCTCTTGTCGTTTGCCCCCCATCCAAGCTAGGCGTTTCTTCCCATGGCGCGGTATATTTTCATCACCGGCGGCGTGGTTTCGTCGCTCGGCAAAGGCCTTATGGCGGCCTCTCTCGCAGCTCTGCTCCAGGCGCGCGGCTATCGCGTCCGGATCCGGAAGTTCGATCCCTATCTCAACGTCGATCCGGGAACGATGAGCCCGTATCAGCATGGCGAGGTCTATGTGACCGACGACGGGGCGGAGACCGACCTTGACCTTGGCCACTATGAGCGATTCACCGGCGTCGCCTCTCGCCAGTCGGACAACGTCACCTCGGGCCGCATCTACAAGACGATCATCGAACGCGAGCGGCGTGGCGATTATCTCGGCGCGACGGTGCAGGTGATCCCCCACGTCACCGACGCGATCAAGGCCTTCGCCAAGGCGGAAACCGACGATCTGGACTTCGTCCTCTGCGAGATCGGTGGCACGGTCGGTGACATCGAATCGCTGCCGTTCATCGAGGCGATTCGCCAGCTGAAGAACGAGGTCGGACGCGGCAACGCGATCAGCATCCACGTGACGCTGGTGCCCTATATCTCCGCTGCGGGCGAGCTGAAGACCAAGCCGACGCAGCATTCGGTGCGCGAACTCGCCGCGCTCGGCGTCGCGCCCGACGTGCTCGTCTGCCGCTGCGAGAAGCCGCTGCCGCCGTCGGAGCGGGCCAAGATCGCGCTGTTCTGCAACGTGCCCGAAAGCGCGGTCATTCCCGCGCTCGACGCAAAGAGCATCTATGCGGTGCCGCTGCAATATCACGGCGAAGGCCTCGATTCGGAAGTGCTGCGCGCGTTCGGCATCACGCCTTCGTCGGCGCCGGACCTGTCGCGCTGGACCGACATCGTCGACCGGCTGACCAATCCGGAGGGCGAGGTGACGGTCGGCGTGGTCGGCAAATATGTCGGGCTGCAGGATGCCTATAAGTCCTTGAATGAGGCGCTGGTCCACGGCGGCATCGCCAATCGGGTCAAGGTCAATGTCCGCTGGATCGATGCGGAACTGTTCGAGAATGACGCGGACGAGATCGTCGCGCAGCTCGAGCCGTGCGATGCGATCCTCGTGCCGGGCGCGTTCGGCGAGCGCGGCGCGGAAGGCAAGATCAAGTCGGTGAGGTTCGCCCGCGAGCGCGAAATCCCCTATTTCGGCATCTGCTTCGGCATGCAGATGGCCTGTATCGAGGGGGCCCGTGATCTCGCGGGTATCGCGCAGGCATCTTCCACCGAATTCGGCCCGACCGAGGAACCCGTCGTCGGTCTCATCACCGAATGGATGGGGCGTGACGGTCTCGAGAAGCGCGAGGCGTCGGGCGACCTGGGCGGCACGATGCGGCTGGGTGCGTACGAGGCCGCGCTTGCGGGCAATTCGGTCGTCGCATCGATCTATGGCGGCACGACGATCCATGAGCGCCACCGCCATCGGTACGAAGTGAACACGCACTACAAGGACGCGCTGGAGAAGGGCGGGCTGGTGTTCAGCGGCATGTCGCCCGACGGCACGCTGCCGGAAATCGTCGAACGGCCCGATCATCCCTGGTTCGTCGCGGTGCAGTTCCATCCAGAGCTGAAGAGCAAGCCGTTCGATCCCCACCCGCTGTTCGCGAGCTTCATCGCGGCCGCGGTAAAGCAGAGCCGCCTGGTCTAGGGCTCAAACCCAATCAGCGGGTTGAATGGGGGGCGTTTTTCCTGATCCACTGTAGGCGTGGGTCACGGAAGTGCGGGCATCGCGCTGTTTTGGTTGTCGGATGAAGCGTGGGCGGCGATCGTGACGCACCTGCCCAAGGATCAGCCTGGAGCGCGACGGGTGGACGATCGGCGGGTGATCTCCGGCATCCTGCATGTGCTCAAGATCGGCTGTCGCTGGTGCGATTGCCGGCCGAGTACGGGCCCGCGACGAGGGTCTACAATCGGTTCATTCGGTGGCCGCCACGAGGTTTCTGGCTCAAGCTGCTGGATGCGCTGGTGGACGCAGGCGCGGTGACGAGGAGCACCGCCATCGGCAGCCACCGCCTTGGCGTTCTGGCTCTGAACGAGCTTGAATCCTAGTAACTAATCTACGTGCGTGGAAGCGGCGCCGGCCCTCACCGCCAACCGGCCGCCCACTCGGCGTATCCTGGGTCGTCGGCCGGGCGGGGGTGAGGGCCGCTACCGCGCCGATCCAGCGTTGCTGGATCGCACAATAGCTCTTCGACCATAGAATAAAGGCGCCCGGGCCCGTCGGCCCGGACGCCCCACGGCGTCTGGAAAAGGGAGCAACAGACGCCGAACCGGTGATCAGGCCGCCTTGGCCTCGCCCGTCTGGTTCTCGACGGCGGCGAGCGGCGCGCCCGTCTTGATCGCGATGCTCTTCGGCTTCATCGCCTCCGGCACTTCGCGGACCAGATCGATGACGAGCAGGCCGTCGTTCAGACGCGCATCCTCGACAAAGACGAAGTCGGCGAGTTCGAAGCGGCGCTCGAAGCTGCGATTCGCGATACCGACGTGCAGGAAGTTGGCGTTGCCGCCCTTGTCTTCCTTCTTGCCGGTGACGAGCAGCAGGTTCTGCTGCGCGGTGATGTCGATCTCGTCACGGCTGAAGCCGGCTACCGCTAGCGTGATGCGATAACGGTCGTCGGCGAGACGCTCGAGATTGAACGGCGGATAATTCTCGGCCGCGTTGCTGCGGGCATTGGCCTCGAGCAAGTCGAACAGTCGGTCGAAACCGATCGTCGAGCGGCGATAGGGGGTCAGATCGAGTCGCATGGTCAAATCCTCCAGATGAAGCGAGTTGAACGAGCCGGCATCCACCAATGTGCGATGCCGTCGCACGACCCCGAGGGCATCGTGCAAGCCGACATTTGGGATGCGTTCCGGCCATTTCAAGACCTGCTAAACTGTTGAAAAGAGGAGTTGTTGATGGCGGCATGAAGCTCCGCTTCGTCGCGCCCAAGGTTCAGCCGTGTTGATCCTCCATCGGAATGATGGACTTTGCCGAAACGGTTCAGGGGACGACACGGATGACGCTCACGCTCGCGCTGCTGCTAGCCGGCCAGACTGCCGCGCCCACCACGCCGCCCGCCGCCTCGCCGCCGCCCGCGCAGGCTGGCGATGCCAGCCAGGCGCCCGACGCCCCCCAGACGCAGGTCGGCGACATCGTCGTCACCGCGCGGCGACGGGCCGAATCGGTGCAGCGGGTGCCGATCGCCATGTCGGTGATCGGCGGCGCGGACATCGACAAGACCGGCGCCTTCAACGTCAACCGCCTGCAGCAGCAGCAGCCTGCGCTGCAATTCTATTCGAGCAATCCGCGCAATTCCGCGATCAACATCCGCGGGCTCGGTGCGCCCTTTGGCCTCACCAACGACGGGATCGAACAGGGCGTCGGCTTCTACGTCGACGGGGTCTATATCGGGCGGATCGGCGCCTCGACCTTCGACTTCGTCGACGTCGAGCGGGTCGAAGTGCTGCGCGGGCCGCAGGGCACGCTCTATGGCAAGAACACGACGGCCGGCGCGCTCAACATCACCACCCGACCGCCAAGCTTCACGCCGGAGGCGCGCGTCGAGCTGAGCGCGGGCAATTATCAGTTCGTGCAGGCGAAGGCCTCGGTCTCGGGTCCGCTGTCCGATAGCGTCGCGATCCGCCTGTCCGCCTCGTCGACACAACGCGAGGGCACGATCCGCGACGTCACCTCGGGTCGCGACCTCCATCGGCAGGACAATAACGGCCTGCGCGGGCAATTGCTCTGGAATGCCACCGACGCGCTGCACTTCACGCTTTCGGGCGATTACAACGTCCAGAACCCTTTGTGCTGCGTTCAATATTATGCCCGGGTCGGCGCGACGCAGCGGTCTCTCGCGCGGCAATATGCCGCGCTTGCCGCCGCGCTCGGCTATCGCCCGCCGAGCACCAACCCCTTCGACCGCGTCACCGACCTCGACGCCGGCATCAATTCGCGACAGGAGATCGGCGGCGTCTCGCTGGTCGGCGACTGGGACCTCGGCCCGGCGACGCTGACCTCCGTCAGCGCATGGCGCTATTGGGATTGGCAGCCGCAGAACGACCGCGACTTCACCGGCCTGCCGATCACCACCGTGTCGCAGAACCCGTCGCAGCAGAAGCAGGTGTCGCAGGAACTGCGGCTGGCCTCCAACGGCACCAACCGTCTCGACTATACGGTGGGAGCCTTCGTCTTCCATCAGGTCATCAACACCCAGGGCTCGCAGGTCCAGGGACCGGCGGCGAGCCGTTTCCTGCTGTCCGGCGCGGACGCCGCCAATCCCAACGTGCTCAACGGCCTGACGTCGACCAACGCGATCCGGTTCGACAACACGAGCTTCGCCGTGTTCGGCAAGCTCAATTGGGCGCTGACCGACGCGCTGCACGTCCAGCCGGGCATCCGCATCAACTACGACCGCAAGTCGGGCTTCTACGAATCGATCGTCAGCATCCGCAACGCGCAATATGCCTTCACCGCCACCGCCGATAACGTCGCGCAGCTTCTCGCCGCGCAACCGACCGCCGCGGCGCGCACGACCTTCCAGAACCAGATCAACACGCTGGCACCACAACGCTACAGCCCGCGGTTCAGCGCCTGGAACACGTCGGGCGATGTCACCGTATCCTACGACGTCAGCGCCGATATTCACGCCTATGCGACCTATGCGCGCAGCTTCAAGTCGGGTGGGATCAACCTGTCGGGCCTGCCGCTGAACGCGACCAGCACCGGCGTCGATCTGACGACGCAGACGGTGAAGCCGGAGAAGGTCAACAATTACGAGATCGGGCTGAAGACGCAGTTCCTCGACCGGCGTCTGACACTCAACCTCGCCGGCTATTGGACCGACTTGTTCGATTACCAGGCCACGGTGAACAACAATGCGATCAACGTGATCCGCGGGTACCTTGCCAATGCTGGGCAGGTCCGGTCGCGCGGCTTCGAATTCGATTCGCGCTTCCAGCCGAGCCGCCGCCTCAACCTCTACATCAGCGGCGCCTACGCGGACGCGCGTTACGTCCGCTTCACCAACGCCCCATGTCCGCCGGAGCTGTCGGGCGGCACCGCGACCGCGCCGGGTGGCGTCACCGACCCGGCCGGCACGCCGGGCGGTCGCAGCCCCGCTTTCTGCGACATTTCGGGCCAGCGGTTGCCCGGCATATCCAAATGGTCCTTCTCCTACGGCGGCGAATACAGCCTCCCCGTCGGCGGCAAGGGCGGCGAAGCCTATGTCGGCTACGACGGCAATTACCGTTCGCGCTTCTCGTCGAACCCCTCGCCCTCGGCCTATACCTGGGTGGAGGGCTACGCCCTGTCCAATGTGCGGGCGGGGTATCGCGAGGGCGGGATCAACGTGTTCGGCTGGATCCGCAACCTGTTCGACCGCGACTATTTCGAGTTGCTCTCGACGCAATCCGGCAGCACCGGGCTGATCGTCGGCCAGCCCGGCGATCCGCGCACCTATGGCGTGACGGTATCGACCCGATTCTGATGCCCGGCCGGCCGGACGGCCTTGACCGTCGCCGGCCGGCGTTATGATCCGGTTCAGGATTGATCTGCGATAGATGACACTGCCGGACAGGGGGTGCGAATTGGAAGCTCCCATCCTCTGCCCGGCTGATCGGGCGACCGTGCGCGGGTCGCAGAAACGGCAAACGCCCGGACCGTTTCCGATCCGGGCGCCTGCGTGACGAAAACTCGTCAGCCCCCTTTAAGTCTTGTCGAGCGTCGCGCGTATCGCTGCGCCGTCTCGCCAAGTTCCCCGAACCACGGCCTTTGCCTGTGTCTCAGATGAGTTTGTGCTAGGCACCCCGACGGCAGTTGTCACCGGCAATGTCGCGGCCTGCCGACGATTGCCGCGACCCTGTGTCGAATCCGCAACATCTCGTTGCATGGGGCCGATACGCACCCTAGAGCCCGTGCCATGATCCTCTCTCGATACGAACGGATGATCGCCCGCCGCTATCTGCTGCCGGGCAAGGGGGAGGCCTTCATCTTCCTCGTCGCGTCGATCAGTCTCGTCGCGGTTATGCTCGGCGTCGCCGCGCTGGTGATCGTGATGAGCGTGATGAACGGCTTTCGCGCCGAGCTGTTCGACAAGATCGTCGGGCTGAACGGTCATGCGGTGATCCAGAGCGTCAGCGGGCGCATGCCCGACTGGCAGGATATCGTGAAGCAGGCCCGCGCGACGCCGGGCGTGACGAGCGCTGTGCCCCTGATCGAGCAGCCGCTCGCGGCGACCTACAACGGACGCGCGGAGGCGGCGCTGGTCCGCGGCATGCGCATCGCCGACATGCGCGGCGCGGTCGGGTCGAAGATCGTCATGGGCTCGATGGCCAACATCACGCCCGGCGGCGGCCAGATCGCCATCGGCTCGCGCCTAGCGGAGGCCCTGGGGGCGAGTGTCGGCAGCGAGATCCAGCTGTTCAGCCCGCAGGGACAGACCACGCCCTTCGGTACCGTCCCGCGCATCGTCAGTTACCGGATCGGCGCGATCTTCGAAATCGGCCTCTACGACTATGACAAGGCCTATGTGATGATGCCGATGGAGGATGCGCAGCAACTGTTGCTGCTCGGCCAGTCGGTCGGCATGATCGAGGTGCAGACCGCGAACGCGGACAAGGTGGGCGAGATACTGGCGCCGCTGGGCGACAAATTGCCGCCCGGCACGGTCATCCAGGACTGGCGCTCCATGAACGCGCAGCTGTTCCAGGCGCTGGCGGTGGAGCGCGTGGCGATGTTCACCGTGCTGTCGATCATCATCCTGGTCGCGGTGTTCAATATCCTGTCGAGCCTGATAATGCTGGTCCGCGCGAAGACGCGCGACATCGCGATCCTGCGGACGATGGGGGCGACGCGCAGCGGCATGATGCGCATCTTCATGGTCGTCGGCACGACCATCGGCGCGCTCGGCACCGTCGCGGGGTTGATCCTGGGCGCGATCTTCCTTTTCTATCGGCAGGGCGTGGTGAACTTCGTCCAGTTCGTGACCGGCCAGAACCTCTGGGACCCGTCGATCCGCTATCTCACCGAACTGCCTTCGAAGACCGATCCCGTCGAGGTGATCGTCATCACCGCCATGGCTCTCGTCTTCAGCTTCCTCGCCACGCTCTATCCCGCGTGGAAGGCGGCGAGCACCGATCCGGTTCAGGTCCTGCGCTATGAATGATGTCGAAGGCCAAGCCGCAACCCGGCTTCACCAACCGGGCGGCGCCGGAACGCAGCATGCGTCCATGACCGGGGGCGCCGTTCTCCAGACGCGCGGCCTGGCGCGCAGCTTCACGCAAGGCGGCCATACGATCGACGTCCTGCGCGGCGTCGACCTGATGGTGGGGCCGGGCGAGATCGTGGCGCTTCTCGGCCCCTCGGGATCGGGAAAGTCGACCCTGCTGCAGGCGGTCGGACTGCTCGAGGGCGGCTTCCAGGGGTCCATCCGTATCGGCGACGAGGAGGCGGCGAGCCTCGACGCGCACGGTCGCACGGTGATGCGGCGCGACCGCCTGGGCTTCGTCTACCAGTTCCACCACCTGCTGCCTGATTTCAACGCGATCGAGAACGTCCTGCTGCCGCAACTCATCCACGGCGCCGAGCGGGCCCCCGCGGAAGCGCGGGCGGCGGCGCTGCTGTCCGCGCTCGGGCTGGGTCACCGCCTGACCCACCGGCCCAGCCAACTTTCGGGCGGCGAGCAGCAGCGCGTCGCCGTGGCGCGAGCGCTTGCAAATCGCCCCATGCTCATCCTCGCGGACGAGCCGACCGGCAATCTCGACGAGCATACGGCCGACATCGTCCTCGCCGAATTCCTCCGCCTCGTTCGTGGCGAAGGGTCGGCGGCGCTGATCGCAACGCACAACGAGCGGTTGGCGCAGCGCATGGACAGGATCGTCCGGTTGCACGAGGGCGTGCTGTCGTGAACGCCTGGGGCGAGACGCCGACGCTGGTCGGGCGTCACGTCACGCTGCGGCCGCTGACGGAAAGCGATCTGCCGGCGCTCGTCGACGTCGCGCGGGGCGGCGACCTGTGGGACATCTTCTACGCCAATGTCTCGCTCATGCGGACGCCGGAACGCTGGTGGGCGGCGGCCTCGCGCGAGCGTGATTTCGGCCGTGCCCTTTTGTTCGCCGCCGAAACGCCCGACGGCGCCGTGGTCGGCACGACGCGCTACATGCGGCTTGCCCCGACGCATCGGCGCCTCGAGATTGGCGGCACCTTCTATGCCAAGGCCGTGCAGCGTACGGGCGTGAACACCGAGGCCAAGCTGCTGCAGCTCGCGCATGCCTTCGAGGCGATGGACGTGCAATGCGTGCAGATCCGTACCGATGCGCTGAACCGGCGGAGCCAGGCGGCGATCGAGCGCCTCGGCGCGAAGAAGGACGGCGTGCTGCGCGGGCATCAGCAGATGGCCGCCGGTCGCCTGCGCGATACCGTCGTCTACTCGATCCTCGATCGCGAATGGCCGGGGGTGAAGGCCAATCTGCGCTACCTGCTGGATCGCCACGCATGACGCACATCACGGACCTCGCTGTCCGCGCCGCCGATGGCGCGACGGTGCCGCTCGATCGCTGGGCAGGGCAGGTCCTGCTCATCGTGAACACCGCCTCGCAATGCGGTTTCACACCGCAATATGAGGGACTGGAGGCGCTTCACCGCCGCTATGCGGATAAAGGCTTCGCGATACTGGCCTTTCCCTGCAACCAGTTCGGCGCGCAGGAGCCCGGCGACGCGGCGGAGATCGCCCGTTTCTGTACGCTGACGTACGACGTCACCTTTCCGGTCTTCGCGAAGATCGACGTCAACGGTCCGGACGCCGATCCGGTGTTCACGCTGCTGAAAGGCGCCGCGCCGGGACTGTTGGGGTCAAAGGCGATCAAGTGGAACTTCACCAAGTTCCTGGTCGACCGGTCCGGACAAGTCGTCCGCCGCTATGCGCCGACGACCAGGCCGGACGCGATCGCAGCGGACATAGAGGCGCTGCTCTAGGCCGTCGGCATCGCGAAGGCGGGCGAACCCCTGCGATGATGGACGGCAGAGACGATCGACGTCACGCCGCCGAACAGGAAGCTGATGCCCAGGATGAAGCCGGGGAGCGTCAGCGCCGACCAGGGCAAGCTGGCGAGGACGTAGATCGCCAATAGGATATTGATGACCCCCAGCGCGAGCATCAGCCCGCGTCCGTGCCGGAAGCGAACGCCCAGGCCGATCTCCAGCGCGCCCCGGATGCCGAGCCAGACGGCGACCATGAGGGTCAGCGAGAAGGCACCCGTCGCCGGCTCGAACGCCATCAGCAGCCCGACGACGAGCGACAGGACGCCGAAGCCGATCGCATAGCCGCGCCCTTCATGCCCCTTGCCAAAGACGCCGGCGCCGACGGAGACGATACCCGCGGCGATGAAGAAGGCGCCGATGACGAGCGTGGCGGCGAGCGTCGCCGCGAAAGGCCAGGCGAAGGCTGCGAGGCCCAGCAGGACCGAAACCACGCCATAGGCGAGTATCCATCCCCAGCCGGCGCCGGCAGGCGTGCCGGACAGGGGGTCGGCGAAGCGGCGATCGGTCATCTCTGGTCCCTTTGCGTTCTTTCGCGGTAACGGGGTTATCCACCGCCGGTTCCACCGGGCGCCTGTTCGAATCGCATCGGAGCCGCTACACCGCTGCGATGCATTCCGGGTTCGTGCCGCTTCGTATCTTCTCGTCCTATACGATGCTGGACGGTGCGATCGAACCCAAGGCGATCGCCAAGCAGGCAAAGGCGTTGAAGTTCCCTGCCGCGGGCCTCACCGATCGCAACGGCCTATACGCAGCCATGGCCTTTTCGGAGGCCGCCAAGAAGGACGGGGTGCAGCCGGTGATCGGCACGATGCTGTGCGTCGCCAGGCCGGACATGCCGGAGGGTGTCGCGGCACCGCTCGATTGGCTCGCGCTCTATGCCCAGGATGCACGCGGCTACGACAATCTGTGTGCGCTCGTCAGTATGGCCCATCTCGATCGTCCGCTGGAACTGCCGGCGCACGTCGATTTCGGTATGCTCGCGGGGCGGACCGACGGCCTCGTCGCGTTGACGGCGGGCGGCGAGGGCACGCTCGCGCGCTTGTTCGCGGAGGAGCAGCCGGCGCGGGCGGAGGCGTATTGCGACCGGCTGCAGGCGCTGTTCGGCGACAGGCTGTTTATCGAGATCGCACGACGCGGCGATCCGGTGGAGGAAGCATCCGAACAGGCGCTGATCGATCTTGCTTATGCCCGCGACCTGCCGCTCGTCGCGACCAACCCCTGCTGCTTCGCCGAGAGCGCGTTCCGCGACGCGCACGATGCGATGCTGTGCATCGCCAATTCCACCTATGTCGAAAGCGACGATCGCCCCAAGTCCTCGCCCGACGCATGGTTGAAGCCCGCCGATGCGATGCGTGCCCTGTTCGCCGACCTTCCGGAAGCGATCGACAACACCTTGCTCGTCGCGCAGCGCTGCGCCGTCATGGCGCCCAAGCGCAAGCCGATCCTGCCAAGCCTTGCCGGCGACCGCGAGGGCGAGGCGATGATGCTGCGGCGCGATGCCCATGCGGGATTGGAGGCGCGGCTCCGGCGCATCGTCGAACTCGAACGTGGCATCGCGACGGCAGAAGTACCGGCCGACGCGTCGCAGCAGCCGCATTCGGACATCGACTCGGACTATCTGCGCTCGCGCTTTCCGGACTATTTCGAACGCCTCGACTTCGAGATCGACGTCATCGTCCAGATGGGTTTCCCCGGCTACTTCCTGATCGTCGCGGATTTCATCAAATGGGCGAAGGATCATGACATCCCCGTCGGTCCGGGCCGCGGCTCCGGTGCGGGCAGCGCCGTCGCCTGGGCGCTCACGATCACCGATCTCGATCCGATCAAGCTCGGCCTGCTGTTCGAGCGCTTCCTCAACCCGGAACGCGTGTCGATGCCCGACTTCGACATCGATTTCTGCGAAACCCGGCGCGGCGAAGTGATCCGCTACGTGCAGGAGAAATACGGCCGCGATCAGGTCGCGCAGATCATCACCTTCGGTAAGCTGAAGGCGCGCGCCGTGCTCAAGGACACCGGCCGCGTGCTGCAGATGAGCTATGGCCAGGTGGACCGGCTCGCCAAGCTCGTGCCCAATCACCCGACGGATCCCTGGGACCTGAAGCGCGCGCTCAACGGCGTGCCGGAGTTGGCGAAGGAATATGCCAACGACAATCAGGTCCGGCGCCTGCTGGACCTGGCGACCAAGCTCGAAGGCCTACCACGCCACTCGTCGACCCATGCCGCGGGCGTGGTGATCGGCGACCGCCCGCTCGCGCAGCTCGTGCCGCTCTATCGCGACCCGCGGTCGGACATGCCGGTGACGCAGTTCGACATGAAATATGTCGAGGGCGCCGGCCTGGTGAAGTTCGACTTTCTGGGGCTCAAGACCCTCTCGGTCCTGAAGAAGGCGGTCCAGCTTCTCGCCAAGCGGGGGATCCTGGTCGATCTCGACGCGCTCTCCTGGGATGACGAGGGCGTCTATCGTTTGCTGCAGAAGGGCGACACGGTCGGCGTCTTCCAGCTGGAATCGGAAGGCATGCGGCGCACGCTGTCGGCGGTGCGTCCGACCAATTTCGGCGACATCGTCGCGCTCGTCTCGCTCTACCGGCCCGGCCCGATGGACAATATTCCGAGCTTCGGCCGCCGCAAGCAGGGGACGGAAGACCTCACCTACCCGCATCCTTTGCTCGAGCCGATCCTGAAGGAGACCTACGGGATCTTCGTCTACCAGGAACAGGTGATGCAGGCCGCGCAGGTCCTCGCCGGCTATTCGCTGGGCGGCGCCGATCTGCTGCGCCGCGCGATGGGCAAGAAGATCAAGGCGGAGATGGACGCGCAGCGCGCGACCTTCGTCGAGGGCTGCGCCAAGCACAATGGCATCAAGGCGGATTACGCCAACCAGCTGTTCGACTTGATCGACAAGTTCGCGGGTTATGGCTTCAACAAGAGCCACGCCGCGGCCTATGCCTTGCTCGCGTACCAGACCGCCTGGCTGAAGGCGCATCATCCCCACGAATTCTTCGCGGCATCCATGTGCTACGACATGGCATTGACGGACAAGCTGAGCATCTTCGTCGATGACATGCGGCGCCTGGGGGTGGCGATCGTCGGACCCGACATCAACGCAAGCGAGGCCGAGTTCGACGTGCAGGAGACGGCGGATGGCCTCGTGGTCCGCTATGCGCTCGGCGCGCTCAAGTCGGTGGGCGAGGGCGCGATGGAAAAGCTCGTCGCGGAGCGGGAGGCGGCCGGGCCGTTCAAGAGCCTGGACGATCTCGCCAACCGCGTCGATCCGCGCCTGATCAACAAACGGCAGCTCGAGACGCTTGCCGCCGCGGGCGCCTTCGACGCGATCGAGCCGAACCGCGCCGCCGTCCACGCCGTGGCGGAGACGATCCTGGGGCTCGCGGCGCACACCCACGCCGGCCGGACGAGCGGGCAGGGTGGCCTTTTCGGCGCCGACGACGTCGCCGGCGACACGATCAAGCTCAACCGTTCGCTGCGCTGGAACATGGCGGCGACCATGGAGCAGGAAAAGGAAGCATTCGGCTTCTACTTCTCCGCCCATCCGGTCGACCGTCACGCGCACCTCGCGCGCATGCACGGGGCGCGGCAATATGTGTCCCTGACCGAGCTGCGCATTCCCGAGGATGGGACGCGCGCTGGCGCGACGATGGCGGTGCTGGTCGAGGATGCGCGCTGGCGCACCTCCGCGCGGGGCAAGCGCTACATGATGGCGACGCTGTCGGACGCGAGCGGCCAGTTCGTCGCCACCTGTTTCGACGATGCGGTCGCCGCGGACCTGGAAGAGGCGGCGCGCGAAGGCGGCTGCGGTCTCATCACGGTAGAGCTCGACCGGAGGCCCGGCGAGGAGACGCCGCGCGTCTCGGTCAAGCGCATACAGCCGTTCGAAAGCCTCGCGACCCATGCCCGCTTCACGATCGAGGCAAAGGTGGCCGATCTGGCGGCGATGACCGCGCTCGCCGATCTCCTGTCGACGCAGCGCGGCGCGCGCGGCGAGGTGCGCGTGCGCATGCCGATCGACGGCGGCGAGGCGAAGCTACTGCTTGGCCGTGATTTCCTGCTGGATCTCGAACTCGTCGCCGCCATCGAGGCGATTCCCGGCGTCACCGATGTCGCGCTCGACCGGGCCGCCTCGCAACTCCAGCTGGTGGGCTGACTGTTCATGCCGATCGACACGAGCCTGCCGTTCCGTCCCGTCCGCATTGCCGTCCTCACCGTATCCGACACGCGCGGACTGGCCGAGGATCGCTCGGGCGACGCGCTCGTCGCCCGCATCGCGGAGGCGGGACACGAACTGGCGGATCGCAGGATCCTGCGCGACGATGTCGATGCCATCGTCGACCAGCTCGACCGGTGGGTGGATGATCCCTCCGTCGATTGCGTCATCACGACGGGCGGGACCGGCGTGACCGGTCGCGACGTGACTCCGGAGGCGATCGAGCGGATCGCCGACAAGATGATCCCCGGCTTCGGTGAACTGTTCCGATGGCTGAGCTACGCGAAGATCGGCACGTCGACCGTGCAGTCGCGCGCCTGCGCCTGCGTTGCCCGGGGCACCTACGTCTTCGCGCTACCCGGATCGACCGGCGCCGTGAAGGACGGATGGGACGGTATCCTGAAGGATCAGCTCGATAGCCGTCATCGGCCCTGTAATTTCGTGGAGCTCATGCCGCGCCTGACGGAACGCTGACCGCGCACGACCATGCAGTGGCCGTGCGCGACGGACACCGGCAGGATTAGAGTGGGATGACATCAGGGCGAACCACGCCGTCATTGCGAGCATAGCGAAGCAATGTCGGATCCATGGAATGTCATCATGCTTTTAGCCCCGGCCCGCATGGCCTAGGCGGGCTGGACGGCCGCCAGTTCGTGTCCATCCGGGTCGACGAAATGGAACCGCCGGCCGCCGGGAAAGGCGAAGATATGCCTCGTGACCCGCCCGCCAGCGCTTTCGACGGCCACCTGCGCCCGTTCCAGGTCGTCGACCTCGATCACGGGCAGCGCGGATCGCGTGCGCTCCGCCGGGTCGGCCTGGAAGCCGACGTCCGTATCGCCACTCATCGTGGCCGCATAGCTCGGCCCGAAATCGGTGAAGGTCCAGCCGAATGCGGCCGCGTAAAAGCCCTTGGCCCGCGCGGTATCCGCGACCGGCAACTCCAGATAGTTCATCCGCGCCATGGTGCACCCCATCGTTCTTGCTATGTTCCCATTGGCCGTCTAGCATCTTCTCATGGTGGCACGCAAGCCGAGGGCCGCGCGTGGCGCGACGTCGAACCACGAAAGTACGCGGTTCAATCTCCCGCAGCAGGAGATCGACGGGGACTGGGCGGATGCGCGCGACGCGATCGACGGCGCGCCCCTGCCGCGTGCGACGACGGTGACGGTCGAGCATCCGCGCACCATCATCAGTCGCAACGCGTCGCCCGACATTGGCTTCGATCGATCGATCAATCCGTATCGCGGCTGCGAGCATGGGTGCATCTATTGCTTCGCCCGGCCGACGCATGCCTTTCACGATCTGTCGCCCGGACTGGATTTCGAGAGCCGGCTGTTCGCGAAGCCCGACGCGCCCGCGCTGCTGACGAGCGAGCTGCGTCGACGCGACTATGCCGTGCGCCCGATCGCACTGGGAACCAACACGGATCCCTATCAACCCATCGAACGCGACTGGCGTATCACGCGGGGCATTCTGGAGGTTCTCCGGAATGCGCGTCATCCGGTGACGATCACCACCAAGTCCGACCGCGTGATGCGCGACATCGATATCTTGGCACCGATGGCGGCGGAGGGCTTGGCGGCGGTGGCGGTTTCGCTCACGTCGCTCGATCCCGCCACCGCGCGCACGGTCGAGCCGCGCGCACCGCATCCGATGAAGCGACTGGCCGCCGTCCGTGCGCTCGCCGATGCGGGCATACCCGCCTATGTCTCCATCGCGCCCGTCATTCCCGCGATCACCGATCACGAACTGGAGCATCTTGTCGAGCATGCCGCCGCGGCCGGAGCGCGGGCGTGTTTCTTCATTCCGGTACGCCTGCCGCACGAGGTCGCGCCGCTGTTCCGTGCATGGCTCGAGGAGCATTACCCTGACCGCGCGGCGAAGGTCATGGCGACGATCCGGTCGTTGCGGGACGGTCGCGACAATGATCCGGGTTTCTTCACGCGCATGCGTGGCAGCGGTCCATGGGCGGAACTGATGCGGACCCGCTTCGCCATCGCCTGCCGCCGCCACGGCCTCGCCAATCGCGGCGTGCCGCTGCGGACCGACCTCTTCAAGGCGCCGGCCGGACCGCAGGGGGAATTGTTCTGATCCGTTGGCGTAGCATTTACCATGCGCTGTCATGAAGGCGCGATGATCATGGGGCTAGGCACGGCGGCGACGGACGATCGGGGCGGATTGGCTCGCCTGTGGCTGATCCTCACCATCGCGGCGCTCGTGCTGCGGCTGCCGGACCTGGGCAATCCAGTGATCGATCTCGACGAACAGATGTACCTGCTTGTCGGCAGCAGGATGTGGCACGGCGCCTTGCCGTACGTGGACATCTGGGATCGCAAGCCGATCGGCCTGTTCCTGGTCTATGCCGGCACGCAGGGGTTCGGCGGGGATTCGGTGGTCGCCTATCAATGGGCTGCGCTGGTCGCGGCGATCGCGGCCGCAGGGATCGTGGCGCTCATCGCCCGTTCGATGGCTGGAGCGCGCGCGGCGGTGGTCGCGGGCCTCGTGTATCTCGTCTGGATCGCCTTGTTGGGCGGGCGCGGCGGGCAGGCGCCGGTCTTCTACAACCCCCTCGTCGCGCTCGCCGCATTGCTCGTCTGGCGGACGTTGCGCGACGCTCCGGTAGCGCCCGCGCGCTGCGCGATGCTGCTGATCGGCCTCGCCATCGAGGTCAAGCCGACCGCGGTCGTCGAGGGCGTCGCATTCGCGGGATTGGCGTTGATGGCGAGCTGGCGACGCGATCCGCGCGCGGGCGCTATCCTCCGGGAGGCGTCGCTCCTCGCCGCCCTTGCCCTGGTACCGACCTTCGTGGCCGCCGCCTTCTATGTCGTGACCGGGCACGGCGACGCCTGGTGGTTCGCCAACGTCCGGTCGATCTTCCTCCGTCACGTCACCGCCAACGAGCCCGTCGCAACCAGGCTGGAAGGCGCATTGCTGGTGCTCGTGATACCCTTGGCGGTCGGCCTGCTCGGTCTCGGCGCACTGCGCGGACGTGCGCGGTTGATGATGGCGACGTGGCTGTCGGCGGCGATCGCCGCATGGCTCGCCATTCCCCCCTACTACAATCATTATGCGTTGCCGCTGCTCGTGCCGGTGGCGGTCGCCGCGGGCATCGGGGCCGCGCGGCGCGGGCCTTTCCTCGCATTGCTCGGCCTGGCGGGGGCGGCGCTGCTAGTCTTGTCCGGCTTTCCGCACGCGGGCGAGACGGCGGCGGCGCGGCGGGATGTCGCCCGGGGGGCGACACTCGTTCATCGCTATGCGGCCGGTCGCGGTTGTCCCTTCGTCTTTCAGGCGCCGCCCGTCTTCTACACGGCTGCCGATGCCTGCTTGCCGACGCGCTATCCCTTTGCTTCCCACCTGACGTTCGCGGGCGAGCGGGGCGCGATCGGGGTCGACCCCGCGGACGAGGTCTTGCGAATCCTGCGCGCGCGTCCGCCGGTGATCGTCACCGCGCCGCCGCAGGGCGACGTCAATCCCGCCACCTTCGCGATCGTGATGCGCGCGATCGCCATCGACTACCGGCCTGTCGGCACCTCGCTCGGCTATACGATCTACGCACGCCGGGAGGGATCGTAAGCAGCGGCTGTCGGTTGATTCCGGGCAAGGAGACAGAGATGACCGATCCCCGACCCGACCAGCAGCAACCCGACCCAGTCGACGAGACGGACCGCGACGACGCCGCCGAGCAGCAGCCGGAATCGGGCGCTGGTTACGGCAATCACGCTCCCGACGAGCCTTCGGACGCGTAATATCCCGCTCAGGCGGCGAAGCGATAGTCGCGAAACGTCTCGCGCAACGCCGTCTTGAGCAGCTTCCCAGTGGCAGTATGGGGAAGCGAGTCGACGAAGACGACCGCGTCCGGCAGCCACCATTTGGCGACGAGCGGGCGCAGATGCGTCAACACGTCCTCCTCCGATACGGTCGCCCCCGGCTTGCGGACGACGACGAGCAACGGCCGCTCGTCCCATTTGGGATGCGGCACGCCGATCGCGGCGGCCTCCGCCACGCCGGGGCAGCCGATCGCGGCATTCTCCAGCTCGACCGAGCTGATCCATTCGCCGCCCGACTTGATGACGTCCTTGGACCGGTCGGTGATCTGCATCGATCCGTCTGGGTGCAGCACCGCGACGTCGCCCGTGTCGAACCAGCCCTCGGCGTCGACCGCGTCCGTGTCCGCACCGAAGTAGCGCTGGATCACCCAAGGGCCGCGGATGTGGAGCCGCCCCGCGCTCTTGCCGTCGCGCGGCAGGCGGTTTCCGGCATCGTCCAGGATGCTCAGCTCCACGCCATAGGGAACGGCACCCTGCCGGGTCAGCAGGTCTAACTTCTCCTCGCGCGTCCAATCGTCCCAGTCCGGCGGCGGTGCGGCGGCGGTCGCGACGGGCGACGTCTCCGTCATGCCCCACAGGTGCTTGACCTCCGCGCCCATGTCCATCAGCCGTGCGATCATCGCGCGCGGCGCGGCCGAGCCGCCGATCGTCGCCAGCTTCAGATGCTCCGGCCGCTGTCCGGTCGCATCGATATGCGCGAACATCGCCAGCCACACGGTCGGTACGCCGGCGGAGATGGTGACCTTCTCTCGGTTCATCAGGTCGCACAGCACGGCGGCGTCGTTGACAGCCGAATAGACGAGTTTCGCACCGGCGAGCGGCGCGGCGAACGACGTGCCCCAGGCGGCGGCATGGAACAGCGGCACCACCGGCAGCAGGACCGCCGCCGAGTTGAGCGTCAGCACCGCCGGGGAGGCGACGAGCAAGGCGTGCAGCACGCTCGAGCGATGCGTGAACAGAACGCCCTTCGGATTGCCCGTCGTGCCGCTGGTGTAGCAGAGCATGCAGGGATCGCGTTCGGGACCGGCGACCCAGGCGAAGTCGCCATCCTCCGCGTCGATCAGCGCGGCGAAGCTGCCGGAGCCTTCGCCGTCCATCACGACATAATGTTCGATCGTCGTCCACCGGTCGCGGAGGCGATCGACGATCGGCTGGAACGCGCGATCGTAGAGCAGCACGCGATCTTCCGCGTGATTGGCGATATAGACGAGCTGGTCGTCGAAAAGGCGCGGATTGATCGTGTGGATCACGCCGCCCATGCCGATCGCGCCATACCAGGCGGTCAGGTGATGGGCGTGGTTCATCGCCAGTGTCGCGACCCTGTCCCCGGGTCGCAGGCCAAGGCGCGTGAATGCCTGTGCCAGCCGCCGCGCATCATGCGCGATGCCCGCCCAGGTCGTCCGCGTCTCGCGTCCGTCGGCCCAATGGGTAACGATCTCGCGCGCGCTATGCTCGCGCGCCGCATGGTCGAGGATCGAAGGAACCCGAAGTTCGAAATCCTGCATGCCGCCAAGCATCGTCGCGCCTCTCCATCCGCCGAACGTCGGATCGCGTCGGCGGGGGCAACATACCCGATCGCGGAACCGCGACAAGCGCGGCGCGCGTGACGAAAGGTTGCGGTCAGTCGTGCGCGACGGTGGTCGTCGAACGCGGCGAGACGCTGCCGTTGACCGCGATCGCCGTGGCGGGTGCGCGCGTGTTGAGGCGGACCGACGACGCGCCGGGCAGACCGGGGAAGCGAGGCCAGAGACCCTGCGCCAGCGCGGACCGGCTGGTCGACGCCTTGCGACCGGCCTGCGCCTCGTACATCCAATAGTTGCGCAGCACGGTCGTCACGTAACCGCGCGTCTCCCAATAGGGGATGCTCTCGATGTAGAGCAGCGGATCGCCGCCGTCGCGGACGATGGCGTTCCACTCGCCGACCGGCTTCGGACCGGCATTGTAGGCGGCGATCACCTTGGGCAGCAGGCCGCCCGTCACGCTCGCCATGTCGCGCAGCCTTTCGAGATGCCGCTGGCCGATGTCCATATTGGTCGAGGGCTTGGACAGGGCCGCCTTGTCCACCGTCATCCCGCGCTCGCGCATATAGTCGGTCGCCGCGGCGGGCATGATCTGCATCAGGCCATAGGCGCCGGCCGGGCTGGTCACTTTGCTCCGAAAGCCGCTTTCTTCGAGCGTGTGCGCGTAGACGAGCGCCTTGTCGACGCGCCAGCCGCTGGCGGGCGTCCAGTTCGGCGTCGGGTACCGGGCCTCGGCCGTTGCGGTGACGCCCTGCGGGCAGTTGTGGGCGAGCCAAACCGTCGTCGCCGGCAGGCTCAGCGCCTCGGCGACGCGAACGAGGCTGCCGAATTCGGCTGGATCGCCGATCCGCGCCTGCTGGCGGATCACGTCGTCGGCGAGATCCGTCTCGCCGATCTCGACCAGGGCCGCCGCGACGCGCAGATTGGGGCGCCTCTCGAGCCGTGCCCAGTCCGCCGCGACGACGCCGCTGCCGGGCTTGGCCTTGTCGCGGATCAGCAGCGCCTGCCGCGACAGCTGACCATAGAAGCTTTCGGAGAATTGCGCCGCGGACTGCAGGCGCGCCTGCACCTTGTCGGGTCGACCGCAGACGATATCGGCCCGCGACGCCCAGTAGAGCGCGGCCGCGCGCAGATCGACGTCCGTCGCGCGTGCCGCGACGCCTTCGAAGCCAGCCTCCGCCGCGGCGCAATCGCCCTGGCGCCAGGCGGCGAGGGCGCCCATCCATCGGCCCTGCACGCTCCAGTCGCCCGCACCGTCGCCGGCCTGCGCGGCCATCACGCGGGCGTTGGCGTCGTCGCCGGTCAGGAAATACACCCAGGCGACCTTGGCCTGCCACTCGGTCTGCGCCTCGGGCGACAGGCCGCTCGTCGACTCCAGCAGCGCGCGCGCCTCGAGCGCCATGTCCGCCTTGACGAACGGCTGCATCTGCACGGCAAGCGTGGCCGCGATCTCGTCGGACCGCGTCGCCTTCGCCCGTACCCGGCGCGGGGCGCCATCCTGCCAGATCAGCCGCTGCGCCATCGGCAGCGGGGGCAGGTCGGTCGCCCCGCGGGCCTTCGCCAGGCGCGTCAGATCCGCCGCCTCCGGTAGCTCGGGCGCTTCGTTCAGCAGCGCGACGAGGGGCGCCATCTCGACCTTCGGCGAACCCTTGGCGGTGTACAGCTCCGCCCGGGCGATCGCATGCAGCGGGCCCGGCTTCATCGTGTCCAGCCCGATCTGCGCATCCTGCCAGCGTGCCTCGCGGATCGCCTGGAAGACGGCGCGATACCCCTCGCGCTGCGCTGCATCGAGTTGCGCGGGAACCTGTTCGACCGGGTTCGCCGCTCCAGTGGTTGCGGCCGACGAGGCCGGTGCGGAGTCAGGCGCCGCATGCGCGGCAGCCGGAATGAGCGTCGTCGCCAGTATGATCGCCAGCGTGCGGGTCATGCGGGCCAATCCCCCATCAGCAATTGCAGGTCCTTCCACGCCTCGGCCTTGGCCACCGGCTTCTCGATCAGGAAGCGCGGGTGGAAGGTCGCGACCACCTGTGTCGTGCCGCGTTTATGGTTAAACGGGTGTAAAGACCCGCGCGTGCCCGGCATTTCCGCCGATAGAATCGCACGGCTCGCCGCATTGCCGAGCAACAGCAGCCGCTTCGGCGCGACAAGGCCGATGTGATGGCGCGCGATATCCCCAAGCCGTTCCTCCACCTCGCCCGGCATGCGACCCGCGACGGGCCGGCGTGCGCATACCGCGGCGACGTGGATCGCGTCACGCGAGAGTCCGATCGCCGCGAGCATCCGGTCGAACAGCCGCCCCGCTGCGCCGGTCAGCAGGGTGCCGGCATCGCCGTCGTCCTTGTCGGGACAATCCGCCAGGACCATGATGGCCGCATCCGCCGGGCCGCTGGCCGCTACGGAAATGCCGCGCCATGACGCCTCCGGCACGTCCTGCCCCATGCGCCACGCCATGAAGGCTTCGAGCGTCTCGGGCATGGCTACGGCGGGCACGGCGACGGCGGGCGCCTGCGTTGCAGCTCCGCCTAGGGACGTTCCGAGCGGGTCGGCCGGTTCCGGCGATGGGGGCGCCAACCAGTCGCGGGGCGCGTCGTCGACAAGCATGTCGACGCCGGCGTCCTGCCACCAGGACAATGCGCTTGCCGCCGCGCCCATCCAGTCGAGATGTTGATCCGCCCCCATCGGTGCGCCTTCTCACCGTGGTTGACGTTTTCGTCAACTTGTCCGATCGCGTTTCGTGGACAAGACGTTGCCGGCCCGCGCCCGATCGCCACGCGCGGTCGTTCCGTTACGGATACCGGCATCCGGGAGTGAGATGATGTCGAACCGCGAATCGATGCCCTATGACGTGGTGATCGTCGGCGCAGGCCCCGCTGGGCTCAGCGCCGCGATCCGCTTCAAGCAGATGGCCGCCGAAAAGGGTGCGGACCTTTCGGTCTGCGTCCTCGAAAAGGGATCGGAGGTCGGCGCGCACATCCTCTCGGGTGCGGTGATCGACCCGCGCACGCTCGACGAGCTGTTGCCCGACTGGCGCGACGACGGCTGCCCGCTTGCCGAGGTGCCGGTGACGGAGAATCTGCACTGGGTCCTGTCGGCGAAGAAGAAGACCGTGCTGCCCCATCTGTGGACGCCGCCCTTCCTGCACAACAAGGGCACCTATACCGGCAGCCTGGGCAATCTGTGCCGCTGGCTGGCGGGCAAGGCGGAGGAGCTGGGCGTCGAGATCTTCCCGGGGTTCGCCGCGGCGGAGATCCTGTTCGACGAGCAGGGGCGGGTGAAGGGCGTTGCCACGGGCGACATGGGCGTCGCGCGCGACGGCACGCACAAGCCCGATTATCAGCCCGGGCTGGAGCTGCACGCCAAATACACCTTCTTCGGCGAGGGCTGCCGCGGTCATCTCAGCAAGGAGATCATCCGCACCTTCGCGCTCGACAAGGACAGCGATCCGCAGGTCTATGGCCTGGGCGTCAAGGAATTGTGGGACATCGATCCCGCGTTCCACAAGCCCGGCCGCGTCATTCACACGCAGGGCTGGCCGCTGGGCGACGACGCCAATGGCGGCGGCTGGCTCTATCATCAGGCGAACGGCCAGGTCAGCCTCGGCTTCGTTACCTGGCTCAACTATTCCAACCCCTACATCTCGCCGTTCCAGGAGATGCAGAAGTGGAAGACGCATCCGGAGATCGCCGCGATCCTGAAGGGCGGCAAGCGCGTGTCCTACGGCGCGCGCGCAATCAGCGACGGCGGCCTGCAGTCGCTACCCAAGCTCGTGTTCCCCGGCGGCGCGCTGATCGGCGACAGCGCCGGCTTCCTCAACGTCCCGCGCATCAAGGGCACGCATACCGCGATGAAGAGCGGCATGATGGCGGCCGAGGCGGCGGTCGACGCGATCCTGTCGCAGCGCGAGCATGACGAACTTGCCGCCTATCCGGAGGCGTTCGACCGGTCGTGGGTGAAGAAGGAGCTGTCGATCGTCCGCAACGTCGTGCCGCTGGTCAAGAAGTTCGGCGACTTCCTGGGCTCGGGGCTGGCCGGCGTGACCATGTGGCTCGAGCATTTCGGCATCCGCATGCCCTTCACGATGAAGCATCATCCGGACCACGAAAGCCTGTGGCGCAAGGACAT
This sequence comes from Sphingomonas sp. GV3, assembly GCF_031082075.1. Classification (NCBI taxonomy): domain Bacteria; kingdom Pseudomonadati; phylum Pseudomonadota; class Alphaproteobacteria; order Sphingomonadales; family Sphingomonadaceae; genus Sphingomonas; species Sphingomonas sp. GV3. The sequence goes on along the minus strand of NZ_JARWLE010000001.1, from coordinate 836,781 downwards.
GGTCAAGCCGCCCGTCTATCCCAAGCCGGACGGCGTGCTGACCTTCGATCGCCTGTCGTCGGTGTTCCTCTCGAACACCAACCACGAGGAGGACCAGCCCGTCCACCTCACGCTCAAGGACGCGCACGTTCCGATCGAGCACAACCTGCCTCTGTACGACGAGCCGGCGCAACGCTACTGCCCGGCGGGCGTTTACGAGGTTGTGGGTGTCGAGACCGGCGACCCGAAGTTCGTGATCAACGCGCAGAATTGCGTCCACTGCAAGACGTGCGACATCAAGGACCCGACCCAGAACATCAACTGGGTGGTGCCCGAGGGTGGCGGAGGCCCGAATTATCCCAATATGTAAGCGTTCGTTGATTGCGTCGGCGGCAATCCTGCTGATCGCCCGCCCGGCGCACGCCGATACCGGCGCCACTTCGCGCGGGATCGCCGACTATATGAAGGCCCGCGCCGCGGACGCGGCGGGGCAGGTGGACGCCGCCAGCGCGAGCTATGCGCGCGCGTTGATGGCATCGCCCGGCGACGCGGCAATCGCCGCGCGCGCGTATCGCGAGGCGCTGGAGGGGGGCGATCTTGCCCTTGCCGCACGCGCCGTCGGCATCCTTCAGGGATCGCCGCAGGCGCCCGGCGATCTGGCGCTGTTCCCCCTGGCGGAGGCTGCGCGTCGTGGCGATGTGGCGGCCGCGGATCGTGCCATCGCGGGGCTGGTCGACACGCCGCTCGGCGTCCTCGCCCCTGCGTTGCGCGGCTGGACCAGCTTCGTTCGGGGTGTCGATCCGGCGCCGGCGCTCGCGTCCGCCGCCGCGCTGAAGGATCCCATCGCGCAGCGGCTTGCGATGGAGACCGGCGCGTTGCTCCAGATCGCGGGCGGTGACACGGTGCGGGGCGTCGCGACCGTCCGCGCGATGCAGGCGACCGGTGCGCCCATCGATCTGCGCCTCGCTGCTGCACAACTCCTGTTCGACAAGGGGCAGCCGGAGCCCGCGCGGAGTTTCCTGACGGGTGACGACCCCGTCATTGCGGCCTTTCGAAAGGGGATCGGGGCGCGGCCGACGCTGGCGTTCGGCGTGTCGCGGCTGCTCGCGCGTGTCGCCGGGGATCTGGCCGGGCAGGGGCCTTCCGTGCTGGCGGTCGCGCTGTCGCGGACCGCACTGATCGCCGATCCTTCGAACGATCGTGCGCGCATGCTGCTCGCCAGCGCGCTGGCCGCGGAGGGAATGACCGACGGCGCGATCGCGCTGCTCGCCGCCGTTCCGGCCACCAGCCCCTTTGCGCCGTCCGCCGCCGCCGCACGGATCGATGTGCTCGCGGGGGCGAAACAGGATGCAGAAGCCTTGTCGCTCGCGGCTGACCGCGCGACGGCGAGGGACGCCACCGCCGGTGACTGGCAGCGCTATGCCGACCGCCTGCTCGCCGCGGGTCGCTACGCTGAGGGGGCTCGCTGGTACCGTCATATCATCGACGAGGGCGCCGGCGGCGAATGGGCAAGCTGGCTGCAATATGGCGGGGCGCTGGAACAGGCCGGTGACTGGCCGTCCGCGCGCGAAGCACTCCGCAAGGCCGTCGCGCTGGCGCCGGCCGAACCGCTGGCGCTCAACTATCTTGGCTATGCCATGGCCGACCACGATGACGACAGAGCGGGCGCCGTCGCCATGCTCGAACGCGCGCACAGCCTTAAGCCGCAGGACAGTTCCATCGCCGACTCGCTCGGCTGGGCCTATCATCTCGTCGGACGCGACCGTGACGCCCTGCCGCTGATCGTCGGCGCGGCGGAGGCGCAACCCGGCAATGCGGAGATCGGCGAGCATCTCGGCGATCTGTATTGGGTGCTGGGGCGGCGTTTCGAGGCACGCTATGCGTGGCGGGCCGCCGCGCTCGGAGCGGACAAAGACGTGTCGGCCCGTCTGTCGCGAAAGATCGCGGAAGGACGCGTCGCCCGATGATCGAGGAGATCGCGCCGGCGAAGATCAACCTCGCGCTGCATGTCCGCCGCCGTCGCGCGGACGGTTACCACGAGCTGGAGACGCTGTTCGCCTTCGCCCGCGACGGAGACACGATCACCGTCGTCGAAGCCGAAACGGATGATGTCGCGATCACGGGACCTTTCGGTCACGGTCTGTCGGCCTCGTCCGACAATCTCGTCACACGCGCGCGGGACGCGTTCCGCGCGACCTTCGGCGGCGGTGCCGTGGCGATCACGCTCGACAAGCATCTGCCGATCGCGTCCGGTATCGGCGGCGGCTCCGCCGATGCCGCAGCGACGCTGAGGGCGCTCGCCCGTATCAATGGCGTCGCGGTCGACGATCCACGCCTGTTCGCAATCGCCGCCGCGCTCGGCGCGGACGTCCCCGCCTGTCTCGACGGACGAACCACCCTGGGCACGGGCAAGGGGGAGGCGTTGACCGCGGTCGAGGGCTTGTCGGGTCGGCCGCTGCTGCTGGTCAATCCGGGTGTGGCGGTATCGACCTCGGTGGTGTTCGGCCGCTGGGACGGCATAGACCGCGGCCCCCTTGTGTTGGGCACCGACCTGATGGCGACGGCCCGGGCGGGACGCAACGACCTGGAACCCCCCGCGATCGCGCTCGCGCCCGTCATTGCCGACGTTCGCGCGTTGCTCGACGCGGCGCCGGGGGCGACACTGTCCCGGATGTCGGGATCGGGTGCGACCTGCTTCGCATTGTTCGAGGACGAGGCCGGGCGCGACGAGGCTGCTGACGCGGCGCGCGCGCACGGCTGGTGGACGCTGGCCACCGTGCTGCGCTGATCCGGCGCGCGTGCGTAAGGGCCTGTCCCCATGCCCGGCCTGCGGCGGCGCCGTCCCGATCGGGGACTGCCAGCAGCTTTCGGCATATCATTGTCATTGCTACCGTTTCTGTACGGTTGCATGATCAGCGCACGCTCTGTCGGATGGCTCGTGAACTCCCTCCCGACAGAGCGCCCCAATGGGTGACGCGATGTATTGGCAGCACCTCGATCTGACGGACTGGATCGTTATCGGCGCAGTCGCAGCCGCACCGATCGGCGCAATCGCACTCTATCGCCACGACCTGCGCATAAGGAGCCGCCGCTATGCCGCCTGGCATCGCGCCGCTTTCCATGAGGGGGGATTGATCCGTGTCCTCATCAGCCGCTGGCCACGCGGAACGGCGCGCCTCACCGACCAGCGGGCATCGCATCACGCTGACGAATAAGCGGGGGGATTGCGGATGGTCGGGGAGACAGGATTCGAACCTGCGACATCCTGCTCCCAAAGCAGGCGCGCTACCGGACTGCGCCACTCCCCGACCGAGCGACTGCGCCTAGGGACAGATGTGCCGCGAGGCAAGCCTTTGATGACTGCGCCCGCCGACCGCTGAATGTCTCTCTGCAGTCGACCATGGCTTAAAACATGCAGCGGACGACGTTAAACGCGGCAGACGATGTGCAGCCGGCGTCACGCACCGGTTCGTGATGGTCCTCGGAGCCGTTATCGCACCCCGTTTTGCTCATGCAGGGTCAGCGCTTCGAACCATAGCTGTCCGGTTGGCGGTAATAGGCGGCCCACGCCTGGCGCCGGCGGCGCTTTTCCGACCCCGCCATCCTGATCGATCCGACGAGCAGGACGAGCAGCAATGGAAGGACGATGATAAGCGGGTCCATGTTCCCCTCCTGGAAGATCGCAAACAAACCGTTAACGCGGTCGCCGGTTCCAATTCATCGCGCTTACCGGTTGGAAAGCCAAGACATACATGGGGCGGGCTAGTGCATGCAAGCGCATCGGTGCCAGGAAGCGGCACGATGACCGGGCGGGCAGTGGCCGTGGAAGGAAGGGAGAGGCACGTCGTCTGGCCGCGGCATGCGGATGCCCGGACACGTATCGGTAATGGCTTGCACCGCAATGCCTAAGCGCCTGTCCGTGGCATCTGGTCGCAACCGGAAAAGATGGTTAATTGAATCCGAATCGGCGGTTCTGCCGCCTGCCGGAGGGGTTTGATGCTGATCGAGATGGCTGGCGCATTGGCTGGCTGGCGCCGCAATCGGACCCGCGGCGGTACGGTGCTGACCCTTCAGATCGCGGATTCGGCGGAAGGTTTCCGGCAGGGAAGCTATACCAAGCTGCACCTCGCGCTGAACGACCGGCAGTTGCGGTCGCTGGCGAGGGATCTGTATCGCGCGACGGACGAGAAGGGCATCACCTTGTTCGCACCCCGTCGCTGGTGGAAACCCTGGTCGCGCAAATTGCCCGATTGATCCGCGACGTCGCGACGAATGCCGGGGAGGCTGCGGCACCCGGTCGTCAGTAAGGCCGTCCGCGCGTTGATCGCGGCAGGCCGCGAGCTGTGCTCCCCCGCGACCCTTTGTCGTCGTGCAAGGCGATAGTGGTGGGCCCGGCAGGACTCGAACCCGCAACCTAGCCGTTATGAGCGGCCAGCTCTAACCATTGAGCTACAGGCCCCACCCTCGTTCCCGCCTAGCGCAGGACCGGAAAAAGAAAAAGGGCGCTTCCCGCATCGGGAAACGCCCTTTTCGAACGTGCAACATGATGCACCGGCGCGTCGGGCGGACCCGACGCGGGCGCGATTACATGTTGTCGGCCTTGGCGTCGGCGGCGTCGCGGACGTTGTCGGCAGCAGCGTTCATGTTGTCGGCCGCGTTCTCGAGCGTCGCAGCAGCCGCGGCGTTCGAGGTGTTGTCGGCCATGGCGTCCATGTTGTCCGCCTGCATTTCCATGTTGTCGGCCAGCATGTCACCGTTGTTCTCGACGGCGGCAGCTTCCGGCGACTTCGAGCACGCAGCGACGGACATCAGGCCGGCGGCAGCGAGAACGAAAGCGATCTTCTTCATTCGATTGCTCCCAAGCAAAGCAAAGGTTCGCGGCCGACCCGATTGCCGACGCGAGACAGCCCAAATACCGCACGACTCCCCCCGGTCAATGCCGAAATTCATCCGCCAGCAACCAATGCGGCCGATTTGAGGCAAATCGTTACGCTCGGAGATCGGCTGAACCGGCATCGGTGAGGGCAATCGCGTTCGCCGGACGGCTCAGCGGCGCGGCGTCACCGCGCCGATTTCCTCGGGCGCGTTGGCGACGATGGCGAGCATCGTCGTCCAGGCGGCGACATTCTGGCGCAGCTGTTCGGGATCGATCCGATCCAGGACGTCGTCCGGCGTGTGGTGCGTGTCGAAATAGCGCGTGCCATCCTGGTTCAGGTCGATCGCCGCAACGCCCAGCGCCAGGGTCGGGCCGACGTCGGTGCCGTCGCCCCCGACACCCGCGCCGCGCCCGATGCCCAGCGGCGCGAGCGCAGATTGCAACCGGTCGGCGACGGGCTTCGCGCTGTCCGGCAGGTTGACCTCGAACCGCCATACGCGGTCCGCGCCGAAATCGCTTTCGCCGGCGGTGGCATGGCGCTCGCTGCCATGGACGCGTGCATAGTCCTTGCCGCCGAAGCCGCCCGGTTCCTCCGCCCCGAACCAGACGACACGGATCGTACGGCGCGGGCGCGGACCATCGAGCAGCCGCTTGGCCGCCGCGGTCGTGATCGCGACGCCGCTGGCGTCGTCGATCGCGCCGGTACCGAGATCCCAGCTGTCCAGGTGACCGCCGACGAGCACGATTCCCGCCTTCGGATCGGTGCCCGGCACCTCCGCGACGACGTTGCCCGACGTACCGGTGCCGGCGAAGCGGGGCGTGAGCACGAGCTTCATCGTGATGGGCTTGCCGCGCTCCGCCATCCGCTCGATCAATTCCGCGTCCGGCACCGACAGCGCGGCGGCGGGGATCGGGGTCACCCCGTCGGGCCAGTTGGTGCCGCCCGTGTGCGGGTTGCGGTGATGATCGGTCCCGATCGAGCGTATCACCGTCGCCATAGCGCCCTTGCGTGCCGCCAGAGCCGGTCCAACGAAGCGCGCGACGCCATAGGTGCCGTAGCTCGACCCGTCCTGCGCAGGCTGCATCGCATTGCCGACATAGGCGATCTTGCCCGCGAGGCTGCCGTCCGGGGCGTTGGCGAGATCGCCATAGGTCTTGAACACGACCACCGGGGCGGTGATGCCGCCCGCGGGCGTCGCGCCCGAATTGCCCAGCGCAACGAGCTTCAGCTGCTGCGGAAAGGGGGCGACGATCTGCGCGCTTTCCTCGCCGCGCAGCCAGACCGGCATCTGGTAGGTCTCGACATGGACGTTGCGGAAGCCGAGCGCCTTGAGCTTCGCCACCGCCCAGCTTCGCGCGCGCGCCTCCGCCTCGGTCGCGGCGAGCCGCTGGCCGACCTCGGTGGTCAGGCCCTCGACGATGTCCCAGGCGACGTCGTCCTTGAGCGCGGCATCGCGCAGCGCCGCGACCTTCGGGTCGACCTTCGCCGGGAGGGGCGGGGCGGCGCGCTGCGCGCCGACTGCGGCGGGCATCGCGGTGGAGGCGACCAGCGCCAACAGGGCAAGGGCGGAACGCGTCATCAATTTCCCCTTTGGATCGTGCATGTTGCCGCGGTTTGGCGGTTGCCGGCCGGGTGCACAAGCCGGGCATTTGCGCAGAGGATCGCCGGTCGCTACATGCACGTGCAAATCCTCCCAGCTTTCTCGATCAGGAGCCGTCGGCACATGGCCGTCCAGTATACCTACGTCATGAAGGGTCTGACGAAGACCTTCCCGGGCGCGAACAAGCCCGTGCTCAACAACATCCACCTTCAGTTCCTGCCGAGCGCGAAGATCGCGATCATCGGGCCCAACGGGTCGGGCAAGTCGACGCTGATGAAGATCATGGGCGGCATCGACCAGGACTTCCAGGGCGAGGCCTGGGCCGCGGAGGGCGTGCGCGTCGGCTATCTGCCGCAGGAGCCGCAACTCGATCCCGACAAGACGGTGATCGAGAACGTGCGGCTCGGCGCCGGTCCGATCGTCGACAAGATCAACCGCTTCAACGCCATCTCCGCCGAAATGGGCGACCCGAAGGACGACACCGACTTCGACGCCCTGATGACGGAGATGGGCGACCTGCAGGCGGAGATCGATGCCGCCGATGGGTGGAGCCTAGATTCGCAGCTCGAGCAGGCGATGGAAGCGCTACGCTGCCCACCGTCCGACTCGCCGGTGACCAATCTTTCGGGTGGCGAGAAGCGTCGCGTTGCGCTGTGCCGCCTGCTTCTCGAAAAGCCGGACATTCTGCTGCTCGACGAGCCGACCAACCACCTCGACGCGGAGAGCGTCGCCTGGCTGGAGAATTTCCTCAAGGAATATACCGGCAACGTCATTCTCGTCACCCACGACCGCTACTTCCTCGACAATGTCGTGAACTGGGTGCTCGAGCTGGATCGCGGCCGCTACTACACGTACGAGAGCAACTATTCGGGCTATCTCGAGAAAAAGGCGAAGCGCCTCGAACAGGAGGAGCGCGAGGAGCAGGGCCGCCAGAAGGCGATCGCCGACGAGCTGGCCTGGATGCGACAGACGCCGAAGGCCCGCCAGACCAAGTCCAAGGCGCGTATCCGTGCGTTCGACGAACTGATGGCGGCGCAGGAGAATCGCGCGGTCGGCAAGGCGCAGATTCTCATCCAGATCCCCGAGCGGCTCGGCGGCAAGGTGATCGAGGCCAAGGGGCTGACCAAGGCCTATGGCGACAAGCTGCTGTTCGAGAACCTCGACTTCAACCTGCCGCCGGGCGGGATCGTCGGGGTGATCGGGCCGAACGGCGCGGGCAAGTCGACGCTGTTCCGGCTGATCACCGGCCAGGACCAGCCGGATTCCGGCTCGATCGAGGTCGGCTCGACCGTGCGCCTCGGCTATGTCGACCAGAGCCGCGACGACCTCGATCCCAACAAGAACGTCTGGGAAGAAATCTCGGACGGGCTCGACGTCTTCCGCTTCGGCAAGCAGGAACTGGGCACGCGTGCCTATGTCGGCGCGTTCAACTTCAAGGGCCAGGACCAGCAGAAGAAGGTCGGCCAGCTCTCCGGCGGTGAGCGCAACCGCGTCCACATGGCCAAGATGCTGAAGGAGGGCGGCAACGTCCTGCTGCTCGACGAGCCGACCAACGACCTCGACGTCGAGACGCTGCGTGCGCTCGAAGAGGCGCTGGAGACGTTCGCGGGCTGCGCGGTGGTGATCAGCCACGATCGCTTCTTCCTCGATCGCCTCTGCACCCACATCCTGGCGTTCGAAGGCGACAGCCACGTCGAATGGTTCGAGGGCAATTACGAATCGTACGAGGAGGACAAGCGTCGCCGCATGGGCGATGCGGCCGACCGTCCGACGCGGCTTGCTTACAAGAAGCTGACGCGCTGATGGGGACGAGCCGGCCGCACGGGGATGACCTGGGCAGCTGGCTCGCCGCCAACGGCTTCGAGCCGGCGGAAGGACCGGGCACGATCGCCGACGCGGCGCTCGTCCGGACCCTTCTCGTCGCTGCCGCGCGCGATGGGCGGTCGTTGAGTTACAGCGAACTGCTTCGCGCGCTCGGTCATCGCTTCACGCGCCCCAAGATGCGCGCCTTGTGCAAGACGCTCGATGCGATCGATACGGCCGGCGCGCAGGACGGCGAGCCGGGGCTGGCCGTGCTCGTGGTCCGCGAAAGCGACCGACTGCCGGGGCAAGGCTGGTGGGTCGGATCGGCCGCGCGCGGCTATGCGGGATCCTGGGACGGCCCCGACGCCGTCGCCCATATCGAGGAGCGGCAGCGCGCCGCCTTCGCCTTCTGGCGGCGGCGCGGTTAGAGCCTGACCCAGGCGCCGTGAAGCGGTGCCGGCCCTCAGCGCACGCGCTTGACGAAGACCCGCCCGTCGTCGCGGCGCTCGCTCTGGAAATTCGGCACCGCCTGGATGAGGTCCGACAAGCGACGATAGCCGTAGTTCCGCACGTCGAAGCTGGAGCGGTTCCCCGCCAGCTGTCCCATCGCCGACAGGCTGGCATAGCCCCGCTCGTCGCGCTTCACCGAACCATATGTGTCGATGAGCAGCGCGACGAGGTCGGGATCGATCGGCTTGGCCTTCGCGGGGGCGGCCGCCCCGATCGCGACTGGCAGCGATTCGCCGATCGGCACCTCGACGGCGACGGGCTTTTGCGGCTGCACGGGGGTCATCAGCGCGTCCACGTCGATGAACCGCGTGCACGCCTGCTTGAACGCCTCCGGCGTCTTGGCGCTGCCGAAGCCATAGACGGGGATGCCGTCCTGCCGGATCCGCGTCGCCAACGGCATGAAGTCGCTGTCCGACGACATGATGCCGAAACCCTCGATCCGTCCGCGGAACAGCAGGTCCATCGCATCGATCGTCATCTTCATGTCGGTCGCATTCTTGCCCTTGGTCAGGTCGAACTGCTGCTGCGGCTCGATGCCGTGCCGCACCGTCATGTCGCGCCAGCCCTTGAGGCCGGGTTTGCTCCAGTTGCCATAGACGCGCCGGACGTTGACCGTCCCGAGCTCGGCAAGCACGGTGAGGACCGGGTCGATCGCGTGCCAGCTGGCGTTGTCGGCATCGATCAGCAGCGCGATGTTGCGGGTAGGGGTGTCGGACATGGATCCTGCGTCGCCGCTCCGGCGCGGTCCGTCAATGGCCGCGCGGCACCCTGACCGCTTTCGCGGCCGGCATGGACGTCCGTTGAAGGTTCCTTAACCACGAACCCCTAGTCGTTTGTGTATGATCGGCTCCGAAAGATCGCTCAACCAGGTCGTTCTCTCCGCCGCGCGCATGTCCGGCGAGCTCGGTATCCGCACGCTGGATCTCCAGGCGGACATCGCGGCGCTCGCCGGCCGGGTGAGCGAGCAGGCCTCGACGCTCGACCAGATCGGCGGCGAGATGAACCGCCTGACCGGCGACATCGACAAGGTCGCCGGTGCTGCGGCGGAAGCCCGCAACCAGACGGCGGCGGCGCATGCCGTCATCGGCGATTCGACCACGCAGATCAACGCGGCGACCTCGGACGTCGTCAGCCTGATCGCGGAGGTCACGCGGCTCCACGACGGGCTCGGCGACTTCGATCGAGCCCTTGCGGAGGTAGGACAGGTCACCGCGACGATCCAGGCGATCGCGCAGCAGACCAATCTCCTCGCGCTCAACGCCACGATCGAGGCGGCGCGTGCGGGCGATGCGGGGCTCGGCTTCGCGGTCGTCGCGTCCGAGGTGAAGAAGCTCGCGACGCAATCCGCCGGCGCGACGCAGCGGATCGAGCAGTCGATCGCCACCTTGACCGCCGAGGCGCAGGCCATGCTCGACAGCATCGGAAAGGGTGTCGCCAAGGCCCGCTCGGCGCACCGCGGCACGATGGACATCGAATCCACGGTGGGTCGGCTCGGCAGCCTGATGGAAGGGCTGTCCCGCAACAGCGAAAACGTCGCGGACCGCATCCGGTCCATGGCGACCGCGCTCGATCAGGTCGGCCTTGGCCTCGGCGCGTTGTCGACCACGTCCACCGACAATGCCAGCGGGCTGCAACGCCTGTCCGAACGCGTCAATGTCGTCAGCAACGATACCAACGGCATGCTGCAGATGCTGGCGGAAAGCGGCGTCGAGATCCCCGATTCGCGCTACATCCGCTTCGCGCTCGACGCCGCGGCCAAGGCCGCTGCCGCGGTGCACGACGCGATCGCACGGGGGGAGCTGTCGCTCGATGCCGCGATGGGCGAGGATTATCGACAGATCGCCGAGTCCGATCCGCCGCTGTTCACGCATCCCATCCAACCGGCGATGACGGCAGGGGCAAGGCCGCTGCAGGATGCGGCGCGGTCTCTTCCGGGGTTCTTCGGGATCAGCTTCACCGACCGACGCGGCCACGGTTCGGTGGCGATGCCCGAGCGATCGCAGCCACAGCGGCCCGGCGATGCGGCGTGGAACGCCGAACATGCGCGCTGCGGCCTGTTCTTCCGCTACCCGGAGACGATGGAACAGGTCACGATGACCGACCCCTTCTGCCTCAAGGCATACCGCCGCCCGCTGGCGGGTGGCGGGGTGATGCTGCTCAAGCAGGTCATCGCCTCGATCCGCATCGGCGGTCAGCATTGGGGCGTCCTGCAACTCGCCTATGAGGACCAGGGCTGAGGCGCGTCGTCGGGCATTCTTGACGCAGGATTTCCGGATCGGCGCGGCGAACCTTGCTCGCCGCGCCGCCGTTCGCCTTAGAGGTGGATGTTCGCACCGAAGCGGAACGTCCGCCCGATCGCGCCGATCTGCGTATAGGTCGGGTTGTAGTTGGTCGCCGCGTAATTGCCGCCGTTGAGCGGTGCCTTGGCGTCCGTCAGGTTGATGACGTTCATGTAGAAGGTGAAGCGGTCGTTGACCTTGACGCTGCCGGTCAGGTCGACGTCGATGAAGCGGCGGACGTGGCAGTTGAAGTTGGGATCGCTGCCGCCATAGGTGCTGCCGCCGTTGCAATCCGTGGTTCCGAACTGGTCATAGGCGACCGCCTTGTAGCCCGATACGTAATAGGCCGTTGCGGTGAGCGAGTACGGTCCCGCATCGATGCTGTTCTGCCAGTTGCCGCGCCATTGCGGCGTGCCCGCGCCAGACGAGGTGATGTACGGCGCCTGGGTCCCCACGAAGTCGGAATAGGGCTGATCCGCGCTCGACTTGAACAGATAGTGCAGGATGTACGTCGCCTCGGCTCGGCTCGTGAACTTCACGTCCGGTGCCGGCTTGAGCGTGACGAGCGCGGACGCGTCGATACCCGACGTCTTGAGCGCCGCGGCGTTGGCGAAGGGCGAATTCACGAACAATGCGCGGGCGGGCGCATTCGGATAGGCCGGATCGATCACGTCGGGCGTGACGGAATAGCCCGCGGGCATCGTGCCGTTGCCGTAATAGGCGGCAAGCGCTTGGTTCGACAGCGGTCCGCCGGAAATCACGTCGGTCTTCTTGATGTTGTAATAGTCCGCGGTGAAACTGAGCCAGCGCGTCGGCTGCACGACGACGCCGGCGGTGAAGCTCGTCGACAGTTCCGGCTTGATGTTCGGATCGCCGACCGTGGCGAAGCCGATCGAATAGCTCTGGTTGTACGCGCTGCCGCCGGTGCAGCCCGTTGCCGTCGCGGTTGCGCCATGCTGAAGCTGGAGCGAGCACGGCGGCTTGGCCGACGTGAAGCCGATGACCGAGCCCGACAACTCTGCGAAGCTTGGCGCACGGAACCCCTTCGAGAAGGTGCCGCGGATCGCGACCTGCTTGATCGGGGTGAACTTGGCACCGATCTTGGGCGAGAATTTGTTGTAGCCCTCCTCATAGTGATCGAAGCGACCGGAGCCGTTGATCTCGAGGCTGGTCAGCACCGGCGCGTTGATCTCGAAATAGCCCGACTCGACGGTACGATGGCCCACCGCGGTATATTGGTTGAGGCCGATCGTCGTGAGGTTCGGGTTCTGGTTGGGGTCGTTCTGGGCCTCGTAGCGGAAGGAGCCGCCGACACCCAGCTGCAGCGGGCCGCCCGGGAGCTGGAACAGGGACTTCGTGATGACACCCTGGATCATGTCCAGGTCGCTCGTGGCCTGGGTATGGACAGCTGGCGACAGCGCGCTGCGCACGGCCGCCGTATTCTGGGTCGGGTCGACAAAGTTGTAGCTGCCGGTGTTTACGGCATTGGTCAGCGCGGCGAGGTTGAGATAGCCGTTCTGCGTGATGTCGAGCCAGGAATGCGCTACCGTGCCCGAAACGGAGTAGGTCCATCCGTCGCCGAACGCGCCATCGATGCCCGCCGAGCCGCGCAGCACATGGCTCTTATAGTCGGACGATCCCAGGATATCGCCGAAGCTGTAGCGGATGGCGGCCGGCTGACCCGCCGCCGCGAAGGGATTGTTCGGGTTGAGCTGGCCGTTGCTGAGCAGCACGGGCAGGATGATGTTCTGCGTATTGATCGGGTTGGTCGAACGAATGTTCGGAGGACCGCCGGGGGTGAAGACCTCGTTCTGGAAATAGGACGCGAGCAGGTAGGCCTGCGATCGGTCGTTGACCTGCACCGTCGCATGCGCGGTGACGCCGAAGCGGGTCTGCTCGGGCTGGATGACGCCATAGTCCGCGACGGTGTTCTGCGTGCAGCCATTGCCCGCCGCACCGCTGACGGGGGTCGTCGTGCCGGTACAGCCATTGGGGTTGAGCACCTGCCAAGGGCCGGTGACCACGCCTGATCCGGATAGGATGTTGCCGGGCGTCAGCTGCTGCGATGGCGCGACGATGGCGCTCGTCGTGGTGCCGGGCACCACCGATCCCGCCTGATTATTGTCGCCGCCGATCGACGTCAGGTCGGCGGTGTTGAACGGAAAGCCGCGGTTGCGCGCGTAGATCGTGCCGTCGTGCTGATATTCGCCGCTGATGTAGAAATTGTATCCCTTGTCGTTCAGCTTGCCGGTGCCGAGCGTCAGCGTCGCGCGCTGTTCGCCACCGTCGCCGCGCTGGCTGACGCCGCCCTCGACCGTGCCGTAGACGCCGGTGATCTCCTTCTTCATGATGATGTTGACGACGCCGCCGATCGCATCCGCGCCATAGCTCGACGAGGCGCCGTCCTTCAGCACCTCGACCCGGTCGACGATCGCGTCGGGAACCGTGTTGAGGTCGACGAACGAGCGCTGGCCGTCGTCCGACAGCGGGTAATTGGCGGTGCGCAGACCATCGATCAGCGTCAGCGTCGAGTTGACGGTCAGGCCGCGCAGCGACACCGCCGACGAGCCCGCGCCGAAGCCCGAGGAGAAGGCGGTCGGGATCGAGCCGCTGCTGTCCGCGGAGATCGACCGGATCGCGTCGGAGACGGTGGTGATGCCCGCCTTCTGCAGCGCATCGGCGGTCAGGACAGTGACGGGAGAGGGGGTTTCGGTATCGGTGCGACGGAACAGGGTGCCAGTCACGACGATGTCGCCGGTGGCTTGACCCGCCGTCGGCGCAGGGGTCGATTGAGCGGGCGACGTACCTTGCGACGCCGCGGTCGGCGCCTGTTGCGCATCCTGCGCGAACGCCGGGGCGGTCAGAAACGCACTACCCGCCAGCACCACCGGCGCGGCGGCGACGCCACACCGCAACAGGGCGCGAAGGGCCGAAAAATTCGTCATGCTCAACTCCTCAAAGCCTTACGCGACCGAATTGCCTTTTGGACCGGACGGGCCCGCATGCTGCGCGAAAGGGTACGTGGTGAGGGGAGGATTGCGGCGCGCCGGGCAGGTGTAAATGGCGGCGGGCGGGCCGCGGAGCGATCGAAATCGGCCGTGCTCAAACAGTCACAGATTATGACCTAACCGTCATCGACTGACGCTTGCAACATGGTGAAATGAAGGGCCAAGTCACTGATAACAATAGATAATCAATGTCCAAATTCGGCGCATCGGAATCTGTGACAGAATAATGTCACGGAAGCGTCATCGGCCATGAGCGACGCCGGCCGCGCCGGGAATCGGTCCCGTGCCGTCACACCGTCGGATAGGCGATCGTGACGATCTCATATTCGCGTTCGCCCGCGGGCAATGTCACGCGGCGCAGGTCGCCGACGGCGGCGCCGCGCAGGGCCCGTGCCAGCGGCGCATTCCAGCCGACCCGGCCCGCTCCGGCATCCGCCTCGTCGTCGCCGACCAGCGTCAGCACCCGCTCGTTGTCATCCTCGTCCGCGATCGTCACGCAGGCGCCGAACCACACGCGGCCGCGGTCTTGTTGCTGCGCCGGATCGACCACCTTCGCCGCCTTCATCCGCTTCGACAGCCAGCCCAGCCGCCGGTCGATTTCCCGCAGCCGCTTGCGCCCATAGATATAGTCGCCATTCTCCGAGCGATCGCCGTTGCCCGCCGCCCAGGATATCGTCTCGACCAATTGCGGGCGCTCGGACGCGAACAGTTGCTCATATTCGCGCCGCAGCGCCGCGAATCCGGCCGGCGTGATGTAGTTGGGGCGGTCCATTCGATCAGCCCGGTCGGTTCTTGCCGAGGTACCAGCTGAGGTTGGCGGGCCCGTGGCTCTTCGCGCGCGGCGGGTTGATCAGGTCGTAGACCACGGCGTTCTCGAGCACGCGCTGCACGTAGTTGCGCGTTTCCTGATAGGGGATCGCCTCGATCCAATCGACCATGTCGACGCTGCCGGTGCGCGGATCGCCGTTGGCGCGCAGCCATTTGTTCACGTTGCCGCCGCCCGCGTTGTACGCCGCGATGGCGAGCGGGTAGCTGCCATAGAGGCCGTAGATTCGCTGGAAATAGCTCGATCCCAGCATGATCGACATCTTGGGATCCTCGGTCAGCGCGGAGGCGGCGTAGGTCACGCCGATCTTTGCGGACTGCTCGCGCGCCGTCGCCGGCATCAGCTGCATCAACCCGCGCGCGCCGGCATGGCTGACGGCCATCCGGTCGAACTGGCTTTCCTGCCGCGCGATCGCGTGGATCAGCGTCCAATTGTCCTCATAGCCCGCCGGTATGCTGACGGTCGGGAAACCGGTGGCGGAATAATCCGTCAGCCCGTTCTGCATCGCGCTGCGCCCGACGAGCACGCCCAGGTCGGGCCGCCCGATCTGCCGCGACAGCTCCGCCGCCAGCAGGTGGTCCGTCTCGCTTTCGGCATCGCTCGCGATCTGGCGGACGAAGGCGGTCTGGTCCTGCCAGTCGCCGATCTGGCCCAGGAAGCGCGCGGCGCGCACCGTCTCGCGGTCGGCGAAGGCCTGTCGCGTCGCGGCGGCGATCAGCGGCGTGCCGAGCGCCGGCGGCGCCACCAGCGGCCGTCCCGTCCGCTCGAGCGCGAGCTGGCCGTAGAACTGGTCGCGGTAGCCGGCCGCCTGTGCGAAAAATCCCGCCGCGTCCGCGGCTTTGCCGGCAGCCTCCGCGGCGCGCCCGGCCCAGTAGAAGCCCTTGGCGCGCGTCTGCGGCGACATGCTGCCGCGGCCGTAGCGCTCGAACATGACCATCGCATCGGCCGGCCGGCCAAGCTTGCGCAGCGCGGTCTGCCCCGCCAGCCACACGAGGCTGGTATAGTCGTCCCGCTCCCCATAGGGCTTCTTCGAAACGTCGGTGCCCGCCGGATAGGCGTCGTCGACCTGCCGCGCGATGTCATAGGCGATCTGATACTGGCCGTCGTGTTCCGCCTCGCGCGCGACGGTGAGCAGCCCCTCGTACCACTTCTCGACATTGCCCGGCAGGCTCGCGAGCGGGCGCCGGCTGGCGAGATAGCTGCGCACGCTGGGCGCCGCGCCCGCGTTGCGCAGCCATGCCGCCCGGTCGGCGATATAGCCCGGGTCGCCCGCATACGCATCCTGGGTGGTGGTCGCGAGCGTCGCTGCGTCGGGTGCGTTCGTACGGAACGAAAGGCGCGCGGCAAATGCAGGGCGTCGCGCCGGGCTGGTCCAGGCGATCTGTCGCTGCGCCGCGCCGGTCGCGTTCTGCCACAGCAGGGCGTCCATCCGCGCGTCATGGTCGTCGGGTGACAAGGCGCCGGCGAACGTCGCCTGGACGAAGCTTTCGTCCGTCGGGGTCAGCGTGCCCATCCGCCACGCGGCGCGCGCGGCAGCCTGCGCCTCCTGCAACCGTCCCAGCGACTGCAACGCCCGCGCCTGCGCGACCAGGCCGGTCGCGGTCTGTGGCGGGAAGCGCGCGAAGAAGGCGACGACGCTGGACGGCGAGGCCATCGCCGCCTGGCGCTCGGCCGCGCGACGGTTGGCGTTTTCGCCCGGCCAGCCGGGATGCGCGGCGAGGAAACCGGCATAACTGTCGAACGGCAGCGCGTCCGTCTGACGCAGCGCGCGCCACTGGGCGATCGTCGCCGCCATCGCGCCGTCGGTGGGGGACTGCGGCGCCACCGGCGACATATTGGCCATCTGCGTCCGATAGCGGTCGAGCTGGTCGCTGCTGTCCTGCTGGGGGACGGCGACCACGCCGGCGAGGGTCGCGAACAGGAGGGCAATCGGCGCGCTGGTCGGATGCATGGGCAAAGAATAGAGATTCCGCCGTAATCTGTCCTGAATAAAGAGCGGGTGCGATCACGGTTCGTCGCCCCGCGCAACGGTTCGTCGCAACGCCGGGAGACGCCGCGCCGCCGCTTGACAGGTTGTTGGTCGCGTCGCACGGCGCGGGGCATGTTCTCCGGTTCCATCCCCGCGCTCGTCACGCCCTTCGATGGCGACGGGCAATTCGACGAACAGGCGTATCGCGACCTGATCGAGTGGCAGATCGCGGAAGGATCTTCGGCGTTGGTGCCGTGCGGCACCACCGGGGAAGCGGCGACGCTGACCGCCGACGAGCATTTCGGCATCGTGCGGATCTGCGTCGACCAGGCGAGGGGGCGGGTCCCGGTGATCGCGGGCGCCGGGTCCAACGACACGATGGTCGCGGCGGCGAACCTGCGCCGCGCGAAGGACGCGGGCGCGGACGCCGCGCTGATGGTGCCGCCCTATTACAATCGTCCCGGCCAGGACGGGATCTTCCAGCATTTCGCGTTCCTGGCGAAGGACGCGCCGCTGCCAATCGTGCTGTACAACGTACCCGCCCGCACCGTGACGGATATCCAGCCCGCCACGCTCGCGCGGATCGTCAACGCCCATCCCGACGTCTTCGTCGCGGTAAAGGATGCGAGCGGCGCGATCGCCCGCGTCTCGCAGCATCGCGCCGCCTGCCCGGACGCGTTCGTCCAGCTGTCCGGCAACGACGACATGGCGCTCGCCTTCAACGCCATGGGGGGCAGGGGCTGCATCTCGGTCAGCGCCAATGTCGCGCCGCGTCTGTGCGCCGAATTCCAGGCGGCCTGCCAGGCCGGCGACTATGCCGCCGCGCTGCGCTATCAGGATCGCCTCTACCCGCTCCATGACGCGCTGTTCACGGATGCGTCGCCGGGTCCCGTCAAATATGCGATGACGCGCGTGCGTCCCGGCTTCCCGGCCGGCCTTCGCCTGCCGATGACCTGGCCGTCGGAGGCCGCGCGTGCCGCGGTCGATGCGGCATTGACGCACGCAGGACTGATCTAAGGGGCGTTGCGCGCTTCCCCTGGAGCGCGGACATCCCTACATCCGGCCGTCCATGCCACGTCCCAAGCCCGCAACCTTCGACAAGAAGAAGATCGTCGCCGAAAACCGCAAGGCGCGATTCGAGTATAGCATCGACACCGTCTACGAGGCGGGGATCGCCTTGACCGGCACCGAGGTGAAGTCGCTCCGCTTCGGCGAAGGGTCGATCGCGGAAAGCTATGCGGAGGTCCGCGACGGGCAGGTATGGCTGGTCAACGCCAACGTGCCGGAATTCAGCCACGGCAATCGCTTCAATCACGAGGCGAAGCGGCCGCGCAAGCTGCTGCTGCACGAACGAGAGATCAACAAGCTCCATGGCGCGGTGGCGCGCGAGGGCATGACGCTGGTGCCGCTGTCCGTCTATTTCAACAGTCGCGGGCGGGCAAAGGTGGAGCTCGCGCTCGCCAAGGGGCGCAAGACGCACGACAAGCGCGAGGCGATCAAGGAACGCGACTGGAAGCGCGACGCCGCGCGCATCCTGCGCGATCGCGGCTGACGGCGCGCGGCATGCCGTCCCCCTGGCAGCGCCTCGTCGCCTGGGGGCATCGCAACCTGCCGACCCGCGAGTCGATGGAGGCCAACCGGCTGCTGCGTCCGGTCGCGCACCGGGTGCTGGAGCCGGGTCTGTGGCGGTTCACCCGCCGATCGGTGCCCCGCGGTGTCGCGCTGGGCGTGGTCGCGGGCTTCCTCTTCCCGGTCGCGCAGATCGCGATCGCCGCTTTGTTTGCGCTGCCGTTCCGCGCGAACGTTCCCGTCGCCGCCCTCACGACCTTCATCACCAATCCGCTGACGACGCCGTTCCTGTGGTACGTCGCCTACCGGATCGGCGCCTGGCTGCTGCACAGCGAGGCGGCAACGATCGTCCAGCCCGCCACCGAGGCGGCGACCGGATGGCTGCATCGGGTGACCGGCGCGTTCCAGTGGCTGTGGGCGCAGGGGCCCTCGTTCGCATTGGGGCTGATCGTGCTGACGAGTCTCTGCGCGGTCGCCGGCTATGGCGCCTCCGCGCTCGGCTGGCGGCTGTGGATTGCGCGCAAGTGGCGGTTTCGACACGAAAAAACTGGACGTTGACGAGGCGTCTTAACCGGGTACAACACGCGTCATCCTGAGTTTCTTTTCCAAGGACCTACGATGCGCAAAACGGTTCTCGCCGCCCTTCTGCTCGCCTCCGCCGCCACCGGCGCGGTCTATGCTCAGACTGCAATCTCGGACATGGGCACGACCGCCCCGGGCAAGCCCAAGCTTGGCGATTTCGGTGTCGACCTGACCGCAATGGACAAGTCGGTGCTGCCCGGCAACGACTTCTACAACTACGTCAACGGCGCGTGGATGAAGCGTACCGAAATCCCCGCGGATCGCGCCAGCTGGGGCGGTTTCGCCATCCTCGCCGACCTGTCGGAGAAGCGCACCCGCGCCGTGATCGAGGAGGCTGCCGCATCGCCGGTCGCCAGCGGGCCGATGAGCGTCAAGGACAAGATCGGCATCACCTACGCGACCTTCATGGACCAGGCCGCGATCGAGAAGGCGGGCGCTGCGCCGCTCAAGCCCTATCTGGCGAAGATCGCCGCCATCCGCACGCAGGGCGATCTGGCCAAGGCGTTCGCCGATGCGACGATCCACGGCATCGACGTGCCGGTCGGCGCGGGGATCGAGCAGGATCTCAAGGACAACACCGTCTACGCCGTCTACCTCGGCCAGGGCGGCCTCGGGCTGCCGGACAAGGATTATTACCTCAAGGACGACCCCAAGTTCGCCGAGGCGCGCACCAAGTACGTCACCTATATCGCCGACATGATGCGCCTCGCCGGCCAGCCCGATCCGCAGGGCGCGGCGCAGCGCATCTATGATCTCGAAAAGCAGATCGCGCAGGTCCATTGGGATCGCGCCGAGCTGCGCCAGGTCGAAAAGGGCTACAACCCGATGCCGGTCGCGCAGCTCGCGACGGCGATGCCGGGCTTCGACTGGCAGGGCATGCTCGCCGCGCAGGGGCTGGGCAGCCAGACCCGCGTCATCGTCGGCCAGCCCTCGGCACTGACCGGCACCGCCAAGATCATCGCCGCGACACCGCTGCCGGTGTGGAAGGAATATCTGGCGTTCCACACCATCTCGAACGCCGCGCCGCTGCTGTCGTCGCCCTTCGTCAATACGCAGTTCGCCTTCTACGGCACGACGCTGAACGGCACGCCGCAGCTCAAGGATCGCTGGAAGCGCGGCGTCGGCCTCGTCAACGGCAGCCTCGGCGAGGCGGTCGGCCAGGTCTATGTGCAGAAGTATTTCCCGCCCGAGGCGAAGGCCAAGGCGGACGAGCTCGTGCGTAACCTGATCGCCGCGATGGACATCCGCCTCCAGAACCTGGCCTGGATGGCGCCCGAGACGAAGGTTAAGGCGCGGGCCAAGCTCGCCGCCTTCACGCCCAAGATCGGTTATCCGGACAAGTGGCGCGACTATTCGTCGCTGCAGGTGGTCAAGGGCGACGTGCTCGGCAATGCGCAGCGCGTGGCGGAGTTCGAATACAATCGCCAGCGCAACAAGATCGGCAAGCCCGTCGACCGCAGCGAATGGTTCATGACGCCGCAGACGGTGAATGCTTACGCCAATCCGCTGATGAACGAGGTGGTGTTCCCGGCCGCGATCCTGCAGCCGCCGTTCTTCGATCCCAATGCCGATCCGGCGGTGAACTATGGCGGCATCGGCGCGGTCATCGGACACGAGCTCAGCCACCACTTCGACGACCAGGGGCGCAAGTTCGACCCGAAGGGCAATTTCTCCGACTGGTGGACCCCGCAGGACGTCGAGCGTTTCAATGCGCTGACCGACAAGGTGGTGGCGCAATATGGCGCGTACGAGCCGATCCCGGGCACGCACGTCAACGGCAAGTTGACGCTGGGCGAGAACATGGCCGACCTCGCCGGCATCAACGTCGCCTATGACGCGTACAAGCTGTCGCTGAAGGGCAAGCCCGCGCCGGTGGTCGGCGGCTATACCGGCGACCAGCGCTTCTTCATGGGCTTCGGCCAGGTCTGGCAGACCAAGGCACGCGAGGCCTCGATCAAGAACCAGCTGACCACCGACCCGCACACGCCGGGCCAGTGGCGTGCCTATGTCGTGCGCAACCTCGATGCCTGGTATCCGGCCTTCGACGTGAAGCAGGGCCAGACCTATTATCTGGCGCCCAACGACCGTATCCACATCTGGTAAGCGTTATCGGATTTGATAGCCTCTCGCCGCCCGCCGATCGATTCGGCGGGCGGATGTCTTTTCGGGGGGAAAGAGCATGAGGGGATGGATCCCGCCGCGCTGCTGAGTGGGGCCTGCGCGACCGGCGCACTGGCTGGCGATAGCGTCCGACCCGCGATCGGCAGCTTCGGGTTCGACACCGCGGGCATGGACCGCTCCGTGCAGCCAGGCGACGATTTCTTTCTGTTCGCCAGCGGAGCCTGGGAGCGCCGGCTCGCGATCCCCGCCGACCGCGCCTATTACGGCGTCTGGGACGAGCTCGACGAGAAGGCGTTGCGCGATACCCGCGCCATCCTGGAGGAAGACACCGGCACGCCCGGAAGCAAGCCGGGCGATTTCTACGCCAGCTTTGTCGATCAGGCGGCCGCGGATGCGAAGGGCGTCGCGCCGCTTCATTCCGCGCTGGCGGCGATCGATGCCGCCGCATCGCGCGAGGCGCTGGCGGCGGAACATGGCACGATGGAGCGGATGGGCGTTTCCGCTTTCTTCCGCTTTCGCATCGGGCCCGACGACAAGGCGCCCGACCAGTATATCCCGCAGCTTTGGCAGGGTGGCCTCGGCCTTCCGGATCGCGACTATTATCTGAAGGACGATGCGGCGACCGCCGCCAACCGGGCTGCGTACCTGACTTACCCGACGCAGCTTCTGACCTTGTCGGGCCGCGCGTCCGCGGCGGACGCTCCGGCGCGCGCAAAGGCGGTCTTCGATTTCGAGCGGCAGCTCGCCGCTGCCCACTGGACGCGGGCCGATACGCGCGACGTCGACAAGGCCTACAACAAATGGACACCCGCCGATTTCGCGGCCAAGGCGCCGGGCTATCCATGGGTCGCGTATTTCCGTGCTGTGGGCGCGGAGGCGTCCGCCGCCCTGTTGGCCTGCCAGCCCACCGCCTTTGCGGGAGAGGCGCGGCTGTACGCGGCCACGCCGCTGGCGACGCTCAAGGACCATGCGGCGCTGCGCCTGCTGGATGGGTATGCGCCCTATCTGTCGCAGGACTTTGTCGCCGCGCGGTTCGCCTATCGCGGCAAGGCGTTGAACGGCGTCCCCGAGGATCAGCCCCGGTGGAAACGCGGCGTGCAGACCGTGGAATCCTTCATGGGCGAAGCCGTGGGCAAGGATTATGTCGCCCGCCATTTCCCGCCTGCGACCAAGGCGGCGGCCGATACTTTGGTCCGCAACCTCATCGCGGCGATGGACGGGCGCCTGCGGCGGCTCGACTGGATGGCGCCCGCGACGCGGGCCAAGGCGGTGGCCAAGCTCGCGAGCTTCACGCCCAAGATCGGCTATCCGGACCGCTGGCGCGACTATTCCGCGCTCGTCATCCGACGGGACGATCTGGTCGGCAACGTGATGCGCGCGAGCCGCTTCGAGCACCAGCGGCAGCTGAACCATCTAGGCCAGCCCATTGATCGCGCGGAATGGTTCATGACGCCGATGGAAATCAACGCCTATGCCAATCCGTCGCTCAACGAGGTCGTTTTCCCGGCCGCGGTGCTGCAACCGCCGTTCTTCGATCCGCATGCCGATCCGGCGGTCAATTATGGCGGGATCGGCGCGATCATCGGCCACGAGATCAGCCACCATTTCGACGACCAGGGGCGCAAGTACGACAAGAACGGCGCACTGGTCGACTGGTGGACGGCCGAGGATGTCAAGCGGTTCAAGACGCTGACCGACCGGCTGGTCGTGCAAGCGAACGGCTACGAAGTCCTGCGGGGCGTGCACGTCCAAGGCGACCTGACGCTGGGCGAGAATATCGCCACCTCGCCGGCATCACGATCGCCTATGACGCCTATCATGCCACGCTCGCAGGCAAGCCGGCACCGATCATCGACGGTCTGACCGGCGACCAGCGCTTCTTCCTGGGCTTTGCACAGGTGTGGCGCACGAAGATCCGCGAATCGGCCTTGCGGCAGCAGGTAACGATCGACTTCCACGCGCCCGACCATCAACGGGCGCTAACGACTCGCAATATTGACGCTTGGTATGCCGCCTTCGGGGCACGGCCGGGGCAAAGATATTATCTGGCGCCGGATCAACGCATCAGGATTTGGTAACTCCCTGCTTTTCCGTTATCGGCCAACACGATGGGTCAACAAGACCACAGTGTTTGGGAGAGAATATGAGAATGATCGTCCTCGCCGGCCTGCTCGCAGGGTCGGCGATCGCCGGGGTCGGCGCGACCATCGGCATGGCGCAGACCGCGCCCGCCAACGCGCCGCAGATCGGCCGCTTCGGCTTCGACGAACAGGGCATGGACAAGTCGGTTGCGCCGGGCGACGACTTTTACGCCTTCGCCAACGGCAGCTGGACCAGGACCACGGCGATCCCCGCGGACAAGGCGAGTTTCGGCGCGTTCGACACGCTCGCCGACTTGTCGCGCGATCGGACGCGCACGATCCTCGAGGCGGCGGCGAAGCAGCGCGGGTCCAAGATAGGCACCGCCTATGCGACCTATCTGGACACCGCGACGATCGACAGGAAGGGGCTCGCGCCCGTCCAGCCGTGGCTCACGAAGATCAAGGCGGCGACCAGGTCGAACTACGCGGCCCTGTTGGCCGAGGCGGATCGCAACGGCATCGGCGTGCCGTTCGGCGCCGGCGTCGGCCAGGACGACAAGGCGCCGGAGACCTATGTCGTCGAGATGCGCCAGTCGGGCCTCGGCATGCCGGACCGCGACTATTATCTCGACGCCAAGAACGCCAAGGAAAAGGCGGCGTACGAGGCGCACATCGCCAAGATGTTCACGCTGGCGGGCGAGCCGAATGCCGCGGCGCGCGCCAAGGCGCTGGTCGATTTCGAGACGCAGATCGCGCAGGTCAGCTGGACGCGGATCGACAGCCGCGATGCGACCAAGACCTATAACAAGATGACGGTCGCGCAGCTGGCACAGTCCGCGCCCGGCTTCGATTTCGTCACCTATCTGAAGGGCATCGGCACGCCCGTCGATACGTTGATCGTCTCGCAGCCGAGCGCGATCCAGGGGATCGCGCGGCTCGTCGGCGCGGCGCCGATCGCGGTGTTGCAGGACCAGCTGCTGCTCCGCACGCTCGACGGCTATGCCAGCGTGCTGCCGAGCGCCTTCGATCAGGAACAGTTCGCCTTCTACGGCACGATCTTGTCGGGGACGCCGCAGCAGGAGGATCGCTGGAAGCGCGCGGTCGGCTTCACCAGCGGCGCGCTGTCGGACGACGTCAGCAAGCTCTACGTTCAGCGCTATTTCCCGCCGGAGACCAAGGCGGCGGCCGACCAGCTGGTCCGCAACGTCATTGCCGCGATGGGCAAGCGGATCGACGCGCTGCAGTGGATGGCGCCGGAGACCAAGGTCAAGGCGCATGCCAAGCTCGCCGCCTTCACGCCGAAGATCGGCTATCCCGACCGGTGGCGCGATTATGCCGCGCTGAAGATCGTGCCCGGCGACGCCTTCGGCAACGCGCAACGCGCGCGGCAATGGGCACACGACTATAACGTGCAGCATCTCGGCAAGCCGCTGCAGCGGTGGGAATGGGGCATGACGCCGATGACGGTCAACGCCTATGCCAATTTCGGCATGGTGGAGATCGTCTTCCCGGCCGCCATCCTGCAGCCGCCGTTCTTCGACCCGAAGGCGGATCCCGCGGTCAACTATGGCGGCATCGGTGCGGTGATCGGCCACGAGCTGAGCCATCATTTCGACGACCAGGGTTCGAAATACGATGCGCACGGCCAGCTGACCGACTGGTGGATGCCGGAGGACGTCACGCGCTTCAAGGCGCTGACCCAGCAGCTCGTCGATCAATATGACGCTTATGAGCCACTGCCGGGCATGCATGTGAAGGGCGCGCTGACGCTGGGCGAGAATACCGCCGATCTCGCCGGCCTCTCGGTCGCCTATGATGCGTACAAGGCATCGCTGGGCGGCAAGGCCGCGCCGGTGATCGACGGCTATACGGCGGATCAGCGCTTCTACCTGGGTTGGGCGCAGGTCTGGCGGCGCAACTATCGCGAGGCCAATCTGAAGCAGCGGCTGCTGACCGATCCGCATGCGCCGTCGCAGCAGCGCGCCTGGGTCGTGCGCAATCTCGATCCCTGGTACGGGGCGTTCAATCCTGCCCCGACCGGCAAGCTGGTCCTGCCGCCGGAGAAGCGCGTTCGGATCTGGTAAGCATGTCGCGACGAGCGATCCGGATGTGTCCGCCATGGGCGCGTCCGGATCGTGATCGCCTGCAATCGCTTGACGGATCGCCATGATCCACCCGAAGAACGCGGGGATGGCTTCGCTTCCGCTTTCCGCCGGTTCCTCATCGACCCGTATCGCGCTTGCCGTCGCGGGCGGAGCGGCGGTGGCGGCGACTTTCGTCGTCTTCGCGCTCGTCGGCAACGCGGTCCTTGCCGCCGGTTTCTTCGCCGCGGCGCTGGTCGTCGCGGGCATCGCGATCGCGTTGCGGCTGCTGGTCCCGCGGCCCGTCGCGCCGGTGCGCAGCGTCGACTGCGACTTTACCCGGGCGGTTGCGCAGGCGAGCGCGGACGCGGTGGCGATCACCGATCGCGCCGGCAGGCTGGTCTGCGCCAACGATGCTTATGAACAGCTGTTCGCGGGCTTTCCGACCCCGCCGGGACTGCCGCTGGGCGACGAAGGCGTGGCGCGGCTGGGCGATGCCGGCCGCACCGCCTGGCGGGAGGGGCAGGGCGAGACGGCCGGCCTGCGAACGGACGACCGCCAACTGGTCGCCAGGGTCATGCGCGCCGGCGAGGACGGCGACATGCTGGTGTGGCGGTTTACCGTGGTCAAGGAACGTGACCTTGCCGCCTCGGCGGAGCAGCTGATCGGCGGACCAACCGGCGATCGGCTGGGGGGTGCAGGCGTCATGGCCGCGCTGCTCGGACCGGACGGCCGCGTCCGGGCCGCCAATCGCGTCCTCGCGCTGCGCGCACTGGGCGAGCCGGGCACGCTGATCGGGCGCGATTTCGGGCGCCTGCTGATCACCGACAGTCGCGGCCTCGTCCGCTTCGAGCGCGAGGGTCTCGACGGCACGCCGCTGCGCGTGCTGCAGATACCGTTTCTGGATGGCCAGGACGCCCCGGTTCTGGTCGCCCTGCTCGACGACGAGGATACCGCGCCCGCGATCGGCGCAAGCGCGTCCGCGCACGTCCGGAGTCTCGTCAGCCTGATGCCGTTCGGCATGGCGCTCGTCGATCGCGAGGGGCGGTTCCTCCAGATGAACGACGCCTTCCTGCGCGCCGCGCAGGTCGATCCCAAGGCGGCGCCGCTCTACCCCGGCGATCTGGTGGTGCGCGAGGACAAGGCGGCGGTCGCGGATGCGATCCGCCGCTTCGCGGGGGGCGCGACGCATTCGTCCGACATGGCGGTGCGCCTGAAGGACCATCCGGAGGAACCCGTTGCGCTGACGATCGCAGGCGCGCGCGGCCTCGGCGATGCGGCGGTCCTGCTCAGCCTGAAGGACAATAGCGAGGAAAGCCGGCTGAAGCGCGAGGTCGCGCAGGCCACGAAGATGCAGGCCGTCGGCCAGCTCGCCGGCGGCGTCGCACACGATTTCAACAATATCCTGACCGCGATCATCGGCCATTGCGATCTGATGATGATGCGCCACTCGCCGGGCGACAGCGATTACGACGACATTCAGCAGATCCGCACCAACTCGAACCGCGCGGCCAGCCTGACCCGGCAGCTGCTCGCCTTCAGCCGTCAGCAGACGCTGCGGCCGCAGGTCCTGCAACTCCCCGACGTGGTGGCCGAGGTATCGAACCTGCTCAAGCGGTTGATGGGCGAGCAGATCCGGCTCGACGTCAGCCATGGCCGTGGCCTTGGCGCGGTTCGCGCCGATCCCGGACAGCTCGAGCAGGTCGTCGTCAATCTCGCGGTCAACGCGCGCGATGCGATGCTCGCGGCGAACCCGCGTGGCGGGGGGACGCTGACCATCCAGACCAAGGCGGTGACCGCCGCCGAGGTGCGGGCGATGGCGTCCGACATCCTGCCCGTGGCGGACTATACCGCGCTCGTCGTCAGCGACACCGGTACCGGCATCTCGCCGGACGTCCTGCCGAAGATCTTCGAGCCGTTCTTCACGACCAAGGAAGTGGGCAAGGGCACGGGCCTCGGCCTCTCCACCGTCTACGGCATTGTCAAGCAGTCGGGCGGCTGGATCTTCGCGGATTCAAAGCCCGGCCAGGGCGCGACCTTCTCCATCTACCTGCCAGTCCATGCGGCCGGGACGGTGGCGAGGCCGCAACCGCCGAAGCCCGCGGCCAAGCCGGTCGAAATGTGGGGTACGGGCACGATCCTGCTGGTCGAGGACGAGGACATGGTCCGGGCCGTCGCCGAGCGCGCGCTCACCCGGCAGGGCTATACGGTCATGACCGCGGAGAACGGCGAGGCCGCGCTCGACCTCCTCGACCAGAACGGGCGGCCCGACCTGCTGATCAGCGACGTGGTCATGCCCAGCATGGACGGGCCGACGATGGTCCGGCATGCGCGCGACCGCTATCCCGACCTGCCGGTCATCTTCATGTCGGGCTATGCCGAGGAGCAATTGCGCAAGTCGATCGACATCGATGCTGTCGCCTTTCTGCCGAAGCCCTTTTCGGTGCAGCAGCTGGCCGAAGCCGCGCGGGACGTGCTCGCGGCGCGTTGAACCGGCTGCGCAACAAGATGGTGGCAATGCGTGGTCGGCGACGGTAAGGCCGGCAGATGCCATCGCCGACACAGATCCTCATCGTCGAGGATGAACCGCTGATCGCCATGATGCTCGAGGATTTCCTCGAGGTGCTCGACAAGCAACACGTCGGCACCGTCGACACGGTCGCGGGCGCGCTCGACCGCGTGGCGAGCGGCGGCATCGACGCGGCGATCCTCGACGTCAATCTGCGTGGCGGCGAGAAGAGTACGCCCGTCGCGGAGGCGTTGGCGGCGCAGAACATTCCATTCGTGTTCGCGACCGGCGGTGGCGACGACAGCGTCGACGCCCAGTTCCGCGATCGGCCCGTGCTGCAGAAGCCGTTCACCATGGACGGTGTCGCCAAGGCCCTCGAAGCGCTTTGATCGCCTTCGCCGGCTCGTGACGTGAATGTCACGGAACCGGCAGGGGACCTTGTTCGCTCGGCCGACATGACCGAGCCATCCAAGCCACAGCCCGTCGCCATCGTCACCGGCGGCGAATCGGGCATCGGTGCCGCCTGCGTCCACGCGCTGGCGGCTGCCGGCGCGCGCGTCGCCTTCACCTATTTCAAGGACGCCGATGCCGCGGCCAAGGTCGCATCCGCCGCGGGCGGTGACGGCAAGGCGCTGGCCGTGCAATGCGATGTCGGCGACGAGGCGCAGGTAGAGGCGCTGTTCGCCGCCGCGGAGCGGGCGTTCGGGCCGGTCACCTGGCTGGTCAATTCCGCCGGTTTAAACATGAGCGGTGTCAAGCTGGTCGACATGGAACTCGCGCAGTTCGACCGCGTGCTGCACGCCGATCTCGTCGGCCCGTTCCTCACCAGTCGTCGCTTCGTCCGCGCGCTGACGCCGTCGAAGACCGGCGGGCGGATCGTCAACATCTCGTCGATCCACGAGCGCGCACCACGGCCTGGCGGGGTCGATTACGATTCGGCGAAGGGCGGCCTCGCGCAGCTGACCGCGACGCTCGCGCTGGAGCTCGCGCCGCAGCGCATTGCGGTCAACGGCGTGGCGCCGGGCATGATCCTCACGCCGATGAACCAGCACGCCGTCGAGGACCAGGATTATCGGCACAAGCTGGAGGCGAACATACCCTGGGGTCGTGCGGGGACGGCGGACGAGGTCGCGACGCTGGTCGCATTCCTCCTGTCGCCGGCGGCGGACTATATCACCGGCACCACCGTCACGATCGACGGCGCGCTGTCGCTGGTGATCGCACAGGGAGCCTGAGCGCGACACAATGCCGACTTATGCCGTAGAACAGCTCGACACCGTCTCGATCGCCGCCGGATCGCCGCTCGACGGCATGGATCTGATGAGCCCCTTCGTCTGGCGCGAAGGCGGACGTTACCGGATGCTGGTGCGCGGCGTGCCGGACCCGCTCGGCCCGCACGATCCCACCGGCCTGATCGCCAGCGGCTGGAGCGACGACGGGCTGGCCTTTACGCTGGACGACACGATCGCGATCGCGCCCGGCGACGACCCGGCGGATGCGGATGCCGGCGGGTGCGAGGACCCCACCGTATTGATCGACGGTAACGGCGATTACGTCGTCTATTACACGGGCGTCGATGCCGCACGCTCGCAGGGCGTGATGATCGTCGCGACCGGTCCGACGCTGCAAAGCCTGAAGAAGCAGCGCATCGTGCTCGCCGCGCCGCCCGGAGAGGGCAACATCAAGGAAGCCACCGTCGTCCGGACACCGGCCGGGGATTGGCGGCTGTTCTACGAATATGCCGCGGCGGAAGAGCAGGGGATCGGTGCATCCCGCGTTGGCGTCGCGAGCGCGGCGCAGCTTCACGATCGCTGGGTGTCGCTCGCCGATCCCTTCCCGATCCGCACGGATTCTTGGGACAATTGGCACCTGTCGACGGGCCCGATCTGTCAGCTGCCGGGCGCCGATCCGGTAATGTTCTACAACGGCGCGACCCTCGACGCCCGCTGGCGCATCGGATGGGTCAGCTTCTCGGCCGACTTCGCGACGGTGACCGGACGCGGGCTCGAACCGGTGATCCTGCCGCCGCCGCCGGTGGAGCGGAGCAAGACCGATATCGCCTTCGCCGCGTCGACCGTGGTCGAGGACGGCATGATCTCGCTCTATTATTCGCTCGAGGATCGCACGCTGCGGCGGGCGCGCATACGCTATTACGCGTAATAAGCTTGCGTTGAGGGGCGGTCCCGCGACATAGGGCTGCGCCATGACCCAGTTCGACAAGTCCCGCCTGCCCAGTCGCCATGTGTCCGTCGGCCCGGAGCGTGCGCCGCACCGGTCCTATTACTATGCAATGGGCATTCCCGAAGAGGACATCGCCAAGCCGTTCGTCGCGCTGGCCAGCGCCGGCAACAATTCGGCGCCGTGCAACACGACGCTCGATGCGCAGGCGGATGCGGCCCAGTCCGGCGTGGTGCAGGGCGGCGGCCTGCCGCGTCGCTTCAACACCATCACCGTCACGGACGGCATCGCCATGGGGCACCAGGGGATGAAGGCCAGCCTCGTCAGCCGCGAGGTCATCGCCGATTCGGTCGAACTGTCGGTGCGCGGCCATTGCTACGACGCGCTCGTCGGCTTCGCAGGCTGCGACAAGTCCCTGCCCGGCATGATGATGGCGATGCTGCGCCTCAACATCCCCTCGATCTTCGTCTATGGCGGGTCGATCCTGCCGGGCCGCTTCCGCGATCGCGACGTCACGGTCGTCGACGTGTTCGAGGTGGTGGGGAAATATGCCGCCGGTGCCTGTCCCCTGTCCGAGGTGCACGAGCTGGAAAAGGTCGCCTGCCCCGGCCATGGCGCCTGCGGCGGGCAGTTCACCGCCAATACCATGGCCTGCGTCGGCGAGGCGATCGGCCTCAGCCTGCCCAACAGCAACATGACGCCCGCACCCTATACCAGCCGCGAACAGATCGCGGTGGCGGCGGGCGCGCAGGTGATGGAGCTTGTCGCGCGCCAGCTGCGGCCGCGCGACATCTGTACCCGCGCGGCCTTCGTCAACGCGGCGCGTGTCGTGGCCGCGACGGGGGGATCGACCAATGCCGCGCTCCACCTGCCGGCGATGGCGAACGAGGCCGGCATCGACTTCGACCTGTTCGACGTGGCGGAGGCGTTCAGATCGACGCCCTATATTGCCGACCTCAAGCCCGGCGGCCGGTATGTCGCGAAAGACATGTACGAGGCGGGCGGCGTATACATGCTGATGAAGACGATGCTGGCAGGCGGCCTGCTCGACGGCGACTGCCTGACGGTCACCGGCAGGACGCTGGGCGAGAACATCGACCAGGTGACCTGGAATCCCGACCAGAAGGTGATCTACGACGTCCGCACGCCGATCACGCCGACCGGCGGCGTCGTCGGTCTGCGCGGCAGCCTCGCGCCGGACGGCGCGATCGTGAAGGTCGCCGGCATGCACCGGCTCCAGTTCGAAGGGCCGGCGCGCTGCTTCGATCGCGAGGAGGACGCCTTTGCCGCGGTCGAGGCGCGCGCGATCCGGGAGGGCGAGGTCATCGTGATCCGGTATGAAGGGCCGAAGGGTGGTCCCGGCATGCGCGAGATGCTGTCGACCACGGCGGCGCTCTATGGCCTCGGCATGGGTGAGAAGGTCGCGCTGATCACCGACGGTCGCTTTTCCGGCGGCACGCGCGGGTTCTGCATCGGCCATGTCGGGCCTGAGGCGGCGGAGGGCGGTCCGATCGCGCTGGTCGAGGACGGGGACGCGATCCGCATCGATGCGGAAGCCGGGACGATCGACCTTCTGGTCGACGACGCGATACTCGCCGAACGCCGTGCGCAGTGGACACGACGGGTGAACGATTACGGCTCGGGCGCATTGTGGCGCTATGCCCAGAATGTCGGCCCGGCCTACAAGGGCGCCGTCACCCACCCGGGAGCGCGCGCCGAAACCCATGTCTACGCGGATATCTGACCTCGTCGCGGGCAGCGGCCTGTTGCTGGTCGCCGCCTGTTCCGGCCCCGCCGACCGCACCGCCAATACCGAGGCGGTCGCCCGCTTCGAGACGCAGCAGCGCGAGGCCGCGAGCGACGACGGTCGCATTCTCTGCGCGCACGGCGATGCCGGATTGGCGCGTACTTGCACGGTGGAGCAGATGCAGACGGGCAGCGGGCTGATGCTGACCGTGCGCCACGCGGACGACGGGCGCTTTCACCGTCTGCTCGTCACCCGCGACGGACGCGGGGTTGTCGCGGCGGACGGGGCGGAGCGTGCCGTCGTCGCCATCGCGGGCGACGGGATCGAGGTGGTGATCGGCGGAGACCGCTATCGTCTACCCGCGACGGTCCGGCGCGCGCGATGATCGACGTTGCCGGTCGGCCGATCCTGACTGCGGCCGCGACGCGCGACGCCGAGGCTCGGCTGTTCGCCGCCGGCACCGATGCAGATACGCTCATGGACCGGGCGGGCGAGGGGATCGCGCGGGCCGCTCGCCGCTTCGCGGGCGGCGACGAAATCCTCGTTCTGTGCGGCAACGGCAACAACGGCGGCGATGGCTATGTCGCCGCGCGCCGGCTGTCCGACATGGGCCATGCCGTCCGTGTCGCGGCGGCTGGTGAGCCTCGCACGCCCTGCGCGGCCCGCGCGCGCGCTGCCTGGTCCGGCCGGATCGAAAGGCTCGCCGATGCCCCCGCCGCGCCCGTCGTCGTCGACGCCCTGCTCGGCATCGGCACCGACCGGCCGCTCGATCCGGCGCTCGACGGCGTGCTCACCCGCTGTCGGGCGGCGGCCCGATTCATGATCGCGGTCGATCTGCCGACCGGGGTCGAGGCGGACAGCGGGCGCCTCCCCCCGTGGCTGGCAGAAGCGTCGGTCGACCTGACGCTGGGGCTCGGCGTGGTGAAGCCGGCACACGTTCTTCAGCCCGGCGCCCGCGCCTGCGGCACGGTGCGCCTCATCGACATCGGCCTCTCTGACCATGATGCGACCACGTACGTCGCCGGGCACCCATGCTTGCCGGAACCGGGACCGAATTCGCATAAATACAGTCGTGGCATGGTCGCGATCGTCACCGGCAGCATGGCGGGGGCCGCGCGGCTCGCCGGCGAGGCGGCGTTGCGCGCGGGTGCAGGCTATGTCGCGCTTTACGGTGATACGGGGCAGGGAGGACCTGCCGCGATCGTCCACCGCCCCTATGCGCCCGACGCGCTGGACGATCGCCGCATCGGTGCATGCGTGATCGGACCGGGGCTCGGCCGCGATGACGAGGCGCGACGCAGGGTGGAAACCGCCCTCGCGCGTGCGGATACCCCTCTGCTCGTCGACGGCGACGCGCTCCATCTGGTCACGCCCGAGGCGCTTAGCCGCCGGCGCGCGCCGACGGTGCTGACGCCGCACGCCGGTGAATTCGCCAGTCTGTTCGGCGTGGGGGAAGGCAGCGCGATCGACCGTGCCGCCGCCGCCGCGCGCCGCGCAGGCGCCGTCGTCGTGCTGAAGGGGCCGACGACGGTGATCGCCGATGGCAGGCGCGCGATCGTCACGCAGACCGGCAATCCCTGGCTGTCGACGGCCGGAACGGGCGATGTTCTGGCCGGCGCCATCGCCGCGCAACTTGCCCATCCCGGCGCCGATCCCTTCGAGGCGGCGGTCGCGGGCGTTTGGCTGCATGCACGCGCCGCGCAGATCGCAGGCAAAAGCTTCATCGCTGACGACTTGGCAAGCGCGCTCACCCCCGCCAGAGCGGGGGCGTGACAGACAAGACCTCCGACAGCAGCACGATCCTGCGCGTCGCCGCGCGCGGCGACGGAATCACCGCCGACGGGCGCCACGCCGCCTTCGCCGCGCCCGGCGACACGCTGACCGGCGATGGCCTCGTCCTTCCCGGCCCGCACCATCAGACGCCGCCCTGCCGTCATTTCCCCGCCTGCGGCGGATGCCAGCTCCAGCATCTCGACGAGGCGAGCTACGCCGGCTTCTGTACGGATCGCATCGCCTCGGCGCTGGATGCGCAGGGGCTCGCCGCGCCGCTGCGCGCCCCGCTGGTATCGCCGCCCGGCACCCGCCGCCGCGCGACCCTCCATGCGGAGGCGAAGGGCGGCCGCATCCAGCTCGGCTTCACCGGCGAGAAGAGCCATGCCATCGTCGATATCGTCGAATGCCATGTGTTGCTGCCCGAACTGTTCGCGCTCGTCGCGCCGTTGCGGCGATTGTTGCAGCGGCTCGGCCTGCGGCGTCGCGCCGACATTCACCTGACGCTCGCCGACCAGGGTGTCGACGTGCTCGTCCGTGGCATCGCGGCTGATGGGCTTGCGGCAGCGGAGGCGATCACCGCCTTCTGCGAGGCGCAGCGGATCGCGCGGTTCGCGCTCGACGACGGCATGGGGCCGGAGACGCGCTGGGAGCCGCAGGCGGTGACGGTCACGCTGGGTGGCGTGCCCGTGCCGTTGCCGCCCGCGTCCTTCCTGCAGGCGACGCGGGAGGGGGAGGCGGCGCTGGTCGCCGCCATGCGCGAGGCGGTCGATGGCGCGCGGACCGTCGCCGATCTGTTCAGCGGGCTGGGCACATTCGCCTTCGCCATGCTCGGTCGCGTCTATGCCGCCGAAGGCGCGCGCGATGCGATCATGGCGCTCAAATCGGCAGCCGCACTCGCCCAGCGCCCGATTTTCGCCGAACATCGCGATCTCTATCGCCGCCCGCTCACCGTCGCGGAGCTCGACAGGTTCGATGCGATCGTCCTGGATCCCCCGCGCAGCGGCGCGCGCGAACAGGTCGAGGCACTGGCCGCCTGCCAGACCAAAGTGATCGGCTATGTCTCCTGCAATCCCAGCAGCTTCGCCCGCGATGCGAAGATCCTCTGCGACGGCGGCTGGCGACTGGACTGGGTGAAGCCCGTCGGCCAGTTCCGCTGGTCGACGCATGTGGAGCTAGCAGCGCGATTCGTCCGCCGACCTCAAGGATAGACGGCCCGCACGAAGAACAGGCCGTCAGGCGGCGCGTTCAGGCCCAGGCGCGCGCGATCACGTGCCGCCAGCGCCGCGTCGAGATCGTCCCCGTTCCATCGCCCCATGCCGACCATCGCCAGGCAGCCCACCATCGAGCGCACCTGATGATGCAGGAAGGATCGCGCCTCCGCATGGACGGTGATGCGGTCGTCCGCGCGCACCACGTCTAGCCGGTCGAGCGTGCGGATCGGGCTGTCCGCCTGGCAATGCGCGGATCGGAACGTGGTGAAGTCATGACGACCGACCAGTCGCTGCGCGGCGTGCTGCATGGCCACCTCGTCGAGCGGCTGCGGCACCTGCCAGGCGAGCCCGCGTTCGAAGGTCAGCGGCGCGCGCCGGTTGACGATGCGATATGCATAGGCCCGGCCGACACAGGAAAAGCGCGCATGCCAATCCGTCGCGACGGTGTCGCAGGCGAGGATGGCGACGGGGGCGGGGCGAAGCCGCGCGTTGAGCGCTTCCATCAGGCGGAACGGCGCAATGGCCTTGTCGATGTCGACATGCGCGCGCATCGCCAGGCCGTGCACCCCGGCATCGGTCCGCCCCGCGCAATGGACGCCGGCCGGCTCGCCGGTCACCGCGAGCACCGCAGCCTCGATCGCGCCCTGCACGCTCGGCCCATGCGCCTGCCGCTGCCAGCCCATGAAGGGGCGGCCGTCGAATTCCACCGTCAGCGCGAACCGCGTCAAAGCACGGTGCCCGACGCGATCGGAAATCCGCGCAACAGCTCTTCGGCGCTCGTCACGCCCCGCCCCGCGCGCTGCACCAGCACCGGCCGGATGGCGCCATCGCCACAGGCGATGGTCAGCCGATCGTCCACCGTCTCTCCGGCGCCGCCGGGAAAGGTGAAGGGTAGCGCCTCGCACGCCAGCACCTTGATCCGTTCGCCGCGCAGCTCGAACCACGCACCGGGCGCCGGGTTCATCGCGCGCACCAATCGCTCGATCGCCACTGCGCTTCGGGTGAAGTCTATCCGCGCCTCCGCCTTGTCGATCTTGGCGGCATAGGTGACGCCCTCCTCGGGCTGCGCGACCGGGGGGTGGCCGTCGAGGTCGGCGAGCACCGTCACCATCAGCCGCGCGCCGAGTTGGGCGAGTTCCGCCGTCAGTTCGCCGGTCGTCTTTCGGTCGACCGCGACGCGCCCCTCCAGCCGGACGGGGCCCGTGTCGAGCCCGGCCTCCATCTGCATGATGCCGACACCCGTTTCCGCATCGCCCGCCAGGATCGCGCGCTGGACCGGCGCCGCCCCGCGCCAGCGCGGCAGCAGCGAGCCATGGACGTTCAGACAGCCATGTACGGGCGCCGCGAGCACCGCCTTGGGAAGGATCAGGCCATAAGCCGCGACGACCGCGATATCGGGCGCGAGCGCGGCGAAGGCCGCCTGCGCATCGGCATCCTTCAGCGACGTGGGCGTACGCACCACGATGCCGAGCGCCTCCGCGCGGCGATGCACAGGGGACGGGACCAATTCCCTGCCGCGCCGTCCGCCTGGCCGCGGCGGCTGGCTGTAGGTCGCCACGACATCGTGACCAGCCGCGACCAGCGCGTCGAGCGTCGGCACCGCGAACTCCGGCGTGCCCATGAAAACGATCCGCATGGCCGCCCTTCAACGCGCTGGCGGCGGACGGCGCAACCCCCTATCTGTTCCTTCATGGCGTCTCCCGAAATCGAAGCCCTGACCCAGGCGCTGGCGCGGTTGCCCGGCCTCGGCCCCCGCTCGGCACGACGGGCGGTGCTGCATCTCCTGAAGAAGCGCGAGGCGGCGCTGGGGCCGCTGCGCGCCGCGCTGGAGGCTGTCGATGAACGGCTCGAGACATGCGCCGTCTGCGGCAATGTCGACACGGCGAACCCGTGCGCGATCTGTGCCGATCCGCGCCGCGACCAGCGCGCGCTGTGCGTGGTCGAGGAGGTCGCCGACCTCTGGGCCCTCGAACGCTCGCGCCTGTTCCCGGGTCGCTTCCATGTCCTCGGGGGGCGGTTGTCCGCGCTCGAGGGCGTCCGGCCGGAGGATCTCGCCATCGACGCGCTCGTCCGCCGGATCGAGGCCGGGGGAATCGACGAGGTCGTGCTGGCGATGAACGCCACGCTGGAGGGGCAGACGACGGCGCATTATCTGGCGGATCGCATCGAGCGATTTCCCGTCCGCGTGACGCAACTCGCGCATGGCCTGCCGGTGGGCGGCGAACTCGACTATCTCGACGAGGGCACGCTTGCCCAGGCGTTGCGTGCGCGTCGCCCGGTCGCGTGACCGCCGCACGGCTTGACGCCCCGCCGGCCGCGCCATAGCTGACCCGCCATGGCCGTTCTTCCCATCGTCGAAATTCCCGACCCGCGTCTCCGCCTCGTTTCCAAGCCGGTCGAGGCGGTCACCGATGAAACCCGCGCCTTCGTCGCGGACATGCTCGATACGATGTACGATGCCCATGGCATCGGTCTTGCCGCGATCCAGGTCGGCGTCGACAGCCGCATCCTGGTCATCGACCTGCAGGAGGAAGAGGACGAGGAGGGCAAGCCGGTCCGCAAGCCCCATGCCTATATCAATCCCGAAATCCTATCCACCTCGGACGAACTGTCGACGTACAACGAGGGTTGCCTGTCGATCCCGGAGCAATATGCCGAGGTGAAGCGCCCGGCGCGGTGTCGCGTCCGCTGGCAGGACGAGACGGGGACGGCGCACGAGGAAGAGCTGGACGGCCTGCTCGCCACCTGCATGCAGCATGAGATCGACCATCTGAACGGCGTGCTGTTCATCGATCACATCAGCCGCCTGAAGCGCGATATGCTGCTCAAGAAGCTGAACAAGACGCGCAAGGCAGGCTGATCCAAAAACCGCTGTCCCCGTCCCGTCGTTCGATCTATGTTCTCGCTGGTCCGGCATGCTCCAACGCGGTTCGGCTGCGTGGAGAGTGTCCGGTCACCGTGACTTTTGAGACTTTTGGGGAATAGGCGTGGAGCAACTGGTCGTCGTGGCGATATTGGCGCTGGCTGTCGGGCTGCTTCTCGGCTGGCTGATTGCCGGTCGTCGCGCTGCCGGGATTGCCGCCGATCTCGCCGTCGCCGAGGCACGGGCACGGGACGCGGACCTCGTCCGGCAGGCGCGCGACGCGGTCGAGCGCGAACGCAACGACGCGATGCGGGATGCCGCGTCGCTGCGTGCGCAGAACGAAGAGCGCGCGGGGCTCGCCGATCGGCTCCATGCCGAACTCGCGGCAATCCGGACCGATCGCGATGCGGCCCGCGCGGAGATCGCCGGGCTGCGGGCGCAGACTGAGGCGTTCGAGGCGCGGCTGGTCGAATTGCGCGAGGCGAAGGAGGTGCTGTCCGCGCAGTTCGGCGAGGTGGCCAACCGCCTGCTTTCGGACGCGCAGAAGGCATTCCTCGAGCGCGCCGACGCGCGGTTTCGCCAGTCGGAGGAATCGGCCGGTCAGAACCTCAAGGCGCTGCTGCAGCCGGTCAACGAGCGCCTCGCACGCTATGAGGAGGGCGTCGCCAAGGTCGAGGCGGAGCGCCGCGACGCGTTCGGCGACCTCAAGGGACAGATCGAGCAGATGCGCCTCGGCCAGGAGCGTGTGTCGGGTGAGGCGGCCAAGCTGGTCAATGCGCTGCGCAATGCCCCCAAGGCGCGTGGTCGCTGGGGCGAGCAGCAGCTGCGCAACGTGCTCGAGACGTGCGGGCTCGCCGAGCATACCGATTTCGCCATGGAGGTCAGCGTTGCCGACGGCGACGGCGGCCGGCTCCGCCCCGACGCCATCGTCCGCGTTCCCGGCGGCAAGTCGCTGATTATCGATGCCAAGGTTTCGCTGAACGCCTATCAGGACGCCTTTGGCGCGGTGGACGAGGCGGAGCGTCAGATCGGCCTGGCCGCCCATGCGCAGTCGATGCGCGTCCACGTCAACGGCCTAGGCAACAAGGCCTATTGGTCGCAATTCGACGACACGCCCGAATATGTCATCATGTTCGTGCCGGGCGAGCATTTCCTCTCCGCAGCGCTGGAACATGATCCGACGCTGTGGGACTTTGCGTTCGACAAGCGCGTGCTCCTCGCGACGCCGACCAACCTGATCGCGATCGCCCGCACCGTGTCCGCGGTCTGGCGGCAGGAAAAGCTCGCGAGCCAGGCACGTGAGATCGGTGCCCTCGGCAAGGAATTGTACCAGCGCCTCGCGGTGATGGGGGGGCATGTCGCGCGGCTGGGCAAGAACCTCGATACCGCGATGGGGGCGTACAACGCCTTTGTCGGCAGCCTCGAGAGCCAGGTGCTCACCAGCGCAAAGCGCTTCGAGGCGCTGAACATCGATACCGGCGGTAAGGCGATCGACGCGCTTCCCGTCGGCGAACAGACCGCGCGGCCGCTGACGAAGCTGGTGCCGCTGTCGGACGAGGCTGCGTGACATGGCGAGGGGGCAGCGGCCGGCGCGGTTGCCGCCCCCGTTCCTGAAGCGCATCGCCTTCCGCCCCGACGTCGCGATCGATCGCCGCGCCTATCCCTTTTCGCTGCCTGTCCTGCGGGATGACGATTTTGAATTCACCTTCGAACAATCGGTGACGATCATCGTCGGCGAAAATGGAGTCGGCAAATCGACGCTGCTGGAGGCGGTGGCCGCGCTTGCGGGCTTCGATCAGGCGGGTGGCGGCCAGGGGTATAGGCCGCTCGATCATTCGCGTGCCGTCGAATGCAACGGCGACGCGCTTGCCTCGGTTCTGCGGGCGAGCTGGTTGCCGAAGGTCGGGCAGGGGTGGTTCTTCCGCGCGGAAAGCTTCTTCGCGGTTGCGCGTTATCTGGACGAGGCGGCACGCGACTCTAACGCCGCGCCGCCCGACTTCCTCTCCCATTCCCATGGCGAGGGTTTCCTTCGCTTCTTCGAAGAGCGCTGCGAGCGGCGGGGCATTTTTCTGTTCGACGAACCCGAATCGGCGCTGTCGCCGACGCGCCAGTTCGACTTCCTGAAACTGCTGCGACGCATGCAGCCCGGGGGCGAAACGCAGGTGATCATGGCGACGCATTCGCCGATCCTGATGGCCCTTCCCGGCGCGGACCTCGTCGGCATGACGCGTGGTGGGTTTGATCGCATGATCCTGGCGGAGACGCCGCATTACCGGTTGATTCGGGAATTCGCGCTGGATCCCGCCGGGACGATCGCCGCGATGCTCGACGAATAGCGCGCCATAACTTCGCTCAAGGCAAAAGGCTCCGCAGCTGCCGGATATTTTTGCCGCAACCGACGTTCTCGACGGTGACCAGTCAGCAATTCTGACGGTTTAGGAGAGCGATGTGAGCGGGATGCAGCGGGACACCGTCGTCATGGATCACGACGGCGAATTGGAGGGTCGCATCGTCGGCGACGTCATCGTCCGACGCGGTTGCAGAGTCAGGATCTCGGCGATGATAAGCGGCGACCTGCATGTCGAGCAGGGCGCGCAGGCCGAGGTATCGGGCCTCATCGCCGGGCGCGTGATGCAGGACGGCGGGCGCGTGCTCGTGACCGGGCTCGCCTGACCCGACGATTCAGCCGCCGCGCTGCTGCGCCAGCACCTCATAGGCCATGACCGCCGTCGCCACCGCGGCGTTCAGGCTGTCCGCCTTGCCCAGCATCGGAATCTTGACCAGCGTGTCGCACGCGGCGGCATAATCCGCGGGCATGCCCTGCGCCTCGTTGCCGGTCAGCAGGAAGGTTGGCGCGGCATAGACCGCGCGGCGATAATCCTGTTCCGTATCCAGGCTCAGTCCGACCAATTGTCCTGATCCCGCGCGCAGCCAGGCGAGGAACGGTGCCCATTCGCTGCGCACCACCTTCATGGTGAACAGCGCCCCCATGCTCGCGCGGACGGCCTCCACCGAAAAGGGATCGACGCATTCGCCGATCAGGATGAGCCCGCCCGCACCGACCGCGTCCCCGGTCCGCAGGATCGTGCCCAGGTTGCCGGGGTCGCGAAGGCGCTCCGCGACCAGCCAGATGCCCGATTCGGTACGGTCGAGATCGGACAGCGCCACGTCGAATTCGTCGAACACGCCGACCACCGCCTGGGGATTATCCTTGCCGCTCAGCTTCGACAGGATGTCCGGTGTGGTCTGGATCGACTCGCCGCCGGCCGCCTCCACCTCGACGGACAGGGCATGGACGAGCGGATGGCCCGCGCTCTGCACCGCATAGAAGAGCAGCCGGGGTATGCGCCCCGTCTCGCGCGCCTCCGTCAGGATGCGCAGGCCCTCGGCGAGAAACTGGCGCGCGGCGCGGCGATGGCGTTTGTCCCGCAGGTCCCGGACCCGCTTGACGAGGGGATTTGAAAAGGCGGTGATCTCTCGCGGCATGTCCGGGTCCCTCCCGCATCGGCGGGCGGGTCCGCAAGCTCAATCTTCGCCGAACTTCGCTTCGACCAGCTCGCAGAGCGCTGCGACCGCCTGATCCGCGCCGTCGCCCGCGGCGCTGATCGTGATCGAATCGCCCTTGGCCGCGCCCAGCATCATCAAGCCCATGATCGACGTGCCGGTGACGGCGCCATCGTCCTTGCGCACCTGCACCTCGCACGGTTGCGTTGAGGCAAGGGTGACGAACTTGGCGCTGGCGCGGGCATGCAGCCCGCGCTTGTTGGTAATCAGCACCGTGCGCTCCACCGCGCTCATGCGGCGGCCTCCCCCAAGACCTCGGACGCGACCGAGATATATTTGCGGCCAGCCTCGCGTGCCGCGGCAACCGCATCGACGACCTTCATCGACTTGCGCGCCGAACCCAGCCGGATCAGCATCGGCAGGTTCATGCCCGCGATGACCTCGACGCGTCCGCGTTCCATCAGCGAGATGGCGAGGTTCGACGGCGTACCGCCGAACAGGTCGGTCAGGAGGATCACGCCGCGACCGGCATCGACCGCTGCGATCGCCGCCGCGATGTCGGCGCGCCGCGTCTCCATGTCGTCGTCGGGGCCGATGGAGATCGTCGCGATCCGCTCCTGCGGACCAACGACGTGGACCATCGCCACGACGAATTCCTCGGCAAGCCGCCCATGGGTCACCAGTACAAGACCAATCATCTCAGACGTATTACTCATGCTTTGGCCGGTGGCCCTTCGAGCGAGTCCTGCGGCGCGGCCCCCAGGTCGCGATGCGTGATGGTGGGCGAAAAACCGTCCGCGCGCAACCGGCTGGCGAGCGTCTCCGCGACATGGACCGATCTGTGGCGTCCCCCGGTACAGCCGATCGCGACGGTGACATAGGCTTTTCCCTCCGCCCGATATCGAGGCAGCAGCAGCTTCAGCAGCCCCTCTATCCGGTCCATCGCCTCGGGATAGGCGGGATCCGCCGCGACATAGGCGGCGACGTCCGCGTCGAGCCCTGTCCCGGGGCGAAGCGCGGCGTTCCAATGCGGATTGCGCAGGAAACGCATGTCGAAGACGAGATCGGCGTTGCGCGGCAGCCCGCGGGCGAAACCGAAGGACAGGACGGAAAGCACGGGTTCGTCGTTGCCGGCGCGTGCGAACGTCTCGCGAATCTGCTGCGCCAGGGCGTGGCTGGACAGATTGGTCGTGTCGATCAGGCGATTCGACCAGTCGCGCAGCGGTGCGAGCAATTCGCGCTCCCGGCCGATGCCGTCGCTCGCCGGTCGATCCGGCGCGAGCGGATGGCGGCGCCGCGTTTCCGAATAGCGCCGCTCCAGCTCCGCGCCGGCGCAATCGAGGAACAACATGCCGATGTCGAGGTCGTGCACGTCCCGCAGCCTGCGGATACGCTCGACGATCCGCACGGGATCGAAGTCGCGCGTGCGGGTGCCGATGCCGATCGCGAGCGGTTGTCCGGCGTCGCCGGTCCCCTCGGTGAGCGGCGCGTCGAGCAGGCGGTCGAGCAGCAGCAGCGGCAGATTGTCGACGACCTCCCAGCCGATGTCCTCCAGCGTCTTCAGAACGGTCGACTTGCCCGCGCCGGAGAGGCCCGTGACGAGCAGGATGTCCTTGCGATCGGTCATGCCGGTGTCGCTTCGGGCTGGCGCAGCGCCATTTCGACCTTGATCGGGGTCGACGCGTGGTGCGGGTCGAGACTGATCTCGCGAACAGCGACGCCCGCGATCCGCCGAATTCGGCGTTCCGGCAAGCGGACCGGCTGCCCGTCCAGCCGCACGACCAGGCGGACCGGCAGGTCCTCGACGTGCGGCAAGGTTACGATGCCGACTCCGCGGACCTCCATCTTGCCGCGGATGGTGTCAGGTGCGCGCGCGACCAGATCGCCGTTCCGTCGGACCAGCAGCGTGTAATCGTCGCTGACCAGGACCGCGCCGCGGTCGATCAGCCTCAGCGCGAGATCCGACTTGCCCGCGCCGGACGGCCCTTCGAGAAGCACGGCGTGCCCATCGATGGCGACCGCGGTCGCGTGAAGCGTCTCCGACGAAAGGATGGCCATGCTCTTCGTTCAATCGCCTCTACTGAACCTCGGCGCCCGGCAAGCGGACGACGAATCGCGCGCCGCTCAGGCGATCCTCGCGCGATTCGACCGCGATCGTGCCCTGATGCGCCTCGACGATGGTGCGCGCAATGGCAAGGCCCAGTCCCGAATGCTGGCCGAACGCCTCGGTCGACGGCCGGATCGACTGGAAGCGCCGGAAGATCATGTCGCGCGCCTCCTGGGGGACGCCGGGGCCCTCGTCCTCGACGCGCACGACGATCATCGCATCCTGCCGGCCGGCCCAGATCGCGACCAGGCCCCCGTCGGGAGAGAAGGACAGGGCGTTGTCGATGAGATTGTCGAATACGCGCTCCAGCCGCGCGCCTTCGCCGTTCGCGACCAAGTCGCCCTCCGCGCGATCGAAGACCAGGCGCACGCCGTGCGCGAGCCCGCGTGCCTGACGCTGCGCGACCAGCCCTGCGATCATCGCACCGACGTCGACGGCCTCAAACTTGGCCCGGCTGAGCTGCGCGTCCAGCCGCGACGCTTCCGAAATGTCGGTGATCAGCCGGTCCAGCCGATGGACGTCGTCACGCACGATCGCGAGCAGTTGCTCCTGCAAGGCCGGGTCCTTGACATGGCCCAGCCCCTCGACCGCCGACCGCAGCGAGGCCAGCGGGTTCTTCAGCTCGTGCGTCACGTCCGCGGCAAAGGCTTCGGTGGCGTCGATCCGCGCCCGCAGCGCCAGGCTCATGTCGGACAGCGCGCGCGCCAGGCTGCCGATCTCGTCGCGTCGTGAGGGAAGGCGGGGAACGACGACCTCGCGCGCACGTCCCAGCCGGACTCGCACCGCGGCACGGGCAAGGCGCCGCAAGGGGCGCACGATCGTCCGCGCGAGGAACAGCGACAGCAGGATCGAGACCAGCGTCACGCCGGCCAGCACCAGGCTGAGGCGGAACCGCTCGATGCGCACCGTCTGGGTGATGTCGCGCGCGTTG
Organism: Sphingomonas sp. GV3; assembly: GCF_031082075.1. Taxonomy (NCBI): domain Bacteria; kingdom Pseudomonadati; phylum Pseudomonadota; class Alphaproteobacteria; order Sphingomonadales; family Sphingomonadaceae; genus Sphingomonas; species Sphingomonas sp. GV3. Next base: position 792,673 of record NZ_JARWLE010000001.1, on the reverse strand, counting down.
ACGGTGGTCATCACCGCCTGTCCCTGCGGCAACGGTGCGGCGGAGGTGATCACCGGCGTACGGTCCGGCGCACGCCAGACGCTGGTCGACACGACGTTGCGGGCGGTCGCGGCGACGTCCGGCCACTGCCGCCCATCGGTCCGTTCGCGGTACAGGGGCGCCCGGGCCGCGCCCACGACGGTGTCGATCACGGCATCGAGGAAACGTGCGACCGTCTGGTTCCAGGGCTGCTTGTCGGGATCGAGCAGCACGGCATTGCGGACGCCGAGCGCTCGGCTGTCCGCCACCGTCGCGCCGTTGCGGTCGAAGATGCGCAGGCGCGTGCCGGTGTCGCGCGACAGGCGTTCGATCAACGCGTCGCGCTGTGCCGGCTCCACCATCGCCAGCGACTCAGCGATCAGCTCCGATTCGCGGCTCGTCTGCGCGACGCGGCTGTCGACGATGCGGCTGCGGTAGGAATCGAGATAGAAGAAGCCGCCCGCGAGCAGCAGCAGCGCAACAATGTTGACGGCGAGGATACGCCGCGTGAGCGAGATGTGGCCGGACCAGCGGAGCGCGAGGTCGCGCCCTTCGCCGCCGTCACTCTTCGGAGAATCGGTATCCGGCGCCATAGAGCGTCTCGATCGCGTCGAATTCGGGGTCGACCTGGCGGAACTTGCGGCGCAGGCGCTTGATGTGGCTGTCGATCGTCCGGTCGTCGACGTAGATGTCGTCGTGATAGGCGGCGTCCATCAGCTGGTTGCGCGTCTTTACGATGCCGGGGCGCTGCGCGAGCGTCTCCAGGATCAGGAATTCCGTGACCGTCAGCGTCACCACGTCGCCGGCCCAGGTGGTGCGGTGCCGCGCCGGATCCATGCTCAGCCGTCCCCGCTCGATCGGCTGGGTCGGCTCCACGGTCTCGTTGCCGCTCTCCTGCGGCATCGCCAGGTCCGTCCGTCTCAAAATGGCACGGATCCGGGCGATCAGCAGCCGCTGGCTGAACGGCTTGGCAATATAGTCGTCCGCACCCATGGCGAGGCCGAGCGCCTCGTCCAGCTCGTCGTCCTTGCTGGTCAGGAAGATGACGGGGATCTGGCTCTTCTCGCGCAGTCGCCGCAGCAGCTCCAAACCGTCCATCCGCGGCATCTTGATGTCGAAGATCGCAAGGTCGGGGGGATTGTCGGTCAACGCCTTCAGCGCGGCCTCTCCGTCGCTATACACGCGGGTCAAAAAGCCCTCCGCCTGCAGCGCGATCGAGACGGAGGTCAGGATGTTGCGGTCGTCGTCGACCAGCGCGATCGTCGCGGTCATGCGGGGCAGGCCTTGCTGATCATCGCCTCCGCGGTACGTCAAAGCGGCGCCCGGCTCAACCGTATCGGACATGACGTTACGGAAACCGCCGGTTTGACGCCTGCGGTTTTGCTGCGTAAGCGGGAAGGTACAGGCCGGCGCGCGTACTTTCCCTCCCCAGGACGCGCGCGCAGGCGATTTTGACGTGGGAGGATGTTGCCTGTGAACGAGCGTATTCCGCACGCAGGTCTCGACCGGCAGGGTATCGAGACGCGCGCCGATCTCCATTGGAACATGGTCACCGCGAGGCTGGTCGAAGCCGCCGTCGCGCGCGGCGAGGGCAAGCTCAGCGCCGACGGGCCCCTGGTCGTGGAAACCGGCGCGCACACCGGCCGGTCCGCGCAGGACAAGTTCATCGTCCGCGATGCGGAGACCGACGCCACGGTCTGGTGGGGCAAGACCAACAAGGGCATGACCCCGGACGCGTTCGCAGCGCTGAAGGCCGATTTCCTGACCGCGCTGCGCGACAAGGAAAACCTGTTCGTGCAGGACCTGTACGGCGGGTCCCAGCCCGAGCACCGCGTGCGGGTGCGCGTCATCAACGAGCTCGCGTGGCACAACCTCTTCATCAGGACGATGCTGGTCCGCCCGGAGGAGCACGAGCTGAAGGGGTTCGAGCCGGAATATACGATCATCGACCTGCCCAGCTTCCGCGCCGATCCGGCCCGCCACGGCTGCCGCAGCGAAACCGTCATCGCGGTAAACTTCACCGAGAAGCTGATCCTGATCGGCGGGACCCGCTATGCCGGCGAGATGAAGAAGTCTGTGTTCGGCATCCTCAACTATCTGCTGCCGACGAGTGGCGTGATGCCGATGCATTGCTCGGCGAACATGGGCGCCGACGGATCGACCGCCGTGTTCTTCGGCCTGTCGGGCACGGGGAAGACGACGCTCTCCGCCGATCCGCAGCGCACCCTGATCGGTGACGACGAGCATGGCTGGTCTGATACCGCGGTCTTCAATTTCGAGGGCGGCTGCTATGCCAAGATGATCCGCCTGTCGCCGGAGGCCGAGCCCGAGATCTTCGCGACGACCAAGCGCTTCGGCACCGTGCTGGAGAATGTCGTGATGGACCCGGTCACGCGCCAGCTCGATCTGGACGACAACAGCCTCGCGGAAAACAGCCGCGGCGCCTATCCGATCGATTTCATCCCGAACGCGTCCGACGAGAATATGGGCGGCGTGCCGCGCAACATCGTGATGCTGACCGCGGATGCCTATGGCATCCTGCCGCCGATCGCAAAGCTGACGCCCGATCAGGCGATGTATCACTTCCTGTCCGGCTATACCGCGCGCGTCGCCGGTACGGAGATCGGCGTGACGGAACCGGACGCGACCTTCTCGACCTGCTTCGGCGCCCCCTTCATGCCGCGCCATCCCTCGATCTACGGCAATCTCCTGAAGGAGCGGATCGCCAAGGGCGGGGTCGATTGCTGGCTGGTCAATACCGGCTGGACGGGCGGCCAATATGGTGTCGGGCATCGCATGCCGATCAAGGCCACGCGAGCATTGCTCAACGCCGCGCTAGACGGGTCGCTGAAGGACGCCGAGTTCCGTACCGATCCGAACTTCGGGTTCAAGGTGCCGGTCGCGGTCCCGGGAGTCGACAGCGCGATCCTCGATCCGCGGGCGACCTGGGCGGACAAGGCCGCTTATGACGCCGCGGCGGCAAGGCTCGTCGATCTGTTCGTGGAGAATTTCGCGCAGTTCGCCGATCACGTCGACGACGGTGTACGCCAGGCTGCGCCCCGGAGCACCGAGGCGGCCTGATCCTCGGCGCCGCCTGCCGGTCGAAAACCGAAGCGCTGTTCCCCTTGGCCGGCACGAGGAGGGGAACGGTGCTTCGGCCCGCCCGTCGCGGCGGCGTACGCGCCGTCAGGCCTTGGCCTGATCGGGTGGCTGAAAGAACCGGTCGATGACCTCGCGCGCGAGGCGCGCCGGCTTCAGCGTCTCGGCGTCCAGGCAGCACCAGCTCGATTTCACTTCCGCCAGCACCTCTTCGCCGCGCCGGATGACGGTGTCGTAGAACGCGCGCGCGCCCTGCACCTTTTCGAGCAACACCGTGGCGATCACGTCATCGCCGAGGAAGGTCGGCTTGCGATAGGTGATCTCGTGCTTCAGCGCGACCCAAAGGTGGGTGGCGACCGCGTCGGCGGGCGCGAGCTTCTGCCAGTGGCTGACCACGGCTTCCTGCACCCACTTCAGATAGCTGGCGTTGTTGACGTGACCCATGAAGTCGATGTCGGCGGGGTCGACGCCGATCGGCACGTCGAAGGGGATGCTGTCGCTCACCCGTCTTATATAGCATCGCATTGATGGCAGCGCAGCGACAATCGGTTAGAATGCGCCAAGTGGAGGAATTGTCGATCAATCGGCCAGCGGTTCGACGATTGCGACGCCGTCGCGGATCGCGCTGATGCGGACGCGTGCGCCACGGTCCGCCGGGGCACCGCGCGCGGGCCAGCTGCCGTCGCCCACCCGTACGCGGCCGCCCTCCGCATCGACGCGCTGCTCGACGACCACCACCTGGCCGATCATGCGGGCGGCACGGTCGTTGAGCTGCGGATCGCTGGTTTCGACCGGATAGTCGCAATACCAGCGACGGCCTATCAGCACCGAAACGATGCTCCACGCGGCGAAGGCAGCGATCTGCACCGCGGCGGGCAACTCGGGCAGAGCCAGCAGGGTCAGCCCGACGATCCCGGCGGCGATCGCCAGGAAGACGGCGAACACGCCCGGGATAACCAGCTCGGCGAGCCCGAGGGCCAGCGCCGCGATCAGCCAAGCGCCCGCCGCTCCGCCGATCCCGTCGAGCGTCACGGCTTGGGCAGCTCGAAAGGTCCGCGCCGCGGCTCGGCGGACGCCGCCGCGGACGGCTTGCCCAAGGCCTCCTTGGCAAGTTCGCCGATGCCACCCAGCGTGCCGATCAAGTTGGTCGCCTCGACCGGGAACAGGATCGTCTTAGCGTTGGGACTGGTCGCGAACTTGCCGACGGCCTCGACATATTTCTGTGCGATGAAATAGTTTATCGCTTGCGTCGACCCACTCTCGATCGCGTCGGACACGACCTGCGTCGCCTTCGCCTCGGCCTCCGCCGCGCGCTCGCGCGCTTCCGCGTCGCGATAGGCAGACTCGCGCCGGCCTTCCGCCTCCAGGATGCGCGCCTGTTTCTGGCCCTCGGCCCGCAGGATCTCGCTGGCCCGCGTGCCCTCCGCCTCGAGGATGTTGGCGCGCTTCTCGCGCTCCGCCTTCATCTGGCGGCCCATGGCGGCGACGATGTCGGCCGGCGGGCGGATGTCCTTGATCTCGACGCGGGTGATCTTGACGCCCCACGGCACCGTCGCATGATCCACCACCGACAGGAGGCGCGCATTGATCTCGTCGCGCTTCGACAAGGTCTCGTCCAGGTCCATCGACCCCATCACGGTGCGCAGGTTCGTCGTCGTCAGCTGGAGCAGCGCGACGTACAGATCCGAAACCTCATAGGCGGCCTTTGCCGCGTCGAGCACCTGGAAGAAGACGACGCCGTCGGTCGAGATGATCGCGTTGTCCTTGGTGATGATCTCCTGTCCGGGGATATCGATCACCTGCTCCATCATGTTCACCTTGCGGCCGACGCGATAGAAGAACGCCGGGTAGAAGTTGAAGCCCGGCGCGGCGGTGGTGGTGTAGCGGCCGAAATGCTCGATCGTGTACTGGTAGCCCTGGCGCACGATCTTGATGCTGGTCATCAGGTAGAACAGCACCAGTGCCAAGGCGAATGCTGCGATGGTAATCCCCATGTCGGCCCTCCCCGGGATGCCGACTCACGCGCCGGTGCCCCATATCTCTATAGCACCCCGCGCGGCCGAACCGTAAGGCCATGTCGGTGACCCCCTAGCTAATCGGGCGGACCGCGGTTACATGGCCCGCCACTTCCCCACGCCATGCGAGGAACGGCATCTTGGATATCCGGCTCGGCCTCACTTTCGACGACGTCCTGCTCGTGCCGCAGGAGTCCGATATCCTGCCGAGCAGCGCGGATACGCGCACGCAGGTGACGCGGGGCATCGCGCTCAACATCCCGATCCTGTCCTCGGCCATGGACACGGTGACCGAAGCGGACATGGCGATCGTCATGGCCCAGCTCGGCGGTATCGGCGTCCTCCACCGCAATCTGACCGTCGAGGAACAGGTGGCGGCGGTGCGCCAGGTCAAGCGCTTCGAGTCGGGCATGGTCGTCAATCCGATCACCATCGCCCCGACCGCGACGCTGGCGGAGGCGCAGGCGCTGATGGCCAACCATCGGATCAGCGGCATCCCGGTCGTCGAGGCGGACGGACGGCTCGTCGGCATCCTCACGAACCGCGACGTCCGCTTCGCGGGCAATCCGAAGCAGCCGGTCGCCGAACTGATGACCCGCGACAATCTCGCGACGGTTTCGACCGACGTCGGCCAGGACGAGGCGCGCCGCCTGCTCCATCAGCGCCGCATCGAGAAGCTGCTCGTCGTCGACGACGCCTATCGCTGCGTCGGGCTGATCACGGTCAAGGATATCGAAAAGGCGGTCACCTATCCCGACGCGACCAAGGATGCGGCCGGCCGCCTGCGCGTCGCCGCGGCGACCACGGTCGGTGACAAGGGTTTCGAGCGGACGGAGGCCCTTGTCGACGCGGAATGCGACCTGATCGTGATCGACACGGCGCACGGCCACAATCGCGACGTCGCGCGGGCGGTCGAGCGGGTGAAGCAGCTGAGCAATTCGGTTCAGGTCGTGGCGGGCAACGTCGCGACCGCGGCGGCGACGCGCGCGCTGGTGGACGCGGGCGCGGACGGCATCAAGGTCGGTATCGGTCCGGGATCGATCTGCACGACGCGAGTCGTCGCCGGCGTGGGCGTGCCGCAGCTCACCGCGGTCATGGACTGCGCCGAAGAGGCCGCCAAGTCGGGCGTACCGGTGATCGCGGACGGCGGCCTGCGCACCTCCGGCGACCTCGCCAAGGCACTGGCCGCTGGGGCCGCCACCTGCATGGTCGGATCGCTTCTGGCCGGCACCGAAGAGGCGCCGGGCGAAACCTTCCTGTACCAGGGACGGGCGTACAAATCCTATCGCGGCATGGGGTCGGTCGGCGCGATGGGTCGCGGCTCCGCCGACCGCTATTTCCAGGGCGATATCAAGGACCAGATGAAGCTGGTGCCGGAGGGGATCGAAGGGCAGGTCGCCTATAAGGGGCCGGCACGCGACGTCATCCACCAGCTCGTCGGCGGCATCAAGGCGGCAATGGGCTATACCGGCTCGGCGACGATCCCCGACCTGAAGAGCCGCGCGCAATTCGTGCAGATCACCGGCGCGGGGCTGAAGGAAAGCCACGTGCACGACGTGACGATCACGCGCGAGGCGCCGAACTATCCGACCCGATGAGGCAGCGGTGACGGGAGTCGGCCGATGACGCCCGCGGCGCGCAGCCAGGCCGCGATCGACATTCTCGACCAGGTCGTCGACGCGGCACGCGGCGGCGGTGCGGCGGCGGACACGCTCGTCGCGCGCTATTTCGCGAGCCGTCGCTATGCCGGCGCCAAGGACCGGCGCGCGGTGCGCGACCTCGTCTATGCGGCGATCCGCCGCGCCGGGGAACTGCCCGAGAATGGTCGCGCCGCGCTGGTCGGGCTGGCGCGGGAGGACGACGCGCTTGCTGCCACTTTCGACGGATCGGCGCATGGACCGGCCTCGCTGGATCCGGCCGAGCCCGCCGCCGCTGCCGGGGTCATGCCATCATGGCTCAGCGCGGCGCTGATCGCATCGGACGTCCCGGTTTCGGCTCAGCAAGCGCTGGTCGCCCGCGCGCCGCTCGATATCCGGGTCAACCGGCTTCGCACGGACGTCGCGTCGATCCGTGCGGAGATCGGCGGTGAAGCCGTGGCCGGGTTGCCCGACGCGCTGCGCCTGCCCAACGGCACCAACGTCGAACCGCTCGCCGGGCGCGTGGAGGTGCAGGACGCGGGCAGCCAGATCGTCAGCCTCGCCGCCCGCGCGGAGCCCGGCCAGAACATCATCGACCTGTGCGCAGGTGGCGGCGGCAAGACGCTCGCGCTCGCCGCGGCGATGGACAATCGCGGCGAGTTGATCGCGAGCGACGTCGACCGCGCCCGGCTGTCGAGGCTGGCGCCGCGCGCGGAAAAGGCGGGGGTCACGATCGCCAGGCCGCTGCTGCTCGATGCGGGACGCGAGGCGGCAGCGCTCGCGCCCTTTGCAGGCGCCGCGGATACGGTCCTGGTGGATGCGCCCTGTTCGGGGACCGGGACGTGGCGTCGCAATCCCGAGGCGCGCTGGCGCCTCACGCCACAGCGGCTGGAACGATTCGCGCAGCAGCAGCGCCACGTCCTGGAGCTCGCGGCGCCGCTCGTGCGGCCGGGCGGGGCGCTGGTCTACATCGTCTGCTCGCTCCTTGATGCGGAGGGGGCGGCACAGGTCGACGCCTTCCTCGCCACCTCTCCCGGCTGGCGTGCCGAGCCGCTCGATCTGCCGGCCGGCCGGCCGCGCGGCAGCGGCCTGCGCCTCGATCCCGCGCACGACGGGACCGACGGCTTTTTTGTCGCGCGGCTGATCCGGCTTTGCTAGCTTGCGGGCCGTGCCCCCTGTGGAGACCTTCATGCGCGTGACCTCCGTCGCCATCGCCGCCACGTTGACCCTGGTGTGCGTGTCGACCTCGCTGCACGGCCAGCGGCCGGACGACCAGATCGACGCCCGTTCGATGCAGTTGCTGGCTCAGGGCAAGGCGGCGAAGGCGGCCGGCAATCTCGACGGCGCCACGGACTTGCTGGAGACCGCGCTCGCGGTCGATCCTCGCAATCGCCAGGCCTATGTCGTGTTGGCCGAGACGGCGGACGCACGCGGCCTGCCCGGCACCGCGATCCGCCTCTACCGCGAGGCGCTGTCCCTTGAACCCAACGACGTGGCCGCGTTGCAGGGCCAGGGCGAGGCGCTGGTCGCCAAGGGGGCGGTGACGCTGGCAAAGGCCAATCTCGCGAAGATCCGGACCTTGTGCAAGGGCGCCTGCCCGGAGGCGAACCAGCTGGCGGCCGCCATCGCGAAGGGGCCGCCGGTCACCACCGCGCAGACGCAAGCGAAGCCGACCGCCGCCAAGGACTGACGCTGTCGCCGTATGAGTGTGCGGGCAGGCGGTGGCGGGATCGGGTATCGCGATCTCGCGATTGTTAGCAGCGGGGCGGAGGATGCGATCAGCCGTCCGCCGCGCGCGCAATGGCGACGAATTCGGCCACGGTCAGCGTTTCCGCGCGTCGGGACGCGTCGATCCCGATCGCCTCCGCTGCCGCGAGCGCACCCGGTACCGCCTTCAGGCTTTGCCGCAGCATCTTGCGGCGCTGGCCGAAAGCCGCGGCTGTCACCCTTTCCAGCACCGCCACGTCGACGCCCGCCGGCGGCTCCGTCGGGGTGATATGAACGACAGCGGACATCACCTTTGGCGGCGGGGTAAAGGCGGAGCGATGGACCGGCATCGCGATCCTCGCCGTGCTGCGCCACTGCGCCAGCACCGCGAGCCTGCCGTAATGGTCGCTTCCCGGCGTCGCGACGATCCGCTCGGCGACTTCCTTCTGAAACATCAGGGTCAGCGACTGCCACCATGGCTGCCACGGTCCCGTCAGCCAGCCGACCAGCAACGCGGTTCCGACATTGTAGGGCAGGTTGGAGACGATGTGCGGCCGCCCTGTGAAGAGGGCGGGGGCGTCCACCGCGAGCGCATCGCCCTCGATCAGGCGCAGCTTGCCGGGGAAGGCGGCGCCCAGCTCCTCGAGCGCGGGGATGCAGCGGCGGTCGCGCTCGATCGCGGTGACCTGCGCGCCCGCGAGCAGCAGTGCCCGGGTTAGACCGCCCGGGCCCGGCCCCACCTCCAGCACCTCGGCGCCGTCGAGGTCGCCGGGCACCGCCGCGATCCGCGCCAGCAGCTGGCCGTCGAAGAGGAAATTCTGGCCCAGCGCCTTGCTGGCCGAGAGACCGTAGCGCGCGATCACCTCGCGCAGCGGGGGGAGGGGACCCCCGACCGGTGACGCACTCACGCCGCGACCGCGGCGACGCCGGCGGGGAAGCGACGGTCGGCGATCTGGCCCGCCATGGCGATCGCCGCGATCATCGCGCCGGGATGCGCCGTATCGCGCCCGGCAAGGCCGAACGCGGTGCCGTGATCGGGCGACGTGCGTACGATCGGCAGGCCCAATGTCACGTTGACCCCTTCGTCGAAATGCAGCGTCTTGATCGGCACCAGCGCCTGGTCGTGGTAGGGGCACAGGACCACGTCATAGGCGGATCGCGCGCGGGCGTGGAACAGCGTGTCGGCCGCGAAGGGGCCGGTCGCCTCGATCCCCTCGGCGCGCAGCTGTGCGATCGCGGGCGCCATCACCTCTATTTCCTCGCGTCCGATCGCGCCGCCCTCTCCGGCATGCGGGTTGAGGCCCGCGAAGGCGAGCCGCGGTCCCTTGATGCCGAACCCCGTCCGCAGGCCGGCGGCCGTGACGCGCGCGCGGGCGAGGATCAGGTCGACCGTCAGCAGGCGGCTAACCTCGGCCAGCGGAACGTGCGTGGTGATCGGCACGACGCGAAGCGACGGACCGGCCAGCATCATCACGGCGTCCTCCTCCGCGACGCCGCACCGTTCCGCGACGAATTCGGTCTGGCCCGGCCAGTCGAAGCCGACGCCGTACAGCTGCGCCTTGGATACCGGTCCGGTCACCAGCGCGCGCGCCTCGCCGGTCCGCACCGCGCGCGTCGCGACTTCCAGGGCGTCGAAGGCGGCGTGCGCCCCGGCGACGTCGGGCTCACCGGCTACGATCTCGCCCGCTTCGCGCGCGGGCAGCACCGGCAGCGCGCGGTCGAACACCGCCAGGGCTTCCGCGGCGTCCGCGACGGTCGCGATCGGACCGTCCCAGACCCGCGCGATCGCGCGCCGGTCGCCCACCGCCATGAATGGCGGCAGGCGGCGGACTCCCCGCACCGCCCAGCTCTTGCCGATGATCTCCGGCCCGACCCCGGCGGGATCGCCCAGCGGCACCGCGAGCGGGGCGGTCGCCGATCCCACGCGCGCTGTGCCCGGGTCGGTCACGTCAGCGATACTCGATGACCGCGTCGCGCCGCAGGTCGCGCAGCTTGCTCTGCGCGCGCAGGTTTACACGCTGCTGCTCGAGCTGGCCCTGGATCTGATTCGCGCTCGGCAGATTGCTCTGCTGCGGATCGTCGCGACCGCAGAGGACGAGCGAGCGAACGCCGTCCTGCGGCGAGCCGAAGGGCGGCGTCGCCTGACCGACCTGCAGGCCGAGCAGGATCTGCTGGAGCCGCGGATCGGGGACGCTGCGCACCGGCACCGAATCGTTGTCGACGACCTCCGCGCCGACCGATGCGGCGACCTTCTCCACGCTGCCGCAGCCCTGGATCTGCTTGAGCGCCTGGGCGAACGTACCCGCGCGCGCCTGCGCCTGCGCCATCGTCGTGTTGGCGGGGAAATGGATGGTCAGCTGCTTGAGGCTGAGCCGCGCGTCGCGCGGGTCCGCCGCACCGACGGTGCGCTTGTCGAGCAGGTAGAGGATCGAGAAGCCGCCGGGCGTCGCGATCGGGCCGGCGACCTGGCCGACCTGCATCTGCTGCGCGGCTTCCGCGAGCGGCTGCGGCAGCGTCGCCAAGCGTAGCCAGCCGAGATCGCCGCCGACCGCCTTGGTCGAGGCTTCGGAATAGCTGCGAGCATAGAATTCGAACGGCTGCTGCCCCTTCTGCAGCTCGCCGATGATCTGCCGCGCATTGGCCGCGATCTGTTCGCGGTTGGCGTCGTTGGCGCTGAGGTAGATCTCCTGGAGGTGATATTCCTCCGCCCCCTTCGACGCCTGCAGGCGGTCGATGATCGCCTTCACCTCCTCGTCGCCGACGTTGACGAAGGGCTCGACCTTGCGGCGCAGGTACCGGGTCCAGGCAAGCTCGCCCTCGATCGCGCGGCGGGCAGAGCGTTCCGAAGAGCCCGCAGCGCGCAAGTCGCCGCGTAGCTGGCTGACGGACCGTCCCATCTGTTTCGCCAGGCCGTTCATTGCCTGTTCGATTTCTGCCTGCGTGACGGTGATATCGGCGCTCTTCGCCTCTTGAATCTCCAACGTCTCGTCGATCAGCTGCCGAAGTATCTCGAGCTTGAGCTGTTCGAGCTGCTCCGTTGGCGGCGCCTTTCCACCGTTCCTCATGATGATCAGCGCCAGCCGCTGGTCGACGTCGGTGCCGGTGATGACGAAGTCGTTGACGATCGCCGTCGGCTTGCGGACGTTGGGATCGACCTTGCCGAAGATCTGCAGATTGGCCGGGATGTCCAGCGCGGTTTCGGGCGTGCTCTGATCGGTCACCGTTTGCGCCACCGCGCCGCCGGCCATCGCCGTCAGCGCCACCCACCCCATGATCCGGCCCAGCCGGGCCGCCGGTCGAATTCGATGCGTCACGTGTTCCCGTTATCCTACAGCTGTGCGCGCAGGCCGCGCGCCTTGATCCGTCCGCTTGAATCCGACCTATGCCCTCGGCCGGCTGAATGCGGGCTTAGCGACCGATGTTCTTCAACGCCAGCGACAACAGGAAGGCGTTGCCCCCGCGCGCGTCGCCCGTGTCCTGGTAGGTTCGCCGCCACGTCACGCCAAGCCGCAGGCAGTCGTCCTCATATTGCACGCCCAACCGATGCCGGACCGGCGAGAATCCGTCGGACAGCGACAGCGGGTCCTCCGACTTGTTGGTGAGGTCGATCACCGTCGAGCCGAAGGCGGACCAGAACCGCGTGACCTGCACGCGGCCGCCGAGGCGCAGTTCCTCGCGATCCTGCAGGTCCTCGATGCTGGGCGTGATGTTGCGGTTGAGGCGGAGGTAGCCGACGAGGACATAGGTGCTGCGCGAGCCAACCGTCGCGTCCACCTCGTTGCGGCGTACCGCGAAACTGTCCTTGTCCAGGCGATAGCGATGCGTGATCGACACGAAATCGTGGACGCGCAGTTCGGTCCTTCCCACGATGTCGGAGAAACGGTCCGACAGACCCGTACCCTGCGGCAGGATCGTGGGACGCTGCGTCAGGCGATAGCTCTGTCCGATGACGGCATTGAACGACACGCCGGGGATGTTGACCGCCCATTCCGCGCCATAGGTCACGCGCGTCGTGTCCTCGAACCGGTCGTAGCCGGCGAAGCGGTTGAGCGCGAAGAGGTTCGAATCCTCCAGGTCGATCGCGCGCGCGTCCTCGTTGGGCACGTCGAGATTGGCGACCTTGGGCGAAGCGACGATCTGTACCCGCGGTGTCAGCACCTGCGTGCCGCCGAGGAAGCTGCCGACGAACGGCCATTTGACGTCCGCGGCCAGTGCGCCGATCGCGCGGCCGTGGAAACCGTCGAGGCCGCGATAGCTTGCGACGGCGGTGCTCGCGATATTGTCGGTATTGTAGACGTCGGCACGCGCATAGGCCGTCAGCGTCACCTCCTGGCCCCAGTTGGTCAGCCGCCGCAGGTCCCATTGACCGGCAACGAAGGCCCGCTGCGTATCCTGGCCCGCGGTGCGGGTGATCGCGAGCGAATTGCCCTGCAGCTGCAACTTGCCGCCGAACAGGTCGAGCCGGCGGCGATAGTCGATCTCGGGCAGGGCGATCGGTTGCTGCCCCTGGACGTCGCCCACGCGGAGCGTCTGCACATACCAGCCGGTGATCGCGAAATAGCTGTCGGCATCGATATGTTCGAGCGACGCCGTGGTGCGGAGGCGATCGTCGCGCGAGATGTCGTAGCGGCGGAGGAAGGTACGGTCCGTCGTCAGCCGCAGCGATCCGCTCAGCGTCCAGTCGGGGGTCAATTGATAGCGGGCGACGCCGTCCAGATAGCCGCGGAACGCGCGTTCGGTCTGGTTGGCGGTGATCGTGGTCAGGTCGTCGCTGCGCCGGCTTTCGGTGGCATAGCCCGTGATGCGGAAGGCGCCCGTCTGTCCCAGCGCCTCATACTGCGCCTGCATCATGGGGATTTCGCTGGAGAAGATATGCGGCGTCAGCGTCAGCCCCTTGTTGGGGGCGAGCTTGACGTAATAGGGCGCGATCAGTTCCAGCCCGTTCGACTGGCTGATCTGAAAATCGGGCATAAGCAACCCGCTCTCCGATCCGCCGCCTACCGGCGTAGAGAAGGCGGGCAGCGGCAGCGCGGGCAGGCCGAAGAGGTGGAACGACCCGCCGCCGTAATAGAGCCGCTTGCGGTCCGGCCGATAGGTGATGCGCACCGCCGTGATCTTCCACGACGGTTCCTTCGGGCAGCCGGCCGAGGTCGCGACCGCGCAGGGCGTGTAGGCGGCGGTCTGCAGCTCCACCACGCCATTGGCGTCGCGCGTGCCCTTTTCGGCGGCGAGGCGTCCGCCGCGGTTTAGCACGATCAGCATGTTGTCGACCACGCCATCCTTGAGCGAGTCGGTCAGCTCGATCGAATCGCCATAGGCGGTATCGCCCTGCGGGTTGGTCACCGCGATATTGCCCGTCGCGGTCACCCGGCCGGTCTTGCGGTTCCACACCACGCGGTCGGCGCGCAGCCGTTCCGTCTCGCGATACATGCGCACTTCGCCGCTCGCGGTCACGATGTCGGTGTTGGTGTCATACTCCAGCGCGTCCGCGCTGAAGCGAATCTGGTCCTCACCCGCCGCCGGCGGCGGCGCGGGTTTGGCCAAAGCTGCGTCCGAGACCGGGGCAGGGGAGACGGGCCTGTCGCTCAGCGACTGGGCGACAGCCGGCGCGGCGAACAGGACGAGCGGCAGCGCACAGCCGGCCAGGAGTTGCAGACGCGACACGATGATAAACACTCACCCCTTCAATACGCCGCAGTTGCGCCGCCCTGAACGGCACGCATGCGGTTTTCGCCTATCGCACCACCCGTGCGGCCCTGCAATCGTTGTGCTTATCGCCGGCGGGTCCTAGATCGGCGTTCAACGATAAAGACACAGGATTTGTTCGCATGGACGTTCGTTTCGCTCCCGCCGTTTCGCCCGACGCCGTCGTCGTGGCCGTTCCCGTCGCCAAGGGCGCCGGGCTGCCCGACTTGGCCGGCGGCGGCGCGGTCGTCGCCGCGGCCGCAAGGGCGGCGCGGTTCGAGGGCGATGCGGGCGCGGTGGTCGACGTGTTCGTGCCCGCCGGGTCCGGCGCGCGTCATGTGCTGCTCGTCGGCACCGGCGCGGGCAGCGAAGTGGATTGGCAGAAGGCCGGAGGTGCGCTCGTCGCCAAGCTGCTGACGTCGGGCGTGGAGGAGGTCGCGGTCGACGTATCCGCCTCGGGTGTTACGGCCGCCGCCGTCACCGCCTTCGCGGCCGCGGCCGCACAGCGCGCCTGGCGCTACGACGCCTATCGGACCAGGCTGCCCGAGAAGCAGAAGCCGACTTTGCGCGTCGTGACGATTGCCGGCTCGGCGCAGGGGACCGACGCCGCCTGGGCGGATGCCGCCGCGGTCACCGCGGGCATGGCGCTGACGCGCACGCTCGTCACGCTGCCGCCCAACATCCTGTATCCGGAAAGCTTCGTCGATCATGTCCGGCGGGACGTCGACGGCCTCGGGCTCGATATCACGGTGCTCGACGAAGCGGCGATGCGCGATCTCGGCATGGGCTCGCTGCTCGGCGTCAGCCAGGGCTCCGTGCGCGACGGCCGCATCCTCGCAATGAAGTGGAACGGCGGCGGCGAAGGCGCGCCGACGATCGCCTTCGTCGGCAAGGGCGTGACCTTCGACACCGGCGGCATCTCCATCAAGCCCGCGGCGGGCATGGAGGACATGAAATGGGACATGGGCGGCGCCGGCGCGGTGGCCGGCGTCATGAAGACGCTCGCGCTGCGCAAGGCGAAGGTCAACGTCGTCGGCGTCTGCGGGCTCGTCGAGAACATGCCCGACGGCAACGCACAGCGGCCCGGTGACGTGGTGACGTCGATGTCGGGACAGACGATCGAGGTGATCAACACCGACGCCGAGGGGCGCCTCGTGCTCGCCGACGCGATCACCTGGACGCAGCGGACGTTCAAGCCGACCACGCTGGTCGACCTCGCGACGCTGACCGGCGCGATGATCATCAGCCTGGGCAACGAGCATGCCGGGCTGTTCAGCAACGACGACGGCCTTGCCGAGCAGCTGCTTGCCGCGGCCAGCGCGAGCGGCGACAAGCTGTGGCGCTTCCCGCTCGCCGATGCCTATGACAAGCTGATCGACAGCCCGATCGCCGACATGAAGAACGTCGGACCGCGCGGCGCCGGCTCGATCACGGCCGCGCAGTTCATCAAGCGGTTCGTCGACGACGGCGTGAAGTGGGCGCATCTCGACATCGCCGGCGTGGTGTGGGCGGACAAGCCTGGCAGCCACCACGACAAGGGTGCGACAGGCTACGGCGTCCGCCTGCTCGACCGGTTCGTCTCGGCCAATTTCGAGGGCTGATGCAGGTCGATTTCTATCACCTGACCACGACGCCGCTCGACCGCGCGCTGCCGCAGATCGCCGAGAAGGTGGTGGCGAGCGGCGCGCGGCTGCTGATCGTTGCGGAGGATCCGGAGCAGCGGGCGCAGCTCGACCGCCTGCTCTGGATCTACGATCCCGAAAGTTTTCTGCCGCATGCCCAGGCCGGCGGGGGTGGGGATGCGCTGCAGCCGGTGCTGATCGCGGGCAGCGTCGATGCGGCGAACGGCGCGCGCCATGTCGCCATCGTCGACGGCCGCTGGCGCGACGAGGCGCTGACCTTCGACCGCGCGTTCCACTTCTTCGGCGAAGACCATATCCAGGCGGCCCGAACGGCTTGGCGGGGACTGGGCGACGCGGCGGATGTCGAACGGCGATACTGGAAACAGTCGGACACCGGCCGCTGGGAGCGCGCCGCCTGATCGCGCCTGCCGATCGCTGATTGTTGCCAAGTCCCGTTCCGGCCACTAGGGCAGCGCCACTTCCAACGACAGCCCAACCACAGGAGCTCCGTGACCATCATGGCCGCGAACCGGACCTTTTCGATCATCAAGCCCGACGCCACGCGTCGCAACCTGACCGGCGCGGTCACCAAGATGCTAGAGGACGCCGGCCTGCGCGTCGTCGCCTCGAAGCGCATCCACATGACCCGCGAACAGGCCGAAGGCTTCTACGCGGTGCACAAGGAGCGCCCCTTCTTCAACGACCTGGTCGAATTCATGATCTCGGGTCCGGTCGTCGTGCAGGTTCTCGAGGGTGAGAACGCGATGCAGCGCAACCGCGACATCATGGGCGCGACCAACCCGGCGAACGCCGAGCCCGGCACGATCCGCAAGGAACTGGCCGAATCGATCGAGGCGAACACGGTGCACGGCTCGGACTCGGACGAGAATGCCGAGATCGAGATCGCCTATTTCTTCAAGCCCGAAGAGATCGTCGGCTGATGACCGACTGGCGGCTGCGGCGTGCGTCTCCCGAGGATGCGCCCGCAGTCGCGCTGGTCGCGCAGGCCAGCTTCCTGGAGACGTTCGCCGGCGTGCTGGCGGGCGTCGACATCCTGGCGCATCTCGCCGCCAAGAGCAGCGCGGACCGGTTCGACGCCTGGAGCCGCGATCCGGCCAGCGTCCTGACGCTGGCGGAGCATGCGTCCGGTCACGCGCCGATCGGCTATTCGCTGCTGACCCCGCCGGAGGAGGTGGGCGAGACGCGCGTCGGCGACATCGAGTTGCGCCGCATCTACACGCTGTCCCGGATGCAGGGCACCGGCCTCGGCCCGGCGCTCATGGCCCGCGCGGTCGCTGATGCGCGCGCGATCGGCGCGACGCGCATGCTGCTCGGCGTGTTCGCGGGAAATGCCCGCGCCCGCGCCTTTTACGAACGCCACGGCTTCGCCGTCGTCGCCGAACGCCGCTTCAAGGTCGGCGTGACCTGGTGCGACGACTTCGTCTACGCGCGGAACCTCTGAACCTCAGCGCAGCCGTGCCGCGTGCCAGCCGAGCTGGTCCGCCATGAAGGTCGAGACGAAGAAATAGCTGTGGTCGTAGCCAGCCTGCATCCGCAGCGTCAGGTCGATGCCCGCCGCGGCGCAGGCGTCCGCCAGCAGCTCGGGCCGCAGCTGTTCCCGCAGGAACTGATCCGCATCCCCCTGGTCGACGAGCAGGGCGGGGACGCGCGCGCCGTCCTCGATCAGCGCGACCGCGTCGTGCCGCCGCCATGCCGCCCGATCCTGGCCCATATAGCCGCCCAGCGCCTTCTCGCCCCACGGCACCTGGCTGGGCGCGACGATCGGCGCGAAGGCGGACACCGCCCGGAACCGCTCCGGGAACGTCAGGCCGATGGTCAGCGCCCCGTGTCCGCCCATCGAATGTCCCATGATCGACTGGCGCGCCATGTCGGCGGGAAAGGCACTGCCGATCAGCGCCGGCAGCTCGTCCGTGACATAGGACCACATCCGGTAGTGCGCCGCATAGGGTGCCTCCGTCGCGTCGACGTAGAAACCGGCGCCAAGGCCGAAGTCATAGGCGCCGGCAGGGTCGTCCGCCACGTCCTCGCCGCGCGGGCTGGTGTCCGGCGCGACGAGGATCAGGCCGAGATCGGCGCAGGTGCGGCGATATTCGCCCTTGTCCATGACATTGGCATGGGTGCAGGTCAGGCCCGACAGATACCAGACCACGGGCAGGGTCGCGCCTGGCGCGTGATCGGGCACGAAGACCGCGAAGGTCATGTCAGTGCCCGTCGCCGCGCTGGCATGACGGTAGACGCCCTGCGTCCCGCCATGCGCACGCGCGGTCGAGACGATATCCATCAGCGCGCCTCGCGGAATGCCGCGCAGACCTTGTTGCCGGCGGGATCGCGCAGATAGGCGAGGTACAGCGGCCCGAAGGGCGTCTGGCGCCAGCCGGGCGGGTCCTCGCACGCGCTGCCGCCATGCGCCAGGCCGGCGGCATGCCAGGCGTCGATCGCATCGGTGTTCTTCGCGCTGAACCCGACCGTGCCGCCATTGGCGTGGCACGCCGGCTGACCGTCGATCGGTCGCGTCAGCATGAACAGGGCGCCGCCATTGGCATAGACGACGCGTCCCTTGTCGTCGCCACGACCCGGCGCCGCGCCCAGTGCGCCGAGCGCCGCATCATAGAAAGCCTTGGATGCCTCGACATCGTTGGCGCCGAGCATGACGTGACTGAACATAAATCCTCTCCCTATCCTTGGTGTCAGTAGATCACGACGCTGCGGATCGACTCGCCCGCATGCATCAGGTCGAAGCCCTTGTTGATCTCCTCCAGCGTCAGCCGGTGCGTGATCATCGGATCGATCTCGATCAGACCGTTCATATACCAGTCGACGATCTTGGGCGTGTCGGTGCGGCCGCGCGCGCCGCCGAACGCGGTGCCGCGCCAGTTGCGCCCCGTGACGAGCTGGAAGGGTCGCGTCGCGATCTCCTTCCCCGCCTCGGCGACGCCGATGATGATCGACGTGCCCCAGCCGCGGTGGCACGCCTCGAGCGCGGTGCGCATCACCTCGGTATTGCCGGTCGCGTCGAACGTATAGTCCGCGCCGCCGTCGGTCAGCGCCAGGAGCGCGGCGATCGTCTCCTCGCGCGACATCCCCTTCGAATTGAGGAAATGCGTCATGCCGAAGCGGCGACCCCATGCCTCGCGGTCGGGATTGATGTCGACGCCGATGATCCGCGATGCGCCCGCCAGCTTCGCGCCCTGGATCACGTTGAGGCCGATGCCGCCCAGCCCGAACACGACGATGTTCTCGCCCGGCTGGACCTTGGCGGTGTTGACGACGGCACCGACGCCGGTGGTGACGCCGCAACCGATGTAGCAGCTGGTGTCGAAGGGCGCATCCTCGCGGATCCGGGCGACCGCGATCTCGGGCAGGACGGTGAAGTTCGAGAAGGTCGAGCAGCCCATATAATGGAAAATCGGCTGGCCCTTGTAGCTGAAGCGGGTCGTGCCGTCGGGCATCAGACCCTTGCCCTGCGTCGCGCGGATCGCGGTGCACAGGTTGGTCTTGCCGCTGAGGCAGGATTTACACTGGCGGCATTCGGGCGTGTAGAGCGGGATGACATGGTCGCCGGGCGCGACGCTGGTCACGCCCGCGCCGACTTCCCGCACGATGCCGCAGCCTTCGTGGCCGAGCACGCTGGGGAACAGCCCCTCGCTGTCGAGGCCGTCGAGCGTATAGGCGTCGGTATGGCAGATGCCGGTCGCCATGATCTCGACCAGGACCTCGCCGGCCTTCGGGCCCTCCAGGTCGAGCTCGACGATCTCCAGCGGCTTCTTGGCTTCGAAGGCGACGGCGGCGCGGGTCTTCATGGCGGCAGGCTCCGGTACGTTATTGACGCTTGCGGTAGGCAAGGCGCGCGCGCGCCGCAAGCGTCGAGGGTTGATCCGGGCGGCCGTCCTGCTAGTCGCATTTGAAACGACATTTGGAGAGGTGGCGGTTTGACACCCGATTTCGATTTCGCCCTCGGAGAGGCGGCGGACATGATCCGCGAGAGCACGCAGCGGTTCGCGACCGACCGGATCGCGCCGCTCGCGGCAAGGATCGACGCGGACGACTGGTTCCCGCGCGACGAGCTCTGGCCCGCGATGGGCGAGCTCGGCCTGCACGGCATCACGGTCGACGAAGCCGATGGCGGCCTCGGTCTCGGCTATCTGGAACATGTCGTCGCCGTCGAAGAGGTTTCGCGCGCATCCGCGTCGATCGGGCTGAGCTACGGCGCGCATTCGAACCTGTGCGTCAACCAGATCCGCCGCTGGGCCAATCCGGAGCAGAAGGCGAAATACCTGCCCAAGCTGATCTCGGGCGAGCATGTCGGCAGCCTCGCGATGTCGGAGGCGAACGCCGGCTCCGACGTCGTGTCGATGAAGCTGCGCGCACGGGAGACCGATCGCGGCTATGTGCTCGACGGCACGAAATTCTGGATCACCAACGCGGCCTATGCCGACACGCTCGTCGTCTATGCGAAGACCGGCGAGGGAAGCCGCGGCATCACCGCCTTTCTGATCGAGAAGGACATGCCCGGTTTCTCGATCGGGCAGAAGATCGACAAGATGGGCATGCGCGGCTCGCCGACGGCGGAGCTGGTGTTCGACGGCTGCGAGGTCCCGCGCGAGAACGTCATGGGCCCGCTGAATGGCGGCGTCGGCGTGCTGATGAGCGGCCTCGACTATGAGCGCGCGGTGCTCGCCGCGATCCAGCTCGGCATCATGCAGGCCTGCCTCGACGTCGTCATCCCCTATGTCCGCGAGCGCAAGCAGTTCGGCCAGCCGATCGGCCAGTTCCAGCTGATGCAGGCCAAGGTCGCCGACATGTACGTCGCGCTCAATTCGGCGCGCGCCTATGTCTATGCGGTGGCGAAAAGCTGCGACGCCGGCAAGACGACGCGCTTCGACGCAGCGGGCGCGATCCTCTATGCGTCCGAAAATGCGGTGAAGGTGGCGCTGGAGGCGATCCAGGCGCTGGGCGGCGCGGGCTATACGAAGGATTGGCCGGTCGAGCGCTTCATGCG
This sequence comes from Sphingomonas sp. GV3, assembly GCF_031082075.1. Classification (NCBI taxonomy): domain Bacteria; kingdom Pseudomonadati; phylum Pseudomonadota; class Alphaproteobacteria; order Sphingomonadales; family Sphingomonadaceae; genus Sphingomonas; species Sphingomonas sp. GV3. The sequence goes on along the minus strand of NZ_JARWLE010000001.1, from coordinate 771,870 downwards.
CGACGCCAAGCTGCTCGACATCGGCGCGGGTACCAACGAGATCCGCCGCATGCTGATCGGGCGCGAGCTGATCGGCGCCGCGCCCAAGGTGGCGCAGTGAGGCATCGGCGATGAGCGCGCCCGTCATCCCTGACACCGCGACGATCGATCCCGCGCTCGTCGCGCACAATCGCGCGCTCGCCGAGCGGCTGCGCGCCGATGTCGCACGAGCGGCGCTGGGCGGCAGCGACAAGGCACGCGAACGGCACACCAGCCGTGGCAAGCTGCTGCCCCGCGACCGCGTCGAGCGTCTGCTCGATCCGGGCAGCCCGTTCCTGGAGATCGGCCAGCTGGCGGCGAACGACCTCTATGACGGCGAGGTCCCCGGTGCGGGCATGATCGCCGGCATCGGGCGAGTGTCGGGCCGGCAGGTGATGATCGTCTGCAACGACGCGACCGTGAAGGGCGGGACCTATTATCCGCTGACGGTGAAGAAGCACCTCCGCGCGCAGGAGATCGCGCAGGAAAACCGGCTGCCGTGCATCTACCTGGTTGATTCGGGCGGCGCCAACCTGCCGCACCAGGCAGAGGTGTTTCCGGATCGCGATCACTTCGGCCGCATCTTCTTCAACCAGGCGAACATGTCCGCGCTCGGCATCCCGCAGATCGCCTGCGTGATGGGCAGTTGCACCGCGGGCGGCGCCTATGTCCCCGCCATGTCCGACGAGACGGTGATCGTCGCGGGGCAGGGGACGATCTTCCTCGCCGGCCCGCCGCTGGTGAAGGCTGCGACGGGCGAGGTGATCAGCGCCGAGGAACTGGGCGGCGCCGACACGCACGGCCGCCGGTCCGGCGTCGTCGATCACGTTGCGCAGGACGACGATCATGCGCTGACGATCGTGCGCGACATCGTCGCCACGCTGCCGCCGCAGCACGGTGCGCCGGTCAACCGTCAGGAGGCCCGCGATCCCCTCTATCCGATCGACGATCTTTATGGCCTGATCCCGCAGGACGTGCGCGCACCCTATGACGTGCACGAGGTGATCGCACGGCTGGTCGACGGATCGGAGTTCCACGAGTTCAAGGCGCTCTACGGCGCCTCGCTCGTCTGCGGCTTTGCGCATGTCCATGGCATGCCGGTCGCGACCCTCGCCAACAACGGCGTGCTGTTCAGCGAAAGCGCGCAGAAGGGCGCGCATTTCATCGAACTCGCCTGCCAGCGTCGCGTGCCGCTCCTGTTCCTGCAGAACATCAGCGGCTTCATGGTCGGCGGCCGGTACGAGGCGGAGGGGATCGCGAAGCACGGTGCGAAGCTCGTCACCGCCGTGGCGACGGCAAGCGTGCCCAAGATCACGATCCTGATCGGCGGGAGCTTCGGCGCGGGCAATTACGGCATGTGCGGCCGCGCGTATTCGCCTCGGTTCCTGTTCACCTGGCCCAACAGCCGGATCAGCGTCATGGGCGGCGAACAGGCCGCCAGCGTGCTCGCCACCGTCCACCGCGACGCGGACAGCTGGTCGCCGGACCAAGCGGAGGCGTTCAAGGCGCCGATCCGTGCGCGCTACGAGGACGAGGGCAATCCCTGGCATGCGACCGCGCGGCTGTGGGACGACGGGATCATCGATCCCGCCCAGACGCGCGACGTGCTCGGCCTCGCGCTCGAGGCCTGTCTCAACGCCCCCATTGCCGAAGCGCCCCGCTTCGGCGTGTTCCGGATGTGAGGCGCCGCCGCATGCCCTTCAGCTCCTCCCCGGAACGGGGAGGGGGACCGCGCCGCGCAGCGGCGCGGTGGAGGGGCAGACGCACGTGCCGCTCCCTCGATCGGCGTGCATCATGCTGAGGGCATCTGCCCCGACCGTCCTTCGGGCGCGACGCCTGCGTCGTACGATGACCCTGCCGGAAATCGTGCTGTGGCGTGCGCTGCGAGGCCGCCCGGCCGATCTCAAGTTTCGCAAGCAGCATCCTGCCGGAGTCTATGTTCTCGACTTCTTCTGTGCCGCCGCCCGGCTCTGCATCGAAGTGGACGGCGCGGCGCATGATCATGGCGATCAGCCTGGCTTCGACAAGGACCGAGACGCCTGGCTGCTGCTGCACGGGATCGCCACCATGCGGGTGACAGCCGCGGACATTTTGCGCGACCTCGATGCGGTCGTGAGCCAGATCGTCGCCGCCGCCCGTGCGCGACTTCCCCTCCGTCAGCCCTGCGGGCTGCCACCTCCCCGTGCCGGGGAGGAATGAAGGATTTGAAGATGATCGAGTCCCTCCTCATCGCCAATCGCGGCGAGATTGCCTGCCGGATCATCCGCACCGCGCGGCGGCTCGGCATCCGCACCGTGGCCGTCTATTCGGACGCCGACGCACAGGCACTGCACGTGCGCGAGGCGGACGATGCCGTGCACATCGGGCCGACCCCGGCGCGGGAAAGCTATCTCGTCGCAGACCGCATCATCGCCGCCGCCCGCGACAGCGGGGCCGAGGCGATCCACCCCGGTTATGGCTTCCTCAGCGAGAATGCCGAATTCGCCGAAGCGGTGATCGCCGCCGGCCTGATCTGGGTCGGCGCGCCCCCGGCGAGCATCCGCGCCATGGGGCTTAAGGATGCGGCCAAGGCGCGCATGATCGCGGCGGGCGTGCCGGTCACGCCGGGCTATCTTGGCGAGGACCAGAGCGCCGAGCGGCTCCAGGCCGAAGCCGACGCGATCGGCTATCCGGTGCTGATCAAGGCGGTGGCGGGCGGCGGCGGCAAGGGCATGCGCCGCGTCGACGATGAGGCCGGCTTCGCCGACGCGCTGGCGAGCTGCCGGCGCGAGGCCGCGTCCTCGTTCGGCGACGACCGCGTGCTGATCGAGAAATACGTCCTGTCGCCCCGGCATATCGAGGTGCAGGTGTTCGGCGACACCCAGGGCCAGGTCGTCCACCTGTTCGAGCGCGACTGCTCGCTTCAGCGCCGCCACCAGAAGGTGATCGAGGAAGCGCCGGCGCCCGGCATGGACGCCGCGACCCGCGCCGCCGTCTGCGGCGCGGCGGTGCGTGCGGCGCAGGCGGTCGACTATGTCGGCGCCGGCACGATCGAGTTCATCGCCGACGCGAGCGACGGGCTGCGCGCCGATCGTATCTGGTTCATGGAGATGAACACCCGCCTCCAGGTCGAGCATCCGGTGACCGAGGCGATCACTGGCCAGGACCTGGTCGAATGGCAGTTGCGAGTCGCGAGCGGCGAGCCGCTGCCGCTCACGCAGGACGATCTCGCGATCCAGGGCCATGCGATCGAGGCGCGCCTCTATGCCGAGGATCCGGCGAAGGGCTTCCTGCCCTCGATCGGCCGGCTCGACGCGTTCGATCTCGGCGACCCGGCGGAAACGGGTGTGCGCATCGATACCGGGGTGGAGCAGGGGGCGACGATCACGCCCTTCTACGATCCGATGATCGCCAAGATGATCGCGCACGGAGACACGCGCGAGGAGGCGAGGGAACTGCTCGCCGATGCACTGGACGAGGCGCTGGTCTGGCCGCTGCGCACCAACGCCGGTTTCCTGGTGGAGGCGCTCGACCACCCCGACTTCGTGTCCGGCGCCGTCGATACCGGCCTGGTCGCGCGCGAGGGCGAGGCATTGATGCCGCCGCCGCTGCCGAGCGAGGAAGCGCTGGTTGACGCCGCCGCGGCGATCGCCGGCGCCGGTCCGCTCGGCGGCCTGCGCCTCAACGCGCCGCGCCGGCGCGTCGCCCGCCTCGACGTGGGCGGGACCCTGGTGGAGGTCGAGTTCGGCGACGCACCCTCGCCGGGCGTCGCCAGCCCGCGCCTGCTCGTGTCGGAGGGGGGGCAGACCTGGGAGGTCCGCCCATGGCGCGCCGCCGCGTCGGCCGCGGGCGGCGCGGCGGACGGCGCGATCCTCGCGCCGATGCCCGGCCGCATCATCGCGGTCGACGTCACCGCCGGCGCACGCGTCGTCGCGGGGCAGAAGCTGGTGACGCTGGAGGCGATGAAGATGGAACACGGGCTCATTGCGCCGTTCGCCGGGATCGTCGCGGATCTCAACGCGGAGGCGGGCGGGCAGGTCACGGAGGGCACGATGCTGGTACGGATCGAGAAGGACGCCTGATGCCCGGACGCTTCTACGACGAATGGCAGGTGGGCGATCGCCTCGTCCACGAGATCCGTCGCACGGTGACGGAGACGGACAATCTCCTGTTCTCGACGATGACGCACAATCCGCAGCCGTTGCATCTCGATGCGGAGGCCGCCCGCGCGTCGGAGTTCGGCCAGATCCTCGTCAACGGCACCTTCACCTTCGCGCTGATGGTCGGCCTGTCGGTCGGCGATACGACGCTGGGGACGCTGGTCGCCAACCTCGGCTACGACAAGCTGGTGATGCCCAGGCCGGTGTTCCTGGGCGACACGCTGCGCGCCGAGAGCGAGGTCGTCGAGCTGAGGGACAGCCGGTCGCGGCCCGACGCCGGCCTCGTCACCTTCCGCCACGTCATGCTCAACCAGCGCGACGAGACGGTATGCCAGTGCCTACGCACCGCATTGCTGAAGCGGCGGGGCTGACGCCTCAGCGGGGCTTGGCCGCCGCCCAGGCGCTTTCCAGCGACGCGGCATCGCCGCCGGTCTGGCGCAGGCGGAAACCTTCGATCGTCAGTGCGCGACCGAAGAATCGGCGGCCGTGCGTACGCCAGATTATGTCGTAGAGCCCGCGCGCGCTGCGCGTCGTATCGCCGTCCCAATAGCGGGTCGTGATCAGCACCGGCAGTCGCCCGGTGCGCGTATCCGGGCCGCCGTCGGTCAGCTTGAGCAGCGGCTTGCGGAACATGTCCGCGTCGATGCGCGGCTCGACCGGAGCCTGCTTGCCGACACCGAGGGCCTTGGGGAACAGGATCGTCGTGTCGGTGATGTCGTGGCGCGGGTCCTTCAGCGTCACCGATGCGTCGTCCACCGTCCCGGTCAGCGCGACGCGGGATTGGGCGGTCGCCTCCTTTTGTGCGGACGCGACGCGCGCCGCCTCGTCGGCCCGCCGGTCGGAGACGTTGAGGTACAAAGTCAGTGCGGCGATCACCACGCCCGCGACCGCGACCAGTTCCGCCAGCGTGATCCAGCGGCGGCGCGTGCGCGCCTGATCCGCGGTCTCGCTCATCGGCCGCCCGCTTCCAGCAGGGCTGCGGGCGCGCTCAGCTCCCAGCTGCGCGCGATCCGGTCCTCGACCAGCGTCCAGTCGACATCGTCCGCCAGGTCGATCGCGACCCAGCCCTTCGCCCCGAGATAGGCGGGCCGCGAATAGGTCTCGGGCGCGGCGTCGAGCAGCATCGCCTGTTCGTCGACGCCGCTCGTCCGCACGCAGACGACGGTGCGGCCGTCGCCATGATGGTCGTCGCGGAATTGCGCGAACTGCCTGTCCGCGACGAAGAAGGTGGGCTGGCCGTGGCTTTCGCGTTCCTCGCTGTCGGGCAGGACGAGCGCGATGGCGCGGATGCGGTCGAGCGGGGCGGTCATCGGCTGGCGAACTCCTTCACTATGGCGGGATACAGGCGATGCTCCGCCGCCAGCACGCGCTCCGCCAGTGCGTCGGGCGTGTCGTCGGGCAACACCGGTACCTCCGCCTGTCCAAGCAATTCGCCGCCATCGAGTTCCTCGGTGACGATGTGCACCGAGCATCCCGCGACGCGATCGCCCGCCGCGATCGCGCGGGCATGGGTATCGAGGCCCTTGTACTTGGGCAGGAGCGAGGGGTGGATGTTGACGATCTTCCCGCGCCAGCGTGCGACGAAATCGTCGGAGAGCAGCCGCATATAGCCCGCCAGCACGATCACCTCGGCCCCCGCCTCGCGCATCGCGGCGTCGACCGCCGCTTCGTAGGCGTGCTTGCCGATCCCCTTCGGCGAGAGGGCGAAGGTCGCCAGCCCCCGCTCGCGCGCCCAGGCGAGTCCCGGAGCGTCCGGCTTGTCGGATGCGACCAGGGCGACGTCGATCCCGGCGTCGACCAGCGCTATCATGTTCGATCCCCGGCCGGAGATCAGGATGCCGACACGCTTCACCTGGGGTCAGCCGTGCGTATGCGTCGCGGTCCAGTCGGCTCGCGCGGACCAGGTTTCCGCCGACCCGCGCACCGTGCATCCGCGCGGTCCCGCCTCGACACGGCCGATCGCATAGACCGTCTCGCCCGCCTGGGCCAGCGCCGCGGCGACGCCGTCGGCGGCGTCCGGCGCGACAATCACCGCCATGCCGATGCCGCAGTTGAAGGTGCGCGCCATCTCCTCCGGCTCGATGCCGCCCTGTGCCTGCAAGAACGCCATCAGCCGCGGCTGTTCCCAGCCATCCGCGTCGACCACGGCATGCGCGCCCTCGGGCAGCACGCGCGGGATGTTCTCGAGCAGGCCGCCGCCGGTGATATGCGCCAGCCCCTTGATCCGACCCTCGCGCACCAGCGGCAACAGGCTCGCGACATAGATCCGCGTCGGCGCCATCAACGTGTCGATGAGCAGCCGGTCCGCGTCGAACAGCGCGGGCCGGTCGAGCTTCCAGCCCTTGTCGGCCGCCAGCCGGCGGACCAGCGAATAGCCGTTGGAATGGACGCCGGTGGAGGCAAGGCCGAGGATGACGTCGCCCGGCGCGATCGCGCGGCCGGTCAGCACGCGGTCCCGCTCGACCGCACCGACGCAGAAGCCGGCGAGGTCATAGTCGCCGTCCGCGTACATGCCCGGCATTTCCGCCGTCTCGCCGCCGATCAGCGCGCAGCCGGCCTGGCGGCATCCCTCTGCGATCGAGGCGACAACGCGCTCCGCGATACCGTTGTCGAGCTTGCCGGTGGCGTAATAGTCCAGGAAGAAGAGCGGCTCGGCGCCCTGGACGATCAGGTCGTTGGCGCACATGGCGACCAGGTCGACGCCGACGCCTTCATGCCGATCCCATTCGATCGCGAGCTTGAGCTTGGTGCCGACTCCGTCGTTGGCGGCGACGAGCAGCGGATCGGTGAAGCCCGCTGCCTTGAGATCGAAGAAGCCGCCGAAGCCGCCGAGGTCGGCATCCGCGCCCGGCCGCCGCGTCGCGCGGGCGAGGGGGCCGATCGCACGGACGAGCGCATTGCCCGCGGCGATCGAAACGCCGGCATTGGCGTAGGTGTAGGGCGCGTTGGCGTCGGGATCGTGACTCATGGCGGCGCACCTAGCCACATCGCGCTTGGATTTCCACGTCTGCTTCGCCAAAAGGCTCGGCACGATGCGTCTGCGTTCCCCGTACACCCTTTTCGCCTGTGCCGCGCTGCTCGCGGGCGCCGGCGCCCTTGCCCAGATCGAGGGCAGCCGCGGCGTCGCGCCCATCGACAGCGCGGGCAATTACGAGGTGTCGGGCGTCAGCGTCGACGTCGCCGCGAAGACGGCGGAGGCGGCGCGGCTCGGCGGCTGGCGGCTCGCGCAGCGCAAGGCCTGGGTCCAGTTGTCGCAGCGGCTCGGTGCCGGCGGCGGCCTGGTGTCGGACGGGACGCTCGATCAACTTGTGTCGGGCATCGTGGTCGAGAACGAGCAGATCGGCCCGACGCGCTATATCGCGAAGCTGGGGGTGCTGTTCGATCGCACGCGCGCGGCGGGGTTGCTGGGCGTCAGTGCCTATGCCGACCGTTCTCGGCCGATGCTGGTCGTCCCGCTGATGGTGTCCGGCGGCGTCGAGACCGCGTTCGAGCAGCCGAGCGCGTGGCAGGCGGCCTGGGCGCGGTTCCGCACCGGCAACAGTGCCATCGACTATATCCGGCCGTCCGGCAGCGGCGCCGATTCGCTGCTGCTGAACGCCGGGCAGATCGCGCGGCCGGGCCGCGGCTGGTGGCGGACGATCATCGACCAATATGGCGCGTCCGACGTGCTGATTCCGGTCGTCCGGCTGTACCGGACCTATCCCGGTGGCCCGATCATCGGGGTGTTCCAGGCACGCCATGGCCCCGACAACCGCTTCCTGGGCAGCTTCACGCTGCGCGTGGGCAGCGCCGCCGGTCTCGCGCAGTTGCTCGATGCAGGCGTGACGCGCCTCGACGCGCTCTACCAGCGGGCGCTGCGCGGCGGTGATCTCAGTCCCGACACCAGCCTGTCGCCCCCGCCAGCGCCGGAGCCGGTGGTCGCGCCCGAGGATACCGAGGCCAGCGGCGAGACGCTGGCGGAGATCGTGGGCGATACCGCCTCCGCCTCGGCCGGCATTCCCATCGTCGTCCAGGCCGATACGCCCAGTGCCAGCTCGGTCGCCAATATCGAGGGGCTGCTGCGCGGCATAGCCGGCGTCCGCGCGGCGACGACGACCAGCCTCGCGCTGGGCGGCGTGTCGCTGGTGCGCGTGACCTATGACGGCGATCCGGCGGCGTTGCGCGCGGCGCTTGAGGTGCGCGGCTATCAGGTGACCGGTTCGGGACAGACCCTGCGCATCCGCCGTGCGCCGCAGCTTCAGCTGCCCAATCTTCCCCCTGACACGCAACCCGCCGGATGACGCAGCTCGCGCTTCCGCTCGGCTGGCCGGCCGACCCCCGCGACGATGCTTTCCTGGTCACGCCGTCCAACGCCCGCGCCGCGCACACGCTCGAACATTGGGCGGCGTGGCCGGTCATGGCCGCGGTACTGACCGGGCCGCGCAAGTCCGGGCGCAGCCTGCTCGCGCGGATCTTCGCGGCCAAGAGCGGCGGCGCGATCATAGACGACGCGGAAAGCGTCGCGGAGTCCCTGATCTTCCACGCCTGGAATCGCGCGCAGGCGGAGCGGCGGCCGCTCGTCATCGTCGCCGACGCCCTGCCTCCTGCCTGGGCGGTGTCGCTACCCGATCTGCGCTCGCGGCTTGCCGCCAGCCCGCATGCGGCGATCGACGCGCCCGACGACGCGCTGGTCCGCGACCTGCTGGCCCACATGTTCGACCGGCGTGGTCTCGACGCCCGGCCGGACCTGATCGACTGGCTGGCGACGCGGATCGAGCGTAGCCACGTCGCGATCGAGCGGACGGTCGACGCGCTCGACCAGGCCGCGCTGGAGCATCGCCGGCGACTGTCGATCCCGCTCGCCCGCGGCGTGCTCGGGCAGGCAGGGATCGTCACGCAACCGCAATCGTTGCTACCTACCGACGACGCATGACCAAGCCAGCACATCTCGCCCATCTTTCCGATGCCGACGACGATCCCTTCGTCCCGGAGGTCAACGACCGCTATTTCAATCGGGAACTGTCGTGGCTGGCGTTCAACCGGCGGGTACTCGACGAGGCGTGCAATCCGGCGCATCCGCTGCTCGAACGGCTGCGCTTCCTGTCGATCTCCGGCTCGAACCTCGACGAATTCTTCATGGTCCGCGTGGCTGGGCTGAAGGGACAGCAGCTCAAGGAGGTCGACCGCCGCTCCACCGACGGACTCACCGCGGGACAGCAGCTGGCGGCGATCAACGAACAGGCCGACGCGTTGATGGCGGACCAGCAGGCGGTGTGGGGCGACCTGCGCACGCAGCTCGATGCCGCCAATCTTCACGTCCTGCGCCGCGACGAAGTCGACAGCGACGCCGCGGCCTGGCTCGAACAGCATTTCCGCGAACAGATCTTCCCGATCCTGACGCCGCAGGCGCTCGACCCGGCTCATCCCTTTCCGTTCATCCCCAACAAGGGGCTGTCGGTGATGTTCGACCTCGTCCGCCAGTCGGATCGCGAGCCGGTGCGCGAACTGGTGATGATCCCGGCGAGCGCGCGCCGCTTCGTTCGCCTGCCCGGCGAACCGGCGCGCTACGTGTCGATCGAGGCGATCCTGAAGCGCTTCGCCGCGCTCGTCTTCCCTGGCTATGACATCAACGGCGCCGCCGCCTTCCGCGTGCTGCGCGACAGCGACATCGAGATCGACGAGGAGGCGGAGGATCTCGTCCGCTACTTCGCCAATGCGATCAAGCGCCGCCGCCGCGGCCGCGTCATCCGCCTGGAGCTGGAGACGGGCATGCCCGACGCGCTCGCGGAAGTGTTGCGCGACGAGCTTGGCGGCGACGCGATCGTCACCGAGAGCGGCAATCTGCTCGGGATCGGCGACTTGGATGCGGTGATCGACGAGGACCGGCCCGACCTCAAGTTCCTGCCCTTCGTACCGCGCTTTCCTGAGCGGATCCGCGAATTCGGCGGCGACTGTTTCGCCGCGATCCGGTCCAAGGACATCATCGTCCACCATCCCTATGAGACGTTCGACGTCGTGCTCGCCTTCCTCAAGCAGGCGGCGCAGGACCCTGACGTCATCGCGATCAAGCAGACGCTCTATCGCGCGGGCAAGCAGTCCGCCGTCATCAACGCGCTGATCGCCGCCGCGGAGGCAGGCAAGTCGGTCACCGCCGTTGTCGAGCTGCGCGCCCGGTTCGACGAGGAACAGAACATCCTGTGGGCGAGCGCGCTGGAGCGCGCCGGCGTGCAGGTCGTCTATGGCTTCCTCGAGTGGAAGACGCACGCCAAGGTGTCGATGATCGTGCGGCGCGAGAACGGCCAGTTCCGCACCTACTGCCATTTCGGCACGGGCAATTACCATCCCGTGACCGCGCGCATCTACACCGATCTGTCGTTCTTCACCGCCGATCCGCGCATCGGCCGCGACGCCGCGCAGATGTTCAACTACGTCACCGGCTATGTCGAGCCTACCGACATCGCCAAGCTCAGCCTCTCGCCGCGCGACCTGCGCCGCCGCCTGCTCGAACTGATCGACGAGGAAATCGCCACCGCGCGCGCGGGCGGCTGCGGCATGATCTGGGCGAAGATGAACAGTCTCGTCGACCCGGCGATCATCGACAAATTGTACGAGGCGAGCAACGCCGGCGTGCAGATCGAACTGGTGCTGCGCGGCATCTGCTGCCTGCGCCCCGGCGTCGCGGGCATGTCGGAGAATATCCGCGTCAAGTCCGTCGTCGGCCGCTTCCTGGAGCACAGCCGCATCTTCTGCTTCGGCAACGGCGCGGCGCTCCCCAACGACGAGGCGAAGGTGTTCATCTCGTCGGCGGACTGGATGCCGCGCAATCTCGATCGCCGCGTCGAGTACATGCTGCCGATCGAGAATCCGACGGTGCACGACCAGGTGCTGGACCAGGTCATGGTCGCCAACCTGCTCGACACCGAGCAGAGCTGGGAGCTGCAACCCGACGGCCGCTACATCCGCGACGTGCCGGGGGAAAAGCCCTTCAACCTCCACCGCTATTTCATGACCAACCCGTCGCTGTCGGGCCGTGGCCAGGCGCTCTCCGAAAGCGGCGCGGTACCGACGCTGTCGCTGCGGCGGAGGCAGCCGTCCTGACCCGATCCTATCCCCGTACCGCGATCATCGACATCGGCTCCAACTCGGTGCGGCTTGTCGTCTACCAGGGGCATCCGCGGGTGCCCGCCGCCCTGTTCAACGAAAAGGTGATGGCCGGCCTGGGGCGCAGCCTGTCGGCGACGGGGGCGATCGATGCCGGCGCGATGGCGCTGGCGACGGGCGCGCTGGCGCGCTTCGCGGCGGTGGCGCGCGAGATGGAGGCGAAGACCCGCACCGTCGCGACCGCGGCCGTGCGCGATGCGTCGAACGGCCGCGACCTCATCGCCGCGGCGGCCGATCTCGGCCTGACCGTCGAGCTGCTGTCGGGCGAGCAGGAGGCGACCGCCGCCGGCATGGGCGTTCTGTCCGCCATCCCCGAGGCCGATGGCATCGTTGGCGACCTGGGCGGCGGCAGTCTGGAACTCGTCCGCGTCGTCGCTGGCACGGTGACCGACCGCATCTCCTTCCCGCTGGGCGTGCTCCGCATCGCCGCGTTGCGCGAACAGCGCGGCAGCGGTTTCGACCGGCAGGTGACCCGCATGATCCGCGAGGCGGGCTGGACCGGGCGGGGCAGGGGTCTGCCGCTCTACATGGTCGGCGGCTCGTGGCGGGCGCTGGCGCGGCTCGACATGAGCCTGACGCATTATCCGCTGCCCATCATCCACGGCTATGCGCTCGCGCCGGAAACCGTCGGGCGGCTCGGGCGCAGCATCGCGCATCTCTCGCGACAGCGTCTGCGCGCGGTGCCCGGTATGTCAGCCGCCCGCGCCGCCGCGCTCGGCGACGCGACCGCACTGCTGGGCGTGGTGATGCGCGAACTGGGCAGCAGCGAGGGCGTCGCCTCCACCTTCGGGCTGCGCGAGGGACTGCTCTATGCCGCGCTCGACGCGAAGACGCGCGCGCTCGATCCGCTGATCGTCGGCGCGCGCGAGGAAGGGCGCCTGCTCGGCCGCTTTCCGGAGCATGGCGACCTGCTCGCGACCTGGATCGCGCCGCTGTTCGCCGACGAGACGCCGCATCTCGCGCGCCTGCGCCACGCCGCCTGCCTGCTCGCGGACGTCGGCTGGCACGCCAATCCCGAGTTTCGCGACGAGCGCGGGTTCGAGATCGCGCTGCACGGCAATTGGGTCGGCATCGATGCCGCCGAGCGCGCGATGCTCGCGCAGGCGCTCCATACCAGCTTCGGCGGCGCGACCACGCCGCATCCGCTGCTGCTCGGCCTCGCGACCGGCGCGCAGCTTGCCGCGGCGATCACATGGGGGCTGGCGATGCGCTTCGGTCAGCGGTTCAGCGCCGGCCTCGCGGGGCCGCTGCAGCGCGGCGCGCTGACGGTGACGCCGCGCGACCTCACGCTGACGCTGTCGCGCGCGGACGCCCCGCTTTATGCGGAAATGGTGGAACGCCGCCACGCGGCGCTGGCGACGGCGATGAAGCGCAAGCCCGCCTGCGCGATCCAGCCCGACTGATCAGCCGCAGCGCAGCCCGTCGATCCGCCCGTCGTCGTTGAGGTGGATATCGATGCGCTCGGGCCGGAAATCCATCGTCGCGGGCACGCCGTCGCGCAGGATGCGCGCGACCGGGGCGTTGGCGTCGCGCTGGATCGCCCGGCGCAGGCGTTCGCGGAATTTCATGCCGGCATAGCGTTGGTGCATGTCCTGCGTGACGCGGCAGGGGCCGGTCAGCGGCGCCTCGATCATCGTCGCGCAGCCCGCCAGCGCCAGCGCGCTCACCGTCGCCCCGATCGTTCCTGCCTTCATGCCGCCTCCTCCGCGCGCGTCATCGCCAGCTTGCCGCCCTTGACCGCGAAGCCGAGCCGCCCCTCGACGAGGTCGAGCGCGTCACGCCCGAACTGGTCGTAGCGCCAGCCCTGCAGCATCGGCAGGCCGGTCCGGACGCCCGCCGCGAGCATCTCCAGCTCGTCCGACCGGGCGAGCAGGCGCGATGCGACGTCGATGTCGCGCGCCCGTATCTTCAGCAGGAGCTTGAGCAGGTCGGCGACCAGCGCCCCGTCCTTGCCCAGCCCCGGCTTGCGATCGTCGCGCGGCGGCATCTCGTCGGCGGACAGCGGCTTCGCCTCCTCGAGCGCGGCCATCAGCCGGCCGCCGATATCGTTCGACGCCCAGGTCGCCGACAGGCCGCGCACCTTGGCGAGGTCCGCCTGCCGCCGCGGCGGATGACCCGCGATATCGCCCAGCGTCTCGTCCTTGACGATGCGGCCGCGCGGCAGGTCCTTCGCCTGCGCCTCCAGCTCCCGCCAGCGCGCCAGCGCCTTCAGCCGGCCGAGCACGTCGGGTTTGCGACCCGATATACGCACGCGCTTCCACGCGCTGTCGGGATCATTGGCATAATTGGCGGGATCGGCGAGCCGCTCCATCTCCTGGTCCAGCCACGCGCCACGCCCGGTCTTCTTCAGGCGTTCGAGCATCTTGGGGAAGATCCGCGACAGATGCGTCACGTCGCCGATCGCATATTCGATCTGGCGCGCGTCCAGCGGCCGCCTGGCCCAGTCGGTGAAGCGCGCGCCCTTGTCGATGCTGATCCCGAGCCAGCTGTCGACCAGGTTCGAATAGCCGATCTGTTCGCCCTGGCCCAGCGCCATCGCCGCCACCTGCGTGTCGAACAGCGGATGCGGCGTCTTGCCGGTCAGGTTGTAGATGATCTCGATGTCCTGGCCCCCGGCATGGAAGACCTTGAGCACGTCCTGGTTGTCGGTGAGCAGCGCGAGCAGCGGCGACAGGTCCAGCCCCGGCGCCATCGGATCGATCGCCGCCGCCTCGTTGGTATCGGCGATCTGGATCAGGCAGAGTTCGGGGTAATAGGTACTCTCGCGCATGAATTCGGTATCGACCGTGACGAAGTCTGCATCGGCGAGGCGGCTGCAAAGATTGGCGAGGGTCGCGCTGTCGGTAATCAACGGGTGGATGTGCATTCGACCTCTCATAGACCGCGACCGCGGGTTGACAAAGAGGGGATGGACGGGGGAGGGCGCGCCCATCGATAAAACGTCATCCCCGTACGGTTCGCCGTGACGGAAGAGTTTTTGGAACCTGACTATGCACGCCTATCGTACCCACACCTGCGCCGCGCTCGGTGCCTCGGCCGTCGGCGAGACCGTCCGCCTGTCGGGCTGGGTCCATCGCAAGCGCGATCACGGCGGCGTGCTGTTCGTCGACCTGCGCGACCATTACGGCATCACCCAGATCGTCGCCGACAGCGACTCGCCAGCGCTGCCGATCCTGGAGCAGGTCCGCGTCGAATCGGTGGTGACGATCGACGGCAGCGTGAAGGCGCGGTCGGCCGGCACCGTGAACCCCACTCTCGCCACCGGCGAGATCGAGGTGTTCGCCCGTGCCGCGACCGTGCTGTCCGCCGCCGACGAGCTGCCCATGCCAGTCGCCGGCGAGCAGGAGTATCCGGAGGACATCCGCCTGCGCTATCGCTTCCTCGACCTGCGCCGCGAGACTCTGCACGCCAATATCGTGCGCCGGACGAAGGTGATCGCCGACATGCGCCGCCGCATGGAGGCCGCCGGCTTCACCGAATATTCGACGCCGATCCTCACCGCCTCCTCGCCCGAGGGCGCGCGCGACTTCCTCGTGCCCAGCCGCATCCACCCCGGAAAATTCTATGCGCTGCCGCAGGCGCCGCAGCAGTACAAGCAGCTGCTGATGGTCGCCGGCTTCGACCGCTATTTCCAGATCGCGCCCTGCTTCCGCGACGAGGATCCGCGCGCCGACCGCCTGCCGGGCGAATTCTACCAGCTCGACCTCGAGATGAGCTTCGTCACCCAGGAAGAGGTGTGGGAGACGATGGAGCCGGTGATCGGCGGCATCTTCGAAGCCTTCGCCGACGGCCGCAGCGTGACGCCGACCGGCCAGTTCCCGCGCATCCCCTATGACGAAGCGATGCTGAAATACGGCAGCGACAAGCCCGACCTGCGCAACCCGCTGATCATCACCGACGTCTCGGCGCATTTCACCCAGTCCGGCTTCGGCCTGTTCGAAAAGATCGTCGGCTCCGGCGGCGTCGTCCGCGCCATCCCCGCGCCGGGCACCGCGGACAAGAGCCGCAAGTTCTTCGACGACATGAACGAATGGGCGCGCGGCGAAGGGCATGCCGGCCTTGGCTACGTCACCCGCAAGGGCGGCGAGTTCGGTGGTCCGATCGCCAAGAACCACGGCCCGGAGAAGATGGAGGCGCTGTACGCGGCGCTGGGCCTCGGGCCCGACGATGGCCTGTTCTTCGCGGCGGGCAAGGCGGAGGCGGCGGCCAAGCTCGCCGGCGCCGCGCGCACCCGCGTCGCCGACCAGCTCGGCCTGATCGAGCAGGGCGCCTTCCGCCTGTGCTGGATCGTCGACTTCCCCTTCTACGAATGGGACGAGGAATCGAAGTCGGTTGAGTTCGCGCACAACCCCTTCTCGATGCCGCAGGGCGGCCTCGCGGCGCTGGAGGGGCAGGACCCGCTCACCATCAAGGCGTTCCAGTACGACCTCGTCTGCAACGGCTTCGAGATCGCCTCGGGTTCGATCCGCAACCAGAGCCCCGAGCTGATGGTCAAGGCGTTCGAGCTCGTCGGCCTGTCCAAGGCGGACGTCGAGGAGCGGTTCGGCGGCCTCTACCGCGCCTTCCAGTACGGCGCCCCGCCGCACGGCGGCATGGCGGCGGGCGTCGACCGCATCGTCATGCTGATCTGCGGCGCGCAGAACCTGCGCGAGATCACGCTCTTCCCGATGAACCAGCGCGCAGAGGACCTGCTGATGGGGGCGCCCAGCCCCGCGGCGCCGAAGCAGCTGCGCGAACTGGCGATCCGCTCCACCGTGCCGGTCGAGCCGGCACCGGGCGTGACCGCGACCGTGGCACCAAGCGCGGGCTGATCTTCGGCCGGTCGGCGAGCCGCGTCCTTCGCCATGCTGGACCAGATCCGGCATGGAGGCTGCAACGCCGCGCGAGACGCGGGCGGGCCGGCGCTTCGCGCGCGTCGCCCGCAAGCCTCGGGCCCGATGGCCCGTGATCGTTCAAGTCGGCGGACGCTCTCGGTCGGCCCGTGCGGCCGGCTGGGGTCGGCGTAGCGCCTGTCCGTCTGTCTCTCGACCAGGCCAAACGGCGGGCGTATCGTCGGCGGCATCCGTGGGGAGAAGGGGACGATCCGTGGGGGCATGGGGCGCGCTGATCATGAGCTTCTTCGGAGCCGTGTTCGCTTCGTTGACGCTATATTGGCAGTGGCATGTGTCCGGGGCCCCTTTGGCTTTACCCTTTTTGGCATTCGCGCTGATCGGCGCCGCCGCAAGCTACGTGATCCGCATTCCCGGCGAAGGCATGAAGCCGTCACCGAAGGAAGAACACGCGATCATGTGGAGCAGCATCGGCGAAGGCGTCGGCCTTTTCCTCGTCGCCAACATCGTCATCAATCTGCATCGGCCCGACCTCCTGTTGCCTTCGATGGCGCTGGTTGTCGGCCTGCACTTTCTCCCGATCGCTTTGGTTGCCGGATTTCGCCCGTACTTCGTCCTCGGAATGGCGCTGATTGCCGCGGCGATCATGGGCTTCTTCGTCGGAGCGCCGACGGGCGGCCGGCTGACCGGCTTCATGGCCGCCGGTGCGCTCTGGCTCGCGTCCGGTATCGCGGTTCGACGCGACTGGCTGGCAAAGCGGCGAACCGTAGCGACGGTCTGACCATTCCCGCGTCACCACCGCATGCGGGACGGTCGCCGAGCGCGGACAGGCATATCCGGCCCCTCGCGACGACGCGGCCATGCCGCGCGCACGGACATCGGCAGCGCCACCGCTTTGATCCGTTTCGGATCTAACCTCGGTTTCCTATACGGCGCGCTCATGATAGCGTCGCCTAGCTTATCGGTGTTCCTGCGGCTCTTTGACATCGTTCGCGGATCACGAGCTTCGGCGGCACGCCGTGGCGCAAGGCGAAAGGGTGCGACTTTTGTGACCTTTCGCCGGCGCGCTAAACTCGTGCCTGCTGCATTCTAACTTTTCGGGCCGACGGGCGGTCGGCCGCCTCAATCGTTCCCGCTGACCCAGTCGCCGAACCCGCCCAGTACCGAGCCCTCGCCGCGATTGCCGCCGCGGCCATTCGCCGCCGCGAGCATTCGCCCGGCGAGTCGCGAGAAGGGCAGCGACTGGATCCACACCGTGCCCGGCCCACGCAGCCGCGCGAAGAACAGGCCTTCGCCGCCGAACAGCGCGCTGCGCACGCCGCCCACGGTGACGAGGTCGAAGTCGACCGTGGCGGTCATCGCCGCGAGGCACCCGGTATCGACGTGCAGTTCCTCGCCCGGCGCGAGCGTGCGTTCGACCACGGTGCCACCCATGTGGACGAAGACCCAGCCGTCGCCGGTCAGCGACTGCATGATGAAGCCTTCGCCGCCGAACAGGCCGGTCAGCACGCGGCGCTGGAAATAGATGCCGAGCTGCACGCCCTTCGCCGCGGCGAGGAAGGCGTCCTTCTGGCAGATCAGCTGGCCGCCGACGTCGGACAGGCGGATCGGCATGATCGATCCCGGCGTCGGTGCGCCGAACGCGACGCGCGCCTTGCCCCGGCCCTCGTGCGTGAACACGGTGGTGAACAGGCTCTCTCCCGTCACCAGCCTTTTGCCCGCTCCGAGCAATGCCCCCATGAAGCCGCCGCCCTGCGCGCCGCTGCCGTCGCCGAAGACGGTGGTCATCGCGACGTCAGCGTCCTTCCACACCATCGCGCCGGCCTCTGCCACCGCGCTTTCGCCGGGATCGAGCTCGATCTCGAGGAACTGCAGCTCCTCGCCCTTGATCTCGAAATCGATGTCGTCGGCCTGGCTGGAACGTCGCATCGGCTGCCACGGGCTCTCATAGGGCATGATCGTCTCCCCAAGGGTGCGTTGCACGTATAATGCACCGAAACCGGGGATGGGAAGGGAAAACGGCCTTTCGCCTGATCGTTAACCATGTCACTACCCCGCCGGGGTAGACGCGGGGGACGATGCTGGACGATCAACTGCTTCCCCGGGCCGCGCGGCCGTTGGTGCGCAGCCTGGGCGTGACAGGCGTGCTGTTCCTGACGCTGTCGGTCGCTACCCCCGCATCGTCCGTCTTCGTCATCGTGCCGGGCATGCTCCAGGTCGCCGGCACAGGCGCGATCTGGGCGATGGTGCTCGCGGGGATCGTCTGCGTGGCGACGGCCTTCGTCTATGCCGAATTGTCGAGCGCCTGGCCGGTTGCGGGTGGTGAATATGTCGCCGTCGCCCGGACGCTGGGGCCGCTTGCCGGCTTCGTGATGCTGGGCGTCAACGTCTTCAACAACCTGTTCTTCCCGCCCGTTGCCGCGCTCGGCATCAGCGCGGTGCTGTCGACCGTCTGTCCCGGCCTGCCCACGGTGCCGATCGCGGTCGCCGTCGTCGCCGCGTCGACGCTGGTCGCGGTGCTGCAGATACGGGTCAACGCCTGGGTCACGGGTATCTTCCTGCTGGGCGAGGTCCTCGCCCTGGTCGCCGTCACCGCGCTCGGGCTGATCGACGTCGCGCGGCCGCTGGCGGCGATGCTGGCGGCACCCGTGATGCCGGCCGGTGGCGCGCTCGTGCCGGCGAGCGCCGCCTCGATCGGCCTGGCCACGTCGATCGCCATATTCGCGCTCAACGGCTATGGCGCCGCGGTCTATTTCGGCGAGGAGATGAAGGAGCCGTCCCGCCTCATCGCCAGGGCGATCCTCGCCAGCCTGGCGCTGACCCTGGCGTTCGAGATCGCGCCGACGGTGGCGTTGCTGATGGGCGCACGCGATCTGCACGCGACCGTCACCGCCGGCGATCCGTTCGGCTTGGCCGCCCGTCTGCGGGCAGGGGGCTGGATGGCGGATGCGATCGCGATCGGCGTCGTCGTCGCGATCGTCAATGCGATCATCGCCTGCATTCTCGCCTGCGCGCGCTTCTTCTACGGCACCGCACGCGACGGCAGCTGGGGGCGCCCGCTGGATGCGTGGATGGCGATGATCCATCCGCGTTTCGGTTCGCCCTGGGTCGCGACGCTGATCGTCGGCGGGGTCGGGGTCGGCTGCTGCTTCCTACCGTTGACGCTGCTGCTGGTCCTCAGCGGAACGGGGCTGGTCGCGATCTACGCGGGCATCGCCGTCGCGGCGATCGTTGGCCGGCGGACGGGGGCGACCGGGCATGCCGCTTATCGCATGCCGCTCTATCCGCTCGCGCCGGTCGCGACGCTGATCGCGCTGGGATATGTCACCTGGACGAGCTGGCTCGACCTCGACGAGGGGCGACCCGGCCTGATCATGACTGCGCTGCAGATCCTCGGCTCCGCGGCCTATTACTGGTTCGTGCTGCGTCGCCGCGGGGATTGGCGCGTTCACGTGCCGGAGGTGACGGATGATAGACCTGAACGACTATGAGAGCAGCCGCCACTACAAGGGTGATTATGGCGGCGATCTCAAGGCGCTGCAGAAACGGCTCGAACATATCCTGGTCGCGCATATCGTCCAGGGGCGCGCCGCGGTTGTCATGCTCGAAGGGTGGGATGCCGCGGGCAAGGGCGGGATCATCGAGCGGCTCACCCAGCGCTGGGACCAGCGGCGCTACGAGGTCTTTCCGATCGCCGCGCCGACCGACGAAGAGAAGCGCCACGACTTCCTCTGGCGGTTCCGCCAGCATCTGCCGGCGCCGGGCAATATCAGCGTCTTCGACCGCAGCTGGTATGGCCGCGTGCTGGTCGAACGCGTCGAGGGCTATGCGACCGAAGAGGAATGGCGACGGGCCTATGACGAGATCAACCGCTTCGAGGCGGAGCTGATCGAAGGCGGCACAGCGCTGGTCAAGCTGTTCGTGCACGTCAGCCAGAAGGAGCAGGACAAAAGGCTGAAGGCGCGGCTCGAAGACCCCTGGAAGCGCTGGAAGACCGGCCTCGACGATTACCGCAATCGCGCGCGGCGCGGGCCGTATCTCACCGCGATGCACGACATGTTCGCGCGGACTGACACCGGCGGGGCACCCTGGACGGTCATTGCCGGCGACGACAAGAAATCGGCGCGGATCGCGGCGCTGACGGCTGTCGCCGATGCGCTGGAGCAGCATGTCGACATGACCCCGCCGCCGCTCGACCCGGAACTGGAACGCGTCGCCAGAGAGGCGCTGGGTCTGCGCTAGACCTGCGCAACCGGCTATCCGACGGCTCCGGGCCCGTCACCGCGCCGGCACGGCTTGGGTGACGGGTCCGGGCCGGGCATCATGCCGCGGCGAAGCGGCCCTGGTCGTCCATGACGTGCAGGACGCCATCGGCGATCGCGAAATAGGCCCCACGCAGCGCCAGCTTGCCTGCGTCCTCGCGCTCCTTGACGAACGGGAAGGTACGCAGGTTGGCAAGGCTGACGCGTACCGCCTCATGCTCCATCGCCCGCGTCGCCTCGGGACCGTCGAGATTTTCCGCGCGCACCTTCTCACGCGCCTTGTCGAGCAGACCGACCCATTGCGCGATGAAGCCACCGTCGCCTGGCGCATGGCCGTCGAACGCGCCGGACAGCGACGCCGCGCACCCGCCGCAGGAGGCATGGCCCATGACAACGACCTCCGGCACCTCCAGCTGGGTCACGGCAAATTCGAGCGCTGCGGACACGCCATGGCGACCACCGCCGACCTCGTAGGGCGGAACAAGGTTGGCAACGTTGCGAACCACAAAGATCTCGCCCGGCGAGACGTCGAAGATCTGCGCCGGATCGACGCGGCTGTCGGAGCAGGCGATCACCATGACCTTGGGGCTTTGGCCATCCTTCAGCTCGTCCCACCGCTCGCGCTGCTGCGCCCAGCCGGTGTCGCGAAAGCGATGGTAGCCCTGGATCATGTCGGCAAAATCGGTCACGTTCGTCTCCCAAGCTCGTATTGCCGCGCAAACGCGCGTCGGGCCTTTGCGGTCCCATAGCAACGCTTCGTGGCCTACGCGTTGTTTCCGGCGGCCACAGGCGCTATCTCGCGCCCATGACCGAGATGATGCAGGTGGCCCGCCCCGAGCGGCAGCGCAAGCCCGACTGGATCCGAGTGAAGGCGCCGACCAGCGCGGGGTTTGCCGCGACGCGCGAACTGATGCGCTCGAAGAGCCTTACGACGGTGTGCGAGGAGGCGGCGTGCCCGAATATCGGGGAATGCTGGTCCAAGAAGCATGCCACGGTGATGATCCTCGGCGATACGTGCACGCGCGCCTGCGCCTTCTGCAACGTCAAGACGGGGATGCCGCGCGCGGTCGACCCCATGGAACCGCAGAATGTCGCCGATGCCGCCGCGCAGATGGGGCTCGAGCATATCGTTGTCACCTCCGTCGATCGCGACGACCTTCCCGATGGCGGGGCCAAGCAGTTCGTCAAGGTGATCGAAGCCATCCGCCGCTCGAACCCCACGACGACGATCGAGATCCTGACACCCGATTTCCGCAACAAGCACGAGGCCGCGGTCGAGGCGATCGTCGCGGCGCGCCCGGACGTCTACAACCACAATCTGGAGACCGTCCCGCGGCTCTATCCGACGATCCGGCCGGGCGCCCGCTATTATGCATCGCTCCGGCTGCTGGAGAGCGTCAAGAAGCTCGACCCCTCGATCTTCACCAAGTCGGGGATCATGCTCGGGCTGGGCGAGGAGCGGCTGGAGGTCCACCAGGTCATGGACGACATGCGCTCCGCCGACATCGACTTCCTGACCATGGGTCAATATCTGCAGCCGACCCCGCGCCACGCGAAGGTCGCGGAGTTCGTCAATCCGAAGGCCTTTGCCGCTTATGCGTCGATCGCCCGGGCAAAGGGATTCCTGCTGGTCGCGTCTTCGCCGCTGACCCGTTCGAGCTATCACGCCGGCGACGATTTCGCGAAGATGAAGGCCGCGCGCGCGGCGAAGTTGGCGGGGACGCAGCCGGTTCATGCCCAAGCATAGTGAGACGCGCCGGCTCCCCTATACGCCGGAACAGATGTTTGATCTCGTCGCCGACGTGAAGCACTATCCGGAATTTCTGCCCTGGGTCAGCGCGATGCGCGTGCGTCAGGACAGTGATACGGCGACGCTCGCCGACATGATCGTCGGCTTCAAGGGGCTGCGCGAGACCTTCACGTCAAAGGTCGAGAAGGAGCGCCCCGGCCGTATCCATGTCGAATATATCGACGGGCCGCTGAAGTATCTCCACAATGACTGGCGTTTCCGGCCCGACGGGGAGGGATGCGCCGTCGACTTCGTCGTCGACTTCGCCTTCAAGAACCGCGTGTTCGAAATGCTGGCGGGCCAGGTCTTCGGCATGGCGCTTCGCAAGATGATCGGCGCGTTCGAGGAGCGCGCTGCGCAGCTCTACGGTAGCAACAGGTCGAGCGCGACCAGCGCGGCCTGAAGGCGCACGCCGCCGCGCCCCAGATCACCGAACGCCTTCATGTCCGCGTGGACGTCGGCCGGATCGGCGCCTTTCTCGGCGCGCGCGAAGATGACGGTGCCGACCGGCTTCTTCGCCGATCCCCCGCCGGGGCCCGCGACGCCGGTGATCGCTACGGCCACGTCCGCCCCGCTTTGCGCCAGGGCGCCCTGCGCCATCGCCCAGGCGGTCGCGATCGACACCGCACCGAACGTGTCCAGCACGTCCGCGTTGACCTTCAGCAGCGCACGCTTCGCGTCGTTCGAATAGGTGACGAAGCCCGCGCCGAGCACGTCGGAGGATCCGGGTATCTCCGTGAGCGCCGCGGCGACGAGGCCTCCGGTGCAGCTTTCCGCGACGCTGACCATCCGTCCCGCGGCGCGGTTTGCCTCGATGACTTTCGTCGCCGCCGCGACGAGTTCGGCTGGCAGCACGCTGTCGATCATCGCGCGCTTCCTGCGCAAAGCGGCAGGTCGGGCACGGCGCTGTCCTTGCCCTTCGCCTTTTCGGCCTTCAAATAGCCGAGCGTCGTGACGATCACGCCAGCGGCATTCTGCGGCGGGAGCGGGGACAATTGCGTTACCAGTCGATCGATGGTGCCGCAATCCGCGGGGTTGATCCTCCCGACCAGCAACGGCGCCAGCGCGGCGGTGAGCAACGGTCGGGCATAGTCGGACTGAAGCAGGCCATCGATCAGCGGGTCGCTGAGCTTGACGATCGCCGCGCGGGCGTTTGGCCACGCGCGTTCCGCCGCATCCTTGTAGCGTGCGAGGAAGGGACCGTCGCTCTGCCGAAGCAGGCTCGACGTCGGCAGCCGCGTCGCGCATACGACGCCCGTCTGCTCGAGGATGGTCGGAAGCGCGACGAGCGTCACCGCCTCGGCTTCCGGCGCGGTGAGACAGCGGCTTTGTGCCTGAACCGGCTGCGCGAGCAGCAGCATTGCGGCGGAGAGGGACAGCGCAGTCTTCATCGCGGTTGCTCCGGAAGCCGGATCGTCGCCACGGCCTGTGCGGCGATACCCTCGCCGCGCCCGGTGAAACCGAGCCTCTCCGTCGTTGTAGCCTTCACGCTGACGCGCGCCTCAGGCAGGTCGAGCAGCGCGGCGATCCGTGCCCGCATCGCGGAACGGTGCGGACCGATCTTGGGGGATTCGCAGATCAGGGTCAGGTCGACGAAGTCGACGCGACCGCCGGCATCCGCCACCAGAGCGGCGGCATGGCGGAGAAATTGACCGGACTCGGCGCCTTTCCATTGCGGATCGCTGGGCGGGAAATGTGTGCCGATATCGCCCGCGGCGATCGTGCCGAGCAATGCATCGGTGATCGCGTGCAGCGCGACGTCGGCGTCGCTGTGGCCCGACAGGCCCTTGTCATGCGGGATGAGGACGCCGCCCAGCCACAGTTCCTCCCCTTCTTCGAGACGATGGACGTCGAATCCGGAGGCGCTACGTGTTTCCCATGCCACCCTTTTCTCGGCGGCAGCGAAGTCTTCGGGATGCGTGACCTTGTCGAGCATCGGATCGCCCTGCACCAGAACGACGCGTCCGCCAAGCCGCCGCACCATCTGGGCGTCGTCGGTCGCCTCCTCGCCGTCCGGCCATTGGCGGTGGGCGGACCGCAAAGCTTCTAGGGCGAAGCCCTGCGGCGTCTGCACGCGTGACAACCCGTCACGCGACACCACTGCGCCGTCGCGCACCAAAGTGTCGGCGACGGCGAGCACGGGATAGGCGCCATCGGCTCGGTCCAGCGCCGAGACGACGCGGTCGATGACGGCCGCGGGTACGAAAGGACGGGCTGCGTCGTGTACGAGGACGCGCTCGCCCTCGATCGCCGCCAGCCCCAGCGCGACCGACTCACGACGGCTTTGCCCTCCCGTCACCATGCGAACGTCGCCAAGCGCGTCCCGAGCCTGCGCCTCCGCGCCCGGCGCGACCACGACGACGACCGAATCGACCGCCGGATGATTGGCGAATGCCTCATAGGCATGGGACACCAATGCCTTGCCAGCGACTTTGGCGAATTGCTTCGGTGTCGCACCGCCGGCTCGCGTGCCGGAGCCCGCCGCCAGGATCAGCGCAGTCGTTCGTGGTCGATCGTTCATCGGCGCAGCCCTAACTCCGGTCGTCGCACCTTGCCAGCGCACTGCCGAAGCGGTACGGCCTGCCTGATTTTTAGGCAGTCCGATGCGTACCCTTACCCCCATCCAGATCGGCCCCGTGCGGATCGACCAACCTGTCGTGCTCGCGCCGATGACCGGCGTCACCGACATGCCCTTCCGCACGCTCGTCCGCCGCTATGGCTCGGGTCTCAACGTCACCGAGATGATCGCCAGTCAGGCCGCCATCCGCGAGACGCGCCAGTCCATACAGAAGGCGGCCTGGCACTTTTCGGAAGAGCCGGTCTCGATGCAGCTGGTCGGGTGCACCCCCTACGAAATGGGGGAGGCGGCCAAGCTCGCCGAGGATCGTGGGGCGGCCATCATCGACATCAACATGGGCTGCCCGGTCCGCAAGGTCACCAATGGTGACGCGGGATCGGCCCTGATGCGCGACCTGAAATTGGCCGCGGCGCTGATCGATGCCGTCGTCAACGCCGTTGCCGCGCCCGTGACGCTTAAGATGCGCATGGGTTGGTGCCACGACAGCCTGAACGCCCCGGAATTGTCGCGCATCGCGCAGGACCTCGGCGTCAAGCTGATCACCGTTCACGGCCGCACCCGCAACCAGATGTACAAGGGGCAGGCCGACTGGGCGTTCATTCGTCGGGTCAAGGATGCCGTCGACCTGCCGGTGATCGCCAATGGCGACATCTGCTCGATCGAGGATGCCGAGGCGGCGCTGGAGCAATCCGGCGCGGACGGCGTGATGATCGGCCGCGGCGCCTACGGCCGGCCGTGGCTGCTGGGGCAGGTGATGCACTGGTTCGCGACCGGAGAGCGGCGCGCCGATCCTGATATGGATGAGCAATATCGCATCATCGCCGAACATTACGAAGCGATGCTCGATCACTATGGCATCCATACCGGCGTCAACATGGCTCGCAAGCATATCGGCTGGTATACCAAGGGGCTGAATGGATCGGCCGAGTTCCGAAATGCCGTGAATCAGGAACCGGACGCGACCGTCGTCAAGCGCATGCTTGCCGACTTCTACGCGCCGTTCCGCGGTCAGCCCTCGCTGCGCGCTGCTCCGCTGTCAGAAGCGGCCTGACCTCTCTTGGCGGGTCGGCCGGGATTTGCCGATCTGTTCGCCGCCCTTCCGGTGGCGGTGCTGGTCGTCGACCCGGAGGCGCGCATCGCCCATGCCAACGCCCTGGCGGAGGGCCTGCTCAACCTTTCCGAGCGCGTGATGCGCGGCCAGCCGCTGACGGCGATCCTGCCGCCGCCGGAGGAGAACGGGCGCGACGGTCATGGCTTGGCCGTCTACGACGTCGACATCGCAACCCCGCGCGGACGCATCAGGGTCGACTATGCCGCGGCGATGCTCGCCGACTATCCCGGCTGGCGCGTGATATCCCTGCACGCCTCCGCGAGCACACGGGGCCTGGGCCATTCCGCTGGTCGCGCCGCCAGCGCCCGCGCGGCGAGCGGTGCCGCGGCGATGCTCGCGCACGAGATCAAGAACCCGCTGTCGGGCATCCGCGGTGCCGCCCAGTTGATCGGGGCAGGTGAACTGACGACCCTCATCGTCACCGAGGTCGACCGCATTGCCGCGCTGATCGACCGGATGCAGGATTTCAGCGACACGCGCCCGCTGCCCGTTCGTGCCGAAAACATCTATCCGCTGATCGCGCATGCGCGCCGCCTCGCGCTTGCCGGCTTCGCACGTGGCCTGACGATCGAGGAGCGCTTCGATCCATCACTGCCGCCGGCAATGGTCGATCGCGACGCGCTGCTGCAGATCCTCATCAACCTGCTCAAGAACGCGCAGGAAGCCACGCGCGACACGCGCCAGCCCCGTCTGGTCCTTACGACGGCCTATCGGCACGGCATGTCGGTCAGCGCCACGCCGGGCCGGCCACGCATACCCCTGCCGATCGAGATCTGCGTCATCGACAACGGGCCTGGCGCGCCGCCCGATATCGCGGACCATCTGTTCGATCCCTTCGTCTCCGGCCGTCCCGAGGGGCAGGGACTTGGCCTCGCGCTCGTCGACAAGCTGATGCGCGACATGGGCGGCATCGTACAATATGCCCGCGAAGGAACCCCGGAAATGACGACCCTGCGCCTGCTGCTGCCGAGGGCTGCCTCGTGACCCGCGCCGTCAACCGGATCCTCGTTGTCGACGACGACGCCGCGATCCGTACGGTCGTCAGCCAGGCGCTTCGTCGTGCGGGCCACGACGTGCAGACCGCCGAGACGCTTGCGCAACTCGACCGCATCCTGGCCACCCGCGTGCCGGACGTGCTCGTGACCGACGTCGTCCTGCCGGATGGCGACGGGATCGCCCGCGTTAAGGAGATCGGTGCCCGTCTGCCGCAGCTGCCGATCATCATCCTGTCGGCGCAGAATACGCTGACCACCGCGGTGCGTGCGAACGAGGTCGGCGCCTACGATTATCTGCCCAAGCCGTTCGACCTCGATGCGCTGACCGGCGCCGTCGCCGGCGCGCTGGCGCGGGGCGTTCCCTCGCCACAGGCCGATGCCGCCGAGGACCCGGCCTTGCCGCTGATCGGTCGATCCGCGGCGATGCAGGACGTCTATCGGATCATCGCCCGCGTCGTCTCGAACGATCTGACCGTCCTCATCTCGGGAGAATCCGGCACCGGCAAGGAACTAGTCGCGCGGGCCATCCACGACCTGGGTCATCGTCGCGACGCCCCCTTCGTCGCCATCAACATGGCCGCAATTCCCCGCGAACTGATCGAGGCGGAGCTTTTCGGGCACGAACGCGGCGCCTTCACCGGTGCCGGCCAGCGCAATGCCGGCCGGTTCGAACAGGCCGCGGGTGGAACCCTGTTCCTGGACGAGATCGGCGACATGCCGATCGAGGCACAGACGCGGCTGCTGCGGGTGCTCCAGTCGGGCGAGTTCACGACCGTCGGTGGCGCGCGCACCATGCGCGCGGACGTGCGCGTCGTCGCCGCGACCAACCGAGACCTTGCGGGCCAGGTTACGTCCGGTCACTTCCGCGAGGATCTGTATTACCGGCTCAACGTCGTGCCCGTCGCATTGCCGCCGCTGCGCGAACGGCGGCAGGATGTACCCTTGCTCGCCCGCCACTTCCTCGAAACGGCAGCCGCGCAGGGCCTGCCGCGTCGACGCCTGACCGACGAGGCCCAGGCCGCTCTGGCCGCCTATGATTGGCCGGGTAACGTGCGCGAACTGGAGAACCTGATGCGGCGGCTTGCCGCGCTGGCGCGCGACGAGGTGATCGACGTCTTCGCAATTCGCGCGATGCTCGGCGCGCCGATCGAGGCTGGCGAGCGCGCGGTTCCGGAGATCGCGGCGGCGGTGCAACATCTGATCGAACGGATCGCACGCGAACGGCCCGACGCTCTCGATGACGGCACGCTGTACGACCGCGTCATCAGCGAGGTCGAACGTCCATTGATCGAGTCGATGCTCGCCCGCCACCATGGCAACCAGTTGCGCGCAGCCCGCGCCCTGGGACTGAATCGCAACACATTACGGAAGCGTCTCGACACGCTGGGCATTCAGGCCAAGAGCGAGGATTGACGCGATATTTTTTCGGCCGACGGCTTGGCGTCGCGTGACGAACTGAATCCGGTCAGAAAAGATTGTGGTTTCCGTGCAACAATGTGCGTTGTACACCGTCGGAGATGACCGCGTCACCGACGCCCTCTTTTGTTCCCCCAACGGAGCGGCGCTGGCTGCGCATCACGCCGGCCGTCGAGATGGCTGCAATCGGCGCGGCAGTGCTGGTTGTGCTGGTGACGTGGCGGTTGATTGCCGGCACCAAGTCGGAGGATTCTCTGCTGAGTCCGCCTGTTGCGGCGACGCTGCTGATGGCGAATCTAATGTGGGCCGTCCTGCTGATCGCGCTCGTCGGCCGAAGGGTTGCATTACGGCGGACGGCAGCGACCGGCCTTGCCGGGGGAGGGCGCCTTCACGTACGGCTTGTCGCGATCTTCTCATTGATGGCCAGTGTTCCCATCATCCTGGCGGTGGTCGCGGCCTCGGTGATGTTCCAGTCGGGAATCCAATTCTGGGGGTCCGAACGCGCCCGCGGCGCCTTCAACGCAACGATCGCGCTCGCGAAACAGGGGCAGGATTTGGTCATCGCTCGCTGGACTGGCGAGGCCCGCCGTATGGCGGAGGATATCCGTTCCGAATTTCCGTCGATCCCCAAGAACGATCCCGCGCTCGAAGGGATGCTGCTGCGCCAGACCTATAACCGTAATCTCTATCAGGCGCTGATCTTCCGGGTCGTGGAGGGCAGCAAGGTCGAGCCGCTATATGGCTATGAGGTGCCGCCGCCGCGCCTATTTGGGCAGCGCGTCACCGGCCGTGACCTCAACCGCCTGACCGACCAGCAAAGCTTCACCAATTTCGATAGCCAGGTGCTCTGGGTGGTGACGCCAATCGACCGCGCTCGAAACACTTTTCTGTATGTAGCCACCCCCAATAATGTCGAATTCTTAAACAACCAATCGCAGGCTGCAACGCAGCAGCTCGCCGCCTACGACAGCCTTCAGACGCGCGCTCGCACCTTGCAACTGCGCTTCAACCTTGCCCTGTTCGGGGTCGCGCTTCTTATCGTTGGCCTGGCGACTTGGATCGCGCTCCGCGTAGCGGACTGGCTTGCCAAGCCCGTCGGTGAATTGGTGACGGCCGCGGATCGGGTTGCGGGCGGCGACCTTAAGTCGCGCGTGGCAGCGCCACGCACGGCCGACGAAATTGGCATGCTCGCCAACGCCTTCAACCGCATGACGGAGCGGCTAGGAGAACAAACCAACGCTCTGGTCGAAGCGAACGAGGCCGCGGAAACCCGTCGGGCGCTGATTGAGGCGGTCATGGCTGGGGTATCGGCCGGTGTCGTCGCGACTGCGCCGGACGGCGTGATCCGCATTTCAAATCATTCCGCGACCGAGCTCCTTGGGGCGGAGGGGCACGGTCTTGTCGGTCGCATGCTCGTGAACGCCGCGCCGGAACTCGCCGATTTCGTCGCGTCGGGCGAGCGGGAGGCTATCGTGCAGATCGCGCGCCCCGGAGAGCCGCGGACACTCGCGGTCCGCATCGCGCGTACCGACTCCGGCCCCATCCTGACCTTCGATGACATCACCCAGCAACTTCTCGATCAGCGTCGTGCCGCCTGGTCCGACGTCGCGCGTCGTATCGCACACGAGATCAAGAACCCACTGACGCCGATCCAGCTTGCCGCGGAGCGGTTGCAACGCCGCTACGGCAGCAAGATCGATGCCGAGGATACGACCTTCGCCAGGTTGACCGACACGATCGTCCGGCAGGTCGGCGACCTGCGCCGGATGGTCGACGAATTCTCGTCGTTCGCGCGCATGCCGAAGCCCGTCTTCCGCGAGGAATCGGCAGTCGACATCGGTCGCCAGGCGCTGTTCCTGCACGAGGTTGCGCATCCTGGCATCCGGTTCGCCTTCGATCATCCCGCGACGATGCCGACGTTGGTGTGCGACCGGCGCCAGTTGAGCCAGGCGCTGGTGAATATCGTCAAGAATGCGGTCGAGGCGATCGAAAGCAAGGGTGTCCCGGGCGGAACCGTGACCATGCGGATGCGCGAGGACGGCGAGGTCCTGACTATCGAGGTCGAGGACACGGGTATCGGCCTGCCGCCGGAGCGTGACCGTATCGTCGAGCCCTATGTGACGACGCGCGCGCGTGGCACCGGGCTGGGACTGGCGATCGTCAAGAAGATCGTCGAGGAACATCACGGCACCATGGTTTTCGCCGACCGGGAGGGTGGCGGCACCATCGTGCGGATGGCATTCGACACGGGGGCACTGCGGCGCCTCGATCAGGGCGCCGATGCGCCCGTGCCGGCAACGGGGGGCCGGTTTTCCGTTTTAACTCAATCCGATCGGATCTAATCCATGGCGCTCGACATCCTCGTCGTCGACGACGAATTCGACATCCGCGAGCTGGTCGCCGGCGTCCTGGAGGACGAAGGCTATGAAACGCGGGTCGCCGCCAACAGCGACGCGGCGCTGGAGGCCATCGCCATGCGCCGTCCTTCGCTGGTCCTGCTGGACGTATGGTTGCAGGGATCGCGGCTCGACGGGCTGGATTTGCTCGACGAAATCAAGCGGCGCGATCCGTCGATCCCGGTCCTCGTCATATCCGGCCACGGCAATCTCGACACGGCCGTCGCCGCGATCCGGCGCGGCGCATCGGACTTCATCGAGAAGCCGTTCGAGGCGGAGCGGCTGCTGCTGCTCGTCGCACGCGCGACCGAGACGGAGCGGCTGCGGCGCGAGGTCGCGTCGCTGCGTGCGACCGTCGGGCGGGAAACCGATCTGACCGGCAGCTCGGGCGCGATCAACGGCGTGCGCGCGACGTTGAAGCGCGTCGCCGCCACCGGCAGCCGGGTGCTGATCATGGGGCCGGCGGGGGTGGGCAAGGAGATCGCGGCGCGCCTGCTCCATGGGTGGAGCAATCGCGCCGACGCGCCCTTCGTCATCGTCAGCGCCGCCCGCATGACGCCCGAACGGGTCGAGGAAGAATTGTTCGGCGTGGAGGAGGGGGGGGATCTCGTCCGCCCCGGGCTTCTCGAACAGGCGCACGGCGGGACTTTGTTCCTCGACGAGATCGCCGATATGCCTGTCGCGACGCAGGCACGTATCCTGCGCGTACTGACCGATCAGAGCTTCAGCCGGATCGGCGGCACCCGTATCGTCAAGGTCGATGTCCGCGTCGTCTCCGCCACATCGCGCGACCTGACGCAGGAGATTGCCGGCGGCCGGTTTCGCGAGGATTTGTATTACCGCCTCAATGTCGTACCGGTCAGCATTCCCGCGCTGTCGGACCGCCGCGAGGACATACCCGCGCTCGTCGAGCATTTCATCGCCCATTACGCCTCCGAGCGGCGCGTGCCGACGCCCGAGATCGCACCCGATGCGATGGTCGCCCTGCAATCCTATGATTGGCCAGGCAATGTCCGCCAGCTTCGCAACGTCGTCGAGCGCACGATCATCCTCGCGCCCGGCGACCGTATCGGCCGGATCGATCTCGACCTGCTGCCGGCGGAGGTGCTTGGCGACCAGGGCGATCTGGGCGGTGGTGGCGGCGCTATCATGGGAGCGCCGCTACGCGAGGCCCGCGAGACGTTCGAACGCGAATATCTGCGCGTCCAGATCCGTCGCTTCTCCGGCAACATCAGTCGCACGGCAAGCTTCATCGGCATGGAACGCTCGGCATTGCACCGCAAGCTGAAGCTGTTGGGCATCACCGACCTGCGCGAGGATTGATCGCGGGTGGACGCGAGCGGTCGGCGTTCATAGATAGGGGCGTCGCCCGCGCAGGGCGGCATCCGACGCCGGGAAACGGCGCGACAGCGGGCGAACGTCCCGCCAATAACACGAAGGGCTGACTTCATGGCCGACAAGCAAGGGTCTTTGCAGGACCTGTTTCTCAACGCACTTCGCCGCTCCAAGACCCCGGTGACCATGTTCCTGGTCAAGGGCGTCAAGCTGCAGGGTATCGTCACCTGGTTCGATAATTTTTCGGTGCTGCTGCGCCGCGACGGTCAATCGCAGCTGATCTACAAACACGCGATTTCGACGATCATGCCATCGGGTCCGATGGATGTCGCCGCTATCGTCGAATCGGTCGGCGAAGCGCAGCGCAAGCAGCCGTTGCTGCAGGAAATCTTCCTCAATGCCGTGCGCAAGGCGGAAGACCCCGTCACCATGTTCCTGATTAACGGCGTGATGTTGCAGGGCCAGATCGCTGGTTTTGACCTGTTTTGCATGCTTCTCCAGCGCGAAGGCATGGCACAGCTCGTGTACAAGCATGCCGTATCGACCATTCAGCCGTCGCGTCCGCTCAATCTCGCGGATGAGGGTGAAGACGGCGAGTGAGCACCGGCTTCAACCGCGACCGTGACGAGTTCGCCCGCGGCGGTCGAGCGCTGGTGGTCCTGCCGGATCAGGGCGACGCGCACCGTGACGCGGACGCGCGGCTTGAGGAAACCGCCGGCCTGGCCGCCGCGATCGGCCTCGTCGTGGCCGACCGGATTGCACTGCGCGTCCGGCAGCCGAAGCCGGCGACGCTCATCGGCAGCGGCCAGGTCGAGCAGCTCGCGGTGCAGGTTCAGCAGGATCAGGCGGATCTCGTCGTATTCGATGCCAGCCTGACGCCCGTCCAGCAGCGTAATCTGGAAACCGGCCTCGGAGCGAAGGTCATCGACCGGACGGGGCTGATCCTTGAGATCTTCGGCGAGCGCGCCGCGACGGCCGAAGGGCGGTTACAGGTCGAACTCGCGCATCTCGATTACCAGGCGGGCCGGCTGGTGCGGAGCTGGACCCACCTCGAACGGCAACGCGGTGGCTTCGGCTTCCTCGGCGGGCCGGGTGAAACGCAGATCGAGGCGGATCGCCGCCTGATCCGCGACCGTATGGCGCGGCTTCGTCGGGAACTCGAACAGGTAAGCCGCACGCGCGGCCTCCATCGCGAACGCCGTCAGCGCGCGCCCTGGCCGGTCATCGCCTTGGTGGGGTACACGAACGCGGGCAAGTCGACGCTGTTCAACCGGCTGACCGGCGCGCACGTGATGGCCGAGAATCTGCTGTTCGCGACGCTCGATCCCACGTTGCGCCAGATCTCGCTGCCTGGAATCGACAAGGCCATCCTCTCGGACACCGTCGGTTTCGTGTCCGACCTGCCGACACAGCTCGTCGCGGCGTTCAAGGCGACCCTGGAGGAAGTGGTGTCGGCTGACCTGCTGATCCACGTCCGCGACATCGCGCATCCCGACAGCGAGGCGCAACGCGCCGATGTCGAGGCGGTGCTGGCGGAGATCGGTGTCAGCGACGCGACGCCGCGGTTCGAGGCGTGGAACAAGCTCGACCTGCTCGACGAAGACGCGCGCACGGCCATGATGGGCGAGGTGGTTCGACGTGACGACGTCGTGGCGATTTCGGCGCTGACCGGGGAGGGGGTGGACACCCTCGTCACCGAAGTGGCGGCCAAGTTGACGGCGGGACATCGGCGCTACTGGATAACGCTCGATGCCGCCGACGGCGCAGGGGCGGCCTGGTTGCACGCCCATGGCGAAGTGCTCGGTCAGCATGGCGAGGGCCTCCAGACGCAATATGAGGTGCGGCTGGCCGAACGGGACTACGAGCGCTTCCTACAGCGCGGGTAGCGTCTCGGTCTTCGCCGCCTGCCACAGCGCCTCCTTCGCTTCGAGGCTCAGCGACGAGAAGCCTTCGCCGCCCGTGATCTCGATCGCCCGAAACCGTCGTTCGAACTTGGCGTTGCCGCGCCGCAGCGCCGCTTCGGGATCGACGCCGAGGTGGCGCGCCCAATTGACGACCGCGAACAGCAGGTCGCCGATCTCGTCCTCCTGCGCATCCGCGCTGTCCGCGGCCATGACCTCCTCGATCTCCTCGACGACCTTGGCACGCGAACCGTCGGCGTTCGGCCAGTCGAACCCCAGTCGCGCCGCACGCTTCTGCAGCTTTTCCGCCCGAAGGAGCGCGGGGAGTCCCGCCGCGACGCCATCCATCGCGCTCGTGGCGCCCTTGGCGGCGCGCTCGGCTGCCTTGACGTCCTCCCAACGGTGGTGGCCGCCGTCGGCGGCATCGGCGAAGATATGAGGGTGGCGTCGTTCCATCTTGTCGCTGATCGCCGCGACGACGTCGTTCAGATCGAACAGGCCGCGCTCTTCGGCGATGCGACTGTGAAAGACGACCTGTAGCAGCAAATCGCCGAGTTCGTCCCTGAGATCGCCCACATCGTCGCGCGCGATGGCGTCCGCCACCTCATAGGCTTCCTCGATCGTATAGGGCGCGATTGTCGACCACGTCTGAGCGACATCCCATTCGCAGCCTCGCTCCGGATCGCGAAGACGCGCCATGATCGCAACGAGCCTGCCGATATTCGCCTTGTCCGGTGTCACCGTGCCTCCAGCATCCGGTTGTCAGGCACGTCCTGTAGCGAGCCGGTTCGATCATTCAAAGGTCAGGAGGGGGCGTATCACCAGAACCAAAGGGATAATGATCAAAGATTGATAATATGTATTATGTTAAATTCTGTGGATGGTGGGGCTCGAGGATCAGCGTCCGCCCTTCCACGCGCCAGGACTTCAGCTTCGACAGGAAGTTCATGCCGAGCACGTCGGTGTCGCCGAAAGCCGGCGACACGACGACGCCCAGGTCGCGCGCGGTGATGTCGCCCAGGCGGATTGACCCGACGGTGGCGGTCTTTGCGCTGATCTGGCCATTGGCGGTGTTGATCACCATCGGGAACATCCCGGCCTCGACCTTCAGGCCGGCAGCGTTGGCGGTCCCGACGGACAGCGCGGTCACCGTCGCGCCGCTGTCGACCAGCATGCGGCGCTCGACGCCGTCGACGCGCACGCGAGCCCAGAAATGACCGTCGCCGCTCATGCGAATGCGCGTTTCCTTGCCGACCACCGTCTGGTCGTCGAGCTTGAGGACTGCCGCGATGCGCTGCAGATACGGATCGAACTTCTCACGCTCGTTCACGACCACCAGGGCAACCACGGCTATGAACGCCCAGCTCGCAAGGGAGATGACGACCCGCAGGATCGGCACGCGCCGTGCGATCAAGGCGGAAATCGGCAGGATCAGAAGTAGCAGATACAGAGCGGCATGCCCGCCCAGATCCGGTGTCATAGATGGAATTCCAGCCCGTCGTAGCCCGGCTCCACGCCGGCGGGCAGCGTCGCGCGGAGCGTGGCATAGTCCATGCTCTGATCCATATGTACAAAGGCTGACCGCCCCGGGCGCAGCGCCGTGATCCAGTCGAGGACCGTCGGCACGTCGGGATGCGTGGGATGCGGCGCGTAGCGCAGAGCGTCGACCACCCAGACATCCAGGCCGGCATAAAGCTCCTGCATTTGCGGCGTTAATTCATGAAAATCAGTCGCATAGCCGAGTGTCCTGCCGCCAGCTGAGAAGAGCAGCCCTGCGGAATGGATGTTGCCATGCGGCTGGTCGACGACAGAAATCGTCAAGCCGCCCAGCGTCATATGGTCGGGCAGCAGAGTCCCGTCGATCGTGGGCGGATAGCCCACGCGTCCCGCAAACGCATAGGTAAACCGATCGCGCAGCGCATCCAGCGTCTGCTGCCGTGCAAAGCCGGGAACCGGTCGGCCGGTCGCATGGAAGATCTGGCGGACATCGTCGATGCCGTGACAATGGTCGGCGTGATCATGCGTCCAGATGATCGCATCGACCGTGGCGACATCGGCGGCGAGAAGCTGTTCGCGAAGGTCTGGGCTGGTGTCGACGAGCACCCGCACACCCTCATGCTCGACGAGGAGAGACGCACGGGTGCGGCGGTTGCGCGGTTCTGCCGGGTCGCAGGCCCCCCAATCATTGCCGATCCGCGGCACGCCCGACGACGTGCCGGAGCCCAGGATGCGGACTTTCACCGCACCGCCTTCGAGAACAATGCGTAGAAATTGTCCGCGGTACGTGCAGCAAGGTCTTCGACCCGCTCACCGCGCAGCGTCGCGAGAAAGGCCGCCGTGTCCGCGACGAAGGCCGGTTCGCCCGGCTTGCCGCGATGCGGTACCGGCGCAAGGAAGGGAGCGTCGGTTTCGATGAGCAGCCGGTCGATCGGCAGCCTTGCCGCTGTGTCCTGGAGGTCGCGCGCGTTCTTGAACGTCACGATACCCGAAATGGAGATGTAGAGACCAAGCGCCATCGCGGCATCGGCAAAGGCGCCGCTAGCGGTGAAGCAATGGATGACTCCGGTATAGGCCCCCTGCTCCATTTCATCGCGTAGGATCGATAGTGTATCGTCCTCCGCATCGCGCGTGTGGACGATCAGCGGCAACCCCGTTTCCCGCGCGGCCGCGATATGCGCGCGAAAACTCGCTTGCTGGCGATCGCGATCGGAATGGTCATAGAAATAATCGAGACCGCTCTCGCCGATGCCGACGATGCGGGGATGCCGCGCACGCTCGACGAGCTTGGCGGTGTCGACATGGGGATGCTGATCGGCTTCGTGAGGATGGATGCCGACGGAGGCCCAGACGTCAGGTTCCCGCTCGGCCGTCGCGACGATATCGTCCCACTCGCGTTCGCGCGTCGCGATGTTCAGCATCACGCCGACCCCGCGACCGCGCGCGCGCGCCAGCACCGCCTCCTGATCCTCGATCAGGCCCTTGTAGTTGAGGTGGCAGTGGCTGTCGGCGAACATCATGCCTCCGCGGCGACCGGCAGTTCGAGGCGGGGGAAGACAGGCGTCGGTGGCGCGATCACGAAGCCTGCAGCAGCCTGGCGCGCATACCAGCCATCATCGTCGATCGCGGCATGATCGCGGGCCTCGGCGCCGATCTGATCGAGGACCTTGCCGGCCGAGTCTGGCACGACGGGTAGGATCGCGATGGCGAGCATCCGTATGGCACGGACCAGCGTGCGCAGCACGGCGTGCATCCGCTCCGGATCCGTCTTGCGCAAGGCCCAGGGCGCCTGCGCATCGATATATTGGTTGCAGGCGAAGACGCCGCGCATCCACGCTTCGATTCCCTGGCTCATCATCAGATCGTCGAACGCGGTGCGGAGCCCAGCGCAGGCGACGACGATCTCCTCGATCAGCATCGCATCCGCAGGATCGCCTCTGCCTTCCGCCGGCATCGTTCCGCCCAGATTCTTGACGATGAACGAAAGGGTACGTTGTGCGAGATTTCCGAAGCTGTTGGCGAGCTCAGCATTGACGCGCGTCACGATCGCGTCGGCCGAATAGCTGCCGTCCTGGCCGAAGCTGACTTCGCGCAGCAGGAAATAACGCACCGCATCTACCCCGAACGCGTCTATCAGCTCGTCGGGTCCGACCACGTTGCCCAAGGACTTGGACATCTTTTCGCCACGGTGCAGCAGGAACCCGTGGGCGAAGACCTGGCGCGGAAGCGGCAGGTTGGCCGACATCAGGAACGCCGGCCAATATACCGTGTGGAACCGCGTGATGTCCTTGCCGATCAGGTGCAGGTCCGCGGGCCAGTAGCGCGCCATCATCGCCGCGTCATCGGGATAGCCCGCGCCGGTCAGATAGTTGGTCAGCGCGTCGACCCAGACGTACATGACATGGCCCGGGCTGTCCGGCACCGGCACGCCCCAGTCGAAGCTGGTACGGGACACGGACAGGTCCGAAAGTCCCCCCTCGACGAAGCGGAGTACCTCATTTCGACGCGATTCCGGTCGGATGAAATCCGGGTTCGACGCATAGAGATCGAGCAGCGGCTGCTGATATTTC
Organism: Sphingomonas sp. GV3; assembly: GCF_031082075.1. Classification (NCBI taxonomy): domain Bacteria; kingdom Pseudomonadati; phylum Pseudomonadota; class Alphaproteobacteria; order Sphingomonadales; family Sphingomonadaceae; genus Sphingomonas; species Sphingomonas sp. GV3. The sequence continues at coordinate 733,894 of NZ_JARWLE010000001.1, read as the reverse complement.
GACAGGCGGAAGAACCAGGTCTCCTCTGCCGTCCACTCCACCGGCGTACCCTGGGGGGAGAGCTTCTGCCCCCCCTCCCCGTCGACCAGTTCCTTTTCGTCGTAGAACGCCTCGTCGCGGACGGAATACCAGCCTTCGTAGCGATCGAGGTACAGGTCACCACTTGCCTGCATCGCCCGCCAGATCGTCTGGCTCGCGGTATAATGATCCGCTTCGACCGTGCGGATGAAACGATCGTAGCTGATATTAAGAGCGGAAGCCATGTCGCTGAAATACGCAGACATCTTATCAGCGAATGCCCTCGTTTCCATGCCTTGCGCGCGCGCGGTCTGGGCCATCTTGAGACCGTGCTCGTCCGTGCCGGTCTGGAAACGCACGTCGCGCCCCGCCTGTCGCTGGAAGCGGGCGATGGCATCGGCGGCGATCATCTCATAGGCGTGGCCGATATGCGGTCGCCCGTTGGGATAGTGGATCGCGGTGGTGATGTAATAGGGGTCGGCCATGTCGGCGTCCCTAGTCGATCGTCCCGGCGAGGTGAAGCCCGCGCCCTGCCGCGCCCGTCAGCGCAGCGTCGCGAGGATTCCGGCCATCTCAAAGACGGTTGCCTGCGGATCGAGCGACAGGCCGATCGCGGCGCCCGCCAGCTCGCGCGCTGCGGTCTGCGCGTCGAGCGCCGTCTTGAGGCGAGCGCCGGATCGGCGGTAGGCCTCGCGCGCGATTAGCGTCGGCACGCGCTCCAAAAACAGTTCGTAACGGCGCGCATTCGCCTTGCCGGCGAGTGCCTTGGCCAGAGCGGCCCGACGAGCGTTGCCGGGATCACCGTCCCCGGCGATCGCGACGATCGCATGATCGAGCGCCGCGACGTCAAGCCCGGCATGGCGGAGCGCACGGCCAGGTGCGCCCTCCCCCGTCGCGACCAGGGTCGCGATCTCGTCGCGATCCGCCTCCGGCAAGAGCCGGTCGAGCGCGCGCGCCATCGCGTCGTCGTCGAGTGGCCCGAAGCGCAGAACGCGACAGCGTGACCGGATCGTCGGCAGCAGGCGCCCGGGCGCGTGGCTGACCAGCAGGAAGATCGTGCCGACGGGAGGCTCCTCGAGGTTCTTGAGGAGCGCATTGGCGCCGCCGCGCTCCAGATCGTCGGCGGCATCGATGATGACGACGCGGCGCGCGCCCATAGATGGCGTAGTCGCGAACATCGGCTGCAGCGCACGCACCTGCGCGATGGTAATGCTGCGCGCGAGGTCCTGGTCCGGCTTCTCGGGATCCTTGAGCAGGCGCCGCAGGATGCGCAGGTCAGGATGCGAGCCCGCGTCCACCAGCGCCCGTGTGGGATGGTCCTCCGGCACCCCAAGCCCCGGCGGCAGGAGGCGCGCGCCGCTCGCCTCCGCCAGCATGCGCAGCGCAGCCGCCTCGGCGAAGCTCGCCTTGCCCACACCCTCGGGCCCGACCAGAAGCCAGGCGTGATGCAGCGTCCCGCCTTGCAGCGCCGCGAGGAAGGCGGCCTGCGCATCGGCGTTGCCGATCGGCAGCGCGCCCCCGCTCAAGACGCGATCAGCCGAACAGAGAGGTGAAGCCGGCCCAGGCGCGTCCGAAGAAGCCGGCCTCGCCGACATCCGAAGCGGCGACCAGCGGCAGCCGCTGTTCGGGCATGTCGGGCGACTGGACGACGAGGTCGGCGATATGCTGCCCCTGCTTGATCGGAGCGCGGACCGGGCCTTCGTAGACGACCTTGGCGCTCAGCTTCGGGGCCGCGCCGGAGGGCAGCGTCACCGTCAGCTGCTTGGGCGCGACGAGCCCGACCGTGCTGCGGCTGCCCATCTGCACCTCGGCGGTGCTGACCTCGCGTCCCGCGGCGACGACGGGCTTGGCCTGCCAGGCGCGGAAACCCCAATCCATGAAGCGGACCGACTCTTCGGCACGCCCGGTGTAGGTCGGCAGTCCGGCCACGACCATTACCAGCCGGCGGCCGTTCTGTTCGGCCGAGCCGGTGAAGCCGTAACCCGCCTCTTCGGTATGCCCGGTCTTCAGGCCGTCCGCGCCGGCGACGCGGCCGAGCAGCGGATCGCGGTTCGCCTGGGTAATGTCCGCGCCCGCGCCCAGGGTTTTGCCCCAGGTGAAGTTCGGCAGCGAGTAGAAGCGCTTGTAGAGATCAGGGAAATCCTTGATCGTAGCGGCCGCCAGATGCGCGAGGTCGCGGGCGGTGACATAGGTCGCGCCCCCGTCCGGCCAGCCGTTCGACGTGCCGAAATGACTGTTGGTCAGACCCAGGCGCTTGGCCGCGTCGTTCATCCGGTCGGTGAACGTCTGCTCCGTGCCGCTGATGCCTTCCGCAAGAACGACGCATGCGTCGTTGCCGGACAGCGTGACGATGCCCTTCAGCAAATTCTCGACGCTGACATTCTCGCCCGACGACAGGAACATCGTCGATCCCGCCTGCGGGCCGTGCCACTTCTGCCAGGTCTCCGGGCGCACCTGGAACGTCTGATCGAGCTTGAGTTCCCCCTTCTTGATCAGGTCGAACGCGACATACACGGTCATCATCTTGGCCATGGACGCGGGCGGCATCCGGCGGTCGGCATCGCGCTGGTACAGCACGGCGCCCGACGACAGGTCTTCCATATAGGCGATCGGCGCGGTTCCCTGGAACTGCGGCGCGGCGGCGATCGTCGGATTGGCGAGCAGGGCGACGAGAAGCGGAGCGGCAAGCAGCTTGTTCATGGGATGATCAGACGCTTTCGAAACGGATGACGAAACGGGCAGAAGACACTTCCATAAGCGGAGGATGCGATGACGTCATCCCTCGACGGCATCGGCGAGCAGGCCGACCGACAGCGCGTAGAAGTTGGAACAATTGTAATCCAGGATGACGCGGTAATTCCCGGTCAGCAGATAGGCGGTGCTGCCCGCTCCGTCCGGTTCGATGAGCGTTGCCAATACGCCGTCGGCGGGCCAGGCGCCGCGCTGCGGGACGATGCCGAGCGCGCGCCATTCGGCCATAGTCTTCCACCCGCTGTGACGCTCGAACACGCGCGGGCAGCGCGGCGAGACGAGACGATTGGTCAGCTGGGCGCGATCCAGGCTCTGCGGAACGTTGACGGCTAATCCCCACGGTTGCCCGGGACGCCAGCCGGCATTAGCGAAATAATTGCCGATCGACGCGAGCGTGTCGGCGGGACTGTTCCAGATATCGACCCGCCCGTCGCCATCGCCGTCGCGCCCCAGCCGCAGATAGACGGAGGGGAGGAATTGCGGATTGCCGGTCGCGCCGGCCCAACTGCCCTTCAATTGCTCGCGCGACACGCCGCGATCGAGCATCTTCAGTCCAGCGATAAACTCACCCGCGAAAAGATCGCGGCGGCGGCCCTCATAGGCGAGCGACGCCAGGCTGCGTAAGAGATCGAAATTGCCCGTATAGGCACCGTAATTCGTCTCATGCCCCCAGATGGCGACCATGATCGATTCGGGGACTCCCGTCTGCCGCTCGACCGACGCCAATCGGTAGCGTTGCGCAAGATAGGTCGCACGACCGCGCGCTATCCGGGCTGCGTCGACGTGGCTGCGCCGATAGGGCGCGAACGGCGGCGTGGCGGTACTTCCGGGATTGCCGGGCTGCGCGCGATCCAGTTCGATCGTCCGCTCGCTCAGGCTGAGCGTCGGAAACACCGAATCGATCGTCCCCGCGGTGACACCCGCCGCGGCCGCCTGCGCCTTCAGTTGCGGCAGATAGGCCTGGAACCCGGCTTCATCCTGGGCGCTCGCGGGCGAATCGCACATCAAGAGCGTCAAGCCCAGCAGGCACGACTGGAAACGGCGATGTGTTCGGAACCCCCACATGGTCATGCCGGTGCCACACCCTACCCCGCGGGTGAACCCCGAACCGTCGCGCCTCTTGCACGGTATAGCGCCAGCTTGGAGGGAGAACGCGGCGGTACTGACGAAGCCGAGCAGGCCAATGGCGAATTTGGCGGGTGGAGTGGGATTCGAACCCACGGAACGGTTCCCCGTTCGCCAGTTTTCAAGACTGGAGCCTTAAACCACTCGGCCATCCACCCAGGTGCCGGCGCGTGTCGCATCGGCGCGGATGGGACCGCGCCTGCCGGCCCGAGCCCGATGCCGGAGAACTGCCGGCCGTTCAAGACCCGTCGCGCCTTGCCGCGCCAGCCTGGAACCCCGATGTTGGGATCGTCGCGGCCGCCGCGCGCTTCGAGAGTGGGTCCATGAAGAAGATCGGTTTCCTGTCCTTCGGCCATTGGTCGCCCTCGCAACAATCGGCGACGCGGTCGGCGCAAGACGTGCTGCTGCAGTCGATCGATCTGGCGATTGCGGCGGAGGAACTCGGCGCGGACGGCGCCTACTTCCGCGTGCACCATTTCGCGCGGCAACTCGCCTCGCCCTTTCCGCTGCTCGCGGCCGTCGGTGCACGGACGCGGCGGATCGAGATCGGCACGGGCGTCATCGACATGCGCTACGAAAATCCGTTCTACATGGCCGAGGACGCAGGTGCCGCTGATCTGATCGCCGGTTCCCGCCTGCAGCTCGGCATCAGCCGTGGGTCGCCCGAGCAGGTGATCGATGGCTGGCGCTATTTCGGCTATGCGCCCGCGCCGGGAGAGACCGATGCGGATATGGGACGCCGACATGCCGAGGTTTTTCTTCAGATTCTCGGCGGCAAGGGTTTCGCGCAACCGAATCCGCGCCCGATGTTCGCCAATCCGCCGGGGCTGTTGCGTATCGAGCCCCATTCGGAGGGATTGCGCGACCGCATCTGGTGGGGCTCGGCGTCGGACGCGACCGCCGTTTGGGCGGCCCGTCAGGGGATGAACCTGCAAAGCTCGACGCTCAAGGCCGACGAAACGGGCGAGCCGTTCCATGTTCAGCAGGCACGGCAGATCCGGGCCTATCGGGAAGCCTGGCAGGCGGCAGGGCATAAGCACGCGCCGCGTGTGTCGGTTTCCCGATCCATCTTCCCGCTCGTGACGGATCAGGATCGCCAGTATTTCGGTGCCGACGGAACGCGCGATCAGATCGGCGTCATCGACGACATGCGCGCTATATTCGGCCGCTCCTACGCGGACGAACCCGACCGCCTCGTCGAACAGCTCCGCGCTGACGAGGCCATCGCCGAGGCCGACACGCTGTTGCTGACAGTGCCGAACCAGTTAGGCGTCACATATAACGCCCATGTTATCGAGGCCGTCCTTACCCACGTCGCCCCAGCGCTCGGCTGGCGTTAGGACGGGAATGGCACGGTGAGAATGCCGTATAAACAACAAAGGGGGCGCGAAGCCCCCTTTGCGTAAACGTCAGGTCGCCGACGCGCGTCTTGGGAACCCCGCCGCGCGACCTTCGACGATCTCAGTTGCTGTCGCTGCTGTCGGCAACGATGACGATGCCCGCAACCACGGCCGCCGCGGCGATGACCGCCACGATAATGCCGCCACCGGCGAGATCGTTCTTCTTGGCCGAGGCCGAGCCGGTGCGAACCGACTTGGCGACCGAGAGGCTGGCAGCCGGGTTGGCGGGCGCCGCAGCGGCCGGGGCAACCGCGAGCGTAGCCGCCGCAAGCGCCATCAGAGTCTTGGAAATCATAATACTCCCCTTCGATGGTGAGATCGCTCCATCGCAGATTCGAAACCAAATTCAAGGCCCGATGGCGAACAGATCCACTATAATCCGACAAGACGTGGCAGTCTTGAGGGCAAAAGAGGTACAAAAGTTAAACCCGAATGGTTGCAGATAAAGACGAGATCACGTCCCGCGGTGCGTTCCGTCAACCGGCGAAAGCGACAATTTCGTCGAGCGTAACGGACGTTACACCAAGCTGCGCAAGGTGAGCCAACATATCGTCCCACCATCGCCAGAACCGGCGCAAGTCCGCCGTATCCCGCACATAGGGGGTATGGCCAGGTACAAGCGAGGGCGAGTGAAACGAGAAGGCCAGCAGCGGGATGCCGGAATCGAGCGCGATCGAGACGGCATCACGCGCCGCGCGAATCGGCATGTCTTCGGGAGTCAGGGCGATTCGCTCAAGCAGCCGCGCGCGCGCAAGCATGGCCGGCAGCAATGGCAGCCCGCCCGCGGTGACGTGCAGCCACGACCCCCAGCGCCGCAATGCCCCGGTGAAGACGGTTGTCAGCGGCAGCTCGATCATGCCGTCGCGACGAAAGGCGCCATTCCCTAGTGCGCTGAAATTTGGGCCGCCGAAGGGAGAATAGTCGTAGCGGGCGCGCACCGACGTATCGATGCGATACCCACGTTCCGCGAGCAAGGAGAGCGTGTTCGGTCCGATCCCATAGCGTCCGGCGCGATAGGCGATCGGCCGTCGCGCCAGCGCCTCGTGCAAAAGGTTTGTGATGGCGTCGATCTTCGCCGCCTCCACATGCCGGGGAAGCGTTCCGGCGAAACTGTCGCCTACCGTCGGCGCCACAAAGGGTGGCGTGACCCAGGGATGGAGCTGCGCACCCAGCGAACAGGCGGGATCCGCAAGGATTCGGCGCAGCAGTTCGACCGCGTCGGGATCGGCGGCAACCGGGTGATCGACCATGCATGCCAGGCCGGCGCCAGCCTCCGCGAAACGACGATGCGCTGCCGGCAGCGCCTTCATCGCGGTAACCGAACGCGCGGCGCGATCCAGCGGACGCGACCAGTCGAATTCCTCCTCGACATCGACGAACACGACGAACCGGCGACCAAAGTCGTTCGGCCACCGCACCAAAGCATCAGCGACAGGTGGCGGAACCCGATACGACGAGCGCGGCGTCGCGGTCACGATCAGGGGGTCGCCTGCTCCATGCGCGCATGAACGACGGCCGGCAGCCGCAAAGTCAAGAGGTGTTCCCCGAAAGTCAGCGAGCCGCCCATTTCCCGCGCCAGGTTTCGCGCAAGCCGGAGGCCGAACCCGACGCCCAGCAGCGCGCCGGCGGCGTCGCTGCCATCACCTTCCTCGTCCAGAGTCAGCAGCGCATCTTCCACCTTGCCCGTTCCGAGCGCGATCGGACGGGCGAAGCACAGAGCCACCTCCCCGTCCGGCGCGGGCGCTTCCGCGATGTCGATCCGCTCGCCCGGGCTCGCCGACGCAGCGAGCGAGGCCAGAAGCCGGGATAGCAGCCGTTCCGCCGCCCGCTCGTCGATCGCGGCGATCTGATCCGCCGCCACGGGATGGATGTCGAACCCCGTCCGTCGGGACGAGGCAAGCGCCGCCAGATCATCGACGACGCGATCGATCAACGCCCCCAGGTCGACGGGTTGCGATCGCAGGTCCAGCGATCGCCCCTCGATGCGAGCGGCGGTATCGAGGTCCTCGATCGCCGCGATCAGGCGCATCGCCTCTTCCTGGATCGTCGAGGCATGACCCCGATAGACCTCGCTGACCGGACCCAGCAATTGCGCCTCGATAAGCTCAGCGAAGCCCGCGATCGCATTGGCGGGGGTGCGCAACTCGTGCACGAGCTGACGAAGGGATTCGGAAACCGCCCGGCGGGCTTGCGGCGTCGCATCCTCGTGGCCGCGCGGCCGGCGGCCGATGCCGACATATCCCGTGAAGCGTCCCGTCGCCGCATCGAATTGCGGCGCAGCCGCAACCCGCCAGGCCCCCGCCGCGTCGGACAGGCCCCCTATGTCGAGCCGGGCGGCGTTGAAGCGCTGGCGTTGACGGAACGCGCCGGCGATCACTGCGTCGACGGCAACCAAACCCTGCGGCACCGCCCGCGCGAGGGACACGCCGAGCAGCGGTCCGCGCGCGACACCATCCACTGCCCTGATCACGCCGCTGGCATCCGTTTCGAAGCGAAAGCTCGATGCGACGACGGGCGTCAGGGCGGCGGGTTCCGCCTCGTCCCGCTGTCGCTGGAAGGCGTCGATCCGCGCCACCACATCGGCGATATGGAATCCGCCATCGGGTGCGGGCGTGAGATCGATGGCGGGCTGTTCCTCGTCTTGCGCTGACGGTGGTTCGGCGACCGGCGGCGCCGATGCCGGCCGGAAGGCCGCGATCGGGACGACCGAGGCGACCTTTTCGGTCTCGCGCGCGGCGGGCGCCCCGCCCCCAACCGATGCGGTCGAATCCGAGGCAATGGAATCCGACGCGGTAGAATCCGGCAGGACGAAATCGACCGGCGCGAACGCTTCCAATCCACGGACCACGTCGCCCGGCAGGTCGCGTCGATGGCGCAGGATCGCCCGCGCTTCGGGACGGAGGATGGGCAGTATCGGTAACCACGCCTCCGCCGGTAGCTGCGCCGTTCGCAGGACGGGCGCAGACACCGAAAGATCGTCGAGCGCGAACAGGCGGACCAGCGCGGCAGGGGGCTGCGCGAACGCCAGGGCACGACCGCTGGCCGCCCGCACTTCAACGGGCACGGCGGCGCGCAAGGTCGTCAACCGTGCGATCGCCGCGGGATCGGGGGCGACGCGCCCGCGACCGATCAGGTCGACGAGCTGCCGCCACGCCGACTGCGCACCGAAGCCGCTCTCCATATCGCCGGAAAGCACGGTCTTGAGGCTGTCATCGAAACGCAAGCGGCGGCTACTCCTGCGCACCACGGCCGATGGTGACGCGCCCTCGTCCTACCCCCATGGATTCGCTGTGGGAACTGCCAATTACGCGCCGTCGCATAGTGGGACAATTGCGTTGCGCCGTAATATTATTATGTTTACAGGCGGCGCCAGCCGATCCTCGGCGCGAAATGGGAGAGTTCAACGCAATGTCCTTCGATCGGATCGATCGGCAGATCCTGGCGCATCTCCAGGCCGACGGCAGGATGACCAATGTCGAACTCGCCGAGCGCGTCGGGCTTACGGCGCCGCCCTGCCTCCGCCGCGTGCGCGCGCTCGAGGAAGCGGGGGTCATCCGCGGCTATCACGCCGACCTGGACCCCGCCAGCCTGGGATTTCCGATCACGGTCTTTGCGATGGTCTCGCTGCGCAGCCAGGCCGAGCATGATCTTGCCGCGTTCGAGGCGCATGTCGCGGGCATTCCCGAAGTCCGCGAATGCCACATGCTGAACGGCGAAATCGATTTCATCCTCAAGATCGTCGCCGCCGACCTCAAGAGCTTCCAGGAAATCCTGACCACGCACCTGACGCCCGCGCCGAATGTCGCGAGCGTCAAGACGTCGTTGACCATCCGTACGGCGAAAGCGGTGTCGGGTATTCCGGTCTCCGCCGACTGAGCCGTTCCCGCCTCGGGTCGTGGCATCAGGGCGCGCGATCGGCCGGTGGCGTGACATGGGCCCCTGCACGCCGCAGGGGCCCATGTCGCGACAAAGGAGCCCGAAGGGCCCCCTCGCCCTACTTTCTGTACGTGACCTTCTTCACCGCGGCGACGACCTTGTCGGCGTTGATCAGCGCCTTCTTCTCCAGGTTCGCGGCATAGGGCAGCGGCACGTCCTCGTCGGTCACGCGCAACACCGGCGCGTCGAGATCGTCGAAGCCCTCCTCCATGACGAACGCGGCGATCTCGGACGCGATCGAACAGGTGGGCCAGCCTTCCTCAACCACCACGATGCGGTTGGTCTTGGCGAGGCTCTTGAGTACCGTCTGCTTGTCGAGCGGGCGGAGCGTGCGCAGGTCGATGACCTCCGCGTCGATCCCCTCGCCGGCCAGCGTCTCGGCCGCCTCGAGCGCGATGCCCACGCCAATCGAGTAGCTGACGAGCGTGACGTCCTTGCCCGGCTTCATGATGCGCGCTTTGCCGATCGGGAGGACGTAATCGTCCATCTTCGGCACCTCGAACGAGCGGCCGTACATCAGCTCGTTCTCGAGGAAGACGACCGGGTCTTCGGAGCGGATCGCCGCCTTGAGCAACCCCTTGGCGTCCGCCGCGTCATAGGGCGCGATGACGATCAGGCCGGGCACGCTGGCGTACCACGGGCCATAATTCTGCGAATGCTGCGCACCGACGCGGCTCGCCGCGCCGTTGGGGCCGCGGAACACGATCGGGCAGCGCATCTGGCCACCGGACATGTAGTTGGTCTTGGCGGCCGAGTTGATGATGTGGTCGATCGCCTGCATCGCGAAGTTGAACGTCATGAACTCGACGATCGGGCGCAGCCCGCCCATCGCCGCGCCCGTACCGACGCCCGCGAAGCCATATTCGGTGATCGGCGTATCGATGACACGGCGGTCGCCGAACTCGTCCAGCAGCCCCTGCGTGACCTTGTACGCGCCCTGATATTGCGCGACTTCCTCACCCATCACGAAGACGCGATCGTCGGCGCGCATCTCCTCGGCCATGGCGTCGCGCAGCGCCTCGCGAACGGTGAGCTTCACCATCTCCGTCCCTTCCGGGATCGCCGGATCGGTGCGGCCCTCGTGCGCGGCGGCCTCGAACAGCTGGCGCGCGCCGGTGTCGACCTTCTCCTGCGCGGGATGCGCCGAATCCTCGACCGTATCGGCCGTCTTGCCGCTTTCGTCCGCCGTCGCGTCGCCCTTCGGGCTGTCGTCCTTGGTCGCGGCGGGCGCGGCGGCCGCATCGGCGGCGCTCTCGCCGTCCTCGAGCAGGGTCGCGATCACCGTGCCGACCTTCACATTGTCGGTACCTTCCGCGACGACGAGCTTGCCGATCGTGCCTTCGTCGACCGCCTCGAATTCCATCGTTGCCTTGTCGGTCTCGATCTCGGCCATGATGTCGCCCGACTTGACGACGTCACCTTCCTTGACGAGCCACTTGGCCAGCGTGCCTTCCTCCATGGTCGGCGACAGCGCGGGCATCTTGATCTCGATCGCCATCTCAGTAGCTCTCCACCAGCACGTCGGTATACAATTCACCCGCTTCGGGCTCGGGCGTGCTTTCGGCGAAATCGGCGGCTTCGTTCACGACCTTGCGGATCTCCTGTTCGATGGACTTGAGGTCGGCCTCGCCGACGCCATGGCCCTCGAGCAGCTTCTTGACGTGCTCGATGGGGTCGGACTTGTCGCGCACCGCCTGCACTTCCTCGCGGCTGCGATACTTGGCGGGGTCGGACATGGAATGGCCGCGATAGCGATAGGTCTTCATCTCGAGGATGACCGGCCCCTTGCCCGCGCGCACCCAGGCGAGCGCCTCCTCGGCGGCACCGCGGCAGGCGAGCACGTCCATGCCATCGACCTGGATGCCCGGGATGCGGAAGCTCTCGCCGCGGCGATACAGCTGGTCCTCGCTGCTGGCGCGGTTGACCGACGTGCCCATGGCATATTGGTTGTTCTCGATCACGAAGATGATCGGGAGCTTCCACAGCTCCGCCATGTTGAAGCTCTCGTACACCTGGCCCTGGTTGGCCGCGCCGTCGCCGAAATAGGCGAGGCAGACGCCGCCGTCGGCGCTGTACTTGTGCTTGAACGCAAGGCCCGTGCCGAGGCTGACCTGCGCGCCGACGATGCCGTGGCCGCCGTAGAACTTATGCTCGGTCGAGAACATGTGCATCGACCCGCCCTTGCCCTTCGAGATGCCAGCGGCGCGACCGGTGAGCTCGGCCATGATGATCTTCGGATCGATGCCATAGGCCAGCATGTGGCCGTGGTCGCGATAGCCGGTGATCACCGAATCCGTATCGCCGTTCAGCGCGGACTGCAGCCCGACCGCGACGGCTTCCTGGCCGATGTACAGGTGGCAGAAGCCGCCGATGAAGCCGAGTCCGTAGAGCTGTCCCGCCTTTTCCTCGAAACGGCGGATCAGCAGCATCTGCTTGTAGAAGTCGAGCAGCTGGTCCTTGTTCGCCTCGAACGGCTTGGGTTCGGCGGGCCGCTCGCGATTGCTCAGCGGCGGTTCGGCGGGACGAGCGGCAGGCGATTTGGCCACGTAATACCTCGACGGTCCTGGGGAAGAATGTGCGAGCGCCTATAGGCCGGGTTTCGTCGGAACATCAATTCCCTGCCGCAACATGGCCGCGACGTAGCGTCGGGGCGCACCCGCTGGGACGGGTTCCGACGGGATTTAGCCGCTTTCGCGCAATCTTGTTACGCGGAACGCGGACAGCTTCCTTCCGACCCGCCGATCTTTGCGCCCGTCCGCGCTGCACCAGGCCGCCTCACCAAGCATGGCACCCCCCGTCATGCACGAGCTGCTCGAGGGACTGCTCGCAGCGTTGCGGGCGCAGGAACGCCACAAAGGCATCCTCCAGGGGCCGGCCCGCTGTCGCGGTCGATAGCGCAAGTTTGTTGCCCTTTGGCCCCGCGCGCGCCAAACCGCAGCGAAGATGAGCACGTCCGTTCACCCGTTCCGCATCGGCAACTTCCGCGCCTATTGGCTTTCCCGCCTGTCGGGCACGATCGCGCAGACCGCGCTGGCCATCGTGATCGGCTGGCAGGTCTATGGTCTCGCCCGCGAGACGATGGACATCCGGCAGGCCGCGTTCCTGCTGGGCATGATCGGCGCCGCGCAGTTCGTGCCCCTGTTCCTGCTGACCCCCGTCACCGGGCTCGTCGCCGACAGCGTCGATCGGCGCTGGATCGTGCGCGCGACGACCGCGCTGATCGCCGCCACCGCCGGCGCGCTCGGCTTGCTGACCTGGGCGGACGCGCTGACGCTTCCGGCGCTGTTCGTAGCCGCGGTCCTGATCGGGATCGTGCGCGCCTTCACCGGCCCCGCCTACTCGGCGCTCGCCCCGAACCTCGTCCCGCGCGACAGCCTGCCGACCGCGATCGCCATCTCGTCGATTGCCTGGCAGGTCGGCTCGATCGCCGGACCGAGCGCCGGCGGCCTGCTCTACGCCATCCATCCCGATGTCGCCTATGCGACGATCACCGGGCTGTTCGTGCTGGCGCTGGTGACGATGCTGCTGATCGGCAAAGTGCCGCAGCCCCCCGCGCAGAAGGACCGTCGCCCGATCCATCGCATTCTGGACGGCTTCCAATACGTGCGTAACAACCGGCTGGTGCTGGCGACGATCACGCTCGACCTGTTCGTGGTGCTGCTCGCGGGTGCGACCGCGTTGCTGCCGATCTATGCGCGCGACATCCTGCACGTCGGATCTCAGGGGCTGGGACTGCTCGCCGCGGGCATGGGCATCGGCGCGGCGGCGACCGCCGTCTGGTTCTCCGTCCGACCGATGTCGTCCAACGTCGGCGTCAAGATGCTGGCGGCGGTAATCGTCTTCGCATTGGCGGTGCTGACCTTCGGGTTGTCGACCTGGTTTCCGCTCAGCCTCTGCGCGCTGATCGTCGCGGGCGGCGCGGACATGGTTTCGGTCTACGTCCGCCAGTCGCTGATCCAGCTGCACACGCCGGACGCGATGCGGGGACGGGTGAGCGCGGTGTCGCAGTTGACCATCTCCGCCTCGAACGAATTGGGTGAGGCGGAGAGCGGGCTGATGGCGTCGCTGCTCGGCCCGGTCGGCGCGGTCGCGTTCGGCGGATGCGCCGCGATCGTCGTCACGCTCGCCTGGTCGCGCCTTTTCCCCGAACTGAAGCAGGCGCGGACCTTCGATCCGCCGGATATGTTACAGGTCGAACCCCAACACGGAGAAGCCAAGCCATGAAGGCCAACACGATCCTGGAGACGATCGGCAACACGCCGCACATCCGCATCCAGCGGCTGTTTCCCAGTTCCGAAGTGTGGATCAAGTCGGAAAGGTCGAACCCGGGCGGGTCGATCAAGGACCGTATCGCCTTGGCGATGGTCGAGGCCGCGGAGCGGGACGGCCGACTGAAACCCGGCGGCACGATCGTCGAGCCAACCAGCGGCAATACCGGGGTCGGCCTGGCGATGGTCGCGGCGGTGAAGGGGTACAAGCTCGTCCTCGTCATGCCCGAGTCGATGTCGCTGGAGCGTCGGCGGCTGATGCTCGCCTATGGCGCGACGTTCGACCTCACCCCCCGCGAGAAGGGCATGAAGGGCGCGATCGAACGTGCGCTCGAGATCGTCGATCAGACGCCGGGCGCCTGGATGCCGCAGCAGTTTGAGAACCCCGCCAACATCGACGTCCACGTCCGCACGACGGCGCAGGAGATCCTCAACGATTTCCGCGATTCGCCGATCGACGTGATCATCACCGGCGTCGGCACCGGCGGCCATATCACCGGCGTCGCCGAGACCCTTAAGAAGGAATGGCCCGACCTGAAGGTGTTTGCGGTCGAGCCTGCCGCGTCGCCGGTCATCGCCGGGGGCCAGCCCGGCCCGCATCCGATCCAGGGGATCGGCGCAGGCTTCATTCCGGCGAATCTGCACACGCAGGCGATCGACGGGGTGATCGAGGTCGATGCGGCGGTCGCCAAGGACATGGCGCGCCGCGCCGCGCGTGAAGAGGGTCTGCTGGTCGGTATCTCCTCCGGGGCGACGCTTGCGGCGATCCTGCAGAAGCTTCCCGACCTGCCGGACGGCACGCGGGTGCTCGGCTTCAACTACGATACGGGCGAACGCTATCTGTCGGTGCCGGACTTCCTGCCCGAACAGTGACCATGCCCACGAACGATGACGGCGTCCTCGCCGCGGCGGGGACGTCGACAGGTGCGTCGTCGTCCGGCGATGGCGCCCGCGCCCGCCGGGTCGCCCTTCCCGCTATCCTCGCGGCGACCTCGGCGCTCGCGCTGGCGATTCCCGCCTGGGTGGTGACGCATCCGCCGGCGATCCGCGTCGCGCCGCGACTTCATGTGAAGCTGCCGCCGCGGCGGATCGTGCCGCCGGCCGAGTTGCCGCCGGTCGAGCCGGTGCGACTGATCGATCTGTCGCCGGACGATGCCCGGGCGTTCAACGCGGACGTTCCCTTCTCGACGGCGCCCAATCCGCCGGCCCGGCCGTTTCATTTCGCCGGTGGACCGGACGATCTGGCGCGCGCGACCGACTGTCTGGCGGCCGGGGTATTGTACGAAGCGGGGGACGATGCGCAGGGGGAGCGCGCGGTTGCGCAGGTGGTGCTGAACCGGCTGCGCCATCCAGCCTTTCCGAAGACCGTATGCGGCGTCGTCTTCGAGGGGCAGGACCGCAGCACGGGCTGTCAGTTTACCTTCAGCTGCGACGGTGCCCTGACGCGCTGGAAGCCGGGCGAGGCAGCCTGGAAACGTGCCCGCGAGGTGGCGGCGATGGCGCTGTCCGGTTCGGTGTACAAGCCGGTGGGCTATGCGACCCATTACCACACCGATTGGGTGGTACCCTATTGGCAGGCGAGCCTCGACAAGATCGCAGCGGTGCACAGCCACCTGTTCTTTCGCTGGAGCGGCTGGTGGGGCACGCCGCCCGCATTCAATCGTCGTTGGACCGGGGGCGAACCGGTGATCGCGCAGCTGGCGCCCGTTTCCGATGCGCACAAGACCGGGGCGGCCCTTGCCGAGGCCAAGGCGGCGCTTGCCGAGGCCGCGGTGGCTTCGCCGTCCGGCGGCGCCCTCGTTCCGGTGACGGGCACGGGGGACAGTTTCCTCGTCGCCCTTCCCCGCACCATGCTGGCGGAGGATTTCCCGCAGCTCGCCGCGAAAGCGTGCGGCGATCGACCGGTCTGCAAATTCTCCGGATGGGCCGACGCGGCAAACGTGCCCGCCGCACTGCCGCTCGGCACCGCGCAGGTGGCCAGCATGTCCTTCAGCTACCTGCGCGATCGCGCGGCCGGTATCGAGAAGAGCCTGTGGAACTGCCAGCAGTTCGCGCGGCCCGAAAAATCCCAGTGCATGAAGCAGCAGGTGCTGATGACCGCCGTACCCGTGTCGGCCGCCAGCCCTCTCGCACCAGCCGATGATCATGGTGTCGCCGAGTTGAGCGGCGTGCGACGAAAGGGTGATCCCGCCCCTGCCGCATCCCCCACGGCCCGGCCCGCGGCCAAACCATGAGGTGACACGCGCGGGTGCCGCCATCGCTGACGGCACACGCGCCTGCATCTTAGACCGCCGCTCCGCCGATCGGGCGGCGGCGATGGATCACGCCGCCCGGAACATCTCCGGCGGCAACGCCATCACCGTGTCCGCACCGCCCTCGATCTTGCGGCGGAGCGCGCCGGCGTCGGGCAAGATGCGTTCCGCGAAGAAGCGCGCGGTGACGAGCTTCGCGTCGAGGAAGGCTGTGTCGCCCTCGCCGCTCGCCTTGAGCGCGGTCGCGGCTTTCGCCATGCGCAGCCACATCAGGCCGACCGCGACCAGGCCGGTCAGGTGCATGTAAGGCACCGCGCCAGCACCCACGTTTTCCGGGTTCTTCATGCCGTTGGCCATGAACCACATGGTCGCGGCCTGCATCTGGCCGAGCGCCTTCTCCAGCGCCTCCGCGATCGCTGCCGTCGCCGGATCGGCCTTTCCTGCCGCCGCTTCCTCGCCGACGATCTTGAAGAAGGCCTGGACGGCGCGGCCGCCCTTCTGCGCGAGCTTGCGGCCGACGAGGTCCATCGCCTGGACGCCGTTGGTCCCTTCGTAGATCATCGCGATTCGCGCGTCGCGGACATATTGCTCCATCCCCCATTCCTGGATGTAGCCGTGGCCGCCATAGACCTGCTGCGCGTTGGTTGCGACCTCATAGGCCTTGTCGGTGCCGACGCCCTTGATGACTGGGGTAAGCAGGCCGACGAGATCGCTTGCCATCTCGCGGTCCTCGTCCGTCGCGGCATGGTGCTCGAGGTCGACCTGGAGCGCACCCCACAGGCAGAGTGCGCGAAGCCCCTCCGTCCACGCCTTGGCCTCCATCAGCATCCGCCGGACGTCCGGATGGACGAACAGCGTGTCCGCCTTCTCGTTCGGCTCCTGCGGGCCGGTCAGCGCGCGGCCCTGGCGCCGGTCGCCGGCATATTGGACGGCGTTCTGATAGGCGACCTCGGCGATGCCGAGCCCCTGCAGGCCGACGCCGAGGCGGGCGGCGTTCATCATGATGAACATGGCGGCGAGGCCCTTCATCTCCTCGCCGACGAGCCACCCCTTGGCGCCGTCATAGTTCATGACGCACGTCGAATTGGCATGGATGCCCATCTTGTGCTCGATCGAGCCGCAGGTCACCGCGTTGCGCTCGCCGAGCGATCCGTCGTCATTGACCAGCACCTTCGGCACCACGAACAGGCTGATGCCCTTCGAGCTGTCCGGCGCGCCCGGCGTCTTGGCGAGGACGAGGTGTATGATGTTGTCGGTCAGGTCGTGCTCGCCCGCCGAGATGAAGATCTTCGTGCCGGTGATCGCATAGCTGCCGTCGGCCTGCGGCTCCGCCTTGGTGCGGATCACGCCGAGGTCCGTGCCGCACTGCGGCTCGGTCAGGTTCATCGTGCCGCCCCATTCGCCCGACACCATCTTGGGGACGTACATCTGCTTCTGCGCCTCGGACCCCTGCGCCAGCAGCGCGGCGATCGCGCCATGGGTCAGGCCCGGATACATGGCGAAGGCCATGTTGGACGAAATCATATATTCCTGGAACGCGGTCGACACGACGTGAGGCATCCCCTGCCCGCCATATTCGGGCAAATTGCCCAACGTCGCCCACCCGCTTTCGACATAGCGCTTGTACGCGTCCCGAAATCCAGCTGGCGTCGTGACGCTGCCATCCTCGTGCCGGGTGCAGCCTTCCTGGTCCCCGGACTGGTTTAGCGGGAACAACACCTCGGCGACGAAGCGGCCGCCCTCTTCGAGCACCGCGTCGACGACGTCGGGTGTCGCCGCATCGAAACCGGGCAGGTTGGCATGGTTCTGAAGGCCGACGACATGCTCCAGAACGAAGCGGGTATCGCGGACGGGGGGCGTGTACTGGGGCATCGAAAAGGCTTCCTCTCAGGCGTCCTGGGCGTGAACGGCTTCGACGACGTTCACGAATTCGGTCAGTTCGGCGATGGCGGCATCGATGTCGTGCTTCTGCCGTTCGAGCAGCGCGATCCTGCCGCGACAGCGGTCGATCGTCGCCTGGCGCTGTGCGCGTCGGTTGTCCCCGACGTCGTACAGGTCGATCATTTCGCGGATCTCGCCCAGCGAGAAGCCGACACGCTTGCCGCGCAGGATCCACGCCAGACGGGCCCGGTCGCGATGCGAATAGATACGCTGTGTACCCCGCCGCTCCGGTGCGATCAGCCCTTCGTCCTCGTAAAAGCGGAGCGCCCGGGCGGTAACGCCGAACTCGTCCGACAGGTCGGAGATCGTATAGCTGTCGCGGTCATCCCGCGGCGCGATGGGCGCATAGGCAGGCGTCAAATCCATGCCCGTCAATTAGCTTACCTTTACGTCAACGTCAACCGCCACAAAGAGGCTGGCCCGCCGGCGAACGCAGTTGCGCCGCTTCCGAAGCAGAAGCGCTGACGCGATCGACGGCGAGCGCCGACAGCGAAGCACGCCCGGTACAAAGCGATTCGCAGGCCGATGAAAGCGCCGCCGGAAAGACGATGCGATCGCCATCGATCGCGGCATCGAACCGACACGACCCGAAGGCGAGGCGGGCTGAATCGCCACGCTGGCGAAGCGTGCCGGCCGCCGCGCATCCCTGCCCTTCGCCATAGTCGATGAGGACGCCGACGCGCAGCGTACCGGCATGCCCCGGCACAACACACAGGCGATCGGTTTCCCGCGACCAGGCGCCGATGAGCGTCACGCGCCGAGGATCGACCACCATGCCCGCTGCGACCGCAGCGTTCTCCAACCGGGCACCGGCAGATGGTGCTTGCGACTGCGGCTGCCGCCCGCACGCCGGCAGCAGTGCGAACGTCGCGAGCAGCGCCGTCGTACACAGCCTCATACGATGCGAACGAGCCGATCGCCCTCGATCCGGCGATAGAAGCACGTATCCGCCCCCGTGTGGCATGCCGGACCGGCGGGATCGGCGATGATCCAAATCGCATCCTGATCACAGTCGATGCGCATCTCGACCACCGACAGGATATTTCCTGAGGTTTCGCCTTTCTTCCAAAGCCGATTGCGACTGCGCGACCAGAACGTCGCGTGGCCGCTGTTCCGGGTCTCGGCGAGCGCGTCCGCATTCATGTGCGCGACCATGAGTAGCGCGCCTTCACGGTCCGTCACGACGGCGGTGATCAGGCCGGCTCCGTCGTATTTGGGATCGAGGACAAGCTCGGTTTCGCGCGGTTCGGACATGTCGGTCATTTAGCCGCGCGGGAAGATGGCGTCACGCCGGTTGTGCGTCGTCTCTCAGCCTATCGGTGGCCGCGAATCGCCTTCGCGAGCCCGGCCTTATCCATCTTCGACCGGCCGGCGATGCCGATCTCGCGCGCTTCCTTCAGCAGGTCCGCCTTGCTGCGGTCCTCCAGATGGGTCGACTTGTGGTCCAGCGTGCCGGCCGCCTTCGCATTGGCGATCCGGGCCGCCTTCTCCTTCGAATTGCCCTGTTTGCGCAACTCTTCGTAGAGCGCATCGTCCTTGATCTGGGCGCCGTGGTCCTTTGCCATCGCGGATCTCCTTCCGCCGTCGAACGAGCGGAAAGCACCAACGCTCCCGCATCCGCATGACAAACAGGCGACAAACCTGTTTCGCGTGCCTATATGCGCGCTCGCACGACATCAGGCCGGGCCATGCTGACCACACATCCCTTTGACGACGACACGCTGCACGAGGAGTGCGGCATCTTCGGTGTTTCCGGCAGCGACAGCGCGGCCGCGCTCGTTGCGCTCGGCCTGCACGCGCTGCAGCATCGTGGGCAGGAGGCCGCCGGGATCACGAGTTTCGACGGCCACCTGTTCCACAGCCATCGCGCGATGGGCCATGTCGCCGGCAATTTCGACCGCGACGACGTGATCCGCGCGCTGCCGGGCAACGTTGCAACCGGCCATGTCCGCTACTCGACAACCGGCGAGACCGCGCTGCGCAACGTCCAGCCGCTCTACGCCGACCTCTCGACCGGCGGCTTCGCGATCGCCCACAACGGCAATATTTCGAACGCGATGAAGCTGCGCCGCGAGCTGGTCCGTCGCGGGTCGATCTTCCAGTCGACCAGCGACACCGAAACGATCATTCACCTCGTCGCGACGTCCAGCTATCGCACGCTGCTCGACCGCTTCATCGATGCGCTCAAGCAGATCGAGGGCGCCTATTCGCTCATCGTCACCACGCCGGAGGGCATGATCGCGTGCCGCGACCCGCTGGGCATCCGACCGCTCGTGATGGGCCGCCTGGACGATGCGATCATCTTCGCCTCGGAGACCGTGGCGCTCGACGTGTGCGGCGCCACGTTCGAGCGACAGGTCGAACCCGGCGAGTTGGTCATCGTCCAGGGCAGCGAGGTCCGTTCGATCAAGCCGTTCGCGCCGATGGCGCCGCGCCCCTGCATCTTCGAATGGGTCTATTTCAGCCGTCCCGATTCGATCGCGGGCGACCAGTCGGTCTATTCGGTCCGCAAGGAGATCGGCGCGCAACTGGCGATCGAGGCGCCGGTCGAGGCGGACCTCGTGATCCCGGTGCCCGATTCGGGCGTCCCGGCGGCGATCGGCTACGCGCAGCAGTCCGGGATCCCGTTCGAGCTAGGCATCATCCGTTCCCACTATGTGGGCCGCACCTTCATCCAGCCCGGCGACAAGGTCCGTCACCTGGGCGTCAAGCTGAAGCACAACGCCAATCGCGCGCTGATCCAGGGCAAGCGTATCGTCCTGATCGACGATTCGATCGTGCGTGGGACGACCAGTCTAAAGATCGTGCAGATGATGCGCGATGCGGGCGCGGCGGAAATTCACATGCGGATCGCCAGCCCGCCCACGCGACACAGCTGCTTCTACGGCGTCGACACGCCCGAGCGCGCCAAGCTGCTCGCCGCCAAGCTCGACGTCGGTGGCATGACCGATTTCATCCACGCCGACAGCCTCGCCTTCGTCTCGATCGACGGCCTGTACAAGGCGCTGGGAGAGGCCAAGCGTGCGGACATCCGGCCCAAATACTGCGATGCCTGCTTTACCGGCGATTATCCGACGACGCTGACCGACCATGACGATGCGGCCCCTGTCGACCAATTCGCGATGCTCGCGGAACGGGTAAATTGAGCGAGATGAGCAAGGCTCTGGACGGGAAACTGGCGTTAGTCACCGGCGCCAGCCGGGGCATCGGCGCCGCGACCGCGATCGCGCTTGCCAAGGCCGGTGCGCACGTCGTGCTGACCGCCCGCACCGCCAAGGATCTGGAAAGCGTCGAGGATACGATCTTCCAGTCCGGCGGCTCGGCGACGATCGCTCCGCTCGATCTGGCGCAAAGCGACTCGATCGCACGGCTGGCGACGGCGGTGGGCGAGCGCTGGCAGGCGCTGGACATCCTGGTGCTCAACGCCGGCACACTTGGCAGCCTGGCGGCGGTGCCGGCGATCCAGCCAAAGGAATTCGCAGAGGTGTTGACGCTCAACGTCAGTTCGCAGGCGGCGATGCTCGCCGCATTCGACGCCATGCTGCGCCGGTCGAAGGGCGCGCGCGTGATTGGCGTCACCTCAAGCGTCGCGCGCAAGCCGCGCGCCTATTGGGGCGCCTATGGTGCGTCCAAGGCGGCCTTCGAA
This sequence comes from Sphingomonas sp. GV3, assembly GCF_031082075.1. Taxonomy (NCBI): domain Bacteria; kingdom Pseudomonadati; phylum Pseudomonadota; class Alphaproteobacteria; order Sphingomonadales; family Sphingomonadaceae; genus Sphingomonas; species Sphingomonas sp. GV3. The sequence continues at coordinate 712,557 of NZ_JARWLE010000001.1, read as the reverse complement.
ACGCTGATCGGCGCCTATGGCGATGAGACTGCCGAGATCAGTGCGATTCGTACCGCGATCCTCGATCCCGGTGCGACGCGGACCAAGATGCGCGCCCGCGCCTATCCGGGCGAGGATCCGCATTCGGTGAAGGCGCCGGAGGTGGTGGCGGAACGGATCGTGGCGCTGGCGACCAACGGGTTCGCTCCGGGGCATTTCGAACGGGTCGGCTGATCCGGCCTAGGCCTTGACCAGCGTAACCTGCGCGACGTCGATGCCGCCACCCCGGAAGCCGCCCTCGCAATACATCAGATAGTAGCGCCACAGGTCGCGGAACCGCGCGTCCAGCCGGGCCGGCAGGCGGGCCGCCCGGTCGGCATTCTCGAATCGCTCGCGCCAGTGCCGCAGGGTCTGCGCATAATCGAGGCCGAAGCCCTGCCGGTCGGTCCAGGCGAGACCCCGCGCCTCGCAGAGCGCGCGGAAGCGGCTCTCGGACAGCAGCATGCCGCCGGGGAAGATGTAGCGCTGGATAAAATCGACATTGCCTGCATAGGCGGGAAAGATGTCGTCGGCGATGCTGATATACTGGAGCGCGGCGCGGCCGCCCGGCTTCAGCACGCGGACGAGCGTGTCGACATAGGCCGGCCAGTAATCCTGGCCGACCGCTTCGACCATCTCGATGCTCGCCACCGCGTCATAGGTACCGGCGACGTCGCGATAATCGGTGAGCGCCACGGTGACACCGGGAAGGCCGCGGGAGTCCACGGCCGCCTTCTGCTCGGTCGACAGCGTCAGGGCGTGGACGCAGCGCCCCGCCGCCGCGGCAGTCGCCGCGAACGACCCCCAGCCGCAGCCGATCTCGAGAATCGTGTCGCCCGGGCGGGCCGCGGTGCGCTCGAGGATCGCTGCGAGCTTGCGCGCCTGCGCCCGGGCCAGATCGTCGCCCGGCCCGTAGATGGCGCTCGAATAGGTGAGGCTTTCGTCGAGCCATTCGCGGTAGAAATCGTTGCCCAGGTCGTAATGCTCGGCGATGTTCCGGCGCGCGCCCTTGCGGTCGTTGCGGCGGACCCGATGCCAGGCGCGTAGCGCCGCCTTTGGCAGCCCCCCGGCCCGCGCCGCGCCGCCGAGCGTGGCGCGGTTGCGCATGAACAGGTCGAACAGCGGCACCGGATCGGGGCTGGACCATTCGCCGGCCTCCCACGCCCGATACCAGCCGACCGACCCTTCGGTCGCGAGCCGGATCAGCGCGCGCCACGACACGATCGTGACGATCGGCACCGGCCCCGGTTTACGGCCGCCGAGCAGCCGGCGTGTCCCGTCGGGAAGGCGCGCCTCGATCCCGCCGCTTGCCAGCCCCGCATCGATGCGGTCGAGCAGGCGGTGGAACGGGATCGCGATCAGGCGGGAGAAACGTGCGGCCATGCGCGCGCCCATGCCCGAGGATCTGGACGAACGAAAGACGCTCAGGCCGACGCGGGGGAGAATGCCTCGCCCAGCGTAAGGATCGCCGCGACGTGACGGCGAGCAATTTCAAGCGCATCGTCGCCATAGCCGCCCCCGACCGTACTCGCGAGCGGCGCGTCGATGGAGCGGGCGAGCCCGGCGATCACATGCTCGCGACGGGCAAGCCCGGCGAGGCTGAGCGACAGGCGGCCGAGCCGGTCCCCTTCGAACGGGTCGACGCCCGCCTGGTACAGGATCAGCTGTGGCCGATGCTCCGCGAGGAAGGGTGCCAGCGTCTCCTTTAGCTTGGCCAGATAGCCCTCGTCGCCCAGGCCGTCCGCCAGCGAAACATCCAGCGTCGATCGCGCCTTGCGGGCAGGGAAGTTCTTTTCCGCATGGATCGAATAGGTGACGATACCGGGCCGGCCGGCCAGCAGCGCGGCGGTTCCGTCGCCCTGATGCACGTCACAATCGACGACGGCGAGGCGGTCGACCGTCCCCTCCTCGATCAGCCGGACCGCGGCGACCGCGAGGTCGTTGAACACGCAATAGCCGGCTCCCGTATCGGCAAGCGCATGATGGCTGCCACCGGCGCTGTTCGCGGCAAAGCCGTGGCGAAGCGCGAGATGCGCCGCGAGCCACGTCCCTCCGGGTACCGCCTGCGCACGTGCGGCGACGGCAGGCGTGACGGGAAAGCCGATCCGCCGCGTCTTGGCGGGCGGAACGCGTGCCTCCAGCACCTCGGCGACATAATCCGGATCATGCACGGCCTCCAGCCACCGCACGTCCATCAGCTCGGGCTGGTGCCAGGTCAGCCGCTCGCCTTCGGCTAGCAGCAGGTCACGGATCAAGCCGTTCTTGTTCCAGCGATAGGTTGAACGGGCGGGCGCAGGCGCGACATAGGCGGGGTGATGGACGATCGGGATCACGCGTCCTAGGTAGGGCGCGAGCCGCCGCCGCCCAAGAGAGACGCATGACAGATACGTCCGACACCCCGCCCTTCGTCCGCCCGGACGTCCGCATGTTCCTCAATTATCTCAATGCGGTTCCCGGTCCGCGGACGCACCAGATGACGCCCGCCGACGCGCGGCAGGTGTATATCGCGATGAAGGACGTCGCGGACCTGCCGGTGGGCCAGCTCGCGACGATCCGCGACCTGTCGATACCCGGCCCCGCCGGCACGATTGCCGCGCGACTGTTCGACGCCCGTGAAACGCGCGCGCCGGGACCGGCCGTGGTCTTCTTCCACGGGGGTGGCTTCGTCATCGGCACGATCGACACGCATGCGAGCTTCTGCGCCGAGATGGCGCGCGTGCTCGACCTGCCCGTCGTATCCGTCGAGTATCGCCTGGCGCCGGAGCACCGCTGGCCCGCGGCGCCCGACGATTGCGAGGCGGCGGCGCGCTGGGTCGCGGAGAGCCCCGCCGACCTCGGGCGAAGCGTCACCTCGCTGGTTCTCGCCGGCGACAGCGCGGGTGGGACGCTGACGATCGTCACGGCCATGGACCTGCGCGACGCCCCCGCCGCCGTTCCGGTGATCGTCCAGGCACCGATCTATCCGGCGGCCGATTCGTCGCGCATGTACCCCTCCTTCGACGCATTCGCCGACGGTTACCTGCTGACGCGCGATACGATGCTGTGGTTCGTCGACGCCTATCAGGCGGATGTCGCGCATCCGCGGGGATCTCCCCTGCTCGGCAATGTCGCGGGCCTGCCGCCGGCGGTAATCGTCACCGCCAGCCTCGACCCGATTCGCGACCAGGGGCGCGCCTATGCCGCCGCGCTGGTCCAGGCGGGCGTGCCCGTCGTATTCCGGGAGGCGATGGGCACAGTCCACGGCTTCGTGACCCTGCGAAAGGCGATTCCGTCCGCCCAGGGAGACGTGGCGGGCTATCTCTCGAATCTGAAGGACGTCATCCTCGAGGCCGAGGCAGCCCGAGTCCAGACGCAGGCTGCGGGAGCCGGCGCATGAGCAAGGCCGATCTTCCCTATCGCCCCTGCGCCGGCGTGATGCTGGTCAATCGCGATGGCCGCGTCTTCGTCGGGCAGCGAGTCGATTCGACGCTGGAAGCCTGGCAGATGCCGCAGGGCGGGATCGATCCCGGCGAGGACGCCCTGACGGCCGCGATCCGCGAGCTTGGCGAGGAGACAGGCGTCGCGCCCGACAAGGTCACGCTGGTCGCCGAGGCGCCTGACGAATTCTACTACGACCTGCCGGACGATCTGTTCGGCAAGGTCTGGCAGGGCAAGTGGCGCGGCCAGCGCCAGCGCTGGTTCCTGTTCCGGTTCCTGGGCGAGGACAGCGACGTCGACATCGACACGGCGCACAAGGAATTCCGCGCCTGGCGCTGGGCGGATCCGTCAGACCTGCCGACGATGATCGTGCCGTTCAAGAAGGCGCTGTACGAAGCGGTGCTCACCGCATTCCAGCCCCATCTCGCCGCAAGCGAAACAAGGTAGGTTTGCCTGTCGCACCCCAGTCCCTAGGCCCACTCTCCATGCGCCGCTTGCCGATCCTGCTGCTCGCCCCCCTGCTGCTCGCGAACGCGGAGGGCAATCCGGCACCCGATCAGAATGCGGTGCCGATCCCGGGACCGATCAAGGCGATGCTGGATGCCGCGATCGAGAGCGGCAACGACGGGGATGTCTCGGTCGTCGTCAAATACGCGCGCCTCGCCGACCCGGCGAGTGCGGACCAGGTGCTCGCGATCGCCCAGAAGTGGCGCAGCGAGCGTGCGGCGGCGCGGAGCGAGACGATACGCCAGGCGAACATCTTCGATCTATGGTCGGGTCGGGCGGAGCTCGGCGGCTACATCACCACGGGCAACACCAATTCCAAAGGCGGCACGGCGGTTCTCGACCTGACGCGCGAGGGGCTCCAGTGGCGCCACAAGTTCCATGCGCAGGCCGACTATCAGGAAAACGCGGGGATCACCACGCGCGAACATTATCTGGCCAGCTACGAGCCCAACTACAAATTCGATGATCGCGCCTACATCTATGGCGCCGCGCAATTCGAAAGCGATCGCTTCCTCGGCTATTTCGATCGCTATTCGGCATCGGCGGGGATCGGCTACAGCGCGGTCAAGACGCCCCGCGTCCGGCTGGACGTCGAACTGGGGCCCGCCTTTCGGCGGACCAGCTTCACCAACGACCTGATCGAGGGAAGCCTCGCGGCGCGCGGCACGATGGCGTTCAGCTGGCGGCTGCTGCCGGGCCTGTCGGTGACGCAGAACGCCGCCGCCTATGTCGAACGGTTCAATTCGACGGTGAGCGGCACGACGGCGCTGAACGCGAAGCTGCTCGGCCCGCTGTCGGCAGCTCTGTCATACAATGTCCAGTACGAAAGCCAGCCGCCGGTCGGCTCCGTATCGACGGACACGACCAGTCGCGCGTCGCTGGTCTACAGCTTTTGACGCGACGGCGGCGCTGCCGCCTGTGCCGCTGCGACACGGGAAAGGCCGGCGCCGGATTTCCCTTCCGACGCCGCCTCGGCTAGCAGGCGGCGATGGAGAGAATGACGGACGAGGCGCGGGCTGTGATCGCGGCCCTCGACGGCCCGGCTATGTTGGCCAGGACGTGCGAATGGGCGGCCATCAATAGCGGGACGCGCAACCTTGCCGGGCTGGCCCGGATGGCCGCCCTGCTGGCGGATGCCTTCGCGGTGCTCCCGGGCGAGACGAGGCTGATGGAGCCGGCGCCGGTCGACACGGTGGGCACGGATGGCAAGGTCGCGGCGCTTTCGCACGGCCGCCACCTGTATCTCGCCGTGCGCCCCGACGCGCCCGTGCAGATGCTGTTCACGGGCCACATGGATACCGTCTATCCGGCCGATCACCCGTTCCAGGCGGTGACCCATCGTAGCGACGGCACCGTCAACGGGCCTGGCGTTGCGGATATGAAGGGCGGGCTCTGCGTCCTGCTCGCGGCGCTCGCGGCCATCGAGCGCGATCCCGACGCGGCAAGGCTCGGCTATGCCGTGGTGATCAATTCCGACGAGGAAACCGGATCGCTTTCGTCATCGGCGCTGCTCGCCGAGGCGGCGCGCGGAAAGGTCGCGGCGCTGACGTACGAGCCGGCGCTGCCGGACGGGACGCTGGCAGGCGCGCGGGGCGGGACCGGCAATTTCTCGATCGTCGTGCGTGGCCGCGCGGCGCATGCCGGCCGCAATGCCGAGGAGGGGCGAAACGCGATCGTCGCCGCGGCGGCGATCGCCGTGCGGCTGGCGGAGGCGCGCGGCGATGGCCTGAGCGTCAATCCCGCCCGGATCGACGGCGGCGGTCCCAACAACGTGGTACCGGATCTGGCGGTGCTGCGCGTCAACTTCCGCCCACGTGACCCGGCCGCCATTGCGCGCGCGGAGACGACCGTCCGCGATGCGATCGCGTCGATAGGATCGGAGCATGACGTGCACATCGCCCTCCACGGCAGCTTCAATCGTCCGCCAAAACCGATGGACGCCGGCAGCGAGCGTCTCTTTGCCACCGTCGCGGAAGCGGGCGGCGCGCTCGGCCTTCCGATCGCCTGGCGGGCCACCGGCGGCGTATGCGACGGCAACAATATCGCCGCGGCGGGCGTGCCCGTCGTCGACACGATGGGCGTACGCGGCGGCGCGATCCATTCCGCCGAGGAATTCCTGATCGCGGACAGTCTGGTCGAGCGCGCTGCGCTGTCGATCCTGACGATCCGCCGCATCATCGCAAGGGGCCACGCATGACCTTCCGCATCCGCGCCGCGAACGGTCGCGACCTGCCGCACCTCTATGAAATGGCCAAGCTCACCGGTGGCGGATTCACCAACCTGCCCCCGGATCGTAAGGCGTTGCGCGCCAAGCTGGAGCGGAGCGAGGCGGCGATTTCTAACGACGGCGGGCCCGTCGCCGACGAACTTTTCGTGCTGATCCTCGAAAATGCCGCGACGGGCGAGGTGCGCGGGACCAGCCAGATCTTCACCCAGGTCGGCCAGCAGCATCCGTTCTACAGCTATCGCATCGGCACGCTGACGCAGCATAGCCGCGAACTCGGCCGCACCTTCCGCGCGGAGATGCTGACGCTCACCACGGATCTCGAGGGCTCGTGCGAGGTGGGCGGTCTGTTCCTGCACCCCGGCGAGCGTGCCGGCGGACTCGGCCTGCTGCTCGCGCGGAGCCGCTATCTTTTCATCCGCGCGCACCGCGATCGCTTCGCGGACCGTATTCTAGCGGAGCTGCGCGGGGTCATCGACGAAGCGGGCGGATCCCCCTTCTGGGACGGTCTCGCCGGCCGCTTCTTCGGCATGACCTTCCAGGATGCCGACCAGTTCAACGCGATCAACGGCCATCAATTCATCGCCGATCTGATGCCCAAGCACCCCATCTACACCGCCATGCTGTCGGAGGCGGCGCGCGGCGCCATCGGCCTGCCGCATCCGAGCGGACGTGCGGCGATGCGGATGCTCGAGAATGAGGGCTTCCACTTCGAGAATTACGTCGACATCTTCGATGGCGGACCGACGATGACCGCACGCACCGACCGCGTCCGGTCGATCGCAGGGGCGATGGCCAGCCGTGTCGTCGCGGTCGACGGCGACCAGGGCGGCGTGGAATCGCTGGTCGCGATCGGGCGGCTGCGGGATTTCCGCTGCGCGTTCGGCTGCGTGCGCGAGGTGGGCGAGGATATCGTCCTGTCCGCCGATTGCGCCGCGCTGCTCGGCGTGCGGGAGGATGACGTCGTGCTGCACGTGCCGCGGTGGTGAGAGACATGCTGACCGAGATCAATTTCGACGGGATCGTCGGACCGAGCCACAATTATGCCGGCCTGTCGGCGGGCAACCTGGCAGCGACGCACAATGCCGGTCGCATTTCCCACCCCCGCGCCGCGGCGCTTGAGGGGCTGGCCAAGATGCGTGCGAACCTGGCGCTCGGGCTGACGCAGGGCATCTTGCTGCCGCATCGGCGACCCGACCATCGTTGGCTCGCAAGCCTCGCCACGGATCATGCTCGGGCGGCGCCGCTGCTGCGGGCGCAGGCCATGTCCGCCTCTGCGATGTGGGCCGCCAACGCGGCGACCGTGTCCCCCGCGCCGGACGCAGCCGACGGCCGTTGTCACCTGACGGTCGCCAATCTGCAGACGATGCCGCATCGCAGCCACGAGTGGCCGGAGACGCTGGCGCAGCTGCGACTCGCCTTCGCCGACCCGGCCTTCGCCGTCCACGCGCCGGTGCCTCCCCCCTTCGGCGACGAGGGCGCGGCCAATCACATGCGCCTATGCTCGTCGCATGACGCCCCTGGCGTCGAGGTGTTCGTCTACACGATCGCCGGCGGCCCCTTCCCCGCCCGCCAGCATCCGGAGGCCAGCGCCGCCGTCGCGCGCCGGCATGCGCTCGATCCGGCAAAGACGCTGCTCGTCGAACAGTCGCCGGCGGCGATCGCGGCGGGCGCCTTCCACAACGACGTCGTCGCGGTGGCGAATGAGCGGGTCCTGTTCGCGCATGAGCAGGCCTTCGCGGATCGCGAAACCTTCTACGCCGATCTGCGTCGGCTGATGCCGGCGGTAGAGATCGTCGAGGTCCCGGCGGCCGAGGTCAGCCTGGCCGATGCGATCGCCTCCTATCTCTTCAACGCCCAGCTCGTGACGACGCGCGACGGGCCGACGTTGATCGTGCCGGCAGAGGCGCGCGCCAATGCGGCCGTGTGGCGCTGGCTGGAGCGGCATCGCGCCGGCAACGGGCCGATCCGACGGGTCGAGGTGGTCGACGTCAAGCAGTCCATGGCGAATGGCGGCGGCCCGGCGTGTCTGCGCCTGCGCGTCGTCGCGGACCCCGCTCGAGTCGATCCGCGCTTCCTCGTGGACATCGAGAAGATCGCCCTGATCGAAGACGTCGTTCGGCGCTGCTGGCCGGAAACCATCGACCCCGCCGAGCTTGCCGATCCTGCGCTCGTCGCGGCGATCGAGGCCGCGCACAGGGCGCTGCTGGACACGCTGGACCTGTCGGATTGCTTTACGATTAACCACGTCGCTTAAGGCGGAAATGGCGGAATTGCGTCATTGGCATCGCGCTTGCTTAATGATTTGCCATGTGGCTCCGATTGAAGCGTCTGTTCACGATCACGACGAAGTTCGAGGCGTTCCTCGTCATCTATGCGCTCGCCACCGGCGCGGTCGCGCGCGGAGTGCACTATCTGGACCTCTACCCCGGTTTCGGCGGCTGGCTGCTCTTTGCGGTTTGTCCGCTGTCGGTGTTCATGGTCGGCGGCATTTTGATCGACACGGTCGAGCAGCGCCGCCACGAATGACGTGGCATCACCTTTTGCGGGCAACAGGATAAATTGGTCGCGCCCGCCCGCGCGGGCACTATCTCGGCACGCATGAGCGGGCTCACGCATCTCGATCGGCTCGAGGCCGAAAGCATCTACATCCTGCGCGAAGTGGTCGCCGAGGCCCAATCCCCGGTGATGCTCTATTCGGTCGGCAAGGATTCGGCGGTGATGCTGCATCTCGCCAGGAAAGCCTTCTACCCCGCGACACCGCCATTTCCGCTGCTTCACGTCGACACGACGTGGAAATTCCGCGCGATGTATGATCTGCGCGACAAGGCGGCGGCGGCGGCCGGCATGGAGCTGATCGTCCACCGTAATCCCGAGGCGCTGGCCGCCGGCATCAATCCGTTCGACCACGGCAGCCGCCATACCGACCTATGGAAGACCGAAGGCCTCAAGCAGGCGCTGAAGGCCGGCGGGTTCGACGCCGCCTTCGGCGGGGCGCGGCGCGACGAGGAGAAGGCCCGCGCGAAGGAGCGCATCTTCTCGTTCCGCTCCGCAAGCCAGGGCTGGGACCCCAAGGCGCAGCGCCCGGAACTTTGGAACCTCTACAATGCGCGGATCAGGCGGGGCGAGAGCATCCGCGTGTTTCCCCTGTCCAATTGGACCGAGCTCGACATCTGGCAATATATCCTCCGTGAAGGGATCGAGATCGTTCCGCTCTATTTCGCCGCGCCGCGCCCGACCGTGGAGCGCGACGGCCTGATACTGATGGTGGACGACGATCGCTTCCCGCTCGCGCCCGGCGAACTACCGGTGGAGCGCTCGATCCGTTTCCGGACGCTCGGCTGCTATCCGCTGACCGGCGCGGTGGAGAGCGCGGCGGACACGTTGCCGGCGGTGATCCAGGAAATGCTGCTGACGACGACCTCCGAACGCCAGGGCCGCGCGATCGATCACGACCAGACGGCAAGCATGGAGAAGAAGAAGCGCGAGGGCTATTTCTGATGACGGTCTACACCCCCGACGCGCTCATCGCCGCCGATATCCATGCCTATCTCGACACGCATCAGTCCAAGTCGATGCTGCGCTTCATCACCTGCGGCAGCGTCGACGACGGCAAGTCGACGCTGATCGGCCGGCTGCTCTACGATTCCAAGACGATCTTCGAGGATCAACTGCGTCAGCTCGAGGCCGACAGCCGCCGCGTCGGGACGCAGGGCACGAACATCGAATTCGCGCTGCTCGTCGATGGACTGGCCGCCGAGCGCGAACAGGGCATCACCATCGACGTCGCCTATCGCTTCTTCGCGACCGAGAAACGCAAGTTCATCGTCGCGGACACGCCGGGGCACGAGCAATATACCCGGAACATGATCACCGGAGCCTCCACCGCCGACGCGGCGGTGATCCTGGTCGACGCGCGCAAGGGCATCCTGACGCAGACGCGGCGCCATTCCTTCCTCGCCCATCTGATAGGCATCCGGCATCTGATCCTTGCGGTCAACAAGATGGACCTCGTCGGACATGACCAGGCGGTGTTCGACGACATCGTCGCGGACTATGCAGCGTTCGCCGCCGGCATCGGCATCGCCGGCTTCACCGCCATTCCCCTGTCGGGCCTGACCGGCGCGAACATCACCGCGCGATCCGACGCCATGCCATGGTACCGTGGCCCGGCGCTGCTGACGCATCTGGAGGCGATACCGGTCGATACCGATGGGGCGGCAGCGACGCCGTTCCGCATGTCGGTGCAATGGGTCAATCGGCCGAACCTCGATTTCCGGGGATTTGCCGGAACGATCGCCGGCGGCTCGGTGCGGGTCGGCGACCGGGTTCGCATCGTGCCGTCCGGCCGCACCACGTCGATCGCGCGCATCGTCGCCTTCGACGGCGATCGCGGCAGCGCCGTCGATGGCGAGGCGGTGACGCTGGTGCTCGCCGACGAGGTCGATTGTTCCCGCGGAGACGTCATCGCGGCGGCGGATTTCCCGCCGGAAGCCGCGTCCCAGTTCGAAGCTACCCTCGTCTGGCTGAACGATGCGCCGCTCGTCCCCGGTCGGGGCTATTGGCTCAAGATGGGTACGCAGACGGTGGGCGCGACGGTGCAGACGCCGGCCTATGTCGTCGACGTCAATACCCAGGCGCATCTGTCGGCGAAGACGCTCGCGCTCAACGACATCGGCGTCGCGGAAGTCTTTACCGACGCCGCCCTTGTCTTTGCGCCCTATGCGCAGAGCCACGCCCTGGGCGGCTTCATCCTGATCGATCGCGAGACGAACGCCACGGTCGCCGCCGGCATGATCCATCACGCGCTCCGCCGTGCGCAGAACGTGCACTGGCAGTCGACGCATATCAGTCGCGAGGCGCATGCCCGTCAGAAGGGGCAGTCGCCGCGCCTTCTGTGGTTCACCGGCCTATCCGGCTCCGGCAAGTCGACGATCGCGAACCTGGTGGAGAAGAAGCTGCACGCGCTCGGCCGACACAGCTTCCTGCTGGATGGCGACAACATCCGCCATGGCCTCAACCGGGACCTGGGCTTTGCCGATGCCGACCGGATCGAGAACATCCGCCGCGTCGGCGAGGTGGCGAAGCTGATGTGCGACGCGGGCCTGATCGTGCTGACGGCCTTCATCTCGCCGTTTCGCGCCGAACGCGAGATGGTGCGCAGCCTGCTGCCGGCGGGTGAGTTCGTTGAAATCTTCGTCGACACGCCGTTCACCGACGCGGAGGCGCGGGACGTCAAAGGCCTGTACGCCAAGGCGCGGGCGGGTGAGATCAAGCATTTCACCGGCATTTCGAGCCCGTATGAGGCGCCGGAGCGCCCCGATATCAGGATCGACACGCGCACCGAAAGCGCCGAAGCTGCCGCCGAACGGATCGTCGAGCATGTGTTGGGCGTATGGAGTTTCGAGCTGTGACGGACGTCGATCTCGCCGCCGCGATCGCCGAGGAAGCGGGCGAGCTGCTGCTGGCGATCCGGGCGCGCGGCGATGCGCGGGGCAAGGCGCTCGGCGATGCAGGCGATGCGCGCGCCAACGCGCTAATCATCGAACGCCTGCGCGCGGCGCGCCCGGACGACTTCATCCTCTCCGAGGAGTCGCTGGACGATCGCGCACGGTGCGGCGCGCGGCGGGTATGGATCGTCGATCCGCTGGACGGAACGCGCGACTATGCCGAGGGGCTCGACGATTGGGCGGTGCACGTCGGACTGGCGATCGACGGACGTCCCGCGATCGGCGCTGTCGCGGTCCCCACGCAGCGGCGCGTCTATACCACGGCGCAGGCGCAGCGTGCGGCGACCACGTGCGGCGCGCCCCCGCGGATGGTGGTGAGCCGCACGCGCGCCTCCGACCTCGTCCACCAGGTCGGCACGGCGCTGGCCGCGACGCAGAACGGCATGGGTTCGGCCGGGGTGAAGGCGATGGCGGTCGTCGACGGCCGCGCCGATATCTATCTCCACGACGGCGGCCAATATGAGTGGGACAATTGCGCCCCCGCCGCGGTGGCGCTCGCCGCGGGCCTTCACGCGTCGCGGATCGACGGCAGCCCGCTCGTCTACAATTGCGCCGACCCGCTGCTGCCCGACCTTCTGATCTGCCGGCCCGAACTGGCGGCATCGGTGCTGGCGGCGATCGCGGCTATTCGCTGAGCGCGGCGTAGCGCCGGGCGATGACGGCGCAGGCGATCAGCTGGATCTGGTGGAACAGCATCACCGGCAACAGCACCACGCCGACCTGGGCCGGCGCGAACAGTACGCCGGCCATCGGCACGCCCGACGCCAGGCTCTTCTTCGATCCGCAGAACAACAGCACGATCGCATCCTCGCGGCTGAACCCGAGCATGCGGCCCATGAACCAGGTGATCGCCAGGACGAGCGCGAGCAGCGCGACGCACAGCCCCCCGATCAGTGCCAGATCTCCGGCCGACACCTTGTGCCACAGCCCCTCGACCACCGCCGCACCGAATGCAGAGTAGACGACGAGCAGGATCGATCCCCGGTCGACGATGCCGACCAGCCCCTTCCACCGCGTGACGAGACCGCCGATCCACGGTCGTAAGAGATGGCCTGCGACGAAGGGGACGAGCAGCTGAAAGACGATCGCCTCCACCGCGGATAGCGAGACGCCGCTTCCCTGCCCGCCGATCCCGCCGATCAGCAGCGCGACGAGCGCCGGCGTCACCACGATCCCGATCAGATTCGAGAAGGACGCGCTGCATACCGCCGCCGCCACATTGCCGCGCGCGATTGCGGTGAAGGCGATCGAGGACTGCACCGTCGAGGGCAGCAGCGTCAGGAACAACAGGCCCGTGCCGACGAGCGGCGCGATGCCCGGCACATGGCGCAATCCGACGCCAAGCAGCGGGAATAGCGCAAAGGTCGTCAGAAACACCGCGAGATGCAGCCGCCAGTTGCGGGCGCCCCGCCAAATCGCCTCGCGCGACAGCTTGGCGCCATGCAGGAAGAAGAGGAGGACGATGCCGACCTCTGCCGCCGTCGCCACGACCCCCGCCATGGCGCCGCGCGGCGGCACGATGGAGGCGAGCAGCACGGTAGTGAGCAGAAGCAGGATGAACGGCTCGAAGAGCGACAGCAGACGACGGAGCATCGGCCCGCTTTACCCGCTTCGCCGGACGATGCGAGTGCGGCGCGCGCCACGGCGACTGCATGCGGCACATTCGATGCGCCGTGTCCGCGACCGTCGATCAGCCATGACGGCGCAAAGCGTGCAACCGCTGCGGAAGGCCGCGAACGCAAAAAACCCCGCCGGGTCGGTGACCTGGCGGGGTATTTTGGCGCGCCCGGAACGATTCGAACGTCCGACCCTCAGATTCGTAGTCTGATGCTCTATCCAGCTGAGCTACGGGCGCCAACCGGAGGCGCGCTGATAGCAGACGGTTTCAAACGCGCAAGTACGTTGCGCACTTTTTCTTCGCCCAATAGGACGGCTCTGATGAAAGCCCCTGCCCTGCTCGCCCTCGCCGCTTTGACGCTCGCCGGTTGCGCGCGGGACACACGCGTCTATCCCTCGCTCGCGCCCCGCGCCGTCGAGGAAAAGGGGTTCGCCGAACCCAAGGTGCAGGTTGCGGTCGCCAAGCCGGACCCGGCATTGGATGCGCGGATCGGCGTGTTGCGCGGGACGCTTGCATCGCTGGCGCGCGGCTTTGCTGAGGACGCGGCAAAGGCGGATAGCGCGGCGGATCGCGCCCGCGGCGCGGCCGCCGGCAGCGATCCCTGGCTCGACGCGCAGACCGCGCTGTCACAGCTGGACGACTGGCGGGCGCAGACCTCCTCGCTCCTCACCGATGTCGACCTGTTAGCCGCCGAGCGCGGCGCGCAACTGGCACCGCCCTATCCGGCGCTCGGATCGCTCCGCGACAACATCGCGGCTGAGGCAGACCGGCAGGCGCAGACGATCGCCCGCATTCAGGCGCGGCTGGCGCGTGCTTAGCGGTTCCATTTGAGCACCGGCAGGATGGACGAGAAATCGTCGGTCCATGCCGGTACGTCTCGCCGTGGGGTCAGTGGGCGCCAGCCACGAGCCGCATGCGTGACCACCGCCATGATCCGCGGGTCACGCGATAGCGCGATCCACTGGCTGGGTGACGCTTCGGCATCGAGCGGGGACGGTCGATAATAGAATTCCGCGGCATGCCAGCCGTTTGCCCGTGCGGCCGCGGCGACGACCGGTTCCAGGTCAAGGAAGCGGTTGGATATATGCACCAGCAGCAAACCGTGCGGCGCCAGCACGCGGCCGTAGGTCACGAAGGCTTCCCGCGTCATCAGGTGCATCGGAATGGCGTCGGAGGCGAAAGCGTCGAGCGCCAGCACGTCCAGGCTCGCCCGTGACGACCCGGTCAGGCTGACGCGCGCATCGCCCAGGACGATCGGGACACCGGGCAGGCAGCGCGAAAGGTAGGTGAACCGACCCGAATCGCGCGCTATCGTCACCACGGCGGGGTCGATGTCGAAGAAGTGCCAGCGCTGGCCTGGCCGCGCATAGCAGGCGAGGGTTCCCGTCCCCAGCCCGACGATGCCGATCCGCGCTGCCGGACCGTAGAGCTGCGGAGCGAGCCCCAATGCCTGACCGATGCCGGAGCCGGGCACGTAATAGGTCGTCGCCATTCGTTCCCGCAGCGGGCTGCCGGTCAACTGGATGCCATGCACCGTGGTGCCATGGTCGAGCTCGCGCCGCCCTTCGCCGTCGCGAATGGTGTAGACGCCGAAATAGCTGCGCGTGCGCGCGCCCTTCTCGAGCGTCAGCTCGACGGCGCGCCAGCCGCCGAACAGGATCAGCGACGAGACCAGCACCAGCGCATAGGCCCGCCGCGTTCCGATCGCGGCAAGACCGACCGCGGCGACGAGGACGAAGGCGATGCCCTGATGCCGCTCGGCAAACCGCCCTTCGGGATCGAGCAGCGCGGCGGCGACAAGCAAGGCGCACGCGGTGATCACGACCGCCCAGGCGAGCGACCGCCGCGGCCCCCACCACAGATCGCGGAGCCAGCCGGTCAGATAGACCTGCGGCACCAACAGACCCGCCGCGAGGATCAGCAGCGGATATTCATAGGTCCAGTCGAACACCACCGGCGCGACGAGACCGGCGAAGACCCCGCCAAGCGCACCGCCCAACGCCATCGCCAGATAGAATCCCGTCAGGCGATCCGCGGCCGGACGCAGCCGGTACATCTGCGTGTGCAGCGCGACCGATGCCATGAACAGGAGCACCAGCGCGATACCGAGGTTCGCCAGCGGCTGGGTGTTGAACCCGCCGATGATGATGCCGCCGAAGAGCAGGATCGTGATCGGCGCGACCCGCGTCAGGAAATCGGCGATGTCGCGCCGCGCGGCGAACGCGATCGTGAAGCTCAGCAGGTAGAGCCCCAGCGGCAGGACCCACAGCAGCGGCATCGCGACGATATCGGTGGTGATGTAGGTCGACGTGGCGAGCATCAGCCCGGACGGCACCAGCGACAGGACGATCCAGTGCGCGACACGCGTGCGGGGCGCCGGCGGGCTGGTCGGCGGGGCGGGAGCATTACGCTCGGCACGCGGCAGGCGGCTGGCGCACAGGATGACGAGCAGGGCCAGCACCACGTAGCTGCGGCTCCACCAGGCGCTCTGGTGATGGAGCGACAGAAACGGCTCGGCCAGCAGCGGGTAGGCGAGCAGCCCGACGAAGCTGCCGAGGTTGGACGCCGCGTAGAGCGCGTAGGGATCGGTGCCGCCTGCGAGGCCGAACCAGCGCTGCACGAGCGGCGCCTGCGCCGAGACCGCGAAGAATAGCGGGCCGATCGATGCCGCGAGCAGGATCGGCACGCCGATCACCGGATCCGCGCCGCCCGGCTGGCTTGCCGTGCTCAGCCCGATCGGCAGCCACAGCGCTCCGACGGCGAGCATTGCAAGGTGTACCGCCGCCTGCAGCCACGGGCGCACCCGGGCCAGTGCATGCGCATAGGCGTATCCGCCGAGCAGCAGCAGCTGATAGACGAGCATCGCCGAGTTCCACACCGCCGGCGCGCCACCCAGACGCGGCAAGGCCATCCGCGCGACCATCGGCTGGACGAGGAAAAGCAGGAACGAGCCGAGCAGGATGGTCGCGACGAACAGCGACCGCCCCGCCCGGCCCAGTATGGCCGTGCTAACGTCCCCGCGGGACTTCACTCAGGCGCCGAGCAGGCGGGCGGCATGCGTGGCGTGATAGGTGAGCACGCCCGAGCAGCCGGCCCGCTTGAACGCCATCAGCGTCTCGATGACCAGCGCGTCGCGATCGCCCGCACCGGCGGCCACGGACGCCTCGAGCATCGCATATTCACCCGACACCTGATAGGCGAAGACCGGCACCTCGAACCGCTGCTTCACGCGCACGATGATGTCGAGATAGGGCAGGCCCGGCTTGACCATCACGCTGTCCGCGCCCTCCGCCAGGTCGAGGGCCACTTCCCGCAGCGCCTCCTCGGCATTGGCGTGGTCCATCTGATACGTCTTCTTGTCACCCTTGAGCAGGCCGCGGCTGCCGACCGCGTCGCGGAACGGGCCGTAGAAGCCGCTCGCATATTTGGCGGCATAGCTCATGATCTGGACGTTGTGCGCGCTCTCACCTTCCAATGCGCTGCGGATCATGCCGATGCGGCCGTCCATCATGTCCGATGGCGCGACGATGTCCGCCCCCGCCCGTGCCTGGTTCAGCGCCTGGCCGATCAGCACGTCCGCCGTCGCATCGTTGAGCACGTAGCCCGCCGCATCGACCAGTCCGTCGTGGCCGTGCGTGGTATAGGGATCCAGCGCGACATCGGTCAGCACGCCGAGGTCCGGCACCGCGTCCTTGATCGCCCGGGTCGCGCGACACATCAGATTGTCGGGGTTGAGCGCCTCTCGCCCGTCCTCGGTCTTGAGATGCGCGGGCGTATAGGGGAACAGCGCGACGCAGGGGATGCCGAGCGCCCGGGCCTCGCGGGCGCGTGCGACGATACCGTCGATCGACCAGCGCGAGACGCCGGGCAGGCTCGCGATCGGCTGCTCGACGCCCTCCCCCTCGACGATGAACAGGGGCCAGATCAGGTCGGCAGGCGTCAATACGGTTTCGGCATGGAGCCGGCGGCTCCAGCTGGAGGCGCGCGTACGGCGCAGGCGAAGCGCGGGATAGGCAGCGTTCATGACCGATTGGCCATGCGGGATCGCAAGCCGCTTGCCAAGCGTTGCGCACACGAAACCTTTGGCGAAACCGTTGGAAGATCCCATGCCCGAATTCGCCTCCGCCGCCCTGATCGTCAACGCAAGGTCACGGCGCGGCCGCAAGCTGTTCAAACGCGCCTGCACCGCGATGTCGGGGTTGCCCTTCCCCGTCGACGCGCATGCGGTGAAGAACCCGAAGGAGCTCGAGGCGACGCTCAAGCGCGCGCTCGACAAGCGTCCCGATCTCGTCGTGCTGGGCGGGGGCGACGGCACGATCAGCGGCCTGGTCGATCATCTGGTCGGCCGCGGCGTCGTGCTCGGCGTCCTGCCGCTCGGCACGGCGAACAGCTTTTCGCGCACGCTCGGCATCCCGATCGACGTCGAGGGCGCGGTCGACGTGATCCGCCACGGGCGACGCCGGCGCATCGACCTCGGCATGATCGACGGCGACTATTTCGCCAATTGCGCCGCGATGGGCATCAGCCCGCAGATCGCGGAGACGGTGCCGCACGGCCTGAAAAAGGTGCTCGGGCGTGTCGGCTATCTCGGCTGGGCCGCCTATCAATTCGTGCACTTCGAGCCGTTCACGCTGATCATCGACGACGGCAGCGGCGAGAAGCGCATGCGCGTGACGGAGGTGCGCATCTCGAACGGCCCCTATCACGGCGGCACCTGGCTGGTCGACGACGCCAGGGTCGATTCGGGCGAGATCGTCGTCCAGGCCGTGGTCGGCAACTACAAGCTGCGCCTCGTCCGCAACTGGGCGGCGAGCGTCATCGGCTCCGACGTGCGCCACCACGATACCGTCACGTTCCGCGGCAAGTCGGTGCGGATCGCCACCGAACCGCCGTTGCCGATCTCGATCGACGGCGAGCTTCTGGCGCACACCCCCGTCACCGCGCATATCGCTGCGGGGATCATCGACGTGATGGTGCCCGCCTGACCCTTTCAGCCGGTTGGCATCGGCTTCCCGGCCGGCTGGCTGTCGGCCAACGCCTGCGCCTCGCCGCGTTGCGGCGGGATGAGGCGTCCCTTGCGCCAGCCGCCGGCGCGGTAATAGGCGATCGTCATCAGCATCGACGCCGCGGAGCCGGCGGGGAAGCTCCACCAGATCGCATCCGCACCCCAGGCTGGCCGCATCGTCCAGGCCAGCCCCAGCCGGATCGGAAACAATGCGATTGCCAGGATCACCAATGGCCCGACGACGGCGCCATTGGCCCGCACGGTGGCCGAGAGCACCATCGAGACGCCGAACAACAGGAAGCTCGCCGATCCGATGACATTGATGTGCGCGGCGAGGTCGATCGAGCTTGAGTCGCTTCCCAGGAACAGGCCGAGCACCGCGCGATCGAGCACGGTGACGACCAATATCAGCGTCAGCGTCATGCCGAGGTTGATCAGCACGCCCGATCGCGTGATCCGCGCGACGCGGTCCCAGCGGTCCGCGCCGATATTCTGCGCGACCATCGCGCTGACCGCCGCGCCGACGGCCATCGCCGGCATCTGGATGTACGTCCATAATTGGTTGGCGGCGCCATAAGCGGCCGTCGCACCGGTGCCATAGCCGTTGACCAACCCGATCATCGCCAGCGCCGATGCCGTGACGACGAGCATCTGCAACCCCATCGGTACGCCCTTGGTCACGATGGGCCGTAGCAGCGCCGGATCGGGAATAAGGTAGCGCAGCTCCGCCCCACGCAGCCGCAAGACCAGATCGCGGCGGTAGACGAAGGCAAGCAACGCCACGAACGACACGGTATTGGCGATGAAGGTGGCGATCGCCGACCCGGATATGCCGAAGGCGGGCACCGGTCCCAAACCGCGAATGAAGAGCGGATTGAGCGCGACATCGATCACCGAGCCCAGCGCCATGAACTTGAGCGGCGTCATCGAATCGCCCGTGCCGCGCAGTCCCATCGTCACCAGCACCGAAAGGAAGCCGGTCGGCATCGCCACGAAGATGACGCGCAGATAGGCGAGCGCGAGCGGATAGGCATCCGCGGGCGTGCGCAGCGCGGTCAGGATCGCGGGCGCCAGCAGCCAGCCGGCGACCACGACCATCAGGGACAGGATGGAAAACAGGCCTAGCGCGCTGCCGAACACGCGGCGCACGGCGTCGATATCGCGACGTCCCATCGCCTGGCCGATCAGGATCGTCGCGGCCATGCCGAAGCCGAACACCGCCGAGACGAGCAGGAACATGACGAGACCCGCATTGGTGGTCGCCGCCAGGGCCCGTTCGCCCAGCAACTGCCCGATCCAGATCGCGTTGATCGATCCGTTGACCGACTGGAGGACGCTGGAGCCGAGCGTCGGCAGTGCGAACAGGAACAGCGTGCGTCCGATCGGCCCGCTCGTCAGGTCGCGCTGCGGTTTCGCCATCTGGGTCGCCTTTGGTTGGTGGGTAGCGCAGACGTGTTCGAGGCGTGCGGAAAAGGCAAGCGGTGGGACTTATGCCGCCGTCATCCCCGCGGACGCGGGAGTTACGGTGGGTGTTGGGAGGGCCAAACCCCGACCGCTTTGGGCCGCATGAGGCTATTCTAGCAACCAAACCGCGCCCGATGTGCCCGTGGATCGATGGTCCCCGGATCAGGTCCGGGGTGACGAGCCCCCCCCCCGTTTACCCCAGCCGGGCCAGTGCCGCCGACAGGCGCTCGGCTTCCGCCGCCTTTTCCGCGTGATCGGTGCGGGCCTTCTCGACCGCCTCGGGTTTGGCGCGTTCGACGAAGCTCGGGTTGCCGAGGCGCCCCGCAAGCGCGTCGCGTTCCTTTTCGGCTGCGGCGATCCCCTTGGTCAGGCGCGCCCGCTCGGCATCAATGTCGATCACGCCATCCAGTGGAATGATGTAGGTCGCCTCGTCCACGACGATCTGGATCGCCGCCCCCGCCGGCGCGGGCTTCATCGACACCTCCTCGAGGCGCGCGAGTTTGCGCAGCGTGGTGTAGGCACCATTGATCCTGTTCGCCGTCTCGGCGCTGGCGTCGCGGACATAAGCGCGCAGCATGGTGCCGGGCGCGATGCCCAACTCGTTCTTGGCCGCGCGCACCTCTCCGATCAGGCGGATGCGCCATTGGATGTCGGCGATCGCCTGCTGGTCGATCGATCGGGCATCCACCTCGGGCCATGGCGCTACGATCAGGTCCGCGTCGCGCGGGCCCATCGCATGCCACAGCTCCTCGGTGATGAAGGGCATGAACGGGTGGAGCATCACCAGGATCTGGTCGAGCACCCAGCCGGCGACCCGGCGCGTCTCCTCGGCATGCTGCGGCTGGGTTGCGGCATCCTCGTTCAGCGTCGGCTTGATCAGTTCGAGATACCAGTCGCAGAACCGGCTCCAGACGAACTGATAGACAGCGTTCGCGGCGCCATCGAAGCGATAGTCGGCGAGCGCGAGGTCGACCGCCTGCACCGCCTGAATCGTCTCGCCGATGATCCAGACGTTCACCGGCAGCGTCGCGGCCGGGACGGCGGGGCTTTGCGCGCCGACGATGCCGTTGGCCTGGCAGAAGCGCGCGGCGTTCCACAGCTTGGTCGCGAAGTTGCGATAGCCTTCGACCCGCTTCTCATCCATCTTGATGTCGCGGCCCTGGCTTTCCATCGCCGCCATGAAGAAGCGCAGCGCGTCGGCACCATATCGGTCGATCAGGCCGAGCGGATCGACGGTATTCCCCTTCGACTTCGACATCTTGGCGCCATCGGCGGCGCGGACCAGCCCGTGCAGGTAGAGCGTGCGGAACGGCACGTCCTTCATGAAGTGAAGGCCCTGCATCATCATCCGCGCATCCCAGAAGAACAGGATGTCGAAGCCGGAGATGAGCACGTCGTTGGGATAGCGGCCGCCGAGCGTCGGATCGCTCTGATCCGGCCACCCCATTGTCGCGAACGGCCACAGCGCCGATGAGAACCAGGTATCGAGCACGTCGGGATCGCGGATCAGCGCGACACCGTCCCCCGCCTCCGCCTGCGCCTCCTCTTCTGTCTCCGCCACGAAGACGCGGCCGTCGTCGGCATACCAGGCGGGAATGCGGTGACCCCACCACAATTGCCGGCTGACGCACCACGGCTGGATGTTCTCCATCCAGTTGAAGAAAGTCTTCTCCCAAGTCTTGGGGACGATCTTTATGGTTTCGTTCCGCACCGCTTCGATTGCCGGCTTGGCGAGCGTGGCGGCGTCAACATACCATTGGTCGGTCAGCCACGGCTCGATCACCACGCCCGACCGGTCGCCGAAGGGCGTCTGGATCGTACGGGGCTCGGCGTCGTGCTCGTTGCCGTCCTTGTCGACGTGCGGGATGAGGACATTCTCGTCCTTCAGCCGCGCGACCACCGCCTTGCGCGCGTCCGCCGTCGACAGGCCGAGGAAATCGGCCGGAATCAGGCCATCAGCGGTCTGGACGACCTGAGCCCTGGCATCGAGCATGTTGAGCATGTCGCGCGCGGCGATGCCGGCGCGCAGGCCGACCTCGAAATCGTTGAAGTCGTGGCCCGGCGTGATCTTCACCGCGCCCGAACCGAGTTCGGGATCGGCATGCTCGTCCGCGACGATCGGGATCAGACGGCCGGTGATGGGCAGGCGCACCTGCTTGCCGATCAGTGCGGTGTAGCGCGCATCGTCAGGATGCACCGCCACCGCCATGTCGGCCAGCATCGTCTCCGGCCGCGTCGTCGCGACCTCGATATGGCCGCTGTCGTCGGCCAGCGGATAGCGCAACCGCCAGAACTTTCCGGCGATCTCGCGCGTCTCGACCTCCAGGTCGCTGATCGCCGTGCCGAGGCCGGGATCCCAGTTAACCAGCCGCTTGTCGCGATAGAGCAGGCCCTGGCGGTGCAGTTCGACGAAGACCTTGAGCACGGCCTTCGAAAAGCCCTCATCCATCGTGAACCGCTCGTTTGCCCAGTCCATCGAGCAGCCGAGCCGGCGCAGCTGGCGCGTGATCGCGCCGCCGCTCTCCGCCTTCCAGTCCCAGACCTTGGCGACAAAGTCCTCGCGGCTATAGTCGGTGCGCTTCTCGCCCGTCGCCGCCATCTGGCGCTCGACGACCATCTGCGTCGCGATCCCGGCGTGATCGGTGCCGACCACCCACAGCGCATCCTTGCCCTTCAGGCGGGCGTGACGCGTCAGGATGTCCTGCAACGTGTTGTCGAGCGCATGGCCGATGTGCAGCGACCCCGTGACGTTCGGCGGCGGGTTGACGATCGTCCAGGGCTCGGCGCCCGGACGATCGGGACGGAACAGCCCGTTGCGCTCCCAATGGTCGTACCAGCGGGTCTCGATCGCGGCGGGGTCGAAGGTCTTGGGAAGCTCGCTCATAGTGAGCGGGCTTTAGCCAGCGCCGCCGCCCCCGTCACCCCCGACCGATCATGCGCCGCGGTCGTGCCCGATCCACGTCACCGGGCGGGCGCGTCCTTCGTCCACCGATCCATCCAGCCGAGCACCTCGCGATACCATTGGCGGGAGTTCCTCGGCTTCAGCACCCAGTGGTTCTCGTTGGGATTGACGACGAGCCGCGACGGCACGTCGCGCAGCTGCAACGCGGTGAAAGCCGCCAGGCCCTGCGTATAGGGGATGCGGAAGTCCTTTTCGCCGGTGATGACCAGCATCGGCGTCTTCCACGCGGTGACGTAGTTGACCGGATTCCACTTCTCATAGGCGGCCGGATCCTGGAAATAGGTCTTGCCGCCATGTTCCCAGGTGTCGAACCACAGCTCCTCGGTCTCATAGGCCATGGCGCGCGCATCGAAGACGCCGTCGTGCTGGACGATGCACTTGAACCGGTCGGGCCAGCGACCCTCGAACCAGTTCATCATGTAGCCGCCGTAGGACGCGCCGAGCGCGCAGGCCTTGTCGCCGTCGAGCCAGCCGAACTTCGCGGTCGCGGCGGCGAGCCCCTTCTGCAGGTCCTCCAGCGGCCATCCGCCCCAATTGTTGCGGATCGCGTCGGTGAAGGCCTGGCCGTAACCGGTGGACCCGTGAAAATCGACCGCGACGAGGCCGTAGCCCGCCCCGGCGAACACCGCCGGATTCCAGCGATAGGACCAGCTGTTGTCGCTCGATCCCTGCGGGCCGCCGTGCACCATATAGGCGACGGGGACCTTGCCGGTCGCGCCAGCGGGCTTCACCACATAGCCCCAGACGGTATCGGCGTTCGCCCCGGTGAAGCTGAACCGCGTCACCGTCGGCATGTCGATACCCGCCAGACGGTCGGCGTTGACGCTGGTCAGGCGCCGCGGCTTGCCGCGACCGGCGATCGCGTAGAAGTCATCCGGCGCGGTGAGGCTGTTGAGCGCGACGACCGCGCCCGCCGGCGTTGCCGCGACGGCGGAGACATGGCCCTGCTGCGTCAGACGCTCGACCTTGCCCGACTTCGGATCCACCGCCCAGAGCGGCATTTCCTGCGTATCCTGCGCGGTGACGTAGATGCGCTTCGAATCGGGCGACCAGGTGATCGAGCCGACAGAACGGTCCCAGCCCTCCGTCAGCGCGCGAACCTGACCACTGGCGACATCGCGCAGCATCAGCACCTGTCGGTCCGCCTCATAGCCTGGCCGCCGCATCGCGACCCAGGCGAGCGACTTGCCGTCCGGCGACACCGTCGGCAACGTGTCGGTGGCCTTGTTCGCCTCGGTCAGGTTGACGGGTGCCGATGAGCCGTCGGCCGGCACCGACCAGATGTCGAGATTGGTCGACAAGGGTTCGGTGGTGCCCGCGACGCGCAGCGCAAAATACAGCGTGCGACCGTCCGCGCTCCACGATAATTCCTCCCCGCCGCCGAAGGGTCGGGACGGCGTGTCGCCGTCGAGCCCGTGCTCGACCGCGACGCCATTGCCCGGCGCGCCGTCCGGACCGAGCGGCAGCACGAACAGCTGCGAATGCGTGCCGTCGGCCCAGCTGTCCCAGTGGCGAACGAACATCTTGTCGTAGACGCGTGCCGCGCCGGCGTCGGCGGCCTTCTTCTCGACCGCGGGCTCGAGGCTGGGCGCGTTGGGCTTGCGATCCGCCCAGACGACGATGCGGTCGCCGGTCGGCGCGACCTTGAACCCGCCGAAGCCGCCGCGGAAATCCGTCAGCTTGCGCGGCGTCCCGCCAGCGACCGGCACGGCCCAGATCGCGTCCTCGCCACCCTTGTTGGCGGTATAATAGACGGTGTCGCCGACGACCTGCGGCGAGTTCTCGTCGACATCAGGTTCGCCGACCAGCTTTTCCGGCGCCGCGCCCTTTCGCCGCAGATCCAGCCGCCACAGGTCGTACCGCCCGCGGTCCGCGGCGATATCAGTCTCGCGCTGCGCCCATACCAGCCAGCGACCGTCCTGCGATGCGGTCGGCGCGCCGATGCGGCGCAGCATCGTGACATCCTCGATCGTCAGTTGGCGGGCATCCGCGGGGGACGGTGCGAGGACGGCGGGGGCGAGAGCGAGCAGGCTCGCGGAAAGCAGCATCTTCATGCCGCACGATTAAGCAGAAGGCGCGCTTCGGGGCAACGCGTCAGCCGAGCCGTTCCTGACGATCGCGCGCCTAGCGCTGCATCGCCAGGAGGCGATCGAAAACGTCCATCTCGAGTGGTTTGTGGAACTGGCAACCCGCGACGAAATCATCCGCCCACATGACGTCGGCCGCCACCGACCCGCCTTCGGGCAGCGTCAGCCAGATGGTGGCCCCCTTCTTGAGGGCGGAATAGGTCTGCAGCCGGGCGCCGTGGATCGAGATATCGACGACCTTGCACAGCGTCCGCGCCGCCTTGCCGATATGCGCATCCAACGAAACCGGCGCACGCGGGGCGCGGCGCCGGCCGTTGAATTCGGCATCTTCATATTCCGCGGCAAACATGACCCGACCTTAGGTCCGGAGCGGTTAATGCCGCGTTGACGATGAACGTGGCGCTCAGCCCTTGCGCAGGGTGAGACCGCCGCCGAAGCGCTTGTTGAACCGCGCGACCTGACCACCCGCGTCGAGCATGGTGCCGCGACCGCCGGTCCAGGCCGGATGCGCCAGCGGATCGATGTCGAGCTGCATCGTGTCGCCTTCCTTGCCCCAGGTGGAGCGGGTCTCGAACACGGTGCCGTCGGTCATCTGCACCTTGATCATATGGTAGTCGGGGTGGGTATCGGCCTTCATGTCACTTGTCCTCGAAGCGGCTGGTTCCGACCAGCCTGTGGGGAAGGCGGCGCCCCTAAACGGCACGCAGCCTTTTGTCAAAGGTCGTACAAGGTCTGTGTCAGCCCTTGGCGGGCGGATCGGCGATCATCGCCGTGAAATTGGCTTCCGCGACGACTTGTCCGTCGATCTTCGCGACGCCGGCGAACTTGCAGACGCTCGCGCGCTTCTGGACGAACGAGACTTCCAGCCGGAGCAGCACGCCGGGCTCGACCGGCTTGCGGAACTTCGCCCCGTCGATCGCCATGAAATAGACGAGCTTGCCCGAGCCGGCGAGGCCCAGGCTCTCGACCGCGAGCACGCCCGCCGCCTGTGCCAACGCCTCGACGATCAGCACGCCCGGCATGATCGGACGGCCGGGGAAATGCCCCTGGAAGAAGCCCTCGTTGATCGTCACCGCCTTGATCGCGGCGATCGACTGGTCGGGGACCAATTCCTCGACCCGGTCGACGAGCAGCATCGGGTAACGGTGCGGCAGGGCCGCCATGACCTTCGTCACGTCGTACGTGGTCATGGCGCCCTTGGCCGCGCCGGTGGTCGTATCGCTATCGCTCACCGGTGCGACGCTCAGCGACCCGTCGGCGCCTTGCCCGCCGGAGCCGGCGCGGCGGGGGTGCCGGCGGCCGGAGCGGCCTGCGCACGACGCTGCGCATTGGCGGCGACGATCTGACGATACTGCTGGAGCAGCTGCACCGTCTCCTGCGTCGGCTGCCAGTTGGCGGGCGGCGTGACCGGCACGGTCGGGGTCGAACGGTCGATCTCCGCGATCACGTCGCGCGTCACGTCGGTCGACGCGGGGGCGTACTGGATTGCGCCGGGCGTCAGGACGATGTTGATCTTCTTCGCGGTGACGACGGCGCGCAGCGCGGCGTCATACTTCTGCGAGATCTGCTCGATCGCATAGGCCTGCGCCAGCGTCGCGGGACGCTGCAGCGATTCGATCTGCGGTTCCGCCTTTTCCTGCGCGGCGCGGACCTGGTTGCCGATGGCGCTGTTCGGCGTCTGCGCCGCCTGCAGCTCAGCCTGGCTGACCTGGCCGTCCTTGTTCGTGTCGAGCAGGGCGCGCAGCTGCGTGTTCAGCGCGGTCTGCTGCTGCGAAGCCTGATCCAGCTGCGACTTGTAGGTGGTCGAGATCTGCTGGTTCGCCGCGTCGAACGCCTTCGCGCTCAGGATCACCGCATCGGGCTGGACGGTGGCGATGCCCGCCGTCTGCGCCATGGCGCCGCCCGCGACCAGCGCGGCGGCGGCACCGGCGAGCGCCGCGAGCGAGGTCTTGGTCATGGTCTTCATTAGAACTGAGTCCCTACGTTGAAGGTGATGAGCTTGGGGTCGTCACCCGGCTGCTTGACGATCGCCTTGGCAAGATCGATGCGCAGCGGGCCGAACGGCGAATTCCAGTTGACGCCGATACCGACGGACACGCGCGGCAGGGCCGTCGAGCCGTAATAGGTTTCCTTGAACGGAGCAATCGGCGACTGGTAGGCGAGGCTGTTGGTCGAGGAACCGACGCACGGCGCGCCGACGGTGGCGGCGTAACCGATCGAGCAGGTCGTCGCGAGACCGGCGTTCGACGTGGCGGTCGCCGGCACGATGTAGATCTGGTTGCCCGATCCGTCGACGAGAAGCCGCTGGATCGGCAGCACCGTGACGTTGCCGTTCGCGTCGGTGACCGTCGGGAAGCTGGCGGTCGGCAGCGGCCGCGTCAGCCCCCACAGACTGCCCGCCTGGATGTAAATCGACGGGCGCAGGCCAAGCTCGCGCGCGCCGGCGCCGAGCGGCAGCTCGAGCTCCGCACGGGCAAGATAATAGGCCGTGCCGCCCAGCGCGTCGTCGACCAGCTGGTTGCGGTCGGTGACCAGCACCTGCTTGCCGTTCGCATCCGTCGTATAGGCCTGGCGCGTCACGCGCGGGCCGACGCCGCGGATGTCGAAGCCGCGGAACTGCGGTTCGCCGAGGTACCAGCGATCGGTGATGCGCACCGGATCGATGCCGGGCCCGCGGCTGCCCTCAAGCGACTTGATGTATCCGCCCTCGGCCAGCGTCGAGAAGACGAAGCCCTTGCCCAGGCCCCAGAATTTGGAGCCTTCGGCGCGGGTGCGGATATACTTCACGTCGCCACCCAGGCCGGCGAAGTCCTGGCTGAAGGTGAAGCGCTGCCCGGCGGTCGGACGCAGGCGGCTGTTGAGGCTGTCGTAGATCAGCGAATAGCCGATCGACGACGTCCAGCGATTGCCGATCGCCTCGCAGAGGTAACGGCCGGCCTTGAGCGGATCGCAGGCGCCGTTGGTGAAATAGGTCGCCTGGTCGAGACCGACCTGATCGTACGACAGGCCGTACCGTCCCGCGAGCTGCCAATATTCGGTGAGCGGCACGCCCGCACGGACCTGGAAGCCGGTCGACACCTGCGAATAGGTCGTCTGCCGCTGCGTCCCGATGTAGTTGAACGAATTATAGTCGCGCCGGAAGACGTCGACGGCGACGGCGACGTTCTTGTCGAACAGATAGGGCTCGGTGAAGCCCAGCTCGATCGACTTCGAGTAGACCGAATAGTTGACGCCGGCGCGCAGCTCCTGCCCCTTGCCGCGGAAGTTGCGCTGCGTGATATTCGCCTGGACGATAAACCGCTCGAGGCTGGAATAGCCGAGCGACAGCTGAAGCTCGCCGGTCGACTTTTCCTCGAGATTGGTTTCCAGCACGACGCGATCGGGCGACGAACCGGGGTTCTGCTTGATCTCCATCTTGTCCTGGAAGAAGCCCAGCGAGTTGATGCGATCCTGCGAGCGCTTCACCTGGAAGCTGTTGAACGCGTCACCCTCCGCCAGGCGGATTTCGCGGCGGACGACCTTGTCCTGCGTCTGCGTATTGCCGTTGATCTCGATCCGCTCGACATAGGTGCGCTGCGCTTGCCCGATGTGGAAGTTCAGCCCCATCGTCAGCGTTTCGGGGTCGCGGTTGTATTCCGGGTCGACCTGCGTGAAGGCATAGCCGAACAGGCCGGCGGCTTCGCTCAGCTGGTCGATCGAATCCTCCACCAGCTTGGCGTTGTACCAGTCGCCCTTCTTGACCGGCAGCGAGGAGGCGAGCTTCTTGTTGTCGAAGTCGCGGATCTCGCTGTCGACGGTCACGTCGCCGAACTTGTAGCGCTTACCCTCCTCGACCACGTAGGTGATGATGAAGTCCCGCTTGTCGGGCGTCAGCTCGGCGACCGCGCTGGTCACGCGGAAATCGGCATAACCCTGCGTCAGGTAGAACTGGCGCAGCTTCTGCTGGTCGTAGTTCAGGCGGTCCTGGTCATAGCTCGTGTTCGACGACAGCAGCCGGAACCAGCGCGACTGCTTGGTCGCCATCTCACCGCGCAGCTTGTCGTCGCTGAACACCTCGTTGCCGATGATGTTGATCTGGCGAACCTTGGACTTCGGCCCCTCGGTGATCTCGAACACGACGTCGACGCGATTCTGGTCGAGGTTGACCATCTTCGGGCTGACGACCGCGGCGAATCGGCCCTGGCGGCGGAACAGTTCGATGATGCGCGCGACGTCCTGGCGCACCGCGGTACGCGTGAAGATCTGACGCGGCGCGAGCTTGATCTCCTTGGTGATCTTGTCGCTCTTGAGCGCCTTGTTCCCCTCGAGGATCACGCGGTTGATGATCGGATTCTCGCGCACGCGGACGACGATGTCGCCGCTCTCCACGCCGGAGATGGTATAATCGACGAACAGGTCGGAGGCTTGGAGGTCCTTCAAGGCCTGGTCGAGCGTTTCCGCGGTGTACGGGATGCCGACGCGCAGCTTGGTATAGGAAAGCACCGTTTCCGGCTCGATGCGCTGCGATCCCTCGACGCGCAGCGTCTTGATGATCCGCTGCGCCTGCGGGGCGGCCGTGGTCGCCGGCGCCTTGCCCTGCGCACCGGCCGCGGGCGTCGCCTGCGGCGTGGGCGCGGCGGCAGGAGCGGTCTGGGCCATCGCGGGTACGCCCGACAGGACGGTGCCGGCCAGCAGCAGCGCACCCGTCTGCGCGAACTTGGAACTCTTCATCGCGGTCACTCAACCCACCCCAAATACATCAGGCGACAAGGCCCGGGCGCAAGCCCTGCCCCAAGCGGTTCAGCCGATCAACCCGGCCAGCCGTTGCCAGAGGCCAACGGCAATCAAATCATTGAAGGTCACGACCAGCATCAGCGCCAGCACCATCGCCAGCCCGCCGCGAAAAGCCCATTCCTGAACGCGGGGTTCGAGGGGACGACGACGCACCGCTTCGATCGCGTAGAAGAACAGATGACCGCCATCGAGCATCGGCACTGGCAGCAGGTTGATGAACCCCAGATTGATCGACAGCATGGCGACGAGCCACACGAACGCCGGAAGGCCGAGCGCCATCTGCTCACCCGAGATCTTGGCGATCCGGATCGGGCCGCCGAGTTCGTCGATCGAGCGGCGCCCGCTGATGATCTGGCCCAGCGTCTCCAGCGTACCGCCGATGATGTCCACGGTCATGCGTGCGCCGGCAACGGGCGCTTCGACGAGGCTGACCGGCGCGAGGACCGGCGCCCCGCTGGCGATACCGATGCGCCCGATGCGATATTCGTTGCCGAAACGGTCCCGCTGATGGACCGTGCCGATCGTCAGCGGCGTTTCGATCTGTCGGCCGGCGCGATCGATCGTCATCGTTACCGTCTGCGCCGGCCGGATCAGCGCGAAGCGCGCGAGGTCGGAAAAGGTGTCAACGCTGCGGCCGTCCACCGCAACGATCCGGTCGCCCTCCGCCAGGCCCGCCTTGGCCGCAGGTCCTCCCGCAACGACGCTGCCGACGACGGGCGGTGTCTTGTCCACGCCATAGCCATAGGCGAAGCCCGCCAGGATCAGCACCGCGAGTATCAGGTTCACCGCGGGCCCTGCACCGACGATGATCGCTCGCTGCCACAAGGGCTTGGCCTGGAAGGTGCGCATCCGCTCCGCCGCGGGGAGCGACAGCCAGGCCGCATCGGGCTGGCTGGCGGGGTTCATGTCCCCCGCGAAGCGGACATAGCCGCCGAGCGGCAGCCAACCGAATTTCCACCGCGTGCCGCGGCGATCGGTGAAGCCTGCCACCTCGCGGCCGAAGCCGATCGAAAAGGCTTCCGCCTTCACGCCGCACCACCGGCCGGCAAGATAATGTCCCATCTCGTGGATGAACACGAGCGGTCCGATCGCACAGAGAAAGGCGACGACGGCCAACAGGATGCCGGGAGACTGGATCAAACTACGCAATCCTCAACGCGCGAACCGGACCCCTGTATCAGGTCTTCCGCCAATCGTCTCGCTTCGGCATCGACGTCGAGGACATCCTCGAGCGTACCGGGCGGCGGCGGATCGAACCGGTCGAGGGTATCGGCGACGATTGCGGCAATTTCGAGGAAGCCGATCCGGTTCGCGAGGAATGCCGCGACCGCGATCTCATTGGCCGCGTTGAGGATCGCGGGACGTGCGCCGCCCGCATCCAATGCTTCGCGCGCCAGCCGCAGAGCGGGGAAGCGGACGGGGTCCGCCTCCTCGAAGTCGAGCCTTCCGATGCGCACGAGATCGAGCGGCTCCATCGGCGTCGTCATGCGGTCCGGCCATGCCAGCGTGTGGGCGATCGGCACGCGCATGTCGCTGGGACCGAGCTGGGCGAGCATCGACCCGTCGACATAGTCGACCATCGAATGGATCACCGACTGGCGATGCAGGACGATCTCGATGCGATCGGCGGGGACGGGAAACAGCCGCGCGGCCTCGATCAGCTCGAGCCCCTTGTTCATCATCGTCGCGCTGTCGACGCTGATCTTCGCCCCCATCGACCAATTGGGATGCGCGACCGCCTGCGCCGGGGTCACCGCGCGCATCGCCTCGGTCGACCAGTCACGGAACGGGCCGCCGCTGGCGGTGAGGATGATGCGCCGGACCCGCTCTGGATGCGCCTTCTCCAGGCATTGGAAGATGGCGTTATGCTCGCTGTCGGCGGGCAGCAGCGTCGCGCCCGAGCGCGCGGCCGCGGCGAGGATCACCTCCCCCGCCGAGACGAGCGGTTCCTTGTTGGCGAGGACGACGGTACCGCCGTCCTCGATCGCAGCCATGACCGGTCCCAGACCCGCGCAGCCGACGATCGCCCCCATCGTCCAGTCGGCACCGCGCGCGGCCTCGCACACCGCCTGTCGCCCGCCCGCGGCTCGCGTGCCCGTGCCGGCGAGCGCGTCGCGCAGCGCCGGCAGACACGTCGCATCCGCGACGACGGCAAGCTCGGCGCCGGTCCGGATCGCCGCGGCGGCGAGCCGGTCGACGTCGCAATTGGCCGTGAGCGCGCGCACGCGGAACCGGTCCGGCTCGCGCTCGACCAGATCGAGCGTGGAGGTACCGACGGAGCCGGTCGCACCCAGGATGTTGATCGTCTTCATGCGGCAAGCAGCATCGGCAGCACGACCAGCAGCGCCGCGACGGGTGCGACGGGCACGAGACCGTCCAGCCGGTCCAGCACACCGCCATGGCCAGGGATGATGCTGCCCGAATCCTTGACACCGGCCCGTCGCTTGAGATGGCTTTCGTACAGGTCGCCGGCTTGTGCGAGCACCGCCAGGACGGGCGTCGCCAGCACGAGCCGCACGGGTAATCCATAAGCGGCGTGCATCGCCAACGCGAGCAGCATCGCGGCGACGACACCGCCGACCAGTCCGGCCCAGGTCTTGTTGGGGCTGATCGATGGCGCGAGCTTGGGTCCCCCGATCGCGCGGCCGGCGAAATAGGCGCCGATATCGGTGGCCCAGACCAATGCAAGCGCCCAAAGGGTATAGACGATGCCGTCGGGCTTCTGCTCACGGATGAGAAGCACGGCGAAGATCGGCAGGCCGACATAGAAGGCACCGGCGCCAAGCTGCGGGCGGCGGGTGACGATGGTGATGAAGAAGAACACGCCCGCGAGCAATCCGAGCGCGAAGAAGTCCGGCCCCGCGGCGAGCGGGCTCATGATCGCCAGCGCCGCGAAGAGCGCGAACTGGCCGAGCCGCTTGTCGCGCGGCGTGGCGGCGTGCAGATCGCTCCACTCCGCCATCATGAACACACCGGCGACGGCCGTCAGCAGCCAGAGCGGAAAGCCGCCCAACGTCAGGCAGATCATGGCAAGCGCGATCAGTCCGAGACCCGCCAGCGTGCGCACCATCAACTCGGACGGCCGCCGCCCCCGTGGCGGCTGGTCGGAGGCGCTCACAGGCCGCCGTAACGCCGCTGGCGCCGACCGAATGCCGCCACCGCCTCTGCCAGGCTATCGGCGTCGAAATCCGGCCAGAGCGTATCGACGAACAATAATTCGGCATAGGCCGCCTGCCACAGCAGGAAATTGGACAGCCGCTGCTCCCCCGACGATCGGATGACGAGGTCGAGCGGCGGCAGGTCCGCGGTGTCCAGCTCCGCCTCGATATCCGCAGGGCCGATCGCGGCGGGATCGATCTCGCCGGCCGCCGCGCGCGCCGCCAGTCGTCGCGCCGCCGCGACGAGTTCCGCCTGCGACCCGTAGTTGAGCGCGATCGCCAGGACGGGGCCCGTATTGGCGGCGGTGCGGGCGACCGCGTCGTCGACCATGGCGACCAGGTCGGGCGCGAAGCGGCGATAGTCGCCGATGATCCGCAGCCGGACGTTTTCCGCGACCAGTTCCGCCAGATCGGAGCGGATGAACAGGCGCAGCAATCCCATCAACGCGCCGACCTCCTCTTCCGGGCGGCGCCAGTTCTCGGACGAGAAGGCGTAGAGCGTCAGCGCCTCGATCCCCATCGCGCGCGCGGCGCGGGTGACGCGGCGTACCGCCTCCACGCCCGCCTTGTGACCGGCGACACGCGGCAGATGCCGCGCCTTCGCCCACCGACCGTTGCCGTCCATGATGATCGCGACATGGCGCGGGACGGGACCGGTCTCGGGCACGGCGGAAAGAAGGGGCGCGCTGCTCATGCCGACACCCCGCAGGGAGCGAGACGCCGCGCACGCCCCCGGCATGCGCCCGACAGCGAGTGCCGTTCGCGCGTCACTTGCCCAGGATTTCCTTTTCCTTGGCCGCCGCCGCCGCGTCGACATCGGCGATGGTCGCGTCGGTCAGCTTCTGCACCTCCGCCTCGTGGCGCTTGCGCTCGTCCTCGCTGAACACGCCCTTCTTCTCGTCAGTCTTCAGGCTGTCCATGCCGTCTCGACGGACGTTGCGGACCGCGATGCGCGCCCCTTCCGCATATTTGCCCGCCAGCTTCGCCAGCTCCTTGCGACGCTCCTCAGTCAGATCGGGTATCGGCAGGCGCAGCGTCTGGCCGTCGTTGATCGGGTTGAGGCCAAGGCCCGCGGAGCGGATCGCCTTCTCGACCGGGCCGACGTTGGACTTGTCCCACACCTGCACCGACAGCATCCGCGGCTCCGGCGCGGAGACGGTCGCGACCTGATTGAGCGGCATGTGGCTGCCGTACACCTCGACTGTCACCGGATCGAGCAGCGCGGTGGATGCGCGCCCGGTGCGCAGGCCGTTCAGGTCATGCTTGAGCGATTCGACCGCGCCGGCCATGCGGCGCTCGAGATCGGACTTGTCGTAGGCGGCCATGGGTTACTCCGTTTCCTTCTGGACGACCGTCGACACGCCCTCGCCGTGCAGCACGGCGGCGAAATTGCCATGCTCTCGGATGTTGAAGACGACGATCGGAATGTTCGAATCGCGACACAAGGCCACGGCGCTCGCGTCCATGACCTTGAGGTTATGGGCCAGCACCGTGTCGTAGCTGACGGTGGCGTAGCGCTTGGCGTTCGGGTCCTTCTTTGGATCGGCGTCATAGACGCCGTCGACGCTCGTCCCCTTGAACAGCGCGTCGCAGTTCATCTCGGCGGCGCGCAGCGCGGCGCCCGAATCCGTGGTGAAGAAGGGGGAACCCACGCCGGCGGCGAAGATCACAACGCGCCCCTTCTCCAGATGGCGCATCGCACGGCGTCGGATGAAGGGCTCGCACACCGACGACATGGGGATCGCGGACTGGACGCGCGTCTCGACGCCGATCTGCTCGAGCGCATTCTGCACCGCGAGCGCGTTCATCACGGTCGCGAGCATGCCCATGTAATCGCCCGTCGCGCGTTCCATGCCGCGCGCCGCACCGGAGATGCCGCGGAAGATGTTGCCGCCGCCGACGACGATGCAGAGTTCGAACCCCTGCGCCTTCACGTCGGCGATCTCCGCGGCGACGCGCGCAGTGACGGCGGGATCGATCGCGAGACCCCCGCCGTCGCCCATCAGCACTTCGCCGGACAATTTCAACAAGATGCGTTTGAAGCGCGGCGCGGGGCTCATGAGGTCCTTGGGGTTATGGGGAAAGCGGCGCGGACCTTAGGCGGACAGCGGCGCGGGAGCAACCTCGACGCGCCGCCGTCCTGTGAGCTTTCGGTGCAAGAGCCCCTCCCGCTGCCGGGAGGGGCGATGCGCGGTCAGAAGCCTGTGCGCAGCGTCACGAAGAATTGCCGCGGCGCGCCGGCGAGCAAGGTCTGATTGTCGCCGCTCGCCGTGTAGCCGTTCGAACCGATCGTCGAGACATACTTCTTGTCAGTGAGATTGGTCACGCTGCCCTCGATCGCGAAGCCCCGCAGGACCCCGCCGCCCGCGCCGAACCGGTAGCCGATGCTCGCGTCGACCAGCACCCGCCCGCCGACCGACTGGTCGTTGAGGTAGGTGAAGTAGCGCTTGGACATGTAATCGGCGCCCGCGCGCGCGAAGACAGCGCCGTCGTCATAGACGATCTCGCCCTTCGCCATGTGCTCCGGCGTATCCACTACGGTCTTGCCCGCAGTGGCGGTGAGCACAGTACCCGCCGCGTTGCGCACATCGTCCTCGTAGGTCGCCTTGTTGTACGAATAGCTGGCGAACAGGCTGAGCGGCCGTACGATCCGGTAATAGGCGGACAGCTCCGCGCCATAGCTGTGTACGCTGCCGGCGTTGTTGAGCGTCGGCGGATTGCCGATGATGCCCGCCCCGTTCGAGAAGGACAACAGGCGGTTCGAGAAGTCGATGTAATAGCCGGCCGCCGATAGCTGCAGGCCGCCGCTCCGAAGGCGCGCGCCGCCCTCGATCGTCTTGGACGTCTCGGGCTTCAGCGTATTGGCGATGGCATTGAAGCCGGCCTGCGTCGTGGCGAACGGCCCGGTCGTCGCCGACGACACGAAGGCGCGCATATTCTCGGTATAGCTGGCGAAAAGCTCGGCGCCGTTGCCGAGCCCGAACACCGCGCCGACCTGCGGCAGGAACCAGTCCTCGGCCTTGATCCTGCCGTTGACCAGCGTCCCCGTCAGCAGGTTCGCCTGGTTCTTGACCCGCATGCCCTTCCAACCGCCGTTCAGCGTCAGCGCGCCCAGCCGGAGCGTATCGGCGACGAAATATTGCAGCGTCTCGGTGTCGTATTTCCCGTTCCACTGAGTGAAATACGGATTGGACTGGAAATCACGCGCGTTGCGATCGGGTGCCGTGTTGGACATGCCGTAGAAGCGGCGCGCCTGCGTGAAGCTGTTGCTCTCGTACCAACCGCCGACCTGCAGCTGGTTGGCACCCGTATCCAGCGTCAGGCGGGTCAGATTGCCGCCGCGATCGATGCCATATTCCGTCGTACGGAAACCGAGCGGCGAGGCGTAACCATATGCGGCGCTCGAGGCGAGTGGAAGCGGCTGCCCGGCGCCGCCGATCGCACCCGCCGGCGTCGGCGAATAGGGCGTGATCCACGACCCCTGCCCCTTGTTATGGTGGTAATAGGTCGTCGAGACGATGGAGAGCGCATCGGTCAGCTTGCCGTCGAAGGTGACGCCGCCCAGCCAGTCGCGGCGAAGACCCGCCGCATCGTAATAGGCATCGTCGACCGTGCCGAAGCCCGTCGGCAGGGCGAAGCCCGCCCCCGTCCAGGGAGCGACGAAGCCGGCGGCAGAGCCCTTGTTCGCCGCCTGATAGGCCGCCAGCGCGGCCTGATTCTGGTAGACCCGCGCGATCTGGAGCGCGAGCGCGTAATTATCCGTGATGTTGTCGTCGCGCAGGCCGCGCCGGCTGATGATGTCGTAGCTCAGATCCTGATAGTCATTCTCGCGCCTGTCGGAATAATTGACGAAGGCCGTGATGCTGCCGCGTTCCCCCAGGTCCTCCACGAGCTTGGCATTGACCTGGTGCTGGCGCTGCACGCCGAACCCCTTCCATTTGTCGGTGCTGAGATAACCGTAGCTGACGTAGCCCTTCAGGCCGCCACCGATGTCGCCCGTGTCCAGCCGGGCGAACCCGCGCCAGGTGTCGTCGCTGCCATATGTACCCGAAGCGGCCAGACCGATCGCGTCGGAGGGCCTGCGGCTGACGAACTGGATCGTGCCGCCGAGATTGCTGGCCGAAGCGGTGCCGAGCGCGCCCGCACCTTGAGCCACCGTCGTGCTCGCGAGATTCTCCGAGATGATCGCGCGGCTGATGTGCAGACCGTTCACGTTGCCATAGGACATATCGCCCAGCGGCACGCCGTCGAGCGTGAAGCCGAGCTGGTTCTGGTTGAAGCCACGCAGGCTGATGCGGGTGGACCATTCATAGGCGCCAAAGGCATCGGCCGACTGGAAATTGACGCCGGGCAGCTTGGCGATGGCCTTGAGCGGGGACGTGCCGGGCGTGAGCCGCTCCATGTCGATCGCCGAAACCGTCTGTACCTGGCGGCTTTCGCCAAAGCCGAGGACGACAATATCACTACTGTCCTGTCCGTTCGTCTGGTCGGCGGCAGCCTGGTCAGCAACCGCCGGCCCGCCGGGCGCGGCCTCCTGCGCGGTGGCGGGCGCGGACAGGCACAAGGCCGCAACACCGGCGAGCAGCGCGAACTTCGTCAACACGTTCATTTCCCCCTCAAAAGGTCCGTCGCGGCGGTAAGGGGGCAGCGGGACAGCACGGTGACCGTTCCGTTACGGCTGTATTGCACCCGTTGTTCGCGTCGGAGCGGCCTCGCCCATTCGAGCATCGAGCGACTGGCGACGAGGATCGGCACCGCCACGGCAAGCGCGTTCACCGCTTCTGGGGGGAGCGGCGAGTGTCTCCGCCTAGCGGTGCCGAAACGCATCGTCTGCATGGCCGGATCGACCAATGCTGGCATCTCGCCGATCCGGACGCTGGCCCGCCTTTGCCTGCGGCGGGTATCGGCACGAAAAAGGGGCGCCGTCCTCGCGGACGACGCCCCTTCAAAAACGGCCGGATCGGCTTACTGCTTCTGCGGCACGCCCGACGCTGCGGCGACTTCGGCGGCGAAGTCCGACGCTTCCTTCTCGATGCCCTCGCCCAGCTGGAACCGGACGTAATCGACCAGCTTGATCTCCGCGCCGGCGTCCTTGCCGGCCTTGGCGACGACGTCGCTGATCTTGGTCTTGCCGTCCATCACGAACAGCTGGCTCACGAGCGCGTGCTCCTTGCGGTACTTGGCGATCGAGCCTTCCACCATCTTGGCGATAATGTCTGCCGGCTTGCCGCTCTCACCGGCCTTTTCGGTGGCGATCGCGCGCTCGCGCTCGATTTCGGCCTCGTCGAGGTCGTCCTCGTTCAGCGCCTTAGGGAACGCTGCGGCGATGTGCATCGCCAGCTGCTTGCCGAGCGCCTGCAGCGCCTCGTCGTTCGCTTCCGATTCCAGGGCGACCAGAACGCCGATCTTGCCGAGGCCCGGCGCCTGCTGATTGTGCACGTAGCTGACGATCGCGCCCTTCGACACTTCGAGGCGCTTCGCGCGGCGCAGCGTCTGGTGCTCGCCGATGGTCGCGACATTGTTGGTCAGCACGTCGGCGACGGTACCGCCCGACGGCATCGCCTCACCCTTCAGCGCCTCGATGTCGCCGCCGTTCGGGCTGGCGAGCGCGATCTGCGTGACGTCACGGACGAACTGCTGGAACTGGTCGTTCTTCGCGACGAAGTCGGTTTCCGAGTTCACCTCGACGACCGCGCCCTTGGTGCCGGCAACGGCGACGCCGACCAGACCCTCGGCAGCAGTACGGCTCGACTTCTTCTGCGCGGCGGCGAGGCCCTTGGTGCGCAGCCAGTCGAGTGCGGCGTCCATGTCGCCACCGGTCTCGTTCAGCGCCTTCTTGCAGTCCATCATGCCCGCGCCGCTCTTGTCGCGCAGGTCCTTGACCATCGCTGCGGTGATATCGGCCATTATACTATCCTCTACGTTCGAATGTGGTTGCGGGCGGGGCGGAGCGCCACGCGCCCTGCTCCGCCCGCATGAAAGTTCGATGACGCTTGTGCGGGCTCAGGCGTCGATCTGACGCTCGGCCTCCGCTTCGGCGCTGGCCGACTCGGACGCAGGCTCGACTGACACCGCTTCCTCGACCGGCGCCTCTTCCATCGCGCCCAGATCAACGCCGCGACGCTGCTGCTGCTCGACATTGCCACGCGTGGCGGCGATGGCGATCGCCTCACAATACAGGCGGATGGCACGGCTGGCGTCGTCGTTCGCCGGCACCGGGAAGGCGATGCCGTCCGGCGAGACGTTCGAGTCGAGGATGGCGACCACCGGAATACCCAGCGTGTTCGCTTCCTTGATCGCCAGCTCTTCCTTGTTGGCGTCGATCACGAACATGACGTCGGGAACGCCGCCCATGTCGCGGATGCCGCCGAGCGACAGCTCGAGCTTGTCGCGCTCCCGGGTCAGCTGCAGCACTTCCTTCTTGGTCAGGCCGTGCGTGTCGCCCGACAGCTGCTCTTCCAGCGCCTTCAGGCGCTTGATCGAGTTGCTGATCGTCTTCCAGTTGGTGAGCATGCCGCCCAGCCAGCGGTGGTTGACGAAATGCTGGCCCGAACGGCGCGCCGCATCGGCGACGGCTTCCTGCGCCTGGCGCTTGGTGCCGACGAACAACACCTTGCCGCCGGCCGCGACGGTGGACGAAACGAACTCGAGCGCGCGCGCGAAGAGGGGCACGGTCTGCGAGAGGTCGATGATGTGAACGCCGTTGCGATCGCCGAACAGATACGGCTTCATCTTCGGGTTCCAGCGATGCGTCTGGTGGCCGAAATGCGCGCCGGTTTCGATCAGCTGCTGCATGGTGACGACGGGTGCCGCCATAGGGATAACTCCTTCCGGTTGAGCCTCTGGGAAGCGGATGACGTGCGACCTGACGGCCGACGCACCGGGCTATGTTGCTTCCCATGCGGGGTTGAGAGGGGCGCTCTTAGACGACAGGCGCAAATAATGCAACGCTTGACAGCAGGAACGCAAACGGAACATAAAGGGTTCGTAAGGGGTCCAATGACCGGAACAGAACGGGTCTTTCAGCAATATCGCTGAAAAATCAGGGTTTTCCGATCTGGTGGGCGGAACCGACGGGTTAATGAACGGTTAAGCGGACTTATCCACAGAAAAGTTCGCGCCAGGGAGGCGGACATGGTTGCAATGGTGAGCATTCTGATTTTCGCAGGCGCGTTGGCGCTCTCCATTGGCGTGATCGTCGCGACCGTCGCTCCGCAATGGCGCCGCATCATCCGTATGATGGACGGCCATGTCGAACCCGCATTCACGCCGCTGGCGCATATCGCTTCCGTCGAGCGGCGGATCGCGGTCAGGCGCTGGGCGTCGGGGTCGACTCCGTCGCCTGCGCAGCCGTCGCGCGCAGCCGCTTGATCCGCGCATAGCTGGCGATGCTGAACGGGATGGTAGCCAGATAGCCGAGGCACAGGACGCAGAGCGTGTGCCACGGCATCGACACCAGTGCCGCCCCCAGCAGGACGACGCCGGCCAGGGCTTCGAAACGGACGGTGCGGCGGAGGCGGAACGAGCTCCACGAGAAGGTGGCGACACTCGACACCATCAGTAACGCGATGAATGCAACCCAGGGGCCGACGAGCTTGGGGGACGCGAAGATCGGCTCGTCGGTCCAGAACCAGAAATAGAGCGGCACCATCGCCAGCGCGGCACCGGCCGGCGCCGGGATGCCGGTCAGGAAGCCAGCCGACTTGTGCGGCTGCTCGTCGAGGTCAATCCTGGCGTTGAAGCGCGCAAGACGCAGCGCGCAGAAGACGGCGAAGACCAATGCGCAGATCCAGCCGAGACGCGGGACAGCGGCCAAGGACCACAGATAGAGGATCAGCGCGGGCGCGACGCCGAAGGATATGGCATCCGACAGGGAGTCCAGTTCGGCGCCGAAGCGGCTTTCGCCGCGCAGCAATCGGGCGATACGGCCGTCGATCCCGTCCAGCACGCCGGCGATCATGATCATCGTCACCGCGCTCTGCCATTCGCCGCCGATCGCGAAGCGGACACCGCTGAGACCGGAGCAAAGTGCCAGGGCGGTCACGGCATTGGGCGCGACCGCGCGGAGCGGCAGCCCCCCGGCGGGCGCGCGCAGCCGTCGCACCGGTCGGCGCCGGATCCCCTGACCGTCCCGATCGATCACTGGCTGATCCCGGTCACGGCCGCTCCACCGACGCGGCCGATCACCGTCTCGCCCGCGATCGAACGCTGACCCAGCGTCACCTGCGGGACGATATCATCAGGCAGGAATACGTCTACCCGACTACCGAAGCGGATCAGGCCGATCCGCTGCCCGGTCGCGACCATATCGCCCGGCTTGACGAACGGCACGATACGGCGCGCGACCAGACCCGCGATCTGCGTGAACCCGATGCGGCGGCCGTCCCGCCCCTCCACGACGATATGCTGCCGCTCATTCTCATCCGACGCCTTGTCCAGGTCGGCGTTGAGGAACTTGCCGCTGATATACACGACCTGGCGGATCGTGCCGGCGATCGGCGTACGATTGATGTGGACGTCGAAGACCGACATGAAGATCGAGACGCGGGTCAGCGGCGCCTCGCCCAGCTCGGCCACGAGTTCGCGAGGCACCGGCACCTTCTGGATCATCGTCACCAGGCCGTCGGCCGGCGCGATGATCAGTCCGTCGCCCGTCGGCGTCGTGCGGACCGGATCGCGGAAGAACGTCAACACCCAGACGACGACGCCGAGCAGCGGCCAGAACAGGACCTTGGTCACGATCGTCGCCAGAAGCGTGATGCCGAAGGCGATGGCGGCATATTTGTGCCCCTCCGGGTGAACCGAGGGGAAGCGCCATTTGACGGTCGTGGTCGGCAGCGGCGTATGGGGAGGCTTTTCGAGCGATGGCATAACCCGCGGGTGTAACCGTGTCGTTCCTGCAACACAACGGCGGTCGACGGTTCGACGGTGGCGCGACGCCGGCGATGGTAACGGCGCGCGTATTCACCGGTCGGGCATAGACGCGGCGCGCGTCCATTTGCAGGTAGCCATGCCACGGTTGATCCCCTGCCCGCTTGTGCCTAGACGGACGCCAAACTCCCCATCCATAGGATTGCACAGCATGGCGAAGATCAAGGTGAACACGCCCGTCGTGGAGATCGACGGCGACGAGATGACGCGGATCATCTGGGAATGGATCCGCGAGCGCCTGATCAAGCCGTACCTCGACATCGAACTCGACTATTACGACCTCGGCATCGAGCATCGCGACGCGACCGAGGACAAGGTCACCGTCGACGCCGCCAAGGCGACGCAGAAATACGGTGTCGCGGTCAAGTGCGCGACGATCACGCCCGACGAGGCGCGCGTCGAGGAGTTCGGCCTGAAGAAGATGTGGAAGTCGCCCAACGGCACGATCCGCAACATCCTGGGCGGCGTCGTCTTCCGCGAGCCGATCGTCATCAAGAACGTACCCCGCCTGATTCCGGGCTGGACACATCCGATCGTCGTCGGCCGCCATGCGTTCGGCGATCAGTACAAGGCGACCGACTTCCGCGTCCCCGGTCCGGGCAAGCTGACGATGAAGTGGCAGGGCGAGGACGGCCAGGAGATCGAGGAGGAGGTCTTCCAGTTCCCCTCGTCCGGCGTCGCGATGGGCATGTACAATCTCGACGATTCGATCCGCGATTTCGCCCGTGCGTCGATGCACTACGGCCTCAACCTCAAGTGGCCAGTCTATTTGTCCACCAAGAACACGATCCTCAAGGCGTATGACGGCCGGTTCAAGGACCTGTTCGCCGAGGTGTTCGAGGCCGAGTTCAAAGACAAGTTCAAGGAAGCGGGCATCGTCTACGAGCACCGCCTGATCGACGACATGGTCGCGTCCGCGCTGAAGTGGAATGGCGAGTTCGTCTGGGCATGCAAGAACTACGACGGCGACGTACAGTCGGACCAAGTGGCGCAGGGCTTCGGTTCGCTGGGCCTGATGACCTCGGTTCTGCTGACGCCGGATGGCAAGACCGTCGAGGCGGAGGCGGCGCACGGTACCGTCACGCGCCACTATCGCCAGCACCAGCAGGGCAAGGCGACGTCGACCAACCCGATCGCGTCGATCTTCGCATGGACCGGTGGTCTTAAGTATCGCGGCAAGTTCGACAACACGCCGGACGTGGTGCGCTTTGCCGAGACGCTGGAGCGGGTTTGCATTGAGTGCGTGGAGAACGGCCAGATGACCAAGGATCTCGCGATCCTGATCGGCCCGGATCAGCCCTGGATGACCACCGAGCAATTCTTCGAGGCGGTCCGTTCGAACCTCGAATCGAAGATGGCCAGCTGGGCCTGACGCTTCTCGAACGCTAATCCGAAGGGGTGCGGCAGCGGTGCCGCGCCCCTTTTTTTATGGCGCAGGTCGATGCCCTGTCGCGCCTCGGTCTTCTCTAAAGCGCGACTTCACATCCATTCCGGACACGATCGCTCTGGCGCTCCCGACCGGTCGGCACGAGGATGGTCCGTCGGTATCAGGAACGATGCCGGCACGTGGAGGTGCGACTATGCCCATCGACCCGGCCCGCTATTCCTGGCTCGACCACCTCGGTCAGCTGCCGCGTATGATTAGCGAGGCGCGCGCGCTGATCGGCACCCATGAACTCGCGGGTCCGGCCGACAATCCCGCCATCCTTGCCTGGGCGTCTGAGGTCGGCGGCAACGTCGCATCGCATTACTCGCACGACTCCGTCCCCTGGTGCGGCCTGTTCATGGCGGTGGTGGCAAAGCGCGCCGGCAAGACGCCACCGGCCGATCCACTCTGGGCGCTCAATTGGTCGACGTTCGGCCAGCCGGCGGGCCAGCCGATGCTGGGCGACGTGCTGACCTTCCTGCGGCGCACCGACGACGGTACCGCCGGCCACGTCGGCCTCTATGTGGCGGAGGATGCATCCGCCTTCCACGTGCTGGGCGGCAATCAGTCGGATCAGGTCTGCTTCACGCGCATCGGCAAGGACCGGCTCCACGCCGCGCGCCGCCCCATCTATGTGAACCGGCCCGCGACCGTCCGCCCGTTCCTGGTCGCGGCGATCGGGGAACTGG
The DNA here is from genome assembly GCF_031082075.1 of Sphingomonas sp. GV3. Classification (NCBI taxonomy): domain Bacteria; kingdom Pseudomonadati; phylum Pseudomonadota; class Alphaproteobacteria; order Sphingomonadales; family Sphingomonadaceae; genus Sphingomonas; species Sphingomonas sp. GV3. The sequence continues at coordinate 668,768 of NZ_JARWLE010000001.1, read as the reverse complement.
CCGGCAATTACGCCCTGACGTGACTTTCGCCTGACAAAGCGTGCCGGGACAGGCTAGGGTCCCCGTATGGCGATCGGACTGGAAAACGAAGGCTTCTCGGACACGCTGGTGATCCTGGGCGCCGCCGGCCTGGTCATTCCGGCCTTCGCGCGCTTCAAGGTCAGCCCGGTTATCGGCTTCATCCTCGTCGGCATGCTCGTCGGCCCGGCCGGCCTCGGCAGCCTCGTGCCGAAACTGCCGTGGCTCTATTACCTGACCATCTCCAACCCCCATTCGATCGAGCCGTTCGCCGAATTCGGCATCGTCATGCTGCTCTTCTCGATCGGCCTGGAACTGTCCTTTCGCCGCCTTTGGGGGCTGCGCCGCCAGGTGTTCGGGACCGGGCCGGCCGAGTTGCTGGGATCCGCGGCGCTGATCGGGATCGCGCTGCATCTACTTGGTCAGCCCTGGGCGGGCGCCGCCGGCCTTGGGCTGGCGCTTGCCTTGTCCTCAACCGCCCTCGTCCTCCCGTTGGTGGGCACTACCAGCCCGGTCGGCCGCGGCGCCTTCGCTATGCTGTTGTTCGAGGATCTGGCGCTCGTCCCGATCATCTTTGCGCTAGGCGCAATGGCCCCGACCGCAAGCGAGGAGGGCTGGGTCGGGATCGCAGGCGTGGCCGCGCGCGGACTCGCCACGGTGGCCGCCATCTACATCGGCGGTCGCGTCTTCCTGCCCCGTCTGTTCGCGCAGGCGGCGCGGACGAAAAGCCCCGAACTGTTCCTTGCCGCCGCCCTCCTCGTCGTCATCGTCGCCAGCGTGGCCACCACGGCGGCAGGCCTGTCACCGATCGTCGGCGCGCTGCTGGCCGGCCTTCTCATCGCCGAAACGGAATATCATACCGAGGTCGAAGTCATCACCGCGCCCTTCAAGGGACTGGCGCTCGGCGTGTTCCTGATCACGGTCGGCATGAGCCTCGATCTGCGCCTCATCCTCGCCAATTGGCCGGCGCTGCTACTCGCCGTCGTCGGCGTCGTCCTAGTCAAATCGGTCGTCACCTATCTGCTGTTGCGCGTGGCACAGGCGCGCCGCGGCCTTGCGGTCGAGACGGGCCTGCTGATGGGTAGCCCGTCCGAGACGACACTGATCGTGCTGGCGACCGCCACCCAGGCCCAGCTCATCACCGGCCAGACCGCAGCTTTCTGGCAGACGGTGACGGCGATCGGGTTGACGATAACGCCGCTGCTGGCGCGCGCGGGCCAGATCGTCGCACGGCGCATCGACATCCGTGCCGAGCCCGCGGCGCCCCAGCCCGAGGCGGATGGCGCCGTCATCATCGGATTCGGCCGTGTCGGGCGGATGGTCGCCGACCTTCTGACGGTGCACGGCCAGTCGTACGTCGCGGTGGAAGCGGACATCGACGCCGTCGCGGAGGCGCGTGCGGCAGGCTATCCGATCGTCTTCGGCGACATCGCCCGTGCCGAACTGGTCGAGCGACTGGCGATCGCGCGGGCCCGCGCGCTGATCCTGACGATGGACGATCCTGTATTGTCCGTGCGCCTGACCCGGCGGATGCGCGCGATCGCGCCGGACCTGCCGATCATCGCGCGTGCGCGTGATCCGGACCATGCCGCGGAGCTCTATCGCGCGGGGGTGACGGACGCCGTGCCGGAGACCCTGGAAAGCTCGCTGCAGCTGTCCGAGGCGGTGCTCGTCGATCTCGGGATCGCGATGGGCCCCGTCATCGCCTCTATCCACGAGAAGCGCGACGAACTCCGCCAGACGATCCGTGCGGCCGCCGCGATCGACCGCGAGCCACGCATCCGCCGTGTGCGGCGGATGGGCGATGCCGCGCAAGGTCAGACATAGAGGTCGACGACCGTCGCCGATCGAGCCACGGCGGCAAGCAGCAACGTGCGGTGGCAATGGCCGGGTTCCCGTTCGTAGCACAGCAGCGCACTGGGAACCTCCGCGGCGAGTTCGAGCATCGCAGCCGACGCGGCTTCCGCTTCCGGCAGGCCCAGTTGCGCGTCATAGACCTCGCGCAGGGTCGCGATATCGCCCTTCTTGGCCGCATCGCGACCGCGCTTTGGCGTCCCCAGCGCCTTCAGATGCACATAATCGATCCCCGCCTCTTTGAGACTGGCGGCGAGCGGGGTCTTCGAAAAGCCCGGGCGACGCGACGCCGGCAGCGCACGGACGTCGATCACGCGTTTGACCCCGGCGGCCGTCAGTGCGCGGAGGAAATCGGCCATGGTCGCGCCTTCATAGCCGATCGTGTATATCTTGGTCATGGCGCCGATATAGGCATTGCGTCGCAAGCCCGCTAAGGGGCGCGATTTACCATCAGCCTGGCAAAGCGATTTCATGAGCGACCATCACATCCACATCGTCGGCGGCGGCCTCGCCGGCTCGGAAGCCGCGTGGCAGCTCGCCGAGGCGGGTTTCCGGGTGAAGCTGTCGGAGATGCGCGGCGGCGGCGACGCCACGCCCGCGCACCACACGGACGGGCTGGCTGAACTCGTCTGCTCGAACAGCTTTCGCTCCGACGATGCGGAAAGCAACGCCGTCGGCCTGTTGCACCAGGAAATGCGACGCCTGGGTTCGCTGATCCTGCGCGAGGGCGACGCGCATCGCGTGCCGGCAGGCTCCGCCCTGGCGGTGGATCGCGACGGCTTTTCGGCGGGCGTGACCGCCGCACTGTCCGCGCACCCCAACATCACGATCGTTCGCGAGCGCGTCGATACGTTGCCCGACGACCCAGCGATCCTCGCCACCGGTCCGCTGACCGCCCCGGCGCTTGCAGAAGCGATCGGCGGCGCCACCGGCACGGACGCCCTCGCCTTCTTCGACGCCATCGCGCCCATCGTTCATCGCGACAGTATCGACATGGAAATCGCCTGGTTCCAGAGCCGCTGGAACAAGGGAGACGGGAAGGATTACATCAACTGCCCGCTCGACAAGGACGCATATCTCGCCTTCCATGCCGCGCTGCTCGCCGGGGAGAAGACCGAGTTTCGCGACTGGGAAAAGGACACCCCCTATTTCGAGGGCTGCATGCCGATCGAGGTCATGGCCGAGCGCGGCGTCGACACGCTGCGTTACGGTCCGATGAAGCCCGTCGGCCTCGACGACCCGCGGACCGGGCGCTGGCCCTATGCGGTCGTTCAGCTACGCCAGGACAATGCCCAGGGCACCTTGTGGAACATCGTCGGCTTTCAGACCAAGCTGAAGCATGCCGAGCAGGTCCGGCTGTTCCGAACGATCCCCGGGTTGCAGAATGCGGAATTCGCCCGGCTCGGCGGCCTGCACCGCAATACCTTCATCCGTTCGCCCGAACTGCTCGACCCGACCCTCCGGCTTAGAAATCGGCCGAACATCCGCTTCGCCGGCCAGATCACCGGGTGCGAGGGCTATATAGAAAGTGCCGCCATCGGCCTGATGGCGGGCCGTTTCGCGGCTGCGGAGCTGTCTGGCGCCACCCTGCCGCCGCCGCCGGTCGAGACGGCCCTTGGCGCCTTGCTGGGGCACATCACCGGCGGCGCGGAGGCTGAAAGCTACCAGCCCATGAACGTCAATTTCGGTTTGATGCCCCCGATCGAGGGGCGAACCAAAAAGGCCGACCGCAAGAAGATGTACACGGCGCGCGCACGCGCGGCATTCGACCAGTGGCTCAGCTGTCTTCCGCGGCCGGCGCCGGCTCGGACGGCGGACATTTCGCACGAGGCCGCGACGTTCGCTTGACCGCCGTCGTGGCGAATTCCGCGCGGTCCATCGCGCCGGACCGGTCACGATCGGCTGCGGCGAATTTGCTCTCCGCCTTGACGGCCCACTCGTCGAACGAGAGCCGGCCATCGCCGTTCGCGTCGAGCTTGGCGAAAGCCTTGCGCCGGGCGGCGAGATATTCCTCGCGGCTGACCTTACCGTCTCGGTCCTTGTCGTAGCGGTCGAACCGCTTCTGCTCCCGCGTGGCCGGAAGCGCCTCCGGCACCTTCGCCGCGTCGTCGCGCTCGGGAGGATCAACAGAGGCCACCGGCGCAGGCCGCGGCCTGGAAAGGATCGGCGGTGGCGAGGCATGCCCCCGAAGCAGGGAGATGCCGGCGCCACCCAACGCCACGATCGCCGCGCCGCCGATCAAATACCGCCACATGCTGCCTGCTCCCCGTCGAAACGCAGGGTAGCAAGACCGACCGGGCGAGCAACGGGAAATATATCCGTTATCGACCAATCAGGCGAAACCGTGCTATTGCCATGGACTTGGCCAGCGCGTTGCCTGGCTCGCCCCCCGCAATCGCAAGTTTGGCAAGGATACCCAGCGGTCGTATGGGCGCCGGCCACCGGTGCGCGAAGGCCTGCCGGGAAAGTCCCGCGGCCGTCCCCCTTGCGGCCTCGACCACCCGGCCGTCCGCCGACCCGTTTGCGAGGTCCGCCAACGCCCATGCCCGTCCCGCCGCACCGACATAGGGCTCCGCCGTCGACCGGAGCAGGCGCGTGCCGAGGTCGAACAGCAGTCCACCGCGGCCACGCGCATAGACGCCGAGCGACTCTTGGTTTGTGGCCTCGTCGAGCAAGACCTCCCAGCCCTCTACCAGATCGGCGAGCATGGCACCGCGAATACCACCGGCGACGACATGCGTCGCCAGGTCCCGCAACAGGGGTTCGGCCGGCGCGGGCGCCGAATCCAGCCGTCCCAGCGCCTCATGCCACCACGTGAGCCGCATCTGCCCTATCATCGGATCGCGGGCGGCCCGGACGATATCGCCCAAGCGTTGATCCAGTCCCAGCAATGCGGCGAAAGCATGCCGCGCGCCTTGCGGTGCGCTGGCGATAGCGATCCGGCGGTCGGGGGTGAGCGAAGCCTCAGCCATGCATGCGCATCCTGGTAGCGACCAAAGCAAAGGGGCGGCCCGCACGCGGACCGCCCCTGTTGTCAGCCGAAAAGATCCGGCTCAGGCGGCCGGCGTCGCAGCCGCGCTGGTGCCGGCCTGGAGCCAGGTCGTCCAGAGGCTGGCGATGCCCGCCCGCGGCTCGGTCGTGACGGCGGCAAACGCGGTCTGCGCGCCCGCCTTGTCGCCCGAGCGTGCGAGCGCGATGCCGAGATGCGTGTTCACCTCGTCCTTGTCGACGCCGCCCTTGCTCAGCGCCTGACGATACAATTCGATCGCCTTGGCGTAATTGCCCTGGCCGAGATAGGCGTCAGCGGTCTGCGCCGACAGCTTGCCGTCCTTGGACGCTGCCGCCTGCTTCTCGCTGGTCGCGAGCGAACCCTCATTCTTGATCGCGGTGTTCGCGTCGCCCAGCAGGCGCTTCGAGAAGGTGCTGGTCGCCGGAATCTTGCCCGACGCCATGCCTTCCTTCAGCACCGCCGCCGCCTCATAGGGATTGCCGCGATCGTAGACCGCCTGAGCATATTCCTCATAGGCCGCCTGATCGACAAGCGAATTGCTGGCACGCATCAGGCGGAACAGGTCGATCTGCTGCAGCTTGTCGGCCTTGACCGGCGCATTCTGCGCGAAGGCGTATTGCAGGATGACGTCGCGCCATACCTTCGGAGTCGGATAGGCGACGAGGTACTTCTTCATCCAGTCGACGGTCTGGGCGCGCATGCCCTTGCCGTTCGCGGTCGCGATCGCATAGCGATAATAGGCTTCCGGGGGCGTTTGGCCTGCGGCCTTCTGCGCGTCGATGACCGAGGACAGATCCGTGAGGCCGCCGGCCACGTCGCCCGACTGCACCTTGAGCTTGGCGAGCTGCAGATCGAGGTCCGGGCTGGTGTAACCCGCCGCCTTGGCCTGCGTGAAATACTGCACAGCGACCTGAGCCTGGCCACCGTTCGCCGCTAGCGCGCCGCGGCGGAACAGATACTTGCCGCGATCGACGGCAGGCGTGCTCTTCGCGGCGATCAGCGCATCGAGCGGCTTGGCGAGGACCGTCTCATCGAGCGGCGCATTGGGGTTCGCCTGCTGCGCGACGACGAGCTTGGTATTCTCCAGGTCGTACCGGAGCGCGGCGGCGATATACTTGTCGTCGTCGGTCGTCGCGGCGGCCTCGATCTGCGCGACCAGCGGCTCGGCGGCGGCGACGTTACGCTGCTGGATCGCGGTCTGCGCCTGGCCGGCGACGGCGAGCACCGGCTTGCTGAGCTTGAACTGCGGCCCTTGCGCGGCCTGCTCCTTCTTGTCCTTGGCCGCGGCGGGCGCGGTCAGGGCGATCCCGCTCACGCCGGTGGCCAGCACGGCGGCCAGCGCGAGCTTCGAAAGGGTCTTCATGCAAACTCTCTCCATTTGGGGGCATTGCTACCGGGAAACGTGTGGGGCGGCTGTAAAGGTCCGGGCGACGGCGTTCAAGCCGAGCGGCCGCCTGTGCCAGCATCACTTTCGTCAATCGCCGCAAGCGGGTGAACCACGATTGAACGACTCTTCAACGGCGGCTAACCGGCTGCCATGATCGCGCTCCTGTCGCCGGCGAAGACGCTGGATTACGAAAGCCCCCTGCCCGACCTCGCGGCAACCCAGCCGCGCTTCGCCGACGAGGCGGCAACCCTTGCCAGGGCGGCATCGCACCTGACGCAGAAGAAACTGCAGGAGCTGATGCACATCTCTCCCGCGCTGGCAAAGCTCAACGCCGACCGGTTCCGCGACTTTCCCGAAGCGCCGGAGAGGCCGGCGCTCTTTGCCTTCGCGGGCGACGTCTACACCGGTCTCGAAGCGAAGACGCTGCCGCCGGAGTCGCTTCCCTTCGCGCAGGACCACCTGCGGCTGCTGTCCGGTCTCTATGGCCTGCTGCGCCCGCTGGACCGCATGCGTCCCTATCGGTTGGAAATGGGCACGCGCTGGGCGCCCCGCAGGACGAAACTGACGGACTGGTGGGGGGATCGCATCGCCAAGGGGCTGGTCGACGATCTCGCAGCGGGGGGCGACGACACGATCCTCAACCTGGCGAGCCAGGAATATTTCGCCGCGGTCGCGGGTCGGCTTCCGCCGACGGTCCGGGTCATCGGGGTCGATTTCCGCGAGGGCGAGCGCTTCATCAGCTTCCACGCCAAGAAGGCGCGCGGGATGATGGCCCGCTGGATGATCGAGCATCGCGTCACGGATATCGAAGCCATGAAAGGCTTCGACAGCGACGGCTATGCCTTCGATCCCGACACCAGCGACGGCGCCTCATGGACCTTCCGCCGGTGAGCGCGGCGATTGTCATCGGCGCGTCCGGGGGCATCGGCGCGGCCCTGGTCGAGGCCCTGCGCGACGAAGCCACATACGACGTCGTGCGCGCGCTGTCCCGCAGCGCAATCGGTGACGACCATATCGACCTCGAGAACGAGGCAAGCATCGCCGCGGTGGCCGCGACGATCGCGGCCGGCCCCGCGCCCGAGCTCGTCATCGTCGCAAGCGGCCTGCTTCACGACGGCGATGAAGGCCCCGAGAAGACCTACCGTGATCTGGACGGCGCGTGGCTCGCGCGGACGATCGCCGTCAACGCGATCGGCCCGGCGCTCGTCGCCAAGCACCTGTTGCCGCTGATGCCCCCGACGGGGCGGACCGTCTTCGCGATCCTGTCCGCGCGGGTCGGCAGCATCTCGGACAATCGGCTCGGCGGATGGTACGGCTATCGCATGGCGAAAGCGGCGGTGAACCAGCTGGTCCGGACGCTGTCGATCGAAGAGCGACGGCGCAACGACCGATCGATCGTCGTCGGCCTTCATCCGGGAACCGTGGACACCGCCCTCTCCAAGCCCTTCCAGGGCAATGTCCGGCCCGGCACGCTGTTCACGCCAGACCGCGCCGCATCGCAGCTGCTCGACGTCATCGACGGGCTGAAGACCCCCGACACGGGCAAGGTCTTCGACCATGAGGGTAAGGAGATCCTTCCTTAGTCAAAGGGTTGCGCCAGGATGATGACAAACATGTCACCATTCTGCCATTTACGCGACAGCGTCTTGGGCGCATCCATGCGGCCACGACGTCCGCAACGCCGGACGATCGCTGCATGAGAAGGAGAGAATCATGACCAAGTCGCTGCCCGTACTGTTCCTGTCGGCCGCCGCGCTGCTCGGCGTCGCCACGGTTGCCGATGCGCAGGGGATGAGCCCGGCCGGTTCCGCCAAGGCGAAGACGACGGTCACGTCGAAGTCCACGACGACGACAAAGCCCGCGGGCGCCGCGTCCGCAAAGGCAACGACGAACACGACGGTGACGAAGAAGGCTGCCGCCAACGGGCGCATGGTCACCGCCAAGACCTCCACCGGCAAGACCGTCACCTATAATTGCAGCAAGGCCGGCAACGCCAACAAGAAGGCTTGCAAGTAAACGTCCGACCGGCGGCCGGCCGCATTCTCGCCTGCCGCCGATCGGACCGCAAGCACCGGTGGCGGCACCGTCGCCGCCGGTCGCGCGCGACAGGCTCTCCCGCGTGCGTGCGTGCGCGTGACATTCGTGCGACTCGTGCCTAGATAGGGGTTCGTTTCACCCCCATCTTCGAAAGCTTGATCCTTGGCCGACGAGACCGTCCTCGCCGAACCCCCCGCCCATCCCGAGGGCAATTCGACGATCTCCATCGTCGACGAGATGAAGTCGAGCTATCTCGACTATGCGATGAGCGTGATCGTCGCCCGTGCGCTGCCCGACGTGCGCGACGGGCTAAAGCCGGTGCATCGCCGCATCCTCTTCTCGGCGCAGGAGAGCGGCTTCTTCTTCAATCGGCCCTATCGCAAGTCGGCGCGCATCGTCGGTGACGTGATCGGTAAATATCACCCGCACGGCGATACCGCGATCTACGACGCGTTGGCGCGGATGACGCAGGACTGGTCGATGCGGCTGCCGCTGATCGACGGTCAGGGCAACTTCGGCTCGATGGATCCGGATCCGCCCGCCGCGATGCGCTATACCGAGGCACGCCTGGCGCGCTCGGCCAATTATCTGATGGAGGATCTCGACAAGGATACCGTCGATTTCCAGCCCAACTACGACGGCAGCGAGCGCGAACCGCAGGTCCTGCCGGCAAGGTTCCCCAATCTTCTGGTCAACGGCGCCGGCGGCATCGCGGTCGGCATGGCGACCAACATACCGCCGCACAATCTGGGCGAGGTCGTCGATGCCTGCCTCGCATACATCGACAACGGTGCGATCACCGTCGAGGAGTTGATGGAGATCGTGCCGGGGCCGGACTTTCCGACCGGCGCCATCATCCTCGGGCGCGCGGGGGCACGGTCCGCCTACAACACGGGCCGTGGGTCGATCATCGTGCGCTCGCGTCACGTCATCGAGGAAGGACGCGGCGACCGGCGCTCGATCGTCCTAACCGAGATCCCGTTCCAGCAGGGCAAGAACGCGTTGGTGGAAAAGATCGCCGAGGCGGCGAAGGACAAGCGGATCGAAGGCGTCAGCGACATTCGCGACGAGTCGAACCGCGAAGGCGTCCGAATTGTCATCGACCTGAAGCGCGATGCGACACCCGACGTCGTGCTCAACCAGCTGTGGCGGCATACGCCGGCGCAGGGGTCGTTCCCGGCCAACATGCTCGCGATCCGCGGCGGACGCCCCGAGACGCTGAACCTCAAGGACATCATCCAGTCCTTCGTCCAGTTCCGCGAACAGGTCATCACCCGTCGATCCAAGTTCGAGCTCGCCAAGGCGCGCGACCGCGCCCACATCCTGCTCGGTCTCGTCATCGCGGTCACCAACCTGGACGAGGTGGTGCGCATCATCCGCGGCTCCGCCAGCCCCGCCGAAGCGCGCGCCGCGCTGCTCGTGCGCGAGTGGCCGGTAGCGGAGATCGCGCCCTATCTGCGCCTGGTCGAAGCGGTCGACACGCAGGCCACCGGCGAGAGCTATCGCCTGACCGACGTGCAGGTACGTGCGATCCTCGACCTTCGTCTGCACCGCCTCACCGCGCTGGGCCGCGACGAGATCGGCGACGAACTCAAGACGCTCGCCGACTCGATCACTGAGCTGCTCGCCATTCTCGCCGATCGCGTCCGCCTCTACGAGGTGATGCGCGAGGAATTGGTCGACGTCCGCGCCGCCTTCGCGACGCCTCGCCGGACAGAGATCGCCGCAGCCGCGGACGGCATCGACGACGAGGATCTGATCGAGCGCGAGGACATGGTCGTCACCGTGACGGTGCAGGGCTATATCAAGCGGACGCCCCTCGACGCGTTCCGGGCGCAGAAGCGCGGCGGCAAGGGCCGCGCCGGCATGGCGACCAAGGACGAGGACGCGATCACCAGCCTGTTCGTGACGAGCACGCACACGCCGGTCCTCTTCTTCTCGAACCATGGCAAGGTGTACCGCAAGAAGGTGTGGCGCCTCCCGGAAGGCGGACCGGCCACGCGCGGCCGCCCGATGATCAACCTGCTGCCGCTGGCGCCGGGCGAGACGATCTCGACCGTCCTGCCGCTGCCGGAGGACGAGGCGCGGTGGGGCGACCTGCACGTCATGTTCGCCACCGCCAACGGGACGGTTCGTCGCAATGCCATGGACGCCTTCGCCAACATCCCGTCGAACGGCAAGCTGGCCATGCGCTTCGACGAGGGCAGCGACGACCGCCTGATCGGCGTGGCGCTGCTGACGGAGGAGGACGACGTGCTGCTCGCCACCCGGCAGGGCAAGGCGATCCGCTTCGCGGCGACCGACGTTCGCGAGTTCCAGTCGCGAACCTCGACGGGCGTGCGCGGAATCAGCCTGAGTGACGGCGACGAGGTGATCAGCCTGTCGATCCTGGGCGGCTTCGCCGCGTCGACCGAGGAGCGCGACGCCTATCTGAAGGCCGCTCCGTGGAAGGAGGGCGATCGCGAGATGACGCTCTCGCCGGAACGCATGGCAGCCTTCGAGGCGGCGGAGGAGTTCATCCTTACCGTCACCGCCAACGGCTATGGCAAGCGTACGTCCGCATTCGAATATCGGCGCACCGGCCGTGGCGGCCAGGGCATCACCAACATCGTATCCGCCGGACGCAACGGTCCCGTGGTCGCGAGCTTCCCCGCCCACAACGGCGAGGAGCTGATGCTGGTCACCGATCAGGCGAAGCTGATCCGCATGTCGGTCGGCGACGTGCGGGTGACTGGTCGCAACACGCAGGGCGTCACGCTGTTCAACGTCGCCAATGACGAACATGTCGTCTCGGCCGCGCGTATCGACGAGGAGGAGGATCCGGAGAACGCCGCCGAGGCCTTGGTCGCGCAGGAACTGGCGGAAACACCGACCCCGGATGACTCGGAGGCGATCCATCTCGACGATGGCACCGGGCCGCAGACGATGGGCGAACGCGTCGACGAGAGCGACGAGGGTGAAGAGGACGAAGCATGAGTGACCGGCCGCTGATCGCGTACAAGGTGCTGACCGCCGAACAGATGGCGGCGCTGGAACGCGACGGCCGGTTCGCCGGCGCGCCGGTCGACCTGGCGGATGGATATATCCACCTGTCGACTGCCGCGCAGCTGACGGAGACGGTGGACAAGCACTTCGCCGGGCAGCACGACCTCCACGTCGCCGCGGTCGACCTCGCGGCGCAGGACGATCCGGTGAAATGGGAAGAATCGCGTGGCGGACAGCTTTTCCCGCACCTCTATGGCGTGTTGCTGCTCGATACCGTGGTCGCCTATTCGCCGCTGGAGCGCGATGAACAGGGCCGGGTTAAGCTTCCGGTGACCGGCTGATCGCGCCCACCGCTCCGTTAGCCGCATCCGACGAGCGGAACTCGCACGCACACCCCATCGTTTCCGTGTCACAACGACACTGCAACAATGGAGACATGTCGATGCGTACCCTAGCCCTGACGATCGGCGCCGCGATGCTGGTGCCCGCCGCGGCTCAGGCCCAGCAGGCTGCCCCCGCCGCCCCTGCGGCGCAGGCCACCGCCGCCACGCCCACGGTGGGCGCAACGATCTACGATTCCGCCGGTGTTTCGCTCGGCACGGTCGCCCAGGTGACGCCGCAGGCGATCATCCTGAACACCGGCACCGCCCAGGTTCCCGTTCCACCGTCGTCGATCGGCAAGACCGACAAGGGCTTTGCCATGGCGATGACCAAGTCCGACCTCGACGCGGCGGTCGCCTCGTCGCAGGCGCAGGCGCAGGCCGCTTTGAAGGCGAAGCTGGTGCCAGGTACGGCCGTAGCCGGCCTGAACGGCACGCCCGTCGGCACCGTGAAGGCGGCGGACGCGCAGTTCGTTACCGTCACGACCGCCAAGGGCGACGTGAAGCTGCCGATCACCGGCTTCAGCGCCAATGCGCAGGGTCAGGTAATCGTCGGCCTCACCGCGGAGCAGATCGCGGCAGCGACCGCAGGCGCGGCGGGCACGACAAGCGGCAAGTAATCCGCTTTGGGCTTATCGAGGGGCCTCGGCGCGAGCCGGGGCCCCTTTTTCGTGTCGGCGGAGCGACGAGTCGGTCAGCCGGCAAGCACCGTCCTGACGGCTGCCACGGCGTCCGCCGCCTTGCTACCGTCGGGGCCGCCGCCCTGCGCCATGTCGGGACGGCCGCCGCCGCCCTGTCCGCCCAGCACGGCGACCGCCGTGCGCAACAATTCGACCGCGTTGTACCGGCCCACGAGGTCGTCGGTGACGCCGACCGCGAGCGACGCACGGCCGTCATTGACCGCGACCATCACCGCGACGCCGGAGCCTAGGCGCTGCTTCGCCTCGTCGACCGCGCCGCGGAGCCCCTTGGCCTCGAAGCCCTCCAGCACCTGGCCGATGAAGGCGACATCGCCAATCTGCTCGGGACCGGCCGCCTGACCGCCACCCGCACCCATCGCCAGCGCCTTCTTGGCATCGGCGAGCTCGCGTTCCAGCCGGCGACGGTCCTCTACCAGCGCGGCGACGCGCGCGGGCACCTCGTCCGGCGTGGTCTTCAGCGTCGCGGCCGCCTCGCGCAGCTTGTCGTCGCGACCGTTGAGATAGGCACGCGCCGCCTCGCCCGTCAGCGCCTCGACCCGTCGGACACCCGACGATACGGCCCCCTCGCCCACCACCTTGAACAGGCCGATGTCGCCGAGCGCCGCAACGTGCGTACCGCCGCATAATTCGAGCGAATAAGTCTTGCCGCCGTCTTCCGTGCCCATCGAGACGACGCGCACCTCGTCGCCGTACTTCTCCCCGAACAGCGCCATCGCGCCCTCGGCGATCGCCTCGTCGGGGGTCATCAAGCGCGTCGTCACGCTGCCGTTGCCACGGATCTGCGCATTCACGGCCGCCTCCGCGTCCGCCAGCTCCGCGGCGGTCATCGCCACCGGGTGGGACACGTCGAAGCGCAGTCGCTCCGGCGCGACGAGCGATCCCTTCTGCGCGACGTGGCCGCCGAGCCGCTGGCGCAGTGCCTCGTGCAACAGGTGCGTCGCCGAATGATTGGCGCGGATCTGCGCGCGGCGCGCGGTATCGATCTGTAGCCGCACCGCGTCGCCGACCTTGATCGAACCGTTCTGCACCTCGGCATGATGCACGAAGAGCCGGCCAAGCTGCTTCGACGTGTCGGTGACGATCGCCCGGAGCCCGGCATCGGTGCTGATCGTACCGGTGTCGCCGACCTGGCCGCCGCTTTCCGCGTAGAACGGCGTCTGGTTGACGATGATCGCAACCGTGTCGCCGGTGGCTGCGTGATCGACCCGCGCACCGTCCTTGACCAATGCCAGCACCGCGCCCTCGCCCGTATCGGCGCTGTAGCCGGTGAACTCGGTCGAGCCGGTTTCCTCGGCGATGTCGAACCAGAGGTCGTCCGAGGCCTTGGCGCCGGAGCCCTTCCACGCAGCGCGGGCGGCGCGTTTCTGTTCGGCCATGGCCGCGTCGAAACCGGCACGGTCGACGTGCAGCCCCTGCGTCCGAAGCGCGTCCTCGGTCAGGTCGTACGGGAAGCCATAGGTGTCATAGAGCTTGAAGGCGGTCTCGCCCGCGAGGGTCGCGCCCTCCGTCATGCCGACGGTCGCCTCGTCGAGCAGCTTGAGCCCCTTGTCGAGCGTCTTGCGGAACTGGGTCTCTTCCTGCCGCAACGTCGCCTCGATCAGCGGCTGCGCGCGGACGAGCTCGGGATAGGCGGCGCCCATCTCTGCGACCAGTGCCGGCACCAGGCGGTGCATCAGCGGCTCCTTCGCGCCCAGCAGATGCGCATGGCGCATCGCACGACGCATGATCCGGCGCAGCACGTAGCCGCGGCCCTCGTTCGCGGGCAGCACGCCATCCGCGACCAGGAAGCCCGACGAGCGAAGGTGATCGGCAATGACCCGGTGCGAGGCCATCTGCGCGCCCTGCGCATGCGTCGCGGTCAGCGATTCCGATGCGGCGATCAGCGCCCTGAAGGTATCCGTATCGTAATTGTCGTGGACGCCCTGCAGGACCGCCGCGACGCGCTCGAGCCCCATGCCGGTGTCGATCGACTTCTTGGGAAGCTCGCCGACGATCTCGTTCGCCTCCTGCTCATATTGCATGAACACAAGGTTCCAGATCTCGACGAACCGATCGCCGTCTTCCTCCGGACTTCCCGGCGGCCCGCCGTAGATGTGCTCGCCGTGATCGTAAAAGATCTCCGAACAGGGACCGCAGGGTCCGCTGTCGCCCATCGCCCAGAAATTGTCCTTGGTGGGGATGCGGATGATGCGGTGGTCGGGCAGCCCGGCGATCTTCTTCCACAGCGCGAACGCCTCGTCGTCGGTGTGATAGACGGTGGCGGTCAGCTTGTCGGCGGCGATGCCCCAGTCGCGCGTCAGCAGCGTCCAGGCATTGAGGATCGCCTGTTCCTTGAAATAGTCGCCGAACGAGAAGTTGCCCAGCATCTCGAAGAACGTGTGGTGCCGGGCGGTATAGCCGACATTGTCGAGGTCGTTGTGCTTGCCGCCTGCGCGCACGCACTTCTGCGACGAGGTCGCGGTGCTGTACGGACGGCTTTCCAGGCCGGTGAAGACGTTCTTGAACGGCACCATGCCCGCGTTGACGAACATCAGCGTCGGATCATTCTGCGGCACGAGCGGGGCGGACGGCACGATCTGGTGCCCCGCCTTGCCGAAGAAGTCGAGAAAGCCGCGGCGGATGTCGTTGGTCGAGGTCATAGGATTGGCGACTTAGGCGAGAGCGCGCCCCGCCTCAAGGCGGCTCGTCATCCCACCGGTTCGTCGATCGAGCGCGGCGGTGTCGAGAACCAGCGCGGACCCGCGGCGGTCATGTGGAAACAGTCTTCCAACCGCACGCCGAACCGCCCGGGAAGATAGAGGCCGGGCTCGTTCGAGAAACACATGCCCGCCGCCAGGCGCGTCGCCTCGCCGTGGACGAGATTGACCGGCTCGTGCCCGTCCATGCCGATGCCATGGCCGGTCCGGTGCGAAAGACCCGGCAGGCGATAGCCCGGGCCGTAGCCGGCGCGTTCGTACAAGGCGCGCACCGCATCGTCGACGCTGCCCGCCGGCGCGCCGGTACGCGCGGCGGCAAGCGCGACCTGCTGGCCCCGCGCGACGAGGGTCCAGACGTCGCGCTGCGCCCGGCTGGCACTGCCACGCGGCACCCAGGTGCGCGAGACGTCGGACTGATAGCCCTGCACCGTGCAGCCGCAGTCCATCAGCAGGATCTCGCCGGGGGTCACCCTATGCACCTCGCGGCTGCCATGCGGCAAAGCCGCGGCGGGGCCGATCAATGCGAGCGCGAATTCGGGGCTGCCGCCCAATTTGCGCGTCGCGGCGTTCATCAGCGCGCCGATCTCCGTGCCGGTCATGCCGGGCTCGACACGCGGATGCAGCCAGCGATAGGCGGCGATCGTCACGTCGGTGGCGCACTGCATCAGCGCGATCTCCGCCGGTGTCTTGATCATCCGGCAACCGCGCACCACGGGATCGGCGGACACCAGCCGCGCATGGCCAAGCGCCCGCGCCAACCCGTCCGAGGCGAAGAAGCGGACCGTCTCCTCGATGCCGACCGCGCGCTGGTCGAGCTTTCGGTCGCGGAGGAAGCCGGCGACGACGGCGAGCGGGTTCTCGTCCTCCTGCCAGACCCGCACCTCGGCGGGCACCGCCAGCGATTCGCGGACCGAAGGCTCCTCGAAGAACGGTGTGACGATGCAGGGCTCACCCTCGACCGGAATGATCCCGGCGGTCAGCCGCTCGCTTCGCCCCCAGCGGACGCCGGTGAAATAGATCAGGCTGGAGCCGGGCTCGATCACGATCGCGCCGATGCCGGCCGCCTTCATCAGCGCTTGCGCCCGCGCCAGCCGCCCGGCCCGCTCCGCCGCGCCGATCGGCACGGCATTGCCGGTGATGTCGGCAAGCGCCGACAGGTCCGGCTCGGCAGCACGCAGGACGGCGGCAGACGCGAGGGGAACCGCCGCGCAGGCGGCGAGGAGCGAGCGGCGGGAAGGCGTGAAGGTCATCGAGGCCAACGGATAGGGCGCTTGACCCGGACGTCGCAATCCCCTCTCTAGCCCGCGATTGGGGAGAGCGTACCGATGGCCAAGCGGCTGACCTTCTACATTCTGATCGGGCTGCTGCTCGGCATAGTGCTCGGACTGGTGCTCAACGGCTGGCTGGATGACGGCACGCCCGCGGCGGCGGCGCGGCTGAAGGCGATCGCCGGCTATTTCTCGATCGGAACCACCGTCTTCCTGCGCCTGATCAAGATGATCATCGCGCCGCTGGTGTTCGCGACCCTCGTCTCCGGCATCGCACAGATGGGCGACACGTCGGCACTGGGCCGCGTCGGTGCGCGCGCGATCGGCTGGTTCCTGGGTGCGAGCCTGCTGTCGCTGGGCCTGGGCCTCGTCCTGGTCAACCTGCTGCGCCCCGGCGTCGGCATCAACCTGCCGCTGCCGCCGGTCACCGCCGATGCCGGCGTCGCCACCGCCGGCTTCAGCCTGGACAAGTTCATCACGCACATCGTGCCCGCCTCGATGGTCGACGCGATGGCGACCAACGAGATCCTGCAGATCGTCGTCTTCTCCGTCTTCGTCGGCGTCGCGATCACCGCGGTCGGCGAGAAGGCGCAGCCGCTCGTGCGTGGCATAGACGGCCTCGTCGCGGTGATGCTGCGCATCACCGACTATGTCATGCGCTTCGCGCCGGTGGCGGTCTTCTGCGCGGTCACCGCGACCCTTGCCGAGCGCGGCGCCGGCGTCATCGGGCAGCTGGCCTTCTTCATGGGCAGTTTCTACCTCGCGCTCGTCATCCTCTGGGGGATCCTGCTCGGCATCGGCTTCCTCTTCATCGGCGGCCGTATCCGGGCGCTCGTGCGCTACATCCGCGAGCCGCTGCTCGTCGCGTTCACCACCGCCTCGTCGGAAGCGGCCTATCCGCGGATGCTGGAGGCGCTGGACCGGTTCGGCGTGCCGCCGCGCATCGCCAGTTTCGTCCTGCCGCTCGGCTATTCGTTCAACCTCGACGGGTCGATGATCTACATGACGTTCGCGTCGCTGTTCATCGCCCAGGCGTATGGCATTGCCATCCCGCTGGGCACGCAGATCGCGATGCTGCTGTTCCTGATGATCTCGTCCAAGGGCATCGCCGGCGTGCCGCGCGCCAGCCTGGTGGTGATCGCCGCCGTGCTGCCCGTGTTCAAGATCCCCGAATCGGGCCTGCTGCTGATCCTGGCCATCGACCATTTCCTCGACATGGGCCGCACCGCCACCAACGTCGTCGGCAATGCGGTGGCGAGTGCGGTGATCGCCAAATGGGAGGGCGGCCTCGACCCCGCCGAACCCGCCGAGATCGCGGTCGCCGCCGTTCCCGCGCCGCCGCATGGCGCGCCCGACAGCTTCCGCGACATCGGCGGCTGACGGCGCCTCAGGCGTAGGCGTACGGCCCGCCCTTCTCCAGCGCCGTCTGATAGGCAGGGCGGGCATGGACCTTGTCCAGCCAGGCCGTCGTGGCGGGACGCGACGCATCGAGGCCCGCCCGGCTGCGCGCCGCCTCGAGCGGGAAGCTCATCATCACGTCGGCGGCGGTAAAGGCATCGCCCGCGAACCAAGGCCGCTGCGCCAGCGCCGCCTCGACGTAATCGAGATGGACGTCGATCATCGGCTGGATGCGCTTCTGCCCCGCCTTGCCGAAGATCGGCACGCGGCTCAGCACCAGCTTGGCGAAGAGCGGCGGCATCAGCGACCCTTCGGCATAATGCAGCCAGAACCGGTAGCGCAGCGCCGACTCGCGATGCGCCGGCGGCCCGAGCATGCCGTCCGCCTTTTCGACCAGATATTCGACGATCGCGCCCGTCTCCGCGACGACCCGCCCGCCATCGGCATCGAGATCCTCGATGACCGGCGACTTGCCGAGCGGATGGACCCGCTTCAGTTCCGGCGGCGCGAGCATCGTCTGCCGGTTCCGATCATAGCGCTTGACCAGATACGGCAGTCCCAGTTCCTCGAGCAGCCACAGCACGCGCTGCGAGCGCGAATTCTCCAGATGGTGGACGACGATCATGACAGCTCCCCTCTTGCCCGCGCGGTCCATAGCCACGCCACGGCAGGAAAATCGATGGTGGACGCGTTTCGTTGCGCCGCCAAGCGATCCGCGAGGCGCTCGACCAGCGCGGGCCGATCCGCGGGCGGGGCGTCATGCAGCAGTCGAGCCGCTGGCCCGATCCGGGTAAGGAAAGCCGTCGCATCGGCGACCGGGTCTTCCCCCGCGCCGACGCGATAGGCAAAGGCGACGCGAGCCGGCGCGGCTGCCTCCCAGCCGGCTTGGCGAAGCATCGCGCCGACCCGGTCCGGATCCCCGAACGAGAAGGGGCCGGGCACATAGGCGGCGGTAGCTGGCGCGGCGGGCGCAAGCAGGACGGCCCATGGATTTTCCGCAGCGGGCGCGAAGCAACTGAACACCAGCGCGCCGCCAGGCGTCATCGTGCGACGCAGCCGTTCGAAGGCGAGGACGGGATCGGCGAAGAACATGACGCCATGTCGCGAGACGACGAGGTCGAGCGGGGCATGATCCTCGGCGATGGCGATCGCATCCCCCTGTTCGAAACCTAGGTTGGGCACGTCGGCAAATCGGTCCCGCGCGATGGCGATCAGCGCGTCGGACAGGTCGGCACCCAGCACCCGGGCCTCGGGTCGCGCACGAGCAAGCGCGGCGCTCGTCGCCCCCCCGCCGCAGCCGAGGTCGAGCGCCGCGATCGGGCCTGCGGGGGCCGCAGCGAGGATCGCCGCGTCGAGATGCCTGGCGAGATCGGCGAAAGCACGGTCGGTGCGACGCCACTCCTCCGCCCATACGTCGCCGACGCGACCGGTCCAGTCGAAATGGCTCGTCATAGTGTCACCTCGTCATCGCAACGCCCGGGTGCAAGGCCCCGTCGACGGACGCGTGCGGCCGCCCGGATCGTAGCCGTCGCAGGCCTGTTTTCGATAGGCCTCCGCAGCCGCGTCTCTGGCCGGAGCACGCGATCCATACAGGGTCCGACGATGCCGAGACGCGCGTGACACACGAGCCACATGGCGCGGCGATGCTGCGTGCGACCGCGATCGACGGACGCACGCCTTCAGCGGCACGTCGATTGTTTCCGGATTGTTTCCGAAAGGTCACAAAAGTCACGGTGTTTCGGTCATGCGAATGCATCCTGTCAGAACGGAAAGAGGCCCGCCGTCACCGGCGAGCCTCCACTTGTCTCCGTCATGCACGCCGCAGCGATCAAAGATCGTCGTCCGCGTCCGGGCCGGTCATCATCTCCTCCGCGACCTTTTCCGTCCGCTGGCGAATCGCCCGTTCGAGGCGATCGGCCATGTCGGGGTTCTCGCGCAGGAAGTTCTTGGCATTCTCACGCCCCTGGCCGATGCGCGTGCTATCGTAGCTGAACCACGCGCCCGACTTTTCGACCAATCCCGCCTTGACGCCGAGGTCGAGGATCTCGCCGATCTTCGAGATGCCCTCGCCGTACATGATGTCGAACTCGACCTGCTTGAACGGCGGCGCGACCTTGTTCTTCACCACCTTGACGCGAGTGGCGTTGCCCGTGACCTCGTCGCGGTCCTTGATCGCACCCGTACGACGGATGTCGAGACGGACGGAGGCGTAGAACTTGAGGGCGTTGCCACCCGTCGTCGTCTCCGGATTGCCGTACATCACGCCGATCTTCATGCGCAGCTGGTTGATGAAGATGACGAGGCAGCGCGAGCGGCTGATCGAGCCGGTCAGCTTGCGCAGGCTCTGCGACATCAGGCGTGCCTGCAGGCCGACGTGGCTGTCGCCCATCTCGCCCTCGATCTCGGCACGCGGCACCAGCGCCGCCACCGAGTCCACCACCAGCACGTCGATCGCATTCGATCGCACGAGCGTGTCGGTAATCTCCAGCGCCTGTTCGCCCGTGTCGGGCTGCGACACGATCAACTCGTCGATATTGACGCCCAGCTTCTTGGCATAGACGGGGTCGAGCGCGTGTTCGGCGTCGACGAAGGCGGCGGTGCCGCCCATCTTCTGCGCCTCGGCGATGACATGCAGCGCGAGCGTCGTCTTGCCCGAGCTTTCCGGACCATAGACCTCGACCACCCGGCCGCGCGGCAGACCGCCCACGCCGAGCGCGATGTCCAGACCGAGCGAGCCGGTCGAGATCGCCTCGACCTGCATCGCCTCCTTCTGGCCCAGCTTCATCGCCGAGCCCTTGCCGAATGCGCGGTCGATCTGCGCGAGGGCGGCGTCGAGCGCCTTCTGACGGTCTGCGTTTGCGGTTGCCATGCCGGTGTCGATCACTTTCAGATTGGCGGCCATTGGGAATCTCCCTCGCTTAAGCCATGCGTTGGCCCAGGGCAACGCGGTTGCCACGGCACGTACTATGTTTGTTCCCATGGAACAAGGGGCGAACGCCGGTAAATCATGTCCGGGACCAAAATGGCGCTTGTCGTCGTACAAGGCGCCTGCAATGGATTGCAGAAAGCGCGTTGCAGGAGGGGTAGTCGTGCACGATCAGGCACTTCGTTCGATCGTCATCGTCGGCGGGGGCACCGCCGGCTGGATGACCGCGGCCGCCCTTGCACATGCGATGCCGCGTGGCTGCGCGATCACGCTGGTCGAATCCGACGAGATCGGCACGGTCGGGGTCGGCGAGGCGACGATCCCGCCGATCCGCCTTTTCAACGAGACGCTCGGGATCGCCGAGGCCGATTTTCTGAAGAACACGAAGGGCAGCTTCAAGCTGGGCATCGAGTTCGTCGGCTGGGGCGGCCCCGACCGCCGTTATTTCCACCCCTTCGGCACCCACGGCAAGCCGTTCGACCTGATCGCGGTGCACCAGCACTGGCTGGCCGCGCGCGATTCGTCGCCGGACGGCGCCCTGCCGCCGCTCGACGCGCTGTCGATGGCCTGGGGCGCCGCGAAGCACGGCCGCTTCGCCGCGCCGGTCGCCGATCCGCGCAGCGTCGCCTCGACGTTCGATTACGCCTATCATTTCGATGCGGGGCTCTATGCCGCATTCCTGCGGCGCTATGCCGAAGCGCGGGGCGTCGCCAGGATCGAGGGCAAGGTGCTCGCGGCGGAGCGCGATCCGCTGGGCGGCGACGTCGCAACCTTGCGGCTGGCGGACGGACGGGCGCTCACCGGCGATTTCTTCGTCGACTGCTCGGGTTTCCGCGGTCTGCTGATCGAGGGCGCGCTGGCGACGGGCTATGAGGACTGGACGCATTGGCTGCCCTGCGACCGAGCGGTGGCGATGCCCTGCGTTACGGGCGGCGACGGCATGACGCCGTACACGCGGTCGACCGCGCGCCCTGCCGGGTGGCAATGGCGCATCCCCCTGCAGCACCGCACAGGCAACGGCTATGTCTATGCCAGTGCGCATGTATCGGACGACGAGGCGGCGGCGACGCTGGCGGCGAATCTGGACGGCCCGGCGCTCGGCGAGCCGCGCTTCCTCCGCTTCGTCACTGGGCGGCGACGCAAGTTCTGGAACCGCAACGTCGTCGCGATCGGCCTGGCGGGCGGGTTCATGGAACCGCTCGAGTCGACGTCGATCCACCTGATCCAGGCGGGGATCGCCAAGCTCCTCGCCTATCTGCCGACGCGGCAGCCGGATCCGCTAGCGATCGAAGAGTATAATCGCGTCGCCATCGCCGAATTCGAGCGGATCCGCGACTTCCTGATCCTGCATTACAAGCTCAACGCGGATCGGCCCGAGCCGATGTGGCAGGCGGCGGCCGCGATGTCCGTGCCCGACACGCTCGCGGCGAAGATCGAGCATTTCCGCGCCCGCGGCCGCCTGGTGCAGCGGGAGAACGACCTGTTCGGCGCCGCCAGCTGGCTGGCGGTGCACATCGGCCAGGGCAATTTGCCGCAGGACCTCGACCCGCTGCTCGCCTACCGCGCCGATCCCGCAGCCAGCGGCGCGTTCGTCACCAGGCTGGCCGCGGCGATCGAGTCGATGGGACGATCCATGCCGACGCATGCAGACTGGATCGCACGGATCGGCGCGCGCGCCTGACGATCCGGCGGAAGGGCCGAGCGAGCCGTTGCTGATCTATGTTGCGGATTGGCCACAGGGTAAGTCCCTGATGCAATCCTTTGCAGTTTTGATTGCAATCGATTGTTGGGTTCGTTACCTCATGCTCAAACGCGACCTCGACTCGGGGCGCGAAGCAGGAGAGGGATGATGCGGGGATCCATTTTCAATGCGTGTGCTTCCATGGGCGCCTTGGCCGCCGGGCTGATCGCGCTGCCGGCCATCGCACAGGTGGCGCCGCCGGCCACGGCGCAGGGCGACGCCGCCGCCACGCAGCCGCCGCAGCCGACCGACGACATCGTCGTCACCGCCACGGCCGGCGACCGCTCGCGCTTCCGCAGCTCCATCTCGGTCAGCCAGATCAGCCAGGAGGCGATCCAGAACTTCACGCCGCGCTCGGAGGCGGAGGTGCTGCGCAACATCCCCGGCATCCAGCCGGGCGACACCGCCGGCCCGGGCGGTAACGCCAACATCGGCGTTCGCGGCATCCCCGTGTCGACGGGCGGATCCGAATATGTCGCGCTGCAGGAAGACGGCCTGCCGACCGTGCTGTTCGGCGACATCAACTTCGGCAACAACGACTATTGGCTGCGCTTCGACCAGAACGTGCAGCGCGTCGAGGCGGTGCGCGGCGGTTCCGCCTCCACCTTCGCGAGCCAGGCGCCGGGCGCGGTCATCAACTATATCAGCAAGACCGGCGACGTCGCGGGCGGCCAGATCGCCTATTCGAACGGCCTCGGCTATCGCGAGCACCGGCTCGACTTCGATTATGGTGCGCCGATCGACGACGCGACGCGCTTCCACATCGGCGGCTATGCGCGCGAGGGCGGCGGCCTGACCAACGAGCGGTTCAACATCCTGCGCGGCTACCAGATCAAGGCGAACCTGACGCGCGACTTCGCCGACGGCAAGGGCTTCATCCGGCTGTATTTCAAGCGTCTCGACGAACATGCGCCGACCAACACGACGACCCCGTCGCTGGCGACGCTGGACGGCAACAGGGTGACCGGCTTCGCGCCGCTGCCGACCTTCGACGGCCGCAACGGCTCGTCCTATTCGATCTACAACCGGTCCTTCCAGTATCTGGACTTCGACGGGCAGGTGCGCAGCGCCGAGATCGAGGGCATCCACCCGCGCGTCACGAGCCTTGGCGCACAGCTGCACGTCGACGCCAACGACTGGCTGACGATCGACGACACGATCCGCTACCAGTGGATCAGCGGCAATTTCACCACGCAATTCGTCAACGTGCAGCCGCTGACCGGCAGCGGTGGCCTGATCGGATCGACGGTCAACGGCCAGGTCGTCGGCGCCGTGCGCTACGCGACCGGGCCCAACCAGGGACAGGCCTACACCGGCAGCTACGTCAACAATAACCCGAACATCAACACGTTGATGAAGAACATGGACAATTTCGCCAACAACCTGACGGCGACAGGCAAGTTCGACGTCGGGTCGGGGCGGGCGCGGGTCACCGCGGGGCTGTTCGTGATGAAGCAGAACATCCGCCAGGACTGGCACGTCAACCGCCAGTACAGCACGTTGAGCGGCGAGAATGCGGTGCCCCTCGACCTGTTCTCCACGACGGGGACGCAGCTGACGGCGGCGGGCCAGGCTGGCTTCAACGACAATTGGGGCAGCTGCTGCGCGCGGCGGGTCGATCTGACCTATACCGATACCGCGCCCTTCCTCCAGGTCGGCTACGAGCTTGGCGGCCTCAACCTCGACGGCTCGGTGCGCTATGACAGCGTGCACGGCGAAGGAACCGCGCAGGGCGGCGTCGCGGGTCCGAACACCCGGGTCAGCGATGCGCTGGGAAGCGCCACCCTGCCCTCGCTGGTGCTCAGCCCGACGGCGGAAAAGATCAACTACACCGACCATTACGTCAGCTGGTCGTTCGGCGCGCTGTACGCGTTCAGCCGCGACACCAGCATCTTCGGCCGCGTCAGCCGGGGCGGCCGGTTCAACGCGGACCGGCGCGTGCTGTCGGGCAATTTCAATGCGGACGGCTCGCTCAATGCGCAGGGTCAGGCGACGTCGGTCAATTTCCTCAACCAGCAGGAGATCGGCCTGAAGCAGCGCGGCGCGATCGCAGGTGGCTCCTATTCCGTCGAGATCACCGGCTTCCACTCCACGCTGACCGAGAACAACTACGACTTCACGCGCATCAACAATCCGGCGCCAAACAACAACCCCAACATCTCGAACGGCTATCGCTCGATCGGCGTCGAGTTCACCGGCCGCTTCAACACCGGCAATTTCCACCTCGCCGCGGACGCCACCTACGCCTCGTCGAAAATCACGAAGAGTGCGACCGCCAATCTGGTCGACAAATGGCCGGGCGGCTTGCCGCGGTTCCAGTTCGTCGTCTCGCCGTCCTATGACGCGGGTACCGTGGCCTTCGGCGTCAGCGTCAACGGTCAGTCGAGCACCAAGTCCGACGACTTCAACCTCTACACGATCAAGGGCACGACCACGGTCAACGGGTTCGTGACCGTTCGCCCGGTTGAGAGGTTGGAGTTCAGCCTCAACGCCAACAACCTGTTCAACACGCTCGGCTTCCGCAACGGCAACGCGAACCTCGGTCCGATCCTGTCGTCGACGAGCGCGGTGTTCAGCAATACCGCGCTCTACGGCAGGACGGTCACCGGCTCGGTCCGGTACCGGTTCTAGGGTCTGATCAACGGGCCTGGAGTCGATGCCTGCCGGCGCGAACAGGTTCCAACATCGCAAGGCGAGCGGCACCCGCCCATGCGAACGCTTCCCCACCTGGCCGGAACCGCGCTCTTCCCCGCGGTTCCGCCTTTTGTCTGATCGATAAGCGGCCTATGTCACCTGCATGACCGTCACGGCCGAGCGGCCCATCCGCACCCTCAAGGACATCGCCCGCCTTGCCGGCGTCAACGCCGGCACCGTATCCCGCGCGCTTGCGGGCAGTTCGCTCGTCAACGAGCAGACGCGCCAGCGTATCATCGACATCGCGGCGGAACACGGTTTCCGCCCCAATCTGATGGCCCGTCGCCTGCGGACGCAGCGCACGGGCGTGATCGGCATCGCGGTGCCGCTGGGCCATGAACGCCGGCAGCACCTCTCCGACCCCTTCTTCATGGCGCTGCTGGGTCATCTCGCCGACGGGATCACCGAGCGGGGCTATGACGTCATGCTGTCACGCGTCGAACCCGACAGCGACGACTGGCTGGACGATATCGTGCTGTCGGGCATGCTCGACGGCGTGCTGCTGATCGGCCAGTCCGACCAGCTCGAGGTGATCGAGGCGGTCGCGCGCCGCTATCGACCGCTCGTCGTCTGGGGGAGCGCCCTCCCCGGCCAGGTGCATTGCGCGATCGGCGTCGACAATTTCGTGGGCGGCCGGCGCGCGGGCGAGCGCCTGATCGCGCGCGGCTGCCGCCGCCTCGCCTTCATGGGCGAGATCCGCACGCTGGAACTCATCGAACGACACCGCGGTCTGTGCGCGGCGGCAGAGGCCGCCGGGCTGGCGCCGCCGCTGCAGCTCGATACGCACCTGGCGTCCGACATCATGGCGGCGGAGATCGCAACCAATCTTGATCGCGTAGCGGGTCAGGTCGACGGTATCGCTGCCGCCTCCGACGTGATCGCGATGGCGACGATCGACGCGCTCGAAACGCGCGGCATGCGCGTGCCGGACGACATTCCCGTCACCGGCTTCGACGACTTGCCGATCGCGGCGCAGGCCCGCGTGCGACTGACCACGGTGCGCCAGGACCTCGCCGCCGGCGCGGCCGCGATGCTGGATGCGCTGTTCGCCCGCATCTCGGGCGAGGATCGGCCGTCCGTGGCAATGGAGCCCGAACTGGTCCTGCGCGACAGCGCCTGACCCTCCGCCGCCGCGCGCCGCGGCACGCGATCGGACGTGGTCGATGCCGACCGGTTCAGTCGACCGCGTCGAAGACGAAGGCGGCGCCGACGAAATCGCCCTTCAGCGGCGCGCGCAGCCCCATGTTCATCCAGAAGGCACCGCTGGCCTGCCGGGCCATCCCCTCCGGTAGCGCACCGTCGCCGAGCATGCGGACGCGGTACAGTCGCGCCGGGTCGAGGCCCTGCGGATGGAGCGCGGCGGGATTGTCGCGCCACATCGACGAGTGCAGCATCTGGAACAACACGCCCTGCCGGCCATCCGCCGCGACGTACATCGTCGCCGACGTGGCGTCGTCGCGCGACGGCGGCGCGATGCGATACAGGCGGCCGCGCTGCACCGTCGCCCGGATCGTCTTGTAAGCCGCCACCCATTTCGCGGCGGTGGCAAAATCGGCGTCCTGCCAGTGGTTGAGATTGGCGCCGATGCCGAGCCCTCCCTGCATGGCGGATAGGAACCGATAGTCGAGGGTCGTGACGCGCGTGTTCGCCCAGTTCGGGCTGTCGGTCACCCAGGCCATCATCACCGCGGGCGCATAGGCCTGCGTGAAGCCGTCCTGGATCATGAGGCGGTCGGCGGGATCGGTATTGTCCGATGTCCACACCTGATCCGAATAGGCGAGGATGCCGAGGTCGATACGGCCGCCTCCGCCCGAACAGGCCTCTATCTCCAGCGACGGGTGGCGCCGGCGCAGTTCGGCGAGGATGTGATAGAGGTTGCGGACGTATTCGACATGGACGCGCTGCTGATCCACGAGCGGCATCTCCGGCCAGCCCGCCTCGGTCCAGTTGCGATTATAGTCCCATTTGAGGAAGGCGATGTCGTTGTCGCGCACCAGCCGGTCGAGCACGTCCAGCACATGGTCGCGGACGTCGGTACGGGCGAGGTTGAGGACGAGTTGATTGCGTCCCTGCGTCCGCGGCCGACCGGGAAAGTTGAGCACCCAATCGGGATGCGCACGATAGAGGTCGCTGTCGACATTGACCATCTCCGGCTCGACCCACAGGCCGAACTCCATCCCGAGCGACTTCACCTTGTCGATCAGCGGTTTGAGACCGTCGGGAAATTTGGTCCGGTTCACGGTCCAGTCGCCCAGGCCGGCCCGGTCGGAGTCGCGCGCGCCGAACCAGCCATCGTCCACGACGAAGCGCTCGACGCCGATCCTGGCGGCTTTTTCAGCCAGCGCCTCCTGCCCCCGCTCGGTGACGTCGAATGCGGTCGCTTCCCAGCTGTTGTAGAGGACGGGCCGCAGCTTCGCCCGGTCGCCGTGCGGGATGACATGGGCCATCTGGAACCGGTGGAAGGCGCGGGACGCCGCGCCCATGCCCCCGTCGGTGTAGCCGGCATAGAATGTCGGCGTGTCCAGCGTCTCGCCCGGCTTCAGCGACCAGGAGAAGTCGTAGGGATTGAAGCCGCCGGCGATGCGGACGCGGCCAAGATTGTCTTGGCCGACGCTGATCCGGAACGATCCCGACCAGGCGAGCGCCCCGTACCAGACGGGCCCGTGATCCTCGTCCGTCGCACCGTCTCGCCCGATGGCGAACCAGGGATTGTTGCCATGCCCCGTCGATCCGCGCCGGCTTTCGAGCAATGTCAGCGCGGGCGTGACCGCGATCCGCTTCTTCTGCCATTCGGCGGCATGGCGACCGGTGAGATAATGGAGGGTGTAATCGTCTCGCGCCGGCAGGGTGAAGACCGCGGCGGCGATCTGGTCGATCCGTACCGGGCTGTCGCCGCCGTTGCGCACGGTGGCGGAGCGCGCGAGCACGCCCGTCTCCGGATCGATCGCATAGCGCAGCACGACCGTCAGCGGCCGACGGATATCGGCCAGTTCGACGAGCAAGGTCTCGCCCTCGACGCGGTGCGACCGATATTTGAGGACGAGGTCCCGATTGCCGTCGGCGAAGACGGCCTTGACGCCTGGCTCGTTTACGAGTCCCTCGCCCTGCCCGGGATATTCCTGCGGTGTCACCGATCCTGCGGGATCGAACCCCGACAGCTCGCCAGGCGCCTTGATCAAGACGGGCTCGCCGGAACGCGCCGGATCGATCGTTCCGAGCGGATCCTGGATCCCGAGCGGCGGCCCCCAGTACAAAGGCTGGAGATACCCCTTGTCGTCGATGCCCAGCGCATAGGTCACGCCCGCGCCATCGAGCCGGAACATCGTAGCGCCCGCCGGCGCCGTTACCTTCGCATCCACGCTTACGCTCCCCATCACGGCGACGATTGTTGCGAGCCAGATCGACCCACGGCGCGTCATCGTGCGATCCGCACCCGGTCGCCGTCGAATGCGAGATGGAAGGTCGGCGCGGCGGTGCCGCCGAAGCGCTCGCGGCGACGGGCGATGTCATCGCCGACGGCATTCCCGCCAAGCCCCCAATAATCGACGAAGCTGATTACCTCGCCCTCGCCCGTCACCCACCAGCAATAAGCCTGCGTGGGCTCCGCATCCGGGTTGGCCGCGACCAGTCCGCTGCCGTTGATCGGGCGCCACGGTCCGGCGAACCGGTCGGCGACCATGCCATAGAGTCCGGTCGGCGCGTCGAGGCCGGGCGCGAAGCGCTTGGCCTGCGTCGACCAGAACAGATAGTAAAGCCCATGGCGGACGAGGACATGCGGTCGCTCGAGCTCGCTGTTGACGCCGATCGCGGCCAGCAGCGGCGGCTTCAGCGCCCATCGGTCTTCCACCCGCGTGGCGAGACCGATGATCCCGTCATGCACCTCGCCCGGCGTTCCGGCGGAGCCGGTGAAGAGCAGATGCTCCTCCCCCGTCGCCGGATCGCGGACATATCCGGGATCGCGAAAGCCCTTGATCCTGTCGTCGAGCGGCGCATCCTGATCGGTGCGGGCATAGTCGATGCCGTCCGCCTGCACGGTTTCGGCGGGCGCGCTCCACCCGCTCAACCGCCCGCCATCGAAGCGACCCGTCGTCTCGAACAGGCGCTGCGAAAAGCGTGCCGGATCGCCGGTGCTGGTGAAATACATCGTCAGCCTGATATCGTCGTCGTCGATCACCGCGCTGCCCGACCATTCGCGCGTGCCGGGCGCGAAACCGTCCGGAAAGGCGGGACCATGCGCGTGCCAGCCGTCTGTGCCGCGGCTGTACAGATGGATGCGCGCCGAATCGTGCCGCGCCTCCGGATCGGGGGCGTGGGGGACGGCGAGGAAGAACCACCAGTCGCGACCGCCGATCATCGCCGTGCGGCCGTCGCGGCGGGCGATCGGCCACATGTCCCACACGTCGTGCGCCGGATCGATCGGCACGACGTCGTGCGCGATGATTACCGGCAGCCTGGCGCCTTCGTCGAAGCGCGCGCGGGCGGCGGCGGCGCGGGTCCAGACGCTGGCGCTCATGCCGCAGCGCCCTGGGCGCGGCCGGCGCGGCTGCGCACACGATAGACCGCCACCGCCGCGCAGAGCATCAGCAGGCCGCACAGCGTCAGTACGTTGCGCGGGTCGCCACCCAGCAACGGCCGGTAGACGAGCGGCAGCGTCAGCGAGAAGAGCAGCATCGGGATCACGATCATCATGTTGAAGATGCCCATGTAGACACCCGTCCGCTCCGCCGGGATCGCGCCCGCGAGGATGACATAGGGATTGCCCATGATGCTGGCCCAGCCGATGCCGACGCCGATCGCCGGCACGAAGAGCATCCACGGCTGGGTGACGTGAGGCAGCGCGACCATGCCCAGTCCGGCCAGGACGAGGCAGGCGGCATGCAGCTTCGCGGCGCCGACGCGCCGCGCCAGCGGCACCATCGCGAAGGCTGCGACGAAGGCGACGCCATTGTACCAGGCGGCCATCACGCCGTTCGTCAGCACCGCGGAGTGGAAGCCGGTCGAGTTCGGATCGGCGGTGCCGTAGACCGAGCGGCCGATCGCATAGATGACATAGGCCCAATAGGCCGCCATCGCATACCATTGGAACAGGCTCATCACCGCCAGCTTGCGCATCGCCGGCGGCATGTCCGCGATCGCCGCGCCGATCTCGCGCACCGCCGCGGCCAGCCCGCGCGGCTGCGCCGCAATCCGCGCCCGCTCGGTCGTGGTCAGCGGCAGCTCCGGGACGCGCAGGATCGAATAGACGATGGTCGACAGCGACAGGAAGGCGCCGACCATGAACGCGATCCGCGCAGTGTAGGGGATGTTGTGCGCATCGACCCAGTCCTGGTTCATCCCGGCCCAGACGAGCAGCGACGGCGTCAGGAAGGCCAGCATCTGCGCCAGCCCGGTGAAGGCGGATTGCGTCAGAAAGCCCATCTCGTGCTGGCTTTCGTCCAGGCGGTCGGAGACATAGGCGCGATAGGGCTCCATGGTGATGTTGTTGCCGGCATCGAGCAGCCAGAGCAGCGACACCGCCATCAGGATCGAATGGCTCAGCGGCATGAAGAAGAGCCCCGCCGCGCACAGCACGGCACCGAACAGGAAATAGGGCGTCCGCCGGCCCCAGCGCGAATCGGTCCTGTCGCTGAGGGCCCCGATGAGCGGCTGGACGAGCAGGCCCGTCATCGGGCCGGCCAGTTGCAGCAGCGGCAGCGAGGCCTCGGATGCGCCTAGGTAACTGTAGATCGGCGCCATGTTGCCTTGCTGCAGCCCAAAACTGAATTGCAGGCCCAGGAAGCCGAGATTCATCTCGAGAATGCGCGGCAGCGACAATCTTGGCTTGGAGTCCGGGTATCGCATCGGCGCCTCTCGCATGGGTCCGCCCGTCTACGCGGGATCGAACCTGCATAGAGGGCCGACATGCATCAGGCAACAATCGATTGCATATTCCTAATCGATCAGGAAGACGACGCCGGGCAATCGCAGGGCCTCCGCCGCCGTGCCGAGCGTGCCGTCCGGCCGCAGCGGCAGACGCGCGATCCCGCCCGACCGTTCGTTGGCGACCAGCATCTCGCCGCGCGTCTCCATCAGACGGAAGTAGCGTGGCCAGTGCCCGCCACTGGCTACATGTTGCAGCGGGGTCAGCGCCCCGAGAGCATCGATCGCGAACACGGCGACGCTGTCGTGGCCGCGGTTGGAGACATAGAGCCGCTGTCCCGATGCATCGATCGCGATATGCGCGGCGAACGATTCGCCCCGAAAGCCGGGAGGCAAGGTCGAATGGACCGCGCGTTCGACAAGACGCCCGTCACGCAGCGAGCGCAGCACCGTGACGGTATTGGCGAGTTCGGCAACCAGATAGGCGACCGGCCTGTGCGGATGGCGCGTCAGGTGCCG
The DNA here is from genome assembly GCF_031082075.1 of Sphingomonas sp. GV3. Lineage (NCBI taxonomy): Bacteria > Pseudomonadati > Pseudomonadota > Alphaproteobacteria > Sphingomonadales > Sphingomonadaceae > Sphingomonas > Sphingomonas sp. GV3. Next base: position 637,295 of record NZ_JARWLE010000001.1, on the reverse strand, counting down.
GGGCCCGGACCCAGACGCGGCTTGGTAGGCGATGCCGGTATCCGCGATCCGACCGCCTGCTCGATCGATGCGATGCGCGAAGACGCTGTCCGCGCCGAGATCGACCGAATGCAGTACGGCGCCGTCGGCGGTGAAGCCGACCCAATGGGCGTGGGGGCCGGCCTGGCGCGCGGTGTTGGGGCCATGACCCTCGTGCCGCACCACCATGGCCTCTCCTCGCGGCAGGCCAGTGGCCCGGTCCAGCCGCCACGTCGCCACGCTGCCGCTCGAATAATTGGCCGCGGCGAGCATCCCGCCGTCAGGCGAAAGCGCGACGTGGCAAGGGTCGGCGCCGAGCGTGGACACGGACGCCCGGTGTCGCCACGCCGCATCGTAGATGCGCAGGCTACCCGCGGTCTGCTCGTCGACCAGATAGCGCAGCGTGCGTGCCCGACTGCGCACGCCAAAGGACGCATTGCGGGTCGCGGCCCGCGCCACGCCGGGCGTCCAGCCGCTGGAGGCGGCCGAGAGCGGTACGAGTCCCGCGCCGCCCTCGGCCGCATAGGTTCCGGCAAACAAGGTCTCCGGCGCCGCCGAGAGCGCGCGCGTGGGCAGCACGGCCGCGGCCGCCGCCGCGCCGATCACGCCGCGGCGGCTCCACAGGGCGGAGGGATCATCGATCATGACGGCAACCTTGCGCTTCGTGTCGAAAAGGCGGTGGGCGCCGTTTCCAGGGGAGGTGTCGGACCCTATCGAGCCACCTCGACGCGGACAAGCGCGCCCCGCACCCGCGCCTGACAGGTCATCAGAACAGTCCCGCAGCCGAGGACAAAGCCCAGATCATCGCGCCGAATCCGGCTAGGAAGATCGCAAGCGCGAGAAAGCCGCGCATGTCTGGCGCTTTGCGGGGACGGGTCATGCGTCCCCTATGCGTTGGTGCGTTACCGCACGCCAGAGCACGCAATCCCGACACCGTACGATTATATTAACCTGCGTCATTCAACGCGGCGGAAATGGAGCTTATCCACCAGACGTCGGGATCTGCCGCGTGCCTCCAGGCCGCGGCCGATCGCTTCTTGCACGAAGCCGTGGACCTGATCACGCGCGCCCAATCCTGCGTCGTACGCGATCAGCGCGGCGCCGCCCGGCTGCTGCACGCGGACCGCGTGCGGGTCCATGCCCTGCTGGGACGCTATCAGCGGTTCAAGCATGCGTCGATCTTCGATCCGGTGATCAAGGAAGGCGACACGGCGCGATCCGCGACGGCACGCGCCCTCAAGTGCGAATGTCTCCTCATGGGCGAAACGTTCGGCGCCTATTTCGATCGGTGGCAGCACATCGACGTGTCGGGCGACTGGCAGACCTATCGCGACGAGATGATCGCGATGAGCCAGACGCTGATGCGGCATCTTGAGGTCGAGCATGCGCTTATCGGCACGCTGCTGGCGGCAACAGCCGGCGCGGCGGCCGCGAACGAGGATCAATCGACCGCCTGACGCCCGACCGCGGCGGTCTGTAGGATGCGCTACGTTCGCCGCGAACTCGGCCGCGGCACGAGCTGGTCGAGCGCATCGGCATTGTCGCGTCCCCACGCGTAAAGCAGTTCGACGGGCTCGACGAACCGCCGGCCGAGTTCGGTCAACCGATATTCTACCATCGGTGGAATGGTGCTGCGGACATGGCGGCTCAGCAGTCCGCTCGCTTCCATTTCCCGCACTGTCTGGGTCAGCATCTTCTTGGATATGCCAGGCAGGCTGCGCTGGAGAACGCCTGTGCGCGCGACGCCGCCATGGCGGGCATGGAGCGTGTGCAACACCATGCTGGTCCATTTGGTCGCGAACAGTTCGAGGACGCGGCGCGGCGCGCAATCCTCCCGCCATTCGTCGTCGTGCGTTCCGGGCGACATGCGGTTACCTCCTGGTGCCTGGGCCCCCAAATGGTGCCGTCTAGAAGCGCCGCACGCCGATGCCTAGGTCCGCCGCGACAAGGAGATGCTCATGACGAAGACGGCTTTGGTGGTTGGCGCGAGCGGGATCGTCGGTGGCGCGACCGCCACGCTGCTGGCGGATCGCGGCTGGAAGGTACTGGGACTGGCCCGCCGTCCCGGAACCCAGCCCGGCATGCGGCCCATCGCCGCCGACCTGCAGGATCGGGCGGCGACCGCGACCGCGCTCCGCAACGTGGATGCGGACGCGGTCTTCATCACCACCTGGCTGCGGCAGGACAGCGAGGCCGAAAACATCCGCGTCAATGCCGCGATGGTCCGCAACCTGCTCGACGCCCTGCCCCCGCGCACGCGACCGCGCCACGTCGCGCTGGTCACCGGCCTGAAGCATTACCTCGGGCCGTTCGAGGCCTATGGCAAAGGCAGTCTGCCGCAGACGCCGTTCCGCGAGGAACAGGGGCGGCTCGACGTGGAGAATTTCTATTACGCGCAGGAGGATGCGCTGTTCGCCGCGGCGCAGCGCGACGGCTTTACCTGGTCCGTCCATCGGCCGCACACCGTGATCGGCCTCGCGGTCGGCAACGCCATGAACATGGGCACGACGCTCGCCACCTATGCGACCCTCTGTCGCGAGACCGGGCGCCCCTTCACCTTCCCCGGTTCGGCCGTGCAATGGTCGGGACTGACCGACATGACGGACGCCGGCCTGCTCGCGCGCCACCTCCTCTGGGCGACGGAGACGCCAGCAGCGCATGACGAGGCCTTCAACGTCGTAAACGGCGATGTCTTCCGCTGGCAATGGATGTGGGGTCGCATCGCGCAATGGTTCGGGCTGGAGCCGGCGCCGTTCGACGGCGTCGTTCGACCGCTGGAGCAGCAGATGGCGGACGATGCCGGTACGTGGCGCGAGATCGCCGTGCGGGAGGGGCTTGCCGAACCGGAGCTCGCACGCCTCGCCTCCCCCTGGCATACCGACGCAGACCTAGGCCGGCCGATCGAGGTGGTCACGGACATGTCCAAGAGCCGTCGCCTCGGCTTCACCGACTATCAGCCGACCGATGACGCCTTTTTCGCGCTCTTCGAGCGATTGCGGGCCGGCCGTCTGATTCCGTGACGGGCGGGCGGCATCGGCCGCCGGACAGCAGGGTCCGATCCGCTTGTGTGCAAGCGCTGCCGGCCCTCACCGCCACTCTCCAAGGTTGCCGGATCAAACCTTAACGGACGACGATCCCGCCGTTCTTCATGACGAATCGTACGGTCCGGACCGCGGCGATGTCGCGGCTCGGGTCGCCGGCGACGGCGACCAGATCGGCTATCATGCCGGGCTTCACGGTGCCGAGGCGGTCGCCGACGCGCAGCCAGCGGGCGTTACCGGATGTTGCCGCGATCAGCACCTCGGCCGCGGGCATGCCGGCCGCGGCCATCAGCACCATCTCGCGCGCGTTCGTGCCATGCGCATAGACGCCGACGTCTCCGCCCATGCAGATCGGCACGCCGGCGGCGCGTGCGAGGCGAAAGCTGTCCCGCGCGGCGCGCACCGCCGCGGGGGCTGGCTCCGATCCGGTCCAGCCGCGATAGCGCGCGCTCGCATCGGCCGCCGCGAGGGTCGGACACAGCGCGATGCCCTTTGCCGCCATGGATGCAAATACGGCGGGCGTGCCGCCATAGCCATGCTCGATCGTATCGACCCCCGCCGCGATCGCGCGGCGCATGCCCTCCGCGGTCGCGGCATGGACCGCGACCGGACGTCCCGCATCGTGCGCCGCGGCCACCGCCGCCCGGATTTCGTCGAGGTTCAGCGTCGCACGTGAGTCCTCGCCCGCTCGCCAGCGATAGTCGGCATAGAGCTTCACCCAATCCGCGCCGGCCGCGATCTGACGACGCACTGCCGCGACCATCTGCTCCGCGCCCGACACCTCCTCCGCGCCCTGGGGGATGGCCACGCCGGGTTCGAAACCCTTGGGCCCATAAGCGCCCAGCGCCACGATTGCGCGGGTCGCGACATGCAGCCGCGGACCTTCGACGATCCCCTGGTCGATCGCTGCCTTCAGCCCGACATCGGCATAGCCCGCGCCTTCGGTGCCGAGATCGCGCTCGCTGGTGAAGCCGGCGCGCAACGTCGCGCGCGCGCTGGCAACCGCACGCGCGGTGCGCAGCGCGAGCGGTTCGTGGAGGACCTGATCGTCCCAGCTCGCCTCGTCATAGGGGTGGAGGAAGAGATGCCCATGGCCTTCGATCATGCCGGGCATGAGCGTATCGCCGGCGAGGTCGACGATCTGTGCGCCCGCCGGAACGGCAAGGGCGGCCCCGACCGCGACGATCCTGTCACCCCGCACCAGCACCTGCCAGCCGGCATGCACTTGGCCATCCACACCGTCGAACACGCCCGCCGGCCGCAGCAGGAAGGTCGCGGGCACGGGCTCCTCGGCGGGCAGCGTCGCACCCCCCAGCAGCAACGCCGCCACGACCGTCAGCCAGCGCTTGGTCATCGTCCCCTCCCCGTTATAGACCAAGGACATGGATAGGCTTCTTCCGCGCGCACGCAATCCGCTGATCCTCACCATGCTGCTGGCGACCGCGGCAGCTGCGCCGCCGGATGCCGAAATGGCACGCTGGCGGGCGGAGGCCGGACGGGTGACGATCACGCGCGACGACTGGGGTATTCCCCACATCCATGGCCGCAGCGATTCCGACGCTGTCTTCGGCATGTCCTATGCCCAGGCGGAAGACGATTTCGCGCGGGTCGAGGCCAATTACCTGACCGCGCTCGGCCGCACCGCGGAAGCGGACGGCGAGGAGGCGATCTGGGCGGACCTGCGCCAGCGGCTGTTCGTCGATCCGGACGACCTGCGCGCACGCTATGCGACCAGCCCCGGCTGGCTGCGCGCGCTGATGCAAGCCTGGGCGGACGGCCTCAACTATTATCTCGCGACGCATCCCGGGACGAAGCCGCGCGTGCTGACGCGGTTCGAACCGTGGATGGCGCTAAGCTTCACCGAGGGCAGCATCGGCGGCGACATCGAACGGATTTCGCTCGCCGACCTCAAGACCTTTTACGGACAACCGACTCCGCCCAGCCCGGAAGAGCTCGGCATGGTCCCGCGCGAGCCATCGGGCTCGAACGGCATCGCCATCGCGCCCCGGCTGACCCGCGACGGCCATGCCCTGTTGCTGATCAATCCGCATACCAGCTTCTATTTCCGGTCCGAAGCGCAGGTGACTAGCGATGCCGGCCTGAACGCCTACGGCGCCAGCACCTGGGGGCAGTTCTTCGTCTACCAGGGGTTCAATGCGCATGCCGGCTGGATGCACACCTCGTCCACCGTCGACAACGTCGACCAGTTCGCCGAGCGCGTGATCCGCCGGTCGAACGGCTGGGCCTACCGTCATGGCGGAGCGCTGCGTCCGGTGACGGCGGCCAAGGTCACGCTGCGCTATCGCAGCGCCGACGGCAGCCTGGGCGAACGCCGCTTCGACACGTGGCGCACGCATCACGGCCCGATCGTGGCGGCGAAGGACGGTCGCTGGATCGCGATCGCGTTGATGTGGCGGCCCGTACCCGCGCTGGAGCAGAGCTGGCTGCGCACGAAGACGGCCAATCTCGCCGATTTCCTGCGCGTCTCGGAGCGAAAGGCCAATTCCTCGAACGACACGCTCTTTGCCGACGACCGCGGCGAGATCGCCTTTCTGATGCCGCAGTTCATGCCGGTGCGCGACCCGCGGTTCGACTATACGCGCCCCGTCGACGGCAGCGATCCCGCGACCGACTGGCGTGGCCTGCACAGCCTCGCCAGCCTGCCCAGCGTCGCCAATCCGCGCGTCGGCTGGGTGCACAACACCAACGACTGGCCCTGGAGCGCCGCCGGACCCGACAGTCCGAAGGCGAAGGATTATCCCCGTTATATGGACCAGATCGGCGGCAACGCGCGCGGCGAGCACGCCGACCTGCTGCTTACGGGCAAGCGCGGCTGGACGCCGGCCGGTTTGCGCGATGCCGCCTACGATCCCTATCTGCCTGCGTTCGTGCGGCTCGTGCCAGGCCTGGTCGACGCATGGCGAGCGCTGCCGCCGGGCGATCCGCGCCGTCGGGCGCTCGCCGAGCCGATCGCGACGCTCTCGAACTGGGATTATCGCTGGGCCGGACCTTCGATCGCGACCAGCCTCGCGGTCTTTTGGGGCGACGAACTATGGCGGGAGGTCGGCAGCTTCGCCCAGGCCGAGCGCGTCAACGTGCCGGACTATATCGCGACCCGCGTCGACGCGCGGACCAGACTCGCCGCGCTGGATGCGGCGGTTGCACGCCTTACGCGTGATTTCGGCACATGGCGGACGCCCTGGCAGACGATCAACCGGTTCCAGCGCCTCGACGATGCAATCCAGCCGCATTTCGATGACGCTCGCCCGTCGCTGCCGGTCCCCTTCACCTCTGCCCAATGGGGCAGCCTTGCGTCGTTCGGCGCAAGGACGTGGCCAGGGACGAAACGCTATTACGGCACCAGCGGCAACAGCTTCGTCGCCGTCGTCGAGTTCGGCCCCCGCGTCCGCGCCAGCGCGGTGATGGCGGGCGGACAGAGCGGCGATCCCGGCTCCCCGCATTTCGCCGACCAGATCGCCCGCTACGCGTCAGGGCAGTTGCGCCAGATCTATTTCTATCCGGACGAGCTCACCGGGCATATCGAGCGCCGCTACCGTCCCGGCGAGTAGCGCGCGACCTCGCCAAAGCGGGAAGAAGCGCGCCGCCGCGGCAGCGTCGTCAGCGACGGGCCGGGTCGCTTTTCGCGCGCTCGGCAGCGAAGGGCTCCGTGGCGTTCCAGACCGGCCATTGCGAGCTGCCCGCAATCTCCCTTCCGAGCGCATAGGCGACGCTGCCCTCCTGCGCCGCGCCGGTCATGTCCCAGCGCGGATTGAAGGCGTCGCAGGTCTGGTGGTAGCATTGGGCATTGTACCGCGCCCGCTCGCGCTCGCCCGCCGCCAGCCCTCCGTTGACCAGATCGCGTCCGGCGCGGAAGTAGACACCCGGCACACCCTTCACCGCGAACGCATAATGGTCGGAGCGGTAATACCAGCCCGCCTCGGTATTCTCCTCCGGGACGATCCGCAGTCCCTGCGCCGCCGCGACCCGCGTCAGCTCGGCCTCCAGCGGGGTGCGGCCGACACCGATCAGCTCCAGATCGCGTGTCCGGCCGAGGACGACGTGCGGATCGAGGTTGAACTGCGCCGCGGTGGTATCCAGCGGCAGGGCGGGATGGTCGGCATACCAGGTCGCGCCGAGCAGCCCCTTTTCCTCGGCGGTCCATAGCGCGAACACGACCGACCGCCGCCGACGCGGCGCCCGCGCGTAATTGCGCGCGATCTCGAGCAAGGTCGCGGTGCCCGTACCGTTGTCGACGGCGCCGTTGCGGATACGGTCTGCCGGCGGATCGAAGGCGTTCTCGCCATAAGCGTCCCAGTGCGCGCCATAGAGGATACTGCCGGCCGCCGGATCGGTACCGGGAAGGATGCCGACGATATTGTGGCTGACGGCGCGATCGAGGCTGGTGCGCACGGTGCCGGAAAGCGCGACGCCCTTCAACTCGACGCCGCGGAAGGCGGCGGACTGCGCGGCCCGTTTCGCCTGCGCATAATCCAGTCCGGCGGTACGGAGCATGGCGACGCCGATGTCGTTGCGCAGCGTGCCGCGGATCCCGAACGCGGGCGGTATCGTCCCCGTGTCGAGCGCATAGCCCGGCACGGCGTCGCCATTGGCGAGCTGCAGCCAGGGATAGCTGGACGGGAAGGTATCGTGGATCTGGAAGAAAGCGATGGCGCCGCGCTTCTGCGCCTCCGCGAGCTTTGTGCGCGCAGCCGGGCTCGAGGCGCGCCCGCCGAAGCCCAGATCGCGACCCGCCTCGACATCCGGATCCCCTGCCAGCGCGACCACGACCTTGCCCCGCACGTCGAGGCCGCGATAGGGGTCGTAGCCCAGCCGCGGCTCGACCACGCCATAGCCCACGAAGACGACAGGTGCGCCGGCGAGCGCGCTCGTCCCCACGACGCGCGACGAGGCCGCAATCTCGACCCCGGGATGCAGCGCGCGCGACATACCGTTCAGTGTCAGGTCGAAGCTCGCCGCTTCGCGCGTCCAGCGCAGCAGCGGCACCGTCTGGCGATATCCCGCGTCCCCCCCCGGCTTCAGGCCGAGCTGCGCGAAGCGCTTTTCGAGAAAGGCGAGCGTGATCGGTTCGCCCGCCTGGGTTGGGCCGCGGCCGTGGAAGTCGTCGGCGCTGAGCGTCCGGACATCGGCCTTGATGCGGTCGGGCGACAGGATCGGCGCGCGCGGTTCATTGGGAGCGACGCTCGTCGCGGAAAGGAGCAGAAGCGGAAGCCAGCGGATCATGCCGCCAGCCTGACGCGTCCTGTCCCCGGGCGCAAGCGGCACGCTGCAGGAATGTCGCGGCACGGGAGTGTGTTAGCGGCTTAGGGGTACAAGGGCTACGCCGGGACCGAGCACCCGCCCGGACAGAGCCACATCGGGCGTCCGGATCGTTTCTGGTGCCCCCGAGAGGACTCGAACCTCCGACCTGCGGTTTAGGAAACCGTCGCTCTATCCGGCTGAGCTACGGGGGCAACGTCGCCGTTCCTAGGTTTGTGGCCCGCGCGGGTCAATCGCGGCTGTTGCTGTCGGACGAGCGACGTCAGTTCGCGGTCTCGGGAGGGATCACCGGGAACGGCAGCGGCATGACAGCCACGCCGTCGTCGATCAGCGCCTTGGCCTCACCTGCGGACGCCTGGCCGTGTATGGTCGCGTGCGGTTCGTCGCCATCATGCATCGCGCGGGCGCGATCGGCAAAATCGGCGCCGACCCAGGTCGAGGTGGACAGCAGCTGCGCCTGCGCCTGCGCGAGGTCGCGCAACAGCCCCTTTACCGCTTCGGCGCCGCGCGCGGCGGGCTCGGGACGGCTGTTCATCTTAGCGGGTATGTTGGGCGCCATGACCGCCTTGTCGACCGCCACATCGCCACAGAGGGGGCACGCAACCTGCCCCGCCGCTCGCTGGTCCGCGTAGGCGTCGCTGGATCCGAACCAGGCCTCGAACACATGCCCAGAAGCGCATCGAAGATCGAAAACGATCATGCGCGCGAGGGCCGCGGAATGGGGCGACGATGCGCCAGCACCGGGATGCGCGATCGCGCCTCGACGACAGGGGCGGTGTCGATCTCCGCGAAGCCCAGTCCGGGTGCCTCCCCCATATCGAGCATGATCTCGCCCCACGGGTCGACGACCAGCGAATGCCCGTAGGTCGCGCGACCGTCGGCGTGCGTTCCCGTCTGCGCCGCGGCGACGACGAAACATGCATTCTCGACGGCGCGCGCGCGCAGCAGGACATGCCAATGCGCCGCGCCGGTCGGCCGCGTGAACGCGGCGGGCACGGCCAGCACATCGGCTCCCGCTTCCGCCATGGCCGCATAGAGGGCGCCGAAGCGCAGGTCGTAGCAGATGCTCGGCCCGAGCGGGCCGACCGGCGTGTCGACGACGAGCGTTCGCTCGCCCGCCGCGTAACTGGCCGATTCGCGCCAGCTTTCACCGGTCGGGAGATCCACGTCGAACAGATGCATCTTGTCGTAATGCGCGCGGATGGCACCCGTGGCGTCGATCACGAAGCCCCTGTTGGCCAGTCGTCCATCGGGCCGCCTGATCGCCAGCGAGCCGAGATGGACCCATATCCCATGCTGCCGGGCGGCAGACCGGACCGCGGCGAGCACCGAATCATCCCCCTCGCCCCGGATCGAACGCGCCGCGCGCTCCCGATCGCGATCGACGAGGCCGGACATTTCGGGTGTGAAGATCATCCCCGCGCCGCCGGCCGCCGCCGCCTCGATGGCGTCGATCAGCATGCCCGCATTCGCAGCGGGATCGATCCCGCTCGTCATCTGGCAAAGCGCGATGCGCACCAATCCCTCAGCCCGCAAGCAGCGGATCGAGTCCCCCCCGCCCGTCGAGCGCGGCGAGATCGTCGGAGCCACCGATATGCGCGCCATCGATGAAGATCTGCGGCACCGTCGTGCGGCCGTTCGCGCGATCGATCATCTCGGCGCGCTTCGGCCCGCCCAGGGTGATGTCATATTCGACCGGCTCGACGCCCTTGTTTGCGAGCAGGCGCAACGCACGGCTGCAATAGGGACAGTATGCCTTGGTGTAGATCTCGACCTTCGCCATGGGTGAGAGGTGTGGACTGGATGGGCAGTTGTCAATCGTCGGTTTCGGGCAGAACCCGCGCCCAGCACAGGATGGTGACCGATCGTGCCCCCCTCGCCAGCAGGATCCGCGTGCACGCATCGGTCGTCGCACCGCTCGTATAGACGTCGTCCACCAGCCCGATCGCCCGTCCCGCGACGCGGGCCCCGTCTGGCACCGCGAAGGCGCCGCGCACGGTCCTCGCCCGCTCCCGGCCGCCGAGGTCGCGGAGGGGCGGCGTCGCCCGCGTTCGCGCCAGGGCAAGCGGATCGTGCGGGATCCCGGTCCGCCGCGCGAGCGCGGCGCCGATCAGCGCAGCCTGATTGTATCCCCGGCCCCACAGCCGCCACCGATGCAGCGGCACTGGTACGAGGAGGTCCATCCCATCCGGCACGATCGGCGCCATGCGTGCCGCCATCGTCGCCGCGATACCGATCCGTCCACCGTATTTCAGACGCAGCGCCATCGCGCGGGCGACCGGTCCATAACCGACGGCCGCGCGAATGCCGGCATGGACGGGCGGCGACGCAACGCATGCGGCGCAGTGCGCGTCCCCTCCCCGGTCGTATGCGAAGGGCCGGTTGCATGCCGCGCACCAGGGCGGTGCCAGCAACCGCAGTCCCGACCAGCATGTGGCGCAGAAGCGGTGATCCGCCTCCACCGGCACGGCGCATCCCGGGCAACGCGGCGGCAGCGCGAGCGCGAGCGCCGCGCCGGCCCACCGTGCTGCGATCGCGCGTATGACCGACATAGCCGCTTGTCGCCCGCGCCCGATGTCGGCACAAGCCGCCGTCGTGACCGCCACCGACATTTTCGATCGCGCCGCCCGCCGGCGCCGCCGCGACCGCGCCGCAGCGGGTGAACCCACCGCACATGCCTTTCTCCGCGATGCGATGGTCGAAGGATTGCTGGAGCGGCTGGACGCCGTGAAGCGTCCGTTCGCGGAAGCCCTCGATATCGGCGCGAGCGACCGCTCGATGATCGTGCCCGGTGCCCGCATGGCGCGGCTGGATCCCGGTTTCGGATTCGCCCGCGCGACCGGCGGTCTGCAGGCGGACGAGGATCGCCTGCCGTTCGCCGACGGAAGCTTCGACTGCGTGGTGAGCGCCGGCGTCCTCGATCAGGTCAACGATCTGCCGGGCGCGCTGACACTGATCCGCCGCGCCTTGCGGCCGGACGGCCTGTTCGTCGGCGCGTTTCTCGGCGCCGGCAGCCTGCCAGCGTTGCGGGCCGCGATGCGTGCCGCCGATGGCGATCGGCCTGCGGCGCGTCTGCACCCGCAGATCGACGTCCGCTCGGCCGGCGATCTGCTGGTACGCGCCGGATTCACGCTACCGGTCGCAGATGTCGAAACGCTGGACGTGCGCTACGCGAACTTCGGGCGCCTGCTCGACGATCTGCGTGGCATGGCGGCGACCAACCTGCTCGCCAACCGCAGCCCGCTTTCGCGCGGCGCTCTGGCGCGAGCCGGCGCCGCCTTCGCCGACGCGGCGGGGCCGGACGGCCGCACGACCGAACGCTTCTCGATCATCTTCCTGACGGGCTGGGCGCCGGACGAATCCCAGCCTCGCCCGGCCCGGCGCGGCAGCGCTACCGCCTCGCTCGCGCAGGCGCTGCGCGGCACGCGCGACTAGGCGCCTAGCGGATCATCCCGCCGGAGTCCCGGGCGAGCAGACGTCCCATCGCCTCGAACAGCGCGTCCATCGCCACGGGCTTGAACAGAACCTCGTCTGCCCCGGCCTCGAGGCAGCGCTCGCGCAGGTCCAGCGCCGTATCGGCGGTGATGACGACGATCGGCACCACGGCCCGCTCGTCCTCGCGCGCGCGGATGTGGCGGATCGCGGTGATGCCGTCCATGCCCGGCATGCGAAGGTCGACCAGCAACATGTCGTAGGGCTGGACCGCCAGTTTCGCGAGCCCTTCCTCCGCGCTTTCCGCCTCGTCCATCGTCGCACCCGCCACGTCCAGCATATCGCGTACGACGCGGCGATTCATCCGGTCGTCTTCGATGAAGAGGACGTTCATGGCCGTTTTTCAGGCCCGCTGGGCGTCACCGACGAAGGCATATTCGCGCGTCTACGCCTCATGCTGCCTTGGAGACAAGCGGCAGATCGCCGGATGTGAAAAGTTGTGCAACCAAGGCCATCCCGCTGATCGGCTTGGCAATTACTGACACACCATTTGCCTTCAAAAGAATATCCGGCGGCGCGAGCAATGCAAGGGGCCGGTCGCCGGCCGCAAGCCGGAGCCGCTCGAGATTTGCCGCCATGACGTCAGCCTCCCCCAGCACGGATATGTCGACCAGCAGGCGCGCGACGGGCCCCGCCGCCAGTCGTTCGAGAGCTTCGTCGACGCTCGCCGCCATGGCTACGTCGGCCACGTGCGGCGCGACGATCGATCGCAACATGGCGCGCGAAATCGGTCCCCGGTCCACCACCAGCATCGCGGCCGGACCGTGGTGGATCGCAGCGGCGTCCGCGTCCTCCGCCGGCGTCAGCGGGAGATCGAGCATGAAGCGGGATCCGACGCCCGGCTCGCTCTCCACCGACACGTCACCCCGCATGGCGCGGGCGAGGTTCCGGCAGATGGCAAGGCCAAGCCCCGTCCCGCCGAAGCGGCGCGTCGTGCTCGTGTCCGCCTGTTGGAAAGATTCGAAAATCCGGTCGCGCTTGTCGGCCGCGATGCCGATTCCGGTGTCCGCCACGACGATGCGGAGGCGATCGCCGACAGCGGCGGCATGAAGCGATATGCGTCCATCAGCGGTGAACTTCAGCGCGTTGGACATGAGGTTGAACACGATCTGACGCACCCGTGCGGCGTCGCCGATGATCCGGCCGGGCGCGTCGCCCAAGTCACGGTCGAATGCGATCCCCTTAGCGCGCGCCTGTTCTTCCCACATGCGGCTCGCCTCGATCAGCATCGCGGCGAGATCGAACGGCACGGCCTCGATGGTCAGGTTGCCGGTCTCCATCTTCGCCACGTCGAGAATATCGTCGACCAGCGCGCGCATCGTCGTGCCCGCGCCATGAACCACCGCGACCCGCTCGCGCACATGACCCGGCAATGCCGGATCGGCGAGCATGACCTGCGTCATGCCGAGAATGCCGTTGAGCGGCGTACGGATTTCGTGGCTGGTGGTGGCCAGGAACTCCGTCTTGGCGGCCAGTGCCTTGCCCAGCGCACGGTTGCTCCGGGCAAGGTCGGCCGCGGCGGCGCGCGCCTGGTTGCGGCTGCGCCGGATGGTGAACAGGCCGATCGCAAGCATCGCGATCAGAAGCGCGGTGGCAGCGGCGGCCCCGATGAAGATCGTCTGCTGCGTCCGCGCACGGGCCTGAGCGAAAGCGACGTTCCGCCGCGCTTCGTCGCGCTGGAGATTGGCGATCCGCAGTTCCTGGTTCGCAAAATCGAAGCGTGCCGCCATCAGCGCGGCATTCGTGGATCGCGCCAGGTCGGTCGCTTCGTCGTCGAGCCGCTTGAGCGCGCTCAGGTGGGCAAGCGCACGGTCGTCGCGCCCCACGGCGCGATAGACGTCATAGCCGGTCTTCAACGCTGGCCGGTCGAGGACGGTCGTCCGCGAGAGATCCTGCCCCGCGAAGCGTTGCTCGATCAACCGCTCGGCCGCCGAAGGATCGCCTCGTTGCAAGGCGGCCTGTGCCGCCAGTGCCTCGAGCGAGTCGAGCAAGGAACGGAAGGCCGCGGCTTCCGGCCGTTTGGCGAGTCGCAGGCCCTCGTCGATATTGCGCTGTGCCCCCGCCACATTGCCGGCCGCAAGCTGTGTCTCGGCGATATTGCCCAGCACCGTCGCGCGCAGCATCGGGCTCTGCATCGAGTCGGCCAGGTTCAAGGCTTCGCGAAACTGCTGCTCCGCCTCGCGGTAGCGCCGCAGCTCGCGCAGGGCATTGCCGCGGTTGTTGTAGATGGACAGCAACAGGTTCGGGTCGGCCTTGTAGGCCGCGATAGCCTGATCGTAATATTTCAGCGCATTGTTGAAGTCTCGCGCGCTGCTGTAGAGCGCGCCGATGGATTGAAGCGCCTTGGACTGGCTGCGCACTTCGCCAAGCGTGACGAACAACGCATGGGCCTGCTGATAATCGACGAGCGCTTTGGCGACATTCGCTTCGGCTGTGTTGATCCAACCGTCGGAAAGGAGGAGGTCGGCCTGAAGCTTCGACTTTGGCGAAAGGCGCGTTGCAATCGCCAACGCCTGGGCGATGAGCGGCTTAGCGGCAGTTCCCTTGTTCAGCCGCAATAGAGCTTCGCCGCGAAGCCACAGGGCTGTGGCTCGCATGATTTCCCGTGGCGACGACGGCGGCCGCGTATCTGCAAAGCGTTCCGCGTCTTTCGCCTTGTCGATTGCGACGTTGGGGTCGGCGAGCATGGCAGCTCTGGCTTCCGCGATCAGTTCGTCGAAATGCTCCGACGACGCCGCTGCCGCGACGGGCTGCGCGGCGAACAGGGTCGCGATGCAAAGACAGCGCAGCGTGCTGCGGGTCACTCGCATCCTATGCCTCACGCCTGACCGGATTCAGTCCCCCGAACATAGTCAGCGGATCAGGTCCGGGGCGACGATGCGCCCCCTCGTTCAGATAGGTGACGAGAGCATCCAGGGGTACGGGGCGGCTGATGAGATAGCCTTGCACCATGTCGCAGCCCATGACCGTCAGCAGCGCCAGCGCGGCGTGCGTCTCCACGCCCTCCGCGACCACTTCCATTTCCAGTGCATGGGCAAGGTCGATCGTCGATCGCACGATCAGCGGATCGCGGTTGGAACTGGTCAGCTGCGTCACGAACAACTTGTCGATCTTCAGCTCGCGTGCGGGCAATTGCTTGAGATAGGCGAGCGACGACAGGCCCGCGCCATAATCGTCGATCGCGATCGTGATGCCGAAATCCGCGAAGCGCTGCAGGTTCGCGATGGCGCTTTCCGGATCGCGGATCACCGAGGTTTCGGTGATCTCGAAGCCGAGCTTCGCGTCGCTCGCGCCGACGAGACGGCAGGCTTCCTCGACGAACGCGGCGTCGCCCAGCAGCTGACCCGATATGTTGATGAACAGGCGGAGCGCATGTCCCCGCGCGGCCAGGGTCGCCTGATCGTCGATCACCCGGCGGATCGTCCAGAGGGTCATGCGGTCGATCAGCTGGCATTGTTCCGCCACCGGGACGAAGTCGCCCGGCATGACCAGACCGCGCTCGGGGTGCCGCCAGCGGATAAGCGCTTCGGCACTGGTGATCTCCTGCCGGCGGACGTGGACCTTGGGCTGATACATCAGCATCAGTTCGTCCGCGTCGATGGCGTGATCGAGCTCACGCGCGATGCGGACGATGTCGCCCTGCGCGCGCGGCGCAACGTCGTGACGCACCGCGCGATAGGCGGTCCGCGCCTCCGCCAGCGCGGCCTCGGCCTGTTCGACCAGCGCGACGTCGTCGACGCAGGTAGGACCGCTGGCGGCGCCGAAGGTCAGCTCGATCCGCACGGACATTTCGTCGATGATGAAGTGGCGGACGAAGCCCGCTTCGATCGCCGCGATACGACGATCGCAATCCTCGACATCGCTGACCCGAAATTGGCACATCACGAGCGATGGTCCGACCTTGGCCACGCTCGCGGTCGGCAGCAGCCGACCGAGACGTTCCGCTGCGAGACCCGCCAGCAGATCGGCACGGATACAGCCCAGGCGCCGGCGCAGCGCGCCGAAATTGGCGAGCTCGACCAGCAGGTGACAGTGGATCGCGTCACGCTCCGTGGCGACGGAGGATTCGACGGGTCCGACCGGGGCGACGAGGCGCTCTGCAGGGATCATCACCCTCCCGCACTATGCGCCGCCCCCTAAGATAGCGTTAATCAAGGAAAGACGCAGCGGATTGTAAAATGGTAAATCTTCTATTAACTATCGTGGTGCGGCTTTCGGGTCGCACCATAAGGGAGAAAAACCATGCTGGCGCTCATCATCAAGGCGGTCATCGGGATCGATATCAAGCCCTGGTAATCGTATAGATCGGCCCGGACCCCCTCATCGGGAGCCCGGGCCGGTTGTCTGGAATTCTGCAATACCGCCAGGTCGGCCGTCAGTGCCGAGCAACTTCCGGCTGGTCCTCCGACTGGTCCCAGCCGCCCCCCAGCGCCTTGGCCAACGCCACCGTCTGCTGGCGGAGCTGTGCGTCGCTCATCGCCACCTGTTCCCGCGCCGACAGCAATTGCGCTTCGGTATTCAGCACGGCGTCCTGCGCGACGAAGCCGCTCTGATATTGTGCGGATGTCGCCCGCACGCTGGCCTCCGCATCCGCCACCGCGCGTGTCAGGACGACACGCCGGCTACGCTCCGCGTCGATGGCAACCAAGGCGTCCTCGACGTCGCGCAGCGCCTGCAGCACGGTCTGCCGATATTGCAGATAGGCCTGCTCCCGCGCCTCCTTGCGGATGCCCACCGTCGCCTTGCGGCGGCCCCAATCGAGCAGCGGGAATTGTGCGGCGCCCGTGCCGGTCAACTGGAGGCTGTCGCCGCTGAAGAGGTTGGAGAGTGCCGTCGAGATCAGCTGCGCCATGCCGGTCAGGCTGAACCGCGGGTAGAGATCGGCCACCGCCACGCCGATATCCGCCGTCGCCGCCGCGAGATTGCGCTCTGCCGCGCGGACGTCGGGCCGCCGTCGCAACAGGTCGGACGGAAGCCCGGCGGGAATCGCGGGGACTGGCGGCAGCGCCGCCGGGATCGGGGCCGCCAGTTCGGCATCGAGCGATCCCGGCGACTGGCCGAGCAGTAGCGCGAGGGCGTGGCGGCGCACCGCGATATCCGCCCGGATCGGTAGCAGCCGCGCCTCCGTGCTGGTGATCGTCCCTCGCTGGCGGGTGACGTCGATCGGCGGCACCAGTCCGACGCGCGCAACATCGCCGGCAATCTTCAGCGCGCCGCGTTGCCGTGCAAGCTCGGCCTCGACGATCGCGATCTGCTGCTCGTCGAAGCGAAGCGCGAAATAGGCCTGGGCCACCTCGCCCGCGATCATCGTGGCGGCGTCGCGCCGGCTCCACTCCGCGGCTTCCGTCCGTGCGACGGCGCCCTGCACCTGTCGGCGGACACCCCCGAACACGTCGAGTTCCCAGCTCGCGTCGAAGCCGGCCGCATAGGTCGTGATGCCGCTGCCCGGCAGGGCTATGCCACCGCTCGATCCCGACCCTGCACCGGAGCTGCCGCCGCCGCTCGAGCCGCCGCCCGACTGGCCGCCAAACAGCCGCGCGAGCGAGGAGAAGCCCGCGTTCTTGCTGAACTCGACATGCGTCACGTTGGCGCTGGCATTGACCTGCGGCAGGCCCTGCGCGCGGGCGGCGATTTCCTGCAATCGCGCGGCGCGCACGCGGGACGCAGCGATCGCGATGTCGGGCGAGTCCTTGAGTGCGCGCGCGACCAAGCTGTCCAGCCGCGGATCGCCGAACGCGCGCCACCATTGCGACAGGTCCATGGTACTGGCAGCCGCCTGCGGTCCGACGAACGCATTCGGCACCTCCGCTTTGGGTGGCGTATAGTCGGGCCCGACGGTGCAGCCGCCGAGCAGCGCCGCGAGCGCGATCGAGGTCGACCGGCGCATCAATGTCCTCCCTGCGGGGCCTGGCCCGTCTTGTTGGCACGCATGAACAGCACCAGCGGCGCGACCACGAGCACGACGATCATCAGCGTGCGGAACACGTCGAGGAAGGCGAGCATCGAAGCCTGTCGCTGGACCTGGCTGTACAGGACGGCGAGCGGCGTGGTGGACGGATCGCCCTGGCCCGCGAAGGCCTTGCCGGCGGTGGCCAGCCACTGGTTGTAATTGGGGTCGAGGGGGTTGAGCGGCTGGACCAGCTCGCTCTGATGTTTCTGCAGGCCGTTGGATAACAAGGTCTGGGACAGGCTGATGCCGATCGTCCCGCCAAGATTGCGCGCGACGTTCAACAGGCTGGACGCCTGCGCGGTCTGGTTCTGCCGAAGGCCGACATAGGCGATCGCGTTGATCGGCACGAAGAGGAACGGCAGCGCCATGGCCTGGTAGAGGCGGGCGGTGGCGGCGTCCCAGAACGTGATGTCGGCGGTCAGATGCGACATGTTCCACAGGGCCGCCGCCTGCACGATCAGCGCGGGAAACAACAGAAAGCGCACGTCGACGACGCCCGCGAGCCTGCCCGCGAAGGGGACGGCGACCAATGTGGCGAGACCACCCGCGGTCAGCGCGAGGCCGGCGTCGAGCGAGGAATAGCCGAGCACCTGTTGCAGCATCTGCGGAATGAGCTGCGTCGTGCCGAACAGGATCATGCCGGTGATCGCCATGACGCCGATCGTCAGCGCGAAGTTGCGGTTCTTGAGCAGGCGCAGGTCGACGACCGGATCGTCGTGGTTGAGCTCCCACACGATGAGCGAGATCAGCGCGGTTGCCGATATGATGGCCGACGCCAGGATCAGCGGGCTCGAGAACCAGTCCTCCCGTTCGCCCCGGTCGAAGGTGATTTCCAGGAAACCGAGCCCGAGGGCGACCAGCGCCACACCGACATAGTCGATGCGCAGGCCGTTCTTGAACTTCTCCTTGCGGTCCTTCTGCACCTGTTCGGGTTCGTCGACGAACACCTCGACCAGGAACCAGGCGGCGATGCCGACGGGCACGTTGATCAGGAACACCCAGTGCCAGGTCGAATATTCGACGATATAGCCGCCCAACGTGGGTCCCAGGACCGGACCGACCACGACGACGATCGCGAACGCGGCGAAGGCCATGCCTCGCTTGGCGGGCGGAAACGTGTCGGCGAGGATCGACTGCTCCACGGGCGCAAGGCCGCCGCCGCCGACCCCCTGCAACACGCGCGCCAGCACGAGCGTCGACAGGTTCGGGGCAAGGCCGCACAGCAGCGATGACAGCGTGAACAGCGCGATCGAGATGAGGAAATAGCGCTTGCGTCCGATCGCGTCGGATAGCCAGCCCGAGATCGGGATGATGATCGCATTGGCGACGAGGTAGCTGGTCAGCACCCAGGTCGCCTGGTCGTTGGATACCGACAGGCCCCCGGCGATATGGTCGAGCGCGACGTTCGCGATCGACGTGTCGAGCACTTCCATGAACGTCGGGATGGAGATGATCGCGACGATCAGCCACGGGGAATAGCGGCCGGCAGCGGAACGGCTGGGGCTCCACTCGCCCGCCCCGCCGCCGCCCTTGCTCTTGCCCCCGCCCTTCGCGGTGCCCGCCTTGGCCACGCTCAGCGGACCTTGACGGTCGGCACCACCGACATGCCGGGCCCGATCGGGTAGCGGCGCGGATCAGGATGACCATTGGACACGTCGAACAGGATGCGCACGGGGACGCGCTGCACGACCTTGACGTAATTGCCGGTAGCGTTCTGCGGCGGCAGCAGCGCGAAGGCCTGGCCCGCGCCGCGCTGGATCGAATCGACCCGGCCGACGAACTTGACGTCCGGATAGGCGTCGACCTTGATCGTCACCGGCTGACCGATGCGCATCAGCGTCAGCTGCGTTTCCTTGAAATTGGCGGTAACCCACATCCGGTCGGGGACGATCGCCAGCAGCTGCGACCCCGCCTGGACGTAGGAGCCGAGATTGACCTGACGGTTCACCACCTGTCCCGGGACGGGCGCCCTGATCTGCAGATCGCCGAGCGTCGTGTTCGCCTGCGACACCTGCGCCTGTCGAGCCCCGACGACCGCTTCGGCCGACTTGACCTGACGGGTGGCGACGGTGACCTGCGCCTCCGCCGCGGCAACCTGGCGGCGTGCGGCCGCCGCGTCGGCTGCCGTGGCGCGCGCCTGGGTGCGCGCCTGATCGAGTTGCTGGCCCGCGACCGCATTCGGATCTAGGCGGAGCAGTGTCTCGTATCGGGACAGATCGGCCTGCGCCTTCTGCGCCTGTGCCAAGGGCACGCGCGCCGCGGCCGCGGCCTGCTCGCGGTTGGCGATCGCGGCGGACACCTGCGCGAGCGCCTGCTGCACCTGCGCCTGCGCCTGCAAGACATTGGCGCGCGCCTCCGCCGCCTGCGCCTCGGGACCCGATGGCTCGATCACCGCCAGCAGGCGACCGGCCTCCACGTGCCGGTTGTCGAGATTGGCGACCTGCACGAGCCGTCCCGGCGACTGGGCGGAGATGCGCACGATGTGCGTGTCCACGAACGCGTCGTCCGTGCTCTCGAACTGACGAGCATGGAGGTAATAGAGCGTGCCCCCGATCACGAGCGCTGAGACGACGACGATCAGGATGATCCAGAACAGCGGCTTCTTGAAGATCGACGGCTTCTTCCGTTCGTCGCCGTCCTGCTCATCTTCGTCGCCGGAATCGCCGTCTTCGGGCCCGCCATCGTCCGAACCGCTGTCGTCGTCCTTGTCGTCGCCCTCGCTCCTACGCTCGCGAGAGCCGTGCGCCTTGCCCTCGTCTTCGCGCCGCGCGTCCGAACTATCGGACTGCGCCTCGTCGCGCGGTTCGTTTTCGCTCATGCCGGCCCCTTATGACCCCCGCGGTTTTGTTGCCCGCGTGTTAACATGCGCTAAGACGCAGGAGCACCCGAAAAGTGCCGCGCACCGGCTTCACGCCGCGCGTGCGTCGCCGGCGGGCACCGGATTGGAGAATTCCAGTTCGTCGTCCACCGACCCGAAGCGCAGCGCCACCACGTCGAGCGCATAATTCTGGTTGAGCCGCCATGGCTTGCGCGTCCCTTGCTTGGGCAGGAAATGCGCGGCCCGCGCGACATAGCCCGATGTGAAATCGACGAAGGGGGCACGGGCCATCGCAGGGTCGGCGATCCGCGGGGTCGCCTGGCGCAGGCCTCGGCGCTTCATCGTGTTGAGCAGCCGACAGACGTAATTGGCCACGAGATCGGCCTTCAGTGTCCAGGACGCATTGGTATAGCCGAAGGTATAGGCAAGGTTCGGCACGTCGGAAAACATCATGCCCTTGTACTGGACGGCCTGCGACAGATCGATCGGTTGCCCGTCGAGCGAGAATGTCACGTCGCTCAGCAGCTGCAACTGCAGCCCGGTCGCCGTGACGACGATATCGGCCGACAGCGTCTCGCCAGACGACAGGCGGATGCCGTCCGTGACGAAACGGTCGATCGTCCCGGTGACGACGGAGGCGCGCCCCTGCTTGATCGCCTCGAACAGATCGGCGTCGGGAACCAGACACAGCCGCTGGTCCCAGGGATTGTAGCTCGGCGTAAAATGGATACCCACATCATAATCGGGTCCCAGATGATCGCGCACCATGCCGATCAGCCGCTGCTTGAACTTCTCGGGCCGCTTTCGCGCGATCCGATAGAAGAGCATGCCGAGCAGGACGTTCTTCCATCGCGTGATGCCATAGGCCGCCTTGCTCGGTAGCCGCGCGCGGAGCCAGTTGGCGACGGCATCCTGTGCCGGCCGCGACACCACATAGGTGGGCGAACGCTGCAGCATCGTCACCTGAGCCGCTGTCTTCGCCATCTCCGGCACCAGCGTCACCGCCGTCGCGCCACTGCCGATCACGATGACGCGCTTGCCAGCATAATCGAGGTCTTCCGGCCAGAATTGAGGATGCACCAATGTGCCCGCGAAGCTTTCCTGATCCGGGAAATCGGGCGCGTACCCTCGTGCGTAATCGTAATAGCCCGAGCACATGCACAGGAAGTCGCAGGTTATCGTCACGGGCTGCCCGTCGGGGCCCGTCGCCTCCACCGTCCAGCGGGCATCCGGCGTCGACCAGGACGCCGAACGCACGTGATGGCGGTAGCGGATGTTCCCGTCGATCCCATGTTCGCGCGCGGTCGCCTCGATATAGCGGCGGATGGATGGGCCGTCGGCGATCGCCTTGGCCTCCGTCCACGGCTGGAACGCAAAGCCTAGGGTGTGCATGTCGCTGTCGGAGCGGATGCCGGGATAGCGGAACAGATCCCAGGTCCCGCCCATCGCCGCCCGTCCCTCCAGGATGACGTAGCGACGATCGGGACAGCGCCGTTGCAGGTGATAGGCCTGGCCGACGCCGGACAGGCCTGCACCGACGATCACGACATCGACATGCTCCGCCATACGCCTCACCCTCTCGCTGACACTTTTGTCAGTGGCAGGATGCAACCATCCTGTTCCGCGCTCAATAGTCCCGCGAATATTTGAGACGTACGTCGGATCCGCCGAACGAGCCTGTCGAGGTCAGGATGCTGAGCGACTTGGTCAGCGAGATTTCAAGCTGCGTCGCGGTGAACCCGCGCGCATCCGTTACCACCTCCACATAGATATTGTCGGTCAGGTATTTGCCCGCCGCGAGGCTGGTGCCGCGGCCGGTCGCCTGATCCGCGCCGAGCACGCGCAACCGGTCGAAGCCCACCGCCGAGCGCAGCTTGCCCAGGGGATTGAGCCCCCCGCCGCCCGATCCGCGCAGCGAATTGAGCGCGCTCGCCAGCTGGATCGCCTCGATGGCGGACAGGTTTTCCGGATTGGTGCCGAACAGCAGGCGGCTCAGCACCTCGTCCTGCGGCAGTGCCGGCGTCGAGGTGAAGGCGATCTGCGGGCGTTGGCCCGTACCGGTGATGTTGATGACCGCGGTGATGCCGTTGGTGGTCGTCGTCGCCTGGATGTTGATGTCCGGATCGGTCAGCGCACCGCCGCGGAAGCGGATCGTACCGCGGCTGACGTCGAAACGCTTGCCCGCAAACGAATAGGTACCACGGATCAGGTCGAGGCCTCCGCCGATCGTCGGCGCGGCCGACGTGCCGCCGATCCGCAGGTCCATCGACCATTCCGATTCGAGCCCCATGCCGGAAACGTAGAGCTGGTTGGGCGCGCGCACCCGCAGGTCGAGCTTGACGAGCATCGCGGGCTTCGGCGGTGCCGCCGGTCGGTCCGTCGGCCGTGCGACACGGATTTCGCTCTTGCGGCGGACCCCCGTCAGCTCGGGGACCTCGGCGGCGCCCTGGCGGATGATCTGGTAGCGGGCATCCGGCACGGTCAAGTCACCCTTGAGCAGCGCGCCGTCCTTGCCGTTCGTGAAGCGGATCGTGCCCGACGTCTTCGCCGCGAGTGCATCGCTCTTGGCGAGCTGCGCATTGTCGAGACGCGCGGTGACGTCGATGGGGAAGCCGCTGTCCGATGCCAGGCCGACAGTGCCTTGGGCCTGCACGCTGCCGTCGCCGGCGCGCGCGGTCAGACTGGTGAGCTCGAGCCGGTCATTGCTGAACCGCCCCGCGATTTTCATCTGCGACAGGCGCGTGCCATAAGTCTCGTTGTCATAGGTAAGATTATCGGCTCGGATCAGACCGTTAAGTTGCGGTACTGAGACACGTCCGGAGAAGTCCGCAGCGACCGCGATTGGACCCGTCAGCTGTTGTCCCGGCAGAGCCGCCAGGCTGAACAGCACCGCCGCCGGACCGTTGTACCGCAAGCCGCCGGCAAGCGGCGCCTGCATCAGACGCGTCGTCCACGATCCGTCGCCCGGCGGCAGCGGACGCAGCGTCGCGAGCATCCGGCCGACCGTCATCGAGCCGCGCCTGACCAGCGCGCGCGCTTCGCCCCCGTCGGGCAGGAGGCGACCGACGAACTGGATGTCGACGGGCTCCGAGACCGCGGCGATGCCGGTGCGCTGGAAATTGGCGACGGTCAGCCGCGCGTCCGCCTGCGGGATGGCGGCACCCTGCTGGCGGTAGTCGAGGCTGCCACTGACGGCTCCCGACAGGCCGAGGTTCGGTACGAAGGCGGACAGGATCGACAGGTTCATCCGATCGAGCCGCATCTGCGCCGCCGTCACCCCGCCACCATAGGATCCCGCGAGGCGGGCCGCGCCGGCGTTCGAACCCTGGCCGAAATCGATCCGCGTCGGTGCCAGCGCATAGCCTTGCCGGCCTTGCGTGATCCGCGCCGGGTTGCCGGTGCGGAACGGGATGCCGTTGGCCTGCCCCTGCAACGCCACCAGGTAATCGCCGGGCGACAACCGCGCGTTGAGCGCGACGCGCAGCGGCACGCCGCTCGATCCGGTCAGCAGCGCCTGGGCGGTGCCGCGTCCGCCGGTGTAGTTCACCTTGGCGCGCATCGCCTCGATGACGAACGCATTATAGCGGGTATCAGCGACCTGGACGTCCGCGATCACTTGCGGCGCCTTCGGGTAGAGGACGACGCTGGCGCTGACGAGCGCGCGCGCGATCGTGAAATCTGCCGCGCCGGGGATCGTCGCATTATAGGCGCGGCCGTTGATATCGGCACGCTGGACGCCGTTCTGGTCCGCCAGACGCACGGTTCCGCTGATCCCGCGACCGGTGAAGGTCAGCAGGCCCGCGAACGGACCCCGCGGCGTCGCGGCGATCTGTCCCCGCGTGGTGATGCCGGCCAGGACAAGACTGCGGACGTCCACGGTCAACCTCGGGCTCGGTCGCAGCAGCACGTCGGCGGTGAACGGGCCGTAATTGGTCCCGCCCTTTGCCGTGACGGCATAGGCCCCGTCGCGACCGACGACCCGCGCATCGAGATTGACCAGGCCGATGCCGACGCCGGGACGTGCCGCGTGCAACAGGACCACGGGGTTGGTGGCGCTGCCGGTCACGCGCGCGGAGAGCGGGCCATATTGGCTGGAATCGGCGTCGGCGTTGACCAGCAGGGCACCGTTGGCGGGATCGAACCTGCCCTCGCCGCGGGTGACGTGGAACTGTGGCGCGTTCAGCCGTACGTTGCGGAAGCTCACGATGCCTTCGGGGCTGTATCCGATGTCGGCGCGCACGATCGCATTGCCGCCCAGGAAGGACCGCACGCCGGTGTTGAACAGCTGCTGCGTGCGCGCGACCACACGCCCGGTGATGCCGAAGCCACCGTTCGGCCCCGGCACGAGCCTCGCATCGGTCGTCAGGCTTATGATACCGATGCTTTCGACGCGATAATTGTTGATCCGCCCCTTCAGCGCGCCGGTGTAACGGCCGGTGCTGACGTTCGCGACGACGACGGCCGCCGCGTCGATATTATCGGAGCGGATGCGCAGATTATCCGACAGGATATTGGGCATCGAGATCGCGAAATCGCCCGCGATGCGCACATTGTTCGTCAGGCCGCCGACGGCCGCGTTGAGCCCCGTGACCCGGCGGGCACGCGCCTGCACGGGAACCAGGATCCTGTCGGCATTCACCCGCGCCAGACCCTCGGCGTAGACGTCCTGTACGACGGTCGTGCCGAACCCGATCGACGCGCCGCTGATCTTGTAGTTGACGGTCGGCGTCGCGAAGGCGCCATCAAGGACCAGGCGCGCGCGGACGTCGCGGCCGTTGAGGTTGGGCGCGATCGCGCCGGGCGTGAGCAACCGTGCGTCGACCGCGAAATTGCCGAAACGGCTGTTCGCGAGGTCCAGAATGCCACCGGCTTCCAGTGCCAGCGCGCGCGATCGGGCGGTCAGCCGCGTATCGGCCCGCCGCTGGTCGAGCGTCGTGTCGATCGCCAGATCGAGCCGCGGCGAGGTCAGGCGCTCGACGGGACCTTGCAGGTACAGGCCGGGCGTCGCGTAGCCGCGCACCGCGATGTGCCCGTTTCGCGCGGTCACGCTCAGGTCGGCCAGCTGCCCCTGACCCAGCGTGGCGGAGGCACGCCCTTGCCACGACGCCCAGCTGCCGCGGCCGCCGACGCTGACCGCGAGCGGCGCCTTGAGCGAAGCCATGGTCGCGACGACGCCGCCGACGGGAGCCGCAAGCCTGAGGTCGACGTCCAGCTTGTCCTGGTCGGGCACCGCGTCCAGCCTGAGCCGAAGGCGATCGCCGCCCGCGACGCCTGGCCCACGCAGTGCGGCGGCGTCGGCGACGAGCTGTGCACGGCGGTCGGCGATATGGACCGATCCGTCGACACGGACGACGTGCGTCTGGCCGGTCACCGGCTTTTGCAGCACCAGGCGGCCGATGTGCAGCCGGTTCACGTCGATGTCGAGATCCGGAAGCAGCGGCTGGTTCTCGGGACTCGGCGGCGTCGCCTTGAGCGCGGGTCGACGGGCCAGCGTGACTAGGTCCGTCGACAGTGCACGGACGTCGACGTGATTGCGCGCGAACGCGAATGGCCGCCAGTCGACGCTGAGCTTGGGACTGGTGAGGAAGACGCCCTTCGGATCGGAGACGCGCACATCGCTGAGCACCATCTGCCCGTAGAGCGAGCCGTCGATCCGCCCGACCTTGATGCTGAGACCCGACGCGGTGGTGTAGCCGCCGATGCGATTGGCGACGAAGCGTCGGCCGGGATCGGTATTGATCCCGAACACCACGATCGCGACCAGCAGCAGCAGGCCGAGGATCGCGACGCCGATCCATTTCACGATGCGCTGCCACAGCGGACGGCGGATGACGACGGTTCGCGGCGCCTCGGCTTGCGTCTCGTCCACCATCAGAAGGCTTGTCCGATCGAGATGTACAGAGCGACCTTTCCGTCACCCTTGCGCGGATTGAGCGGGGTGGCGACGTCGAGCCGCAGCGGACCGAAATTCGTGTAGAACCGGCCGCCGATACCGGCGCCGAAGCGCAGGTCGGAGGCGGTGGGAAAGACCGAGGCGTAGCTGTTGCCGGCGTCGACGAACGGCACGATGCCGAAATTCCCGAAGCGATAGCGTGCCTCGACCGCGAATTCGTTGAGAGAGCGACCGCCGACCGGATTGCCCTGCGGATCGAGCGGCCCCAGCCGCTGGAAGCCGTAGCCGCGTACGGA
Organism: Sphingomonas sp. GV3; assembly: GCF_031082075.1. Taxonomy (NCBI): domain Bacteria; kingdom Pseudomonadati; phylum Pseudomonadota; class Alphaproteobacteria; order Sphingomonadales; family Sphingomonadaceae; genus Sphingomonas; species Sphingomonas sp. GV3. The sequence continues at coordinate 610,510 of NZ_JARWLE010000001.1, read as the reverse complement.
GCCCCCGCCCCCGCCGTAATAGCGCCGCGACGGCGCCAGATCGTCCCGCGCGATGCCGAAGATCGACCCGGCGCGGGCGCGACCCGCCAGCGTCAGCGAGGTAGACAGGGGATAATAGAAGGTCGCCTCCACCATCGTGCGGGCATAGGGGCTCACCTTGCCCTGGACGGACGTCTCGGGACTGAGATTGAGCTTCAGCCGGTAACCGCGCGTCGGGTTGAGCAGGCTGTCGGACGTGTCCCACTGCACCTGACTCGGCAACGCGACGATGCCATAGGTCCGGCGGACACGTTCGTTGCGCGTGAAGTCCCACACGCTCTCATTGGTGCCGACAAGCTCGCCGCCATAGGCATAGGTGATCCGCTTCTGCCAGATCGGCGTCGAGTCGTAGCTCCACCGGACGCCGAGCGTGCCGGTGAACGCCTCATAGGCGTCATAGCTGTTGCGGTTGGCAGAGGCGATGATCTGGAAGGTCCTGTCGCGCTTGCCCGCGTTCGAGCGGCGGAACGTGCCCGACAGGCCCTGTTCCTGCGTGCCGGCGATCACGCTGGCGATCAGCGCACCCTCGGGTGGGAAGAGGTTGCGATGCGTCCAGGTGCCTTCGGCGCGAAAGCCCTGGCCGGTCGAATAGCCGACCGTGCCGCCGAGGCTGCGCGCGGGCCCTTCCGTCTGGCGGACGAGCAGATCGACCTGTTCCGTGCCGTCCGGCCCCGGGCGACCGGTCCGCTCGGGCGTGACGGCGATACCGCGGAACAGGCCGGTGGCGACCAGCGCATCGCGCAGGTCGTCGGTCTTGCGCGCATCGTAAAGGTCCCCTTGCTTGAAGCGCGGGAAGACATTGAGATGATCGAGCCCGAAGACCGCATCGCCGCTCGTCGTCAGCTGTCCGAAGGTGGCGCGCGGCCCGGTATCCACCGGCAGCGTATAGGCACCCGTCGCCTTCTCCGATTGGTCGTCGAGCAGGATGTCCCGCTCGCCGACCTTGACGAAAGGATAGCCCTGCTGCGGCAGCACCAGGCTGACATTGGCCTCTGCGCCCTGGATGCGCGCCGCTTCGATCGGATCGCCAATCTTGAGCGGCAGATTGTGCGTGATGAGGTCGGCCGGCACGACAGGGTCGGCCTTCACCGCAACCGACGACAGCCGATAGAGCCGTCCCGGCGTCGCGCTTACCGTGGCACGAAGACGGCCGGCCTCGCCCGCGATCGGTTCGATCGTCGATATCGCCGTCCCGTCGTAATAGCCCAGCGACTTCATCAGCCGCACCGCGAGCGCCTCATCCTCGCGCGCCCGTGCGGCGACCTGCGTCGCGTTCGCGGCCTTGCCGCCGCCCTCGCGCAGCGCGGACAGCGACTTGAACTCGGACTCGAGGTTCACGCCCTCCAGTCCCTTGAGGACGGTATCGTACCGGATCTGCGGGGCCGCCGCGTCCTTGACGTCGGCCGCCGTCTGCAGAGGCGTCGAATCGAAGCTCGACAGCGGCACCAGTGGCTGGGCCAACTCCGGGTTCTCGGCGGCGGGGGGCGGCATTGCCGCGGCCGCTCCGACGCCCTCGGTGGGGCGCGTAACCGTTTGCGGCGCGGCGGTCGCACCGGGCGAGGCAGGGAGGAGCGGCATCGGTTCGAGCGGCGCGTTGATGTCGCCGCTCAGCGGCGGCAAGGCGGCATTGAACGTCGCGTCGGGAACGATGGGTGCATCGCCCTTGGGATCGACGCCCTGGTCTTCCTCGGGCGGGGTCTGCGACTTTGGCGCATCCGGACCCTTGGCGGGCGCGCGACCTTGCTGCTGCGACAACTGCGCCGCCGCCGGCGACGCTGCCAGCAGCGCGGCCGCCAGCCAGAAATGTCTTCCCGAAACTCCCGACACGCGCGAACGACCCCCCTTTGCTACGCATGGAGCGTTCGCGTTCGACTCACCCCGATCGTACGGCAAACGTAACGACAGGCATATGGTTGCAGGCGGGTCAGGCTTTTCGCGACGGGCCGTGCGCGGCGTCTGCGCGACGATTAGGGCGCGGCATGCGCACAGCCGACGAGGCCCGCGAGCGGCAGGATGACGCTGTCCTGGCCCGGCCGGTCGATGCGCAGCGTCGCGGATCCAACGCGGGCGCCGTCGGTCAACGCCTGTTGCCGGACGATCGTCAAGTCGAGCGTCGCGCTCATGTCGCCCGCCCGATAGCTGGTCGATGCCGCGAAGCCCAGGTCGCCCACTCCGGCCTCCCCGATCTTGGTCAGATCGGCGACCTTGCCGTCCGGCGCGATGCGCAGCGTGGCAGGCGTCGCGGACGCCATGGCGACCAGCTGCCGATCCGCGATGCTCCACAGATACGCGGCGCACCCCTTGGCCGGCAGCGCCTGCCGACCGATGGGGCCGAGCATCGGAGGCGCCGGCGTCGCCGCCTGAAGCGCGATCGGAAGGAGCAGCGCGATCATGGCGCCCCCCCTATCATCGCAAGCCAGGCAGGGTAAGCCGCCGCTGCCAGCAGGGCGCCAAAGGGCATCGCCGTCGCGGCGCCGATCGAGCGGCCGCGAACATGCGCAAACAGCGCCGCCCCCAACCCGATCAGGGCGGCGATCAGGAGCACCGCCGGCAGCATCCGCCATCCCAGCCACAGGCCGATGGCGCCGAACAGCTTGGGGTCGCCGCCGCCCATGCCGTCCCGCTTGCGCACCGCGCGATAGCACCACGCGATCCCCGCAAGCGAGACATAGCCGCCGATAGCTCCCAGCAACCGGTCGGTCGCATCCGGCGGCACAGCGAGCCACGCACTGCCGATGCCGACGATCGCCAGCGTCCCGGTCAACCGGTCAGGCAACCAGAAGGCGCGCAGGTCGATCGTCGCGAGCGCCAGCAGCAGCCAGCCGAACAGCGCGCCCGCCACGCCGACCAGTCCCGGCGCGACCAGACCCGCCGTGCCGCCGATCACCAGCGCGCCCCCCTCCACGATCGGATGCAGCGGCGCGATCCTGCCGCCGCAGTGGCGGCATCGCCCACGCTGCAGCACGAAGCTTGCCAGCGGTATCAGCTCGCGCGGCGCCAGCGTCTCTCCGCAATGATCGCAGGCGGAGCGGCCGAGCAAGACCGATCGTCCGTCCGGCCAGCGCACCGCCAGGGCCGCGACGAAACTGCCTGCAAGAAGGCCTGCCGCGCCGAGTCCGATCGACCAGACCCAGTGCTCAGCCATCGTCGTCCGTCGCCGCGCCGCGGTCGCGCAGCAGATACCGGTAAACGCCGAGCAGATCGATGAGCAGCAGCACGCTGTTCTGCGTGCCCAGCGCCCAGTCGCGGGTCAAGACCGCTCCCGCGATCCATGCGACGGCCGACAGACAGAACAGGACCATGCCCCAACCTGTGTCGCGCCTACCCCAGTCGAGCGACACGATCGTTGCCGCGATCATGCCGCTGATCGAGGCAAACCACCGGATTGGCTCAGCAAACTGTTCCATCGTCGGTGGCTTAGGCGACGTTCGCGACAAGTCGACCACTTCGAGGTTGAGCCAGATCAAGCACGTTGCGGCACGCCTGCCGACCGCCTAGATCGCGCAGCAACACAAAGTCCGGAGAGAATGATGTCGACCGATCCGATCGTGATCCTGTCCTACGCGCGTACGCCGATGGGGTCCTTCCAAGGCGCACTGGCGGGCGCGACCGCCACCGAATTGGGCGCGACGGCGGTGCGTGCGGCGGTGGAGCGCGCCGGTATCACGGCGGAGGCGGTCGAGCGCATCTACATGGGCTGCGTGCTGCCCGCCGGCCTCGGCCAGGCACCCGCACGCCAAGCGGCGATCAACGCCGGACTCGGCACGCACGTGGAGGCGACGACCGTCAACAAGATGTGCGGATCGGGCATGCAGGCCGCGATCATGGGGGCCGACGCTCTGGCCGCGGGTTCGGCCGAGCTGCTCGTCGCGGGCGGCATGGAGAGCATGACCAATGCCCCCTATCTGTCGAAGAAGCATCGCGGCGGCGCGCGCATCGGCCACGATACGCTGTACGATCACATGTACCTCGACGGGCTGGAAGACGCCTACGAACCCGGCAAGCTGATGGGCAATTTCGCGGAGGATACCGCCGCCGAATACCAGTTCACGCGCAAGGCGATGGACGATTATGCCATCGAATCGCTGCATCGGGCGCAGAAGGCGCAGGCGTCCGGCGCCTTCGATCGCGAGATCGTCGCGGTCGAGATCGCGGGCCGCAAGGGCACGACGACCGTCTCGCTCGACGAACAGCCTGCGAAGGGCGATGTCGCCAAGATCCCGACGCTGAAGCCCGCCTTCTCGCGTGACGGCACGATCACGGCGGCCAATGCCTCCTCGATCTCGGACGGCGCCGCCGCCCTGGTGATGACGCGTGCAAGCGTCGCCGAGCGGCTGGGCCTGTCGCCCGTCGCCCGCATCGTCAGCCATGCCGCGCACGCCCATGCGCCCGCCTTGTTCACCACGGCGCCGGTCTTCGCCATGCAGAAGGCACTGGAAAAGGCGGGGTGGAGCAAGGATCAGGTCGACCTGTTCGAGGTCAACGAGGCCTTCGCCGCGGTGTCGATGATCGCGATGCACGATCTCGGCCTCGACCATGCGCGCCTTAATATCCACGGCGGCGCCTGCGCGCTGGGTCATCCGATCGGCGCGAGCGGGGCGCGCATCCTCGCGACCCTGCTGTCGGCGCTGCAGGGCAGCGGCCAGAAGCGCGGGCTCGCCAGCCTGTGCATCGGCGGCGGCGAAGCCACTGCGATGGCGGTGGAACTGCTGTAAGCGCGACCGGCACTCCAGGGTATCGCACGGCCCGGTCTCTTGGAGGCCGGGCCCACCCGCTTCACACCGCGGCTCCTTGCTGTCCGTTGAGGCGAACGGGCGCTATCGGCGAAGGCTCGACAAGCGCTGCAACTGGCGGCTGGTCCCTCTGTGCTGGAGCTTTACCGCTCCTATCCGGCCTTGCCTGATTGCAACTCAGGGTAGCGTTTCGCCCGGATCGACGCCCCACAGATCCCGGGTCTCGACATAGGCCGCCTGCCCCTTCACGTCGAGGCGGCACCAGCCGCCGCCGCACTGGCTCAGACGACCGACGACGCCGGGTTCGGCGCGCCACATCAACCGCGCGCCGGGCGACGGGCGCTCGCGCATATCGATCGGTTGCGACCCGCGTACGATCGCGGTCCGCCGCTCGCTGATCAGCGCCGCGAGCATCCATCCCTGCGCGCCGTCGGGATCCTCGACCTTGCGCCATTCCTTGAAGACCGCGATCACGCGCACCGGCAGATCGGCGCGCTGGTAGAGCCAATTGGCGGGATAGGTCCGGCCGGGCCCGGTCCGCATCCGCGCCCGACCCGCCGCGATCGATCCGAAGAACGGCGGCGCCTTCTTCGTATCGGCCGCGATCGCACCTGCGTCGGCGAAGACCATCGCGAGCGCCGCGACGGCGAGAGCGATAAGGCGCATCTTCCCTGTCCTTTTCCCTGTAAGCCGCCTGCATAGCGTGCATGCCGACGGCTTCAACCTTCCGTTGACGGGGCGGCTCCCCTCCGCCAAGCCATGATCGCGATGACAGACACGCGCCGCTGCCCCCATCCCAAGGTGATCGTCACCCGCGAGCTGGCCGAGGGTGTGATGGCGCGGCTGGAGGCCTTGTTCGACACGACGAACAATCGCGGCGACGCCAAGATGACGCGCGAGGCGCTGGCCGCGGCGATGGCGGACTGCGACGTGCTGGTGCCGACCGTTACCGACGACATCGATGCGGCGCTGATCGAGCAGGCGGGACCGCGGCTGCGCCTGATCGCCAATTACGGCGCGGGCGTGAACCACATCGCGCTGAGGGCAGCGCGTGCTCGCGGCATCATCGTCACCAACACGCCGGGCGTGCTGACCGAGGACACCGCGGACATGGCGATGGCGCTGATCGTCTCGGTGCCGCGTCGGCTGGCGGAGGGCGAGAAGCTGGTCCGGTCGGGCGAGTGGCACGGCTGGAGCCCCGGAGGCATGCTCGGCCACCGCATCGGCGGCAAGACCCTCGGCATCGTCGGCATGGGTCGGATAGGGCAGGCCGTCGCACGGCGGGCCCGCGCCTTCGGCCTGTCGATCCACTATCACAACCGGCATCGCCTGCCCGCGATCGTCGAGCAGGACCTCGGCGCGATCTTCCACGCCGAGCTCGACGACCTTCTGGCCGATGCGGACATCGTCTCGATCCACACGCCGCTCAACGACGACAGCCGCGACCTGATCGATCGACGCCGGCTCGCGCTGATGCGGCCTCACGTCTACCTGATCAACACGTCGCGGGGCGGCATCGTCGACGAAGTGGCCATGGTCGAGGCGCTCGAGGCCGGCCGTCTCGCCGGCGCGGGGCTGGACGTCTGGGAGCACGAACCGCGCATCGATCCGCGCCTGCTCGCGTTGCCCAATGTCGTGATGACGCCGCACATGGGTTCCGCGACCTTCGAAGGGCGGCAGGCGTCGGGGGATCGCGTCATCCAGAACATCCGCATGTGGGCGGACGGACACCGGCCGCCAGACCAGGTGCTGGACGGCTGGGTCTGACGTTTCCCGGTCCAGGGAACCTGCGACCGCGCCAGGGCATTCGGTTCGCCGTTCACAGCGAAAGGATGATCGTGATGACCCGGAAGCTTGGTGCGGCCTCGGCCGCCTTGCTCGTCGCCGCCACCGCCTTGTCGGGATGTTCGACCCTCAAGGGTGCGGGCATCGGCGCCGTGGGCGGTGCGGGGGTCGCCGCGGCGACCGGCGGCAGCGTCGAAAAGGGCGCCGCCGTGGGCGGGACAGCCGGCGCGGTCGTGGGCACCGTTGCCAAATAAGCGGACGGGCGGGAGTCGACAGCCTCAACCCGGCTCCCGCGCCTCCAGCGCAGCGGCGCGCGCCACGTCCTTTGGGCGCCCGATGCGCCGCAGAATCGCGATAAGCTCCTCTCGCGCCGGCACGTGAATGATCCGCCCGTCGACCGCGATGCCGTGTCGCGTCGTCGGCTCAAGCCTTTGCCATCCGCCATCGGTCGCGATGGCGAATCCCGCCATCATCTCCACCGGCACGGGATGCACGGCCCATCGCGCGAAGCGCTCCGAGCGGAAAAGGGGGTGCGGAGGCAGGTCAAGTGCCGCCACGCCGAGGCGCCGGAAGAGCGCGTCCGCATCCGACGGATCGACGAGGATGTCGACATCGCCGACCTTCCCGGCATCCGCCCCATGCAAGGCGACGGCCGCGCTGCCGATGACCCACCATGGCCGCAACGCCGGCGACATCGCGTCTGCGATCGCCGCCAGCGTCTCGATCAGCGATGGATCCCGCGACCCGATCAATCGCCCGTCAGGATGCGGTCGACCAGCTGCTTCACCGTCGGCACGAATCCGTTGGAATAGAAAGGATCGCGCTTGAAGTTATAGGCCGCGTGACCGGCGAACATCAGGTTGTTGTCGACGTCGCCGCCGTGCGCGATGTCCTGAAGCGTCTTCTGGATGCAGAAGCTGCGCGGGTCGGCGAGACGTCCGGTCGAGTTCGTCTCGGTGTCCGCCCAGCTGGAGAACAGGCACTGCGAGAGGCAGCCCATGCAGTCCGCCTGATCCTTGCGGATTTCCTTCGCCTCTTCGGGCGTGACGAAGACGAGCGTGTTGTCGGGGGTTTTCAACGCCATGGTGAAGCCGGCGCCGAACCACTCGCGTGCGCGCAGCAAATCGCCCCGCGTCACCCAGAAGTTCTTGCCCTTCACGCCGACGTCGAGCTGGAAGACGTGGTCACCCGCCTCCTGCGTCGAAAAGGCGATCTGCCGCTCGGACCGGGCCTCGAGGCTGCGCAGGAACGGGTTGCGGACCGCCGACGAGTAGAAGCCGGTTGGGGAGAAGCGATGGAGGAGCACCCCGCCCTCCTCGATCTGCGTCAGCCGCGCCTTCCACTCCTCGGGGATCGGGCTCTCCTGGGTCAGCAGGGGACGCGTTCCGTACTGGAACGCGATCGTGCCCAGCTCCGGATTGTCGATCCAGTCGTTCCAGTCGCGCAGATACCAGACGCCCCCGGCCATCACGATCGGCGTCGTGTCGGGGATACCCCCTTCGCGCATCGTTTCGCGCAGTTCCTTGACGCGCGGATAGGGATCCTGCGGCTTGAGCGGATCCTCGGCGTTCGACAGGCCGTTATGCCCGCCCGCGAGCCACGGATCCTCGTAGACCACCGCCGCCAGCCACTCGGCGGCCTTCGAATAGGCGCGCTTCCACAAGGCGCGGAACGCACGGCCCGACGAGACGATGGGCAGGTAGCTGACCTGGTAGGACGCTGCGATCTCGGAGAGCTTGTAGGGCATGCCGGCGCCGCAGGTGACGCCGGAGACGAGCCCCTTCGTCCGCTCGAGCACGCCGTGCAGCACGCGCTGGGCGCCGCCCATCTCCCACAGCACGTTGATGTTGATCGCGCCCTTGCCGCCGGCGATGTCGAACGCGCGCCGCACCTGCTGAACAGCGCCCTCGATCGCATATTCGATCAGTTCCTCATGCCGCTCGCGCCGGGTCAGCGCGCGGTAAATCTGCGGAATGATCTTGCCGTCGGGATCGTAGCTGTCGGCATTGACCGCGGAGACGGTGCCAATCCCGCCCGCCGCCGCCCAGGCGCCGGCCGATGCGTGATTGGTCGCCGCAACTCCCTTGCCACCTTCGACGAGCGGCCAGACTTCGCGGCCATTGTAGACGATCGGCTTCAGGCCCTTGAACACGGGAAACGGCACCTCTCAGGAAACAAACCACGAGCCTATATCCGAAAGGTTCCGGCGATGCGAAGAAATTGCGTCGTGCAGCCGGGGACGCCGCAGCCGCCGTTCCGGCCGAGGCGGATCACCGCATCAGCGTCTCGCCCAGTAGCACCACCGCGTCGGCGGCGACCTTTGCGAAGCCCGTCGCAGCAACCATCAGCGCCGCCCCGACGAGTGCGACGACGCCATATTCGCCCATATGCTTGATCGTGGTCATGGCCCATCCTCTCCAAAAGGAGCCGGGCCCTCGCGTTCACCCGGGGTGTCCCGGCCGCCAGCATCATAGCATAGGATCGCCGAAATTCAAACGATTGCGTCGCTGCAGTGCACCAGATCCACGCGATCACCCCAGGGCGCCCGGGCGCGCGAGCACCGCTTCGTACAACGCTCTGTAACGGCTGATCATTACGCCCTCGTCGAATTCGGCGCGTGCCTTCGCCTGGTTGGCGATCCCGACCGTTCGACGCAGCGCAGCATCGAGGATGAGCGGCTGCAATGCGTCGCGGAGCCGAATCTCGGATGATTCCCTGGCGATGAACGGCGCGTTCTCGGCGGCCACCATCTGCGCGACGTCGCCGACCGGGGTGCTGGCGATGGGCAATCCCGCCGCCATCCCCTCGATGACGCTGATCGGCTGCTGCTCGCTCTTCGAGGAGAGCGCGAGGATGTCGAAGTGACCGACGAAGCGATAGGGTCGCTCGAGGAACCCCGGCAGGACGACGGTCGCGTCCATGCCCATCTGCCGCGCGGTGGCGGCGATCGCGTCCCGCTCCGGGCCCTCGCCGATGATGACCAGACGGATGCGACCGGCAAGTCCGCCACAAGCCCGGATCAGCATCGGCAGGTCCTTGACCGGCCGCAACCCCGCCAGCGCGCCGATCACCACCTCCTTCCCGGTGCGGACGAAGCCCGGAATGGCGCGCGGATCGGGCTTGGCGGCATAGAGTGCCGTGGGAATGCCGTTGGCGATGCGATGCACGCGCGCCGGCGGCTGCTTCCAGGTTCGCAGCGCGATGTCCTCCAGGACGAAGGAGGGTACCGCCAGCGCCGCCGCCGCGGGCAGCGCGACGCGGCGGTACATGTTGCGCTCGACCTTCAGCCCCGCTGCTTCGTCGGCGTTGAACCCGTCCTCGTGGTGGACCAGCGGCGGCATGGCCCTGCCGAACACGCGCCGCGCCATGACGCCGTCGATCGCGCCCCAATTGTACGTTAGGACGAGATCGAACCGCCGCATGTAACGCGCCAGCGCCTCGTAGCGCGCGACCGACGGACGGCCGGTCAGCGGCGGCGGATCCTGCGCGATCTCGTAGCGGATGCCTCTGGCAATCGCCCCGCGCGCGCCGAGCTGGTCGGGCATGCCCGATACGATCGTATGGCGCGCCGCATCGCCGAACGCGTTCATCAACCGGACCGCGCGCGCCTCCTTGCCCCCGAGATCGAAGCTGGAATGCAAATGTAGAATGTTGATCGGAGCCGCCATGCCGATGCCTTAGCGGCTGCGCCTGCGCCCGACCATGCCGTCGCTGCGATCAGGCGAGCACGGCGCCGTGCCGCGCCGGCACGACGTGGCGGAACGGCAGCCGCCGCCGCTCGACGAGCGACCGCCATGCCCATTCGACCGGCGCCATCCGGAAATGGCGCAGGTACAGATTGGCGCCGAGCAGCAGGAACAGGTCGACCGCGACGGACAGGATCATCATCTCCGCCCAGCCGAAACGGCCATAGAGACCAAGGCCGAGGGGCGAGAAGATCAGCCAGGACACGAGCAGGGTCTGCACGACATAGAGGGTCAATGCCGTTCTGCCCGCGGCGACGAACGGCCGCATCAGGCGCGAGCCCGCGAGCAGGTTTATCGCGCCGACATGGCCGAGCGTCATCAGGATCCGCGCGCCCTCATAGGTCGCCCAGCCGATGTGCGGCTGGCCGTCGAACCGCATCATCGCGAGCGCCGCCGCAAGGCGCAGCCCCCCGCCCCCGATCCAGCCGACCGCCATGATTCCGAGATAAACGCGCCGCCGCCGCCGTCCCTGCAGGATCCCGAGCTTGAACAGCGCAGCCCCGATCAGCATCACCGACGCCGCTTCCCAGATCGACCCCAGTTCCATCGGGCCAAGCCGCTGCAGATTCATTGCCCACTGTCCGCGCACCCATTGCGCGGGCGAGCCTCGCCCATAGGCGTCCTCGGCGACGATGGCGGCTTTCCGCTCCGCCTTTGCCTGATCACGTGCTGAGGCCGCTTTCCGCATGTCGGCGAGCATCCTGGTCTCTGCGGTCGACAGCCGCTCATGCGCGGCGGCCTTCCGTTCCAGCATCGGCTGCTTCGCGTTGCTCGCCTGCGTGTAGATGATTCCGATCGTGCCACCGACCAGGTTGAGCGCGGTCATCGCGAGCCCGATCGTCAGCAGCAATCGTGCCGGCAGCGCCCGGAAACAGCATGCGACCATCGCTGCGACGGCATAGGTGTGCAGGATGTCGCCCGGCCACATCAGCAGGAACATATGGGCCATGCCGAACGCCCAGAGGATCAGATTGCGCCAGCCATAGCGTCGCAGCACGCCCCATCGTGCCTCGCCCGGGCGCGCGATCCGGTCGGTCAGGATCAGCATGCCGGCGCCGAACAGCATTTCGAGCAGGCATCGCGCCGTGCCGTCGGCCAGCACCTGCCGCACCAGCCACGCGATCTGGTCGGCGGACGTCCAGCCCAGATGCCGGACATCGGATTCGGAGGCGGTGATGGAGCCGCCCATGTCGTTAACGTTCATGAACAGGATGCCGAGAATCGCCACCCCGCGCAGCATGTCGAGAACGGCGATCCGCGGCGCACCATCCGGTTCGATCGCCCCCGCGATCGCCGCATGCGGCGCCCCCGTTCCAGCCATCACGCACCCCCGCGTCGTTGCTGCCGAAAGTGTACCACTACGCTAAGACGGTGTCTACGCCACACGGTCGAACAGGCGGTCGATCGGATCGCGCAGCGCCTCCTCCGTCAGCATCGGCGCATGGCCGATGCCGGGCAGCGTCACCAGCTCAGCGCGATCCAGCGCCTGCACCATCCGATCCGCAACGGCGGGCGCGAGCACGTCCGACCGCCCGCCGCGAACGATCAGCGTCGGCACGTCCCTCAGGCTGGCGAGCGCGCCCCACATGTCGGGCCCGCGCTCGTTCCCGGGGACGCGGAACGGCTCCGCGATCTTGAGGTCGTAGTCGGGAACGATCCGCCCGCCGCTGTTCAGGCGGTACAGCCGTTTCGCCATGGCCAGCCAGTCCTCGATCTCGAAATCGGGGTAGACGTCGGCATTGGTCTCCGCGATCGAACGGGCGGCGTGCATCCAGGTCGGGCAGCTGCCGCCCTTGCCGACATATCCGCGGATGCGCGCGATCCCGGCAGGGTCGATCTCCGGTCCGACGTCGTTGATGAGCGCCGCGGCGATGCGGGCGCCTTCGGCGGCCAGCAGCATCGTCACGATCCCGCCGAGTGATGTCCCGATCGCGACGAAACGATCGATGCCACGTTCCGCCAGCAGCGCCTGCACGTCCGCCACATAGGTGGTCGGGACATAGGTCATCGGATCCTTGGCGTATTCGCTGCGCCCGCGACCGCGGAAATCGATCGCCAGCACCCGCCACCGCCCCGCCAGGCGGGCGGCGAGGGCGTCATAGTCACGCGCATTGCGCGTCAGCCCCGGAAAGCAGAGGATCGGCGGCCGGCTCTCATCCCCCGGATATTGCCGATAGTGCAGCTTCAATCCGTCCGCGGACATCCAATAGCAGTTTTCGTACGCGTGCATGCCTTGCGTCCCCGGAGTGGCGCCCTCCATATCCACGCATGCCCGTGACGCCGCAAGCCTACCGCCCCGAGACCGCCCTGCTCGATCTCGGCGACACCTTCTCGGATCCGGTGCAGGCGGCGGCGTTTCCTGCTGCCGAGCTGCGGTTCCGCAACGACCGCGCGGCGGACGAGGTCGGACTCACCGGTCTTACCGACGAGGAATGGATCCGTTACTTCGGTCGCTTCTCGTCGCTGCCCGGTACGCTGCAACAGCCGCTCGCGCTGCGCTATCACGGGCATCAGTTCCGCCAGTACAATCCCGACATCGGCGACGGGCGCGGCTTCACCTTCGCGCAGCTGCGCGACGGCAGCGGCAGGCTGATGGACCTGGGCACCAAGGGGTCGGGCCAGACCCCCTACAGCCGGTTCGGCGATGGGCGGCTAACTCTCAAGGGCGGCGTGCGCGAGATCCTCGCCACCGAGATGCTCGAGGCGCTGAACGTACCGACCAGCCGCACGCTCTCGCTGATCGAGACCGGCGAGGAACTCGCACGCGGCGACGAGCCGTCGCCCACGCGATCGGCAGTGCTGGTGCGGCTCAGCCATGGCCATATCCGGATCGGGACGTTCCAGCGGCTCGCCTATCTCCAGGATGAGGAGGGCATGCGGCGCCTGGTCGGATACGTGCTACGGGCCTTGTATCGCGAGGACGGCGCCGACCCCGTCCGTCTGCTCGAACTGGTCGTGCAGCGCGCGGCGACGCTCGCCGCCTCCTATATGGCGGCCGGCTTTGTCCATGGCGTGCTCAACTCGGACAATATCAACATCACCGGGGAAAGCTTTGACTATGGCCCGTGGCGGTTCGCCCCGACCTGGGATGCTGGCTTCACCGCCGCCTATTTCGATCATGCCGGTCTTTACGCCTTCGGCCGCCAGCCGGAGGCAATTCACTGGAACGTGATGCAGCTTGCCGCCTCGTTGCGCCTCGTGGCCGAGAGCGAGCCGCTGATCGCGACGTTGCAGACCTTCGCGTCACAGTATCAGGCTGCCGTCGCCAGGGCGTTGCTTTGGCGGATCGGGGTCTTGCCGCGCGATGCGGAGGCCGATCGCGCATTGGTCCAGACGTTCGAACGTGCGGCGCGCGCCACGTCCGCGCCGCTCGACCGACTGTTCTTCGATCTGTTCGGCGGCAAGCTGCCGGAGGACTATGGCCCGGAATGGGACGATCTGCGCACCGCGCTGGCCTCCCATGCCCCCCGCAAGTCCCGCGACCACGCCTATTGGCGGGGCGAGCCATGCGCGATGCTGATCGACGAGGTCGAGGCGATCTGGGCTCCGATCGCCGACGGAGACGACTGGTCGCGCCTGCATGCGAAGGTCGCCGCCATCCGCACGATGGGCGAAGCGCTCGCATGACGGCGTCTTGCCGCCATGCCGGCCTTATTCTAACCGGCTAGGCTTGAGCGAGAGGGGCGACATGGCCGAGATCATTTCCCACGAACCCGCCACGGGTGCCGAATTGTGGCGTGCCCCTGTCGGCGATGTCGGCGCGGAAGTTGCCGCCGCGCGGGCGAGCTGGGCGACCTGGGCGGCGCAGCCGCTCGCCGTGCGCATCGAAACGATACGCCGCTTCGCCAATGTCGTGCGGCAACGTCATGACCAATTCAGCGAGTTGCTGGCGCGCGAGACCGGCAAGCCGCTGTGGGAAGCGCGAACCGAGGTCGACACGGTCATCGCCAAGGTTGATATTTCCGTCACCGCCTATGCGGAACGTACCGCGCAGCGCCGTCTCGACTCGCCGATGGGCAGCCGCATGGCGCTGCGTCACAAGCCGCATGGCGTCCTGGCGGTGCTCGGCCCCTACAATTTCCCCGCGCATCTGCCCAACGGGCATATCGTCCCGGCGCTGCTCGCGGGCAATGCAGTGATCTTCAAGCCTTCTGAGAAGACGCCGGCGACGGGCGCATTCCTGATCGATTGCTACCGAGCCGCCGGGGTACCGCAGGGCTGCGCCGGGCTCGTCATCGGCGGACCTGCGGAGGGCAAGGCCCTCGCCGAGCATCCCGACATCGATGGCCTGCTCTTCACCGGTTCGGCGCGGACCGGCATCGCGCTGAACCGGGCCTTCGCCGCCAAGCCGGAGAAGATATTGGCGCTCGAGATGGGCGGCAACAATCCCATCGTCGTCTGGGATACCCCCGACCTCCACGCCGCCGCAACGCTCGTCATCCAATCCGCCTTCACCACGGCGGGCCAGCGCTGCACCGCCGCCCGCCGCCTCATCGTCGACACCAGGATGTTCGATCCGCTGGTCGACACGATCAACCAGATGATCGGCCGGCTCATCGTCGGCAGCCCGTTCGACGATCCCCAGCCCTTCATGGGGCCGGTGATCGACAATGCGACCGCCGACATGCTCACCGAGAGCTTCCTGGAACTGATGATGCGCGGCGGCCGTCCGATCCGCCATCTTCAGAGGCTGTCCGACGACCGCCCCTTCCTCGTCCCCGCGCTGATCGACACCACGGGCATGGCGGACCGGCCCGACATCGAGCTGTTCGGCCCCATCCTGCAGGTCATCCGTGCCGACGACTTCGATCAGGCGATCGCGGAGGCGAACAATACCCGCTACGGCCTGTCGGCGTCGCTGATCAGCCAGACGCCCGCGCTCTACGACCGCTTCTGGGCGAACATACGGGCGGGAATCGTCAACTGGAACCGTCCGACCAATGGCGCGAGTTCCGCCGCGCCCTTCGGCGGTATCGGCTGGTCGGGCAACCATAGGCCCAGCGCCTATTACGCCGCCGATTATTGCGCTTATCCGGTGGTCAGCAACGAGGCGGACTCCGCCCGCGCCAATATCGGGATCGGCCTTCGCGACGCATGAGATAGCTGCCCTACCGCCGGCCCAAGCATCGCTCCGTTGCCGGCGTGGCGCGGCAAGCGCATCTCCCCACCATGGCTACGCTTCTCGATCCGGGCGCGCGCGGACGCGTTATACTCGTCGGTGCCGGGCCGGGCGATCCCGGGCTGCTCACCGTGCGCGCCGTGGAGGCATTGCGCGGGGCGGACGTCGTCGTGCACGACGGCCTGATCGACCCACGCGTCCTCGACCTCGCGCCGCAGGCCGCACAGCGCATTTCCGTGGCAAAGAGCCGGGCCCGGCACACATTGCCGCAGGAGGCGATCAACGCGCTGATCGTGGCCCACGTGAAGACGGGCAGCGTCGTCGTCCGGCTGAAGGGCGGCGATCCGTTCATCTTCGGTCGCGGCGGCGAAGAGGTGGAGGCGGTGCGCGCGGCAGGCCTGCCGGTCGAGGTTATCCCCGGCGTGTCCGCCGCGCTAGGCTGCGCGGCCGAGGCGATGCTGCCGCTGACGCACCGGGACCATAGCAGCGCGGTGAGCTTCGTGGCCGGGCAGTGCAAGGGCCTGTCGGAACAGGACTGGGCCGGCCTCGCAGGCCAGGGGCGCACGCTCGTCATCTATATGGGCGTCGCCACCGCCGGCGACATCGCGGACAAGCTGATGGCGGACGGCGTCGCGCCGGACATGCCGGTCGCGGTGCTGGAACGCGGCACGCTGTCCGGAAGCCGCGCGCTGCGGACGCTGCTTGCCGACCTCGGCCCGATGGTCGCGCGCGAGACGGTGCGGAGCCCCGCGATCATCGTCGTCGGCGAGGTCGTCGAGCTGTCCGACGCCCAGGACAAGCTCGCCCGATGGGCGCGCGTCGCCGAGGGCCTGACGGCATGAGGCTGCTGACGGGCAACGACCTCGCGACCGGCGACGTCGTCTGGTGGAGCGGACAGGGCTGGTCGCGACACGTCGAGGATGCGGTCGACGTCGGCGCGTCCGGTGAGGCGATCCTGCAAGCGGAGGAAGGCGCACGGCGCGTTAACGTCCCCTATCTGATCGATGCGACGCCCACGCCCGACGGACCTCGCCCCGCGCATATCAAGGACCGCATCCGGGCGCTCGGCCCCACGGTGCGGCCGGACCTGACGCTGAAGCCCGCGGATCCGCTGGCGGGCAACTGGGTCATCTGACGAACGCCCTTCCCGCTAACGCGCGGGTCGGCCCAACCATTCCCTGCCCCGCTCGGGGCGGGAGGAAGACGCAAGATGTATCGTTACGACGAATATGACCAGAGCATCGTCGACGCGCGCGTCGACGAATTCCGCGATCAAGTGGAACGCCGCCTGTCGGGGCAACTGACGGAAGACCAGTTCAAGCCGCTGCGGCTGATGAACGGGCTCTATCTGCAGTTGCACGCCTATATGCTGCGAATCGCCGTGCCCTATGGCACGCTCGACAGCCGCCAGATGCGGATGCTCGCGCACATCGCGCGCACCTATGACCGGGGCTACGGCCACTTCACGACGCGGCAGAACATCCAGTTCAACTGGATCAAGCTGGCGGACGCGCCAGATATCCTCGCCGAGCTGGCGACGGTCGAGATGCATGCCATCCAGACCAGCGGCAATTGCATCCGCAACATCTCCGCCGATCAATATGCGGGCGCCAGCGCCGACGAGGTGGCGGACCCGCGCCCCTGGGCGGAACTGATCCGGCAATGGAGCACCTTCCACCCGGAATTCAGCTATCTGCCGCGCAAGTTCAAGATCGCGGTGATCGCCGCTGAGGAAGATCGTGCGGCCATGCGGCTGCACGACATCGGCATCCGGCTGGTCGCGCAGAACGGCGGGATCGGCGCGCAGATCTACGTGGGTGGCGGCATGGGCCGCACGCCGATGATCAGCCACCTGATCCGCGACTTCGTCGCCGCCGACGATCTGATGAGCTATCTCGAAGCGTGTCTACGTGTCTACAACCGATACGGACGGCGCGACAACATCTACAAGGCGCGCATCAAGATCCTGCTGCACGAGATCGGCGCGGACGAATATCGTCGCCAGGTCGAGGAGGAGTTCGTCGCGGTCAAGCAGCTCGGCCTCGATCCGCCCCGCGCCGAGCTCGAGCGGATCGCCGCGATGTTCGCAGCCCCCGCCTTCGAGACCGGCCTATCGGCGCATGTCGAGCGCGACGACCCCGATTTCGCCGTCTGGATCGATCAGAACGTCCGGTCGCACAAGGCGCCGGGCTATGCGATCGTCAACGTCAGCCTCAAACCCGTCGGCGGTATTCCGGGCGATGCCTCCGCGGACCAGATCGACCGTCTCGCCGACCTCGCGCAGCGCTATTCGTTCGACGAATTGCGCGTCACCCATGCGCAGAACATCGTGCTGCCGCATGTCCGCCAGCGCGATCTCCAAGACCTGTGGCGCGCGCTCGTCGAGGCGGGGCTCGCGGAGCCCAACCTCGACCTCATCACCGACATCATCGCCTGCCCCGGCCTCGATTACTGCAGCCTCGCCAACGCACGCTCGATCCCGCTCGCGCAGAAGATCGCGACCCGCTTCGCCGATCGCGACCGGCAGCGGGAGCTGGGCGAACTGAAGCTCAAGATCTCGGGCTGCATCAACGCCTGCGGCCACCATCACGCCGGGCATATCGGCATTCTCGGCGTCGATCGGAAAGGCACGGAAAACTACCAATTGTCGCTGGGCGGCTCGGGCGCCGAGGACGTCAGCCTCGCCAAGATCACCGGGCCGGGATTCGACGAGGACGGGGTGGTCGACGCGATCGAGCGGGTCACCGACCGCTATCTCGCCGAGCGTAAGGCGGGAGAGCGTTTCCTGGACACCTATCGGCGCGTCGGCTTCGCACCGTTCAAGGACGCGATCTATGGCTGAGGCAATGCTCCGCTTCCGCGACGACGAAGCGCAGGACGAACCCGCGGTCACGCTCGACGCCTTCCTCGGCCAGAGCAACGCCACCGCCGTGCGGCTGGAGGCCGGAGAAGATGCGCGGGCGCTCGTCCCGCATCTCGATCGGCTGCGGCTGGTCGAGGTGAGCTTCCCCACGTTCCGCGACGGTCGCGGCTATTCCTCCGCGCGTATCCTGCGCGAGGCGGGATATACGGGCGAGCTGCGCGCCGCCGGCGATGTCCTCGTCGATCAGCTGCCGCTGATGCGGCGCTGCGGCTTCGACGGGTTCGCGCCGCAGGTGCCGCTCGACGATGCGGCCGTCGCGCGCGCGCTCGATCGCTATGCCTACCGCTACCAGGCCGCCGCGGACGAAATCGTACCGGTGTGGAAGCGCCGTCATGGGTGAGCCCCGGCGACAGGTCGACGTCATCGATACGCTTCCCGCCTTCACGCCTGCCGATGCGGAGGCACTGGAGCGCAGGTACGCCGGCGTCGCCGCGCCGGCGATGCTCCGCGACCTTCTCGCGGGGCCGTTGAACGGTCGCGTCGCGGCGGTATCGTCGTTCGGCGCCGAATCCGCCGTGCTGCTCCACATGGTCGCGGCGATCGACCCGGACCTCCCCGTCATCTTCACCAACACGCAGAAGATGTTCGGAGAGACGCTCGCCTATCGTGACATGCTGGTCGAGCGGCTCGGCCTCACCGACCTTCGCGTCTATCGGCCCGATCCCCGACGGATCGCCGATCGCGACCCCGCGGGCACGCGCTGGTCCTACGACCCCGACGGTTGCTGCGCGCTGCGCAAGGTCGAGCCGCTGGCGCGCGCGCTGGCGCCCTTCGACGCCTGGATTTCAGGCCGCAAGGGCTTCCAGGCCGGTACCCGCGCCGCCCTGCCCCGGTTCGAAGACGATGCGGGTCGTATAAAGATCAATCCGCTCGCGGACTGGTCCAAGGCGGACCTCGACGCCTATTTCGCTTACCACGACCTTCCCCGCCACCCCTTGGAGGCACAGGGATATTTGTCGATCGGATGTGCGCCCTGCACCAGCAAGGTGCGACCTGGCGAGGACCCCCGCGCGGGTCGTTGGCGCGGCTGGGACAAAGTGGAATGCGGCATCCATGTTGCCCCAATTGTCGGCGATGCGCCGCGTCCTGAGTAAAAGTCGGCGCGTGTGCCGTCGCCATCAAGCAATGTTTAATTGATCTGGATCATCATCGCGGTGATGATGTTGCCGATCGATAATTTCACCATCTGCTTTGCCGCCGCGCTGATCGCCTTCACGTTCGGCGCGGCCTTTCTGGTGCTGTGGACGCGCTACCTCTACGCGGGATACCTTCTGGAATGGTCGGCGGCGGGCCTGGCCTATGGCGCGGGCATCCTGGCCCAGCTGATGCCGCCGGCGCCCGTGTCGCGGCCGTTGGGCGTGCTCAGTTACCTGCTGCTGGCCGGATCGACGGCACTGATCGTCAGCGGCATCCGCCGGTTCGAGCGGACACCGCTTTCCGTGGCGATGACCGCCGTCATCGCGCTACCGCCGCCCGCCGCCTTCGCCCTCGGATCGTTGTACCTTCCCGCCGGGAGCATCACCATCCCCGCGGCGATCGCCTTGACGCTCTCGCTGACGATGGGTGGCGTCAGCCTCGCCCGCGCCCTGCCCGTGCCGCACACCGGCTGGCGCCGGATCGTCGGCTGGACGATGCTCGGCTTCGTCCCGAGCTATCTCGTTTCGCTCGCCAGCCATTTCCATCAGGACGCGGCGCTCGATGCGGCTGCCCGGGTCGCCTACCTCAGCCACATTCCGTTGTTGTTGATCGTCTATGTCGGCCTGCTGGCGATGCCGGGCGCCCGCGCCATCGCAAGACTGCGTGCCAGTGGCTATCGCGACGCGCTGACCGGATTGCGGAACCGGGCCTGGCTGACCGACCACGGCCCGGCATGGGCCAGGAACGGGACGGCCATCGTCATCATCGATGTCGATCATTTCAAGCAAATCAACGACACACACGGTCATGAGGCCGGGGACATCGTCCTTGCGCGGATCGCCAAGGTCTTGAAGACCGAGGCGGACGGGTTCGGCGGCGAAGCCATACGTCTGGGCGGCGACGAATTCCTCGTCCTCCTGCCGGCGCAACCGACCGGCATGACCGGATTGGCCGGACGGTTCGCAGCGATGAGCAAGTCGCACGACGAAGTACCCGCGTGGCGGTTCAGCTTTGGGATCGCGCGCTGGAGCGACGACGATCATGCGCTGCAAGCGACGATCGGTCGGGCCGACCGTGAACTCTATGCGGCGAAGCGCGCGCGGGTGATCGCGCGCGCCGCCTGAAGTCGGGGCCGCCGCCCCCAGGCGAGGGAGGCGGCGTCCGGATCAGTTGGTGGATACGGTCGTCGTGGTTTTTTCCGTCACCGTCGGCGCGCGCTTGGTCGTACGATGATGTACGACGCGGCGAACCGTGCGGCGGGGGGCGGCCTGCGTCGTGCTGGCCGACGCGACCTTCGTCGTTTCGGTCGTCACGGTCACCGGCTGCGGTGCGGGCGCCGGCGCGGGAGTCGCCGCGGCGGTGCGCGCCGCCGCGGCATCCGCGGCCGCCGCGTCAGCCGCCTGCTCGGCGGCAGCGGCACGGGCATTCGCATCGGCGGCCTGACGCTCCGCCGCGGCCGTCGTCGCGGCCGCCGCGGCGACGTCCGCCGCCTGCGACTGCTGCTGCTGCTTCTGCGACAGGCCTATCGCGGTATCGGCGAGTTCGGATGCACGATGCGCATCGGCGATCGCCTGTTCCTTGTGACTGCCCTTCAGGTCGTCCTCCGCGGTCCGCAATGCGGCCTGGGCTTGGGCGACGAGGCGGGGCACGTCGCCAGCGGCATTGATCGTACCGAGGGTCTCGACCTTGCCGCGCGCCTCGGCGATCGCGGCCCGGGCGCGATCCGTCTTGCCTTCGGCAAGGGCTGGGCCGGCGATCAGCGCCAGACCGGACACGGCGGTCGCCAGTTTCAGGATCCTGTGCATCTTCGCTCCTCCTGCAATGAACAGGAGGCGCAAACGAGTTCACATCCGCGCAGGTTCCGCCGCGGCCCTATCGCTCAATAGCCGGCATAGTCCGAGAAGCGCGTGATCGTCGGGTCGAACTTCAGCACCACCTTGCCAGTTGCGCCGTGACGTTGCTTGGCGACGATCAACTCGGCGAGACCATAGACGCGCTCCATGTCGGCTGCCCATTTGGCGTGATCTTCGAATATCTTGGTATCGTCGCCCTCCATCGGACGCTTGGGCTCGCGCTGCGCGGTGTAATAGTCTTCGCGGAACACGAACCAGACCATGTCCGCGTCCTGCTCGATCGATCCCGATTCGCGCAGATCGGACAGCATCGGCCGCTTGTCCTCGCGGCTTTCGACCGCGCGGCTCAGCTGCGACAGCGCCAGCACCGGCACGTTCATGTCCTTGGCCAGCGTCTTCAGACCGCGGCTGATTTCGGAAATCTCCTGCACGCGATTCTCGTTGCTGCCCTTGCCGCTGGTCAGCAGCTGCAGATAGTCGACGACGACGAGGCCGATCTGGTTGTTGTGCCGGCGCTGCAGCCTGCGGACGCGCGTGTGCAGCGCACTGATCGATAGGCCGCCCGTGTCGTCGATGAAGAAGGGCAGGTTTTCCAGTTCGGCGGCAGCGGCGGCGAGCTGGCCGAACTCCGCCTTGCTGATCTTGCCCATGCGCAGATTCTCGGAACTGATGCCCGATTGTTCCGCGAGGATACGCGTCGCCAGCTGGTCCGCGCTCATTTCGAGGCTGAAGAACGCGACCTTCGCGCCGACCGATTCGCTCGGAGGAATGCCGTCCGCCATGTCGCGCATCCAGCGCCGCGCCGCATTGAAGGCGATGTTGGTCGCCAGCGACGTCTTGCCCATGCCGGGGCGGCCGGCAAGGATCATCAGATCCGAATGGTGCATGCCGCCGATCTTCGCATTCACCGAATCGAGGCCGGTCGTGACGCCCGACAGGTTGCCGCCGGAATTCAGCGCGCGTTCGGCCATCTTGACCGCCATGGTCGTCGCCTGCGCGAAGCTCTTGATCGAGTTCTCGACCCCGCCGTCACCCGCGACCTTGTACAATTCCTCCTCGGCGGCCTCGATCTGAGCGCGGGGATTGACCTCCTCCGACGTGTCCATCGCCCGCTCGACCAGCGTCCGGCCGACGCTGACTAGCGCGCGGAGCATTGCGAGATCGTAGATCTGGGTGGCGAACTGGCGGGCGCCGATCAGGCCGGCGCCCGATCCCGTCAGCTGCGCCAGATAGGCGGGACCGCCCAGCTCCTTCATGCCCTCGTCGGCCTCGAACATCGGTCGAAGCGTGACAGGAGTCGCAAGCATGTCATTGGAACGAAGCGTTTTAATTGCGGCGAAGATACGCCCGTGAACCGGTTCGTAGAAATGCGCGGGCTCCAGTCGGTCGACCAGGTCGTCGGCGAGCCGATTGTCGATCATCATCGCGCCGAGCATCGCGGCTTCCGCCTCGACGTTGCGGGGCAGGTGCATCGGTTCGGCCGCAGCCGTGGGGGTCGGGAATGCCAGAGTCGCCATCCGCCTCTCATACCCCCGGGGATCGGTGCGCGACAAACTCGGAATTGTCGTATGCGGCCAACGCCTCTATCCGACGACGATGCCCGATCCGCGCATCATCGCCATCGACCTCGACGAGACCAGCATCGGCTGGCGCTCCGCCGACGTCGAGCAGGAGCGGCGGATCGCGATCTTCGACATTCTCGAAGGGAATTACTTCGCCCCGCAGCGCGTCCATCCGGACGGCTATGCGGGTCCCTACCGCATACGGCTCGAATCGGCGGAGGGGCGGCTGGGCATCCACATCCATCGCGCCGACGACTCGCATCTCGAGACGCTGGTCCTGGCGCTCGGCCGATTCCGTCGGCCGATCAAAGATTATTTTGCCATTTGCGATAGTTACTACCAGGCGATACGGGCGGCGACCCCGCAACAGATCGAGACCGTCGATATGGCCCGCCGCGCCATCCACAATGATGCCGCCGACATGCTCCGCGACCGCCTCGCCGGGAAGATCGACGTCGATTTCGACACCGCGCGGCGTCTGTTCACCCTCATTTGCGTCCTGCATCTGCGCGGCTGATGGCCTACGCATTCCTCAAGGGCGTCGGCGCTTTGATCGCGGCAGGCGCGATCGCCATCGCCGGCTGGAGCTATGCGACGGCGTGGCATCCCGGCGCCGAGCGTTACCCGTTGCAGGGCATCGATCTGGACCGGAACCCGCGCCCGATCGAGTGGGGAATGGTGCGGGCACGCGGCGCGGATTTCGCCTATCTCGTCGCCACCGACGGCGCCGATGTCCGCGATGCGGCCTTCGAATGGAATTGGTCCGCGCTTCCCGAGGCGGGTCTGCGGCGGGGCGCCGTCCACCTCTATTCCTTTTGTCAGCCTGCCGTCGCGCAGGCCAACGCCTTCAACGCGTTCGTTCCCCGCGCGGCGGATGCGTTGCCGCCGGCCGTCGACATTTCGTTCAGGGAGGATTGTCCCGATCGCCCCGAGCGCACGAAGGCGGTCGCGGAGCTGACGCGCTTCATCGCGATGGTGGAGACGCATATGCGCAAACCCGTGCTGCTGCGCGTCGCCAAGCCCGTCGAGCGGGCGTATCAGATCAGCGGCGCGATCGACCGCCCCTTGTGGGCGATCGGCAACATCCTTGCGCCGTCCTACGCGACACGCCCGTGGCGCATGTGGCGATCGAGCGATTTCCGCCGCATCGACGGCATCGAAGGCCCCGTGAACTGGGACGTAGTAGCATCATGATCGATACGCCTGACTCCGACATCCGCCGGCTCATCGCCGCTGCCAGGACCGCGGCGGCGAATGCCCATGCCCCCTATTCGCGGTTCGCGGTGGGGGCCGCGCTGTTGATGACCGACGGCAGCATCGTCCAGGGGGCAAATGTCGAGAACGCGAGCTACGGCCTGTCGCTCTGCGCGGAAACGGTCGCGATCGCCACGGCCAGTGCGGCGGGACGGCTGCGCGACGTGGTGGCGGTGGGCGTCATCGGCGGTGCGATGGATGCGGACGGACGCGCGACCGGAACCGCGCCCGTCAGCCCCTGCGGCCGGTGCCGCCAGGTGCTGAACGAAGCCGCGCAAATGGGCGGTCGCGACATCGTGATCCACTGCGGCGCGGCGGAGGGCGAGGCGGTCGCGAGCTACCGCCTGTCGCAGCTCCTCCCGGCCGCATTCGGGCCTGCGGATCTGGGGATCGGCTGACGCTTCGTCGGACCATCCGGCGGCAGAGCATGATGGATACGCCGCCGGGCTGACACGGTGTCGGGTTCGTCCCCGCTCGCTGCCTCCCATGCGCACAGCCGCTTGAGGCCTCCCCTCGCCTTCCCGTTTGCAAGGCTCCGCCCGGTCGCCGAGTATCACGCCTGGACACGTGCACGCACGGGTGTTTCGGGGCGGTTAGCGACATCTGGGCGTGCACGCCCAATCGGCGGTCCTAGCGCCATCCATCGGCAAGGCCGACCCAGCTCGACGCGTTTGTCTCAACCGCCCCTCGCGCGCTTGCCCTCAATGCGCCTGCACGCGCGCTCGGTGGTCCTAGTGCCGGCAATCCGCGAAGCCGACCCTGCTCGGGGCGTTCGTCGCAGCCACGCCCGGCGCGCGCTTGCCCTCGACGCGCAATCCGGCGATGGAACGCGCGTCCGCCTGGGGGAAGTGCCGATGTCCATTCTGTCCGATCGCTGGATTCGTGAGGCCGCGCAGCAGCAGGGCATGATCGAGCCGTTCGTCGAAGCGCAGCGGCGCGACGGCTGCATCAGCTACGGCCTCTCCTCCTACGGCTATGATGCGCGCGTCGCGGATGAGTTCAAGATTTTCACAAACGTCGACAATGCGTTGGTCGATCCAAAGGACTTCGCCTCGAACAGCTTCGTCGATCGCAAGACCGACGTATGCATCATCCCGCCCAACAGCTTCGCCTTGGCGCGTACGGTGGAATATTTCCGCGTGCCGCGCGATGTCCTGGTCATCTGCCTCGGCAAGTCCACCTATGCGCGCTGCGGGATCATCGTCAACGTGACCCCTCTCGAACCAGGCTGGGAGGGTCACGTCACGCTCGAATTCTCCAACACGACGCCCCTGCCCGCGAAAATCTACGCCAATGAGGGCGCGTGCCAGTTCCTTTTCCTCAAAGGCAACGAACCGTGCGAGGTCAGCTATGCCGACCGCGCCGGCAAGTACATGGGCCAGCGCGGCGTCACCCTGCCCAGGTTGTAGACTTCGTCCGCGACAGCCCCGATCGCGACAGCACGGATCGGGGAAAGCGGAATGTGGGCGTGCCGGCCGCGTCCCCACTTCCGACACGATCATCGCAGGCCGGTTCGCCGATCGTCAGCCCCATGCCGTGCGACATTCGTGTTGCGACCGATCCAAACGCCATCGTTGGTGGAACCGTCGACGTCAGGTCGGTACGGTGCATTACCCGGCTACCGTGATGCGATCGGCGGGGCCGGCCATCGTCATCGCGACGGCTAATGCGGGCTCGGTCCGATGTGGCGCGCCGCTGCAATTGGCGTCGGCGCACGCCGCTGTCAAAATAACGCGAGAGCGAATGACGTCGCGTGCCCTCGGCCCGCTACCGCGGACGGCTGGCACACGACAGCGACGCCTCAACACGTTGCCGGTGCATGAGCCCTGCATATCCGACCGGCGACGGCACAGCGGTTGCGAGCGAAGGCAAAGCGGCGCTTAGAAAGTCGCCGCGCGTACCTAGACCGCCTTCGCCTCCCGGCCGCCCGATAAATGCCCCGGGCGGCGATCGTCGCAGGCAAAAGAAAGGCGGCCTCCGAAGAGGCCGCCCCGCTCACGTCCGATACAGAAACGTATCAGAAGTCGTTGCGATACTGCTCGTTCCCGATGAAACCGAGCTTGGTCACGTTCGAACGCTTGATCACCGCCAGCGTCTCGTCGACCTTTTCGTACTTGGCCGTCGGATCGGGCTGGAAGTGCAGCTCCGGCTCCGGATTGATGTTCGCCGCAACGTCCAGATACTGACGCAGCGTCACCAGATCCACCGGCGTGCCGTTCCACGACACGGTACCGGCCGCATCGATCGTGATCTTGTTCTTCTGCGGGTCGACGGGCGGCTTCTGCTGCCGCGGGTCGTTGACCGGCAAGTCGACCTTGACCGCATGGGTCGGGATCGGAAGGGTAATGATGAACATGATGAGAAGCACGAGCATGACGTCGATCAACGGCGTCGTGTTCATCTCCATCATCGGCTCGCCGTCGTCGCGGCCACCACTCATTGCCATATCGGCTTACTCCACTCCTGGCCGCAGCTTATGCGCCGCCGCCGGCAGGCGGTTGCGAAATGAAGCCGACGCGCGCGAAGCCCGCCTGCTGCATCGTGTAGATCGTGCCGCCCACGCACTTGTACGGCGTGTTCACGTCACCACGGATATGCGCTTCCGGCAGTTCGAGCGCAGGGTTGCCGGGGCCGCCCTGGCGATCGATCTCCGCCTTCAGCTTGGCAACGGCGCGATCCAGCAATTCCTTGCTCGTCACCGGCGCCGTGCCCCAATACACCGCGCAGCTGCCGTCCGGCTTGGTCGTGACCGAGAGGGATACGTTCTCGGGTTTGGTCACGGTCGGGTCGAAGCGGACCTGGGGCAGCTTGATGCCCTTGACGGTCTGGATCGCCACAGGAACCGCGATCAGGAAGATGATGAGCAGAACCAGCATCACGTCCACGAGGGGCGTGGTGTTGATGTCCGACATCGGTTTTTCGGGGTCGCCCCCGCCAGCACTCATCGCCATGCGCGATCCATCCTATCCATTCAATGTGGCCGACGCCTGATACATCGGCCGGGGTGCGGGACGACGCGGACGCCGTCCCGCCCCTCTTTCATTCTTACGAACGGGTCTGCACGCCGCCCGCCTGACCGGCGGTCGTGGTAGCCGCCGCCGGCTTCACCGGCGCCTTGGGCGCCGCACCGGCGATCGACGGCTTCACCGCGCCGTTCGAGGCGAGGAAGCCCAGCACGTCGTTCGAGAAGGCCGACAGGTCTTCCGCGATCGACTTGTTGCGACGCTGCAGCCAGTTGTAGGCGAGCACGGCCGGAACCGCGACGACCAGACCGAGCGCGGTCATGATGAGCGCCTCACCGACCGGACCGGCGACCTTGTCGATCGACGGATCGCCCGACGCGCCGATCTTGATCAGCGCGCGGTAGATGCCGACCACGGTACCGAACAGACCGATGAACGGCGCGGTCGCGCCGACGGTCGCGAGGAACGCCAGGCCACCGCCCAGCTTCGAGTTGATCGCCGCTTCCGAACGGGCCAGCGAACCGTGCAGCCAGTCATGCGCCTCGACCGGATCGGTCAGCTTCGCATGCTGCTCCTGCGCGGCCAGGCCGTCGTCGACCAGCTGCTTGTAGGCCGAGTTCTTCTCGAGCTTGGCCGAGCCTTCCTTCAGGCTGTTCGACTGCCAGAAGCCCTGGCGGACGCGCTTCGCCTGGTTGAGGATCTTCTGCTGCTCGAAAAGCTTCGAGAACAGGATGTAGAAGGAGACGACCGACATCAGGACCAGGATCGAGAACACCGACTGCGAGATCAGGCCGCCTTCCTTGAGCGCCTGCTGCAGACCGAACTGGTTCTCGGCGGCCGCGGTGCCGCCCGCCGCGAGGATGGTGGTGAGCATTGTGAGTAATCCCTCTCGTTCAATTGGTAATTCGGTGACCGGACCCCGTCCGGCCACCGTAAAGATCATTCGTTCTCGAGCTTCCAGCGAACGCCGCGGAGCGCGTAGGTCGCTTCGATCGCGTTACCGCTGGCGTCCTTGGCCGGGTTGAAGCGGCCGTTGCGCTTTGCCAGGTTGCAGGTCGCCGTATCGAGATCCGAGTTGCCGCTGGACGACGTTACCGAGCAGGCGGTGACGCGACCGTTGGTCCCGACCGTAACCGACACGCTGACTCGGCCTTCCGCACCGGCGCGACGCGCCGCGGGCGGATAGCTGTCCTGCGGGAACCACGAGCTCTGGTCGCCACGGGGACTCACCGGCGATGCGACGCGCGGCGGAGCCGGCGGCGCGGCCGGCGGCGCGGGCGGTGCAGGCGGCGCCGCGATCGGGGTCATGTTGATGACCGGCGGCGGCGTCGGCACCGTCGCGATGACGACGGGCGGCGGGTTCGGATTCTGCACGATCGGCGGCGGCGAGACGACCGGAGGCGGCGTCATCGGCGTATCGGGCGGCGGCGGCGGCGGTTCGTCCGGCGGCGGGGGCGGCGGCTCCTCGACGTCGAACGTGTTAAGCTTTTCTTGGGCCTTCTTCACGAAATTGGTCGCAAGACCAGTGACGAAGGCATAGCCCAGTGCAGCATGGATCAGCGCGACGATGACGATCGCGACCACCCTGCCACCGGACATCTTCTGGTCAGCATAGGCCATTCAGCAACGACACTCCCTAAATCTCGGTTCGCGGTCGCCCCGGGGGAGAACGCACGCGACCCCTGCCACGGCTGTCGCCGCGCTTCGCAGTGGCATAGTCCTATCGCCACGCCCGTCGACACGCAAACGCTTTGTCGGACGCAACAAACGTACAATCGGCTTGCGACACTTTTATTTCTGTATCGTTCAGGGCGTCAGGGCTAGGGAAAGCCGCATGAATCGCGCTTTTCGCCTCGCCTTCCCGCTCGCGGGCTTCCTGCTCGCTCTCCCCAATTCCGCCATGATTCGGGCTCAAGCTATCGCCTCTGCGGATCGCGAATCGGAAATGTCCCGCGATGCAACGCCTTACGCCGACCTCGTCGATCTCGTTTCGGCCTCGCCGATCATCGCCGACGCCACGATCCGGTCCGCCACCCGGCTGAAAGGCGCGGACGCGGCCGGCGTCTCCCCCGGCCGGAGCCGCTTCTACGTCGAGGCGGACGTCTCCGCCCTCGTCCGCGGTGCCGACGGGCTGCCGCCCCGCATCGGCTATATCGTCGACGTGCTTCCCGACGCGAACGGCAGTCCGCCGCGTCTAAAGAAGGCGCGGGTGCTGCTGTTCGCGAGACCGGTGCCGTCGACGCCTGGACAGGTCCAGCTGGTCACGTTGGACGGCCAGAGGTGGTGGAACGCCGACGACGACGGGCGCGTGCGGCAGATCGCGCGCGATCTGGTGGCGACCGATGCGCCGCCCGTCATCACCGGAGTCGGCAATGCCTTCCACGTGCCCGGCGCCCTGCCGGGTGAGAGCGAGACACAGGTGTTCCTGACGACGGCGAACGGCGCGCCCGTCTCGCTGTCGATCCTGCGCCGGCCGGGCGAACAGCCGCGCTGGGCGGTCGCGCTCTCCGAGATCGTCGACGAAGCCGCCGCCCCGCCCGCGCGTGACACATTGCTGTGGTATCGCCTCGCCTGCGCGCTCCCCGCGGCCCTACCGGCGCGCAGCACCGCGGCGCTCGCCGCCGCCGACGCGGCCGCAGCGCAGGAGGATTACGCGCTGGTGATCGCGCGGCTGGGCCGATGCGGACGCGCGCACGGCGCTACGCCGGCGCCTGGCGGCGATGGCGGACCAGCCTGATCCCGATCGCCTCTCCCGCTTCCGCGATCGCCAGCTTGACGATCTTGACCTCGACGCGCAGCACGCGCGGGTCGCCGATCAGCAAGGTTTCGCAGATATGGTCCGCGACGGCTTCGACCAGCGTGAAGTGCACGCCGGGCGGCAGCGCGCTCGTCGCGGCGTGCTTCAGGTCGAGGTAGTTCTTCGACGCCGTCAGCGGCGTGTCCGGCGCGAAATGGTCCTGACAGACGAGATCGACCGTGATCGAGATGCGCAACGGCTGCGGAAGGTGCGTTTCCTCCGAATATATGCCGGTGAGAACCTGGACCTCGAGATCGTGGACTTCCAGCTGAAGCGTGTCTTGCATGGCGCCGCCCCTAGGCCCGGCGGACGAGCACGGCAATGGCCGCGCGTGCCGGCGCGTCCCGCCCCGCCACGATCGTGCTTGCGCTCGCGAGACGGCGGCGGCATGCGCGCGCCTCCGCCTTCCCTCGTCCGCTTCATGTCCGGAGCTCGTCCGTGATCGCCTTCGTGCCGCTCAGCACCGTCGATGCCACCGCCGTCGAGGCGCTTCTCGACCGCGCCTTCGGTCCGGGGCGCCATGAGCGCACCGCCTACAGGGTCCGCGGCGACGGCAGGGCGATCGCATCGCTGAGTTTCGCCGCGGTCGACGATGCCGTCCTCGTCGGTACGATCCAGTGTTGGCCGGTCCTCCTCAAGGCGGATGACGGGACCGAGCACGACATGGTGATGATCGGCCCCGTCGCCGTCGCACCCGAACGGCAACGTGACGGCATCGGCCGCATGCTGATGACGCACACCCTGCGGGCCGCGCACGACACCGGCCGCGACGGCGCGATGATGCTGATCGGCGATCCGGAATATTACGGCCGCTTTTTCGGGTTCGACGCCGCCCGCACGGGCGCCTGGCGTCTTCCCGGTCCTGTGGAGATGCGGCGCCTGCTTGCCAAGGGCGATGCCGTGCCGACGCAGGCGGGAATGGTGTCCCCGGCAAACGCGGCGGTCGCCTGAACCTTTACGACGTCGCCGCGCACCCCTACCTCCCGGTCCATGCCGATGGACGCATTGCCTGATCTTGCCTCGCTCAGCCTCGCCGAGATCGCCGCCCTCGTCGATCAACGACGTCTCCCGCCGGTCGAGAAATGGGATCCGCAGCATTGCGGTGACAGCGAGATGCGCATCGCGGCCGACGGCACCTGGTTTCATCAGGGCAGCCCGATCGGTCGCGCTGCAATGGTCCGGCTATTCTCAACGATCCTGCGGCGGGAGGCGGACGGGCGCTACGTTCTCGTCACCCCGGTCGAGAAACTGGACATCGCCGTCGATGACGTGCCGTTCGTGGCGGTCGGGATGAAGGCCGAGGGCGAGGGACGAGACGCGAGGCTGGCCTTCCAGCTGAATACCGGCGATCTGGTCACGGCCGATGCCGATCATGCGCTGCGCTTCGCGCAAGGCTCGGACGGCCCGCGCCCCTATCTGCACGTGCGCGCCGGGCTGGAGGCGCGTCTCGCACGTCCGGTCTATTACGAATTGGCGGAGCGTGCCCTCGCCAGCGATACGACGCCGGCCGGCGTATGGAGCGGCGGTGCCTTCTTCCCGCTGGACGTCGCGGCATGATGCTGGCCAAGCGGTTGCGCGACGCGCTCGACGCGGGGAGCCGCGCTGCGCCGGTGTTGCTGACCGGCGACAATCGCGAGCTCGAGACGCGGGAGGGCGCCGATCTGACCCCCGCCGCCGTGCTGGTCGCTATCACCGATCGCCCGAGGCCGGGCGTGCTGCTGACGCAGCGCACGGAGACGCTGCGCAATCATGCGGGGCAGGTCGCCTTTCCCGGCGGACGTCTCGACCCCGGCGAAACCGCCGTCGAGGCTGCGGTGCGCGAAGCCGCCGAAGAGATTGCGCTGCCTCCTTCCGCCGTCAGCGTGATCGGACCGATCGACCGGTATCTGACCGTGACCGGCTTTGCCGTGACCCCGGTGCTCGCCACCGTCCCCGCCGACCTGCCGCTGCGCGCGAGCGAGGCGGAGGTGGCCTCCGTATTCGAGGTTCCGCTCGACTTCCTGCTCGATCCGGCCAATCAGCGGGAAGCCAGCGCGATGTGGAAGGGCCGGCGGCGTCATTATTACGAAATTCTCTGGGAAGATCGCCGCATCTGGGGCGCGACCGCCGCGATGATCGTCAACCTGTCGCGCAGGCTAGCCTGGCCACGCGAGGCCGCCTGACATGAGCTTGCCCCTGGACGCCATCCGCAGCCGCGACGGCTTCGACACGCTGGTCGACGCGATCGGCGGCCCCGACGCCGCGCGCCTCGTCGGCGGCGTTGTTCGCGACACGCTGCTAGGGCTCGCGCCGGCGGATATCGACCTTGCCACTACGGTGCCCCCCGCCGAGGTGATGGAGCGGCTCGCAGCCGCCCGCATCCGGGCGATCCCCACCGGCATCGCGCACGGCACGGTTACCGCGGTGCTGCCGTCGGGACCGGTCGAGATCACCACGTTGCGCCGCGACGTGGCGACCGACGGCCGCCATGCGATCGTCGCCTTCACCGACACATGGCGCGAGGATGCTGCCCGCCGCGACTTCACGATCAATGCGCTCTATGCGGACCCCCGCTCCGGTAAAGTGTTCGACTATTTCGGCGGCCTCGACGACCTGTCCAACGGGCGCGTCCGCTTCATCGGCGACCCGCTGCAGCGGATCGCCGAGGATCATCTGCGCATCCTGCGCTTCTTCCGCTTCCATGCGCGATTCGGCGACGCGATCGACGAAGAGGGGCTGGCCGCATGTCGCCTGCGCGCCAACGACCTGATGGCATTGTCACGCGAACGGATCGCCGCCGAGCTGCTTAAGCTGCTGGTCGCTGCCAAGGCGATCGACGTCGTCGACGTCATGATCGAACACGGCGTGCTGCGCGCGGTGCTGCCCGAGATTATCGATGCCGCGCCGCTCGCGGCGCTTGCCGCGCGCGAAGCGGCAGCCGGCATCACGCCCGATCCGATCCGTCGCCTCGCCGCGCTCGTTCCCGCAGAAGCGGCGGACGCGATCGGTGCGCGGCTGAAACTGTCCAACGCCGACCGCAAGCGGCTGATCGCCGCTACACAGGGCGAAGGCGATGAAGGCCCTCGCGCCCTCGCCTATCGCGTCGGATCCGAGAGCGCGATCGATCGACTGCTGCTCGCGGGACGCTCCGTGGAGGCATTGCGCGATTGGCAGCCGCCGCAACTGCCGATCGGCGGTGGTGCGCTGGTGCAGCGCGGGCTTGCGAAGGGTCCGGCCGTCGCCGCCGCATTAAAGAGGATCGAGACGGCCTGGATCGCGGAAGGCTTTCCCGATGCGGCACGCGTGGCGGCCATCGCGGATCGCGAGGTCGCGATCGGGCTCGACGCCTGATATCGGTTCCGGATGCGTTCGAGACCGTTCGGCGCGGTGCCAATGGCCGGGCCGACCCACCGGCCGCCAGGCCCTATGCGACGGTGGATTGCCCTCTGATGCGCTTCACCAGCGCGAGCGCGTCCGCCGCTTCGAGCGGTCGGGCATAGAGATAGCCCTGACCATAGGTGCAGCCCAGCGCGGCGAGCGTTTGCGCAAGCTCGTTCGACTCCACGCCCTCGGCCGTGGTCTTCATGCCCAGCGCCTGCGCGAGGCTGAGGATCGCACGGACGATGGCAATTTTGTCCCTATCTGCAAGCATTTCGGTCACGAAGCTGCGATCTATCTTGAGAATGTCGATCGGAAGCTGCTGCAGATAGGCGAGATTGGAATAGCCGGTTCCGAAATCGTCCATCGCAAGCACGGTGCCGAGCGAGCGCAGCGCGTGCATCGCCTGCGCCGTGCGATCCGGATCGCTGACGATCGCGCTTTCGGTCAGTTCGAGCGTGAAGCGCTCGCCCTGCAACCCATGCCGGATCAAGCTGCCCTCGACCACCGAGGCGATGTCGTCGCGCTGGATCTGGATGGCCGACAGGTTGACCGCCATGCGCATGCCGCAATGGCCCCCGCATGCCTCGTCGAGCCAGACGAGCGTGCGCGCCGCCTCTTCCATCGCCCAGCGGCCGAGCGGCACGATGAGCCCCGATTCCTCCGCCACGGGGATGAAGGTGCCGGGATCCTGCTCCACCCCGTCGGTGTCGCACCAACGCGCGAGCGCCTCGAAGGAGACGATCTCGCCGCTCGAGAGGTCGCAGATCGGTTGAAACGCGAGCCGGAGCCGCGATTGTTCGATCGCACGCCGCAGCGCGGTCTCCATCGCGAACTGTTCGCGCGCGATGGCGAAGGCATCGGTCTGGTAGGACTCGACCTGCGTCCCGGCCTTGGCCGCCTTGACGGCGAATTGCGCGTTTCGGATCAGCTCCTCGACATCGTCGATCGCGTCGTCGCCGTGCGCGATGCCGATCGCGCAATCGACGCCGATCTCATAATCGCTAAGTCGGAACGGCGCGGCCAGCGCGCGTCGGATACGGTCCGCTAGCTGATCCGCCTCGCTTTGCACCGTATCGATGCCCATCAGGACGCCGAATTCGTCGCCGCCGATCCGCGCGAGCGAATCGCGCGCGCGCAGCGCGCCCTTGATCCGCCGCGCGACCGTGATCAGCAGCTCGTCACCGGCCAGTCCGCCGAGACAGGCGTTGAGGCGTCCGAAGCGATCGAGATCGATGACGAGCACCGCATGCCGGCGACCATCGGCCTGGATCGCTTCGATGAGGTCGCTGAACCCCTCGCGGTTCGGAAGACCGGTCAGGCTGTCCGTCGTCATCTCCCGCCGCAGCGAGCGTTCCGTGTGGATCTGCGTGGTCAGATCGACGAGCCCGATCTGGCACCGGTCGCGCACCGCCAAGGCGGGCCGGGCGAGCGTAACCCGGTAATAGCGACAGTCGATCACCTCGCCGATCGACCAGTCGAAATCGCTTCGCAGATCCGTCGAACGCAGGAAAGCGTCGATTCGCGGCGCGAGCGCATGGACCATCGCGGATCGTTCCGCGACGACCCCCAGTCCGGCAAGCCGATAGGCACGGTTGAAACTCAGAAAACCGAAGCCCTCGCCGTTACGAACAACCTGCACCGCGGGAATCGGGATCAACTCCAGGTCCTGCGCGAGCATCTCCAGCTCGGCAGACTGCGTCGTCGCGACATCGGTCGGGGCGCTTGCCATGCGAGCCTGCTACCGCACGATCGTTAAGACGCGCTGAAGGCCGCCCGCGAAAAGCGCTCGCCATACGGGCGCGATCAGCCCCAGAAGCGATTGTCGCGCGGGAAGCCCGTCGGCGGCGTACGCCCGGCCGCACCACGCGCGGTGCGCCACAGCGACAAATCTGCTTCCGTACGGATACGGCCCGTCTCGCCCCCCATCGGCCAGCTCAGTCCCTGCGCGAACACGAAGGTCGTGGCATCCGACAGGCTTCCCTCGCGGAACCGCTGGATCTGGACCCCCTGCCCGCGGCTCATCACCGGCAGCTCCTTGATCGGGAAGACCAGGAACTTGCGGTTGTCACCCACGGCGGCGACATAATCCGCGTCCGCGGCGACCGGGCGCACCACGATCAGCTTGGCGCCGGCGCGCGGGGTCATCACCGTCTTGCCCTTGCGTGTCTCCGCGATCGTGTCCGCCACCGGAACGATGAAACCGCGTCCGTCGCTGGCCGCGATCAACAACCGCTCCTGCGCGCGGGCATTGAGGAAGGCGGCGACGCCGACCGATCCATCGAGGTCGATCATCGCGCGAACCGGTTCGCCGAACCCGCGTCCGCCCGGCAGCTTGTCGGCGGCAAGCGTGTAGAAACGCCCGTTCTCCGCCGCGAGCAGCAACTTGTCGGTGGTCTGCGCATGAAAGGCGAAGGCGGGGCCATCGCCCTCCTTGAACTTGAGCGTCTCCGCCGAGGCGAGATCGCCATGGCCCTTCATCGCGCGGATCCAGCCGCGCTGCGACAGGATGACGGTGATCGGCTCGCGCTCGATCATCGCCTCCAGCGGGATGTCGCGCGTCGGCCCTGCCTCCTCGATCGCGGTACGCCGCTTGCCGAGCGCGGTTTCGGGACCGTAGCGCTCGCGGATCCGGCCGAGGTCGCGCTTCAGACGCGTGCGCTGCCGCGCTTCCGAGCCGAGCAGCGTCGTCAGCTCGGCCTGTTCCTTGTCGAGCTTGCCGCGTTCGCCCCGGATCTCGAATTCCTCCAGCCGGCGCAGCGAGCGCAGCCGCATGTTCAGGATCGCTTCCGCCTGCCGGTCGGTCAGCCCGAACTCGGCCATCATCACCTGCTTGGGCTCATCCTCCGTCCGGATGATCTCGATCACGCGGTCGAGATTGAGATAGGCGACGAGATAGCCGTCCAGCAGTTCGATCCGGTCCGCGATCTTGGCGAGGCGATGCTCGGTACGGCGCCGAAGGACGACGAACTGATGGTCGACCCAGGCCTTCAGCGCCTCGCGCAGCGACATGACGCGCGGCGTCCGATCGTGATCGAGGACGTTGAGGTTGAGGCCGAAACGCGTCTCCAGATCCGAGAAGCGGAACAGGCCGTCCATCAGGACCTGCGGATCGACGGTGCGGCTGCGCGGCTCCAGCACGATGCGGACGACCGCGTCCGATTCGTCGCGAACGTCCGCGAGGATCGGCAGCTTGCGTTCGTTGATGAGGGCGGCGATCTGCTCGATCAGCTTCCCCTTCTGGACGCCGTAGGGAATCTCTGTGACGACCGCCTGCCAACCGCCGCCCTTCTCGCGCTCGATCTCCCACCGCGCGCGGATGCGGAACGAGCCGCGCCCCGTGGCGTAGCTTTCGGCGATCACCGCCTGCGGATCGACGACTAGGCCGCCGGTCGGGAAATCGGGTCCCTTCACATGCTCCAGCACCATCGCGTCCGTGGCATCCGGACGGTCGACGAGCATGATCGCTGCATCCAGCAATTCGGCGGCATTGTGCGGGGGGATGTTGGTTGCCATGCCGACCGCGATGCCGGCGGCGCCGTTGGCGAGGAGGTTTGGAAACAGGCCGGGGAACAGCTCTGGCTCCTGCTCCTCCCCATTGTAGGTCGGACGGTAGGCGACGGCGTCTTCGTCCAGCCCCTCCATCAGGTCGATCGCGACCTGCGTCAGCCGCGCCTCGGTGTAGCGATAGGCGGCGGCGTTATCGCCGTCGATGTTGCCGAAATTGCCCTGCCCGTCGACGAGCGGGTAGCGCAAAGCGAAATCCTGCGCGAGGCGGACCATGGCGTCGTAGACCGACTGGTCGCCGTGGGGATGATATTTGCCGATCACGTCGCCGACGACACGCGCGCATTTCTTGTAACCCGCCGCGGGATCGAGACGGAGCAGACGCATTGCCCAAAGCAGGCGACGGTGCACGGGCTTCAGGCCGTCGCGCACGTCGGGCAGCGAACGCGCGGTGATCGTCGACAATGCGTAGACGAGGTAGCGTTCGGACAAGGCACTGTCGAAGGGCGCGTCGAGCACGCCTATCGGCGGCTCCTGGAAATCGGTGGCCATAACGGGAACGATTAGCAGGTGCGGAGCGGGCGTCAAAGCGTCGTGCGTCACCGCTCTGAGACGCCGCTTTGCGTGACGGCGCCGGCTATCCTAGAGCTGGCGGATGCTCACCTGGGATGACCTGACCAGCCGCCCCCGCCCCGCCTGCGACGCGACGATCGTTTATGGCGAGGACGCGATGCATCGCATCGACCTGTGGCGGCCGGCGGGGGACGGACCGCATCCGGTCGTGCTGATGGTGCACGGCGGCTGCTGGCAGACGGCGATCGCCGATCGGCGGCTGATGGACTGGGCGGCGGACGACCTGCGCGCGGCGGGCTTTGCCGTGTGGAATATCGACTATCGCGGCGTCGACCGGCCGGGCGGCGGTTATCCGGGCACGTTCCGCGACGTCGCGGCCGCGACGGACCATCTTCGCGCGTCGGCGGCCGAGTGGCGACTGGACACGTCGCGCCTTGTCGCGGTGGGACATTCTGCGGGCGGGCACCTGGCGCTATGGCTCGCCGCACGCGGGCGCATTCCCGCAGCAAGCGCATTGTTCACGGCGGACGCGCTCGGCGTACCGGAGGTGATCGCGCTCGGCGCCCTGCCCGATCTGGAAGCCGTGGCGGCCAGCCCCGACAATGGCTGCGGCACGGCGGTCATCGACCGTCTGATCGGGACGGATCGTGCCAATCGTTTCACCGACACGTCGATCCCGCCGCTCCTGCCGCTCGGCGTCCGGCAACAGCTGGTCAATGGACGCGAAGATCGGATCATCCCCTACCGCTTCGCGACGGACTATAGCGCCGCGGCCGAAGCGGCGGGCGACGCCGTTGCATTGCACACGGTTCCCGCGACGGGGCATGTCGAACTCATCACCCCCGGCACCGCCGCCTGGACGATGGCCCGGCGGCTGGTCGCCGCCGCGCTGTCGCGCGATTCCTCCGGCGGATGAGACTGGCCGCCGCGCAACCTTTGTCGCCCCCGCGCGATTGATCCGCTTCACAACCAAGGGAGGTCGGGATGCGTGCAATCACCCTCGCACTGATCGGTGCCGCGACGCTTGCGTCGGGCTGCTCCACCTATGACAGCGGTTACGGTGGCCCCCGCTACGCCTATGACTGGAACAGACCGGATCCGTCCTATGGCGGCTATTATGCGGACCGCTATTACGTCGACAATCAACGATATCGCGAACGGCGCCTGCGCGCCAGCGACCGCGTCTACGCCGGCCAGGACGGGCGTTACTATTGCCGCCGCAGCGACGGCACGACTGGACTGATCGTGGGTGGCGTGGCCGGCGGCGCCTTGGGCGCGGCGCTTACCGCGGGGGGATCGCAGACGTTGGGCACGTTGCTCGGCGCGGCAGGCGGCGCGATTGCCGGCCAGGCGATCGATCGCAACAACGTGCGCTGCCGCTGACTCTGCCAGATCGGTCGGCGCTACCGAGCGCCGGCCGAAGCCGTCGCGTGGCTGAGCCAGGCCGGGTATGGAGCGGGTGAAGGGAATCGAACCCTCGTCGTAAGCTTGGGAAGCTTCTGCTCTACCATTGAGCTACACCCGCAAATCGACGACTGGCGTCGATATGGTCGCCCGCGAGCTTCCGGCGTACACGCCCGCGTTCGATGGGACGGGCAAGTGCCACACTCCCCGCGTGGTCGTCAACGTCGATCATTGGGTCCGGCGAACCGCGCCTCACCACCAACCCGAGATGCCGGCGACCTCTCCGTCGATCAGGCCGCTCGCGCTTTAACAGCCTGGTCGCGAAGGTGCCGCGCGTGCCGCGCAGAAGCGTGGGAGCCGCGTTCAGGCGGCGCGCCGCCGTTCCTCGGCGAGCAGCGCGAGCAGGTCCGTCAGCGGCACCGGCCGGCTGATCAGATAGCCCTGGACCAGGTCGCAGCCCGCCTCGCGCAAGAATGCGAGGCAGGCCTCGTCCTCGACGCCCTCGGCCACGACCTTGAGGCCGAGTTGGTGGCCAAGTTCGATCGTCGAGCGCACGAGGACGGCGTCGTCATGGTCGCGATGCGCATGCTGGACGAAGCTGCGGTCGATCTTGAGCTCGCTCAGCGGCAGCTGGCGCAGATAGGTCAGGGTCGACTGGCCGGTGCCGTAATCGTCCATCGAGATGCCGATCCCGAGCGCCCGATAGCGGTGCAGCGCCGCTATCGACGCGTCCGCATCCGACATGGCGGCCGATTCGGTCACCTCGAACATGATCGAGCCAGCAAGGACGCGCGCCTCCGTCACGAGCCGCTCCGCCATCGCGTTGAATGGCCCGTCGGCGAGCAGTTTGGCCGATATGTTGACCGCGGCGGTGACGCCGGGATGCGCCGCCTGCCAGCCCCCCAGGTCGCTGAGAACCTGCGCAAGTACGTGCAGCGTAAGCGGCGCGATGCGGTTGGCTTTCTCCGCGATCGGGATGAACAGGTCGGGCCGGATGAAGCCACGGACCGGATGACGCCAGCGGACCAGCGCCTCGACGCTGGCGATCCGCTGCGTGCGGCAATGAAATTTCGGCTGGTAGAAGACCTGTATCTGGCCATTGGCGATCGCCTCGTCGAGTTCGCCCATCAGCGAGATCGATCGGTCTAGGTCGGCAAGATCGGCCGCCGCGACTCGCCAGAAACCGTCGCCGGTTCGCGCCTCCTCCGCGGCGAGCGTCGCTTCTGCGACCAGCCGCTCCACGTCCTGCCACGGCCCTGTCGCGAGCCCGATGGTCAATGCCACGTCGACCCGTCGGCCGCCGACTTCAACGGGCTGCAGCAGCAGCGCGCGCAGTGCATACATCGCATCGTCGATCGCCAGGCCATCGCCCGGTACGAAGGCGAGCTGATGCTCGGCGGTGCGAAAGACCGCCTGCCCCGCCGCCGTCAGCGCGATGCGCTCGCCGAGCCGGACGATCGCGTCGGCGCTGCCCCGTACGCCGAGCACGGCGCGCAGCGTGTCGAAATTGCCGATCTGCGCAACCGCGAGCGTAACGGCGCCGTCGCGCGCGTCCTGGCGCAGCAGCGCGCGCGCATTGGGCAACCCTGTCACCTCGTCGACCAAGCGCTGCGCCCGGAAACGGCGCACCACCTCGCGCACGCCGGTGCCGGCGCCGGTCGCCACGATGATCGCGAGCGCCGTCGCCAGCGGCAGCACGAGGAGCGCCTGATATTGCGCAAGGAGCACAGCCGCGACGATCGCCGCCGCCGCCGCCGTGCCGAACGCGACGCTGGCGGCGTAGCTGCGTATGCGCAGCATCACGGCCGTGACCAGAACCGCCAGCACCAGCATTGCCACATGCGATCCATAGACCGGGACGCCGCGCAACAGCGTCTCCGCGGCGAGCGCCTGCACGACGACACCGGGAATGACGCCCCAGCGCGCGGTACCGTAGCGATCGCCCATCTCGATCGCGGTCGCCCCGATCAGTACGTTGCGTCCACGCACGGCGGCAGGGTCGAACCGGCCGTCGCGCACCGCGACGAAGCTCAGCCGCGGGATCGTCGCCGGATCGATCGACATGTCGATCGGGAACTGCTGGTCGACGGTGCCCGAGCGCGCGGCGATGAACGCCGACAGCGACGGTCGCGGCTGACCCGCCGTCACCGTCGCCAGCGGCATCTCGCGCACCTGTCCGTCGCGGCTCGGGCGAATGCTGACGGAGCCGAGCGCGGCATGGCCGCGCAGGATCGGGATCGGCAGGGCATCGATCGTCCGCCGGTCATCGCTCGCCGCGGCCTGGGCGAAGGTCGGCAGTACGACCAGTCCCGGCGCACGCGCGATCGAGGCGGCGAAAGCCTTGTCGCCCTCCGCGTCGGAGGGAGAGGATACGTCGACGTCGAATA
The DNA here is from genome assembly GCF_031082075.1 of Sphingomonas sp. GV3. NCBI lineage: Bacteria > Pseudomonadati > Pseudomonadota > Alphaproteobacteria > Sphingomonadales > Sphingomonadaceae > Sphingomonas > Sphingomonas sp. GV3. The sequence goes on along the minus strand of NZ_JARWLE010000001.1, from coordinate 569,371 downwards.
CGATGGACGCCGCGCCCGCCCGCCGCAGCCGGTCGACGACGGCGGCATAATGGGTTCGCGACCAGGGCCAGCGCTGGATCGCCGCGGCGCTTTCCGCGTCCATCTCGACCACCACGATGCGCCCGCTCGCCACCCGGTCGATGACGGCGAAGCGCCATGGCATCAGCGCCCGGTCGAGCGCGTCGCCGGTGGCGCTGGCCATCATCGCCACGCCAAGCGCGAGGACCAGCGCCGCGATGATCCAGGTCGAGGCGCGGACGGAGCGCTGCATGGTTCAGAAGCTCCGCGCCAGCCGGAACGACAGTCGCGGGGCACGCGATCCCGTGTCATACCGATCGGCGTTCAGCGGAAAGGCGATCTCGACCATGCCGTCCAGCGCACCGCGGCCGAGCCGCGCGCCCGCACCGCTCGACGCCAGCGCGCCGCCGCCCCCGCCGCCGTGCAGCATGTCGACATACCCGCCATCGACGAACCCGTAGAGCGACGTGCGGTCGACAAGGCTGGCGATCCGGCCGAGGCTGGCGCGCAGTTCCGCCGAACCCACGACACCGCGGTCCCCGGTCCGCTCAGCATAATCATAGGCGCGACCGAAGGCCGGGCCGCCGATCCCCAGCTGTGCCGTGGCCAGCAGCGGCCGCGACGCCAGTTGTCCGGCGGAGGCGAGCGCGAGCGAGAGCGGGCCGGCGAGCGGCGCGGTCCATCCCACCGTATAGCCCCAGCTGACGAAGCGAGCATCCCCGTCGGGCCGCGATGCATAGGGATCGCCCTGATGCGTGACCCCGGCCAGCGGCAGGCCGACCACCATCGCCGCCTCGCCGCTCAGCGTCCCCGGCCCGAGCCGCGACGTGCCGTTCAACGACGCCGTCGCGGTGGCGATGCGGTCATCCCGAAGGCGGCCACCAAGCAGCGTCTGGTCGGTGCGCAAAGCGCGCAATTCGACGCTGGCCCATATGCTGCGCGCCCGGCTGCGGACCAGCGGCGTCGCATAGGCGACGGCGGCGTCGACGCTGTTGCCGACAATGTCGAGCGGCTTCAACCAGCCGCCGGGATTGGCGCGCCCGACCGACGCGGACACCGTGACCAGGCCACCGTCGAGGTCGACGGGCGCAGCATAAGCGGCGCGGAGAAAAGCGAATTCATGGGGCGCGAGCGGCGTGGTGGCGGCGACCAGGCGCAGGTCGTCGCCCGATTGCGCGACCCCGCGCAGGCTCGCCAGCATCGTCGCCCGCAGCGGGCCGATCTCTCGCGAGCCGCGATTGTCGATCTGCGCATAGGCGGTTGCCCGGTCCTGCGCGATCGTGACGAGCAGGATGCCGAAACCGTTCTCGCGCACGTAGCGGCTGTCGGTGACGGTGACCCCGGCGATGTCGCCGACCTCCAGGATCGCCCGCTCCAGCGTCGCCTGGCGGACGGGCCCGTCGGTCACCAGCGCGCGGCTCAAAAGCCGGTCGGCAAGCGGGTTGCTCGCGCCGATGACGCGGACCGCGGAAATCCGTCCCTCGTCCAGCGTCACGCGCAGCACGCCGTCCGCGGTCGACTGGGGCTCGACCGTGGCGCTGGCGAAGGGATAGCCGCGCTGTCGGGCGATTGCGGCAATGGCGCCGGCGAGCCGCGACAGGTCTGCGCCGTCCAATGTCCGGCCGAGGAAGGGTGCCAGCGCCGGGGCGAAGGCTTCGGTCGGCACCTTCGCGTTGCCGACGACGATGATCGCGCGCGGGGTCGGCAGGACCACCTTCGTCTCGCGCGCGAGAGTCGCCGGCGCGGCGACGACGGTCGCCGGCTGCCCTTCGGCGGCGACCGTCGGCCTGGGCAGCGTCTGTTCGGCGATCGTCGGGTCGGCCCGGTCGAGCCGTACCTGCGCGATGGCGGGGGTTGCTAGGGGCAAGGCGCCGGCGGCAATTATCGCCAGGACATGGTTTCGGCGCATCGACTTCCTCTTTGGTGAACGAAGGAGCGCCTAAAGGCCAAGCGTTTGCAAAAGGTTATGCCAGGCTTGAGACGGCATTAACCCGATTGCTGAACCCGAAAATAAGCCATCGGCCTCAAATCGGTTCGAATTGCGGTCGTTTTCCGCGGCGAAAGGGGTTTTTGATGGTGAAGCGCGCGCTGGCGATACTGGCCACCGGCTGTTCGACCATGGCCATGGCGCAAGAGCGCGGCTGGACGATCAGCGAGGCGAGCGGCCCGGTCCAAATCGCCCATGCCGGGCTGACCAAGGTCGCTACCCGCGGCAATGCCGTCGTCGCCGGCGACACGGTCACCACCGGATCGGGCGCGCGGGCCGTGCTCGTCCGGGGCAGCGAGTTCATGATGGTCGCGCCCGCCTCGCAGCTGCGGCTGCCTGCCGAGGCGCAGCCGACCGGCTTCACCCGGATCGTGCAGGATTTCGGCAACGTCGTCTTCATGATCAAGAAGAAGCTGACGCCGCATTTCGAGGTTAAGACCCCCTATCTCGCCGCCGTGGTGAAGGGCACGACGTTCAGCATCGGCGTCACCCCGCAGGGCTCCTCGGTCCAGGTGCTCGAAGGCGCGGTGGACGTCGCCACCGGAGACGGAGGCGCCCATGACATGCTGCGGCCAGGCGCCGTGGCCGTCGTCGGCGCGAGCAACATCTATCGGCTGCAGATCGAGGCCGGAGGCGTGCGCCGGACGATCGAATCGCCGTCGCGTCCGGCAACGGGCAGCACCGCGGGGCCAACGCTCGTCGCGCCGGCCGCGACGAATGCCGCCGCCCCCGAGGCCGGCGGCGCCCAGCCTGCCGGCGCTGCTCCCGCTGCCACCGCCACCCCCGCTATCGCCACGACGCCGGCGGTGCTGCCGCCGACTTCCCCGGTATCGGCGGGGGTGATCAAGGCCGCCATCTACGAAGCGCCGGTATCGCTCGCGTCGACGACCGGCGGGCTGGTTTCGGGTAGTATCGGTGGTGGAGCGGAGATAGCGGCGGTCGCCTCCGCAACGAAGATCGCTTCGGAAGGGACGATCAGCGCCGCGAAGGCCGTCCATGTGCTGCAGACAACGGCGGTCGCCGCGGCCGAAGAGCAGAAGGCGAGCGCCGCCGCCGCCAAGCAGGCCGAGACCGCCGCCGCCGCGACCGACGCGCAAGCCGCGGCGGAGCGGGCACGCCAGGATGCCGCCGACGCCGCGCAGCGGGCGAACGACGCCGCTGCCCAGGCCGCGGCCGATCAGGCGAAGAGCGACGCGGCCAAGGCCGCCGCCGCGGCGCAGGCCGACGCTGCCGCCAGGAAAGCGGCAACCGACGCGGCCGCCGCCGCCAGTGCGCAGGCCGACGCCGCCGCCAAGGCGGCCGCTCAGGCACAGGCCGACGCCGATGCGGCGCGCGCGGCCAAGGCGGCGCAGGACGCAGCCGCTGCGGCGGCACAGTCGAACGCGGACGACGCCGCGCGCGCGGCCGCCGCTGCGGCCGCACAGGCGGCGGCGGATGCGGCGGCTGCCGCCAATCGCAAGGCCGCCGACGCCGCGCAGGCAGCGGCCGACAAGCAGGCGAAGGACGCGGCCAAGGCGGCGTCGGATCAGGCGGCGGCAAAGGCGGCGCAGGATGCCGCGCAGGCCGCCGCTGCTGCCGACAAGGCCGCGCAGGACAAGGCATCGAAGGAGGCGGAAAAGGCCGCCAAGGATGCCGCCAAGCAGGCGGCGGAGGCCGCGGACAAGCTCGCCAAGCAGCAGGCGGATGCCGCCCAGGCCGCCCAGAAAGCGGCCGACGACGCGGCCAAGGCGGCCGCCAAGGCGGCGAAGGATGCGGCGAAGCAGGCCGACGATGCGGCCAAGGCCGCCGCCAAGGCCGTGCAGGATGCCGCCAAGAAAGCGGACGACGCTGCGAAGGCCGCTCTGGATGCCCTCACGAAGGGAAAGGGGTGAAGCGAAGATGGACGATCGTGAGACCACCGTCGGCACCGCGGGCGACAAGCGCAGGACCCGCCGCGCCAAGGTCTTCATCCCGACCGAACTGGTCGTCGCCGATGTACCGGTGCGGGCGCATCTGCTCGACCTTTCGGCGGCGGGTTCGCGGGTCCACACCGGCGCCGCCCAGCCGCTCGGCACCGATGCCTATGTCAATCTGAACGGCGAGGCGCATGAAGCAACGGTCAGATGGACGGACGCTGGCTGCTCGGGCCTGGAGTTCAAGGCGGCGCTGTCGCCCGAACAGGTCGCGGCGGCGATCAAGTCCTGAACCTCGCCCGCGCGGCTTGACGCCGTGCGGGCGGGCGCCGGCCATGACGGTGGCGTTTCGGTGATCCTGTCGGGTCGTCGGGAGCCGCGCCCAGCAAGGACGGCATGATCGATCGCCTGGCTGGACGCTTCGGACCGATGGAAGACATCGGCATCCGGCAACCAGGCACAGGCCGTGGAAGCAGTTCCCCCCCCAGCCCGCAGTCCGCTCCGGTACACCGGAAGACTGATTTTGCTGCTGCAATCGCTGGACACGAACCAGCCTTCCAGAATTGTGGAGACCGGGCGCTCGCCATCCGCGCTGGAATGCGGCGAAGTTGCGACTAGCATGGCGCATGGATGTTTCGGGCCTGTTGCTGATACCAATGACGGCGCTGATCACTGCGCTGTGGATCGGCGTTGCAGGCTTGTCGTCAAAGGCGCCGACTCTGCGCCTTCCGTTCCTGCTATCGTACGGCCTGCAAGTCCTGTCCATGCAGCCTTGGCTCATCGCTTCGTGGCGGCAAGCGGGCATGTTCGCCGTCATGGCGGCGATGCTACCCATCCCGATCGCGGTCGGATGCCTCATCGGAACCATGGCCGCAATGGTGGCGATCGCCGTGAAGCGTTGGCTCGCCCGACCCGAACGATAGCCGTCTGACGGGCGCGGCGGACCGGCGGTGCGACTGACGGATGGGCAGGGCGCGTGATTGACGATCGCCTGGGAGACGAACCGCCCCTGATCCCGCCCTGCCTGCGGGCGGTTTCGGCCTGAGCCGCCCCTGCAATTCGTGTCGGAAGCGGCTATTGGCCTAGCCTATGCTCAACGGAAAGACAGCGCTCGTTACGGGAGCCGGCGGCGGGCTGGGACGTGAAATCGCGAAGGGAATCGCGGCGGCCGGCGCCACCGTGCTCTTGCTTGGCCGGGACATCGGCCGGATCGCCGCGACCAGGGCCGACATCGACAGGGCCGGCGGCGCGTCCCAGACCGTGATCGCCGACCTGCGTGATTCCCAGGCGGTCGCAGAGGCCTTGGCCGGCCGCGTCCCCGACATCATCGTCAACGCCGCCGGCGACAGGGATCGGCGCCCCTTGATCGAGCTGGATCGCGAAGCCGTCCTGCGACTGCTCGAGGTGAACCTGATGGCGCCCTTCGAGCTCGCCCGCCTGCTTGCCGCCCGCATGCCGGCAGGCGGGCGCATCATCAACGTGACGTCGATAGCGGGCCAGGTCGCCCGATCGGGCGACGCCGGCTATACGATGAGCAAGGGTGGTCTCGACGCGCTGACCCGCGCGCTCGCCGCCGAACTCGGCCCCCGCGGAATCACCGTCAATGCGATCGCGCCCGGCTTCTTCGCGACCGAGGCCAATGCGGCGATGGTCGGGGATCCGGCCGTCGCGGAGCATCTTGCGCGGCGCACGTCGCTTGGTCGCTGGGGCCGGCCGGAGGAGATCGTCGGAGCCGCGCTCTTCTTCGCCTCGCCCGCGTCCTCCTATGTCACCGGCCAGGTCCTTGCCGTCGATGGCGGTTATCTGGCGCATTTCTGATGCGCCGACAGACGGCCGCGCCGGGACGGCGGCGACCGTCGCCCACGGCCTTTCGCGTCAGATGCCGCCCGCGACGACGACGCGTCCGTCCGCCTCCAGATCCCGCGTAAGGTCGGCGAGGCAGCGGTCGACCAGCGCCTGATCGGGGCTGCGCACGACGAAATTGGCGCCGGTGCGGCCGTCGCGGAAGAAGGGATAGCTGCCGATCGCGACGCCCGCATGCGTTCTCTCGGCGTCACGCAGAAGGTCGGCGACTTCGCTTTCGGCGACCCAGCACCCGATCGTGCCCGACACGACAGGGCGCCCGCCCTCCAGCGTGCCGGTCAGCGCATCGAGCATGCCCGCGGTGATGTGCGGCACGCCCGCCATGACGAAGATATTGCCGATGCGGATACCCGGCGCGCCGGACACGCGGTTCGGGATCAGGCTCGCGCCGTCCGGCACCCGCGCCATCCGCGCCCTCGCCTCGGTCAGGCCACCACGGCTGGCGTAATAGGCTTCCAGCGTCGCCATCGCGTCCGGATGGTGAACCACCGGGAGGCCAAGCGCCGCGGCGATCGCATCGACGGTGATATCGTCGTGCGTCGGCCCGATGCCGCCGGTGGTGAACAGGTAATCGTTGCGGGCGCGCAGGACGTTCACCGCCTCGACGATCGCGTCCTGGCGATCCGGGACGACGCGCACCTCCGCCAGCCTGATGCCCTGTACGTTGAGCCAGGCGGCGAGTTGCGCGATATTCTTGTCCTGCGTCCGGCCGGAGAGGATTTCGTCGCCGATCACCACCAGCGCGGCGGTCCAGATGCGCTCGTCTGCCATGCGCTTGCCATAGCCTCGTAATGCCGCGCCCGCTACGCTATATGGCCTTGATGACCGAATATGTGACTGTGACCTCCGACGCGCCGGAGGGGCGCACCGGCGCCATCAAGCTGCATGGCCCCGCCGCCTTCGCCGGCATGCACAAGGCGGGACGCCTCGCCGCAGAGACGCTCGACATGCTCGTGCCGCACATGGTGCCGGGCGTGTCGACCGCGGAGCTCGACCGGCTGATCTACGACTTCATCACGGCGAACGGCGGCGTGCCCGCGACGCTCGGCTATCGCGGCTATACCCATTCGACGTGCATCTCGATCAACCATGTCGTCTGCCATGGCATTCCTTCCGAAAAGACGCTGAAGGCGGGCGACATCGTCAACGTCGACGTCACGCCGATCGTCGACGGCTGGCACGGCGACACCAGCCGCATGTTCCTCATCGGCGACGTGCCGCTGAAGGCCAAGCGACTGGTCGAGGTGACCTACGAATGCCTGATGCTCGGCATCGAACAGGCACGGCCCGGCAACCACATGGGCGACGTCGCCAACGCGATCCAGCGCCACGCCGAAAAGCATCGCTATGGCGTCGTGCGCGATTTCTGCGGGCATGGTCTCGGCCGCCTGTTTCACGACGCGCCGGAAGTGGTGCATGTCGGCAAGCCGGGCACGGGTCCGGAGCTGAGGCCCGGCATGATCTTCACGATCGAGCCGATGATCAACATCGGCCGGCCCGACGTGAAGCTGCTCGACGACGGCTGGACCGCCGTGACGCGCGACCGTTCGCTCTCGGCGCAATTCGAGCACTCGATCGGCATCACGGAAACCGGCTGCGAGATCTTCACGCTGAGTCCGAAGGGATACACCCAGCCGCCTTACGCGTAACAGGCGGCATGGCCGCCCTGCTTCCGCTGATCGCCGTATTGTTCGCCGGTATCGGCATCGCTGCGCAGGCACCGACCAATGCCGCGCTGGCCAGGACATCGGGGTCGGTCGTCCTCGCCGCGCTCGTCTCCTTCGTCATCGGGTCGGCCGCGCTCGCTGCGGCATGGGCCGCGTTCGACCGCACCGCCCCGACGATGCTGAAGGGCGCGCCGGGCTGGGCGTGGCTCGGCGGATTCTATGGGGCCGGCTTCGTCGCCGCCATGGCGTTCGCGGCGCCACGGCTCGGTCTCGCCACGGCGCTGACGATCGCGATCGCCAGCCAGCTGGCGACCGCGCTGATCCTCGATCATTTCGGCTTGCTGGGCCTGAAGACCGACCCCGTCACCCTGCCCCGCCTCGCCGGAGCCGCGCTCGTCATCGGCGGTGTCGTGCTGATGCGCCACGGCTAGTGACGAAACCGCCGCGCTCGCCTAAAGGGCGCGGCCATGACCGCCATCACGCCCGAGATCGTCGCCGAACACGGCCTGTCCCCCGAGGAATATCAGCGCGTCCTGAACGCGCTCGGCCGTGAGCCCAATCTGGTCGAACTGGGCATCTTCTCGGTGATGTGGTCCGAACATTGTTCGTACAAGTCGTCGCGTATCCATCTGAAGAAGCTGCCGACAACGGGCCCGCAGGTGATCTGCGGCCCCGGCGAGAACGCGGGCGTCATCGACATCGGCGACGGCCAGGCCGCGATCTTCAAGATGGAGAGTCACAACCATCCGTCATATATCGAACCCTATCAAGGAGCGGCGACCGGCGTCGGCGGCATCCTGCGAGACGTGTTCACCATGGGGGCGCGGCCGGTCGCGAACATGAATGCGCTGCGCTTCGGCCGGCCGGACCATCCCCGGATGCGCCACCTGATCGCGGGCGTCGTCCATGGCATCGGCGGCTACGGCAATTGCGTCGGCGTTCCGACCGTCGGCGGCGAGGTGAATTTCCACCCGGCCTATGACGGCAACATCCTGGTCAATGCGATGACGGTCGGCGTCGCCGACACCGACAAGATCTTCTATTCCGCCGCCAGTGGCATCGGCAATCCGATCGTCTATGTCGGATCGAAGACCGGCCGCGACGGCATCCATGGCGCCACCATGGCCTCCGCCGACTTCGGCGAGGACGCGGAGGAGAAGCGCCCTACCGTCCAGGTCGGCGACCCCTTCACCGAGAAGCTGCTGATCGAGGCGTGCCTTGAGCTGATGGCGACGGACGTGATCGTCGCGATCCAGGACATGGGCGCCGCCGGCCTCACCTCGTCCAGCGTAGAGATGGCGTCGAAGGGCGGCGTCGGCATCGAGCTGATCATGGACGATGTGCCGCAGCGCGAAACCGGCATGACGGCGTACGAGATGATGCTGTCGGAAAGCCAGGAGCGGATGCTCATGGTGCTGAAGCCCGGCCGCGAGGTGGAGGCGGAAGCGATCTTCCGCAAGTGGGAACTCGACTTCGCCGTGATCGGCCATGTCACGGACACGGGCCGCATGGTGCTGAAGCATCATGGCGAAGTCGTATGCGACATCCCGCTCGCACCGCTCGCCGACGACGCACCGCTCTACGATCGCCCGCACGTGCCGACCGTGCCGCCCGCGATGCCCGCAGAGCTGCCCGAAAGCCGTGACATCGCCAAGGACCTGCTGACGCTGATCGGCTCGCCCGACGTCGCCAGCCGGCGCTGGATCTGGGAACAATATGACCACATGGTGGGCGCCGACACCGTCCAGCGGCCCGGCGGCGATGCGGCGGTCGTGCGCGTCCACGACACGCAGAAGGCGCTGGCGATCACCACCGATTGCACGCCGCGTTATTGCTTCGCCGACCCGGTTCAGGGTGGCCGCCAGGCGGTTGCGGAAGCGTGGCGTAACCTGACGAGCGTCGGCGCCAAGCCGCTCGCGGTTACCAACTGCCTAAACTTCGCCAATCCCCAGCGACCCGAGATCATGGGCCAGATCGTCGGCTGTCTTCAGGGAATGAGCGACGCGTGCCGCACGCTCGATTTCCCGATCGTGTCGGGCAACGTCAGCCTCTACAACGAATCGAAGGCGACCGGCGGCGGTTCGGCGATCCTGCCGACCCCCGCGATCGGCGGCGTCGGCCTGTTGGCGGACTGGCAGCGCAACATGACGATCGCGTTCAAGGGGACGGGCGACGTCATCCTCGCGGTCGGTACGCGCGGCGGCCATCTCGGTCAGTCGCTTTACCTGCGCGAATGCCACGGCATCGAGGGGAAGGATGCCGGCCCGCCCCCGCCGGTCGATCTCGACGCGGAGCGCCGCACCGGCGACCTGATCCGTCGCGGCATCGAGCAGGGGCATCTGTCGGCCGTCCATGACGTATCCGACGGCGGCATCGCGGTGACGATCGCGGAGATGGCGCTGGCCGGCGACGTCGGCGCGATGATCGATCGCAAGCAGCCGTTCGGCTGCGCCCGTTCCTTCTTTGCGGAGGACCAGGGCGTCTACGTCGTCACCGTGCACGACCATGCGCTCGTCGACTTCCTCAGCGAGGCGCATGCCGCCGGCGTCGAGGCGGAGCCGCTCGGTCGGACCGGCGGCAAGCGGCTTATCTTCGAACGGCCCGATCGCGACGACGTGGTCAGCCTCGCCGACCTGCGCAGCGCGCACGAGGCCTTCTTTCCGGCGCTGATGGGCACCGACGCGGCGCTGGCCTGAGCGGAATAACGCGGCCGCGGATTGGCGCGTTGCATTGTCGGCGACGCGGCCGCTCGATCAGGTCTTGCTATGCGGGGCCGATCGTTTGCGGCCGGCGGGCCCTGTTCGCGCGGCGGGCGCGTTCCCCCGCAGCAGACGTCAGGATAGCTTGCGGCCGAATCCGCCCGCGCCCGCGAGCGGACGACGCGGGACGATCGGGTTCGCCTCGCGCTCGAGAAGCGCCAGCGTCTCGACGAACAGGGGACGCAGCCGCACGACATGCTCCAGCGCCTCGTCGCACGTGTCGTGCTTCTCGACGCAATCGCGCGCGATCTCTTCGATCGTCTCGGCCAGCACCGCGAGCGGCTCAGCCCCGAATTGGCGTGATTCGCCCTTCAGCGTATGGGCGGGAATGACCATCGCGGCGGCCGACTTGGCGCGCATCGCCTGCTCGATCGCCGACACGGATTTGACGCCATCCTCGCGAAAATAGCCGAGAATGCGCACGAAACCGGCACCGAGTTCGCTGCGCGCGCGCGCGAATACGGTCCAATCCACCAACGTGCTGCCTTCGAACGACACCGCGAACCTCCCATGGGCGGCCGCGATGGCCCACCCTCATTTCGGCGGATGTAGCGTAGCGGTAGTAAACATGACGTTTCCGTCGTCGCTCAATCTTTGCGGTCGAACGGGTTCTTCGGCGCGCGCAGCGTCAGCCGGACGGGCACAGCGCCGAAATTGAGCTCCTTGCGCATCGAATTGACCAGATAGCGCTCGTAACTGGCGGGGAGCTGGTCGACGCGGGTGCCGAAGATCACGAAGCTCGGCGGCCGCGTCTTCACCTGCGTCACGTAGCGCATCTTGATCCGCTTGCCGCCGGGCGCGGGCGGCGGATTTGCCTCGATCGCGCGCTCGAACCAGCGGTTCAGCTCGCCGGTGGGCACGCGCTTGGACCATGCCTCGCGGGTCTCGAACGCGGCCTGGATCAGCACGTCCAGCCCCTTGCCGGTCGCGGCGGACACCGTGAGCAGCGTGACGCCCTTCACCTGGCTGAGGCCGTCCTCCAACGCCTTCTTGACGCCGTTGAACAGCGAGGAGGCGTTTTCGGCAACGTCCCATTTGTTGAGCGCGATGATGAGCGCCCGCCCTTCCTCAAGCACCTTGTCCGCGATGCGCAGGTCCTGCGCCTCCAGCCCGAGCGTGGCGTCGAGCAACAGCACCACGACCTCGGCGAAATCGACCGCGCGCAACGCGTCCGCCACCGAAAGCTTCTCGAGCTTGTCCTGCACCTTGGCTCGCTTGCGCATGCCCGCCGTGTCGATCAGCCGTACCTGACGGGGATTGCCGTCGCGGTCGTGCCAGATCCAGTCGATCGCGATCGAATCACGCGTGATGCCAGCCTCCGGCCCCGTGATCAGCCGCTCCTCGCCGAGAATGCGGTTGACCAATGTCGACTTGCCGGCGTTCGGCCGGCCGACGATCGCGAGCTTGAGAGGCGCGGAGGGTGATTCGTCCTCCTCATCCTCGAACGCTTCGTCGTCCTCGCGCTCGACATGCGGCAGGATCGCCTCGAACAGGTCGGCGATGCCCTCGCCATGCTCGGCGGACATCTGCACCGGATCGCCGAAGCCGAGGCTCAGCGCCTCGATGATACCGGCCTCGCCCGCCCGGCCTTCCGCCTTGTTGGCGACGAGGACGATCGGCGTCGTCGATCCGCGCAGCCACCGCGCGATCTCCTCGTCGAGCGGCACGATTCCCGCGCGCGCATCGACGAGGAACAGCGCGACATCCGCATCGGCGACCGCCGCCTCGGTCTGCCGCCGCATGCGGCCGGGCAGCGTCTGCGGATCCTCGTCCTCGTAACCAGCCGTATCGATGACACGGAAGTCGAGGCCGAGCAGATGCGCATCACCCTCGCGCCGGTCACGCGTCACGCCGGGCCGATCGTCGACCAGCGCCAGCTTCTTGCCGACGAGGCGGTTGAACAGCGTCGACTTGCCGACATTGGGTCGGCCGACGATCGCGACGTTGGGAAGACGAGACATGACAGAGTCCTAGGGCAGCCGCCGCCACCCGAAACGGGCCCGCAAGGCGTCGGGGGCGGCATTCAAACCACGCCCCTAGCCGAGCGACGTCCCGTCGTCACCCCTGACGGGCAGCGATCACTTGTAGGCGGTGATCCGGCCCCGCTGGTTGAGCGTGTACAGCGTGCCGTTGACGACGATCGGCGGCAGGGCGTAGCCCTCCTTTTTCTTGCCGTCGATCTGCCCGGTGACGCTGCCGTCGCTCGGATTGGCGAAGACGACATCGCCGAGCGAGTTGGTCAGCACCAGCTTATTGCCTGCGAGCACCGGGCCGAACCAGGTGACCTGCGCGCCCTTGTTCTTCTTGGCGTTGGCGAAGCGCTGCAGCTGCGCGATCCAGCGCGCCTTGCCGTTCGAGCGCGCGAGGCAGATCAGCCGCGCATCGTCGGTGACGACGAACAGCCACTCGCCCGCGATCCATGGCGTGGAGATGCCGGCGAAATTCTGCTCCCAGAGCCGCTGGCCGGTTGCCAGGTCGAGCGCGACCATGCGGCCCCCCTGGCCCACGGCATAGACGCGACCGTTGTCGATGACCGGGCTGGCGTCGACGTCGGACAGGCTGGAGACCGAGGTGGTGATCGACGTGCGCGACAGGGCATCGCCCCAGAGCACGCGACCGTTCTCGTAGCGATAGGCGTTGAGCTCGCCGCTCGAGAAGCCGGCGACGACGGTTCCCTGGCTCGACGCGGGCGCCGCGACGCCAAAGACGCCCTGGCTTTCCAGCGTGCCGGACTGGACCCATTGCACCTTGCCGTCGGCGTCGCTGAGCGCAAAGATCTGGTTGTCCTGGCTGAGCACGTAGACGGATCCGTTGGCGACGGTGGGCGCGCCGCGCAGCGGGCCGCCCGGCTTGCTCCGCCAGACTTCCTTGCCGTCCGCGGCGTTGAGCGCGACGACGTCGCCCAGGCCGTCGGTGGCATAGACCTTGCCCGAATCGTAGCTGACGCCGCCACCGAACCGCGCAGCGCGGTTGACCTTGCCCTCGGTCAGGCTGGTCGACCAAAGCGTCTTGCCCGTGTCGGCGGCCAGGGCGTGGACCGTCGCGGTGACGTCGTCGACGAACAGCTTGCCGTCCGCGACTACCGGCGCCGCGGCGAGCCGCTCGCGATTGGATCCGCCGTTGATCGACGCCTGCCACTGGCGCGTCGGGCTGTCGGCGAGCACCAGCTGGCCCAGCGAGTGGGCGGGATTGCCGCCCGGTTGCGGCCAATCCGCATTGGCGGCCGGCGCCGGTAGCAGCACCTGGATGTCGGCGATCGACCGGTCGGGCTCGATCGCATTTTCCGACGAGAGGATCGGCACGCGTTCGCCGACCGTCGGCGTGCGCTTCGGCCCGCCGCCCTTGAAGACGCCGCAGGCGGACAGCGCCATCAGCGCGGCGAGCGCGACGGACGCCCGATACTTAGGTGTCATTTCGCTTGGGCTTCCTTGCTGGTCGCGGGCTTGACGATGCGGACGTTCGCCGCGGCGGGAACGGCGGATGCATCCGATCCCAATACGCTGGCCATCTGAACCGCGCGTTGACGGAGCGTTTCGGGAACGGTGTCTTCCTTCCCGATCTGGCTGAACAGCGACGCGGCGAGGTCGCGCCGGCCGCTCGAGAGATAAGCCATCGCGACCATTTCGCCCGCGCTGCCGAACCAGGGGTTGCCGGCGACGGCGAGCGGACGCAGCCGCTCGATCACGACCTGCGGCTTCAGCGTGTCGAACTCCGCGCTGGTCTGGCGGACCAGCGCGAGGTCGCGAAACGGCTGCGCGACGCGCGTGTCCGCCGCGATCGCGGCGAACTTGGCGGCGGCGCCCTTCAGGTCGTTCTTCTGAAGCAGGATATCCGCCTCGGTGAAACGGGCCAGCGCGCTGTAACCGGGGCGGTTCGACTTGGCGAGGTCCGCCAGCACGGGCGCTGCCTTCGCAGGCTGCTGTGCGGCAAGCGAATCGTAGGCGATCTGCAATTGCTCGCCGGCGACGCCCGCCGCCACGGTCTTGCGGTGCTGCCAATACAGAAAGCCCGCGAACAGCGCGAGGCCGACGACGACCGCGCCGATGAGCGCGCGACCGTAGCGTTCCCAGAAGGTGAGCAGCTGATCGCGACGCAGTTCGTCGTCGACCTCACGCAGGAACGCTTCGTTGGTATTCGGGGTCAGGGCCAAGACGGGCTCCGGTCAGGCGGGGAATGGGGAGAGCGCGGACTTGTAGCCGCGCCGGCAACGAAACGAAAGACTGGTGGTCGGCATCGCTGCGCGACGCTTACTCCTTTGGCACGTAGACCTGCTCCGCGCCCGGGAAGGTCCGTGCACGCACCTCGCCGGCATAGGCTTCGGCTGCGGCGGAAATGCGGCCGGCGATATCGTCGTAGCGCTTCACGAATTTCGCCGTGCGCTCGAACATGCCGAGCATGTCCTCGGCGACCAGCACCTGTCCGTCGCAGTGCGCCGACGCACCGATGCCGATCGTCGGGCAGGCGACGGCCTGCGTCAGGGCGATCGCGATCGGCTCCATCACACCCTCGATCACCAGCGCGAAGGCGCCAGCGTCGGCGATGGCCTTGCCGTCGGCGACGATCTTCGCCGCCTCCGCCGTGCTGCGCCCGCGCGCGCCATAGCCGCCCAGCGCGTTGACCGCCTGCGGTGTCAGCCCGACATGCCCGCATACGGGGATGCCTCGTTCGGTGAGGAAGCGGACGGTCGGTGCCATCGCCTCGCCGCCCTCCAGCTTGACCGCGGCCGCGCCCGTCTCCTTCATCAGCCGCGCCGCGCTGTCGAAAGCATGCGCCGGCGAAGTCTCGTAGCTGCCGAACGGCATGTCGATGACGACGAGCGCGTGGTAGCTGCCGCGCACCACCGCCGCGCCGTGAGCCGCCATCAACTCGAGCGTCACCGGCACCGTCGAGGGCAGGCCATAGATAACCTGACCCAGGCTGTCGCCGACGAGCAGCATGTCGCAATGGGGATCGAGCAGCTGCGCGGTGCGCGCCGTATAGGCGGTCAGCATGACCAGCGGCTCGCCACCCTTGCGCCGGAGAATGGCCGGCACGGTCAGCCGCTTCAGCGGCACGGGCGTGGGCGTGGCGCGGCTGGTCGCGGTGTCGAGCGTATAGGTCGTGGACATGAGCGAGGCTTCTAGGCGCGCCCGCTCACGCGATCCAGCCCCGGGCGCGGGCATGGCGCGCCAGCCACAGACTCGCCGCGGCGACCCCGGCGATGAACGCCGGGAATGGCATCACCTGCCCCGCCCCGCGGACGGCGACGATGTCGGTGGCGAGGAACAGCCATCCGAACTGGATAAGCACCGCGACCAGCGAGATCGCGAAAAGCGGGATCGAGAGAACCGATCGCAGCAGCAGTGCGAACGCCCCCAGCAGGGCGGTCCCGGTGGCGACGGCGTAGACCGCATTGTACCAAATCGGAAGCGACGCATAGAGCGCGCGCTGATACTCCGTCGCTGGCCCCATCGCCTCGGCGCCCAACCGGAATTGCTGTATGCAGGCAAAGCAGCCGACGAGCCCCCAGGCGATGAGCAGCAGCGTGACGATCCGAAACCACAACGGCACCCGCGGCGTGTTCGTCATCATTTCCCCCTCCCCTTTGCCGTCGAACGTGCGCAATCGGCGGCCTCGACGCAAGTGGAAGGCGATAAGCCCTCGCCGCAAAGGGGGGCGCTTCGATGCCCAGCCCGGCGTCGGGGCCTATCCCAAGATCCCGCTGTATCGCTCCGGCGTGAATCCGGCGGCGAGCGTATCGCCATGCTCGAGAATGGGGCGCTTGATCATCGAAGGCTGGGCGACCATCAACGCGACCGCCTTTTCCGCATCGATCGCGGCCTTTTCAGCGTCGGGCAGCTTGCGGAAGGTCGTGCCCGCGCGGTTCAGCACCGTCTCCCAGCCGAGCCGATCGACCCAGCCGCGGACGCGCGCCTCCGCAACGCCCTTCGCCTTATAATCGTGGAAAGTGTAGGCTACCCCATGCGCGTCCAGCCAGGCGCGCGCCTTCTTCATCGTATCGCAGTTCTTGATGCCGTAGAGCGTGACCGTCATCGTACTTCCCCAAGGTCGTGTTGGCGCCGCCCCTATCGCAGCGTAAGCGGCGCGTCAGCCGATCGTCTCCCCCGATAAAGCGGAACGCGGCAGGTCGCAGACGCTGCACGGGCGGCCTCTTGCCGCACGCCCGCGCCGCCGGGGCAAGGCAGGAGTGTAGCGGAGCATCTCTGCTTTAGGCGTCGCAGGCGGTTCGATCGATTGTCCTGAACGACAGTCCGTGGCCGACCGATAATTGGTGAGGTCGTTATGGATGAACATGACAAGAGGGGCGGCGTCGCCGTCCCCGCCCGACGGATCCCCATTCCCGCGTCGATCAGTCAGCAGGCGCGTGCCGCATTGGCGCGCCAGATCGGCGAGGATGGTGTGCCTCATAACGCCCGCCATATGATGCCGCTCCCAAACGATCACGACGGATGGATGGCGCTCAAGACGATCGCGGAACAGCATTATGCCGCCGCGACCGATGCGCTGACGGCTACGCTGCGCGCCCGCGTCGAGACGATCCGGGCGGACGGCGCGACGATCCATGTCGCCACTCCCGACGAGGCCCTCTACCCCAAGCGGGTATTGCTGGATTTCCACGGCGGCGCCTTTGTGTTCGGTGGCGGTGAAGCCTGCCGTATCCAGACGCGCGGCATGGCGCATCGCCATGGCATGGTCTGCCATGGCGTCGATTACCGGATGCCGCCCGAATACCCCTTTCCGGCCGCGCTGGACGATGCCGTTTCCGCCTATCGCGATCTGCTCGCCCGCTACGATCCGGCGCGTATCGTCGTTTCCGGACGATCCGCGGGCGGCAACCTCGCCGCAGCCCTCATGCTGCGCGCGAAGGTTGAGAGGCTTGCGATGCCCGCCGGGTTGATCCTGCTTTCGCCGGAGGTCGACCTCACCGAATCAGGCGACAGTTTCCAGACCAACCGCCTGATCGATGTCGTGTTGCCGGGATCTCTGATGGCCAGCAACCGGCTGTATGCCGGCGCCGCCGACCTCTCCGACCCCTTATTGTCGCCGTTGTTCGGCGATCTTATGGGGTTTCCGCCGACGCTGCTCCAAGCCGGCACCCGCGACCTGTTCCTGTCCAATACGGTGCGCCTGCATCGCCGCCTGCGCGATGCGGGCGTGGCGGCCGATCTACACGTTTTCGAGGCGATGCCGCACGGCGGTTTCACCGGAAGCACGCCGGAGGACGAGGACCTTGACCGGGAGATATCCCGGTTCCTTGCAAAGTGCTGGGGATGACCATCAGGTCCGCGCGGCGGGCGGCATGTGGCGGCAGAGTGGCCGTTGGGCGATTGATCGCCGAGAATCCGGCGCCCATGGCGCGAGTTGATCCCCTCGCCCCCTACCCCTACGCTTTCCCCGCCCCTAGCATCGGAACGCCATGACCGCCGACCCTGCCGCCTTCGCCTCGATCCACCGCCACGGCATCGCGCGGGTCGCCGCCGCCACGCCGCGCGCCAGCGTCGGCGATGTGGAGGCCAATCTGGCGGCGGCGGTCGCTTTGGCGAGGGATGCGGACGCGCGCGGTGTCGATCTCGTCGTCTTTCCCGAGCTCAATCTCACATCCTACGCCCTGGACGATCTGCATCTCCAGACCGCGCAGCAGCAAGCCAGTGCCGCCGCGGTCGTCGCCTTCGCCGAGGCGACACGCGATCTTGCGCCCCTGATGCTGGTCGGCGCCGCGCTGGTGCGCGAGGGACGGCTCTACAATTGCGCCGTCGCCGTCGCGCGCGGCGCAATCCTGGGCGTGGTGCCGAAGACGTTTTTGCCGAACTATCGGGAATATTACGAGAAGCGCTGGTTCGCGAGCGGCATGGGCCTGGCGGGCCTTTCGATCCGGCTCGGCGGCGCCGACGTGCCCTTCGGCACCGACCTGCTCTTCGCCGCCGATGACCTGCCCGGTTTCGTCGTCCATGCGGAGATCTGCGAGGACTATTGGGCACCCACGCCGCCCTCCACGGTCGGCGCGCTCGCCGGTGCCCTGGTCTGCTGCAACCTTTCGGCCTCCAATATCGTCATCGGAAAGGCGCGCGAGCGCGACCTTCTGGCGGCGGCTCAGTCCGCGCGCCTGTCGTGCGCTTATGTCTACAGCGCCGCCGGGCCAGGGGAGAGCACCACCGATGTCGCCTGGGACGGTCAGGGCCTGATCCACGAACTCGGCGAGCGCATCGCGCAATCCGACCGCTTCGCGCGGGACGGCGGCATCACGGTCGCGGACGTCGATCTGGAACGGCTCGCGCAGGAGCGGCTTCGCAACGGCACGTTCAACGATGCGGCGATCCTCGCGGGGCATCCGGAGACGCGGTTCCGCCGCATCGTCTTCGCCCTTCGTCCCGTGCCCGGCGACATCGGGCTCGAGCGGCGCATCCGCCGCTTCCCCTTCGTCCCCAACGACCCCGCCCGCCGCGACGAGGATTGCTACGAGGCGTTCAACATCCAGGTGGAGGCGCTCGCCAAGCGGCTCGATGCGGCACGCGCGAAAACGCTGGTGGTCGGGGTTTCCGGCGGACTCGATTCGACGCATGCGCTGATCGTCGCGGCCAAGGCGATGGACCGGCTGGGACGGCCGCGAACCGACATTCTCGGCTTCACCCTGCCCGGCTTCGCGACCGGCGACACGACGAAAGGCAACGCCTGGGCGCTGATGCGCGCGCTCGGAACGGGCGCGGAGGAGATCGACATCCGTCCCGCCGCGCAGCGGATGCTGGAGGACATGGGTCATCCCTTCGGTCGCGGCGAGCCGGTCTATGACGTGACGTTCGAGAACGTGCAGGCAGGCCTGCGCACAGACTATCTCTTCCGCCTCGCCAATCAGCGCGGCGGGCTGGTGCTTGGTACGGGCGACCTCAGCGAGCTCGCGCTCGGCTGGTGCACCTATGGCGTCGGCGACCAGATGAGCCATTATGCCGTCAATGCCGGCGTGCCCAAGACGCTGATCCAGTTCCTGATCCGCTGGTGCATTCGCACCGGCCAGTATGACGACGCCACCAATCGTGTCCTCGCCGACATCCTGGCGCAGGAGATTTCGCCGGAACTGGTCCCCGCCGACGCCGACACGGGCGCGATGCAGTCGACCGAACAGCTGATCGGTCCCTACGCCCTCAACGACTTCTTCGCGCATTATGTGATCCGCCACGGTCTCGCCCCGTCGAAGATCGCGTTCCTCGCCTGGCACGCCTGGCGCGACGCCTCGGCGGGTGCTTGGCCGGCCGATTATCCTACCGACGCGCGGACGGCCTATGATCTGCCGACGATCAGGCACTGGCTGGAGCGCTTCATCGTCCGGTTCTTCCAGACCAGCCAATTCAAGCGGTCCGCGCTTCCCAACGGGCCCAAGGTATCGGCGGGCGGCGCTCTCAGTCCGCGCGGCGACTGGCGCGCCCCCGCGGACGGCACGGCAGCGGTATGGTTGGCGGAACTCCAAGCCAACGTCCCCTGACCGGCGCGCGATAGCGCGGCGCCACGACGCCGTCCGGAACGATGCGGGCGGCCGGTCGCGACACGATACTCCAGGCGCCGAGGGCGGGCGTGCTATGCGACGGGATGGGCAACACCCTTGCCCTAGGTGCTTGCGCTGATGGAGCTATGAGCGCAAGGTGACAGTCCGATGACAACCCCGCCGCGGGATGGCTCGCGCGATCGACGGATCGAGGACCCATCCAACCTCTACCTGATCCACCCGGCGGCCCACGCTTTGCTGGGGCGCGCGCTGGCCTGGCGGGTGTCGGCCAACAGCGTATCGATCGTCGGACTGGTCAGCGGTGGCATGGCGGCGGCGGCCTTCTCGCAATGGCACCATCCGGCCGCTGCCATCGTCGGCCTCGTCTTCGCGGTCGTCTGGTTAGTCGCCGATGGGCTGGACGGCATGATCGCGCGCGCCACCGGCACCGCCAGCGCGCTCGGGCGTATCCTTGACGGGTTGTGCGATCACGGCGTCTTCACGCTCATCTATCTCTCGCTCGCCTTCTCGATCGGGACCGTCGAGGCCTGGGTGCTCGCCGTTCTTGCCGGCGTCGCGCATGCGGTGCAGTCCAGCCTGTACGAGGGCGAACGCGCGCGTTTCCACCGGCGTGTCCGCGGCCAGCCGCTGGCCGCCGCACCGACGCCGACGGGCCCTTGGTTCGTGCGGCTTTATGATTCCGTCGCGCTGTCGGTCGATCGCGCGGCGATGCCGTTTGAGCGCCGCTACGCCGCTGCATCCGACCGCGAGGCTTTCGCCGCAGCCTATGCGACGCGTGCGGTGCCGGTGATGCGGCTCGAGGCGCTGCTTACAGCCAACGTCCGCGTGCTCGCGATCGTGCTCGCCTGCCTTGCCGCGCGGCCGTCATTGTTCTGGTGGTTCGAAATCCTGCCGCTCAGCGCGATCTGCGCGATCGGCCTCTACCGACACCGGCGCGTCGAGCGTGGCTTCGTCCACGCCAACGCGCCCGTTCCAACCTTCCTTTCCAGTGAACAGGGTCAATCATGACGTCCATCAACATCGCGATCATCGGAATCGGCAATTGCGCCAGCTCGCTGGTCCAGGGCCTCGAATATTATCGCGAGGGCACGAACGACACGATCGGCCTGATGCATTGGGAGGTCGCCGGCTACAAGCCCAGCGACATCAAGGTCGTCGCGGCCTGGGACGTCGATGCACGCAAGGTCGGCAAGGACGTCGCGGAGGCGATCTTCGCCAAGCCGAACTGCACCGCCGTCTTCGCGCCGAACGTATCCGCGACGGGCACGATCGTGCGGATGGGCGCGGTGCTGGACGGCGTCGCAGACCATATGGGCGATTACAAAGACGAGCGGACCTTCCTCGTCGCCAACGACATCCAGCCCTCGAAGGCCGATGTCGTCGCCGAGCTCAAGCGCTCGGGCGCCGAGGTGCTGATGAACTACCTGCCCGTCGGCAGCCAGGAAGCGACCGAATTCTACGCCGAATGCGCGCTCGAGGCGGGCGTCGCCTTCGTCAACAACATCCCCGTCTTCATCGCATCGAACCCCGAATGGGCGGCGAAGTTCGAGGCGGCGGGCGTGCCGATCATCGGCGACGACATCAAAGCGCAGCTCGGCGCGACGATCGTCCATCGCGTACTGACCGATCTGTTCGCGAAGCGCGGCGTGAAGCTGGACCGGACCTACCAGCTCAATACCGGCGGCAACACCGACTTCCTCAACATGGCCAACCATCGCCGCCTCGCGTCCAAGAAGGTGTCGAAGACCGAGGCCGTGCAGTCCGTTGCCGCGGAGCGGTTGGAGGACGATAACGTCCACATCGGCCCGTCGGACTATGTCCCGTGGCAGAACGATAACAAGGTCTGCTTCCTGCGCATGGAGGGGCAGCTGTTCGGCGGCGTGCCGATGAACCTCGAGCTGCGCCTGTCGGTGGAGGATTCGCCGAACAGCGCGGGCGTCGCCATCGACATGATCCGCTGCGCCAAGATCGCGCGTGACCGTGGTCTGAAGGGCGTGATCGATCCGGCCAGCGCCTATTTCTGCAAGCACCCCCGCACGCAGATGACCGACGACATCGCGCACGCCGAGGTCGAGGCGTTCATCAAGGCCGCCTGAGTCGCATGCTGACCACGGGCCTGCTGCTCGCCGCCGGTGCCGGCAGCCGCCTGCGCGGTGTCGCACCGTACAAGCCGCTGTGTCCCGTCGCGGGTCGGCCGCTGATCGACCATGCGCTCGAAGGTATGGCGGCAGCCGGACTGACCCGCGCGATCGTTTCGCTCGGTTACGGAGCGGACGCGATCGCCGCGCATCTGGTGGCGCGCAGCTGGCCGCTGGCGGTCGCTGTGGTGATGACCGACTGGCACCAGCCCAACGGCGTCTCCGCGCTCGCCGCGCGCGACTGGATCGGCCCTGACGGCGCGGTGATGGCGATGTGCGATCACCTCGTCCAGCCGCGCCACTACCGTCGTCTGGCGAAGGCCGGCCCGGGCAAGGGGCTCACCTTGGGTATCGATCGGCGCCTGGGCCATCCCTGGGTCGACCCGCTCGACGTAACCTGCGTCGCGACCAAGGACGACCGTATCGTCGCCATCGGCAAGGGGCTGGCCCCGCACGATTGCTACGATACCGGCGTCTTCGCGATCGGACCGCGATTCCTCGATGTGCTGGCTGGCCTCGATAGCCCGTCCCTGACCGATGGGGTTCGCGCCCTTGCCGGGAAAGGGCGCGCGCGCGTCGTCGATTGCAGCGACCTTGCATGGATCGACGTGGACGACGCCCCCGCCTTCGCCCATGCCGAGGATTGGCAGGGCAAGCTGGCGGCCTGAACCGCCAGCTCCCCCCTTCACATCTTCATCGCCTTCCGCAGGAATGCGTCGCTGTCCGCCAGCATCTTCGCGCGAACGGCGGCATCGTCGAGCTGGTGGTCGAGCTTCGGGAAGACGACCAAGGTGCTGTCCTTGCCCGACTTGCGCAGCGCCGCGTTCATCGCCTTGGACTGGTCGACGCCGACATTGATGTCCTGGTCGCCGTGGAACAACAAAACCGGCACCTTGAACCGGTCGGCGTGCCGCGCCGGCGATCCCTCGGCGATCGCGGGACCGGATCCGACCTGCATCGCCACGAGCTTCTCGTTGTCGAAGCCGATGGCCTCGCGCTTGGTCATGGCGAGGTCGGTGACGGGCGCGATCGCAATCGCAGCCTTGAACAGATCGGGATCCACGACGTTCGCCTGCAATGCCGCATAGCCGCCATACGACCAGCCGACGACTGCCAGCTTTGCCGGGTCGGCGATTCCTTCCTTGACCAGCCAACGCCCGGCATCGGTGACGTCGCCGATCGCGGTCTTCCACGACCGGAAGCCGTTATTGGCGAAAAAGGCGTCGCCATAGCCGCTCGACCCCCGGAAATTGGGCTGCAGCACCGCATAGCCCGACTGGGCGAAATACTGGACCAGCCAGTCGAAACCCCATTCGTCGCGATAGCTCGGTCCGCCGTGCGGCATGACGATCGTCGGCAGCCCCTTCGTCTTGCCGCCCGGCGGCAGCGTCAGATAGGCGGGGATCTTCGTGCCGTCGGCGGCGGTATAGGAAACCGTCTTCATCTCGGTCAGTGGCAGCCCCTCCAACTCGGGTCGGGCCAGCGCCAGCGTGTCGAGATGCTTGTTCGCCTTGGTGTACAGATAATAGACGCCCGGATCGACGTCGCTGCCGGCGAAGACGAGCAGCTGGCTTTCGTCGGCGTTGGCGGACATGAAACGGATCAATGGCGTCTTCGGCAAAGCCTTGGCCAGCGAAGCGGCCAGCTTGCGGTAGTCAGGATCGAAATAGTCGACCTGACGACGATCGGTGACGTAGGTCGCGCCGATGATGCGCCCGCGGCGGCCGATCGGCACCACCGCGGCGACATCGACTTCCGGATTACTGGATACCAGCTCCTCCTTCATCGTCCCGTCGAGCGCGACGCGGTACAGCGCCTTGCGGCCGTTCAGCGAGCGGACCGCATAAGCGACGTTACTGGTGCCGTCGACAGCGACGGGTTCGAGGACATTGTTGTCTGGCGTCGACTGGCTGAACGTACGCCATGACCGGCTACCGGCGAGGCGATATTGGTAGATGGTCTGCCCCGTCATCACGCCATCGCTGCCGCGCGTCGCGCTGACGCGGATGCGGACGTTGCCCAGACCGTCCGCGATATAGTCGGTCGCGTTCGACGACGGCGTCTCGACGGTGGACGCGCGGCCGGTGCGGGTATCGACCATCTCGACACCCAGGCCATCACCCTTGCTGGCGATGATGGTGCCGGTGCTGCCCTCGGGAACGAAGTCGTGCGTCATCAGCACCGAGCCGTCGCCGCCGCGCCAGTCGATGACGTCGCCGTCAAACTGGCTGGCGCGTAACGCGTCCGATCCTGCGCGCCGGCCGAGGTAGCGGACATTGCCGCCGTCCATGTCGAAACCGATCGTCCGCGTGTACGCTACCTTGAGACCATCGAGCTCGCTGATCCCGCGATAGCGGCAGACGAGCCGCTGGGCGGACGACCAACCGCAGCTGGTGAGTTGTAGCGGACCGCCGGATCCACCGCCGATCTGGCGGCTCTGCCCGGTCGCCGTGTCCGTGATGACGATCGTGTCGCGCCCGGCGCCGGCGCCGACCACCGCAAGGTGGCCGCCATCGGGCGCAAGACTGATGTCACGCACCGATTCCCGCGCACCGAAGCGTTCCGCCAGCGATCCACCCTCAGCCTTTGACGCCGCCGACTGCGCGGATGCAGGCCCCGTCCCGGCCACGGCGATCGCTAGCGCGCAGACGCTCCCCTTCCAATTCATCTATTGTCCCCCGGGGCGCGGGAAATCGCGCCGTCCGGATCATATCCGGGGCCAGCCGCCTCGCAAGATGGCCTCGCAAGACCGCATGGCAGCGGCCGATGCGCGCACGCGCGCCGCGCCCCTTGCCTCCCACCCCCCTTTCCGCTATGCGCCCGCGCTTCCAACCAATGGCTGGAAAATCCAAGCGGCAGGGCGCCGGGGCAACCCATCGCCCGTCACGACCGCTCGACTTGAAATGGGCCGGTTCGCCGGCCCGGAATAGAGAGTGACATGGCAAAGAAGATTACCGGCTACATCAAGCTGCAGGTGCCTGCGGGCTCCGCCAATCCCTCGCCGCCGATCGGTCCGGCGCTGGGTCAGCGCGGCGTGAACATCATGGAATTCTGCAAGGCGTTCAACGCGCAGACGGGCGACGTCGAAAAGGGTACGCCGCTGCCCACCGTCATCACCGTCTATGCGGATCGCTCGTTCTCGTTCGAGACCAAGACCGCGCCGGCGACCTATCTCATCAAGAAGGCCGCGAACCTGAAGTCGGGCTCGAAGGAGCCGGGCAAGGTGTCGGCGGGCAAGATCGCGCGCTCGAAGCTTTCCGAGATCGCGCAGGTCAAGATGAAGGACCTGAACGCCAACGACATCGAGGCTGCGACCAAGATCATCGAAGGCTCCGCCCGCGCAATGGGCCTCGAAGTGGTGGAGGGCTAAGATCATGGCAAAGCTGACCAAGAAGCAGAAGGCCGTCACCATCGACCGCGAGAAGCTGCACGGCGTCGACGAGGCGATCGCGCTGGCGAAGTCGGGGGCGACGTCGAAGTTCGACGAGACGATCGAGGTTGCGCTGAACCTCGGCGTCGATCCGCGCCACGCCGACCAGATGGTCCGCGGCGTTGTCACGCTGCCCGCCGGCACCGGCAAGACCGTCCGCGTCGGCGTCTTCGCCCGCGGTCCCAAGGCTGACGAAGCGCGCGCCGCCGGCGCCGACGTCGTCGGTGCGGAAGATCTGATGGAGACCATCCAGGGCGGCACGATCGATTTCGATCGCTGCATCGCGACGCCGGACATGATGGGCGTCGTCGGCCGTCTCGGCAAGGTGCTGGGCCCCAAGGGCCTGATGCCGAACCCGAAGCTCGGCACCGTGACGATGAACGTCGCTGAGGCGGTTAAGGCCGCCAAGGGCGGTCAGGTCGAATATCGCGTCGAGAAGGCCGGCATCATCCACTCGGGCATCGGCAAGGCGTCGTTCAGCCAGGAAGACCTGCGCCGCAACTTCGACGCGCTGGTCGACGCGGTCGTCAAGGCGAAGCCGTCGGGCGCCAAGGGCAAGTATGTCCGCAAGGTCGCCGTCAGCTCGACCATGGGCGCCGGCATCAAGGTCGACACCGCGGAAGTCGCGGGCGCCTGAGCCCGTCTCAGCTGCGATCACGACCATTAAAGGGGGCCGGGAGCAATCCCGGCCCTTTTTTCGTCTGAAGCCCGACCCGCGTGCGTGGAAGCGGTGCTGCGATCCAGCCTTGCCGGATCGCATACGAGCGGCATGAGCCGGCGGGCGCCAGCATCGCGCAGGGGCCCCGCATCTCCGTCGGTTTGGTCTGGTCGGTTCAGTCCGGAAAGTCCGCCGCCAGCGCCTGGTCGCGGCGCGACTCCATCTCTGCCAGCCGTTCGCGCAGCTTGTCGGTCACCGCATCGATGCCGAACTTGCCCAGAACGAGGTGTCGCGGCGGATTGGGCTCCATCGTCGCGGCGATGATCGCCTCGCCCGCACGCACCGGGTCGCCTGCCTGGCTACCGCTATATCCCTTGGTCGCCTCCATGCGCTTGCCGGCGGTTTCGGCATAGTCGACGATGCGATTGGGCGTCTGCTGCAGCGATCGTCCTGCCCAATCGGTACGAAACGGTCCCGGCTCGACGCAGGTGACGGCGATGCCCAGCGGGCCGACCTCCGCGGCAAGGCTGTCGGACCAGCCCTCGACCGCGTGCTTGCTCGCCGCATAATAGCCCGACCCGGGAAAGCCGACGAGACCGGCGACGGAGGTGAAGTTGACGATATGGCCGCTGCGCCGGGTGCGCATGCCGGGCAACACCGCCCGCGTCAGCGCGAACAGGCCGAAGACGTTGGTGTCGAACTGCGCGCGGATCGCATGGTCCTCGCCCTCCTCGACGCTGGACTGATACCCATAGCCGGCATTGTTGACGAGGACGTCGATGCGGCCGAATCGTGCCTCCGCAGCCTCGACGGCCGCCGCGATCTCGTCTCCCCGCGTGACGTCCAGCGCCAGGGCGAGTGCGCGGTCGGCCGCCCCTTCGGCCAGATCGGCAACGCGGTCGGCATCGCGCGCCGTGACGACAGCGCGCCAGCCGCGATCCAGGACCAGTCGCGCGAGATCGCGACCGAAGCCGGTCGAACAGCCGGTGATGAACCATGTCGGAGTTTCGGGAAGCGTCATGACGGAACCTTCTTGGCAGAGAAGCCCGCCAATGCCCCGGCCACGGCTGCGGTTCCGGTCAGGAGGACGGGTTCTCGCCGCCGAGTTGCGCGCTGACCGCCGCGAAGGGACGTGACAGCACCTGCCCGACCCGCTCCGCGATGCATAAGCCGGCCACAGCAACCACCCCGAGCAGGATCGCGAACTGGAAGGTGGCCGAGAAACGACGACTACGCGCCTCGCGATCGACGATGGACGCCGCGGTGATCTTGCGGCTGTCGGCACGGCGTTCCGTACCATCCGCGACGGCGGTGCCGGGCTTGAACGCCGGCGGCTTGGCCTCCACGATCGCATCGATGTCGATCCGATCTTGCGTCCGGATCCCGAAATACTGGTCTTTTTCCCAAACCACGCGGCCGACGATCACGTGATGGATGCGCCGCAATTCGATCACGGTTCCGGGCCGGCATTCGACCTTCGACGTCGCAAGGAGACCGCGCGACGACATGTTGTGGATCAGGACGTCGTGCCATTCGACGCCCGAGCGCATGCGCGCACGAACCAGGACCTTGCGCCTCGGCTCTCGCTGTCTCATGTCGCCCGCCCCGTCAGTGTGTCAGTGGTGGACCGATAAAGGTCACTCCTTAACAATCACTTAGAGCAGCGCTCATTTTGGTCAGCGCCCGTCGTGCCGAGATACCGGATATTGCGGGGATACGATCTCGTTGTCCGCTGTCCGGAATAGCCGACCGATTGTTTCCCTGGCGCCAACCGACGGCGGGCCAGAAGGCACCGCGCTCGTCGGTGGTTGACTTGCGCTGCCGTTCCGCTATGGGCGCACTCGTGTCGGCGGGCTTGCCCGACGACCGCCGTCCGAGACAGCAGGTGCCGTGGATTTGCCGCGGCTTAATCTCCTGCCGAGACGGGGACAGGATTTTCACAAGCCGCACGGCCAGCGCATGCGCGCTGCGCGTCCGGCCTGCTGCCCCTTTGCGGGTGCCTTCCCCATCGCTGGACAAACCCGATGCGGCGCATGTCGCGTCGGTCTGTAACCGGGCCTGCCGTTCGCGGCAGGTTCAGAACGTGGAGAATGGCATGGATCGTGCTCAAAAGGCCGCGGCCGTTGCCGAGCTGAACCGCACCTTTTCGGAGGTCGGCGTCGTGGTGGTTACCCGTAACAACGGGATGACCGTCGCACAGTCGACGACCCTCCGGAACCGGATGCGCGACGCCGGCGCGACCTACAAGGTCTCGAAGAACAAGCTTGCCAAGATCGCGCTCGACGGCACCGACTATGGCTCGATCGGCGACATGCTGACCGGCCCGGTTGGTCTCGCCACTTCCATCGACCCCGTTGCCGCCGCGAAGATCGCGGTGGAATTCGCGAAGACGAACGACAAGTTCGAAATCGTGGGCGGTGCGATGGGCGCGACCCCTCTCGACGTCGCCGGCGTGCAAGCGCTCGCCACCCTGCCCTCGCTGGATGAACTCCGGGCGAAGATCGTGGGCCTCATCGTCGCTCCGGCGACGAAGCTCGCGACGATCACCCAGGCTCCCGCGGCGCAGATCGCGCGCGTGCTGTCGGCTTATGCCGAGAAGGAAAACGCCTGATTCTTCAGGCGCTTGGAACGTGATTGTTTGACTTAACCGGAGCAGTTTCTGGCTCCGATCTGACACGCAAAAGGAAGTACACATGGCAGACCTGAACGCGCTGGTTGACCAGCTGAGCGAGCTGACCGTCCTCGAGGCCGCCGAGCTCTCGAAGATGCTCGAAGAGAAGTGGGGCGTTTCGGCCGCTGCGGCGGTTGCGGCGGCTCCGGCTGCTGGCGGTGGCGCTGCCGCCCCGGCCGCTGAAGAGAAGACCGAGTTCGACGTGATCCTCACCGGCGACGGTGGCAAGAAGATCAACGTCATCAAGGAAGTCCGCGCGATCACCGGCCTGGGCCTGACCGAAGCGAAGTCGCTCGTCGAGGGCGCGCCGAAGCCGGTCAAGGAAGGCGTCAACAAGGACGAGGCCGAGAAGATCAAGAAGCAGCTCGAGGAAGCCGGCGCGACCGTCGAGCTCAAGTAAGCTGCGCGACGGGGCAAGCGCTGGCCACGCCAGCCTTGCGCCGTCCGAAGCCGGCCGGCGATGCACTCGCGTCGTCTGCCGAAGAACAAGGGCGGCACCCTTTGGGGTTGCCGCTCTTTTCTTTGCGCACAGCCCATCAGACACGATCGCGGCGGCATGATCCAACACTGGCCCTTCCCGTCGCTGACGGCGCCGTTCGCTGCCGCCGGATTGTCGCCGGCACAGGGCGCATGACCGTCGCCACGTCCGATGGACTGTCTCTCGCCGGCCCCGCCCTGTCGCGCGCGAGGGTTACCCGACCTTGCTCGAACGCCAGGGCAATGGCCGCCGGTATGGCATGGCTGCCGCCGCTCATCCGGCGGGGACACGGCGTCCTGGCGAGGGAAGATCCCTGCTATTCGACGAATGCCCGCCCGCCGAGCGAGCTGGATCCCGCCACATAGGCGCTGTCTAAGCTGAGGCGCATACAGATGCCGGGTACAGGCGCTTCTGGTACCGGGTCATCGCCTTTACAGCCGCATCGCGCTCGGCCTCGACCGCAGACAAACGCTCGACGCGCTCGTCAGCGTCGGTGGACTTACCGGCTTTCGGTCGCTGGCGCCTTGCGTCGCGGGTGCTTTGATCGCCGACCACTACGACGATCTTGCGGTCGACACGGCACTCGATCAACCGATGGTCCTGATCCACAAGCCTGGCCGGCGCCATCGTCCCGGTTTCGCAAGGCCCGCACCGGCTGCCGATGCCAGGGCGTCGGCCGACACCCCTCTCCCGTTCGACGAGGCGCAAAGGCCAGCTTTTCCCGCGACGGCGGTGCTCATCCCCGTCGTCCTCGCATTCCGCGACAGCCAACGTCCGGCGGCGCCCCCGCGAGCGACACCCATCGCGCTCGGCGGCTTCGCCGTGTCGCCTTAGGGTGCGATCAAGCAAGGCTGGACCTGGACGGTACCGGTCCTCGCATCCAAAAGAAGCTATTGCTCGACGACGGGGCCGTAGGGGCGCGCCGCGAGACCGTCGTACATGCGTGGCGGCACGTCGAGCCAGAACGGGATCAACCTGTCGCTATCGGCGCGCTCGACGCCCACGGCAAAGGCGCGCCCCGCCTGCCCCGGCGCATCACCGCCGCCATGTAGGGCGTTGATCGCGACGACGGGCACGAACATCGCCCTGCCGTTCGCCGGGATGCCGCGGATCGCCTCGCGTCCATGCGCCACCACGATCCGTACGCGCCGCTCCTCGCCCGGCGCGAGCGCGAAGGGCGGCGCTGCCGGCCTCACGACGGGTTGCGCGAAGAAAGCCGCGACCTCGCTCTCCCGTCCGCTGCCGGCCTCGAGCAAGGCGGTTCCGATGCGGACGCCGCTCGCCGCGACATCGCCGTCGTTGCGCACGACCAGTTCGCCCTCGACGGTGGCGGTGATCAGGTTGAAGCCTGCCCGCCGCGGCTCGAACCGGAGCACGAGGCGCGACCGCGACGCCGGCAGGTGATCGCGGCCTCGCTCCAGCATCGACGGCGGCGCATCCGCACCCGGGGCGTCGGACACGGCAGGGATCGGCGCCGCCCGCTGGAGAAGCACCGGCGCCGGTTCCACCGGCTCCGACTCGATCGTGTCCTCGGCCGGCCTTGCCGACGAGGCCGCTTCGCTGCGACGGCGACGCAGCAGGAGGATGCCGCCGCCGACCGCAACGATGGCGACGAAGCCGGCAAGCCAGAGCGACACACCTCCACCCTCGCCGGAGGAGGATCGCTCGGATGCTGAGGGCGGCACGGCTTCGGGCGCGGTCGCCGCCGCGCCGTTCGGCACGGGCGACGGCGCGTCCGCCGGCGCGGTCGGCCGACGCGCTTCGGGCGTGGATGTGGCGCCCGTCCCGGGCAACGGCGTTGCCGCCGCCGTTGGTGTAGGTGACGGTGAAGGCAAACCGCGCGGCGTGCGCCTCGCCTCCGGCGTGGCGGTCGGTTGCGGGGTCGGCGCGGGTCGCTGGGTCCGGACCGTCGAAGGCGACGGCGCGGGCGCCGGGGCCGGGGTCGGGGTCGGGGTCGGCGCGGGTGTCGGCGATCCCTGCGGATCGGGCAGCGAAAACCGGTAGTTGTTGAGACCCGGGATGGCCTGAGGCTGTGCCGTGCTCGCGGGGACAGGCGCCTGCGTCTGGTCCTGCGCCAGCGCCGGCATGGCCGTCGCCGCCAGCACGAAGGCGATCGCGCCGACGCGACCGCGCCGCGGAATTGTCATGAACGTCGTTCTCACCATGGGGTAGTGGCGGCGTCTGGATGAACTCCGGACGACCGCCACGTGCGCTGCGACGAAACGCCCCGGTGCAACGCCGAAGCGTTGAACAGGTCCGGCGCGCCGACTGTCGACGGTCGGCATGTGCGACCGTAGCTTGCGTCAAAGTACCCGAAAGCGTTCCTTCGTTGCGCTCGCCCGCATTTGAGCGCATGGCCTTTTTGATTGGCGAAGACACTTTCCCGAAGGACGTTTGTATCATGGCCGCGAATTGGGCCCCCGACAGCTGGACCAAGGCCGAGGCCCGCCAGCTGCCCGACTATCCGGACATCGACGCGCTCGAACGCGCCACCGATCAGATCAGGAGCTTTCCGCCGCTCGTATTCGCGGGCGAAGCGCGCAATCTGACGGCTGAGCTCGCCAAGGTGCAGGCCGGCAACGGCTTCCTGTTGCAGGGCGGCGATTGCGCCGAATCCTTCGCCGAATTCCACCCGAACAACATACGCGATACGTTCCGCGTCATCCTGCAGATGGCGGTCGTCCTCACCTTCGCCTCGAAACTGCCCGTGGTGAAGCTCGGCCGCATGGCAGGACAGTTCGCCAAGCCGCGTTCGGCCCCTACCGAGGTGATCGACGGCGTCGAACTGCCCAGCTACCGCGGCGACAATGTCAACGACATCGCCTTCACGCCCGAGGCACGCATCCCGGATCCGCAGCGGCTGATCCGCGGCTACACGCAGTCAGCGGCGACGCTAAACCTGCTGCGTGCCTTCGCACAGGGCGGCTATGCCAATCTGCACCAGGTCCATCGCTGGACGCACGACTTCATGGGGCGCAGCCCCTGGGCGAAGAAATATGCCGAAACCGCCGATCGCATCGGCGAGGCGCTGGATTTCATGGCGGCGTGCGGCATCGATCCAGAGACCGTGCCGCAGCTGGCGCAGACGCATTTCTACACCAGCCATGAGGCGCTGCATCTCCCCTACGAGCAGGCTCTGACCCGGCAGGATTCGCTTACCGGCGACTGGTACGACACGT
Organism: Sphingomonas sp. GV3; assembly: GCF_031082075.1. Lineage (NCBI taxonomy): Bacteria > Pseudomonadati > Pseudomonadota > Alphaproteobacteria > Sphingomonadales > Sphingomonadaceae > Sphingomonas > Sphingomonas sp. GV3. The sequence goes on along the minus strand of NZ_JARWLE010000001.1, from coordinate 537,135 downwards.
CCGCGCACTTCCTGTGGATCGGCGACCGGACGCGCTTCGAAGGATCGGCGCATGTCGAGTTCCTGCGCGGCATCGGCAATCCGATCGGCGTCAAATGCGGCCCCAGCCTCGAGCCCGACGTGTTGCTGCGGCTGCTCGATACGCTCAATCCGGCGCGGGCGGCCGGGCGCGTCACGCTGATCACGCGCTACGGCTTCGACAAGATCGAGGCCGCGCTGCCGCGCCTGGTCCGCGCGGTGACGCGCGAGGGGCATCCGGTGGTGTGGAGCTGCGATCCGATGCACGGCAACACCGTCAAGGCGGTCACGGGGTACAAGACGCGTCCCTTCGACCGCATCCTGGCGGAGGTGCGCGGCTTTTTCGCGGTGCATCGCGCAGAGGGCACGCATGCGGGCGGCATTCACGCGGAGATGACGGGCCAGAACGTCACCGAATGCACGGGCGGTGCGATCGACGTGACCGAACAGACGCTGGCGGACCGCTACCACACGCACTGCGACCCGCGGCTGAACGCCGGGCAGAGCCTGGAGCTCGCCTTCCTGCTCGCAGAGATGCTCAACGCCGAAATGGCCGAGCGCCGCAAGGCGGCGGCCTGACGCGCCTGACGTCAAGCAGGGGCGCGAATGGGAAATTCCGCGCCCCCGCTTGACGCCGACGCGCCCACCCCGTAGAGGCGCCCCTCCACCACGGACGGCCCCTTCGTCTAGCGGTCTAGGACGTCGCCCTCTCACGGCGAAAACACGGGTTCGAGTCCCGTAGGGGTCACCATTTCCGGCTCTTTCTGGCGGAAATCGGCGGATTTAGGCTCAAACTATCGACGCTCAGCCCACCCGGTGGTACAAAGGGGTGGTACAAATGAGGGTTCGAGTGGCTGGGCTGTATCGTCATCCCAAGTCGAAGATGTGGTGGTTCCGCATGGTCGTGCCGGAACGCTATCGGCTTGCCGCCAACAAGCGCGAGTGGAAGTACTCCCTCGCCACCACCGACGAGAACGAAGCGCGTCTTCGGCATGCCGAGAAGCTGGCGGAAATCCGGCGCTACATGGCGGGCCTCGATGCCTTCGCAGCCGCATCCATCGGCGAACAGGCGGATCAGATCGTCGCGAAGGGCATGGTGGCGCTCGCACGCGCGAACATCGCGCATCAGGCGTCGTTCGACCTCCACTTCGACGTGGCCCGCGGTGTCGATAACGTGTCCTACGGAATGCTGAAGTTCCTCAGCCTCCGGGTCCGACAGGGTTGGGGTGGCAAGCACGCGGCCGCGGCAGAGCGCCAGTGTCGGATCATGCGAGACACCGATCTAGAGGATGATCGTCTCGAGTTCGTGACCGATCTGCCGCCTCGGCTGGGATCGGCCTTCTCCGCGCTCGATCATCGCAAGCTCACCTCGGCGCAGATCGAGGCATTCGAAGAACAGCCCAGCTATCAGGGCGCTGCGTTCCGCGAGATCGCTCGCGGGCTTCTCGCTGCGCGCGACTGGAAAGCTGCCGCATTCGAGACGCTGCTCGTCGCCAACGCGGCGGGCGAAGCGCTGCCGTCGCACGGTGTCCTGTTCGAAGCGGTTGCCGAACGCGTTCTGCGGCGTCTGGCGGAACACCGCTTTAGCCATTGGCCGGAAGATGCCGAGCTCGTCCTCAACCCCATGACGGCGGCTATGGCCGCCCACCTCGTCGAGCAGGACGTGCCAGCCCCGCAATTGGCCGTTCCAGACGCGCCCGATCGCTCGCTGGGGGCGCTGTACAAGCTGTGGCGGGACGCGCGTCGTCTCGGGGACGGCGAAGCGCGGAAATCCGCTGACGAGTGGCTGCTTGCCGTCCGGCGTTTTGAGGAGCTGATCGGCCCGAAGCCGGTGACGGCGATCACCAGCGGGGACATCCGCACGTTCCGCGATCAGTGCTTCAACCTTCCAGCACGCGTGGAAAAGAGCATCAAGAAGCTCTCTGCCAGGGAACAGATCGCCATCGCTGCCGCGAAGAAGTTGCCGACCCTGTCGGCGCCGTCGGTCGGCAAGCAGGTCGCGGCGATCAAGGCGCTCCTCGCCGTCGCCAAGGAATACGAATGGGTGCCCGTCAACGTCGCGCAAGGCATCAAGGTCGATGGTGCGCGGCATACCGGCACCGAGCGCGACCACTTCAACGACGAAGAGATGGCGCTGATCTACAATTCCCGGCTGATGACCGATCCGGACGCCTGTTCCGACACCATGTTCTGGATCCTGTTCCTCGCGCCCTTCCATGGCTCGCGACCCGGCGAGCATTGCCAGCTCAAGCCGAGCGAGATCGTGCAGGACGATGGCGACTGGATCATGCGCTTCCGCGCCGATCGCCGGCCGCAGCGGGGTGTGGACGGCGAGACCATGCCCGTCCGGCATCTTAAGACGCTGCAGTCGCAGCGAGATGTGCCGCTCCACTGGATCGTTCTGGAGGGTGGCTTCCTCGACTTCGTCGCGGCCCAGCAGGCCCGGCGCTCACCCTGGCTTTTCGACGACCTCAAGCCCGCGAAATACGGCGATCGGTACACCTATCTGTCGCAGGCCATCAATCGCGAGCTTCGCCGACTCGGCATAACCCAAACGGACAAGGCGTTCTACTCCACCCGGCATAGCATGAAGCGTGAAGGCCGTCGTCGCCGGATCCCCGAGATGAACTTGGCTCAGGCTGCGGGACACGCAACGAGGAACACCGGGGAAGCCTATGGACAGGGGGTTCCCCTCGACATCTTGAAGCAGGATATGGACCGGCTCGAGTTCCGCAGCGTGCATTGGGACGCTGTCGTCCACTGCGCCCGAGCCCGCGTGGCTCGCTGGCGAGAGCGGATGGGGTGAGCTATTCATCGCTGCCGGCTGACTCAGTCTGATCATACGAATGGACGGCCGGCCACGCCCTCGTGATCGAGGAAAGCGGCCGTCCCGCTCCCCCACCTTTCCGCACCGTGCGATAGTCACTACATGCGCGTCGTGGCCGAGGCGTGATGTCGCCCGATACCGCCCGGGCAGGCGGATCATGTGGCCATAGCGTGTCGGACGTTCGCCCTTCTACCGATCCCCAGGCGAGTGGATCGGTAGCTTCGCAGTGAGACCGCGGCCTCGCTGTTGGAGACAATCGGAAAGGGGCCGGACCTTCTCCTCAACCGCAGCCTTCGCGCTGCTGCTGACGGAGTTCCTTCGTGATCGACCTCGCCCAATCCGCCCGTGAGCGGATCGCTCCCGCCAGCCCGGCGACTTTGAGCTCGCCCAGAACCCACAGTTTGCCTTCCCCTATAATGGATCATAAAAAGTCAGCGGCCGTATTCGGCGTCGCTGACGCAATGAATGAGCCCGACATTTCGATGCCCATTTTCGGGAAGCATCTCCGTTTCCCCGAAAAGGGCAGTAAGAAGTCATTTCGCCTGTACTACAAAGTCTTAGACCACGGAACGCTGGTCCCCGGCGGGGGGCCAGCGACATGGTGCCGGGGACCGTGCGCCCGGCATGGAAAAGAACAGCAAGTCGTGTCGTGTCCACCGCGCCGCTGGCGACCGGACCGTCTGTCGCTGCGCTCTGTCCGGTCCTCGGTGGAACGACATGCCTTGGCGGGCGGCGGTGCCCCTCCCACACCCTCCCGCGACGTAACGTCCGCACCCGCGTCCGCAATCCCGACGACGCCCCGTCGACGTGACGTCCCGCAAGGTCGTCACGCGCTCGATACTCCGATGCGCGGCACATCGGATCAGCGCCAGCCTCAGGCTCGGGGGACGGGCCGATGAGCCGCTCATCAGGATCTGAACGGCGGCAGCGGCGCCACGACGTTCGTATTCGCCTGCGGGACGAGGACGAAGTCGCGCAGTTCGATCAACTCGTACGTGACGCCGGCTACCACGGCGCTCATGCTCGCGGCGACTGGCTTCGCAGCCATCTTCCTGGCGTCGTCATCCGCCCGGTGCCGCTACCGCCACCACCGACGGTCCACCCGTGGGCCGACGCCGTCGCTGCCATCGATGGGCTGGCGGACGAGATCGCAGGACTGACGCCCTTGCTCGAACGCATGCAAACGGGCGTCCTGCGCTTTGACGATGCCGATCGTCTCCGCGTGACCTTCCCGGCGATCATCGCCCAGCTACTCGTCAAGGCCGACAGGGTCATTAGCGAGCTGCACTGCCGGAGCGTCGCCCCATGATCATCAAGGTCAAACGCGGCGATTCCGCCGAGGCGCTGCTGATCTATCAGCGTCGGCTTGAAGGAACGCCGGAGGAACAGGCTGGCGCCCGCCTCTTCGCCATGAATGGCATTCGCGACGTCGACAGCGCGGCCGCCGTCCTCAACCGGGCGGCGATGCGCAGCGGCCGTGCTGCCCCTATCGTCCACATCATCATCCGTGCCGAACGTGGGCTCAGCGATGATGAGTGGCGCACCGCGATAAACGCGGCGCTGGAGGAGGCCGGACTTGCCAGCCAGGCCTGGGCTGCCTTCCGCCACAACAACGACGACGATGATCCCGGCGACCACATGCACATCGCTGCCGTCGCCGCTGACCGGCACGGCGCCGCGCCAAGCCGCATCCTGCGATCGAAGTCGCTCGACCGCCAGGTCAGTCGCGAGGAAGCTAAAACTCTCCCCAAGGGTGACGTGGTCAGCCGCGCCTGGGACAGCCATCTGGGCCGGCGCCTGATGACGGTCGCCCGGCACCTCGAAGACGAGTTCGGCCTGCGGCCGCTGGCAAGAGACCGAAACGTCCTGGCAGAGCCGTGCCGCACCGTCGGCAGGGTCAGCCAGGGCGAGCGAGACCGCGAACGACGGACGGGCATCGCGCCGCTCGCCGACCTGCTCGATCTGAGCGCGACGCAGGCCGCGTTGGATGAGCGCGACTATGATGCACGGCGCATCGCCTTGGCCGCCCTCGACCTCGAACTGCGACCATTCATCCGCAAGAACGGCGATCTGATCGGTCTTCGTCTGCACCGAATATCGGATCCCACCCGGCACTGCCCGGCATCCGCGCTTGGCGATCGATACAGTCTGAAGGCCATGGATGCGCGATCACCGGTCACGTTCGTGCACTGGTATCGCAGCCATCCGACAACACCCGAGGTGGCGGCCGCACCAGCCGTCGAACCCGCTGAGACGCTGCGGCGGCGCTATGAGGAAAATGTCCGCGACCTCGTCGCCCGGCAACAGCGGCTCCGTGAGGAGCGGATAACGGTGGCGGCATGGCAGAAGCGCGAGCGCGGCAAAGCGCTGGCGCGCAGGAAAGCAGCCATGCCGGTGACGCGATCGCGGAGCACGCGTGTCCACCGCGCCGCAGCGATGACGACCTACCGGCTCGAATGCGAACGGATCGACAAGGAAGCCGCGCGGCAGCGTGACGCGATCGATGGGCGCCAAATGCGCCGCCTAGATTTCGTCGATTGGCTGGAGACGCAGGCCGACGCCGATCCTGTCGCTGCCCGGAAGCTGCTCCAACTTCGAGGGCGCGGCGCTGTTGTTCGGTCAGCTCAGCCGGCTCCCGCAATGTCGGTGTCCACCGCGCCGTCACCCCAAGCCGCGTCGACGGCTCGGTCATACTCACCGACCGAACTAGCGGCGATGGTCGCTGAGCAGGAACGACTGAAAGTCGCTGCCGCGAACCTCATGGCCGAGGCGTCGATACTCCGACAGCACACCGCTGTCGCTGCGCTCGCCAAGCGGCTGAGCAAGATCGGGGTCGAACTGATTCTCGAGGCGGATCGACAGACCCAGCGGGTCCGGGTCGAGCGTGACGCGATCAAGGTCGATGACGCAACGATGATGAGCTTGCCGGCGTCCCCGTCGGCGCATGCCGTGCTGGAGCAGGCCAAGGCGACGCATCTAACGCAGGTCCAGGATGAAGCTGTGCTTGCGGTCGTGATCCGCCATGCCGACGGATTCGCACCTCAGCGCGGCGAAGACCCAGCGTCCTGGCTGCAGCGCTTCTGGAAAATGCCGGTGCCGACGCGCTGGCTGACCCCCGCTCAGGACAAGGCCATCCGGCGAGGCTGGCAAGTGGACGACGAGCAACATCGCGAGCGACGAGACGACGCTCCACCCACGTCGACCTTTAGCCGACCGGAAGAAAGGCCAAACCCACGGCCGATGCATACCTCCACCCCGGCATCGACGGCGACTACGACACATGCGCCTGCACCCGCGTCGTCACGACCGCCATCGCCGACAACGGTCTCGGCACCGACTCGGATTGCCGCCGGCTCGCCGACAATCAGCCCTCACGCCCAAGAAGCTGCGACTTCCGCTGGCGAGCGCCGCGCGGATTCTTCGCTGCCCGTGGCATCGGCGGCCGCACGGCCTTCCAAGCCCACACCAACGGCTGGGTCCCAACCGAATGTGCCGCACGCTGAGGTTCTTGCAGCCATGGCGATGATGAAGGCCCCGCGCTCACCAGCGGGAGCGCCGGGTCGTAGTGCCGATCTACGCGCTCCCGTTTCCGAAGAAACGGCACCGCGACACGAAGCCAATGTCGTGTCCACCGCGCCGCCCCGGACACTTCCTTCGATCCCGACGACGGCAGCGTCGGCTCCGGCAACGCTCGACAATCAGGACCTTGCGCCGCCCACACCGAGGGAAGCCCCCGTGGCGGTTCCTGCGGACCGCATCGTCACGCCTCGGCCAGTCGTAAAGCCCAGCGTGTCGCTCATCGCGAAGTGGCTAGCCGCAACGTACGACGCCAGGACCGACGCTGCTCAGCGGGACAGTCAGGCGCTTGCCGCACGTCTCCTCGAGCAAGACGATCTCGCAATTCTAGACGCGGATCTGCGGGCGCGGGCCATCCGCGAAGCCGACGCCCACCACCGGCGGCTGGCCGACGAGCGTCGTCTCGCCGACGCGGCCAAGTCACCCCCACTCACGTCGGTGATGGAGCAGGAAGTGGCTGCTTCAACGTCACCAGCTGTTGAAACCACAGCTGCGGCGAAGCTGCACCGTCGCGCCGCGGCTTGGCAACTCGGTCAGGCGGGTGACCCCATGAAGCGCTGATGGCCTGGCACTAGCCATCGCGGACATGCTCGTCCGACCATGTCCGCAGCATGGAAAAGGCGGCGCGAGATCCGTCGTTCCTCAGCGGCGGCAACGGCGAAGGTTCTAATGGAAGGGAAAAGAAGGTCGGCATCTGCCGGCTAGCCCTCGCCAGGATCTTCGTCGTCGACCGGTTCAGACCGGTCATCTTCAGCATCCGTGTCGTCACCCCACCGCCTTGTGCGGCTGGGGTCGGCCGCGCGCACCCGGAACCCAAGTCCCATGCTTCCATCACCCATCATGACAATTCTGAATGTTGTCGAACTCGACATAGGCCGTCACCTCGGCATCGATCAGCGCATACCCATTGGTGCCGCCATTCTGACAGCCGAACTGCGCGGAACGGCGGTCGATTTCACCATCGACAGCTGCATCCTGCGGCCAACGGACATGGCGGAGACACTGTTCGCGTGGCTTGGCCAACACGTGATCCGTGAAGGTGCGACGATCACCGGCTACCGGCTGAAGGCCGCGATCACGTCGCTCGCCAGTCTACCGGGTGGAGACGACGCGCCCGCGCTCCGCGCAATGACGGCCTGCCATCGCCAATATCTGCTCGACCTATCGGCGACCAGCGCCGGAAGGCCAGTGTCGTTCCGAGAGGCATGCGAGCAAACGGGAGTGGCCTGCTCGCCCGCCAAGCCCGAGCAAATCTTTGGCGCCTGGGTGCGCTATGACGTCGCCAGCATCGAAGAGCATGCACAGGCGGACGCGATTGCGACGTTCCGGCTGCTGCTCCGGCGGCTCGCCTCGATCAATCAGGTCGGGCGCAGCATCGCTGACGCCTTGGGTAATCACCTCCGCGTCTGGCTCGACCAGCGCGATGATCCTGCCGCAAAGGCTCACGTCGACGACGTTCTGTCCTCCGCCGGCTGATCACCACGGCCGCACTGCGGCCATCATCAAGGAAACGAACATGTATTCCATCGATCTGACGATCGACGCGCGTGGTTTTGCGCCCACCTCGATTGCGCTCGCTGTCCGTACCATCGGCGCCTGTCCCGCCGCAGGACACCGCCCGGATGCCCGCCTCCTCGTCGGTGTCGGCACGCTGACCGTCACGCCGGTGAATAATGGCCACCGCTTCTCCACCGGCGCCCGCTACCTTGGCGAAGACGCTGAGGTCGCCGATCTCCTCGACTGGCTGGAGCCGCAGATCCCGGCACGCGGTGCAATCATCAGCTGGGACAATTGGGGCTCGGTACCCCGCCGCTTTCTCGCACTAGCTGATCCGGAGCGGCACCCGCGTATCCGGGCGGCGGCGGCCGATACCGCAGGACGATGGCGCGATCTACCGCGGGGCCACACCTGGAGCGTTCGCCAAGCGCGGGCGCGTCACCTGCCATGCCTATGTCCGCTGGGCACACCCGTCGATGAGTGCGAGGCGGCAAGACCCGCGGTCTTACTGCCATGCCCTGAGGCCACTGCCATCGAGCTGGTGGGAGAGGCGATCGCCGGTTGGCAAGCATGGGCCACGATTTTTGGTGACTTCGACGACGCCGACCACCCCGCCCAGGCAGCGCTTCGTGCCCTCGACCGGTGGCGAGCCGATCAACGCCCGGCCCGCTGATCTCACGCCGCCCCAACCAAGACGGACATTACGTCCGACAGGAGACAAACCATGTACCTCGATCCTGCCCGCATCTGGAAGACCGACAAGCCCAGCTATGTCGTCGTCCTGGATGCCGAAACTCGATACGACCATGCCGTCCACGGGCGCTACCTCGCTGCCGAGCGCTGCACGCCCGCCGACCTTGCCGATCTTCATCCACGCGACCGCCGGCATGACCCTCGCGCGACGCCACGCTGGCCGTGTCGGCAGATCGTGGCGTTGAGTTGGCTTGTACTCACCGACGGCGATGATGGCCTCCGCCCCGTCCGCATGGAGACCAGGGGCTTCCCTGAATTCGACGAAGCCGGGATCGTCGGCGCCTTTCTTGCCGACATGGACCGGCTGCAACACGTTCAACTGACGACCTGGGGCGGATTCCACGCCGACGTGCCGCAAATTCTTCTCGCTGCGGCAGCCGCGGGATTGCGACTGCCGACATCGCTGGCCGGCCTGCACTCACCGTGGCGCCGCGAGGCCAGCGGGCACTGTGACCTCATGACCGAGATGTGTGCTGGCGCGAGGCCGCCGCATCTCGCCGAAGTCGCGGCCAAGATCGGCGTTCCCGCCAAGCTGACCTGCCGGCCCGATCTGGTCAGCGGCTTAATGGATCAAGGCAAATGGTCGTCGGTGAAGGCCGTCGCGGAGGGCGACGTGCTGACCACGTGCATGCTGCTGATGCGATGGCGGCACCTGCTGGGCGGTACCGTCTCGACGCTGGAGGCTGCGAGACGGCTCGCGGCCTTCGTTGCCGAACACTGCGGCCACGGCCCCTATGCCGCAGACTGGCAGAAATATGGCGACGACATCGTCGCTGCCGCTCTCGCAGCCGAAACCCAAAAGCTCGCAGCGCTCGCACCCGCGTCCTGCGGCTGAGCGGCGGTGATGGCCTCTACGACGGGGCGGAAAAGAAATCGGGGCCAAGACCCTAAGGAGTATAACGACATGAGCATCAACGAATCGATGGACACCATGCAGGCGTGGACTCACGCCTTGCGCCTCGGCATGGGCTACCCACAAGTCACTCCCATCGGGGATCCAACGGCTTTCGCCTCAAGCGGGCGCAAGGATCTCGCCGGCGCGCTCGAAGTCGCCGCGATCGTCAAGCAAAGTGGCCAAGACATGGTGCTGGTGGGATTCGATCTGCCCATAGTCGACGGGCCGGTCGACATCTCGCTGTTCACTCGCGCGATCGCTCACGTCGACTGGCATGACGATGTGCAGCCATGGCTCGCCAGCGATGGCAGCCGCATCGAGTTGCTGACCGGGACGCAGCGCTGGTCGGTCGGACCCCGCTCGGTCCTGACCGCGTCCCCGCTGCCGCCACGCAGCCGGATCAAGCGTGGCATCGAGCGGGCTCATCGCCGCTGGCGGGAACTTGCCGGACAGGTGCATGGCATACACCTATCGGGATCACGATTTATCCCAGCCGGCGCGACCTTGGCCGAGGCCGTGCCGATGGAAAGTCTTCGCTCGGCAGCCTGATCTAGCCGGCAGCTCTGGGCTCGGCACCTCATAGAGGACAAGAATTCTCGTGACCGTGTCCGACACCAAGGCCGTGCGTCCTGCGAGAACGACCCAGAAGCGGTCATTCGTCCCCATCCGCCTACTCCCCATCTTCTGCCATTTGTTCATCTTCGATGCCGCGGTTGAAGAGGCTTCGACTGCGCTTCGGGGTGCACAACCGAAGAGGTTGCGCTGGGGTCAGCTAAAAGTGGGCGCTGATGTCGTCCAGCCAAAGAGCATGGCTCCGCTTTTAATGAAGCGGAAGTCGGGCGGAGTGCAACGACAGGCCGAACGACCGTATCGACGCTCCATCTGTAGCCGCACGCATCGCGCGCCGCATCTAGAAGGTTGACGGAACGTTATGCCACGATGCCGCACTTTCCTGCCCCCATCCACCTCGCGGCGATCCTGTCACTGTCGCTGGCGGTAATCTGCGTCGTCACCATCGCGCTGGATGTGTGGCGCCATCCACCGAATATGGCCGTTATGGCGGTGGTGTGGCCACTGACCGCGCTCTTCGGGAGCGTGTTGTGGCTCGCAATCTACTACCGCTGGGGGCGCTCTACCCGGCAGGACAATGACGATCCGTTTGCCGTTTCCATCTTGAAAGGGGCCAGCCACTGCGGCGCTGGCTGCACGCTCGGCGACATCGTGGTGGAGGGGATCGCCCTTGCCCTGCCTTCGATAGCGTTATGGTTCGGCTACGGCACGCTGTTCAGTACGCGGATGTTCGCCCTGTGGATACCGGACTTCCTGCTGGCCTTCCTGTTCGGTATTGGATTCCAATATTGGAGTATCGTTCCGATGCGGCATCTCTCGCCGAGCGACGGCCTGAAGGCGGCCGTCAAAGCTGACATATTGTCGATCAGTGCCTGGCAAGTGGGCATGTACGGCGGAATGGCGCTGATCCAGTTCCTGTGGTTCCAGCGGCAGTTCGGCGGCCTGGCCACAGCCGACCAGCCAGAATTCTGGTTCGCCATGCAGATCGCAATGCTGGCCGGCTTCTGTACAAGCTACCCGATGAACTGGCTGCTCGTGAGGACAGGCGTCAAGGATGCGATGTAGCGGCAATTGCGCGTTATGCGTCGTGCCTGACAGAGATCGAAAGGCCGCTGACAGCTGAGATATGGCGCGGCGGTTGACAGGCACTGGCGTGATCCCGAGGATAGCACGCCCGCCTGCCGTGGCTTCAGAGCTGCCGCTTTGATCCAGTCGCCGGAGTTCTCCATGATCGTCATCATCGCGCTTGGCGTCTCGATCATCGTGGCGGCATTGCTGACCTTCAGTCCGTTTGCGCGATCGGACGCCTGGCGCGCGACGGTGACCCCTTTGGCGTCGATCATCGGCTCGGGCTTTCTGATTTGCGGGCCGTTGCTAGCACGCGAATTCGGCGGCGCGGCCCTGCTTGCCATGGCGGCGCTGCTCGTGATTGCCTATGCCGCCGGATGGGTGATCCGCTTCAACATCCGCCATGTCGAGGATCATCTGGCGACCGCTCCATTCGCCGATCCGATCGCCTGGGCGGCGCGCATCACCCAGGGCGTGCTCGCCCTCGCCTATGCCGTGTCGGTCGCTTATTATCTGAAGCTGCTGGCGGAGTTTTCGCTGAAGCCGATCGCGGTCGATCCGGCCTGGCAACCGCTCATCGCCAATATCGTCGTCACTGTGCTGATCGCGGCAATGACCCTGCTCGCGCTCGGCGGCGATCTGCGCAAGGTCGAGCATGTCGCGCATGGTACGGTGTCGATCAAGATCGGCATCATCGCCGGTCTGCTGGTGGCCCTTGGCATCGCCTGGGCGACGAGCGGCGCAGTCCAGCCGCTGCCACCGGCGCGGGTGGGCTGGGCCAGCCTGACGATACTGCTCGGACTGATCATCACGGTGCAGGGGTTCGAGACGTCGCGCTATCTTGGCCACGACTATCCCGCCGAGCTGCGGATCAGGACGATGCGCCATGCGCAATGGATCGCCTCTGCCATCTATCTGGCCTTCATCGCATTGCTGACACCCTTCTTGTCGCGCGCCGCGCAGACGGAGGGCGTCGCGGGCATTCTCGACATCATGGAGTTGATCGCCCCAGCGCTGGGTGTGTTCGTGCTCGCCGGCGCGGTATCGAGCCAGCTTAGCGCAGCCGTCGCCGATTCGATCGGCGCGGGCGGGCTGATCAACGAGGTGTCGCGACGCCGGGTGCCCGTGCCGCTGGCATTCGCACTCGCCGGCTTGCTGGCGATCGCCGTCGTCTGGCTGACCGATCCGTTCCAGGTGGTGGCGCTGTCGTCGCGCGCCTTCGCTCTGTTCTACGCGCTGCAATGCGCGCTGGCGTTCGCGGTGGCGCGGCGCAACGGCGTCGGCGACTGGCGTCACCGCTGCGGCTTCATCGTCATCGGCCTGATCTGCCTGACCGCCGCCGCGGTCGGCGCGCCGGCCGAAAGCTGACCTCCCTCCCGACGCGCATGCAGGAAATATAGTCGCCGATGACCTCACCCACCCTCCTCGTCGACCGGCACGCAGCCGCCGGACAGCTCGGCCGCCTCGCGCTCTATCGCTGGTGGCGCAGGTCGGTGGTGGGCAGAGTCGATCACGAAGCGGTGCTGGCGCGCGTCGTTGAGGAGAGCGGCTGGAGCCCGCGCTTCGCCTTCATGACGATGATGTCGGCCGGCATCGCCGAACTGGGGCTGCTGCTGTCGTCGCCGGCGGTCGTCATCGGCGCGATGCTGATCTCGCCGCTGATGAACCCGATCCTCGGCTTCGGCTTCAGCCTCGCGCTGTTCGATTTTCGCGAGCTCCGGCGGTCGCTCAAGGCGCTGGCGATCGGCTCTGCCCTCGCGATCGCCTTTACCGCGCTGCTCGTCCTCGCCTCGCCGCTGCAGGCGCCGACCGCCGAGATCGTCGCGCGCACGCGTCCCAATCTGTTCGACCTGGCCGTCGCGCTGTTCGCCGCGCTGGCCGGCACGTTCGCGATCATCCGCGGGCGCGGTGACACCATCGTCGGCGTCGCAATCGCGACCGCGCTAATGCCGCCGCTCGCGGTAGTCGGATACGGCATCGCCACGCGCAACGCGCCGGTCGGCATGGGCGCCTTCGCATTGTTCGTGACCAACTTCATCACCATCGCGCTGTCGGCGACGGTCATGGCGCGCTTCTACGGCTTCGGCCATCATTTGTCCCGCCGCCAGGGCTGGATGCAGACCCTCGTGCTGACGCTGGTCTTCGTCGCCATGGCGATCCCGCTCGGCATCTCTCTCAACCGGATCGGCCGCGAGGCGCTCGCGACATCGCAGACCCGCTCTTTACTGTCGGACCGATTCGGCGCCGACGCGCGCGTGACCCAGCTCGACATCGACTTTACCGCACAGCCGATCGTCGTGCGCGCGGTCGTCATCACCCCGCGCCGCTCGATGCAGAAGACCAGCGCGATCCAGGCGGCGCTGGCGCAGGCGCTCGATCGGCCGGTGCGGCTCAATCTCGACCAGATCCTGCTCGGCGCGGGAGCCGATGCGCTCGCTGCGCAGCGCGAGGAGCTGCGCCAGGCCGGCGAAGCTACCAATACCGCCGCGCAGCGGGTGACCGATCTGGCGAACGGTATCGCGCTGATCACCGGTATCACCCCCGATGCGGTGACGATCGACCGCGACCATCATCGTGCGGTGGCGGCGGCCGCCCCGCTGCCCGGCGCCAGCGTCGCGACCTATCGCGCGCTCGAACGGCGCGCTGCCGAGCAAAGCGATGACTGGGACGTCGCGATCGTCCCGCCGCAGGGGCCGCTGCCAGAGATCGCCTTCGCCGACGGCGCCGACACGCTCGACGCGCTGGCGAGCGATGCGGTCGCCACCTCGGCCTGGGCGGCGCATCGCTGGAACGTATCGGCGCTCACCGTGCCGAGCCTGCCCGCCGGCACGCCGCCCGCCGCGCCCAATCTCAGTCAGCGGCGCGCCCTGGCCATCGCTGCGCTGTTGCGGCAGCAGGGAATCACGCCACAGCCCGCCCCCGCCGCGGGCCGGCAGTTCGCGCTGACGCCGGTGGCGGGGGGCGGCCGATGAGCGGCGACATCGGCCTAACCGAACTCGGCACGCTGCTCATCGTCGCCTCACTCGTGGCGATGGTGTCGCGGCGGATCGGGCTGCCCTATACGGCAGGTTTGGTGCTTGCCGGGATCGGCCTCGCCTATCTGCCGGTCGGTGCCGAGCTGCCGCTGTCGCGCGAGCTGATCTTCAACGTCTTCCTGCCGCCGCTGATCTTCGAGGCGGCGATGCAGCTGCGCTGGTCGCGCTTCAGGCAGGAGATGCCGCTGACCGCCGTGCTCGCCTTTCTCGGCGTGGCGATCAGCGCTGCCGTGGTTGCGGGCGGCATGCACCTGCTGCTCGGCTGGAGCCTGCTCGGCGCTGCCTTCTTCGGGGTGTTGATCGCCGCGACCGATCCTGTGTCGGTGATCGCCGCCTTTAAGGAGATGAAGGCCGAGCCGCGCCTCAGCATGGTGGTCGAATCCGAAAGCCTGCTCAACGATGGTGTCGCGGCGGTCGGGTTCGCGATCCTCGTCGGCATCACCAACGGCGAGGCGCTGACTTGGTCCGGCGCGTCGCTCGCGCTGCTGTGGACGGTTGCGGGCGGTGTGGTGATCGGAGCCGCAATCGGGTTCGTCGTGCTGACCGTCGCCGGGCGGACGACGGATCATCTGGTCGAGGTGACGCTGACCACCGTCGTCGCTTGGGGATCGTTCCTGCTCGCCGAACATGTACATGCGTCGGGCGTGTTCGCGGCGCTCGCGGCAGGCCTCATCGTCGGCAACGTCGGGCCACGCGGCTCGATTTCGGTCGCCGGGCGCCAGCATGTGCAGGATTTTTGGACCTATGCCGCCTTTCTCGCCAACTCCTGCCTGTTCCTGCTGATCGGCAGCCATGAGGCGCACCAGCCGATCGCGTTGGTATCGCTGCCGCTGGTCGTCGCGATCGTCCTGACGCTGATCGGCCGCGCGGCGGCAGTCTATCCGCTGGCGCTGCCGTTCGCGCGATCGGGGCTGCGACTACCCGCGACTTATCAGCACGTGCTGGTCTGGGGCGGCCTCAGGGGCGCGGTAGGATTGGCGCTCGCCCTGGCGGTACCCGCCAGCATCGCGGAGCGCGGGCAGATCGTCGTCATCACCTTCGGCGTCGTCGCCTTCTCGATTTTTGCACAGGGGCTCACGATGCCGCGCCTGCTCCGACGCTGGCAATTGACCGGATCGGACGAGGCGGAACACTAACGCGCCGCTGCTGCGGAACTCCGCGCCGTCGCCAGGGCTTGGAAAGGCCGAAAGGGGAGCGGCGATGACCCAATGGCAGTGGCTGATCCGCCTCATCACGCGCAGGATGTGGTTCAGGGCCGCGTTGATGTGCGGGTTCGGCGGGGCGTTGGCGCTTGCCGGCGCGCTGGTGGGGCACACCATCTCCTATCACTTTGCCGCGACGGTCGGATCCAAGTCGGTCGACAGCATCCTGACCATGCTCGCCTCGAGCATGCTGGCGGTGACGACCTTTTCGCTGACCGCGATGGTGTCGGCCTATTCGGGGGCAACCAGCACGATCACGCCGCGCGCGGTCCAGCTGCTGATCGACGACAGCACCGCGCAGAATGCGCTCGCCACCTTCCTCGGCAGCTTCCTGTTCGCGATCGTCGGCATCGTCGCGCTGTCGACCGGCCTCTATGGCGACACCGGCCGCGTCATCCTGTTCTTCGGCACTATCCTGGTCATCCTGTTCATCGTCGTGACCCTGCTGCGCTGGATCGAGCATATCGCCCGATTCGGCCGCGTGTCCGACACGATCGACCGGGTCGAGCGCGCAGCGCTGGCCGCGGTGGAGACGATCGCCGTACCGCTGGCACTGGATGGCGAACCGCCTACGGTCGAGCAGAGCGGCATGACGGCCGTGCCAGCGCCGACGATGGCGCGGGTCACCCACGTCGACATCGCGCTGCTGGGCCGGATTGCCGAGGCGATGGATGCCGATATCCACGTGATCGCCCTCCCTGGCAGACTGGTCGAACCCGGACGGCCGATGGCGCTGATCGGCGGCGCCGCCGATGAGGCGGCGGTGGACGACGTGCAACAGGCCTTCACGCTGGCGCACCAGCGCGCCTTCGATCACGATCCGCGCTTCGGTCTGGTGGTGCTGTCGGAGATCGCGTCGCGGGCGCTGTCACCGGCGGTCAACGATCCCGGCACCGCCATTGCGGTGATCGAAGCGGGCAGCCGGGTGATGCTGCGGCTGCTCGATTTCCGGTCGCAGCAGATCACGCCGCTACCCGCCAAAGTTCATGTTTCACCGATTCCGCTAGCCGCATTGCTCGACGACTGGTGCAGACCCATTGCGCGCGACGGCGCCGGACTCGTCGAAGTCGGCGTTCGCCTGCAAAAGGCGCTTGGGGCGCTAGCGCGGCATGCGCCGGCGGCACGACAGGTCATCGCGGACGAAGCCTCCGGTGCGGTCGATCGGGCACGCGCCGCGCTGACCAGCGACGCAGACCGGGAGCTGGTCGAGCGGACGCATCGCGATGCCTTCGCAGACTGACGCGGGCGATAGCGTCAGCTCTTCGGCAGGGCATACGCCAGCGTGTAGTCGCCGTAACGCGTCCCCAACGCGCCGTGGCCGCCTGCGGTGATGACGACATATTGCCGCCCGTCGCGCCCGCGATAGGTCATCGGTGTCGCCTGTGCGCCGGCGGGCAGCCGCGCCCTCCACACCACCTCGCCCGTATTGAGGTCGAAGGCGCGCAGATACTGGTCGGTCGTCGCACCAATGAACGCGAGGCCGCCCGCGGTGATCATTGAGCCGCCAAGATTGGGCACGCCCGTCTTCACCGGCACGCCAAGATGCGACCCGAACAGGCCGGTGTCGCGCGCGGTCCCCAGCACCTTGCGCCACAGCACCTTGCGCGTGCCGAGGTCGACAGCGGTCAGATGACCCCAGGGCGGCGCGACGCACGGCGCACCGAAGATACCGACCCAAGCCTTCACCACCGCGACATAGGGCGTGTTGTACTGGGTCTGCAGCTGCGCCTGCATCGCGTTCTCGCCGCCCTGCTTCTGCTTCATCAGCGGCGCCACGCGCGGGTCGTCGCGGCGCATCAGCCACAGCTTGAACGGCATCTCCATCGTGTTGACGGTCATCACGCCGCGCACCGGGTCGACCGCCGCGCCACCCCAGTCGGTGACGCCGTCGAAGGCCGGATGGCCGATGATCGGCTTCAGCCCCATCGGCTGGTAGATGCCGGCACCCTGCGCGCGACGGATGTCGATCCGGCAGAAGAGCTGGTCGATCGGCGTCGCGCCCCAGGTGGCGACTTCGGTCGGTGCAGGCGGGGTGAAGCTGGGCATGCCGGTCGAGAAGGGCTGGGTCGGTGAGACCCGGACGCCCGGGGTGGCACCGTCGGTGCGCACCGGCCGTTCGGTGATCGCGGCGAGCGGCGCGCCCGTCAGGCGGTTGAGGAAGAAGACCTGCCCCATCTTCGTGGTCTGGATCAGCGCCGGGATCACCTGACCGTCGGGGGCGCGATAGTCGAACAGCGACGGACCGATCGGCAGGTCCATGTCCCACATGTCGCGGTGGACCAGCTGCCGCGTCCAGCGCAGCTTGCCGGTCGCGATGTCGAGCGCGACGATCGACGAGCCGAAGCGGTCGTCGAACGGCCGGCGATACCCGATCCAATAATCGGGCGAGGCGTTGCCCGTCCCGAGATAGACGAGGCCGTTGGCGGCGTCGGCGGTGATCGCGCCCCAGACATTGGGCGTGCCGCGCGTATAGGTCTGCCCTTCCGGCAACGGCATGATCGCGTCCTGCGAGCGGCCGACGTCCCAGGCCCAGACCGGTGCACCCGACACCGGGTCATAGGCGCGCACGACGCCGGAGGGGATATCGCGATTGACGTTGTCGATGATCCGTTCGCCGATGATCAGCCGGTTATTGACGACGACCGGCGGCGTGGTGCCGATCTGATCCGACGGCTTCGACGTCCCCATGTTGGTGCGCAGATCGATCGCCCCGCCGTTCGCGAAGCTCGGGCATGGCCGACCCGTCTCGGCGTCGAGCGCCACCAGCCGCGCGTTGAACGTCGGCGCGAAGATGCGGTGCGGGCACGGCGTCCCCGCCGGCGCCTCGAAATAGGTGACGCCGCGGCAGACCAGATAATTGTTGCCGGCTATCGGCGCATCCTCGTGCCAGCTCCACTTGGTCCTGCCCGTGGTCGCGTCGATCGCCTGAACGAAGGAGTGCGGCGTACAGGTGAAGAGCGTGTCGCCGATATGGATCGGCGTCGCCTCGGAATGATATTCCCGTTTGTGCTCCTGCGTCTCGGCCGCCATCGGCAGGTCGCCCGTGCGCTGGGTCCAGGCGAGTTGCAGCCGTCCGACATTCTGCGGGGTGATATCGGCCAGCGCCGAATAGCGCCGGCCCGACAACGTGCCGCCATAATCGCGCCAGTCGCCATCCGCTTCCCCGGTCGGAGCGGCGGCCAATGGCGCGGTGCCGGCTGCACCTTGCGCCTCCACGCCCTCGCCATGGAGCAGCACGCCGCCAGTCCCGAGCGCCAGCAGCACCGCCGCCGCGACGGGTATCGCCCGGGCATGCGACCGCCACGACCGGGACCGCCATCCGGTCAGCAGCACCAGCGCCAGCAGCACCGTCGGCGCGAGCAGACGCGGGACGAGTTGCAGTCCGTCCAGCCTAACCTCCCACACAGCCCAAACCAGCGTGCCGAACCAGATCGCGACAAACAACCACCGCCCCAGCCGGGGCACACGGCCAAGCAACGCGCCGCTGACGATGAGCGCGATGCCTGCAATTAGATAATAAGGCGATCCGCCAAGCGAGGCGAGAACGCCGCCGGCAACAGCGAAAAAGCCACCGAGAATGGCCACGCACCATGCGAGCACCAGCCTATAGAGCCGCGCCATCGCCGTTCCTTTTGCCTGTTTCGCCACCAACGTCTGGAACCGGCAGAAGTCTCAGAGGGATGTCGCTTCCCTGGCTAACGAGACGGAATCCTGGTCGCTCGAACACGAATGCCGGCGTTCGGACGCCGGTCATGCATTCCGAAGTTAGCAGCGTCGGCAAACCGCCGCGGCCTCGAAGCCGAGAAAAGGCGGTTGCACCTGAACCGGGAACTTCTCTAGTAGGCGCGACTAATCGCAAGGACCCGGTGAAATCCCGGGTGGCTATTCCGGCCGCCGATCCGCCGGACAACATCACACATGCAACCCGTCCGCGCTGCCCCGCCGCGCCATGTGCCCTGATGTGGATTCCTGATGACATTCGATCTCGCTTCCTACCGCCGCCAGTGGTTCACTGACGGCACCGCCGCTCGCCGCGACGTCCTCGCAGGCATCGTCGTCGCGCTTGCCCTCATCCCGGAGGCGATCGGCTTCTCGATCATCGCGGGCGTTGACCCGCGCGTGGGCCTCTACGCGTCGGTGGCCATCGCCCTCACGATCTCGATGATAGGTGGGCGGCCCGGCATGATTTCCGCGGCGACGGCAGCGGTTGCCGTCGTGGTCATCCCGCTCGTCCGCGAACACGGCGTCGAATACCTCTTCGCCGCCACCATCCTGATGGGGCTCATCCAGATCGTGGCCGGTATGCTGAGGCTCGACCTCGTCATGCAGTTCGTCTCTCGCTCGGTCATCACCGGCTTCGTCAACGCGCTCGCCATCCTGATCTTCATGGCGCAACTGCCGCAGCTGACCAACGTGGGATGGGATACCTATGCGATGGTGGCTGCCGGCCTCGTCATCATTTACGGTCTGCCGCGCGTCACCACGGCTTTGCCGTCGCCGCTGGTGGCCATCCTCGTCCTGAGCGTAATCAGCATCGGCATGGGCCTGGGCGTTCATACGGTCGGTGACATGGGCAAGCTGCCCGAAGGGCTGCCCAGCATCGCCCTCCCAAACGTGCCGCTGACGCTCGACACGCTGCGGATCATCCTGCCCTACTCGCTGACGATGGCGGCGGTCGGCCTGCTCGAATCGCTGCTCACCGCGCAGATCGTCGACGACATGACGGATACCGACAGCGACAAGCGGGTCGAGTGCGCCGGCCAGGGCGGAGCGAACATGGTCGCCGCCCTCTTCGGCGGCATGGGCGGCTGCGCGATGATCGGCCAGTCAGTCATCAACGTCACTTCTGGCGGCCGCGGCCGCCTGTCGACCTTCGTCGCGGGCGGCTTCCTGCTGTTCCTGCTGGCGGTGCTTGGCCCCTATGTCGGGCGCGTGCCGATGCCGGCGCTCGTCGCCGTCATGATCATGGTGTCGATCGGCACCTTCAGCTGGAACTCGATCGCCAACCTGCGTCGTCATCCGCCGACGTCGTCGGTCGTCATGCTGACGACGGTCGTGGTCGTCGTCGCGACGCGCGATCTATCCCTCGGCGTCCTCGCCGGTGTTCTGCTGTCCGGCATCTTCTTCGCGGGCAAGGTGCGGCGGATGTTCTCCGTCGAGCGCCGGGACACCGCCGACGGCGCCGAGGCGACCTATCGCGTCGCCGGAGAGATCTTCTTCGCCTCGGTCGACCGGTTTACCCGCGCGTTCCGGGCGGAGGGACCGACGCGACGCGTGGTGATCGATGTGACCCACGCGCACTTCTGGGATATTTCCGGCGTCGCCGCGCTGGACAAGATCGTCGCCCGCCTGCGCCGCGACGGACGTGACGTCGAGGTGATCGGTTACAACCAGGCCAGCGCCGATCTCGTCGACCGCTTCGCGTTGCACGACAAGACCGGCGTCGAGTTGGGATTGGCACCACATTGACCCACAACACGACGTTCGGCGGTCGTTTCGCGCTCCCCAACTTCGGACGCCCATTCATGTTCGCCCGACACCTCAACTCGCAATGGGGAAAAGGGGGACTGAGCGGTAGTTCGATTGTGGGTACGCTGATGTCATATTCGGACTAGCTACATAGTAGCTGCATCGGCAGCGTCCGCGCTATCGGCTGGCAGCTGAGAATGGGCCAGCATCCAATCGAAGTCGGACCAGTGCGGGACCTCAACGCGTCCACGGCCGTCGTCATCCCAGAAGAAGATGGCGCCGAGGAGAAGGAGGCGACGAATATGCTGGTTCAGCACCAGCATTTCCACCTGCGCAGGGTATTTCGTGCCATCCCTCCAAATCGAAGGTAGATCGCTACGAAGAAGATCGAACCAGTTTGTTAGACCCCGCTCGGAGAGCATCCCTTCCAGAGCTAAATCACGGTCGTCCCCGCTATGACTTGTGACTGCACACGCTAGCTCGAACAAATCGGACACGGCCTCGCCCGCATCATGGATCAATCTGTCGACATCACCGTGGATACGATACGCTCGGCGGATACCAACGAGATCGTCGGTGATCGTGGCCAAACGATCGCGAAGTCGATCTCGGTGGATGTTCTTCAACTCAGGATCAAGAAGCCCAGCATACCCGCTGACCAACCATGCCTTCCAGCCGGGGAGGGAGTACCGGAAGAGCAGCGCGTCGATCTGATCACCCTCAGTCACCCCACCGTCGAAGACCTTGTTGATCAACGCCGTGGCGCCGAGGCGGGCTAGCTGCCCCAATACGACGCTTGCTGCCCATCCGAACGAAAGATCGTCCTCGCCGAGCAGACCTGCCGCTACGCCGTCCCTCAGCACAATGGCGACACCATCTACGCCGTCCTGCTCGATGTTGACGTTGTAGGCGATGCTGAGTCCCGCCGCAGAAGGTACGGGAGGAGCCTCGATGGTGTCGAACCTGCCTCGAACCAGCGAGCTCAACGCACCGTCATAGTCAGAGTTGATGATGATACGTCGCAGGGTCGAGATGTCGAACCGCGATTTTGCCAATCCCAAAATCTGGCCGATGACGACGTTTAGCCGCCGCCCTCCCTCCTGATCGACACAGTCGGTATGCAACTCAACCCGACCCAGCGGTTCGCTTGCCCAATCGGCAGGCTGCTCGGTGCGAGCCGGGGGTGCCTGTGCAACGGTCGCGCGGAAGCTGGCCGCGGATTGCTCAAGCGACTGCCTGAGCAACGCCGCGGCCCCGGATCCCATCTTTGTAGCCGCGAACTCTAGTGCCGGGCTGACCTCGGAGCCGACGAAGAAGGAAAGGCAATGAGGTATCGCGGCTTCGTTGAAGTTGAACGTGTCCGCAGTGACCTCGCCGAGGCTGCCGATCAGAGCACGCCGGGGTGACAGCGGCATCATCACGACCGCCAGTTCGTCCTTTCCATGCTCCAGCAGCGACCCGGCAACGCCATCGTTATTCCAGCCGAGCGCTACGAAGTCGGGCAAAATCAGACGATTGCCGTCGATGTCGTCGACGCGCCAAGTGAATTGCTCCAGCATCTCGACCCGTCCTTGCGGAGCGAGCGAGGCACTGAGCGCGCGTGCGTGCGCGTCCCTTGCCTCAAGGGGGCCGTGCGCTTGGAATCGTGAAACCACCTCCTCGATGGCGCCTGACATCTCGCCATAGCTGGCGGAAGCGTTTTCACGCAGCATGGCGTGGGCAATCGGCATGAATGCGGCTGGTGGCACTCCCATGGCGGAGATGATCGGGTTGTCGGCAATGTGTTCCTCGAACACCTTGCGAAACTGGGGACCGGGTGTTTTGTCAGCCGCGCCGAGCAGCGCGGCAACCTTCTCCTCACTGCCGAATAGGTCGCCAACCAAGCCAGCCATAGCCGAAGCGCCGGCCTGCATGATGCCACGAACATGGTCGTTCCGGACGAGCAGATGCGTCACCACTCGCGCGGCCGTTTGGGGGGACGCTGAACCGCTCGTCGCGTTCAGTTCAGCCAAGTCGCTTGCCAACCCGTTTTCATAACGGGTGATCACATCGTCGAGTGTGTCGGCACCGCCTTGTGCCAGGTCGGAATAGAAGAAACGCTCAGCCGCGACGTCCTCGACGGGCGAGGTATAGCTTCGATCAGCGCGGAACACACGCACTCGCGCCACCTTGCCGGTTGCGTTCATTCGAAACGCGCGGAGCAACATGCGAGGGATGAAGTGCTGTTTCGATCCTGACATCTTTCGAATTTAGGACAGGGAACAGGCGCAGGCGAGAGCCAACAGCAATCCAACTGATATGGTATTTGCCGGCTGTGTCACTTTGAAGCCCCAGCTATAGGATATCAGCGAGTGTAGCCGATTTTCGGCATAAGACGACATTTCCAGCACCTCATCGGAATGGCGCAGTTTGGTCTTGAGCAGACGCCTCGCCGGACCACGACGACAGACCCGGTTTCGAACGCGCGGTGCGGCGAACTCAAATCCTGACTGGCGACATCCATGGATGTGTGCTGCATACCCGAAGATAGCTCGTGCAATCCCGAGCGCTGGGCTCATTCTTGTTCGCATGGCACCTGACATTGGCGATGCCCCTCGTCGGGGCTGACAATCTTAGCGGATCCAATTTCGTGTCGCGATGGACTGGACATGGAAGTTGATCTGAAGCCTAATCAGTTAAGTACAACGCTTTGGGGGTTGGGGTGGCGACGAGTCCGATTTTAGAAGAGGGCCAGGTCCCTACTTCGGTTTTCCAAAGCGATCTGCCGCTTGACGAAAAGCTGGACCGGGCTCGCACCGAGCTGTTGGACCTGTCCGCACGAAACCGACTGCTGAACATGCCGCGGTCGTCGAAGGGTTCAAAGGCGGTGGAGATCGTCGACGAGGTCAGCACGGAGATCTTCCGGCTGCTGGTGAGTGAGGGACGTCCCTTCACCTTCCTGGCTGGCAAGGCGGCGGCAAGTAGCGATCCGGCGGAGGACGATGTTCCGGTCGAGGAGGTCGACGAGATCGCGGATCTGGCCCAGCCCGACGACGACGTCGCCGACGATCGCGGCGTCTTCTCCCGGCACGCCGACACCCGGCTTCAAACACGCCTGACGCCGAAGGGTCTGCAGAAGCGGCTGCTTGAACTCTACTTCGACGCCCGCACACTGGAGGAGGAACAGGGCGTCAACATCCTCTATCTCGCGCTCGGCGCGCTGAAGTGGATCGATCCCAACAACGCGGCGAACGTGCGGTTCGCACCGCTCGTACTCGTCCCCGTGCAACTGGAACGGGGCAACGCCGGCGAGAAGTTCAAGCTGCGCATGCGGCAGGAGGACTACGCCTCCAACCTCTCGCTCGAGGCGTTTCTCGATCGCATTCACGGCATCCGGCTGCCCGCCTTCGAGGCGGGCGACACCTTTGATCCGGGCGCCTATTTCGCTGAGGTCGCCGACGCCGTGTCGGCGAAGCCCGGCTGGGAGGTCCAGCCCAACGTCGTCGCCGTCGGCTTCTTCTCCTTCGCCAAGTTCCTGATGTATCGCGACTTGGACCCGCAGACTTGGCCGGAGGGCGGCAGGATCACCGACCGGGATCTCGTCCGCGGCCTCCTCTCGGACGGCTTTGCCGGCGCCGAGGGCATGGTTCCCGAGGACGCGAACATCGATCCGTTCATTCCGCCCTCGGAAATGCTGCACATCGTGGACAGCGACAGTTCGCAGGCGCTTGCCGTGCACGAGGTCCGGCGCGGGCGTGACGTCGTCATCCAGGGACCGCCGGGCACCGGCAAGAGCCAGACAATCGCCAACATCATCGCCTCCGCCGTGGCCGACAGAAAGACCGTTCTGTTCGTTGCCGAGAAGATGGCGGCGCTGGAGGTCGTCAAGCGCAGGCTCGACGCGACGGGCGTGGGCGACGCGTGCCTCGAGCTCCACAGCAACAAGGCGAACAAGAAGGCTCTGCTTGAGGAACTCCGACGCACCTGGGAACTCGGCGCACCCCGGCATCAGGATCCCGGCAGCCTCCATGCGCGGCTAACCGCCGCGCGCGACCGTCTGAACGACCACGCCCGGCGCATGCACGCGCCGCACCAGGCATCGGGCCTGACGCCGTTCCAGGTCGTCGGTCAGCTCAGCCGTCTGCGCCTCGATGGCGAGAAGCCCAACGACATAAGCCTGATCGAACCGGAAACCTGGTCCGCCGACGACTTCGCCGAGCGAAACGACGTGATCCGCGACCTAGCGGAGCGCATCGACGTGATCGGCCGTCCTGCGGATCATGCCTGGCGCGGCGTGGGCCTCTCCTCGATCCTCCCGACCGACGTAGAGCGCCTTGAGGATCGGATCGCCGCCATTCTCGCCCGCCTGACCTCCTTCGACGAGGCCGGGGTTGTGCTCGCTTCGACCATGGAAACCTCACCACCGCGGTCCCTCGCTGACCTTGAGCCGCTGCTGACGCTGGCCAAACGCGTGGCGGGTGCACCGGATCTGGACGCCGCCGCTCTCGCCGAAGCTGTCTGGACGGACCGCGTGGACGACATCGAAAAGCTAATCGCGTCAGGACAGCGGCACTCCTATCTGCAAGGTCAGTTGGCGGACCTCGTTGTGGACGCCGGTTGGACCGCCGACCTCGCGGAAGTCATCGCCGCCCTCGCGATCCTGCCGTCCGGCTTCTCGCCGGAAGACTTCCGCGACGTGGAGACGCTCTCTAATCTCCTGCCGCGGCTGCAGGCCGAGGCGGAGGCGCTCGCCCGTGCCATGACGCGAGATACGCCGAACACGTTGGACGGTGCACGGCGCGTGGCCGCCGTGGCGGAACGCGTCGCCGAAGCGCCCGAAGGCGACGCAGAGGCCTTCGCATCCGACGTCTGGGTGGCCGGCGTGGAACGCGCCTCCGACCTCGTCGAAGCCGTGGCGGCTCACGAGGAGGCGGTCTCAACCGTCGAGAACCGGCTCACCACGGCGTCCTGGGATCTCGATCTGTCTGCCGCCCGGTCGACCCTGGCCTCGCACGGCACCGGTTTCTTCCGATTCTTCAGCGGCGACTGGCGCCGCGCCAACGCCCTCGTGCGCTCGGTCATGACCGAGCAGAACACGCCGTTGCCCGACACTCTGGGTCTTCTGGATGCCCTTTCAGCCGGGCAGGCCGCCAAGCGGACGATCGAGGAAGAGGAAGCGTTCGCACGTTCTGCGTTCGGGTCGGATTGGCGCGGGATCAGATCAACGGCGGGACCGCTCCGCCACATCGTCGACTGGATGCGCTCGCTACGCGGACTCGGGGACGAGCCGCGTCTCGTGGCGGCTAGACGACCGGACAAGACCGAAGTGGGCATCCGGGCGAAGCGCGCGGCCGACCTATCGGATCAGGTTTCTCCGCCCGTCGAGCGGCTGTGGGCAGCGCTGGGTTCCTCACAGCCGATCGCATTCGGCGATTCCCTCGCGGCCGAACGCGCTGATCTTCCTGCCCTACTCACCTTTACCGTCCGCATCCGTTCCGCCGACTCCGCCACGGAGGAGACGTTCGTCAAAGTGCCGGACGACCTCGATCTTCGTAGAGCGCGGCTGGCCGAACTCGACGAGTTGCAGTCGAAGGCGGCGAAGCTGCGCGATCTGCACGACCTCGGGACGTCCGCCTTCGGCACGGCATGGCGCAGCACGTCGTCCGAGTGGAGCGATCTCCGGTCCGCCGCCGATTGGATCAGCGGAAACGGCGACATCCGCCTGCTGGCCAGCCGCGTTCCCGACCGGCAGGCCGCAGCCGCTGCGGCGGCGAAGCTCGGTGCCGAGGCCTCGTCGCTGGGGGCGGACCTGCAGTCCCTGGCAGATGATCTTAATCTCGATATGGCCGCGGCACTGGCGGCGAAAACCTTCGCCGAGGTTCCGCTCGAAACGCTGAGCCGCCACATGGAACGCTGGCGGACATCCGGAGAGCAGCTCTTCCAGTGGACCGCTTATCGCGATCGCTCAGGGCGCGCGATCACGCTCGGATGCAAGGACGTCGTCGTTAGGCTTGGGGACGGACGGCTCACGACGAACGGCGCGGTGTCCGCGTTCGAGATGGCGTATTACGAGGCCGTCTACGCCGATCAAATCCGCGCCGATCCGGAACTCGGCACCTTCGACGGCACGCTCCACGGCAGGTTGGCCCGCGAATTCGCCGACATGGACCGGCAACGCATCGCGAGTGCGAGCTTCGAGGTCGTTCGGGCACATCACGAGAAGGTGCCGGCGCGCGACGGCGGTTCGGTCGGGCCTCTGGGCGTGCTCCGCGCCGAGATCGCCAGAAAGCGCGGTCACATGCCGATCAGGCGGCTGATGGAGAAGGCGGCTCCCGCTGTTCAGGCGCTCAAGCCCGTCTTCATGATGAGTCCGCTTTCGGTGGCGCAGTTCCTCACTCCCGGTATCTTCGACTTCGACCTGCTCGTCATGGACGAGGCCAGCCAGATCCAGCCCGTCGACGCCCTAGGCGCGGTCGCCCGCGCGAAGCAGGTCGTCGTGGTCGGCGATCCGAAGCAACTGCCGCCGACGGCGTTCTTCTCCAAAATGACCGGCGGGGCCCCGGAGGACGACGATGACGGGGGCACGCGCGTCGCAGACATCGAAAGCATCTTGGGCCTGTTCACTGCCCGTGGTCTGCCGATGCGGATGCTTCGCTGGCACTACCGCAGCAAGCACCAGTCGCTGATTGCCGTCAGCAACCGGCAGTTCTACGAGAACAAGCTATTCATCGTGCCAAGCCCCTACACTGCTGAGGCCGGCATGGGCTTGCGCTTCCACCGGGTGCCGCAGGGCGTATTCGACGCGGGCGGAACGCGGACGAACCAGGTCGAAGCGAAGATCGTCGCGCAGGCGATCGTCGCGCACGCCCGCGAGCATCCCGAACTATCGCTCGGCGTGGCGGCGTTCTCCGCGGCGCAGCGTCGCGCGATCCTCGACCAGCTCGAGGTGTTGCGGCGTGGCTTGCCACCGGAAACGGAAGCCTTCTTCCAGTCCCATCCCGCCGAACCGTTCTTCGTCAAGAATCTCGAAAACGTGCAGGGCGACGAGCGCGACGTCATCTTCATTTCGGTCGGCTATGGGCCGCCCGTTCCGGGCGGCAAGGTGCCGATGCGCTTCGGACCGTTGGGCACCGACGGCGGCGAGCGACGTCTGAACGTGCTGATCAGCCGCGCCAAGCAACGCTGCGAGGTGTTCGCGTCGATGTCGGACGAGGACATCGATCCCGACTTCGCGTCGACGCGCAAGGGCGTGCTGGCGTTCAAGCTCTTCCTGCACTTCGCCCGCACCGGCCGCATGACAATGTCCGAGAGCACCGGCCGCGATCATGACAGCGTCTTTGAGGAGCAGGTGGCGAAGGCACTGCAGGCGCGAGGCTATCAGGTGCACCGCCAGGTCGGTCTGGCCGGCTTCTTCATCGACCTCGCCGTGTCCGACGCGGACCGGCCCGGCCGCTACCTGCTCGGAATCGAGTGCGACGGCGCGTCCTACCACGACGCCCGCTCCGCGCGCGATCGCGATCGGTTGCGCCAGTCGGTGCTGGAAAGCCATGGGTGGACGATCCATCGCATCTGGAGCACCGACTGGTTCCAGCGTCCCAAGGAGCAGATCGATCTCGTCGTCGCCCGTATCGAGGCGGCGAAGGCGGAGCACGGCGCCGAGGCGCAGGGCGTCTCCGCCCGTCGAAGAAGCCATGTCGAGATCGTCACCGTCGAGCGCGAAGGCTATACCGAGGTGGGCCTCGCGGAAGCGGAAGCGCCGCCTGCTACCGCCCTCTACGAGGAGGCCATGATCGAGCGCCCCCGGCACCTCGTCTGCGAACTACACGAGGCACCGCGCGGCGCCCTGTCCGCGCTTGCCGAAGAGGTAGTGGGGATCGAGGGACCCGTTCACGTCTGCGAGGTGGTGAACCGCATCCGCGACGCGTGGGGGCTGAAGCGGGCCGGCGGTCGCATCCAGGAGGCGGTCGAGAGGGCCGTTGAGGTTTCCGTGCGCGAGGGCAGGCTGGCCGAGGACGGCGACTTCCTGACCATCCCGGGCAGACCTCCTCGCGTGCGGGACCGCAGCGAGGTGCGGTCGGCCTCCCTCCGCAAGTGCGACAGCCTGCCACCGGCGGAACTCGAAGCCGCCATCCTCGGCGTGGTGCGGGAGAACTACGGTGCGACGGACGATCAGGTCGTGCAGGCCGCCGCCCGCGCCGTTGGCTTCAAGGCAACGAGCAGCCAGCTGCGGGACCTACTCGCGGAAGTCATTGCTGCAGCCGTGGCGGGCGAACGCCTGACTCGGCGAAACGGCATGCTGGTTGTCGGTCCTGCGGCCGCGAATGACAGCGGGCCGGCGCGGGCACCAAGTCCACTCGCCCAGCTGATTGCGGCGGGCGAGAGCGAGCGGCTCGAATTCAAGGAAACGCTGCGCTGGGACGTCGTCAACAACACCCTCAACAAGAAGCTGGAGGATGTCGTCGTGAAGACAATCGCGGGCTTCGCCAACGGTGCGGGTGGAACGCTCCTGGTCGGCGTCGCCGACGACGGCACGGTGAAAGGGCTTGAACGCGACTATGCGTGTCTCGGCGGTAATCGGGACAAGCTCGAGCTCCACCTGACCAATCTGCTCGGCAAGCATTTCGGGTCGGCATTCCGTGCGGCACGAATCGGCGTGACCTTCCCGCAGCACGAAGGCGTCGACGTGTGCCGGATAGAGGTTGGGCCGGCCGTCGAGGCGCAGTTCGTGTCACTGCCGGACCGGGGCGGAACCGTGACCGAACGCTTCTTCGTCAGATCGGGCAACTCAACGCAGGAGCTCACGCCAAGCCAGATGCACCTCTACGTAGGCCAGCGTTTCCGCAGACGTGATTGAGTGAGCGTCAGGCCAGCCGCCCAACTCCTTGTCGTAACCGAACCTGGCCTGTTCGGCTGCGGCGAGGTGCTCTCGCCCTCCGTCCATTAACAGGCGTGAATGTCCGATCGGGGCCCTCGGCGCGCAAAACAAACAGCTAAGTTCCCGCCACGGCAGGCGTTCGATCCGTCTGCTGTAGCACATGACCGAATGGCGGCTCACCCCGATCACCGCCCGAAAGCGGCCATTCCGCTATCCACCATAAAAGCGGCATAGTGGAACTGATTGACCATCCAGCGGGGCACGCTATCTTTAAACTCTCATCAAGGTACACAGGTGGTACAAACGACCGATTTGAGGTTGAGCTAAGTCGTTGTTTCTCAGTCTTTATCCCTCCACATTGCTCCTCCCGTAGGGGTCACCAAGCGATTACAGCGACTTAGCAGGTTACATCAGGCATTGCTCAGGTGACTTGGGTAATGAATGGGGAATAAGCGCGTTGAAACGGTCTGAGCCAAGCGGGAACAGACTGACACTATCGACACCTTAGCTTCCGTTGCTTAGCCTGCGGCCAAAGCACGAGGGGACTTGGTCGGAAATGGCTGACAACATCAAAGAGGACGCGTCGGTCCGCGAACGGAGCCTTCGCGTAGTAGCCGAACGTTTCCGTTCCTGGGCAGCCGAGCAAGGCATCCTGACATTTCAGCCGCCAGACGATCAATTCGAGGATCGTCATGATAGCCTGAATGACCTAGCTGAGACGAATCACGCCGCCGCGGCTTCTGCGATCCTCAATCACCGGAAAATCAATCTTATTGCTGTAAATCCGGCAAAGGATGAAATCCTTGTCGTCACTCACCAGAAGCTGACGAAGAGGGACATTGAGACGCTGCCATCTGAGGCAGAAGGCGGTCACAAGTTCCGTTATATCAAGTCGCACCCACCACAAGTCCGCCTACCTCTGTCCGCAGCGGGAGGTGGATCCGGCATGGCTCTCCACGGCGCCTATTACACCTGTGGCTCTTCAATCTCAGTGGCGAACTCCGTCTCGGCGGGTACCTTGGGTGCGCTGGTTCGTAATGCTGCGGGCGATCTCCTTGCGCTTACGAACAACCATGTGAGCGGCGGATGCTGCTACACCGATGTCGACTTCCCGATTGTCGCGCCGGGGCTGTTAGACGTGCGCCCAACGGGTCATGATCCTTTCACGCTGGGGCATCATCTAAATGTCGCATCTTGGATTGCAGGCATTCCCGATAACGTCGACGTGACGAAGAATATTGATGCGGCCACCTTCAAGATCAAAGATGAGACGACCATTTCGTCCATGCAGAGGGGCCTGTTCGATACCCCGACGACGACGCTACCGCTTGCTCCTGGCTTGGCCGTTCGTAAGGTCGGGAGAACAACGGGTGACACCAAGGGCCAAGTGATCGGGCAGGTAGTCGGTTTCACGCCCGTGATGATGGATGTTCCCCAGTTCAAAGGGGTGATCTACTTCGACGATGTTTTCTTAGTGCAAGGTGCCTCAGGTCAGCCGTTCAGCGACCGTGGGGACTCTGGCTCCTTGGTGGTCCACACCGACGCCGCAGGAACGACGCACGCCGTTGGCTTGCTGTTCGCTGGCAGCGCTGACGGCAGTTTGACGTTCATTCTGCCGATTGATAAGGTCCTTGCTCACTTCGGCGTCACCTTGGTAGGTGGCCACAACGTCTAAATGGACATGGTGCAGGCAGCTCGACGACTACAAAGCGGCCTAGGGCTCGCCAGCAGCGTCGCGTCTGTCCTCACGTGGAACGCCGACGATTTCTGCGGCTTGAAGGTTTGGATCGATCCGAGTTTCCGAGGGCCGATCCCCAATATCCCTAATTCTTTCGAGGGATACGACGTTAGGGTGGAACGGCGGCCGGCTATTGTCGCACGACGCACGTAGCGGCAGAGGAGCGAACCAGGTTAACCACAACGAATTGGCGACAACAGTCGTTGGCGCCGCGCTAGGGTCAGGACCCATTGATGTGAGCGTCGCGATCTGATTCATATGTGGACGCCCCCTTGGCAAGGGCATTTTGTCGGGATGGGTTTGATCGGTTGCTTTCATATGTCCGGCCTG
Source organism: Sphingomonas sp. GV3 (assembly GCF_031082075.1). Lineage (NCBI taxonomy): Bacteria > Pseudomonadati > Pseudomonadota > Alphaproteobacteria > Sphingomonadales > Sphingomonadaceae > Sphingomonas > Sphingomonas sp. GV3. The sequence continues at coordinate 505,304 of NZ_JARWLE010000001.1, read as the reverse complement.
TTTGTGCGGCGTTGTGATGACCGCTGGCCCTGATGGAAATCCGCCGGTGAGGTCCCTAAACAGGCTGGCGCGCGTTGAAGCGCATTGAATCAGACGGGTTGGTCTCACCATTGGCTCGATCGTTACTCATCATCGACTGCCATTACCATTTCGGGTAACCTGGGGTGATTAGGTCAAATTGGCGTAAGGGTGATAGGCCTCCTTGCGGGTCAGCACGACCCAAGCGATCCGAGCGAGTTTGTTAGCCAGGGCCACCGAGACGAGCCGGAAGGGCTTTTTCTCGGAGAGCTTCCTGATCCAGTCCGCCATCGGCGTTGGCTTATCCTTGACGTGGCGCATGACTGCGGTGGCTCCGACGACGAGCAATCGGCGCAGGTATCGGTCGCCCTGCTTGGAGATGCCGCCAAGTCTGGTTTTTCCCCCGGTTGAGTGTTGTTGCGGTGTCAGACCGAGCCAGGCGGCGAACTGTCTGCCTGAAGAGAATTGCTCGGCATCCGTAACGGTTGCAGCTATTGCTGTCGCCGTGACGATACCGAGGCCGGGGATCGTGGCGAGTCGGCGACTGGCCTCACTTTCGGTATGCCAAGTGGCAAGCTGCTGATCCAGTTCCGCAATCTCGGCGCTGACGGCCATGATCTGACGGATCAATATCCCAATGCCGTACGAGCGTAGGATGGCATGGCATCCCTGTCAGCCATCACCTGCTCGGCCAGCTTGGCGAGGTTGCCGATGCCGGGGTTGGCAACGTGGCCCAGCTCAGCAAGATGCGCTCGCAGGGCGTTGGCGAGCATGGTTCGTTGCCGTACGAGAAGCGATCGGGCGCGATGGGTCATAAGAATGCCCTGCTGCTCGATCGTCTTGACCGGCACGAACCGCATGGTGGGCCGCTGCACGGCTTCGCAGATCGCTTCGGCATCCAGCGCATCGCTCTTCCCCCGCTTCACGTAAGCCTTGACGTACGATGGCGGTATCAGGCGGACTTCGTGGCCCATCGCTGCAAGCGTGCGAGCCCAGTAATGAGCGGTTCCGCAAGCCTCCACCGCGATCAGGCAGGGTGGTAGCTTCGAGAAGAAAGGCACCATCTGCTTGCGGTGCAGCTTCTTTACCAGCACTGTGGTGCCGCTCTCGTCGATGCCATGTGCCTGGAATACGCTCTTCGCCAGATCGAGCCCAATCGTGGTGATCGCCATTGTAAACGCTCCTCTTCCTCTCGGTTGACCGGCCGGCAGCATAGCAACTGGCGGTCGGTGCGGGGGCGTCCACATCATCAGGCTCCGCAGGGAGACCGTGGATGAGCGACTTGCACTGGTTGACGGATGAGCAGATGACGCGCCTGCAGCCGTACTTCCCCAAGAGCCATGGCAAGCCGCGGGTCGATGACCGGCGGGTGCTGAGTGGCATCGTCTTCGTCAATCGCAACGGACTGCGCTGGTGTGATGCACCGAGCGCGTATGGTCCGCACAAGACGCTGTACAACCGATGGAAGCGCTGGGGTGAACGAGGCGTCTTCCTGCGCATGATGGAGGGTCTCGCGGCAGCGGAGGCCGTGCCAAAGACCGTCATGATCGATGCGACCTACCTGAAGGCACACCGCACGGCATCGAGCCTGCGGGTTAAAAAGGGGATCTCGGCCGCCTGATCGGCCGCACGAAAGGCGGCATGAACACCAAGTTGCATGCCGTCAGCGATGCGGACGGACGGCCCTTGAGCTTCTTCATGACCGCCGGGCAGGTCAGCGACTACACCGGCGCGGCAGCTCTGCTCAACGATCTGCCAAAGGCGCAATGGCTGCTCGGCGACCGCGGCTATGATGCCGACTGGTTCAGGGATGCCCTGGAAGCCAAAGGCATTCAGCCCTGCATCCCAGGTCGGCGATCGCGCAACGAACCGGTCAGATACGACAAGCGCCGCTACCGGCGTCGCAGCCGCATCGAGATCATGTTCGGCCGCCTGAAAGACTGGCGTCGCGTCGCCACCCGCTACGACCGATGCCCAACGGTCTTCTTCTCGGCTGTTGCCCTCGCGGCCACTGGCATCTTCTGACTGTGACCAATGAGTCCTGACCCTAAGCCGATTGATTCACGTCGCAGCAATTTGACCCACATCCGGTCACTCGCGCCGTCTTCCTTGCTTCCTAACATTAGACGTTCATTCATGTTCGGGGTGAGACGTCGTGCAGCGAGCATAAGAGTGGGCCGGACCGTCGCTAGCCGTCCCGAAAAGGATCGAATTTCGGGAAAGACATGCGCTCGGCATAGCGCGGACTACATGTTCTGAGCGGAACCAGCTTCCAACTGGCGCAACAGACGATGATGATCGAAAGGCTTGGAGAGAAAGGTCGTGCGCACCGGCAGCTCATGCTGCGGGATGGGGACGTTGCCCGACACCACGAACAGGACGGTAGGGGGAAACCGATCCCGCACATAATGAGCGAGTTTCACGCCATCCATCGAGCCCGGCATCTGCACATCCGTCAGAACCGCCCGGATTTCCTTGTGACCGTCTAGGATGGCAATTGCCTCATCGGCGTTGCCTGCATCAAAGACCCGCCAGCCCGCATGTTCGAAGAGATCGATCAGGTCGAAGCGTACCAGCGGCTCGTCTTCTACGATCAGGATGGTCTTGCTGCCGATCGGCATACTCTGGCCCACGATTCAGTTCCCGGTCACGAAAGCGGCGTCTCCAAGCCGCGCTTGCAGTTCGAACACCAAACCGTCCGAACGATAGTCGGTTGCGGCTTTCCCGCCGAAGTAGGATCGAAGCGATCGTTCGATCAGCGTAGAGCCGAAGCCCCTTCGTTGCGGTGGCGTCACAGGCGGTCCCCCTTGCTCCCGCCACTTCAGGGAGAAGGCCGCGTCGGTGCCATCGCCATCCACGGTCCAGGACAGCGTCACGATGCCGGTGTCGTTCGACAGCGCGCCATACTTGACGGCATTGGTCGCCAGTTCGTGAAGCGCCAGCGCAAAGGCGACGGAAATCTCGGGCTTGAGCATGACCGATGGGCCGTCGATCAGAATGCGTTCTCTGATCGTCCCATGTGGCATGAGCGTTCTCGTTGCCAGATTGCGGAGATCGGCGGAGCGCCATGCCGTTCCCGTCAGGACATCGGTCGCGGAGCCGAGCGCGACGAGACGCGCGCCCAGCGCTTGCGAGGCGCTTGCCATGTCATCGGCATTGCGAAGCGTTTGCTGAACGACGGACTGCACGACGGCCAGGACGTTTTTCAGACGATGCGCCAATTCACCGTTGAGCAGGTGCAGGTTTTCTTCGACACGCTTCAACTCTCGATAATCGCGCGTCACGCTGCCGTAGCCGATCTGCGTGCCGTCCGTATCTGTGATCGGGAAAACCGAGGATAGGACCGGAATCGGGTCGCCCGTGGTAACATGGCGAAAGCAAAGTTCGCCTGCCCAATGGCCCGCCCGGTCAACCGTCGGCAGCACGTCGTTGTAGACGGTCTCAAGTTGGTCGGGCTGGATGAAATCAGCGATGGCGACCGAACCGATGTCGGTGCCCTCAAGCCCGACAAGGCGCCGGGCTGCTTCGTTCATATAGAAGACGCGACCATCGGCCTGCATCATCCCGATAAAGTCGCTGCTGTTTTCCGCCATGCGTACGAAGCGTTCACGCTCTTCCTCGCTCGCTCGCAGGTCGGTGATGTCGCGGGATACCGACAGGATGCGATCCGGTTGTCCATCGATGCCGGCGATCGGGCTGACGGCGACGTGCCACCATTTGGGCGTGCCGGCCATCGTGGACGCCTTGCCGATGAAGGCCTTCGCCTCGCCTCGACGCGCCGCCTCAAGCGCTGCAACCGCCTGCTCGTTGCCGATGCCAGCCCAGAAATCCGGCCATGGGCAACCCGCGATCATGTTGAAATCGCTTACCTCCATCACCTGCTGCCCGCCCTCGCTCATGAAGGCCAGGCGACCGTCGAGGTCGAGCACCTTGATACAGTCGGTCGAACTGGCGAGGACGCTGCTGGTAAAAGCTTCCCGTTCGCGCAGGTTCTCGAACGCTACATCGCGCTCCCGGATCGCCCGCATCCGTTCGGTGCTGTCCGAGCAGACGTTCAACAGCCCGGCCGCTTCGCCATTCTCGCCGCGCACCGGCGAATAGGCATAGCTCCACCACGTTTCTTCCTCGAACCCGAAACGGGTCATGGTGAGGGGCTGGTCGCGCACGACGATCGACTCTCCGGCGAAGGTCCGGTCGATGAGCGGTCGGACCTGATCCCACAGCTCCGGCCACACGTTTACGGTGGGGGACCCAAGGGCGGCGGGATGGCGTGCGCCCAGGATCGGGGCATAGGCGTCGTTGTAGATGTGAATGCGATCTGCGCCCCAGATCAAGCACATGGCGTGACCGGAGTGAAGGACCATATCGACAGCGGTGCGAAGGCTCTGCGGCCACTGCGCCATCGGCCCGAGCGGTGTGGATGCCCAATCGAAAGTTCGAACCCGCTCTATCATTGCGGGACTATCGAAATCAGCCCCGCGTTCATCATCGCCGAAATACATATGTGCGTGGTCCCCAGCCGCTCGACAGCGTCACTGGGCGATCGCTGCCGATTGGTCCTCAAGCCTTAGATCAAAACAGGGCCGGATTGGAACCGCTTCAAGGGAGCCGCAACTGACTATGTCGGCAGCCTCCACCGAACCCGGCGCGGTTCTGACACTTCATTGGCGCTGGCCGCACCAATCTGTGCACGCGACGGGGCAGACCAACCATTCGACGGTGGAACAGGTAATCCCAGCTTTGCGGACAGGCAGGCATATCGATCGATACGGCGACCGATCTTGCAGGCCTTGCGATCACATGAGGGGGATGATCGACGTTCGGAAGCGAGATATATCGGAAATGCGCCAGATCATCGACTTATGCGTTATAGTCGATCGGTAGAAATGCGGTTTGTCCAAGCGAAACACCGACGCTTGCTCACGAATGTGGTAAGAGGCGATCGGAGAGACATTTTGGCAATCAATCACAGTCCGGCACCCGGTCATAGCCTGTCCGCACAAGCGGTCCTGATGGATGCCAGCGAACGGCTTGCCGATGCCGGATCGTTGGACGAAGTCGTCGAGGTTCTCCGACAAACCGCACGAGAGGCAATCGGGGCGGAGGGTATCGCCGTCGTCATCCGGGAGGGCGAACGCTGCTTCTATGCCGCGGAAGATGCGATCAGCCCGTTATGGGCTGGCAACCGCTTCGACCTTGGCGTGTGCGTGTCCGGCTGGGCGATCCAGCACCTCGAAACCGTGGCCATTCCCGATATCGCCCACGATGATCGCGTTCCGCTCGAAACCTATCAGGGCACATTCGTTCGCAGTTTGCTGATGGCGCCGATCGGAAAGCCCAGGGCCATCGCGGCACTTGGGGCTTATTGGTCGGAGGTTCGCGACCATGATCCCGAGACGATCCGGCGACTGGAAAGCCTGGCGCGTCTTGCCGCTATCGCGATCGACAAGGCGCGGCTGCTCCGGGCAGCGGAGGAAAGCAGCCGTCAGCGCGCGCTCATGATCGCCGCCGGCAGGATGGGCATGTGGTCGTTCGACGTCGCGACCGGCGAGCTGGAAACGTCGGCGACGTGCCGGACGAACTTCGGCCGCGATCCCGAACTACCCTTCAGCTATGCCGATCTGCACGCCGCCATCCATGACGAGGACAAGGCGCGGGTGCAGGGTGCCATCGAAACCAGTCTGCACACCGGCTGTGACTACGACATCGAATACCGGCTGCTGACGCCACAGGGTGAGACGCGCTGGATCGGCATCCGGGGGCAGCCAGCTTACGGGTCTGACGGGACGCCCGTGACGCTGGCCGGTCTGTCGATCGACATTACCGAACGCAAGCGGATGGAGGATGCCCTGCGCACCTCGGCCGCCACGCTGGAGCATCTGGTCGCCGAGCGGACCCGCGAATTGCTGACGACGCAGGAAGCGCTCCGCCAGTCACAGAAGCTCGAAGCGATGGGGCAACTCACCGGCGGGGTAGCGCACGACTTCAACAACCTGCTGACGCCGATTCTGGGCAGTCTCGATCTCCTGCAACGCCGCAAGGTAGGCGGCGAGCGCGAACAGCGGCTGATCGACGGTGCGTTACAATCGGCCGAGCGTGCGCGGACGCTGGTGCAGCGCCTGCTGGCCTTCGCTCGTCGTCAGCCGCTCAAACCCGAAGCCACCGACACCTCGGCGCTGCTCACTGGCATGAGCGAGCTGGTTGCGACCACGCTTGGTCCACGCGTTACACTGGAACTGAATATCGCCAACGATTTGCCGCTTGCGCTGGCAGATACGGACCAGGTGGAGATGGCGATCCTCAACCTGGCGGTGAATGCCAAGGATGCGATGCCCGATGGCGGCAGGCTGATCCTGTCGGCGCATTTGCAGAGCCCGGGAACTGACCATCCCTCCGTCGCGGAAGGCAGCTACGTCGTTATCGCCGTCACCGACACCGGAACTGGCATGAATGAGCAGACGCGCCTGCGCGCGATCGAACCGTTCTTCTCGACCAAGGGCATCGGCAAGGGGACCGGCCTCGGATTGTCGATGGCGCACGGCCTGGTGTCGCAGCTTGGCGGGGCGCTGACGATTCAGAGCGGTACGGGTGAAGGCACCACGGTCCGACTGTGGCTGCCGCTGAGCGGGGGCTTCGCGACTATCCCTGACAAGGCCGCTATCATGGAGCCGATGGTCGCGGGTATCGCCGTCTTGGTCGATGACGAGGATATCGTGCGAGCCAGCACCGCGGACATGCTCGCTGAAATCGGCTTCGAGGTCATCGAGGCGCGCTCCGGCGAAGAGGCGCTAGCGGCGCTTCGCCAAGCCCGGCACGTTGATATACTCGTGACCGATCATCTTATGCCTGAGATGACCGGCGTCGAACTGGCCCGCACCGTCCTTGCCGAGCGTCCCGGCCTGCCCGTGCTTGTCGTATCGGGCTATTCGGATGCGATCGGCATCGAGGCAGGATTTCCACGGCTCGAAAAACCGTTCCGGCACGCTGACCTGGCAACGAAGCTCGCAAAGCTCTTGTCTCGGACTACTGATCCGCAGAACGGTGTCCCTACCGCTGCCTTCGCCACATAGCGCCATAATATCTGGCGGACTGTATGTTCGCCGACTAACGCCGTGACCGACAAACGGAGCGTGACTGCCGGCTAGATTGAGCCTTCTCGATTGGGAAGGTCAGCGGGACAGCAAGGGCATGCTCAGTCTCCGATGTGCTGAGGTTTGAGCCGTTTTCCCGAAACCTGTTCCCGATTGCATTTTCCCGAAACGGTCGGTTGGGCACGGAGAAACGGGACTGCTGTCATTGGTGAGACCGCCGGTTTGGGGATATCTGGATGATTTACCTAGCGGCCGGAATCGGGTTCAAAACCCCTAGCAGCCGTTCGGCTGAGACGACCCAAAATCGCCCATTCAGTGCAAGCGTAGCGCTTACTCGCAAGCGGTCGCTTGTTCATGTTCAATGACCCTCTTCTGAACAGGCAGCTTTTCCCGGCCTCGCCGCCTGCCGGCGCAGGCCTATGAGCCGATCTTTAGCGCCCGAGGCCAATAAAGGCCGGGCCCGTGAAGCAACCGGGCTCGTTGAGCGTCTCACAACGACGAGGCGGAGACGGCATGAACACGATCGAGCGCGGCACTGGCCGCACGCTGCTTCTAATTCACGGCCTGGGCGGGAGTTGGCGATCGTGGAGCACCGTCTTGGGGCCACTCAGCGCCTCGCGGAAGGTCATCGCGGTCGACCTTCCCGGCCATGGGGCTACCCTTGCCGAATCCGACAGCGGGACATTCGATGGTCTGGTCGGCAGCGTCGAGCGTCACATCGCGGAGGCTGGCTTGTCCGGCGTCGATGTCGTCGGCAGTTCGATGGGCGCGCGCATCGTGCTGGAGCTCGCGCGGCGCGGACTCGTCGGCAACGTTGTCGCGCTGGATCCGGGCGGTTTCTGGCGAGGCTGGGAGCGCACCTTCTTCAGGACAACCATCGGCGCCTCCGGGCGCTTGCTGCGGGCCATCCGACCAGGCCTGCCGGCGTTGAGCCGGAATGCAGCGTCGCGCACGGCGCTGCTCGCTCAGCTCTCCGCGCGTCCTTGGGCGCTTGACGGGGAGACCGTCGCGACCGAGCTGGAAGGTCTCAGTACAACGCCGACGTTTGATGCGCTGGTGCGGAGCCTTGCCACGGGACCTGAGCAGTCCGGTCCCGCCGCTGCCGGCACCGGCCGGGTCGTCATCGGGTGGGGCAGGCACGACCGGCTTTGCCTCCCCAGGCAGGCTGCGCGCGCGCAGGCAGCCTTTCCCGGCGCCGAGCTCCACTGGTTTGATGGCAGCGGCCACTTTCCGATGTGGGACATGCCGGAGGAAACCGTCGCCGTCATTCTCGACGCGACGCGGTGATGCTCTACCTGCTGGGCGGCTTGATTGCGCGATGACGGTAGCATCGACCCACAAGTGGACGTTCAGGCCGCCCTGCCCGCTTCCCGATTTCTGCCATTCGTTCACATTGCAAAAGGCGCCTCTTCCATCCCCAAATCGAATGAGCGAACGTCTGGCATTGGGAGGTAAGCGGAAGGGCAGCTTACGGTCAGGACCATGCCAAAGCAGACACCCTTGAAGAGGCCTATAGAAAGCCCTCCTCGTTGAAGGTCCCATGAATAGCGGACACCGCGCCGTTTTGACCCACCCGCCAAAATACCCGTGCGGCGATGTTGCATACGAAGCTGCCCTCGTCACGCTTTGCCCCGTCCTCGCCACCTGCCTCAAACCATGTCGGCTTAAACCCCTCCGCGCCGAGCTCGTCCGTTAGGTTTCGGGCCGAACTGCCAATGGGAAAGCGTGTCTTAACGCGCTTATCGAATTGAGAAGAGGCGTCGCTCCAAGCGCTCGGCAAGTCCGTTGTAAGAGACGATGAAGGGCGTGCCGATTTCCAGCAAAGCGCGGCGATGAATTCAACAGCGATGCCGATCGCAAGGGCGGCCATGCTGCGGGTGGACGGTCCGCTCTTTAGAGGTCTCATACATCTCCCAAGGCGAGCAAAGCCATTCCACCAAGGATTGCAGCTAGCACTACGAAAATGGCGAGCGCCATCAGCGGGCCGAGAGTCGTGGGGGATGATTGATTTCGTTGCTCCATCTAACGAGCGTGAACGAACGGCAAGTTTAGGGCAACCCGCTCCTGTTCGCGACTCGCTCCCATTGGGCGGGAAGCGGAATGGCCGCTGTTGGGGGGGGGGGCAGCCCGTCCGCTTTTAAGCGTCGGTTGCGGAAAGCGGTCACCCAGAGCTACACGTTACGAGACGGGACCTTCCGGTGGCGAAGGCAAATTCTCCCATACGGAGCGGATGCCTTCCGAGCAGCGCGAATAAGGCTTCCTGCAATCAAGCTGTCGATCGATTTGGTCGCGCACTGCTTCAAGGGCATTGCAGGACACGCCCATCTCCGTTTCGAGAAAGATATGCGGTTCGGGGTTTAAGCCATGTGAGATTTTAAGGTACTCGCTTAGCTGCGCCCGAGAAACAGCAGTGCCGTTCCAATATATCGTTCCGCCATGTGTGAGCGCAACCACACTCACGATCGGCTCAATGCCACCAAAGTTATGGGGCTTTTGCCAATACGATCTCGGGGCCTTGCATGCACGAGTGTCATGTCGCGAGCATGCGACGATGAGCATGGTAGCCATTGCGGCCGGCAACAGCGACAGCAGGATTTTTAAGGTCCCCATCTACCAAGGCTGAATGAAATACCGGTTTTAGGTAAGTTGATGCTGCGCACGAACGTCGGCATTTGGGGCGATCACCGCAGATCGAACGCGATCGTCTCGGCTGTAGCGAACGGCGGACTGACCACGGCTTCATACCAATCGGTACGGAAGCCCGGCAGTGTGGATAGATGCGCGATCAGGTCTGGCCAGCCGGCCGCTCCCTCGTGAAACGACCATACATGCCCAGCGACCTCCACATCGCAGCAGATCAAATCCGTCGTAATTTCATCCTGTTTGAAAAAGACCACCGCACGGACGTCGGGCAGCGGTAACTGAGCAAGGACGGCTGGCGTGATCGTCATTACGATATGATGCCTTGCCGAACGAAAGGCGGAAATCGGCAAGCACCAAGCCTGCCTCGAACGACCGGGTTTGGGGGCGAAAGCCGCCGGCCGCCGCTTTGCCGCGACGACCCATTTCCAGACGTTCGCGTTGCCCTTGATGCCTTCCAACATCCGCCATTCGTTTACCATAGCAGATCGGGCGCGCTTAGTCCGCTTTTCAACGTTCCTGCTGGTGCTGTCAGCCTAATACGAACCGCTCTCCACACGATGCATTTCAGTCTTTGACGCCGACGTTCAGCTGATAAGCGCCTACCGCTCCCCAAGCGCGGCAGAGCGTCGTTCCCGGTAGGTTACTCGGTCGACGAGGTGACGTTCCAGGCTGAAGTGGTTGTGGACGTTGGCGTGGACGGAGGCGAACTTCTGTAGCGTCTTCATCTGTCTGAAGCGCAGCATTGCCCGGTCCCTTTGTCGGAATGGCAGGTGGCTGTTCTCGATCCGGTTGTTGGCCCAGCGGCCAATCTTTCGGGATCCCGGTAGGCCAATTCATCCATCGCTGCACCATAGCTGCGTAGACCGTCGGTCGTGATGGTGTTGGGCGAGCCGTGACGCTAGGAAGCCGGGCAGCGGCGAGCGTAACATCGGCCGACGACGGTGCTGGACGGCCATTGGTAAGCCGCCAATCGGCACGAAGCCGGTAGATGCCGGGCATCGGCTGGCCGGTGACGTCGATGTAGACGACTGCCTGGATTAGACCCTCTTCGTCGAATGCGAGTGAGCGGGGGAGATAAATTGTTCGGCCCGAGCCATTCTCTAACGTTGAGCGGCATCGGTGCGGCGAACGATGTCGTGACCGCAGCGGCCGTCACCAACTGTGCTGTCGTCATCAGGCTGCCCTTGCCGCAATCTTAGCAGTCGCAGATCATGCCGTTGCCACCGCCGGCGGCAATTGATTTGGGGTGAACCTTGCCGCCCCCATCACTTGAAAGAAGTGGCACGTGCTGGTCACCTCGCATACAATCATCGCCACCTAAACAATTCGTCGGCATTCATGAATCGAGGTGCGCGATGCCCCGCCGCTATGCCACGATTATCCATTCAACAGCAGGTGCATTTGGTTTGACGGAGCCTGTGGCGCCCTTGCCCACCGTCATGTGCCACGAATAAGATCATTAACGGTTACTGCCAGCGTCAACGCAGGACCGATTAGAGCAAATCATTTTGTATTTATAATTAGTCATAGGGGTTTTCTAAACCCGACAGGATCATCTCTGCATACGTTCGCCCAATCTCCTGCGCGCTCGCATCGCTCTCCCCGGGGCGGAACCAACGGTGCGTCCAACCGATGACGCCGAAGATACCGAAAGCGACGATCTGCGCCGGCCCGAGATTGCGCAGGCTACCGTCGGCATAGCCCTGCTCGATGATCGCGATCATGCTTTGCGTCGTCAGCCGGTTCACTTCGCGCATGTCCTTCGACCATTGCGATCGCGCATCACTGACGTGGCTCAGGTTTTCGCGGATATAGATGTAGAACAGAGGATAATGATCGCCGTAGGACGTCATCAACATGACGATCAGGTCGCGCAACTTGCGGCGCGGTGCTAGGTCGCTGGTTTCGATCTGCTTGGCCATCGCGCAATTGCGCTCGACCACGGTGCGGACGACCTCGTCGAACAACTCCTCCTTCGAAGAGATGTAATAATAGAGCGAGGCGCGGTCGACGCCCATTTCCTCCGCCACCGCAGCGATGCTGGCCTGCTTGAAACCCAAGCGATTGAAGACACGCACCGCGGCCTCGGCGATCTCCTTGCGCTTGGCTTGATAGGTCGCGCTGGAATCGGTGCGCGCGGCCGAGCGGCGGCGGCCGATGCCGCTTTGCTTGACCGGCTTGTCCTGATTTTTGTCGTCCATAGCGCCTCTTGCACCAGCCCGCTGGGCAGATCAAACGATCCCCCGCCAGCGTGTCAACATCGACGTTGACGTTTGCAGACATGGCGGTGCAAGCTGCCGCCGATGACCGATCCCGCATCGCTCGCGCCCGCCTTCGCCGCACTGCTCGCCGATCCGCGTGCCGCGCTCCGTCCGCCACGCGCCGACATGCCGATGGCGGCGTATCGCGCGCGCCTGGATAGTCCGATGATCGCCGCGACTGGCCCGGCCCTGCCCGAAGTTACATCCGCATGGACGCCATGCGGTGTGCCGATGCGGCTCTACCGGCCCACGCCGCCCCCTGCCGCCACGATCCTTTTCATGCACGGCGGCGGGTTCGTCGCTGGCTCGCTGGAGACGCACGATGCGCTGTGCCGGATGCTCGCGCTGGCTAGCGGCGCGCGGGTGGTGTCGGTCGGCTACCGTCTCGCTCCAGAGGCTACGCAGCCCGCCGCGCAGGAGGATTGCGCGGCGGCGCTCCGCTGGGTTGCGACAACACAAAGTTCGGCGCGCCTCCTTCTCTGCGGCGACAGCGCCGGCGGCTATCTGGCGGCCATGACGGCACTGCACGCCCCCCGCGACGGCATCGCCGTGGCGGGGCTGGGCCTGTTCTACCCCGCAATCTCTCCCGCCTGCGCAACGCCATCATGGCAGCGACTGGGCGAGGGCCACATGCTGACGCGCGACTGGATGCGATGGGCGTGGAGCACCTATCTGTGCGCTGCCCCCAACAAGGCAGGTGACGGTCTGCTCGCCGCCGACCTCGGCCACCTGCCACCGACGCATGTCATCACCGCCGCCTTTGACCCGTTGCGCGACGAAGGCGAAGCGTTCGTCGCGGCGATCGCGGCGCAGGGCGGCACGGCGACGCTCACCTGTTATCCGGGCATGATCCACGGCTTCGTCAGCCTGCCGAGACTCACCTCGCTGGCCGACCGCGCCATCACGGAAATGGCCACGACGCTTCTTAGTCAACAACAGTGTTGACTACATTCGACGACCCGGCCATATCTCGTTCCAGGAGAGCAGCCGGACGCCCCGTCGTCCGGCGCGCGAGGAAAGAAGAACTCGATGACCGAGTCGATACGAGAGGATGCCGCGGCTGGCGGCGCGCCAACCTGGCTCGCAGAGGCAATCGCGCAGGCGAACATCCCGACGCTCGCCTGCGTGCTGGTGCAGCTGACCGGCGATACCGGCTGGATTGAGGGGCGCTTCATCCCCGCACGCACCCGTGGGCTCGACGACAATGACGACGGCGGTTTGCCGACCGCAGTGCAGAATGAGATCCGCGCCGCGGCGCGTGACGCCTTCACCGACTGGTTCGCCGGCCGCGCGCCCGCGCTACCCGTTCCCGACGATGCGCTGCTAGTCCGGATGATGAGTGTGTCGCTCGGCGAGGCGATTCCCGCCGGCTATGCGGCGATGATCCGGCACGAGCTGCAACTGCCCGGCGAAGAGCCGGCGATTGAGGCCGCGAACGGCATCGCACCCCCACCCGGCTTTCGCGCGCTCATCATCGGCGCGGGAATCTCGGGCCTGTCGGCGGCGATCCAGTTCGCCGCGGCGGGCATCCCATTCACCATCGTCGAGCGGCGCGGCGATCTGGGCGGGGTATGGTTCGAAAACCGCTATCCCGGCGCCGCCTGCGACGTGCCGAGCCACCTCTATTCTTTTTCCTACGCCCCCTTCGCCTGGTCTCGCTATTTCGCCGGCAGCCGCGAAATCCACGCCTATCTGCACGACGTCGCCGATCGGTTCGACCTGCGCCGTCACATCCGCTTCGGGCTGGAAGTAACGGAAGCGCGCTGGGATGCAGAAGCAGCAGCGTGGCATGTCGACATCGCCGATGCCGATGGCCACGAAGAAACGCTGACCGCCAGCATGATCCTCAGCGGCGTCGGCGCGTTCAACAAGCCGCGCCTGCCCGACGTCCCCGGCCTCGACCGGTTTGAAGGGCCGAGCGTCCATACCGCGCGCTATCCCGACGCCGGCCTCGACCTCGCCGGCAAACATGTCGTGCTGGTCGGCAACGGCGCCAGCGCGATGCAGGTCGGCCCAGCGATCGTCGACACCGTCGCGTCGCTGACCATCGTCAACCGTACGCCGCAGTGGGTCGCCCCTTTCCCGAAGTTCGGCCAGCCGATCCCGGACGCGCTGCAACGGCTGATGCAGGCGATGCCGCTCTATCGCCTGTGGTATCGGCTGCGGCTGAGCTGGGCATTCAACGACAAGCAATATGAGGCGCTGCGTCAGGATCCCGACTGGGATGGGCAGGGGCGCTCGATCAACGCGATCAACGATTCGCATCGCCGCGGCCTCACCCGCTATATCGAAACCGAGCTCAGCAAGCGGCCCGACCTGATCCCCGCGATGATCCCGCCCTACCCGCCGTTCGGCAAGCGGATGTTGCTCGACAACGGCTGGTATCGCATGCTGGCGCGCCCGAACGTCACTTATGTGCAAGGTGCGGTCACGGCCGTGAAGCAGCATGGCGTCGTCACCAGCGACGGCGCGGAACATCCTGCCGATGCGATCATCTGGGCGACGGGGTTCGACGTCGTCAACCTGCTGGCGCCGATGCGCGTCGTCGGCGTCGGTGGGCGTACCATTCACGGGGACTGGGACGGCGATGACGCCCGCGCCTACCTCGGCACGGTTGTGCCGGGCTATCCCAACTTCTTCTGCCTCTACGGGCCGAATACGCAATACGGCCATGGCGGCAGCCTGATCTCGGTGCTCGAACGTCAGATGCACTATGTCATGTCGTTGCTGCGCCAGATGTTCGCAGGCGGCATCGCCACCGTCGATGTGCGACCGGAGGTGTACGAAGCCTATAACGCGCGCGTCGACGCGACGCATGCGGGACTGGTGTGGACCTATCCCGGTGTCGATGGCTACGTCCGCAATTCGAAGGGGCGGATCGTCGTCAACAATCCGTTCCGCATCCTCGACATGTGGCGGATGACAGAGACGGCAGACCTCACCGATTATCGCCTGACCTATGCCCATGATCGGGTGCCGGCATGAGCCTGCGCGTCGACCGCCACGATGCGGTGCTGGTGATGACGATCGATCGCCCGGCGCAGCGGAACGCCGTCAACCGTGCGGTATCGCTCGCGCTTGCCGAGGCCCTCGATACGTTGGATCGCGACCCCGCGCTGCGCGCCGGTATCGTGACGGGCGCCGGCGGAAATTTCTGTTCGGGGATGGACCTGAAGGCGTTCGTCGCCGGCGAGCGCCCCGAGCTGGAGGGGCGTGGTTTCGCCGGTGTCACCGAAGCGCCCCCCGCCAAGCCGCTGATCGCCGCGGTCGAGGGGTATGCGCTGGCCGGCGGATGCGAGCTGGCGCTGGCGTGCGACCTGATCGTCGCGGGCGAGGACGCGATGTTCGGCCTGCCCGAGGTCGCTCGCGGCCTCGTCGCCGGATCGGGCGGGCTGGTGCGACTGCGCGAGCGCATCCCGCCAGCGATCGCGCTGGAATATGCGCTGACGGCAAGGCGGATGGATGCCCCGACCGCGCATCGCTGGGGCTTGGTCAACCGGCTCGCGCCGACCGGCGGCGCGCTGGAGGCGGCGCTGGCGCTGGCGCAGGACATCGCCGCCAACGCCCCGCTGTCGGTGCTCGCGAGCAAGCGGATCATGGCAGAGTCGCCCGACTGGGCGCTCGACGAGCGGTGGCAGCGCCAGCGCGGGCTGGTCGAGGCGGTGCTCGCCTCCGCCGATGCGCAGGAAGGCGCGCGTGCCTTCGCCGAGAAACGTCCGCCGGTATGGCGCGGTGCATAGCAGGGAGTTGGCCGTGATGCAGGATATGGCCGTGATCGGCGGTGGCACGATGGGCGTCGGCATCGCCTATGTCGCGGCGCTGGCCGGCGGCACCGTCCAGGTCGTCGAACCCGATGCCGCGCGCGCCGAGACGATGACGCGGACGATCGCCACAACGCTGGACGGCGCGGTGACGCGCGGCAAGCTCGACGCCGATGCCGCGCAAGCGGTCGCAAGGCGCGTCATCCGCGTCGCGACGGTCGAGGCGCTGGACGCCGGCCTGCCGTTGGTCGTCGAATCCGTCCCCGAACGCCTCGACCTCAAGCGCGACGTGCTCGCGCGCGCCGCCGCCCGCACGCCACACCTGCTCGCGACTAACACCAGCGCGATGTCGATCGATACGCTGGTCCAGAGCGTGCGCGATCCCGCGACGTTCCTCGGCCTCCATTTCTTCAACCCCGTCTGGTCGATCAAGCTGCTCGAGATCGTCCGCGGCACCGCCACCAGCGACGCCGCGCTGGCGCAGGCGCGGGCGTTCGGCACTGCGATCGGCAAGGAGACGATCACCGTCCGCGACGTGCCCGGCTTCGCGACCAGCCGCCTCGATTTCGCCGCCGCGCTCGAGGCGATGCGGATGCTGGAGGATGGCGTCGCCAGCGCCGAGGATATCGATCGCGCCGCCGTGTTGGCGTACCGCCACCCGGTCGGGCCGCTGCGGCTCAGCGACATCGTCGGCCTCGACGTCCGGCTTGAGGTCGCGCGCACGTTGGCGGCCGCGCATGGCCCCCGCTTCGCCCCCCCTGCCCTGCTCGCGGCGATGGTCGCCGAGGGTCGCCTCGGCGCCAAGACTGGCCGCGGTTTCTTCGACTGGCCCGCCTGACCACCCTTTTAACGAAAGCGCCCGCATGTCTGCACAGCCCATGTTCTTCTCGCCTCTGGTCGATACCGCCGATCACCATCGCGAATTGCGCGAGAGCGTCGGCCGCTTGGTCAGCAAATTCGGGCGCAAATATTACCAGGACTGCGTGAAGCGCGGCGAGGAGCCCGAGGCTCTATGGGCCGAACTCGGCGCGGCGGGGTTTTTGGGCGTCCACATCCCCGAGGAATTCGGCGGCAGCGGCGGCGGGGTCGCCGACTATAATGTCGTAGTCGAGGAGTGCGCAGCCCAGGGCTGCCCGATGCTGCAACTGGTCATCAACTCGATCACCGCGCCGATCATCACCACCCATGGCACGCCCGAAATGAAGGCCGAATGGCTGCCCGGCATCGCGGCGGGCACCAGGAAAATCTGCTTTGCGATCACCGAGCCCGACGCGGGATCGAACACCCACAAGGTCAAGACCCAGGTCGTGTCGGACGGCGACGGCTTCCTGCTCAACGGTGCCAAATACTGGACGTCGGGGATCGACGTGTCGGACGCGGTGATGGTCGTCGCGCGCGATCCCGAGATGGAAACGGGCGACGGCCGCTCCGCCTTGTCGCTGTTCCTGCTGCCGACCGACATCGCAGGGCTGAGCTACCAGCCGATCGAGGCCGCGGTAATGACACCGGAGAAGCAATTCACGACCTTCTACGACAACATCGCGCTCGATGCCGGCGCACTGATCGGTCGGCGTGGGGCGGGCTTGAAGCAGGTGTTCGTCGGGCTGAACCCCGAACGCATATCGGCTGCGGCGATCAACAACGGCATATCGCGGTTCGCGCTCAACCAGGCGGCGCAATATGCCCGCGATCGATCGGTGTGGGGCGTGCCGATCGGGCAGCATCAGGGCGTCTCGCACCCGCTCGCCGAAGCCTATGTCCACGTCCAGGCCGCACGCCTGCTCAACGCCCGCGCCGCGCAGCTGTTCGACCTGCAGGAGGACGCGGCAGAGGCATCGAACATGGCCAAATTCGCCGCCGCCGACGCCTCGCTGAAGGCGCTGGACCAGGCGATCCAGGTGCATGGCGGAAACGGCCTCAGCTACGAATACGGCCTCGCCGACCTGTGGTTCATTGCCCGCCTGCACAAGACCGCGCCGGTCAGTCGCGAGATGATCCTGAACCATGTCGCCCAACACAGCCTCGGGCTGCCCAAGAGCTATTGAGGGGCCGAGCGATGCAGCCGACCCTGCTCGCGCTGATGCGCCGGTTCGCCGCCGCGACGCCGGAAGCGCCGTGCCTCGCCTGCGAGGATGAGCGGCTGACCTTCGCCGACCTCGACCGGCGCAGCACGCAACTGGCGAACGTGCTGCTCGCACACGGCGTCACGGAGGGGGATCGGGTCGCACTGCTGTCGCATACGGGCACGGTCTTCTACGAACTGGCCTATGCCTGCGCGAAGATCGGCGCGATCATGATGCCGCTCAACTGGCGGCTGGCGGCGGGCGAGATTGCCACGATCCTGGCCGATGGCGAACCGACGCTGTTGCTGGTGCAGGATAGGTTGGCCGACAAGGTCGCGGGCGGGATCGTCAACAAGATCGACCTCGTAACGCTCGCCACACTGCGCGACGCTGCGTCGCCCATGCTGCCCGACATCGCCGTCGATTTACATGCGCCGACGCTGCTACTCTACACGTCGGGCACGACGGGCCTGCCCAAGGGCGTGCTCATCAGCCAGGCGAACCTGTCCTATGTCGCGCAGATGGCGCGCGAGGCGTGGGATTTCACGTCGGACAGCGTCAACCTCGTGGCGATGCCGCTCTTCCATATCGGCGGCATCGGCTATGGCATGATGGCGCTGAGCCAGGGCGGTCATACGGTGCTGCTCGACCGGCTCGATCCTGCGAGCATCGCCGCGACGATCGACCAGCATCACGTCACCCACGCCTTCTTCGTGCCGACGGTGGTGCAGCGGCTGGTCGATCATGTCGAGGCGGGCGGCGTGGCGCCCAAGGGGCTGCGCCGCATCCTATACGGCGCCGCACCGATCGGCGAGCCGCTGCTGCGCCGTGCGCTGGCGCTGTTCGGCTGCGAGTTCAGCCATGCCTATGGCGCGACCGAAACCGCGGGCACCGTCATTACCTTGCCCCCCGCCGAGCACGATCCCGACGGCCCGACGCCAGACCGGCTGCGTTCGTGCGGCAAGCCCCTGCCCTGGGTCGAGCTTGCGCTGGTCGATCCCGCAACCGAACGCCCGGTCGGCGTCGGCGAGGTCGGCGAAATCCGCATTCGGTCGGGAATGGTCATGCTGGGCTATTGGCGCAAGCCCGACGACACCGCCGCGGCCGTGACGCCCGATGGCTGGCTCAGGACCGGTGACGCCGCCTATCGCGATCCAGACGGCTTCGTCTTCATCCACGATCGCTACAAGGACATGATCGTGTCGGGTGGCGAGAACGTCTATCCGACCGAGATCGAGAACGTGCTCGGCGCGCATCCCGATGTCGGCCAGGTCGCCGTGATCGGCGTGCCGCACCCCAAATGGGGCGAGACGCCGCGCGCCTATGTCGTGCCCCGCGTCGGTGCCGACCCGCAGGAGGCAGAGATGATCGCCTATACCCGCACGCGCCTCGCGCATTACAAATGCCCGACCTCGATCCGCTTCGTCGGCGCACTGCCGCAGACCGCCTCGGGCAAGATCCTGAAGAACGACCTGCGAGCGCTCGATAGTAACCGCGAGGGTGCGGCATGACGCCGTCGCCACAGGCGCGCGCGCTGCGCGGGTTCGCGATCGATTTCCTGACCGCGCACGATCCCTCCGCCGTCGCCTGGGTGATGGATCCCGCCTATCGCCTGTCGATCGGCGGCCATCTCTTCGACGGGCGCGACGACCGCTATCTGCCCGCGACCGTGGCGCAGCTCGACCAGTTCCCCGGCCTCACCGTCACTGTCCACGACACGATCCTTGGGACCGAGGGCGTGGCGATGCGCTTCACCGAACACGGCGCCTCCCTGCGCGATGACGGCCGCATGGCGGCGTGGCGCGGGATCACGCTGTTCCGCCTGGCGGGCGATCGCCTGTCTCACGGTTGGGCGGAGGAGGATTATTTCGCGCGCAAACGCCAGTTGAAGAGCGGTATCGCCGATCCGGTTGAACCGCCCGCGCTCGCGCCCTGGGACCGCCCCGTCCTGCCGCCCGACACCGATACCGACGCAATCGTGCGCGACTGGCTGCCGCGATGGCATACCGATCCGGCGACCGAAGCGGTATTGGTCGACGGTCCGTCCTTTGACGATCTGGTCGCGGTCGAGACGGCGACGCTCTCGCACCTCTTCACCGCAGGGCCGCGCGCGGCATGCCACATCGTCTGCGACGGCCGCTACACCGGCGGCTTTACCGACATCGATGCAGCGCTGGTGGGCGAGCCCGTTGTCCTGCGGCTGGCAGCGATGATCGATACCGCCGAGGGCCGGGTGACGCGGGCGCAGGTGTCGGGCGACCGTCTGGGCCTGCACCGCGACCTGATCAACCGACACCGCGGATGAAAGGGCTGACATGGCCAAGGTCATCATCACCTGCGCCGTCACCGGCGGCGCGCACACACCCAGCATGTCGGACGCGCTGCCGGTGACGCCGGACGAGATCGCCACCCAGGCGATCGACGCGGCGGAGGCCGGCGCCGCGATCCTCCATCTCCACGCCCGGGTGCCCGAGACGGGGCAGCCGACCGGCGATCCCGATGTCTATGCGCGCTTCCTGCCGGTCATCCGCCAGCGCACCGACGCGGTCGTCAACCTAACGACCGGCGGCTCGGCGACGATGCCGCTCGCCGACCGGCTGGCCGCCGCGACCCGCTTCGCGCCCGAGATGTGCTCGCTCAACATGGGAAGCATCAACTTCGCCTTCCATGGCGCGGGCCGGCGGATCGCGACGTGGAAACATGCGTGGGAGAAGGACTATGTCCTCAATTCCGACGACTATATCTTCCGCAATACCTTCCGCGACATAGAAGGCATCATCACGACGATGCGCGAACGCGGCACGAAGTTCGAACATGAATGCTACGACGTTGGCCACCTCTACAACCTCGCGCATTTCGTCGATGCGGGGATCGTCAAACCGCCGTTCTTCATCCAGATGATCTTCGGCATCCTCGGCGGCATCGGTCCCGACCTCGAGAACCTGATGTTCATGAAGGCGACGGCCGATCGCCTGTTCGGCCGCGACGCCTATCAATGGTCGGTGCTGGCGGCGGGGCGGCACCAGATGCCGTTCCTGACGCAGGCGGCGCTGATGGGCGGCCACGTCCGCGTCGGGCTGGAGGACAGCCTTTTCATCGAACGCGGTGTCGCCGCCACGTCGAACGCGCAACAGGTCGCCAAGATCGTCCGCATCCTTGCCGAGATGGGACACGAACCCGCCACCCCGACCGAGGTGCGAGCGACGCTCGGCCTCAAGGGTGGCGACCGGGTGGAGTTCTGATATCATGCCCCGTACGATCCTCGACCTGTCGGTCTTTCTCGAAAACGACGTCCTGTCCGATCCCCCCGGCTACGGCCCGTCGATCGACTATATCGACCATGCCGCATCGGTGCCGGGCCTTCTCGGCTTCTTCCCCGGGCTGGCCGCCGCCGACCTGCCTGATGGCGAGGCGTGGGCGATCGAGCGGGTGAACCTGACCACGCACAATGGCACGCACCTCGACGCGCCATACCATTACGCCTCGACCATGGATGGCGGCCGCCGCGCGATCACCATCGACGAAGTGCCGCTCGACTGGTGCTTCCAGCCCGGCGTGAAGCTCGACTTCCGCCATTTTCCCGATGGTTATGTCGTCACCGCCGCCGATGTCGAGGCGGAACTCGCGCGGATTGACCATACGCTGTCCGCGCTCGAGATCGTCGTCGTCAACACGCGCGCCGGCGCACGGTTCGGGCACGACAATTATATCGCCTCCGGCTGCGGCATGGGACGCGACGCCACCTTGTACCTGACCGCGCGCGGGGTGCGTGTCACCGGCACCGACGGCTGGAGCTGGGACGCCCCCTTCGTCCACACCGCCGCCGCTTATGCCGCGAGCGGTGATGCCGCGCTGATCTGGGAAGGGCACAAGGCCGGTCGCACGATCGGCTATTGCCACATCGAGAAATTGCACAACCTCGAACGGCTGCCCGCGACCGGGTTCACGATCGCCTGCTTCCCCGTCAAGGTCCGCGCGGCCTCGGCCGGATGGACGCGGGCCGTCGCTATCCTCGACTAGCCGCCGGCATCGCAGGAACATTATCAACACTATCGTGGACAATCATACGACCCCCGCGTCCCACGATGGGGACGTCGCTTCGTATATTGTCACGATACCGGAGAATATCGCTATAGAATCAGTCAACAACAATGTTGACAATACATCGCCCCCAAGCGTAGCTTTCCATCGTCGGAAATGGAGTCGATCGCTTCATTCCGGCCAGCGGTGCTGGCGGATCATCCAAAGCTGGAGATCGCGCCGGACAGACGCGCCGCGCTGGAGGAGGATGACATGAGGGTTCGTTCATATCGATCGGTCCGTTTCGCTGCGTTGGCAGCGGTAGCCATGCCGGCACTGATGGCAGGCACCGCAGCGGCGCAGACCAAGATGGCAGCCGCCGCAACACCCGTCCCTGCACCCGACGCGACTTCGGAGCCGGCCTTTCCAGCCGCTGCCGCCCAGTCCGCCGCGCCCCGTCCGCTGGATCAGGCCACCACGCCGGCGCCGCTCGACGCCGGCGGCGACATCGTCGTCACCGCCCGCCTCCGCAAGGAAGGGCTGCTCGACGTGCCCGTCGCCGTCTCGGTGCTGTCCGCGGCCGACATCGGCAAATACAATGCGACCGACCTCACCAAGATCGGCGAACTGACGCCCACGGTGATCGTCAGCAACTATCGCACGATCGGCGGCGGTTCGATCGCGATCCGCGGCATCAGCTCGCCGCCGACGCAGGTCGGCTACGAACAACCCGTATCCGTGGCGATCGACGGTATCCAGTCGTCGTCAGGCCGCGTCGCGACATTGGGCTTTTTCGACATTCAGCAGGTCGAGGTGCTGAAAGGTCCGCAGGCGCTGTTCTTCGGCAAGAACAGCCCGGCCGGCGTGATCTCAATCACCACCGCCGGCCCCACCGACCGGTTCGAGGTCGGCGGCCGCGTCGGCTACGAATTCGTCGCGGACGAGGTGTCGGGCGAAGGCCATGTGTCCGGCCCGATCACCGACACGCTGGGTGGCCGCGTCGCGATCAAGTATCGCGATGCCAAGGGCTGGTTGTACAACAACGCGCAGGTCGCGCCGAACCCGTTCTTCCCCGCGGCGCTGCCCGCCTCGACCGGCACGCTGCCCGGCGCGCCCGACCGCCGTGTCGGCGATGACGAGACGATGGGCCGGGTGACGCTGGAATACAAACCGGTCAGCAATTTCTCGGCGACCGCCAAGCTGTTCGCGCTGCTCGCGCACGACCAGGGCGGCGGATCCTTCTCGCAGAATATCGGCCCGTGCAGCGACGGGCGGCCACGCTCGTTCGGGGTCGTCGATCCGTTCGGCGATTGCCGTGCCGACAACCAGACCAGCTTCAGCAATATCGTGCCCGCGATCGCTAACCGCATCCCGCAACTGCACGGCGACAACCGCTCGCGCGGCGTCAACGTCGCCTACACCGCGTCGCTGGTGATGAAATACGACTCCGACGCCTTCACGCTGTCGTCGCTGACCGGGCGCATCTTCAACCGCTATCGCAGCGTCTCAGGGTTGACCCACACCGTCGACAACGCGCTGACCACCTATGAAAATACAAGCTACGAGAGCTTCAGCCAGGAATTCCGCCTGCTGACCAAGCTCGACGGGCCGGTCAACTTCCTCTTCGGCGCCTTCTACGGCAGCACGCGCGACGCCTTGTTCAATAATACCAATTTCCGCGCCGACCTCAGCTACAATGCCGCAGCCGACCAGGTCACGACCTACATCAAGGACGCCTATCTCACCGGTAAGACCTATTCCGCCTTTGCGCAGGCAACCTGGCTGATCCTGCCGCGGCTCGAGCTCGCCGCCGGCGGGCGCTACACGTCGGAAAAAAAGCTGACCCGCAACCAGAACCTCTATGGCGTCAACACCGCGCTCGGCCGGTTCAACACGGCGAATACCGTGTTTCCGGGGTCGACCGACCCCACACCCGGCATCCTCGCGGGTCGGTTCAAGGACGACAATGTGTCGCCCGAGGCGACCTTGTCCTATCACCCCGTCGCCAATTCGACGCTCTACGTCGCATACAAGACCGGTTTCAAATCGGGTGGGTTCGGTATCACAAGTCCGATCCAGACCAGCACGACACTTGCCGATATCGACTTCGGTTCCGAAACGGTGAAGGGGGTCGAGGCGGGCGCGAAAGGCGAGCTGTTCAACCGCCGGCTGCGGCTCACCGCCTCGGCGTTCGACTACAACTTCCGTAACCTCCAGGTCACCCAATACGACGCCAGCACGATCCGCTTCCAGATCAGCAATGCCGGGCAGGTGCGCCAGCGCGGCGCCGAGCTGGAGGCGTCGTTCGACGCCACGCGCATGCTGCGGCTGCACGGCGCGATGGCCTATGTCCATAACCGGTTCCGCGACTATACCGGCCAGTGCTACGGCTACACGATTCCTGCTGCGGTTGCGCTGACCGCCGCCGCGCCGCCGGGATGCTCGTTCGTCACCAATGCCGCCGGCAATCGCCAGCTCACCGCAGCGGGCACGCCGGTCCTGCAACAGGTGCTCGACGGTCGCGCGCCGGCCCGCTCGCCCGACGTCACCGGCAACGCCGGCTTCGAGCTGAACGTGCCGACGAACCGCGACCTCGAATTCGGCCTCACCGGCGACACCTTCTACAGTTCGAGCTATTACGCCAGCGACGCCTTCGCGCCCGCGTCGCGCCAAGACGCGTTCTGGCGGTTCAACGCCAGCGCCCGCATCGGCGCCGACGACGGCCGGTGGCAACTGTCGCTGATCGGGCGCAACCTCACCAACAAATATTATCTGCTGTTCGCGGGCGATCGCACCGGCGGCACCAGCGTTCCGCTGACGCAGGGCGAACAGCGCGGCGTCGTGGCGCGTGGGCGCGAGGTCTTGCTACAGGCCAGCTTCCGCTACTGATCGGGGCGGCAACGGGAGAAACGCTTTGGCACCCATCTACATCGTCGCCGGCGTGCGCACCGCGATCGGCACGTTCGGCGGCAGCCTCAAGGATCACGCGCCCGCCGATCTCGGCGCCGCGGTGATCGGCGAGGCGGTTCACCGCGCCGGGCTGACACCCGACGATGTTGGCCATGTGGTGATGGGCCAGGTGATCCAGACGATGCCGAAGGACGCCTATCTCGCCCGCGTCGCCGCGCTGAAGGCCGGCGTCCCGGTGCGGGTGCCCGCGCTGACGCTCAACCGCCTGTGCGGATCGGGGCTGGAGGCGATCGTCGCGGCGGCCAAGATGATCGCACTCGACGAGGTCGACATCGCCGCCGCCGGTGGCGCCGAGGTGATGAGCCGCGCCCCCCATCACGTCACGGCGGCACGCTTTGGGCAGAAGATGGGACCGGTCGTGATGGCCGACGCGCTGATCGAGGTGCTGAGCGATCCGCTCGACGGCTATCACATGGGCATCACCGCAGAGAATGTCGCGCGCGACTATCACATCACCCGCGCCGATCAGGACGCCGCCGCCGTCGAGAGCCATCGCCGGGCTGCGCAGGCGCAGGCGGAGGGACGCTTCAATACGCAGATCCTGCCGATCGAGGTCAAACATGGTCGCGGCACCCGGCCCTTCGCGTTCGACGAGCATGTCCGCCCCGACGCGGACCTCTCCGCGATGGCTGCCCTTCGCCCCGCTTTCCAGAAGGAGGGCACCGTCACCGCAGGCAACGCGTCGGGCATCAACGACGGCGCCGCCGCCGTGATCCTCGCCTCGGCCGCTGCGGTGGCGGCGCGTGGCCTTACACCGATGGCGCGCATCCTCGGCTGGGGCCATGCCGGCGTCGCGCCCAGCCACATGGGCCTGGGGCCGATCGAGGCGGTGCCCATCGCCCTTGAGCGGGCCGGCCTCTCGCTCGACCAGATCGACGTCATCGAATCAAACGAAGCTTTTGCGGCACAGGCGTGCGCGGTTGCACGGTCGCTCGGCTTCGACCCGGCGAGGGTCAACCCCAACGGATCGGGCATTTCTCTCGGCCATCCCGTCGGCGCGACCGGCGCAGTCTTGACGGTCAAGGCGCTTTACGAACTTCAAAGGATGGACGGCCATTATGCCTTAGTCACTATGTGTATCGGAGGAGGGCAGGGCGTCGCAATGGTGATCGAACGTGAGGTCAATTAAACGAAGTGACGCGGTGTTACAGCCTTATGACACTGACCGTTCATAACTCACGCGCACGATAGGGCTTTGCTGCCGAGTGAAATTTTGAGGCTTAGGCCATCGCTTTAAAAAGGCACACCGTCCACGATGATTTGTGGGTGACCGCATTCTATTCTATTAATCAAGAAGCCGTCAGGCCATTGGATAAGTCGCCCGGAAGCGAACAGGCGCCTTTTATCTATTCTAGTCGTCAGCCACCTACCTGCCAGATCAACGAAATTGCGCTTTTTCAGGGCCGACACCTGAAAGCAGCCATGCCGCTTAGTACCAACGGCCGGCGTCCGGGTGCCCCGCTCGACCGCGTGACCAAACGGGCGTTTAGATCGGCCGAAATCCTAAAGCGGCCATTCCGCTTTCCACCAAGGACTGGCACCCCCAAAGTCTGCCGGCAACGATCGGACGCAAGGATGCGAGCTTCTAAACGTCTTGCAGGCTTTCGAACGTCCCATTTCCTCGACGTGGACATCATCTGTCCTAGCGGCGGACTTTCGTTGCTGCGGCGAGTAGAGCTAGGTTGCCCCCAAAATCAGGGAACGCGACTTCACGGCGAGCTTCGTTGGATGATGGAAGTCGCCAACATCATCATGACCATCACTGAAGCCCCCTGCGACCCGGCACTGCGCCCCAAATGTAGCCGGAGCCTTCGACGGTGAACGAGGCCGACGAACTCGGGCTGCCCGCGCGAGCCTTCGACAAGCAGGACGATGGAGCCGACCTCGGCTTCTACGCGCCGCCGCGTCTCGTCACGCACATCGATGCCGGTGCCGTCGCCGCCCTCACCCGTCACTACGCCTCGCTGCTCGAACCGGGAGACCGCGTCCTTGACCTGATGTCGAGCTGGGTCAGCCCCCTGCCGGAAGGTCTCGATCTCGAAGTCGTGGGCCACGGTATGAACGCGGATGAGCTCGCAGCCAATCCCCGTCTCGGCCGCTGGTTCGTCCAGGACCTGAACCGCGATCCCATTCTCTCCGAACCGGTCGACGCGTTTGACGCCGTTCTGATCTGCGTGGGCGTACAGTACCTGCAACGACCGCTGTCGGTATTTCGCGAGGTGCGGCGCGTCCTCCGATCCGGCGGCCGCGTGGTCGCCAGCTACTCGAACCGCTGCTTCCCCACCAAGGCGGTCGCCGTCTGGCGCTCATTGGACATGCGAGGTCAGGCCGCTCTGATCACCCTGTACCTTGAGAAGGCGGGCTTCGCCGCCGTCGAAGCGCTGGTGCTCGCGGACGGAACAAGCGGCGATCCGTTGATCGTCGTGGAGGCCCGCGCCTGACCAATCATGGCAACCCGGACCGAAGACGACGTGAGACCGTTCAACGGCGATGCACGCGATCGAGACCCGAGGACTGACGAAGGCGGTCGGCCCCGGACGACGGCTCTTCCATGACCTCTCCATGTCGGTTGGTCCAGGCGAGCTCGTCGCCGTCACAGGCGAGTCCGGCGTCGGCAAGTCGACCCTTCTCAACATCCTCGCCGGTCTCGACGATGCCGATGCGGGCGAGGTCCGCATCGAGGACACCGCGCTCGGTCCTCTGGACGAGACCGCGCGCACTCGACTGAGGCGAGAGCGGATTGGCTTCGTCTTCCAGGCCTTCCACATCCTCCCCTATCTCACGCTCGAGCAGAACGTCGCCCTTCCCCTCGCGCTCATCTCGCCGGACGGCGCCGCCGCCAGAGCGCACGCGCGTGAGATGCTGGACGACGTCGGGCTCGCCGAAAGGGGCGACGACTACGCCCGCGACCTGTCGGGCGGCGAGCTGCAACGCGTCGCGATCGCCCGCGCGCTCGTCCACCGCCCGGCGGTGATCCTCGCCGACGAGCCCACCGGCAACCTCGACCCCGACACCGCTGCCCGCGTGCTCGACCTGTTCGCACGCGCGGTTCGCTCGCGCAACGCGGCCGCCGTGATCGTGACCCATTCCTCGGCCACCGCCGCCGTGGCTGATCGCGTACTCCGGCTGACCGCGGACGGGCTGATCAATCAGGCACGGTCGGTGAATGGCTGAGACCGGCCTTCTTCGATCGCGTCTCGCGCTGGCGTGGCTGGTCCTTGGCGAATGGCGGTGGCATCCCGGCCGCTTCGTCGCCACCGCCCTGGCGATCGCCGTGGGCGTAGCGCTCGGCTTCGCCGTGCACCTCGTGAACGGCTCCGCACTGACCTCGTTCGAACAGGCCGTGACCGGTGTGAACGGCGCCGCCGACCTTCAGGTCCGCGCCCGCACGCCGCTGGGCTTCGACGAACGGCTCTATCCCCGGATCACCACCGCGTCCGGCGTGGGGGACGCGAGCCCCGTGATCAGCCTGTCCGCTCGGATAGGCCCCGGGCGGTTCACGCTGCTCGGCCTCGACGTCATACGAGCCGCGGCGGTCACCCCGAGCCTGGTAGGCACACGGCCGTCCGGCCCCGACGCACGAAGTGACGACGTCTTCGCCGAGGACGCTGTGTTCATGTCGCGAGCCGCCCTGAGGGCCACCGGCGTCAAGGTCGGTGACCGCGTCCCGGTCACCGCCAACGGCCGCACCGCCAATCTGCTCATCGCCGGAACGCTGCCCGGTGCTCCCGAAAGCCAGGCACTCGGCACGATCGACATCGCGGGGGCGCAGTGGCGGTTCGGAAGGCTCGGCCGGCTCGATCGGCTCGACCTGAAGCTGGACGATCGCGGCGTCGCGGAACGGACGCTTCCCGGCCTGCTCGGGGCCGATGCCACAATCGTCTCTGGTGAGAGCCAGGCCCGACAGGGCGATGCGCTCAGCCGGGCATATCGCGTCAACCTCGACATGCTCGCGCTCGTGGCGTTGCTGACCGGCGGTTTCCTGGTCTTCTCGGCACAGACGCTCTCCGTGGCGCGGCGGCTGCGCGCCTTCGCGCTCGTACGCACCCTCGGGCTGCCGCGCACCGGCATCATCGCCGCGGTGGCGCTGGAGGGCCTGGTCATCGGCATCGCGGGTGCGAGCCTCGGCCTGGCGGCCGGCTACGCCATGGCGGCGGCCGCGCTCCGGCTGTTCGGCGGTGATTTGGGCGGCGGCTACTTCGGCTCGGGAACGAAGGACGTCGTGTTCCAGCCGGTTGCGGCGGCGAGCTTCTTCGCGCTCGGTCTGGCCGCGGCTCTCCTGGGCAGCGTCCTGCCCGCGCATGCCGCCGCACGGGCCGCGCCGGCGGCGGCGCTCAGGAACGTCGGCGACGTGCTCGACCCCCGTACGCCGGTGCCTTGGCGTCCCGCGCTGCTGATGCTGCTCGTCGGCGGCGGAGCGGCGCTTCTGCCGCCCATCGGCGGACTGCCGGTGTTCGGCTTCGTCAGCATGGCGCTTCTCCTCGCCGGTGGCGTCGCGGGCGTGCCGTGGCTGGTCCGTCGGCTTCTCTCGCCATGGAGACGGCGGGAGATCGCTTCCGTGCCTCGGCTGCTCGCGATCCGCCACGTGCAGGGTGCGCCGGGTCAGGCGGCGATCGCGCTCTGCGGCATCGTCGCCTCCACCGCGCTGATGATCGCGATGGCGACGATGGTGACCAGCTTCCGGGGCGCCGTGGACGGCTGGCTGGGCCAAGTCCTCTCGGCGGACCTCTACCTGCGCGCGGAGAACGGCGACCTCGACCCCGAGGTCCAGCGTCGGATCGCCGCCACGCCAGGCGTACGGCGCGTCGCATTCAGTCGCCAACTGCCGCTGACGGTCGCGGCTGATCGACCACCGGTCAACTTGATCGCCCGTCCGGTCCGAGGCGATGACGGCGACCCGCTGCTCGTGCTGATCGACGAGGCGCCGGTTCCAGCGGGTGCGACTCCGGCTTGGGCGTCCGAACCGGCCGCACGTCTCTACGGCTGGACATCAGGCCGCACAGTGACGCTCCCAATCGGAGGACGAAGCGCCCGCTTCGTGGTCGCCGGGGTCTGGCGCGACTACGCCCGCCAGCAGGGCGCTCTTGTCATCCGCGACGCGGACTACGTCCGCCTGACCGGCGATCGCGGACGCGACGAGGCGGCGATCATCGTCGACGAGGGCGTCGATCCCACGACGGTGCGGCGCACCTTGGCGCCGACGCTGCCGGCCGCAGTCTCCGTGGCCGAGCCCGCGTCGCTCCGCCGCTTCGCGCTGCAGCTGTTCGATCGCAGCTTCGCGATCACATACGTACTTGAGGCCGTGGCGATCCTCGTCGGACTGGCCGGCGTGGCGGCGACGATGTCCGCGCAGACCATAGCACGATCGAAGGAGTTCGGCATGCTTCGCCACCTTGGACTGACGCGCGGGCAGGTGACTTCGATGCTGGCGAGCGAAGGCGCCCTCCTCGGATTGATCGGCGCCATCGCGGGCGCGCTGCTGGGCGCGGTCCTCGGCCAGGTGCTGATCCACGTCGTCAATCCGCAGTCCTTCAACTGGACCATGACGACCATCTGGCCGGTGGGCACGATCGCCGGAGTAACGGCCGCGCTGACTGGCGCTGCAGCGCTCACCGCGATGCTGGCCGGACGACGTGCCACCGCCGCGGATGCCGTCACGGCCGTGCGGGAGGACTGGTGATGCGCGTGCTCCTAGGCGCGGTCGCGGCGGCCGGATTGGCGGCGCCCTCCCCCTACCCCGCCGTGCGCCCCGGCATCCGGCTGTCCTTCCCTGCGGACCATGGCGCACACCCCGCCTTCCGCACCGAATGGTGGTACGTCACCGGCTGGCTAAAGGGTTCCGATGGGCGCGACGTCGGATTCCAGGTCACCTTCTTCCGCGTCAATCCGCATGCCGGAGCCGGCAACCCGAGCCGCTTCGCGCCCGGTCAGGTGATCTTCGCCCATGCCGCACTGTCGGATCCGCACGTGGGTCGGATCCTCCACGCCGAACGAGCGGCGCGCGCCGGCTTCGGCCTGGCCGGCGCCGCCGCCGGCGACGCGGACGTGCGTCTCAACGGCTGGACGTTTCGCCGCCTGGCCGACGGGCGTTTCGCCAGTCGCGTTGGCGGCCGCGGTTTCTCGCTCGACCTGACGTTCCGGCCGACCCAGCCGCCGCTGGCTCGGGGGCAGAGCGGATACAGCCGCAAGGGACCAAGGCCCGAGCAGGCGAGCTACTACTATTCCGTGCCCCATCTCTCCGTCGCTGGATCCGTGGTCAGAGCCGGCAAGCGCGAGAGGATGGTCGGCGAGGCTTGGCTGGATCGCGAGTGGTCGTCCGACTATCTCGCGCGCGACGCCGCCGGCTGGGACTGGACCGGCCTGAACCTCGACGACGGCGGCGCGCTGATGGCGTTCCGCATCCGTCGCAAGGGAGGCGGGGAAATCTGGGCCGGGGGCTCCTACCGCCGACCCGACGGGCGGACGACCCGCTTCGCACCGGACGACGTGGTCTTCACACCCACGGCGAGGTGGCGTTCGAAAAGGACCGGCGCCACGTACCCCGTGGCCCAGCTCCTGCGCGTGCGCCTGCCCGAGGGAGAGCGCTCTTTCCCGCTCCGCCCGGTCTTCCCCGATCAGGAGGTGGACGCCCGCGCCGCCGGTCAGCCGGTCTACTGGGAAGGTGCGGTACGGACCGCCGGCGGCAGAGGCTATCTCGAGCTGACCGGCTACGCGGAGGCGTTGCGCATGTAGAGCGCGACCTCGACGCGTCCCCCCGAGCATGATGCCGCTCGACCGTCGGCACGGTCACCGAGATCACGCATCGAGACCCACCGTTCGCGCCGTCACCAATTTCTTGGCAGCGGGCCGGACCGGCGATAACGAGGGCCCGAGGCACCGAACACTCCTGGGTACGACAGCATGCTGATCACCGTTCGCGAAAACAACGTCGATAAGGCCCTCAGGGCTTTGAAGAAGAAGCTGCAGCGCGAGGGCGTCTATCGCGAGATGAAGCTGCGCCGCCACTACGAGAAGCCTTCCGAGAAGCGGGCGCGGGAACGGGCGGCGGCGATCAGCCGGGCGCGCAAGGCCGACCGCAAGCGTATGGAACGCGACAGCTGATTGGAGCTCCGCCAGCGCATTCCGGATCGCAGCGCCCATGGCGGCGATCGGCAGCCGCGTGGACGAGACCGGCACCCTGATCCGTGACGGAGGCGCCTTCTACCTGCGTCGCGATGCGGGCGGCCGCTATCAACTGGAGCTCCAGCGCACCCCGGTGGACCTGGCGGAGAAGCGGGTGCTTCTGCGGGGCACGCTCGTCGCCCGCGACCTCGTCGTCGCCCGCGACCCCGTCGTCGCCGAGGGGGTCGCGCCGGCGTAGCGGCGGCCGCCCGGTCCCTCGGTCCGCCATCTCCACTCGCCCATCGTTCCCAGGGGGATCACCGGGCGGATACGCGCGGATGCACGAAGGGCCGCTCCATCGCTGGAGCGGCCCTTCCATTGCCAGCCGCTCACGGCCGGTTCGTTAAAGGCTGCGACCCGCCACGAGGTCGGCCGAGCCCTGACGATCCGCCTTCTGCGGCACGTGACAATGAGACATTCGACCACCTCCTTTCCGTTGTTGAACAGGAACCGCGATATGGGTCGTCTTCAAGAAACCGCAAGGATCGCAGATGGTTGACGCCAGAATGGCGATGCCCTTCGACAACAGCTTCGCACGGCTTCCCGACAGGTTCTTCGCGGCCGCGCGGCCCCTGAGGAGCCCTTCGCCGCAACTGATCGAGCTCAACGAGCGCCTCGCTTCCGATCTCGGCATCGACGCGGCCTGGCTGAGAAGCGCCGAAGGTCTGGACGTGCTCTCCGGCCACACCATCGCAGAGGGATCGGAGCCGATCGCCCAGGCCTACGCCGGTCACCAGTTCGGCAACTTCGTGCCGCAGCTTGGCGACGGGCGCGCCATTCTGCTCGGTGAGGTCATGGATGGCCAGGGCCGCCGACGGGACATTCAACTCAAGGGGGCCGGCCGCACGGCGTTCTCGCGCGGTGGCGACGGTCGGGCCGCGCTCGGTCCGGTGCTCCGCGAGTATCTCGTCAGCGAAACCATGGCGGCGCTGGGCGTGCCGACGACCCGGGCCCTCGCCGCCGTGACCACGGGCGAGCCGGTCGCCCGTGAGACCCTCCTCCCGGGCGCCATGCTGACGCGGGTCGCGTCGAGCCACATCCGGGTGGGTACGTTCCAGTACTTCGCCTCGCGCGGTGACGTCGAGGCGATCCGGGTGCTAGCGGATCATGTGATAGCTCGGCACCATCCGTCCGCTGCGGTTTCACAGAACCGCTACCGTTCGCTTCTGGATGCGGTGATCTCGGCACAGGCCGATCTCGTGGCCCGCTGGCTACTGGTCGGGTTCATCCACGGCGTCATGAACACTGACAACGTGTCGGTCGCCGGAGAGACGATCGACTACGGTCCCTGCGCCTTCATGGACGTCTACGATCCGTCGACGGTTTTCAGCTCGATCGATCGCGCGGGACGCTACGCCTACGGCAACCAGCCGCGCATTGCGCAGTGGAACCTCACGCGGTTCGCGGAGACGCTGCTGCCGCTGCTCGACGGCGGTCAGGAGGCGGCGATCGAACAGGCGCAGGACGCGCTCGCCGCCTTCGGCGACATCTTCGAGCGCGCCTACTTCGGCGGCCTGCGCCGGAAGGTCGGTCTCGCTATCGAGGAGGACGGCGACGTCGAGCTCATCAACTCCCTGCTGACCCGCATGACGGCGAACCAGGTCGACTTCACCCTGTTCTTCCGCGCGCTCGGACGGGCAGTCGAAGGCGATGACGAACCCGCCCGCGCGCTCTTCATCGATCCCACCGCCTTCGACGCCTGGGCAGATGACTGGCGCCTGCGTCTGGATCGCGAGCGGCAGGACGCAGGCGACCGCCGCGCCCACATGGACACCGTCAATCCCGCCCTCATCCCCCGAAACCATCAGGTCGAGGCGATGATCGCGGCCGCCGTCAGCGACGCCGACTTTGCGCCGTTCAGGCGCATGCTGGATGTGCTGTCGAGGCCCTACGACGAGCAGCTGACGGCCGAGGATCTGGCGCAGCCCCCCCTCCCCCACGAGCGTGTCGCAGCGACCTTCTGCGGCACCTGAACGGAGAGAACCGACCTAAGACCGATGAGCCGTTGCGGGCGTCCGTCCGGGGGCGTTGGATCAGACCTGCCGCATGCCGCCATCGACGCAGAGTTCGGCCCCCGTCACGAAGCCGGCCTCGTCGCTCAGGAGGAACAGGGCGGCGGCTGCGACCTCCTAGACGCGCGCCATGCGGCCGAGCGGGATGGGGGCGATGAGCGCTTGGCGCATCTCTTCGGACACCGCGGCCATCATGTCGGTGTCCGTCGGTCCCGGCGCGACGACGTTGACACGGATGCCACGGGGTGCGAGTTCGGCCGCCCAGCTGCGTGCGTAGGAGCGCAGCGCTCAGGAACGCCGTGCCTGCGCTAAGTCCGTGCTTATGATGCACGCACTCGACCCATACCCGGCCATTCGAGGCTGCCAGGTCGTTTCTCGCTTCCTGCCGTTCGTTCATCTCACAATGCATATTGCTCGCGGCAATGCTGGCTTCTTGAAACCGACCCGCCGCTGGAGGGCATCGCGACGCAATCGGGCTTTGGCGACGAACAGGAACTGCGGCGTGCACTGCGGTGGGCACCAGCCCCGTCGCGCGCCGGACAAGATTCTCGAACTGTTGATAGTCGGACGAGGAATGCCCCCCGGAGGCGGCGTCGGGCGCTCTGCCATCGGCCTCCCCGTTCCATATCGATGTTCTTGTCGTCACGCCTCCTCCGACGCATCACGTCGCAAGTTGCCCGGAAGAACCGCATGATCCCGACTATCACCGCTTTTGCGCAATCGCCCGACCGTGGCCAAGGACTGGCGCGAGACATGGCAGTCCGGTGGGCGCTTGAAGAAGTGGATCAGCCCTATGACGTGCGGCTCGTTTCCTTCGCGGCAATGAAGGAGCCGAGCCATATCGCGCTTCAGCCGTTTGGCCAGATTCCGACATACGAGGAGGGGACGCTCTCGCTGTTCGAGTCCGCTGCTATTGTGCTCCACGTTGCCGAGCCCCATCAGCTCCATCTGCCGCAGAATGCCAAAGGCCGTGCGCGGGCGATCGCATGGATGTTCGCCGCCAAGAGCACGGTCGAGCCGCCGATCGTCGAACGAAGCATGGCCTTGCTGCTCGAGGCAGATCGGCCGTGGCATGCCGAGCGCCTCACAATGCTAGATGAACGAGTGAGGACAAGGCTTGCCGATCTGTCCCGCTGGCTCACTGATCGCGATTGGCTGGAAAACGACTTTTGTGCGGCCGACATCGTGATGGTGACGGTGCTGCGCCGATTGAGCGGGTCAGCGCTTCTGGACGAGCAGCCGACGGTCGCTTCCTATGTCGCAAGAGGCGAAGCGCGACCCGCCTTTGGTCGCGCGTTCGATGCTCAGCGTGCGATATTCACCGGGAGCGCAGCCTAGCCGACGCACAAGCAGACGCAGTGCTCCATCGTCCCGCGATCTGCTTCCGGTTGCTCGTTCATCAGGCACATGGACTGGGTCCAAGGACGACCAAGCCATTATGGCTAAGCAATGCGCGAGCACGATCTCGCTGAACGCACGCATGGGTGCCAGCATCCCCGATCCTGTCGACGAGGGCGACCGCCGGAGTCCCCTCTCAAAAGCTGTGGCTTGCGGTAACAAGGAGCGTCCCTCGCCATCGCGGCGCGGTACGCTCCTCGTCCACCTCAGGGCCGCCACCTACCCAGTTCAGTCCGATCGAGGAGCGAGCGCCGATCCGGCGCGTGGCTCCAAGTTGCCAGTCGAATTCGAGGGGCCGGCCGTAGCGTTCGCTGCGGGGCGGGCGCAGTGCGCCGACGTGGCCGGTGAGCGACAGGCGCCTGCGTTCGACGAGCAGCGCGTCGACCTGGGCGTAAGTGGCCGCGTTGCCTGAACCGTCGTAATCGGGCGCATAGAAGATGTGGGATGACACCCGCCGCCCGATGACGCCGGCATAAAATTGTGCGAACCGATGCGCATATTCCACCGTCGCGTGGCGGTCATAGAGCCGATTGCTGACTCCGACGTCTAGCGACACCATCGGCGCGATCCGCCGCGCGAACCCTATGAATTCTACGGTTCGTAGTACCCGCACGCCGTCACCGCGAACCGGACCGATGCTCGCCGATGCTCCGCCGTAAAGGCCGCTGATGTCGTCGTAGGAGATGGCGAGCGTGCCGACCGGCAAATGGTCGCTCGTCGACGTGCCACGGAACCGATCGTCGCTCGCGACGGTCAGCGAGTAGCCGAGCTCGGCGTGGGCTGCAGGCGCGACCAGTCCAAAACACAGCAGGAAAGCCGCGCCGAAAGCCCGGCGATCAGCAGCCGCGCCCTTTCGCTCCCGCGCGCAGCAGCGTGCGACAGGCGTCCACCGTGCCGCCATCCGGGCGGGTCGAAACCAGGCCACGATCAGTCCGCCCGATTTGCCGGGCGAGCGCCAGGAGGCCGCTGACATGCGCGGCGGCATAGGAATTGCCGCTCACCAGATGCCATTGCCCCCCCGGTTCCGTCGTCGGCACATCGCGACCGGGGGCGTTGTAGACGCCCGGCTCGTTTCTCGACAATCCTTCCTGCGACACGCGAACGACGCCGGCCGCCGACGCGGGAAAGCCAGCGCCGGTGCGCGGATCGACAGAGGCCACGACGGCGGCGCCGCGCCGCCGCGCCGCGGCGATCAGCCGGGCGATCAGCTGGTCCTCGGGGCCGGTGACGCTGAGGTTGATGACTTGCGCCCCGTTCTCGACCGCAAAGACGAGAGCACGTGCCAAGCTGAGCGAATCGCAGACGGTCGCCGAGACGGTCTGCTGCCAGCAGGCGCGCAACGCCATCAAGTGTGCACCTGGAGCTATGCCGGCGATCCCAACGCCGTTGTCCGCATCCGCGGCGATGATCCCGGCAACCGCCGTGCCATGCGTTTCCGGTGCACCAGCCGCGGGCGCACCAACGAAGTCGCGCACCACCATGATCCGCCCGGTCAGATCGGGGTGGTGCGCATCTACCAAGCTGTCGATCACCGCGACCCTGATCCCGGCGCCGGTCGCCATTCGATGAAGGTCCGCAAGATGCCAGGCCTGTGCCGCGGGCTGTGCCGCAAAAAGGCGGTCGTTCGGCTGGCGCATATTGGCTGGTTCCGGATCACCACGCGCGACGAATTCGTTCAGAGGCTGCGACCAGGCGACGCCGGACAGGTGCGACAGCCGTTCGATCACGGCTGCCAGTGGTTCATCACCCGGCGCCGTCATGATGACGCAATCGATACCGAGCACCGGCATCGGCCAGGCGTCGCCGAGGGTCAGTCCTTGGTCGCGCGCGATCCGGGCGGCCAGACGTCGGCGCGCGCCCGCCGCGGCCGGATCGCCGTACCCGCCCGTCGCGCCGTAATCCGAACCGGGCCGATAATGTTCGGACGGCATGTCGAGCATCACCAATATACGACGATCGATGACGGTCGGATTCGCTGATTGCGGCTCGTCCGCTGTGAGGGGCGTAACCACCGCGGCCGGCGCAGGGTTTCGGCTCTGAGCAGCCCCGCTCTCTGGAACCGCAATCAGCGCCAACCATGTGAGAATGGCGGGCCGAAGGGTCATTCAGCCGCCCCCTCGCCGACCGGCTCGGCCATGGTCACCCCAGGCTGTGCGCGCAAGATCGCGAGCTGCGGGCCGGTCGCGCCGCCCGGCACGTTGAGCACATAGGCGCCGGCTGCGGTCGGGCCGTCGACGACACGCGCGTCCACACGGATCAACGCCCGCCGCAGTGCTGCCTCGCTCAGGTTTGGGCGGAACATGGCCAATGTGTTGCCCGGTCGCGTCCCAGTGGCTGGGGCTTCGCCGAGCGCTCGATACGGACCCTCGCGCTCCAGCGGTAGTGCGACGATCGTCCCGAGGACAAGCAGCGCCGCGAATTGCCCCCCCACGACCCAACGCAGGGTCGTTGCCTTCGACAGCGCGCGCAGCGGTGCACCTCGGCGTCGTGAGGAACGCGCCATTCTACGCGGCGGCAGCGGCGCGATCGTGATCGCCTCTTCGTGCTCCGCCTTATCGCCCTGAGAGTCGAGAAGCGCGTCCAGGGCAAACCAGCCGCCGTCGGCCGTGACGCCATCCGCTGCGATCGCGTCGACGAGCCGGCGTTCGACGACAAGATCGGCGCGACAGCGCTCGCATTGCGCCAGATGCCGCTCCACTATCGCCGCGTCATGCGAATCCAGCGTGCCGGCCGCGTGCCAGGGCAGCAGCAGCGCCACAGCATCGCATTGGTCCTTGGGCATCGCGATAACCTGTCCCACCGTGCGCTTTCCTCAATACCAATCACCGGGAGCACCCGGCAATACTGCGCGCAGGTTGCGCCGCGCGTGAAACATCCGCGTCTTCACCGTATCGGGCGGGCAGTCCATGATCTCTGCGATCTCCCGATATCCGAACTCCTGGAAGTACGTGAGTTCGACCACGGCTCGGTGTGCGGGCGACAGCGTCGCCAGAGCTTCCGCCAGACCTCGCTGAACCATCGCCGCCTCGGCACTTGCGCCAGGCCCCGCCGCGGCGTCGTCAACCGAATCCTGACGTTCGTCGTCAACCGGCTCGTCGAGCCTGCGCAAAGCTGCCAAGCCCTGCCGATACGCGATCCCGAACAGCCATGTCGAAAAGCGGCTGCGCCCGTCGAACCGGTCGAGCCGCCGCCACACGACCATCATCGTGTCGTTCAGCACCTCTTCCACCAGATGCGGGCGTCGCAGTAGCCGTAGCAGGAACCGGCTCAGACGACTGTGATACGACCGGTAGAGGGCCTCGAACGCCCGCCGGTCGCCCGCCTGAATCCGTTCGAGCAACTCTGCCTCACCGTGTGCCGTGACCTTCTCCCTGCTCGCCAAAATCGGCCTGCCTGCCTGTGTTGCCCCTGCGTATCCATGATGAGTGCCGTCCGATACGGAAATGGTTCATCGGCATAGGCAAATCAGCCGGCAATGGCTCACAACCCGCTGATACCTGCAAAAATTTCCTCACCGTTGAACCGGACGGACGCGGCGGGCCACTCAAGCCCTGCGACCGACGCAGGGATCGGCCGCGCGTAACACGGGGGATTTCATAGTGACTTATTGGAACACGGGCCGGCGCTGGGCCGCCGTCGCGGCGACGATGGTTGGGATGGCCGTGTCGGGAACGGCGCATGCCGCCACGTCGGAGGGCTGCACGGGAGGCGGGTTCGTCGTGAGTGGGTTCACCAACGGCGCGCAGATCGGCACAAACGGGCTCAAGACCACCGCGCAGCCGGCCGTCGTAGGGCAGACCCTGGTCGTGACGGGGCGTTTCAACAGTTTTGAGGTGAATGCCGCGAGCTTCGGAATCCGCAACTATGCCTTCACCGGCGCGGCCAGCGCGGAGGACATGACTGGCGGCCGACGGACGGTCATCTGGACGGAAAAGACACCCGATCACCGCGGCCTCTCGCTGACCGGGGCAGTGACGATCGAGATCGACGGCGACAGCATCGTGCTGACCCGCACCGGCCCGGGCCTTTCTATGCAGATCCAGGCAAAGGATTGCGCGGCGGGCGGCATCTTCCAGATGGAGGTCGAGCGCGCCGACAACAGCGCGACGCGCGTCACGCATGTGCTCGCGCCGGGCGTCTTCTACTACGACAATCCCAACTTCCGCGCGCGCGAAGGCGACGCCGTACCCTTCAAGGACACCAGTATCGCCGTCACCCCGCGTATCAACATCGGTTCCGATGCGGCACCGCGCCTAATCGCGC
The DNA here is from genome assembly GCF_031082075.1 of Sphingomonas sp. GV3. Taxonomy (NCBI): domain Bacteria; kingdom Pseudomonadati; phylum Pseudomonadota; class Alphaproteobacteria; order Sphingomonadales; family Sphingomonadaceae; genus Sphingomonas; species Sphingomonas sp. GV3. The sequence continues at coordinate 465,643 of NZ_JARWLE010000001.1, read as the reverse complement.
GCGACAGCGCCCAGGTCGCGACCCGCGTCAACGATCCGACCTGTTCCAACACCATCGCCACGCGCAGCGGCGGTGTCGGCATCGTGCGCCATTGCGGCATGGTATCGCGCTGGGACGTTTCGAGCGGTGGCCGCATGGGCTTCGTGACGGGCGAGGATGCGACCGAGGTAGCGCCCCCGCCGACCATCTGCACCCACAAGTGCCAGGCGCAGAACCAGGTGAAGGGGCAATCGACCGTCCTCGGCTTTCCGGCCATGGTGCCGGAACCGTCGCGTCTCAAACCGATGTTCCCCTGAACCAGCCATCGGGCGCTTCGGCACGAAACCGGGGCGCCCGTCGAACCCGCCCTCGAAAGACGTTTAATGCTTCGATACTTGCTCGTTCTTGCCGCACTCGCGTCGCTTGGGGCTTGTGATCGCGCCCCGGCAACGGCGCGGTCCGATGCGGTCGCGGTGATCGCCGGCAGCACGACGAAGCCCGCGGCGCGGATGATCGCCGCCCCTGCGACCGCTGCGCAGCCTGCGCCAATGCTTCCGCGGCCGGAGGCCCCGAGACAATTGTCCGTGGCTGAATCGGCCAACATCCATACCGCAGAGATGTGGTCGGAACCGCTCAAGCCCGAATAGTGCCCAACCGGTCATCCGCATAAAAAGCCGAGGACAAACGAACGATGCCACTTCGATCGATCGTGTTCACCACCATCCTCAGTCTCTCCCCGGTCGCCGCGCAGGTGCCGGAGGGACAGTCTCCCCATCGGATTGACATAGAACTGTCGAGTTTCCGGTTCCGGCCCGAGCGCATCGTATTGCATGCCGGTCAGCGGTATCTACTCCACCTCTCGAATGGCAGCAGCGGCAGCCATGATTTCACGGCTAAAGCATTCTTCGCCGCTGCCACGATCGACCCGCGGGACGCGGGCCGGATCGCTGCCGGCGGCGTAGCGCTGCGGCGCGGAGAGGTGGTGGATCTGCGCCTGACGGCGCCGGCCACCAGAAGCTACGAGGTCCATTGCAGCCATTTCCTACGTACGACCTTCGGCATGAAGGGCGAGATCGTCGTCGAATGAGGCGTGCCGCCATGGCCGCCATCGACAGGTCGGTAAATCTATCGTTGAGGATGAACCTTACTGCCGCTGCGGCACACTCACGCATGGATCGATCGCCTCGAGCTCGACGGGATCGATCCCGGGCAAGGCGACCGGCTTGCTCGGCCTTCGGACCAGGGAGCAAGACATGCGCACCATCATCTTCGCCGCCGCAGCATTGACCGCCACGTTCGCGGCGCCCGCCCAAGCTGCGACGGTTGTCGACGCAATCGGCGATTTCCTTCCCAGCTATACCGCCGGCCCGCGTCTCGCCGACCTTGACGTCGCAAGCTTCTCTGTAAATTACAGCAACGTCGGCCAATTCTTTACGCTGGGCGCGGTGCTCGCCGGCGACATCGATCCGACCACCGCGGGCATCTACGTCATCGGCGTCAACACGGGCACCGGAACGATCCGGCCATTCGCCTCGATCGGGCAGGGCAACGTCATCTTCAACCAGGCGATAACGCTCCGCAAAGACGGCACCGGTTCGATCGGCGCCACCGTCCTCGACCCGAACTTGATCAGCATTGCCGGCAACATCATCACCGCACGGATCGCGCTGTCGTTACTCCCCAGCACCGGTTTCACCCCGGAACAATATGGCTTCAACCTTTGGCCGCGGATCGGCACGGGCAACAATAATCAAATTACCGATTTCGCGCCCGAGAATGCGACACTGGCGGCGGGTGCCGTGCCCGAACCCGCCACTTGGGCCACTATGTTGCTGGGCATGCTGGTTGCCGGGCTGGTCCTCCGCCGCCGATCGCGTGCGCTAGAGATGCAGCCGGCGCAACATCTAAAGTAAAGGCGATCTCGGACCTCACGGGCGGCGAGAAGTCGCCCGCGAGCCGAGCATCGCAGAGCAGCGAATACTCCAGAAGCGGTCATTTATGAACGCCAAACAGGTTACTGGCTTCAGCGATTCACCCATCTTGGCACCACGCCCGACAGCAACACTGAACGACCGAGCGAAAGAATAGCCAGAAAATTTAGGATGTTCGTCGATAGGGCATTCGAAGGACGCCACGGCTTGAATTCAGGCCAATCTTGCAAAATGCCATAGGCGCAGGAGAAACCTGCTTCATCACCACATATTGGAACGGCCGTGGCCTCCGTTGAGGAACAGCGCATCAGCATCTCAAAGAAAAAGAGATTTTCTAATGGAACTTAGCTAGAGGTGACAATGCGAAATCGCAATCACCACCACCGGCGCGCGACGCAAGAGCTTGGCATGAAATGAACTTCAAAAGGAGCTGTCGCAGCTCTTCACGAGGTCATGTTTCGCTTTCATCTGGAAAAATGTCGTTTGCTGAGCGATGGAAAGGCATTATGCTCCGGGTGCACGATGGCGGCTGCATGCGGCGCTCATCACGCATTGTTAGCCGACGCTGAGAAGCACTCCCTTATCGAAATCGTGGAAGCGGCTGGAAGCGATGGCTAAGACCCAGTTGCGGTTACCAAGCGGCATCTTTCCCCTTTCCGGAAGCGACGCTTGTTCATCTTGGCATGTACGAAAAAGGTGCAGATGGTCTGTTTGCGCCGGATGGTCGATGATCTTCCCGTGTAGCCGATTTAACGTGGGGTTCTGACGCCTCGAACCTTGCGGGAAACGGCCGTTTGAACGTTGGTGTCAGAACCGCACGAGGCTGTTGAAAAACGGCTGCTTGCGACGGTGACGAGGGCGTGATTCACTCCTGCAAGGCGGCAGGGGATCACGGACATGATGGGTCGGCAGGTGGCACAGGGCGCGCTGTTCTACGGCTTCCAGCTCGATGAGAATGTGCCGGTTGATCACCTGCTCCGACGCATCGACGGCGTATTGGACTTCGGCTTCGTGCGCGAGGCGCTGGCGTCGAGCTACAGCGCGAGTGGGCGACCGTCGATCGATCCGGAGCTGATGCTTAGGATGCTGCTGGTTGGCTATCTGTTCGGCATCCGCTCGGAACGCCGCCTGTGCGACGAGGTGCACCTCAACCTCGCCTATCGTTGGTTCTGCCGGCTCGATCTGGCTGACCGAGTGCCCGACCATTCCACCTTCTCCAAGAACCGGCACGGCCGTTTCCGCGCCTGCGACCTACATCGTCTGCTATTCGAGCAGGTGGTCGCGCGGTGCGCCGCGGCCGGGCTGGTAACGGGGCGCGACTTGGCGGTGGACGGCAGCACGATCATGGCTGACGCCAGTCGGGAGCGGAGGTTGAAGGGCGCAGACGCCGCAGACGAACTCCGCGCCAAGGATACCGTATCGCGGCCCGTCGCCGAATACTTGGCAGCGCTCGATGCCGCGTTGCCGCCGGACCCCGACGAACCGGCGCCCGTCGATCCGACCAGCATCTCGCCGACCGACCCGCAGGCGGCACTCACCTGTAAGCACGGACCGGCGCGCTACGCATACGCCATCAACCCCCTGCTTGACCTCGACACCGACTGCATCCTCGACGTGGAGGCCACGCCCGCCCGCTTCGCAGCCGAAGTGGCGGCGACCCGGACGCTGGTGTCACGCGCCGGAACCAGGCTGGGCATCGAACCCGCCAGTCTCTCGGCCGACAAGGCGTATGGTAGCGGTCCACTGCTCGGCTGGTTGATCGACCGGAACATCACGCCATACATCCCGGTCATCGACCGAACCCGCCAGCGGGACGCCTTCTTCACTCGGGATGCCTTCCGCTACGACCGGAAGGCTGATTCCTACCGCTGTCCGGCGGACAAGTTGCTCGGCTATTGCGGCACCAACCGGACCAAGCAGGTGCGCGTCTACCGAAGCCGGCCGGCCGATTGCGCCGCCTGCGAGCTGAAGCCGCAATGCACCTCCAGTCCAAAGCGGGGCGTCACCCGGCTCATCAGCGAGGAAGCCCGCGATACCGTGCGTGCCCTTGCCGGCACCGACGCCTATGTGCACGCACGGCGTCGAAGACAGCGGATCGAGCGCGTGTTCGGCCACCTGAAACGCAACCTGGGGCTACGAACGCTCAAGCTGCGGGGCCTGTCAGGAGCCGCCGAGGAGTTCACCATGGCCGCCGCGGCATACAACCTTCAGCTGCTCGCCCGGCAGGCCGGGCCGGCCTGATACGCGGCGTATCCTCCGGTGACCGGCGTCACCAGCCATCCGTCAAGCCGTTTTCGCGCAGGCCTTTTTCAACAGCCTCGCACGGTTGTGACACCGACGACTGTCGAACACAATGGCCATTGTGGAGGCTGTTACTAGCGAGCCCCGGTTCTCAATTAGTCGAGCCGATCGTCATCGCGCCGTGCTTCCGCTTTGCTTCCGGCTCGACGTGAATGGAGATGATGCTGTCTGGGTGGTCAACCTTCAGTGCCGCTTCGATCCGATCGCAGATGGCATGCGAGGCATCGACGGTCATCGATCCGGGCACGATCAAGTGGAAGTCTATGAACGTCATACGGCCAGCATGCCGGGAGCGAAGGTCATGTGCCTCCAGCGCCCCGGCCATATGCGCATTGATCGTTGCTTCTACGACCGCCAGGTCCTCCGGCGGCAGTGCCGTATCCATCAAACCTCCGACGCTTTCCTTGATGAGTTGCCAACCGGCCCACAGGATGTTGAGCGCCACCAGCGCAGCAAGAATGGGGTCGAGTATCTCCCAACCGGTAAGTGCCACCAACAGCACGCCGGCAATGACACCGCCGGAGGCGTAGACGTCGGTCAGCAAGTGCTTGCCGTCCGCCACCAGTGCTGGTGATCGACGCTGCCGCCCGGTGCGGATGAGCAGCCAGCTTCACAGGCCATTCAATGCGGAGGCACCCGCACTCACCGCCAGTCCCAGCGCAGGGGCTTGCAACGGATGCGGATCGCGGAACGCGCCATACGCCTCGCGTAGGATTGCGAGCGAAGCGACAAGGATCAGCACACCTTCCAGAACCGCCGAAAAATATTCCGCCTTCGAGTGACCGTAGGGATGATCAGCATCAGCAGGCCTCATGCTGATTCGTATTGCGAAGAACGCGGCCACGGCCGTTACGACGTTGATGATGCTCTCGATCGCATCCGAGTAGAGCGCAACGCTGCCAGTCAGAGCGTAAGCGAGGTATTTAAGACCGAGAACGATCAGACTGATGAGGATGCTTCCAGCTGCCAGCTTGAGGATGTTCGTTGGCTTTGTCGCTGCCTCACCCGCCACTGGCGCTTGCTTATGCCCATCGCCGCCCCTTGCACGGCCATCGTTTCGCATCTCTGCCACGGTTATATGCCCTCTCTTACGCCGCGCCGGACAGATGCTGGAACAGGATCGAACCGCCGATCGCGACGAGGACGAAACCACCCAGGATACCGGCGTAGCGGCCGAGATACGGGCCGACATGACGGCCGAGGATCATGCCGCTCGTCGCGACTATGGTCGTGATCCCGCCGATCACCGCGCAGGCGATCCACAGGTTGACGTCCATGAGCGCGAGCGACACCCCGACGGCCGCGGCGTCGATGCTGGTCGCGATGGCGGTCGCCGCCAGACGCCAGAACCCTGGACGCAACGGTCCTTCCGCAGCGGCCACGTCGTCGTGCTGGACCGCCTCGCGGATCATGTACGCACCGACCGCCAGCAGAAGACCGAAGGCCACCCAATGGTCGTAGCTCGCGATCCAGTCGTTCAGCAGATAGCCCAGAAGATAGCCGATCGCGGGCGTCAGAGCCTCGAAGAAGCCGAAGACGATGCCGACGCGCATCGCGTCCGACCACCCGCTGCGCTGCTCGGTTGCGCCCTTGCCGAGCGATGCGGCGAACGCGTCGACGGACAGGCTGGCGCCGAGCGCGCCGAGCGTGAGGATACCGGTCATTGAACGTTTCTCGAAGGCCTGATGAACAACGACGAGCCCACCTCCGGCCACGTAGAGGCGACACGTCGTTGGTCTTGCCGGGCAAGCCAAACGGCTTGCTGTCCACGCCACGACGGCAATCCAAGGACGCCGGCGATCATGTTGACGAGGACCCCGCACAGCGGGTGGCTACTCCCCAAGGAACGGGGCGGCATCTAGCGGGACGGGGTAATCAGATCAATCCCATCCGATTGCATGACGCAAAAAATAATCATAGGGGGTATCCCTATGTCACAACTTACTGGAACCAACGCCGATCTCGTCGCGCGCGTTCGCCGCATCGCGGGGCAAGTGAACGCCGTCGAACGCGAGCTCACCGCCGACGCCTCCTGCACGAAGGTATTGCACCTCGTCGCAGCCGTCCGCGGGGCGGTGAATGGCCTGATGGACGAGATTATCGCCGAGCATCTGGAGGCGCATGTCGCGCGTGCCGGGCTGACCGACGCGGAACGCGCCGAGGGCGCCGACGAACTGCTGGCGGTGATCCGCCGCTACGCGAAGTAGCGCGACCGATGACGCTGGCCGGACGAACGGAGCGATGAAGTCGCCGTGCGTCGAATTGTGCGGCTTCGATGGTCGCAGCGGCTGGTGCCGGGGGTGCGGCCGGTCGCGTGACGAAGTGCGGCGCTGGCGCAATCTGCGCCCCGGTGATGTGCGCCGAGTGCTCGACGAATTGCCGCGCCGACTGACGAAACTGGCGCAGACGGGCGCGCCGGCTCGGGGAAGTAAATCGTGATTTATCTGGCTCTCAAGGCGGCGATCTCGGGCATCCTCATCGCCGCCGCTTCCGAACTAGCGAAGCGCTACCACGGTTTCGGCGCGCTGATCGCGTCGCTGCCGCTCGTATCGGTGCTGGGGATGATCTGGTTGTGGAACGCGAAGCCCGATGCGGAGAACATGGCCGCGCATTCTGCCGCGACCTTCTGGTACGTCCTGCCGTCGCTGCCGATGTTCCTCGCGATTCCTGCGATGCTGCGCCACGGCCTGCCTTTCTGGCTCGCGCTAACGCTGGGATGCCTGCTGGCGATCGCGCTCTACACCGCAATGACGAGGCGATCGCGACAGCGCCCCTCTAGCCAGCAGGTCTGCCTTTGCTAGCCTCGGCGCATGGATCTTGTTTTCGGCTGGCGCAGCGCAACCTTGCTGACCGCGGCAGCGGTACTGGTGCCGTTAGCCTTCGCGCTGCTCGTCACACTTCGGAACCGGCTGGCCAATCGGACGCTCGCCCTGCTGATCCTGGTTTTGATCGGCGTCTTCACGCCTTGGTTGATCGGCTTCGCCGGCTTCTACGATCGCTGGCGCTGGCTCACCTTCCTGCCGGTCGCCGTGCCGTTGCTCGTTCCAGCCGTGCTGCGCTTCTACGTGACCGCGCTGACCACGGGCGCGCTGCCGCCTCGATGGCGTTGGATGCTGCTTCCGGGTTTAGTCGAGTTCGCGTTCCAGGCGGTAAGCTTCTGCCTGCCACTTGCCGCCAAGGATCGCTGGGCGACGGCCGCGCTGCCGATCGCAGGGCCGCTGTTCGCTTTCGCGCTGGTGGCGAGCTTCGGGTGGCACGTCACCGCCTCCCTCCGCCTTCTTCGCCGCTACCGACTGTCCCTGAACAACGCGATTAGCGACGAAGGGCGCTTCGCTGCCCGGTGGCTAGCCACCGCGCTGGTCACGTTCGCCTTCCTGTGGAGCGTCTGGGGCGTGGTCCTCCTTTGGGACTGGTTGTGGCCGCTCGGCTATACCGGGCTCATGTGGCTGTACCTGCTGATCGCCGCGGTCGCGCTGTTCCTGGCGATCGAAGGCTGGCGGCACGCGACGGACCCCTTCCCGACGCTCGCGATGCTGGAAGCCGCCGGGCAGCCGACCAAGGCCGCTCGGGATTGGTCGACCCAGGGACGCCTGTGGGCGGATCAGGTCGCGGAGGCGGGGTGGGTGCGCGATCCGGATTTGGACATCACCGGCCTTGCCCGTCGGCTCGGTACCAACAGCGGTTATCTGTCACGTGCGCTCAACGAGGGGCTGGGGGTGAACTTCTCGACGTTCGTCAACGATCTGCGATGCCGCTTCGTGGTCGAGGCGATGGAAGCGGGCAGCTCGCAGGATGTGCTCGCCTTGGCGCTCGATGCGGGCTTCGCCTCCAAGGCGAGCTTCAACCGCGCCTTCCGCGCCGCGACGGGCATGACCCCATCGGCCTACCGGGCACGCGTCTCAAAAGCCGAAAAGGTGAGGCCTTCATCGGCAACGAGACGACACACGGACCGGCCGCCCCCCACAAGCGGGGCATGAATCGACGCATCCTGCTCGCCGGCATCGTCGCGATGCCGCTCCTCGCCCGTCCCGCCCGCGTTTTTGCAGAGCGCCCGGCCGCACCGGCGGCCGACGACGTCGCCGTGCTGCGTGCCGCGATGTCGATACACCCCGGCCTATACCGGTATCTTACGCCCCACGACGTTGAACGTGCGTTCGCCGCCTTCGAGCACGACTATCTTGCGGGGATGCAAAGGGGCTCCCTCGATGTTTGCTATCTGGCTCTGTCGCGTTTCCTGACGGCGCTGCGCTGCGGCCACAGCTACCCGAACTTCTTCAACCAGACCGATCCCACGGTGAAGGCGCTGTTCGACCGTCCCACCCGCCTGCCGTTCGACTTCGAGTGGCTAGGCAGCGAGATGGTCGTCACGGCCGATCACAGCGACACGGGTGCGCTGCCGCGCGGCACCCGGATTACCGCGGTGAACGGCGGCTCGACGGCTCGGATGCTCGAACGGCTCATGCCGTTTACGCGCGCGGACGGTCACAATGATGGCAAGCGGCGCTCGCTGCTCGGCGTGCGCGGTGCCGAGGACATCGAATATTTCGATGTCTTCCAAGGATTGTTGATGCCGCCTGCCGGCGGCGTCCACCATATCGCCGCCACCCGGCCCGACGGGCGCGAGACGCAGGTGGAAGTGCCCGCGATCGGGCTTGCCGCTCGCCAGGCCACGATGACCCGCGTGCGCGAGACGAGCGACTCGGCACGATGGTCGTATGCCGTTCGAGCCGACGGCGTCGCCGTGCTCGACATGCCCGGCTGGGCGATGTGGAACAGCAAGTGGGACTGGCGGAGCTGGCTGTCCGATCGCTTGGACGATGCCGCCCACACGCGCGGGCTGATCATCGACCTGCGTCGCAACGAGGGAGGCGACGACTGCGGCGACCCGATCCTGGCGCGGCTGATCGATCGCGATCTCGCAGGCTGGCCTTTCACGCCCAAGGTGCGTTTTCGCGAGGTGCCTGCATCGCTCGCGCCGCTCGTGACCACCTGGGACGATCGTTTCCGCCGTCTGGGCGTTGGCGGGGAAGACCTGGGCGACGGGTGGTTCGCCCTGCCGAAGCGCGAAGCGCTCGCACCCATTCGTCCGGATACCAAGAGACTGCGCGTGCCCGTCGCTGCCTTGATTGGTCCCGCCAACAGCTCGGCAACGTTCGGCTTCGTTAACGCCGCGCGGAACAGTGGTCGTATCCGCCTGTTCGGCGAACCTACCGGCGGCAATCGACGCGGCATCAATGGTGGCGGCTTCTTCTTCACCAAGCTGCCTGGGAGCGCGATAGAGTTCGATCTTCCGCTGATCGGCTACTTTCCCGATAAGCCGCAACCCGACGCCGGCATTGCGCCCGATGTTTCCATCCCGACGACCGCGGCGGCGATAGCCGCAGGCGCCGATCCGGCGCTGGAAGCCGCCGCCGTATGGGCGCTGGACACAAGGGAAAACTAGACGTGCGCTGGCGCCGGGGCAGCGTGGTTAGCCTTCGACGAGGAGAGACTGTGGAACTGAAAGACCCAATTCCGGGCGTTAAGCGATCACCAGACGCTGACCGAAACCGGTCACTCGTTCATGCCAACAATGCGCGATCGCACTGTTCGGCCGTAACGACGCGAGCCAGCCGATCCGCCCCGCAACCCGCCCGTCCGTTAGACCAGTACAGTCTGATGATATCCCACTTCGACGTTTGCTCTTGAGCAGGCTGGAGTCCGACGCTCATCAAGGTACTCTGTCGCCTGAAACCGAAGGGCCGCCAACGGCAAGCCCGCCTCGGTAAGGGGGGATGCAGCGACAATGACGGGCGGACTTCAAGCGTTGAGCCGAAAGAGCCAAGCGATGAAATTTAGTGTCGCGGTGGCAGCGCTCTTGGCCGTATCGGCGACCGCGCCGCAATCGGTCCATCCGACCGCGGCAGACTTAAGAGAGGTGCGCGAAAGCAGTCCCAACCTTCGAACCTATCCGGAGGACGCATCCGCCGATTGGGAGACGGACTTGCGTGAGCGGCTGGCCCGCGGCGCGCCTGACGTCGCCGCGGCGGCGTTGGCGACGCGGTTCGAAGTCGACCCGGCGGTGATGCGACGGCTAGTCGAACTGTGGATCGTCGCACACGCGCGTCAATATGCGCCGGGCCAGGATCATGCGAGCTGGAAGAGGCCGGCAGGAGCGGAGCTGCGCACGATGGCGCCCGTCCTAAGCCGCTCGAGGCTGGGCGTCGGCGTGCTAGCGGAGACGCTGGATGCGATCGAAGAGTGCCAGGCCGACGACTTCGAAGCGCTGGTAGCAGCTGCTCCGGATCGCGCGGCGGAAGCCTACCACGTCGCGGCTGCGGCGACGTGCAACGGCAACTGGGTGCGCGCCGTGCTCGCCGCCCCCGATCGCGCACTGCCGGCATTGGTACGGCTGTCTCACTACGGTGGACTGTCGCTGGGGGACAGCATCGCGGTGTATGCTTGGCTTACCAGCCCCGCCGCCCTGGCGCGCGTGCGCGAGGCCAATCGACCAATGGTCGCAGCGTTGCTTTCGCAGCGTTACCTCTCGGTGCTGTTCAAGGCGGGAATGGCAAGCCGCGCCCTGGCAGTGCTCGATGCGATGGCGCCCGACCTGCGCGCGGCGGTGCTGTCTCCGAAGGGCATCACTGCCCGGCCGGTGGTAATGGACGGTGTCGAGTTGATGTTCGGCAGCGAGGCGAATCAATCACCGCCGCCCGCTGTTATACCCACGGAAGCGCCGATCTACGCGGTAGCGGAGGCGCTGACCGAAGCGGGACGTACGACCGAGGCTCGCCGCTTGCTGCAGACCTTGCCTGGGCTGGACGGTGCGCGGGCTGCGGCGGCGTGCATCTATCGTTCGACTGGCAAACAGCCGGCCTGTCCGAAGTCGGGGAATAGAGACCTGCCCACCGGGGCGCTCGTGCTCGATCACCTGCTGAACGACCCAGAAGGCGACCCCTACCCGGTGGCCGAAGCGGCGCTTTCGGGCGGCTACGTCGGTGAGCCGTCGCCGAGCGCGGCAATCGTTTGCCGTGTCTACCCAGCCGCTGACTACCCCGGCCTGTGCAAACAGGCGGAACTCAGCGGACCGAACAACCTCGACGAGCAGTTCACTTCTGGCGACACGGCCGACATGCGCGTACTCGAGAGCAAGGCCCTCGTCGCCGCTGTTCCCGGCTTCGCGGCCGCTAGGGCTGCGCTGCAGCGGGATGCCCCGCCAGTTCATTCCCCTGCGTCCACCCTGCGCGCAACGATCATCGCTGAACCGCCGCCGTTCGCCGAACGTTCGATCACCGCCGCCGATCATACCCCCGCCACGGCCGCGGCCGCGGTGGCACTGGCACCGCTGCCGCCGGGTTTTCAGCTCGTCCGCGCCGAGCAGCAGGGCTCCCGAGCGGTCGCGATCAGCGTATCGCAGGCACTCGATCCGACCGGCGAGGTGTCGCGCGGAGGGTATTGGGTTCATCTATCGGCTGACGGTGGGCGCCATTGGGCGCGGCCGATGTACACCGGTCTCGCCGAGCGCTTCCCCTATGTGGTTGAAGAACGAGCATCTGCGCCGCTGCTGGTCGACGAAACACTTCAACTTGCGGTCAGCGTTGCGGAGATCGACACCGCAAGCATCACCTATCCGCCCGTGGCTTTACGCACACGACGGCGGGCGCACGGTCTCTTGCTGACAATTCCGCTCATCGCCATGGCCCGCGACAGCGACGGCGATGGCATCTCCGATGTTGCAGCCCACCATCTGCTGCTCGACCGGCCCGCGCCTGAACGGCCGTTCCGGGTCGGTAGCGATGCTTCGGCTCCGTGCGGGCCGACGACGGCGGCAACGATGGCGCGCATAGCGCTGCTGCAGCGCTTGGTGGACCCGAGCGGGAAGGCAATAGTAGAGCCAGTCGACCGACCGCCAGCCATGATCGTCGGCAAGGTGACGCGGGCGAGCACACCGGACGACCAGCCGCTGTTCCTCCTCGGAAACCCCGCAGATTTCGGATGCCTGCGCGCGGCAAGACCGATCCTGGTCTACCGCCACGAGCAGATCGCGGCCATCACGCGGATGACGCCCGACTTCCACGCCTTCGAGCTGCCGCCGATCGTGTTCAACCGCACCGGAGATCGCGGTTTCGCGCGTTGGTCCACAGGTTGGGCGGGAGGTACCTACCGGCTGCGCTTGGTAAACCGACGTTGGGTGTTTGATTCGATCAACAGCTGGATAACGTGATCCAGTAGCGGTCATTCATCTCGAAGGTGCCGCTTCCCGGTTTCTGCCGTTCGTTCACCGTGCAAGAGGCGCCTCTTCCACCGCGCATTCAAATGACCGAACGTCTGGCACTGGGGGGGGGAAGCGGAACGGCCGCTATTGGCAAAGACGGGTCGCAATAGCAGACGCCGGTCCGATCGCGGCCGTTTCCTAACAGCACGGTTGAACGAGAAAGGCAGCGCTTGGCTGGCCGACCCGAGCAGCCTGATCAAGAAGGGGCGAATAGCCTGGCCAACCCCCTAGCCGGTGCTGTCAAAGCAATTGCACATGGCTGCTTGAAGGCGAGCCGCTTCACCGTTTGGCTACTAATCAGCAGGCAAACGACGACTGATCTCGGGAAATACCAAGCTGGTTCGCGGCACTGACAGCAGGGTCCGTATAACACTGACCACCAATGTCGCCAGCCTACAGGCCTTTTGGGGCGGGCCGGCACGTTGCTCCGACAGGACCATGTCAAACCATCCAGCGTGCCTGGCTAAACAGACGGAACAGCGGATTACATGGCTCTCCCGCTTTCGCTGATCCCGCCGCGCTTGATCAGCAGTGATCTAGAAACGCCAATGCCTACGCCGCACGAGCATGCAGCGTCCTTACGAGGCTGACGTCCGGCCCAAGCGTCACCGGCAACATACGGAGCGTTTGGAGCAGCGCTAAGGGATTAGCGCCCGCGCTTCGCCGTCTGAACCGGAACCACGTCCCGGTCCTGTTTCCGCGTCGCGCGACGACAGGACAGTACGACCCATCTTCCAGTCCGCCGGACGACCCGAACCTGCCAGCGGCGCCGTGTCGCCAGAAGGAACGCATGCTGCAGCCGCCCGGCGTGCTGCGCGAAATCGGGGTAGTCGACCCGGTGGTGCGCCAGCACGAGCACGCCCCCGGGGCGAAGCGCGGCGGCAAGATCACGCGCGGTCCGCGCCATGTCTCGTCCGCGCAGATAGTAAAGCACTTCCGCCACGACGGCGACATCATATCGTGGTCGAGGCCATCGACCGGGAACGGCGAGGGTAAGGGCCCGGGCGCGCGGGTTATTTCCGAGCGCCTTGGCGACGAGGGCGGTGCCGGTCACCGTCGCCTCGGTGGCATCGAGCCTGAGCGCACGCGGAGCGATGGCGGCGCTGTTCGAACCGTTACCGGCCGCGACCTCCAGCACGCGGCCCGAAGGCCCCGGTCCGATCGCGTGCAGAATGGCACAACGCTTCACCGCCTCGTCCCGGTTCGAGAAGGTCGACCACGGATCTGCATCGCTGGCGAACTTGCGGTCGAACCCTGCCAGGGTGATCGGCCTCACCGGCGCTGCTCGACGAACGTTTCGTAGGGGCGCGTGAAGGCCGTGATCTGCGCGGGCGTCATCGCAAAGCCATGCGGATCGTCGGCGATCAGCCCGGACTGCGTTCGATAGCGGCGCACCGCATGGCGCTTGGCCAGCCGCTCCTGCGCCGTCAGGGACACGACCCGCGCCCCGGCGGGCCGCTGGCCAGCGGGCCAGACGGGATAGGCGAGCATGCGGAGGCCCGGTCGGCGCAAGGCCGCAACACAGGCTGCCACCGTGCGATGATCGGGATGATCGTCGTGTCCTGTGGGCAGCACGACCAGCGCCGGACGACTATGGCCGATCGCCTTGGCGAGGCCGCGTCGCGCCGCGGCGGTGCGGATGTGGAGGCGCCCGTCGGGCAGCCCGAGAAACGCCACCGCGCCGGCTGCCACGCCGATCCGTCGAAGCACGCCCCGGCTTTCGCGCTGCCGTTCCGCCACCAGCCGTCGGCGCGGCCACCGCTCGCTCGCCGGGTGCGAAGCAGCGCCATCGGTCACTACGACGACGCGCACGGACACGCCGCGCCGCCGCAGCCGCTGTATCAGCGTATAGGCACCGATCGCCTCGTCATCCGGATGGGGTGCGACGACCAGAAGCCGGCGCGGCGCGCCGAGGTGCAGCCTCATCACCTCATGTCCTCACAGCCCCGCCGTCAGCACGCCCGCCGCAACCGCAGCGCCGACGCGCATCCGCTGCGCGTCCGGTGCGGGCTGGCGCAGGTACATCGTCAGGTCGGTGATCGCGGCAGCCAGTGGGTGCGCGGAAAACAGCGCCTGCACGCCGACTGCCTGCGAAGCCATCTCGATCGCCAGTCCGCCTGCCGCGTAGACTGCAGCGCGCGCGGCGGCGACCAGGGGCAGCCGGGCAGCGTCATCGGCAAACCAGCCGGCCGCCGCGGTGCGGATCGCGCCCGCCGCCGTCTCGGCAAGGCCATAAAGCGCCGCCAACCGACCCGCCTGATGCGGATCGTCGGCGCGCCCCGCCGCAGCCAAATGCGCCGTGCAATGGTCGAGCAGCGCGGCGATGCCTCCGGCCTGCACCGCAGCGAAGCGCAGCGCGCCACCGCTGAACCAGGGCTCGCGTACGTAATCGCCAGGCGCGCCGATCAGATCGCCCGGCGCGACCGGCGTATCCCACCAGCGCACGACATGGGTTTCCGATCGCTGCATCCCCGTCACGCGCCAGAACGACCGGTCGATCGTTGGCGGTGTGCGGGCAAGGTCGAGCAACAGCAACTGGCGCCCCCCGGCGAGGTCGACGCCGACCAGCGCGTGCGTCAGCAGCCCCGCTCCGCTCGCGAAACTCTTCCCACCGCTGAGCCGTCCGTCATGCAGGTGCAGCGCCTCGCCCGGCAGATCGGCGTTCCATACGCCGAATGCCGCGCCGTCCGCCACCGCCGCGACGACCCGCTCGGCCTGATCCGCCGTCCCATACCGCAGCCCGATCTGGACCGCGTCGACATGCCCTTCGAACAAGCGGCCGAGCGGCAGATCGGCTCGCCCGGTTTCGTACAGCAAGCGCAACAGGTGCAGGAGCGAGTCATGATCGGCCGGATCGCCGAGGCAGGGCAGCAACGTGGACCGCGCGGCGATGGCGCGACGCAGGTCGGTCATGCCGCACGCCGCCCGGGCGGCATCGCCGCGCACAGGACAGACACTTCCGCCTCCGCGACGGCGAGCGGCACGCGCCGCATGCCGGCCGGTGGCGTGGGAACGACGCGCATCGCAAACGCTTCGGCATTGGAGCAGTCGCGGGCGACGCCCAGGACATGGTCGTCAGTCAGCCCGATCGCCATCGCCAGCGCTGTGAAGTCGCCGGTGGCGAAGGCGGCGCGCGCGATTGCATGACGACGATATTGCCAAATCGCATCGCGGGGATGCGCCACTTCGACCGCCTCGTCGCCCCGATCGAGCGCCCGAAGACTGCCAGCAAAGCCCAACGCGACACGGCCGACACGGCGGTCCGACGTATAGACGACGCTCGCTGCATCGCGCCGCACCCGCAGCCCCGCACGGGTCGCATCGTCAATCAGGCGCCCATCCTCGCCATGCGTCAGCGGCAGGAACCCGCCCAGCGCCTGATAGCTGTCCACCGACATGCCCAGATTGGCGCTACTCGCGTGATGATGGGTCGCCCTCGCCTCCCAGCTCACCGGATCGAGGGTCCGGCGCAGGGCATGCAGAGTGTCGTAATAGGCTTCGATCCGATCCTGCACCGCATGCGCCTGCGTGACCGTGCGCACCACCCTGCCCGCGACGACCTCGGCCGCCCGGCATCCGACGACCATCGCCTGCAACCAGCCGGCGTCGGGCACGCTGTCGGCATCGGTGCTGAGGAGCAGCCCCGGCCCGGCGAGCGCGACCATACCGAGCCGCACGGCCGCATGGCGTGCGCGGCCGGCGTTCGGATCTGCCTGCACGATCTGCTCGACGATCACCGGCAGCACGGTATGGGCCGCATACGCCTGCGCCACCTGCACGCTCGCATCGTGACAGCTATCGAGAAGCAGGCAGATTTTCAGGTCCACGCCGCGCCGGTCGAGGCGATCCAGGGCCGTGAACAGCACGGGCAACGACGCTGCTTCATTACGAGCCGGCACGCAGATGGCGATCGGAACCGGGCTCGTGGGGACAGTCAAAGCGAGCCTGCTCTCATAAGCCGTGTTTAGCGAGCCGTTCAATCCATGCCATTGATACGGATCAAGGAGCACAATGATAGACGACAGGACGTTCGGTCCATCGTCATCGTCACGGGATCAACTGCACCGGTATGTGATACCTGCAATCGTATTGATCCAGATCATCATCGCACCCGATCCGTATCTATGCACGTTAGCTTCGTCAAAATTGAAGGAGCGTCCATGACTGATTTCACGCCACACAAGCCGGGTTCGGGCGGCGAGACCCATCAGGTCGCCGACGACGCGCATCCGGTGCTCACCACCAACCATGGCACCCCGATCGCGGACAACCAGAACCAGCTGAAGGCGGGCCCTCGTGGCCCTGTGTTGCTGGAAGATGAAATCTATCGCGAGAAGATCAACCACTTCGACCACGAGCGCATCCCCGAGCGGATCGTCCACGCACGCGGATCGGCGGCGCACGGCTATTTCGAATGTACCGAAAGCTTGGCCGACATCACCGTCGCCGACCTGTTCCAGAAGAAGGGCCAGCGCACCGAGGTGTTCACCCGCTTCTCGACCGTCGCCGGCGGTGCGGGGTCGGTCGACACGCCGCGCGACGTGCGCGGATTCGCGGTCAAGTTCTACACCCGCCAGGGCAATTGGGATCTCGTCGGCAACAACATCCCCGTCTTCTTCATCCAGGATGCGATCAAGTTCCCCGACCTGATCCACGCCGCGAAGATGGAGGCCGATCGCGGCTATCCCCAGGCGGCGACCGCGCACGACACCTTCTGGGACTTCATCAGCCTGATGCCCGAATCCACCCATATGATCATGTGGGCGATGTCGGACCGCACGCTGCCGCGCACCTTCGCCACTATGGAGGGGTTCGGCGTCCACACCTTCCGCTTCATCAACAAGGAGGGCAAGAGCACCTTCGTCAAGTTCCACTGGAAGCCGAAGGCAGGGCTTGCCTCGACGATCTGGGACGAGACGGTCAAGATCGCCGGCGCCGATCCCGACTTCCAGCGCCGCAACCTGTTCGAAAGCATCGAGCGTGGCGATTTTCCGACCTGGGATCTCGGGGTCCAGCTGTTCGACGAAGAGTTCGCCGATAGCCAGCCCTATGACGTGCTCGATGCGACCAAGATCATTCCCGAGGAAGTGCTCCCGGTCCGCATCGTCGGTCGGATGGTGCTCGATCGCTACCCGGACAATTTCTTCGCCGAGACCGAACAGGCCGCGTTCGTGCCGAGCCATGTCGTGCCTGGGATCGGCTTAAGCAATGATCCGCTGCTCCAGGGCCGGCTGTTCAGCTATACCGACACGCAGATGTCGCGGCTGGGCTCGGTCAATTTCCACCAGCTTCCCATCAACAGCGCCAAGGGCCGTGCCGCCGCGGCGGGCTGTCCGTTCATGAACCAGCAGCGCGACGGACACATGCAGATGGCAGTGCCCAAGGGCCGCGCCAATTACGAGCCCAACAGCCTGGCGCAGGCCGGCGAGGAAGCCGGCGCGCGCGAGGACCCGGGGGGCGGCTACAAGACCTTCCCATCGGACGAGCAGGGCCAGAAGCTGCGCATCCGCCCGGAAAGCTTCGCGGACCATTACAGCCAGGCGCGCTTGTTCTTTCGATCAATGGACCCAGCCGAACAGGCGCATATCGCCTCAGCGCTGGTGTTCGAGCTGAGCAAGGTCAGCCTGGAGCATATCCGCGTCGCGATGATGGCCAATCTGCGCAACGTCGATGAGGGTCTGGCACAACGCGTCGCCGACGGGCTCGCCATGGAGCTGCCGCCGGCGTCGAAGACCGCTGCGCCCGTGCTCGACATGGATCCTTCGCCGGCGCTGCGGATCATCCGCGGACCGCTCGAAAAGCACACGCTGGAAGGCCGCACGATCGGCATCCTGATCGCCGACGGCACGGACGCCGACGATCTCAAGACGGTGAGGGACGCGGTGAAGGCCGCCGGCGGGACACCGATGACGATAGCACCCAAGGTCGGCAAGGTGCCGCTGTCCGACGGCACCGCCATCGCCGCGGACGCTCAGCTGTTCGGCCAACCTTCAGTGACGGTCGATGCCTGCGCGGTGATCCTGGCGGACGCGGCCTGCACCAAGCTCGTCAAGGAAGGCGCCGCGGTCCAATGGGTGATGGACGCCTTCGGCCATTTGAAGGCGATCGGGCACAATGCGGACGCCAAGCCTCTGCTCGACAAGGCCGGTGTTCAACCAGACGAGGGCATTACCGACCTGTCTGACTTTGTGGAAGCGGCCAAGAAACGCTATTGGAACCGAGAGCCAAGCGTTCGTACCTTAGCATAAACGCTGTGGTGGCTGGCCCGTCGAGCCGGGCCAGCCACAATGATCCAGAAACGGACGTTCAAAACCAACCTGTCATCGCTTGGAAGCAGACGTCGGTTCAGGTCGGGATCGCTTTGGTCGTAAATTCGATCTCGCTGGCTTCTCGCATCGCCGCTCAGCCTTTCCCAATTTCCGTGCGCGAAGCCGTCGCGCGCGGCGTCGTCGAGCTTGACTGCCTCCAGAAAGCGGCGAGGTTTGCCGCCGGGCCGGTACTGGTAAGGGAAGTCGGTCGAGAACAGCAGGCGTTCCGGCCCTGAGATTTCCATGCAGCGCTGTAGATAGGTCTCGCTCCACATGCCGCTGCCCGTGACGTAGAGGTTCTTGCGCGCGCATTCTGCAAGCGATCGTTTGAGATCGCCTTGCTGATGCGCGACGAGCAGGCAGCGCTGCTCACCATCGCGCTTGCTGCGGGCTTCACGACCTATGCGGGCTTCATCCAGGCATTCAGACGCGAATTCGGGACGACGCCCGCGAAGGTCCAGCACGCAATGTCGCGATAGGTCTGATCTTGCGGCATCCGTTTCGCGTTGGCAGGCAGCGGCCCTCTCCGTCTCCGACAGCCGCAGCACCCATGCATTCGGTGCTCAGTGCCGCACTGCCCATGCGACCGCCGCGGCAGGATGAAGCAGCTTCACCTCGCCCGTCGCCGTCTCGACCAAGCCAATCCGCATTTGGGCGGCCGTCAGCTTCGCATTCACCGCGACCATCTGCGCGGCTGCGCGCGCAACGAGCGGGGCCGCCATCGACGTGCCCGACATGTGCACCGCGATATCGCCCGGCCAGCGCAAAGGCACGGCCTCGCCTTGCGCGTAGACACCGATCGAAGGACCGAAAACCGTGAAGTTCGTGGGTCGGCCGTTCGTGCCGGTCGCCCCGACGATGATGAGATTGGGCAGCTTGAGCCGTTGCACAGAGTCGGACTGGACGTCGTCCGCCTGATTGCTGTTGCCCGCGGCGACCACGAAGAGGGTGTTCGATGCCGCCCGCAGCAGCCGTTCGAGTGCATCGCCGATCGTTTTCTGCATCGCGATCCCGCGTGCCTTCGCCTTGGCCGGATCGCTCTCCAGCTTATGATCGAGCAGCTCTTCCGTGATCTCGTCTGCGGTTAACCCCCAGCTCATGCTGACGATCCGCACATCCGCCCCCTTGAGGCGGGCGGCAAGCCGGTCGATCGCGGCTGCCCAGCGCGTTACGGTCGCTTCGTCGTAGGGGATGTCTTCCCGGTTCTCATCCCGTCCCCAAGGCAGCGCAGCGATGTTGTAGAGCCGGACATAGGGCGCGCCATCCGCAATCTCGCTCGCACAGGCGGTGCCGTGGACCCGGCCGCCATTTTCCAGCACGGCCAAGAACGCATCGCCCTGTTCACGGCTCGACGCCGATCGGGAGAAGGAGGCGAACAGGGTCGCCTCCGGCGTGTCCAGACCGTAATTCAGGTCGAGTTCGCCCTTCGCGAGCGCGACGGTTGAGCCGAGGCGCGTGCGCAGCCATTGCGTGGGCTGCATGATCGCGCCAGCACGCGGTTTCAGCGCGGTATCGTACGTCGGCCCATTGGTATCGTCGATGACGCCGTTGCCATCATTGTCGACACCGTCGAGCGGCTCGGCCGGATCACGCGCGAGCTGGCCCGGGAACAGCGTGTCGTCGAATCCGCTGTCCCAGACCGCAACGGTGACCGGCCGCGCCGTGGCAAAGGCGGCGGCGGGAGGCTGGCGGTCTTGCCAGATATCAACCGGGCGATTGGCGGGCGCGTCGATCCACGCGCGTGCGGCCGCGACCAGCGGCGCGCGGCAGGGCGGAATCTTGGTTGCCAACGCCCGAAACGCCGCGAGCCGTATGGCCTGCAGCACGTCGAGCGATCCGCGTTCCTTGACGACCGGATCGAATAGGCCGACCGCCGTGCCGGCCATGAAGGCCACGCTGACGGTTTGCAGGCCGCTGTAGCTCTGCAGGATCTGGTCCCGCACCGTGACCGGATCGACGTCCCGCAATCGTTCGGTCAGTCGCGCCGCCGCGGCATCGCACCCGCCACCCGGCGCTAGGGTCGCGGCGGCAAGGTCCATGGACAGCGCGCCGATCGCCTTGCCCTGTGGCTTGGTCTGTAAGGCGCGATAGTTTGCAACGAACCGGTCCGCGTCCGCCTTCCGCCCGTCGAGCACCGCGATTGCGGCGAGGCCAAACGCGAGATCGGCTTTGATCGTCGCGTCCCTGATATCATAGTCGCGCAGCAGGCGCTCGGCCTCGCTGCGGATCGCCGGCAAAATCGCGGCGAATTCCGGCTTGTCCATGAGCGCGCTGGGCGGCGCGGCGAACGTGAAACGGGTCGGCGGCAGATCCGATCGGGTGGCGATGATCGGTCGCTCGGCGGCTTGCGCCGTTGTCGCGGCGGCTGCAAATAGTGCGACAGCGAGCAACGTTCTCATCATCTTCCCCCGACTCGTTTCCCCCGCTAAAGATCGTAAGCGAGGTGCCGGATCGGACGCAATGTTGCATTAAGGTCGTGACCAATGGAGCTTGGGCCAGGCGCTCGAATACGAGGCGTTAGCGCTGATCGCTCAGGATACTGAACCACCCAAAAGCGGCCATTCAGAGGGCCCCTTCCGCTACCCACTTTCTGCCGTTTGTTCATCTACAGCACGGCGCGCACGACAGCCAGTGGATTCCAATAGTCGACGTAGCGCACTATGCGGCCGCCGCAGGTAGTGATGACCGAAAGGTAACGCTGTTCGTAGGGGACGCCCGTGTGGATCCCGCGCCCGATGCCCTCGAACGCCAGTACGGACGTGCGAGCGTCGCTCGCGATCACCGTGGCCGGACCGATCCTGTCGAAGGAGATGAGGCGTGCGAGTTTCACGAGGTGTTCGGCCACCGCGTCCCGGCCCTCTAGTCGCTCCGGCATGCCAGGCGGCGTGAAGGGGAACTCCATGACGGCATCGTCCGCGAGCATGTCCGTGAAGCTGACGGCATCGGCTACCACGCGATTGCCTAGGGCCTCGCGCAGCATTTTCGGAAAGTCTTGAACACTATCAGACATCGGCTATGTCCTTTCGTCGAGACGCCATCGTCTCGTCCATTTAGGAGTTCGTCGATGGAACGCAAGCGTTCCGCCGAAAACGTGACATCACAGACGTGGGGTGCTGCCGTTCAGCGAGCCGACGTGACGGAAGCGCTGACGCGGGCGTTCTTCATGGAATGGGCGCGCGTTGGCTATGCCGACATCAGCCTAGAGCGGGTTGCGCGGTTGGCCGGCTCAGGCAAGGCGGCGCTCTACCGCCGTTGGCCGGACAAGGCGGCGATGATGGCAGACCTGCTTTCGCGGATCGGCCTCTCCCTCACGATGATCAATGACCAAGGATCTTTGGAGGATGACGTGTTAGCGTTTCTTTTTGCGGTACGTCGCGTTCTTCGCCATCCCACCATCCGACGGATAGTGTCGGACATACACGCACAGCTTGAACGCAACCCCAGCTTGGCAGCAGCAATGCGTCCGTTCCAGGATGCGCGTCGGGCGCGGGCGTATGAAATCATCGACCGGGCGATCAAGAGAGGCGAGCTGCAAGCGACGATCGACCGCAACCTAGTCGGCGATTTGCTCGCCGCCCCAATCTACTGGCGCATCGCGGTGTTGGGACAGCGAGCAGATCGGTATTACGTGCAGGGTCTAGCACGCACGATTATTGGTGCGCTGCGGACGATGCCATGACCTAAACGTCGGACATGGAACGAGCTTGTCTGCCTTCCCGAAAGCGGACACCAGTTCATGATACCCTAGAAGTAACGCTGAACCGGAAGGCGGCACTCGAGCTTCGGTAGTCCGATGCGGAGGCCATCCCGCGGTGCCAGCGCAGGCGTTGAGGATGATGTCCGTTCATCCCGGTCGTTGGAGATGTTTGCGGTCATGCTGCCTCAGGAACGCCTGCGGCCGGAGCCGTTCTTAATTCCACCGGCCGCCGGGCGCGATCACATCACGTCATAGCTAGCCTGTCGAATGTGCCGACTAAATAATCGAACACGGCGGCAATCCTCGGCAGAGACCGTAAGTCCTCATGCGTGACTATCCAAGTCTCCAGTGGAGGCAGGCCTACCTCCGGCAAAACTTGGCGGAGTGACAAGTCGCGCCTACCCACGCCGCATTGCGTTACGCCGATGCCAACGCCGGCGCGGATGAGCGCCAGCTGGGCCGGGTGGCTGTCGACGCGGGCGACGAACCGCTCGAGCGGGATGTCGCTACCGTGCGCCTCCAGCATGGCGAGGTCGTACCGGTGGCGATCGGGGCCGATGAGATCATGGTCGTCAAGGTCCCCGACGGTGTCGGGTCGGCCGTGTTTGGCGAGGTAATCGACATGGGCGAAGAAGCCGAGCTCGATCGGCGGCACCTTTCGGGCGACGAGCGCCCCTTGCGACGGCTGTTGCATACGGACGGCGACGTCCGCCTCCTGTTCGAGAATATTGGCGACGGCATCGCTCAGCTCGATCTCAAGGATGAGGTCGGGGTGCCGGCGACGCAGCTCCGCCACCATCGGCGGTAGCACCTCCTGCCCGATGAACTGGGGGACGCTGATCCTGACCCGCCCCGCGACGCGATCCGGCGGGGCGGAGGCCGCGCGGACAAACGCCTCCGACGCGCGCGCCATCGCCCGTGCCGCGGCGCCGAGCGATCGCGCCTGCTCGGTCGGGACCAGCCCGCGTACCGATCGCGTGAACAGCACCGTCCCGAGCGCCTGCTCCAGTGCCTCGAGCCGAGCTCGCATCGTGGGCTGCGTCACGCCAAGCCGGCGTGCGGCGGCGGACAGGCTGCCTTCCTCGAGTACGGCGAGAAAGGCGCGCTGGTCCTCCCAATCGAGGCTCTTCATCAAAAATGCTCCAGCAGCTGAACGCAGTTCCTCAATTACCTTCTATCACCCAGCACGCCAAATCCATCCCGGAAGGAGAATGGTCATGAAACAAGGCAAAACCGCGCTGGTTCTGGGGGCGACGGGTGGCATCGGCGGGGAGACGGCGGCGGCGCTGTTGCGGCACGGCTGGAAGCTCGTGGCGATGGCGCGTGATCCGGAGCGGGCCGCCGCAGCATCGGGAGAGCGACTGCGCGGGGTCGCGTGGACGCAAGGCGACGCGATGGTTGCGGCCGACGTCCTGCGTGCAGCGCACGGGGTGGACGTGATCGTCCACGCGGTGAACCCGCCCGCCTATCGCGGCTGGGGCGAGCTGGTACTGCCGATGATCGACAACACCATCGCGGCGGCCGAAGCGACCGGAGCACGCATCGTGCTGCCCGGCACCGTCTACAATTACGGGGCCGACGTGCCGGCCGATGTGGCCGAGGACGCGCCGCAGCACCCCGCGACCGAAAAGGGACGGCTTCGTGTCGAGCTGGAGCAGCGCCTCGCCCGCGCCGTCGATCGAGGAGGCCGGGTGCTCATCGTCCGCTTCGGCGATTTCTTTGGACCGCATGCCGGCAACAACTGGTTCAGCCAGGGGCTGGTGACGCCCGGCCGGCGGCTCGCCTCGATCACGTATCCGGGCCGCAGAGGCGTCGGCCATAGCTGGATCTATCTGCCCGACGCCGCGGAGACGATCGCGCGGCTGCTCGATCAGGAGAACGATCTGGAGCGGTTCGCGCGATTCCATGCCGAGGGGGTGTGGGACGCCGACGGCACGGTGATGGTCGACGCCATCGCCAGGGCGGTGGGCCGGCTAGAGACGCGAATGAAGCCGCTGCCATGGCCGTTGTTCGCCGTCCTCGGCCTGTTCAACGAAACGCTACGCGGTCTGTATGGCATGCGTCATCTCTGGCGCGTCCCCCTGCGCCTCGACAACCGCAAGCTCGTCGCGTTCCTCGGCGAGGAACCGCGAACGCCACTGCGGGTCGCCGTAGCGGACACGCTGCGCGCGCTCAAAATCGATTGAGGTGCTCCACCGCGCGTGCAGTCAACGGCAGGCTGATCGTCACCTGCGCGCCGCCATAGTTCGAGACTCCGAACTCAATCGTCCCGCGATGTCCCTCGACAATCTGCTGAACGATCGCGAGCCCTAGCCCCGAGCCGGCAAGCCCTGCCCGCCTCGCCTGCTCGCCGCGGCGATAGGGTTGGAGCATCTCGGCGCGCTGATCGGGCGAGATACCCGGCCCATCGTCCTCGACCTTCAGCCAGGCGTGATCGGCGGTCGAGCCGGTCGCCACGTGAACGCGTCCGCCGCCGTATTTGATGGCGTTGTCGATGAGGTTGGAGACGACCCGGCGCAGCGCGAGCGCGTCGCCGAGGCAGGGGGCGTCGTCGAGCGCTAGGTCGATGGCGCCCTGCTGGCCGCGAGCGTCGCGCTCCGCCGCCTCGCTGGCGGCGATGTCGGCAAGGTCGACCGGCACGCGTTCGGGACCGGTCGCCGTGCCACGCGCGAACGCCAACGCGTCGGACAGCATCGCGTCCATTCGCTCGAGATCGCGTTCAAGCGGTGCCCGCGCGGCCGTGTCACCCAGCGCCGCGACCCGCAAGCGCATTCGCGTGAGCACGGTGCGCAGGTCGTGCGAGATCGCGCCGATCATCAGCGAGCGCTCGCCGAGCAACGTCACGACGCGCTCCTGCATCGCCGCGGCGGCTTCGCTGGTCCGGCGTATATCAGCGGCTGCGGACACGGAGCCGGCGATCGTCACCCGTGTTCCGTCGAAGTCGAGCATGGCGCGAACGACCCGACGCAGCGGCCGTGTCTCGCGCGCGGTGGCCCAGAGCGCGAGCAGCACCAGCAGCGTCGCCGCGGCACCCATCCACTGACTTGCCGGCCATCCGAGCAAGCGCGGCGCGTCCTTGTCGCCGGTCGAATTTGTGTCGATCACGATGAACCGGCCATCGGGGAGCCGGGCGGATGCCCGGGCGAGGAAACCCTCGACCCCCGAAGAGCTGTCGCGGGGTATGAAGACAGTACTGACAAAGGCCCGCACCGAGATGCCGCTGCGGATGAAGCTGCGCAGACGCGTGGTGAGCCGCGGCGCGTAGCGCAGGTCGGGGGTCGCCGGTTCGGCGGCAAGGATCCTCGTCACGACATCGAGCCCGTTCGCACTGCGCAACACGAGCGGCAGCCTGTTCGGAGGTTCAGTCGCGGCAAGATCGATAATGCCGGCGGCGAGCTGCAGACGCGGGAACGGCCCCTGCCTGAAGGTCGGGCGATGCTGCTCGCGCATGTAGAATAGCGTGACGCCCAGCGTGCCGAGCAGAACGAGCGCGCCGAGCAGGATGAGGATCAGCCGTCCGAACAGATCGAGCCGGCGGATCATCCTCGGCGGACCGCAGCGGCCAGGATATAGCCGGCGTTGCGCACCGTGCGGATCAGACCCGCGACTTCGCTGCCCGCCTCTTCCAGCCGCCGGCGCAGGCGACTGACCTGCATGTCGATTGACCGATCGAAAGCATCGGCGGCGCGGCCGCGGGTCAGGTCGAGCAGCCGATCGCGCGACAGGACGCGTTGCGGCGCGTGTGCAAAGCTGAGCAACAGGTCGAACTCGGCGGCGGTCAGCGAGAGCTCGGCGTCGCCGATCAGGACGCGCCGCGCGGCTGGGTCGATCGCGAGATCGGCGAGGATCAGCCGCTCGCCCTCGATCGGTGCCCCACGGCGCAGCACCGCGCGGATGCGGGCAAGCAGGACCTGCGGGTTGAACGGCTTTGACACATAGTCGTCGGCGCCGCCGTCAAGCCCCGCGATCCGGTCGCCGTCCTCGTCGCGCGCGGTCAGCATCACGACCGGCGGGCCGCCGCCCGCTCGAACCCGGCGGCAGATCGCCAGGCCGTCTTCGCCGGGCAGCATCCAATCGAGCACGACGAGCGCGACCCTGCGTTGGGCCAGCACGGCATCGAGCGCCGCCCCGTCACGCGCGGTCGCGACCGTAAAGCCATTCGCTGCGAGAAAGGCAGCCAGCAACTCGCGGATGTCCGCATCGTCCTCGCAGACGGCGATGAGCGGCTGGTCAGGCATCGGCGCATCAAGCGCCCGGCCGCGTGTGGAAGCAAGCGGCGTTACAAATTGTTACGCTAGCCGGGCAACGTGTCACAAGCCGGTGAAGGCGAGAGCTGATATGGCCTCACTCAGCCCGGAGACTGCGCATGAAGACGATTGCGATGCTCATCCTTATGACGACCGCCGGCGCGGCCAGCGCCGCCGACTTTCCCGAGTGCAAGGTGCGTACCTTGGCACCCGTCACCGATGACGGCGGCTATCGCAACCCGGCGGGGACGATCCTGCCAGCCGATATTCTGCGCCGCGACGCGCACGGCGTCTCCTACTGCGCGCACGGCGGAACGTGCGTGCCCGAGCGCGTCCGCGGCCGGCAGGTCGTGCGGCTGATCAATTGCCGTCCGGGGAAGTCGATCGGAAACGGCGACTATCGGCTCGATCCCGACCCCAAGACGATGGGCGCCGCAGACGCGCGCCGTTTCCTGACCGCGCGTCAGGTCGGCGACAAGTTGGCGGCCCTCAATTTCTCCAATGCCGCGATCGGCAGCTGGTCGAGCGACTATGCCACCAATCCCGCATCGCCCAATGGGCGGCTGGTCGCCCGAGCACTGGCAGGCTCGAGCAAGGCTGTCGCCGAGATGAAGGCCAAGCTGCCATGATCCGTCATGTCGCTGTCATCGCTGCGGGTATGCTCACGGCGACGGGCGTGCAGGCGCAGGAGGCGCTGCGCAGCATCGTCCCGATCCGCGAGGTCGACATCCGCCCAGTCGGTACGCCGCGCTACATCATCGAGGTTGTCGTCAATGGCGCGCCGATGATGGCGGGGCTCGATACCGGCTCGACCGGGTTGCGGCTGCTGCCTCGTGCCGCGGCCCGGGCACGGGTCGCGCCGGGTGGAGAGGCGGAAACCTATTCCTACGGCAGCGGCGTCGAACTCGACGGCCGGCGCGTCGAGGCCGATGTCGCGATCGGTGGCGCACGCGGGCGCGTGGCAATCCAGGCGATCGATCACGTGACGTGCGTGGCCCGCCAGCCCGACTGTCCCGCCGCGCGCGTGCCCGCGAATGCCTACGGCCTGATGGGGTCCGGGCAGCCGGGGCAAGGATTTCCCGCGATCATCGGCATCCGATTGATGTCGGAACGCGTAGACAACCCGTTCCGGGCGCTGGGCGTCCGTCGCTGGATCGTCCACCTGCCTCAGCGCGGCGGTGGAGCGGGCGCGCTGGTCCTCAATCCCGACGCGCGTGACCTTACCGGCTTCGTGCCGCTGCAGCCCGGCGCGGCCAATCCGCGCGGCACCGTTGCGGGCTGCGTCTCGCTCGCCATCCCCGGGGCAGAGCGGCTGTGCGGTCCGACCCTGCTCGATACCGGCGCGCCGGGGCTGACCGTGCTAGATGCGTCGGCGCCGCCGCGGTGGCAGGAGGGAAGCCGGGCAAGGATCGACTTCGCTCCAAAGCGCGGCGGACCGCCGCCGGCGCTTGGCTTCGTGACTGGCGACAAGGCGCATGGTGCGCACGCCACGTTCAAGCCGGGCGGCAGCGACCGCGTCACTATCCATGCGGGCACGCTCCCCTTCTACGCCTATGACGTGCTGTTCGACGCCGATAGTAACACGATAGCGGTGCGGCCCAACCGTGAGGCGGGGCCAGCAGTGGTGCCGCTGAACCAATAGGAGGACCGTGTGATCCTGCCCCTGATGGCCGCGCTCGCTGCCGCTGCCTCCGCCGACCTTCCAGTCGGCAGCCGTTACGTCTCGCTCGGCAGTTCTTATGCCGCCGGGCCCGGCGTGGGCATACCCGATCCCGCAAGCGGCGCCTGTGCGCGGTCGATGTCCAACTATGCCCGGCAAGTGGCGGCGCGTCGCCACCTACGACTGGTCGACGCCGCCTGTTCTGGTGCAACGACCGCCAACATCCTCGACCATGGCCAGCACGGCTTTTCGGCGCAGATCGCGGCGGTGACCTCTGACACAAGACTGGTGACGGTCCTGATTGGCGGCAACGATATAGACTATGTCGGCAATCTGGGAGGGCTGACCTGCCGCGACACCGGCGGTGCAAATTGCCATGTTCGCGACGCCGGCGACGTCGAGGCCCGGCTCGCCGCGCTTCCCACCTCACTCGACCGCGTGATCGCCGCCGTGCGGCAACGCGCCCCTGCAGCGCGGATTGTCCTCGTCGGCTATCTACCCGCCATCCCGGCTAGCGGCCCCGGCAACTGTGCGGCGGTTCCGCTCACACCGGCCGATGCATCGCGAATGCGGGGGGTGGCGATCCGCCTCGCCCAAGCGATTGGCGGCGCCGCGAAGCGCAATGGCGTTGACGTCGTGCGCTCGACGCTGGTCGGCGAAGGACATGACGCATGCGCACCGCAGCCTTTCGTCGCCGGCTTCCACCCCGCGGCCAATCCCGGATGGCCCACGCCCGTCCCATATCACCCGAACCAGGCCGGCATGAACGCCATAGCCGCTGCGCTCGACAAGGTTCTCGATCGTTGATTGAGGCGACTGTTCTCGGCAACGAAGGAGTGACACCCCTGCGCAATATGGATTTCTTCCCTTTCGGAAACCGCAGGGTCCGGCGCATGGGCTATGGCACAATGCGCCTGTCCGGTCCGCAGGCCCTTCGGACCGCTGGCGGATCGGGACGGCGCGCTGGCGGTGCTGCGCGAGGCGGTGGCCGCCGGGGTCGATCACCTCGACACCAGCGACTATTACGGGCCCCATGTTGTCAACGATCTCATCAGGGAGGCGCTGTTCCCCTATCCCGAAGGGCTGGTGATCGCGACCAAGGTCGGCGCGGCGCGGGGCGACGATGGCTCGTGGGAGGTCGCGACCTCGCCCGACGAGCTACGACGCGCCGTCGAGTACAATCTCCAGCATCTGGGTCTGGACCGGCTCGCAGTCGTCAACTTCAGGGCAATGCTGGGTGGAAGCCGCGCGGGTCCGGTCAACGGATCGATTGCCGCGCCGATCGAAGCGCTGGCGAAGCTGCAGCAGGAAGGGCTGATCGAGCATCTGGGCGTCAGCAACGTGACTGCCGATCAAGTTGCGGAGGCGCGTGCGGTCGCGCCGATCGTCTGCGTGCAAAATCAGTTCAACATCGCCCACCGCAACGATGACGCGCTCATCGACTCGCTGGCGGCGGACGGCATTGCCTATGTGTCCTTCTTTCCGCTCGGCGGATTAAGCCTCGTGCAATCCTCGCAGCTCGAGATGGTCGCGCGGAGCCTGGATGCGACGCCACTCAAGATCGCGCTCGCCTGGCTGCTGCGCCGGGCGCCCAACATCCTGCTGATCCCGGGCACGTCGTCGATCGGGCACCTGCGCGAGAACCTGGCAGCGGCGAACCTCACGTTGTCGGACGCGACGATGGCGAAGCTGGATGGGATCGCGTGTCAGGCAGAGTGAGTGGCGGACGTGGTGCGGCTCCAGCCCGGACAGGTGTCATGGTCGCCAGCGCGGCAATGAGACTGGCTGCCGCGTGAACGCTTGACCTGAGCCCTTCGGATTGGTCCATTCTTTGTGAGGAATTCCCGGTTAGGTCTGCAGATGCCAGACGAGGGAATCCGCCGATGAAGAAGTCGAGGTTCAGCGAGCAGCAGATAGCCTTCATTCTCAAGCAGGCTGAGGATGGAACGACCGTTGAGGAGGTGTGCCGGAAGGCCGGCATTTCCATCCAGACTTATTACCGATGGCGCAGCAAATACGGTGGGCTGATGCCGTCGGAGATGAAGCGTCTGAAGGTGCTGGAAGAGGAGAACGTCCGGTTGAAGCGGCTGGTGGCGAACCTCAGCCTGGACAAGGAGATGCTGCAGGACGTCATCCGCCGAAAAATGTAGGGCCTGGTCGAGCCCGGGAGATCGTCGGCTATTTGCAGGCGAGCTACCAGGTTAGCGAACGGCCAGCTTGCGGCGCGTTTCCGATCAATCGATCGACCCAGCGCTATCAGTCCCGCCGCCTCGATCAGGCCGGCCTCAAGATGCGGATCAAGGAATTGGCTGCGACCCGTGTTCGCTACGGGTACCGACGCATCCACGTGCTGCTCCGACGGGAGGGCTGGGAGATCAACCACAAGCGTACCCATCGGCTGTATCGCGAACTCGGGCTGCAGCTGCGCAACAAGACACCCAAGCGCAAGGTGAAAGCAAAGTTGCGCGATGACCGGACGCCGGCGACGGCCCCCAACGAGTGCTGGTCGATGGATTTCCTGTCGGACCAGCTGTTCGACGGGCGCAAGATCCGCGTGCTGTCGATCATCGACAACTTCACCCGTGTGTCGCCAGCGCTCGACGTACGGACGAGCTACCGCGGCTCTGACGTGGTCGAGACGCTCGACCGTATTGCCGCGGTACACGGTCGCCCCAAGCGCATTCGCCTGGATAATGGCCCGGAATTCATCTCGAAGGATCTCGACCTGTGGGCCTACCAGCATGATGTAGTGCTAGACTTCAGCAGGCCTGGAAAGCCGACCGACAATGCGTTCGCGGAGGCGTTCAATGGCCGGGTGCGGGCCGAATGCCTCAACGCATACTGGTTCTTGAGCTTGGACGACGCACGGATAAAATGTGAGGCGTGGCGACGCGATTACAATGAGCGCCGTCCGCATAGCTCCCTCGGCAACCAGACCCCGATGGAGCGCGCTTTTTCGTCAGGGCAGGCATGCCTGCCCTGACGAAAAGAGAGCCGGTTTTCTCATAAAGACCGGACCAGAGACGGGGTGAGGCTCAAACAAACGCCGGTCTCTGGTCCCGGCTGGATGAAAGCCGGGGGTCACGTCATGCCGGATCGAGCTGCCACGTTCGCATTACTCGAGCCAGCTTCTCGATCAGGTCGGCGTGATGGCCACGTTGGATTCAAGACGCCAGATTGACCCGGTCGGCGGTGGCCTGCCCTCCGCATGATAGCCAACCGCCTCGTCGCAAACGCGTGGCGGATCGACCGAGCCGTCCGCCGTTGATCCCTGCGGGGCGGGTCGCGGCGCCTTTTTAGATCAGTCGAGGTAAGGGGGCGACGTCCCTTGATGTGTCTCGCCATAATGCAGGCGTCCGTTGATGTGTTTTCGCCCACATTTGTTGCTGTGTCTCCCTCAAGGCTCTAAGTGGGCAACGCGCAATCGTTGATGTGCGCGATCAACCTTTCAGCTGATGACCAAACTCGCTCGAGAGCGAAATAGACCCGTTAAAAGGCGGCCTAGACCCGCTAAGCGGCTTACACCTCGTGTTTGAAGATCACGGCCGCGCAAAAGTGGTGGCTCTCGTCTATCCCTCTGCGCGCTGACGGATCACAGGTAGCGGTAAAAGCCGACCCCGTTCCCTTATGCATCTGCCTTGTTGTTGGATGCTTGCGTGCCGGTACGCCCGAAATCGCGTCAGCTATGAGCGTTTTCAACTCATCAGCTCCCGCCCTCGCTGCAGAGCTCGGTGGATCAATATCTACGGCGCGACTTAGTGGACGCTTTGTGTAATCCGCCGCGCCAAGGGCGAGAGCCTCAAGCTCCGGAGCCTCGACAGATCAACTTTCTGATCCGATCGGCACACTCGATTACCTTTCGGACAGGTCGTGATCAGCGCATGGTACCTTTCAGACAGGTGGACGTAGATCCATCGAACTCGAGAGGATCATCAATGCGCTTAATCTCGCTGCTCGCCCTATCGACCTCGATCTCCGTCGCGCTGCCGATGGTAGTCGCAGCGCAGACGGCGCCGACGAATACGCAGACCACTCCGGGAGACGCGCAGACCAGCCCGGACACCAGCGCGCAGGTCGGCGCGAATGCGAACCCGGACGACATCGTGGTCACCGCGCGGCGGCGGGAGGAATCGCTGAAGAACGTTCCGATCGCGGTGACCGCGATCACGGGCGACCGGCTGAAGGAGCTGCAGGTCAACACCGTCAAGGACATCGCCAACTATACGCCGGGCCTCAGCATCAATTCGGACAGCGTCGGCCGGGCCTTCGTCACCATCCGTGGCATCGGCACCACGCTGATCGATACCGTCCAGCCGGGCGTGGGCATCTTCATCGACGGCATCTACCAGCCCAACACCAGCTATCTGAACTCGCCGATCGTCGACATCGCCCGGATCGAGGTGCTGCGCGGGCCGCAGGGTACGCTGTTCGGCAACAACACGCTCGGCGGCGCGATCAACATCGTCACGCGCCAGCCGGGCAACGTCTGGGAAGGCCGTTTCGATTCCGCGGTCGCCGGGCCGGACAATTACGCCTCCGTATCGGGCAGCATCAGCGGCCCGCTGGTCAAGGACGTGCTCGCCTTCCGGGTCGGTGCGTCCTACCACGTCCAGGACGGCTTCATGCGCAACACGCTGGATATCGGCAACCAGAACCCGCTGGAGCAGAAGGGCGTCAACGGCACGCTGCGCTTCACGCCGGCGAACTGGGCCACCTTCACCGCCAACGGTAATTACGACCGCACCTTCGGCGGCAACACCGGCTACATCCACGTCGCGGGTCCGACGGATTACACCCTCAACGGCGCGACCAATCAGCGCAGCCTCGCCACCATCGACTATTACGGCGCGAACCTGAAGAGCGAGTTCACGTCGGATTCGCTCAACACCAAGGCTACCGTGATCCTCGCCTACAATCGTAAGGACTTTTCCGCGGTCGGTGACGGAGACTTCGGCCCGATCGATCTGCTGCGAACCTCCGGTGGATCGCGGCTCGTCACCAAGACGGTGGAGGCGCGCTTCGATACTCAGTGGTCGGACGCCATCTCCACCCTGATCGGCGTCTACGGGAACCGTTACGTCCAGACGGCCGACAACCTGAGCACGTTGAACTTCGCCGCCCTCGGTCTACCCCTGCCCGCCCAGCGGTCGCCGAGCAGCACCTATGCCAGGAACGACACCCGCGCCATCTTCGGGACCATCTTCGTAAAACTGGGTTCGCGGACTGATCTCGCCGTCGGCGGCCGGTACGACCATCAGGCGCTCGAGGCCAGCCAGGTCAGCCGGACCACCATCGGTGGCACGCCCTCCTTCTACACCGCCCCCGACTACAACAAGAACGCCTTCCAGCCGCGCGTCACCCTTACCGAACGGTGGACCCCGGACTTCATGACCTACGCTTCGGTCGCGAAGGGCATTCGCGGGGGCGGCCAGAACGGTCCGGGCACACGTCCTCAGGACTCCACCTACCGGGGCGACTACGTCTGGACCTACGAGCTCGGCACCAAGTTCAGCGGCATGAACAGCCGGCTGACCGTCAATGCCGACGTCTTCTACAACGACTACAACGACTTCATCGGCCAGAATTCGCTGGCGCCAAGCTCGACCGGCGCCGGCTTCGTCGCCATCAACCTCAACACCGGCCATGTCGAAAGCTACGGCGCCGAGCTCGAGGCGCATCTGCGGCTGACCGATCAGTGGCGGATCGATGCTGGCGCTTCATATCTTCATTCGCGCATCACCGACGACAGCCAGTATTTCGCCACGACGGGCGTCCACGTCCCATCGAACCGCGTGATCTTCACCCCTGACTACAACTTCAACGCGAGCACTACCTACACCGTGCCGATCGGCAGCAGCGCGCTGATTTTTGATGGTGGCGTGGTCGGCAAGGGCAGCCGCATCGGCGCTTCTCTCAATCCCAACGTAGCGCCGCGCCTCTCGCCCTATGCGCTGGTCAACGGATCGGTAGCGCTGCGCTTCTCGGGCGGGTTCGAAATCGCCGCGTTCGGCACCAACCTGCTGAACGAGAAGTATATCGAAAGCTACATCGACCGCTCTGCCCTCGACCGGGCGCTCGGGCCGGCCCTCGGGCCGATCATCGGCTCGAACCTCGCGATCCAGGGCGACCGCCGACGCTACGGCGCCCGCGCGAGCTTCAAATTCTAGGAGCGGTCATGGACCTGGGAACCCCCGTCACCCGCCAGCCGCTCGACACCGCCTTCATCGAGCGGCTGCAGAGCAGGTTCGGCAAGGACCTGCACTTCGGCGAGGCGATGCTGCGCCAGCATGGATCGAACGAGGCTCATTTCGACGTCGTGCTGCCGGATGCGGTGGTCTTCGCGCGGTCGACAGAGGACGTCGTCGATCTCGTCAACCTCTGCGTCGCCGCGCATATTTCCATCGTCCCTTTCGGCGCGGGCACGTCCATCGAGGGCAATGCAGTGCCGATCCGCGGCGGCGTCAGCGTCAACTTGTCGGAGATGGACGCGATCCTCGCGGTCCATGCCGAGGATTTCGACTGCACCGTGCAGGCGGGGTGCCGGCGCGAGAAGCTGAACGAGCATCTGCGCGATACCGGCCTGTTCTTTCCGATCGATCCCGGCGCCAATGCGACGATCGGCGGCATGGCCTCGACCCGCGCCAGCGGCACCAACGCCGTACGCTACGGAACCATGCGCGAGGCCGTGCTCAGCCTCAAAGTCGTCACCCCCGAGGGCAAGGTCATCACGACCGCCCGCCGCGCCCGCAAGTCGGCGGCCGGATACGACCTGACCCGCCTCTATGTCGGGAGCGAGGGCACGCTGGGCATCATCACCGAGGTGACGCTACGGCTCCACCCGATCCCCGAGACGATCTCCGCCGCGGTCTGCGGCTTCGAGACACTGGAGGGCGCCGTCACCACCGTCGTCCAGTCGATCCAGTCCGGCGTGCCGCTTGCACGCGTCGAGATATTGGACGACATGCAGATCCGCGCGGTCAACGCCTGGTCCAAGCTCTCCCTGCCCGAGGTCACCACCCTCTTCTTCGAATTCCACGGCTCGCCGGGCGGCGTCGCCGAGCAGATCGAGCTGGTGGGAATGCTGGCGGCCGAGAACGGCGGCGGCAGCTTCGACTGGTCCAACCTTCCCGAAGAGCGCGCCCGGCTGTGGAAGGCGCGGCACGAGGCCTATTATGCCGCGGTCGCGCTGCGTCCCGGCGCTGTCGGCTGGACCACCGACGTCTGCGTGCCGATCAGCCGCCTGCCGGAATGCATCATCGAGACGAAGCGGGATCTTGCCGGGGCCAGCATGCCCGCGACGATCCTCGGCCATGTCGGCGACGGGAATTTCCACGTCATCTTCGCCATGGATCCCGATTCGGTCGACGAGATGAGGGAGGTGAAGGCGCTGAACGCCCGCCTGGTGGCGCGCGCCTTGGAGATGGACGGCACCTGCACCGGCGAACATGGCATCGGCATCGGCAAGCAGGACTGGCTGGTGCAGGAGCTGGGCGAGTCCGTGGACGTCATGCGGACGCTGAAGCGCGCCCTCGACCCTCAGGATCTCTTCAATCCCGGGAAGATCTTCAGCCTATGACCCCCAGCGGTTCCCATCGTGATTGCGTCCGGTTCCCCACCGCCAGGGCTGGGACGGCCGCATCCTGTCCGCGGATCAGCTTCCAGGTGACCGCATGACGACGACGGAGCGATCGTTCGGAGCGTCGCTGCTTCCCCTGCTCGCGCTCGCCCTGGCGATGACGCTGGGCTTCACGATGATGGGGTCGTTCGGCACGGTGCAGGAGGGCGCCAAGGCCGAACTTCATCTCAGCGACTATACGCTGAGCCTGATCCAGGGCGTCAGCGCCGCCCTGCCCCTCGCCCTCTTCTCCATCCCGATCGGCATCCTCATCGATCGGCGCAACCGCATCGTGATCATGATCGCCCTCGTCGCCACCTTCGTGGCGGGGACGCTGCTCACCGCGGTCGCACCGGGCGTATGGACGCTGTTCGTAGGCCGCATGCTGACCGGCATAGGCACCACGGGGGCGCTGACCGCCGCTTTGTCGCTGTGCGCCGACCTATGCGCGCCAACGCAGCGTGGGCGGGCGCTGCTCGTCGTGAACCTGGGCAAGTCGCTCGGCCAGGCGATGGCCTTCGGCCTAACCGGCGCTTTGTTCGGCCTGTTCGTGCACAAGGCCGCGCCCAACTGGCTCGACTACGGCGCACCGTGGCGTAGTGCCCACCTTGCCTTAGCGTTGATCGGTGTCGTCGCGGCACTGCCGCTCTTCCTCATGCGGGAACCGCCACGGCACGAGGTTGCCGCCAGCACGCATGCTCCTTTTCACATCGTCGTTGCCGAACTCTGGGCGCGGCGCGCCTTTCTGGTGCCGCTGTTCCTGGGTCAGGTGAGCGTCGTGATGGCGGATGCGGCGGCGGGCATCTGGGCGGCGCCGGTGCTATCGCGCAGCTTTCATCTGCAGCCCGACCAGTTCGCCGCCTGGATGGGGCCGCTGATCTTCGCGGCGGGGGTCGTCGGAACGATCGTCGGTGGCGTGTCTGCCGACTGGGGTCAGCGACGGGCGAAGCCTGGCGGCCTTCTGCTGGGCGCCGTCGCGGCCGCGGCCGTGGGCATACCAGCAGCGCTCTTCCCCGTCGCGCCCTCTGTCCCGCTGTTCGCCATGGCGCTCGGGATGCTGATCCTCTGCGGATCGATCACGGGGGTCGTGACATCCGTCGCGCTGACCGTACTCATCCCCAATGAGCTGCGCGGTCTGTGCATCGGCGCCTTCATCGCCATCGCCGGTCTCATCGGCTTTGGGATCGCACCGATGCTGGTCGCCGCAGCCAGCGGCCTGCTCGGTGGTGAAGGACATCTCGACCAGGGGCTGGCGACTGTTGGCGTCATCACCAGTGCCATGTCGCTGCTCGCTTTCGCACTCGCGATGCGCAGTGCGCCACGCTCTGCGACTGCCGAGCCTATCTGAAAGCTGTTGCCACAGCTATCTGATAGCTGTATGCCTCGATCAACCTGACGAGAGCAGGAGTCGAGAGGTGACGATGAAGACGCGGATTGAGGTCTCTTCGGAGATGGAGGCGTTTTTTGGTGCAGGTCAGCTGCCTGCCGGCGAGCGCCTTGACGATGCGGTCTTCTTCGGCTTCCGGCTCTCCGATGCCATCTTCGCATATTGCCCGGAACTCGTTGCGGATGAGGACGCTGCGGACTTCGACATTGTCTTCATGGTGACGATCGACGGATGTCGGCGGGTGTTCGGCGGCACTCCAGGGGAAGGCTCGACGTGGCATCTTCCAAGCGACATGCGCACGATCGCGATAGCGATCCTCGAGGGGCGATCGGACTGCATGGCCAGCATGACCCTGCGGATGGCCAAGAGCATAGAACTTCTCTGCATTGCGTTCGAAAAGCTGTCGGGTGGTAGCCTCATCCCCGCAGACGGCGCAGGCGATCTCTCCGCGATGGAGGCTCAGCGCATCGCCGCCGCTCGCCGTCTGATCGACGAGCGCTGGAACGAGAAGCTCACTCTCGATTCCATCGCCCGCTCCTGCGGCATCAACAGGGTCAAGCTGACCCGGGGATTCCGGAGCATGTTCGACATGAGCGTCGCCGATGCGATCCTGGAACGGCGGCTGGGCGGTGCCCGCGAGCTGCTTCTGGCCACCGATCTTCCGGTGTCGTCGATTGGCTACCGATGCGGGTATCTTAACAACGCCAGCTTCAGCCGCGCCTTCTCTAAGCGCTTCGGCCAGACACCGTCGCACTTCCGGACCGGGCGTCTCGCGGCATGACCGCAGCCGTCACCGGATCGCTCGTGGACCAGGCCGTCCGGCGGGTCCGCCAGCACATTCGCGAGCGCGACCTGAAAGTCGGCGACACGCTGCCCGGCGAGGGGCAGTTCGCCGCTGACCTCGGCGTCAGCCGCGCCGTCATGCGCGAGGCGTTCGGTGCGCTGGCCGCGCTGCGGCTGATCGACGTCGGCAACGGGCGCAAGGCCCGCGTCGGCGCGATCGACGGATCGGTGATGGCGGCGTCGATCGATCATGCGGTCGCGACGGCGCAGATCACGACGGCGGAAGTCTGGGACGTTCGCCGGTCGCTGGAGCTGCGCACCGTCGCCCTCGCGGCGTCCAACCGCAGCGATGCGGATGCGGTCGAGATCACGAAGCACGCCCGCGAGATGACGGCCAGCGATGGCGACGTGGATCGCTTGATCGGCCACGACATTGCCTTCCATCAGGCGATCGCCCGCGCGGGTGGCAATGCGCTGTTCCACCAGATCGTACGCTCCTTCGAGCAGCTGATGCGGATCGCCGTCCCGACGGCATGGAATACGCGTTCGACGCCCGCCGAAAGGGACGCCGTCCTCATCATACATTGTCAGATCGCGGAAGCCGTCGCGGATAGGGACGCCCAATCGGCAGAGGCGCTGATGGACGCCCATTTCGCCAAATCGATCAGCGATGTATTCGAGAGTGACGTCGGCAGGGCCTGACGACGAATGTGGCACCGCATAGCTACCCTGCGAGGTCGGCCTCGACGCGATCTTTGAGCCTTGCCCCGGCGGGGCTATATTCACCGCTCCATTGAGCGGGATGACGAACGCGAACCGCCTTCACGAAAGCGCTGCCGATGCCCTTTCCGATCCAGTCTGCGTCGACTTCGACCGTCCGCGATTTGGATTGCGCCAGCGTACCTATATGAGCTGAGTAGACTTCCCAAACCGCATAGACAGCCCCCGTCGGGCCAACGGCCAACAATCGATAGCAGTACGGGTAGCCCTCCTGAAGGGCGCGGGCGTGTTGGCCGTCGGGCCTCCCGATTCTGAGCTGTTCTGCAACGTCGAAATAACCGACAATCTTGAAGTCAAACGTCAAGCCGGCTGCTTTGAACTGTCCTTCACTACGAACCGGCCCCGCACTTGCTGCACGCGCTGCATTGTCGGTGGATTTCTTGGGATAATCGATTGGATGGTCGGGGTCGTCATACAGGTTAGATAGGTGGCGAAGCCAACAGGAAGAAGGTTACCCCCTAAGTCAGGCACTTCCCCACCTCCTCTCGGTGGAACGCCATCATCGGCACATAGATATTGGCCGCCACGGGCAGCTTCAGCTGCGCCCGAGTGCGGTGAGTACGAAATCGTTCGACGTGAGGCTCACCAGTCCGGTGAGCCTAATGATCATGTCCGGCGCCCCGCTTCCGCTCAGATTGATCTGCACCAGTGTCTCGCCGTTATCGTATCGAACCCCGACCTGGCCAACAGCAGGCGTCCCGATGCCATTGAAGAGCAGCGGTCGTTGTACCGAGAGAGCCGAGAGGTCGATGCGATCCCCTTCCGCCTGGGAGAAGTCCGAGACCAGGTCCTCGCTTGAGCGGGTGTTGCCGCTGTCGGTACGCGTAAGATAGACAAAAGTATCGGAGCCGGCCCCGCCGGTGAGAACGTCGGCACCTTCGTGCCCGGTCAGCCGGTCGTCGCCTCCGAGGCCCTGAAGCCACTCAGAGCCGGCGCTTCCGTCCACGGTAAGGGGCAGCCTGCCAGCCGGTCCGTAGGTCGGCGAGATCGAGTTCCCCGTCTGGAACTGCGCGCTTAGTTCAGCGGTCGCGTTCGCCGCGTCCTCGGGCGACAGCCAGTCGGGAAGACCGAGTGCGGCCGCGTACGTCGTGGGAAAGTGGGCTGCGATAGCATCGAAAGCCACACCTAGACCCGGAAGCCCGGTAAAGGCGGGTAGGTAGTTGTTTATACCGATCCTGACCACGCCGTTGATCAGGACTGGATCGTTCGCCGCCGTGAAGTCCACCATCCGAGCGGCGGCGAGCGTCGGATCCACGCCGAAGTGTGCCGCCGACGACTGCAGCCAGTTAGGTGCGCCGAAGCCAAGGAAGTCGGCGCGAGCGTCGGTCGCGGCGACGCCATGGGTCGCCAAGGCATAGGCGAGTACGTACTGCGTGTATCCCGTCCCGAGCGAATGACCGGTGACGTGGATGCGCGCGTTAGAATAGCGGGGTTCGCGGAGCAGGCTCTCGTAGACGTTGGTGGCCCTTGTGGCCTCGTCGAGCGGTATGCCAGCCAGTATCGACTCGCCCTGAAGCACGTCCGTGCCGCCCTGGGCACCGGCAAAGGCGAGGATCACGTCGGTGACCTGGCCGGATGCGTCCACCTTCTCGACGATTCCGTCGTAGAAGTTGCCGTCGCTCGAGCGATCGATACGCGCGTTCACATATCCGCCGCCAAGGACGATCGGTTCCTTGAGGAGCTGCCAGTACGCCCCGAACCATACGCGGTCCTGCAGGGTGGTATGGCTGGCAGGCCCGCAACCG
The DNA here is from genome assembly GCF_031082075.1 of Sphingomonas sp. GV3. Classification (NCBI taxonomy): domain Bacteria; kingdom Pseudomonadati; phylum Pseudomonadota; class Alphaproteobacteria; order Sphingomonadales; family Sphingomonadaceae; genus Sphingomonas; species Sphingomonas sp. GV3. Next base: position 424,953 of record NZ_JARWLE010000001.1, on the reverse strand, counting down.
GTGGTCCCAGGCGCAGGACCGATCGCACCCGCAGAGGACGTGAGCGTCGAACAGGCAGGAGTGGCCAGGGGGTTCCCCGTGTCCACCTTGGATGCAATCGGCTGCACCGACGTACCGCCTATGACGGCAACGGATGATGTGGAAACACTGCTTGAGATGCTGCCGGCCAGGCTCAGCGTAGCAGCGACGCTCGCCCCCGCGACGACCACGGCTAGCGTTGGCAAAACTGCCTTCATCATGTCCGTCTCCTCGCGCCCTCCTCCTTCCGTTTGCCGGAATGGTCGACGTCACCCGCGGCGTTGCAAGCTGCGCCATCGCCCAGGAGCGCTTGAGCGATGTCCCAGGCTGCTCCCGCAGTCGCTGCCGGCGCCACTGCTTTCGCTGTGCAGATGCGATCGAAGGATGTGCAGATGCGCGCTTGTTGAACGCCCCCTCGACAGATGTTCGATAGCTAGGCGAAGGGCGACTGACACGGCCGACCACCACCGCCTTGTGGACGACTAGAAGCTGCCGCTACTGCAGGCTCGTGCATGACGCACGTCCGGAGACGCTAGCGACGATTACCAGCAGGTATAGCCGCCGTCCGCCAGCACGATGCTGCCGGTCATGAGACTGGCCGCGTCCGATGCGAGGAAGTGGACGACCGACGCGACCTCCTCGGGCGTCCCCAGCCGGCCCTGGGGTGTGGAATCGATCCACCGCCGGTACATCTCCCCCTGCTGGTCGGCGAAGGCGTTCAGCGGCGTGGAGATATAGGTCGGCGCGACGGCGTTGACCCGGACGCCGCGCGATGCCCACTCCGCCGCGAGGCTCCTGGTCAGCTGATGCACCGCGGCCTTGCTGGCATTGTAGTAGCTCTGGGGCTGCGGCCGGTTGACGATGAAGCCCGACATCGAACCGACGTTGACGATGCTCCCCCGTCCCGCCGCCAGCATGTGCCGGCCGAAGGATCGCGCGCACCAGAAGGTGCCGTTCAGGTTGACGTCCAGGACGTTGCGCCAGTGCTCGTCGGCCACGTCCTCCGCCGGCGTATCGCTGCGCGCAATGCCGGCGTTGTTGACCAGAATGTCGAACGCGCCGGCCCCGTCCGCGACCTCGGCGACACGGGCACTGTCCGTGACGTCGAGGACGACGCCATCCACGTGATGGCCCTTTGCCTTGAGCGAATCCAGCGCCGCCGCGATCGCGTCCGCATCGCGGTCGGCGATCGTCACGCGGCCCCCCGCTTCCGCAAGAGCGTCGGCGCAGCAATAGCCGATCCCCTGCGCGCCGCCGGTTACGAAGGCGGTGCGCCCGTCGAGGCGCAGGCGGTCGAGATACATCGAGGACTCCGGTTTCAGGGTAGAAAGTCGGCGGCGGGCATGCGCGGCTCGCGGATCGCCTGGCCGGAGGCGAGCCGGTAGACGGTTCGAGTCTCCCGATCGAACGGAGCCCAGGGCAGCGAACCGTCCCGAGCGAACTGCACCCAGATGGCGTGGACGCGGTCGGCGAGTTCTTGGGGAGGCGCAGTGCCGCACAGCCCCTCATCCCCCGTACATGTCGCAAGGCTGTCGAACACGAACGGCAGCTCCATGCCGTGCGACGCGCCGAGTCCGCCGTCGTAGCGGGGGGAGCGCCAGTCGAACTCATAGACGTGGGTCCGCCCTCGATGCTCCTCGGCATAGCGGCGTGCGGGCCAGCGGAAGACGAGGTCGGTCAATGCCTCCATCAGCACCTGGCCTGCCTTCTTCCCGGGTGACCGGTAGGCCTTCAGGACTGCCCATGCGTTTGGCTGGGACTTGCGCAGCACCAGCCAAGCCAGGATGCTGTTGAGCTTGTCCCGTACGCCGCTCGGGACGAGATACAGGTTCATCTCGTCGGCGTTGCTTCCGATCAGGAGATCGACGTCTGCACCTGCACCCTGACGTAGGGCCTCGAGAGGCTGGACGGGCAGCACGTCGTCGCCATGCACGGGAATGAAGCGACTGATGCCGAAGACAGGCTCGCGGCCGTCCGGTCCCCGGAGATCCAGCCGGGTGGTGGGTAGAGACACCTTGTCCACGGCATTGAGCAGCCTGTCGCCAGGGGGCACGGCGGCAAACCCCGCCCTATCCGGCGACACCTCCAGCAGCTTGGCGAGCTTGCGGACGAGCTTCTGGGCGACGCCGACGTCGCGGGTCATCGCGCCATGACCGCTCTGCACGATCGCGCGCCTGAAGAGATCGGCGGCAAGAGGGGAAGTGACGAGGTCGGCGACTGCCATCGCGCCGGCGCTCTCGCCGAACACGGTGACGTTGGCCGGATCGCCGCCGAACTTGCCGATCTCGTCCTGCACCCAGCGCAACGCCGCGATCATGTCGCGGAGGCCAAGGTTGGTCGGCACGCCGGGGATGGGCAGGAATCCGTCGACGCCGAGGCGATAGTTGATAGCGACATAGACGATGCCATCCCGCGCGAAGGTACGGCCGTCCTGCACGGACGCGTCCTTGCTGCCCACCACGAAGCCGCCGCCGTGGATGAAGACCATGACCGGCAGACCACCACCGCCGTCAGCAGGGCGAAGGACGTCGAGTGTTAGATAGTCATCGCCGGGCTTCCAGCCGTCGCCTATCAGCGGAGCGGCATCGAGGCCGGCCAGCTTTCGCGGGCGCTGCGGCGCGTTGGGCCCCGGTTCGCCTGCCGTACGGACGTCCTGCCACGGCTCCGGGAGCTGCGGCGGCTCAAAGCGTCTTCCGCCTGTCGGTGCGGCGGCATAGGGAATGCCGCGATAGGCTTCGACGTCGCCTTCGACGCTCCCCCGCACTTTGCCGGATTCGAGGTCGATGCAATCGGTAGGTGAACGTGTCATGCCCGAATGATGATCTGGATCGGCCAGGGGCAGAAACGATTTCGATATGCCTGGTGGAATGTTGTTCATGCAGGAGTCGCACCGGAGCAACGTCGCTGCGCATGGTCCGTCGATGCCTGCGCCGCGAGGCTCGGTCGTTGCAGGGGTGCTAAGGCGTCCGACCCCGGCGGATGTTCGTGGACGGAACGGACCAGCACGACAGCCTCGCCTGCCCCCCGCCCGCTTCAGACGGTCGGAGAAGCCGTGGTCCATGTCGATGGCGGCCCGCCCCGGCCATTCAGCGTGGTGCCATCCGGATTGCGCCGTCGAGGCGTATGACTTCTCCATTAAGCATGGTGTTCGCTACGATCGCGATGACGAGCTGTGCGAACTCCTCGGGCCGGCCAAGCCGGCTAGGGTGCGGCACCTGCTGACCGAGCGAATCCTGCGCGGCCTGCGGCAGACCGGCGAGCATCGGAGTCCAGAAGATGCCGGGCGCGATCGTCATCACCCGTACCTGCCACTGCGCGAACTCGCGGGCGAGCGGTAGGGTCAGGCTGACGACCCCGCCTTTGGATGCGGCGTAGGCGACCTGCCCGATCTGCCCGTCCATGGCCGCGACCGAGGCCGTATTGACGATGACGCCTCGCTCTTCGCCGATCGGATCGACCTGCTGGAGCCGGGCGGCGAAGCGGGAGGCGACCAGGAAGGTTCCGACAAGATTGATCTCTACCGCCTTGCGAAACCCTTCGATCGGATGCGGCACGAACTCGCGGCCGACAGCCTTCATGGCCGGCGCAACGCCCGCGCAGTTCACCAGCAGCCGCGCCGTGCCATGCGCCGCCTCCGCAGCGGCCAGGCCAGCCAGAACGCTGTTCTCGTCGGTCACGTCCACCCCCTGGAAAAGACCACCGATCTCGGCTGCGAGCGCCTCGCCGGCGTCGACGTTGCGATCAAATAGCGTGACCTGCGCGCCCATTTCCGCGAGAAGGCGAGCCGTCGCCGCTCCCAGCCCGGAAGCGCCGCCCGTCACGATGGCGGCCAGCTTTTCGACCTTCATGCCCGATCCTCCTCGATAAGCTCGACCGCGACGGCGGTGGCTTCGCCGCCCCCGATACACAGTGCCGCGACGCCACGCTTCAGTCCTCTTGACTTCAAAGCGGCCACCAGCGTGACGATGATGCGCGCGCCGGAGGCGCCGATCGGGTGGCCCAGCGCGGTGGCGCCGCCATTCACGTTCACCCTTTCGTGCTCGATGCCAAGATCGCGCATCGCGATCATCGCGACGGCTGCGAAGGCCTCGTTGACCTCCCACAGGTCAACGTCGTCGACGGTCCAGCCCGCCTTGTCGAGGACCTTCCGTATCGCGAAGACGGGGGCGGTCGTGAACAGGGCAGGCTCGTGCGCGTGAGCGGCCGTCGCGACGACTTTCGCCTCGCTGCGCAGGCCGAGCCGTTCGACGACGTCGCCGCGTGTAAGGATCAGAGCGGCGGCGCCGTCGGAGATGGACGCGGAACTGGCCGCCGTGATCGTGCCGTCGCTGGCGAAGGCAGGCTTCAGCGCCGAGATCTTCTCCGGCATGGCGTTCGCCGGCTGCTCGTCCTCCCCTACCATCACCTCGCCACGGCGGGTGGCAACCGCGACCGGAACGACCTCGCCTGCGAATGCGCCTCCGTCGATTGCGGCCTTGGCCCGGGCGAGGCTTTCGATCGCGTAGGCGTCCATGTCGGCGCGGCTGAACTGATACTCGCGCGCCGTGTCCTGCGCGAAGGCCCCCATGGGCTTGCCACGCTCGTAGGCGTCCTCAAGGCCGTCCATCATCATGGTGTCGATGATGCGGTCATGGTCGATGCGGGCGCCGGCCCGGTGCTTTGGAAGGGCGAAGGGAGCATTCGTCATGCTTTCCATGCCACCGGCGACGATCACGTCGGCATTGCCGGCGGCGAGTGCCTCGGCGGCCATTATGACGGCCTGCATGCCCGATCTCGAAGGCGCGCCGCCTCCTCTGCCGCGATGCGGTCGCCGTCCGGCTTGCGCACCGTCACTCCCTCGATCTCGACGAAGCTCGGGCAGAAGCCCTTGGAGCACGAGAAGTCCTTGTTGCAGGCCGACTGGTTGATTCGCCGCTTGGTCCCGAAGGCGCATCAGGACCTCATGCAGGCGCTCTCCGATCTCGGCATCGGAGAGGACGAGGCGGAAGCGCTCGGCCTCTCGATCTACAAGGTCGCGATGAGCTGGCCTCTCGCATCCGCGCCGCTGCTCGCGTTCGCCGGAGACGCGGACGAGATCTTCGTGGTCGAGGAGAAGACCGGCGTCGTCGAAAACCAGATCAAGGCCGCGCTCTTCAACCGGCCGAACCGGCGCACCCGCGTCACCGGCAAGTCGGACGCCGGCGAAACTCCGCTCCTGCCGGTAGTCTCGGAATTCACGCCCCTGATGGTCGCGAAGGCGCTGGTAGGGCGTTTCGATGAAGGCGGTCCGATAGATCTTCTGGCGCGCCTCCGCATCCTCGAGGCGAGCGCCGGCCGCGGCAACGTGGTACCGTTTCCGGCACGCAAGCCTTTCTTCTGCTCGGGCTGTCCAGACAACAGCTCAACCCGAACGCCTGAAGGCTCCATCTCCGGCGGCGGTATCGGCTGTCACGTCATGGCTCTGTCGCAGCCGAAGCTGAAGACCGCGACCTTCAGCCAGATGGGTGGCGAGGGGCTGCAGTGGGTAGGGGCGGCACCGTTCTCGACCACCGAGCACATCTTCCAGAACCTCGGCGACGGCACGTATCAGCACAGTGGCCTTCTCGCGATCCGTGCAGCTATCGCGGCAGGCACGAACATAACCTTCAAGATCCTCTACAACGACGCCGTCGCGATGACCGGCGGCCAGCCAGCCGAAGGCGCCATCGCCCCCGAACGCATCGTGTCGCAGCTCCTGGCGGAGGGCGTGGAGCAGGTTCGCCTGGTCAGCGACAATCCCCAGCGCTGGGCCGGCAAGCTGCCGCAGTCGGTAAGCGTGCACCACCGCGACACGCTCGACGCCGTCCAGCGCAACCTGCGCACCGTGAAGGGCGCGTCGGCCATCGTCTACGAGCAGACATGCGCGGCCGAGAAGCGTAGGCGGCGCAAGCGCGGCGCCTTTCCGGATCCCGATCGCCGCCTCTTCATCAATCCTCGGGTCTGCGAGGGCTGCGGCGACTGCACCGTCCAGTCGAACTGCATCGCAGTGGAGCCGCTCCCCACCGCGTTGCCGACCGTGACGACGCACAGTCGCGTCCTGCTCGCGGCGAACACCGGCGCGTCGATCCGGTTCGCCGTCGCCCAGCCGATCGCGGCGGGGATGCGCTCCTCCACCATTCGGCGCTCATATTCGGCGCGCTCGGCGGGCCACGCGATCCCGGGATCCCAGTTCAATCCATGGGCAGGCACGAGCTCCGACGGCGACAGGAAGGTCGGGTAGGCGTCCGGCAGCTCGAACGTCGCCGCGCTCTCGACGACCTCGGCGATCGTCTTCATGCCGACCCAGACGCCCGAGAAGCGCGACATGGCGATCCCCGCGAGCCCCAGCGAGAGGATCTCGGACACGTTGCTCGGCTGCAGGACCGGCATCATCACGGACTGGAAGATGCCGTCGGTCTGATGCGGAAACATGGAGGACTGGGCCGCGTGGTCGTCTCCACCAACCGCCAGGACGCCACCGAGCGCCGACGTGCCAAGCATGTTCGCGTTACGGAACGCGTCCCCGGTACGATCGACACCGTTGCCCTTGCCGTACCAGATGCCGAACACGCCGTCGGCACGGCTCGGTCCGAAGGCCTTGTGCATCTGCGCGCCCCAGAGTGCCGTGGCCGCCAGGTCCTCGTTCAGGCCGGGCTGGAACACCACGTCGCGCGCCTCGAGGTGCTTGCGAGCCTTCCAGAGCTGCTGATCGTAGGCGCCGAGCGGAGATCCCCGGTAGCCGGAGACCAGGCCTGCCGTATTGAGCCCCCTAGATCGGTCGAGGCGGCGCTGCATGAGCGGCAGGCGGACGAGCGCCTGGATTCCGGTCATGAAGGCGGGCCCGTTCTCGGCGTTGTAGATGGCTTCCAGGCTGGTGATACGATCAGGCTTCACGGCAAATCCTCTCGCCGCGAGAATACTCCCAATGGCTTGGCAAGTGTCTCCAAACTTGGCAGCCGTGGCGGCCGAGCGTAGTAATTATCACTAATAGCTAGGTCGTAAGAGGTGACGATGGACGCGGATGGAACGCTTGACGGATACGATCTTCGCATATTGCGGCGGCTGACGGAGGATGGCCGGATCACGTGGCGCGACCTGGCGGCCGAGATCGGCCTCTCCATGACGCCGACCGTGCGGCGCGTCCGGCTGCTCGAGGAGGCCGGATAAATCCGCGGCTACTTCGCGCAGCTCGACGAAGGCCGCCTCGCTGGAACGATGATCGTCTTCATCTCCGTCACGGTGGAACGGCAGATCCGCGAAGTTCTGGAAAGGTTCGAATCGGTCGTCGCCGACATTCCCGAAGTGATGAGCGGGTTCCTGATGACCGGCGGTGCGGACTACCTTCTGCGTGCGGTCGTGAAGGATCTGCAGCACTACCGCGACCTGCTCGAACAGCTGACCCAGATCCCGGGGGTGGCGCACATCCAGAGCAGCTTCGCGCTCAAGGCGTTCATCAATCGGCCGGCCCCTGCACTGGAGAGGAGGCAAACCTAGGACGCGCGCTGTATGCCCATGCCGCCATCGATCGCGGGACGCGACGTCGCCTTGCGGAAACGCACACCATCTGATCCGCCTAGCATAGTGCGCGTCGCTCGCACCGCGCGCTATCACGTCGTTCGGTGGACGGCCGAGAGGCCATGTTCGCGTGGGAGATGTGAATGACGGCGCGACTTGAGAAGGTTGGAGACGATACCGGCTCGAACGAACGGGTCCTTGCAGACGAAGCGATGATTCGACCGTGAGAGACCTTCGCCGTTCGAACAACCTGGCCGACCTGCGCCGTCTGGCGAGCCGGCGGCTGCCGCGGCCCATCTTCGACTACATCGACGGTGGAGCGGACGACGAATGCTCGCTACGCCGCAACGAGGCCGCGTTCGACGACTACGAGTTCATGCCGGACGTTCTCAACGACGTGTCGTCGATCACCACGGAGACGACGATTTTCGGGCAACGCTCGCGATGGCCGCTCATGCTCTCGCCGACCGGTCTGACGCGCATGTTTCATCCGCACGCGGAGCTAGCCGTAGCCCGTGCGGCGGCGCGTCACGGCCTGATCTATGCGCTGTCGACGATGGGCACCACGAGGCTGGAAGACCTCGCTGCCGCCTTCGCCGGGCCGAAGGTCTTCCAGATCTACATCTTCAAGGACCGAGGGCTCACTTCCGAGTTCGTGGCGCGCTGCCGCGAGGCGGGCTTCCACGGCCTGGCTCTCACGGTCGATACGCCGGTCGCCGGAAATCGTGAGCGTGATCGCGTGAGCGGCCTGTCCCTCCCGCCCCGCCTGACCCTGAAGTCGCTGCTGAGCTTCGCCATGCACCCGTCCTGGTCGCTGCCGGCGCTCACTGGCTCCAAGTTCGACCTCGCGAACGTCAGCCACAAGCTCGACGTGCTTGCCGGCGGCCCAATGAGCCTCTTCGACTATATCGGCGGCCAGTTCGACCGGTCGGTCACCTGGCGCGACGTCGAATGGCTGGCGAGGGAATGGAATGGTCCGCTCGCCATCAAGGGCATCATGACGCCCGAGGACGCCCGCAGCTCGATCGCCTCCGGAGCGACCGGCGTGATGATCTCGAACCATGGCGGGCGGCAGCTCGACGGCGCGGCCGCCCCCATCGATCAGGTAGCCTCTGTGCGGGAGGCGATCGGCGACGTGCCGGACGTGATATGCGACGGCGGCGTCCGCCGCGGCTTCGACGTGCTCAAGGCACTGTCGCTCGGGGCGACCGCATGCTCCATCGGACGTCCCTATCTGTACGGCCTGGCGGCCGGCGGCGAGGCGGGGGTCGATCGCGCGCTGACTTTGCTGTTCGAGGAGTTCGAGCGTAGCATGGCGCTCGCTGGCATCCCGGACGTGGGTTCGGTTTCGAGCCGTCACGTCAGGTGGCGTCGGACGCCGATGCCTGCGTAGCTGGTGACCGTTGATATGGCGGAGCGCAAGATTAACGAAGACGCTGGCGAGGCGGGAAAGTGAATAAGGCAGTGCTGTCAGCCTAATGCGAACCGCTCTTCACCCGATGCATGCCGGTCTTAGAGGGCTCCGGCCCAGCGTGAAACTGGCTGCCACACGGCCGGTGTAGCGGAGCGCCGTTCAAGATAGACCAAACGGTCTATAGTATATCGTGTCAGGCTGAAAGAAATCGTGGACGCTGACGTTGACAGATGTGAGTTTTTCGCGAGCTCCTCATCTGTCGGAGTCGCAGCATGGCTGCTCTTGTATTCGGAACGGCAAGTAACTTTGATCCACACGGCTGTTCGCCCGGCGATCCACCTCCTTCCGATCCCGGCAACCCAGCTCGTCCATGGCAGCACCATAGCTGTCGAACAGGCCGTCATGAATGAAGGGCAGCTTACCTCGTCACGCCGCTCCAAACCGGCCATTCTGGTTTCCACCAGCTTCGCCTTGACGGATGGCGAACATCGGGCTCATGTAGTCATGCACACGGGTACAAGCCGTGTGAACAAACTGATGGGTAAGCGATTTCCGAAACCCGCACAATTGCGTGCCTCGTTGCTGGAACAACGCCTTCCGTAGGGGTCACCATAAAGCGCTCGATCGCGGCGCCGATACTGGTGATCTCAAACCGATGTGAGACGTTCGTCTCTTTTCGCTGCGGGCTGGCATCAACGCCGTCGCCGAGGGGCATCCGCGCTTTCCTTGTCGGTTCGTCAGGCAGGTATCGACGACGCTTGCCCGCTGCCGCGCTGGCGATAGGGTCGCGTCGCGAATGCGACAGGATGCCATCATCATGAACGTTACGGGCGATCGGCGACACTTTCTCGGGGCTGCCATGCTGGTGCCGGCAGTCGGGGCGTCCGCCGCGCGCGTCCTCGCGGCTTCTGGCACGAGCGCGGGGCCGGGCATCGCGCTGGCCCTGGCCCGTGAGCGGTCGTCGCGGATCGGCAACCTTCGCTATGCCATCGCGCTCGATCTGACTGCGCGCGAAGCCGCGGTCGGGACGGTCGAGATCCGTTTCGACCAGACGCGCGGCGGCGGCGACCTGATCCTCGATTTCCGCGGTCTCTCGATCGGCGACCTCACGATCAACGGACGGCCCGCGCGCGCCGATATCGCCGACGGCCATGTCGTGCTGCCGGGATCGATGCTGAAGGGCGGCAGCAACGTCGTTCGCGCGCGTTTCGCGACGCCGATCGCCGCCGCCGGTGCGGCGATCATCCGCCATCATGACGACACGGACGGCGCGGACTATCTCTACACGCTGCTCGTCCCTTCTGATGCCAATCTGCTGTTTCCCTGTTTCGACCAGCCGGACCTGAAGGGGCGCTTCACGTGGACGCTCACCGCCCCCGCGGGCTGGACCGTGGTCGCGAACGGTCGCTCCCTGGCGAAGGACGCGGTCGGTGCCGGCACCCGCTGGCGTTTCGCGGAGACCGAGCCGATCTCCACCTATCTCGCCGCCTTCGCGGCCGGCCCCTGGGCGAGTTGGACCTCGGCGCCCGAGGGTCAGGGGGCGATCACCCTCTATGCCCGCGCGTCGCGTCGGGCGGAGGTGGACGCAGACGCCCAGATCGAGACCAACCGTTCCGCCGTCCGCTGGCTCGCGGACTGGTTCGGCGTCCCCTTCCCCTTCGCCAAGCTCGACCTCTTGCTCGCCCCCGCCTTTCCGTTCGGCGGCATGGAGCATGTCGGCGCGATCTTCTACAACGAGGACCGCTTCGTCTTCCGCGAGCCGCCGACGCTGCCGCAGCGCCTCGGCCGCGACGCGACGATCTACCACGAGATCAGCCACCAGTGGTTCGGCGATGACGTCACCATGCGCTGGTTCGACGATCTCTGGCTCAAGGAAGGGTTCGCCACCTACATGGCCGCGCGCATCCAGGCGGAGCTGCAACCCGGCAGCAACGCCTGGGCGACCTTTCTGCTGTCGACCAAGACGCCCGCCTATCGCGCCGATGCGACCAGCGGCACGCAGGCGCTGTGGCAACCGCTCGACAATCTCGATGCGGCGAAGAGCAACTACGGGCCGATCGTGTACAACAAGGCGCCCGCGGTCATCAAACAGCTGGCGTTCCTCGTCGGCGAAGCCGGCTTCCGGCGCGGCCTGCACGCGTTCCTGACCCGCCACGCCTATGGTAATGCCACGTGGCAGGAATTGCTGGGCGCGATCAGCGCGGCCTCCGGCGTCGACCTGGGCGCGTTCGGGCGCCAGTATATGCTTCGCGCCGGCCTGCCACGCGTCGAGACGCGGATGACGCAATCCGGCGGCCGGATCGGGTCGCTTGCGCTCGTCCAGCGGCCTGCGCAGACGCTTCGGGGCGACACCGGCGGCGCCTGGCCGATGAAGGTGCGCGTGCGGCTCGGCTATCGCGACCGTGCCGACGTCGTGCTCGACGCCGCCTTCAGCGGCGACACGGCGGTGGTTCGCGGCGCGTCGGGTCTTCCCGTTCCGGATTACGTGTGGCCGAACGACGACGACAAGGGGTACGGCCTGTTCCTTCCCGACGACCGCACCATCGCATGGATCATGACGCATGTCGGCACGGTGCGCGATACGTTGCTGCGCGCGTTGATGTGGGGCGGTCTGTGGGACACGGTCCGCGATGTCCGGCTGAGGCCCGACCGCTACCTCGAGGTGGTGCTCGACCGCCTGCCCGACGAGCGGGATGAGCAGATCTCCCGCGCGATCCTGTCGCGCGGTGCGACCGCCCTCAACGTCTATCTCGCCGACGACACGGCGGCCGCCCTGCGCCCGCGGTGGGAGCGCGCGCTGATCGCCCGTCTGGACGATACGCGGCTCGGGTACGGGTTGCGCAAGGACGCGCTCGACCGGCTCGTCGCAACGGCGCGAACGCCGCTCGCGCTGACGCGTCTGCGCGATCTGCTTGCCGGGCGGGCGACGTTCGCGGACGCGGCGATCCGCCAGCCGACACGCTGGGCCATCGTGACCCGACTTATCGCCATCGCAACGCCCGACTCGCAGCAATTGTACGAAGCCGAGCTACGCCACGACCAGTCGACCGAGGCGGTCAAGGATGCGTTCGTCACGCGCGCGGCGAGCTCCGACAGGAACATCAAGGCCGACTATTTCCGTCGCTATTTCGACGATCCGACGCTCAACGAGGCATGGGCGAGCGAGAGCCTGGGCCCGTTCAATACGATCGAGCAGGCATCCCTCACGCTGTCGTTCCTCCGCCCCGCCCTCGACCGGCTGGACTGGATACGCCAGAATCGGCGGATCTTCTTCCTGCCCGCGTGGATCGACGCGTTCATCGGCGGCCAGCGGGATGCCGCCGCGCTGGCGGTGGTCGACGCCTTCCTTGCGTCGCGCACTGCAGTGCCGCCGGACGTCCGCCGCAAGGTGCTGACCGCGCGTGACGAACTGGCGCTGACCGTCCGCATCCGTCAGGCGGCCGCCGGATCGGCGCAGCGCACGCCGTAGTCGCCGGCGGCACCACCCGATCGAGCGCGCGTTGTGGCACCATGATCCTGCTCGGCATGCCCCCTGCCCCGCCTGTCACCGCGACGGCTCCAGCCAGCGTGGCGGCGATGCGATGGCACAAGCGCGTCCTGTTGATCAGCGCGTCCGACGCGGACGATCCCCGGCTGGTCGAACAACGCGGCATGCTCCGGGCGTGGCGCACGGGTGCGGAGGATCGCGATCTGGTGGTGATCGAGATCCTGGGCGAAAGGGTGATCGGCACGGGGGACGGCGCGGACGCCTTGCGACGGCGCTACCGATTGCCCGCTTCGGGATTTGGCGTGGCGCTGGTCGGCAAGGACGGCGGCGTCAAGCTGCGCCGGTCCCGACCGGTCGACGCGCCGATGCTGGCGGAGACGATCGACGCGATGCCGATGCGCCGCGCCGGGGGACGTTAGCCTGCGATCCAGCCAGGCCAGATCGGGGCGGTGCCGGTCCGCTTTCGGGGCGCGCGATATTTGGCGTTCACACTCCCGCACCGGCATCGATGTGGCGGACGGCGGTGTGACGCCGCCACGATCTCCAGCGTCCCGCTAGGCCCGGTTTCGTCGCTGTGGGGCGGGCGAACGCGCCGCGCATCGAATAGAGCAGGACGCATGCCGCCAGGCTTCCGCAGACGGGGAGAGCGGTCGCGCTCGTCGTCAGCAACGTGCCACCCGGCACCAGCCGCCAAGCCAGGGCGACCGGCCCCGCGGCGACGATCGCCGAGAAGAGAAAGTTGCCCGAGGCCGCCGCCACCTTCAGCGTCGCCAGGAAGAGGCCGACGGGCGTGGCTTCTCCCCCCGCACCCTCCCTAAGCGTCCGCTGCACGATATCGGTCAGCAATGCCCAGATGGCGAGGTTCATGCCGCCGAACGACGCGCCTAGCCCCACCAGCAGCGCCGGCTCGGCGATCGAGGCGGGCGTGAGCGTCAATCCGGCCATCGCGGCGATCGCCGCGCCATGGGCGCCCATCGCGATCGTCCGGGGCGGGAGCCGCCGCGATGCCGCCATCCACAGGGGAAGCGTCAGCGATTGCGACAGCGTGATCGTCAGCAGCGCCGGTCCCGCCCAGCTTGGATCGGCATGAACCGCCTTGCCGTAGAAGGGCAGCGCACGCTGGAACAGGGGCACCAGCGCGGCCTGGAACGCTATCACGCACAGCAAGCGGCGGAAGGCGGCGTCCCGCGCATAATAGCGCAATGGGCGGTCGGGACGCACGTCCGCCGATGCCTGGGGGGCCTTGAGTCCGCGCGTCGCATAGAGCGCGCCGAACAAGGTCGCGACATAGAGCAGGCCGCCGCAAAGCGCACCGACGGCGAAGGAAGCCCGTTGTGCCTCGGGCAACGTGTGCGCCAGGCTCGATCCCGACGCCAGCGCGACGAGCGCGACACCGCCCGCGCTGAACAGCAGCCGCATGCCGGAGACGCGCGCGGCATCACCCGGTGCCGACGCCACCCGGATGAGCAAGGTATTGTGGCCGACGTCACACAGCGAATAGCCCAGGCGGCAGGCGATGATCGCCGCGGCGACCGGACCCGGCGCATGCAGCGCGAAGGCAAGCCAGAACCCGATCCCGCACAGGGGCGCGCCGACGACAATCAGTCGCCCCAGTCGGCCGCCCCCGTTGGAGCGGTCGGTCCAGCGCGCGACGACAAGATCGAACGCCGCATCCCAGAGCAATGTTGCGGCGAGCAAGGCACCGCCGACCAGCGGCGGAAAGCCACCGACGGAAACCAGGTAGAACAGCATGATGCTTTCGAAGCTGTTCCACACCACGCTCTTGCCCAGATTGGCCGCGCTGTAGCCGATCTGCATCGCGAGCGGATGCGACCGGGCGGACGCTTCGGCGGGGGCATCGGCGTTCATCGTTCGCCTTTTAGCCAGCCGGATTTTCATTTATTTGACACCGCGGAAATATAAAAGGCCCGTCCATGGCCCGCCCCCCACGCCCCCAGATCGCCCTGAGCGAACCACAGAAGCGCGTGTTGATGCAATTGCGGATCAAGGGAGCGGCCTCGCGCGGCTGGCTGGCACAGGCGTTGGGGACGAACGGGGCGACGATGACGCGGCTGACGCAGTCGCTGCTGGCGCTCGACCTCATCGAGGAGCTCGACCTGGCCGAGGAACGCGGTCGCGGACGGCCGACGATTCCGCTCGCGGTGTCCGGCCGCGGCGGCTGGGCGATTGGCGCCGCGCCTTATCCCGGATGGCTCGAGCTGGTGATCGTCGATTTCCGCGGCAACCCGGTCGTTCACGACGCGTCGCCGTTCGACGATCCGGATCCCCGCGTCTTCGCCCGCGCGGTGGAAGCCCGCCTGCACGCGCTCGCGGCGACGCATGGGTTCATGCGGGGGAAGTTCCTAGGCTTGGGAGTCGCGGTGCCCGGCTATGCCCTGCCCGGCCGTCGCGATCGGCGGATCGTCGTCGATCGTGTCGCGGGATGGAACGACGTCCCCCTGACCGAGGTGATTGGCGACGCGCTCGGGATGCCGGTCTGGATCGAGAACGACGCCAGTGCCGCCGCGCTGGGCGAATATTATCAGCCGGGCATCATCGATCGCTACCGCTCGGTCATGACGCTGTTCCTGGGGCATGGCATCGGCGGCGGGCTGATCGCGGAGCGTGACCTTTTCCTGGGCGAGCACGGCAACGCCGGCGAGGTCGGTCGGCTGTTTCCGGGCCACCGCGAACGGCCGTCGGGGATCGACCTGTTGCTCGTCTTGCGCGACGCCGGCGCGGCGATCGATTCGCTCGCACAGGTCGAGTGTCTGCTGGATCGTTACGCACCATTGATCGACCAGTGGACGCAACGCGTGATCGGGCAGTTGGACATGGCGATCATGAGCGGCACCGTATGGCTCGATCCCGGCGCGGTCGTCCTGTCCGGCGCGCTACCCATCGTCCTGCTGCAGCGAATCGCCCGGGGTCTCAGCGAACGCCTGCACGGGCGAGGCGACGGCTATCGCTCGTCGCTGCCGTCGATCCATGCCTCGACGATCGGCAGCAAGGCCGTCGTGATCGGCGCCGCGATGATCCCGGTCCACGCGATCACTGCGGCGGAGACGATGATGATTTAATTACCTGTAAGAAAATAATAGTGTCACATTCCGTCCCCACTGCGCCGCCATCGCAAGGCAGAGGGGGCTCGAATGAGGAACATGTTATTGGTCGGGGCAGCGGTGTGCGCGATGACGGCCGCCACCCAATCCGCGTCGGCACAGGACAAGGCGGATCGGGCGGCCACCACGTCGGACGCTCGCACCACGGCGCAGGACGAGGATCGCTCGGACATCATCGTCACCGGTTCGGCGCGCGAGCAGCGTCGCTTCGACGTGTCCTATGCGGTGAACTCGCTGTCGCAAAGCGACATCCAGAAGCTCGCACCCAAGAGCACGACCGACCTGATCGGCGCGCTGCCGGGCATCCATGTCGAGGCGACGGGCGGCGAAGTCCAGAACATCACGCGCGTCCGCGGCATTCCCACCGATCGTGGTTTCCTCTATTATCAGCAGGACGGTCTGCCGCTGTATCAGGAACTCGACGGCTACTTCTTCAACCAGGGCGACGGCATGAACCGCCTCGACCTGATGACCGACCGGGTCGAGGTCGTGCGCGGCGGTCCGGCACCGATCTACGCCAGCACCGCCGCCGCCATCGCCAACGTCATCACCGTCACCGGCACGGCGACGACCCGCGGCAAGGTTCAGGCCACGCTAGGCGACACCGGCTATTACCGGCTCGACGCCTATCAGGCCGGTCCGCTGTCGAAGGACACCTTTTACGCGATCGGCGGGTTCCTGCGCTACCATGACGGCTACCGCAATTCTGGCTTCCCGAGCGATCGCGGCGGTCAGATCCGCGCCAACATCAAGCACGATTTCGGCAACGGTTTCGTCAAGGTCACCGGCCAGTACACTGACGATCACAATCTCTTCTATCTGTCGATCCCGACCAACGACCCGCGCAACCCCGCCGTCAGCCTCAACCAGTACGTCGATTATTTCTCCGGCACGATCAACACGCCGGCGCTGCGGTCGGTGAACATCAAATATCGTGACGGCGCGGGCGTGATCCAGAATCAGCGCGGCGACCTCGCCAACGGCCGGCACATGATCTTCGGCAACGTCGGCTTGGATTACGAGGGCGACTTCGGCGACTGGCACGTCTCCGCCAAGGGCGGCTATACCCAGGGTAAGGTACGTTTCGACGCCTTCTACTCGACCTCCAACCCCGTCGACGCGACCACGTTCGCCAACGGCTTCCTCCCGGCGGCGACCACGGCGTTCGGTGCCGGGGTAGCGAGGATGGGCTATGCGTTCGCCGGCACCGGCGGTCAGACCGCGTACAACCCGGCAAACGATTCGGGGCTGGTGATGCAGGCCCAATATCGCTCGATCGCGAGCGATTTCACCTCCGCTCAGGGTGATCTGTCGATCACCCGCAAGTTCGAGACGGGGCTCGGCACGCACGACATCCGCATCGGCACCTACGGATCGCTGTGGGGCCAGACCAATTTCAACGTCTACCAGAACTATCTGGTCGAGGTGAAATCGCAGCCGCCCGTCCTCGACCTCGTCGCCTATTCCGCCAACAACGCCGTGCTCGGTTACGTCACGGACAATGGCGCGCTTACCGATGCGGCGTCGCTCGGCGGTGGCCATGCCGACGGCCAGTTGATCGCGCTCTACGGCACCGACACCTGGGACATCACCGACAAGCTGCGCATCGACGCGGGCCTGCGCCAGGAATGGTATACGTTCAGCGGCTTCGGCCGCGTCACCGGCGCCTACAATCTGGGTGACGCGACGACCCTGGCGGACAACAGCACCCGCGGCTTCACCGGCGCGATCAACAGCAATCGCATCAAGCTGAACGCGACCAACTGGACGGTCGGCGCGAATTACGACGCCAACGGCCATATCGGCATCTATTTGCGCGCCTCGCAGCTTCAGGTGCCGCCGACGTCGAACATCGTCACCAACGTGCCGCTGCCGGCGGTGATCTCCACCAAGGCCAAGTTGTACGAGGCCGGCGTGAAGCTGCTGACGGGCGGGTCCTATCTGTATATCACCGGCTTCTACACCCGCTTCGACCCGCTCAATGCCAGCTTTGCCGCGTTCAACCCCGTGACGGGCCGCGCCGATGTCACAACCAACTTCGTCGGCATCGCAGAGAACAAGGGCCTGGAGGCGGACGGCCTGTTGCGCGTCCGCGGACCCTTCTCCCTGGCCGGTTCGGTGACGTTCCAGAACCCGCGCTACCTCAACTTCACCAGCAGCACGGGCGCGGATGCACGCATCGCGAACGGCAAGCAGATCATTCGCGAGCCCAAGCTGTATCTGAACGTGCGCCCGACGCTGGACTTCACCGCCGGCGACGCGAAGATCAGCGTGTACGGACGGTACGATTACGTCGGCAGGCGCTTCACCGACTTCGGCAACACCACCGCTTTGCCGGCCTATGGCTCCTTCGGTCTCGGCGGCATGCTAACGTCGGGTGACTGGCAGTTCCAGGTCGCCGGCGACAACATCACCAATGCGCACGGCTTCACCGAGGGCAACACGGCGGGGGACCGGTTCGGCCAGGGCGTACCCACCGCCATCTTCGGGCGGCCGCTATTCGGCCGCAACGTGCGCCTGATCGTCAGCCGCAAATGGTAACCCCACGGAGGATGTCCCCCCACCGTGGCGCCTGACGCGGGCGGCCCGTCGCGGCCGCCCGCCTTTTTCGATGGAAATGTTCATGCAACGCCTGCTCCTCGCGGCCGTCACCGGTCTGCTCGCCTGTTCCGCCGTTCAGGCGGCGCCGCCGGATGCACTTCGTCGCATCCGCGATCCGCGCGGCGGCCTGATCGTGATCGCGCATCGCGGCTGCCATGAAGCCGCCCCGCTGCACGGGTTGGGTCCTACTCCCGAAAATTCCGCCGCCGCGCTCGCGCAATGTGTCGCATTGGGTGCCGACGTGATGGAAACCGACGTCCGGCGCAGTCGGGACGGTGCGCTCGTGATCATGCACGACGAGCGTGTCGACCGCACCACCGACGGCACGGGTCGGGTCGCCGACCTTACCCTCGCGCAGCTCAAGGCGCTGCGACTCCGACAGGACGAGGGCGGTCCGGGTGCGCCGCTGTCGGATCAGCGCGTCCTTACCCTCGACGAGATATTGGCGCTCGCGAAGGACGGGATCGTCCTCAACCTCGACGTCAAGGACGCGATCTACGGGGAAGTCGTCGATGCCGTCCACCGCGCCAGCGCAACCGATCGCGTCATCGTCAAGACGTCCGCCGGAATGGCCTCCGTGCCGCTTGCATCGATCCCGCCCTATGACCGTGTACCCTTTGCGGTCATCCCGATCACCGGTGACCCCCGGGCGGCGGATGTCGCCGGAATCATCGACAAGCAGATGCAGGGCCCGACCCGGCCGATCGCGATCGAGCTGCCGATACTGCCGGTCACCGCGCTTCCCGCCATCACCACGCGAGCCAAGGCGCTCGGCGTTCCGATCTGGATCAACACGCTGTTCCACGGTTTCGTGACGGGGATGGGCGGCGATCCGGAGGCGCGGCACGACCCGCAGGCGGTATGGGGTCGACTCGCCGATCAAGGCGTACGCCTGTTCCAGACGGACGCGGTCGAAGCCCTCCTCGCCTATCGCACCACGTGGGAGCGGGCGCGCCGCTGACCTTGCCATGCGCCGCGCCGTCGTGCTTCGGGCAGGGTCTTCAGGCAAGGACCAGCATGGCGAAGCGCAAACGCTATCTCACCGCGACGATGCCGGATGGCTACGTGAAGACGATCGGTCCGACGGCCGCGCCGCTCACGCATTACTGGCGGATAGTTGCCGTGACGGCGGACGGCAAGACGGAGGTGTTCTGGGGCCATGCGAAATCGCTGCGCGAGACGACCGGGAAGCGCGCCGCGGCAGCGGATGCGGAGCGGCAGCGCGGCTGGCGCAGCTATGGGTTCGAGGCCGTCGAACTGGTCGAAAGCGCCGACCCGCCGCTTGCCTGAGCGCCGTCGGATCGCTCGCGATGCGCTGGCCTAAGCTGCGGCGGGCCGCGACGTAACGGGTCAGCCGGCCAGGGCGGCCGTGGTCGCCCCGTCCGCGTCGATCCAGCCGATGCCTCGCTCCGCCAGCCACGCATCCTGATAATAGGTGCAGGCATAACGGTCGCCGCCATCGCATAGCAGCGTGACGATGCTCCCCCTTTCGCCCCGCGCCGCCATCTCCTCGACGATCCGAAGGCACGCCCATAGGTTGGTACCCGTCGACCCGCCGACGTTGCGGCCGAGACGCCGGGACAGGGCACGCATGGCGCCGATGCTGTCGGCGTCGGCGACGGGGATCATGCGGTCGATTACGCTGGGGACGAAACTCGGCTCCACGCGGGGGCGGCCGATACCCTCGATACAGCTGCAGCATCCCTCCGGCAGCACGGTCTCGCCGCGATCGGCGAAGTGACGATGAAAGATCGAATGCTCGGGATCGGCGACGCACAGCCGGGTCGCATGGCGGCGATAGCGCAGGAATCGCCCGATCGTCGCCGACGTGCCACCGGTTCCCGCGCCACAGACGATCCATGACGGGGTCGGATAGCGCTCCTCCGCCATCTGCGCGAAGATGCTTTCGGCGATGTTGTTGTTGCCGCGCCAGTCGGTCGCGCGCTCCGCATAGGTGAACTGGTCGAGATAATGACCGCCCGTCTCGGCCGCGAGCCGGTGCGCGACGTCATAGACGGAGCGCGGATCGTCGACGGCATGAATCTCGCCGCCGTGGAAACGGATCGCGTCGAGCTTGGGCGCGGCGGTCGAGGCCGGGACGACGGCGATGAAACGCAGGCCGAGCATGCGCGCGAAGTAGGCCTCGCTGACCGCGGTCGAACCCGACGATGCCTCGATCACGGTTGTCCCCGGACCGATCCAGGCGTTGCACAGCGCATAGAGGAACAGGGATCGGGCCAGCCTGTGCTTCAGGCTGCCGGTAGGATGGCTGCTCTCGTCCTTGAGGTACAGGTCAATGCCCGGATAGCGCGGCAGCGGCAGGTGGATGAGGTGCGTGTCCGCCGAACGGTTGAAGTCCGCCTCGATCCGTCGCACCGCCTCGTCGAGCCAGGCGCGCCGCGTCGCCTCGCATCCGTTACCGCCCCGCGCCATGCCGTCCCCCGCCTCAATCCGCTACAGAACCGTCCGAACCCGCCATAACTCGGGAAACAGCACGACGTCGAGCATCCGTCGAAGATAGGCGACACCCGACGCGCCGCCGGTCCCGCGCTTCAGGCCGATGATCCGCTCCACCGTCGTGACGTGATTGAAGCGCCAGCGGCGGAAATAGTCCTCGAAATCGACCAGCTTCTCGGCGAGCTCGTACAGGTCCCATTGCCCCGCGGGATCGGCATAGATGCGCGCCCAGGCGTCGACCAGCGCCTCGCTTTCGCCCCGCTGGTCGGCAAGGTCGCGGCGCTCCTGCTCCACGGCGAAGCCGCGACGCGCGAGCAGGCGGATCGCCTCGTCGTACAGGCTCGGCCGCGCCAGGATCGCGCGCAGCCGCGCATCCAGGTCGGCGCGGTGCGCATGCGGTTTCAGCATCGCCGCATTGCGGTTGCCGGCGACAAATTCGATCGCGCGATACTGGTAGGACTGGAAACCGGAGGACTGACCCAGCGAGGTGCGGAATTGCGAATATTCCGAGGGCGTCATCGTGCGCAGCACGTCCCACGCGCCGTTCAGCTGCTCGAAGATGCGTGCGACGCGGGTCAGCATCTTGAAGGCGACGTCGAGCCGGTCGCTCGCGATCGCCGCGCACGCCGCCTCCATCTCGTGCAGCGCGAGCTTGAGCCACAATTCGCTCGTCTGGTGCTGGACGATGAACAGCAGTTCGTCGTGCGCATCGGACAGCGGATGCTGCGCATCGAGGATCGCGTCCAGCGACAGATAGTCGCCATAGGACATGCGCCCGCGAAACGACATCTCGGCGCCGTCGCCGGCGGGGTCGTAGGGGCGGTCGCTCACGTCACCGCCTGCCGCACCTGGTAGCGGGGATCGCGCCATGCCTCGCTCGTCATGATCTCTCCCAGGATCGCCGCGCCGCGCGCCACCTCCGCATGGCCGAGATACAATGGCGTGAAGCCGAAGCGCAGGATGTCGGGCGCGCGCACGTCGCCGATCACGCCGCGATCGATCAGCGCCGCCATGATGGCATAAGCATCGGGATGGCGGAACGACACCTGGCTGCCCCGCCGGCGGCCGTCGCGCGGGCTGGCAAGCGTCAGCGTCGGGCAGCGTGCCTCCACCTCGGCGATGAACCGCTCCGACAGGTCGAGCGAGGCGGCGCGGACGTCGGCCATCGACACCCCGTCCCAGACGTCGAGCGCCGCCTCGAGCGCGGCGAGTGCGATGACCGGCGGCGTGCCGACGCGCATCCGCTCGATCCCCGCGCCGGGGCGATAGTCCGGAGCGAAGGCAAAGGGTTTCTCATGACCCATCCAGCCCGCGAGGGCAGGTCGCGCGTCGTCGGCATGGTCCGGCGCGACATAGATGAACGCCGGGGCACCCGGGCCGCCGTTGAGATATTTGTACGTGCAGCCGACTGCGAAATCCGCGCCGGCGGCGGACAGGTCGACGGGGATCGCGCCGGCCGAATGCGCCAGGTCCCAGACCGTCAGCGCACCGGCCGCATGCGCGTGCGCGGTCAACGCCGCCATGTCGTGCAACCGTCCGGTACGATAGTCGACCTCCGTCAGCATCACCGCGGCAACGTCCTCGTCGATCGCGTCTGCGACCGCCTCCGGCGCGACGACGCGCAACGCATGCCCCTGCCCCATCGTGTCGAGCAGCCCCTGGGCGATGTACAGGTCGGTCGGGAAATTACCGCTGTCTGACAGGACGATCCGACGCTTCGGCCGGAGCGCGAGCGCGGCGGCAAGGGCCTGATAGACCTTGATCGACAGCGTGTCGCCGACCACGACGCTGCCCGCGGGCGCGCCGATCAGCCGGCCGATGCGATCCCCGACGCGTGGCGGCTGCGCCATCCAGCCCGCATCGTTCCAGGCCCGGATCAGCCGCTCGCCCCATTCCGCGCGGATCGTCCGCTCGACGCGTGCCGCCGCCGCGCGGGGCAGTGGTCCCAGCGAGTTGCCGTCGAGGTAGACCAGCCCCTCCGGCAGGTCGAACGCAGCACGCGTCGCGACGAAATCGGTCATGCAAGCCCGCGGCGGATGAGCAGTGCCTCGACATCGGCGTCGCGACCGCGGAACGCGCGGAAACTGTCCGCCGCCGGTCGGCTCGCACCGCGCGCCAGCACCTCGTCGCGGAAGGCATCGCCGGTCGCCCGGTCGACCAGCCCCGCCTCCGCGAACCGCCGGAAGCCGTCCGCCGCGAGGACCTCCGCCCACAGGTAGCTGTAATAGCCCGCCGCATAGCCCCCCGCGAAGATGTGGCTGAAGGCATGGGGAAAGCGATGCCAGGCAGGGGGGCGGATCACCGCCACCTCGTCACGAACCGCTTCCAGTACCTCGATCGGATCCGACCCCATCGTGCCCAGGTGCAGCAACAGGTCGAACAGCGCGAATTCGACCTGCCGCACCACGAACAGCGCGGAGTGATATCGGCGCGCCGCCACCAGCTTCTCGAACATCTCCGGCGGCAGGGGCGCCCCGGTCTTGTAATGACCCGACATGCTGGTCAGCACCGCCCGGTCCCAGGCGAAATCCTCCATCAACTGGCTCGGCAGCTCGATCGCGTCCCACTCGAAGCCGCTCGTGCCGGCGATGCTGGGCCGATCGACGCGCGTGCACAGGTGATGCAGGCAATGCCCCGTCTCGTGCAGCAGCGTGACGACGTCGTTGTGGCTGAGCAGCGACGGCGCGTCCCCGCTCTTCGGCGCGAAGTTGCAGACGAGATAGGCGACCGGCACGCCGATCGTGTTGCCGTCGTTGAGCCGGGGCCGTGCCTCCGACATCCACGCGCCGCCGCGCTTGCCCGTCCGGGCATGAAGATCGACGTAGAGGCCCGCGAAGACGCGTCCCTCGTCATCCGCCACGTCGTAGTAATGCGCATCCTCGTGCCACAGCGCGACGTCGTCGCGCGGCGCGAGCCGGATGCCGAACAGGCGGTGGAGCAGCGCCTGCCAGCCCTCGACCACCCGCTCGACCGGGAAGTGGGCCCGCACCGCTTGCTCGTCGACCGCATAGCGCGAGGCACGCAGCCGTTCGCTGGCGAAGCCGACATCCCACGGCTGGAGGTCCGAAATCCCGAGCTCGTCCGCGGCGAATTCGCGCAGTTCGGCCAATTCCCGTTCCGCGATCGGTTTCGCCCGCCGCGCGAGGTCGCGCAGAAAGGCCAGTACTTCGGCCCCGTCGGGCGCCATCTTCGTTGCGAGCGACCATGCGACGGGATCGGTGAAGCCGAGCAGCCGTGACAGCTCGTGGCGCAGCTCGAGGATCCGCGCGATACGGGGGCCGTTGTCGAATTGGCCGGCATGCGGCCCCTCGTCCGAAGCGCGGGTGCCGAAGGCGCGATAGACGCGCGCGCGCAGCGCACGGTCCTCCGCGAACGTCAGCACGGCATTGACGCTGGGTGCGTGCAACGTGACGAGCCAGCCGTCGAGACCCTTGGCCTTCGCCGCCGCCGCGAACATCGCCAGATCGGCTTCCGACAGACCCGCCAGCGTCGCGGGATCGGTGACATGCTCGCTCCACGCATCGGTCGCGTCGAGCACCGCGCTGCCAAAGGCGGTGGCCAGCTGCGACAGCTCGACCGACACGGCGGCGAAGCGTTCGCGCTCCGCCGCGTCCAGCGCGACGCCCGACAGGCGGAAGTCGCGCAGCGCGTGCTCCACCGCGACGCGATCCGCGCGCGGCAGCTCGGCGAAGGCGGGCGTCGCCGACAGCGCGACCAGCATGTCGTAGATGCCGCGGTCCTGGCGCAGACGCGTGCTCGCCTCGACCAATTTCCCCATGCCCTCGGCATAGGCGGCGCGCAGCGCCGGCGTGTCGGCGACGCCATGCAGATGCGATACTGCCGACCACAGCGCGTCGATCGCGTTGCCGACCCGCTCCAGCGGCATCCACGCCTCCTCGAACGTGGTCGGTCGGTCGCGCGCGAGCATAGCCACCGTCGCATCCTGGTCGGCGATCGCTCGCTCCAGCGCCGGCAGGATCGCATCCGGCGTCAGTGCGTCGAACGGGGGCAAATCGGTGGGAAGCAGCAACGCGGAACTCGTCATCGTCATCCTCTCGACGGGCTCGATCCGACCGGATCGGGCCATGGTGGCAGGCCGAACATAGGGGCTTCACCGCGTCTATGCACGCCGCCTTCGGCCGAAATCCGGGACCGCGCCGGGGAACCTTCACGGCCGACACGGCTTGATGACGATGGAGGCGGCTCCCGCCGTGTCCGAGATCGCCGCAGTCACCGAGCGAGCCCGTCATGAAAGCCATCGTCGTCGTGGCGGCAATCCTCGCGTTTGCCGGCCTCTCCTCTTCTGCCTCCGCCTTGCGGTCACACGACGACGAGGTGCGCATCGCCATCTATCGCGGGCCAGCGGCCTGCGAGGATTGCGCCGAAGCACTGATGCGCGCGATCCACCGCGTCGACCCGCAGTATCGCGTCGATTTCGTCGGTCCGAACGAACGGCGCGACGTGTCGGCGCGGACGCTGTCCCGTTATACTGTCTATATCCAGCCCGGCGGTGGACAGGACATCGACGGCGCCCTGCACGCACTGGGCGATGGGCGGCGGTCTGCCATCCGGTCCTTCGTCGCCAACGGGGGCGGTTATATCGGCATCTGCATGGGTGCCTACCTCGCCGACCGCACGAACCTCGCGCTGATCGACGCGACGCTGGACAGCGAAGTCGGCCGGCCAGGCACGCAGGCGCATTCCGAAGCCGACACGGTCGTTGGAGTCCGTTGGGGCGACCGCCATCGCACCCTGTATTATCAGGACGGGCCCTATCTCCCGCAGGCTGCGGACAGGCCGGGATTCCGCCCCCTCGCCGCCTATCGCAATGGCGACATCGCCGCGGCCCGCTACAGTAGCGGCAAGGGCGTGGTCGTGCTGAGCGGCCCGCATCCGGAAGCCGATGCGTCTTGGTACCAGGACGCGGGGCTACCGCGATCGGCAGTGCCGCAGGATCGCCCGGTCGAGCTGCTGCTGCGTGAGATCCCGACGGTCCGCGCTGCGCGCCGCAATCCGCTGGCGTGGCCGATCGACCAGTTGCGGCGGATCGCCGCGACCTGATCGGTCTGCGTATCATTCTCCCCGTCTGCCATAGGAGACCTGGCCATGTTCATCCTCGCGCTTGCCCTCGCCGGCGTCTCGACACTGGATCGCTGCCTTGCCAGCGGCGATGCGGCGCGGGGCGTCACCGACGCGATGGCCGCCTGTTACGATGCGGACTATCGCCGCGCGGATGCCGAACTGAACGCGACCTACCGCACGACGATGCGCCGGCTGACCCCGAGCCGACAAGCCGTGCTCCGCGCCGCGCAGCGCCAATGGATCGCGCGTCGCGACGCCGCCTGCCCGCTGGACCTCAGTCCGGGCGCGGGAACGATCGTGCGGCTGGACCATCCGGCATGCCTCAGCAAGCAGACCGTAACGCGCATCGCCTGGCTGCGGAGCTACCGCTGAATGCCACGCACGAACGGATCGCAAGGACGTTTCCTCGCGCATGATACGATCGCCCATGCACCGGCAAGTGTCATGATCCGACAAAGCCCTTGTGCATTGCACAAAGCTGCGGCAGCTTCGGGACCGACCGGGAGACGCCATGCAGGATCGGCAGGTTTTCGATGAGATTTTCGGCGTCGGCGACGGGCAGCGCCCCGAACTTGGAGCGCTGACCGACTGGATGGGGCGGATGCCGGTCGCGGACCTGAAGCGACGCCACGATGCGGCGGAGGCCGCCTTCCGGCAGATCGGGATCACCTTCGCCGTTTATGGCGAGGAAGAGGCGGCGGAGCGGATCATCCCGTTCGATATCCTGCCCCGCGTGTTCAGCGCGCGCGAATGGGCATCGCTGACCCGGGGGCTCGAACAACGCGTCGCGGCGATCAACGCGTTCCTGCTCGACATCTACGGCGAACGTCGCATCCTCAGGGACGGGATCGTTCCTGCCGACCTGATCCTGCGCAACCCGCAGTTCGCCGCGCCGATCGCCGACATCCGGCCGCCGAAGAACGTCTTCGCGCATATCTGCGGCATCGATCTCGTCCGCACGGGACCGACGGACTTCTTCGTGTTGGAGGACAATGCGCGCACGCCGTCGGGCGTATCGTACATGATCGAGAACCGCGAGGCGATGCTGCGCCTGTGCCCGGAACTGTTCGCGATGTTCCCCGTACAGGCGGTCGACGGCTATCCGGATGCCTTGCTGTCGACCCTGCGCTCGGTCGCGCCCGACCGCGCGGCGAACGAACCCGTCTGCGTGCTGCTGACGCCCGGCCCGTTCAATTCGGCCTTCTACGAACACAGCTTCCTCGCCGACAATCTGGGCATCGAGCTGGTCGAGGCGGCGGATCTCGAGGTGCGCGACGACGTCGTGTGGATGCGGACGATTTCGGGTCCCGTCCGTGTCGACGTCATCTACCGCAGGATCGACGACGATTTCCTCGACCCGCTCGTCTTTCGCGCGGACTCGCTATTGGGCGTGCCGGGACTGATCGCCGCCTATCGCGCGGGCAACGTCGCACTCGTCAACGCACCCGGGACGGGGATCGCCGACGACAAGGCGATCTACAGCTACATGCCCGAAATCGTGCGCTATTATTCCGGCGGCGAGGCTCTGCTGCCCAATGTCCAGACGTTCCGCTGCCGCGAGCCGGAGGCGCTGGCCTATACGCTGGACCATCTCGACGAACTCGTCGTGAAGCTGGTAGACGGATCGGGCGGCTATGGCATGCTTGTCGGCCCGACCTCGTCACGCGCCGAGATCGACCGTTTCCGCGCCGCGCTCAAGGCGGAGCCGCATCGCTACATCGCGCAGCCGACGCTGGCACTGTCGACCTGCCCGACCCTCGTGGAGGACGGGCTCGCGCCGCGCCACGTGGACTTCCGCCCGTTCGTCCTGTCCAGGGCGGACGGCATCACGATCACGCCCGGCGGCCTCACCCGCGTGGCGCTGCGCGAGGGGTCGCTCGTCGTCAATTCCAGCCAGGGCGGCGGCACCAAGGACAGCTTCGTGCTCGGCGACCCTTTCCTGACGCAGTCGCAGTCGCTGGAGGGCATGCACCAGAGCCAGATCCTGCCCGATCTGTTCACCGATCCGGCGACGGGAGGGCGCGCCTGATGCTGTCGCGTACAGCCGCCTCGCTCTATTGGCTCGGGCGCTACATCGAGCGGGCCGAGTTCACCGCTCAGCTGGTCGAGGCGACGCTGCGGCTCGATCAGCTGGCGGCGCGTCCGGCGGGCAGCGAGGCCTGGTCTTCCGCGCTCGCCGTCGCCACCGCCACGGCGGGCTTCGAGGCGACGGGCGCGCCGCTGCAGCCGGCGGACGTCGCGCAATATATGCTGCTCGCCGCTGCCAATCCGGGCTCGATCCGCTCCTGCATCGACGCCGCCCGCCATGATGCGCGCGCGGTGCGAACCGCCTTGTCGCGGGAGGCATGGCTGTCGATCAACCGCGCCTGGATCAGCGTGCGCGGCCATCAGCACCTGCGCGACAGCGAGCGCATCCTGAACCTGATCGAAGAGGTCAAGGCGGACGCACGCGGTTTCGAAGGCGCGCTGAACCGCATGCTCCACAACGAGGCGCGCGCCTTCATCGCGCTCGGCACCGCGGTGGAACGGGCGAACGGTACGGCGCGGCTGCTCGACGTCAAATACCATCTCCTGCTGCCGCAGGGCGAACTTGTCGGTGGCGCGGTCGATCGCGATCAGTGGACGGGAATATTGCGCACCGTATCGGCGGTCACGGCCTATCGCTGGCTCTATCGACAAGGCCTTAGGCCTTGGCTCGTCGCCGAATTCCTGATCCTGCGCGACGAACTGCCGCGGTCGCTGATGGCGTCGATGGAGCGGATCGTCACGCTGCTCAACCGGATCGGCCAGCGGACCGGCATGCAGGGCGAGGCGGACCGGCTGGCGCGGCGGCAGCGGCAGGCGATGCGCGGCACGAGTATCGACAGCCTGTTCCAGGGCGGGCTCCACGAATATCTGGGCCGCTTCATCGGCGACATCGCCGATCTCGACCGCGCCATTTCTCAGCAGTTCCGGTTCACCTGATGCGCCTCATTGTCCGCCACCGCACGACCTATCGCTTCGCATCGCCCCAGGCGCGGCTGGTGCAGCTCGCCCGCCTTACGCCGCCCAGCTTCGCGGGGCAGACGGTGATCGGCTGGGAGATCGACGTGGATTGCGATGCACGGCTTCGCGCCACGCGCGACGGCTATGGCAACGACGTCACGATGATCTACGTCGACGGCCCGCTCGACGCGCTGACGATCGAGGTCGCCGGAGAGGTGCTGACCGAGGATCGCGCGGGGGTCGTTGCCGGAACGACGGAGCCCCTGCCCGCCGCGGTCTTCCTGCGCGGCTCGGCGCTGACGGTGGCGGATGGCGCCATCCATGCGCTTGCCGCCGAGACGCGGGCGGCGGGTGCCACGCCGCTCGACCGGCTGCATGCGCTGAACCGCCTGCTCGCCACGCGGATGCGGTTCGATTCGACCGGCATGGACGTGCGCCGGACGGCGGCGGACGCACTGGCGATGGGGCACGGGGTCTGCCAGGACTTCGCCCATGTGTTCGCCGCCGCGGCGCGTGCGATGGACATACCCGCGCGCTACGTGTCCGGGCACCTGTTCCGTCGCGACGGTGCCGACGACCAGCCTGCGGCCCACGCCTGGGCGGAAGCCTGTGTCGGCGATCTCGGCTGGGTCGGCTTCGACAGCGCGAACGGCATCTGTCCGGACGATGCCTATGTGCGCGTCGCGATCGGGCTCGACTATCGCGAAGCCGCGCCGATCGCCGGTGCGCGTATCGGCGGGGGCGAGGAAACGCTGGACGTCGCGGTGTCGGTGACGCAGGCAGGGCACCAGCGGCAGAGTTGATGGAGCGGACCTTCCGGTGACCTACGGTCTGGGCATGCTGGTCGAAGAGGGA
Source organism: Sphingomonas sp. GV3 (assembly GCF_031082075.1). NCBI lineage: Bacteria > Pseudomonadati > Pseudomonadota > Alphaproteobacteria > Sphingomonadales > Sphingomonadaceae > Sphingomonas > Sphingomonas sp. GV3. The sequence continues at coordinate 395,420 of NZ_JARWLE010000001.1, read as the reverse complement.
CTGGTGATGATCGCGGACACGCGCACCAACGCCGGCGTCGACGACATATCGACCTATCGCAAGCTGCATCTCCTCGCGGCCGGCCCGGACCGGCTGCTCGTCGCCGCGACGGCGGGCAATCTCTCGGTGACGCAGCTGGTCCTGTCGACGCTGGCGGAGGGACTGCCGCCGACGGAGGAAGGCGGCCCGCCCCGCCGGCTTAGCGACGCACCGACGATGTTCCGTGCGGCCCAGCTGGTCGGCGAAGCGGTGCTCGCCGCCCGTCATCAGGTCTCGATCGGCCTCGCCGCGCAGGGCATCTCGACCGGCGTGTCGCTGCTGCTGGGCGGCCGGATAGGCTGCGAGCGACTGCGCCTGTACCTGTTCTACGAGGCCGGCAATTTCATCGAATGCCAACGCGACAAGCCTTTCCTGCAGGTCGGCGACATCAAATACGGCAAGCCCATCCTCGACCGCTCGCTCCGGTACGACATGCCGGCGAGCGAGGCGGTGAAACTGGGGCTGATCAGCTTCGACTCGACGATGCGCTCCAACCTGTCGGTAGGCCGTCCGATCGATCTGATCGTCATCCCGACCGATGCCGCCGCGCCGATCGTCTCGCGGCGGATCGAGGAACGCGACGCCTATTTCGACGACCTTTCGATGCGCTGGTCCATGCTGCTCGACGAAGTCCGCGCCACGATCCCGCCGCCGCCGTTCATGGCGGACTGACCGTCACAGGACGGCCTCGACGAGCCCGCGCGAGCGTGCCTCCGCAGCATCCAGGTACCAGTTGCTCGGGGCCTTCTCCATCAATTCGTCCAGCGAAACGTCCGATCCCAGCACGAGGTTGGCGAAGCCTTCGTTCTGGATGGCGATCGATGCCCGCAGCTCGTTCAGCTTCGCCTCCACGGTCGCCACGCACCGCGTCAGCGGACCGTTGATCTCCAGGCTGGACCCCATCAGCCGCTCGTGGATCATCAGTCGCGTGCCCCGGGTCAGATACCGGTTCTCGCGGAGGAAGAAGCTCATGAAGGTGACGCCCGCCGAATAGACCGCGGCCTTGCCGAGAAAGACGATGCGACGATCCGGCTCGATTTCGCTGCGGAAGCGGACATCCTCGCCCATCATCCGCGCGACCTCGGGATCGCCGCCGAGCGTCGACAGCTCGATGACGCACAATCCCTCTGCGGGCGCGGCGTCGAGCTGCTGGCGAAACTGCCCGTACATCGCCTGGTCGACCGTGCCGGACAGCAGGATCGCGGGCGCGCGGAAATCGAGGGGCTGAAGAGCATGGAAGGCCATGGCGACACAACGCGCGGCGACGCAGCGGTTCCCGCTTCCCGCGCTATGCCGGCCTCGTCGGTCAGGTCAGGTAGGCGTGGACGATCTCCACCAGTTCCTCGGCGGCGGCGCGCTGCACGCTATCGGCCGGCGCGGCGGGATCGACCAGATGCGCGCGGATATGGTCCTCGATCACCTCCGCGATGAAGCCGTCGAGCGCGCCACGGCAGGCGGTCGCCTGTTGCAGCACGCGCGTGCATTCGCGATCCTCCTCGACCGCGCGCTCGATCGCCTCGATCTGGCCGCGCAGGCGCTTGAGCCGGTTGAGCAGCTTCTTCTTTTCCCTCTCGATGTGGCTCACGCCCGTCCGCACCTTCCATGACCGATTTTACACTTGATCCTATACCCCGGATGGGTATGCCGCGTCCATCGACGCGGGCGTGCCGCGAGTCGATGGCCAAACGCGCCCCTGGCGCCTGACGAAGGACGACGATGAAACCCCGATCTAGCACCCTGTCCGGCGAGGGCGACAGTAGGAGCTTTGCTCCACTGATGCCGATCGCGGGACGTGCCCCGGTGGGGGAGATCGCGCCCGCCGCCTGAACGGCGGTCCGTCGACCTCCCGGACCGGAAGTTATTTTTTCCCGGTCCCCAAGGAGGTCGCGATGACCCTTTTGCTCCTGCGCATAGAACGCCATGCCCATCTACGTCCCGTCGAGCCGCTAAGCCGCCGGGTCCGCCTGGCCGCGCGTCGTCCAGCCACGATACGGCGGATGGACGAGGGCCCTGGCGCCACGGTCTGAACGCCGGCCTCTGCCCGGAAACATTTGAATCGAAATAGCACGCGGAGTTCGTGCCATGACCCAGCATGCCCTCGCGCTGCCGGCGGGTGATCCCGCCGCGCGCGCCGTCCGCCCCACCGCCCACCTCGATTGCGCGCATACCGGCGACATCATCGGTGCGTTCGGCACGATCGACGTCGCCGACACCGGTACCCGCCGGAACTGGCGCCGCCGGCTCGCGACGCTGGCCGCGATCGTCGGCCCCGGCCTCATCGTCATGGTGGGGGACAATGACGCGGGAGCGTTCGGCACCTACACCCAGGCCGGCCAGAATTATGGCACGTCCCTGCTATGGACACTGCTGCTGCTCGTCCCGGTCCTCTATGTGAACCAGGAAATGGTGCTTCGGCTCGGCGCGGTGACAGGGGTCGGACACGCCCGGCTGATCTTTCAGCGGTTCGGCCGTTTCTGGGGAGCGTTCAGCGTCGTCGACCTGTTCCTGCTCAACGCCCTGACCATCGTCACCGAATTCATCGGGATCACGCTTGGCCTCGATTATCTCGGCGTACCGCGGCTCGCAGGCGTCGCCGTTGCCGCGCTGCTGATCATTACGGCGGCGAGTACGGGCAGCTTCCGCCGGTTCGAGCGCTTCATGATGATCCTCGTCTTCGGCTCGCTGCTCCTGATCCCGGTCGCCTTGGCGATGCATCCGCCGGTGCACGGCGTCGTGCACGACCTGGTCGTGCCGGGCCTGCCGCGGCACGGGCAACTGTCGGACGTGATGCTGCTGATCATCGCCATCGTCGGCACCACCGTGGCGCCATGGCAGCTGTTCTTTCAGCAGAGCTATCTCATCGACAAGCGCATCGGGCCGCAATTCATGGGGTATAGCCGCGTCGACCTCTGGATCGGCATCGCCGTCGTGATCGTCGGCGCGGTGGCAATGATCGCCTTCACCTCTGCCGCCTTTGCGGGAACGACGGGTGTCGGTCGATTCACCGATGCCGGGGCGGTCGCGCATGCGATCGCCACGCGGGGCGGCCACGTCATGGGAGTGCTGTTCGCCATCGCCTTGATCGATGCGTCGATAATCGGCGCCTCGGCGGTGTCGCTCAGCACGGCCTATGCGATCGGCGACACTTTCGGCATCCGCCATTCGCTTCACCGCTCGCCCCGCGAGTCGATCGGATTCTATTGCGTCTATGCAGGCCTTGTCGCCGTCGCCGCAGCGCTCGTGCTCATTCCCGGCACGCCGCTCGGCCTGCTGACCAATGCGGTGCAGTCGCTGGCGGGGGTGCTCCTGCCAAGCGCCACGGTCTTCCTGCTGCTCCTATGCAATGACGCGGCCGTGCTGGGCCCGTGGCGCAACGGCCCCTGGCTCAACCTGTTCACCGGCGCGGTGATCGCGGTGCTGATCCTGCTGTCGGTGATCCTCACCGGCTCGGTGCTGATACCCGGATTCGGCGCCGGAGCGATGCTGTGGATCCTGGGCGTCGGTACGACCGTCGCGGCGATCGGCTGGCTGAGCCAGCGCGTGCTGGCGCGCGCGCCGGCCGACATCATCGACCGGTCCGGGCGTGCCGAATGGCGGATGCCGCCGCTCGATGCCTTGGCTCCGGCGAGGATGGGCCGCGGCGAACGGCTCTGGCTCGGGGCGTTGCGCCTGTATCTCGTGGTTGCCGGCGGCCTCGTCCTCGTCCGGATCATCCACCTTGCGCTGATGCATCAGCTGTAACATTCCGACGACAGGGGGATCGTCATGACCAGGTCCAATTTGTTGCTGGCGGGCGCATGCGCGCTCGCCGGCCTGCCGATCCATGCGCGAGCGCTCGCGCAAGAGGTGCAGGATCGTGCGCCGACGCAGACGGCGGCGACGGCTGCCGACGGCGAGGGCGCCACGTCCGAGCGCTTCGCGCTGCACGGTCAGGCGACCTACGTCGTCCAGGCAACGCCGAGTTTCGCATCGCCCTATGCGGGACCCAACAGCCTGACCCCGAACCAGGCGCGCGAGACCGTCGACGTCACGTTGTTCGCCGGCCTGCGCCCCTGGGCCGGAGGCGAGGTCTGGATCAATCCGGAGGTCGACCAGGGCTTCGGCCTGTCGAATACGCTGGGCGTCGCCGGCTTCCCGAGCGCGGAGGCCTATAAGGTCGGGCGCAGGTCGCCCTATCTTCGGCTCCAGCGTGTGTTCCTGCGTCAGACGATCGCGCTCGGCGGCTCGCGCGAGGCGGTGGCGGGCAGCGCCAACCAGCTGGGCGGCGCACGTTCGACCGACCGCCTGGTGCTGACCATGGGCAAGTTCGGCGTCGGCGACATCTTCGACACCAACAGCTTTGCGCACGATCCGCGCGGCGACTTCCTCAACTGGTCGGCGGTCGACGCGGGCAGTTTCGATTATGCGGCCGATGCATGGGGCTATTCGACCGGCATCGCGGCGGAATGGTATCGCGGGCCGTGGACGCTCCGTGTCGGCGCTTTCAACCTGTCGAAAGTGCCCAACGGCGAAACGCTCGAATCGCGGTTCGGCCAATATCAGCTGGATGCGGAGGTGGAGCATCGCCACACGATCGACGGACAGCCGGGGGCATTGCGCGTCACGCTGTTCCGCAATCGCGGGCGCTTCGGCCGTTTCGACGATGCATTGTCGCTTGCCGCGCAGACCGGCGATCCGATCGATACCGCGTCGGTACGCCGCCGGCAGACGCGCCTCGGGGTTGCCGCCAATGCCGAACAGCAGCTCGGCGACACGCTCGGCCTGTTCGCGCGGGCCGGCGTCGCCGACGGGTCCATCGAACCCTACGACTTCACCGATATCGATCGCACTGCGCAGCTTGGCATGGCGCTGAAGGGGGCGGCGTGGCACCGTGCGGCGGATACGGTCGGGGTCGTCGCCATCGTCAACGGCATCAGCCGGGATCATCGCGCCTATCTGAACGCAGGCGGGATCGGCGTGCTGGTCGGCGATGGCCGCCTGCCCCATCCGGGCGCCGAATTGATCGGCGAGACCTATTACAAGTTCGTCGCGGCGCGCGGAATCGAGACGACGCTGGATTATCAGCTGGTCGTCAACCCCGCCTATAATCGCGACCGGGGCCCGGCGAACATCGTCGCCGTACGGCTGCACGGTGCATTCTGAAGACAGGGGATACAGGCGCCGCGTATCGCGCTATCGCGCGACGGTACGAGGCTGACGAGAGGGACGAAGGCCATGCGCCGACATCGTGAAAAGCATCGCATCAACCGCACCGGCTGGCTGCGCGCGGCGGTGCTGGGCGCCAATGACGGCATCCTGTCGACCGCCAGCCTCGTGGTAGGCGTCGGTGCAAGCGGTGCGGATCGCCATGCGATCCTCATCGCCGGCGTCGCAGGTCTTGTTGCCGGCGCCTTTTCGATGGCGGCCGGCGAATATGTATCCGTCAGCTCGCAGGCCGATCTCGAGGCTGCCGATCTGGCGCAGGAACATGCCGAGCTGGCCGACGACCCGCATGGCGAGGAGGCGGAGCTTGCCGCCATTCATCATGCGCGCGGACTGACCTGGGAAACGGCACGGCAGGTCGCGCGCGAATTGACGGCGCACGACCCGCTGGCTGCCCATGCGCGCGACGAACTCGGTATCACCGACAGCGGCGCGGCCCGTCCTGTCCAGGCGGCCGTTGCTTCGGCGGCATCCTTTTCCGTTGGTGCGGCGGTGCCGGTGGCACTCGCCATCGTGTCGTCACACGCGCTCGTGCTTCCCGTGGTGACGATCGGCGTGCTCGTGACGTTGTGCATCCTTGGCGCCGTCAGCGCCGCGGCCGGCGGCGCAAGTCAGGTCCGCGGCGCGCTTCGCGTCCTCCTCTGGGGAGCGCTGGCAATGGCCGCGACGGCGCTGATCGGCCATCTGGCGGGCACCACCGTCTAACGCCAAAATGGCCGGGCGACATCATGTCGCCCGGCCGCAGTGCTTATTGATGGCTGTCGTAACGATCGGCCATCATCACCTTGTCCCATACGGCGACGAAGTCGCGAACGAAGCGTTCGTGCCCGCCGCGGGAGGCATAGACTTCGGTGATCGCGCGCAGCTGCGAATTTGCGCCGAAGATCAGGTCGCAGCGCGTCGCGCGGAAGCGCGTCTCGCCGCTGTCGCGGTCGCTGACCGTGAACGCATGGCCCGCCTCGTCCGCCTTCGCCCAGACATAGTCCATGCTCGTGACGACATCGAAGAAGTCGGTCGTCAGCACGCCGACACGGTCCGTGAACAGGCCGGTATCGGACCCGTCCCAATTCGCGCCGAGCGCACGCAATCCCCCGGTCAGCACCACCCATTCGGGCGCGCTCAGCGCGAGCAGATTTGCCTTGTCGAGGAAGAGTTGCTCGGGCGAAAGCTTGCCGCCGGTGATCGTGTCGAACTGATCGTCGACATAGTTGCGGAAACCGTCGACCACGGGCCTCAGCCACTCGAAGCTGTCGGCGTCGGTCCGCGCGTCGTCGGTATCCATCCGGCCCGGGACGAAGGGGACGTCGATCGCGAGGCCGGCGTCGGCCGCCGCCTTCTCCACCGCGGCACAGCCCGCGAGCACGATCAGATCCGCCAGCGAGACCTTCTTGCCGCCCGGCGCCGAGCCGTTGAAGGCGTCCATTGTCTCGCGCAACCGCGCGATCACCGGCAGCGTGCGGCGATTGATCGCCCAGTCCTTCTGCGGGGCCAGCGCGATGCGCGCGCCGTTGGCGCCGCCGCGCTTGTCGCTGTGGCGATAGGTCGATGCCGCCGAGAAGGCGGTGAAGGCGAGGTCGGAAACGCTGAGCCCGGTGTCGAGGATTCGCCGCTTCAGCGATGCGGCATCATCGGCATCGATCAGCGGGTGATCCACCGGCGGGATCGGATCCTGCCACAACAGGTCGTCCTGGATCGTCTTCTCGGCCCCAAGGTACCGCTCCTTCGGCCCCATGTCGCGGTGCGTCAGCTTGTACCAGGCCTTGGAGAATTGCTCGGTGAAATAGTCGAAGTCGTTAAGGAAGCGCTCGCAGATCGCGCGATAGACGGGATCGACCTTCAGCGCGATGTCGCTCGTCATCATCATCAGCGGATGCGTCTTGCCGGGGATGTGCGCGTCCGGCGTGTGCGGCGCGGTCTTGTCGACGGGCGTCCACTGCAACGCACCGGCCGGGCTCTTCGTCTGCTCCCATTCGAACTTGAACAGGTTTTCCAGGTAGCTGTTGTCCCAGGTCGTCGGGTCGGGCGTCCAGCTGCCCTCGATTCCGTTGGTCATCGTGAATTCGCCGGCGCCTGTGCCCTCCGGGTTGTGCCAACCGAGACCCATCTCTTCGATCGGCGCCATCTCCGGCGGCGCACCGATTCGGTCCGCTTTGACCATGCCGTGGCTCTTGCCGAAGGCATGGCCGCCGGCGATCAGCGCGACCGTCTCTTCGTCGTTCATCGCCATGCGCGTGAAGGCGACGCGGATGTCGCGTGCCGACCCCATCGGGTCGCCGCTGGCATAGGGGCCTTCCGGGTTTACGTAGATCAGCGCCTGATGCGTCGCGGCAAGCGGCTGTTCAAGATCATAATCCGCGTCGCCGTTGCGGCCCCGCCACCGTTCGTCCCGGTTTACCATCTCGTCGAACGACGAGACCGTGGTCATGTCGACATGCTCTGGACCCCAATAGGTAGCGTCGTCCGCCTCCCAGGCGTCGCGCCGGCCACCGGCATAGCCATAGGTGGGGAAGTTCATGATCTCGAGCGCGCAATTGCCGGTCAGCACCATAAGGTCGCCCCAGGACAGCGCATCGCCATATTTCTGCTTGATCGGCCAGATCAGGCGACGTGACTTGTCGGTGTTGCCATTGTCCCACCAGCTGTCGATCGGCGCGAACCGCTGGAGTGCCTCGCCGGCGCCCCCTCGCCCGTCCGCGATGCGATAGGTGCCCGCGGCGTGCCAGGCCATGCGGATCATCTGCGGCCCGTAATTGCCATAGTCGGAAGGCCACCAGGCAACCGAGCTCGTCAGGAACGCCTTGATCTCCGCCTTCAGCGCCTGAAGGTCGATCGCCTCGAACGCGGCCTTGTAATCGAAGTCGTCGCCCAGCGGATTGGCGCGCGGGCCGTTGCGATGCAGCTGCTCGACGCGAAGCCGGTTCGGATACCAATCCTGCAGCGTCGGCTTGCTGGTGAACGCGCCGCCGATCCGGTCACCGCCAAAGGGACACTTGCCCGCCAATACGTCCTTGTAATCGTTCATGAAGCTGCTCCTGCGCGGTCGGTCGGCGGATCGGACGCGCGTCCGAGATGCGCCTACCCCCATGGTTAGGGCCGGATCGCGCCTGATCCACGTCAGCAAAGAACGTTGGAGTGCCGCATTGCGTTTCGTAAATTCGCGTTCATCGCCTCGCTTCGTCCGACACCGGCCATTTGCGTGCGAAGCCATTGGCTAAGGCCGCAAATCAGGCCATCGTGCCGCCGCCCGATCCCGCTGCCCGGCAAGAGCGCAGGCGGATCGCCACATGAAGAGGGGGACCAAAATGCACCATCTGCTCCGCGCCGCGACCATCGCTGCCCTGCCCGCCGCCCTGCCCATCGCCGCGCCTGCCGCCGTCGCGGTCCAGACGACGGTGCCGGCCGCAGCTGCGCCGGCCGCCAGCAAGGACGCGCGTCTCACCGCCTTTCTGGACGCGCAGTTCGCCGAGGAGATGGCGATGCGCCCGCAGCTGGCGACCCGGCTCGGCAGCAAGGAGGGGCAGGATCGGCTCGACGACAACAGCGATGCCGCGATGCTGAAGCGGCTGGAATGGCGCCGGGCCAGCGTCGCGTCGATGAAGCGCCAGTTCGACCGCGCCCGCCTGTCCCCCGCCGCGCAGGCGAATTACGACATCTGGGCCTTGGAGCTCAATCGCGCCGAAACCGGCTACAAATACCGTCGCTACCAGCCCCCGTTCTACTCGTTCCTCTATTCCGTGCACGCCGAACTGCCGAACTTCCTGATCAACACGCATACGGTTCGGGACACGCGCGACATGCAGGCATATGCCGCGCGGCTGCGGGCGATCCCGGCGGTGCTCGACGATGCGATCCTGCGCAGCAAGGCGTCGGATGCCGCCGGCATCAGGGCACCGAAATTCGAGATGGAGCGCGTCATCGCTGGCAGCCGGGCGATCATCACCGGGGCACCGTTCGACGGCGGACCGGATTCGCCGCTATGGGCCGATGCAAAGGCGAAAGTCGCGGGTCTCAAGCTTTCGGCCCCGCAAGCCGCCGCGCTGCTGGATGACGCGCGTGCCTCGCTGCTGACGATCAAGCCTGCCTATGAGCGGGTCATCGCCTGGGCCGAGGCGGATCTTCCGACCGCGCCATCGGGACGGGTCGGCGCCGTCTCTCTGCCGGGCGGGGCCGAATGGTATGCCGCCGCGCTGCGGACCAACACCACCACCGATCTCACCGCCGAGCAGATCCACCAGATCGGCCTCAGGGAGGTGGCGCGGATCGAGGGTGAGCAGGACAAGCTCGCGCGGCAGGCGGGGCTGAAGGACCGGCAGGCTTATTACGACCAGCGTGCGAAGCTGTTTCCGCCGACACCCTACACCGATGCGTCGCGCGCCGCCTATCTGAAGACCGCGAACGATGCGATCGCGCATACCCGAACGCTGCTGCCGAACTATTTCGGGCTCCTGCCCGCCTACAAGGTTGAAGTCGTGCGCGAGCCGTCGTTCAGCGAGGTTGCGGGCGGCGCGGCGCACGCCGCCGGCCCCAGCCCCGACGGCGTGCGGCCGGGCCGCGTCTATGTTCACCTGCTCGGCAACGCCGAGGATCCTGCTGCGGTCTACGACCTGATGTGCCACGAGGGGATCCCAGGCCACGTCATGCAGGGCGACATCCAGGCGCGCCAGACCGGTGCGCCCAAGTTCCGGCGCGCCTACGGCTATGTCGCGTTCGGCGAAGGCTGGGGCCTGTACAGCGAGGCATTGTGCAAGGAGATGGGCGCCTATCCCGATCTCGCCGCCGACTTCATGCGGCTCGACCAGGAATTGTTCCGCGCCGCGCGCCTCGTCGTCGATACCGGCATCCATGCGAAGGGCTGGACCGAGCAGCAGGCGATCGACTTCATGATCACCACCGGGCGCAGCGGCCCGGATCAGGCACGATCCGAGGTGCGCCGCTACATCACGCTGCCGGGTCAGGCGACGGGCTACAAGATCGGCATGCTCAAGATCATGGCGCTGCGCGCCAAGGCGCAGGCCGCCCTTGGCACCAGGTTCGACATCAAGGGCTTCCACGACCTGTTGATCGGGTCCGGCTCCATGCCGCTGTCGGTGCTGGAGAACCGCGTCGACGACTGGATCGCGCATCGCCGCGCCGGCTGAACGAAGGATAACGACTGCATTCAGCGAAGACTCAAGGGCGATTCGCCATAAGCATCCTTGTCGACGCCCAATCGGGGCCGACCCGTTTCAGTGATGGGAGCAGGCAAGATGTTCAAGAAGTTTTCGATCGGTGCCGGTGCACTGGCGATGGGCCTGATGTCGCTGGCCCCGGTCGCGGCGCAGGCGCAGGATTACTATGGCCGTGGCTACAACGACTATTACGGCCGCAGCTATGACGACGGCTATCGTAATCACGACCGTGCGTATCGGCAGGCGTACCGCGACGGCTGGAACCAGGGGCCGCGTTACTACCAGGGCCAGCGTTACTATCACGAGGCCGGCGACTATCGCTACGCGCCGCGCCGCTGCCAGAACGGCACCGCGGGCAGCGTGATCGGTGCGATCGCAGGTGGTCTGCTGGGCCGTACGATCGATACGCGTGGCGACCGCACGCTGGGTACCGTGCTCGGCGCAGGAGCCGGCGCATTGGCCGGTAACGCCGTCGCGCGCGCCGACAACCCTGCCTATTGCCGCCGCTGATCGCGCCTCGCGTCCATCAGCATGAGGGGGAGGCGACATCCGCGAGGATGTCGCCTCTCTTATTTCGTGCGATCGGCATCGCTCTTGGCACGGACCGCGGCAAACTCCGATTGCGCACGCCATGTGGGCCAGTCGTGCCCGGCCGCCAGGTCGAAGCCGACGCGCCGGATCAGGTCGACATCCGCCGCCGCGCCGGCAAGGTTCCACGAGGGCGACCAGGCGTCGCAGGTCTGGTGATAACACCGCATATATGCGTCCAGCCAGCGCTGGCCCGCCACGCGACCCCCGTCGACCAGATCGGGCGCGCCGCTGATCGCCATCAGCAGAAGCGTCGGCACGCCGCGCCGGGCGAGCGAGAAATGATCGGCGCGATAGAAGAGGCCGCGCTCCGGCAACGCCTCTGGCGTCACGATCCTTCCCTGTGCTTTCGCGGCGGCGGCGAGTTGGTCCTCCAGGCTGTTTTGGCCGCTGCCGACCAGCAGGACGTCATGTGATGGTCCAGCGGTCTGGAGGATGTCGAGCGTCAGGTTCGCAACCGTCGTCGCCAGCGGATAGATCGGATGCGCGGCATAGGTTTCCGAACCAAGCAGCCCCCTCTCCTCGCCCGTCCACAAGGCGAACACCTGGGTCCTTGCCATGAGTGGCGCCTTCGCCGCCGCGCGTGCGATCGCCAGCACCCCCGCCACGCCTAGTGCATCGTCGTTGGCGCCGGGGCGCACCGTCCGCCCCTCCGCGTCCGGCAAACCCTGGCCATAGGCGTCCCAATGCGCCCCGTAGATGATGGTCTCTTCGGGCCGGCTGCGCCCGGTGCGCTTCGCGATCACGTTGCGGCTTTGCGCGCGCGTCACGGTGACGGGCAGGTCCACCGATAGGCCGGTTCCCTTCAGGGGAACGGGACGGAAGTCGGCTCGCCGCGCCGCGGCGCGCATTGCCGCGAGGTCAAGGCCTGCCTTGGCGAACAGACGGTTGGCGGCACTTCCTTCGATCCATCCCTGCACGGCGACGCGGGGCATGGAAGGGTCGGCGACGTCGTAATTCTCGCCGCCCGGCGCGGTGACCGTCGCCCAGCCATAGCCGGCGCCCGGCGTATCGTGGATGATCAGCGCGCCGATCGCGCCACGTCGCGCCGCTTCCTCGAACTTGTACGTCCAGCGGCCGTAATAGGTCATGCGCCGGCCGCCGAATCGTCCTGCCGCATCGTCCCCCGATCCCGCCTCGAAATCCGGGTCGTTGATCAGGAAGACCGCAACCTTGCCGCGCAGGTCCGCACCCTTGAAATCGTCCCAGTGGCGCTCCGGCGCGCTGACGCCGTAGCCGACGAAGACCAACGGCGCTTTCGTCACGCGCAGGCGGCTTTGGGGCCGGACGGTGGAAAGATAGACGTCGTGTCCCGGAGCCAGGGGCGTATCGTTCGCGACCACCTCTCCCTGGCCGACCTTGGTGCGGATCAGCGGCACCGGCTGCGTCCAGCTACCGTCGGCACCGCCAGGCTCCAGGCCCGCCGCCTTGAGCTGCGCGATCAACCAGGCGACCGTCTTCTCCTCGCCCGGCGTTCCCGGGGCACGCCCTTCGAACGCAGGCGACGCCAGCGTCCGCACGTCGGCCGAGAGGCGCTCGGGCTGCGTCGAAACATCCTGCGCTTGGCCGGCGACGGCGCCGGCGGATGCGACGGCAGCCAGCACAGCACGGTAAAGCATGACAATTCGCGACATGACGCCCCGTCCTTTAGAGGGTTGGCCGGCGACGCTATCAAGTCGATACGTCGCTGGCGAGGGCATCGGTCACCGTAGACGTCGCACTCTCACGGCACGCCGCCCGGGCGCGGTCGCGATATAGCTGCCGAGAGACCCTGGCTTGATCGTGACGACATCGCCTTCGCGCAGACGGTTCATCGACTGCTCCGTCGTCTCCCAGACGCCGCCATCGTCCAGCGTGAAGCGTATCAATCCGCCCGGCTGCGCAGCCGATGCGCGCATCGTCCCGACGAGCTGCTTCAGACTGTCGTCGTCCTTGCCATCGCCGAACAATTTGATCGAGGGCAAGGAAAAGCCGAACAGCGATCGCTTCGTCTTCTGCACCTGCTCGCGATCCAGCACGACGATGTCCTTGCGCTGCCGCGCCTCTTCGACCGCCTTCGAGACGCGATCGTAACAGGCCAGCCGCTCGTTATTGTCGGCGATCGCCCGGCAACTTGCCAAGATCTGTAACAAATTGTTTCCGCTTTCCTGCGCAGGAGCGGCAATCATCAGCAATAGGGTCAGCATAAGGTACCTTTATCCGGCCACGAAATACGTCAACCTTCCTGCTACAGGGCCAGGAATAGGACAGTATTTCTTGCCACTTCCATGTGACGATTTTGTCACGCCCCGGCTACATTTTGAAGTATCAATTTAAAACCATATTGTAGGCTCCTGCATCCCCTGCGAATTTGCATACGCGACCGGCCCTTGAAAGACCGGCGCACAGGCCCGCTCGCTCGCGAGCGTCGACCACAAAGGGGTATCTATGACGCAAAACCTTCGCTCCCGCCTGCTGACGACGACGTTGTTCGTCGGCGCGGCGCTGATCGCGACGCCCGCGATCGCGCAGACCGCACCTGCGACGCAGGAGACGCAGCAGAAAACCGACGATCCCAACGCGCCGCCGCCCGCCCAGGAAGGCGGCGACATCGTCGTTACCGGTACGCTGATCAGCAACCCGAACCTCGTCTCGTCGAGCCCGGTCAACACCGTCTCTGAGAACGAGCTGACGCTGCGCAACACCAACAACGTCGAGCAGATCATCCGCGAGCTGCCGGGTGCGGTTCCCGGCATCGGTTCGGCCGTGAACAACGGCACCGGTGGTTTCGCGACGATCAACCTGCGCAACCTCGGCTCGCAGCGTAACCTCGTCCTGCTCGACGGCGACCGCATCGTCCCCGCGGCAGCCGGCGGCACCGTCGACCTCAACAACATCCCGACCGCGCTGATCCAGCGCGTCGACGTGCTGACCGGTGGCGCCTCGACCACCTATGGCGCGGACGCGGTGTCGGGCGTCGCGAACTTCATCACCAAGAAGAACTTCGCCGGCATGGAGGCTCAGGCCAGCCAGCAGATCACCGAGCGTGGCGATTCCAACTATTTCACGGCCGACCTGACGATCGGCGCGAACTTCGGCGACGGCCGCGGCAACGCGGTGCTGAGCCTGGGCTATCAGGAAGCCGACCCCCTGTATCAGGGTGATCGCGACATCTCGATCTTCGGCATCGGTTCGGGCAACGGCGTTGCATCCGGCTCGTCGCCGACCTCGGTCCCGACGCGCATCGCGATCGCCGGCAACGACCTCCAGGTCAATCCGGCCGGCACCGCGCTCGTCCCGTTCTACAACGGCTTCAACTTCAATCCGTATAATATCTTCCAGACGCCGTTCAAGCGCTACAACATGTTCGCCCAGGCGAACTACGAGGTGAACGACAACCTCGAAGTGTACAGCCGCGGCATGTTCTCGAAGAACACGATCCAGCAGATCATCGCGCCTTCGGGTATCTTCGGCGAACAGTTGACCATTCCGGGCAACAATCCCTATCTGCCCGCCGGCATCCGCGATCAGCTCTGCACGCTCAACAACATCGCACTCGGCCCCGCCTGTAACACCGCCACTGCCATCCAGCTGCCGGAGGTTTACCGCCGTTCGGTCGAACTCGGGCCGCGCATCTCGACCTACACGACGACGATGTTCGACTATAAGGCCGGCCTGCGCCTCCGCTTCTCGGAGCACGTCAAGCTCGACGTCTCGGGCGCCTATGGCGAGAGCGACCTGAACCAGACGCAGTCGGGCTACGTGCTGCGCAGCCGCGTGCAGCAGGCGCTCAACGCGACGAACACCACGACCTGCACGGTCACCACCAACAACTGTGTTCCCGTGAATCTGTTCGGCCCGGCCGGATCGATCACTGCCGACCAGGCGAACTTCCTGAACGGCAAGAGCACCATTCAGATCCACACCGCGCTCTCGCAGGCGAAGGCGGTTCTGAACGGCGACTTCGGCACCACCTCGCCCTTCGCCAATGAGCCGATCGCCTTCGCGGCCGGTGGCGAATATCGCAAGTACACCTACACCCGCACGCCCGATGCCTATGCGCTGTCGCCGGGCGAGCTCGGCGGTGCCGGTGGTGCGGTGCTGCCCTTCGCCGGCAGCTACGACGTGCGCGAGGCGTTCGGCGAAATCATCGCGCCGCTCGTCGCCGACAAGCCGTTCTTCCACTCGCTGACGCTCGAGGCCGGCGTGCGCTACTCGAACTACAAGGTTCAGGCGGCGAACAATCCGACCTTCTCGGCGACGACCTACAAGTTCGGCGGCAGCTTCGAGCCCGTCCAGGAGATAAAGTTCCGCGGCAACTACCAGCGTGCGGTGCGCGCGCCCAACATCGCGGAGCTGTTCTCGCCCGTCACCACCGGTCTCGACAACCTGTCGCCGGGCCTCGACCCCTGCGTCGGCGCCAAGCCGCTGGCGAGCGCGAACCTCGCCCTCGCCTGCCGCAACCAGGGTGCGCCGGCCAACGTCATCGGCTCGATCGCCGAGCCGGCGTCGGGTCAGCCCAACGTCACCGGTGGCGGCAACCCGAACATCCTGCCGGAAAAGGCCGACACCTACACGGTGGGCGTCGTGATCCAGCCGCGTGGGATCGTCCCGGGCCTGAGCGTCGCGGTCGATTACTTCAACATCCGCGTGAACAATGCGATCACCGCGGCGACCCCGGCGGACATCCTGACGCAGTGCTTCGGGACCAACCCCGCAGCGATCACCGCGGCGCAGGCCGCGTCGGCCGCCTGCACCAGCATCCGCCGCAGCACGGCGACGGGTCGCCTCAGCGGCTCGAGCGCCACGGTCGCGGGCCTGCCGCAGCCGCTGACCAACCGCGGCCGCCTGCGCACCGACGGCATCGATCTCAACGCCAATTACGCGCGTGATTTCGGCGATGTCGGCCTGAACCTGAGCTTCCAGGGCACCTGGACCGCGCACAACTACTTCCGTGCGTCGGAAAGCGCGTACGATCGCGACTGCGTCGGCTATTACAGCACGAGCTGCTCGTCGATCCAGCCGGAGTTCCAGTGGAACCAGCGCACCAGCCTGACCTTCGGGCCGGGTACCTTCTCGGTGCTGTGGCGTCACATCGGCAAGGTCCGCTACGAGGCGCTGGCCCCGGATGCGACCGCGCGTCAGGTGACGACGCCGCTGTTCAGCGGTGTGGTGACGGGTCCGACCCCGCTCGCGGGCGGCACCTACAACTTCAACGAGATCAAGGCCTATAATTACATCGATCTCGCCGCGCAGGTCGAGGTGAACGAACACCTCACCTTCACGATGGGCGTGCGCAACCTGTTCGACAAGAAGCCGCCGCTGGTGGGTTCGTCGGCCGGTTCGACCGCCTTCAACAGCGGCAACACCTATCCGTCGACCTACGACGTGCTGGGCCGCCTGTTCACCGTTTCGGGCAAGCTGCGCTTCTAAGGCGTCCGTCCAACGGACTTCTCGATTGGGGGCGGCCCTGGCAGGGTCGCCCCTTTTTTGTGTTTCCCATCCAGCCGTGCGAGCTTCGAACCGTCATGTCCGATCTCTCCCCCGCCGCCCAGCATCACGCTTCGCAGGCGCTGCTTGCACGACAGCGCGGCGACGCCGCCGCGGAACGGACCGCGCTAGAGGCCGCGCTGGCCCATGCGCCCGACCATCCGCAATTGCTCAATGCAGCAGGCATGCGGGCCATGGCAGACGGCGATCTGGTTGCGGCACTGGCACGATTCGCCGCAGCGGCGGCGGCGGATGCGGCGCAGCCCACCTTATGGGTCAATCAGGCCACGGTGCATCGCATGCTCGGGGACGAAGCCGGCGAGCGCGCCGCGCTGGATCAGGCGCTTTCGCTGGATCGGACGCATTTCACGGCGCTGCTGCGGTCGGCCGAATGGTACCAGCGCCGCGGCGCCGCATCGGAGGCGGCGCAGGCCTGGGCGGGCATCGTCCAGATGGCGTCCGCGATGACCGAGCGCCCGCCCGCGATCGACGACGCCCTTGCGCGGGGAAGAGCCTTTCTCGCCGAGCACAACGCCGCTTTGGGTCGCGACATCGCCGCCGCGCTGCCCGACGCGCCGTCGCGTCGCATGGCGGCCTGCATCGACCATATGCTCGGACGCCGTGCGATCTACGTCAATCAATGCGCGGGCGTTCACTTCCCATTCCTGCCGGCCGAGGAGTTCTTCGATCCGGCCCTGTTCCCGTGGTTCGACGCGCTGGCCGCCAAGACGGACGCGATCCGCGCGGAGGCGCTGGCGCTGATGGGGTCGGGCGATGCCGCCATCCGACCCTATGTCCGGCAGGAAGCCGGCACGCCGGACAACAAATGGTCGCCGCTCGACGGCAATACCGACTGGAGCGCCTGCTTCCTCTGGGAATATGGGGTCCGCAACGAGGCGGTCTGCGCCCGCTGCCCCGAAACCGCCGCGGCGCTGGCGTCGATTCCCCAAACGAACATTCCGGGCAAGGCGCCGACCGCCTTCTTCTCGATCCTGAAGGCACATGCCCATATCCCGGCGCACACGGGGGTCACCAACACCCGCGCGATCGTGCACCTGCCGCTCGTCGTGCCGGAGCGCTGCCGCTTCCGCGTGGGCGGAGAGACGCGTGCCTGGCGCGAAGGAGAACCCTTTGCCTTCGACGACACGATCGAGCACGAGGCGTGGAACGACAGCGACCAGCCCCGCGTCGTCCTGATCTTCGACGTCTGGAACCCGCACCTGACGCCCGACGAGCAGGTGCAGCTGCAGACGGTGTTCGCGGTGACCGGCGGCGGGTCCGTGCAACCCTGAACCGCCGATCACCACGCCATCATCAGAAGGCGATCCCCGCTGTCAGCAGGAAGCTGCGCGGCGGCAGATAGTTGAACTGGTCGAGCTGGCCGTAGCCGGACTGGTATTTCGTCCCATTGACCGTCACCGTCGGGGCACCGGTCGACGCGGTCGCGATATTCGTGACCGCGCGGCTGTTGAACACGTTGGTGACCGTGACGCCCAGCTTCAGGCCACCCTCGATCTCCTGGCTGATTGCAAACTGGCCGATCGAATAGGGGCGGATGCGATACAGGCGGAAGCCGGGGCTGCCGTTATAGTCGCTGGCATATTGCGGGCCGGTATACTTCTGGTCGAACGACAGGCGGAAACCGGCGCGTCGATAGATGAAGCCCGCCGCCGCGGTCGAGAACGGTGCCTTGGCGATCTGCGCGCCGGTCTGCACGCTGTGCGCGTAATTGTAGGATCCGTTGCCGAACACGGTCAGCCCGCGGACGGGCATGACGCTGATCTGCCCCTCGACGCCCTTGTAACGAACCTGCCCCTGATTGATCAGCAGCGTCGTGTCGCAGCCGACCGTGGTGCAGGTGCCGATCTTGTTGTCGACGTTGATGATATAGCCATCGACGTCGAGCGAGACGAAATCGCCGTGCCATACGCTGCCGACCTGGTAATTCGTCGTCGTCTGCGGCTTCAGCGCGTCGAGGGCGGTCGAAAGCTGGCCGGACGCGGAATAGAAGCTCGACAGGTCCGGTACGTACATCCCCTGCGCGTATTGGCCGTAGAAGGACCAGTTCTTCGCCACCAGCCAGTTGGCCGTGAGGAACGGCAGCGTCTTCGTCCACGTGGCGCTGGTGTCGAGCGGACTGCGCGTCTTCTGGTTGAGCAGCGCGTCGACGCCGCGGGTGAAGTGGACGTATTTGACGCCGGGCGTGATCGAGACGCCGTCGACCGGGCGCAGTTCGAGCTCGCCGAACAGCTGATACTGGTTCCACGTCGAATGCTGGACGAAGTTTATGTTGGCCTGGCTGATCGGCGGCAGCGTGCTGGTCGCCGCGGTGCCGAGGTTCGCCTTCTCGTTATAGCTGGGCAGGCCGGTGGTGCGGTCGAGGTCGAAATTGTGGCGGTCGGTATCGGCATGCTCGTACCAGCCGCCGACGCGCAGCTTGCCGAAGCCGAAATCATAGTCCGCCTGACCGATATAGCCGAGCACGCGGTATTTGTTGAGCTTGTCGTACCCCAGGATGTCGCTGGTGTTGACGACCGCCTTGTAGGGCGATGCCGCCGTCCCCGACCCGCTAAAGCCGGTTATGACGTTGCCGGTGTTCCCCGACAATGTGTTGTTGGTGTAGCCATACATATAGGCGCGGTTGTCGAGCGACAGGCCGCCGCCGAGGTCGCTTTGCAGGCGGACGTACGAAAAGTCCGTCGTCTTGTCCGTGCGATTGTATTTCCAGTAATCCTGCTTCGTCGGATCGTTGCCCAGACCGTAGTTGAGCCCGTACATGCCGACCTGCGACGTCGCAGAACAGCCGCGTCCCGTCAGCTGCGTCAGCGGCTGTCCATCCGCCCCCAGCGCAGTGGTCGTCGTCGCTTTCGGATTGGCGGCATTATAGGCGTCCGTCGCCGCGCTGCCGCAGGTCGTGCCCTTCAACACGTCGGACTGATAATAATAATTGCGGTTCCAGCTGCTCATCACGGTCAGCGTGTTGCGCGCACCGACCGGCACGACCGCCTTGCCGAACAGGTTCTTCGATCCGACGGACGAATAGGTCAGCGCGCCGTTTGAGGTGAGATATTGGCCGGTGAGCACGATGCGCGTCCCCCCCAGCTTATCGATGCTGCCGCTCTCGAACAGGCCGCGGGCGAGAAAGGTGCTCCAGTTGCCGACGATCGCTTCGGCGCGCGTCTCCGCATCGGCGGTCGCGGCGCGCGAGTACATGTTGATGTTGCCGCCATAGCTTGCCTGGCCAAGCTGGCTGGCGTTGCCGGGGCCGCGATCGACGACGACCGTCTCAATCGTGTTGGACGGGAAGAAGGCCGTCGAATGGTGGGTCGGATTGTTGGTGTCGGCGAAGGGGATCGAATCGTAGGTGACGTTGTATTCGCCGTCCTGAAAGCCCCGGATCGTCGCTTTAGTCTCACCCAGGCCATAACCGTTACCCGCGCCCGAGATGGATACGCCGGGCGTGAGCGCGATCAGCTCGTTGACGTCGGCGGTCGCCGTCGTGCTTTCGATATAGTCGCGGCTGACCGCGGATTGCGGCTGCGTGGTCGTCAGCGAAGCCGTAAGCGGTGCGCTCTCCGCCGTCCGCGATCCCGTCACGATGATGTCGGACGTGGTCAGCGCCTGTTTGTCGTTCGCCTGCCCGGCCTGCGTGGCGCTGGTGGTCTGGTCGCTGCCCGGTGCGACCGCGGGCCCCGCGGCGGGATCGCCCGGATCGGCGTGGACGGCGGTCGGCAGGGCGAAGGCGGTGGCTGCGAGCAGGGCGGCGCGAAGGGTCGGGCGGGTCATGGCGGTTCCTTTCGAAAAGCAGGCTGGATCAGCGCTGCGCCAGTTCGCGGCGCGCGGCGGCGACCTGATCGGCGAGGCGTGGGTCGTGCAGCAGGTGATCGGCGACGAGGGTGCCGAGCGCGTGGCCGGCCTCGACATCCGAGGGATAGTGGACGGCACAAATCTCGCGGCCGTCCGCATAGTCGCGGGCGCGTTCGAGCAGCGCGGGCGCCCGGTCGGGCATCAGCTGCGCCAGCGTCCAGCCCGTAGACCAGGCAAAGGCGGCATGGCCGCTCGGGTAGCTGTCGTCGGTCCCGTTGCCGTTGTCGCAATGCGCCAGGCCCGGGTCGGCGACATAGGGCCGCGTGCGATGAAAATAGGCCTTGCCCGCGCGGACCACCGCACCCGTCTCCTGCTTGACGATCCGCAGCAGCGCGGTGGTCGCCGGCAGCGCCTGGAGGTCCCGCCCGACGGCATCGTTGAACGCGTGCGGCGTCTTGTCCTTGCCGTCGCGCGCCGCCCGCGCGACGCGATCCGTCGACGCAGCCGCGTGGAGCCTGCTGAGAAATCGCAGTTCCTCCGTGACCATGGCCGATCCCGGCGCCGGCGGCGGCGCGATCACCCTTTCGGGCGCAAAGGCACGGGCGTCAAGCAGTCGCGGCGCCTCCTCCTCTGACGCGGCCCCGGCCGACACACCCATGCCCAGGACGCCGATCGCACAGGCGATCGGCGTCAGAATCCTGACGATCATGACAAGTCCCCCAGATGCCGATCAGCCCGATTCCTCGGACGGGCTGATCCGCTTCGGCTCGCCGGCTAGGCTTCGTCCGTGACGAAATGGTGACAGCGACGCGCCGTTCGGCCATCAACGCGCAACATTGCAAACTTAGAATGTTCGCATCAGCCCAGTGTCACATTCGGCGTGTCTGGGATCGATGTCGCCGCCGCGGGTCGCCCCGTCGCCGGACACCCTTCACCTCGTTCGATCAGGAATTCCGATGCGTCGCTGGCACCGTTTGCTTGCCCCCTGGTTCGCGCTGCTGCTGCTGATCATCGCCGCGACCGGCATCGCGACACAGCTGACGTCGGTCTTCGATACGCCCGCGGCGCGCCCAGCGCCCGCCGCATCGACCCGGGCGGACGCCCCGTCCGCGCCGCCGAAGAAGACGCGTAGCGCGCTCGGCTCCTGGAACCACTGGATCAAGAAGATCCATTCGGGCGAGGAGTTCGGCCCGGTCGGCATCGCGCTCAACCTCGCAGGGGGCGCGGCGCTACTGTTCTTCGCGGGGTCCGGCCTGTGGATGTACATCGATATGTGGACGCGCCGTCGGCGGAGCCGCCGGGCACGACGCGACCGCGCGTGACATGTCCGGCGACGCTCTGACGGCAAGGCGGTCAGACGGAAGCGCGCGCCTGTGGAAGCCGGATCTCGACGATCAGTCCGGGCGCCGCGTCGCGCAGCGCCAGATGGCCGTGGTGGAAGCGGACGATCGCCTGGACGATTGCCAGGCCCAGGCCGCTCCCACGCCGCCCCGTGCTGGCGGCGCCCCGCTCGAAAGGCCGGGTCACGCGGACGCGATCTTCGGGCGCAAGCCCGGGTCCATCGTCGCGGACCGTCACCACGACGGTGTCGCCGTCGCGCGTCGCCGATAGTTCGGCCCGCGTACCGCGCGGCGCGTGCGTGGCGACGTTTTCCAGCAGATTCACCAGCATCTGGTTGATGAGATCGGCGTCACCCTGCACGCAGGCGTCGTCGAGGCGGCCGATCGTCACCCTGCCGCCGCAATCCGCGAGCACGGGCTCCATCGTATCGGCGATGTCCTCGATCAACGGACGCAGCGCGACCGTGCTGACCGCGGTAGGATGCTGGCCGCTTTCGATTTCGGCAAGCCGCAGCAGCGCGTCGAAGATGCCGATGATCGCCGCGCACTCGCGCTCCGCCCGCTCGAACGTCGTCGCAAGAGTACGGCCGTCGCCGTTGGTGCTTGCGGCACCGTCGCGCAGCGTCCCGCGCAAACGGGTCAGTGGCGAGCGCAGATCGTGCGCCAGGTTGCTGGAGAACAGCCGCTGCGCACGAACCAGATGTTCCATCCGGTCGAGCATGCGGTTGAGCGCCTCCGCCTGCGCGGCGAACATACCGTCGAGATCGTCGGTCGGGATGCGGCGGCTGAGATCGCCGGCCGCGATCGCGTCGGCCGCGCGCTGCGCCACCGCGAGACGCCGCGCGATGACATGCGCGAACAGCCACGTCGCGATGATGCCGAGCAGAGAGGCGACGAGCGAGATGGCCAGCACGACCTGTGGAAGCAGCGCACGCAGCGCGGTCGCCGCCTGGCTGCGCTGGACCACGACGAGCAGGCTGCCGCTGGGAAGGCGCGTCGCGAGCGCCCTGCCCTCCTGCACCGCGACGCCGCCGCCGCGGAAGCGGACGATGGAGAGGCCGGGCGGCGGCACGGCGATGTCCAGCCGCCCGGCGATACGTCGCCCATCCGGTCCGAACAGCACATAGGTCCGCTCGCTCAGCACCTTGCGCCGCTGCCAGTCTTCGATGCGCGCCGCCACCGCGGCGTCGGTCACCGGAGCGCCGCCGCCGAGCGCGAGATATTTGGCCGCATGTTCGCGCAGCGAGACGTCGATGCGGTGCGTCACCCAGCGCTCGGCGACGATGAAGCCGATCAGCCCGACCACTGCCATCGCGATCGCAAAGGCGATGCCGACCCGCACGGCGAGGCGGCCGACGCGCGGCGACGGCGATGCGACCCGCGTCAGGCGCATCGCTCCGACCGGAGCACGTAGCCCGCGCCCCGCTGCGTCTCGATCGGGTCGCAGCCAAGGCCGATGAGCGCGGTGCGCAGCCGGCTCATGTTGCTTTCGACGATGTTGGTGGTCGGCGCGAAGGAATAGCCCCAGACCCCCTCCAGCAGCATCGAACGCGTGATCAGCCGGTCCGCATTCCGCATGAGGTGGGCCAGCAGCGAATATTGCTTGCGATTGAGCACGATCGACGCGTCGCGGAACCAGGCCTGATGGCCGCTAGGATCGAGATGCAGACGCCCCACCTGCAGCCGCGCGCCTTCCGACCGGCCGCCGCGCCGCCGCGCGATCGAGGCGACGCGCGCGGCGAGTTCGTCCATGTCGAACGGCTTGGCGAGATAATCGTCGGCCCCGGTTTCCAGCCCTTCGATACGGTCCTTCACCGACCCCAGCGCGCTGAGCATCAGGATCGGCGTCGCATGCCCCTCGCGGCGGACATGGTCGATCACCGACAGGCCCGTGATGTCGGGCAGCATGCGATCGAGCACCATCGCGTCGCACGCCTCCTCGCGCAGCAGGCGTATCGCCTCGGACCCGGTCGTCGCCAGCCGCGCCGCATGGCCGACGCGCGTCAGCCCCGCGACGATCTGTTCGCCGATGATCGGATCGTCCTCCACGACCAGCAACTGCATGACGTTCCCCCGTTCCGGCCGTTTCGATGCCCGAACTCCATGACAGTTCGATGGCGGTCGCCGTTGCGCGCGCTGCCCTGCCGAGCCTGGTGTGCGATCCAGCAAGGCTGGATCGGCGCGGTACCGGCCGTCACTCCGGCCGGTGGGGGTGAGGCCGGTACCGCTTCCACGCACGTGGATCACACTCTAGGCTGTATGCCAGGCGCGACGCTTCGAACGCGCGGACCAAGGAGATCGCCGATGTTGCTCGCCCTCGTCATGCTGCAGGCCGCGACGCTCGGCGCGACCAACTATGCCGCCGACCAGCCGATCGCAGCGCCGGCCCGCGCGCCCGACTTCGCCGACGAATTCGCCGGAAACGCCGTCGATAGCGCCAATTGGCGGTTCGACACGTCGCACAACCGGACCGGCTGGCCAAACCACGAGCTCGAATATTACGGTCCGGACAATGCGCGGGTCGTCGGCGGCGCGCTGGAGATCGTCGCCCGCCGGGAGCGGCCGGACAAGCCGGATGCCGGCGGACAGGCCTATACGTCGGCTCGCATGGTGAGCCGGCGGGACTTCGGCTACGGTTTCTACCAGATCCGGGCGCAGTTGCCGTGCGGGCGCGGCACATGGCCGGCGATCTGGCTGCTGCCCGATCAGGGACCATGGCCCGCCAAGGGCGAGATCGACATCATGGAAATGGTCGGCTGGAATCCCAACGTCGTCCACGCCACCGTCCACAGCGCGAAGTTCAATCATGTCCTGAAGACGCAACGCGGCGCGGAGAGGCCGGTGCCGACGGCGTGCACCGCGTGGCACGACTATCAGCTCGATTGGCGTCCCGACGCGATCCTGATCGGCGTCGACGGCCGCGCCTATATGCGCGTCGCCAACGACCAGCCCGGCGGCGCCGCGGCATGGCCGTTCGACAAGCCGTTCAAGATGATCCTCAGTCTGGCGGTGGGTGGCGACTGGGGCGGGGCGAAAGGTGTCGACGACGCCGCGCTCCCGCAGATGATGCGCGTCGATTACGTGCGCTACTGGAAGCGGTAGGACGGCCCCTCGCCGCCTCCCGTCTTCCGGGGGTGGCGGATGCCGTCGACGTCCGCCCCCCTTCTGCCTCAATCGCTCAACGGCGCCGGATCATGGCTTCATCGTCTGCGGCTCCAGCGTCGCGGTGGCGACCATCGTCCGGTCCGTCGCGTCGCGGGCCAGCGCCACGCGATAGGTGCCTCCCGCGATCCGCCAGCCCGGCAGTGCCGTGTCATAGTCGGCAACGATGCGCGGCTCGGCGGTCAGCGTGATCCGCCGCGTCTCGCCCGGCTTCAGCTCGATCCTCCGGAAGCCCGCGAGCCGCATCGGCGCGCCGCTGCCGTCGCGAGCGACATACATCTGCGGCACGTCGGCGCCCGCGCGCTTGCCGGTGTTCACCACGTCGAACGTCACGCTGAGCGTGCGTCCGCCGGTCACCTGCGGATTGCGATAGGCGAATTGCGTGTAGCTGAGCCCGTGCCCGAACGGGAACATCGGCTTCAGGCCCTTCTTCTCGTACCAGCGGTAGCCGACGTCGGCGCCCTCGACATAGTCGACCGGAAAGCTTTCCTGCACGTAGCGCGCGGCATTGGCCGGATCGGCGGCCGCCGACGCTTCCAGGGCGTTGAGCCGGTCGAGCCCGACCGGGCGCGGCCGTGGCGGCTGCGACGCATCGGCGGGAAAGGTAATCGGCAGGCGGCCGGACGGGTTGATCCGACCGCTGAGGATGCCCGCCAGCGCCTCGCCACCGCGCTGGCCCGGATACCAGGCCTGGATGACCGCCGGTACCTTGGCCAGCCACGGCATCAGCACGGGGCCGCCCGTCTCCATCACCGCGACCGTATGCGGCTGGGCGGTCGCGATCGCGGTGATCAGCGCGTCCTGCTGATCCGGCAGGTTGAGGTTGGGGACGTCCTGCGCCTCGCTGGTCCATTGCGTCGCGAAGACGATCGCCAGGTCCGCCGCCTTCGCCGCATCGACCGTGGCGTTGAGGTTCCGCCCGTCGATCCAGTCGATCCGCACGCCGGGGAGTGCCTTGCGCAGCGCCAGCAGCGGCGACGAGGCGTGGTAGGTGATGCGGGCGAACGACGCGGAAGCGCCGGTCGCGAGCGGGATTTCCACCGGCGCGCCGCCGACGGAGCGCACCTGGCTCGAGCCGCCACCCGACAGCACGCCGACATCGGCATTGCCGCCGATGACGACGATGCGCTTCGCGCTCCTTGCGATGGGCAGCAGGTCGCCGTCGTTCTTGAGCAGCACGATCCCCGCTTCCGCCGCACGCTGCGCGACCTCGGCATGGGCCGCATAATTGGGCGTCACCGCGCGCGCCGGCACTGCGGCGGCAAACGCACCCGTTTCGATCAGCCCGGTCAGGTAGCGCGCGACCATGTCGTCGAGGCGCCCGAGCGGCACCTGCCCCTTCTCGACCGCATCCTTCAGCGGGGCGGCGAAATAGATCGCCTTGTCGAGTTCCTGCCCCGATTCCTGGTCGAGCCCCGCGTTCGCCGCCTTGGCGGTGGAATGGACCGCGCCCCAGTCGCTCATCACCCAGCCGCGATAGCCCCAGTCGCGCTTGAGCACGTCGGTTAGCAGATGGCGGTTCTCGCACGACCAGTCGCCGTTGACCTTGTTGTAGGCGCACATGACGGAGCCGGGATTGCCGCGCTCGACCGCGATCTGGAAGGCGAGCAGATCGCTCATCCGCAGCGCGGCCTCGCCGATCCGCGCGTCGACGACGTTGCGGCCGGTCTCCTGCGCATTGAGCGCGTAATGCTTGATCGTCGAGACGATGCGGTTCGATTGGACGCCGGCGATATGCTCGCCGGCCAGCGTTCCGGCGAGCAGGGGATCCTCGCCCAGATACTCGAAATTGCGGCCGTTCCACGGATCGCGCGTCAGGTTGACGCCACCCGCCAGCAGGACGTTGAACCTCTTGTCGCGCGCCTCGGCGCCGATCATCGCGCCGCCCGCATGCGCGATCGCGGGATCGAAGCTGGCGGCGGTGGCAAGGCCGGACGGCAACGCGGTCGCGACGTCGCCCTTGCGCTGTTCGACCTGATTGGCGACGCCGAGCGAGGCATCGCTCTCGCGCACCAGCGGGATGCCGAGGCGGGGAATACCATCGACATGGCCCGCCGACGGGATCAGCTCGTTGGCGGTCTTGCCCGCTGCCATCGGCGGAAACAGGCCGTGCACCAGCGCGATCTTCTCATCGAGCGTCATCCGCGCAACCAGCCGGTCGGCGCGGGCCCGTGCATCGGCCGGGCTCACCGCCGCGCCGGCGCGATCTTGCTGCGGCGGCGCCGCCGTGACCGCGCCCGCACCACCGATCGCGATCGCAAGCATCGCCCCAGCGCCCAAAGCCTTGTATCGCCTCGTGTTCATCGCGTTCCTCCCCTGCCCGCCGTCGTTCCAGCGGTGACGTTTCCGGGCCTTTCAAGCATATCGGGTGAACGTTCACAACCTTTGTAACTCAACCACAAACGCGGCTTGACAGCGGTTTTGAGTTGCGCGAAGTGAACGTTCTCAAGAAGCGCGGCGGAACCGCGCCTTTGTCTATTGGGGAGGATCTCATGCGCAGCGTACGTGCTCGCCTGCTTTCGAATTTCGCCATCGGTGCATCGACCCTGGCCCTCGCGATACCCGCGACCGCCAGCGCGCAGGATGCGGCGGCGACCGTCGGCCAGCCCGGCCCGTCGCAGACCGATCCGCAACCCTCGCCGCAGACCGGCGACGCCGGTCAGGGCGACGGCGATATCGTCGTCACCGGCATCCGCGCCAGCTTGCGCGAGTCGATCGACCTGAAGCGCAACGCGCAGGGTATCGTCGACGCGATTAGCGCCGAGGACATGGGCAAGTTCCCCGACACCAACCTCGCCGAATCGCTGCAGCGCATCACCGGCGTGTCGATCGACCGCTCCAACGGCGAGGGCCAGTTCGTCACGGTCCGTGGTTTCGGCCCCGAATACAATCTGGTCACGCTCAACGGGCGGCAGATGCCGACCTCGTTCATCGGCGACGGCAACAGCGCGCCAGGATCGCGCTCGTTCGACTTCGCCAATATCGCGTCGGAAGGCGTCGCGGCGCTCGAGGTCTACAAGTCCGGACGCGCGACGGTACCGTCGGGCGGCATCGGCTCGACCATCAACATCCGCACCCCGCGCCCGTTCGACAAGACGGGCCTGCGCGGCTCGATCGCGGCGCGCGGCGTGATCGACACGTCGCAGAACGGCCACAAGGACATCACGCCCGAAGTGTCGGGCATCATCTCCGACACCTTCGCTGACGACCGGATCGGCATCCTCATCACCGGCGCCTACCAGCGGCGCAACTTCAGCGCGAACCAGGCGAACATCGGGTGGCGCGACGGCTATCTGGGCAACGAGAACAACTGGGGTTCGCTCGCGCAGCCGGGCGACCCGCGCTACGCCAACATCACCAACCGCCCCAAGGCGACCGACGTCTACCAGGTGCCGCAGAACGGCGGCTACGACGTGGTCAACGGCCGGCGCGAACGCATCAACGGCCAGGCGGTGCTGCAATTCCGTCCGATCGACAGCGTCACCGCGACGATCGACTATACCTATTCGCGCAACACGATCGATATTCGCGATAACAGCGTCGGCATCTGGTACAATCATAACGACACGGTCAGCGCCTGGACCGACGGTCCGGTCGCGGGACCGATCTTCTACACCGAGCGGTTCGGCGCCGGCGAGACGAAGGACCTCGCCTATTCCGCCTCGCAGACGGCGGTGCGCAACGAGAACAAGTCGCTGGGCGGCAACATCACCTGGGACGCGCCGGGTGGCGTCACCATGTCGCTGGACGCGCATCACTCGACAGCGGAGTCGAAGCCCAACAGCCCGTACGGCAACAGCAACTCGTTCGGTACGGCGGTCTTCGGCATCCAGAGCCAGACGATCAATTTCGATCACGACCTGCCGGTGCTGTCCTACACCATGTACCCGGGCATCGATGCGCTGAATCCGGCGAACATCGTGCCGACCGGCAACGCGTTCCGCAATTCCTACTTCCGCGACGAGATCAACCAGGTGCAGGTCCGCGGCCATTACGACAATGGCCACGGCTTCATGGACAGCCTGGACTGGGGCGTCGAATATACCGACAACAAGGTGCGTTCGGCCTATAGCGTGCTGCAGAACGACACCTGGGGCGGCGCTGGCGGCAGCACCCCCGCGCAGCGCGCGGCCGCGGCGGCGCTGCTGCCCGACAATATCTTCCAGCTGACCAGCATTCCGGACAAGTTCGCCGGGATCAGCGGCGCGAACGACCCGAACATCATCAAGTCGTTCTTCACCTTCGACCTGCCGACCGCGCTGGCATTGACCGACAAGGCCTATCAGACGTGCGGCGGTAATTTGCAGTGCCTGCTCCCCTACACCACCGACTCGCGTGTGCGCGAGAAGACCGTCGCGCCCTATTTCCAGTTCAACGGCAAGTTCGACCTGTTCTCGCGCCCCGGTCACCTGATCGCCGGCGTCCGCTACGAGAATACCGATGTCTCGGCGAGCGCCCTGGTCCCGACGCCCGTCGGCGGCCAGCAGAACTCGCAGAACGAATTCAACGTGCTGTTCCAGGGCAGCGGCTTCACGACCTTCAAGGGCAGCTACCACAACTGGCTGCCGGCGGTCGACTTCGACGTCTCCCCGCTGGAAAACGTCAAGCTGCGCGCATCGTACAGCCACACGATCACCCGCGCCGATTACGGCAGCCTGCAGGGCGGTCGGCGGATCGACCAGCTGTTCCGCGTCGGCGGCGGTACCGGATCGGTCGGCAATCCGAACCTTATCCCGTACAAGTCCAAGAACATCGACCTGTCGGCCGAATGGTATTACACTAAGGACAGCTATTTCTCGGTCGGCTATTTCCACAAGGACGTGTCGAATTACATCGGCCAGACCCAGATCAACACGACCATCCCTAACGTCGCCTCGCCGACCACGACCATCAACGGCGTGACCTATAACGGACCGCGCTATCAGGCGGCGATCAACGCGCCGGGATATGACGGTACCTTCGCCTTCATCCAGAACTATTATATCCGGAACTTCCCGGCCTATGTCGGCAAGAACGGCGTGTTGCTCGCCGGTCCTGGCGATCCGCTGGCCAACTTCGTCATTACGACGCCGTTCAACAGCAATCAGACCGCGGCGGTCGACGGCTTCGAATTCGCGCTGCAGCACAATTTCTGGAAGACCGGCTTCGGCACGATCCTGAACTACACGATCGTCAACGGTAACCGGAAGTACAACAACGCGTTGCCGGCCACCGTATCGCAGTTCGCGATCGTCGGCCTGTCGGATAGTGCCAACGCCGTCCTGTTCTTCGACAAATACGGCATCAATGCCCGCGCCGCCTACAACTGGCGCAAGGGATATCTGGCGGGTTCGGGCATCAACCCGACCTATATCAACACCTACGGTCAGCTCGACGCGAGCGCCAGCTATGCGATCACCCCGATGATCACCATCTTTGCGGAGGGGATCAACGTGCTCGGCGAGGATCGCGGCGGGCATCTGCGGTCGGACCGCAACATAACCTTCGTGACGAAGCAGGACGCGCGCTATTCCGCGGGCGTGCGCTTCACCTTCTGACGCATCGCTTAAGGCCAGCCTTCGACGAGAAGGCTGGCTTTTTGCGCCCGGCGGCGGCACGCCTGCCGCAGCGATGCCCAGACACGAGACTCAGGTTCGATGACCAGCCAGCATGCAATCCTGACGGCGGAGGCACATCGCAACCTCCGCATCCGTACCGACCGCGCCGCCGCCCTCGGCGACGCCCAGATGTGCTGCATCACCGTGCCGACCGAATTCCGCGCGGTGCAAAGCGAATATCCCATCCTCTTCCGCCTCAACGACACGCGCGACCGCTTCACCGCCTTTGCCATGTTCGGGTTCGAGAATGGGGAGAATCTCTATCTCGAGGGCGGGCGCTGGGACGCGCGCTACCGCCCGCTGGCCATGGACATCCAGCCGTTCCTGATCGGCGGCGCGCCGGACGGCGAGGGCGCGAAACAGGTTCACGTCGACCTAGCCTCCCCCCGCATCGCCACGGGCGATGAAGGCGCGCGGGTGTTCGACGAACTTGGCCAGCCGACCCCCTATCTGGAACAGGTCGCCGAACAGCTCGGCGCGCTCGACGAGGGATATCGGGCATCCGCCGGCTTTTTCGCCGCCCTGCAGCGCCACGACCTGCTCGAACCCTTCACGCTGGAAGTGACGCTGGACGACGGATCGAGCAACCGCCTCGTCGGCTTCCACATCATCGACGAGGACAAGCTTGCGGCGCTGGATGGCAAGGCCCTCGCCGAACTCAACGCCGCCGGTCATCTGATGCCCATCTATATGGCGATCGCCTCGCTGGCGCATCTCGGCGACCTGGTGGCGCGGCGGAACCGGCGGATCGCGCATGGCTGAGGCCGATCCCGGACCGCTCGCGGGTCTTGCGCCGGTGGCCGAGGTCGCCATCGCCGACGCCGCCGAACTCGACGCCCGGCTGCGCACGGCACAGCAGCCGTTCGTCGTGCGCGGGATCGCCGCCGGCTGGCCGCTCGTGGAGGCGGGCCGGCGATCCGGGGACGCGGCCCGTGCCTATCTGCTCGCCCATCACCGCGACAAACCCTTCACCGTCTCGGTCGGTCAGCCGGGCAGCGGCGGTCGGTTGTTCTACGACGATGCGATGGCGATGAATTTCCGCACGTTCGAAGCAAAGCTGCCGGAAATCTTCGCGCGCATCGCGGCCTTCGCCGGCAAGCCGGAGGCGCCGGTCGTCTATCTCGCCTCGATCGACGTGCATCAGTATTTCGAGGGGCTGCACGCCGCCAATCATGTCGATCTGGGCGATCGCGAGCCGCTCGCCAGCATCTGGATGGGGACGCGCACGCGCATCGCCGCGCACAACGATGTGCCCAACAACCTCGCGGTGGTGGCGGTCGGCCGGCGGCGCTTCACGCTCTTCCCGCGCGAGCAATTCCGCAACCTCTACCTAGGGCCGGTCGACAATACCCCCGCGGGCCGGGCGGTCAGCATGGTCGATTTCAGCAATCCCGACCTCGTCCGCCATCCGCGCTTCGCGGAAGCGATGGCGCATGGCCAGGTTGTGGAGATGGCGCCCGGCGATGCGCTCTACATCCCCGCCCTCTGGTGGCATCATGTCGAGGGGCTCGAGGACTTCAACGTCCTCGTCAATTATTGGTGGCGCGACACGCCGCGATGGATGGGCCAGCCGCAGGAAGTCCTCAACCACGCGATGATGGCGATCCGCGATCTGCCCGCGGACGAGAAGGCGCATTGGCGCGACATGTTCGACTATTACGTCTTCGACAACGATGCGTCGGTCACGGATCATATCCCGGCGGGCGGCCGCGGGGTGCTTGACCCGATGACGCCCGAACTGGCTGCGCGGCTGCGCGGCTATCTCATGCGGGCGCTCAGCCGATGAGCGACGTCGCGCCGCTCCGCATCGCGCCACGGCGCATCGTCGTTGCGGGCGGCGGCACCGCAGGCTGGATGGCGGCGGCCGCACTGACCCGAACACTCGGGCGGACGGCGACCGTGACGCTCGTCGAATCCGACGCCATCGGCACGGTCGGCGTCGGTGAATCGACGATCCCGCCGTTGATCACCTTCAACCGCCTGCTCGGGATCAATGAGGCGGAGTTCATGGCCGCCACGCAGGCGACCTTCAAGCTGGGCATCCAGTTCGACGGCTGGAAGGGGCCGAACGACAGCTATTTCCATGCCTTCGGCCTGACCGGCAAGGACCATTGGGCGGCCGGCTTCCAGCATTTCTGGCTCGAGGGGCGTGCCCGCGGCTACGACCAGTCTTACGACGACTATTGCCTGGAGTTGATCGCCGCGCGCGAGGGCAAGTTCGCGCACCTGCCCGACGACCGGATGAGCTACGCCTATCAGCTCGATTCGACGCTCTACGGCCGCTTTTTGCGCAAGATGGCGGAGGGCGACGGCGCCACCCGGATCGAGGGCCGCATCGCGCGGGTCGAGCTCGACGGCGAGAGTGGCGATATCGCGGCGCTCGTGCTCGATGACGGCCAGCGGGTTGCCGGCGACCTGTTCCTCGACTGCACGGGCTTTCGCGCGCTGCTGATCGAACAGGCGCTGCACGTCGGGTACGACGACTGGACGCACTGGCTTCCCTGCGACGCCGCAATCGCCGTGCAGACCGGGAGCGTGCGCCCGCCCGTTCCCTACACGCGCGCCATGGCGCATGACGCCGGCTGGCAATGGCGTATCCCGCTGCAGCACCGCGTCGGCAACGGCATCGTCTATTGCAGCCGCTACCTGACGCAGGACGCCGCGCTGGACCGCCTGCTCGGCAATGTCGAGGGCAATGTACTGACCGAACCCAACCGTCTGCGCTTCGTCACCGGCGCGCGGCGGAAGCAATGGCATCGCAACTGTATCGCGATCGGCCTTGCCGGCGGCTTCATGGAGCCGCTGGAATCGACGAGCATCCATCTGATCCAGCGCGCGATCCTGCGCCTGATCCGGCTTCTGCCGCCCGGGCCGATATCCGCGCACGACATCGCCGAGTTCAACGACCAGCAACTGACCGACATGGAGCAGATCCGCGACTTCCTGATCCTCCATTACAAGGTCACCGAGCGCCGCGATTCCGCCTTCTGGCGGCAGTGCGCGGCGATGGATATCCCCGACAGCCTCGCGCAGAAGATCGGCCTGTTCCGCGAGACGGGGCGCGTCTTCCGCCGCAACGACGAGCTGTTCGCGGAGAACAGCTGGATCCAGGTCATGCTCGGCCAGGGTCTGACGCCGCTCACCCATCACCCGATCGCCGCCAAGCTGCCCGACGACGAGCTCGCCAACTTCCTCGACGGATTGCGGCAGGGCGTGGAGGCGACCGTACGCGGCCTGCCGCAGCACGCCGCCTATGTATCGCGCTATTGCGGCGCGGCACCCGCCTGATGCCGCGGCGTCGCCAGGCGGTGACCATCCGCCACGTCGCCGCCGATGCCGGCGTCTCGCTTCAGACCGTCAGCCGCGTCATCAACAAGGAGCCAAACGTCCGGCCCGAGATGATGGATCGGGTGCGCGCGTCGATCGACAAGCTCGGCTACGTGCCGTCGATCGCCGCACAGCGCATGGGCGGATCGCGTTCCTATCTGATCGTCGCGCTCAACGACCGCGATCGCACCATCGCCGACTGGCGCAACCGGCAGGGTGCGGACTGGGTCGACCAGATGATGCTGGGCGGCATGCTGACCTGCGCTGACCACGGCTATCGGCTGATCGTCGAACTCGTCGACACGCACAGCGACCATATCGCGCGCGAACTGATGGGCGCGATCGCCGCGCTGCAGCCCGATGGCGTCATCCTGACACCGCCGCATTCGGACAATCCGCAGATCACCGACCTGCTCGAGGCGCAGGGGATCAGCTTCGCCCGCATCGGCTCGCCCAAGCCGGGTCCGGGCTTTGCGGTGGCGATGGACGACGCCGGTGCCGCGCGCCTGGCGACGGAACATCTGCTGGCGCTGGGCCATCGCCGCATCGGCTTCATTGCGGGACCGCCCGACTATGAACTGAGCGGGTGGCGAATCGACGGCTGGCAGGCCGCGATGGCGGCGGCCGGTCTCGAGACGGAAAGCCTGCTGCTGCGCGGCGACTTCGGTTACGCCTCAGGTCGCGAGGCAGCGACCGGGCTGCTCGCCTCGGCCGATCCCCCGACGGCGATCATCGCCAGCAACGACCAGATGGCGCTGGCGACGATGGAGGTGGCGCGGGAGCGCGGCCTCGCCGTTCCCGACGCGCTGTCGGTGGTCAGCTTCGACGACACCCCCATCGTGCGCTTCGTCAGGCCGCCCCTGACGGCGATTGTCCAGCCGATCGCCGACATGACCGCGCGCGCCGTCGAACTGGTGATCGCCGAAAAGGCAGGTCGCCCCACCTCCCCTGATCCCGTGATCTTCTCGGCGACCTTGGTCGTTCGCGGGTCGACCGGAAGACCCGGGGATCGCCGCTAGGGCGATCCCCGTCCGCGCAGCAGCGGGCGCGTACCCCCCCCCAGGGTTCGTGCCGACCGGTGCACGGAAAAGTGTCCGGTCAGAGGACGAGCGGCACACGCCCCCGGAATTGCGATTCCGATGCCGGAATGAGGTCGAGACTATGGGATATATGCGCTGCGGCCGTCCAAAGCGCACAGGCATCTGCGAGCGCGAGCGCCTCTTCGAGCCGATCTTTCAACAGTTCGATTTCCCGACAACGTTGCATGAACCCCTCCACTACAATCGTTTGCCTATAAGTTCGTTTTAAGGACTGAAATCTTTCCGCGATCTTACAACCCGACCCTAAATGGCGGATTCCACCCCTGCGGATCCGGGGTTCGTGGTTAATTCGCGCCTTCTATTCAGAGGCTTACGTTCCGTATCGAGACACGGGACCCTATGGAGCGATCGAGCATCGGTCTGCGGCGCATGTTCGGCCGAGATGCAGCTGCGCTGCCTCCGCCATTCGCTGACCCATCGCACGCGGTTCGATCCCGATGTATGGCGCGTCCCCATGATCCGCGTGACCGAACTCAAGCTGCCCCTGCACCATGCCGACGAAGCCCTTCCCGCCGCGATCATCCGCCGGCTTCGTATCACCCCGCGCGACCTGATCCGCTTCACCGTCGCGCGGCGCGGCCACGATGCGCGCGACCAGGCCGACATCCAGCTCGTCTATTCCGTCGACGTCGCGGTGAAGAACGAGGGCGCGGTGCTCGCACGCTTCCGCCGCGACCGCGATGTCGGACCGACACCCGATACCCGCTATCGGCCGCCGGCGCCGCCGCCGTCCCGCGCACAGCGGCCCGTCGTGATCGGCGCAGGCCCTTGCGGGCTCTTCGCGGCGCTGATCCTCGCCCAGTCAGGCTACCGTCCCATCCTGCTCGAGCGGGGCAAGCTGGTGCGCGAGCGGACGAAAGACACCTGGGGTCTGTGGCGCAAGAGCGTGCTGAACCCCGAATCGAACGTGCAATATGGCGAAGGCGGTGCCGGCACCTTCTCCGACGGCAAATTGTACAGCCGCATCAAGGATCCCCGTCACCTGAACCGCAAGGTGCTGACCGAATTCGTCAAGGCGGGCGCGCCGGAGGAGATCCTGACGGAGGCGCACCCGCACATCGGCACCTTTCGCCTGGTGACCATGGTCGAGAGCCTGCGCGAAAGCATCGAGGCGCTGGGCGGTGAATATCGCTTCCAGACGCGCGTCGACGGACTGGACGTCCACACCGACGCCACCGGCGAGCGGCGTGTACGTGGGCTGCACCTGCACGACGGATCGTATCTGGCGGCGAGCCATGTCGTCATGGCGATCGGCCATAGCGCCCGCGACACCTTCGCGATGCTGCAGCAGGCGGGTGTCTTCGTCGAGGCCAAGCCCTTCTCGATCGGCGTGCGGATCGAACATCCGCAAAGCTGGATCGACCGCGCACGGTTCGGACAGGATGCCGGAAACCGCATCCTGGGCGCGGCCGAATACCACATTTCGCACCATTGTTCGAACGGTCGCACCGTCTACAGCTTCTGCATGTGCCCGGGCGGCACCGTCGTCGCCGCCACCTCGGAAGAGGGACGCGTCGCGACCAACGGCATGAGCCAGTATTCGCGCAACGAGCGCAATGCCAATTCCGGCTTCGTCGTCGCGATCGATCCGGCCCGCGACTTTCCGGGCGACCCGCTCGCCGGTCTGGCGCTGCAACGGGACCTGGAGTCGCGCGCGTTCGTCGCGGGCGGCTCGAACTATCGGGCGCCGGCGCAGCGGGTCGGCGACTTCCTGGCGGGACGCCCGTCGACGAGCCTGGGCAGCGTCGTCCCCTCGTACCGCCCCGGCGTAACGCCGACGGACCTCGCCGCCTGCCTGCCCGACTTCGCCATCGCGGCGATGCGCGAAGCGATCCCCGTCTTCGGTCGCCAGATCGCGGGCTATGATCATCCCGACGTGGTGATGACGGGCGTGGAGACGCGCACCTCCTCCCCCGTTCGCTTCACCCGCGGCGACGACTTCCAGAGCGTCAACACGATCGGCCTGTTCCCGGCGGGCGAAGGAGCGGGTTATGCGGGCGGCATCCTGTCCGCCGCGGTCGACGGCATCAAGGTGGCGGAGGCGGTGGCGGCGAGCATGGCGGCATGACGCTGATCGCGTTCAACAAGCCCT
The DNA here is from genome assembly GCF_031082075.1 of Sphingomonas sp. GV3. Taxonomy (NCBI): domain Bacteria; kingdom Pseudomonadati; phylum Pseudomonadota; class Alphaproteobacteria; order Sphingomonadales; family Sphingomonadaceae; genus Sphingomonas; species Sphingomonas sp. GV3. The sequence continues at coordinate 358,529 of NZ_JARWLE010000001.1, read as the reverse complement.
ATGACGTGCTCAGCCAGTTCACGGACCGGAACGCTGCGACGACCCGAGCGACGCTGTCCGACTATATCGACCTGCCAAACGTCTATCCGGCGGGACGGCTCGACCGCGACAGCGAGGGACTGTTGCTCCTGACCGACGACGGCCGGCTGCAGGCACGAATCGCAGACCCGAAGTTCAAGCTGCCCAAGACCTACCTCGTCCAGGTGGAGCGCGAACCGGACGCGGCGGCCCTCGCTGCCCTGCGTCGCGGCGTGATGCTGAAGGACGGCCCCACCCGCCCCGCCGAGGTCGAGCGGATCGACGATCCGGCGCTCTGGCCGCGCGTGCCACCGATCCGCGTCCGCGCCACCATTCCCGATTGCTGGCTGCGTCTGACGATCCGGGAGGGGCGTAACCGGCAGGTGCGTCGGATGACCGCGGCGGTCGGCCATCCGACCTTGCGGCTGATACGCTGGCGGATCGGCGATTGGACGCTCGACGGCCTCGCCCCCGGCGCCTGGCGTGTCGCGTGAAGATCTTCTTCGACGGTGGCCTGCGGCCCGCCGGCATGGAGACGGCGGTCGTCGCGGCGGGGGAAAGCCACATCCGATGCGACCTCGGCCCCGGTACCAGCATGGACGCCGAATGGCTCGCGCTGCTCGCCGCGGCGTCGCTGGCCGGGGCGCGCCAATGGGAAAAGGTGGTCCTGCTGGGCGATGCTGCTGCGGTGATCGCTCAGGCGAATGGCGACGTGCGCTGCCCGCCGGCCTATCGCCACCATCAGGCGGCCTATCATGCCCTGGGTGGCCGATGGCGCCTGCGCTACGTCAAGCGCACGCAAAATCTCGCAGGCATCGCGCTGGCGGCGCTGCACGGCCGGTAGGCCGTCGATGGCCAAACATGGCGTGCCGAGGACGTCTTTGTCATCATCCCGCCATGGCCCTGCCCCGGTTCGCCGCCTATGAACCGCGGCCATGGTCCGCTCGCTCGTCCGTGTCCTCGCGTCCGTCGCCCTGCCCGCCGCCCTCTTCGTTGCGCCCGTCGCGGCGAGCGCGCAGGGGAACAGCTTCGATCTGGCCGGTCCGGACGTCGCCGTCACCGTGCACCGGGGTGGCCGCTCGCTGCCGCTACCGCAGGTGCCCTCCCTCCAGCCCGGCGACCGCCTCGTCGCGCGGGCGCTGCTGCCGGCCGATCAGTCCGCACATTACGTTCTGATGGTCGCCTTCCTGCGCGGCGCGACGAACCCGCCGCCAAAGGACTGGTTCTATGCGGTGGAGAGCTGGCGGCGGAAGAAGAACGTGCTCGATATCGCGGTGCCGGAGGGCGCGCGCCAGGCGGTGCTGCTGCTCGCACCGCAGGCTGGCGGCGGCTTCGACGCGGTGCGCGACGCGGTGCGCGGCCGCCCCGGCATCTTCGTTCGCGCGGCGCAGGATCTGTACCAGGCTTCGCTCGACCGCGCCCGGCTCGACACCTTCGTCGACGCGATCGGCAGGATCGGCGATGCGGACCCCGAACGGCTGGGCAAGGCGGCGCCGGTGCTCGCCAACATGCTGCGCATCAAGTTCAACGCCGACTGTCTCGCCAGGCCGCGCGACCAGCAGGCGGAATGCCTGACGCAGAACCGCGACGACCTCGTCCTCAACGCCCAGCGCGGCGCGACGCTGACCGACACGCTGACCGGCGCACCCGTCGACCTCGCCTATCAGGTCGCGGCCACGCCCGAGGGGGGCGCCGGCTATTACAGTCCCTATATCGGCCTTGTGCGCGACGTGGCGAAGCTGTTCGGGGCGTTCCGCAGCGCGCAATACCAGTATCTGCCGACTCTGGCGCTCGGACGCGGCGAGGCAACCCATCTTCTGCTCAACAGCGCGCCTTCGTTCCAGAACCCGCGCTCGGTGCTGGTCGTGCCGATGCCGCCGATCGGTGCGGCGCCAGCGCCGATCTGGCGCGCGGGCACGGCCGCGCCGGTGTGCCTCGCGCGGCCGGACCTCGTCATGCCGATCGACGACGCGTCGCTGCTCTTCGCCACGCGATATGCGCGCGATCTCCGGCTGCACCTCGTCGGCGACGGCGGCCGCACTACCGACTTGCCGGTCGTGCCGGACGCGGAAGGCGGCGGCATCCGCCTCGCGCCGGGCACTGCGCTGCCGGTGTCCGGGCCGATCCGCCAGGCGGTGTTGCGGGGCGAGTGGGGATTTGACCCGTTCACGGGGCCGCGCCTCCCCGTTCAATATGGCGGCGATGGCACATGGACGCCGCGCCCCGATGCCGCTGTCGTCGTCGGACGCGAACAGCCGCTGGTGCTGACCGGCGAGTCCTCCGCCTGCGTATCGCAAGCGACGCTGAGGCTTGCCGACGGCGAGACGCGACCCGTGCTGTGGAAGGCCGTCGCGCCCGATCGGGCCGAGGCGCAGCTGCCGCTCGCCGGTGCGAAGCCGGGCACGCTGTCGCTGGCGATCACCCGCTTCGGCACCACGGCGCCCGACACCATCACGCTGACCGCCCGTGCCGAGGCGAGCCGGCTCGATCGTTTCTCCATCCATCAGGGCGACCGGGCTGGCGTGCTGGAGGGCACCAGGCTCGACCAGGTTGCGTCGCTCGAACTGGGCGGGCGACATTTCGTCGCGACCACGCTCACGCGCGGGGACCGCGGCGATCGCCTGGACCTCGTCGCAGACGGGGTCCCGGCGGCGACCGACGCGCGGACCGCCCTGGTCCGGCTGCGGGACGGCCGCTCCGCCAGCGTCGCCGCGATCATCGCCCCGGCGCGCCCCGCCGCGACGATCGTCCACCGCGCGGTGACCGCGCCGGCCCAGCCTGCGACGCTGCCGATCGTGCTGCCCGATGGCGTCATGCCGGTGGACGGCACGCTCGCCGTGTCGCTCCGCCTGGCCGCGGGCACGTCGGCCGAGGATGCGATCGAGGTCGCGTCGGACGACGCCGCCGCGACGCTGACTGCCGCGTCGGGTGCGATCCAGCGGGTCGGCGACGATATCGCCGTGGCCCGCTTCGTGCCGCGATCGCTCCTCGGCGCCACGGCTTCGGGGGCGCTGCGCTACCGCGTACGGCGGGGGGATGCGACGGGGGATTGGCAGCCGCTCGTCCAGACCGTGCGACTGCCGGTCCTGACCGGCCTATCCTGTCCGGACTCCACCGGCGAGTGCACGCTGGCCGGGCGCGACCTGTTCCTCGTCACCGCGGTCGGCGATACGCCCGACCTCGCAAAGGCGGTGGCGCTGCCGCCCGGCTTCGTCGGCAGCTCGGTCGCCGTGCCCAGACCCACCGGCCACGTGCTCTACATCCGGCTGGCCGATGCACCGGGGGCCATCGCGACGGTTTCCCTCCCCTGACGCGTCACCGCGCGCGATTGACCCCGCGATGGCGCGAGATATAGTCAGACATAACGATGCCAATTGGCGACGGGGGAGCGAATCCGATGGCTGCTATGTCTCGTCGCACGCTGCTGGGCGGGATAGCCGCGACCCCCGCCCTGCCCACGCTCGCGTCCGCGTCTGGGGCGGCGACCGCCGCGCGACCCCTGGCGCCGACGCCGCCGATGGGGTGGAACAGCTGGAACAGCTTTGCCGTTACCATCACCGAGGCGCAGGCGCGCGACACGGCCGCGATCATGGCGCGCGTGCTTCGCCCCGCCGGCTACGACATCTTCACGATCGATCATCAATGGTATGACCCGCGCGCAAAGGGCTATGCCTACAACGCCGATATCGTGCCGGTGATGGACGGCTTCGGCCGGTTCCAGCCCGACCCCGTGCGCTTCCCTTCGGCCGCGGGCGGCACGGGCTTCGCGCGCCTGGCGCGTGACATCCATGCGATGGGGCTGCGCTTCGGTATCCATCGCATGCGGGGCATCCCGCGCGCGGCGGTGGCGGCGAACCTGCCGGTGTTCGGCACCGGCTATCGCGCGCGCGACATCGCCGACACGTCGAGCACCTGCTCGTGGAACGTCGACATGTACGGCGTCGACATGACCAAGCCGGGCGCCCAGGCCTATTACGACGGCGTCTTCGCCGAATATGCCCGCTGGGGCGTCGATTTCGTCAAGGTCGACGATCTCAGCCGTCCCTATGACGCGCACGCGCCGGAGATCGAGGCGATCGCCCGCGCGATCGACCGTAGCGGGCGGCCGATGATCCTCAGCATGTCGCCCGGCGAAACCCCGGTGGTGCGCGGCGACCACGCCCGCCGCCATGCGCAGATGTGGCGCATCTCCGACGATTTCTGGGACGACTGGAGCCTGCTGGAGGCGCAGTTCGTCCGGCTGGAGAACTGGAACCCCTATATGGGCGACGGCCGCTGGCCCGACGCGGACATGCTGCCGCTCGGCCGGCTGGCGATGGGACAGCGCGACACCCGCTTCACCCCCGACGAGCAGCGCACGGTGATGACCCTGTGGTCGATCGCGCGCTCGCCACTGATCATGGGAGGCGACCTTCGCCACCTCGACGCGGCGACGACCGCCTTGCTGACCAACCCGGAAGTGATCGCGGTGAACCAGGCCTCGCACGCCAACCGGCCCCATTTCGTCGAGGATTATACGCGCATCTGGTCGGCCAGGGCGCCGAACGGCGACACCTATCTGGCGCTGTTCAACACGGGCAAGGATGCGCGCGAGATCACCCTGCCGCTGGCCGCCCTCGGCATGCGGCGGGCGGCGGTGCGCGACCTGTGGGCCCGTCGCGACGACGGCATGGCGGATGGCAGGGTCGAACGACGGATCGCGTCGCACGGCGCCGGCCTGTACCGCCTGACAGGTGGTTGAGCGAAAAAACCTCCGAAATGGAGCATTTTAGGAGAAAGTCGCGCTTTCCGTACCCGCAGTTAACGCGTTTTTGAGCAATTTCCCTTCAAATCCGACCCCGAAATGACAACCGAACCAGGGGTGGGGCTAGATTGATGCGTAAGTGGGGGTATTTGCTCGCGGCGACGGCATGTGCGGCATTCGTGGCGCCGGCGAGCGCGCAGGGTCTGCGCGGAACGCTGCCGACGGGCAAGGAGACGGACAAGGACAAGGCGAAGGCCGAAGCGGTCTCGAAGAACACGTCCGACATCATCGTCACGGCGACGCGGCGGTCCGAGCGGCTGTCGAACGTGCCGATCGCCGTCAGCGCCTACGGCACCGCGGCCCTGCAGAATTCCGGTGCGACCGACATCCGCCAGATGGCGCAGCTCGCCCCCTCGCTTATCGTTTCGTCGACCGGCTCCGAGGCCAACGCCACCGCGCGCCTGCGCGGCATCGGTACCGTCGGCGACAATCCGGGCCTGGAAAGCTCGGTCGCGGTGTTCATCGACGGCGTCTATCGCAGCCGCACCGGCTCCGGCCTCAACGACCTGGGCGAGGTCGAGCGGATCGAGGTGCTCCGCGGCCCGCAGGGGACGCTGTCCGGCCGCAACTCATCCGCCGGCGCGATCAGCATCTACACCAAATATCCGTCCTTCGACTTCGGCGGCTATGGCGAGGCCAGCTACGGCAACTATAACGCCGTCCGCCTGGCGGGTGCGCTTACCGGCCCGATCGTCAAGGACAAGCTCGCCTTCCGGATCGACGGCGTGTTCGGCAAGCGCGACGGCTTCTACCATGACGTCACGAACAACACCGACTATAACGACCGCAACCGCTATTTCGTCCGCGGACAGCTCTTCTACAAGCCTTCGTCGACCTTCTCGGTCCGCCTGATCGGCGACTATACCTATCGCAACGAGAAGTGCTGCGGCGCCGTCTATATCGACACGCGCGAGAAGCTGGACCCGACGCCCGGCGTTCCCGGCGACTTCACGGTCAACCCCAACGGCAATCGCATCGTCCAGATCCTGCAGAGCCTCGGCGGCGTGCTGCCGAGCGCGGGCGATCCCTACAACCGCCAGATCGCGAACACGCCCGGTCGTGCCTACGCCAACGTGACGAAGGATTATGGCGGCTCCGCGCGCATCGGCTGGAACATCGGTCAGGTCCAGCTGATCTCGATCACCGCCTATCGCGAATACAAGGCCGGGGGCGCTGCGGACATCGACTATGGCAATGTCGACATCGGCTATCGCCCGAACGACGGCAATGCCTATCGCCAGTTCCACACCTTCACGCAGGAAACGCGGCTCAGCGGCGGCCTGTTCAACAACCGGCTCGACTGGCTGGTCGGCGGCTATTACGCCCACGAGAATCTGGAGGTCGTCGACAACCTCAAGTTCGGCTCGCAATACGGCGCCTTCGCCGCCTGCCGCATCGTCGCGACGATCAACCCGCTCGCCGCGCTGCGCAATCCCGCCAATCCGGGCTGCCTGGGCAGCACGCCGGTGGCTGCGCTAGGCGGCGCGACCGGACGGCAGGCGATCACCGCGGGCGTCGGCGCGGCCGTCGTCGCCGGCATCGACCGGCTCAGCACCGTCAACAATGTCGGCAGCCTGCGCGACGTCTACGATCAGACGAGCAGCAACTACGCCTTCTTCACGCACAACATCTTCAAGATCACCGACACGCTCAGCGTGACCGGCGGCCTGCGCTACACCAACGAGCACAAGTCGCTGAACGCCAGCTTCAACAACAACAACACGGTGTGCCCGGCGCAGCAGGCGGCGCTCAGCCCGCTGCTCGCCAGCGCGGCGGTGCCCGCGGCGCTGAAGCCGCTGATCGGCGGGATCATCACGCTGACCTGCACCGGCAACTCGACGTCGGCGCTGACCGGCGTGCCCATCAAGGACTCGATCCGCGAGGGCCAGTTCACCGGAACCGGCGTCCTGTCGTGGAAGCCGGCGCCCAGCACGCTGCTCTATGCGTCCTACGCCCGCGGCTACAAGGCGGGCGGCTACAATCTCGACCGGTCGGACCTGTCGGCCACCGTGTTCGCGACGCCGACCGCGTCGAGCGCCAGCAACCTGCGCTTCGATCCCGAGACGGTCCAGGCGTTCGAGGTCGGCATCAAATACGCGACGCCGAAGTTCACCGCGAACCTTGCCGCCTTCCGCTCGGCATTCAAGAACTTCCAGCTCAACACCTTCAACGGCACGAATTATATCGTCCAGAACATCGGGTCGTGCAGCACGCCGCTCAACGGTGCGGATCAGGACGATTCGGCGGCGACCGGCGCCTGCACCGGCAAGGTGAAGGCCGGCGTCGTCACGCAGGGCTTCGAGCTCGAGGCGGGTGCTTATCCCGCCCCCGACCTCGCCTTCAACCTGGGCTACACCTACGCGCACACGCAATATCGCAACGATCTGGTCGGCAGCGACGCCGGCGAGGCGCTCAACAACGCGCTCTTCCTTCTGCCCGGCAGCCAGATGTCGAACGCGCCGCGCCACACGGTCACCACCTCTGCGACCTTCACCCCGCGGATCGGATCGAACGGGCTCACCGCGCTCTTTTATGCCGATGGGCGCATGACGAGCGACTACAACACCGGCTCCGATCTGTTCGCGGAGAAGATCCAGGACGGCTACGTCCTGGTCAACGCCCGCGTCGGCATCCGCGGCCGCGATCAGCGCTGGGCGATCGAGTTCTGGGGTCAGAACATCCTCAACACCAACTACCAGCAGGTCGCCTTTTCAGCGCCGTTCCAGGGAGCCGGAAGCCTGTCGCAGGTCGCCCGGTTCGGCTCGCCGACCTATGCGGCCGGCAATGCGATTTTCGCCTCGTTCCTTGCCGAACCGCGGACCTACGGCGTGACGCTGCGCTCGCGCTTCTGATCCCGACCTTCCAGAACGGACATCGCTGATCCCATGAAGATCCCGCGCAAGCTCGGCCTTTCCTTCCTCGCGATCAACGCCTCGGCGGCGATCGTCATGCTGGTGCTGCTCGGCACCATCCTGATGATCGACCGCACCACCGAGCAGAACAACGTCAGCCAGACCATCTATGCAAAGGCGCTGACGCTAGAGACCGCAATCCTGCGCCAGAACAGCCAGTTCCGTGGCTTTCTGGTGACGGCGGATCCCAGCTACCTGAAGTCCTACGACGAGGGCCGCACCGAGTTCGATCAGACTGCAGTCGAACTCCAGCGGATGCTGACCGATCCCGTCCAACTGGCCCAGGTGCGCGAGGCGGTCGCCGAGACGCACAAATGGCGCAGCAACTGGGGCGACCGGCTGATCGGCTGGGTCAAGGCTGGCCGGCGTGAAGACGCGCAGGCGGCGGTACGCGGAGCCGGCGCAGCGGTGCTGGTCAGCAAGGTCGCGCTGCCGCTGCGCGATCTGCGCTCTACGGAGACCGAGCGCATGGCGCGCAATGCAGCGCGTCAGGACAGTGCCATCCTGGCCTCGCTGGTGGCGCTCGCCGTCGGCGGCATCGCGCTGATCGGCGTCGCGATCAGCCTGTCCATGCTGCTGAGCCGCCAGATCGCGCGCCCGATCACCACGCTGACGCAGGCGATGGCGACGCTCGCCGCCGGGCGGCACGACATCGCCGTCGAGGCGGCGACGCGGGCGGACGAACTGGGTGACATGGGACGCGCCGTCGAAGTGTTCCGCGACACGGCCGCCGCGAAGGTCGCCGATGACGCCGATCGTGCAAAGGCGATGACCGCGATCGGCGGCGCGCTGCATCGCCTGTCGGACGCGGATCTCACCGCGCGGATAACCGACGTACCCGTCGCCTTCCGCAGCCTGTCCGACGACTTCAACAGCGCGACCCAGAGCCTGTCGCGCGTGCTGGGCGACGTCAGCCACAGCGTGCGCACGATCAAGCTGAATTCGGGCGAGATCCATCATGCCGCCCTCGATCTCGCGCAGCGTACCGAGCAACAGGCTGCCGCCTTGCAGGAATCGGCGGCCGCGCTGGACGAGGTGACCCGCTCGATCCGGGACGATGCCGGCGCCGCGACGCAGGCGAGCACCGCCATGGCGCAGGCGCACGACGAAGCGCAGCATGGCGGAAACATCGTGCGCGAGGCGATCGGGGCGATGAACGGCATCGAACAGGCCAGCAACGAGATCGCCGCGATCATCAGCCTGATCGACGGCATCGCCTTTCAAACCAACCTTCTCGCGCTCAACGCCGGCGTCGAAGCCGCCCGGGCGGGAGAGGCCGGCAAGGGTTTTGCCGTCGTCGCCAGCGAGGTTCGCGCCCTTGCCCAGCGCTCCGCTGATGCCGCGACGGAAGTGAAGACGCGCGTCGGCGCCGCCTCCACCCATGTGAAGGCGGGCGTCGCGCTGGTCGACCAGACCGGCCAGGCGCTGGCCCGGATCATCGAACGGGTCGCCGCCGTCAGCGCGGCGGTGGAGGCCATCGCCCGCTCGTCGGATCATCAGGCGACGAGCCTTGGCCAGATCAACGTGGCGATCGGCGAGATGGACGGCATGACGCAGCAGAATGCCGCGATGGTCGAGGAAACCTCGGCCGCATCGCGACGTCTCGTCGAGGAAGCGGAAGCGCTCGCCGCCTCGGTGGCGACCTTCGTCGTCGACGAAATGCCGGCGGCAGCGCCGGTCACTCGGCACGCGCGCCTCGCGCCGCCCGTTCGCAGCGCCCAGCCGGCACGTCGCGTTGCCAATGGCGATTGGGCCAATGGCGATTGGGATGTGTTCTGACGCGCACGTGACGACGGCGATGGACGATTCTGCGACCGATGCTGCCGCCGCCGCGATCCCGTTGACACGGCAGGCCGCGGCGGTGGCGGCGATGGGATCGCCCTTCGTCGCCACCGTGCTCGAAACCTGCGCGCGGCAGATTCATCGCGCGCCGCGCACGGCAGCGCTCATCGCCGGTTGGCCGCGCGACACCGCTTCGGATGCGCTGGCGATGCGGCTGAACGCGGCGCTGCATGCGCTGGCCCTACGCGGCACGATGCCCGCGCTGTCGGCGTTCTACGCCGCACGCTGGGGCGATGCCGATCGCGTCATCGGCGAAGCGCTCGCGGCCGCCGACGCGTTCATCGCGGGGTGGATGCGCGAAACGCCGCAGACCAACGAGGTCGGTCGCGCCGCCGCGATCATGGCGGCGCTCATGGTGCTGCGCGACGCGCACGACATGCCGTGCGAACTGCTCGAACTCGGCAGCAGTGCCGGCCTCAATCTGACCCTCGCGCGATATTCCTATGACCTGGGCGGCGTGACGGCGGGCGATCCCCTGTCCGCTGTCCGGATCGCACCCGCATGGCACGGCGGCACCCCGCCCGCGTGTCCCGTCGCGATCGTCGGAGCGCGGGGGGTCGACCGGCATCCGCTCGATCCGCGCGACGCGGACGCCCGCGAGCGGCTGATGGCGCACGTCTGGGCGGATCAGGCGGACCGGGCCGCACGCCTCGGCCACGCGCTCGACATGGCACGGACCGATCCACCCCGGGTCGACCACGGCGACATCGCGGACTGGCTGCCTCGCCGCCTCGCCGAACCGCAAGCGGCCGGCGTCTGCCGCGTCGTCTTCCACTCCATGGCCTTGCAATATTTGGACGAACCGGCGCGCGCGCAGGTCGATGATCTGATCGCGGGTCACGGGCGCCGCGCGACCGCGGATCGTCCTCTTGCCCGCATCGGCTTCGAATGGACACAGGCACGGGACGCGGTTCACCTGACGCTGACCTGCTGGCCGGACGGCCGCCCGCGGCATCTGGCGACCTGTCACGCCTATGGCGCCTGGATCGACTGGCACGGTGGCGGGGAAACCAAGGCCGGATGACGCGTTCCGCGCCTTCACATGGAGGAAGGCGCATGAAGATCGGTTTTCTGGGGCTGGGCCAAATGGGCCATGCCATGGCCAAGAATCTGGTCGAGGCAGGCCACGACGTCACCGTCTGGAACCGGTCCCCGGACAAGGCGGACGACCTGGTCGCGGCCGGCGCGACCCGCGCCGAGCGCCCGGTCGACGCCGCGCAGGGCGACGTCGTGATGAGCATGCTCGCGGACGACGCGGCCGTGGAGGCGGTGGTGTTCGGCGACGGGGGCATAGCGGGTGCGCCGGCGCTCCACGTCGGCCACAGTACGATCAGCGTCGATCTCGCCGAGCGCCTCGCCGCGTCGGGGCCCTATATCGCCGCGCCCGTGTTCGGTCGCCCGCCGGCGGCGCAGGCGGGCAAGCTGTTCGTCCTCGCGGCGGGCGATCCCGGCCTCGTCGAACGGTGCGTGCCGCTGTTCGACACGATCGGTCAACGCACCTTCCGCATCGGCGACGCGCCCGCCGCCGCGAACCTGGTCAAGCTCAGCGGCAACTTCATGATCATGGCGGCGGTCGAGGCGATGGCGGAAGCGATGACGCTCGCCGAAAAGGGCGGCGTCGACCGTCACATGCTGCTCGAGGTGCTGACCGGCACGCTGTTCGGCGCGCCCGTCTACCAGACCTATGGCACGATATTGGTGGAGGATCGCTTCCGTCCCGCGGGTTTCGCCGCGCCACTGGGGCTGAAGGACATGACCCTCGCCGATGCCGCGGCGACGCGCTACCGCGCGCCCATGCCCCTGCTCGGCATCGTCCGCGACCATCTGCGCGCGACGATCGCCGTTGAGGGGGACGATGTCGATTGGGCCGGCGCCGCCCTCGCGGTGCGCCGCGGCGCCGGCCTATAGACTTCACGGCCCGGCGATCACGCCGTAACAGCGACGGTCGTGGCGCAGCGACGACGATCACCCCGGGGAAGCAGTGCGGCCGATCGCTGGCTGTTGCTCGTCCTCGTCGCCGGGTTCGTCGCGGTCGGCATCGGCCTCGTCGGGCCATGGCCGGCACCACGACCGCCGGCGACGCGGCCGCTGACGATGGCGGAGGCCCGCGCATCGAATGCCGCGATACCCATCGATGCGGGTCGGCGGCTCGCCGCGCTGCCCTATCGCTTTCGCGGCGGTACCGCCGAGCGGGCGCAGGCGGTCGACTGTCTCGCCACCGCCGCACTGTACGAGGCTGGGGACGATGCCAGCGGGCAGCGCGCGGTGATCCAGGTCGTCCTCAACCGCGTGCGTGCGCCTGGTTTTCCCAAGACGATCTGCGGCGTCGTCTATGCCGGATCGACGCGCGCGACAGGCTGTCAGTTCTCGTTCGCCTGCGACGGGTCGGTCTCCCGCAGGCCCATCCACCTCGGCTGGACGGGCGCGCGGCTTGCGGCGCGGCGCGCCCTCTCGGGCCATGTCTATGCCGCGGTCGGCCGCGCGACCCATTACCACACCGACTGGATGGTGCCCTATTGGCGCGATTCCATGGTCAAGGTCGGCCGCGTCGGAACCCATCTCTTCTACGTCCGCACCTAAATTTCGACTCAGCGAGTCTAAAAACCCGCGGCGCCGTCCCTCACCCGTCCACCCACGCAGAAAGGGGCGACGCCGCGCGCCGCCCCTTCGCCTCTGCCGCTGGTCGATCGGGGGTCAGCCCGCCATATCCTCCAGCTCGCGGCCCCGCGTCTCGTTGACCATCGCCCTGACGAAGAAGAACGAGATCGCCGCAAAGGCCGCATAACCCGTGTAGGTGACCGCCAGCCCCGGCTTCACCGCCAGCGCGGGAAAGCTGACCGAGATCGCGGCATTGGCGATCCACTGCGCGAAGCCCGACACCGCCAGTCCCGACCCGCGGATCTGGTTGGGGAACATCTCGCCGAGCATCACCCACATGACCGGGCCCCAGCTCGCGTTGAAGAAGATCACGTACAGGTTCGCCGCGATCAGCGCGACGAGGCCGTTATGACCCGGCAGGCTGACGGCACCGGACGCGTCGGTCACCGCCGTCGAGAATGCCCAGGCGACCATGGCCAGCGTCATTGCCATGCCCGCGGATCCGACGAGCAGCAGCGGCTTGCGGCCGATCCGGTCGACCGTCGCGATGGTGAAGAGGCAGGCCGCGATCGACAATATGCCGGACAGGATGTTGATCTGCAGCGCGTAATCTTCGGTGAAGCCGACCGCCTCCCACAACACCGCACCGTAATAGAAGACGACGTTGATGCCGACGAACTGCTGGAAGACGGCGAGGCCGATACCCGCCCACAGGATCGGCCGGATCTTGCCCGTCGTCTTGTCGACCAGATCCGACAGCTTGGGCTTGTGATGATCGGCGGCCAGGGAATTGCGGATCTCCACGACCTTGCGATCCGCCTCCGCGCTGCCGAACAGGCGCGTCAGCACGGCATGGGCTTCCGCCTCGCGACCCTTTGCGACGAGGAAGCGGGGACTTTCCGGGATCGAGACCAGTGCGACCAGGTAGATTGCGGCCGGGATCGCCTGTAGCCAGAACATCCAGCGCCACGCCGGAAAGCCAAGCCAGAACGACGCCGTCGACCCGCCGGCATAGCGCGCGAGCGCGAAGTTGGCGACGAACGCCCCCGTCAGGCCGGTGATGATCATCACCTGCTGGACGCTGGACAGGCGGCCACGGATCGAGGCGGGCGTGACCTCCGAGATATAGACGGGCGAGATCACGCTTGCCGCACCGACCCCAAGGCCGCCGATGATCCGCGCCAGGATGAAGACGCCGGACGCGTGCGCCGCGCCCGCGAGGATCGCGCTGATCAGAAACAGCAGCGCGGCCAGCATCATGACGTTGCGCCGACCGATCGCATCGGCCAGTCGTCCCGCCCCGAACGCGCCGATCGCGGATCCGACCAGGATCGCGCCGACGTTGACGCCGATGCCGAGCTTGCCCAGCGCGAACGCGGCCTCGAGCCCCTTCTGCGTGCCGTTGATGACACCCGAATCATAGCCGAACATGAAACCGCCGATCGTCGCCACCGCGACGATCGCGGCAATGAAGCCGTGATTGACGGCGGTGCCCCCCGCCCCCCGCATCGTTTCCGTCATCATCTCTCCTATGCCGATCGAACGCCGGCGCGTTTATGTGGCTTATTCTACGTAATGATGGTCGACCGCCGGCCCCGGAGGCGCGGCGTGGCGGCGAGTGGATCGTCCTGGCGAATCGACTGGCACGGCACGCCGGCACTCCCCCCTTGCGGTGGCAGGGCGTATCGCGCTGCCGCCCTCGAAGTGTTATCGCTATCACGTCGGGCGCGTCCGTCAAGCGTCGACGATGTGCGGGATATGCGATCCAGCGAGGCCGGACCAGGCCGACCCCGCTTCCCCGCGAGTGACCCGAACCTAGCGCTCGCGGGGACGACGACGGGGCGGCGCATCGGACTGGCGCCGGATGAGCGTGAAGTCCAGCAGGCGCGGAACCTCCACGCCATCGCCACCGCGCTGACGCCGCAGCGTCGTGACGAGCAATTCGAGCGCGGATCGCGACATGTCGGCGATCGGCTGGTGGATCGTCGTCAGCTCGGGCCAGATCGCGGTCGACAGCGTCGTATCGTCGAACCCACAGACGGTCAGATCGCCAGGGACGTCGAACCCGCGACGATGCGCCACGGCGACGGTGGCCGCCGCCATGTCGTCGTTGGACGAAAAGATCGCTGTGGGCGGCTCCGCCCGATCGAGCAGCTGCTCGGCCGCGTCCAGGCCCGATCGATAGGTATACAGACCCTCGACGATGAGCGACGGATCCTCCGCGATTCCCGCTTCCGCCAGTGCGGCGCGAAAACCTTCGAGCCGTTCCGCGGACGCCGCGAGATTCGGGTCCCCCTTGATGAAGCCGATGCGTCGGTGGCCAAGCTGCATGATGTGGCGCGTCATCGTCGCTGCGGCGGCGTGGTCGTCGATCCGAATCGCCAGCCGGTCCTCATCACGCATCGCTGTGGCGACGGACACGGCACACACGTTCGCCTCGTCGAGCAGCGCGAGCAGCGCGGGTGCCTCGCAAAGGGGCGGTGGCAGGATGATACCGTCGATACCGCTCGCGATGAGATGCTGCGCCCGCTCGAGTTCGTGATCGCCGAGCTCGCATTTCTCGACCACGATCTGCACGTCGCTGCGGCTCGCCTGATCGAGACTGCCAAGCAGGAACTCGCTGAGGAAGCCGGCGCTCGGATTGCTGTAGAGCAGACCGATGCGAAGCTGCCCTGCCCCGGCCAGGCTGCGCGCCGCGCGATTGGGCGAATAGCCCAAAGTCGCGATCGCGGCATTGACGACTTCGCGGGTCGCGGGGCGGACGTTGTTCTCGCTGTTGATGACGCGCGACACCGTCATCGGCGAGACGCCCGCCAGCTTGGCGACGTCGCTGATGGTCGGCGCGGAGCCGGATCGCCGCGACGGGCGCGACGGGGCGGCGGTGCTGGAATCCATGATCGTTTCGGTGCCGTCCAAGCTGAATGCGGCATGACATGAACCGATCTGCGATGGCCCACAAGAGTGAGGATGTGAATGAAACCGCTTGCACCCACTTCAGACGCACAATATGGTAGCGCTATCTCGATCGGTATCGGTCGTTCAGGTCTCGAAAGAAGACCGCACGCTAGGGAGGGATTTCGCGTTCATGCACCAACGCCTGCACCGTGCACTTGCCGCATTCGCGCTCGCCGCATCCAGCACCCTTGCGCTGGCGCAAAGCAAGGCGCCTCCATCCGCCCCCGAGCCGCGTAGTCCCGAGGGAAAGCGCTATCTGGCGCAGCCGCTCGTGCGCGATCTCTTCTTCGCCGACCCGTCGGCCCACGTCTTCAACGGCCGAATCTACGTCTATCCGAGCCACGACGTCGACGCGGGTATTCCCGACGACGACCTGGGCAGCGAATATGCGATGCACGATTATCGCGTGCTGAGCATGGATCGCATTGGCGGTCCTGTGACCGTGCATCCGGTGGCGCTGGATGTGAAGGACATATCATGGGCGTCGCAGCAGACCTGGGCGCCCGACGCCGCCTATCGAAACGGCACCTACTATCTCTATTTCCCCGCCCGCGACAAAGCCGGCGTCTTCCGCATCGGCGTCGCGACATCCAGGTCGCCGACCGGCCCGTTCAAGGCCGATCCGCAGCCGATCCGCGGCAGCTTCTCGATGGATCCGGCGGTCTTCACCGACACCGATGGACAGAGCTACATGTACTTCGGCGGCATCTGGGGCGGCCAGCTGCAGCGATGGGCGACGGGTCGTTACGATCCCAAGGCCGGCGATACCGACCTCAAGCAGGACGCCAAGCCTGCGCTGATGCCGAAGATCGCGCGCATGGCGCCGGACATGAAGCAGTTCGCCGAGCCGCCCCGCGACGTCGTCATCCTCGACGAGCACGGCAAGCCCGTGCTGGGCGGCGATCACGACCGCCGCTTCTTCGAGGCCTCATGGGCGTTCAAGCGCGACGGCAGATATTATTTCACCTATTCGACGGGCGACACGCATTTCATCAATTATGCGATCGGCACGTCGCCCTATGGGCCCTTCCGTTATGCAGGACATGTGCTGCTGCCGGTGCAGGGTTGGACCTCCCACCATTCGATCGTCGAGTTCCAGGGCAAGTGGTGGCTGTTCTATCATGATACGCAACTGAGCAATAGAAACCACCTTCGCTCGGCGAAGGTGACGGAAATCACCTTCAATCCCGACGGCACGATCCGCACCGTCAATCCGTTCAAGGACTGAGCCGGACGATGTATCTGGGCATCGACATCGGTACATCCGGGGTGAAGGCGGTCGCACTCGATGATAGCGGCAGCGTCGTCGGACAGGGCAATGCGCCGCTGACGGTTCAGCGCCCGCATCCCTTATGGTCCGAACAGGACCCGGACGCGTGGTGGGCGGCGACGACCGCGGCGGTGCAGGCGATCGACCCCGTCATCCGCCGCGACGTGCGCGCTATCGGCCTGGCTGGCCAGATGCATGGGGCGACGCTGCTGGGTGGCGATGACCGGCCGCTCCGACCGGCGATCCTGTGGAACGACGGGCGCTCCTTCGCCGAATGCGCCGCGCTTGAGGCAGAAACACCGGCGTTCCATGCGATCGGCGGCAATCTGGTGATGCCAGGCTTTACCGCGCCCAAACTTGCCTGGGTCCGCGCGCACGAGCCGGACGTGTTCGCACGGACCGAAACCGTGCTGCTGCCGAAGGACTACGTGCGGCTGGTGATGACCGGCGAGAAGGCATCCGACATGTCGGATGCCGCCGGCACGTTGTGGATGGATATCGCGGCACGGACCTGGAGCGAGACGCTTCTCGCAGCCACGGGTTTGTCGACGGCGCATATGCCGCGGCTTGTCGAGGGAAGCGAGACCGCGGGCACGCTGCGCGCCGATATCGCCGCACTCTGGGGCATGGCGCAGGTCCCGGTGGCGGGCGGCGGCGGCGACAATGCGGCGGGTGCCGCCGGGGTCGGCGTCGTGGGTGACGGAGACGCCTTGCTCTCGCTCGGCACATCGGGCGTAATTTTCGTCGCGACGCGCGACTTCAGACCCAACGTCGCCGGCGCGGTGCACGCCTTCTGCCATTGCCTTCCCGACATGTGGCACCAGATGGCCGTCCATCTGTCAGCCGCGGCCTGTATCGACTGGGTGGCGCGCATCACGGGCGCGGCAGGAGCCGCCGACCTGTTCGCGCGCGCGGAACAAGCCGGCCCCGCAAGCGGGCCCGAGCTGTTCCTGCCCTATCTGTCGGGCGAGCGGACACCGCACAACGATCCGCAAGTGCGCGGCGGCTTCCTGCGGCTGGATCACGATACCGACCCGGAGCGCCTCGCCCAAGCCGTGCTGGAGGGCGTCGGTTTCGCATTCGCGGACGGTCTCGCCGTGCTGCGCGAAGCCGGCACCACGATCGACCGCCTGGCGGTGATCGGCGGCGGCGCCCGCTCCCACTATTGGGGTCAAACGCTCGCGGCCGCCATGGGCGTTCCCCTCGTCTATCTTCACGGCGGCGAAGTCGGACCGGCGCTCGGCGCGGCGCGGCTCGCCCGGCTCGCGGTCGACGGGGGCGACCCTGCCGACATCTGCCGCCCGCCCCCGGTCGCGCATGTCATCGAGCCCGATCCGACAATCGCCGCGCGCCTTGCCCCGAAATACGCCGCCTATCGCGACGCCTATTCCCGCATAAGGACCCTTTGAGCATGGCCGACTTCTTCGCCGACATTCCGCAGATCCGCTATGAAGGGCCGGACAGCGACAACGAACTCGCCTACCGTTTCTACGACAAGTCGCGGGTCGTTCTGGGCAAGACGATGGAGGAGCATCTGCGCTTCGCGGCATGCTTCTGGCACACCTTCTGCTGGCCCGGCAGCGACGTGTTCGGCGGCGGCACGTTCGATCGCCCGTGGCACCGCGGCGCCAACGACGCCGATGCTGCGGCGGAGAAGCGCCGGGTCGCCTTCGACTTCTTCACCAAGCTCGACATTCCCTATTACTGCTTCCACGACGTCGACGTCATGGCGGACGCGCGAACGGTCGCCGAACATCGCGCGCATTTCGCGCAGGCGGTCGATCATCTCGAACAGCTTCAGGCCGCGTCAGGCCGCAAGCTGCTGTGGGGAACAGCCAATCTGTTCAGCCATCCGCGCTTCGCCGCTGGCGGCGCGACCAATCCTGACCCCGAAGTCTTCGCCTTCGGCGCGATGCAGGTCCGCGATGCGCTGGAAGCCACGCACCGGCTGGGCGGCAGCAACTACGTGCTTTGGGGCGGCCGCGAAGGCTATGAGACCCTGCACAACACCGATCTGAAGCGTGAACTCGACAATCTCGGCCGGTTCCTCAGCCTCGTCGTCGAGCACAAGCACAAGATCGGTTTTGCCGGCACGATCCTGATCGAGCCCAAGCCGCACGAGCCGACGAAGCACCAATATGACTTCGACACCGCAACGGTTTACGGCTTCCTCAAGCGCTACGGGCTCGAAAACGAGGTCCGCGTCAATATCGAGGCCAACCATGCGACCCTGTCGGGGCACACGTTCGAGCATGAGATCGCGACTGCCGGGGCGCTCGGCATCTTCGGTTCGATCGACGCCAACCGCGGCGACCCGCAGAATGGCTGGGACACCGACCAGTTTCCCAATTCGGTCGAGGAAATGACGCTCGCGGTCCTCGAGATCCTGCGCGCCGGCGGCTTCACCACCGGCGGCTTCAACTTCGACGCGAAGGTACGTCGTCAGTCGATCGACGCCGTCGACCTGTTCCACGGTCACATTGGCGGGATCGACGTGGTCGCCAAGGGCCTGCTGAACGCCGCCGCCCTGATCGAGGACGGCCGCCTCGACGCGATCAAGACGGAGCGATACGCAGGCTGGGACGCCGCCTTCGGCCAGGAAATCGCGACGCTGGACCTCGCCGGCATCGCGGACCTGGCCGTCGCGCGCGACATCGATCCCCGGCCGAAGTCCGGCCGGCAGGAGCGGATCGAGAATATCATCAACCGCTTCCTCTGATCATCGCGCCCGCCGCGTCGGTCCGGTGTCCGACGCGGCGGCAACTACCAGCCGAACTACCAGGCGTGGAGTGCTTTTGCGCCATATCCCGCGGGGCCCGCGGCACTTATTGTTCATGGCGGAGGACTGCCATGGACGATGTTGCCGAAATCGAACGCGACTATCTGATCATGCGGCGCGACGCGCATGCGGTCCGTGCCCTTCAATGCGCCGATCCCGTCGCCCGCTCACTGCATGAACGCTTCGCCGCAGCCTATGATCAGCGCGCCGCGAGCCTCGTGGTAGATGACGACTAATCCTTCCACGCAAAAATACCAGGAACGACCTCTGTTCACATAGGTTTATGCGACCGGACCGGGCGTAATTCGCGCCCGGCGGTGTGAAGGACGTCGATGCTCCGTTTCGCCATCCGCAAGGCCCGGCGCCTAGCGACCGCCCGCAGTTCGCGGCGGGAGCGTGCGCCGTCGCGCCTGCCCGACCGGACGTAGCGCCGTTTGGCGCCAGCTGCGCCGATGGTCGCCGCATCGCGCTGTCCCTTTCCTCAACGATGAAGGATTTCGCCATGAACAAGAACGAACTGCACGGCGGTGCCCGCTATGTCGGCGGCAAGGTCGAGAAAGCAGTCGGCGACGCCGTTGGCAGCCGCGACTGGCAGGTCGCTGGCGTGGTCGATCAGGTCGCGGGCGGCGCCGAGAATCTGTACGGTCGTGCGCGCTCGATCGGCGAGGACGCGGTCGACGCCGCTCCGGCCATCGCGGACCATGCCAGGGAAAAGCTCGCGGATGCCGCCGACGCGATCGGTGAAACCGCGCAGCGGACGGTGGAACAGGCCCGGGAGGCAGCTGGTCGCGCGGGCGAGACCGTACAGCGCGTTGCGGGCCAGGCGAGCGATGCCGCGCGCCGCGGCGGCAAGGACGCGAACGCCGCGATGTCCGCCAATGCGCTGCTGTGGGCCGTCGGCGCCGCGATCGGCGGCTATGCGCTCGGCTGGCTGATCCACGGTCGTACCGCGTAAGGCTGCGCATGGCCGCGTCGCTCAAGTCCCTTCGCGAAACCGTCGACCTGAGGCACCTGCGTCAGATCATCGCCGGGCTCGACGAGGGCGTGATCCTTGTCGACCCCGACCAGAGCCTGCTCTGGGCGAATGATGCCGCGCTGCGCATGCACGGTGTCGAGCGCCTGGCGCAGCTCGGCGCGGATGTCGACGAATATCGCGAACGGTTCCAGTTGCGCTACCGCAACAACCACCGCCTCGAGGCCGACGACTATCCGATCGAGCGGGTCGTCGCGGGCGATTCCTTTTCCGAGGTCGTCGTAGAGGTCACCGTCGCGGGCGAGGATGCGCCGCGCTGGGTGCACCAGGTCCGCAGCCTGGTCCTCAACGACGCGGACGAGGATGCGCCGAGCTGCGTCGTGCTCGTCATCCAGGACGTCACGGCACGGTACGAGGCCGAGGATCGTTTCGAACAGTCGTTCAACGCCAATCCTGCGCCAGCCGTGATCTGCCGCCTGTCCGATCTCCGCTTCGTCAAGGTTAACCAGGGCTTCCTCGAGATGACCGGCCACAACCGGGACCAGGTCTTGGCAAAGACCGTCTACGAGGTGGACGTCCTGCGCGCCGCGGAGAAGCGTGACCTTGCCAAGGAGCGTCTGGCCGAGGGACGCACGATCCCGCAGATGGAGGCGGAACTCGCCCTTCCCGATGGCACCACCAAGCTCGTCATCGTGGCCGGTCAGCCGATCGAGCTGTCGGATCAGCCGTGCATGCTGTTCACCTTCGCCGATCTCGAGCCCCGGCGGAAAGCCGAGGCCGCGCTGCGCCATAGCGAGGAACGGTTTACCCGCACGTTCCAGATGGCGCCGGTGGCGATGGCGATCGGCGCGCGCGACGGTCACCTGCTCTGCGAGATCAACGGCAGTTTCAGCCAGATGACGGGCTATGCATCGGCGGAGATCATCGGGCGATCGCTGCACGACGTGGGCTTGTGGATCGACGACGCCACCGCGCAGGCGATTGAGGACGGCATCGCAGGCGAGCGGGAGTTGCGCGGCCACGAGGCGCGCATCCGCAACAAGGACGGCGGCCTGATCGACTGCCTCGTCTCCACCGAAGCGTTCATGCTCGGCGGCGACACGTGCCTGCTCTGGGCGTTTCAGGACATCACCCAGCGCAAGGCGACGGAGACCGAACTGGTCGAGGCGATCGATGCCGTGATGAAGGACACGAGCTGGTTCAGCCGGTCGATCATGGACAAGCTGGCGCGCCTGCGTGCCCCGCAGGATGAGGCGCAAGGCGCGAGCCTGGACGATCTGACCGGCCGCGAGCGCGAGGTGCTTGCGCTCATCTGCCGCGGTCTTGACGACAAGAGCATTGCGCGGACGCTCGACGTGTCGGGCAACACCGTGCGCAACCACGTCGCCCGCATCTACGCGAAGATCGGGGTCAACCGGCGGACGGCCGCCGCCGCCTGGGCGCGCGCGCGCGGTTTCGACGGCGATTCGATCGTCCTCACCCGTCCGGGAGAAGCGAGATGACCGGAAAGAAGACACCCCCCCTCGCCGGCCCCGATCACGTCCGCGCCGGCAAGGGCGCGGCACGAGAGGCGATCGGCAAGCTGATCGGCGACGACGCCGAAATCCGCAAGGGGCGCACCGAACAGGCGGAGGCTGAGGATCCGCCCGCGTCCGACCCTTCCGAAAATTCCCAATAGCAGGAGCAAACATGGCAACCAATATGACCACCGGCCTGACGCCGCTCGAGGCGTCGGCCGCGACGCGCGGCATCACCCGCATTTCCTGGGGCGCGATATTCGCAGGCGTCGTTATCGCCATCGCCGTCCAGCTGGTGCTCGGCATCCTCGGCACCGGCATCGGCCTCTCGATGATCGACCCCGTCGAGGGTACGACCCCCGGCGCGACCGGTTTCGGCATCGGCGCCGGCCTGTTTTGGCTGGTCACCACCGTGGTGGCACTCGGCGCGGGCGGCTATGCCGCGGCGCGCGTCTCGGGCGTGACCGAGCGGTTCGATGCGCTGGTCCATGGCCTCGTCGTATGGGGCGTTACGCTGATCCTGACGCTGTATCTGTTGACCAGCGCGGTCGGCGGGATCATCGGCGGCGCATTCCGCACCGTCGGGACGGTAGCGGGTGCGGCGGGACAGACCGTCGGCGCCGCAGCACCGCAGGCCGCCAGGATCGCGGGCGTCGACCAGAACGACGTCCGCGACGAAGCCGCCGCTTATCTGTCCGACGCTCCCTCCGATCCGGCGCAGATGACGCCTGAGCAGGCGCAGAAGGAAGTCGCCAAGCAGCTGCCGGCGCTCGCGCGCGGCGGCGCGGACGGCGCGAAGGCGGAAAGCCGGATCGTCGATATCGTCGCCGCGCAGCGCAAGATCAGCCGCGAGCAGGCGCAGGCGCAGGTCACCCGGGCCAAGGCCGACTTCGTCAAGGCGAAGGACCAGACGATTGCCTCGGCCAAGACGGCCGCCGACAAGGCTGCCGGCGCCGCCGCCGGTACGTCGTTCGTACTCGCGCTCGCGCTGCTGATCGGCGCGGCCGCTTCCGCCTTTGGCGCCACGACGGCGACCCGCCGCCGACTGCGCTGAAGTGTCCGCGGCGGGGTAGCGTATCGGCCCCGCCGCAATCCGTTCACCGTTGAAGGAGACGTGTCATGACCCGCAAGATCGGCCTCATCGCCGCGACCACCGCATTCCTGGCGCTCGCCGCCTGCAACACCGTCAACGGTGCCGGCAAGGACATCAAGTCCGCGGGCACCGCCATCTCTGATGCGTCGGGCGAACCGAAGAAGTGAAGCAGCGATGGCCGCGGCGAACGTCGACGGCCATCCGACCGGATGCAGGCGCCGTCGGAGCGATCCGGCGGCGTCCGTGCATCGGCCTCAGCGCATCTGCGAGGTGATCTTGGCGATTTCGCGCGCGACCAGCGTCTCGACCATGTCCGGCAGGTTCGCATCGAGCCAGTCGCGCAGCATCGGGCGCAACATCTCGCGGACCAGACCTTCCAGCGTGCCGTCGCTTTCGGGCGCCGGCTTGACGATCAGCTTGCTCAGCGTCTCGAGCGAGCCGAGGCTCGCCGCCAGCGCTTGCTGCGACACGATCGGCTCGGGCGCGGAACGCGGCGTGGTATTAGGTTGATGCATTTGCGGTTGCTGCGTTTGCGGCTCGGGCTGAGGCGCAGGAGACGGCGCCGCCGGGGCGCGCGGGGCGGCACGATCGGCCAGGTGCGGCGCCGGCTCGGGCTGGCGAGGAGGCGCAGCCGGACGGCTATCCGCCGCGGGCTGCGGCATGGGATCGCTCAGCTCGAGCACTTCCTCGGCATCGATTTCCGGTTCGGGTTCGGGTTCCGGCATCGGCGCGGCACGGTGCGGCCGCCTGGCGCGGCCCTGCGTCGCTTCGCCTTCCTCGGCGATGATCCGTTTGATCGAGGACAGGATCTCCTCCATCGACGGCTCGACGCTCATGTCCCCCATGATTCCCGTTCCCAAGCGCATGCCCGCCACCATCAGCGGTTTGGCGCCTGAGCACCTGTGGTTAACCCAGCGCTTCTGTCAACCGGTGTATCGAGCGATGGATCGAGCGGCTTGGTCACGATCGCGGTCTGCGCCGGTGTCTGCGCGGTCGATGTCGCGACGGGGGCCGGCTCGCCATCGCCGCCGAAATCGCCGATCCGACCGCGCACGCGCTGATAATTGATCGTCGGATCATACAGCGATCCGCCATCGAGCCCGAGGTCGCGCGCCTCGGCATTGCCCATCGCGGCGAGCAGCGCGAAGCCCGCGACATAGGCATCGCGACGGGCGCTCACCAATGTCACCTGGCTGTTGAGCAGTTCCTGCTCGGCGTTGAGGATGTCGAGGATGGTGCGCGTACCGACGCTGTTTTCGGCCCGCACGCCCTCCAGGCTCAGCTTGTTGGCGCTCACCGCGGCTTCCGAGCTCGCGATCACCTGTTCCGACGACTGCAACTGCGCATAGGCGGACCGCGTCGTCGCGACGACGTTGCGCTCGGTCGCGGTCAGCGTCTCGATCGCCTGGCTGCGTCCAGCTTCCGCTTGACGGACGCGGGCCGCCGGCTGGCCGCCCTGGAACAGCGGCAGCGACAATTGCAGGCCGGCCGTCGCGGCCGTGCCGCTCCCGGGGATACGCTGGCCGTTCGCGACCGTCGGGATCGATCCGAGATAATTGAAATAGGTCCCGGTCGTCACCGCCGCGACGCGGGGCAGCCGCGTCGCGCGCGCCACGCCGACGTCGTAGCGCGTCGCGTCCGCCGCCTTGCGGGCGGCGATCAGTTGCGGATTGCGTTCGAGCGCGACATCGACCGCCGCCTTCGGCGATGTCGGCAGGTTCGGCAGCGGCGGCGCGCTCTCCAGCGTTCCGGGCGGCGCACCGACCACGGCGATATAGTTTTCGCGGCTGGCGATCAGCTGCGCCTCTGCCGACTGCAACTGCGCCCGCGCCAGCGCAAGCCGCGCCTCGGACTGCGCGACGTCAGTCCGGGTCAGATCACCGACCTGGAAACGATCGCGGCTGGCGCGCAGATTGACCTCGAGGACGTGGACGTTCTGCTGGTTGAGACCGACGATCGCCTCGTCTCGCGTCACGTTCATATAGGCGGCGACGACGCTCGTGAACGTGTTCGCCTCGACGCCGCGCAGTGTCGCCCGACCCGCTTCTACCCGCGTTTCAGCCGCCCTGACCGCATTCTTCACCCCGCCACCCTGGTACAGCGGCACGGAGAATTGCAGCTGCCCGTTGGCGATCCGCTCGGGGTTGAGATAATTATTGTTGGCCTGCAGCACGTTGTCGGTCGCCGACCCGTTCAGCGAGAGACCGGGGAGGCCGCTGGAACGGGCGATCGGCACATTCTCGTCCGTCGCGCGCTGCGCCGCGCGTTGGGCGGTCAGCGTCGGATTGTTGGCATAGGCTTTCGCCAGCGCCTCGCGGAGGGTTTCGGCACCCGCCGGCATGGCGACCAGCGCCGCGCCGGTCGCCAGCATGATACGGAACGCGTGCATCCTCCCCCCACAGATCATGTTAAAACGTAAAACCCCGCGGCTTGGCGAAGCCCGGTAGGACGACGCAATCGCTGTCCATGAACGGCTTCAACCCGAAGCCGCCGTCGGTCTTCCGCCCGCTCGCCAGGCGCACGACGCCGCCGTCGACGAGACCGGTCACGACCCGGCCGCCGGACTTGACCTGATTGACGAGAGCATCGGGAACGTCCTCGATCGCGCCGTCTATGATCAGGACGTCGTAGGGCGCGCCAGCGGCATGGCCTTGGGGAAGCGGCGCTTCCACCACCTCGACCTTGGGAGTCGCGGCAAGCGCCTCGCGCGCCATCGCGACGAGCGTGTCATCCTCCTCGACCGCGACGACCTGCGCGACGATCTGCGCCAGCAGCGCGGCGGCATAGCCGCCGGCCGCGCCGATCAGCAGAACGCGGTCCGAAGCCTGCAGATACGCCTCGGTCAGCAGCCGGCCCGTCACCATGGGCAGATTGACCGCGCGGCCGTTGCCGACCGGCACCGCGGTATCGCGATAGGCGATCTCGCGCGCTGCGGCGGGCACGAACATCTCGCGCGGCACGGTCATCATCGCCGCGATCACGCGTTGATCGTTGACCGCGTTGGTGCGCAGCTGGCTCGCGACCATCGCGTGCCGCATCGTTTCAGCGTTGGTGGCGTCGAAACTCGTGTTCATGCTTACCCCTCTCGCACAGCTGTCTTAGCTACGCAATACACTTCGTGATCCATCGGGCTTGTATCGTGCCCCCTGCCCCGCGCCAAGCGGCGCGATTTGCCCGATCCTGCCCCAACACCTATGGCGCGGCGATGATTCCCGCGATCTACCACCGCTTCATCGACTGGATCGGCGACGGCACCGGCCTGCCGGACACGATCCTGCATCTGCACGCCGGCCTGGCGGTACTGATGGTCGCGCGCATCGTGACCCGCCGCTCGCTGGGCAGCTTCGTGCCCCTGTCCTTCGTCGTCCTGGCGGAAACCTTCAACGAGGTGATGGACCGAATGCATTACGGATCGTGGCGATGGGCCGACACGACGTCCGACGTCGTCAACACCTTGTTCTGGCCGACGGTCATCTGTCTGGGCATTCGCCTTCGCCCGATGCTGATGCGGCTCGATGCGAAGCGGGTGAGGAACGACGCCGTCTGATTCTGGAGGCCCGACCGGGAATCGAACCCGGGTGCAAGGATTTGCAGTCCTCTGCGTCACCACTCCGCCATCGGGCCTCGACGTCGGGAGAGGCGCGGCTGATGATGGCTTTTTGCGCCGCGGTCAACCGTCCGTGTGCAAAACCTTTCCGGACCATGCTCCGAGCGCCGCAACCAGCGGCACGTCCGCCGGTGGCATCGGCAGGTCCGCCACCTCGGCAGGCGCAACCCAGCGCAGTTCGGGCGATTCGACGGGACGCGGCAAGCCCCGCCATGCCACGACGCGGTAGAGCAGCAGCAGCAGTTGCCGTCCCGCCAGCGGCGCAGCGGTGAAGGTGATCGGCTGCACGTCAGGCAGCGCCACCTCGACGGCCAGTTCCTCCGCCAGCTCTCGAACAAGCGCCGCGTCGGGCGCCTCGCCGGGTTCGACCTTGCCGCCGGGAAACTCCCACAGGCCGGCCATCGCCTTTCCTTCCGGCCGGCGTTGCAGCAGCACGCGCCCGTCAGCATCGATCATGGCAGCGGCGACGACGACCAAAGGTGGGCTCACTGCGGTTCCTTTGTCAGCCAATCGTAAACCCTTTTCCGTTTAAGGCGGTGGCATGACCGTGCGCCTTGCCCTTCGCCGCCTGTGTCAGGCCGTCTTCGCGTTTGCCCGCGAGGCGCGTGGCGCGACTGCGGTCGAATATGGCCTGGTGGTCGCCCTGATCGTTATCGCGATGATCGCCGCGCTCAAGGGCGTTGCCGACGCCAACACCAACATGTGGACGCAGGTCAGCAGCAAGGTGCAAAGTGCAAACTAAGCGCCCGAGCCGCCGCGCTTTAAATGTTTCGCAACCTCTCTCCCGCTAATCCGGATGTGCTGGTCCGGTCGCAAACCGGTTCAGCCGGGTGACTGACGTTTGATAGTGGAGACCGGAATGCTCGCGATTCGCAAATTCATCAAGAACAGCAAGGGCGCGACCGCCATCGAGTACGGCCTGATCGCCGCGCTGATTGCCGTGGCCGCGATTGCCGCGATGAAGGGTCTGGGCGGCAAGCTCACGACGACCTTCCAGAACGTGACGTCGAACATGACCGTCAGCTAAGCTGACGTTCGGACGATTAAGAAAAAGGGCGGCGGACCATCGGTTCGCCGCCCTTTTGGTATGTCCAGCCGGCGTCCACCGCCGATCAGAGGCGCCCCATCGCCAGGAACTTCTGCCGCCGCTCTTGGCGCAGCGCCTTGCCATCGAGCGGCGACAGCGAGTCGAGCGCCTCCGCCAGTGCATCGCCCAACGCCTGTATCGCCGCGGCGGGATCGCGATGCGCGCCGCCCAGCGGCTCCGGAACGATCGTGTCGACGATACCAAGTCCACGCAGGTCCTGCGCGGTGATTCGCATCGCCTCGGCCGCATCCGGCGCCTTGTCGGACGTGCGCCAGAGGATCGCCGCGCACCCTTCGGGACTGATCACCGAATAGACGGCGTGTTCGAACATCAGCACACGATTGCCCGCGGCCAGCGCGACCGCGCCGCCGGATCCGCCCTCGCCGACGATCGCCGCGACGACCGGGACACCCGCAGCAAGGCACGCCTCGGTCGAGCGGGCGATCGCTTCGGCCTGGCCGCGCTCTTCGGCCTGCACGCCCGGGAAGGCGCCCGCCGTGTCGACCAGCGTCACCACCGGCAGCCCGAATCGATCGGCCAGCTCGACGAGGCGGATCGCCTTGCGATAGCCCTCCGGCTTGGCGGAGCCGAAATTGTGCTTCAGGCGACTGGCGATGTCCCAGCCCTTTTCATGCCCGATCGCCATCACGCGCCGGCCGCGGAAGGTGGCGAAGCCGCCGACGATCGCCTGATCGTCGGCAAAGGCGCGATCGCCCGCGAGCGGCACGAATTCGTCGAACAGGCCGACGACGTAATCGCGAAAATGCGGTCGTTCCGGATGGCGCGCGACCTGGGTCTTCTGCCAGGGCGTCAGCCTCGCGAAGGTGTCGCGCAGCAGCTTGTCGGATTTGGCCTGGAGTCGCGCCACGTCAGCGGCGATATCGACTCCGCCGTCGGCGGCGGTTTCGCGCAATTCGTCGATCTGGCCCTGCAATTGGGCGATCGGCTTTTCGAAATCGAGGAAGCTCGGCATCGGCGGGGGGTTAGATGCGCGCCGCCTTCCCGTCAACGCGGCCGCTGTCGGCGAGCGGATGGCGGCTGTTGACCAGCTCCACCAACCGGCCGCTGTCGACATGCGTGTAGATCTCGGTCGTCGCGATGTCGGCATGGCCGAGCATGGCCTGCAGCGCGCGCAGGTCGGCTCCGCCCGCGAGCAGGTGCGTCGCGAAAGCATGGCGCAAGACATGCGGGCTGACCCGGTCAGGCGCGATTCCCGCATCGGCGGCAAGCGCCTTTACCAATTGATACAGCCGGATGCGCGACAGGTGGCCCTTTCCTGACGGGAACAGCCAGGCTCGGTCCGCCGGCACGTGGACCCGCCATGCCGCCACGGCGGCACGCGCGCGGTCGGAGATCGGCACCAGACGCTCCCGCCCGCCCTTGCCGCGCAGGATCAGAAACGGCCGGTCAGGATGTACGGCCGCGCGCGGCAGCGCCACGACCTCGCTCGCGCGCAGGCCGGAGCCGTACAGCAGCTCGATCAGGGCGGCGAGACGCAGGTCGCCCGGCAGCGGCCGCGCCACGCCCGTACGCCCGGCGATCGCGGCGAACAGGCGCTCGACGTCCGCGTGGCTCAGCACCTTGGGCAGCCGCCGCGCGCTGCCGGGACGTGGCAGCGCGACGGAGGGATCGTCCGCAATGTCGCCCTCGCCATGCAGGAACGCGAAAAAGCGACGGAGCGCCGCTGCCTTGCGCGCGACGGTCGCCCGCGCCAGCGGCGCCCAGAGTTCCGACAGGTGCCGGATCGCGGCTTCGTCCGCCGTCTTCAACCGCCCACCGAGCGCTTGCGACGCCAGCAGGAGATCGCTGCGATAGGCCGCGATGGTATTGGCCGCCGCCCCCTGCTCCGCGGCGAGCATGTCGAGAAAACGATCGATCAGCGGAGCGTCGCTCACACGCGCGCGAGCGCCTCCGCCGCGATCATCCGCGCTTCACCTTCCAGCCCGACGGTGCGAAGCGCCCCGATGATACGGTAAAGCATCGCGGGGGGCACGCCGCGCCAGTGCGGCGTCTGCATGCCGATCGCTGCCAACAGGATGACGTTGCCCTGGTCACCGTTCGCCGCGGCGCGATCGATCGCCTGGGTCCAGGGCGTCGATGCCCCGATCCGCACGTCGAGTGCCTCGGCGGCACGCTCCACGTCCTCGGGCGCCAGGCGGCCGAGCCCCGCTAGGCCCGCGAAGAACAGCCGCTGCTTCAACGCCGCATCCCCGCTACCCGAATAGCGCGACAGCACGCCATAGTTCAGGCGCTCGCCCGCGTCGGGATCGGCGAGCGTGATCATCGCCCACGCATCGCCGCCTTCCGGGACCGCCATGCGCCATCGCGCCGCGCTGCGATCGAGCCCCGCCGTCAGCATCGACGCGACAAGCCGGTCGGCATCGCTCAGCCCTATCCGCGCGGGGATCCGCCCGGCCGCGCGCGCGGTAAGGACCAGCCGCGCATAGGGTGGCTGCGTCGTCGCATCGCCCCACAATTGCCGCATCGCCGCAAGGCGGGCATCGACGCTCCCCCCGGCATAAGCGGTCCTGAGATCGCTCGCCGTCGCGCTGGCCACGCCGGGCATGTCGTCGGCCGCGTCGACCGCGGCATAGAGATCGACCAATGCGTTCGACGAGAGGACGCCCTGCCCCGCCGCCGCCTCGGCGGCCGCGATCCGGTCGCCCACGCCGATGCCGGGCGACAGGGCATACCAGTAGCGCACCTGCGGGCCGACCGATGCGAGCAAGGGGTCGGGGATCGTGACGCCCGTCGCGGCGGCAAGGCCGAACCGCCAGTCGTCGATCCGGTCGACGCCGGCCCACTCGATCGTCACCGCCTGTCCGCCGCCCGGCGCGGCGCCGACCACCTTCTGCGTCAGCTGCAGGTCGATGCCGGTCGCAACGTTGCGGCGCCGGATCGCGGTCATCTGCGCCTTGGCCGCCGCCGCTTCGCCGCGCAGCGCGGTGCAGATCGCGCGTGCCAGCACCCAGCCCCGCGCCGGCGCCTGCGTCGCGCCGGCGTCCGCCAGCGGGCACAGGCCGGCCGGATCGCCGCTCGCCAGTTCGGCACTCATCGCGACCTGGAAGAGTTTGGGGGTATAGTCCTCGGTGTCGACGCTCTGCACCACTGCGCGCGCCGCCACCGACTCCCCCATGCGCAGCAGCAGCCAGGCGCGTTCCGCGGCGAAATCCGCGCCGTCGACCCCGGCGGGCGTCGCGACGCGCGTCGCAAGGGCGCGGCGCAACAGGATCGACATCCAGCGGGACGGCAAGGGAGCGGCGATACGCCGCATCAGCGCCTCGGCGAAGTGGCCGTCCGCCTGCGCGAACAGATCCGCATCCAGCCCGCCCTCGCGCGGCCCGACCGGCCCGACCGCATCGAGCGATCGCCGCGCATAATCGGGCATCTCATATTGCGCCAGCACGGCGGGATCCACCGTCGGCATCGCGCTGGGCGTCGCGGTGGGCGAAACGCTGGTCGTCGGCAAAGGCTGGACCATCGTATCCGGCGACACGGTCACGCCCGGCGTCGGCGCGGTGGCGCTGGACGATGGACGCGGGGTGGGACTGGCCTGGGCGGCCGGTTCCCCGAATCCGGGGGGCAGGATCGATTCGGGGCGCTCCTGGCCCGATGCCGGGCCGAACGCGGCGATCGCCACCGCGCCGAGCGCGGCCGCGGCGACGCCGACGCGCAGCCTAGCTGAGATTGGCAAGCGTCACGGCCTTCTCGACATGGGTCTGGGGCCGCTCGGAGGCGCGCCCGGCGAGCAGGAACAGCCCGCCGACCACAACCACGAGGAGCACGATGACGGAGATCGCGAAGCGGGACATAACCTACCTTGGCTCACGGAAAAACGCGGGGACGGAGCTTTTGCCCCGTCCGCCCCCGCTGTATAGCGCGGCAAACCATGTTGCAAAGCGCTGTTCCCCAGACTGCCGGGCCGGACCCTGCATCCGCCGCGCCGGCGGCGCGCCCGATCGTGCTCGTCGGGCTGATGGGCGTCGGCAAGTCGACCGTGGGTCGCCGCCTCGCCGGCCGCCTCTCCCTGCCCTTCGTCGACGCGGACCATGCGATCGAGGAGGCGGCGGGCATGACCATCGCCGAGATCTTCGAACGGTTCGGCGAGGCGTATTTCCGCGATGGCGAGCGTCGCGTCATCGCGCGGCTCATGGACGGCCGGCCGAAGGTGATCGCAACCGGTGGCGGCGCGTTCATCAATGCCGAGACGCGCGCGCTGATCCTCGCGGAGGCGACCGCCATCTGGCTCGACGCGCATCCGCACGTCCTGGCCGAACGCGTACGCCGCCGCGATACGCGCCCGCTCCTGCGCGGCAAGGATCCGCTCCAGGTGCTCACCGAGCTCGCCGCCGTCCGCAACCCCATCTACGCCGAGGCGCATATCCACATCACCAGCCACAAGGCTCCGCACGAGGCGACGGTCGCCGCCATTCTGAAGGCGCTGGGCGCGGGCGGCCGCCGATGAGCCGAACCGTCACCGTCGCGCTCGGCGACCGCAGCTATCCGATCCTGATCGAGGCCGGCGTACTCGCGCGCGCGGGCGAGCAGCTCGCGCCGCTGGCGCGCGGCAGACGGATGGCGATCGTCAGCGACGAGAACATCCGACCGCACCTTGCGACGCTACAGGCGTCGCTCGATGCCGCCGGTATCGAGAGCGAGGCGATCGTGCTCCCACCCGGCGAGGGGACGAAGAGCTGGAGCCAGCTTGCCGCCCTGTGCGATCGACTGCTCGAGCTGGGCGTCGAGCGCGGAGACCATGTCTTGGCGTTGGGCGGCGGCGTGATCGGCGATCTCGTCGGCTTCGCCTGCGCGATCCTCAAGCGCGGCTGCGGCTTCGTGCAGGTGCCGACCACCCTGCTCGCGCAGGTCGACAGTTCCGTCGGCGGCAAGACCGCGATCAACACGCGCGCGGGCAAGAACCTGATCGGTGCCTTCCATCAGCCTTCGCTGGTGCTGATCGACCCGACCGTGCTCGACACGCTGCCGCCGCGCGAGATGCGGGCCGGTTATGCCGAGGTCGTCAAATACGGGCTGATCGACGATGCGCCTTTCTTCGCCTGGTGCGAGGCGAACGGCGAAGCGCTGCTCGCGGGCGATGCCGCGGCACGGGAATATGCCATCGCGCATGCCGTCGCCGCAAAGGCGCGCATCGTCGCGGCGGACGAGCATGAAACGAACGGCGTGCGCGCGCTGCTCAACCTCGGCCATACCTTCGGCCACGCGCTTGAGGCGGAAACGGGATATTCGCAGCGGCTGCTGCATGGCGAAGGGGTCGCCGCGGGCTGCGCGCTCGCCTTCGCCTTTTCGGCAGCGCAGGGGCTGTGCGGCAGTGAAGACGCCGCGCGGGTCGCCGCGCATTTCCGCAGCGTCGGCCTGCCCGACGGCCTCGCCGCCACAGGTATCGAGGCATCGGGTGCGACGCTGGTCGCGCATATGCGCCATGACAAGAAGATGGCGGCTGGGACCCTGCCCTTTCTCCTCGCACGGGGGATCGGTGCAACCTACCTCGACCGAACGGTTGACCTCTCCGCCGTCGAGACATTCCTCGACACGCAAGGCCGCTGATGCCGAACGGCGTCGACAAGCGCGACCTGCCGACCAAGGTCTGTCCGGCCTGCGACCGCCCGTTCGCCTGGCGCAAGAAATGGGCGCGCGATTGGGAGAAT
Source organism: Sphingomonas sp. GV3 (assembly GCF_031082075.1). Classification (NCBI taxonomy): domain Bacteria; kingdom Pseudomonadati; phylum Pseudomonadota; class Alphaproteobacteria; order Sphingomonadales; family Sphingomonadaceae; genus Sphingomonas; species Sphingomonas sp. GV3. The sequence goes on along the minus strand of NZ_JARWLE010000001.1, from coordinate 325,408 downwards.
GTCGTCTATTGCTCGGACGCGTGCCGACGGAAGCGGTGACCGTGCGCGCCATCCGTTCCGACCCGAGCGGTAGGCGAGAAGGATCAGCGCTTCACCCCGCCCGCAACGACCAGGCCAGCCACAGCCACCCACCGATCAGCATCGCGCCGCCGATCGGCGTGATCGCGCCGAACCAGCGCGGCGCGCCGACCGCCATCAGGTAGAGCGTGCCGGCGAAGATCGCGCCGCCCGCGACGAACAGCCAGGCCGGCCCCCGCGCCTCCATGCGCAGGGCAACGAGCGCGGCGACGGCATGGATCAACTGGTAATGCCCGCCCGTCTTCAGCCATTCCTGCGCCGCGCCGCTGGCACCATGCGCGCCGAACGCCCCCGCAGCGACCGCGAGCGCGCCGGACAGGGCTGCCAATATGCCGAGCATCAGCGGTCGTTCCCCCATGGCTGCTGCTCCGCGACCAGAGCGCGGGCGGCCCGGATGTCGCCTGCCTCGATCTGGATCCGCAACCGCTCCTTGTCGCGGGACCGGTACATTTCCTCGGCGCGATCGATGTCGGCCTCCGAGACGCCCAGCCCGTCGAGCGCGAGCCGCGCCATCTTGACCGCCGATTCCAGCACCTCGCGCACGACGTAGCGCGCCGGCCCCTGCTTCAGCTTGACCAGCGCGCGCCGGTCATAGGCACGGACGTAGATCTCGGCGTCAGGAAAGGCCTCGTGCACCGCTTCGAGCGTGTCGGGCTGGATTTGGTCGCCGTCGATGCAGAACAGGATCAGTTCCGCTTCCGCGGCGCCCGCCTGGCGCAGCAGGTCGAGTCGCGTACCGTCGCCATAATAGACCTTGGCGCCGAACTCGCCCGCGATGTCGATCATCTCGATATCGGTATCGATCAGCGTCACCGGAATGTCGCTGGCGAGCAGCATCTGTCCGACCGTCTGCCCGAACCTGCCGTATCCCACGATGATCGCATTCGCACCGTCCGCCTTGGGTCCGTCGCGCTCCTGGTTTTTCGCAATCGGCTCCTCCCGGAAGCGGCGGGTTACGCCCATCAGGAACGGCGTCGTCGCCATCGACAGCGTGACGATGGCTCCGAAAAGGCTGGCCGCATCCGGCGCTATCAGGAAGCCGGCCTGCGCCTGGGCGAAGAGCACGAAGCCGAATTCACCGCCCTGGCTGAGCAACAGCCCCAGCGCCAGCGCGCTGCGCCACGTCATGCGGAAGGCCAGCCCGATCAGGAAGATGACCGCCGCCTTGGTGGCGATCAACGCCACCGCCATCGTCGCGACGAACGCCGGCCGCTCGACGATGGCGGGCAGATTCAGCATCATGCCGACGGCAAGGAAGAACAGGCCGAGCAAGACCGCGCGGAAGGGATCGACGTCCGCCTCCAATTCGTGGCGGTAGGGGCTGTCGGCAAGCATCACGCCCGCGATGAACGCGCCCAGTGCGGTCGAAAGCCCCAGCGCTTCCATGATCGCGGCGCTGGCGATGACGGTGAACAACGCGGCAAAGACGAACATCTCGCGCTCGCCGAGATTGCCGATCAGGCGGAACAAGGGGCGCAAAAGGAACCGCCCCGCCAGGATCAGGCCGAATACCGCGAGCACCGTGTAGATGCCGAGCAGCCAGCCGGGCGGTGCGTTGGCATCGGCCGGATTGCGGCTCATCGCCGCCACGATGGTGATCAGCGGGACGATCGACAGGTCCTGGAACAGCAGGATAGAGAAGGCGCGCTCACCAAACGGCGTGCGCAGCCTCCCCGCCGACTGCAGCATCGGCAGCACCTGCGCGGTCGAGGACAGCGCCAGCGGCAGGCCGAGCGCGAGCGCGGCGGTGATCGAGAAGCCGGCGAACCAGACGATTGCGGTGATCGCCAGTCCGCAGGCCACGACCTGGAGCAGGCCGACACCGAATATCTCCTTCTTCATCCGCCACAAGCGCGACGGATTCAGTTCCAGTCCGACGATGAACAGCAGCAGCGTGATGCCCAGTTCGGCAACGCCGATCTTCGATTCGGCATCACCGACCACGCCCAGCACATGCGGCCCCACCACGGCACCCGCGACGAGAAAGCCCAAAGTGGCACCAAGGCCGAGGCGGCGGAATAGGAGCACGAAGGCGAGGCCGGCACCGAGCAGCACCATGCCGTCGCGCAGAATGGATACGGGCGACGCATCATGCATGGACGCGCGCCTTGACGGCCTGCTCCGCCGCCTCCGCCGCCGCTTCGAAGGCGAGGCGGATCGATGCGTGGCGCGCGCTATAGTCGCGTGCGGGCGCCAGTACGTCGATCCCGGGCCAGTCCGGCGCCGTCCCCTCGCCCGAGAGCCATGCGGCGAGCGCATCGCGGGCCGCGGCGAGGTCCTCCGGCGTGCGGCCGAGGATATGGGCGGCGAGCAGCGACGCGGACGCCTGGCCGAGCGCGCAGGCGCGCACCAGCAATCCCACCGCGTCGACGCGGCCTTGCTCGTCCACCCCGACGTCGACCGTCACCCGGCTGCCGCAGACGGGCGATCTCTTCTCCGCGGTGGCGGCGGCATGGGTCAGCCGTTCGTGATGCGGAATGGACGCGGCGAGGCGGAGGATTTCCGCATTGTAGAGGGGGGCGTTCATGGCGCGTCACTCGCATTGGTCGGGGCGGATTCGGCGATCGCGGCGCGCGACCCGAACACGGGCAGGCCACGGCGGCGGCGATCGACGAAATCGGCGATGCCGGCACTCGTGGCGTTGAGCAGCGGATAGGTGCGCGACCGGATCATCCATTCGGGTCGGTTCGCCGCGCCGCCGCGCGCCGTGTCGACCACCAGCGCAGCGAGGAGAAAGCCGAGGCTCGCGAGGATCAGCCCCTTCAGCGCTCCGAACCCGAAACCGAGCGCCCGGTCGACGGGCCCGAGGATCGAACTGCGCGTACGCCGCCCGATCGCGGTGGCGACGAGCCGGCCCACCACATAGGTGCCGCCCGCGATGATCGCGAAGGCCGCGACGGCCGCCCCGGAGGGCGTACCGATGGTTTTGACCAATGTCGCGGCCAGCGCGATATGGAACAGCTTGAGCATCGCCACGATCGCCACCCAGGCGAACAGCGACAGCACCTCCGTCACGAACCCGCGCACCAATCCCATACCCGCGGTACCGAGGACGAGAAGCAGCACGATGGTATCGAGAGCGGTCAGAGCCATGCAACCTTCGATAGGGACGCGCGACCGCCGCGGCTAGGGGGTCAGCGCGGTTCCGGTCGCGCGGCGGACGCGCCGACCCGTAGCGGACGGCCGCGGTTCGCCCGCCCCTAACGCCCGAGCATATGATCGACGAACTGCGCCAAGGTGCGAAACCCGGACAGGGTCAGCGCGCTCTCTTCCTTTGCCATCGCGGTCGGAACCAGCGCGCGCTCGAAGCCCAGCTTGCCGGCTTCTTTCAGCCGCAGCGCGGCATGGGCGACGGGACGGATCTCGCCCGACAGGGCGATTTCGCCGAACGCCACCGCATCCACGGGTACCGGCCGCTCGGACAGCGCCGACACCAGCGCCGCCGCGACCGCCAGGTCCGCCGCCGGATCCTGCACGCGATAGCCGCCTGCGACGTTGAGATAGACTTCCGCCGACGAGAAGGACAAGCCGCAGCGCGCCTCCAGTACCGCCAGGATCATCGCCAGACGACCCGAGTCCCAGCCGACGACCGCGCGCCGTGGCGTTGCGCCGCTCGCCAGCCGCACGGTCAGCGCCTGGATCTCCACCAGCACCGGCCGGGTTCCCTCCAGCGCCGGAAACACCGTGGCGCCCGTCACCCCCTCGTCCCGATGCGTCAGGAACAAAGCGGACGGATTGGCGACCTCGCTCAGACCCTCGCTCTGCATCGAGAAGACGCCGATCTCGTCGGTGCCGCCGAACCGGTTCTTGATCGCACGCAGGATCCGATACTGATGGCTCCGTTCGCCCTCGAAGGCGAGCACGGTGTCGACCATATGCTCCAGCACGCGCGGCCCCGCGATGCTGCCGTCCTTCGTGACATGGCCGACGAGCACGAGCGCGGTACCCCGCTCCTTGGCGAACCGGATCAGTTCCTGTGCGGAGGCACGGACCTGGCTCACCGTGCCCGGCGCGCCCTCGATCAGATCGGAATGCATGGTCTGGATCGAATCGATCACCAGCAGATCGGGCGCCGGCCCGATCGACAGCGTCGTCAATATGTCACGAGTCGAGGTCGCGGCGGCAAGCTGGACGGGCGCATCGCCCAGGCCGAGCCGCCGGGCGCGCAGCCGCACCTGGTCGGCTGCCTCCTCGCCGGACACATAGGCCACGCGCCTCGCCGCTCCATCGGGCGCGCCGCTCGCCAATCGCGCCGCGGCCTGCAGCAACAGAGTCGACTTGCCGATACCCGGGTCACCGCCGATCAGCGTCGCCGATCCCTGGACGAACCCGCCGCCGAGCGCGCGATCGAGTTCGGCGATGCCGGTCGCCATCCGGTCCGGCAGCGCGATATCGGCATCGAGCCCGACGAGCTGCACCGTCCGCCCGCCGCTCTGCAGATTGTGCTTCGCCTGGAACGGCGTAACGACCGCGCCCGCTTCCTCGACCAGCGTGTTCCACTCGGCACAATCGCCGCACTGCCCCGCCCAGCGATGAGAGACCGAGCCGCAGGCCTGACACACGTAGCGTTTCTGGGGTTTCGCCATGCTGCCTATCTAGCCCATGCGGAACGATAAGGGAACACGCGCATCGTGATGGAAAGTTCATCTTTGCCGTGATAGGGCCGATTCGAGTATGTTGCCGACCGAACCTCTTGCATTGAACCACAGTTGGCCGATCGCCGAACGCGCGAGCCGGTTCGATCTGGGCGTGGTTCATGATTCGCTAAAGGTGCCGGGCGGCATGCCGGGACTCTGGCGTTGCGAGTTCCCAACGGAGCGGCTGATCTGGTCCGACGCGGTCTACGATCTGTTCGGTCTGCCGCGGGGTGCCCTGATCACCCGTCAGGACGCGGTGCGGCTATATGCCGAACATTCCCGCGCGGCGATGGAGCGGCTGCGCAAACATGCGCTCAAGCACCATCGCGGCTTCACGCTCGACGTCGAACTGCGCCCCGTGAACGGCGGCGTCCGCTGGATGCGTCTGGTCGCCGCGCCCTTCTTTCGAGGCGGCACGCTCACCGCGCTCGAGGGCCTGAAGTTCGACGTCAGCGCCCTCTACCGTTGAACGCCCGCGCGGTGGATCAGCCCCGCGCCGGGATCGTGAGCCCTCGCTGCACCGCCGGACGGTCCAGCCCGCGCGCCAGCCACGCCGCGACGTTGCCGAACCGGTCGAAGCCGACCAGGTCGCGCGCCTCGTAGAAGGTCACGAGACCACGAACCCAACCGAGCATGGCGATGTCGGCGATCGAATAATGATCGCCCAGGAACCAGTCCTTACCCGCCAGGGCCGCGTCCATCACCCCCAGCAAACGCTGCGTTTCGGCGAGGTAGCGGTCGCGCGGACGCTTGTCCTCCCAGTCCTTGCCGGCAAACTTGTTGAAGAAGCCGAGCTGGCCGAACATTGGCCCGACACCGCCCATCTGGAACATGACCCATTGGATTGCCTGCCAGCGGTCGACCGGCCCCTGCCCCAGGAACCTGCCGGTCTTTTCAGCCAGGTACAGCAGGATCGCGCCGCTTTCGAACAGGGCCATCGGCTGGCCGCCGGGCCCTTCCGGGTCGATCATCGCCGGGATCTTGCCATTGGGATTGAGCGACAGGAACTCGGGCGACTTCTGATCGTCGCTGGCGAAGTCGATGAGGTGCGGCTCGTAGGACAAGCCCGTCTCCTCCAGCATGATGGAGACCTTCACCCCATTGGGCGTCGGCAACGAGTAGAGCTGGATCCGATCCGGAAACTGCGCGGGCCAGCGGGTTGCGATCGGAAAGGCGGACAGGTCGGCCATGGCAAGCTCCTCGGGATGCGTATTGCAGCGACGACATAGTCGTGCCGCATTCTGAAGGCTATGGCACGCGGCATCATGCAACCGTCCGACCTGCGCGTCGCCCTGTTCAGCGGCAACTACAACTACACCCGCGACGGTGCGAACCAGGCATTGAACCTGCTTGTCGGCCACCTGCTCGCCGCGGGCGTGACCGTCCGCGTCTATTCGCCGACGATCGATCCGCCCGCCTTCGCGCCGACGGGCGATCTCGTATCCGTGCCCGCCATACCGATGCCGGGCGGACGCGCCGAATACCGGCTCGGCCGCTATCTGCCCGCCGCGACGCGGCGCGATCTGGAGGCGTTCGCGCCCAACATCGTCCACGTCTCCGCTCCGGAGTTTCTCAACCACGGCGCGGTCACCTGGGCGCGTAGTCACGATGTCCCGGTCGTCGCCTCGTTCCACACGCGGTTCGAGACCTATTTCCGCTACTATCGGATCGGTTTCATCGAGCCGCTGATCAAGGCGATCATGACGCGCTTCTACAATCGCGTCGATCTCGTCATGCCCCCGAGCCCCAGCATGGGCGCGCTGCTCAAGGAATGGGGTGTCACGACGCCGATGACGCTCTGGTCGCGCGGCATCGACCACGCCCGGTTCACCCCTGAGCGGCGCAGCCTCGACTGGCGACGCGGGCTCGGCATCGCCGACGACGAGATCGCGGTCGGCTTCCTCGGCAGGCTCGTCAAGGAAAAGGGGCTCGACGTCTTTGCGGACGTGCTCGCCGAACTGCGCCGCCGCGGCGTCCGCCACAAGGCGCTGGTGATCGGCAAGGGGCCGGCCGAGGAGTGGTTCGCGCAGGTCGCGCCCGGCGCGGTCTTTGCGGGCTTCCAATCAGGCGACGATCTCGGTCGCGCCGTCGCGTCGATGGACGTGTTCTTCAACCCGAGCATCACCGAGACGTTCGGCAACGTGACCACGGAGGCGATGGCCGCCGGTGTGCCCGTTGTCGCCGCGCGAGCGACCGGCGCAGTCGATCTGGTCGAGGATGGCGTCACCGGTTTCCTCGTCGATCCGACCGACGTCGCGGGCTATGCCGACGCGATCGCACGGATCGCCGCCGATCCTGGCCTTCGCGCCGGTATGGGCGCGGCCGGGCACGAGCGGGCCGCCGCCTATCGCTGGGACACCGCGAATCAGGCGGTGCTTGATGCCTATCTCGCGCTGGCGCGTTGACGCGACCGGACGATCGGCCGCCGATGCCGCTCCGTCGACGCCCATGCGCAATCGGGGAGTGACGCGATGACGAGGATGATCGGCGTCGGCCTGATCGGCTATGGCCTCGGCGGCCGCGCCTTTCATGCGCCCTATGTCGCCGCGTCGCAGGACATGGCGCTTCGAGCGGTCGTATCCCGCGACTCCGCCAAGGTCCACGCCGACATTCCCGCGGCGCGCGTGGTCCCAAGCGTCGAACAGCTCCTGGACGACCGGGACATTGACCTCGTCATCGTCTCGAGCCCGGACGCACTGCATGCCGAGCATGCGCTGGCGGCGCTCGCCGCCGGCAAGAGCGTGCTGGTCGACAAACCGTTCGCGACGACGCTTGAGGACGCCCGCCGCCTCGTCGCCGCGAGCGAGCGATCCGGCCAGCTGCTAACCGTCTTCCACAATCGTCGCTGGGATGCCGACTTCCGCACGCTCCGGACGCTGATAGCGGACGGTCGCCTCGGCGCCGTGGCCACGATGGAAAGCCGCTTCGATCGGTGGCGGCCCGTGCCCGCCGCCACGTGGAAGGAAGCGCGCGCCGGGGGATCGTGGCTGGATCTTGGGCCGCATCTGGTCGATCAGGCGCTGCTGCTCTTCGGCCGCCCGCTCGAGATCAGCGCGGATATCGCCACCTTGCGCGCGGGTGCGCCCGCCCCCGACTATTTCCAGGCCGTATTGCGCTATGCGGACAAGCGGGTGACGCTGCATTCCAGCAAGATCGCCGCCGCGCACGACCTGCGCTTCGCCGTGCACGGCACGGGCGGCAGCTGGATCAAAAACGGCATCGATCCCCAGGAGGCGGCGACGATCGCGGGCCGTCGGCCACAGGGCGACGATTGGGGGCATGATCCGCTCGACGGCATCCTGACCCCCGTCGACGGCCCCGCGGCCGCCGTTCGCGTGCCGAACGCACGCGGCGATTACCGGCTGTTCTGGTCCGCCCTTGCCGCCGCGATCCGCGGGGAAGGTCCCAATCCGGTGCCGCCCGGCGAGGCGCTGGCCGTGATGGAGGTGCTCGACGCGGGATCGCGAAGCGCGGCCGAACGCCGCGAGATCGCCTTGTGACCTGATGCGCATCGACCGCGGCCGCGCAGCGTGCCCGCGTCACGCCTCCGCACGGACGAAATCGACAAAGGCGCGGAGCGGCGGCGGCACCAGCCGGCGCCCGGAATAATAGAGGAAGGGGCCGGAAAAGGACTGCCACCAGTCGTGCAGCACCGGTTCCAGCGCCCCGCTGTTCAGTGCCGGCCGCAGCCAATCCTCGAACAGATGGACGATCCCCCCACCGGCGATCGCGACGTCGACCAGCAGGTCGACCGCGCCGGCGACGCTGGCGACGAGGGGACCCTGAGGTTCGACCCGGACGATCTCGGTGCCGCGCTCGAACTCCCAAGGGCCGGTCAGCGCCCCGCTGCCGAACCGTCCGCGCAGGCAGGGATGCGACAGCAGGTCGCGTGGATGGCCCGGCCGCCCTCGCGCGTCCAGATAGGCGGGCGCCGCCGCCGTCGCGAACCGCTGCACGCGAGGGCCGATCGGCACGGCGATCATGTCCTGCTCGAGCCGCTCGTCATAGCGTATGCCCGCATCGCCGCCCGATGCCACCACGTCGACGAACCCGTCCTCCGCGACGATCTCGACCTGGATGTCGGGATAAGCGGCGAGGAACCGCGGGAGGATCGTCGGCAGCACCAACCGCGCCGCGCTCACCGGCACGTTCAGGCGCAGCGTTCCCGCCGGACGGTCGCGGAACAGAGCGATCACGTCGAGCGCCGCCTCCACCTCGCCCAGCGCCGGGGTCAACCGCTCGATGAGCCGCGCGCCCGCCTCCGTCGGCACGACGCTCCGCGTCGAGCGATGCAGCAGGCGGACACCCAGATGCGCCTCCAGCCTACGGACCGCCTCGCTCAGCGTCGACGCGCTCGACCCCGCCGCGCGGGCCGCATCGCGAAAGCCGCGCGCCCGTGCGACCGACAAAAATGCGTTCAAATCGGCGAGATCGGCCTTCATCGTTCGGTTTTCCGCACAGCCTGTTCGGATATCTCCCGCTTATCGCGAAGATAGGCAACACGTATCTCCGGCCGGTAAGGAGACAGACGATGATCGAACAGGCAGGCACCTATTCCTTTGCGGGTCGTACCGTGAAGCGGCTGGGCTATGGCGCGATGCAACTCGCCGGCTCGGGGGTGTTCGGACCGCCCCGCGACCACGACCAGGCGCTCGCCGTCCTGCGGACCGCGCTCGACGCCGGGGTCGACCACATCGACACGAGCGACTTCTATGGCCCGCATGTCACCAATCGATTGATCCGCGAGGCACTGGCGCCCTATCCCGACGATCTGCTGATCGTGACGAAGATCGGCGCCCGCCGCGGCGACGACGCATCATGGTTGCCCGCGTTCGAACCCGATGACCTCGCGCGCGCGGTGGAGGACAATCTCCGGAACCTCGGTCTGACGTCGCTGCCCATCGTCAACCTGCGCCTGATGTTCGGCGTCCACGGCCCGGCGGAAGGCTCCCTCGCCGCGCCGCTGAAGGCGCTGGCGGACCTCCAGCGGCAGGGACTCGTCGAGCATATCGGCCTCAGCAACGTCACGCCCGCGCAGTTCGAGGAGGCGCGCGGCATCGCGCCGATCGTCTGCGTCCAGAACCAGTACAACCTCGCACACCGCGCCGACGACGATTTCATCGACGCGCTCGCGGCGGAGGGCGTCGCCTACGTCCCGTTCTTCCCGCTCGGCGGGTTCAGCCCGCTGCAGTCGACGGCATTGTCCGATGTCGCCGCACGGCTGGGCGCGACGCCGATGCAGGTGGCGCTGGCATGGCTGCTCCGGCGCTCGCCCAACATCCTGCTGATCCCCGGCACGTCGTCGCCGGCCCATTTGCAGGAGAACCTCGCCGCGGCCGCGCTGTCGCTGCCCGGGGCGGCGGTCGCCGAACTCGATGCGATCGGCCGGTGATCAGACCGGCCGATTGGCGAGCACCGCGTCGAGCAGACCGGGGAAACGCGCGTCGAATTCCTCGCGGCGCAGCACGTTGCTCATCTCCCGCCCCGCCTGGGTTGTCTCGATCAACCCCGCCGCGCGCAACAGCTTGAGGTGATTGGACAGCGTGCTCTTCGGGATCGACTCGCACGGTGCGGCATCGGCGCAGCTCAGCCGTTCCGCCGTCGCGAGCCGCGCCACCATGCCCAGCCGATTGGGATCGGCCAGGGCGTGGAGCGCCAGATCGAGCGGCACGTCCTCCAACCGGGGATGGGTGAAACGGGGCATGGGCACGATATAGGACGAATAATTCGATTTAATAGTTCGGGATCATTGAACCGTTGAACCGATGTCCCATCTTCCTCGGGCCGACAGCGCACGATGCCGTGATCGCGGGCAAGGAATTTGGAGACTGCACATGTCACTTGAAGGAAAGAAGGCGCTCGTCACCGGCGGTTCGCGCGGCATCGGCGCGGCGATCGCCAGGCGGCTCGCCGCAGACGGCGCCGCGGTCGCCATCACCTATGCCGGCAACAAGGCCGCGGCGGAGGCCATCGTCGCCGCCATAGAGGGTGCCGGCGGCACGGCCTTCGCGTTCCAGGCGAATGCCGCCGATCCTGCGTCGCAGCGCGCCGGGGTCGAACAGGCGGCGGATGCACTAGGCGGTATCGACATCCTCGTGCACAATGCCGGTGTGGCCGAATTCTCGCTGATTACGGACGACACGGACGAGACCTACGAGCGGCAGTTCGGCGTCAACGTAAAGGGCCTCCACGTCGGCACGCGCGCGGCACTGCCGCATCTCCGGGACGGCGGCCGGATCATCCTGATCGGCAGCATTTCCGGCGAGAAGGCCTTTCCGGCGACCACCGTCTATAGCGCGACCAAGGCGGCGGTGGCGGCGCTCGCGCGCGGCTGGGCGAAGGACCTCGCGCCACGCAACATCCTGGTCAACACGGTGCAGCCGGGACCCATCGACACCGACATGAACCCCGCCGACGGCGAATTCGCACAGCAGATGACCGGCGCCATCCCCCTCGGTCGCTATGGCACGGTCGAAGAGGTCGCGGGCGCCGTCGCCTTCCTCGCGGGCCCGGACGCCAGCTACATCACCGGCACCACGCTGAACATCGACGGCGGCGCGACCGCCTAACGCGTCCCTTGCCAGACCCCTCCCGCCCGGGAGGGGTCGATCGCTCTGCGATGTGGCACGGAGCGGGCGTTCCCTCGATCCAGATGGAGCCCACGGCCGACGAAGGAACGCGCAGCCCCCCATCGGCCGAGAGGCGATCACCCTGCCGCCGACCCATGCCGGAGCCGTTTCGGCCGCCCGCTCGTTCCTGCGCCCATGAGCCGCGACCACGACCGCTACCCCTATCGACCGATCACCGACCGCTCGGTGTACGACTGGCCCGGCGGCGCGCGCCTTGCGCTCTATTTCGGCGTCAATCACGAGGTCTTCGATTTCGGCGGCGGGCTGGGCGCGGAGCTGGCACCGTCGCAGACCGAACCCGACGTGATGAACTATGCCTGGCGCGATTACGGAAACCGCGTCGGGGTATGGCGCCTGTTCGACCTGTTCGATCGTTTGAACCTGCGCACGACCGCGCTGCTCAACGCCGACGTTCTCGATCGCTGTCCCGGCCTCGCCGAGGCCTGCCGCGATCGCGGCGACGAGATCGCCGCGCATGGCGGCAGCAACGCCGCCGCGCAGGGCCGCATGCACCGCCATGGGGAGGATCGCATGATCCGCGACGTGACGGAGCGGCTCGCCGCGCTCGGAACGCGGCCGACCGGCTGGCTCGGCCCATGGATTTCAGAAAGCCGCCACACGCCCGACCTCCTCGCGAAAGAAGGCTACAGCTACGTGCTGGATTGGGCGCACGACGACCAGCCGACGCGTCTCGCCACACGCGAAGGCAGCCTGTTGTCGATACCATATTCGCAGGAGATCAATGATATACCAGCCATTATTCAGCGCAGGCAGGAGGCCGAGACCTTTGCCGGCATGATCCGGTCGGCGGTAGATCAGCTATTGTCCGAATGCGATCGCCGGCCGCTGGTGCTGGGCATCGCCTTGCATCCCTACATCATGGGCCAAGCGCACCGCGTGCCGCCGCTCGCTCGCGTCCTCACGGCGCTGCGCGAGGCGAACGATCCCCGCATTTGGTGGACGACTGCGGGCGAGATCGCGACGTACGTCACCGCCAACGGGCTGGCGGCCTGAGCCAACGAGGCGGCTCGCCGGAGGCCAGCCGCCCAATATAACCATCAAGAACAAGACATTTGTCGGATAACCTGATGAGCGACGGGATGTTCATCGACCGACGAAGACATGCTTGGGCAGCACGACGTGCACGCCCTTGTTGCGATCCACGAGTTCGGTAACCTCCACGTCGCCGGCGGTACTGACGAGCATATAGGCGTCGTCGCGCGTCATCCCCCTGGCAGCAACGAGGAACGCGATCATGTTCCGCACGGCCTTGCGCGCGGCGTTGGACAGGTCCTCGTCATAGCCCATGGCGACATAGGCGTCGGGAGTCTCGGCGCGCGGATAGGCCGCCTCGGTGGCAGGCCCCTCCCCCTGCTTGTGCAGGATGAGCTGCAGCGTCCCCGTCAGCGATGTCTCAAGGGCGGTGATATCCACCTCGCCATTGCCCTGCGCCGCATGGCCGTCACCGACCTCCAGCAGGCCACCCGGCGCATGCACCGGCAGGAACAGCGTCGTGCCCGCGACCAGCAGGCGATTGTCCATGTTGCCGCCGTGGATCGATGGGGCGGTGGAGTCGTAGCGGCCGAACGCCGCTGGCGGGGCGACGCCCATAGACCCGAAGAAGGGATGCAGCGGCACCTCCACGCCGGGGGCGAGCCTGCCGACCATGCGGCGCCGGTCCAGTGGCACGATCTTGACCCGTCGATAGGGGAAATCGTCGGTGAGAAAGCCCGTCGTCGGACCGAAGGCGTTGTAGGCGTAGGGGATGGCGAGGTCGATCTTGAGGATCCGCACCTCCAGCGTGTCGCCCGGCTGCGCGCCTTCGATCGCGATCGGCCCGGTGAGGATATGCCCGCCGGGCCCTCGCGCCGATGCCGGCACGCCGTCGAACACCGCCCGCAGCGAAGGCTCCACCTGTTCCGCGGGCAGTCCCGCCGCTTCCAGCCCCTTGGGACTGTTGGTGATCAGCGTATGCACGACCACCGTGTCCCCCGACCGCACCGTCAGCACCGGGGTCGCGCCCGCTTCATAATGCCCCCATGCGACCGTGGCCGGCGTCGCGGGCAGGTCATATTGCTTGGCGCCGGCGGCGCTCGACACCGCGAGCAGCAGCGCCAATTTCCAGGTCACGGCCATATCGATCCTTCCTCCATCCTAGCGAAGCCTAGGGGCTGATCCACGTTCGTGGAAGCGGTGCCACGGCGATCCGCTCTGATGACAATGACTTGCCAGCCGTTCGATCAGCGGCGACGATGGGTCATGGTGTTCCTAGCCCCGCTTCTGCTGCTGCAGGCCGCAACCGCGCTCAGCGCGCCCCAGCCGCAGGCTCAGTCTCAGTCTCAGCCGCTGGCCCCCGCGGCCAGGCCCGCTCCGGCCGTCTCGCGATGGCCCGCGCGCGACGCGCAGTTCACCATCCGCGATTTCCGCTTTCGATCCGGCGAAACGCTGCCGACGTTGCGCATCAATTACACCACTTTGGGGCAGCCGCACCGCAACGCCAGGGGCGAGATCGACAATGCCGTCATGGTGCTGCACGGCACCGGCGGGACCGGGCGACAGTTCCTCAGCCCACAATTCGCGGACGAACTCTACGGGCCCGGCCAGCCGCTCGACATCGCCCGCTACTGGATCATCCTTCCTGACGGGATCGGCCACGGCAAATCGTCGAAGCCGTCCGACGGGCTGCGCATGCACTTTCCCCAGTACGACTATGACGACATGGTCGAGGCGCAATATCGGCTGCTGCACGATGGTCTGGGGATCCGCCGGATGCGGCTGATCATGGGGACCTCGATGGGGTGCATGCACAGCCTCGTCTGGGGCGAAACCCATCCCGATTTCGCCAGGGCGCTGATGCCGCTGGCCTGCGAGCCGGTCGAGATCGCAGGGCTCAACCGCATGTGGCGACAGCTCGCGATCGACGGGATCAAGGCCGATCCCGCCTGGGCGGGCGGCGACTATCGCGCGCCGCCGGTGCAGGGACTTCGCACCGCCGCCAGCCTGTTGTTCGTCGCGGGCGCCGCTCCCCTGTACTTCCAGGCGCAATATCCCACGCGCGACGCTGCGGCGACCTTCGCGCGAGAGCGCGTCGCGGCGTCGATCGCGGCGACCGACGCGAACGATCTCATCTACCAGCTGGATGCATCGCGGCATTATGCGCCCTGGTCGCGGCTCGAGACGATCACGGCGCCCACCACCTGGATCAATTCCGCCGACGATTTCATCAATCCGCGCAACCTGGATTATCCGCGGCGTGCGGTCGCGCGGATGAAGGACGCGCGGTTCGTCCTCATCCCCGAAAGCGACGACACGCGCGGGCACGGCACCCATACCGCCGCCCGCTTCTGGAAACAGGATCTGGTCGCGTTGCTCCGGCGCAGCGAATAACGTCCGGGCGTCCCGCAGGCGCCTCGCCGGCAGGCCACGTGCCGCGCGGCGTCGATCCGCCGTCAGCGGTACGAGATGCTGTCGCGGCGAACCCCGAAGCCGTGACGGCCGGGGCGGCACGTCAGCGCAATTGCATGAACATCGCCAAGGCGTTCCGCTCGCTGTCGGCGAAATAGTCGTAGAGACGACGCGCGATCGACGCGATGCCGGACTGTCGATCACGCCCGCCGCGGGCGAAGATGGCGACCGCCACGCGGTGACCGTCGGGCATGGTGACGAACCCGACGTCGTTGGTGACGCCGTCGAGCGTGCCTGTCTTGTCCTCCACTGTCGTACCCGTGGGGAGCAATGCCCTGATACGATGCGTACCGGTCGCGCATCGCCGCATGAGGTCGAATAGGAAGGTGCTGCTTTTGGGGGTCAGCACCGTCGCGTCCACCAATCGTCCCAGCAGCGCGACCATGGCATTCGGCGTCGCCACGTCCTTCACGTCCGCCAGATGGCCACGATCGCGCAAAAGCTGCGCGATCGTCCGGTCGACCCGTATGCCTGCCATGTCGTGCGAGCGCAGCCATTGCTGGACGACGGCAGGCCCGCCCAGCGCGGCGAGAAGCTGGTCCGCCGCCTGGTTGTCGCTGCGGACGATCATCAGCTCCATGGCCTTCGCCGCGGTCCGCCCCGCGACGGTATCGCTCATGCTGCGGCGTCCCCTGTCGACATCGGCGAGATAGGCGGCGGCGATGGCCAGCTTCACGGTGCTGGCCATCGCAAAGGACACGTTGCCGTTGACCGCCACGCTGGACCCGTCGCGAAGATCGAGCGCCGCAATACCATATTCGCCCGGTCGTCCGCTCACCAGGGCACTGAGCTGGCGCTCGAGGCCGATGAGATGGGGCGACGTCGCCGCCGCTGCGGGGATGGGCGACAACAGGGTCGCCGCCATGCCGGTAAGAAGGAAGAGGCGGGAAAGCATGGGTGCGCGCATGATCGGCCTTGTTCTACGTCCTTGGCTTACCCTTAATACGGCAAGCCTGAACAGACCCTCTCCGCCTTTCGACCGGATTCTTGTCGCCGCCTCCAACCACCGTGCCGCTTATCCCCGACGCCAATCGAACGTCAGCGGCGCCTCGCGGAAGGCGAAGCGGTCGAGGTGGCTCGCGACCACCTCGCGCATCCGCGCCTCGTCTTCGCCGTCCGGCACCGTCAGCAGCAGGTCGAGCGTGTCGTCGCTGGCCCGCATCTCCAATCGTGAGGCGTTAGGGAAGACGATCGACCCCTCCTCCGCGGTGAAGACGACCTCCATCTTGTGGCTCCAGTGTTTCGCCAGTTGCTGCAGGTAGCGGCTCGACGAATGCGTCGGCACGCGCGCGACCGACACGCTCATTTCAACCGCTCCACCTTTTGCGCCGCTTCGTCGAGGATGCCGGCGATACGATGGATCCTCTCCACCTCCGCCTCTCCCTTGGGGACGGCATTCTGGATCGCATGGCGCAGGTTGCCCATCGCACGCTGGATCGGCGATCGCATCCAGCCGACCCTGTCGCGCTCCGAGCCGACATCTGTCAGCCGCTCGATCAATGTCGCTACCGCATCGGCATTCTTGGCCAAATGCGCCCGCCCCGCCTCGGTTACCGCGAAACGCTTGCGGGAACCCTCGCTTGCCTGCTCCTCGATCAACTCCATCTCGTCCAGCATCGACAGCGCCGGGTAGACGACGCCGGGACTTGGGGCATAGGCGCCGCTCGTCAGCTCCTCGATCGCCTTGATAAGCTCATAGCCATGGCGCGGAGAGTCCGCGATCAGCTTCAGGAGGACGAGGCGCAGCTCGCTGCCATCGAACATGCGTCGTCGGCCACCGCCACCGCCGCCGCCGCCGCGACCGGCATGCTCCCCGAAGATTTCGGCGAACCGCTGCTCCAGTCGCTCGCCCCATTGTTCCCAGCCGCCGCGCGGCCCGAAACCGTTCGCGCGCCCATGCGCATAGGCACCGTTGCCGCCATGACGGCCGTGATCGCGGTGATCCCTATGATCGAACATCATCAACTCCATATCTCGATGCACTCAAGATATATCTTGATCTTGAGTCGTCAAGATGCCTCAAGATATATCTTGGAAAACCACCAAAACACTGCGACTTTTGTGACCTTCCACGTCGACGCACCCGCCCTGGCATCCTATCTTCCGAGCATGGCAGACCTGCTGACCGGGCTCGAACCGGAGCCTCCCCCCAATGCCTCCGGACCCGGACCCGATGCGCCGCTCGCCGATCGTCTCCGCCCGCGGACGCTGGCGGAGGTCGTCGGGCAGGAGCATCTGACCGGTCCCGACGGGGCGATCGGGCGTATGGTCGCGGCCGGCCGCCTGTCGTCGATGATCCTGTGGGGGCCGCCCGGCACGGGCAAGACGACGATCGCACGCTTGCTCGCGGACGCGGTGGGCCTGCGCTTCGTCCCGATCAGCGCGGTCTTCTCCGGCGTCGCCGAACTGAAAAAGGCCTTTGCCGAGGCGCGCGACCATGCGCGCATCGGCAGGCGCACCCTGCTCTTCGTCGACGAGATCCACCGGTTCAATCGCGCGCAGCAGGACGGCTTCCTCCCCTATGTCGAGGACGGCACGGTGACGCTGGTCGGCGCGACCACGGAGAATCCGTCGTTCGAGCTGAACGCGGCGGTGCTCAGCCGCGCCCAGGTGCTGATCCTGCATCGCCTCGGTGCGCCCGCGCTGACGAAGCTCCTCGGACGGGCGGAGGCGGCGGAAGGTCGCGCCCTGCCCCTCACCCCCGCCGCCCGCGAGGCTATGGTCGCGCAGGCCGACGGCGATGGCCGCTTCCTGCTGAACCAGGCCGAGACGCTGTTCTTGGTCGAACTGTCGGAGCCGCTCGATCCGGCGGGCCTGTCGGCATTCCTGCAGCGGCGCGTCGCGGTCTACGACAAGGATCGCGAGGGTCACTACAATCTGATCAGCGCGCTGCACAAATCGATCCGGGGCTCCGACCCGCAGGCGGCGCTTTACTATCTCGCCCGCATGCTCACGGCGGGCGAGGAACCGCTCTACCTACTCCGGCGGCTTACCCGCGCTGCGGTGGAGGATATCGGGCTCGCCGATCCGCAGGCCTTGGTGCAATGCATCGCGGCGAAGGACACCTACGACTTCCTCGGCTCGCCGGAGGGGGAACTGGCGATCGCCCAGGCCTGCCTGTATCTCGCCACCGCCCCCAAGTCGAATGCAGCCTATAAGGCGCAGAAGAGCGCCTGGCGGACCGCGAAGGAGACGGGCTCGCTGATGCCGCCCGACAACATCCTCAACGCACCGACAAAGCTCATGAAGAAGATCGGCTATGGCGCCGATTATGCCTATGACCATGATGCGGAGGATGCCTTTTCGGGCGCGAACTACTGGCCGCAGGATCTGGGCCCGCAGCGCTTCTACGAACCCACCGGGCGCGGGTTCGAGAAGAGGTTGCAGGAGCGGCTCGCCTATTGGGACCAGCTGCGTCGCGAGCGCGGCGGGGCATAAGGTTTGCCGTCATCCGTTTCGTGGCAACGACGGCGGATCGAGGAAGGCGATTGCATCCCCGGCCCGGATCGCCTCGCCCTCGACCAACTCGCGCCGCAGGCGCACGCCCCTGGGCACGAAGACGAGGATCGTCGATCCATGTTCGAACCAGCCCATTTCAGCGCCCTTGGACAAGGCGACATTGCAGGCGAGTCGTGCCGATCCTAAGTCGCGCAGGCATTGCGCGCTGTCCAGGAACACCAAACGGATGCTCGCCACTAGGATCGCCGCGACCGGCACCAGCAGCATCGGCGTTCCATCCGCAAGCCGCGCCTCGATGACGGCCCTCTCGTTACGGCAGAAAAGCCGCTCGACACGCTTAAGCGCGATCGGATTGACGTTCCAGCAGTCGCCGGAGAGATAGGTCAATCCCTCGACGGTCAGATCGTGCGGCGCGTGGAACCGGTGATACATCCCCGCGGTCAGGCGCAGCGTCACGAAGCTGCCGTCGCGGAACCGCTCGACCAGGGCGGGATCGGGAATGAGGTCGCCGAGCCGGTAGGGGAAGCCCTTGACCTGGTACAGCGCATCGCCGTCGATCCGGCCGTGCGCGCCGACGATCGCGTCGCAGGGCGCGGCGATCGTCGCCGGGTCGGGGTCGAACCGACGCGCGCCCGGCTTCAACGCCCGGGTGAAGCCATCGCGCAGGGACCGGAACCGCGTCGTCGCCGCGTCCGACAAATCGACTCCCCCGAAAAACCGCCACAAGGCGATTGCGGGTTTCGCGACCAGCGGATGCTCGACGCGGGCGATCCGGCCCACCACCGTCGTCGCGAGACGACGGGGAAGACGGTTGGTCAGGAGGAAATTGACGTCCTCCTGCATCAGCACGCGCATCAATCCCTTCGGCGCTGTCATCGGCGCGTCACGCGCGTGCGCTCAGTCGCATCCATGTCCATCCTCCTCTATCCCATCGCCGCAGGCGCCGGGCTGATCGCCGCGGCCAAGGGGCGCCGGCGCCTCGCGCTGTCGCGTGCCAAGCATCGGTCGCTCGGCGGGCACGTCCGCATGGCGAAGCGCATCGCCGGCCAGATCCCCTTCTACGAATATGGCCCCGACCGCTTCTTCCGGGCCGACGGCGCACCCGACGAGATCGTCGCACGGCGACAGGCCGCCTTCGAACGGCTGGGCGCGCTCTACACGACGCGGTTCGCCAGAACGCTGGCGCTGACGCGTGCGACCCGCGACGGCCTGTCCGACCTGCAGTTCACCGGCGCCTATCGCGTGCCCTTCCAGTTCAGCCGCCGCGTTCGCGAGACCTTGGGCACGGGCGCCTTCCTCGAACGGTCCGACGGCCCCAATGTCTATGATCTCGACGGCAACCGCCTGATCGACCTGACCGGATCGTACGGTGTCAACCTGCTCGGCTATGACGCCTATAAGCAGATGATCCGCGAGGGCGCTGCGCTGGTCGAGGATCTCGGGCCGGTGCTCGGCGCGCTGCATCCGGTGGTCGCGGACAATGTCGCGCGCCTGCGTGCGCTGTCCGGCATGGACGAAGTGTCGTTCCACATGTCCGGCACGGAGGCGGTGATGCAGGCAGTCAGGCTCGCGCGCTACCATACCCGCCGGCGCCGTCTCGTCCGGTTCGCCGGAGCCTATCATGGCTGGTGGGGCGACGTGCAGCCGGGGATCGGCAATCCCGTCCCCGCCGACGGCACGCTGACGCTGGCCGACCAGTCGGAGCAGACGCTGCATGTTCTCGCCACGCGCAAGGACATCGCCTGCGTGCTCGTCAATCCGCTGCAGGTTCTCCACCCCAATGGCGCTGCCCCGTCCGATGGACAGCTCGTCGACGGCGGGCGGAAAGCCGGCATCGACCGCGACGCCTATGCCGCCTGGCTGCGCCGGCTGGCGGCGGTATGCCGCGCCAACGGCATCGTGCTGATCCTCGACGAGGTCTTCGTGGGCTTCCGCCTCGCGAAGGGCGGCGCGGCGGCCTATTTCGATGTAAGGCCCGACCTTGTCACCTATGGCAAGACGCTGGGCGGCGGTCTGCCCTTGGGGGTTCTCGCGGGACGTACCGATCTGATGAAGAGGTGGCGCGACGATCGCCCCGTCGACATCTGCTTCGCGCGCGGCACGTTCAACGCGCATCCCTATGTGATGGGATCGATGAATGCCTTCCTCCGCCACATCGACGGACCCGCGGGCGACGCGCTGTACGACGGGCTCGACCGGCGCTGGGACGCGCGCGCCGCGATGCTCAACGCCGCGCTGGCGGCTGAGGGGTTGCCGGTGCGCGTCGCGAACATCCAGACGATCTGGAGCGTGCTCTACGACGCGCCCTCGGCCTACAACTGGATGCTGCAATTCTACCTCCGGGCGGCGGGCCTTGCGCTCAGCTGGGTCGGCACGGGGCGACTGATCTTCAGCCTCGACATCGACGACAGCCTGTTCGCCGAGATCGTCGAGCGGTTCGTCGGGGCGGTGCAGACGATGCGCGACGACGGCTGGTTCTGGCATGCGGAGGGCGCGACCAACAAGGACGTCCGCCGGCGGCTGCTCCGCGAGACGATCGCGGCTCGGTTCGGCCGAGGCTGAAAGGCCACCGAAGGGTGGCGCAGCAGCACCCCCCTCGATGGCGATCGCTGCGGCGCCTCAGCCGTGCGCCGCCTCCGGGTCGTCGAACCGCTCGCCGCGCAGCAGGCGGCGCGGCGCGCTCTTGTACATGCGGAAGTCGTTGAACGGATCGGTGATGATCTTCGCCGCCCAGACGAGTCCGGTCTCCACGTCGCGCTGCACGAACAGCTGCAGCGAGCGGAATACGATGGCCCCTGCCCCGAGTACCAGCCAGGCCGTGCCGACGCGGCGCAGCGTCGTCTGCCAGCCATCGGGCGCGGGCAGCAGGCCGAACAGCGTCGGCTCGAGGAACAGCGTGACGGGGATCAGCGCCCACAGGCTCATCAGCACGACCTTGCGGGCGAGATTGTAGCCGACCTTTATCTCTTCCTTGTGAGCATGCGTCGCCTGGTTCTTGTGATCGTAGCCCTTCGGCTCGAAGAAGAAATGGCCGGCCTGGCGACTGGTCATCGCGACCCCCCAGGCGAGCAGGCTGGCGACGGCGGCATCGACGAACAGCAGCGCATAGGCCGTCAGGAAGGTACAGGCGCTGATGAAATGGAGGCTCTGGTTGATTAGGCTGTGGTGATAGTAACGATGGTCGTCCCATCGCTGTTCGGCGAGCTGCGCGCGGAAGTTGGTCATCGGACGGGGTCCTGCGTGGAGGCATGCTTGGCGATGCGGACAAGCGAGAAGTGGCCGAGCGGGGGGATCGGCCGCGCTTCGATCAACGTCACGTCGTCGCGCCCCGCCGCCCAATTCTCGTAGAGCGAGAAGGGAAAGTCGGTGCGGAAACCGAGGCGGCTGGTGATCGGCATCAGCCCTTTCTCGATCCTGCCGCGCATGCCCCCGGTCGCGCTGACCCGCGTCGTCACGACGATCTCGCCACCCGGCCGGCAAACGCGCGCGAACTCGTCGAGCGCCCGGTGCGGATTGGGAACGGCGGAGACGACATATTGCGCGACGACTGCGTCGAACGCGTTGTCGGGATAGCGCAGGGCCTCGGCATCGCCGATTTCGATCGCCTCGACGTTCGCCAGCCGAAGCTTGCGGACGCGATCGCGCGCCTTGTCCAGCATGTCCTCGGAAATGTCGACGCCGACGATGCGGCTGCCGGCCGAATAGCCGGGCAGCGAGATACCGGTGCCGACCCCCACCTCGAGGATGCGCGCCCCGGCGCGTTCCGCCGCACGGATCGCTGCGGCGCGGCCTTGCCGGAACACGGGACCGAAGACGAGGTCATAGACCGGCGCCCAGCGGTCATACGCCTTGGCGACCCCCGCCGTATTCATTTGCGTTGCCAAACGATGCTCCCTTGACCTCGCGAATAGCTCGCAACATCTCGGGACAAGGCTGTGACAGCCGAGCGTGTCAGTTTGGCGACCGTCGTGCGACAGCGCTCATCATAAATGCGAAACCGAGCTGTCACAATTTCGCGGAAGCCGATCCCGCCAGGATGCGTTACGCAGACGCACCTCGATCAACGACGGAAAGGACGATGACGATGCGCGTGCTGGCGATGACGTTCCCGGCCATGGCCCTGCTGGCGGCCTGCGGCCCGTCGAACCAAGGAACTTCGAACGCCGCCACGCCGACGGTCGTCGCAAAGCCCGGCGGGTTCGCGGAAAAGGTCGTCGCACTTTCCGAACCGCAGCGCCGCGGCGTTATCCTGCGCGCGATCCGCGATGCCGGCAACGCCTGTCAGGGCGTCATCGGCACGCGCCGTCAGCCGGCCGGCATCAATGGCCTGCCCGCCTGGGCCGCGACGTGCCGTGACGGCAGCAACTGGCTGATCTCGTTCGGAGACGACGGCATGGCCCGTGTGACGGGCCTGCCCGCGCGCAAGTGAGTCTGCGGCGACGGCGCGCGCTTCCCTCAGCGGCGCGCATGCCTCGCGACGGAATGCGCGCGCTCGCCACCCCCGGCGCACCGGGGATGGCGAGGACGCCGCATGCAGGCCGCTTGACCTAGCGCCCCACCCAGCGCGCCACCGCGGGCCGGAGGCGATCGGCGACGGTCTTGCGGACCGCGATGCCCGACAGCGTTCGCTTCGCGCCGCCGCGCGACGCGGCAGGGATATACTTGTCGGCATAAGCCTGGATCTTGCCGGGCATCGCCGGGTCGTTCGATCCGCCACCCAGGCCGACGATGAAGCCCGCGCGCTGGCTTTCCTCGACGAAGGGCTCGACCAATGCGCGATTGGCCACCGCCCAATCGAACGCCATGTCCGGGTGCGACCCCGAAACCGATCGTAGCAGCGAAGCCTTTTGCGGCGCGGTGAATGTGTCCGTGCGCAGCAGCTCGAGCGCCTTGGCGGCGACGGTGTCGTCGCGGCTGGCCCCCAAGAGCGAGACGAAGCCGTTCTTCGCGACCGGATTTTTCTCGGCCTTCGCCAGTGCCAGCAGCTGCTCCCACTCGGCGGGTGTCGCGTTGATCGCGAAGGTCGACAGGATCGGCTGGCGGATCGCGGGCGGGATGGCGGTAGGATCGGTCGCCAGCGCCGCGACATAACGGCGCGCCTGTGCGGTCACTTCGGGATCGCCGTTCGAGCCGAGGCGCGCGACCAAAGACTCGCGCAGGTTGGAGACGAGCGGCGATTCGCCCGGCTTCGCGGCAAAGCCGATGCGCTGCATGATCGGCGCCAGCACCTGGACGGTACGCTGGCGCAGCGGCTGCTCCAGCGGCGTCTTGTAATACAGGCCGGTCAGGCTGCCGAGGCGGCCCGCGACGATCTCCCATTCCAGCGGATCGGCGTCCGGCGCCACCTTCGCCATGACATCGAAGAAGCGCGAGAGGTCCTGATATCCGCCCGCCGCCAGCGCATAATCGTCGCCCAGCGTGCCGAGCCGATCGGTGAGCGCGAGCCTGGTATAGTCGCGCACGATCGCGTCATGACCCGCCTGATCGTACATCACGCGCGTATAGCTGCCCTTGCCACGGTTGAGCACGAGCGTGCCGCAGCCCTTGATGCTGACGGCCGTCGAAGCGCCCGTGACCACGGTGCGCGTCTCGCCGCCGCCCAGCGTCGCGGCGACCAGGGGGACATGCCATGTCTGCGGGGTCTTGGACGCCGCGTCCATGCCGAAGCGCCCCTGCGCCAGGCTGGCCTGCGTCACGCCGGCGACGCAGCGGGCATTCGACAGGCTGACCAGCGGGACGCCCCCCTGCAACGTGAAGTCGTGCGCGATCTGTTCGACCGGCGTGCCGGCGGCGGCGGACAGTTCCGACCACAGCTGATCGGTGACGGTGTTCGAATATTTGTACTTCGCCATGTAACGGCGGATGCCGGCGCGGAAGGTGTCCGGGCCCAGCGTCGATTCGAGCATGCCGATCACGGCTTGCCCCTTCGAATAGGTGATGCCGTCGAAGGCCTCGCCGATCTGGTCGACCGTCTCGACGTGGCGGATGATGGGGTGCGTCGCGGCGGTGGCGTCGAAGCCCATCGCGCCTTCGCGATCGAAGGCGACGGCGGACGCGCCGGCCTCCCACGACGGATTGAGATCGCCGGCGGACTTGCTTTCCATCCACGAGGCGAAGCCCTCGTTGAGCCACAGGTCATCCCACCAGGCCATGGTGACGAGGTCGCCGAACCATTGGTGCGCCATCTCGTGGGCCACGACCGTGAAGATCCGCTGGCGGCCGCTCTCCGTCGCACGTTTCGGATCGAACAGCAGTTCGGGCTCGAAATAGAAGATAGCGCCCCAATTCTCCATCGCGCCGAAGAACTGGCTGGAGCCGGGGCCAGCGATCATGTCCATCTTCGGCAGCGGATAGGGCGTGCCGAAATAATCGTTGTAATAGGTCAGCAGGCGCTTCGCCTGGGCGAGCGCGTAATCGCCCTGATCGACCACCCCGCGGCGCGTGATCACGCCGATCTCGACGTTGCCTGCCTTGACCGTCTTGCGCTCCATGTCGCCCATGCCGAGGAACAGCAGGTAGCTCGACATCACCGGCGTCTCGGCGAAGCTGTAGAGCTGCTTTCCGTCAGCCTGTGCCGTGACGTTGCTGGCCGGCATGTTGGAGAAGGCGAGCTGCCCCTTTGGCGCGACCGCCTTCAGCCGGAACTTCGCCTTGAACGCGGGTTCGTCCCACATCGGCGCGAACCGGCGGGCGTCGGGCGCCTCGAACTGCGTTGCGAGCATCCGCGCCTTGGAGCCGTCCTGGTTGGTATAGTCGATCGCGAAGAAGCCCGCCGCCGACTGATTGATCTTGCCCGTCCAGCTGAAGGATATCGTGTGCCGGCCGTTCGCGGCGGCCTGAGGCAGGGTGAGCGTGAGTTGCTGCTTTTCCCTGTCGATCGCGAACGGAACCGCCTTGCCGTCGAAGGACGCGCTGGCGACGGCGAGGTCGACGGCATTGAGCACGATCGAGCGGGTCGCCGCCTTGACGTCGACCGTCACGTCCTCGCTGCCCGAAAACACCATCTTGTCCGCGTCGGGCGACACGGTGATGTCGTAGAGGACCGGAACGACGGTCTTGGGCAGGGAGCCGGCGGCGAGCGCCGGCGTGGAGACGGTCAGCGCGAGCGCGGTGACGGCGGCGAACTTCATGGGCAAGTCTCTCCGGTAGGTGTATGGTTAACCTCCTACACCTTTACCATGGTGCCGCAAGCGCCCGGACATCCGACCGACTGCGACCCGCTGGACAGCGCGATCCGTTGCGCTACAAAACCGATCCATGAGCCTGCCTGCCCTGTTCGACCGCCTGCGCCTGCCCGTCATCGGGTCGCCGCTGTTCATCATTTCCAACCCGGATCTGGTCATCGCGCAATGCAAGGCCGGCATCGTCGGCTCGTTCCCGGCGCTCAACGCGCGACCGCAGGCGCTGCTCGACGAATGGCTGCATCGCATCACCGAGGAACTGGCGGCGCACAATCGCGACCATCCGGATGCGCCTGCTGCGCCGTTCGCCGTCAACCAGATCGTGCACAAGTCGAACGATCGGCTGGAGGCGGACCTGGCGACCTGCGCGAAATGGCAGGTCCCGATCGTCATCACCTCGCTCGGCGCGCGCGAGGATCTCAACACCGCGGTTCACGACTGGGGCGGCATCACGCTGCACGACGTCATCGACGACCGGTTCGCGCGCAAGGCGATCGAAAAGGGCGCGGACGGGCTGATCGCGGTCGCCGCCGGTGCCGGCGGCCATGCGGGCCGGCTGTCGCCGTTCGCCATCGTGCAGGAGATCCGGCAATGGTTCGACGGACCGCTGGCGCTGTCCGGTTCGATCGCGACGGGTGATGCGATCCTCGCCGCGCAGGCGATGGGCGCGGACCTCGCCTATATCGGCTCCCCGTTCATCGCGACCGACGAAGCGAACGCCGCCCCCGCCTACAAGGACGCGATCGTCGCCGGGCGCGCCGCCGACATCGTGTATTCGAACCTCTTCACCGGCGTGCACGGCAATTACCTGCGCGGCTCGATCGAGGCGGCGGGGCTCGACCCGGACCATCTGCCGGAGGGCGATCTCAAGACGATGGATTTCGGCGGTGGCAATGGCGCCAAGGCCAAGGCGTGGCGGGACATCTGGGGGTCCGGACAGGGAATCGGCGCGGTCGAGGCGGTCGAGCCGGCGGCTGCGCGCGTCGCCCGCCTCGCGGACCAGTATCGGGCCGCCCGGGCTCGTATGGGTCTGACGACTGGCTGATCCGGCGGCGGCTGGTCGGCGAACAGGTCCGAGACCGCCGACATGGATCAATCGCGCGTCTGCCGCGCTGTGCCGTCGATGCGGGACGCCGCTTGCCGAAGGACGCAGAAGCCGATGAACGCCGCCGATGTCTTCACCACCCTCGACCTGCTGTTGCAGCCGGATCCGGCACGGACCGTGATACGGCCGTTCGATTTCGGCTACCCCGATGCCTTCGGCAAGGATCGGCCGACCCGGGTCGCGCAGGTCGCGGCACGGTTGATGGCGCTGGACGAGACGATGCGGACGCGCATGCTCGACCTCCTGCACGGCGCGATGC
Organism: Sphingomonas sp. GV3; assembly: GCF_031082075.1. Lineage (NCBI taxonomy): Bacteria > Pseudomonadati > Pseudomonadota > Alphaproteobacteria > Sphingomonadales > Sphingomonadaceae > Sphingomonas > Sphingomonas sp. GV3. The sequence continues at coordinate 298,595 of NZ_JARWLE010000001.1, read as the reverse complement.
GTGAGCGGCACCGCAACGTCGACAAGGCCTTTCTCCGTCGCTTCGAACAGATGCAGGACAGGCTCGATTGCGGTCCCATCACGCAACAGCGCGACCGCCTGCTGCTCGGCGCCTATTTCAGTCAGGAATATGCCTTCGAGTCGGCAGCGCTGTTCAATCCGAGCATCGTCCGTGCCCCCGATCGGGTGCAGGACGGCGGCGACCCGCGCTTCATCCTGTCGCTGCGCGGGATCGGCGAAGGTCATATCTCTTCCGTGACGTTCCGTACCGGACGGTGGGACGGCGCGCACGGCCTCGTCATCGACCCCGCCAGCGATCAGGGTGTGCCCCCGACCATCGAGAGCGACGACGACGCCGGTTGGGTCAGACTCCACTCGCCCGACAGTCGCGACATTTCGGAAACGGTGATCTTTCCCATCCTGCCCAGTCAGCGTCAGGGTGTCGAAGACCTCCGCCTCGTCAATTTCACCGATCACGACGGGGTCGAGAGCGTGCTTGGCACCTATACCGCATTCGACGGGCGCGAAGCGCGCTGCGAATTGCTGCGCGGCATAGACGAGCGGACGTACGAAATGCGCCCGCTGCTCGGCGCAATGGCCGGCTACAAGGGGATGGCACTGTTCCCGCGGCGGGTCGACGGCCAGTTCGTCATGCTCGGGCGACAGGACAACGAGCGCATCTGGCTGCTGCGCTCACCCGATCTTTACACGTGGGAGCACGGCGAACCGATCATGGCGCCCCAATATCCCTGGGAATTCGTGCAGATCGGCAATTGCGGTTCGCCGATCGAGATCGACGAAGGCTGGCTCGTCTTCACGCATGGCGTCGGCATGGTGCGCGGCTATTGCGTCGGCGCCTGCCTGCTCGACAAGGACGATCCGTCGCGCGTCCTTGCCCGCACCCCGTCCCCCTTACTGTTCCCCAGCGCGGAGCAGCGCGGCGGCTACGTGCCCAACGTCACCTATAGCTGCGGCGCGCTGCTGCAGGGCCGGCGCATCCTCCTGCCCTACGCGGTGGGCGACGAGCATACCGCTTTCGCGGTTGGCAGTGTGGATGACCTGCTGTCGGTGATGGCGCCGCAATAACCTGGTCAAAAGGCCTGCGCGATCCGGTCGTGGAGGCCGTGAACGGGGCTGACGATGCCGGCGGCAATGCCCTGCGCGCCATCAAGCAACCCGACGCGGCGATGCAGGTCGGCGCTGGACGCCACGAGTGCCCGCGCGCGGGGTGGCAGCGCATCGAGAAGGTCGGCGTCGAACGAGGGGGCCGTACCGAGCCGGCGGGTGGGGTCGAGCGCCTCGCGCGGCTTGAGTTCGCCCGCGTCGACCGCACGCTGCGTCAGCAGCCAGGCGATCACGTGCATGAGGCGCGTGGTCACCTTCAGCGACTCGCACGAAAATCCCACGCGAATCAGCGGGTCGAGCGCGTCCCGCTCGGCTCGGCCCGCCTCGTCGAAATACGCCCGCGCCTCGTCGGCGAGCACCATCGCCTCGGTATAGAGGGCGTCGATGAGGCGCCGATGGATCCGCGATTCGGAGTGTCCGGAATTCATCGTTTTGCGGGTGCCACAGGCCGAGCGCGGGAGCCATAAGCACCGCACCATATGGTGTGTCGAACTGGGGCGGTTGCGGCGATGATCGTCATCGGCGTCGGCATATCAGGCGATGATATCGGGGATGAGCGTGTCCTCCAGCATCGCGATCTCGTCCTTCAGGCGCAACTTCCGCTTCTTCAGCCTCGCAAGCTGCAACTGGTCGGGAACCCCCACCCCTCCCAGGGCCTCGATCGCGGCGTCCAGGTCGCGATGCTCGGTCCTGAGTCGATCGAGTCGTGCTGCGATCTCGTTTTCGTCCATCGTGCCCCCTCGCGTCACGTCGATCGGGATCGACGACGCGGCCGCAGTTTACGAAACGCTCGTCGCCGCAACAAGCGCTGCGGCAGCATCGCCGGTCGCATGCAGGTCGTCGCATACCATGGCTCGGCCGGTCGCTTTGACCTGATTTCGGTGAGGACTTTTTCGCCCTTTGGTGATTAACTCCATTCCCCCAACCGCATGCATCAGGAGGTACACCGAAATGCACACTGCGCATCAACAGGCTCTGGAGACCAAGCATGCCGCGCTCGACCGCCGCATCGCAGACGAGGTCCATCGCCCGATGCCCGACGCGGCGACGCTAGCCGACCTGAAGCGCCAGAAACTGCGGATCAAGGAAGAGATCGCACGACTCTGACGGGTTCGCGACCGACCCCTCCCGATGCGGGAGGGGTCCTCAGCGAGATTCGTCAGTCTTCGCGGGAAATCTTCTCGCTGCGCTCGTGGCGCTCTTGCGCTTCGACCGTCATCGTCGCGATCGGGCGTGCCTCCAGCCGTCCCAGGCTGATCGGTTCGCCAGTCACTTCGCAATAGCCGTATTCGCCGTCGTCGATCCGACGGAGCGCCGCATCGATCTTTGCGATCAGCTTGCGCTGCCTATCCCGCGTCCGCAGTTCGATCGACCAATCCGTCTCGCTCGAAGCGCGATCGGTGAGATCGGCCTCGCGCAGCGAGTCCAGCTGCAACTGGTTGAGCGTTCCTGCGGCGTCGCTCAGGATCGCCTCCTTCCACCGAAGGAGCTTCGCCCGGAAATAGGCCTGCTGCCTCAGGCTCATGAACGGCTCGTCGGCGCTGGGACGATAGCCGTCCTCCGCGTCGTTGGCCGGCAATGGATTGGTCGTGTCGTCGTGTACGCGATGCACTTGCGCTACCATGCCACTCTCCCTCCGGCCCCTCGAGTGCCAAGGGCCCGCCCCCAAGTCTTGGTGTTCGCGCCTATAATCGTGCCCCGCGTCATTCACAAGCGAGGCGAGTTGCCGAATTCTGCGCATTCGCGACATTTTCTTGCGAATCACCATGTCGACGGCGTCGGCTATCGCAAATAGCCCTGTCGCCGAACCGCGCCTTCGGGGACGACGATGTGTTTCGCCTTGGCACATTAAGGCTGTTGAGGCCGATCGCATGGCATTTCAGGCGCCGGATTCGGCGATGATCATGGTTAATGATCTTGCGCTTCAACCTTTGATTTGCACTTGGTGAGCTAGCGGCGATCCTTCGACGCAATGGGGATACCGGCCAGCGCAGGTCGGAAGTGAGAGAGAACAGATATGTCCGTCCGAATGGCCCTGGCGAAACTGTGCGCTTGCGCATGCGGCGGCGCATTGATCGGCGGCGGAGCGGTGCATGTCGCCGAGCGGCCCAGCCGCCCCACTCTCGTCAAGCAGGTCAAGAAGCGCGTCGTGCACCGCGAGCTGGCCTCGGTCGTGCGGAAGGGGGGCGTTCGCCGGATCGTGACGCGGACCACCACGACCTGCGCGCCGGCTGTCGTTACGGTGGCGAGCCAGGCAGCGCCCGTCCCGCTCCCTCTGCCCCGCGGCGAGGGATTCGTCAGCGGCGGCGGCGGTGCCGTGCCGGTCGTTGTCGGCGGCAGCGGCGGCTGGGCCGGCGGCGGCGGCGGGTTCTTCGGCGGCGGGTTCTTCGGCGGCGGCAGTTCGGGATCGAGCGGCAGCATCGTAATCTCGTCGACGTCGAGCGGCGGATCGACGTCGAGCAGCAGTTCCTCGTCCTCCTCCGGCAATGTTTCCAGTTCCGGCAACGTCTCGAGTTCGTCGTCCGGCAACGTCTCCAGTTCGTCGTCCGGCAACGTCTCCAGCAGCTCCTCGTCGTCCGGAAACGTCTCGAGCTCGACGTCGAGCTCCACCGGCGGCGCCAATGTCGTCGTCGACAACCAGAACAACATCAACAACCAGAACAACAACAGCAATCAGAATTCGAACAGCAACCAAAACTCGAACAACAATCAGAACACCAACACCAATACGAATCAGCAAAGCCAGGACCAGAACCAGAACCAGAACCAGAACCAGAACCAGAACCAGCAGCAGGGGCAGCAACAGGGACAGCAGCAGAACCAGGATCAGAAGGGCTGGAGTACGAGTGGCGGATGGTCCTCGAGCGGTCCGAACCCGCCGCCGCCGCCGCCCGGGCCTCCCGGACCTCCGGGACCGCCCGCGCCGGTGCCGGCTCCGCCGATGGTCCTGCTGTTCGGCGCGGCCGCAGCGGCGCTCGTCGTCAGGCGCCGGATGGCGCGCCCGGCGACCGCCTGACACGTTACCTTCGCTTCTAAAAAAGATCCCATGGGCGCGGGCTGGCGCCGGTTGAGGCAGACTGACCTTCCCGCTTTGTCGTGAAGGAGGTTGCCCGTGCCCGTGTCCGTCTCATGCCATGCCGCCGTCAGCACGCAGCTGAACGCAATCTTCGTGTCGCTGGAGCTGAGCCGCTCCACCTGGCTGGTGACGTCGCTGTCGCCGGGTCGCGGCGAGCGGATCTCGCGGCATCAGGTGAAGGGCAGCGACGTGCCGGCACTCCTGGAGCGGTTCGCGCAGTTACAGGCGAAGGCCGAGGCGCGGATGGGCGAGCAGTACCCGTTGGTCGTCATCCAGGAGGCGGGCCTCGACGGCTTCTGGATACACCGCTGCCTGGTGCGCGAGGGTATCGAGAGCTACGTCGTCGACGCCGCCTCGATTGCCGCTTCACGACGCAGCCGGCGCGCCAAGACGGACAAGCTCGACGGCGAGGCGCTGGTCCGCACGCTGCTGGCCTACAAGCGCGGGGAGCCGCGGGTGTGTGCGATGGTGGCGGTGCCGAGCGTCGAGGACGAGGACCGGCGACGCATCTCGCGCGAGCGGCGGGCTTTGGTCGTGGAGCGGGTGCGGCACGTCAACCGCATCAAGGGCCTGCTGTTCGCGCAAGGGGTCGGCGACTACGAGCCACTGCGCGCCGACCGGCGGGCGCGGCTGGACGAACTGGTGACCGGCGATGGACGACCGCTGCCCCGGCATGTTCGCCGCGAGATCGAGCGCGAGCTGGACCGGCTGGAGATGGTCGTCGGCCAGATCAAGCAGGTCGAAGCCGAGCGCGACGCGCTGCTCGAGCCGCGGTCGGATGCCGCCGGTGAGGCGGACACTGGTCCCCGGCTCATCCAGTTGCGCGGCATCGGTCCTGAGTTCGCCGGCGTGCTGCACGCAGAAGCGTTCTTCCGCAGCTTCAGCAATCGACGACAGGTCGCCGCCTATGCCGGGCTGGCCCCATCACCGTGGCAAAGCGGCAGCATGGACCGGGAGCAGGGCGTGTCCAAGGCGGGCAACAAGCGGTTGCGAACGACCATGATCCAGGTCGCCTGGCTGTGGCTGCGTCATCAGCCGGACTCGGAGCTGACGAAGTGGTACGCGGAGCGGGTGGGCGCGAACGGTGGTCGCGCGCGGCGGGTCATGATCGTGGCAGTCGCACGCAAGCTGCTGATCGCGCTGTGGCAGTTCGTCTCGGCCGGCGTGGTGCCCGCAGGCGCGCTGCTGAAGGCCGCATGAGCACGTAACCCGATACGAGTTCCCGCAGGGCATCGTCCCTGCCGGATCCAGGTGGACGGACCGGAGGTCCCTGTTGGCTTCAGATGCCGAAAAAAAGGTTGGTCCCGTCTCCTGAGCCAGACCCGACGCAAGCGGGATTGTGGTGCAGCCGCGCACGAGCGGCGACCGGATGTGAGGTTAGAGCGGACCGGTCACCGGGACGCTTGTTGCAACAGGCTCAGGCCAGTGATCCAGAAATTGAGGAGGACGACCATGGCCTGACGCTCTGACCATTCCTGACGATTGATCTGGAATGGCGACGACAAAGCGATAAGCTGGCGTCATGTACGCCGCACGAGCCAAGCGCACCTATCCTTCAATTTGGCGGGTGATCCTCGCCTTTGTAGTGGTCCCGGGCGCAGCCGCCTTGTTGATGGCTATTGCTATGCCAGCATATGAGGGCATCACCGATCCGCTCGAACGGATCTGGCGGAGCGCTGTGGCATTTGCCGTGTTTGGCGCTTACCCTCCAGCCTTTATCATCGGGCTCCCGGCGTTCTTCATGTTACGCCGACACGTCAATGCGACAATCATCAACTGCGCTGCGACTGGTGCAGTGGTCGCCGCTCTTCCCTGGCTCGTGCTCGCGTTAATAAGTCGACCGGATAATGCGAGCATTGATGGACGATCAACCGTCATCGACGGATCTTTGACTGCTTACGGATGGCTGATGAACTTCTACTACGTCGGCCAAATTGCCCTATTAGGCGCTATTGCAGGCGCGCTGTTTTGGTTCATTGCTGCGGCTGGCAGCCGAACCGGCAAGGTAGAACAGATATGATTGTGCGGAAGGAAAGAGGCTGCACGCTCTACCGCACAGCCTCTTGACCTGAGAACTCCCATGTGAGGGGGCCGCCGGATTGCATCCGGCGGCCCCCGTTTCGTTTGCGCCTATCGTCGGCGCGTCAGGCCGACTGCAGCGCCTTCTCGATATCGGGGACCGGATGTCCGGTCAGATCCTTAGCCAATTCGCCCTTCAGGCGATCACTGACCTCCTTGTGATAATGCTTGCGCAGTTCGCCCAGCGTCTTCGGCGGCGCGACGATGATCAGCGCCTCGAATTCGTTCGCCAGGGCGCGCCGCTTCAGCATGTCCGCGGTTTCCGCGGCGAAACGATCCTCCTCCTGCTGGTGGAAGTCCGTCTCGTCCATCGACCCGCGCGACGGCGCGAACTGCGCACCGCCGCCGCTGGCATGGTTCGATCCGCCCTGCGCGACCGGCGGCGCACCGGCTCCTGACTGGGTCGAGGAGGCGCCGCCGGCGGCGTCCGTCTTTTGATCGCGGTCGGCCGGGTTCACATGTTCCTCGGCATGCTCGACCTTGAGGTTCGGATAGTCGGCATCGCCCTCGTTCCGGAAGAACAGCGCCTTTCGGCCGTCCGCGACCAGCACGAAGGCATTGTGGGGCACCTGCATCTAACGTCTCCTGATCGTTATCGTCGGGATCGACAACGCCGCGCACCCGGTCGCGGTTGCCGGCTTGCGCCTGGCGGGGGGCGCGGCCATAGCCGTGGCACCATGCACGACATACGCAGCCTTCGCGACGACCCCGCCGCCTTCGACGCCGCCCTCGCCCGTCGCGGTCTCGAGCCGCAGTCAGCGCACCTGATCGCCCTCGACGACGCACGGCGCGCCGCCATCGCCGCGGCGCAGGACGCGCAGACCCGCCGTAACGAGCTGTCGAAGGGCATTGGCCAGGCAAAGGCACAGAAGGACGAGGCGCGTGCCGCGGCGCTGATGGCGCAGGTCGCCGCCCTCAAGGAGGCGCTTCCCGCGCTCGAATCGGATGAGGCGCGCACCGCCGCCGCGCTCGACGCGGCGCTCGCCGCCCTTCCGAACCGCCCCGCCGCCGACGTACCGGACGGTACGGACGAGAACGACAATGTCGTCGTTCACAGCCGTGGCACGCCGCTCCACTTCGCCTTCGCGGCGCGGGAGCACGATGCGATCGGCCCCGCGCTCGGCCTGGACTTCGAGACCGGCGTCGCGCTGGCAGGCGCGCGGTTCACGCTGGTCCGCGGCCACGCCGCCCGCCTGCAGCGTGCGCTCGGCCAGTTCATGCTCGATCGGCTGACCCGCCAGCACGGCTATGAGGAGGTCTGCCCGCCCCTGCTCGTGCGCGACGAGGCGGTATTCGGCACGGGGCAGCTTCCCAAGTTCGCGGAGGACCTGTTCCGCACCACGGACGGCCGCTGGCTGATCCCGACGGCCGAGGTGTCGCTGACCAACATCGTGCGGGAGGCGATCCTGCCCGAGGGCGAATTGCCGCTGCGCTTCGCCGCGCTGACCCCGTGCTTCCGCTCGGAGGCGGGCGCGGCGGGGCGCGACACGCGCGGCTACATCCGCCAGCACCAGTTCGACAAGGTGGAAATGGTGTCGATCGTCGCCCCAGATGCCTCCGAGGCCGAGCACGAGCGCATGACCGCCTGCGCCGAGGGCGTGCTCGACGCGCTGGAACTGCCCTATCGCCGGATGCTGCTGTGTGCGGGCGACATGGGATTCTCGGCGGCGCGGACCTACGATCTCGAGGTATGGCTGCCCGGTCAGGCGAGCTATCGGGAGATTTCCAGCTGCTCCACCTGCACCGACTTCCAGGCGAGGCGGATGAATGCGCGCTACCGGGTCGAGGGGGAGAAAGCACCGCGCTTCGTGCATACGCTGAACGGGTCGGGCCTCGCGGTCGGGCGGACACTCGTCGCGGTGCTGGAGAACTATCAGCAGGAGGACGGGTCGGTCGCGGTGCCCTCGGCGCTGCAGCCCTACCTGGGCGGGCTGAACCGGCTGGAGCCGGCGCGCTGAGATGAAGCGCGTCGCGGCCCCGTTCGCGCTGCTGTTGCTGGGGGGATGCATCCCCAGCGTGGATATGCCCGTCGAGGACGCGCCCCCCCCACCCCCGCCGGTCCGCCAGGCGCCTGCCCGCCAGCCCCAGCGATACGACCCGCCGCCGGTCGCCTATCCGCGTGCGCCACGGCGGGACGCCGCGAACGACGGCGACGACCGTCCGGCGCGGCAGGTCGACGTTCCCGTCGCGATGCCGCGCACCGCGCGGCCGGTGTGGGAGGCGCGTCCCGTCACGCCGGATGCGCGGACCGTCTCCGACCAGCGCTACGTCGTGCAGCCCGGCGATTCGCTGCGCGCCATCGCGGAGCGCACCGGCGCGGGATCGGAGGCGATCGCCCGCGCCAACGATCTGGCCCCGCCCTTCACCGTCCGCGCCGGCGAGCGACTGACCATTCCCGGCGGGCGCTATCACCTGGTGCGCCAGGGCGAGAGCGGGATCGCCATCGCCCGCGCCTATGGCGTCGAATGGTCGCGGATCGTTGCCGCCAATGCGCTGGAGGAACCATACATCCTGCGGGCCGGGCAGCGCATCCTGATCCCCGGCGAGCCGGGCCGCGCGGCCTCCACCGCCGAGCGCGCCGCCGCCTTCCGCCTGGATATCGACGATATCCTCACCGGCGGCGAACCCGCCCCCGCGCCGCGGCAGGCACCCGCCAAGCCCGTCGCCAGCGCACGGCGCGTGCTCCCGCCGACCGCGGTGGTCGAGGCGCCGACCCGCCTTGCAGGGGGCGGCTTCGCCTGGCCGGCCGAGGGCAATGTCGTCGGCCGCTTCGGTCCGGGACGCAGCGGCGAGCGCAACGACGGCATCACGATCGCGGTGCCGATCGGCACACCGATCCGCGCCACCGCGGATGGCGTCGTGGCCTATGCCGGCGACGGCATCGCGGCGCTGGGCGGCCTGGTCATCGTCAAGCACGGCGGCGGCTGGACCAGCGTCTACGGCTATGCCAGCAAGTTGCTGGTCCAGCGCGGGCAGAGCGTGAAGCGTGGCCAGACGATCGCCTTGTCGGGCGACACCGGCTTCGCCGACCGGCCGGAGTTGCACTTCGAATTGCGCAAGGGCCGGACCCCGGTGGATCCGCAGGTGCAGCTGCCGCGGCGCTGAGCCCGGGTCGCGCGCCCACCAACCCCCGTGACGGGACCGTCCCGGCTGTGTAACGGCTGCGCGCATGACCTATGCCTCCGACCTGCTCAATACGCTCTCGACGCGCGGCTACATCCACCAGCTGACCGATGCGGAGGCGCTCGACGCGCTGGCGGCCAAGCAGGTCGTCCCCGGCTATATCGGCTTCGACCCCACTGCGCCGTCGCTGCACGTCGGCAGCCTGGTGCAAATCATGCTGCTGCGTCGCCTGCAGCAGACCGGCCACAAGCCGATCGTGCTGATGGGCGGCGGTACCGGCAAGATCGGCGACCCGAGCTTCAAGGACGAGGCGCGCAAGCTGCTCGGCGAAGAGGGGATCAAGGCGAACGTCGCCTCGATCAAGCGCATCTTCGAACGCTTCCTGACCTTCGGCCCCGAAGGTGAGATGGGGGGACCGACCGACGCGGTGATGCTCGACAATGCCGAGTGGCTCGACCGCCTCGAGTACATTCCCTTCCTGCGCGAGGTCGGCCAGCATTTCAGCGTAAACCGGATGCTGAGCTTCGATTCGGTCAAGCTGCGGCTCGATCGCGAACAGTCGCTGAGCTTCCTCGAGTTCAACTACATGATCCTGCAGGCCTATGACTTCCGCGAACTGGCGCATCGCCACGGCTGCCGGTTGCAGATGGGCGGCAGCGACCAGTGGGGCAATATCGTCAACGGCATCGAGCTCGCCCGCAGGATGGACGGGACGGAGGTGTTCGGCGTCACCACGCCGCTGATCACCACCGCCGACGGCGGCAAGATGGGCAAGACGATGGCGGGAGCCGTCTGGCTGCACGAGGACCAGCTGCCGCACTTCGATTACTGGCAGTTCTGGCGCAACACCGACGACCGCGACGTCGGCCGGTTCCTGCGGCTGTTCACCGATCTGCCGCTCGACGAGATCGCCCGTCTCGAAGCGCTGGAAGGCGCCGAGATCAACGAGGCGAAGAAGGTGCTGGCCAACGCGGCGACCGCGATGTGCCGCGGCAGCGCTGCCGCCGAGGAGGCGGCAGAGACCGCACGCCGCACATTCGAGGAGGGCAGCGCCGGTGCCGCGCTGCCGACGATCACCGTCGAGGGCGGCTCGATCGGCGTCGTCGAGGCGCTGATCGCACTGGGCTTCGCCAAGTCGAAGGGCGAGGCGCGCCGGCTGATCGCGGGCGGCGGCGCGCGCATCGGCGCCAAGAAGGTGACCGACGAGTCGCAGATGATCGCGATCGGCGCCGAGCCAGTACGTCTTTCGGCCGGCAAGAAGAATCACGGATTGCTCATTCCGGCGGAATAAGCCTTTGTAAACTTACTCTCCGTATGTTTGATCCATATTGGTCCAAATTGTACCGTAGCGGACCAAGGGAGAACCGGCGTGACGAGTGCTGCTTCGATGGGTCTTTCCGATGGACGCCACTCGGCCGACGGGCGGGCCGAGCCGCGCGACGAGGTGCATCATCGCAGCCGGGCGAGACTGGTCGACGGCCGCACGCTGCCGGTGCTGATCGTCAACCTGTCGCCTGGGGGATTGATGCTCCGCAGCGATGCCGCCGTCAGCGTGGGCGAATGGATTTCCATCCAGCTGCCCGTCCTGGGCGATGTGAAGGCGGCGGTCCGTTGGGCGCTCGGCGGTCGAATCGGCTGCCAGCTCGAGCGGGCGATCCCGGCGAATCGGTACCACGCGGTGCTGGGCGGCATGCAGGGCTGAGCCGGCCTTCGCGTTGAACGATCCGGCAAGTCCCAGCGCGACTTGCGACAGATCGCTGTCGTGCGACGATCTTCCGTTGCACGTGCTCGCAACATAGTTCCGAAAGTCACAAAGGTCACGGTGTTTGGTCGCTTTTGCGGCAACGTCATTCGGCACCTGCAAAAGAGCATGTTCGCCATAGCACATATACGTGTCAGGGCACAGACGACACGCGCACGTTCGATGCAATTAGAACGATATCCCCGCCTTCATAATATATGACGACACGGATGCCCCCATCACTACTAGGTTGAGCGCAACACTTTCGTAGTTCCTTTTTTCGAAATATTTTTTGTTCGTCCAACTGTCCTGAATCGGAGGAGAGCCCCGCCCCCTCCTATCATGACATCGGCATTACATATCCTTCACTTGCCGTTCTGTAATTCACGGTTCAGCGACATGCGCGCAGGACTTGGGGATGGCAATGCAAGGAGTGGGCTCGATGAAAAGGGGCTTGGTGGCACTACTGGCGCTGGGCGGAGGCATGGTCGTCGCGACGGCGGCAGCCGCGCAGCTGTCGATTAACATCAGCGTCGGCTCCCCGCCGCCCCCGCTGCCCGTCTATACGCAGCCGGCGCTGCCGGGACCGGATTACGTCTGGACGCCGGGCTATTGGGCCTGGGACGACATAGAATACGCCTATTATTGGGTTCCGGGCACCTGGGTGATGGCGCCCCGCCCCGGCCTGCTCTGGACGCCGCCCTGGTGGGGTTGGAGCGACGGCGCCTATGTCTTTCACGCCGGTTATTGGGGCCCGCACGTCGGCTTCTACGGCGGCGTGCCCTATGGATTCGGCTATACCGGTGCCGGCTATCAGGGCGGGTACTGGAACGGCGGCCACATCTTTTACAATCGCGCCGTCACCACCATCACCAACGTCCACATCACCAACGTCTATCGGCAGGACGTGGTGGTGAACCGCATCACGCGGGTCAGCTACAATGGCGGCCCGGGCGGCGTGCAGGCGCGGCCGAGCCGGCAGGACTGGATCGCCGCGCACGAGGCCCATGTCGCGCCCACGCAGAACCAGTTCGCGCATTTCACGGCGGCGCGCGGCGACCCGCGGCTATTCGCGACCGCGAACCATGGCCACCCGCCGATCGTCGCGACCGCGCGGCCGCTGATGGCAGGTCGTCAGCCTTTCGCCGATCCGCGTCGCGGCGGCTGGCAACCGAGCGGCGCGCCGTTGCACGGGAACGCACCGTCGACCCTGCCGACCGCGTATCGCGCGCCGCATGCGCCACAGCTCGGTGGAGCATCCGCGCAGGAGCAGGCGCAGGCATTCGCCCGCGCGCCGATGCCGGTCGTGCATCGCGGCGGACCGCCGCCCTGGCAGCGTGACACCGCCCCAGGCGCAGCCCCCGCCTCGCCGCCGTTCCACGCTCCGCCGCCTCAGTGGCATGGCGCCGTCCCGCAGGCACGCGGCTATGGCGGTGAGGGCATGCGGGACCGGCCGGGGCCCGCCCCGCATGGCGAGTGGGCCACGCAGGGCGGCCGTGCCTGGGCAAGCCCGCCCCATGGAGCGCCGCCGCCACGCGTCGCCTTCCATGCGCCGCCGCCGCGGCCCGGCGCCCCTCCGCATCCACCCCGTGGAGGCGGCGGCGACCACCATGGCCATCACGGATAGGGGCGCACTCCGGCCCGTCCGGCTCGCGGCACGCGCGATCCGGACGGGCGGCCTGTGGACGGCCACGTCTGACGGCGCAGCGGCCCCCGGTGCGGGTGAGGCGGCGTAGCCGACGGGCCGGAGGCTTCGTGCATTGCCCAGGCAAGCGCCTCGCCTGCCGCTCGCGCCTTACCCGGAGCGCAGCAGCGCCACGCCCGCATCGCGATCGAACAGGTAGAGCGCGATGCGGGCCGCCGCGCCGCGCGGCCCTTCGAGGCCGCCATCGCGGTCGATCAGCAGGCGGGCGTCATCCTGGGCGCATTGCAGCAGGTCGGCGAGCATGTCGGGCGTCGCGAGACGGAAGGCCATTTCCCCGGATTGGCGCGTGCCGAGCAATTCGCCGCTGCCGCGCAGCCGCAAATCCTCCTCGGCGATGCGGAACCCGTCGTTGGTGTCGCGCATCAGCGCGAGCCGCGCGCGCGCGGTCTCGCTCAGCGCCGCGCCGCGCAGCAGCAGGCAGCGCGACAGGCCCCCGCCCCGCCCGACGCGGCCGCGCAGCTGGTGGAGCTGCGCCAGCCCGAAGCGATCGGCATGTTCGATGACGATCAGCGTCGCGTTGGGGACGTCGACGCCCACTTCGATGACGGTCGTCGCGACGAGCACCGACAGGCGGTTGCCGGCGAAGGCCTCCATCACCGCATCCTTCTCCGGCCCCTTCATGCGACCGTGAACGACGCCGACGCGATCCCCGAACCGCGCGCGCAGCTGCTCCGCGCGCATCTCGGCGGCGGCGAGGTCGCTCTTCTCGCTTTCCTCCACCAGCGGGCAGACCCAATAGGCCTGACCGCCATCCGCCATATGACGCCCGAGCGCCTCGACCACCTCGTCCAGCCGGTCCTCGCTGACGACGCGGGTCTCTATCGGCTGGCGTCCCGGTGGCATCTCGTCGAGGCGGCTGACATCCATCTCGCCATATTGCGCCAGCGTCAGCGTGCGCGGGATCGGCGTCGCCGTCATCGCCAGCAGGTGCGGCGGAGTCCGCCCCTTGGCCTGCAGCATCATCCGCTCCGCGACGCCGAAACGGTGCTGCTCGTCGACGACGACCAGCGCGAGGTCCTTGTAGCCGACCGCCTCCTGGAAGATGGCGTGCGTGCCGACGAGAATGTCGATCTCGCCGCTGGCGAGTCCCATCAGCGTCGCCTCCCGCGTGCGGCCCTTGTCGCGCCCGGTCAGCACGGCGATGGTGAGCGGCAGGCCGGCGAGCGTCCGGCGCAACGTCTCGTAATGCTGTCGCGCGAGGATCTCGGTCGGGGCGAGCATCGCGCCCTGCGCCCCGGCCTCGACCGCGATCAGCAGCGCCATCGCGGCGACCAGGGTCTTGCCGGCGCCGACGTCGCCCTGGAGCAGGCGCAGCATCGGCGCGGTCTGGGCGAGATCGCCCTCGATCTCCGCGATCGTGCGGGTCTGCGCGCCGGTCAGCGTATAGGGCAGCTTGAGCATGTCGCGCAGGCGCCCATCGCCGTGAAGCGCACGGCCGCGCCGCTTGCGCGTGTCGGCGCGGACAAGCGTCATCGCGAGCTGGTTGGCGAAGATCTCGTCATAAGCGAGGCGCTCGCGCGCCGCCTTGTCGGCCGGGTCCTCGTGGATCCGCGCCAGCGCCTCGTGCCAGCCTGGCCAGCCGCGCTTTCCCTTCAGCCCCGGCTCGATCCATTCGGGCAGGTCGGGCGCGCGCTCGACCGCCTGTTGCGCGAGCGCGCCAAGGCGGCGCGAGGTCAGTCCCTCCGACAGCGGATAGATCGGCTCGCGCGCGCGGAACGGCTCGTCGGGCTCGGCGAGGTCGGGATGGATGATCTGTAGCGTCTGGCCATATTGTTCGAGCTTGCCGGAGACGCGGCGCGGCTCGTTCAGCGGGAGCAATTTCTTCACCCAGCCCGACGAGCCGCCGAAATAGACGAGGCTGACGGCATTGCCACGCGCGTCGACCGCCTGGACGCGCGTCGGGCCGCGCCCGCTCGACAAACGATAGTCGACGGGGGTCAGCGTGATCGCGACGATGCGGCCGACGTCGGCCTCGTCCAGCGCGTCGCGGGCGACGCGGTCGACCCAGCCGTTCGGCAGGTGAAAGGCGACGTCGACGACGCGCTGCAGGCCGAGCCGGTCCAAGGGCTTGGCGAGCGCGGGACCGACGCCCTTGAGCGCGGTGACCTCGGCGAACAGCGGATTGAGGATGAGCGGGCGCATGATTACATGGGCCGCTATACCGTACCCGACGAACGCCGCCAGCGTCTGCCGGGCATCCGCGCATTTGCCGCAAAGAAGGGGCCGCATGGACCACGCCACTCGCCTCAAACGCCTGAAGTTCCGCGCCTGGCATCGCGGCACCAAGGAGGCCGACCTGATGATCGGCGGTTTCTTCGACGCGCATGGCGCCAGCATGACGCCCGCGGAACTCGACTGGTTCGAAACGCTTCTGGAGGAGCAGGACGTCGATATCATGGGTTGGGCGATCGGTTCGCTTCCATGCCCGGAGCGCTGGCAGGGTCCGATGATGGACCGGATGCGGGCGATCACCTACGTGCCGACGTTCTGACGCCTGCTCGCCCCCGTGTGCGGGAGGGGCGCTTCTATTCTCCCCTCCCGCCTGCGGGAGGGGTTGGGGGTGGGCCTGATCCATCCCCCTGCCTTGCCGCCTGATCCTACACGTCGGGCCCACCCCCCTGCCCCTCCCGCAAGCGGGAGGGGAGAATGTTGACCGACCCCTCCTGCCCGCACGAGGGGAGTTTGAAAGCCGCGATGCCCGACCTGAAGACGATCCTGTCCGCCAAGACACCGCTGACCCTGTCGGGCATACCGGCGGGATTCCAGCCGGCCTTCCTCGCCGATCTGGCGCGCGCCGCCGCGCAGAAGGGCGCGCGCGCGGTGTTCGTCGCCGCCGACGAGGGCGCGATGCGGGCGATCGCGGGAACGGCGGCGTTCTTCGCGCCCGACCTGGAGGTGATCGGCCTGCCGGCCTGGGACTGCCTGCCCTATGACCGCGCCTCGCCGACACTGCGGATCATGGCGGAGCGCGTGGCGGCGCTGCACCGGCTGCAGCGGTCGGTGAAGGCACCGCAGCTGCTGCTGACCACCGCAAACGCGGCGACGCAGCGCGTGCTGACGCCGTTCCGCATCCGTCAGCTCGTTGCCCGGCTCGCGCCCGGCGAGCGGATCGACCGCGACAAGCTAGCCGCGCTGCTCCAGGCGAACGGCTATGTCCGCACTGACACGGTGCACGACCATGGCGAATATGCGGTGCGCGGCGGGATCGTCGACCTGTTCCCGAGCGGCGAGGAGCAAGCGCTGCGTCTCGATTTCTTCGGCGACGAGATCGAGAGCGTGCGCACCTTTGATCCCGGCGACCAGCGCACCACGGGACGCGTCGACGGCTTCACCCTGCTGCCCGCGTCCGAGGCCCTGCTCGACGAGGAGTCGATCAAGCGCTTCCGCAGCCGGTACCGTGACAAGTTCGGCGCGACGGCGACGGGCGATCCGCTGTACCAGGCGATCAGCGACGGCCGGCGGCTGGCGGGCATGGAGCATTGGCTGCCGCTTTTCGAGGACAAGCTGGCGACATTGTTCGACCACCTCGGCGCCGACGACGTGGTGGTGCGCGACGCGGGCGTCGCCGGCGCGGTCGAGGGGCGGCTGGAATCGATCGCCGATTATTACGAGAACCGCCAGCGCGCGGAGGGTGCGCAGCCGGGCAGCTATCGCCCGCTCGGCTCGACCGCGCTCTACCTCGGCGAGCGCGAGTGGCGCGAGGCGCTGGAAGCGCGGCACGTCCATACGGCGACGCCGTTCCACGAGCCGGAGAGCCGGACGGTGCTCGACTTCGGCGTCGACGGCGCGCGCGACTTCGCGCCCGAGCGCTCGAGCGGCGCCAATGTCTACGATGCGGTCGTCCAGCACCTCGGCCGGCTGCGCAAGGAGGGCAAGAAGCCCGTCCTCGCCAGCTATTCGAACGGGGCGCGCGAACGGCTCGGCACCCTGCTCAAGGACCATGGCCTGAACGGCGCCAAGGCAGCGGAGACCTGGCAGGAGGCGCTGGGCATCGCCGACACGGGGAAGAGCGCGGGTGTCGCGCTCGTCGTGCTGCCGCTCGACCATGGCTTCACCGCGCCGGACGTCGCGGTACTGACCGAGCAGGACATGCTGGGCGACCGGCTGGTACGGCGGGCGAAGCGCAAGAAGTCGGCGGATGCGTTCCTGGCCGAGCTGGCGACGCTGACGCCGGGTGACCTCGTCGTCCATTCCGATCACGGCATCGGCAAATATCTCGGCCTGACCTCGATCCCCGTCGGCCAGAGCCCGCACGACTGCGTCGCGGTCGAATATGCCGGCGGCGACAAGCTCTTCGTACCGGTCGAGAACCTCGAGGTGCTGTCGCGCTACGGCAGCAGCGAGGAAGCGACCGCGCTCGACCGGCTGGGCGGCGAGGCGTGGCAGCGGCGCAAGTCGAAGATGAAGGAGCGGATCCGCGAAATCGCGGGCGAGCTCATCAAGGTCGCCGCCGAGCGCGCGCTGCGCCCCGGCGAGATCGCCGAGCCCGATCCCAGCGGCTATTCGAGCTTCGTCGACCGTTTTCCCTATGAAGAGACCGACGACCAGGATCGCGCGATCGAGGACGTTCTCGCCGACCTGGCGGCGGGCAAGCCGATGGACCGGCTGGTCGTCGGCGACGTCGGTTTCGGCAAGACCGAGGTGGCGCTGCGCGCCGCCTTCGTCGCGGCGATGGCGGGGATGCAGGTCGCGGTCATCTGTCCGACGACGCTGCTCGCGCGGCAGCATTTCAACAATTTCACCCAACGGTTCGAAGGCTTTCCGATCGAGATCGGCCGGCTCTCGCGCCTCGTCCCCGCCGCCGAGGCGAAGAAGACCAAGGAGGGGCTGGCGAGCGGCGGCATCGACATCGTCGTCGGCACGCACGCGCTGCTCGCCAAGGGGATCGAGTTCAAGCGGCTCGGCCTCGTCATCGTCGACGAGGAGCAGAGGTTCGGCGTGACGCACAAGGAGCGGCTGAAGGCGCTGCGCGCGGACGTGCACATGCTCACCCTCACCGCGACGCCGATCCCGCGCACGCTGCAGATGGCGATGAGCGGCCTGCGCGAACTGTCGGTGATCCAGACGCCGCCGGTCGACCGGCTGGCGGTGCGCACCTATGTGATGCCCTGGGACCCGGTCGTGCTGCGCGAGGCGCTGCTGCGCGAACATTATCGCGGCGGGCAGAGCTTCCTCGTCACGCCGCGTATCGCCGACCTGCCGGACCTCGAGGACTATCTGCGCAACGAGGTGCCCGAGGTGCGCTACGTCATCGCGCACGGCCAGATGAGCGCGACCGAGGTCGAGGAGCGGATGAGCGCCTTCTACGACAGGAAGTTCGAGGTGCTGATCTCCACGACGATCATCGAGAGCGGCATCGACATCGCGTCGGCGAACACGATGATCGTCAACCGCGCCGACCGGTTCGGGCTGGCGCAGCTCTACCAGCTGCGCGGGCGGGTCGGCCGGTCTAAGACACGCGCCTATGCCTATCTGGTGACGCCGCCGGAACGGCAGATGACCGACACGGCGGAAAAGCGCCTGAAGGTATTGTCCGACCTCGACAGCCTGGGCGCGGGCTTCCAGCTCGCCAGCCACGACCTCGACATCCGCGGCGCGGGCAACCTGCTGGGCGACGAACAATCGGGCCATATCAAGGAGGTCGGCTACGAACTCTACCAGTCGATGCTGGAAGAGGCGATCATGGACGCCAAGGCCGGCGGCCTGGCGAGCGATCGCCCGCGCGACTTCTCGCCGCAGATCACCGTCGACGCGCCCATCCTGATCCCTGACGATTACGTCCCCGACCTCGACCTGCGCATGGGACTATACCGCCGCCTCAACGAGCTGGATTCGTCGCGCGAGATCGAGGCGTTTGCGGCGGAGATGATCGACCGGTTCGGCCCCCTGCCCGACGCCACCGACAATCTAATCCGCGTCATCGAGATCAAGCTCAACGCCAAGAAGGCGTGCATCGCCAAGATGGACGTCGGCCCGCGCGGTGTGCTGGTCTCGTTCCACGACGACAAGCCGCCCAACGTCCAGGGGCTGCTCGCCTATGTCGACCGGCTGAACGGCGTCGCCAAGCTGCGCCCCGACAGCAAGTTGGTGCTGCAACGCGCGTGGCCCGACGCCAAGGCGCGGCTGCACGGCGCGCTGCAGCTGTCGAAAGGGCTGGCCAAGGCCGCGGGATGAGACGTCCCGCCCCGCTTCCACGGTGGACGCCCGCCGCCGCAGTCTCTATGCCGGGCGCCCGATGAACCTGTTGCTGCTTCTTTCCGCGCTGCTGTCCGCCCTGACCGGGGTAGGATCGGCGACGCGTGCGCCCGCCGCGGCGCAAGCGGTGAGCGCGCAGGTCACCGCCGCCGCGGCGCGTGTCGCGGCGGTGCGGGTCGCGCAACGGCCGCAGGCGGCGATCGCCCGTCTGATCGACATCGCGGTCGCCCGCCCCCTTCCCGCCCGATCGCTTGCGGTCGTGCGGCTGTACGCGAGCCGCCGGCGCGAATAGCGTCCCTGCATCGAACGTCCCGCGGCCCCGGCCGCTTGCGCCCACGACCCATGTCATCATCGGCCGCGCCGCCTGTCATCGCGTGCGCGCCGGCCTTCATCAGGACATCACGCTTATGCTCGGCGGCCTCGCCAAATCCCTGTTCGGTTCGTCCAACGACCGGTACGTCAAGTCCCTGAACCCGATCATCGCCAAGATCGCCGCCTTCGAGCCGCAGCTGCAGGCGCTGTCGGACGAGGAACTCGCCGGCCAGACCGCCAAATTCCGCGAGCAGCTCGCCAATGGCACGAAGCTCGACGACCTGCTGCCCGAAGCCTTCGCCACCGTACGCGAGGCGGCGGTGCGCGTGCTCGGCATGCGTCATTTCGACGTGCAGATGATCGGTGGCATCGTCCTCCATCGCGGCGAGATCGCCGAGATGCGGACCGGCGAGGGCAAGACACTGGTCGCGACGCTCGCCACCTATCTCAATGCGCTGCCGGGCGACGGCGTCCATGTCATCACCGTCAACGACTATCTCGCCAGCCGCGACGCGGAGTGGATGGGCCAGGTCTATCGCTTCCTGGGTCTGACGGTCGGTACGATCATCCCCAATCTGACCGACGAGCAGCGCCGCGCCGCCTACAATAGCGACATCACCTACGGCACGAACAACGAGTTCGGCTTCGACTATCTGCGCGACAATATGAAGTACGAGCGCTCGTCGATGGTGCAGCGCGCCTTCAGCATGGCGATCGTCGACGAGGTCGATTCGGTGCTGATCGATGAAGCGCGCACGCCGCTGATCATCTCCGGCCCGACCGACGACAAGTCGGAACTGTACATGGGCGTCGACGCGATCGTGAAGCAGCTGAGCGCCGACGATTACGAGAAGGACGAGAAGCAGAAGTCGATCATTTTGACCGAGGACGGCACCGAGAAGGCCGAGCGGCTGCTGGAGGCGGCGGGCCTGCTGCAGGGCGCGAACCTCTACGACTTCGAGAATACGCAGGTGGTCCATCACCTCAACCAGGCGCTGCGCGCGAACATGATGTTCAAGCGCGACACCGATTATATCGTCAAGGACGGCAAGGTCGTCATCATCGACGAATTCACCGGCCGCATGATGGACGGGCGCCGCTGGTCCGACGGCCTGCACCAGGCAGTCGAGGCGAAGGAGGGCGTGACGATCGAGCCCGAGAACCAGACGATGGCCTCGATCACCTTCCAGAACTATTTCCGCATGTATCCCAAGCTCGCCGGCATGACCGGTACCGCGGCGACGGAAGCGGCCGAATTCTACGACATCTACAAGATGAACGTCGTCACCATCCCGACCAACGTGCCGGTGCAGCGCGTCGACGAGGAGGACGAATTCTACAAGGACACCAACGACAAGTTCCGCGCGATCGCCAAGAAGATCCGCGAGCATGCCGCCAAGGGCCAGCCGGTGCTGGTCGGCACGGTGTCGATCGAGAAATCCGAGCTGCTGAGCGAATTCCTCGTGCAGGAGGGCGTCGACCACAAGGTGCTCAACGCGCGTTACCACGAGATGGAGGCGCATATCGTCGCGCAGGCCGGTCGCAAGTCGGCGGTAACGATCGCGACCAACATGGCCGGCCGCGGCACCGACATCAAATTGGGCGGCAACCTCGAATTCCGGATGCTCGACGAGCATCCCGACCTGGTCGAGGGTACGCCCGAATATGAGGCGGCGGCGGCGCGCATCCGCGAGGAGATCGAGGTCGAGAAGCAGGAAGTGCTCGCGGCGGGCGGCCTGTTCGTGCTCGGCACCGAGCGGCACGAGAGCCGGCGCATCGACAACCAGCTGCGCGGCCGTTCGGGCCGCCAGGGCGACCCGGGCCTGTCGCGCTTCTACCTCAGCCTCGACGACGACCTGCTGCGCATCTTCGGTCCCGACACGTTGTTCGCGCGCATGATGCGGTCGAACATCGAGGACGGCGAGGCGATCGGGTCGAAGTGGCTGACCAAGGCGATCGAGACCGCGCAGAAGAAGGTCGAGGCGCGCAACTACGACATCCGCAAGCAGGTCGTCGAATATGACGACGTGATGAACGACCAGCGCAAGGTTATCTACGAGCAGCGCGCGGACATCATGGATGCCGAGACGGTCGGCGACGTCGTCAGCGACATGCGCGCGGAGACGGTCAACGTGATCGTCGGCGAGGCCTGCCCGGTCGGTTCCTATCCGGAGCAATGGGACGTCGCCGGCATGAAGACGCGGCTGGTCGAGACGCTGAACCTCGACATGCCCGTGGAAGACTGGCTGACGGAAGACGCGATCGATCCGGAGATCGTCGAGGAGCGCGTGCGCGAGGCCGCCGATGCGATGGTCGCGCAAAAGGCCGCGCAGCTCGAGCCGGAGACGTGGCAGCAGGTCGAGAAATCGATCCTGCTCCAGAATCTGGACCATCATTGGAAGGAGCATCTGGCGACACTCGATGCGCTGCGCCAGGTCGTCCATCTGCGCGCCTATGCGCAGAAGACGCCGATCAACGAGTATAAGCAGGAGGCGTTCAGCCTGTTCCAGCGGATGCTCGACGCGATCCGCGAGGACGTCAGCCGCACGATCGCCTATGCCGAGTTCCAGATCCAGGCGCCGCCGCCGCTGCCGGAGCTGCCCGATTTCATCACGACGCACTTCGACCCGTTCACCGGCGAGGACAATTCGGCGGACATCGACGCCGCCACGCTGGGCCGCGTCATGCCGCAGCTGCCGCCGATGCAGATGGTGCAGCCCGAGGCGCCGGACCTGGGCGACGATCCGGCCGGCTGGGAAGGCCGCGTCAACCGCAACGCCCCCTGTCCGTGCGGATCGGGCCGCAAGTACAAGCATTGCCATGGCGCGGTAACCGCCTGAGGCGAAGGGCCGCTAGCCGCGCCCCTTGGCACGGGCGCGGATCGCGAGAGCGACGCCGCGGCACCGCTGCCGGGGTCCATATCCGCGCACTGCACCCATCTGGTGTGCGATCCGGCGAGGGGATGGATCGGTGCAGGGCGGGGCCAACGAAAAGGGGCCGGTCGCGCGATCCGCGACCGGCCCCACTTTGCGTCCGGCGTCGACCGCCGCGCCGCGTCAGTTCGCCTTGGGCAGCACCACGCTCGGCCCGATCGTGTCGACGACCGAGCGGGCGTTGAACGCGCGCAGATTGTCGCGCGGGATCGGCCCGTGGCGCATGACGATTTCCGCGGTCGCCTCGTACCGGTCGATCTGGCGGATATCGAACCCATTGTCCCATGGGCCGAAGCCACCGAACCACGGGTCCCAAGTGCGCCAGCCGAAGCCGCGGCCGTAATAGCGCCACGCCGGGCCCCAATAACCGCCGAATCCACCGAAGCCGCCGATCCCAGGCGTCGTATAGACCTGCGACTGGCGATCGGTGTCGCGGTTGGCCATGACGAAATAGTCGAAGCCGTTCTGCAGCGTCAGTTCGGCGGCGCGGAACAGCAGGTAGCGTTCGACCGTGTCGCGCGACGTGACGCTGTTGCCGGCGAAGCTGACGATGAAGCGATCCGGCTCGATCCGCCGTTCGCTGTAACCTGTCCGATTGAAGCCCTGGCCCGTGGCGGGCCGGTATGTGGTCTCGGTCGCGCAACCCGCGACCATCAGCGTGCTCGCGGCCATCGCCGCGATCATCGCCTTACGGCCAAGATGCATCATGTTTCCCATACTCCATTCGCGCGCGGGTGCGGCGAACCCGCCGTTCTTACGCTATGCGAGTCGAACGAGCGATGAACGACTTGGCTCCATCATGGCACGCTCCATCGCCGCGTTCAGGCGCCGATCAGGTGCAGCGCGAGGCTGCGGCGGTGCGGCCGGCGACGATGTTCAAAGAGATAGATCCCCTGCCACGTGCCGAGCGCGAGCGCGCCGTCGATCAGCGGAATGGTCAGCTGCACGCCGGTCAGCGCGGTGCGCAGATGGGCCGGCATGTCGTCCGGTCCCTCGTCGTCATGCTCGTAGACCGCGTCCTCTGGCGCGATCCGCTCGAAATAGGCCTCCATGTCGCGGCGCACTGCCGGCGCGGCATTCTCCTGAATCACCAGCGACGCGGAGGTGTGACGGCAGAAGATCGTGAGCAGGCCGTCGGCGAGGCCTTGCTCCGCCACCCAGCCCGCAACGCGCTCGGTGATCTCGAGCAGCCCCTTGCCGCGCGTGTCGATGGCCAGCATGCCGAGCGCCTGCCGCATTCGCTTCCCTTTCGATGTTGACGACCCAGCATGTGGGGCGGGCATGCGCACGCGGCAAGCAACCGCTCGCCTACGCCACCAAAGCTACCGCCGGACGTTAAGACTGGTCGATAACATATTGAGAGATCAACCGATGGCCGACGAGGACCCCTTCCGGAACAAGCCGCAGCGGCAGGCGATCCCGCGCATGCTCGTCTTCCTGGCCGTGCTGGTCGTGCTTGCGGTGGCGATCGCGATCGGCTTCGAGCGAAGCTAAGGCGCGATCCGTGCGTCGATCGCGGCGGCGCCCCCGCGCGTCCACCCCGAACGCTGCGTTGCGGCGGCTAGCCGGAGTTTGGAAAAGGGCGGCCGCGCGACCGGGCCAGCCTCGTCGCCTCGGTTTCGGAACGGTTGGTACGGGCGCACCACGCCGCTCTCGATCCCGGCGACGGCCGACGCTGTCGATCAGTGCGCGACGAGGGCGGCGATCTCCGTTGCATTGAGCGTGCGCCGCGCATTCGGCTCCGGGCCCTCGAGCACCAGATAGGCGTGGGCACGCGTGACGTCATCGAGCCGCCGCCAGAGGTCCAGGCATTCGCCGACCGATGCCCGCAACGGACGATGCAGCGAGGCGACGAGTTGTGCGGCGGTCGCACGATGCATGAGGTCCACGGGCGACGATCCTGTACAAACGAAGCGGCATGCCATTGCACGGCATGCTCGCGTCGCCCCTACCCTAATCGCGCGCCGTTTCCGATGCGTTAAACGTAATCAGTATGTGAAGGTTCGGTGCAGTCGCGCCAGGCGGCGACACCCTCTTCCCCCGGCTGGCTCAGCCCGGCAGCGAGTCCTCGGCGTCCACCGAAGGCTTGCTCGTGACCGCGAGCAGGACGGGCACCGCGAGCACTGCCGCGGCCATCGCGCCGATCGCCAATTCCAGGTAGATCATGTGAAACCTCTCCCGCGGGCGCGTTGTGCGCCTCGCCAGCGGCCATGATGTCGCGTCGCGAAAGGCTTGGCAACCGCTAATCGGGAAGGACACAGTGACGGCAGGTCAGCTTCGCAAGGGCGAAGCGATGGCTCCCTGAGTTGGATTCGAACCAACGGCCGCTCGATTAACAGTCGAGAGCTCTACCGCTGAGCTATCAGGGACCGTTACCGTCGCTGTGTGGAGGGGGTCTATAAACGGCAATTCGGATCGCGCAACCCCGTTTTCGCGGGTTTTCCACAATGGTGTGTCGGAGGCGTTCCACCTGCCCGCCCCGTCCCGTCGACGCGGGTCAGGCGATGAACTGTTCCATGGTGATGCGATCGTCCAGCGCATGTTCGGGATCGAACAGCAACGTAAGCTCGCGCGCGCGATCCATGCCGATCGCCACCTCTGCGACGTCGCGGAACTCGCGCTGGTCGGCGACCGCCGACACGGGTCGCTTGCCAGGATCGAGGACGCGGATCGAGATCCGCGCCTTGTCGGGCAGGATCGCGCCACGCCAGCGCCGCGGGCGGAACGGGCTGATCGGCGTCAGCGCGAGCATGTTCGAGCCGAGCGGCAGGATCGGCCCCTGCGCGGACAGGTTGTAGGCGGTCGACCCCGCGGGGGTGGCCACCAATATGCCGTCGCAGGCGAGCTCGTCGAGCACGATCCGGTCGTTGACCGTCACTTCCAGCTTGGCGGTCTGCCGCGTCTCGCGCAGCAGCGACACCTCGTTGATCGCCGGCGCCTGATGGACGCGGCCGTCCATGCCGGTGACGGTGGCGCTGAGCGGCGTCACCTTGAACGGCTTGGCGCGCGCGAGCCGTTCGCCGAGGTCGAAGCGCCGCCATTCGTTCATCAGGAACCCGACCGTGCCCAGGTTCATCCCGAACACGGGTACCGCCGGACGACGCTGATCGAGCTGCGCGTGGAGCGTCTGGAGGAGGAAACCGTCGCCGCCCAAGGCGATGATGACATCCGCCTCGGCCGGATCGACCCAGTCGGCGGCATCCGCCAGTTCGGCGGCGGCGGCCTGCGCGGGTGCGGTGGGCGAGGCGACAAGCGCGCGCCGTTCGAAGGCGTTCATCCGCCGGTGACGCTCATGTGCCGCGTCGTCGCGGGCGCGGCGCCTGCGCCGATGGTGAAGTCGTGCCGCGCGGGCTTGCGCATCAGCCCGTGATCGATCGCCGCGTCCAGGCCCGGTATGCCGCCGTCGCGGAGCGCCGCCTTCAGATCGACGCGATCCTCGTGACCCAGGCACATGTACAACGTGCCTTCGGTGGTCAGCCGCACGCGGTTGCAACCGTCGCAGAAATTGGCGGTCAGCGGCGAGATCAGGCCGAGCCGCGTCGCACTCTCGCCGACCCGCCAGTAGCGCGCCGGACCGCCCGTACGGTGCGGGTCGCGGGCCAGGGGGAAGCGCGCGGCCAGCGCCTCGAAGACACGCGTCAGCGGCACGAACCGATCGACGCGATCCTCGTCGATCGCGCCCAGCGGCATCGTCTCGATCAGCGACAGGTCATGCCCTTCGTCGACGCACCATTGCAGCATGGTGCTGATCTCGTCCTCGTTGAGCCCGGCGAGCGCGACCATGTTGATCTTGACCGCGAGCCCGGCCGCCTTCGCCGCCGCGATGCCACCGAGCACCTGGCCGAGGTCGCCATGCCGGGTAATGAAGCGGAACCGGTCTGCATCGAGGCTGTCGAGACTGACGTTGATGCGCCGGATGCCCGCAGCGACCATCTCGTCCGCATATTGGGCCAGCCGCGTCCCGTTGGTCGTCATCGTCAGCTCGTCGAGGCCCTGGCCGACATGACGGCCGAGGCGGCGCACCAGATCGCCGACGTCGCGTCGCACCAGCGGCTCCCCGCCCGACAGGCGGATCTTCGTCACGCCGCGCGCCATGAAGCGCTCCGCGATGATCGCGATCTCGTCGAGGCTGAGCAGCTTTGCCCGCGGCAGGAACGTCATCTGCTCCGCCATGCAATAGCGACAGCGCAGGTCGCAGCGGTCGGTGACCGATATGCGCAGATACCGGATCGCCCGGCCATGCGCATCGACCAGCCGCTGATCGGGAAAAGGTGGAGCGGAGGCCATGGTCATCGAGCTAGGACGTCAACCCGGCGCGGACAAGTCCGTTCCACATTGCCCGAAACGGTCGCACCGCCTAGTCGTGGCACGATGGGGCGGAGAGACGAGCGCGGCACGGTGATAATCGTGTCGCTGGAGGATCATGATCGACTGGCGGCCGTGGCGCGCGCGGACGGCTGGATCGTCAGCGCGGCTCAGCAGGCGGACGTGCACGCGGCGATGGCGGAGAACGCCGCGGTGGCGCTGGTCGATGCGCGCCGCGACACCGAATCGGGGATCGAGGCCGTGCGCGCGCTGGGCGGATTCGCCGCCGCGACGGGCGGCGCGCTGGTCGCGCTGCTCGACAGGGTCGACGACGACGCGACGCTCGATGCGCTCTACGCCGCCGGCGCGACGCATTTCGCCTGCGACGCCGCCGACGATTCGGTCCGCCAGACGCTCCGCTTCGCACGCCGCCACGCCAATCGCGCGGGCGCCCGCCCCGACGATCGCCGCCTGCCCAGCGAGCGGGAAGACGAACAGGTCGCGGTCGCGGAGCATTGGATCGCGGCCCGACTGGCGCAGGGCGCTCCGATCGGCGTGCTGATGATCGCCCTGTCGCGACTCGACATCCTGAACGCCGCCCGCGGTCGCGCGACGGGCGACGTGCTGATCGCGGAGGCGCACCGCCAGGTGGAGGCGATCGTCGCCGACCTGCTCGGCGATGCGGCGATCGTCGCGGTGCCAAGTGGCGGCGAACTGATCGTCGCCGCGGCGGCGGACGCGGCGACGCTCGATCGGCTGGCGGCCAGGCTGGACGGCGCGCTGGCGAAGCCGCTCGCGGTGGCGGGGCGGCTCGCGGTGCTCGGCAGTCGCTGGGCGATGGCCGGCAGTGCGCCGGGCGACGATGCCGATCGCCTGCTGCGCCGCGCCTCGGAGGCGCTCGCCGCCGCCAAGGCCAGCGACAGCGGCATGGTCCGCGTCGTCGGTCCGCAAGGCGCCGCGCCGCTCGATGCGATGGCGGTCGACCTGCACTATGCCATCGAGCAGGGCGAGATCGACATATTGTTCCAGCCTCAGGCCCGGATCGGTGACGGCGAGGTGATCGGGGTCGAGGCGCTGGCACGCTGGCGGCACGGCCGGCTGGGCGCGCTCGGCGCGGACGTGCTGTTCGCCGCGGCGGAGCGCGCCGACCTCGGATTGGCATTGTCCGACCACATCCAGTCGCTGGTGCTGACGCGCGCCGCGGCGTGGCGCGATGCCCGCGCCGCCTTGCGGGTCGCGCTCAACCTGACGCCGGCCGATCTGGGCCGCCCGGGCTTCGCGAACGCGTTCCTCGCCCGGGTCGTCGCCAGCGGCTTTCCGCCGGCGCGACTGACCGTCGAGATTACCGAATCGAGCGCGATCCGCGACCTGGAAGCCGCGGCCGGCGTCCTCGACGCGCTGCGCGATGCGGGGATCAAGGTCGCGCTCGACGATTTCGGCACCGGCTATTCCAGCCTCGCCTATCTGACGGCGCTGCCGCTCGACTATCTCAAGCTGGACAAGGCACTGGCGGTCGGCGACGGCGCGCGCCATCGGGGGGTGGTCCGCGCGGTGATGACGCTGGCTCGGTCGCTCGGCCTGCCGGTGATCGCGGAGGGCGTGGAGACGCAGGCGCAGCGGGCGCTGCTCGCGGCGGAAGGATGCGCCATCTACCAGGGTTTCCTGCTCGCACCCCCGCTCGACGAGGCGCGCCTCGCGATGCTGGTCAATCCCGTCACGGAGGACGAACGATGATGCCGATCCTGCTCGCCGCCGCGCTGGTCGCGCCCGCCCGCATCCCCGCCCCCGCCCCCGACGCGGATCCGCAACCCGCGATCGAGGCGGCGATGGTCGCGAGCGCCGCGGGCTGGACCAGCGGCGACATGGCGAAGTTCCTAGACATCTACGCCGGTGATGCCGTCTTCGTGACCAAGGACGGCCTCGTCCGCGGCAAGGCGGCGATCGCCGCCCGCTACGACAAGGGCTATGGCACCGACCCGACCAAGCGCGGCGCACTGAGCTTCCAGATGCTCGGCCACCGCCGGATCAGCAACGTCCACCAGATGCTGTGGGCGCGCTGGACGCTGCGCTATCCCGGCGGCCGGACCGACACAGGCATGACCTCGCTGCTGTTCGAACGCCGGCCGGAAGGCTGGAAGATCATTTCCGACCATAGCAGTTGAGGGCTCAGCCTTAGCCCGTCGGCTATGGCGCCGGTAGCAGCAGCATCCGAGACGCGAGCCGGACGCGCGCCGTCGTAGGCCGGCCGTTGCGCATCGGGGGCGCAAACAGCTTCCGGCCGATCGGAGCCGACGCGCAGGGATCGCCACTTGGCGTTCCCTGACGCACAACCTTGCAGCCGGACACCGCTCCCTCTGGCGTCACCGCCACCTCGATCACCTGGTCGACCAGGAACCTTGGCGCCTGCCCGACCTCCATGCGCTGGGAGGCGGCAGGATCCAGCGCCCATCTGACACCACGCATGCGATACGTATCGCTCACCGCGACCCCGTCCTGCCGCGCCGGTGAGAAGCGGGCGTGGCGCCGTGCCAGCGCGCAGGTCTGCTCATCGAGGATCTTCGACCCGCTCGACGTCGTGACAGTGCAGCCCGCGACACGGCCCTGCGCATCGATCGCCAGCAGCACGGAGACGCGACCCTCCTCACCTCGGCGCTGCGCCTCCGCCGGATAGGCATCGGGCGGAAACCAGGAACCCTGATCCCCTATCGGCGCCGCGGGCACGAACCCCTTCTTCAAGACGCGTGGGGACGCCACCTCAGCCGCTTTCCTTGGACGAGCGCCGATAACTTGCGGCGGCGCGGCCAGCTCCTGTCGCTGACGGTCGCGATACACCTGATAGCCGCGGACGGCGAGCATGGCCGCCACGATGGTTCCTGCGATGACGATCGCGGCGATGGCCAGAAGCACACCGATCATCAGGGACCTGTTGTCACCCGACAGGCGCCGGCGCGGGCGGGGGGGCGGCCGCGTGCCGGCATACAATATCGTCGGTGCTGCCGGCTCGTCTGCGTCGATCATGTGTCTTTGCCCTGTCCCGGAACCAGCTTATGGGGGCGCCATGTCCTCGTCCATCTCTCCGCTAGCCCCAGCCGCCTTCCCCCACCTGCCCCCGATCGCCGGCGTCGTGCCGCATGTCGCGCGGGCCCGGTACAAGGCGTGGGACCGCTGCGACCTCACCTTCGTCGCGCTCGATCCGGGTACGTCGGTCGCGGGCGTGCTGACGCAGAGCAAATGCCCCTCGCCCGAGGTCGAATGGTGCCGCAAGGCGCTGACGCTGGGCCAGGCGCGCGCGTTGGTCGTCAACGCCGGCAATTCGAACGCCTTCACCGGCAACCGAGGCCGCACCGCGGTCGAGGCGATCGCGGCGCGCACCGCGCAGCATCTCGGCTGCCAACCCTCCGACGTCTTCGTCGCGTCGACCGGCGTCATCGGGGTGCCGCTGCCGATCGACAAGGCGGAAGCCGGCCTGGACGCCGCCTTCGCCGCGGAAGCCTGCGACTGGCAGGCGGCGGCCGAGACGATCGGCACGACCGACACCTATCCGAAGGGCGCGACGACGACCGCGATCGTCGAAGGCCGGACCGTGACCCTGGTCGGGATCATCAAGGGATCGGGCATGATCGCCCCCGACATGGCGACGATGCTGGGCTTCATCTTCACCGATGCCGCGGTCGACCCGGCGTTCCTGCAAGGCGCGCTCGGCGCGGCCAATGCCCGCACCTTCTCGTGCATCACCGTCGACGGCGACACCTCGACCAGCGACACGGTGCTGGCCTTCGCGACGGGCAAGGCCGGCAACACGCCGCTGGTCGACGCCGACAGCGACGGCGCCGACGCCTTCGCCGCAGCGCTCGCGGACCTCTGCCGCCGGCTTGCCCTGCTGGTGGTGCGCGACGGCGAGGGCGCGCAAAAGCTCATCGAGATCACCGTCGAGGGCGCGGAAAGCGACCGCAGCGCGCATCGCATCGCCATGTCGATCGCGAACTCGCCGCTGGTCAAGACCGCGATCGCGGGCGAAGACGCCAATTGGGGCCGCATCGTGATGGCGGTCGGCAAGGCGGGCGAGCCGGCGGAGCGCGACCGGCTGGCGATCCGCTTCGGGGCGACGCAGGTGGCCGAAGGCGGCCTCGCTGTCGAGGGCTATGACGAGGCGCCCGTCGCCGCGCATCTCAAGGGGCAGGAGATAGAAATAGGCGTCGACCTGGGTCTCGGCGATGGCCGCGCGACGGTGTGGACCTGCGACCTGACGCACGGCTACATCTCGATCAACGCCGATTATCGCAGCTGAGGACCGGCGCCGCCATGACCCACGACCACCACGACGCCGTCGTCGCGCTGATGCGCCGCGTCGGTGCGGATATCGTCATGCCGCATTTCCGCAATCTGTCGCCCGACCAGGTGATCGAGAAGGCGGCGGACGACCTCGTCACGGTCGCAGACCGCGCGAGCGAGGCCGCGCTGACCGAGGGATTGAGCGCGATCGACGCGCACGCCCGCGTCGTGGGCGAGGAAGCGGTGTCGGCCGACGCCTCGCTGCTGGAGGGGCTCGATCATGGCCGGGTATGGATCGTCGATCCGATCGACGGCACCAACAATTACGCCAGCGGTCGCACGCCGTTCGGCATCATGGTCGCGCTTGCCGATGATGGCATGGTCGAGGCGGGCTGGATCCTCGACCCCGTCAGCGGACGGCTCGTCCACGCGGTTGCGGGCGGCGGTGCGTTCGTCGACGGCGTGCAGGTGACGGCGCATGGATCGTCGGGACCGCAGCCGGTGGCGGGCGTGGCGAGCTATTTCCTGTCGACCGAGGAGCTGGCGGATATCGACGCGCGCGCGGCCGGCCGCTGGCAGATCGTCCCGATGCCCCGCTGCGCGGCGGAGCAATATCCCCGGCTGGTGCTCGGCGACAACGACGCCGCGCTGTTCCGTCGTACCCTGCCGTGGGACCACGCCGCCGGCAGTCTCTTCCTGCGCGAGGCGGGTGGCGTAGTTCGCCGGCTGGACGGTGCGGATTACCGGATCGGCGACGGCCGGAGCGGCATGATCGCAGCGGCATCGGCGGACCTGTGGGAGCAGGCATTGGCGATCCTGGAGGGCTAGCGGTCGCGTAGCGGCACGCGTTCAGCCCGCCTGAAGCAGCCAGTGCCGTACGAGCCGCAAGATCTCACGCCAGAAGATACCAAGCACGCCGCCGAAGGCGACCCAGACGAGCACCTCGTGCAA
This sequence comes from Sphingomonas sp. GV3, assembly GCF_031082075.1. Lineage (NCBI taxonomy): Bacteria > Pseudomonadati > Pseudomonadota > Alphaproteobacteria > Sphingomonadales > Sphingomonadaceae > Sphingomonas > Sphingomonas sp. GV3. Next base: position 266,779 of record NZ_JARWLE010000001.1, on the reverse strand, counting down.
ACGTGTCCGGACGGGAGCCCAATCTTCGGAATCGTCCATAGTCGAAGGGCCTCCCTGTCTTACATGTGTCGGATATCGACCTATAAAGCTATAGGAAAGGCCTTATCTATAATTATCTCGGAACAAACGGTTTTGGATGAGGTCCGTTCTCGAGTTTTGGCGACCGTGTGGGCGCTGCCGAAGGCATTGCCGGTGCATGACAGTCGAACGTAGAACGCGAATATTATCGCATGACCAATGACCAGCGGATTCCATTCATATCAACTACTGCCAACAACCCGCGAAACATCAACGAAAAATATATTTACGCCGGCGTCCTTCCGGACGAGGGCGCACAAAAACGGGGTGGGCGAGCCATGTCGCGCCACCCCGCTCCGTTTCACGTGGTCCTGACGAGGACGGCGCTCTTATGCCAGCTCGCCTTCCAGCCACGCCTTGATGCGGCCCTTCGGCTCGGCTCCGACCTTGGTCGCCGCCGGGGCGCCGCCCTTGAACAGGATCATGGTCGGGATGCCGCGCACGCCGTAGCGGCCGGGCGCGTCGGGATTGTCGTCGATGTTGAGCTTGGCGATCGTCACCTTCTCACCCAGTTCCTCCGACAGTTCCTCGAGGCTCGGCCCGATCATCTTGCAGGGTCCGCACCATTCGGCCCAGAAATCGACCAGCACAGGCCCGTCGGCGTTGAGCACGTCGGACTGAAAGCTGGAATCGGTGATCGTCTTCGTCGCCATGAATAGTCTCCTTTGCGTCCCATCTAGGATGGCACGCGTGCCGGCTCAACCGCCCGAGCCCTAGCTTTGCTCCGCTCGATGCAAGCCCGGCTTCTGCGCGGCGAGCAGATCGGGCGGCAGGTCGAACAGGCGCGGGCCGGCGGTATAGAGCAATCCGGCCTTTACCCGCCGTCCCGGAAAGACGATCGCGAGCGCCGCCGCATAGGCGGCCATCTGCGCGAGATGGTAATGCGGCACGTCGGCGAGGGTGGCGGGCGGCCGGCGGCCCGTCTTGAAATCGACGACGCGGACCGCATCCTCGGTCACCAGGAGACGATCGACCGTGCCCGACACGACGATCCCCCCGCCGATCGTCGCGGCGATCGGCGCCTCCGCCAGTGCATCGGGGCCGAAGAGGTCGGCGAACTGCGGATCGTCGAGGATCGACAGCACGCAATCGACGATCTCGCCCCGCTGCGCCGCATCGGCAAGACCGCCGGCGGTGGCGAGCCAGCGCTCGCCCGCTGCCGCCCGGGCGTGAGGGGCCACAGCCGGAAGCCGCTCGAACAGCGCATGGTACAGCCGCCCGCGCTCCGCCGCGGCGCGCATGGCGGGACCGGGCGGCGGGTCGCTGACTTCGTCCTCGCCGAGCGACGAGGGCGCGAGCGGGCGCGGCGGACGGCTTTCCTGCGGCGCCGGGCGACGGGCCCAGTCGGGAATGTCCGTGGGGGCTAGCTGCTCGACCTTTGCTGCCGCACGCGGCCGTACCGGCGGCTGCGGATCGGTGCCGGCGAAGCTGCGGACGCCCTCCCCCTCGACGCCCAGCGCGGTAAAGGCGCGCTCGGCAGCGGCGTACCAGCTGGCGGCGGGCGGCACGCCCTTGGCCCGCGACCCCAGCGCGCCGCCGATCACCAGCCGCTCCTCCGCGCGGGTCGCAGCGACGTAGAACAGCCGCCAATGCTCCTCCAACTCACGCCGCTCGAGCGTGGTGATCGCCTCGTCCAGCGGACCACCCCGCTCCGCCGACCGCGGGCGGAAGATCGGGATAGGCTGCGCGCCCGGCTCCGGCGTCCAGCGCACCAGCGTGCGCGGCGCCGCGGTCGGGTCGACGGTGGCGTCGGCGAGGATGACAAGCGGCGCCTGCAGGCCCTTGGCACCATGAGCGGTCATCACCCGCACCGCGTCGAGTGGCGCGGACGGGTCGCGGACGATTTCCACGTCGCCGCGATCGAACCAGTCGAGGAAGCGCTGCAGCGATGGCGTGGACGTGGTCTCGAACAGCAGCGCGGCGTTCAGCAACTCCTCGATCGGGTCGCGCGCCTCCTCGCCGAGCCGGCGGATCAGCTTGCGCCGGCCGTCGAGCGGGCCGGACAGCAGCGCCTCGAGGAACTGATAGGGCGTGTCGATGTCGGCGCGGCCGAGCATGGCGCGTAGCGGCGCCAGCCGCGCTTCGGGTTGCGTATCGACGAGTCGCGACCACAGGCTGCCCGTCTCCCGCGGCGCGGCGGCCATCAGTTCGTCCTGGGTCCAGCCGATCAGCGGCGAGACGAGCAAGGCGGCGAGCGACAGGTCGTCGTCGGGTTGCAGCACGAAGCGGATCGCGGCCAGCAGGTCCTGCACCGCCAGCGGTGCGTTGAGCCGCAGCCGGTCGACGCCGGCCACCGGCACCCCCTCCGCATACAGCCGCGCAACGATCAGCGAGGCCAGGTCGCCACGCCGCTTGACGAGGATCATCACATCCTCGGGCCTGAGCGGCCTGCCCTTGCTTTCCAGCATCAGGCCCTGCTTCAGCCAGTCGCGCACGGCGCGGGCGATGCGCACCGCCTGCTCGCGTACCGCGTCGTCGATCCAGCCTTCCTCGTCCTCCTCGCTGCCGCCCGCGACGACGGGCGGCCAGAGGTCGACGCGTCCCGGCCCGACCACCTCGCTGGCATGGCGCTCCAGATCGCCGGCGATGCCGAGGCCCGGCTCGCCCAGCGTCGCCACCGCCGCGTCGACGAATTCGAGCACGGGCCGCGTCGAGCGGAAGGAATGGGTGAGCGACAATTGGTTGAACGGCAGGCCGCGCTCGTGCGCCGGCCAGTCGAGATCGCCCGCGACCGACGCGGCGCGCTGCGCGAAATGCCCCTCCGCCCAGCGGAAGTTGATCGGGTCCGTCCCCTGGAACCCGAAGATCGCCTGCTTGTAGTCGCCGACGGTGAACAGCGTACGCGTCGACGGGGCGAAGACGCCGCGGCCGACGAAGAATTCCGCGGCCAGCGCGGTGACGATCCGCCACTGGTTGAGGTTGGTGTCCTGCGCCTCGTCGATCAGCACGTGCTCCGTGCCTTGGTCGAGCTTGTAGCGCACCCACTCGCCGATGCCGGGCTGTTCGAGCAGGCGGACGGTGACAGCGATCAGGTCGTCGAAATCGACCGCACCGATCCGCCGCTTCGCCGCCGCATAGGCACGGGCATAGTCGCGGCCGACCTCCAGCCCCGCGGCGAGCAGATCGGCATAGGCAGCGCGGCTGGTCAGTGCCATCAGGTCGAGGCAGTGCGCGCCGAGCTCCGCCGCCAGCGTCTCATAGTCCGGTTCGGCATCGACCAGCTTCTTCGACGCCTTGCGCGGTTCGTTCTTGCCGGTCAGTACCGTGCCAGCGAGATCCTCCAGCGTCAGCGCCCGGTTTTCGGGCGAGGCGGCGAGCCAGGCGTCGAACCGCGCCGCATGGCCGAGACCGGTGGCGGTCGCCCAGGCGCGATTCGCCGCCGCGAGCCGCTCGATCACGTCGGTGTCGATGAGGTCGCAACCCGATGCCAGCGCCTCGCCGATGTCGCCCTGCGGCAGGTCGAGCGCGCGGCGCAGCCAGGGCTGGATGCCGCTCGGCAGAGCTTCCAGCGCGGGCAGCGAGCGTGCGCAGGCGAGCAGAAAGCTTTCTGCGCCGCCCTCGCCCAGCCGCAGCGACAGCGCGCCGATCGAGTCGATCGGGGCAAGACGCCCCTCGCGCTCCGCATCCGCGAGCAATTGCGCCAGCGCCTCGCGCGCCAGCACCGCCTCCTCGCGTGCCTCCAGCGGACGGAAGCCGGGGGTCAGCGCGGCCTCGACCGGGAAGGCGGCGAGCAGGCTCTGGCAGAAACCGTGGATCGTCTGGATGCGCAGGCCCCCGCCCGGCGCATCGAGGACACGCGCGAACAGCGTGCGGGCGCGTTCCTGCAAGTCGGGCGTGGCGCGCTCGCCGAGGGCGTCGAGATCGGCGGCGAGCTGCGGCGGCGCCATCCGCACCCAGGCGGCAAGACGGGTGTTGATCCGCTGCGCCATTTCCGCCGCGCCCGCCTTGGTGAAGGTCAGGCAGAGGATAGCCGAAGGATCGACGCCGCGCAGCAGCAGGCGGAAGACGCGCGCCGCCAGCACCTGCGTCTTGCCCGTCCCCGCCGAGGCGGAGAGCCAGACATGCGCCTCCGGATCGCTCGCGGCGGCCTGCGCGCCCTTCAGCCGGGGCAAGGTGGCGAGCGCGTCAGTCCCGGCCATACCATTCGTCCCGGCGCATCAATTGGTCGTATTCGGCATAGGGCGCGTATTCGGGGACGAGCTTGGCGGTGAACGGCTCCCCACCGGTCAGCCACTTGCCCGCCGCCTCGACGAAATTGGCGATGGCGATGGCGGTGAAGTCGGCGGTCGCGATCCGGTCGCGCGCGCCGTCGGGATGGACCGGCGTGTCGATATAGCCGAACTGGTCGCGCTTCTTGCCGAGCGACCAATATTCGAACGCCGCGGCACGGCCCTTCACGTCCGCGAACCCGCCCCGCTCGACGATCGCGCCGAGCAGGCCCAGCTGGAGGCTGTAGCCGGCCCGGACGGCCGCGGCGGAGGGCGGCTTGCCCGTCTTATAGTCGACGATCGCGAGGCTGCCGTCGGACAATCGGTCGATCCGGTCGTAGCGGCCGGTCAGCGTCACGCCCGCGATCTCCGTGCGGCCCGACCCTTCCGCGCTCGCCACCTGCCGCCCCTCGGCCGCCTGCGCCGCGACCGCGCCGGCGATCCACTCGATCGCCTCCATCAGACGCGGGCGCCACAGCGCGCGCATCATCGGGTGCGTCCGCTCGTCGGCCAGCATCGCCTCGGCACGGCGGACCAGCGCGTCAGGGGCACAGCCGTCCTGCTTCCACCATTCCTCCAGGATGCGATGCACCTCGGTGCCCCGCCAGGCGGCGGTCGGATCGGCATCGACCGGATCGAGCGGCATCAGCGCCAGCACGCGCCGGGCGTAGAAGGCATAGGGGTCGGCCTTCAGCCGATCGATCTCGGTGACGGAAATCGTGCTCGGCCGCCGCGCGGCGGGGGGTATGGGCGCGGGCCGATCGGCGGGCGCGTGTTCGCCTGGCGCGTCGAGCGCATGGACCCAGCGCTCCAGATCGTGCGCGCGCACGAAGCGGTCGCCGGCCATCGCCTGCAGGCGCAGCCAGAGTCGCGACGCCAGCGTCGGCCCCGCCGCGTCGCGGCGCGCCCGCGTGACGAGGGCCGCCGGCGCGCCGAGGGCCTGGCCGAATTCGTGCGCTGCGACGCCGACGGCATATTCCAGGCCCGGCAGCCCCAGCGCCGCGCGGATACGCGGCGCCAGCCACGGATCGGGCGCGGGCCGCCCGGGCCAGACGCCTTCGTTCAGGCCGCCCAGCACCATCAGATCGGCGGTCTGCAACCGCGCCTCGAGCAGGCCGTAGATCGCGATGCGCGGATGGTTGCGCCCGCTCGGCAGGCGTACCGCCACCTCGTCGAGCAAACCGCGCAGCAGCGGCGCCAGCCCGGCAGGGTCGACGCGCGGAGGCCCGGCCGCGGCATCCGCCTCCAGATCGTCCATGAACTGTGCCGCGGCGCGGCCCGGCAAGCCGGCCCACAGGTCGTCGCCGCACAGGCCCTGCGCCGTCTCCCGCAGGCAGGCGAGCATCGTCGCCAGCGGCTGTGGGCCATCATCGAAGGTCCGCTCGATCGGCTCCAGCAGCTCGGACGCCTCCTGCCACCAGGCCGCCGCGCGCTTGCGTCCGCTCCGTTCGAGATGCGCCGCGATGCCGTCCAGGCCGGGCGCCGGGCGCGGCCCCCGGAGCGCGCGGTCGAGGCTGCGGACGCCGTCGAGCCATGCCAGCCGTCGCTCGCCGCTCCTGACCAGCGGATGCTTGAGCAGCGCGAGCAGGGCGAGCGGTGCGAACCGTTGCGCCGCAGCCTCCGCCAGCGCGAGCAGCAGCGTACCCGACGCGTACAGTGACAGCGGCCGCCCCGCCGAATCGTTGGCCGTGATGCCCCAGCGTTCCAGATGCGCCGCGACGCGGCGCGCCAGCGCGCGGTCCGGGGTGACGAAGGCGGCGGTCCGCCCTTCCTCTTCCAACGCGCCGCGCAATGCGATCGCGATCGCCTGCGCCTCCTCCGCCGGCGTGGCGAGCTCGGCGGCGGTGACTCCGGTCAAGCGGCGATCCTCTGCCTTCAGTGCTGTCCACTTGCCTGTGAAGGCAGCGGGTGCGAGCGCATTGGCAATCGCCCGCCCGCGCACGACGCCGGCGTCCGGGCCGGCGCTGCCCGGCCAGGGCGCGAACTCCGCACGGCCGACGCCCATCCGCTCCATCAGTTGCTTCATATGGAATTGCGGATGCGTTTCGATGGACCGACGGATGGCACCGGTGACCGCGTCGGGGGCATGCGGACCCAGCGCGTCCCATTCCTCGTCTGGCATGGCAAGATCGAGCCCGGCGAACACCGTCATCCCCGCCGGCGCTTCCGCAACGCAGCGGAGCAGGCGGGCGACCGCGGGTGCGGGATCGGTGATGCCCGCCGCGCAGACGAAGCCGATCGGCGGCGCGTCGCGCCAGCGCGCCTCCAGTCGGTCGAGCAGCATTCGGCGCCGCGTCGCCGCGTCGATCATGCCCAGCCGCGCGAGTTCCACGGGCCAGCGCTCGAGCACGACCGCAAAGGTCGACAGCGCGCGCTGCCAATGCTCGCTGAGTTCGGGGGCGAGATCGATGTCGCGCAAACGCGCCGGCGACACTTCCTCGACCAGCAGCTGATCCAGCGTGTGGCAAAGGTCGCCCGCGAGCCGGACGGCCTCGGCGGCGTCGACGGGCTGGCCGGCGCGCGCGCGCTCCTCGTGCACCAGCCGCGACAGGATCATCCGCCGCTGCATAGGCGCGACGGCGGGGGGCGGCGGATCGGCACCGTCGACCGGATCGAGCGCCGCGCCGACCGCCTCGCCCAGATCGGGGCTGCCCAGCGCCACCAGTCGCGGCAGCAGCAATCCCCCGCCGCTCGCCCGGACGAAGGCGTTGGTCACCGCCACGACGGCGCGGTTATTCGGTAGCAGGACCAGCCCGCGCGCGAGCGCCATGCGATCGTCGCCGGCGCGTCGCAGCAGCCCCGCGACCAGCGTGTCGGCGAACGCCTTGTGCGACGGGATCGTGAACAGCCTGGGGCGGCGGCTCTCAGCCATCCGCGATCAAGACTTCCGTCTTGGCGATCGCCTGCGGGGTACCGACGTCGAACCACAATCCCTGGTGGACCTGACCGAAGGCGCGGCCCGCCTCAATCGCGCGGTTCCAGAACAGGTTGGTGGAAAAGGGGCCCTCCGGCCAGTCCGCGATGATCCGCGGGTGCAGGATCTGGACACCGGTGTAGACGAAGGGCGCGGTGCCGCCCTCGCGACGACGCCCGACGATCTGCCCGTCGGCGGCGAGACGAAAGTCGCCCTGCCCCTTGTGGTTGTTGGCGCGGGCATAGGGAACGACCTGGAGCAGCGCATCCATCTGCGCATCGTCCCAGCGCGCGGCCAGCAGCTTGAGCGCGTCGACCGGCCCATCGAGCCACAGATTGTCGCTGTTGACGACGAGTATGGGATCGTCCCCAAGCAGATGCCGCGCCTGCACAAGGCCGCCGCCAGTTTCCATCAGCTGCGCGCGCTCGTCGGAGATCAGGATCTCGATGTCGGCGTAGCGGTTGACGAGATGCGCTTCGAGGAGGTCGCCCAGATAATGGACGTTGACCACCGCGCGGCGGACGCCCGCGGCGCGCAGGCGATCGAACACATGGTCGATCAACGGCTTGCCCGCCACCTCCACCAGGGGCTTCGGGCGCGTCGCGGTGAGCGGGCGCATGCGCTTGCCGAGCCCCGCGGCCATGACCATCGCCGTTTCCGGCACGCGTCCGCCGGGCTCCGGACGCAGGGAGCGCAACCGCGTCATGCGGCGAGCACCAGCGGGTCGCCGCGCTTCTCCGGCGGCACGTTGGCGTCGAACCAGGCGGCGACGGGGCCGAGCACCGGCTGCGACAGGTCGCGCTCCAGATAGGCCCATACACGGGGGCACAGGGTCGGATAGCGCGGCTTGCCATCCCGCTTCCACAGGCGCGTGAAGATGCCGATGATCTTCGCGTTCCGCTGCGCGCCGAGCACGTGATAGGCGCGCAGGAACGCATCGTCCGCCCCGGTCGCGGCGCGGTACCGCGCCAGCATCGCCTCCTCCAGCGAAGGCTCGACGTCGCGACGCGCGTCCTGTAGCAGCGAGACGAGGTCGTAGGCCGGGTGGCCGGCGAGCGCATCCTGGAAGTCGAGCAGGCCGAGACGCCGCTCCGCGCCGACGAGCATCAGATTTTCCGCGTGATAGTCGCGCAGCACGGTGACGGGCTCGGCGGCGAGCGCATGGTCGAACACCGCGTCCCACGCGGCGCGATAGCCGTCCAGATCCACGTCCAGCCCGACCGCAGGGCAATACCATTCGACGAACAGCGCGGCTTCGCGGTGCAGCACCGCGCGGTCGTAGGGCTCCAGCCCCTCCGCCGGATGCCGGGCGAGGGCGACGAGCACATCGATCGCTGCCTCGTACAGGGGCAGCGCACCCGCCGCATCCGCATCCGCCGCCTCGCGCAGCCGATCGTCGCCGAAATCCTCGAGCAGAACCAGGCCCTGGTCGAGGTCGACGGCGTGGATCGTCGGCGCGGCGAAACCATGGTCGCCGAGCCAGGCCGCGACGGAGAGGAAGGGCCGCGGGTCCTCGTGCGGGGGCGGCGCATCCATCAGGATCGCGCGCCGTTCGCCGGCATGGACACGGAAGTAGCGGCGGAACGACGCATCGCCCGCGAGCGGCACGATCGCACCTGCCCAGCCGTGACGTTCGAGGAAGGCGGGCGCGCCGCCCGGCGGAGTCATATCGGCCATCGCCGCTTCCATGACGCGGGCAGATCGGCTGTCAAGATTCGTCCGCCGTCCGGTGCCGCCGACAAGGTCAGCGCCAGCGCCTCGGGCCAGCGTCCGGCCGCGCGTTCGGGCCATTCGACGAGCAACGCGGAGTCGTAGAGCGCGTCATCCAGCCCCAGTTCCTCGATCTCCGCCGGATCGTCGATGCGGTAAAGATCGACGTGGAGGACCGGCAGGCGCACCTCCGGCGGGGCATAGGGCTGCACGATCGCGAAGCTCGGGCTCGGCGCCTCGCCTGGCAGGCCCAGCGCGGCGAGCAGCCCGCGCGCGATGCTGGTCTTGCCCATGCCGAGGTCACCCGACAATGCGATCACGTCCCCGGGTTCAAGAACGGCGGCGAGTTTCGCCCCGAACGCTTCGGTCGCGGCGGCATCCGGAAGGTGCACGACGTTCATGAGACGTCTTCATGGCGAGGACCTGCGCGACGATGCTTCATCGCCGCGGCAGCTCCAACGTTACCAGCGTCCCCTGCCCCGGCTCGGACACCAGCTCGATCGTGCCGCCATGCGCCTCGACGAACTGCCTGGCCAGCGGCAGGCCGAGGCCGAGCGCGCGCTCGCCCGTCGGCTGCATACCCGGTTCGGCGAACCGGTCGAAGGCATGCGCCACCGCCTGCGCATCCATGCCATAGCCGTCGTCGGACACGACGATCCGCGCCCTCGTCGCATTGCCGTCGGCGTGCAGCAGGATGCGGCCGCCCTCCGGCGTCGATGCGACCGCATGGCGCAACAGGTGCTCGACGACTTCCTTCAGCCGCTTCGGATCGCCCGTCACCCGGCCGGTCGAGCGCGCCAGTTCGACCGCGAAGTCGAGCTTGCGGCGCTTCGCCGCCGGCTGGATCGTCTCCGCCGCCTGCCGCGCGACCGCGGCGAGGTCGACGTCGACGCGCGCGATTTCAGCCTCGTCGCCGCCCTGTGTGAGGTCGAGCACGTCGTCGATCAGCAGCCCCAGCCGCTCGACCGAATCCAGGATCGCCTGGACATATTGGTCCCCTTGCGGGGAAAGGGCGCCGGCATAGCCGCCGTGCAGCATCTCCGCGAAGCCGCTGATCGAGGTCAGCGGCGTGCGCAGTTCATAGCTCATGTTCGCGACGAACTGCGTCTTCACCTTGTCCGCCGCCTCCAGAGCATTGGCGCGTTCGCGGAGCGCCTGTTCGGCACGGCGGCTGTCGGTGATGTCGAGCATCGTCAGCAGCGCATTGCCGTCCGGCAGGGGCACGGCGGCGAACTCGAAATGCCGCCCGTCGGCGAAGGCGACGCGCCCGCCGCGCTGCTGGCGCTCCGCGGTGGCGGAGCGGACCAGCTCGGGGATCAGCGCGGCGCGGTTGGGCGTCGCGAGACGGGAGGCCGCCGCCTCCGCGAAAGCATCGACGCGCGGGTGCGCGGCGAGGAACTCCTCCTCGAAGCCCCACACGGTGCGCATCCGGTTGTTCCACAGCTGCAGCTTGCCGTCGGCCGCGAACACCGCCAGCGCCTCGAACAGATTGTCGAAGGTCGCGGTGCGCACGCGCAGCAGCGTGTCGCGCGCGCTGGCCAGCTGCACCTGCTCCGTCCGATCCTCGAAGATGAGCAGCAACCCGCCATCGGGCAGCGGCTGCGCGACGACGCGCAGGTGCACGCCGCCCGACAGATGCCAGTTCTCCTCCGCCGCATCCTCGCCGGGGACGAACCATTGCCGCCGCTCCGCCTTCCAGCCGGGAAAGTCGCGCACCTCGGGCAGCCGGCTCGCCTCGCGCATCCGTTCCAGCACGCGATCGAATTCGGGCCGATCCGCAAGCCATTCCGCGCGCATCGCGAACATCCGTCGGAAGGGCTGGTTGCAGAAGACCAGACCGCGATCGGGTCCGAATTGCGCGACGCCCGCCGACAGGCGATCGAGCATCGCGCGCTGTGCTTCAGCGAACCTTTTCGCATCGGCCCGTGACTGTTCGAGGTCCTCTATATCGACCGCATAGCCCGCGACGCCGCCGGTCGGCAGCGGGATGTCGTGGACGTGAAAGGCACGCCGCTCGCCGCCGATCGTCGCGGGCAGCGTCGCCACCTGCGGGCGGCCCTCCTCGCGTGCCAGCCGCGCGCCCGCCTTCGGGCCGCCGCGTCCCGATCCCTCGACAAGCTCCAGCTCGCGGCCGACGACATCGGCGGCATCCTTGCCTTCCACCGCGCGGACATAGGCACGGTTGACCATCGCGAGGCGGAAGTCCGGCGCGCGGTACCACATCGGCAACGGCGCCGCCTCGATCAGTCCGGTCAGCGCGTCGAACGCCGCGGACAGCTCGTCGACCTCCGCGGAAAGGCGCGCGATCTCGCCCTGCGTCTCGGTCGCGTCGAGCGTCCACAGCACGACCGCTCCGGTCGCGCCGAGATCGCCCGGCGCGCGTGCCCCGCGCACCGTGATGCTGCGGCCCGATCCTTGCGGATGCAGCGCGCGTACGAACGACCGCCCGGCACGCTGCGCGGCCTTGACGTCGTTCGCGAGCGCCGCCGCCTCGTCCTCCGGCAGGCCGCCGTCTCCGGTCAGATCCTGAAGAAAGCGCGGCGCGCTCGCCAAGCCGAACCAGTCGACCAGGCGCGGCGGCATCTCGACACGTCCGTCGGCGCGCACCAGCATCGCCATCGCGGGGGATACCTGGCGCAAAGCCTCCCACTCGCGCACGCGGGCGACGGCCGCCGCGGCCTCTCCCCGCCAGCGCCAGCCGAGGTAGAGCGCATAGCCGCCGCCTGCGATCAGCAGCGCAAGCACCGCCCCCGCCACGACCGCCGCCATCACCGAAAGCTGGATCAACGCCTACCCCTCACGGTTCGCATGTCGCGCCGCTTGTTTCGGCCAAGCTGTAGAACGGATTGCGGGAGGGCGGCAATGACCTGTCCCTGCGCGCGCCCCTTCCCGATGCCCCTGCCCCTGCCGCCGGTGCGAACGGGAATGCGGCGCATGACGAAAAGGGCGGCGCCTCGCGGCCCCGCCCCTTCCCGTTCCGATCGCAAGGACGATCAGTAGCGATAGTGATCCGGCTTGAACGGCCCCTCGACCGGCACCCCGATGTACTTGGCCTGCTTGTCGGAAAGCTTCGACAGCTGCACGCCCAGCTTCTCGAGGTGCAGCGCCGCGACCTTCTCGTCGAGGTGCTTCGGCAGGACGTAGACTTCGTTCTTGTAGTTCTCGCCCTTGGTCCACAGCTCGATCTGCGCCAGCGTCTGGTTGGTGAACGACGCCGACATCACGAACGACGGGTGGCCCGTGGCGCAGCCGAGGTTGACCAGGCGCCCCTTGGCGAGGACGATGATCTGCTTGCCGTCCGGGAATTCGACGAGGTCGGTGCCCGGCTTCACTTCGGTCCACTTGTAGTTGGACAGAGCGGCGATCTGGATCTCGCTGTCGAAGTGGCCGATGTTGCAGACGATCGCCATCGGCTTCATCGCCTTCATGTGATCGGCGGTGATGACGTCGGCATTGCCGGTCGCGGTGCAGAAGATGTCCGCGCGCTTGACCGCCTCGTCCATCGTCACGACCTCATAGCCCTCCATCGCCGCCTGCAGCGCGCAGATCGGATCGATTTCGGTCACGAGGACGCGGGCGCCGCCGTTGCGCAGCGAAGCCGCCGAGCCCTTGCCGACGTCGCCGAAGCCCGCGACGCAGGCGACCTTGCCGGCCAGCATCACGTCGGTCGCGCGACGGATCGCGTCGACCAGCGACTCCTTGCAGCCGTAGAGGTTGTCGAACTTCGACTTGGTCACCGAGTCGTTCACGTTGATCGCCGGGAACGGCAGCTCGCCCTTCTTCGCGATCTCGTACAGGCGGTGAACGCCCGTGGTCGTCTCTTCCGACACGCCCTTCAGGTTCTTGACGGTTTGGGTCAGATAGCCCGGCTTCTTGGCGATGAACGCCTTGACCGAGCGCTGGAACTCGACTTCCTCCTCGTTTTCGGGCTCGCCGAACGTCTGGCCGGCCTCGAGCTTCGCACCCCACAGCGCGAACATCGTGGCGTCGCCGCCGTCGTCGAGGATGATGTTGGCGGTCTGGCCGTTACCGTCGTCCCAGTCGAAGATGTCGCCGACATAGTCCCAATATTCGGCCAGGCTCTCGCCCTTCACCGCGAAGACCGGAATGCCGGCGGCGGCGATGGCCGCGGCGGCATGATCCTGCGTCGAGAAGATGTTGCAGGTCGCCCAGCGCACATCGGCGCCGAGCGCGACCAAGGTCTCGATCAGCACCGCGGTCTGGATCGTCATGTGCAGCGAGCCGGTGATGCGCGCGCCCTTCAGGGGCTGCGACGCGCCGAATTCCTCGCGCAGCGCCATCAGGCCGGGCATTTCCGTCTCGGCGATCTTGATCTCGGCGCGGCCGAAGTCGGCGAGGCCGATGTCCTTGATGACGTAATCGTGGGTCTCGGTAGCGAGCGCGGTGGCCACGAGGATTCTCCTGAACGTGCGTTGTTCGGCGGGGCTCGTCCCCGTGCCGGATGCGCGCGCATGTACGTCGTCACGCCCGCGAGATCAAATATAAAGATATCTTTATATCTGATCGGCGGGGCTCCCTAGGCGGTGCCGGTGTCCGCCACGAGCAGCCGCGGATCGATCCCCGCCTTGGCGAAGGCGCCGGCCCAGCGCCGGTCCGCGGCAGTGCCGAACAGCAGCTCGTCGTCGCCCGCGACGTTGAACCACCCCGGTTGGGCGAGCTCGGCCTCCAGCTGCCCAGCGCCCCAGCCGGCATAGCCGAGCGCGACGAGATAGCGGCTGGGGCCACTGCCATCGGCGATGGCGCGCAGGACGTCGATGGTGCTCGACATCGCCCAGCGGCCGGCGACGTCGACCGTGTCCTGCCCGCCCCAGTCGGTGGCATGCAGCACGAACCCGCGACGCGATTCGACGGGACCGCCGAAGTGGATCGGCACGTTCGGCGCGACGCCGTGATCGATATCGAACTGGTCGAGCAGGTCGTGCAGGCCGAGCCCCTCGATCGTCGCGCCGATCCCGATGCCCAATGCTCCCGCCGCGTCATGCGAGCACATCGCGATCACCGCATGGGCGAAACGCGGGTCCATCATGCCCGGCGTCGCCAGCAGGAATTGGCCGGTGAGAAACGCAAGATCCTTCATCGTCCTGCAACATAGGACGCGCAGGCGCGAAATCCCACGTTGAAATCTCGACCGCTTTGCCCGACCAATCGCCGGTTCCCCTTTCCTCCTTATCGAAGAGGCCTGTCATGACCATCTCCGTCGGCGATACGATCCCGTCCATCCCGCTCGTCAAGGTCACGCCCGACGGGCCCGACACGGTCTCGTCCCAGGACTATTTCGCCGGTCGTACGATCGCGCTGTTCGCGGTGCCAGGCGCCTTCACCCCGACCTGTTCCGCCCGTCATCTGCCGGGCTTCGTCGAGCACAAGGACGCGATCCTCGCCAAGGGCGTCGACGAAATCGCCTGCACCTCTGTCAACGACGCGTTCGTGATGGCCGCCTGGTCGAAGACCGCGGGGGCGGAAGGCATCACGATGCTCGCCGACGGCAACGCCGCCTTCGCCGAGGCGCTGGGCCTCGCGATCGACGCGAGCAAGTTCGGCATGGGTACCCGCTCCGCCCGCTATGCGATGCTGGTCGAGGACGGCGTCGTAAAGCAGCTGCACGTCGAGGCGCCGGGCGAATTCAAGGTGAGCAGCGCGGAGCATCTGCTGAGCGAAATGTGAGCGCAGCCTCCCGGCCTTCGTCAGGCCGGGCGGCAACCGGCAGGGAGGGCGTGGCCGAGCGCGGCGCCCACCCCCTGCCCCCGCCGCAACCCGACGCGGCGCCCCGCGCTACGGCCGCTTGCCGGGACTACACCCGCCCCCGTCTTGCCAGCGTCACGGACCGCGCGTAACCATCCGGGATGTCAACCGCATCCCAGATCGTCTCCGAACTCGAGCGCCTCTATCGCGCCTCCGTCGACCGCCTGCAGGCCGCGCTCAACGCCTATCTCACCGATGGCACGCCGCCCTCGCCCGAAAGCCGTCACGACGGCAGCTTCGCCTATCCCGTCATCCGCCTGCATTATGCGGGGGACCTGAACCGGCCGACGCCGCCCCGCTCGTTCGGTCGCCTCGTCTCGCCCGGCACCTATACGATCAGCGTCACCAAGCCTGGCCTGTTCGCCGACTATCTGACCGAGCAGCTGACCCTGCTGATCGAGGATTACGACGTCACCGTGGAGGCGCTGCCGGGGCGACAGGAGATCCCGTTCCCCTACGTGCTCGATCCTGGTCATGCGCTCAGCCTCGACACGGTGTCGGCGACTGAATTGTCGCGGCATTTCCCGGCCACCGAGCTGTCGCATATCGGTGACGAGATCGCCGACGGCCTGTGGATCTCGGACGGCGACACGCGGCCGCTCGCGCTGTTCGACGCCTTGCGCACAGACTTCAGTCTGGCACGTCTGCGCCACTACATGGGCACGCCGGCGGAACATACGCAGCGGTTCGTCCTGTTCACCAACTACCACCGCTACGTCGACGAATTCGTCCGCTGGGGCGCTTCGCAACTCGGGGAAGGCTCACGCTTCACCGCCGTGTCGGGCGCGGGCAACATCGTCATCACCAGCCCGAACGACATCGACAAGCTGGTCAGCGACAGCGCCTGGCGCCGCCACCAGATGCCTGCCTATCACCTGATGGCGGCGGACGGCACGGGGATCACGCTGGTGAACATCGGCGTCGGCCCGTCCAACGCCAAGACGATCTGCGACCATCTGGCGGTGATGCGGCCGGAGGCATGGCTGATGATTGGCCATTGCGGCGGCCTGCGCCCGTCGCAGCGCATCGGCGACTATGTTCTGGCGCACGCCTATCTGCGTGACGACCACGTGCTCGACGACGTCCTCCCGCCCGAAATCCCCGTGCCCGCCATCGCCGAAGTGCAGCAGGCGCTCGCCAAGGCGTCCGAGATCATTTCCGGCCAGTCGGGCGAGGAGCTGAAGCGGCGCCTGCGAACCGGGACGATCGTCACCACCGACGACCGCAACTGGGAGTTGCGCTACTCGGCCTCCGCGTTGCGCTTCTCGCTGAGCCGCGCGGTCGGCATCGACATGGAATCGGCGACGATCGCCGCGCAGGGCTATCGCTTCCGCGTGCCGTACGGCACGTTGCTCTGCGTCTCGGACAAGCCGCTGCACGGCGAGCTCAAGCTGCCGGGACAGGCGAACCGCTTCTACGAGCGGGCGATCAGCGAGCATATGCGGATCGGCATCGAAACGTGCGAGCAGCTGCGCCGCGAGGGCGATCGCCTGCACAGCCGCAAGCTGCGCGCGTTCGACGAGCCGCCCTTCCGGTAAGCCCTTCACGTACTTTGGTTTTTCGGGATGTCGCTGGCGCGGCCGGAAACCATGTGGCGATGATGCGTTACGGCTGCGAACCGAAACCTGTTTTCGCATCAGGGAGCCGCATCATGGCCGACGACACCGACACGCCGAAGACCGAGGCCGGCACGACCACTCCGCGCCGCCGCGCACCGCGCAAATCGAGCACGGCGCGTCCGACGAGCACGACCGCGAGCGAGGCCAAGCCGCGCCGCCGCACCGCCGCGAAGGTCGCCGCGCCCGCATCGACGGTCGACACGGTCGAGAAGGCGGTCGAAGGAGCGGCCAAGGCGACCACGCGCCGCGTGCGCGCGACGGCTGCCAAGGCGGAGGGCGCGGTGGCGGAAACGGCGAAAGGCGCCAAGGCGCGCGTCGTCAAGCCCCGCGCTGCGAAGCGCCCCACTCCCCGCCCGTCGCGGAAGACCGAGACCAAGGCGGCACCGACGGGGTTCGCCGGCAAGGTCGGCGGCACCTGGGGGGTCGCGGCGATCGGCGCCGGCGTCGCCGCCGCGGGTGCGGCGGCGGCCGCGGCACTCCTTTCGCTGCGCGGCAGCACGCCGAAGGCGGCGCCAAAGCGCGGCAAGGGCGCGCATACACCCGACGGAAAGGACGCCTCAAAGTCGTTCGAAGCCGGAATCGCGGACGAGAACACGATACCGGAATAAAGGCTGACGGAAGGGACGACGTCTTGCGCCGGCCGCTGGGTTAGCGCGTCGTCGCCACCCGTTCCCGACGCGAGGAAGCGGTCGTCATCGGGTCATCGCATAGTCGACCCAAACGGTGACCCGTACCGACTGCTCCCCCGGTCGCACCGGTGCGCTCACGCGCGATCCGGTGACGACGATGTCGCTTGCCGCGTCGACGTCCGCGCTGCGCTCGCTGACGCGGACGACGCGCATCGTCTTCAGCCCGAACGCGTCGGCATAGTCGCGCGCACGCCGCTGCGCCTGCCGTACCGCCGCGTCGCGCGCCTGACCGGTCAGTCGATCGGGGTCGGCGAAGGCGAAGGTCGGACCGTCGATCTCGCTTGCCCCCGCATCGCCGAGCGCATCGATCACTCGCCCCGCACGGTCGACCGGCACGCGCAGCGACAACCGGTTGCTCGCGCGATAGCCGATGATCGCGTCGCCCTCCTCCCCATCCTTGCCGCTGGGGTGTCGAGGCCGCACCGACAGGTCGCTCGTCTTCATCGCGGCATCCGCCACGCCGGCCGCGTGCAGCGCCTGGACTAGTCGATCCGCCTTTGCGGCATTGGCCGCCAGCGCGGCCTTGCTGGTCGCGGCATCCGCCGACACCCCGACCGCCACAATGGCGATGTCGGGGGTTCCCTTCACTTCGCCCGTCGCGCTGACCTGCACCAGCGCCTCGCCCGGCGCGAGCAGCGGCACCGCCTGCTGCGCGCTGGCGGATCCCGCCATGGCAACCGGGATTGCGAGCGAGGCCCAGCGTCTCACCATCCCTGCGGCTTGCCCTTGTTCTGCTTGTCGAGCCACGTCTTGAGCGGCGCGAAATATTCGATCATCGCCTTGCCGGACATTTCGCGGCCGCCGGTGAAAGCCTGCAGCGCGTCCGGCCACGGCTTCGATTGGCCCATGGCGAGCATCGCGTTCAGCTTTTCGCCGACCGCCTTGTTGCCGTAGAAGGAGCAGCGGTGCAGCGGCCCCTTCCAGCCCGCCTGCTGGCAGGCGGCCTTGTAGAATTGGAACTGCAGCACGCGCGCCAGGAAGTAGCGCGCATAGGGAACCGTCGCCGGAATGTGATATTTGGCGCCGGCGTCGAACTTGCTCTCGTCGCGCGCGACGGGGGGCACCACGCCCTGGTACTTCAGCCGCAGCGCATCCCAGCCCGCCTGATACTGGCCTTCGGGAATCTGGCCGGAGAAGACGCCCCAGCGCCATTTGTCGACGAGCAGGCCGAAGGGCAGGAACGCCACCTTGTCCATCGCCTGGCGCAGCAGCAGCCCGATATCCTTGTCCGCGCTCGGCACCTGCCCCGGCTGGAGCAGCCCGATGTTGACGAGATAGTCCGGGGTGATCGACAACGCGACGGTGTCGCCGATCGCCTCGTGGAACCCGTCATTGGCGCCGCCCTTATAGAGGAACGGCTGCGCCTTGTAGGCGCGCTGATAGTAATTGTGGCCCAGTTCGTGATGGATGGTGACGAAATCGTCGCCATTCACCTTGGTGCACATCTTGATCCGGATGTCGTCGACGCTGTCGATATCCCAGGCGCTGGCGTGGCAGATCACCTCGCGGTCGCGCGGCTTGACGATCTGCGAGCGCTGCCAGAAGGTTTCGGGCAGCGGCGCGAAGCCGAGCGAGGAATAGAAGGCCTCGCCCTGCTTGACCATGCGCACCGGGTCGTAGCCCTTAGCCTTCAGCAATTCGCCCGTGTCATAGCCAAGGTCGCCCGCCCCCGGCGGCGCCACGAGGTCGTAGATATTGCCCCATTCCTGCGCCCACATGTTGCCCAGCAGGTCCGCGCGGATCGGCCCCGTCTTCGACTGGACGGCATCGCCATATTTGGCGTTGAGCTTCCAGCGCACATAGGTGTGCAGCGACTTGTACAGCGGCTCGACCTCCGCCCAGATCTTGTCGGTCAGCTGCGCGAACTGCTCGGGCGTCATGTCGTAGCCCGAACGCCACATCGCGCCGACGTCGGCGAAGCCGAGTTCCTTCGCGCCCGCGTTCGATATGGCGGTCATCCGCGCATAGTCCTTGCGCTGCGGCGCGCCGACGTTGTCGTTCCAACTGATCCACATTTCCTGCAGCTTGGCGGGATCGCGCGTCGTGCCCATCGCCGCCTCGATGTCGGAGCCGTTGATCGGCTGGCCGCCCAGCGTCCCCTTGCCCTTGCCGTAGCGCGACGACATGCGCGTGGTGATCGTCGCCAGTTCGTCCGCGGCGCCCGGCGTCGTCGGCGCGGGAAGGCCGACGCCGTTCTTCAGCAGGTCGAGCTTGCGCTTCGTGTCGAAGGAGAGGCCCGGCGTGCCGTTGAAGCGCGCTGCGCCCTTCGCCCATTCGACCGCCTTCTCCGTCATCTCCGCGCCGGATTTGGCGGCGAGGGCGTCCGTGTCGTCGGTGATGTAGGTGGCGTTGACCCAGGAGACGCGGCTGGCGTCGACCGACATGGCCGCCGCCTCCTTCTCGACGCCCGCCACCCAGGCGTCCGCCTCCGCGGCGGTCGGCTTGGCCTGTTGCTGGGCCAGCGCGGGCGACGCGATCAGCGCCACAGCGAGCGCAAGGGAGGAGATGGCGGTGCGCAACATTGAAAGCCCCTTCGGTTCTATCGTTGCCGAAGGATGGCCGGGGCGAACCCCCGCGGTCAAGCCGCTAGAAAGTCGGCGATGACCTGTCCCAGCTCCGGCTTCGTCACCGCGCTCATGTGGTTGCCCGGGATTTCGTGGAAGCTGGCATGCGGCATCGCTTCGGCCAGAGCGGCACCCGATCCGTTGTCGTCATCGTCGACGCCCGTGACGATCGCCGTCGGCAGGGCGATGCCGCGCACCGTCTCGATCGGCGTATCGACGAAGGTTTCGAGGACGTTGAGCAACGCCACCGGATCGCCGCCGGTCGTCTTCAGGAACGCCTCCGTCAGCCATTCGGGCGTGCCGCGCGCGAAGCTGCCGAGGTTGCTCAGCACGCTGCGGAAATAGCTGCCGCGACCGGCGGTACGCAGGATGCCGTCGAGCCCCATGCCGGCGATGATCGCCCGCCGCGGCGTCGCACCGTTCGCGAGCATCCGCATCGTCGTGCGACCGCCCAGCGAATAGCCGCCGAGGTCGTAATCGGTCAGTCCCAGATGCGCGACCAGCGCCAACCCGTCGCGCATCAGCGCGTCGGCCGGATAAGCGGCGGGATCGTGCGGCTTGTCACTCGCGCCATGCCCGCGCAGGTCGGGCATGATGACGCGGAAGCCCCGCGACGCGATGCGCGCGGCGTGGCCGTATTTGATCCAATTGACCTCCGCGGTCGAGAAATAGCCGTGGATCAGCACCACCGGCCGCCCCTCCCCCATCTCCCGCCAGGCGATACGAGCGCCGTCGAAGCTGGCGAAGGTCTGCGGTTCGGTGGTGGTCGAGGTCACGCGCGGCGTCCCGTTTCGGCTGAAGGATGTTGAGACGCCCTAACGCGTCAGCGCGCCGCCGTCTGCCCCGCGAGTAAGCGTCCGAACGTATCCGGCTCGGGTGCTTCGGCCCAGCTCGGCACGTCGGCGGGGATCGTTACCCATCGCTGGCGGTACGCGGTGAAGATGTGTGCAATGCAGACGAGCTCTTCCGATCGATCGAGCGTGCCCGCGCGGACCACCGCATAGCCGGGCCGCCGCGTATTGGTATTGTATATGCGGGCGTGGCAGGTGCCGCAGACCCGCTGCGTCGAAACGCGATCCTCGGTTACGTGCTCGTAGACGACGATCGGGCCGTCGACCGCCAGCGTCGACTCCGCAACGATCACGCTCTGGCTGAATGCGCTGCCCGTCCACCGCTG
The DNA here is from genome assembly GCF_031082075.1 of Sphingomonas sp. GV3. Taxonomy (NCBI): domain Bacteria; kingdom Pseudomonadati; phylum Pseudomonadota; class Alphaproteobacteria; order Sphingomonadales; family Sphingomonadaceae; genus Sphingomonas; species Sphingomonas sp. GV3. Next base: position 246,057 of record NZ_JARWLE010000001.1, on the reverse strand, counting down.
GCAGACGTGGCAGTGACAAGCATAGCTGCGTGGCAGGTCGTCGCGGGCGATCGTGTACCGGACCGCGCCGCACCGACAGCCGCCTGCGATCATTCCGCGTCGTCCTCCGCGCCGATCAGCGCGCTGTCACCCTTCTTGAGGTGGCGCCGGCCGAGCAGCTCCGCGATCTGCACCGCGTTGAGCGCGGCGCCCTTGCGCAGATTGTCGCTGACGCACCAGAGCGACAGGCCGTTCTCGACCGTCGGGTCCTCGCGCACGCGGCTGACGAAGGTGGCGTCGTCGCCGGCGCTCTCGATCGGCGTGACGTATCCACCGTCCTCGTGCTTGTCGATCAGCATGATGCCCGGCGCCTCGCGCAGGATCGACTTCGCCTGCTCGGCGCTGATCTCGTCGGCGAATTCGATGTTGATCGCCTCCGAATGGCCGACGAACACCGGCACGCGCACGCAGGTGGCAGTCACCTTGATCTTCGGGTCGAGGATCTTCTTGGTCTCGACGACCATCTTCCACTCTTCCTTGGTCGAGCCATCGTCGAGGAAGCTGTCGATGTGCGGAATAACGTTGAAGGCGATCTGCTTAGTGAACTTCTTGGGCTCCGCCGGATCGCCGACGAAGATGTTGCGGCTCTGCTCGAACAGTTCGTCCATGCCGATCTTGCCCGCGCCGGAAACCGACTGATAGGTCGCAACCACGACGCGCTTGATCGTCGCGGCGTCGTGCAACGGCTTCAACGCGACGACCATCTGCGCCGTCGAGCAATTCGGATTGGCGATGATGTTCTTGGCCTTGTAGCCGTCGATCGCGGCGGCATTCACCTCCGGCACGATCAGCGGCACGTCGGGATCCATCCGATACAGCGACGAATTGTCGATCACGGTGCAGCCGGCGGCGGCGAACTTGGGCGCATAGACCTTGGTCGCCTCGCTACCGATCGCGAACAGGGCGATGTCCCAGCCCGCGGGATCGAAATGCTCGATGTTCTTGACCGTCAGCTTCTTGCCGGTCTCGCCATAGTCGATGACGTCCCCCACCGATCGCGAGGAGGCAAGCACCGCGATCTCGTCCGCCGGAAACTCGCGCTCGGCGAGGATGTTGACCATCTCGCGCCCGACATTGCCCGTCGCACCCGCGACGACGACCCGATACCCCATGACCTTCCTTCCGCATGCGAAGCGCGCCCGTAGCGTCATTGCGCCAAAGGGGGCAACACGTTTCCGTTTGATGCGCGGCGAAGCGGCGCTTTACCCGCCTGCGATCCGTCGAGGCTGGTTCCGGCCGGTACCAAGCCGATCCAGCTTTGCCGGATCGCACGTTAGCGCGTCGCCTGCACTCGCCCGGTGCGCTGGAGCTTGCCCCAGCCGACCATCGGCCCGCGCAATGCCTGGGCGATCGCCTTCAGCACGACATAGTACATCACCTGACGATAGCCGACGCGCTGCGGGATCAACAGCCACAGCAGCCGCCACCGCTCGCGCCGTTCCAGCGCAAAGGCGATCGTGGCGGCGAGCAGGTCGATCGTCGTGAAGACCGCCCAGAAGGTCAGCATCGTGTAGATGTCGTGGCTGGTCTGCGCCCAGCCGTGCGCCTGCACGTCGAACCAGGTGAAGACGAAGCTGACCAGCAGCGCCAGATCGATGATTGGGGAGATGGCCGCGAGCAGCACCTGGAACACGATCGCCTGCGGCAGACCGATCCAGCCGAGCCCGCGCGGGCGCGAGCCGCCGATTGCGCTGCGATGCTTCCATAGGCACTGCAGCGTGCCATAAGCCCAGCGGAAGCGCTGCTTGGCCAGAGCGCGGAAGCTCTCGGGCGCTTCGGTCCAGGCGACGGCATATTGATCGTACCGTACCTTCCACCCCGCACGCTGGATCGCGATCGTCAGGTCTTGATCCTCCGCCAGCGTATCGTCGGGATAGCCGCCGACGCTGCGGATCGCCGCGAGGCGCCAGGCGCCGACCGCGCCGGGCACGACCGTGATCGCATCGAGCCGAGCAAGCGCGCGCCGTTCCAGATTCTGCGCGGTGATATATTCGAGCGCCTGCCACTTGGTGACGACGTTGACGCGGTTGCCGACCTTCGCATTGCCCGCGACGGCGCCGAGCGCCGGATCGCCGAACCAGCGGGCAAGCCGCGCGATGGTCGCAGGCTCGAACTGGGTATCGGCGTCGAGAGCGATGACGATCTCGCCGCGGGCCAGCTCCAGGCCGCGGTTGAGCGCCCGTGCCTTGCCGCCGTTCTCGAGCGTCAGCAGCCTTACGCGGGGATCGTCGCCGAACGCCTGGGCGACGATCGCGCTGGTCGCATCCTTCGACCCGTCGTCGATGACGATCACCTCGATCTCGACGTCCGTGGAGGCCAGCACGCCGCGCACCGCGCGCTCGATCACGCGTTCCTCGTTATAGGCGGGGATCATCACCGTGACGAAGCGCGCCGGGTCGATCGGCGGGAAGACCTCGCGTCCCTCGCGCCGCGCCTGGATCAGTGCCAGCGCGGACAAGGTGACCGCGCGCAGGATGCCGACGGTGATGGCGATGCCGAACAGCCAGCGCAGCGCGATGACCAGCCCGCCCAGCGTCGAGAACAGCGCGAGGTCGGCGCGGGCCGCGAGTTGATCGCTCGCCGAGATCGGCGGCATCGACTGGTTGCGCGACAGGCCGGCGAGTGTGGAGACCGGCACGAAATGGTAGCCGAGCGCGCGCAGACGCTCGATGATCACGGGCAACGCCTCCACGGTCTCCTGCCGGTTGCCGCCCGCGTCGTGCAACAGGATGATGTTGCGGCTGCAGTTCGCGTCGGACTCGTCGTCGCACACCTTGGGTCCGTTGACGATCTTGTCGATGGTGCGGTCGATGATCTCCTGCGTGCCCGGCCGCTTCCAGTCGTCCGGGTCGACGTGGAGGCCGACGGAGATATAGCCGCGGCGCTGCGCCATCAGCGCGGGCGCGATCTCGTCTGCGGTGCTCGGCTCCGCGTCGCCGAAATACGGTGCACGGAAGAGCCGCAGCGACCGGCCGGTGAACGCCTGGAACAGCCGCTGGTTGGCATTGAGCTCGAAGCGCACCTGCGCCGGTCCGACCGTCGCCAGATTGGGATGGGTATAGGTGTGGCTGCCGATCTCATGCCCCTCGGAGATCATGCGCAGCAGCAGGGATCGCTGCGTCAGCGCGTTCTCGCCCACCATGAAGAAGGTGCCGGGCGCATGTTCCCGCTTCAGCACGTCGAGGATCTGCGGCGTCCATTTCGGGTCGGGACCGTCGTCGAACGTCAGCGCGAGCAGCCCGGGCCGATAGCCGGTCCGTTCCACGACATAGGGCGACGGCATCCGGTCGAAGATCACGTCTGCGATGCGGCCGTCAGGTCCGGCGATCGCGCGTCGTGCGCCGGCGACGGGCTCGGCGGCGATCTTCAGGATCTCGCCATTGCCTTCGATGTCGACATTGGTGCCCGCCGGCACCGCGTTGATCGCGGAGGGCACCGGCAACTGGCGATGCGTCCGCCCGAAGATCGACCAGACCCCCGGGTCCTCGGAACCGAGGCGCCACAGCGCGACGCTGCGCACCCCGGCTCGCTGCAGCAGCAGCAACTGGTCATAGGCGGAGGCGGCGTCGGCGAGCCAGACGATGTGCCGGCTGTTGCCTTCCATATAGGCGAAGCTCGTATTGCCGCTGGCCCGGTCATAGGCGGGCCGCGTGCCGCTGTCGGAGGCATTCTGCCAGGCCTCCTCGACGTCGAGCGCGTCGCCGCTGCCATCATGCCAGTCATAGGCATAGGAGGCGAAGGCGACGACCAGCTTGGACTTGGGAATGCCGCGCGCCGAATCGGCCACCGTGCGGGCGAACCATTGCTGCGATGCGATCGGTCCCGGCGGCCCGCTCACCTCGTGCTCGTCATAGGCCATCAGGAAGATCTTGTCGGTCACCTTGGCATAAGCGGGCAGATCCCATTCGGGATTGCCGAGCTGCGCGGCGATGGACACCGTCCACCCGCGCGGGGCGAACCGGCGCTGCGTTTCCGCCAGGAAGGCGCGATAATTGGCGTGCGCCGACGCCGGAAGTTCCTCGAAATCGAAAAAGACGCCCGTGGTGTTGTTCTGGGCGAGCCAGGGCACGAGCTTGTCGAGGAAGGCGCCGCGAGCCTTCGGATCGGCGAGCATCGCCGCGATCCCGGGGCCGTCCCATTCGCCGTTGAGCACGTTCTGCACCATCGGCGTCACGATCGGCCTGCGGGCGGCGTGATTGATCACCTCGCGCCCTGCCGTGTCGCGGAACACCGTGATGTGGTGGTCGCGGCCGGTGATCGAGATCCAGCCGGGGATCACCCAGTCGAGCTGGTCGATGTGGCGCGAAAGGCTGGCGGTGCTCGACTGATCCCAGGGGGTATAGAAGCCGATCGCCAGCGACGGGTTTCCATTGCCCGTCGCCTTGCCGCCCGCCTGCCCGAACAGGCGACGCGCCCAATAGTCGACGCTCCGTTCGGTCCTGCCGAGGAAGCCGTGCGGCGGCGGCAGCTTGCGCAACGTCGCCCGCTCCGCCTGCACGGGCAGCAGCGGCGCGGCCGGCACCGCCCCGATCGACGTCACAAAGACCGCCACGGCCAGCACGACCAGCAGCACGAACGCGATGATCGCGAACGTGAAGCGACGTTTGCGCCGGCCGCTGGCGTCATAGAAGATGGGGGCTTGCGACATCGATCAGGAACTCCGGCGCCCTCCATGCCCGCTTCGCCCGGATCGGATCAAGACGGCGGCGCAACAATAACGACCGCGACGGACCGGACGCCCGCCCCGCCCGCTCGCCTCAGGCCCGCTCACCCCCTGCCCCCGCGCGGCAGGTGCGGGGCGGAAGGCGGCAGCCGCCTGCCTATGGCAACAGGACGGTGCTGCCGCGCGTTTCACCGGCCTCCAGCGCGCGGTGCGCGTCGGCGGCGCGCTCCAGGGGGAAGGTCTGGCCAATCTGCGGGCGGATCGCACCCTGGCGCAGCATCGCGAAGACGCGGCCGACGCCGTGTTGCCGCTCTTCGAGGGTGACGTAATAATCGAACAGCGTCGGCCGCGTGACGAACAGCGATCCCTTGGCGGCCAGCGTCGCCAGCTGGACGCCGGTCACGGCGCCGCCGGCATTGCCGTAGCTGACGATCAGCCCGCGCCGTGCCGCCGCCGCGAGCGACGCGTCCCAGCTCGCCTGGCCAACGCCGTCGAACACGACCGCGACGCCCTTCCCCTCCGTCAATTCGCGGACACGCGCAGCGATATCCTCGTGCCGATGGTCGAGGACATGGTCCGCGCCCGCGGCGCGGGCATGCGCCATCTTGTCCGGCGAGCCAGCGACACCGATCACCTTGGCACCGATCGCCTTGAGCCATCCGGTGAGCAGCTGACCGACTCCGCCGGCCGCCGCCCAGACCAGCACGGTCTGGTCGGGTTGGACGCGCGCGCAACGTTCGACCAGGCATTCGACCGTGCAGCCCTTCAGCATCAGGGCGGCGGCGGTACGGTCGTCGACCTCCTCGGGAAGGTGGATAAGCTGCGCCGCCGGCAGGTTGCGCGCGGTCGCATAGGCGCCGCGCGCCGGACCGAAGGTGGCGACGCGATCGCCCACCGCGAACCCCTGCACGCCCTCGCCCACCGCCTCGACGATGCCGGCGGCTTCGCTGCCCAGTCCGGCCGGCAATTCCACCGGATAGACGCCGCTGCGATGATAGGTGTCGATATAGTTCAGGCCGACGGCGCGATGCCGCATGCGTACCTCGCCCGCCGCGGGCGGTGGCAGGTCGACATCGATCCACTGGATCACCTCGGGTCCGCCGGTGCGGTCGATGCGTGCGACGCGTTCCATATCCCTGCCTTTCTTCCGGTGATCGCGAGCCGCGAACGTCCGCGCCCGTTTCCGGTTGCAACCCGTCTCGCCGACGATCAGTCTGACCGGGATAACCGATCGGGAGAGAGACATGCACCGGCATCTTCAGCATTTCATCGACGGCGTCTGGGTCGATAGCGACGGCGGCCGTCCGCATGCGGTGATCGATCCCGCCACCGAACAGCCCGTGACGGAGATCACTTTGGGCAGCGAGGCGGATGTCGACCGCGCCGTGGCCGCCGCGCGCCGCGCCTTCGACGATTATGCGCGGACGGACGTCGAGACGCGCGCCGCGCTGCTCGACCGGATCGCGGATGGCATGAAGGCGCGCACGGCGGATCTCGCCAAGGCGATCAGCGAGGAGATGGGCGCGCCCATCGCCTTTGCCGCGGGCGGCCAGGTTCCCGCCGGCCTCGGCCATTTTCTAGCCACCGCCAAGGCGCTGCGTGCCTTTCCGTTCGAGGAGCGGATCGGCAAGGCGCGCGTGGTGCACGAACCGCTGGGCGTCGTCGCGATGATCACGCCATGGAACTGGCCCCTCAACCAGATCTGCGCGAAGGTCGCGCCGGCGCTCGCGGCGGGCGACACGATGGTGCTGAAACCGTCGGAGGAAGCGCCCCGCTGCGCGATGATCCTTGCCGACATCCTGCACGAGGCGGGGGTGCCGGCGGGCGTGTTCAACCTCGTCAACGGCGATGGGCCGGGGGTCGGCGCGGCGCTGTCGCGGCACCGCGACGTCGACATGGTCAGCTTCACCGGCTCCACGCGTGCCGGTATCGCCGTGGCGCAGGCTGCCGCGGCGACGGTCAAGCGCGTGCACCAGGAATTGGGCGGCAAGGCGCCGAACCTCGTGCTGGAGGGGGCAGACCTCGCCGCCACGCTGCCGCCGACGCTGCAGGGCGTGCTGGCCAACTCCGGGCAGAGCTGCATCGCGCCGACCCGCCTGCTCGTCCACGACAGCCAAGTGGCGGAGGCGACCGGGATCGCCAAGGCGATCTTCGACGGCGTCGCGGTCGGCGATCCCGCGGAGGCGGGCGCGCATATCGGCCCGGTCGTCAACAAGGCGCAATTCGACAAGATCCAGGGGCTGATCCAGTCCGCGATCGACGAAGGCGCGACTTTGGTTGCCGGTGGCCCTGGCCGTCCCGACGGGCGCAACGCGGGCTATTACATCCGCCCGACGCTGTTCGCGGACGTGACGCCCGACATGCGCATCGCACGCGAGGAGACGTTCGGCCCGGTCGCGACGATCACGCGCTACCGCGACCTGGACGAGGGCGTACGGCTCGCCAACGACACCGACTACGGGCTGTCCGCCGCCATCTCCGGCGATCCCGCCGCGGCGGCGCAGGTCGCGCCGCGGCTGCGCGCCGGGCTAGTCACGATCAACAGCTGGTCCCCCGCGCCCGGCGCCCCCTTCGGCGGCTACAAGCAGTCGGGCAACGGCCGCGAGGGCGGCAAATACGGCATCGCCGACTTCATGGAGGTGAAGACGATCATCAGCGAACCCGCCTGATCCTTCAGCCCCGCGCCGCCGCCATCCGTCCGGCGGCGGTCATGAAGGCGCCGCCGGCGTCGTGCGCGGGTGCGAATCCCGTCATGCCGATGCCGGTGCCGTCGGGCATGTTGACGTAGATCGCCTCCATCCCGCCGCGCATGCTGTACGCTTCATGCCAGAAACCCGCCTGTTTCGGATCGCGCAGGAAGCTGCGCCACCATCCGCCGTGGGGTTCGCTGCGCGTGAAGGCGGCGAGTGCGGCCGGATCGCGCCAATATTGGCGTATGCCGACGTGATTCCACCCGAACAGGAAGCCTTCGTGATGCAACAGGCCATCGGGGTGCCGCCGCGCGATCTCGCCCAGCCCCTTGCCGATCGCCATCATCGCCGGAATGGCGCGCAGGCCGCGCAGCCGGAATCCCAGCATGACCACCATCAGATCGGGATAGGCGGTCAGGTCGACGGTCGTTCGCTGCACTTGCATTTCGAGTCTCCATCTCGTTTACAACGTAAACTGCCATCTGACGTTTACGGTGTAAACATGAATCCAGCGGACAATGGCCTGCGCACCACCCTCGTCGACGCGGCGCTCGAACTGCTCGAGGCGGGAACAGGCGATCTCAGCCTGCGGGCGGTGGCGCGCGCCGCGGGCGTTTCCGCCATGGCACCCTACCGGCATTTCGCCGACAAGGCGGCGCTGCTCGGCGCGGCGGCCGAACGCGGTTATGCCTTGCTGCGCGAGCGGCTGCTGGAGGCGGATGCGGCAGGATCACCGCGCGAGGCGCTGATCGCGCAGGGACTGGCTTACATCGCCTTCGCGTGTGCCCGCCCGGCGCTGTTCCGGCTGATGTTCGCCGGCCCCGCCGAGGCGACGATCGACGCGGCCTGCAAGGCCAGCGGCTTCACCGTGCTCTCGCAGCGGGTCGCCGGCATGGTGAACAATGCCGCGGCGGCCGAAGCGGCGACGCTCGCGTGCTGGGGGCTGGTGCATGGCCTCGCCACACTGGCGCTCGACGGGCGACAGCCGCGCGACGCGGCCGGCGACGAGGCGGCGCTGCGCATCCTCGTCGCCGGTATCGCTCAATAATCCTTCGACACGCGCACGTTCACGCTCTGCCGGCCCAGCGTCGAGATGCTCGACAGCAGCGACAGCCAGCGCGTCACTTGGAATTCCACCTGGGTCGCGGAATAGCCCTGCCCGTCGGTGACGATCTCGGCATAGAATCGCCGCGTCACATATTTGCCCGCCGCGATCGACGTACCCTGCCCCGTCTGGCGATCGGCGGGCAGGATGCGCAGCCGGTCTAGACCCGCCGCGCGGCGCACCGCGTTGATCGGGTTGAGCCCGTTGCCGCCGTTCTGCAACGCCGCCACCGCGGCGGCGAGCTGTAACGCCTCGGGCGCCGACAGATTGGTGATCGAGGTGCCGAACAACAGACGCGACAGCAGCTCGTCCTGCGGCAGCGCGGGGGTGCTGGTGAAGCCGATCTCGGGCTTCAGCGCGGTTCCCGTTACCCGGATCGAGGCATTGAGGCCGGTCGTGTTCGCATCCGCCGCGATATCGAGCGCGGGGTTCGCCGGCACCTCGCCGCCGAAGCGGATGATGCCGCGCTGCAGGGTGAATTCGCGCCCCGCGAACTCATAGTCTCCGCGGATCAGCGTCGCCTGCCCCGTGATCGCCGGATTGTTCGGCTGGCCGCCGATCGTCAGGTCCGCTCCCCATTCGCTCGACAGACCCAGGCCGCTGACGAGCATGCTGCCAGGGGCATGCGCCTTGATCGCGAGCGTCCACGGTGTCGACGGCGCCTCGTCCTCGTCCCCGCCGCCGCCCGGCAGGTTGATCTCGCGGATGTTGAGCTGCGGCAGGGCCGCCGCTGCGCTGGCCTGCCCCAGCCGGTATCGGCTGCGGTTCAGCACGACCTCGCCGGCGATCCGCCCGCCCCTGCCGTCCGACGTGAAGGTCAGCGGGCCCGTGACGGTCGCGCCGATATCGTCGCGCGCGATCATCACCGCATGATCCGCCTGCAAAGTGAGATCGAGGCCGACGCCGTGGCCGGTACCAAAGTCGAAACTGCCGGTGCCGGTGACGCGCCCGCCCTTGCCGGCATCCGCGGCGAAGCGGTCGATGCGCAGCCGTGACCCGGCGAAGCGACCCGCCGCCTGCACGCCGGTCAGCACCGTGCCCGTCGTCGTGCTTTCGATGCGCGCACCATTGGCCTGCATCGCGCCGCGGATCGACGGCGCGACAAGGCTGCCGCCGACATCGGCGCCGATCGCGACGGGCCCCGAAAGGTCGAACAGTTCGACGCCCGTCAGCCGCCACAACGTGTCGGCCGGCCCCTGATAGCGTAGTTGCGCGAACAGCGGCGCATGCGTCACGCGCGTCAGCAGATCGCCGCTGCCGAGCGGCTTCACCAGCGCCTGTGCCCGCCCGATCGTCCGACCGTCGGCCGCCATCACCGCGCGCACGCCCAGCCGGTCGGCGGACAGGGCGGCGGCGAACCCGACGTCGATCGGTCGAGACGACAATACCAGGCCGGCGCGGCTGAGGCCGCGGATGGTCAGGTCGGCGCGGCCCGTAGGCGGCCCGTCCGCGCCGTCGGCGTAGCGCAGCGATCCCGACGCCTGGCCGCTGAGTCCCAGCCCTGGATAGCCGATGTCGAGGATCGCGAGCGGCATCGCCGACAGCGTCGCATCCAGCGTGATCGCCCGCGCGGCGAAGCGTCCGCCGATGCTGGCCGTCCCCCCCGCGAAGCTCAGCCGGGTCGGGGCGAGCGACCATGCGTCGCCGTCGCGCGTCAGCACCGCCGGCGACAGCAGCCGCAAGGGGCGCCGGTCCACGCTGCCTTCCGCGGCGATCGCATAGCGGTCGGGCGCGACGTCGGCGGACAGGTGGATGTCGAAGCCACGGCCCCGCGACCCCGCGAGCGTTCCCTTGATCGTGCCCGTGCCGCCGCGCAGCTGCGCATTGCCGGCAAAGCGGGCGAGGACGAGCCGCCCCTGTCGCAGGCCCTGCCCGGTCGCCGTCGCGTCGATCGTCGTGCCGGCGGGATCGAGGACGAGGTTCGCCTCCAGGTGCCCGCGGCGGAGCGTCGCACCCGCGAACCGCGCGTCGCGTGCGTCCAGCGTCGCGGCGATGCCCTGATTGTCACCGACGGGACGGAAGTGCAGGACCCCGTCCAATCCGCCGCCGGCGACCGAGAGGCGACCGTCGAAGCCGCCGGGCACGATGGTCAGCCGTCCCCGCGCCACGGTCGCGCCGATCGTCAGGTCACCGATGTCGATCGCGGCCTGTCCGCCCTTGGGGAGCAGGATTGCACCATGTGTCGCGAAGGCCCCGAGCCGTGATCCGCCGTTGGCGCCGAAGGTGAAGCCGTCGGGCGTGGGATCGAGATGGGCCCGGACGTTCGCCAGGCCGAGCGCCGGTGCCGGCGACTGGAGCAGCAGGTCGATCGCAGGCCGTTCGATCCTGCCGTCCAGCTTGAGCTGGACGGGGCCGTAGCGTTGGTGACGGCCGCTTGCCTCGACATGGAAGCTGCCGTCGCGACGGCGGTACCCCGTGCCACGCAGTTGCAGCAGCGGCGACGACAGCCGCAGGTCGGTGAAATGCAGGATACCGTCGGGGGTCCGCTCGATCGCGCTGGTCAGATGCGGCAGCCCCCCCGCAAGCGTGCGGAAAAAGGCGTTGTCGAGCCGCAGCACGTCCGCGCTGCCCCGCCCGACGACCCGGGTGCCGTGTCCGCCCGGCCCGGGGACGACGCGGAGCGACGACCGCACGTCCACCACGCCCAGTCCGGGGATCAGGTAGCGGCCCAGCGCGCCGACCAGCCCGACCTCGTAGCGGCCGTTGGTCAGGTCGAGCGCCAGCATGATCCGCCCCTGCAGCCGGTCGGACCGCAGCCTCAGCGCGTCGCCGCGCAGCAGCCGCGACGTGACCAGCAGGGGTCCGTCGACCGACAGGTTTCGCAGGATCCCCCCAGCGACGGCACCGATGCCGGTCACCTGGCGGGCGGCGAAGCGCGCGACGAGGCGCGCGGGCCTCGCACCGAGCCGCCCGCCGCCGGCCAGATAGACCGATTCGAACCCCGTCCGGTCGAACGAGACCCGCGCACCGGCGACGCGGAAGTCCAGCCGCGGCGCCGCGAAGCCGCCGTCGAGGATCGCGCGGGCGACGATGTCGCGCCCGCTCATATTGGGAAACAGCGCCGACGGCCGCAGCAGGCGCGCCCGGATGCGGACGCCCCGCCACGCCGACGCCGCCAGATCGATGCCGCCGCTCGCATTCGCGGTCAGCGCCGCACTGGCGAGGCTCAGCCGCCCCTCGAGACGTCGCGCCACCAGGGTCGCATCGCCCGTGACACGGACCGACGGCGCGGTCAGCCTCTGGGCCTTGCCGGTGAGCAGCGACGAGGGCGCGATGCGCCCGCCAAGGCGGTAGCGCCCTGCATCGGCGGCGAGCTTCAGGTCCGCGATCTGCGCCGCCGCCGTCCGCGCGACCGCCCGGCCGCGCCAGCGCGTCCAGCTGCCGTCTCCGTCGATTGCGACCGCGACGGCACGCCCGCGGGCGAGGCTGCGCGCGAGCACGCCCCCGCGCGCGCCCGCCACCTTCACGTCAAGGTCGAAGCGGTCGCGATCGGGTTCCGCGTCTATGCGCACATGCAAGCGGTCGGTCCCCGCGACGGCTGCATCGAGGGCGACGCGCACGCGACCGTCGCGGACATCGGCATCCCCCTCGAGCCGACCGGTGCGGGCGCTGCCGAGGACCGGCTTCGCGAGCATCAGCCGCCCGACCGCGAGGCGGCCGATGCGGATATCGAAGCCGGGCAGGACCGGACCGCCCTTGGCGCCGGGTCGCGTGCGCGGTGCATGGAACATCGTGGCCTGCGGTACGATCAGCGCCCGAATGTCGAGCCGGTTGCGAAGCCATGCCAAGGGACGCCAGTCGAGCGTCGCCTCCGGCGCCTGTACCAGCAGCCCGTCAAGATCGTAGACGCGCACGTCGCGCAACCGGCTGCGCCCGTAGAGCGAGCCGTCGATCCGCCCGATCGCGAAGCGGAGGCCGTTGGCCGTGCGGATCGTGCCGATCCGCGTCGCGACCCAGCGATGGCCGACATCGCTGTCGACGACGACGAAGGCCACCCCAACGACGAGCAGCAGCGCGGCCAGCAGCCCCGCGATCCAGCGCCAGGCGCGCCTCAAAACGCCTGCCCCAGCGACACGTAGACCGCGACGCGGCTGTCGCCCTTCTGCGGATTGAGCGGCGTGCCGAGGTCGAGGCGGATCGGGCCGAAGTTCGAATAGTAACGCGCGCCGATCCCGGCTCCATATTGGAAGCGGCTCAGCCCCGGCAGCGCGCTGGTGTAGATGTTGCCGCCGTCGAGAAACGGCACGATGCCGAAATTCCCCTTCACCCTGACGCGGGTTTCGATCGAAAATTCGGCGAGGCTCCGGCCGCCGATCGGGTCGTTGTTGACGTCGCGCGGACCGATCGCCTGATAGCCATAGCCGCGTACCGATGCGCCGCCGCCCGCGTAGAAGCGCCGCGACGGCGCGATCTGGTCGCGCGGCGCGCCCAGGATCGATCCCAGCCGTATCCGGCCCGCCAGCACGACGCCGTCGGTCAGCGGATGATAGGCGCTGCCGTCCAGCTGGACGCGGGTATAGCCGAATACCGCGCCCTGCAGCGACAGCTCGGGGCTGACGCGGCCGCCCAGACGGAAACCGCGCGTCGGGTTGAGCAGGTCGTCCGAACCGTCGTAGTTGAGGCTGGTCGGCAGCGCGCCGATGAAGAAGGTGCGCCGCCGCGGCTGCCCGGTCGCGGCGATCACGTCGCGTTCGTCGGAGGCGAGCAGTTCCGCGCCGAAAGACCAGGTCCAGGCCTTCTGGAAGAAGATGTTGGTCTGCCGTTCCAGATTGCCCGACAGCGAGAAGGTCTTGGCGTCATAGGCGTTGCGCACCGTATGCGCCGCGGCGAATTCGGCGGTTAGGACGCGGTCGCGACCCTCGAAATTATTGCGGCGAAAGACGATGCTGCCGAGCTGTTCCTGGGTGCCGAGCACGCTGCGCAGAGTCAGTCCGCCTTCGGGCGGGAAGAGGTTGCGGTGCGTCCAGCTCAGCTCCGCCCGCGCGCCTTCGCCCGTGCCATAGCCCAGCTCGCCCGCGATCGTGTGCGGCGGCGCCGGCTCCAGCTTGACCCCGACGTCCACCGTCGTGGGATCGGCGGCGCTGTCGATCGGCTTCACCTCTACCGACGAGACAAGGCCGGTCTGGATCAGCGCGCGGCGCAGATCGTCCAGCGACGCCGCGTCGTAGCGCTGGCCGGGAGAGAAGCGCGCGATCTCCGCCACATGGTCCATGCCGAAAACCCGGTTGCCGGGCAGCGCGACGATCCGGCCGAACCGCCGCTCGGTCCCGGTCGTGACGGGAAGATCGAGCGTCGCGGTCCGCGTCGCATGGTCGACGACCAGTTCCGGCGCGCCGACCTCGGCGAAGGGAAATCCCTGCCGTGACAGATCCGTCTTCAGCCTGGCCTGCCCCGCCACGACCGTATCGGCATTGACCGGGTCGTCCGGCTTGACCCCGAACGCCTGGCGGAGCGGCGCCGCCTGCGCGCCCGCGCCCGCCAGCCCGGCGACGGTGACGCCGCTGAACCGATAGAGCTGCCCCGGCTCCGCCGACAGCACAACGACCGGCTTGTCGCCCGGCTCGATCCGGGTCGCGACGCGCGCATCGTAATAGCCCTCGCCGCGCAGCAGGGTGGTCAACAGTTCGGCATCCTCGCGCGCGCGCCGTTCGAGCTGCGCGGCATTGGCGGCGGTCCCGTCATTGGCGTCGAGCGTCGACAATTGCGCGAAGCGGCGGCGCAGCAGCGGCGTCTCGACCGCGTCGATGCCGTCGATCCGCCAGCCATAGCGCCGCTCCGCCCCCGCATCGTCGGTTCGCGTCGTCGCCGCCGCTGCGCCAGCCGCCGGTCCGCCCGCCCCGGTACCGAGATCGGGCCAGGCGACGCCGATGTCGGGCATCGGCGCGAGCGGTGCATTGGGATCGAGCGGCACGGGATCGTCCGTCGGCGGCACGGCGACGGGCGGCGCCGTCTGCGCACATGCCTGCCCGGAAAGGAGAATCGCGGCAGTCGCGCTCAGCCCGAACCACCCAAAGCGCGCCGTCATGCCATGGTCTGTAGCGCCCCGCGACGCGCCGCGACAGCCCCGACGTCGGTTGCCCGGGCTTCGGTCCGGCGCGGGACGGGACCGGTGCGGCTCTGGCAGTATCCTGCGCGGCGATCTTCGGGACGGCCCCTGCCGATCATCCCGGCAGCATCGCCGGTGCGCCGACGGGTCCGATCAGTGCACGGTGCCGGTCGCTTCCTCGCGCGCGAGAAGTTCGATCAGCCGCTCGGTCTGCCGCCAGCGGCAGAAATGCACGTGATTGCCGATGTCGCGCATCCGGCCTGCGCGGATCGCAGCCTCCAGCGCGGCATGTTCCCCGAAATCGGCGAGCAGGCTGGCCGCCTCGGTGACCTGGTCGGCGTCGACGACATGGATGGGGGAATCGGCGAAAGGATGCAGCACGGACATAGGTTAGACCCTTACAAGCTGTATGCCAGTTCGCGGGCCGCGACGGCTCGCGGCGGCATTCGATGGTAAACGGGGCCGGCGCCTGGCGTCCCCATCTTCCCGCGACGGGACGGATCGGCCGTACTGGCGTCCCGCGGCGGGACGTGGCAGGACGCCGCATCATGGCCGACACTCCTCCCTCCGCCGCCGGCGGCGTCCTCATCGCCGTCTGTTCGATCCTGGGCGCCGTGATCGGATTGGTCGAGGGGCAGGTGACGATCGGATTCCTCGCCGGACTCGCGATCGGCGGCGGCGGCGCGATCGCGATCTGGCTACGCGACCGGCGTCGCTGACCCGCCGCTCGCGCGGCGCCTATCGCGGCGCCCGCATCAACCAGACGACGCGACCGATCACCTCGACCGGCCCCGGTGGCGGCGGTGGCGCGGCGACATTGTCGCTGGTCACGACCAGCGCACCCCGCCCTGCCCGCACCCGCTTGACCATCACCGCACCGTCGATGCGGACGACGAAGACGCCGCCCTGCGCGTCCGGCCGCGTCTTCGCCTGATCGACGACGATCAGGTCGCCGTCGACGAGCCCGGGCTCCATCGAGTCGCCGCGGACGCGCACGATCACCGCCTTGCCGGCGCGCAGGCCGAGATGTCGCGCGAGCGCGGGGTCGATCGCCGCCGTGCCGAGCAGCGTCTCGTTGTCGACCAGCGACCCGGGACCTGCGGACGCGGCGACGTCCAGCCGGGGCAGCGGGAAGGCATTCCGCGGCGGCTCGGCGCCGAGCTCCGCCTCGTCGATGCCGAAGAAATCCGCCAGCCTGCGACGGTCGTCCGCCGCCAGTGAACGCGGCGAACCCCGGGTCACGAACTGATGGAGGTACGCGGCGTTGCGGCCGAGCATCGCCGACAGCGCCGCCAGGCTGACGCCGCGCGCCTCCGTCAGCGCACGCAAGCGCGCCCTTGGATCGTGTCGCTCCACGCCCGGACGGTACCGTAGGAAAATTTCCTAGACAAGTTGGATTTTAGAGAACATTTCAAGAACACGAGATTCGGACTCGGGAGGGAGACGATGACATTGCTCGCCGACATCAACGCCTATCTGCGACGTCACGGCATGAAGCCCAGCGTGTTCGGCCGACTGGCGGTCAACGACCCGCGGCTGGTCCGCGACCTTCGCGAAGGCCGGCTGCCGCGTGCCGCGCTGACCGCGCGCGTCCGCGCCTTCATGGGAGAGCAACGACCGTGACTTTTGTGAACTTCCAAATTGGAGCAATCGCACGGTTGCTGCGCGCGCTGCACCAAAATGCCGAGACATATCAAGTCGCTATCGAGGTTATCGGCCACGAGGAGCAGCTATGGGCGAGTGCGACCTTCGCGGGGCACCGCCTGCGCCTGACGCTCGCGCTGGAGGGCAGTGATCGCCAGTGCTGGCTGTCGGCGCTGCCGCAGGCGGAACTGCCGGTACGCGGCGCCTTCGTCGCCGATCTGCACGTCGAGCATCGAACCGAAGACACTGCGAGGGTCGCGATCCTCCTGATCGACGACGCATGATCGTCGCGCTCATCAAGACTTGATATAATGTAACATGACGTCTAGGTGACCGCCGACTAACTCGTCGTTCAGTTGCTTGGAGTATCGATGATCACGCCCATCCTGCTCGCCGGCGTCGCCGCGCTCGCGCTGCCCGTCCTCCCCCTCGCCGACCAGACCGGGCCGAATGCCGACCAGGCCGCGCAGCAGGACCAGCGGCGCGACATCATCGTTACCGCGCCGGTCGATCAGAGCGAGCGCGACGTCCTGCAGGGAACCACCGTGCTGTCGGGCGAGGCGCTGACCCGCGAACTGCGCCCGACGATCGGCGAGACGCTGGCCCGTCAGCCGGGCGTATCCGCGACGTCATTCGGCCCCAGCGCGTCGCGCCCGATCCTCCGCGGCTTCCAGGGCGATCGCGTCCGCGTGCTGACCGACGGCATCGGCTCGATCGACGTCAGCAACACAAGTGTCGATCACGCGGTGATCATCGACCCGTTGCTCGCCGAACGGGTCGAGGTGCTCCGCGGGCCCTCCGCCCTGTTGTTCGGATCGTCGGCCGTCGGCGGCGTCGTCAACGTGATCGACACCCGCATCCCCCGCAGCGTGCCGCGCGACGGCTATCGCCTGAACGGTATTGCCAATTACGGGTCGGCCGCGAATGAACGCTCGGCCGGCGCGGCGGGCGACGTCGCGGTCGGGGAGCATCTCGTTCTCCATGCCGATGGTTCGTACCTCAAGTCCGACGATCTGCGGACCGGGCGCGGCTATCTGCTCTCGCCGCAAGCGCGCGCCGCCGCGCTCAGCCAGGTCGGCCTGCCGCAGCCGGACGCAGAGGAGCCGATCGACTTCGCCGCCTCCGCACGCTTGCGCGGCCGTTTGCCCAATTCCGCCGCCGAGACCTGGACCGCGGGTGCGGGCGCATCGATCATCACCGACACCGGCAATCTCGGCGTCAGCTACAGCCATTATGACAGCCTGTATGGGGTGCCGATCCGCTACGCAACCGCCGTCGGCCAGGCTCAGGAGGCGCCGCGCCTGTCCGTGGTCCAGAACCGCGTCGACCTGCGCGGCGAGGTGCAGACCGGCGGCGGCTTTCTCGACCGCATCCGCATCCGCGCCGGTCAGGCGACCTATCGCCATTTCGAGCTGGGTGAGGACGGCAGCGTCGGCACCGCCTTCTTCAACAACGGGCTCGAAGGGCGGCTGGAACTGGTCCAGGCCAATCGCGGCGGCTGGCAGGGCGCGAGCGGCGTCCAGTATTTCAACCGCCAGTTCGACGTGAAGGGCGACGAGGCCTTCCTGCCGAAGAACGAGACCAACCAGACGGGGTTCTTCACGCTCCAGCAATATGCCAGCGGCCCGTTCCGCGCGGAGGGGGGCCTGCGCTACGAGGTGAGCGATCTTGCCGCGCGCACGCCCGCCGGCGACCTGCGTTTCTTCGCCGGCAAGCGTCATTTCGACGCGGTGTCGGGGTCTCTTGGCGCGTCCTACGCGGTGACCGACACGATCCGCATCGGCCTCAACGGTTCGCGCACGGAGCGCGCGCCCTCGGCGGAGGAGCTGTTCGCGAACGGCGCCCACGCCGGGACGCAGGCGTATGAGCTCGGCAATCCGGACTTCCGCCTCGAAAAGTCGTGGGGGCTCGAGGCGACGCTGCACGCGCACGGTCCGGGTTTCAGCCTCGACGCATCGGCCTATTACAACTGGTTCACCAACTACATCTCTGAAAACCAGGTCGATCAGGCGGTCTGCGCCGCGGCAGCCGCGCCGTCCGGCCGCGTCGTCGACCTGCCCTGTTTCCAGTATCAACAGCGCGATGCCCGCTATTGGGGCTTCGAGGCGGACGGATCGGTGAAGCTAGGGCAGCTCGGCGGCTATGCGATCAATGCCGACCTGCTCGGCGACTATGTCCGCGCGACGATCGTCGACCAGGGGCCGGTGCCGCGCATCCCGCCCGCGCGCCTGCTCGGCGGCATCGAGGCGCAGGGCGACCGGCTGAGCGGCCGGGTCGAGGTGGAACACGCCTTCGCGCAAGGCCGGATCGCGGCCTTCGAAACCCGCACGCCGGCCTATACGATGGTCAACGCGTCGGTGTCGCTGAAGCCCTTCGGCTCGGACAGCAGGACCAGTCTGCTGCTCTCGGCCAACAACGTCTTCGACGTGGTCGCCCGGCGGCATTCCAGCTTCCTGAAGGACTTTGCCCCCCTCGCTGGCCGCGATCTGCGCGCGACGCTGCGCTTCGGCCTGTGACGGACCTGTCGCTTCCGCCGGCCAGCGGGGAAGGTGGTTGCCTCCCCGCCGCAACCGCCGTACCGGACCCTCCAAAAGGAGAGTGAGACGATGGCCGGCATGGGCAAGTTCGACTGGGCGGACCCGTTCCTGCTCGACGAGCAGCTAAGCGAAGACGAACGCATGATCCGCGACACCGCGCGCGCTTATGCGCAGGATCGGCTCGCGCCTCGCATCGTCGAGGCCTTCCAGCACGAGCACACCGACCCGGCGATCTTCCGCGAAATGGGCGAACTCGGCCTGCTCGGCCCGACGATCCCGGAGGAATTCGGGGGCGTCGGCGCCAGCTATGTCGCCTATGGCCTCGTCGCCCGCGAGGTCGAGCGGATCGACTCGGGCTACCGCTCGATGATGAGCGTCCAGTCGAGCCTCGTCATGTATCCGATCCACGCCTATGGATCGGACGAACAGCGCCGCAAGTACCTGCCCAGGCTCGCGAGCGGCGAATGGATCGGCTGTTTCGGCCTGACCGAACCCGACGCCGGATCCGATCCGGGCGGCATGACGACCCGCGCGACCAAGGTCGAAGGCGGCTATCTGATCTCCGGCGCCAAGACCTGGATTTCGAACAGCCCGATCGCCGACGTCTTCGTCATCTGGGCGAAGAGCGACGCGCACGGCGGCGCGATCCGCGGCTTCGTGCTCGAAAAGGGCATGAAGGGCCTGTCCGCGCCCAAGATCGAGGGCAAGCTCAGCCTGCGCGCGTCGATCACCGGCATGGTGATGATGGACGAGGTCGCGGTCGGCGAGGACGCCCTCCTGCCGAACGTGGAGGGTCTGAAGGGTCCCTTCGGCTGTCTCAACCGGGCGCGCTACGGGATCAGCTGGGGTTCGCTCGGCGCGGCGGAATTCTGCTTCCACGCCGCGCGGCAATATGGGCTCGACCGCAAGCAGTTCGGCACGCCGCTCGCCGGGCGCCAGCTGTACCAGAAGAAGCTCGCCGATATGGAGACCGAGATCGCACTCGGGCTGCAGGCTTCGTTGCGCGTCGGTCGCCTGATGGACGAAGGCCGCTTCGCGCCGGAGATGGTCTCGATCGTCAAGCGCAACAATGTCGGCAAGGCGCTCGACATCGCCCGCACCGCGCGCGACATGCACGGCGGCAACGGCATCTCCGGCGAATATCAGGTCATGCGTCACGTCATGAACCTGGAGACGGTCAACACCTACGAGGGCGCGCACGACGTCCACGCGCTGATCCTCGGCCGCGCCATCACCGGGATCGCCGCGTTTTGAGCGACGACGGGCCAGCCCCCTCCCCCTCCGGGGCGGGCTGCGCGTCGGCCCCCCTCGCCGGCCTCAGGGTCCTCGAGCTCGCCCGCATCCTCGCCGGTCCCTGGGCCGGACAGGTGCTCGCCGATCTCGGGGCTGAGGTCACCAAGATCGAAGCGCCCGCCGGCGACGACACCCGCACCTGGGGCCCGCCGTTCGTCACCAATCCCGACGGCAGCCGCGACGCCGCCTATTTCCACGCCTGCAACCGCGGCAAGACGAGCCACGTCGTCGATTTCACGACGGCGGAGGGTCAGGCGCGGATCAGGGCGCTGGCCGCCGAATCCGACGTGCTGATCGAGAATTTCAAGGTCGGCGGCCTCGCCAAATACGGCCTCGACTATGCCAGCCTGTCCGCGCTCAACCCGCGCCTCGTCTATTGCTCGATCACCGGCTTCGGGCAGGACGGCCCCTATGCCGCCCGCGCGGGCTATGATTACATCGTCCAGGGCATGAGCGGGATGATGAGCCTGACCGGCGAGCCAGACGGCGCGCCGCAGAAGATCGGCGTCGCGATGGCGGATATCGCCACCGGCCTCTACAGCGTCATCGCGATCCAAGCGGCACTGGCGATGCGTGCGCGCACGGGCCGCGGGCAGCATATCGACATGGCGCTGCTCGACACGATGGTCGGCGTGCTCGCCAACCAGGCCGCCAATTACTTCGCGACCGGGGACAGTCCGCCGCGCGTCGGCAACGCGCATATGAACGTGTCGCCCTATGCGGTGTTCGAGACCGCCGACGGCTGGTTCATTCTCGCGGTCGGGAACGACGGGCAGTTCCGCCGCTTCTGCGACGTGGTGGCGCTGTCTCCCCAGCCCGAATGGGGGACCAATGCCGGCAGGCTGGACCACCAGGCGCCGCTGTTCGCCGCGATTTCCGAAAGGACCCGCACCTTCGGCCGCGACGATCTGCTGGCCCGGCTCGAGGTCGCCGGGGTGCCCGCAGGACCGATCAATACGGTCGAGCAGGCCCTGACCGACCCGCAGGTCGTGGCGCGCGGCATGGTGCTGGACCAGCAACCGATCCGCGGCCTGCGCACGCCGATCCGCTTTTCCGACGCAAGCCTCGTGCTCGGCCGGCCCGCGCCGCGAAAGGGCTCGGCCGACGCCGAGCCCTGAACGGCGTCAGGCGCCCTCGACCTCGCGCACCGGTTTGCGGGCGTAGAGGCCGTAGGCGAGGATGATCGCATAGCAGATCGCCGGCAGGATCAGCGAGAATTGCATCGATCCGCTGGCGTCGGCAACCAGCCCGGTCAGCGGCGGCACTATGGCGCCGCCGACGATCGCGGTGGCGATCACGCCCGATCCTTCCGCCGCGCGCTTGCCCAGCCCCTCGCTGGCGAGACTGAAGATGGTCGGGAACATGATGGAGTTCATGAGGCCGATGGCCAGCAGCGTCCAGCCCGCCAGCGTACCGGTCGAATTGGCCGACACGAGGATCAGCGCGATCGCGCCCGTCGCCACCGTCGCCAGCACCTTGCCGGGCGCGATGCGCGTCAGGACGTAGGATCCGATGAACCGGCCGACCAGGGCGCCGCCCCAGTAATAAGCGACGTAATTGCCCGCGGCCTGGTCGCTGATCCCGAACACCGACGACTGCATCAGGTACAGGACGATGACCGAACCGATCGATACTTCCGCACCGACGTACAGGAAGATGCAGGCCGCGCCCATCGCGAAGCGCGGCCGCTTCAGCAGGCTGAAGGCGTGGAGGATGCTGCCCGTCTGGTCCTGTTCCTCGTTGAGCCGGTTGCGCCGGGTCCAGACCACGGCCGCGATGATCGCGAGCGCGACGGCGAGGCCGATATAGGTATGGACGATCGCCTGTGACGCTTCCTGGCGATAGGCGACGAGCGCGGCGCCGCTCAGCGAGGCGGCGCTGACGCTGGCGAGGCCGCCCAGGATCAGCGACGAACCGACGCGCGGAAAGATGGTGGTGCCCAGAGAGTTGAACGCCTGCGCGAAGGTCAGGCGGCTCGACGCCGTCTCCGGCTTGCCGAGCAGCGAGATCAGCGGATTGGCGACGACCTGGACGATGGTGATGCCCGCGCCCAGCACGAACAGCGCCGCCAGGAACATCTCGAACTTCGCGCTCTGCGCCGCTGGGATGAAGAGCAGGCAGCCCACCATCATGGTGACCAGGCCGATCGACGCGGTGCGCATGTAACCCGCGCGCCGCACGATGGCCGCCGCCGGCAAGGAGAAGAGCGCATAGGCGAGGAAGAAGGCCGACTGGACCAGCATCGACGTCGCATGGTCGAGCGTGAAAAGCTCCTTCAGCTTCGGGATGATGATGTCGTTGAGACTGGTGATGCCGCCGAAGATGAAGAACAGCGCGATGACGAACACGCGCAGGTCGGGTGCGTCATAGCCGTGGGCGGCGTCGCCGGCAGCGGCGCCGTCCGGCTGGTGGGTGGTGACGTTGATTGCCATATGGCGCGCGGCCCCTCTCTTCCCATGTAATCGGTTTCAGGATGTACAAGCACGCCCGTGCCATGCTGGCAAGCTGCCGCGACGGGCGCCTGCCGACCTGGCGAGAAGCCCTTGCGACGGCGGAGGCTTTCCGCAGATCGCCGCGCGACGCAAGCATGTTGGCGCATCGCTGGATCGTACGGCCGCTTTTCGGCTAGGGCGTTCGTCATGGCGCGCCTCACGGTCAACAACCAGCCGGTCGAGTACAAGCTCGATCCCGACACGCCGCTGCTGTGGGCGCTCCGGGACGCGTCCAATCTCACCGGCGCGAAATACGGCTGCGGCACGGGAGAATGCGGTGCCTGTATCGTCGATATCGACGGACGCGCGGTGGCCGCGTGCACCGTGCCGATCGGCCGGATCGAGGGCAGCTATGTCACGACGATCGAGGGCTTGTCGCGCGAGCGCAATCATCCGCTGCAACTCGCCTTCATCGCCGCCAATCTGCCGCAATGCGGATTCTGCATTCCGGGAATCATCATGGCGGCGCAGGCGCTGCTGCGCCGCACGCCCGATCCCGGCGAAGAGGCGATCGAGGCGGCGTTGCCCAACATCTGCCGATGCGGCGTCTACCCGCGGCTGATCGAAGCCGTGCAGCGTGCCGGCCGAGCGCTTCGCGGCGAGGAGACGATCCCCGCCGGCGCCCGCCCCGGAATCGATCCGGCCGACGCCGCGCGCGCGGTCCCCGCTCTCGTGCCTCCGCCGTCCAGATGACCGGCCGGACCGCCCGTTTCCTGTCGCAACGCTGACGGAGCAATTCAGCTTCGACACACCCGCGCTCATGCAAATATCATGCATGATCGGGGCCGGCTCGTGCGCCGGCGAGTGAGGACGGCAGGCAATGAAGACCTTTATCAAGGCGCTGCTCGCGGCATCGATGCTGATGCCGGCTGCGGCGCAGGCGCAGGCGCAGGATGGTGGTCGCCCATGGGGTGGCGATCGGGACGGAAGGCCGGAGCGTCCCCGCCCGCCCGGCGACGCCCGTGCGGCGCCCCCCACGCCCGCGCCGCAACCCGCCCCCGGCGATCCCGGCCGCTTCCAAGGCGCGCGTCCGGATTTTCGCGCCGAGCGTCCGTGGCAGGATCGTCGTGACGATCGACAGCCCGCTCCGAACGATGCCCAGCGCGGGTTCGACCGCTCCGGTGGCGGGGATCGCGGCGGATGGCGCGATCCCAATGGCAGTGGCGGCTGGCGCCGGCCGGACGGCGGCGATCGGCCCGATCGCGGCGCCGGCCCCGAAGGCCGTCAGGACTGGCGCGACCGGCCGGCGGCGGTGGACGGTCGCCCGCAACGAGCGCAGGACGGCGCAGCCGGGCGCGATCGCCGGCCCGGCTGGGACCGCGGCGACGCCGGCGCCCGCCCGCCGCTCGCCGCCGGGCGCCCCGACTGGCGTGGCGGCGACTGGAACCGGCAGCCGAACTGGGATGGTCCACGCGGTGGTGATCGCGGCGCGTGGAACCGCGGCTGGCGGGACGACCGCCGGTACGACTGGGGACGGTATCGCGCGAGCAACCGGGGCGCATACCGCCTGCCGCACTATTATGCGCCGTCCGGCTGGGGCTATGGGTACCGCCGCTTCTCGATCGGCTCGACCCTATATTCAGGCCTGTGGGGTTCGAACTATTGGATCGACGATCCCTGGGACTATCGCCTGCCGGAAGCCTATGGGCCCTATCGCTGGGTGCGCTATTACGACGACGCGCTGCTCGTCGATTTGCGCAGCGGCCGGGTGGTCGACGTGGTCTACGACATCTTCTTCTGACCCGGCGTGTCGGGGCAGCGGCCGATCGCATCGCCGCCCCGCGCGCTCCCGCCGCCCCTTGCCTTTGCCGCCGAGCGGCGGCATCCCGCAGAGATGTTCGCGCGCAAGCCTTCCGCCTCCGCCGCCAACCCGCTTCGCCAGCTGATCGGCGAACAGGTCGTCCGCCGCCTTGATGACAATCCGGCCGTCGTCTCGGCCGGCGTGGCCGGTGTGCAGGCCTATTATCAGCTCGATTTCCTCACGCCCGCACAGTGCGCGATGCTGATCGGCATCATCGACGCCAATCGCCGCCCGTCGACCCTCCTGTCCGACAAGGCAGGCGACGACTTTCGCACCAGCGAAAGCTGCGACATGGATCGCTGGTCGCCCGACATACGCCCGATCGACGAGGCGATCGCCGCGCTGCTCGGAATCGCGCCCGAGCAGGGCGAGACGATGCAGGGACAGCGCTACGCGCCCGGGCAGCAGTTTCGCGCGCATCACGATTATTTCCACGACACCGAAAGCTATTGGGCGGCGATGGCGAAGTCGGGCGGCCAGCGCACCTGGACCGCGATGATCTACCTCAACGACGTCCAGGACGGCGGTGCCACCTGGTTCCCCCAGGCGGGGTTCAAGGTCGCGCCCCGCGCCGGCATGCTGCTGGCGTGGAACAACATGAATCCCGACGGCAGCCCCAACACGCTGACCCTCCACGAGGGGATGGCCGTGGTGGAGGGGACGAAGTACGTCGTCACGAAATGGTTTCGCGAGGGGCGCTGGACGCGCTACTGATGCCGCCTCGTCCTTCCGATTCCGTCGCCGGCGACGTCGGCGCCGCGGGGCCGCCGCTCGCGCTCGGCGTTGCCTCGTCCTTCCTCGGCCAGCCGTGGCATTGGCGCGGCCTCGCCGCCGATGCGCGCGAAGGCTTCGGCACGGACGATCTGGTCACGCAATTGCTGCTCGCCCGCGGTTGCCCGCGGGAGGCGCTGGACGCCCATCGCCTGCCGTCGATCCGCGGCTTCATGCCCAATCCCTCGATCTTTCGCGACATGGACCGCGCCGCGGACAGGCTCGCCGATGCGGTTGAGGGCCGCGAGCAGGTGGCGGTGTTCGGCGATTATGACGTCGATGGCGCCACATCCGCCGCGCTGCTGATCCGCCTGCTGCGCGCATTGGGATTGACGGCCCGCCCCTATATTCCCGATCGCCTGATGGAGGGATATGGCCCCTCCGGCGCCGCGCTGCTGCGGCTTGCCGGCGAAGGCGCGTCGCTGATCGTGACGGTGGACTGCGGCGCACAGGCGTTCGAGGCGCTGGAGGCGGCGCGCGCTGCACCTGCCGACATCGTGGTCGTCGACCACCACAAATGCCTGTCGGCGCTGCCGCCCGCGCATGCGCTGGTCAATCCGAACCGTCTGGACGAGGCGTCGGAGGCGGCGGCGCACGGTCACCTTGCCGCGGTGGGCGTCTGCTTTCTGCTCGGCGCGGCGCTGATCCGGACGTTGCGCGCCCGCGGCTTCTTCGCGGATCGCGCGGAGCCGCGGCTGCTCGACCTGCTGGACCTCGTCGCACTGGGAACCGTGGCGGATGTCGCCCAGCTGCGCGGGCTGAACCGCGCGTTCGTGGCGCAGGGGCTCAAAGTCATGGCACAGCGCCGCAACGTCGGCATCGCCGCGCTGATCGAGGCATCGCGCCTGACGCGAGCCCCGACATGCCAGGACCTGGGCTTTGCCCTCGGGCCACGGATCAATGCGGGGGGTCGCGTCGGCCGGGCCGACCTCGGCGTCCGGCTGCTCGTCACCGACGATGCCGCGGAGGCACAAGCCATCGCGGTCGAACTGGATCGGCTCAACGAGGAACGCCGCACGATCGAAGCGGATGTCCAGGTGGTCGCAGAGGAGCGCGCGCGCAGCGATCGCATGGTGACCGTGGTTGCGGGCGAAGGCTGGCACCCCGGCGTCATCGGCATCGTTGCCGGGCGGTTGAAGGAAAGGCTGGACCGGCCGTCGATCGTCATCGCGCTTGACGAACACGGTATGGGCAAGGGATCGGGCCGGTCGATCACGGGCGTCGATCTCGGCGCGGCCATCCTGGCGGCGCGCGAGCACGGATTGCTGCTGGCGGGGGGCGGTCATGCGATGGCGGCGGGATTGACGGTGGCCGGGGACAAGATCGAGGCCCTCGCCGATTTCCTGGAGGATCGGCTCGCCGCGGCGGTCGCCATCGCGCGGGAGGGACGCTCGCTGCGGCTCGACGCCGTCGTGGCGCCAGGCGGCGTCACGCCCGCGCTGGTGGAGTCGCTCGACGCGGGCGGCCCCTATGGCACGGGATGGCCGGCGCCGCGGATCGCAACCGGGCCGGTGCGCCTGGTCAAGGTCGACCGCGTGGGCGTCAATCACGTGCGCGCCATCGTCGCCGGCGAAGACGGCCGCAGTTTCAAGGCCATGGCGTTCCGCGCCGCCGACACCGCCCTTGGCCAGACGCTGCTCGCCGCCCCACCCCACCGACGGCTGTGGCTGGCCGGCCGCGTACGCCGTGACGACTGGAGCGGCCGGGCGGTCGCCGAGCTCCATCTCGACGATGCCGCCTGGGTCGAGTGAGCGGCGCGCAAAATCCCCACCCGAAAGCGGCTTGACCGGCCGGGCGCCCTCCCCTAATGGCCCCCAACGCCATCGCGGCGGCCCCTTCGTCTAGCGGTTAGGACGCGGCCCTTTCACGGCTGAAACACGGGTTCGATTCCCGTAGGGGTCACCAGCGCCAAGACAAAAGCGGTAGAAATTCGCGCTTTTTGCGGACCCGGTGCGATTAGCGACATCATCTCGTCCCCCAAAATAATCTGGCGGTGATGGTCCAATATGGTCCTCCTTGGGTCGAAGGTTATCGATTTGGATATGCCATAGCGTCTCGTACCCGGGTGTCGTTTCGGGCCCCATGACGGCCGCCACGCCCCGCGCGTGAGCCGCTCTTCCCGTCGACGTCGGTTTATCGGGCCACACGCGCTAGCGTGCCCAAACGTTTCTTCTCATTTGCCGACATGCTGCGATCGAGCTTGTTGGGCACAGAAGTTGGCAAGCCGCATTCCAACGATGGGTTCGAGCGCGATGCGGTCGGCCAGATCACCGAAGGCGGATATCTGGTGGCGCAGGTTCCGCAGCAACTCTTGGTCGCGCCGCAGTCATCGTATGTGTGGAAGCGGCAGCCGGCATAGGTTGGATCCGCCGGTTCCGGCAGCGATGCCGATATCCATCGGCCTGCTGCGGCTTGCAAAATCGAAGGAGCGCAGCCGACCGACCTGATCATCCGCTAGACAAATCGGTCGCCCACACCGGCCTGACGCACGACCTGGCGGGCACGGCCGGCGATCTGACGCTGACGCTGGGCTACAACACGGCGGGCCAGATCAGCAGCCGCGCCAGCTCGAACAACGCTTATACCTGGGTGGCCCCGACCAACGTCGACCGGGCCTATGGCTTCAACGGCCTGAACCAGTACACGCAGGCCGGCGGCGTCGGCTTCGCCTATGACGCGCGCGGCAACCTGACGAACTCGGGCGGCTCGGCCTATGGCTATACGTGGGAGAACCGGCTGGTGTCGGGCCCGGGCGCCTCGCTCGCCTACGACCCGGTCGGTCGGCTGCTCAACGAGGACGGGCAGTTCACCCTGCAATATGACGGGTCGGACCTGATCTCGGAGCAGAACACGAGCGGGACGATCCTGCGCCGCTACGTCTTCGGCCCCGGCGACGACGAGCCGATCGTCTGGTACGAAGGCGCCGGTACCGGGGATCGCCGCTGGCTGGTCGCGGACGAACGCGGCAGCGTCGTCGCGGTGACGGATGGCGCGGGCAATGCGATCGGGATCAACCGCTACGACGAGTTCGGCATTCCCGCAGGGACCAATATCGGGCGCTTCCAATATACCGGCCAGGCGTGGCTCGCGAGCCTGCGCATGTACCATTACAAGGCGCGCGTCTATTCGCCGACGCTCGGCCGGTTCATGCAGACCGATCCGATCGGATACGGAGACGGGCTGAACTGGTATGCCTATGTGGGCAACGATCCGGTAAACTTCACCGATCCGAGTGGGTTGGTGCGAATTATTCCTATCGAGAACTGCCCGACGGGGGGCAGTCAACAGAATGATGGCGTTGGTGACATCGTCAACACCAAACCCCGGTGTACCGTAAAATGGATCGAGATTCCCGACGGCACAAGCTACGGCGGTGGCGGCCCGGGCGGCGGCGGCGGCGGCGGCGGCGGCGCGCCGACTGGTAAGCAGCCGCAGAACAATGATACTTGCGCATTAAGTGGTGATCGAAGGCAAGCATATTTTAAGGATCGGGACGCGGCCTTCGACCTGTTCAACTCTATCGGCCAGAGGAAGGAAGTTGCGTTTACGACGTTTAGAAACGATCAATATGGTAACATTGAGACATACTTCGATGTGGGAAAAAGGCCGGTGTCAATCCGAAATTAGATCGGCCGGGGCGCACTCTGTTGCTGAGTGGGCATATACATCCGACCCCGGTCGGGCCGATATTCCCTTTAGGTTATGCACCCTCCGGTCCTTCTGACGCAGATAAGGCCAAATCTAAGCTGTATCCCTCCGCTACGTTTGCTGTTTACGAGAAGAGAGGGGACCAGTGGCGCGGAATATGCTTCTCGGCGCGAAAGTAAGAGAGCGCGAGGGAAAGCCTTATGGAGCAAGATACCTTGAGACATGATAAGGAAAAAGAAGGAGGGAGTAAGCGCGATAAGCGCCTGCTATTTTCGTTGATATGTTTTTTTGCTGCATTCTGCTGTTTTATTTATGAGGCCATGATAATCGATCTATATATTAAGACAGTTGCTCTTGGTAATTGGGATTACTTTTCTCGAACATTTGGTGTGGCCAAGCCTTACGGAAAAGATGAGGTTTGTTTTGATTTCTGTGCACCATCATTGCCGTTTACATGGGGGTGGATTGGGTTGGCTAATTTCATCACCGGTTTCTCGATTGTTTCACTAGTATGGCTAAAGCCCAGAAATGTTAATGAGATGAAGGGTCGAACCGCAGAATAGCAAGCCAACGATCTGCAAGGGAGCAGCGCTGGTTTGCGCCGGTAATCCACAACATGCCGGGCGCATAGGAGGGATGCTGAGGTCGATCCGACCTGGCGCGGCGACATTGGTCGAGCAGGGAACCGTCGCCGACGCTTCCGACGGCGGCTGGAACGGCTTCTCGTCGCTGCAGCAGGTGGCGCGCGGGTTCGACGGGCTCGACCGCCAGACGTCGGAGACGACGAGTGCGGGCGGCACGGTCTATTTGGTCGTCCAGAAAAGCTACGTCGGGCAGCGGCTGGAATGCTCGGCGGTTCGCCTCAACAACGCCGTCTGGGGGACGTTGCCGGCCTCTGCCTGTACGGCGCAGGCCGAAGGTCCGTCGGGTCCCGACCGCATCACCCGCTACGGCTATGACGCCGCGGGCCGCGTCGCGCAGGTGACGGCGCGATTTGCCGACTCTTCCGTCAAGGCCAAGGCGGAGCGCGCTGATGAACTCAGAAGGGCCTTCCAGCTGATGGATGCTCTGGTGAGCGAAAGCTTCAGGGATGGTGCGAAAACCGTCATTCGGGTCGCCGTGAAATGCGACGTAAGCACGGTGCCGATAATGGAAAGGGGAGCTCCGCTAGGGGCCTATGCCGGAGTGGCCTGCACAGCTGCTCCCCCGCTGTAGTAGCGATCTGATCATCCCCATATCACCCTCCCTCCGGCTCAGACTGAGACCGGGTGATGCTCGCGCATTTTCCGCATCACGATTGCTGATGCCGCAGGACATGACGCGAAACCGCCGCCCTTTCTTCAAAGGACGGCGGCTTGACGGACGTTATGCTTTGGTCGTCGCGGCTGATCAGGCGGCGTATGCCACCGTCGTGGTGGTGGTCGTGTTGCGACGACGCATGGCGAAGCCGACCGCGCCCATGCCGAGGATCATCAGCGCCCAGGTTGCGGGTTCGGGCACCGCGCCGGTCGCCGCTTCGAAATTGTAGGTCGTGCTGCCGCTGTTGGTGATGAACGTGACGTTGTCGGCAAATGCATGATAGCCAGTGGTCGCGCCGCTACCCACGCCGACCGAGAACCCCGACACCGTCGCACCGGTCAACTGCGCCGCCCATTGCGCGATGGTCTGTCCGGCGTTGACGTCCCCGCCGGTGATGTAGAACTTGTCGTTGACGGACGACGAATACCAGGTGTCACGCAGCGTGTTGCCGTAGGTGCCGTTATAGGCCCCTTCCCAGATCAGTTCCTTGCGTGCCGATCCATCCTGGATCAGCAGGCGGAGCGCCGGCGTATAGTCGGTGTTGTACGGGTTGGTGGAATCCGCCGCGATCCGCCAGTCGAAGGTCAGGCCGGTCACCGCCGAAAGCGCACCGAGATCGGTCCGCGCGCCCGCATATTGGATGCCGAGCTGCGTGCGCGTGCGGTCGCCGGTCATCTCCAGCGATCCGTTGCCGGACCGGGGCGCCGTGGTGCTCACCGTCGCGGTACCGCCGCCGGTATTCTCTCCCGGAATGGTGCCCCAGGTCGACGCGCTGGGCAGTCCGGACACGGTGTTCACGACAACAGTAGCGGCG
Source organism: Sphingomonas sp. GV3 (assembly GCF_031082075.1). NCBI lineage: Bacteria > Pseudomonadati > Pseudomonadota > Alphaproteobacteria > Sphingomonadales > Sphingomonadaceae > Sphingomonas > Sphingomonas sp. GV3. The sequence goes on along the minus strand of NZ_JARWLE010000001.1, from coordinate 215,215 downwards.
GACGCCGGCGCAGCCACAATGGTTGACGCCAGCAACGTGGCGACGATCGCGGTATGCACTTTCATGTGATTCATCCTCTCGACGCTCCGTCCCTGCGCGAAGCATGAACATGGTGTTAATCTCGCGTTCACCAGAAGGACAGTCCCCCATCCCTAAGTTTTTTGCTGTGTATCAATGCGATACATTGTCCTCGGTCGACCTGCGGCTACAGGAGTGGGATCCGTCTTAGGTAACGAGGGGCGCTTCGACCCGCTCGCTCGCGGTATTCTTGCGCAGGGATCGACCGCATCGATCGGGCCCGTTTCTCGCCCTCCGTTGCATCAGAAACATGCGAGCGCACGGCGGTGACGGCGATCAGGCGGACGGCCGGCACCCGCGACCATGGTACACGCTGCGGCCTAGACACGAGGCTTAACCCGTGCCGCGGCGAGCGGAGACCGGGCGGCAGGAACACCCCAGGAACGTGACGCCGGGCGCGTTCGCCTGCCCGGGGCGGCGCGCGTTATCCCAGCAAGCTGTAGGCGAGCGTATCGACCAGCACGTTGCGTGCATCCGGCGTCAGATGATGTCCGGCAAGCGCCAGGACGGTCGGTTGCTCGAAATTGATCGCCTTCCGGCCGCTCGTCGAGAAGGTCCGCAGCAGGCGTCCCAGCGTGTCCGGCGCGCCGAACGCGTGCGTCTCGCCGAAGGCCGCGACCAGCTCACGAGCGGCGCCACATCGGCCATGTGACGACGCCGGATGTGACCGAGCAGCGTGGCCGGAGACGATCGTCGGGCGTCGCGCCAGCGAAAACGTCCACGCCGCCACCGCCGCCGCCGCCGCTATCCATGGCCAGCGCATCGAGCCCATGCAGGAACTTGACCATCGCCGCCCTGCCGGGGTGGTCGGACAGACTATCCGCGATTGCTTCCGCCTGGCGGCACAGGACAAGCCGATGTCGATGCTCCTCCACCAGGGCGATAACGTCGATCTCGAGGATCACGTCGCAACGGGGTGCGAAAGAAACGACATCGGGCTGAGGCAGGATCGGATCCATCGCGCGCATGCTTTTTCCGACACCTTCGTGGCGAAGGTAGAGACGCGATGCATTGACGATGATCAAATGATCCCGCGGACCGCGCGAAATCCTTGCCGATGCCGCAAGGAGCAAGGACGGGGCTTGGCCTGGTGGGTAGGCCAACAGGTCCGCCGGTCCCCCAGCATGCGGAAGGACCGGCGGCAGGGCCCTATTTCGCCATCGGCAGTGGCTGCCCGCCGTTGAGCGGCGCCCCCGTATTCTGGTCGGTCGGCGTCGGCTGGATCATGGCGCGCATCTGCCACTGATATTTGTCGATCGCGTGCTGCACCTCCTGCAGGAGGTTCGACGTCGTCGGATCGCCGTCTTCGGTCGCCTTGATCCCCTGCCCCACCTCATCGCTGACCACGCGATAGTTGCGCGCGAACCAGACGATCACCTGCCCGTCGTCGATAAACCCACCGGTGATTTCGGGCACGCGGCTGGTGCGTACGATCGTGTTGGCGCGGCCATCGGCCGAGGCGCCTATCGCGAGCAGCCGCTCGGCGACCTCGTCCGCATATTTGCCGACGCCCTCGTAATGTTCCTGCAGCAGCTCGTGCAGGGGATAGAAGAGCGTGCCGGAGACGTTCCAATGCGCCTGCTTCGTCTGGAGCTGAAGCTGCTGCAATTCGGTCAGCGTCTGTTGCAGGGCGGCGATCGAAGCACGCTGCGCCTCGCCGCGCGGGCCGCCATGGTCGCGGTCCGAAATGCTGTTCTGCGGGAAACTGCCCGACGCCTGCTGACTCTGGGCGGCGGCGGGCGCGGCGACGAGGCACGCAGCGACGAACAGTGGGAGGCGCATCGGCAATTCCTTCATGGAAAAATGAACACAGCCCACAACGCGGCCAGCGCCGATAGCGTTGTCTAAATTCTCGTTCAGCTTCCCACATGCCGCCGGATCGGACCTTTGTATTGAGGTTCGGCCGAATACCCATCGAGTCTCGAAAAGTAACAAGCGGCATTGATCGATATCAATACAAAAGACTTTGATGCTCGTGGAACCATTTCCGGCAATCTTCGCGATTAACCTAAGTGATAATTCTTGGACACAATTTTCCCGAACAACGTTGAGCTCCAGCAAAAAAACGAAAGGGGCGCACATGATCATCTTTCATCTGGCGCTCGGCGGCTGCCTGAAGGCGCCGCCTGTCGATTTCGGGATCACGGCGGACACGGGCGGCCATATCGCCTATGTGCTCGATGCTGCTCGCCATCAGGCGCTGCGCGACGATGTGGAACAGGTCGTCATCGTCACGCGCGCGTTCGACGACATACGTCTGGGTGCGACGCATAGCCGCAGCCATGAGACGGTCGCGGACAAAGTCGCCATTCGCCGCATCGCCACCGACGATCGTCGCTACCTCGAGAAGGAGGCACTGGGGGCGGACCTCGGTGCGTTCATCGAGGCGTTCGTCGTGATGCTCGCCGATCTGCCGCGTCGGCCCGACGTGATCCACGCGCATTTCGCCGATGCGGCCGCGGTCGCGATGGCCGCACAGCGACGGTTCGGCATCCCCTTCGTCTACACGCCGCATGCGCTTGGCATCGACAAGCGGGAACAGCGGATCGAAAGCCCCGGACTGGACGCGCGCATCCTTGCCGAACGCGCCGCCATTGTCGCCGCCTCCGCCATCGTCGTGTCGACGGAAGAGGAAGCGCGGCGGCAGGTCGCAGGTTATGGCGTCGCGCTCGGCGACCGCATCCGGGTCGTCGCGCCCGGCGTGCCGCGCCAAGGCCGCGAGAGGGCCGTGCGGACGCTGGCGGATCGGCTGGACCGATGGCTCGAACGCCCCGAACTGCCGATCGTGCTCGCCATCGCCCGGCCAGTCGCGAAGAAGAACCTCGGCGCGATCGCGCGCGCCTTCGCCGGCAACGCCGGGCTGCGCGCACGCGCAAACCTCGTCATTCTCGCCGGGCAGCACGCGCATGCCAGCGGGGAGGAGCGTGCCGCGCTTGCCGAGCTGCGGGCGATGGCCGACAGCTCGGCCCTGCGCGGCCGTTTCGCCCTGCCCGCGTCTCACGACGCGGACGACGTCGCCGCCCTTTATGCGCGTGCGGCCGACGGGGGCGTGTTCGTCAACCCCGCACTGCACGAGCCGTTTGGTCTGACGCTGGTCGAGGCGGCGGCGGCGGGCGTGCCGGTCGTCGCGACGCGTAACGGCGGGCCGGCCGATATCCTCGCGACGATCGGCCACGGCTTGCTCGTCGACCCGAAGGACGAGGCCGCGATCGGCGCCGCCATGGAGGCGATCGTCGCCGATCCCACGCGCCACGCCGGCTTTGCAGCCGCCGCCCGGGCGAATGTCGGCCGCTATTGCTGGCACAGCTATGCCGCAACGACATCGACGCTGTATCGCGGCCTCGCCGCCCCGCGCCTGCTCGCCTGCGACATCGACAACACGCTGACGGGCTGCACGGAGAGCGCACGCGCGTTCGCCGCGTGGCGCGAAGCGACCGACCTGCCCTTCGTCATCGCGACGGGCCGCGGCTTCGATGCGGCACGCATGATTCTGAAGCGCTGGCGGCTTCCCCAGCCGGACGCGTTCATCGTCGACGTCGGGACGCGGCTGATGCTCGCCGACGGACGTGGCGGATGGCGCGCCTGCCCCGACTATGCCCGCGCGCTCGACGCCAATTGGGATCGCGAGGCCGTGGAGGACGCCTTGGCGCCGCTGGAGGTCACCCGTCAGCCGGAGGCGACGGCGGGGCCGCACAAGGTCAGTTTCTACGGCACCGCGACCGATGCGGAACGCATCCGCCTGACGCTTCGCGCGCGAGGCCTCGCCGCACGCACCGTCTTCTCGCACGGTCGCCTGATCGATGTGCTCGCGCCCACCGGCGGCAAGGCGCAGGCGATCGCCGCCTTTGCCGCCCGCTCAGGCCTGACGCTGGCGGATTGCGTCGCGGCGGGCGACAGCGGCAACGACGACGACATGCTGGCTGCCTGCGGTCACGCCATCGTCGTCGGCAATGCCGGCGCGGAGCTCGACCATTTGCCAGAGCGACCAGGGCTGCTGCGCGTCGCGGGCCGGCACGCGGCCGGTGTGTTGGAGGGGCTGACGACACTTGGTCTCGTGGCCCGGTCGACGCCGAAGCCGTGCGTGGCGGCGGCGGCATGATGCGTCCCTTCGGCTATTTCGTCCATCATCAGGGGCGCGGCCATGCGGAGCGCTGCGCCGCCATCGCACGGGCGCTGCCGTCCGCGCGGCCGATGACGATCTTCTGCGCGCGCGACGATATCTTCCCGCCCCTTCCGCAGCAGGTCGACATCGTCCGTATCCCGTCCCTGTTCGAAGCCACCGGCGACGAGGCGACGACCATGGACTGGGTGCCGACGCCGCAGACGCTGCATTGCGCGCCGCTGGGCTGGCCGGGGATCCGCCGCGCGATGAGGACGCTGGCCGACTGGTTCGACACCGCGGATCCGGCGCTGATCCTCTGCGACGTGTCGGCGGAGGTGGCCCAGCTCGCACGCATCTGCTCCGTGCCGCACGTCAAGGTGCTGCAGCACGGCGACCGCAGCGACCCGGGTCATCGCGCCGCCTATGACGGGGCGGCGGGGCTGCTCGCGCCCTTTCACGCCGATCTCGGCCAGCCGGACTGGGACGATGCGTTTCGCGCGCGGACCTGTTTCGCCGGCGGGCTCGGCGTCGACGTGCGCGTGCCGGAACGCGAGGTGGCGCGCCAGCGGATCGGTATCGGCGCGGACGAGGAGATGATCCTCGTCCTGTCGGGCGGCGGCGGCGAAGGCTTTGCCCAGGCGCCGATCGGCGTCGGCGCGCGCACGCGTCCCAATGCTCGGTGGATCACGGTCGGCAAGGTGCAGCGTGACTGGCATGCCACCGAACCATCCAACGTCGAGCACCGCGGCTGGGTGGAGGATGCCGCCGATCATATCGCGGCGGCGGACCTCGTCATCGCCTCGACCGGCAACACGACGTGCCAGCAGATCCTCGCCGCCGGGCGGCCCTGGCTCGCGGTGCCAGAATGGCGCTATTTCGACGAACAGCACCACAAGGCGGAGGCGCTCGCCGCGGCCGGCGTCGCTACCGTTCGCCCCCATCTTCCCTCTTCGGCGCAAGGCTGGAACGCCGCGCTCGCCGAGACGCGTGCCCATCATCGGCCCGACCGGCAGCGCGCAATGATCGACGATGCGCCCGCCGACCGGGCCGCGCTCTGGCTCGAAGCCCTGGCCGACCGGCTGTGGACGCCGATCCCCATCACCCTCGCCCCCTCCCTGGAGCCCCGTCCCCTATGACCTCCGTCTCCGTCGTCACGCTGGCGAAAGGCCGCCCCGATCACCTCGTCAACGTCGTGCTCGGACTGACGCGACAGACCATGATGCCGACCGAATTCCTCGTCGCCGTCATGCAGGACGATCTCTACGACCTGCCCGACGCGCCGTTTCCCGTCCGCCAGATCCGGATCGAGGCGGATTCTCTGCCGCTCGCCATGGCGCGCAACGTCGCCGCCGGCGCGGCGCGCGGCGACACGCTGGTCTTCCTCGACATGGATTGCATCCCGGCGCCGGAACTCGTCGCGGACTATGCCGGCTTTGCGGCGACCTTCGATGGCTTGCTGATGGGTGAGGTCATGTATCTGCCCGGCGGCGCGACGGCGGGCGACTGGTCCTACGACGCCTTTGCGGCGGTGGCGGAAAAACATTCGGACCGGCGCGGGCCGCCCGCCCAAGGGCTGGAGCTGTGCGCGGATTATCGCTGCTTCTGGTCGCTCAACTTTGCCATGCGGCGCGACACCTTCCTGCGCGTCGGCGGCTTCGACGAACGCTATGTCGGTTATGGCGGCGAGGACACCGATTTCGGCAAGATGCTGGACGGCGCGGGCGTGCCGATCGCTTGGATAAAGGGCGGACTCGCCTATCATCAATATCACCCGCACCACATGCCGCCTGTCCACCATCTCGACAGCGTGGTGCGCAACGCGCAATTGTTCGAGCAGAAATGGGGCTATCGCACCATGGGCCACTGGCTGCACGCCTTTCGCCTGATGGGCCTGATCGACGACGCCCCCGGCCGGCCGATCCGGATCCTGCGCGCGCCCGACGACGACGATCGCGCGCTGACCGGACAGCAGAGCCACCAGCCCTATGCGAATACGGCGACGGTCCTTCGTCACCTGGAAGCGACCGCGCGAGCGCCGGATACGGTCGCGGCATGAGGATCGCGGTCCTCGCCCATGTCCGTCAGCGGATAGCGGAACCGTTCGCCGGCGGCATGGAGGCGCATTGCTGGCAGCTCGCCGCCGGGCTGCAGGATCGCGGCCACGACGTGGTTCTGTTCGCCTCGGGCGACAGCGATCCGCGCTTCGCCATCGATCCCGTCCTGCCCGAGCATTACGAACGGACCTTTCCCTGGGCGGAGCATCGTGGATCCGCCCCGCTCATCGCGCATCTGGACCATGGCTATGCGGCGGCGTGCGACCGGATCGCCGCGGGGGGCTTCGACGTCGTCCACAACAACAGTCTGCATCGCTTCCCGCTCGAGCAGCGACGCACCGCGATGGTGCCGACCGTCACCTCCCTCCACGTCCCGCCGTACGACGCGCTGCACTGGTTCGTCAGCCAGAGCCCGTCGCCGCGCCATCACCTGACCGTCACGTCCGCACGGCAACGCGAGGCATGGTGGCCCGCCGGCGCGCCGGCGGAGGTTTCGGTACTGCACAACGGTATCGACGCGGCGCGCTGGCCTTACCGCCCGGACGGTAACGGCGACGCGGTCTGGTGCGGGCGCATCACCCCCAACAAGGGGCCCCATCTCGCCGCCCGGGCGGCACGCGCGGCGGGCATTCGCCTGACCCTGTTCGGCGCGATCGAGGACCCGGATTACTGGTCCGCCGAGGTCGAACCGCTGATCGCCGACACCGTCGTCTATGGCGGCCATCTCGATGCGGCGGCACTCGCCGACGAGCTCGGTCGCGCCTCCTTGTTCGTCTTCACGCCATGCTGGGACGAACCCTTCGGACTGGTCGCGGCGGAGGCCATGGCATGCGGCCTGCCCGTCGCCGCGTTCGACATGGGCGCCGCGCGCGAGGTGATCGGCGAAGCGGGCCGGTTCGCGCCGCCCGCAGACGTCGAGGGACTGGCCGCCGCGATGCGCGAGGCGATGGCGATACCCCCCAATGTACCGCGCGACCGGGTGATGGGCCTGTTCACGCGCGAACGCTGGCTCGATCGCTGCGAGGCGCTGTACCGCACGGTGATGGCGGGTGACGCCAGGCTGGCGGCATGACCGATGTCATCGCGGTCCAGCAGGCGGCGCTGGATCGATTGTATCGCAGCCATGTCGGGCCGGGCGACCGCTATGCGCTGCTCGATTTTCCCGACCACGCCAATGTCGGCGACAGCGCGATCTGGCTCGGCGAGCTGGCGATGCTGCGCGCGATCACCGGCCGCGACCCCGACTACGTTTGCACCTGGCACGATTTCGATGAGCGGGCACTACGCGCCGCCTGTCCCGACGGCATCGTCTTCCTGCACGGCGGCGGCAATCTCGGCGACATCTGGCCGCATCACCAGCGGCTGCGCGAGACGGTGCTCGCGACGCTGCCCGATCGCCGGATCGTGCAATTGCCCCAGTCGATCCATTTTCGCGATGCGACGGCCGCCGCGCGCTTTGCGAGCGTCGCCGCCGCCCATCCCGCGCTGACGCTGTACGTTCGTGACCGCCCCAGTCTCGGCATCGCGCGCGACATGATCGGCTCCTCGGCGGCTATCGCCCCCGATTCCGCGTTCGCGCTCGGCCCCCAGCCGCGGCAAAGGACAGACGTACCCTTGCTGGCGCTGATGCGAACGGATGTCGAGCGCGATGCGCATGCCCCCGCGCTTGCCCCTGGGACGCTCGCCTGCGACTGGCTCGACGACGAAGGCACGGTGGAGGGCGATCATGCGGCGCAAGCGCTGGCGCGTTTCCGCCGCGGCCTTCGTCTTCTGTCGCGCGGAGAAGCGATCGTCACCGACCGCCTGCACGGCCATATCCTCGCGCTGTTGCTCGACATTCCCCATGTCGTCCTCGACAACGACTATGGAAAGATCGGTCGCTATGTCGAGGCATGGACCTCGGCAAGTCATCGGCTTCATCGCTCGGTTCCGGCCATAAGATCGGCGGCCGCGTGACGGACACGCCGGTGGTGAGCCTGCTGGTGTGCACGCGCGATCGCGTGCTTTCCCTGCCGCGATTGCTGTCGTCGATCACGCGCGCCGCCGCGCATCCGGAGGCGCCGCGGATCGAGGTGGTGCTGGTGGACAATGGCTCCAGCGACGGGACGGCCGACTGTCTCGCGCGCTGGGCAGCGGATCAGCCGTTCGCGGTCCGGCTGATCACGGCCGAGCGGCCAGGGCTGGCGCATGCCCGCAATGCCAGCCTGCCCCATGCCCGCGGCGCGATCCTCGCGATGACCGATGACGACTGCCGTCTCCATCCCGATTATTTCGCCGCGCTCGTCGGCTGCTTCTCCGCCCTGCAGGCGCCCGCGATCGTCGGCGGTCGCATCCTGCCGGGCGATCCGGCGGACCTGCCGCTCACCATCAAGCTCGAGGACCATCCGATGGTCGCCGCGCCGCACCGCTTTCCCGGCGGCTTCGCCATGGGCGCCAATCTGGCCATGACCCGCGATGTGCCCGGCCGCGTCGGCCCGTTCGATGCGCGCTTCGGGGCCGGCACGCCGTTCCGCGCAGCCGAAGATACCGACTATCTCGTCCGCGCGCAGGCGGCTGGCGTTGCCATTCGCTACGATCCGCGCTTCGTGGTGGACCATCATCACGGACGTCGTTTGCCGGCCGAGGAACGCTCGCTGCTGGCGGGCTACGGCATCGGCGATGGCGCGCTCTACGCCAAGTATTTGTTCAAGGACCCGCGCGTGCTCCGCTTTCTGCTGGGCGACCTCGCGGCGCTGCCGCGCGATGTGTTCGCCCCCATACGCACTCACGCGAGCGTCCGGGCCTTCCACTTCTTCCGCCTGCGCTGCAAGATCCGCGGCATGGTCATCTATGCTTGGGTGGCAGCCCGTACCGCCGCCTACCGCCGCACGCGCGGACACGGGCGGGACGTCAGCGCCCCGTCGGCGCCGGTGGACAGACGCCCGGCGACTCGCCGTTGAGGCGAAGCGACTGCCAGCCGCGGTCGAGCGCGGGCGGAGGTCCGCACCGGCGCAGCTGGAACCGGACCTTCTTCGCCCCGAAATCGAGCGAGACGCGGCGAAAGCTCCCCATCAGGTCGGTTCCCAGCATCATCGCCGGTGTGTCGCGCAACCCGAAGAGCGCAAACGGGGGCAGATCCGCGAAGCCGACGACGACGTTGCGCATCGTGATGCTGCCGATCCGCATCTCGGGAACGATGGCCAGCGGCACTTCCATCCGCTCGCCGGTCACGCTGATCAGTTCGGTCGTGGCGGACTGCGGCGGCGTCCGACGGCGATGGAACAGGGCGTCGCGAAGCGCGAGATTGCCGATCGTCAGCTGCGACCCGGTATCGACGACCGCGCGGATGCCGACGCCGCCGGCCCGCGCCTGCGTCAGGATCAGCTGGCCGCCGCGACGACGCGCGGTGACGACAATGTCGTCGGCACGGGTCTGCACCGGCCGCCGCGTATCCTCGACGGTGACGGCGTTCGTCTCGAAATCGAGCATCAGCCGCTGACCCCGCAACGCATCGATCCCGACCAGGCCGCGCGCACCCAATGTGGCCTCGGGCAAGGTCGGCGCGGCGATATCCTCCACGATACTGCTGCCGATGCCGAGCCGAGCGATACGCGCCGTCTCGCGGCGGCTCGTCCCGGCCATGCCGTGCAACATCACCGGGTCGCCGGCTGGCAAGGCGAGCGCGCGCGCAAGCCTGTCCGCGATCACCGACCGATCCGCGCCGCTGTCGACGACGAAGCGGTAGGGGCCGTGGCCATCGACGGTGACACGCACGGCCATCCGCGTGTCGAGCTGCTCGCCGGCGACGCTTTCGCCCGCGATCTCCAGCGCGTCGTCGATCTGTGCTTCGCCGGGGGGGAGCCGGGCGGCGGGCGGGGGCTCTGGGACGCGCTGCGGCAGCGGCGCCGCCTGAGGCGACAGCGCACCGGCAAGCCAGAAGAGGCAGCACGCGACCATGGCCGATCCTAGCATCGCAACCACGCCAATCCAATGTTTCCGGCGGATCGCGTCGCAGATCTCGGGATCAGCGCAGAAGGTCCTCGTTGACGCGCGCCATCTCGATCAGCACGGCGGAGGTCTCGCGCGACAATTCACGGATCGCGGCCGCGACGACGGCAAATCCGTGGCCGAGATCGCCGAGGCGGGCGGCCTCGATGCTGGCGTTCAGCGCGAGGTTGCGCGTGTCTGCCGAAATCCGCGCGACGGTCGCCAGCATCGAGCCGGACTGGCGGGCCAGTGCGTCACGCGAGTCGCTGCGACGGTGCATCATCCTTTCATGCGTGACGTCCAGGAACGTCAGTATCGCACCCCCCGCCGCGATCGGATCGAACGTCACCTCAAAGATCTTGCCGCTGTCGAAGACGTGGTCGAACCGTTGCGGTATCCCCTGTCGCGACCAGCTACGATGATTGTCAAGGACGCGCGCCACCCGATCGGCAGGCCAGCCGACGGCCCTGCCGACGGACGCAAGATAGCCGCCCAGCGTCGAGCCGATCGAGATCGAACCCCGCGCGAATCCGAAGATCGTCGGGACGCGGTCGTTAATCAGCATGATCGACTCGTCGGCGTCGTACATGACCACACCCTGACGGACGTGGGCCATTAGAAGCGCGAGCTGTGCAGCCGCATCCAGCGGCGTGTCGGTCAGCGCTGCTCCCACAGCCGATCCATCCACGCGCGGGCTTCGTCCATCGACAGAAACGTACGACAGTTCGGACCGCGCAGGTAGCGTTCGGTCTGTAGCTTCGCGAGGTTCGACGAGGCGACCGCGGCGACCGGGGCGGACGTCAGTTTCATCGCTTTCGGCACGAACAACGCCAAAATGTCCACTACCGCGCCGGAGTGGACGCTGGATTCACGCAGGTCGGCTATTGCCCGGAAAGGACCGTGGCGCAGGCGCGCCGCGGTGGCGCGCGCCAGTGCCTCTGCGGTGAACTTCGTTGCGACCGGCACGGTCCAGAATCCCCGCGCGGTGATTGAGAACAGCGACGCTTGCTCATCGAATGCGATTTCATAGTGTTCGCGAGACATTCCGGGTCCAGTTCCGAGTACGAAAGACGCGGTCGCAAACCGTCCGGTCACCCTAACCGACGAACCGCGTCTTCAGGCCGGGACCATCGCCCACAAGCCTTAATAAAATCACTTTGGCAGAGGGACAGAACCGTACCGAAATCGAACCAGCCCTCGCCACCGCAACGCGCCGGCGCATAATGTTGCGCATCCGCTATGATCCAGAGGGAGCAGACTGCCTGCCACGCCGTTCTACCCTCTGCACAGGCGGGAGATGAGCGTGCAATCAAGGTCAGGAAGTATCGTCGTCGCGTTGCTGCTGTCGGCTTGCAACGTCGAGGTCGCGCAGGACCGCAACGCCAGTGCGACGGCGACGCCGCAGGCGCCCGTCGCGCAGGCGGGCTGGACCAGCAAGACGACGGACCAATTGCGCACGGCGATCGACGGCCGCGCGGCGCATGGGCTCGACCATGTCGACTTCGGCCCACCGCCAGCGGACGATCGTCAGCGAACCGAGCAGGCGCTGCGCTATGCCGCCGCGCTGGCGCAGGGCGCGACCGACCCGACGAAGCTCTACGACATCTACACAGTCCCCCGTCCCCATCCGGATCTTAAGGCCGGGTTGGCGGCGGCGCTGCACAACGGCGATCTGGCCGGCTGGCTGAACGGGCTTGCCCCGCAGGACGCCAATTACGCCAGGCTGTCGGCGGCCTATCTGAAGCGCCGGCAGCCGGCACCGGAGTCGACCCCCGACATCGCCGTGACCGACCAGCCGGTAAAGCCCGGCGCGAACGATCCACGCATCCCGGCGGTCGCCCACGAATTGGTGGTGCTGGGCTATCTGGACGGCGCGCCGCCATCGGGCTCGATCTACGCTCCGCCACTGGTCGATGCCGTCCGGCGGATGCAGGCGGATTACGGCATGAAGCCCGATGGGATCATCGGGGCCGAAGCGCTCGCCATCCTCAACATGTCCGACGCGGATCGTGCGCGCGCGATTGCGGTCGCGATGGAGCGGCTCCGCTGGCTCGATCGCAATCCGCCCAAGACGCGCATCGACGTCAATCTCGCGGCGGCGCGGCTGACCTATTGGCGTGACGGTGCGATCGTCGACAGCCGCAAGGTGGTGGTCGGCGAGCCTGACCGGGAAACGCCGCAGCTTGGCTCGCCCGTCTTCCGTCTGGTGGCGAACCCGACCTGGACGGTGCCCCGATCGATCCAGCAGAAGGAGATCGCGGGGAAGGGTCAGGGTTATCTGCGCGCCAACAACATGGTGTGGAAGGACGGCTGGATCGTGCAGCAGCCCGGTCCGAAGAACTCGCTGGGCCTCGTCAAGTTCGACATGCTCAACGACCAGGCCATCTACCTGCACGACACGCCGGCCAAGGCGCTGTTCGGCATGGTGCAGCGCCAGCGCAGCCATGGCTGCGTTCGGGTGGACGACGCGCTCGGCTTCGCCGAAATGATCGCCACCGACGAGGGCGTGCTAGACGCTTGGCATCAAGCGCGCGCAACAGGCAAGGAAACGTTCGTCAAGCTGCCGCGGCAGATCCCCGTTCGCATGCTGTACCAGACTGTGCTGTTCGGGGACGACGGCGAACCGATCGTCCGCAACGACCCGTACGGGTGGGACGATCGCGTCGGTGCCGCGCTCGGCTTCAAGGCGGGCAAGGCCTTGCGCGTCCAGAAGGGCGCCGCGGACATCGGGCCGTGACGCCGTCGCTCGCCTGACGCGTCCGTCGGCAGCTGTACGGGAACGGCGCGTGAAGACCTTGGTTGGGCATGCGGCACCCCAATCGAGGATCCAACGATGACAGTCCAAGCCGTGCGGGTTCACCGCTTCACGCAACCCGAAACGCTGGTGGTCGAGCGCGTCGATCCTCCCGCCTCTGCGGGCGGCGTGATCGTCGCCGCGGAGGTGGCAAGCGTGAACCCCGTCGACTGGAAGACGGCGGAAGGCGCCTATGCCCCCGTCGGCGAGGCCAAGCTGCCGATCACCTTGGGCCGCGATCTTGCCGGCACGATCGAGACGAGCGAGATCGAAGGCTGGACGCCGGGCGACCGCGTGTGCGCCTTCATCGGTCAGGATCGCGGCGCGCAGGCCACTCGCGTGCGGGTGACCGCCGAAGAACTGACACGCATCCCCGATCGGGTGTCGACCGATATCGCCGGCGCGCTGCCACTGGCGGCGATGACCGCCTGGCAGGGGTTGTTCGACCATGGCGGGCTGGCGACCGGTCAGCGGGTGCTGATCCATGGCGCGGCAGGCGGGGTGGGACACCTTGCGGTCCAGTTCGCACGCTGGAAGGGCTGCACCGTGTTCGCGACCGCTGCCGCGGACGATCTCGATTTCGTCGCCTCGCTCGGCGCCGATACCGTCATCGACTATCGTAGCCAGCGTTTCGAGGACGTCGCCACTGAACTGGACCTCGTCTTCGACACGCAGGGGGGAGAGACGCAGGCCAGGTCGTTCGCGACGTTGAAACCGGGGGGCATCCTGGTGTCGACGCTCGACCCGGACGAGGCGCGTGCCGCCGCGCTCGGCGTTCGCACCGTACCCCGCTGGCATGCGCAGCCCGACGCGGTGGCGCTCGGCCGGGTGCTGGACCTCGTCGCCGAGGGCGCCGTTCGGGTCGAGATATCGCGCCGGTTCAAGCTGGACGCGGTCGAGGATGCGCATCGCTTCGCCCGCAACGATCACCCGCGCGGCAAGGTCATCCTGGTCGTTTGAGCCGCTCAGGCCGGCGCGGGTTCCAGCCCGAGCCGGCCGCGCGCGCGCCAGCGCATGGTGAGAAGGATCGCGACGACGAGCAGCCCCGCGGCAAGGCCCCACCATATGCCGGCTCCGGCGAGCGGCGTTGCGAAGCCGAGCGCCACCGAACTGCCAAAGCCGACGACCCAATAGCCGAACGCGGCGATCAGCATCGGTACGCGCGTGTCCTGGATGCCGCGCAGGACGCCGGCCGCCACGGCTTGCGCGCCGTCCGCCAGCTGAAACACCGCCGCCACCGTCAGGAAGCGGACGGCCAATGCCACCACCGTCGCATTGGCGGGGTCGTGCGTGTCGATATACAGACCGATGAGGGACCGGGGGGCGGTCCAGATGATCGTGGCGGTGACGGCCATCACGCCGACGCCGATCGCCAGCGCGACATTCCCCGCAAGCGCGATCCAGCGACGATCCGCGGCGCCGTACGCCAGGCCGACGCGGATCGTCGCCGCCTGGGCGATGCCGAACGGCAGCTGGAATGCGAAGGCGGCGATGTTGAGCGCGATGGCATGGGCTGCAACGTCGGTGACGCCGATCAGGCCCATCAGCAAGGCCGCGCCGCCGAACAGACCCCCCTCCAGCATCCAGGTCGCCATGATCGGCAGCCCGATACGGCAGATGTCGCGCGCGCGGGCGCCATCGCCACGCCACCAGCGGCCGAAGAGGCGATAGCGCCGCAACCGCGGATCGCGCACGAGGATCACCGCATAGGTCAGGGTCATGACCGCGAAGCTGACCAGGTTCGCCAGCGCCGATCCGGCCAGCCCCAGCGCCGGCGCGTGCCAATTGCCAAAGACCAGCACCCAATTGCCGACGATGTCCACCAGCAGCGCGACGCCCGTCGCGAGGAATGCCCAGCCCGGCCGGCCGAGCGCCGCGGCGGCGATGCGCATCACGCCCGCCGCGACCGACAGCGGCACGGCGGCGAACAGGATACGCAGGAACAGGCCGGCCCGTCGCGCGACCTCGGCATCCTGGCCGGCAAGCAACAGCAGGGCCTGGCCATGCCAGAGCAGCAGCATCACCGGCACCGCGCCGATCAACCCGACCCACAACGCCATGCGCACGTCGCGCCGCACGCCGCGGACGGCGTGCGCCTTGCGGCCACGCTCCGCGGCGATCAGCGGCGCCGCCGCGCTCGTCAGGCCGATCAGCGCATAGCTCAGGAGATTGAACAGAAAGGCCGCCAGCGTCGCGGCCGCCAGGTCGACGGCGCCGAGCCGCGCGACGAAGATCACGTCGACCGCGGCGATCGCCATCTGCAACAGGTTCGCGCCGACCAGCGGCCCGGCAAGCGACAGCAACGCCCTCCCCTCGTCCTTGACCGACGATGGTGGCGGAGCGGCAATAGACGGGGAAAGGGTCGGCTGCATGCCAGTGCCTTACAGCAAATGCGCGCCGTGCCGACCGCCTTCCGCGCCCTTCCCGTCACGCGCGCCGGCTATCGCCGCCCCGCCCCCCGTCAGCTCAGGATGCAGCACCCGCATTTGGGGGACGATGCAGATAGGCATGTTCACGCAACTGGTGGCGCAGCATCTGCTGGGCCGGCGCCGCTTCGGACGCCGGGAATTCCGGGACGAGGCTGTTGGTGTCGGTTTCCAGTTCGACGACGCCGTTGACGATCTGCCCGTCGCGGTGGGTCGCGACGCCCGCAACCGTCTGGTCGAAGTGAAGCGGGTCGAGGGTGAAGCCGTGCCCGCCATTCGGCAGGACGATCGTCTCCCGAAAGCGTCGGGCATTCGGGTAAGGCAGGGCATAGGGTATGTCCGCCGGCGTCCCCGGCTCGCGCGCGAGATCCAGCGACTCGCCCAGCTGCACGCCGGTCAGTTCCAGCGCGTCGTCGGTCCAGTCCAGCGACGCTATACCGTTGAGCACCAGCGTCTCTTCGCCTTTGGTGGCATCGAAGCGCGACAGCACGTCCGTCGGCGCGATATAGTCGAACTGCTTGCCGAACACGCCTCGCAGCGTCCGTTCGCGCTGCTCGGTCGACAGCGCGGCAAGCTGTCGACGGATGGCCAGCGCGCCATCGCCCCGGAACGTCACCTCCGCATGCGCGACGACCGGCTTATCGAAGCCTGCGGATGCGTCCAGCCGCAACGCCGTCTCGCGCAGCGGCTTGTCGGCGGGCGGCGGCATCATCGCGACGAGGGCCCCGCCCTGCGCCTGCACCGGCAGCCCCCAGTGGAAGGCTGGCGTGCGAATGTCGGCGAGATGCCGATCGTCCATGCGTGTACCGTCGAGCCAATAGGTTCGCCCGGCGATGACCGCGCGGACTAAAACATGGTTGAACAGGCCGGCTGAGGGCAGGAAGTTCGGGATCGCATCGCCGAACGAACCGGCGGATACGAGGACGGGCTGCGCCTCGATCTTGAGCTGATGCAGGAGGGCGAGCAGCAGCACCGTCTTGCCCTTGCAGTCGCCATATCGACGGGTCCAGGTATCCTCCGCCGCAGCAGGGACATAGCCGCCATCGTTCAGCCCGACGTACAGATAGCGTACCTGTTCCTGCACCAGGGCCAGCGCCGCCTCCGCCTGCGCAACGGGATCGGCGGTCATATGCGCGATGCGGGTCGCCTCGGCCTCCACCGCACCGCCGGGCTTGACGAACGAAGCCTTGTCGTACAGCGGCGCCATCGTCGCGGAGACTTCCGCGAAGTCATGCCAGTCGGAGAACTGGATCGCGTCGGCCTGGCGAAAGCGCTCGGGCGCGTATTTGGGCAGATGCGGATCGGGTACGTCGGTCTCGCTGATCGACAGCGTCTCGGTCCGGCCCGTGGTGATGCGCGGATCGGGAACGCCGGGCAGTGCGCGCCAGCGGATCGGAATGGCCTTTTCCCATTGCGCGTCGAATTGCGTCTGCATCGTGCCGGGCGACAGGTTCAGTCGCGCCTCGTGGTGACGGCCGAGCGCCGGATCGTGGCTGGTCCGGGTACCGCTGATCTCCACGATATCGCCAACCGCAAGGCCAGCGATCGGCAGCGTCGCCGTCAACCGGCCATCGATCGCCGCCCGTTCTAGGTTCGTCTCGCGATGCAGCACGGTGAAGTGCTGGTCCTTCAGCACGTCGATGACTTGGCTGCCGCGACGGATGACCACCGTATGGATGCGCAACGTCTCCGTTTCCGGGTTCCAGGTCAGCGAGATCGTGCCGAGCTTGGCGAGATCGTCAGGGGTCACGACCTGGTTCGCGGCGACCCAGTGCAGCGACATGCCGCCCTCCGGTTCGAAGACCAGCTGGTCTGCACGCAGCAACATGTGATGGGGGGCGTGGCCGGCCCGAACCACTTCGACCGGCGTCGCGACCGGCTTGACCCACGCGGCGGGCGCACCGACGGAAAAGCTTGGGGCATCCTCCGCGCGCACGCCTGCCGCAGCCGCCAGCAGAGACCCGGCCGCAACCGCGCATGAAAAGATCTTCATGGTCATTCTTTCGATTGGACCGTCAGGCAGGCCACCTGACGGGGCATGTATCGAAAAATGATATCGGCCGTTGCTTACAAGAAGCTGACGATATGTTGTGGGGAGGCAATATTTTGCTTCACATCGGAACAATTGGCGCGAACCGGCACCACGGTCTTCTTGCATCGTGCTGAATCTCGGCGCCCTCCCCCTTCCCGCTCGGTGACGCCGCTTCGATCATCCACAGCACAGTTTGTGCTTGCGACCGGATCCGCAGGCGCAAGGCTCGTTGCGGCCGATCTTGGCGACGCCGGTCGCCGCCGCAGCGATCGCCGCCGGACCCGGCGCGTGCTTGCGGGAGTCGTAAAGGCATCGGACGGTGTCGATCAGTTCGGCCACCGCATGGTCCTCGAACGCATTGATCGCGACGCTGTCCAGATCGCTGTCGCCGCGTGCGATCGCGATCAACATGGTCATGCGTGACCAGGGCTCGGCGCCTGCCTGATCGTCGGCAAGCTGGTCCCACGCCTCGGGCCGCAGTGCGATCGCCTCCGCGAAGCCGTCGATCCAATATTCCCACATCGGTTCGGCGTCGCGCGCGTCGGTATCGAGGATCGGCTGGAACTTGCCGCGCGCGAGATCACGCGCGATCTCGTCGCGCCGCGCCGCGACGGCACCGGCGAACCATTGCACGTCACGAGGATCGTCGAACGGTGGCACATCGTCTACATCGATGCCCCAGATGACGGTCATATATTCGCTCGCGTCCACCGGCTGGGGACAGACGACCAGCCCGGTGAGGAAGCCGTCCAGCTCGGTGAGAAGCATCGGCTCCTCGACGGGAAGGTCCGCCAGCGCGCCATCGAGGCGGCGGAACCGGGACGGCAGCCGTCTCAAAGGCTGATCCCACGCCGCTGCATTTCCGCATCCGCCATGGCGCGCAGTGGCGTCGGTTCTCCCGCGGCGAAAATGTCGGCGAAATCGAGCAGATCCTCGTCGACAAGCGCCGCAACTGCGGCCTCGACGGCGGCCAGGCGCGCGCGCGCGCGGTCGGTTTCCGTGGCGATGCGCTTCATGCGAGTCTTCAACATGCGGCTGGCGCTAGCAGGATCGGGCGGGCTTGGGCAGCGCGCGTTCGTCGCGGATCGGGACGGCTGGCGCCTCGACGCGCAGCCCCCCATATATGGGATCGCCAAATGCAGGAGACGCACCATGGTCGAAGCGCGGTGGAACGGCGCCCTAATCGCCAGCAGTGACGATACCGTCGTCGTCGAGGGCAATCATTATTTCCCGCGCGAGGCGGTCGACGACGCCCTGCTCCGCCCGAGTGACACGACATCCACCTGCCCATGGAAGGGGGTCGCGCATTATTACACGCTCGACGTCTCGGGTTCTCAAAACGTGGATGCCGCCTGGTATTATCCCGATCCCAAGCCCAAGGCGGCGGACATACGCGGGCGCATCGCCTTCTGGAAGGGCGTCACGGTCGCCTGACGCGGCACGCGCGGGCGACCGATACCGGCATGGGTGCCAGGCGTCGGTGATCGCACACGCCGCCCGCGAGCGGGCGAAGGCCGATCGGTCGACACGCTGTCATTCGCGTGCACGGACGAAGGCCGCGACATCCCGCAGCACGGGCGCCCTGCCGCGGAACGGCCGTGCCAGCGCGAGCAGCAGACCGACGTGGCCGATGTTCGGATAGGAACGCACGTCCACCGCCACGCCACCCGCCCGCAGCCGCGCCGCCAGCGCCTCGCTGTTGCGCGGCCGTACGACCGTGTCGTCGGCGCCGACAAGGAGCAGCGACGGCGGGTCGCCAGCTCCGGCCCAGGTCACCGGTTGCGTGTCCGCCGGGCGCGGCCAGGCACCGAACGCGGCGCGACTGGCATCGACGTCGAACGGCGCGAAGTCATAGGGGCCCGCCAGGCCGATGAAGCCCTTTATCGCCGCCCGGTCCGCCCTGAGCCAGCGGTCGTCGACCGCCAGCATCGCGGCGATATAGGCCCCCGCGGAATGGCCGATCAGCACGATCCGACCGGGATCGCCCCCGAATTGCGCGGCATGGGCCTTCGTCCAGCGCACCGCCGCCGCGCCGTCTTCGACGAAGGTGGGATAGCGCACCGCCGGGACGAGACGGTAGTCGGGAACGACGACCACGAAGCCCTGCGCCGCCAGCGCCCTGCCGACGAAGGCATAGCCGGTGCGCGTGCCGCTGTTCCAGCTACCGCCATAGAAGAAGACCAACGTGGGCATCGCGCGGTTCGCCGCCCTGCGCGGTGCATAGACGTCGAGCGTCTGACGCGGCGCGTCGCCATAGGCGATGTCGGCGCCGACCTTCGCCACGCCGCCGTCCTTGGGCACCAGCGTATCGAACAGGCCGAGCGGCGAGCAACCGCAGGCGGCAAGCCCGGCGAGCAAGGCCACGCCCGCCCGGATCGCGATCGCGACACCGCTCCTGTTTCGCATCCGCCCCTCTCTCCGCTAATAGCAACAAGTACCAGACGCGGACCGTAGCGCGACCTTTGCGTTCACCCAAATTCAGATCGCATCCCGCATTCGCAGTCGAGGGGATGGCGGTTCGAAACGTCGAACGCCCCACCGGCGAACGGCGGCGGGTCAGACGATCGTCCGGCGTTGCTCGTGCTCGGAGAGAATGGAGCGGAATGCGTCCGCCAGGGCGCGTCGCTGTTGCGTGGTGGCACGCGGTGGCGAGGCATCCGTCGCTACGGTCGCTGGCGGCGAAGACGGCGGGGCCACCGTACCGAAGCCGGCATGCGCCGCGTGATCCGCAGGATCGGCGGCGGGCACGTCGATGGTCACCGATCCGGGCGACGGCCCGGCCGCGCGGGCCCGCTCGATGACCTGAACCTTGCCCGCGTTGACCAGCAGGACCGTATCCGCGCGCTCGACCAGCGCTGGGCGGTGGGCGATGACGATTCGAGTGACCGGCATGTCGCGGATCGCATCGCCGATCGCGGCCTCGTTCACCTCGTCGAGATTTGCGGTGCCCTCGTCGAGAAAGAGGGCATCGGGCTGCCGATAGGCAGCACGGGCCAGCAACAGCCGCTGACGCTGGCCACTGGAGAGTGCGGATCCCATGTCCCCGATCAGGCTGTGATAGCCCATCGGCATCATCGCCACGTCGTCGTGAATGCGCGAGAAACGCGCGCATTGTTCGATCCGGGTCTGATCGGGTCTGGGATCGAAGAACGCGATATTGTCGGCGAGCGTGCCGGTCAGCAGCGCGTCGTCCTGCAGGACGGCCCCGGCACGCGAACGCCAGGCGGCGAGCGTCGCCGGGCCGAGCGGAACGCCGTCGATCAGGATGCGACCGCCGGTCGGCGTCAACAGCCCCAGCATCAGGCGCATCAGCGTTGTCTTGCCGGCCCCTGAAGGACCGACGATCGCCACGAACCCGCCCGCGGGAATGGTGAAGCTGATGCGGTCGAGGATGGGTCGTTCGACGGGACTGTAGGCGAAGCTGACGTCCTCGAGCCGTATCTCCGCGGGGATCTGCCATTCCGGACGTGGAGGTGCCGCACCGATGCCCTCGGGCGTCTCACCGACGATGTCGGACAGGCGCTCGAGATGCAGCCCGATCATCCGCCATTGCTGCAGCTGCTGGACGACGTTGATCGCGCTGTCGGAAAAACTGCTGCGGTAGGAGACGAAGGCGAGGAGCACCCCGAGGGTCATCGCCCCCCCGATCACCGCATTCGCGCCGAGGTAGACGACAAGGACGAGTTCGACGCCGAAAAGGACGTGCTGCGCCAATCCCGTCCGCAGCGTGAACATCTGCGCGCGATAGCTCGCGTTGACCACCTCGTTGTTGCGGTTGCGCCACCCGGCCTCGCGAAGGCCTTCGCTGCCGTGCAGCTTGATCGCCCGCATCGCGCGCATCGTCTCGAGCAGGTAGGTTTCCTCGCTCGCCTTCGCGAGGATCTGCTCCTCGAACCTCTGGCGCCATCGGGGAAACATGGCGAAGGAAATAGCGAAGAATATCAGCGTCGCCGCGACGACCACGCCCGCCAGTGCCGGACTGATCAACAGCATCACGACCAGCGTGGTCAGCGCCAGCATCGTGTCGATGACGGCGTTCACGATACCCTGGGTCAGCAATTCCTGGATCGGACGGATCGACCCGATCCTGCTCATCAGATCACCGACATGGCGACGCTCGAAATAGGCGAGCGGCAGGCGGACGAGATGGTGGACGACATTGCCCGCGAGTTGCGCCGCCAATGTCTCGCCGAGGGTCAGCACGACCCAGCCGCGCAATCCCGTGAGCAACGCATTCAGGACGTAAAGACCGCCGAACCCGAGTGCGAGCATGGACAGCAGACCTGCGTCCCCCTGCGTGATAGCCCCGTCGATGGTCAACTGCATGAAATAGGGCAGCGCCAGCGCCGTCAACTGGATCAGCAGCGACAAGCCCGCGACCTGCGTCGCCGCGGGGCCGTAATTGGTCAGCCTGCTCCACAGGTCGGAAAGGCGGACGTTGACGCGCGCTTCGACGCGGGCGAAGCCGGGGGTCGGCTGGCATTCCATCGCCACGCCGGTGAAGTGCCGCGACACCTCGGCCAGCGACAGGTCGCGGCGGCCGATCGCGGGGTCGAGAATGGATACGCGTCGACCGGCCACCCGCTCCAGCACGACGAAATGCTCGAGATCCCAATGCAGGATCGCGGGCAGGCGCAATTCGCCCAGCTCCTCCATGTCGAGACGCAGCGGACGCGGGCCGAGCGCCAGGTGATCCGCCACCGTCATCAGTTCGGCCAGCGTCACGCCCTTCATCGACGTCGGAAAGCGTTGCCGCAGTCCTGCCAGATTGACGCGGTGGCCGTGGAATTGCGCCACCATCGTCAGGCAGGCCAGCCCGCATTCGGCAGCCTCCGCCTGTAGGACGGGCGTCATCTGGCGCGCCCAGGGGAGAGCGAATACCGTCATGACCGTGCAGCGCGAAGCAGCGGATCGAGGAGCACTTCCCACATTCGACGCCGTTCGAGTACGAGATTGGCCGCGAGCGTCATGCCGGGACGCAGGGGCTGTGCGCCGGCACCCCTGCCGCGATCGAGCCGGACCCGGATGCGAAAGACGGGCTGGTCGATCTTCAATCCGGGATCCAGCGAACTTGGATCGGCCGGTACCCCGCTGATGTCGATCACGCGGCCGATGCCCGCGCCGAATTTCTGGAAGGGGAACGCGTCGAAGAGCAGGCGGACCTCGTCTCCCGGCCGCACGAAGCCGGCGGCGCGGGTAGGCGTGTAAAGCTGCGCTTCCAGGACGCTGCCCTGCGGGATCACGGTGACCAGCGACACGTCGGGACGCGTGCGCTGTCCGATTTGATTGACCAGATCCGTGACGCGGCCGGCGACGGGGGCGGTCAGGACCAAGCGGTCTTGGCGGATCACCGTCGCACGCTGCGCTGCGAGGTTCGCGCGCTGCGCGGCGACCTGCGACAAGGTCTGCTGGGTGGCGACGCGGCGCTGCGCCAATTGCGCGGAGATGGTGCCGAGTTCCCGGCGCTGACCAAGGATGCGCTCCTCGAGAGCCTCCACCTCGGCGCGGCGCGCGGTGACGGCCGCCCGCGCGCTGTCGGCCTGTTGGCGCGGCCCGGCGCCGGCCCTGGCGAGCCGCGTCGCACGAGCCGCCTCGACCTGCGCCGCCTCGACCTGATCCCGGGCGAGCGCCCGCTGCCGCTCCAGCGACGCGATGATGGCGGCGAGCCCCGCGCGCTGCTGTTCTAGGCTGCCGGTCTCGCCGATGCCCAGCGTCTGCGCGAGTTGCTGTTGTCGGAGCAGTTGCTGGTCCTGCCGCGCCAGTTCGGTGAGCTGACCGCTGACGCCGACGCCGTTGGCGTCCTGACCCTGGGTGAGCGAAATGGTGACGAGCGGCGTCCCCACCGCGACGACCTGCCCCTCGCGCACATGGATGGCGCGGATTTCCGCGGTTTGCGGTGGATAGACGCGCGCGAAACCACGGTCGTAGGTCACGATGCCGGAGACATGCGTCCGGGACGAGAATTGTCCGAAGATCGCGATCAGCAGAAAGCCTGCGCAGGCGAGCGCGAGGATGACGGCGTAGGTGCCCGAGCGCGGCGGCACGGCGGCCACGACGACTCCCGTGAGCCGGTCGCGTTTGGCCTCGATGACTTCATATCGGAACAGCGGTGTCGTCATTGCCCTGTGCGCCCGGTGCGATGACGATGCGGCTAGCGCGGTAGCGGTAAAAGGCGCGTAAAGCGTGATGGTGCCTGCCGGACGGGGCCGCGGATCGTCCGCAGCCCCTGGGCACCCGTCAACCCGCCGCGACGGGCCGACCGGTCAGCGGCAATGGCGAGCGGGCTTGCAGGGCGCCGGCGCCGGATTGCACGGCGCAGGCGCCGGCGCGGGGTTGCAAGGCGCCGGCTGCGGCGCGCAAGCCTGCGGCGCCGGGGCGCAGAAATTCCACGAGAACAGGCCGCCGAACAGGCAAGGCAGCAGGCCGAAGCAGCCGCCGGAGACGTCGTTCGTTTCAGCGATGTCGAGAGTACGCATCCTTCTTTCCCCTTATTGATTCGCCAGAAATTGGCGCCCGAGCTTTTTGACCTTATCGAAAGGTTACCACAATATTAGCCAAGGGAGATTCGGCCAATTTACCATCTCCATTCCGCCATTTCGTTGAATTTGATCTTCTTTGTCTCTTTTCGGAACAGCGCGTTCGTTACTCAAATTGGCGGAACGCGCAGTAAGGATTCGTCAGTCGGCGCACGGTAAGTACATTGCGATGCGAAAGGCCCTTTTTCTTCTGCCTGTATTTACGGCATCTTGCTCGGTGCCGCCGGTCGCGGTCGTGTCGCCTCCGCCGGTCGATTCCCCGCGCTGGCACGACGATACAGCGGAACCGGCCGCGGTGGCGCTCGACGCTGGATTCTGGGATCGGTTCGGCTCGACCCTCCTGCCTCGGTTGGTCGCCGATGCGGTCCGTGAGAACCCGAGCGTCGAGGCGGCGCGTGCGCGCGTTCTTCGTGCGCGGGCGAGCGCCGGTCTCGCGCGGGCGGCGTTGCTGCCGAGCGTGGCGGCGAACGCCGGCCTCACGCAGACACGGACCGATGGCTTTAACACCAGCCAATATACGAGCAGCGCCGGTCAGGCCGGGCTCGATATCGCCTATGACGTCGACCTGTTCGGCGGCCTGCGCGCCGGCCGCCGCGCCGCGCTCTCGCGTGTCGATGCGGCGCAGTTCGACAGTGGCGCCGCACGGCTGGTGGTGGCGTCGGAAACGGCGCGGACCTTCGTGTCGATCGCCGCCGTCGACGACCGCCTGCGGCTGAACGCGCGCCTCCTCGACAATGCCCGATCCTTCGCCAGGATCGTTGCCGTTCGGCGGCGCGAGGGCACGGCGGCGGAGGTCGACGAGCGGCTCCAGGCCGTCGAGGTCGGACGGCTGGAGGCACGTCGGGCCGAACTGACGCAATCGCGGGAAACCCTGGTCGGCGCGCTGGCGGTGCTGCTCGGCCGAGAAGCCCCGTCCTTCTCGCTCGTGCCGACGGCGCTGTCGACGCTCGTCGCGCCCGCGATCGATCCGGGTCAGCCGGGCGATCTCGTGTTTCGCCGTCCGGACGTTCTGGCGGCCGAGGCGCGGATCGCCGGCGCGAACGGCGACGTGCGCGCCGCGCGCGCGGCGTTCCTGCCGTCGCTCAAGCTGTCCGCCAATTCATTGGGACAGGCGCTGGCGACGAGCGGGCCCTTTGGCCTGACCCTGAGCGCGGCACAAAGTTTGTTCGCGCCGATCTTCCAGGGCGGTCGCCTGCGGGCAGGCTACGCCGGCGCCCGCACCGATCAGATGGAAGCGCTCGCCCAGTACCGCCAGAAACTGCTCGACGCTCTTCAAGAGGGCAATGCCGCGCTGGCGGCGGCGCGCGGCTCGGCGGAACGGGAGCGCGCGTTGCGCGGCGCCGCCGCCGACTCCCGCCGCGCCGTCGCGCTCGCCCGGCTCCGCTACGAAAACGGCGGAGGCGACCTCGCGCTCGTCCTGGACGCGGAGCGGAGCGAGATTGCGGTGGAGGAAACGCTGCTCGACGCCCAGGCCTTGCGGTGTACCGCGGCGATCGACGTCTACAAGGCGCTGGGCGGTTCTCCATTGTGACCCACCAATCCGCGCGCGTGGGCTCGCCGGGCGTCAGCGCGGACTATGCGTGATCCGGGTGAAGCGATCCCGCCTCTTCGGCGCCGTGGACGACATAATGGATCGGCTTGAACGACCCTCCGTTGGACGCGGGGGCCGAACACGCGGTCAAGCCGATGATCAGGTCCATGCGCGCGACGAACGTGATGCTGTCGCCCGCCCGGCTGACCGGCGGTAACACCGATAGCTTGCCGGTGGACGGATCGACCGGGACGTTCATGAAGCAGTTGAAGGCCACGGGTATCTGGTCGGGCGTCACGCCGAACGGCTCCAGCGCCGCCGCCAGATTGCCGAAGCAGCCCCGGTGGCGCGGCAGATCGGGATAGAAATGGTCGAAGGTCGCGAAGGAGCATGGCGTCAGCAGGAAGTCGTGCACGCCCACCGTATCCGCGACGATCTCGAGCATCGGTCCCGATCGGTTGGAATAGAGGATGTGGCCCGTCGTCAGGCGGATCGTCTCGGCATAGTCGAGTGTCCGTCCCGAGGACAGCACCTCGCCCAGATCGTCGGCGCGAAAGGCGAGCAGATCGGCGACCTGGCACCCGCGCGGATCGATCACGGTGAGACATTGGCCCTTTGCGAGGCGAAAGGCATCCCCGCTGCGCTCCGGGATCTCGACGACGGCGCCTGCCGGCACGCGCGACATCACTTGCCGGCGTAGCGGAACGGGCATTGCCATCCGCTCTCCACGATCCGCCCGCTATATTGCCGCGCCTCGCTGGCTTCGCCGTGCCGCGCCAGCATCGGATTGCGCGACCCGGCCAGCATTTCGTCCCGGACCATGATCTTCTCGCGCATCGTCTCGTACTTGCCCTGATCGCGCAGCGTCTCGAACTGATCGTGCAGGTTGAAGATCATAGCCGGCCTGGCGAACCGCCGCGCGGGTCGGCTGGCACGCGGATGCAATCCCACGACAAAGAATGCCTCGCCCCCGAAGGACAGAGAGAAATGCGGGTTGGACGGATCGGGGCTGACGCGCGAGTCCCATTCCTGCCCGAGCCAGACATCCTTGTCGGACAGCGACTGGATCCGCTGCCAGATCGCCTGTTCGAACGCCTCTTCGGTCAGGTCGCCCGGTCCGGAGAAGACGACCGCGAAGCTTCGGAAGAGCGAAGGCTCCGCACGATAGCGGGCGGCGAAGACCCGCAGCCGATCGTGGATACGCATATCATCCCAAGCGCTGGCAATGTCCCGGGCGCCCAGGACATCGAGCGTGCCCTTGGCGAGCGCGGCCTTAGCTCCGACACAGGGAAATTCCTGGTCCGCGATATGGGTCGCCAGTAGTCGGCTCGCCTCCTCCTCGCCCGGATCGGCCCAGTCGAACATCGATTTCGGTAGCAACATGCATGGGTAACGGCACGTCGGTGCCGCCGTTCCGCGTATCGACGGCCGTCTTGATGTGCCTCAATCAGAAATACCCTCACAGGATAATATCTTGCGAGACTCCTCGCGCGCCGAAGCGTTCACCGCGCAACCTTCCCAAACGTCCGTGCACCCGCGCGCTGGCCGCGCATCGGTCCTCGTCGGCACGGGCAAAGTCGAATTGGATCAGACCCGATGGATCAGCGAGAGGCCCCCCTACTCGATGCCCTGAAACACCTGGAGCGGCATCGCATCCACGGCTTCGGCGCACCGGGCCATCATCAGGGTCGCACGATCCCGAAGGGCGCGCGCGCCCTTCTGGGGGCAAGGGTATTCCAGGCGGATGTGGTCACGCCCAAGGGCCTGGATGATCGTACCGAGGGGGCGCATGTCCTGCAGCGCACACACGAGATCGCGGCAGAGGCGTGGCAGGCAGATTTCTGCCGCTTCGTCACGGGTGGTTCGACCCAGAGCCTGCACACCGCGCTGGCCGCCGTCGCCCGCCCGGGGGATACGGTGCTGTTCGCCGCCAACGTCCACAAGGCAGAGCGTGCCCATGCGCTGGCGACGGGTCTCGATGCACGCATCGTACCGGTCGTCATCGATGCAGATTGGGACATCGAGCATGGCGTCTCCCCGGCGGCGCTCGAGCAGGCTCTCGATCGCCATCCGGAAGCCAAGGCCTTCGTCGTCGTGTCCCCGACCTATTATGGCGTGACGAGCGACATCGCCGCGCTGGCGGACCTGTGCCATGCGCGGGGCGTCGCGGTGATCTGCGATGCCGCATGGGGCGGTGCCTTCGCCTTCTGCCAGGCGCTGCCCCACGACCCGCTGACCAAGGGCGCCGACGTCGCCGTCTACAGCCTGCACAAGACGATGGGCGCGCTGACGCAAGGGTCGGCCTTGCTGGCCAAGGGCGGCATCGTCGATCTCCAGCGTCTGTGGCACGCGTTCGAACTGTTCGAGACGACGAGCCCCTCGGTGCCGATCCTCGCCAGCCTGGATGCCGTCCGGCGCGATCATGCGCTGGATGGCGAGGCGATATGGGCTGGAGTCCTGCGCTCGGCAGCCAGGCTTCGGAAGGCGGTTGCCGGGATCGACAAGTTACGCGTGTTCGGCAGCGGCGACCTGCCGGCCGCAAGTGAGCTCGACGAAACCAAGGTGCTTGTCGACGTTTCGGCCTGGGGCGTGACCGGCTATGCGCTGGACGATTGGCTGGCGACACGGCACCGTGTCAGCGTCGGCCTGTCCGATGCGCGGCACATCCTCGCAATACTCGCACCGGGTACGAGCGCGCGGGATGTCAAAGCGTTGGTCGGCGGCCTGCGCGATGCCGCCCGACAGGTCGAGGCGGGCACGCTGGACCTGCCGGCCGCGCCCGCCGTGCTTCCCGGAATCGATACGCTGACGGTGGAGATGCAGGTCGATCCGGCCACCGCCTTTTTCGGGCCGACCGAGCTGGTGAGCCTTGAACAGGCGAGCGGGCGCGTTGCGGCCGAAATGATCGCACCGGCGCCGCCGGGCGTCCCCCGTCTCGTGCCCGGGCAGAGGATCGACGATGCGCACGTGGCGTGGCTGGTTGCCAATCGCGATGCCGGTGCCTTCTTCCTCGACCCGACCGATCCCGACGAGCGCCGCCTGCGCGTCGTGGCGGCGGCGTCGAACGGCCGATCCGGACGGTGACGGCCATGGGTAGCAAGCGGCCAGCCAGCGAACTCGAGCATGCCGATCATCGGATCACGACGGCCGTGAACAAGAAGCGCGATACGCCGGTCATGCGCCTCGTCGGGGCAGTGAGCGAGATCGGCGATCAACCGCAGATGCGGCTCCTGTGCGCCGCCACGATTGCCGCGGGCGTCATCCGACGAGACCGGCGGCTGGCGGCGACCGGCGTGCGGATGTTGGCGGCCCACACCATCGCCACCTGGGGCAAGGGTCGCATCAAGGCCGTGGTCGACCGGCGGCGGCCGGATAGCGGCGACGATCCGCGCGTCAGGCACGGACTGAGCGATCGTCTTGAGGACAACGCCTTTCCCTCCGGCCATAGCGCGGGCGTGATCGCCGTCGGGGAGTCATTCGCCCGCGCCTATCCAGCATGCGCGGCCGCTGCCCGCGCCGCGGCGATCGCGGTCTCCATCGTGCAGGTCCCGCGCGGCCGCCATTATATCGGCGATGTTCTGGCGGGCATGGCGATCGGGCTGGCCGCCGACCGCTTGGGCAATACCGCATGGGGCGCGGCACGGCCCGCCGCGGCCGGCTCCGTACCGTGACTCATCGCACCGGAACCGCGCCATCGCAGCGCTGTTACCCGTGAAAACCGCAGAACGAGGAAGATTCAATGACGGATGCATCCAGCAACGACGTGCCTCGCGACGCGGGCATCAGCCGCCGGGCCATGGTCGGGGGCGCAGCGGTCGGGCTTGCGGCCTCCGCCACCTCGGCCGGCGCGCAGCTGCCCACCGGGTCAGCGCCGACAGTCCCCCTGACGGACCCGACGACGCGCTATCCCAAGCCGCCCTTCGCCAAGCAGTCGCAGCCTTTTCCGGGCCTTGCGAGCAAGATGAACCCTCGCCCCGATCATGGCGAGACGAGCTACCGGGGATCGGGACGGTTGCAGGGCCGCAAGGCGCTGATCACCGGCGGCGACTCCGGCATGGGACGCGCCGCCGCTATCGCATTCGCCCGCGAGGGCGCGGACGTGGCGATCGCCTACCTGCCGGCCGAGGAACCGGATGCCCGCGAGGTCGTCGCGCTGATCCGCCAGGCAGGCCGCAAGGCGGTCGCCATCCCGGGCGATCTGCGCGACCGCAGCTATTGCAGCAAGCTCGTGGAAAGCGCGGTGAGCCAGCTCGGCGGGCTCGACATCCTCGTCAACAACGCGAGCCGCCAGCAGCAGCGGCAGTCGCTGCTCGACATTTCCGACGAGGATTTCGACGCGACGATGCGGACCAATCTGTACGGCATGTTCTACGTGACCAAGGCCGCCCTGCCCCACCTCAAGCCCGGATCGGCGATCATCCAGACGACGTCGGAACAGGCCTATGACCCGTCCGAAAATTTGGTCGACTATGCGATGACCAAGGCGGCGATGATGAACTTCACCAAGTCGCTCGCCAAGCAGCTGGGTCCGAAGGGCATCCGCGTCAACGGTGTCGCGCCCGGGCCGATCTGGACGCCGCTGCAGGTGGCGGGGGGCGCCACGATGGAGAAGCTGCAGCAGTTCGGCGGCAACACGCCGCTGGGCCGGCCAGGGCAACCAGCCGAACTCGGCTCCATCTACGTGCAGCTCGCGGCGTCGGACGCAAGTTATGCCAACGGGCAGGTCTACGGCGCCGCCGGCGGCTCCGGCCAGCCGTGATGGCGGGCGGCGGGATCGGCACGTCATCGGCGCCCTTCCCGCCGCGTCGCTGAACCGGGGCAGCGCGGCCGCCGGAACACACCGACGCCTTTCGCCGCGCCCCGCCACGCCGGCACCCGACCAGACACGATCCCGCAGGAACGCCGAGGCTGGCGGCTCGTTCGCCAAGGTCCTCAGAAGGACCACTATGCCCCCATCGCCCGAAATGTCCGCTTCCCAGACTCTACTCGGCAGCCTGGAACATGCCGCAGCGCTGGCGCCGCTGCTGCTGGACGGAGACCTGATCGCCATCGTCCGCGACGAGATCGCGGCGGGCGCCGTCGCCGAAGCGCTGACGGCATTGTGCCCCGGCAGCACCATCCTCGTCTGTCCCGGCAGCGACGCCTTGCCCGGCGACGCTGCCCCGGCTTCTCCCGCGAATGTCGGCCAGCGGGTTGCCAGCCTGCACAGATTGCGCCGCCTTCTCGAACGGGAAGACCGCCCGACGATCGCGCTGATCAGCACAGGCGAGGCGGCGGCGCGTGCTTATCCTTCGCCGGACGCTTTTGCTGCGGCCCCCCCCGCGATCGCGCTCGGCGACGAGATCGATCTCGCCGCGCTGCATCAAACGCTGCTGGACATCGGCTATATCGCAGACGAGCGGGTCGACGAGCCGGGGGAGATCGGGCTTCGCGGGCAGGTTCTCGACGTCTTCCCGGCCGACGCCAGCCAGCCGTTGCGGGTCGAGGTGGCCGAAGGGAAAATCGCGGCGATCCGCCGCTACGATCCGGTCGACCAGCATAGCACGGACGAAATCGAACGGCGCGAACTGGGTCGGGCGACGGAGCCGTCGCCGGGCAAGGCGCCGGCAACCCTGCTCGACCAGTTGCCCGGCGCGCAGGTGGCGATCACCGCCGCGGCCGACGAACGCAGGATCAGGCTGCTGAAGCTGGTCGCCGACAGCGAGAAGCGGGGCTCCCGGAGAGCCAGCAAGGACATCGTGCGCGACGACGCCTGGCGAAAGGCGCTCGCGGACCGCAGCGTCGTCGCCGTACAGCGCATCGGCAATCCGCCGCCCCGTTTCGTAGAGCAGAATGCGCCGCTCCGCGCCTGCGCAAGACTGGTGCGCGATGCGCTGGCGGCCGGCGATCGCGCCGTCCTCATCGGAAGCGAGCGCGACCTGCGCTTCCTCGGCCGTCGACTTGCCAATGCGGTGAAATGCGAGATGCGCGCCGCCCGTGATTGGGCCGAGGTCGCAGCGGCGCCACCCGGCACGCTGTTGTCGCTGGAGGCATGTGCGGATCGCGGCTTTCGCTGCGACGACATATTGGCGGTTGCCGCCCCCGATCTGATCGGCAGCCGGGCCGAACTGGCCGGCGCGCCCGCGGCCCGCTCCGTACCGGGGTTCGATGCCGGCGTGGAGCTGCGAACGGGCGATGTCGTTATCCACGAGGATCATGGCCTCGCCGTGGTCATGGGCATCCAGCCGATGCCGGGCGACGCGGCGGAAGGCGGCGACGCGATCGCCCTGCGTTATGCCGACGACGCCACGCGCCTCGTGCCCATCGCGGAAGCCGATCGACTGTGGCGCTATGGTGCGGAGGAGGACGCGGTCAGGCTGGACAAGCTCGACGGCTCGAGCTGGTACAAGCGACGGCGCGAGATCGACGAGGCGATCGCGGAGACCGCGCGTCAGCTCACCGCCCTCGCGGCGAAGCGCGCGGATCAGACGGCGCCCGTGCTGGATCCGCCGCCCGCCGACTATGAGCGGTTCGCGAGTGGCTTTCCCTTCTCCGAAACGCCCGACCAGCTCGCCGCAATCGAGGCGGTACGATCCGATCTCGCGAGCGGTCGGCCGATGGACCGGCTGGTCGTCGGCGATGTCGGCTTCGGCAAGACCGAGGTTGCGCTTCGCGCCGTCGCCGTGGCGGCGCTGTCGGGACGTCAGGTTGCCGTCGCTGCCCCGACGACGGTTCTCGCCAGGCAGCATTGGGAAAGCTTCAGCGCCCGCTTCGATGGCACCGGCATCACCGTCGCCAGCCTGTCCCGGCTGTCGAGCGCCGCCGAGAAGAAGGCGGTCAAGGCGGGGCTCGCGGACGGCTCCGTCCGCATCGTCGTCGGCACCGGCGCGGTGGCTGGCAAAGGGATCGTCTACAAGGATCTGGCTCTGGTCGTCGTGGACGAGGAACAGCGCTTCGGCACCGCGGACAAGAAGCGGTTGCAGGACCTTTCCGCCGGCCATGTCCTCACCATGACCGCGACGCCGATCCCGCGAACCTTGCAGGCGGCGATGGTCGGACTGCGACAATTGTCGATCATCGCGACCCCGCCCGCGCGACGGCAGCCTATACGTACCGCCGTCAGCCGTTTCGACGAGACGACATTGCGCGCCGCGCTGCTGCGCGAAAAGGGACGCGGCGGCCAGAGCTTCGTCGTCGTGCCGCGTATCGCCGAGATGGCGCCGCTCGCCGATCGCCTCGCGCGCCTCGTCCCCGAGCTCGAGGTGGTGGCGGCGCACGGCAAGATGCCTGCCGCCGAGATCGACGACGCGATGGTGCGGTTTGGACGTGGCGACGGGGACGTGCTGCTCGCGACCAACATCATCGAGGCCGGGCTCGACGTCCCCCGTGCGAACACCATGGCGATCCTGCACGCGGACCGTTTCGGTCTGGCGCAATTGCACCAGCTGCGCGGTCGGGTCGGACGTGGCAGCCGCCGCGGTCAGGTGCTGTTGTTCACCGATGCCGACGATGCGATCGCGCCGCGCACGCTGAAGCGTCTGCGGACGCTGGAGGCATTCGACCGTCTGGGCGCGGGGTTCGAGATCAGCGCGCGGGACCTCGATCTGCGCGGTGCCGGAGACCTGATGGGCGACACCCAGGCCGGACACATGCGGCTCATCGGCGTCGAACTCTACCAGCAGCTGCTGCAGGGCGCGCTGCGAACGGCGCGCGGCGAGCGCGTGGAGCGATGGACGCCCGCGCTGCACCTGGGCGCGCAGGGTCACCTGCCGGCCGACTGGATACCGGACGAGGACAGCCGGCTCACCCTCTACGCGCGACTGGCGCGGATCGCCTCACAGGCCGATCTCGACGCGTTCGAGGCGGAGCTAGAGGACCGGTTTGGCGCGATCCCGCCCGATGCGGAGCGGCTGCTCGTGATCGCCCGGCTGCGGCTGCAGGCGCGCGAGGCGGACATCGCCCGCGTCGACGCGGGACCGGCGGCTATCGCGCTGACGGCACGCGGCGACGCCACGGCGCTGGCGGAGCGGCTCGGCCTGCAGGAGAAGAACGGCCGCGCCCTGCTCGCCGAACGCCTGGAGGATCCCGACGCGCGGCTCAGCCGCCTGGGCGACCTGATGGCAGCGCAGTGACGGAGGTGGTGACGTCTGGCCGCCTGCCCGCTCCGCCTGCGCCAGACACCGTGACCCCGCCGCTCTCGACCCCGGACGGCCGCTACCTTGTCGTGCGCGGCCGGCTATGGCGAAAGAGCGATCCCGCGCTCGCGCCGGGAGAACGGCAGGCGCTCGTCGAGGACCTGATGCAAGCGCGGCGGGCTGTGGGAGCGGCGCTGCGGACCGGGAACGAGGACGCGCTTCGCCGTGCACGCGAGGCGGTGGCGCGCGCGAAAACGGGTCTGGGAGAGCGCGGGCCGGTCTGGTGGACGGACGGCGCGCCGGACCTCAGTCGCCGGATGATCCGCAACACCGGCTACGCAGCCTGGTACCAGGGCGCCGCCCGCGTCGCCGCCACGGCTGACGACGGCCCCCTTTAGGCTTCCGCCTCGAAGATCAGCGCCTCCCGATCGCGTCCGCAGGTCATCAGGGCCTGCCGCTTTCCCTCCTCTTCGAAGGAGACCGCAAAATCCTTGGCGGCGATGTCGCCGTCGATATGTCGCTCCTCCGGCGACGCGACGTGACCGACATAGCGCAGGCTGACGTCGTAATGACCGGACCAGAAGAACGGCACGTCGTCATAGTCGCCATCGACAAGCCCGAGCAGATGGCGGGCCAGCCACTGCCCCATATGCTGCGCAACGACCCAGTGCTCGACTCGTATGGCGTGGCCGAGCCGCGGATCGGGCACATTGGCGACGTCGCCGATCGCGAAGATCGCCGGATCGGACGTGCGCAGCGTCGAATCGACCGTGATTCCCCCGCCATTGTCCTCTTCGGCCAGTGCCAAGCCCGCCGCGCGCGCCAACGCGATGCGCGGCCGCACACCGGTGCCGGCAACGATCAGATCGGCTTCGACACGGCTGCCGTCGTCGAGCGTTACGGCATGGCCGTCCCATGCCTTGACAGTCCGCCCCGTCTTGAACGTGACGCCCTTGCTCTCGTGCAACCGCCGGATCATCGATCCGACCTCCGGCCCGGCAGTCTTCTCCAATGGCACGTCCGCGTCGGCGACGACCGTCACTTCGAGCTTTCGGCCGATCAGCGACGCAGCGACCTCGAGCCCGATGTAGCTCGACCCGATGACCAGCGCCCGCTTTCCCTCCGTCGCCTGGCCCACCAGGGCGTCAGCATCGGCGAGCGTGCGCACGACGTGCACATCGTCCCGATCCGCGCCATCGAACGGCGCCACGAGCGGCTCGGCGCCGGTGGCCAGCACGAGGTGATCGTACGCGATCGATTCCCCGCCCGCGACCTGGACGAAGCGACCAGCCGCGTCGATCCCCTCCACGTGCGTGGCCAACCGGACGACCACGCCTTCCGCAACGGGCAGCGCGATCTCGTCTCGCTCGACCTTGCCCGCCAGATATTGCTTCGAGCAGGCCGTGCGATCGTAGGGCGCATCAGCATCGTCGGATAGCAGTGTCACCGCGCTGCCCGCGCCATGGCGCGCGAGCATCTCGGCACAGGCGTGACCGGCGGCGCCGCCGCCGACGATGACGATCCGTCCCGGTTGGTTCGCTGCCGCGACCGGCTGCTGCAAGGGCAGCTTCGCCCCGACGCGGATGACCCCATGCTCTTCGCTCACGGCGAACCGGTCGAGCGCGCCAAAGGCCGGCGCGCCCACCGCCTCGCCCGTCGCGCAGTCGAAACGCGCGTGATGCCAGGGACAGCGCAGCGTGCCGTCGACGACCAGCCCCTCCGCCAGCGGGGCGCCGGCGTGGGGGCACGTTCCCGACATGGCGCAGAGCCTGCCGCCGCTCCGCAGCAGCACGACATCCTCGTCGCCGACCTTACCGGCGATCATCGCATCGTCACCGAGATCGGACGAGGCGATGCCGTCCGCCAGATTGCGTTCAGTCACGGCCTCGTCCTTTTCGGTCGATCAATCGGCGCGCTGCAGCGCGGTGGCGGCGAGATGTTCGCCGATGAACCAGACCTGCGGCTCGTTCGAACGGATGATGTCGCTGACCAGCAGGTCGTTGGTACCGTCATCGCCCGATTCATCGGCGGCCTTGGCGCCCTCATGCGCCTGCTCGAGGACGATGCGATGCGCCTCCAGCAGGCGGGCCAGCATCGTCGGCACGTCCTCGCGTCCCTTGGGTGGGCGCGGAATGCGGGTCATCTCCGCGACGTCATGGGGAGTCGCGATGCTGATACCGCCCAGGGCCTGGATGCGCTCCGCCACCATGTCGACCAGTTCCACCTGCTTCTCGTAATGCGTGTCGAGCAGCAGATGCAGCTGGTAGAAGGTCGCGCCCGACATCTGCCAGTGATGCTTCTTATACAGGTCGCGCAGCATCATCGTGTCCGCGAGCACCTGGTTCAGGATCGAGACGCTTTGCTTCCGCGCGTTGTCCGACAGGCCGAGCGGCAGCTCCTTGAGCGAACCGAACGGCTGAATCTCGCGATACGCGATCTTGTATTGCGGCTGGGCTTCGTCCGTGGCGGCCACCGTATGACTCCGATCATTGATGCATGTGTCGGACGAAGCGCGCGTGCAGGATCGCGGTTCCATCGCGCCGCATCCCGGGTGCGGCCGCGGACACAGGATCGTCGGCGCGAGAACCAACCTGCGTTAAAAACATTATAGATCGTTCAGTAGCTTGGACGATTGCACATGGCGCAGGACGAGAGACACCGGACCGGACGGCGCGATTGGGCGCGCTGAAGACCCTGGTCGACCGCTTGCGTCCAGAGGCGGCCGATGCGTCGAACGGGCGCATTGAGGGCTATCTGCCGCTGGCGTGCTATGGCGCGCTCGGCGACGGTCGCTCGGTCGTCCTGTCCGGCAGCGACGGCTCGATCGACTGGTGGTGCGTACCCAACATGGACTCGCCACCGCTCTTCGACCGGCTGCTCGACGCCGAGCGGGGCGGTAGGTTCAGCCTGGTGCCCGAGAACGCCTTCACCGTCGAACGCCGCTACCGCGACGACAGCAACGTCTTGGAGACCGTCTTCATCACCGCGACCGGCCGCGCGCGGCTGACCGAATCGCTCAACAGCGGCACCGCCGGGCGTCTGCCCTGGGCCGAACTCGCGCGCCGGGTCGAGGGACTGGAAGGCACCGTGCGCTTCCTGCTGACCATGCGCCCAGGGCGGCGGGGCGATACGGTCAACCCGTATCACTCGACGATCGGCCAGCACACGGTGTTCCATGTCGAGCGCGTCCTAGGCTTGTTCGTGCATGATCCCCGCATCACCTGCCGCTGGTCGGACGAGGGCATCACCGGCGAGGTGACGGTATCGGCGGGCGATCAGCGGACGGTGGCGATCATCGCCGGCCGCGACGAACCCCTCGTCGTTCCAGCGATCGGCGAAATCGATGCGCGAATCGACACGTCCGATGCGGAATGGCGGGATTGGGCAGCAGGCGTCACCTACCGAGGGGCGGACCGGGCTGCGTTCCTGCGCAGCGCGCTGGCGTTGAAGCTCCTGCTCTATTCGCCCTCGGGCGCGATCGCGGCGGCGGCGACCACCTCGGTTCCGGAGGGCATCGGCGGCCGCAAGAACTACGATTATCGCTACGCCTGGGTGCGCGACGCCGGCTATACAATCAAGGCGTTCCTGACAGCCGGCGCACAGGCCGAAGCGAAAGCGGCCTTCACCTGGCTGCTGGGCCAATTGCGCGAGACGGGCACACGCGTCTGCTACACGCTCGGCGGCGGTATCGTGCCGCCCGTTTCGGAATGGGCGATGCCGGGCTATCGCGGCAGCCAGCCCGTCGTCACGGGCAATCTCGCGACCGACCAGGCGCAGCATGGCGTCTACGGCGACATCTTCGAAACCGCATCCTGCTTCGTCGCCAATGGCAATATCCTCGATAGTGCCAGCGCCGAGTTCCTGTCCCACCTCGCCGACCAGTGTGCCGACCGCTGGCGCCTTCCGGATGCGGGCATGTGGGAACTTCAGGAGGAACGCCATTACACGATGTCGAAGGTCAGTTGCTGGCAGGCGCTCGCGCGCGCGGTCGAACTCGCCGACCAGGGCCAGTTGCCGACCACGTGCCGCGAGCGCTGGCAGCGCGAACGCGACCGGATCAAGGCGTGGATCGAGGACGAATGCTGGTCGGACACACGGCAGGCCTTCGTCATGTATCCGGGGGCGGACGCCATCGACGCGTCGCTCGCGCTTGCCGTGCGATTTGGTTTCGACGGCGCCGATCGGCTCCGCCTGACGCTCGACGCCATCGACCGCGAGCTTGGCGCCGGTCCCTTCCATTATCGCTACAGCGGCATGCAGCGGGAGGAAGGCTGCTTCCTCGCCTGCTCGTTCTGGATGGTCGAGGCGCGCGCCTTGCTCGGTCAGCGCCCGCAGGCGCGCGCCGCGCTCGATCGCCTGACCGCTGCGCTATCGCACGGCCATGGCATCCTCGCCGAGATGGTCGATCCCGACACCGGCGCGTTCCTCGGCAATCTGCCGCAGGGATTGAGCCATCTCGCCCATCTGATGGCGCTGTCCGTCCTCGACGATAACGCTGCCTGCGACTGATCGGTCACCCGACGGCCGATACCTGCCCCCCCCCAAAGGAGACGACGATGACCGATCGCATGACCATGCAGGATCCGCGCGCGCAATATCCGCGCCCGCCCTTCCCGCGCCAGCCACAGCCGGTGCCCGGTTCGGCCGCGAAGATGGACCCGGTGCCGGATCACGGCGAGACCAGCTACAAGGGTTCGGGCCGGCTCGCCGGCCGCAAGGCGCTGGTGACCGGCGGCGACAGCGGCATCGGCCGCGCCGCCGCCATCGCTTTCGCGCGCGAAGGCGCGGACGTGGCGATCTCCTATCTGCCTGCCGAGCGCGACGATGCGGCGGAGGTCATTACGTTGATCGAGGCGGAAGGCCGGACGGCGGTCGACTTGCCGGGTGACATCACCGACGAGGCCTGGTGCCGGGACCTGGTCGAGCAGGCCGTGGCG
Organism: Sphingomonas sp. GV3; assembly: GCF_031082075.1. NCBI lineage: Bacteria > Pseudomonadati > Pseudomonadota > Alphaproteobacteria > Sphingomonadales > Sphingomonadaceae > Sphingomonas > Sphingomonas sp. GV3. Next base: position 176,645 of record NZ_JARWLE010000001.1, on the reverse strand, counting down.
AAGCTCGGCGGTCTCGACATCCTGGTCATCAATGCCGGTCGGCAGCAGAACCGCGAAGATATCTCCAAGGTCACGTCGGAGGACTTCGACCGGACGCTCAAGACGAACCTCTATGCAATGCACTGGATCGCACAGGCGGCGGTGCCGCATCTGCCTGCGGGCGCGGCGGTCATCACCACCGCGTCGATCCAGGCCTATGAGCCGTCGGCGATCCTGCTCGACTATGCGACCACGAAGGCCGGCATCGTCGCCTATACTAAGGCGCTCGCGAAGCAGCTGCTCGAAAAGGGCATTCGCGCCAATGTCGTCGCACCGGGCCCGTTCTGGACGCCGCTTCAATCTTCGGGTGGCCAGCCGCCGGAGGCGGTGATGCAGTTCGGATCGGAAAGCCAATACGGGCGTCCGGGCCAGCCGGTAGAGATCGCCCCCGTCTACGTCCTGCTCGCCAGCCAGGAAGCGAGCTTCATCAGCGGCGAAGTCTACGGGGTGACCGGCGGAGCCGGCGTCGCCTGATCGGCCGATGCAATCCCGGCATCCGTTCGATGCCGGGATAGCCGTCCAGCCTCAGCCGGCGATCGTGAACACGGACCCGGAATCGACGCGGATGCCTGCGCCATTGATGAAGCTGGCCCGCTCAGAGCACAGGAAGGCGACCGCCGCGGCAACCTCCTCGGGCTTGCCGCGGCGCTTCAGCACCATGCCCGGCCGCTCCTCCTTCAGGAAGCTCGCGATCGCCTCCTCGAACGACGTGCCCTTTTCCTCCGCCCGCTTGCGCATCATCGCGTCCGTCATCGGCGTCGCGATGAACGCCGGCGACACCGTGTTGACCAACACGTTGTCGCAGCCATAGGCCTTGGACAGCCCCTTCGCGAGACTGAGGATCCCGGCCTTGGACGCACAATAGGCCAGTTCGTCGACATAGGGCTGCACCGCATCCTCGGAGGCGAAGAGGACGATCCGTCCCCAGCCCTTGCGCCGCATCGCGGGGATGGCCTCGCGGCACATGCGTACCGCGCCCATCAGGTTTATGTTCAGCGTCTCCAGCCAGCCCTTGTCGTCGACGTCGAGGAAATCGCCGGTCGCGCCCGTCACGCCTGCTGCATTGACGTAGATGTCGGGCTCGCCCAGCCGCTCGCGAACGTCGCGCCAGACCTTCTCGACCTCGTCGATCTTGGTCACGTCGCCGGTCACCGCGACGATCTCACCCAGCGGAGACAGTTCCTCGACCGCCTGATCGAGCGTGCCATCGGGCTTGTCCGTGATCGCGACGCGAACACCGGCCTCGAGCAGCAGGCGCGCCGTCTCCTTGCCCATTCCGGAATCGGCACCGCTGATCAGCGCGATGCGGCCGTTGATACCCAGATCCATCATCTTCTCCTTCACCCCCGCGACGCGAGGAAACGGTCGGCGGTGCGCAGCGACAGCGCCATGATCGTCAACGCCGGATTGGCGGCAAGCGCGCTCGGAAAGATCGAATTGTCGCACACGAACAGATTGTCGATGTCGAAGCTTCGCCCGTCGGCATCGACCACCGCGCGATCGCCGTCGCGCCCCATCCGGCAGGTCCCGATCGTATGCGCGGAACGGGCGACGGCGAGGATATCGCGCGCGCCCGCCGCCTCCCAGATCGCGGTCATCGTCCGTCGTGCATGCAAATCGATAGCCTGCTCGTTGGGGCCATAGCTGAAATCGATGCGCGCCTTGCGCAGGCCGAAGGCGTCGGTCTCCTCGGCCAGCGTCAGCCGATTGTCCGCCGACGGCAGGCATTCGCCGTTGATCCCAATCCCGCCGAGACGATTGTAATCGTCGATCATCGCCACCAGCGGCGCCCCCCACAGGCCAGCTCCGCGCGCCAGATTGGCGGCGAGCGTCACCGGCATCACGCCGAGGCTCTGGATGAGATACCCCCCGGCATGGCCGGCGTTCTCGGCGCGCACCATGTCCTCAGTGATCAGCGACGAAGGATAGCCGCGGTTCATCCGCATTTCCGCGTCGAAGCGACCCCAGACCTGCGTCGCGACATGCGCCATGAAGTTGCAGCCGACCTGGCCGCTCGAATTGGCGAGGCCGAGGTTCAGCAGCAGTCGCGGCGTCTCGATGCCGCCCGCACACAGGAACAGCGCGCCGCAGCCCTGCCGCAGCCGCTCGCCGCCGCGATCATAGACGACGCCGGTTACCCTACCGGCGTGGTCGCGCTCGATGTCGATCACGCGGCTCTCCGCGCGAATGTCGGCGCCATGCGCGACGGCGAGCGGCAGCCACGTCGTGTCGGTGCTGGCCTTGGCCGCCGTGCGGCAACCCTGATGACAGGTGCCGCAGTTGATGCAGGCATGACGCCTGCCCCAATGCGGCTGGACCCGGTCGCGGGATACCAGAGCGGCGGGAGCGTCGGTCGCGGTGATGCCAAGCCGTTCGCATCCGCTTGCCATCGCTTCGGCGGAGGCGTTGCGGGCGACAGGTGGCAGCTCGTACCGCCGGTCTGCATCCCAGGGGTAGCGCGCCGGTCCCGATACGCCGACGAAACGCTCGACGGCATCGACGTAGCGGATCAATTCGTCATGGGAGATCGGCCAGTCCTCTCCCTGCCCGGTCTCGCTGCGGAGCCCTAGGTCGCGCTTGTCCGGTCGTGGGCAGAACGCGCCCCAGTGCAAGGTCGAGCCGCCCACCCCCATGCCCGAATTGTTCGCGCCGAAGGCGGTGGGGTCCGCGCCGCCGCTCAGCCGCTCTTCCATCCAGTAGATATCGGCCGCGAGTTCGTCCGGGACATGGTCGAGGGGCGAAAAGGCGCGTCCCGCCTCAAGGACGACGACCGACAGCCCCGCTTGCGCCAGACGCGCGGCGAGCGGGGCGCCACCGGCGCCACTGCCGACGATGACCACATCCGCCGGATTCCTCGGATCGCTCATGCCGGCCTGCCCAGCAGCGACTGCCACGGTTCGTGCGCGTTCGCGGCGGTCAGCCGATAGCCCGGCAACGGCATGTCGTCGCCGCCCACCGCGAAGCCGTCATAGCCGATGCGCGCCATCGTCGCCGGCAGCGCCACCCACTGACGCGCAACCTCGGCTCGCGCTTCGGCAAACCACAGCCGCATGTGCCGACGCTCGATTTGCGCCTCGCCGCCGCCATCCTCACCGGAGTCCTCGCCGATGGCACGCAGCGCCTCCTCGCGCCGTGCCGCACTTGCGCTCGCGAAACCGGGGGATCGGGCTTCGAGCGTGTCCAGCCCCCATTGCCACGCCAGCGCATCCGCGGGCAGGTCGGCGAGGCGCCAGCCGTCGCCCCGCCCCTCCGCCAGCGACGCATCGATGCGCCGTGCGAGGTCGGGCGCGTCGACCGCTCCCGGCAGCAGGGTTTCGATCAGCGCGACCAGCGTCGCCCGTTGCGCGGTGGACAGCGTTCCGGCCGCGTCCGGCGCGGCATGGCGATCCATCATTGCCGCGCGCGCACGCCGGCTGACGCGAGCGGAAGCGAGCAGCGCAGCAAAGGGCGCCGGCAGCGCGCGGGCAAAGGCTGGCGCGACGTGATCGCGGATCAGCGCGGCCACTTCCGCAGGTCGCTCGTAGGGCAGCAGATGCGCCGCGCCGTCCACCACTTCGACGCGCGCATCGCGATAATGCGGCAGGTTGAGCCGCCGCTGCGCCTCGACGCCCAGATCGCCGTCCTCTCCCCCGGCAACGATGAGCGCGGGCAACGCGATAATGCCCGCCTCCGACCGCCAGTCTTCGCGGCTGCCCCGCTCGAGCCAGGCCGTCCAGGCGGCGCAGCCGGATCGCTCGACGTCGGCGATCGCTTGCGCTCGATCCGGGCCAGACAGCGACGCGGCGGTATTGGCGTCGACGAACGCTTCCGCATCGGCGGTGTCGATCCCGCCTCCCGCGCACCAGCCGATCATCTTGGCTCGACGATCCTCCGCCATCGGCTCCGGCGCGGGCGGCGAGGCGGCGAGCAGCACGACCGCCGCCAGCCCGGCGAAGGACGGATCACCCTCGCGGGCGCGAGCGGCGGCAAGCGTCGCGATCTTGCCGCCCATGCTATGCCCGATCACCGCCCAGCTCTGCGGTTGCCGACGCCCGACCTCCGCTGCAAACCAGTCGACCAGACCAGTGACGTCGGATGCCGCGTCGGCGCTTCCGCCGAACCCAGGTAAGTCGAGCGGAATGCAGTCGAAATCGTCGCCCAGTGCCACGACCACGCGATCCCATTCGCGCGCGCTACCGCCCAGCGCGTGGAGGAAATACAAACTTGCCACGCTCGGACTTTCATATGGATTAGTATCCCATGATGAAGCCGAACCGCCGCTTTCGGTTCCGAAGATCACCGGAAAATCCGATCACGGGCGGCTAATGCCCCGAAAATGGCGCGCATCCTGACCACTGGAAGCCTCCGGCATCTGCGACGAACCGAGCATCACATGCGTTACAGTGGAACCTGCTACCGCCGGCGGAGACCATGCAGACGCTCGAGATCACCCTGTCGCTGATCGCCGCCTCGCTTGCCCTGACGCTGGCGGCCAATTGGCTGCGCGTCCCCGCCGCGGTCATGCTCGTCCTGGGCGGCATGGCACTCGCGTTCATGCCCGGACTGCCCACGATCGTGATGGAACCCGAGGTCGCGCTGGCCCTGTTCCTGCCGCCGCTGCTGCAGGCGAGCGCCCTGCGGACCGACTGGGGCGCCTTCCGCTCGAACATCGTCTATATCGTTCTGCTGGCATTCGGCGCCGTGCTGTTCACGACCGCGTGCGTGGCGGTGGCGGCACGACAGCTCATCCCCGATATGTCCTGGCCCGCGGCGATCACGCTCGGGGCGATCGTCGCGCCGCCGGACGCGGTCGCGGCCACGTCGGTGTTGAAGCGCTTCCGCCTGCCCAAGCGCATCATCGCGGTCCTGGAGGGCGAAAGCCTGATCAACGATGCGTCGGCGCTGATCCTCTACCGGATCGCCGTAGCCGCGACGCTGGCTGGCGCTTTCCGCTTCCACGGCCTGGCAAGCTCGGTCGCGCTGCCCGCCGTGGTGGGCGTCGGCACGGGCCTGATCGCTGGCGCGGGCGCCAATTGGTTGATGCTCCATCTCAAGGACCGTTTCCTCGAGATCGTCACGTCGTTTCTCGCCGCCTTCGCCAGCTATTTTGCCGCTGAATGGATCGACGGGTCCGGCGTGCTGGCCGCCGTCGCGTGCGGCGGGATGATCGGTCGCGCACAGATCAGACTTGCGGCACAGACGAGGCTGGAGTCGACGAGTTCATGGGAGTTGGTCGAATTCGTCCTCGCCAGTCTCGTCTTCCTGCTCGTCGGCCTCCAATTGCGTGGTATCCTCGCGCGGTTGAGCGAATATGCGGCGGGCGACCTACTGCTGCTTGGCGCCGCCGTCTCCGCCGTGCTGATCGCGTCGCGCTTCGTCTGGGTGTTCGTCACCTTCTATCCCGCCTCCGCATTGGTCGCGGCGATCCGCGGCGGCAGCTTCACGCCACCGCTCAGCTATCCGACGATCATCTCCTGGGCGGGTATGCGCGGTGTCGTCAGCCTCGCCGTGGCCCTGGCGCTGCCGGTTTCCTTTCCGGGCCGCGATATCATCGTCTTCCTCGCTTTCTGCGCAATCTTCTCGACCCTGGTGATCCAGGGGACCACGCTGAAGCTGCTCATCGCGTGGTGCGATGTCCGCGATCCCGACATCGCGGCGGTCGACCCGGCAACGGTCGCCGCACGTGAGATGGTGGCAGCCGCGATCGCCGGCGTCGGCCTCGGCACGGCGACGACGACGACCGATCCCGTCGACGCTTTCCACAACGAGCGCCAGCGCGCACAGGCGGTCGATCGGACCGGTCCCAGCGCGCGGACGGTCGCGCGCGCAGAGGCCAAACTCGCCGCCATCGAGCATGCCCGCAAGCAATTACAGGAACGCCGTGACGAGATCGACGGCGATACCCTCCAGACCCTGACGCAAGAACTCGACCTGGAGGAACGACAGATACGCCTGTTCCTCGACGAGCATACGACCATAGCCGGCTGAACGCTCCGGGCCCACGCTGTCCCAATCGTCGCCGACCACCGTCCGGCCGCGCAAGACGCATGACGGACCAGTTTGTTCCGCTCCCTTGCTCGTAATGACGCTGATTTGCCACGTCTCGGCGCAATACGACGCGTTTTTGGCTTTGCGTTCACAATCCTGCCGCCATCCCTGCTCTACGCCGCGCACGCCGTCGTCCGGCTGCAATTCCCTGAGCAGAACCATGCCTTTCACCCGTGCCAGCGCGCGACCGCGCATCGTTTTCCGCCGCGCGCTCGCGCTTCTGCACCCCGAGCGGGGCAAGGTGACGGCACTGGTTGCGGCGGGCGCCCTCATCGCCCTCCTCCAAGTCCTGGAGCCCGTCCTGTTCGGGCGCGCCATCAACGGCTTGGCAAAGGGCGCCAACCCGCTCGACTATGTCGCCCTGTGGTGCGCGATCAGCGTCACCGCTTTCATGTCGGCGATGGTCATCTCGCTCGGGTCCGACCGCCTCGCCCATCGGCGGCGACTGGCGTCCATGGCCGGCTTCGTCGAGCATCTTCTCGCGCTGCCGCCGTCCTTCCACCATCAGGCCCGGTCGGGTCGGCTCATGCGGATCATGATCGCGGGGTGCGAGAGCCTGTTCTTCGTTTGGTTGCCCCTGCTGCGCGATCAGGTCACCAACGCGGTGGTGCTGCTCGCGGTTCTGCCAATCGCGTTGCTGACCAACTGGCGCCTCGCGCTGGTGCTCGTCGCGCTGCTCGTTGTCTACGCGCTCGTCAACCTGATCGTCATGCAGCATACCGCCCGCGGCCAGGCCCAGGTGGAGACCCGCTTCACCGACCTGTCGGGGCAGCTGGGCGACCTGCTTGGTAACGTCTCCGTCCTGCAGAGCTTTCTCGCGGTGCCAGGCGAACTGCGCCAGGTGAAGATGTCGCTGCACGACCTTCTGCACGCCCAATATCCGGTGCTCAACTGGTGGGCGCTGTCGGCGGTGCTGACCCGCGGCGCCTCGTCGATAGCGATCGTCGCCATCTTCGGGGTCGGTTCGATGCTGGTGGCGCGGGGGCTCGCCACGATCGGCGATGTCGTCGCCTTTGTCGGATTCGCGACGTTGATGATCGCGCGGCTGGAGATGCTGACCACCTTCATCGTCGATGTGGCGCAGCGGCTGCCGACCCTCGGGCAGTTCTTCGCCGTGCTCGATCAGGAATCGCATATCGCGGAACGGCCCGGCGCCCCGGCGCTGCGCGTCACCGCCGGCGAGGTGCGCTTCGAGAACGTGTCCTTCCGCTATCCGACGGGATCGGGCGCGGTGCACGACCTCGACTTCACCGCGTCGCCCGGAGAGACGGTCGCGATCGTCGGACCCACCGGATCGGGCAAGTCGACGGCGCTCGGACTGCTGCAACGGGCCTATGATCCAGGCGCCGGCCGCATCCTCGTCGATGGGCAGGACATCCGCGATGTCACCCTCGCCTCGCTCCGCGCGGCGACGGGGGTCGTCTTCCAGGAGGCGGGACTGTTCAACCGCTCCATCGCGGAGAATATCGCAATGGGCGACCCCGCTGCGACGTTGGAGTCGATCGAGGACGCCGCCCGCATCTCCGGCGCCTACGATTTCATCGCACGCAAGCCACAGGGATTCGCCACGCCGGTCGGCGACCGCGGTCAGGGGCTTTCCGGGGGCGAGCGCCAGCGGATCGCGATCGCCCGCGCCCTGCTCAAGGACGCGCCGATCCTGCTGCTCGACGAGGCGACAAGCGCGCTCGACGTCGCGACCGAAGCACGGCTTCAGGAAAGCCTCGACCGGCTTCGCCAGGGGCGCACCACCTTCGTCATCGCGCATCGCCTGTCGACGGTGCGGGCGGCGGATCGCATCATCGTCCTCGACCAGGGACGGATCATCGAGCAGGGCGGCTTCGACGCGCTGCTCGCCGCCGGCGGCGCCTTCGCAGCGCTCGCCCGCGACGGCGGGCTGACCCAAGCCGCCGCGAATGACGACGCCGACGCTACACGGGCCGATCGCGTGGCGATCCGTACAAACGCTTGAACCGCCCCGCAAAGACGTGGACAACCGGCGCTCATCAAGGAGTGCCGGCTTGGCGAGCGTCGCGATCGAGGGGGTAAGCAAGCGCTTCGGCGACACGACGGTATTGCAGCCGACCAGCCTTTCGATCGCGGACGGTGAATTCGTCGTCATCGTCGGGCCTTCCGGCTGCGGCAAGTCGACGCTGCTGCGCCTGATCGCGGGGCTCGAGGAAGCATCGGGCGGGACCATCCTGATCGGCGGACGCGACGTGACGAACGTCCCGCCCGCCGAGCGCGGGCTGGCGATGGTCTTCCAATCCTATGCGCTCTATCCCCATCTGTCCGTTGCGGAGAATATCGGCTTTCCGCTGAAGATCGCCGGGCGGCCGAAGGCGGAGATCGCGCGCCGCGTGGCGGCGGTGGCGGCGACGCTCGACCTCGGCGGTCTGCTGGACCGCCGTCCTCGTGCCTTGTCGGGAGGGCAGCGTCAGCGTGTATCGATCGCGCGCGCGGTGGTGCGCGACCCGCAGGTCCTGCTGCTCGATGAGCCCTTGTCCAACCTCGACGCGGCGCTGCGCGTCCGCATGCGCCACGAGTTCGCGCGGCTGCATCAGAGCCTCGGCTGCACGATGATCTACGTCACGCACGACCAGCTGGAGGCGATGACGCTCGCCAACCGCATCGTCGTGATGGCGCATGGCCATGTCGAGCAGGTCGGCGCGCCGATGGATCTCTACTACCGGCCCGCGACGCTTGCGGTTGCCCGCGCCATCGGGTCGCCCGGCATCAACCTGCTGCCGGGGGAGATCGTCGCGGCCGACGGCGCGGGGGCGACGGTGCGGCTCGCCGGTGGCGCGACACAGGCGGTGGCGGCGCAGGTGCCCCGCGAGGCGATCGGACGATCGGTGACGCTGGGGATCAGGCCCGAACATCTGACCCCATCGCCCGATGGCGCCTTTGCAGGGCCGATCGAGCTGTTCGAGCGGCTCGGCCCCCTCTCCTTCGCGCATCTCGGCACGGGAAGTGGGGAGCCGATCGTCGCGCAGCTGCCGGGCGACCGGCAGGCGACGCTGGGCGAGCCGCTGCGGATGGGCGCGGCCTCGTCCGACGTGCTGCTGTTCGACGGTGACGGACGCGCCTTTGCCCGGCCTACCCCTTGATGCTGCCACCCAGCAGGCCGGTGATGTAATAGCGCTGCAACGCCAGGAAGATGGCCAGCACCGGCAGGGTCGTCACGACGGCGGCGGCCATCATCAACTCCCCATCGGCGGCATGTTCGCGGCCGATCGCCGCCACCGCAACGGGCAGCGTGTAGAGGTGCTGGTCGGCGAGCACGATCAGCGGCCAGAGGAAATCGTTCCAGCTTCCGAGGAACAGGAAGACCGCCAACGTCACGGTAACGGGCGCGAGCAGCGGCAGCACGATCGAGACGAAGATTCGTATCTCGCTGGCGCCGTCGAGGCGCGCCGCATCCAGCATCTCGTCCGGTATCGCGAGCGTCGCCTGCCGCACGAACAGCACGGCGAAGATGCCGGCGAGACTGGGAAGGATGACGCCGGCATAGCTGTTGACCAACCCGAGTTCCTTGAAGATGAGGAACAGCGGCAGCATCGCGACCTGCCCCGGCACGACCAGCGCCGCGATCAACGCCTGCAGCAGCCGCTCGCGCCCGCGGAAGCGCAGCTTGGCGAAGGCATAACCCGCCGGCACCGTGAGGAGCAGGCCGAGCATGGTGGAAATCACCGCGACCAGCACGCTGTTCCACAGCGCCGGCAACACGCGATAGTCGAACCAGGCGCCGTCGATCAGTCGACGCGAGAGCAGCTCATGGTAATTCTCCAACGTCCAGCGCGTCGGCCACAACGGTGGCGGATACGCGCTCGAGGCGCCGCGCGGCATGAACGACACCAGCACCATCCAGACGAGGGGCAGGATCGTGACCGCGGTGACCAGCGCCACCGCCGCATTGGCCAGCAGCCTCCGCATCGGGCTCACAGCCATTCGTAGCGGCGCCCGATACGCGTCTGGACCATCGTCAGCAGCAGGATCAGCACGAAGAGTATGAATGCCACCGCGGACGCCTGGCCGAGGTTCCACCATTTGAACCCTTCGTCGAACATGAAATAGAGCACGGTCGTGGTGCTCTGCGACGGCCCGCCCAGCGTCATTACATAGGGCTCCGCAAAGATCTGGAGGAAGCCCGCCACGCTCATCACCGCGGCGAGCAGCAGCGTCGGTCCGATCGCCGGCAGCGTGACGTGACGGAAGCGCATCCAGCGGCCCGCGCCGTCCAGTCGTGCAGCCTCCATCAGGTCGACGGGTACCGCCGCAAGCGCGGCGGTGAAGACGATCATGTTGTAGCCGAACACCTTCCACGTCACGAACAGCAGGATGGCGGGAATCGAGGCGCGCGGATTGCCGAGCCAGTCGACCCCGGGCGCGCCGATTGCGCGCAGGGCGTAGTTGAGCAGGCCGAACTGCGTGTTGAGCACGAAACGCCAAACCACCGAGGTTGCGACCACGCTGGTGACGTAGGGCGCGAACAGCAGCACGCGCCACAGCGGCTTCCATCGCACGGTGCGATCATGCAGCAGAAGGGCAACCGCCAGCGACGTGCCGATCGCCATCGGTACACCCAGCAGCGCGAACAAGGCCGTGTTCGCCATCGCCCGCCAGAACAATGGGGTCGCGAACAAATCGGCGAAATTGCCGAGGCCAACGAAGTGCAGATTGGCCGGGTCGGCAAGCGCGTAGATGCTGTAGTCGGTGACCGAAAGCCCCAGCGCCAGCGCCGTCGGAACGACGAACACGAGCAGGATGATGGCCAGAACCGGCATCGTGAAAAGCCATGCGGTGCGCGATTGCCGGGTCATGCGATCCGTCCTGCCTCGACCAATGCGCGGCGCTTCGCGAGCAATGCATCGACGCGGCGGTTCATCAGCAGCGTGCCCTCCTCCACCGTCAGCTGAGCGCGCACGACGCGCTCCGCGATCAGTTGGACCTCGGCACGGATCCGCTCCATCTCGACGATCGCGGGCTGGGATGCCGGTTGTCGCATCTGCGCGGCGAACGCCGCGAGTCGCGGCGTGGCGAGTTGGGGGGACGACCAGGCGCTGCGCCGCGCCGGCAAATTGCCGATCATCGCCTGAAACTGCAGCTCGCTCCGCGCCGACGTCATGTGGCGGACGAGCGCCCAGGCCTCCGTCGGCCGAGGGCTGCTGCGGGCGACCGCGAGGCAGGCACTGATCCCGTCGACGGCGCCCGGCCCGCGCGGACCTGGCATTCTGGTCACGGCCCAGCGGTCCGGTGGGATCTCCGCCGCCCGCCTGCGCAGGTCCAGCAGCAAGGTCGGTCCGCCCGGATAGATCGCGAAATAGCCCCGCGCGAACGCGGCGATCGGGTCCTGCAGCTCGGTCGAGAGCGCGCGCGGCGCCAGTCCGTCGTCGAAAAGGGATTTGTAGAATCGCAATGCCTCGGTGAAGGCGGGGCCGGTGAAGTCGCCGCGCGTGTCGCGATCGCGCAGCAGCGGCGCGCCCGCCTGACCGGCGAAGGTGAACAACGTATCGGGCCAGTTGAGGTAGGACAGCACGACATAGTCGTCTGGCCGCCGCCGCTTGAGCGCCAGTCCCATGCGCCGCCACGAGGTCCAGTCGAGCGGCACCGCACCGAAACCCTCGCGGGCGAGCAGGTCGGCCCGATAATATTGCATCTGCGGGGCGACCAACCACGGGACGCCATAGTCATGGGCGCCATAGCGCATCGCCGCGCGCACCGAAGGGAACACGTCGTCGACGAGCGCGGGATCGGCGAGCGGTGCGATGGCCCCGATCATGGCGAATTCGCCGACCCAGCCATTGGGCAGCATCAGCACATCGGGCAGGGAATCACCGGAGAAAGCCGTCAGCAGCTTCTCGTGCGCCGCGGTCCAGGGCAGCGTCTGGACCTCCACCGGAATGCCGGTGGCGCGGGTGAACGTGGGCATGAGCAGGGGCGAGTAATCGCCTTCATAACTCATCGCCCACACCGACAAGGCACGCGGGTCGCGGCGGTTCGAACACCCCGCCAGCAGGGCCGCCGGCAGTGCGGCGATGACCGTGCGTCGCGTCGGCGCCGTCGGCATGCTGGCGTTCGCGTCCGCGCAACGGGACGTGCCCGACGGCACCGCAATGTGCCGCCGGAAGAGCGCTTTCATCCTGCCACGAATATATAACCCATGTTGGTGGAGCGATTGCGCAGCCGAAACGTTCCCTCCCGCTGGCGCCTCAAGAAAAGAAACGCGTGGCGCATCAAAGGGGTACATGGGATGCAGGATAAGGCAAGCTGCCGCGCCGCGATCGTCGCGGGCGTTCTGCTGTCGTCAATCGGCCAGGCGGCCGCGCAGGAGGCGCCCGCCCAACCACCCGTCGCGGCGCCCGTCAGACAGTCCGGCCCGGACGTCAGGGCTGCCCCCGCCGACCAGACGTCCGGATCTGCTGACATCGTGGTGACCGGCTCGCGCATCACGCGCCCGGACTATGCGGCGCCCAATCCGATCGTATCGTTCGGCGCGGCGAACATCCAGCAGTCGGGTAATACCAACGTCACGTCCTTTCTGCAGCGCGTGCCGGCGCTGACCAACTCGGTCGACAGCACGCAATCCGCCGGATCCGATCGCCCGGGTGGCCAGCTATATGGCGCGGCAGGACTCAACCTGCTCGACCTGCGCGGTCTCGGCACCGCGCGTACCCTCGTCCTCGTCAACGGTCGCCGGCACGTCGCAAGCCAGATCGACAGTGCCGCGGTGGACGTCAACGCCATACCCACCGACCTGATCGAGCGCGTCGACGTGCTGACCGGCGGCGCGTCCGCCGTCTATGGCGCCGACGGCGTGTCCGGCGTGGTCAATTTCATCCTAAAACGCGATTTCGACGGCGTCACCGCGCGGGCGCAGATGGGTATCTCTGACCAGGGCGACGCCGGCAATCGCTTCGCTTCGATCGGCGCGGGGCGCAACTTCGCGGGCGGCCGCGGCAACGTCACCCTTTTCTACGAATACAATGCCGACAGCCCGCTGCGCAACGACGACCGCGCGTTCCTGCGACGCGAGAACCGCCAATATCTCGTCCCCAACCTGGCGTATAACGGCCCGGCAGCCGGGTCGTATCAGCAGGTGCTCGCCGGCGACCTGCGCTACCCCTATGGCACGCCCAGCGGCTATATAGAGATCGGCGGCAACGCCTATAACGGCGACGGCACCCGCTACGACCCGGGTACGCAGGTCGGCGGCGGCTTCGTCAGCGGCGGCAGCGCGACGCCCGTCGCGGGCTATGTCGGCGACCTGCTGTCGGCGACGGAACGCCACGCCGTCAATCTGCTCACGCACTATGACGTTTCCGATGCGTTCAAGCTGAGCCTGGAGGGCAAGTTCGTCCAGAGCACCGCGACCACGTTCGGCGGCTTCTCCGGAAACTATCCGGCCGTCTTCACGCTCGACAATCCTTATATCCCCACGGCGCTGCGCAACGCCGCGTTGCTCGCCGGCGAGACGACGATCGTCTCCAACCGCAACAACACCGACTTTCCGCGGCTTGGCGAGAGCGATCGCCGCCGCACGTGGCGGGGCGTGGTCGACGCCAGCGGCCGCGTCACCGACCACGCGCAATATGACGTGTCGTTGACCTACGGCCAGACGGACGTGCGCATCACCAAGCTCAACAGCCGCTGGAACGATCGCTTCACCGCCGCGCTCGACGTCGTCACCGACCCGTCGACCGGCCGCCCGACCTGCCGGTCCAACCTCAACCCAGCGGCGCTGCAAGTGGCAGCTTATAGCTTCACGCCCGGTGCCGGCAGTGGCTGCCTGCCGCTCAACACATTCGGCTCCGGAGTCTACGACCCTGCCGCGCTGGCCTGGGCGACCAACCGTGACAACGTCAGCACGGCGCGCCTGACCCAGACCGTCGTCAGCGCGCAACTCACCGGCGACTTCGGCGCGCTGTTCACGCTGCCCGGCGGCCCGATCCAGTTCGCGGTCGGCGGCGAATACCGGCGCGAGACGAGCCGCTTCGATCCCAACGGGTTCCTGACCGGAAAACAATGGTACCAGTACGACGAGGGTGACAGCTTCGACCCCAATTACGTCATTTCGCGCTCGCGCGGCGCCTTCGACGTCTGGGAGGCGTTCGGCGAACTCAACCTGCCGCTGCTGAAAGATCAGCCGTTCGCACAGACTTTGTCGGTCGGCGCGGCTGGCCGCCTGTCGGACTATTCCACCGTCGGACGGACCCAGGCCTGGCAGTTCAACGGCGTATGGGCACCGATCCGGGACATCACGTTCCGCGGCTCGTACGGACAGTCGGTCCGCGCGCCCAATATCGGCGAGCTGTTCCAGCCGACGAGCCCGACGACCAACTACTTCGTCGATCCATGCTATCTGGAGAACCGCAACGCCGGGTCGGCGACCCGTGCCACCAATTGCGTCGCGCTGATCAACTCGCTCGGCGGCAATCCCGCGACCTTCACCGCCAACAACAATCCCGATGCCGCGGTGCTGATCAACGGATCGCGCACCGGCAACCCCGGGCTGAAGGAAGAGACCGCCCGCACCTGGACCGCCGGCACCGTCCTGCGCCCGCGCTTCCTGCCCGGCCTGTCGGTTTCGGCGGACTGGTACGACATCCGTCTGCGCGACGCGATCAACACCGCCGACGCCAACACGATCGCCAATCTCTGCGTCGATCAGCCGACGCTCGCCAACGTCTTCTGCGCTGCGATCCGTCGCCGGCAGGGCACGGGCTATATCAACGGCTTTTCCGTCCAGCCGCAGAACGTCGCGAGCTTCCGGACCGCTGGACTCGACGTCAACCTCAGCTATGTCGTCCGCACGTCGCGCGCCGGCACGTTCGACCTGCGCTTCGTCGGCGGCTATCTCGACCGGCTGGAGCAGATCGCGACGCCAGGTGCGCAGCCAGAGGATCAGGTCGACCAGCCCGGCCGTCCGAAGTTCAACTTCGTCGCCTCGCCGACCTGGTCGCTCGATCGTCTGACGATCAGCTACAACCTGCGCTGGTTCGACCGCACCCGTCGCTTCCCCAAGGCGGCGACGGACGGCAACCCGGACTACGCCGCCCCCGACCTGCTGCGCTACAAGGAGCTGTGGCAGCATGACGTGCAGGTTCAATATGCCGTGGCGCCGGATTTCGCCCTGTACGGCGGCGTCAACAACCTGACGGGGCAAAAGCCGGACGTCGACAGCTACGATTATCCGATCCCGTCCCTCGGCCGCTATCTCTACGTCGGCGTGAAGCTCGGCAGTCGGCGCTGACCGTCAGGCCCAGGCTGGGCCGGACGATCGCGCTCACGGCTCTGGCCGTCGTTCGGTCGATACGGCCGGCGCGCCGTTCGACACGCCATCGCCGTCGACGCGTTTGGACGATCGCGAACGTCGCCTGGGACTTGCCGGTGCGAGCCAGCCGGCGAGGTCCATGCCGGTGTGCTCGATCGCACGGACGATCACCATCCCGGCGGCACGCGCGTCGCTGAGCGCATCATGGTGCTTGTGGGGCAAGCCCAGGAACGTCGTCAGGACATTGAGACGGTGGCTGGGCAGGTCCGGCCATGCGCGTTTCGCCACCCGCACGCTGTCGAGCCACGTCGCCTCGATCGGCTCGCGCCCGTGGATCAGGCATGCCGCCGCCAGCGCGCCCTTGTCGAACAGCGAATGCGCGACGGCGACGCGACCGGCCAGGTGTTCCGCCACGATCCCGTGGACCTCGGCAAAGGTCGGCGAACCAATCACGCGGTCGGACGTGATACCATGGATGCGGATGTTGAACGAAGAGAAACGGTCGAGAGGGTCGATCAGCGTCTCATACGCGAATATCTCTCTGCCATCGCGAAAGCCCACGATCCCGATCTGGCAGATGCTGCTGACCTGCGAACATGCGGTTTCGACGTCGACGACCACGAAATCGGGTGTGTCGGCGCGGCCGGCGGCTGCTTCCGTCACGTCCTGCCCCGCGTTCATCACGGCTGCTCCGCAACGCTGCGAAAGGTGATCGACCAGCGCGGCTGTCCCATCGGTGCGATGCTATGCTCCCATTCGTGCCGGGCGGGACCGTCCATGTGATAGCCGCCGCGCGGGTCGAGCGGGACGGCCACGCGGTCGAACCCGCCGGGCCGCCGCCGCCGGAAACGCATCGTCGCTGGCTCGCCGAGCGAGATACCGACGACATGGCCGTAGATCGGCCGGTCGCGATGCCAGCCGATCCCCGCGCCCGGATCGTAGCGGATCAGCAGCGCCTGGATGAGCTTTTCCGGGCCGATCCGCGCAAATGCCGCCATCCTGTCGCGGATAGGAAGCAGCCAGTCCGGTATCGGCGGCGCATCCTTGGGCCGGCCGACCTCGAAGTCGTAGCTCCACCCGAAGGACGTCGTCAGCCGCTTGCCCGTCCAGCCCTGGAACCGAAAGGGTTCGAGGTGGGACGCGTCGATCCGGTCGATCAACACGCCTTCCTCCTCCTCCGTGATCATGCTCTGGCGGGTCGCAAGGCCGGGCAATGCTGGTAGCCCGAAGAGATCGAGCATCAATCCGCCACCTTCATGGCTATGGGCAAAGGCTGGATACGGCGCCGACCGACAGCCATGCGAGATGCTCCTGCTAGCGTGCCGCCGGTCCGGCCACGTCGAAGTCCGAGGCATGCAGCGCCTCCGACGAAACATGCGGATCCGGCCGACTTTACGCCCCGTCCCGCGACGGGGCACCGTCTTGGATCACGTAGGGCGAGGGATACGCCGCCGCAAGGACGCGAAGGCCCGGGCGGCTTGGACCGGCGTGCGCGGGCATCTTGCCATACGCGGGAAAGCGTTGGCGCTTCATCCGTTCAGCTAGCTCCACCCCGGCGGAGTTCGAAGATGAAGGCGATGACACTGCAACCACCGATCGGGCTGGACCGCCTGACGCTTCAGGATCGCCCCGACCCTGGCCTGCCCGGTGCAGGAGAAATCCGGGTGGCGCTTCACGGCAGTTCGCTCAATTTCCACGATCTGGGCGTTGCCACCGGGCGGATGCCGACCGCAGACGGCCGAATCCCGTTGGCCGATGGCGCCGGGATCGTTGAGGCCGTCGGCGATGGCGTCACCGACGTCGCGCCGGGCGACACCGTCGTGTCCTGTTTCTTTCCCGACTGGCAGGACGGCCCGCCCACCGTGGGCGATTTCAGCCGCACGCCCGGAGACGGCATCGATGGGTTCGCGCGCGACCATGTCGTCATGCCCGCCACGGCCTTTACCAGGGCGCCCAGGGGCTATGACGCGGTCGAAGCGGCGACAATCACCACCGCGGGTCTGACCGCCTGGCGTGCGCTGGTCGTCGACGGCAAGCTGAAGGCTGGGGACATTGTGCTTTTGCTCGGCACGGGCGGCGTGTCCATCTGGGCCTTGCAGCTGGCCAAGCTGATGGGCGCGACCGTTGCCATCACTTCCTCTTCGGACGAGAAGCTGCAACGGGCGAAGGACATGGGCGCCGACTTCACGCTCAATTACCGTAGCCAGTCAGATTGGGGGGCAGCGATACGCGGTTGGACCGGCGGCCGCGGCGTCGACCATGTCGTCGAGGTGGGCGGGCCCGGCACGCTGGCCCAGTCGATCGAGGCGGTTCGGGTCGGCGGCCACATCTCGCTGATCGGCGTCCTGACCGGCGGCGCCGGCGAGGTTCCCACCGCCGCCCTGATGGCGCGGCAGGCCCGGCTGCAGGGGCTGATCGTCGGCAGCCGCCGCGAGCAACAAGACATGATCCGCGCCCTGGACGCCAGCGGCATCCGCCCGGTGATCGACCGCCGCTTCCGTCTTGAAGATCTCGCCGACGCCTTCCGCTACGAGATGAGCGGCGGCCATTTCGGCAAGATCGGGATCGAGTGGTAGGGCGGTCCCGGCTTGGGGGACGCCGCCGGCCGGCGGCATGACACTGCGCGGAAGGTCAGGCCGCCGCGGTCTTCCTCGCCAGCATCGTCATCGCGATCATGCCGTATGCCGCGGCCAGCAGCGCCATGACAGCCAGGGGCCCCGCCGCCTCCGCGACGCTTGCCCCCATCTGGTTGAAGCGAACGAAGAGGTGCATGGCCGGCGTAGCCGGCGACGCCCAGGCCAGCGTCGCCAGCCACGGGGGCATCTGATCCAGCGGCCAGGCGAAGCCCGCCAGGAAGACGAGCGGCACCGAGGTCGGGATCAGCAGCTTGAGCGCCGCGTCGCCGTCGCCGAGCGCGTGGCCGGTCGCGAGCCCCAGCGCGGAAACGGCGCCGGCGAAAAGCGGCATGGCCAGCACCACCCCGGCGATGTTTCCCGCCCGCGGCACGTCCTGGATCCAATAGGCGAAGCCGAAGAAGAACGATTGCGCGAGAATCCCGATCAGGGTCATCGCCGCCCAGGTCCCCAGCGACGCCCGCAATCCGCCGAACGCCGCGCGTCGTCTGCGTCGTTCGGCGGCGAGCCGCGCCGACGCGAACAGCAGCGTCTGCTGGAGAATGATGTTGCTGACCGCCGGGAAAATGTAATCGCGATAGCCGGCGGTCGTGTTGAACAGCGGCTGGACGCGGACGAGGCCCGCCGGGTCAGGCAGCCTGCGGTCGATCGCCCTGCCCCGCTGCGCGACCGCGTCGACCAGCGTATCGGCAAGGGTCAGCGCAATCGCCTCCGCGCGCACGGCATAGGCGGCGTTCACCACCAGCATGGCACCGGCCCCGGGCCTGATCGCCGCGGGATGCGTCGCGATCGCGTCGAGATCGCGCGACAGGAAAAGGATACCGTCCGCGCGTCGGTCGAGCACCGCATCCTCCGCCGCCGCCAGATCAATGGCTTCACCCACCACATGGACCGAGCGGCTCGCCTCGAGAGCCCGCGTGATCGACCGACCGAGCGGCGAATGCCCCTGATCGACGACCACGAGGTTCATGCCCTCCGCCGCCTGCTGCGCATAAGGCGCGGGATAATAGAAGGCGTAGAAGAGCACCGAGACGATCGCGAGCGACACCAGTTCGCGCGTCGTCGCGATCTCGATCAGCGTGCGCTCGAACGCGTCGCGCAGGGTCATGTCCGTGCGCTCCGCGCGACCAGCCAAAGGCCCAAACCTCCGGCGATCAGCGGATAGAGCAGCAGAGCCCCCGCCTCGACGCACAGCGGCCGCGGATGCGCACCGATCAGCACATCCATCTCGAAGCGGATATAGTGCGTCAGCGGCAGCGCGGCACTCCACACCTGCGCCAGCCGCGGCGCGCCGTTGATCGGCAGCGACGCGCCCGAATAGGCGAGCGCCGATCCGGTGATGATCACCGCGGCGGACAGGGCGGTGGCCATCTCCCGCGTCGTCGCGATCAACAGCAGGGCGACGCTCACCGTCGCCAGCGCGAGCAGGAGAAGTCCACCCGCCACCGCCCATATGCTGCCGACGAAGCGATAGTCACCGAGCAGCGTCAGCGCGACGATCCACGCCGTGCCCCACGACCAGCAGGCGAGCACATGCGGCGCCAGCCGCCCGACGAGGTCGAGCGACGGGCGCGCCGTCACACGGGCATATCCGGCGAAGGTCTTGCCGGCCAGCAGTGGGGCCACCGCGCCGATCGCCGAGACTGCGAACAACAGATGGATCACTGCCGGACCAAGCAGCAATCCCAGGTACCAGCCGAGGCTGGCGGTCGGGTTGCCCAGAAGCGTCAGGCGGACGCCCGGCAAAGGTCTGCGCCCCAGCGAAATGCCGTCGACCCCGGCGGAACGCGGCGCCGATTGCGCGACGCGCAGGGTCACGGCAGCCCGCAAGGCCGCCTGTGCCGTCGACCCGGCGGCAAGGAACTGCGCTTCGTACAGGATCTCCGCCGGCGGCGATCCGGCCAGCCCGATACCGCGCGGAATCACCAATATGGCGAGCGCCCTTTCGGATCGTACCATCGTCATGGCGGTGGCGACGTCCGGGGTGACGGCAGCGACGCTCAGCATCGGCGACGCGTCCACCGTCCTGCGGATCGCGCGCGCCAGCGCACCGCCGTCATGATCGACGATGACCACGGGCCCGTCGCGCACCGATCCGCGCGCGATCATCGCGCCCATGAGGCCGAGCAGCACCGCGGGCATCAGGGTCAGCAGGATCAGGTCGAGTCTCGAGCGGCGGAGCCGTGTGCATTCGGCGCGCCAGCCCCGCACTATCGCTGCGGCCGGTGCCGACGCCGCACCGCGCATCATCGCGTGAACAGGACGCTCATGCCCGGCCGCAGGCCAGCGACCGGGCCGGCCGGCGCCAGCCGCACCTCGAAACCGCGCACGTCGTAGCCACGGGATTGTCGATCCGCGCGGAACGTCGCGAACTCACCCTGCACCGCCAGATGACGAACCCGGAACGCGATCGTACGGTCGAGCGCGGGCACGCGGCCCTCCAGTATTTGCCCCTCGGAAAGGCCATGCAGGTCGTCCTCGCGCACCGTGAGCAGGACATAGGGGTGGTCGACATCGACGATCTGCAATGCGGGAAGCACGGGGCCGATGATCTCGCCGGCACGGACGAGGCGGCGCGAAACCTGGCCCGCGATCGGCGACACCAACCGCGTCTCGTTGAGCAGCGCGCGTGCCGTGGCGTCTGCCGCCTGGGCGACCCGAACCTGCGCATCGGCGATGCGGCGGGTCTGCGGACGTGCGCCGGCCACCGCCTTCGCATATTGGGCGTGCGCCGCCTCGGCCGCACGCGCGCTGCTGTCGCGCGCCGCGCGCGCCTCGTCCCGCCGCTGGGCGGCGATCACGCCTTCGGCATACAGGGTCTCGGCGCGCCGCGCGCTGACAGCGCCGAGGTCCGCGGTAGCCTGCGCTGCCAGCCACGTGGACCTGAGCGACGCGACATCCTCGCGCCGCGCGCCCTCGTCGGTCAACGACCGCGTCGCGCGCGCGCCCTCGAGCGTTGCCGCGGTCTGAACCGCGGCATTGCCCAGCTCCGGGCTCGACAGCGTCGCCACGACCTGCCCCGCGCGCACACGGTCCCCTTCGTCGACCATCAGCCTGTCCACGCGCGCCAGCGCCTTGGTCGCGACATTGACGCTGTCCGCCTCCACCTCGCCCTGTAGCGGCGGCGTCGCGGGGCGGCTCGCCAGCCACAGCCCCGCCACGAGTAGGATCGCGACGGCCGCCAGCACGCCGTAAAGGATCAGCCGCCCTCGCCGGGACGGGCCGGTATCGTCCGCGACCTCGACCATCACGCGCCTTCGGCCGTTACATGCTGATCGGCGCGGCGCAGATACGTGTCGAATTCGTCCATCCGCCCACTTGCCGTCAACAACCCCGCCAGCGCCAGATCATATTCATACGCCACCGACACGCGTTGCGCGCGCGCGGCCGCAAGCGCCGCCTCGGCACCAGCAACCCGCGTCACCGTCCCCTCCCCCTCGCGCAGGGCGACGCGCTGCACGCGCAGATTCTCGCTTGCCGCCGCGATCGAACTGTCAAGCAGCAGAAACGAGCGCCGCGCACCTTCGACGAGGTTCCAGGCACGACGTATCGCCTCGCGCGCTTCCTTGCGCGCAGCCCTTCCTGCCTCTGCCGCGGCACGTTCTCCCTCCCGTGCCGCCGCAAGCGTATGCCCGCGATCGAGTCCGGACAGCAGCGTGACGCGCGCACCGATACCCACCACCCAGTCAGGTTCGGTGGGCAGCGCATTGCGGCTGTTGGCGTTATACTCGCCAAAGCCGAAGACCTGCGGGCGATACCGCGCCTTAGCCAGATCGGCTGCGGCACCCGCTACCTCGCGCGCGGCATCGGCTTGCCGGCTCAGCGGCGTATCACCCTCGCCCCCCATGAAGGTTTCGACCGGCGGCAATGCGGTACTGGACACGAACAGCGGTGTCGACGGCGCGGCCCCCGGCATGTCGAGAATGTCGCGCAGGTCTTCATCAGCCGCCTCGTCGGCGAGGATCGCCCTCTGCAGCGCGCGCTCCGCGCCGTCGCGCGCGACCGCCGCCTCCAGTGTCGCGGCGCGCGGCGTCACGCCGGCGATCTCGGATCGCTGCACATCGTCGTAAAGGCTGCCCAGCGCCTGCCGCGTCTCCTGCGCGGACGCGCGCAGGGCACGTGCTGCGATGCGGCCGAAATACACCCGAACCAGATTCACCTGCGCCAGATCCCGGGCCTGCGCCGCGCGGCCCTGCGCCATCGTCACGCCGGCACGCGCACCCCGCTGGATCGCGGGGATCGCCCCTCCGGTGTAGAACGGTACGGCGGCCTGCACGGTCGGCCGAAACACCGTGTCGCGGTAACGATAGGAAAGGCTGTCGGGGATGAGCGCGAACAGCCCCGGCAGCGCGCGATCGATTCGCCCCACCACCTCGCCGGCGATCTGCTGAAACGCCGGAGGCAGGGAATTGGGCAGCCCCGCGAGGAAATCCTGTGTGGCGCCAAGGGCATTGGAACGCGCATCCGACAGATCGACGGCCAGCGTCTTCTGATATTCCAGCACCTGCGCGGACGCGGTGACCGTCGGGCGGTGCAGGGTCCTCGCCGCCGCCGCCGCCTCGCGCGCGGCCGCCACGGCGTGCTCCGCGCTCGTCAGGCTGGGCGAGGACGATTCCATCCGCGCCCGAGCCGCCGCATAGGTCAGCGACGGTTCTTGCACCTGTGCCGCCGCGCTCACGACGGCCGCGATCAGGGTGACGGAGGAATACATGGCGTCCATTCAGCGTGGATGACGATATTCGCCTTCCCACAGTCCGATTGCAAATCGAAAGCCGCGCGGACGCACGATCCTTCGTCCAGCCGGATCGGCGGCCCAAGACCGGCAGCGCTGCCGATTCTGGCCGACGCGCGGACAAGCGCCGCGGATGGATGTCCGGCGTCCGCTCGGGCGTCTCCCTGACACCGCTCGGGCAAAGCGGTTGCATCGGCTTTGGCTGCAGCGCACCAATTTTGGCTCGACGGCACATGGTCTCGCGGACGCCGACGCACCCAGTATGAGCGGCCTCCGCTTCAACGGCCTGCGCGCGACTCGGCGCGACGATGGCTCGGCGCACGGCTTTACACCGACCGTTTCCCGGCGGGAAAGGGTGGCTCATTCGGCCGGATGCACCCTACGGATCGGCCGGGGACACCGATGCCGGCGCTGGCGCGCCCGCCCCATTTTGAGTAATATTCACAATGACTGAATGATTTACGTTGTTGTAGGATACACTGTTCACGACACTGATGCCGGCCGGAGAACCGTTTGAATGCGGCACTTGACGCTTTTGGGAGAGCGTCGAAGCGGGAGAGAGAGCAATGGTGGATCTGGATCTTGCCGAGCTGCTTCTTCTGGCGCCCGCCGAGGGCGCCGAGTCGCCCATACCGATCTCCAGCCTTCCCCCGGTCGATCGCTTCGTCGAAGGCCTTTGCCGGGCGGTCGGCGCCATTGCCGGCTGCATCGTCGTGCCTGGCGAAAGCGGGGGATTTCCTGAGCAGAGCCAAGCGATCGGACTCGTGGCGCGTACCGAGACGGATCGCGCCGCTATGCGGACGCTGATCGACGCCGCACCGCCGATTTCGCGTCGGGGCTTCAGCTGGATCCGGGAAGCAGCGACGCCCGACCATTGCGGGCTGATTGTCGCCACGGGTGGTGCCCACCGTGACGGACATCTGATCCTCGCCTTCGCCCGCGATCATCTGGAAGACCCCGCCGTTACCGCGCAATTGCTCACGCTCGCGCCAGGACTGGGCGTGATGGCCGGCGCGATGCGGGCGATCTCGGCGGAACTCGATCAGGCCGACCGACGGCGGGGCGCGATGGAGGCGGCGTTGCAGCAAAGCGAGTGCGGCGTCGTCATCATCAGCGCCGATCAGACCGTGCTCTTCGCCAATGCGTCGGCTCAGGCCATCCTCGATGCGGGCGACGGCGTGGAATTGCGGCGCAACGCGCTCCGCCCGACGCGATATCATGATGCCGTGCGGTTTCATGCCGCGCTCGATGCGGTGATCGCGCCGCCGCGGCATCGGGAAAGCCAGCGCGAACGGGGCGCCATGCTCCTGCTGGAGCGCACGGGAGCGGAGCGGCCACTGATTGCCGTGATTGCACCGGCGAACCGAGGGCATGCGAGTGACGTCGGGGCCGGCGGCGACGCCGATGCCCCTTCCGGCGGCGCCGCCGCGATCGTCCGGTTGATGCGCCCGGAAACCAGCTTTGCGCACGGATTTGAGACGATCTGCCAGTTACACGGCCTCTCGCCGGTCGAAACCCAGCTCGTCGCCTCGCTCGCTCGGGGCATGACGTTGGGCGAGGCGGCAACAAGCATGCGGATCAAGACGGATACCGCGCGCACCTATCTCAAACAGGTGTTCGCGAAGACCGACATGCATCGTCAGACCGACCTGCTGCAGCTCTTCCTCCGCTATCAACGCGCGGTCAGCGGCGAGATGCTGTTCGACGCGGCCTGACAGGACGCGCCGCATCGCGCCCCCCCTTTTGGGGAGCAGAAAAACCCCGAATGAGAATGGTTTTGCTCCCACATGAAGGGAGAATGAGATAAAGCTGAACGGCTAATTAACCATTGTTCCGATGGAACGGGCGGTGATCCTCGCGAAAAGGGGGACGGCGCTCCTTTCGCACTCCTTCGAAGGGACAATGAGCATGAAATCGAGCCTGATCATCAGTACGTCGGTCGCCGCCCTGCTCGCCGCGACCGCTTCCGCCGCTGCCGCGCAGGACAGCAGCTCCGGCGCAGGCCAGTCAGCCGCGCGCAACGACAGCATCGCGACCGGAAACATCAGCGATTCCGGCAACACGACGCGGACCGATGCCGCGAACAACTCGGTCAACGGCAGCTACAATCCCGTCGCGGTCGACAACACGAACAACTCGGCCAACGGCAGCTATAATTCGAGCAGCACCACCAACACCGACAATTCGACGACCGTCGGGGACGTCTCGCTCGCATCGAACAGCTCCACCAACAACAGTGGCAACACCGCCACCAACACCAGCACCGACAATTCGGCGAATGGCAGCTACAACGGTGGCAACACGGCCACCAATACGAACACCAACACCAGAACCGACAATTCAGCGAACGGCAGCTACAACGGCGGCAACACGGCCACCAATACGAACACCAACACCAGCACCGACAATTCGGCGAACGGCAGCTACAACGGCGGCAATACTGCCAGTACCACCAATACCGCCACCACCACCAACACCGATGCTTCCGTCAACGGCAGCTACAACGGCGGCAACACGTCGAACATGAGCTCGACCAACACGACGAGCAATTCGGACAGTTCCACGACGGTCGGTGACGTGTCGCTGGCGTCCAACAGCTCGACCAACAACAGCGGAAACACCGCAACGTCGACCACGACGACCACCAACACCGACGCATCCGTTACCGACAGCGGCAACGTGATGACCACCGACAATACCAACAATTCGACCAACGGCAGCTACAATGGCGGCAACACGTCGAACACGACCAACACCGCCAACACCAGCAATACCGCGTCGACCACGAACACGGATCGATCGACGACGGTCGGCGACGTGACTCTGACGGACGCGTCGAACCACTCGGTGAACGACAGCAATAACGGTGGCAACACGTCGACGGCCGACAGTGGAAACACCAACGCCTCGACCAACAACAGTGGCAATACGTCGATTGCCGACAGCCAGAACTCGAACAGTTCGACCAACGGCAGCTATAACGGCGGCAACACGGCCGACAGCAACAACACCGCCACCAATACCACGACCAACAACAACAACCAGACCTACGCCACCAACGCGTCGACCAACGATAGCGGCAATACGGCGACGACCAACAACAACAATCAGGTCGACAACAGCAACTCGTCGACGAACGACAGCAACAACACGGCGACGACCAATAACAACAACCAAACCTACAACACCGAAAATACCTCCCTGGCGTATACGACGACGACCACGGAGACCGCCGGTAGCTCCACCGTCTCGCCAAGCAGCACGTTCGGCGACGGCGCGGTTGTCGCGACCTCGGCCCTGTCGAACTACGTCAGCGGGGTGAAGGTGAACTTCGCCGGTTCGGCGGGTGAATCGAGCACGACGAACAACAGCCTGACGACCGGCGACACGGCGTTCCAGAACTTCGCTGGCATGCAGGCGCTCAACGTCAACACCGGCGCGGGCGCTTCCCAGAACGCCAATGTGAGCGTGGCGGTGACCGCCGGCGACATTACGCGCTGATCGCAGCCCAACCTGTGGCGGTCGGCGCTACGCCGGCCGCCTCCTTCTTAGTGTCGACGTCCAGCACGGACAAAGGGGATCGTCATGCGCCGCATCATCTGCGCTCTCTCACTGGTGGGCGGCCTAGCCGTTGCCACGCCTGGCCTTGCACAGGACCGCTCTGCGGCGGCGGACCAGCAATCGCCGGCCTTCGTGGATGGCGCAGTGCTCGGAGACGCCGATCTCGGCACGGTCGCGGGCCGCGAGGATCGCGGTACACAGATCGCCGCCGCCGACCAGCGCAACACGGTGTCGAACAATTCGGTCACCGGCAATTCGGTGACGGGGTCGGTGACGATCGACGGCCATGCGTTTTCGAACCTGTCCGGCCTCGCCGTCATCAGCGCCAACAGCGGCAACAACGTCGCGATCAATTCGGCGATGAACGTCGTCATCAACCTCGGTCCGCAATGAGGCCGACGCTGGCCTGGCTGATTCCGGCGATGCTCGGCCTGACGGGCTGCGCCGCCACGATCGCGCCTGCCGATCCGCATTTCGCCGGCGCCTCGGGTGCGATCGCCGACTATCAGGTCCCCGTCGCCTCGATGCTGGCGCGCAAATTCGCCACCGTGGTGCGTCAGCAATATGACTTCAGCTGCGGCTCCGCCGCGCTCGCCACGCTGCTGCGCTATCATTACGGCCTGCCGCGGTCGGAGGCGGACGTCTTCACCGGCATGTGGCGCCAGGGCGACCAGGCCAACATCCGCAAGGTCGGCTTCTCGCTGCTCGACATGAAACGCTATCTCGCCGACAGCCATCTCCAGTCCGACGGCTACAAGGTGACGCTGGATGCGATCGCGGCACGGCGGCTGCCCGGGATCGCGTTGATCACCTACAAGGGCTATCGTCATTTCGTCGTCGTCAAAGGGATCACCGCCACTACGGTGCTGCTCGGCGATCCCAGCCTGGGCCTTCACGCCATGCCGCGTGAGGCGTTTCAACGCATGTGGAACGGCGTCTATTTCGTGCTGAACTCGGCGACGCCCGTCGGCACGAGCAATTTCAACGGCGTCCGCCAATGGCAACCGCTCGCACGCGCGCCGATCAATACGCCCTTCCTGGATCCGCTCAGTCTGCAGGCGCTGACGCTGAGCGCGCCCTTCTACCGGGACTTCTGACGATGCGCGCACTTCTCATCGGCTGTGCACTTGTGGGAGCGGCCACACCGACGAGCATCGTGCGGGGCCAGGACTTCGGCCCTCCCCTGCCCGAGGCGGAACTCGCCACGCAGACCGGGAAGTTCATTCTGCCGGGGGGCGGCTCGCTGGCCCTCTCGGTCACCAGCGACACGTTGCTCAACGGAACGCCGATCCTGCGGACCGTGCTGACGATCGATCAGGGCTCCACGCTGCAGGTCTTCGGTCGCGACGGTAGCGTCGCGACACCCGCCGGGGGCACCGAGACCGCGACCGGCGCCGGCACCGCCCCTACGCTCGCGAACGGTGTGTCGGTGCTGTTCAACCGCCCGACGGGCGCGCAGATCACGCTGCCCACGGTCAGTACCGTCCGCACCGGCGCTACGTCCACCGAAGCGCAGGCGGGCTTGGTGCCGATCGCCGTGGTGGCAGGTGGCCCGGCGGTGCGGACGCCCGATGGCCTCGTCTCGCTTTCCACGCTGCCCAACGGGTCGCAGGTGATGCTGGTCGGGGACCAGATCGGTGTCGCGCATCTGGTCGGCCAATCGGTCGCGACCGCGATCCTCAATGCGGGCAACGATCGTACGATCGATACGGTGACGACGATTGGCATCGATCTGCATGATGCGACCGCACTGACACTCGGCAGCGCGGTGTTGAAGGTGGATGCACTGGCGGCCGACGCCGGTCGGGGCATGGTACGCTGACAGTGCGGGAAACACGAACATTCGCCGGGGGAACGACATGATACGAAGCTGGCGCATAGCCCTGATCGCAGCGACGATCCTGACGCCGGCTGCCGGTCATGCGCAGTCGCGGCCCTCCGGTCAGTCACTCGGTCAGACGAAGATCCTGCAGCGTGAGCTTGAGGCCGCGCGCGCCGAGATCGCGGCCCAGCACCGGCAGATCGAGGCGCAGGAGGCACGCCTGGCGGCGCTGGAAGCGCGGATGGGCAGCCTCGTCTTGGCGACGGGGGCCGCCACCAGCGGTCCGGGCGCGACGCAGCCCGCCGCCGCCGTGGCGCAGGCGAGCGCGGCCAGCACGCCGGGCGACCCCGCGACGATGGTCGCGGCCACGCCCACGCCACGGCTCGAGAGCGTCGGCACGCGTCCTGCCGATCGAGACCGTCCGCCCGAGGTGGCGGTCCTCGGCAGCGAGGGCAGCGTCGTCACGCGCAAGGGCCAGCTTACCGGCGAGCTTCAGTTCGACTACGCCCGTGCCGATCGTAACCGGGCATTGTTCCGCGGCATCGAGATCGTCGAGTCGGTGCTGGTCGGCGAATTCAACATCAACGAAAGCCGGCAGGACATCATCACCGGCTCACTGGCGGCGCGCTACGGCGTCACCGATCGGCTGGAACTGGGCGCGCGAGTACCCTTCGTGCAGCGCTGGGACACGTCCGTGCTGGTGCCCGTCCAGGGCAGTACGAACAACGACGCCGCGCGCGAGATAAACAGCTCCACGCGTGGGAGCGGTATCGGCGACGTCGAACTTTCGGCGCGCTACCAGATCCTCACCGGGCGCCGCGGCCTTCCCTATCTCGTGGGCAATCTTCAGGTCGTCGCACCGACCGGCAGCGACCCGTTCGCCGTACCGCGTCTGGCAACGGGCGAAGCCACGAAGGCTGCGACCGGCGCCGGCTTTTGGGGCGTGTCGCCCAGCATCACGGCCATCCTGCCGAGCGATCCGGCGGTCCTGTTCGGGACGATCGGCTATACCCGCAACTTCGGCAAGAACGTGAATACCGAGATCCCGCCGGTACGCATCAATTACGTCAAGCCGGGCGACGCGCTGTCGTTCAGCGCGGGGATCGGTATTTCGCTCAACGAACGCACGTCGATCAATCTGGGTTATGCCCACACCTGGGCATTCGGCACCCGGACGCGCACCTCGCTGATCAACCCCCGGCCCACCGATCCCGCGTTTTTCGAGGAGACGTCGCGTGACCTGCAACTTGCCCGGCTGCTGTTCGGCGTGACCTATCGTGCGACCGACCGCGCCAGCATCAACTGGTCGGTGGAGGTGGGCGCGACCGACGACGCCGCCGATGTGCGCACCGTCCTGCGTGTCCCGCTGGTGTTGATCATGCCGAAATAACGCCGGGACACGACCGCCGACCTGCCTGGGGTTGCAAGCCGGCCTGGCCGGCGCGCCTGGCGAACAACCGAGCGATCGCTCCCGCCCCACCGGATGCGGCCAGTGCCCCCGCACGCATTCCCGTCGCGCATGACGACGGGGACGCTAGGGTCAGGACCCATTGATGTGAGCGTCGCGATCTGATTCAGGCTCCGCAAGGAGACCGTGGATGAGCGACTTGTACTGGTTGACGGATGAGCAGATGACGCGCCTGCAGCCGTACTTCCCCAAGAGCCATGGCAAGCCGCGGGTCGATGACCGGCGGGTGCTGAGTGGCATCGTCTTCGTCAATCGCAACGGACTGCGCTGGTGTGATGCACCGAGCGCGTATGGTCCGCACAAGACGCTGTACAACCGATGGAAGCGCTGGGGTGAACGAGGCGTCTTCCTGCGCATGATGGAGGGTCTCGCGGCAGCGGAGGCCGTGCCAAAGACCGTCATGATCGATGCGACCTACCTGAAGGCACACCGCACGGCATCGAGCCTGCGGGTTAAAAAGGGGATCTCGGCCGCCTGATCGGCCGCACGAAAGGCGGCATGAACACCAAGTTGCATGCCGTCAGCGATGCGGACGGACGGCCCTTGAGCTTCTTCATGACCGCCGGGTAGGTCAGCGACTACACCGGCGCGGCAGCTCTGCTCAACGATCTGCCAAAGGCGCAATGGCTGCTCGGCGACCGCGGCTATGATGCCGACTGGTTCAGGGATGCCCTGGAAGCCAAAGGCATTCAGCCCTGCATCCCAGGTCGGCGATCGCGCAACGAACCGGTCAGATACGACAAGCGCCGCTACCGGCGTCGCAGCCGCATCGAGATCATGTTCGGCCGCCTGAAAGACTGGCGTCGCGTCGCCACCCGCTACGACCGATGCCCAACGGTCTTCTTCTCGGCTGTTGCCCTCGCGGCCACTGTCATCTTCTGGCTGTGACCAATGAGTCCTGACCCTAGACCCAGCGCCGGCCTAGTTTGATCCAAGTGCGCGGAAGCGGTATCCGGCGACGGCTGGGTTGCACAGCGCCCCCTCGGTCGCCTAGCCTCCGCCAAAACACCGTATCGTCAGGGGAAATCGGCATGGATCGTCGCACCTTCATTCTTTCCAGTGCGGCAACCGCCGGATTGACCGCGCTCCCCGCCCGCCAAGGCTTGGCGCAGGCACCCGCCGCCCCGGCAGCGACGCCATCGCCGGGCGATGCGCGACTGAACGCCGCGTTCGACCAGGTGCTCGGCCAAACCGTTCGCGAGTCACCGGAATTCGCTACCTCGCTTGGCCTCGACACCGGCAGCAACGCTGATCTGCGGCACAAGCTGGGCGACAACAGCTATGCCGCCATCGCCAGGGATCTGGCGCGAAACCGGAAAGCCTATGCGCTGATCACGGCCGTAGACCCCGGATCGCTATCGCCGCAGGCGCGCATCGATCGCGAGGTCGTGCTGTACAACATCAAATCGAACATGATCGGGCCGGAGCAGTTCGGCCTGTCCTCGCCGCAGCGCCCCTACCCCATCTCCCAACAGGATGGCGTCTATTTCTCGCTACCCGATTTCCTCGCCTCGACCCATCCGGTCAAGACGGCCGAGGATGCGCAAGCCTATCTCGATCGCCTCGCGCTGATGTCTCGGCAACTGGACAACCAGACCGAAGTGCAGCGGCGGGAGGCGTCAAAGGGCCGGGTCGCACCCGATTTCTCGCTTGATCTCGCGCTCGGCCAGATGGCGAAGCTCAGGTCCCCCGCCCCCGCGGACAGTCAACTGGTCCAGGCGCTGACCCGCCGCACGAGCGCGGCGAACATCGCCGGAGACTGGCAAGCCCGCGCCGCCCGTATCGTCGCCGAACAGATCTATCCGGCGCTCGACCGGCAGATCACCTTACTCCGTTCGCTGCGACCGTCGGCTCGCAGCGCCGCCGGCGTCTGGGCCTTGCCGGACGGCGATCGGCTCTATGCCGCGGCACTGGCGCAGGCGACCACCACGACCCTGTCGCCCGATGATGTGCATCGCATGGGCCTGGAACAGGTCGCCGAACTCACCGCGCAGCTTGATCCGATCCTGCGCGGCCAGGGTCTGACGCAAGGCAGCGTGGGCGCCCGCCTCGACCAGCTCAACCGCCTGCCCGCGCAGCTGTTTGCGGATAGCGACGCGGGACGAGCGGCGTTGCTCGCCAGCCTCAACGCCAGCGTCCGGGCGATGCAGGCGCGTCTGCCGCAGGCGTTCACCAATCCGCCCAACGCCCCGCTGGAGATCAAGCGCGTCGCGCCGGAGATCCAGGACGGCGCACCGAACGGCTATTACTTCCGCGCGCCGCTCGATGGTTCGCGTGCCGCGATCTACTGGATCAATCTCAAGAGCGTAGCCGACTGGCCAAAATATTCGCTGCCGAGCCTGACCTACCACGAAGGGGTGCCCGGCCATCATCTGCAGATTTCGACCGCGCAGCGCGCGCCCACGCACCCATTGCGCAAGATCGCCTTCTTCAACGCCTATCTCGAAGGCTGGGCACTCTATGCGGAGCAGCTGGCCGACGAACTCGGCGGCTATGCATCGCCCGTCGAACGCGCAGGCTATCTGCAATCCTTCCTGTTCCGCGCCGCGCGGCTCGTGGTCGACACCGGTATCCATACCAAGCGTTGGACGCACGATCAGGCGACCCGGTATCTCGTCGACACGGTCGGTTTCGCACCGGGTCGGTCGCAGCGCGAGGTCGAACGCTATTGCGTCTCGCCGGGGCAGGCCTGCAGCTACAAGATCGGACATGCGGCGTGGTTGCGCGCGCGCGAGAAGGCCAAGGCGATCGCGGGCGCACGTTTCGACATCAAGCATTTCCATGACGTGCTGGAGGCCGGCGCCATGCCGCTTTCCATGCTGGAGCGGATCGTCGAGGAGCGTGCTCGGACGGTCTGACCGCACAGGCCGAATGCATCGGCATTTTCCGATGGGAATTGACCATGGCCAAACCATCGGATAAAGCCGATGCATGACGACCGACGACGCGCTGGTTGCGCTCTCCGCGCTTGCTCACCCGACGCGCCTGGAGGCGTTCCGGCTGCTGGTGCGACACGCGCCTGAGGGGCTTTCGACGGGCGCCCTCGTCGAGGCGGTCGGGCTGACGCAGAGTACGCTGTCCACGCACCTTGCCGTTCTGGCAAAGGCGGGTCTCGTCGTCGCCGAGAAACGTGGCCGCCAACAGATCCAGCATGCCGATCTGGACACGCTGCGCAGGCTCATGACCTTCCTGGCGAGGGACTGCTGCGAGGGGCGACCCGAATTGTGCGAGCCGCTGCTCGCCGATCTTTCCTGCTGCTGACGACGGAAGCGCTTATGACCATCGACATCGTCATCTACCACAATCCTGCGTGCGGCACGTCACGCAACACGCTGGCTCTGATCCGCAACGCGGGCATCGAGCCGCATGTCGTCGAATATCTGAAGACGCCCCCGTCGCGCACGCAATTGACCCATCTCATAACCCGCGCCGGCATCACCCCGCGTCAATTGCTGCGCGAGAAGAATACGCCCTATGGCGAACTTGGCCTGGCGGACGAGTCCCTGACCGACGACGCGCTCGTCGATGCGATGATGGCGCATCCGATGCTGATCAACCGTCCCCTGGTCGTCTCGCCATTGGGCGTGCGCCTGTGCCGGCCATCGGAAATGGTGCTCGACATCCTGCCCGAGCCGCAGCGCGGCGCCTTCGCCAAGGAAGACGGCGAACAGGTCGTCGACGCCGACGGCCGACGGGTACGCTGATGGCGACGGTTCCGGCCGAGGCGCCTGCCTCCGGCATGCGCGCATTCGAACGCTACCTGTCGCTTTGGGTCGCGCTCTGCATTCTCGCAGGGATCGGGCTCGGGCATCTCCTGCCCGACGCCTTCGCCAGGATCGCGTCCGCGGAGATCGCGCGGGTCAACCTGATCGTCGCCGGGCTGATCTGGCTGATGATCGTCCCCATGCTGCTCAAAATCGATTTCGGCGCGCTCGGAAGCGTACGACAGCATTGGAAGGGCGTCGCCGTTACCCTGTTCGTCAACTGGGCGGTGAAGCCCTTCTCGATGGCGGCATTGGGTACGATCTTCCTTGGCTGGCTGTTCGCGCCGCTGCTGCCGAAGGAGGAAATTTCAACCTATATCGCCGGACTCATCCTGCTGGCGGCGGCGCCATGCACCGCCATGGTCTTTGTCTGGTCGAACCTTTGCGACGG
The DNA here is from genome assembly GCF_031082075.1 of Sphingomonas sp. GV3. Taxonomy (NCBI): domain Bacteria; kingdom Pseudomonadati; phylum Pseudomonadota; class Alphaproteobacteria; order Sphingomonadales; family Sphingomonadaceae; genus Sphingomonas; species Sphingomonas sp. GV3. Next base: position 142,937 of record NZ_JARWLE010000001.1, on the reverse strand, counting down.
CGAGCCGACCTTCACGCTCAGCCAGGTCGCGCTGAACGACGTTCTGATGGTCTTCCTCTTCGCGCCGCTCGTGGGCTTGCTCCTCGGCGTCGCCTCGGTGACGGTGCCCTGGGCTACGCTTCTGCTTTCCGTCGGCCTCTACATCGTCGTGCCGGTCGCCGTCGCGCAGGTCCTCCGAAGGGCGGTGCTGGCGTCGGGCGGGCGCGCGGCGCTCGACCGGCTGCTGGCAGCGCTCGGGCCGGTGTCGCTGGTCGCGCTGCTCACGACGCTGGTCCTGCTGTTCGGCTTCCAGGGCGAGCAGATCGTTCGCAAGCCGGCCGTGATCGCGCTGATCGCGGTCCCGATCCTCATCCAAGTCTATTGCAACGCCGGCATCGCCTACTGGCTGTCGAGGCGGTTGGGCGTCGCCTGGTGCGTAGCGGCGCCCGCGGCGCTGATCGGCGCGTCCAACTTCTTCGAACTCGCCGTCGCCGCGGCGATCAGCCTGTTCGGCCTGAAGAGCGGCGCGGCGCTGGCGACGGTTGTCGGCGTCCTCGTGGAGGTGCCGGTCATGCTCAGCGTGGTCGCGATCGTCAGGCGTACGCGCGGCTGGTACGAGCAAGCTGCCAGCTGAGCCAAGGTGCGGTACATGCGCGGGCGGTCAGGCAGCGTACCTGCCTGATCTCTCTTAACCGCCGGGATTTACAGTATTTTAGCCCGCCCCCGATAGTAAGGGCGCATGGCAAAGACCCTGGTCGGTTGGCTGGCCATTTCCAGAGAGCCAAGCCTGATTCTGGCGCAATATCGCGAGCTGAAGCGGCAGGTGCCGCTGCTGTACACGCTGCTCATCCTCAACGCCTCTGCCGTCACCTATACGCATTTCGCCTATGCGCCGGTCTGGGTGACGGTCGGGTTCCTGGGCGCGTTGATCGCGACGTGCGGGTGGCGGATCGTCTGTTGGCTTCGCGCGCCCGAAGCCCATGCCGTCACGGTGGAAGCGGCGCGGGCCCAACTGGTCAGCACCACGATCCTCGCGGGCATATTGGGTGCGGTCTTCCTGGCCTGGTCGATGCTGATGAACCAATATGGCGGCGTGGAACAGCAGGCCCATGTCGCGCTGTTCATCGCGGCGACCGTGATCGGCTGCATCTTCTGCCTGTACAATCTGCCGTCCGCGGCGATGCTCGTCACCGCAATCGTCACGGTGCCTTATCTCCTCTACTATCTCTGGCGAGGCGATCCCGTATTCACCGCGATGGCGCTCAACATCGCCCTGGTGACGGGGGTCATGGTGCGTGTGCTGCTGAACGGCTTCGGCGCCTTCACCAACATGATCCGCTCCAAGGCGGAACTCGTCTGCAAGCAGGAAGAGACGCAGCGCCTCAGCGCCGACAATGCGCATCTCGCGCACACCGACATGCTCACCGGGCTGCCCAATCGGCGCTTCTTCTTCAATCGCTTCGAACAATGGCTGCAGGACGCCAGGCGCGAGAACGGCCGCATGGCAGTCGGCGTGCTCGACCTCGACCGGTTCAAGGCGATCAACGACACCTACGGCCATGCCTGGGGGGACCGCCTGCTCGTCGAGGTGGGTGCGCGGCTGGACAGTTTCGCGAGCGAGCGTGTCAGCCTTGCCCGTCTGGGCGGCGACGAATTCGGCGTCTTGTTCGCCGACCCGATCGGCGACGTACGCTCCGCCGGCCAGGCCATGTGCGATGCGCTGTCCAGGCCATTCGTGATCGAGGGGCAGACGATTTCGATCGGCTGCTCGGCCGGCATCGCAACCTATCCCGATGCCGGCAGCGCCGTGCACGAGCTGTTCGACCGATCCGATTACGCCGCCTATCACATGAAGATGAACGAACGCGGCGGATGCGCCCTGTTCTCGTTCGAGCATGAAAACATCATCCGATCCGAGCGCGCCGTCGAGACAGCATTGCTCGCAGCCGATCTCGATCGCGAGCTTCACGTCTGCTACCAGCCGATCCTCTGCACGCACAGCTGCGACGTGCTGTCCGTCGAAGCGCTCGGGCGCTGGACGTCTCCCAGTCTCGGCCCCGTGCCGCCCGACCGCTTCATCGTCGCTGCGGAGAAGCTGAACATCATCCACGACATCACGATCGCGCTGTTCCGCAAGGCGCTGCGGGAATTCAGCGCCATGCCGCCGTCGATACGTCTGTCTTTCAACCTGTCCGCAAAGGACATCACGTCCCCTGAAACGCTTCGGCAACTGATGGATCTGATCGAAGAAGGCGGCATCGATCCGAAGCGCATCACCTTTGAACTGACCGAGACGGCGCTCATGCGCGATTTCCACGCGGCGGTCCGGGGGATACAGTCGCTGCGGGCGCTGGGGGCCCGCTTCGCGCTGGATGATTTCGGCGTCGGCTATTCCAGCCTCGGGCACCTGCGGCGCCTCCCTTTCGACAAGGTGAAGCTCGACCGCAGCTTCGTCGAAAACATGGAGGAATCCTTCGGACGCAACATATTCTCGGGCATCCTGGCCTTGTGCCGGACGCTCGAACTCGACTGCGTCGCCGAAGGCGTGGAAACCGAGGCGCAACTCGCATGGGTCACCAACCTCGGCTGCCAGCGCGTTCAGGGCTATTTTTTCGCCAAACCGATGCCCGCGCTGGAGCTAGCCGCCTGGTTCCTCGCCCGCACGACGTCGCCTACGCCGGCCGTCGTCAGCCGCTACGGCCTCTGATCGCCGCGTAGCGATGCGCGCGCACAAGGATGGGCCTAGCGAACGCCCGATCGTCGCCCGGGCGTAGGACAGTACGACATCGCCGACGCCACATAGCGGCACAGCTTCGACAGAATCGTCACCCCGTACCGGGCGGGCGCTGAGCCTCGCGACCGATCCGACGCAGAAGGCAGACCGGACGCCAAACTCGAGCGGAATGGCACGCAAAAAACCGCCTTGGGATGGTCCTAGGGCGGCGCGGATGATGATAA
>NZ_JARWLE010000001.1:0-132500 GCF_031082075.1 Sphingomonas sp. GV3 | reverse complement strand
CATTTGGCACCGGACCGGTTTAACGCGGATCGCCCCTGAGGAGATTCCCGATGAAGACCAACCTTCTTGCCGCCCTGGCGGCGGTGACGCTCGCCGTGCCGATGACGGCAACCGCCGCCAATGCCCAGCGTGACGACCGCGGCTACCAGCGCGACGACCGCGACTATCAGTGGCATGGCGACCGTCAGGATTGGGATGCCTCGCGCGATTACCGGCCCGGCCGCTATCGCGAGCGCGCGCTGACGCGCGACGACCGCGTCTATCGCGGGCAGGATGGCCGAACCTATTGCCGCCGCAACGACGGCAGCACCGGCCTCGTCGTCGGTGCGGTTGGCGGTGGCGTGCTGGGCAACGTGCTCGGCGGCGGCACGCTCGGCACTTTGCTCGGTGCGGGCGGCGGCGCGTTGCTGGGCCGCAACATCGACCGCGGCAAGGTGCGCTGCCGCTGATCCGCGAGACGGATCGCGCATGAGGGCGGCCGGCGCGAGAGGCGCCGGCCGCCTTATCTTTTTAAGCCCCCCTCACCCGTCGGCGCGCGCCAGCAGGCTGCGCGCCTGTTTGAGGTGGGGTGCGTCGACCATCCGGCCGTCGATCTGCAGGGCGCCCGCGCCGGGATTGGCGGCGAAGGCGTCTACGATCGCCCGCGCCGCCGCGATCGCTTCCGCGGTCGGCGTGAAGGCTGCGTTGATGACGGCCACCTGCGAAGGATGGATCGCCATCATCCCGGCGAATCCGTCGCGCGCCCCGCGCGCGGCATAACCGGCGAGGCCCTCCAGATCGCGGAAGGCCGGGAACACCGTCTCGATCGCCGCAACGCCGGCGGCATGCGCTCCCAGCAGCGCGAGCGTGCGAACGACCTCGTACGGCGGCGTATAGCGCCCGTCCGCCTCGCGCGCGCTCGTCGCGCCGATCGCGGCGGGCAGATCCTCCGCCCCCCAGGTCAGCCCCGCAAGCCGATCCGCGACGCTGCGATAGCTGCCCAGCGCGAAGACCGCGGCGGGCGTCTCGGTCGTGACCGGCAGGATCGGCAACCGGTGCGTCCCCATCGCCGCCGCCAGGGCGGCGACTCCCTCGGCGCCCTCCGCCTTTGGCAGCATCACGCCATCGGCCCCGCGGACCGCCGCCAGGTCGGCGTCCAGCGCGCCCTCGGCGGGCGCATTGATGCGGACGAAGCGCCGAACACCGGCCGGCGCGGCGAGATAGCGTCCGACCGCCTCGCGCGCCGCCGCCTTCGCATCCGGCGCGACCGAATCCTCGAGATCGAGGATGATCGCATCGGCACCGCTCCCTGCCGCCTTCTCGAAACGCTCCGGCCGGTCGCCCGGTACGAACAACAGCGATCGCAGCCGCATGCCCTTGTCTCCTTCGCGCCACGCCTTTGCGCAGCCGCACGGTATCCGCAAGCCGCCGCCATCGACGGCGACGCGGCCATCGGCTAAGCGGCCGCGCCATGCCACCCGACATGTATGACGCCATCATCCTCGGCGCCGGCGCCGCCGGCCTGATGTGCGCGGCCGCCGCCGGCCAGCGCGGCCGTCGGATATTGCTGGTCGACCATGCCGACGCCGCGGGCAAAAAGATCCTCATATCGGGCGGCGGACGCTGCAATTTCACCAACACCGGCACCGCACCTGATCGATTCCTGTCGGCCAATCCGCATTTCGCCAAATCGGCGCTGGGGCGGTACACGCCCGCCGACTTCCTCGCCCTGGTCGAACGCCATGGCATCGCCTGGCACGAGAAGACGCTGGGTCAGCTCTTTTGTGACGGGTCGGCGCGGCAGATCGTCGCGATGCTGCTCGGCGAATGCGAACTGGGCGGGGTGGAACTGGCGCTGTCCACCCCCGTCGGCGACGTCGACCACGATGGCACGCACTTCGCGCTTTCCCTGCCGTGGCGAACGGTATCGGCGCCCCGGCTGGTGATCGCGACCGGCGGCCCGTCGATCCCGAAGCTGGGCGCCACCGGTTTTGCCTATGACCTCGCCCGCCGCTTCGGGTTGAAGGTCGTGGAACCGCGCCCTGCGCTGGTGCCGCTCGTCCTCGGCGCGGACGAAGCCTTGTTCCGCACGCTTTCGGGCGTGGCGGCGGAGGTCGTCGCCCGAGCCGGCAAGACGCGGTTCCGCGAAGCCGCGCTGTTCACGCATCGCGGCCTGTCTGGCCCGGCGATCCTGCAGGTGTCGAGCTACTGGCGCCCGCGCGAACCGATCGCCATCGACTTCGCGCCCGACACCGCCACCGGCTGGCTGGCCGCCGCGAAGCGCGCGCACCCGCGCAGCACGTTGCGGCGCCAGCTCGCCCGGCATCTGCCCGATCGCCTCGCAGAGGCGCTGGCCGACAGGCTGGCGCTCCCGGCCGAACTCGCCAATACACCCGATCGCGCGCTCGACCAGGCGGAGCGCCGTCTTGCCGACTGGCCGTTCGCCCCCACCGGGACGGAAGGCTATGCCAAGGCGGAAGTCACCGTCGGCGGCATCAGCACCGCGGACTTGTCCTCGCAGACGCTGGAGGCCCGGCGCGTCCCTGGCCTGCACGCCATCGGCGAGGCCGTCGACGTCACCGGATGGCTGGGCGGCTACAACTTCCAATGGGCCTGGGCCAGCGGCTGGGCCGCGGGCCAGGCACTCTGACGCACCGCCTGCATGGCATAAGCCGCGGCGAGCTGTGCGAAGGCCCGCCCCAGCGCTGACGTCGCCGCGCAATCGCTTTCGGCCTGCGCTTCCAGCGCGAGCCGGTGCAGCGTGGGAAGGGATATCGTCATGTCCCCGCCCTGCCATCGCCACATTGCGCCTATATTGCCGCGCGCTTGCCCTTTCCTCCCGCGCCCCTTGCCGCTATGGCGCGCGCCCCCATCTAGGTCCTTCTCATGCCCTTTTCCTCCCTTCCCCCGGTGCTCGCCGAGGCGCTCGTCGCGCGCGGCTATGAAGCGCCCACCGCGGTCCAGGCCGCCGTCATCCAGCCCGAAGCCGCTGGCCGTGACCTCATCGTCTCGGCGCAGACCGGCTCGGGCAAGACCGTCGCCTTCGGCCTTGCCATGGCCGGCGAACTGATCGTCGACGGCGAGCTCGCGCCGCCGTCCGCCCCGCTCGCGCTGGTGATCGCGCCGACACGCGAACTGGCGCTGCAGGTCAGCCGCGAGCTGCAATGGCTCTATGCCGGCGCGCAAGCCCGGATCGCCACCTGCGTCGGCGGCATGGACCCGTCCAAGGAACGCCGCAACCTCAACCACGGCGCGCACATCGTCGTTGGCACGCCCGGCCGCCTGCGCGACCATTTGGAACGTGGCGCCCTCGACCTGTCGGCGCTACGCGTCGCGGTGCTCGACGAGGCGGACGAAATGCTCGACATGGGCTTCCGCGAAGATCTGGAACAGATCCTCGACGGCACGCCCGAGGGCCGTCGCACCCTGCTGTTCTCCGCAACGATGCCGAAGCCTATCGTCGCGCTTGCCCGCCGCTATCAGCAGGACGCGCTGCGGATCGAGACGATGTCGGAAGAGCGCGGCCATGGCGACATCGCCTATCAGGCGGTGACCGTCGCTCCTGCGGACATCGAGCATGCGGTGATCAACCTGCTGCGGTTCCACGAGGCGGAAACCGCCATCCTGTTCTGCGCGACGCGGGATAACGTCCGTCATCTCCACGCCAGCCTGGTCGAGCGTGGTTTCGCCGCGGTCGCGCTGTCGGGCGAGCATTCGCAGTCGGAGCGCAACCACGCGCTGCAGGCGTTACGTGACCGGCGCGCGCGGGTCTGCGTCGCGACCGACGTCGCGGCGCGCGGCATCGACCTGCCCAGCCTGACCCTGGTCGTGCACGTCGAACTGCCGCGCGACGCGGAAACGCTGCAGCACCGCTCCGGCCGTACCGGCCGCGCGGGCAAGAAGGGTACGGCGGTGCTCATCGTCCCCTACCCTCGCCGTCGACGTGTCGACATGATGTTGCGCCAGGCGCGCATCCCGGTCGAATGGATCGCTGCGCCCAGCGCCGACGACATTCGCGCGGCGGATCGCGAACGCCTGCTTACCGCCCTGCTCGCCCCCATCGAGCTGGAGGATGAGGATCGCGAGCTCGCGGCGCGCCTGATGGCGGAAAAGTCGCCCGAGGACATCGCCGCGGCGCTCGTACACGCGCACCGTGCCGCGCTGCCGCAGGCGGAGGAGCTGCTCGATGCCGGTGCGGCACCGCAGACGCCGCGCGACCGCGGGCCGCGCCCGGGGTTCGAGGACACGGTCTGGTTCCGGATGGACATCGGCCGCCGCCAGAACGCCGATCCGCGCTGGATCCTGCCCCTGATCTGCCGCCGCGGCCATGTGACGAAGGCGGAGATCGGCGCGATCCGCATCAATCCGAACGACACGCTGTTCGAACTGCCGCGCGGCGTCGCCGACCGCTTCCTCGCCAGCGTGCGCCGCACCGCCAATCCGGAAAGCGATGAGGGCAGCCTGACCATCCTCCCCTTCAGCGGCAATCCGCGCGACGCGATGCGCGAGGGTGGTGCGCGCGGCGGCGGGCAGCGCGGCGGCGACAATGCCGCGCGTCCGCAGCGTCCGGGCAGCATGGGCGGCGCGCCGCGCCATCAGGCGAAGCCGTTCCGCCCCAAGCGCAAGGGCTGACCGCCCCGCTGCGGCGGGGACGCGCATTGCACGGCGGAACAACACGAATCGCTCGTCGATTCGGGCCGTCATGCAGCGTGCCCGCCGTGTCGCCTCGTCCATGATCGACCGCGTCGTCCACGACGACGAGGCGCAGACGCTGTCCGTGCGCTTTCGCAACGGTCGGGACTATGTCTACGAGACCGTGCCGCGCGCCACCTATGACGCGCTGGTATCGGCACCCTCGGCAGGCGCCTTCTTCAACGACGCGGTCCGGGGGCATTTTCCATGCAGGCGGGCGTCAAAGCGCTACGCGCCCTGATGCCGTCGTCACGCCGCGGCGACGTGCCGGCGGCTGGTGTGCATCGCCTTGTGACGCTTGACCGCATACAGCGCCGCGTCCGCCTCGGCGAGCAGCGCATCTGCCCCCGATCCCAAGGCGCCGCGGGCGATGCCCGCACTGATGCCTACGCGAACTGACAGGCACAGCTCCTCGAGCGGGATCGGCTTCGCGACGCGCTCGCCCGCGACCGCCGCGACCGTGTCCGCCATGTCGGCGGCGTCTCCGGTAAGCACGACGACGAATTCATCGCCGCCCAAGCGCGCGACGATCTGACCCGGCGCGGCCTGCCGCAGGCGTGAGCCGATCGCTGTCAGCACCGCATCGCCGGCGGCATGGCCGTGGCGATCGTTGACCGACTTGAACCCATCCAGATCGAGGAAGAGCATGGCGACGTCGATGCGCGGCAGGGCATCGAGCGCGCTGATGAGACCCGTGCGGTTGAGCAGGCCCGTCAACGGATCGGTTTCGGCCAATATCCTGGCCGCGCGTTCGGCCCCGATGGTCGTCATCAGCAGCCGATGATTCTGCAGCGTCAGTGACGCCGCGTGCACGACGAGCAGCGCGAAGAAGCTCGCGACGAACCCGTTCAGTCCGGCGATCGCGACCAGCATCGGCAGCGACGCCGATACCGCAAGGCCGACGCCCAGGCGGGGGAAGGCCGCCCATCGGGGCCCGATACCGGTGACGAGGCCGAGGATGCCGAGCGTCGCCGCGATCCGCAGCGGCTCGATCCCGGTCTTGAAGCTGACCGCGCAGCCGATGCCGAACACGGTGAACATGATCCAGGCGGTCGCCAGGATGACATAGGCGGTCCGCTCGCCCACCCGCCTGCCCGACCGGGTCGCCTGGATCGCGGCCGTCAGGCGTACGGCGGATACGACGATGTCGAGCAACAGCCAGGCACCCGCCCATGGCGCTCGTGTCATCCAAAGCGCGGCGGCGCTCATCAGCATCATGCACAGGCTCGCCGTCAGCACGCCGACAGGACGCAGCATCATCGTGTCGAGCAGGTCTCTGCGCAGGTCGGTATCGTCGAGCGGAATGCCGGCGGCGCGTCCGATCGCCCGTATTGCTGTCCGCCTCGGCCCGTCGTCTTCCACCATGATCCCCCGATTGCGAGATCGGTATGATCGGGATTGCTTAAGAAGGCGTGGAACGAAGCTTCATATCGGAGATGATCGCCGTGCCACGCCGCCGGCCGTCCCTCCGGCGGAACCCCATGGCTCATCGCCCATTATCGCGATTAGTCCAGCGAGGAGTATTCGCCATGATCCGTCTTCTTGTTCTTGGGACCGCGCTTGCGGTCGCCGCGCCCGCGGTCGCACAGACGCAGACCGCCAATCCCGCCGACCAGCCCAGCACGCCGCTGCCCTATGATCCGGGCCACGACAGCACCAGCGCGCGCAGCGATGCGATCGCCGCGGCGAGCGCGCCCGGCGTCGCGGCGGCGAATGCCCAAGTCGCCGCGCAGGCGCAGATGCAGGGCGGTGCGGTCGATGCGGTCAACGCCGCAGACAGCGCGGAATATCGCGCCGACGTCCGCCGCTACCGCGCCGCGATGCGCGCGCGTCGCCAGGTCATCGCGGCCGATGCGGCGCTGCAGGCCGATCGCGAGCGGGCCTATGCCATGGCGATGGCTGACTGGCGCGAACAGGTGCGCGCCTGCAAGCGTGGCCATACCCGCGCGTGCAACATGCCGAGCCCCGATCCGCAGACCTATATGTGACCGACCGCGCGTGATCGCCTGCACGGCGCAGCGGCGCTCGGCTCGCCGCCCACCGCTTTGCCTTGTGGCGACGTAATGCGATCCAGCGAGACTGGATTGGGGCGGTCTCGGCCCTAGCCCCCAGCCGGCCGCTCATCCAGGATGCGCCGGGTGGGGGCGAGGGCCGGCATCGCCTCTGCCCACGGCGATCGGCTCCTAGTTCTCGTCGCCCATCCGCAGGGCGGCGATGAAGGCTTCCTGCGGAATGCTGACGCTGCCGTATTCACGCATCTTCGCCTTACCTTTTTTCTGCTTTTCCAACAGCTTGCGCTTGCGCGTTGCGTCACCGCCATAGCATTTGGCGGTGACGTCCTTGCGCATCGCGCTGATCGTCTCGCGCGCGATCACCTTGCCGCCGATCGCCGCCTGGATCGGAATCTTGAACAGGTGACGCGGGATCAGTTCCTTCAGCCGCTCGCACATGCCGCGCCCGCGCACCTCTGCGGTGCCGCGGTGGACGATCATGCTCAGCGCGTCGACCGGCTCCTCGTTGACGAGGATGCTCATCTTCACCAGGTCGCCCTCGCGATAGCCGATCTGGTGATAATCGAAGCTGGCATAGCCTTTCGACAGCGATTTCAGGCGATCGTAGAAGTCGAAAACAACCTCATTCAGCGGCAACTCATACGTCGCCTGCGCACGACCGCCAACATAGGTCAGATTCTTCTGGATACCGCGCCGGTCCTGGCAAAGCTTCAGGATGGACCCGAGATATTCGTCGGGAACGTAGATCGTCGCCTCGATCCACGGCTCGCTGATGCTTTCGATCTTGTTGGGATCCGGCATGTCGGCGGGATTGTGCAGCTCGATATGGCCGCCGCCGTGCGTCAGCTCGATCTCATAGACTACGGAGGGCGCGGTTGTGATGAGGTCAAGGTCATATTCCCGCGTCAGACGCTCCTGGATGATCTCCAGATGCAACAGACCGAGGAACCCGCAGCGGAAGCCAAAGCCAAGGGCCGCGGAAGTCTCCATTTCGAAACTGAAGCTGGCGTCGTTGAGCCGCAGCTTCGAGATGCTCTCACGAAGCTTCTCGAAGTCGTTGGCGTCGACCGGGAACAGGCCACAGAATACGACCGGCTGCACTTCCTTGAAGCCTGGCAGCGCTTCGGCGGCTGGCCTTTTCGCATCCGTCAGCGTATCGCCGACGCGCGCCTGTGCCACGTCCTTAATCTGGGCGGTGATGAAGCCGATCTCACCAGGGCCGAGGTCCGTCAGCTGCTCGATCTTGGGGCGGAAACAGCCGACGCGGTCGACGAGATGCTGCGTGCCGGCCTGCATGAACGTGACCTGCTGCCCCTTGCGCAGCACGCCGTCCATGACACGCACGAGGATGACGACGCCCAGATACGGGTCGTACCAGGAGTCGACCAGCATAGCCTTGAGCGGCGCATCGGGATCTCCCTTTGGCGCCGGGATCTGCGTGACGATCGCCTCCAGGATCTCGTCGATGCCGATGCCGGACTTCGCGCTGGCCAGGACCGCGCCGGATGCGTCCAACCCGATCACATCCTCGATCTCAGCCCGCACCTTCTCGGGTTCCGCGGCAGGAAGGTCGATCTTGTTGATGACGGGCACGATCTCGTGGTCATGCTCGATAGACTGGTAGACGTTGGCCAGCGTCTGCGCCTCAACGCCCTGCGCCGCGTCGACGACCAGCAGCGCGCCCTCGCACGCGGCCAGGCTGCGACTGACTTCATAGGCGAAGTCGACGTGGCCGGGGGTGTCCATTAGGTTTAGGGTATAGGTTTCGCCGTCCTTCGCGGTGTAGGCGAGACGCACGGTTTGCGCCTTGATCGTGATGCCGCGTTCCTTCTCGATCTCCATATTGTCGAGCACCTGGCTCGACATCTCGCGCTCCGACAGGCCGCCGGTACGCTGGATGAGGCGGTCGGCGAGCGTCGACTTGCCATGATCGATGTGCGCGATGATCGAGAAATTGCGGATACGGGAAAGCGGGGTGGCCACGGCGTCTGGTTCATTCTGTCTTGAGTAAGCCCGCGCCTCTAGCAGTTAGGATCACCATCGCGAAAGGGGGCTGGCCGACCCATCGCCATCGCGGCGGGCCGATCAGTCCCCTTCCCACGCAAATCGCCGCCGAATCCGCGGCGACCCGCGCCCCGCGCCCCCGCCGTCCGGTCCGCAGTTCAGCAGCTGCAGCCGAAGCCCTGCTTGACGACGGTCACGCCGGCGACGGTCACGCTCACCTCGACCCCGCAGGGGATGCCCCATTTGGTGCAGATCGAGATGCACGCCTTCGCCACCGTCCCGTTCGGGATCCAGCCCGGCACGGGCAGGCACTTCGAGCCGATCCCCAGCGGCAGGTTGATGCAGATCTTCCCGTTGGTCACGGTGACGTCGATACAGCCGCCGGCCAGCTTCAGCGCGCCGTCGGTGAGCGTCATCTTGCTCGCATCGGTCGTCCGCAACGCCTGCAGATGCTCCTCGTGATGCTCCTGCGCCGAACGGATGGCGGCGGCGATCTTGTCGTTGTCGAACGAAGGCAGTTTGGTGTCGACCATGTCGCAATTCTCCTCAGAAAATGTTGAGCCCGATGGGCGCCGACATTCCTGATAGTTCGGACATAATTCGACAATTTAGGCCACACCCCAATCCTATCCGATTCGGACCCCGCATAATAAAAGCGGCGCAGAGCGCCGACGCAAATCGCTCGATTCACGAACTATTGGTCCAGCCGGTCACATTCACATCGGATCATACTTCGCCGGAACGAGCGCGGAACGCGGCCCGATGCTGCCAAGACAAGGACTTCGCACGGGACGACGGGCCATGAAGCCGGCGGATATGCAGCCACGGGCCGGGGCGGCGCATGCCCCGTGCCGGATCGCAACGGCACCGATTCCACACACGCGCATCAATCCCCAGACCCGGTGCCGCATCGCGCCGTCCACGCGACGCGCGGCGGCCGTCGTCAACGGCTCAGGGTGTCGATCGCGCGCAACGCGTTCAGATAGCGTTGCGACCCCTGCCCGCCGACCAGCGCCCAGCGGACGCCCCGCCGCTCCAGCTCCGCCCGGCTGAGGTCGAAGAAGCGCTGGCGCTCCTGCCTCGTGCCGAACAGGCGCGTTCCGTCCTCCACCCACGGCAGGTCGATATCGAGCAGCAGATAGATGTCGGCCGGGTTGTGCCAGGTCGCGAACCAGGGATCGCGCCGGCCGAACATCATGTCCGCCCATACCGCGGTCATCAGCGGATCGGTGTCGAGGATGATCGGATAGTCGTGGGCGGCAAGCGCCGCGCGGGTCTTCGCGTCATGGCCCTTACCGATCTCGACCAGGTCGGCCATGGTCAGGTCGGTCCCGAACATCTCGCAATAGGTGCGGCCGAACTCGTCGACGCAGCGCGTATCGAAATGCTTGGCGAGGCGCGGCGCGAGCGTCGACTTGCCGGTGCTTTCCGGACCATGCAGGCAGATCGAACGCGGCTTCACGCGATGGCGACCTTCTGGCGGCCGTACAGCGCGCGATGCCACTCGAGCAGCCCGGCGGCCGCGATGGCGAGCAGCACGCCGTACAGCGCGGCGGTGACCCAAAGCCCCTTCGCAAGGTAGAGCGGTACCGATCCGACATCGATGGCGATCCACAGCCACCAGCTTTCGATCGCGCGCCGGGCCTGCAACAGCTGCGCGACGACCGACGCGATCGCGAGCGCGGCATCCCACCACGGATAGGCGGCATCGGTGTACAGATGCATCAGCGAGGCCCAGCCCGCCCATATGGCGACGCCGGCGCCCGCCCAGGCCAGCCGCGCGGGTGCGGCCAGCCGCTCGACCACGACCTCGCCCTCCCCCGCCCGGCTGATCGCCCAGTTGCGCCAGCCATAGACGTTGGCCGCGAAGAAGAAGGCTTGCAGCACGGCATCGCTGTACAGCCGCGCGCCGGCGAAGACATAGCCGTAGATCGCCACCGCGAGCAGCGCGACGGGGTAGTTCCACATGCTCCGGCGCGCGACGAGCGCGACGTTGGCGACGACCAGCGCCGCGGCACAGGCTTCGAGGGCATTCACGCGGACACTGCTAGGCGAAGGGCCGGATTGCGCAAGATGCTATCTGGACGCTTGCATCCCGAAAAAACCGTGCGTATAGGCGCGCCTCCAAGCCAACCGGTCGGCTCCCGAAAGCTGAACGACCGGACTCCGTCGGGGAGTAGCTCAGCCTGGTAGAGCACTGTCTTCGGGAGGCAGGGGCCGGAGGTTCGAATCCTCTCTTCCCGACCACTTTCCTTGCGACGCGATAGCGGACTCCCCTTCCGGGGAGCATGATCCCCAAAGCGGGACCGAAGCGACCATGGACTCGCGTCCAGGCGGCCGCCGCTGCCCTTCGGCGGCCGGCGCGCGGATCACCGCCATGGTCCCGGCCGCTTGCCCAAACCTTTTGCATATGGCCTCGCCGACGCGGAGCGCGGGCATTCCCGCGCGACGCCCCCGACCCCCTCAATAGGGCTGGCCGCTTGAGGCACGGCGGTTTGACCGCGCCGTCGTGATCGCCGGTTCAGTGCGCCGGCGGCGTAAGCTTCAGGACGCAGTCGACGGCGATCTTTTCCACGGCCGGCGGCACCTGTGTGTCCGCCGGACCAGCGACGATCGTCTGCACCTTGTCGCGCGTGACCGTCAGGCGGGTGGAACTGGCCTGGCCCGGAACGTCGACGGCGAATGCGCCATCCCCGCCCGCCGTCGCCGTCGTCCCCGCCGTCTGCGCGATGCATTCCGCGACCTGTTGCGGGCTCACCTGCGTCATGACGAAAGCGCCGTCGACGGCCCGGCTATGCGACGCTTCGAGGGCGCAGCCGCCGGTGAAGAAGAGGGGGGTGAGAACCAGCGCCGAAATCCGCTTCATGGGTGTCAGCCGTCTTTCCGTTATGGGCATGAAGGGGCGCCACGCCCCACGATCGAGATGCCAAACTCGCATGCATCGCCTTGGCTCCGGCCAACGCCAGCCGATTTGCGCGCCGTCAGGCGTAAAGGATCACGTTCAGGTCGATCGCGGAGAGGTTGCTCTCCTAGTTCACCAGATTCTTAGGATTGCAGGCGGAGCCGTACGCGCGGAGGTGATTCAGCGCAGCGCCAAGCCGCGCAGCTGCATCATCGTCGGCCATACCGGCAGCCTAGGACGCGCCGAGCCTTCGGAAGCTATCCGCCATTCAAAGCGCTTGAGAAGGAGGGGCCTCTACCAGCTATCTCAGCACCCTGCCCTCAAGGCTGGCCTATCAATCGAGAGCGTCATGCTTACGACCGGGTGTAAACTGACCATAGGGCTCCCGAAGTTCATCGGTCATCATCCGAAGTTGCAGCCTTGCAGCTGTGTCAAACGACGTCTCAAGATAGGTCTCACCCACATGCTCACAGTCATGTTGAGCATTCGCCCGGACCAACTGCCGATAGACCTTCAACCGCCCGATAGGAACGGGTGCCCCCAGCCATCTAAAACATGCGTACGCAGCACGACCAGCGATCTCCGAATTTTGTACCGCACGCATTACATTTTTAGAAAATAAAGCCTGTGTTTTGCTGGTTATTGCAATGTAGTCAGCCCACTGCTGCCACATTTGCCTAGCGGGAACTGCAGCCGCTTCGAACTGACTATCCGACCATTGGGTGACTGGCTTGCCATCTGCTATCCAAGACGCAGCTACGCCGGCTCGCTCTAAAGCAGATTGGAAGCGGGCGGATGCCTCGGCATATTCTTCGATTGACGCGAGCCGAGCGGAATAAAGGCTTGAGTCAAACGGCAAGGGCTTGGTGTCGTTTGCCGTCTTCCAAGCGCCTATCGCTGCAACAGCACTCGCCAATGCGGCGATTGCGCTAAGTGTTTCCAGCCAAGGCACGCTCTTCAAAATCGCCACTCTTTTTGTCCCGACATCTCAAGATTCAGCGGAGATATTTGCGCCGTCAATGGCACTAACGAGTATTCGCCGCAATTCCTGTCGGGTTCTGGTCGTTGATAAATCTCCCGTAGCAGCATCCAGTATCTATTAGCACCTGCCAGATGCCGGACCCGCCACACTTGTCCCCCGCTTCGAAGTAAGCACGGTAGGGAAGGTTGGCTCAACAATCGCTGTCCGGCGTTGGCGATCCCAGCTCGGCGTCGAGGCATCAAGTCACCGGCGAGAGAGCAGGTTACCAATGGTGCGATAAGCGCATGCCGCATGCACCCCCAGCAACGCGACAGTGACTGGCGCAAACCCGCTCCGAAGCGCTGATGCCGTCCCGGCGTCGACGCCTGTTCCGCTTTTTTGCCCCGCTCACGAGCTAGAAACCATGCCATCTCGCCCTCCCTGCCTCCCGTAGGCAAGGACAAGAGAGTCGAATCGTCTCCTCCCGCATTTCCCCAATGAGCCCTGCCGTCCCGCCCCCCCGGCCCGGAACGGCAGCAGGCGATCAGCGCGTCGCGACCTCGATGACGCCGCGGCGGTGCTCGATGAAGACGCCCTCCTGCGCCCACGCCGACTTCGCCCGACAGGTCATGCCGCGGACGTTCGGTCGCGGATCGGCGACCTGTCCGTCGCTGTAGAGGCGAAGGCAGTAGACGTCGCGCCCCGGCTTGTACGACGCATCGTAGAAGCGCGGCGGCGCGGTTTCCGCTGCGGCCGGCACGGCGGCGCTCGTCATCGCGAGCGCAACGGCGGTGCATATGGTAAGGCGCATGTTCGTTCTCCCTTGTCGCCACCGCCCCATCCGGGCGGCACGTCAGGGCCCATGCGAGAAGTGTGCCATTCGCATAATACACTTGGCGGAGCCGGGCATGCCGGCCCTGGCGTCGACGCCATCCGGCGAAAGGCACCGGATGTTGGCGCAATGCGCCGATGCGATGGGGTGGGCTGGGATGGGATGGGTCGGGATGCGAACGGATCGCCCGCGCGCGCTCAGTCGCCGCGCGCCAGCCACTCGGCGAGCGTCAGGTCGCTGGTCGGCCGCGTCTCCGCGCCCATGCTGTTGCGCATGATCTCCAGCGCCCAGCGCGTGCGTTCGCCATGCTCGCCGGCCACGGCATCGGCTGGCACCCACAGGTCGTACTGGCGCATATGCGCGTCCGCCGCCGTGAACAGCACGCAGATATCCGCGGCGATGCCCGCGAGCACGAGGCGGCTGACCCCTAGCTGCGGCAGGAGCACCGGCAGGTTCGTCGCGTAGAAGCCGGAGAATTGGGGCTTGATGATGAAATAATCGTCCTGGCGGGGGCACAGCGCCCGCGTCAGCCGATGCCCCGGCGCATCCTCCTGCGCGAGGGCCGATTCGATCAGGCGGCTGCGTTCGGAATGCCACGCGCCGTTGTTGTCGTTGACGTAGATGACGGGCACGCCCGCCGCATCCGCGCCGTCGCGAAGCGCCAACAGGGGGGCGATCGCCGCCTCCGCGGACTCGCGCAGCTGCTCGCCGCCGTCGAACGCCAGCGCGTTGACCATGTCGATGAGCACGAGTGCGGTGCCGCCGCTTTTGTCCACCATTCCAGAATCCTAGCAGGGTGGCGCGGTGGCGCCTTGATCTGCGCTGCATTTGGAACGAAACGAGATCGCATGGCCGATGACGCCGCCCCGCCCGTTCCAACGCCCGCGCAGCGCAAGATCATCCATGTCGACATGGACGCCTTCTACGCCAGCGTCGAGCAGCGCGACGATCCGGCGCTGCGCGGCAGGCCGGTCGCGGTCGGCGGCTCGCGCGCGCGCGGCGTGGTGGCGGCGGCGAGCTACGAAGCGCGCGTCTTCGGCGTCCGCAGCGCGATGCCCTCGGCGACCGCGGTCCGCCGCTGTCCCGATCTCGTCTTCGTCCGGCCGCGGTTCGAGGTCTACAAGGCGATCTCTCTGCAGATCCGCGCGATCTTCGCCGATTATACCGACCTGATCGAACCGCTGTCGCTCGACGAGGCCTATCTCGACGTCACCGAGGACCGCCATGGCCTGGGCAGCGCCAAGGCGATCGCGGAGCAGATCCGCGCGCGCATTCGCGCGGAGACCGGGCTGACCGCGTCGGCGGGGGTCAGCTACAACAAGTTCATCGCCAAGCTCGCCTCCGACCAGAACAAGCCCGACGGCCTGTGCGTGATCCCGCCGCACAAGGGCGCCGCGTTCGTCGCGAGCCTGCCGGTGAAGCGCTTCCACGGCGTCGGGCCGGTCACCGCGCAGAAGATGGAGCGGCTGGGCATACAGACGGGCGCGGATCTGCGCGATCGCCCGCTCGCCTTCCTGCAGGCGCATTTCGGCTCCTATGCCGACTATCTGCATCGCGCGGCGCGCGGCGTGGACGAGCGGCCGGTGCGGTCGAACCGCCCGAGCAAGTCGATCGGGGCGGAGCGGACATTCGAGACAAACCTGTCGGAGCCGGCGGCGCTGCACGCGGCGATGGCAACGATCGCCGACGCCGCCTGGACGCGCGTCGATCGCTCCGGCGCGCGCGGGCGGACCGTCACGCTGAAGCTGCGGCATGCCGATTTCCACACGATCACGCGCGCGCGCTCGGTGGCGCACGCGGTGCCGGACAAGGCGGCGTTCCTGGCGATCGGGCTGGAGCTTCTGCAGGCCCAGCTGCCCGTGCCCGGCGGCGTGCGGCTGCTCGGGCTGACCCTGTCGGGCATCCTCCGCGATGAAGCTCCCGACGCGGACGTGACGGCACAGCCAAGCCTCCCGCTGTAACCGGCTGCGGTCCCCGCGCGCGGGCGATGGCGGCAAACGTCGCGCGGCACGTAGCTGCCCCCTCGACGGAGTCGCCGACCTCGTTTACGATTCCATAACCAGATCCGGGCGGGGGAATGTCGGTCGAACCGTGGTTCATCGTGGCGATGGTGCTGAGCCTGTCGGGCTATGGCATCTATCTGGCCGGGCTGCGGCGGCACCTGGTCGAGCCCAGCCGTGCGTCCTGGCTGATCTGGGCCGTCGCCACCGGGATCGAGGCGGCGACCTACCTCGCGGTCAATCCGGGCCGGCCGCAGGGGCTGGTCTTCGTGGTGTCCGCGCTGTCGTGCATCGTCGTGACGCTCGCGATGTGGCGCCGGTCGCGCTGGTCGCGTCCGTCGACCACCGAGACGGTGTGCATGGCGGCGAGCCTGGCGGCGATCATCCTGTGGCTGCCGCTGCAGGAGACCTTCTGGGCGCACATGCTCGTCGTGGGTGCGGTGCCGCTCGGCTTCTGGCCGACCTGGGCGAGCGTCTGGGAGGATCGCGCGCGCGAACGGTCGCCGGCCTGGGGGCTGTGGACGCTCGGCGACCTCGCCACGCTGTTCGTCGCGGTCCGCAGCCACGGCTTCGGCGTCGGCGAATATGCCTATATCCTGGTCGAGCTGCTCTGCCATGCCAGCGTCTGGCTGATGGTCGGCCTGTCGACGATCAGCCCCTTGCGCGCCTTCGGCGTCCGCAAGGAGGGGCTGCGTATCCTCGACGCCTATGTCCCCGCCAACCCCTTCGCGGTGCGCGAGACGCATCTGGGCAAGGCGGTCTTCGCCGCGCGCGGGTTCGCGCAGGGCGAGACGCTGCTGCGCTTCTCCGGCCCGACGGTGCCCGCCACGCGCGTGCCGGGGCGTCTGAGTGGCGCGGCGGACCGGTTCCTGCGGATCGCGCGCGACCGCTACATGGGACCGTCGGGCCGGATCGACGATCTGATCAACCACAGCTGCGCGCCCAATGCCGGCCTTCGCTTCACCGACGACGGCGTCTTCCTGGTCGCACTAGCGACGATCGAATCCGGCGAGGAAGTCGCCTGGGACTATTCCACCACGCTCGCCGACGGCGACGGGACGATGACCTGCGCCTGCGGGGCGGCGGCGTGCCGGGGGCGCATCGGCCCCTTCGCCGAGTTGCCGGCCGACACGCAGCGGCGCTATCGCGCGCTCGGCGTGGTCGCCCCCTATCTCGACGACCAGCCCGAGCCGGTCGTGCAGGAGCGCGCGGCCTGATCGATCGCCAGGGCGCGGCACGACGATCGATCGCGAGCCAGAGCCCACGGTCCGACGCGGGCTGGATCCCGGCCGCGTCGTACACCGGCGCAGCCGGAGCGACGGTCAGGCGGCGCGGGCGATGATCGCGGGGTCGGCCGGCCGCAGCGTCAGAACGGCGATGGCGCCGCGTCCCTTGCCCTCGCTCTCCAGCCGTAGCGCGCCGTCCATGGCCGTCATCGAATTCGCGCACCAGTGGAGACCGAGGCCGCCAGACTTGTGCGCGCGCGTCGAGAATCCCCGCTGGAACAAGGTGGCGCCCGTCTCCGCGTCGAACCCCTCGCCATCGTCGCGGATGCGGATGGTGACGTCCCCCTCGCCTTCCGTGACGGTGACGATGATCGTGCCGCTGTCGCGACCGCTGGCGGCGATCGCTTCCGCGGCATTGCCCAACAGATTGCCGATCACCTGGCTCAGGATCACGCGGCTCGCCATGGCGTAATGGGGGTCGGCGGGGAAGCTGAAGGCGATCGAGGCATCCTGCGAATAACGGGCGATCGTCGCATTGCGCGCGATGATCTCCGTCAGATCGCACAGCTCGAGCGTCGGTCGCTCGTGCGCCTGCTTCTGTTGCTGGCCGATGATTTCCAGGACGTGCGCCATCGCCTCGCGGCCGACCTGAAGTTCGCGTCGCATCGTCTCGCGCGCCGCGCCCTCCGCCGCCAGCGCGGCGGCGACGAACGCGGACAGCTTGGCGCGACGGCCGGCGGGCAGCTCATCCGTGGCCAGTTCCGACAGCGCGCGCTCGACCATCGCCCGGTCCACGGGCGGCGTCTGGGCGATGCCCTGGCTGAGAATGGTACTGATCGGATTGAGCGCATTACGCACGTTGTGCATCACGGCGACCGCGCTTTCGGAACGGCCGAGCGCAAAGCTCTGTGCCTCGATCTGCTCGCGCAGGTCCTTGAGCTGCGACAGCATCGCGTTGAGGCTGCGCCCCAGCGAGCCGAATTCGTCGCGGCGGCCGTCGTCGTCGAGCAGCGCCATCGCGCCCGATGCACGCACGCGCTGCATATGCCGTTCGACGCGCTGCAGCGGCCCCAGCACGAGCCGGGCGATCGCCCGCCGCAGTACCATCAGCACGATCAGCAGCAGCAGCGTCGATCCGGCGACTGCCAGCAGCAGCATGCGCCGTCCAAGCAGCGACACGTCGCGCACGATGCGGAAGCGGGTGGTCGCAACGGCATGGCCATCCGCCCCGCGGATCGGCAGCGCGATCTGCGCCGTCGCGCTGCCCGGGGTAACGATCGGAGCGTCGCCCGCCGTCGCGAGATCGATGCGTGCGTCGAGCTGCAGCAGCTTCGACATCTGGCGCGACGTGATCTCCCGCGCCATCAGCACGTAGCCGCGCGGGGCGCCGGTGCCGTCCGACCGCCGCACCTGAGCGACGCCGACCGCCGCCACCGCGGACCCGAGCCGGGCATAGAAGTGGCCCGAGTTGTTGCGCCCGACCGCGCGGCGCAGATCGGTGCGCGCGATTGCGCGGATCAACGCCTGGCGCAGGTCGTCGCGCTCCGTGCCCCTGACCGGATCGAGCCAGCGCGCGATCTGGATGCTGCCGTCGGGCCGGACATAGGCCATGCCCTGCACGCCGAGGTTGCTCATCGCGAGCGGCGAGAAACTGTCGCGCTCGAACGCCGACGTCGGGCGGGCCATATAGTCGTAGCTCTGCGTCCAGTCGCCATAGTCGCGGACGGCATTCTCGACCTTGCTGGCGTAATCCGCCAGCGCGGCGCGCGTACGGTCGACGTGGCCCTCGATCGCCTTCGCCTCGAGCGCGTTGAAATTGGGCGTGATGACGCTCGCGAGCAGCAGCGTGATGCCGAGCGCCCCGGCCAGACCGACGACTGTCAGGATCAGGACGAGCTTGGCACCGAGCGAGGCGGGACCGATCGCCCGCCGCCGTCCGGCGAGGCCGGGCCGGTGCCGCCGAACGGCGGCGCGCCTCATCCGTGCGTTCCGCCCGCGATATGCAGGGGCGACGGCGCGCCGGCCGCCTCTTCACCGAGGAAGCGCTGCACGGCCAGCGCCATGGCCTGTTCGGCGGGCACGGGACGCGAGAAGAAATAGCCTTGCAGATGGCTTGCGCCGGCGATGCGGAGCGCCTGCACCTGCGCCTCCGTCTCGACGCCCTCCGCGATCACTTCCAGGCCCAGCGCGCGGCCGAGGTGGATGATCGAATGGACGATCGCCGCGCTTTCGCGCTCACGGCCCATGCCGTCGATGAAGCTGCGATCGATCTTCAGGCTGTCGAGCGCGAACTTGCGGATATTGTAGAGCGAGGAATAGCCCGTGCCGAAGTCGTCCAGCGCGATGCGAAAGCCCATCTGGCGCAGGCGGTACAGCGTCTCCGCGGCCCTTTCCGCATCGTCGAAGATCGCTGTCTCCGTGATCTCGATCTGCACGCGTCCGGGCACGACGCCGGCGCGCTCGACGCTTTCCATGATGTGCCCGACGAAATTGTGGCGGCGGAACTGGCGCGGGCTGAAATTCACGGAAACATACTGGCCCGGAAACACCTTCAGCATCTCCAGCGCCTGATCGAGGATCCAGTCGCCCAGTTCGTGGATGACGTTCGATTCCTCGGCGATCGGGATGAACGTCGCCGGGCTGATCGGCCCGTATTCGGCCGTGTTCCAGCGCACCAGGGCTTCGAAACCGAGCACCTCCAGCGCGTCCCGGCTGACGATGGGCTGATAGACGAGGCTGAGCTCGCCCTTCTCGATCGCCTGTCCCAGGCCCGCCTCGACGCGGCGGCGGAAGCGTATGCCCTCGTCCATGCTTTCGTCGAACAGCCGGCTGACGCCGCGGCCCTGCCGCTTGGCGTCGTTGAGCGCAAGGTCGGCGCGGCGCAGGGCATCGATCGGATCGCAGCCGTCACCCTCCACCACCACGACGCCCGCCGAGGCACCGCTCTGGACAGAGTTGCCGAATACCTGATGGGTGCCGGTGCAGGCCGCGACGATGCGGTCGCAGGCCATCACCGCGGCGTCCTCGCCGGGCGTGTCGAACAGCACGCCGAACTCGTCGCCGCCGAGGCGCGCGACGACCGCGCCCTCCGGCGCGGTGGCGTGCAGGATCGCGCAAATCTCTCGGATCAGAGCATCGCCGGCGAGATGACCCAGCGTGTCGTTCACCAGCTTGAACCGGTCCAGGTCGAACATCGCGGTGGCGAACAGGCCGGGGCGCTTCGCACGCTCCCCGAGCGCCCGCAGGAACGCGAGGCGGTTCGGCGCGTCGGTGAGCGAGTCGTGCGTCGCCATGTGCAGCGCCCTGCTCTCGTTCGCGGCGAGTTCCGCGCCCTGTTCCTCGAGTTGGACCACCTGTTGCGCCAGCAGCGCGCGCGCCGCGGCGAGCTCGCGATCGACCTCCCAACGCCGCGCCAGCGCGGTTGCGGTCTGCACCACCTCCGCGACCTCGAACGGCTTGGCGATGTAGAAGATCTTGTCGGCCGGCCCTGCCGCCTTGCTGATCTCGAGCGGCGAAAAGTCCGAATAGCCCGTGACGATGACGAGGTTGATCTCGGGATCGAGCGCGCGGATGCGGCGCGCGGTCTCGCGGCCGTCGATACCCGGCGGCATGCGCACGTCGATGAACGCGACCGAATAGGGCGTGCCCGCGGCCAGCGCGGCCTCGACCGCGGCAACCGCATCGAGACCCTGGTGGCAATGCGTCAGCGCGAATTGCGGCGCGTCGTCGTCGACCGCGCTGGTCGCCTCGTCGCCGAACAGCTCCGCCGCCATGGCGTCCAGCGCCCCATCGGCCCCGGCGGCGGGGGCAAAGCTGCGTGCGTAGCTGTCGTGCATCGCCGGCTCGTCATCGACGATCAGAAGGCGCTTGGCCTCGGCGGGCACGGTAAGGGCGGTCATCCGGAAATTCCCCTCGATCAGGATGACGAGGGGGTAAGCGGATGCGGTTAAAGCGCCGTAAACGACATCCGCTGTTCGGCGAGCGCCTGCTGGCCGAGGATGATCGCGCCGAGGGGCCCGGCGTTGCCGCCGAGCGCGGGCGCGACGACGAAGCCGTCCTCGGCGATTTCGGGCAGCGCGATGTAACCCGCGAGACTCTTGACCATCGCCGCGCGGACGCGAGGGAAAAGATGGTCGTTGCCGACCATGACGCCGCCGCCCATCACGATGCGGCGCGGAACGCCGGTGAGGACGAGCGTGTGGCACAATTGGCCCAGCGCATGGGCGACGGGCTCCCAGACCGGATCGTCCGCGCCGATCTCCTCGCCCTTGACCCCGGCGCGTGCGCCGATCGCGGGACCGGCGGCAAGCCCCTCGAGGCAACTGCCGTGGAACGGACAGACGCCGACCCAATCGTCGCCGGGCAGGCGCGCAGGGCGGATATGACCGAATTCCGAATGGGTCAGGCCGTCCACCGGCCGGCCGCCCGCGATAAGACCGACACCGATACCCGTCCCGACGGTGGCATAGGCGATCTCGCCCAGCCCCTTCGCCGCCCCCCAGCGCGCTTCCGCCAAGGCGGCGCCGACGACGTCGGTATGGAACCCGGTCGGCACGGCGTAGCGGGTACCGAGCCGCCTGGCGACATCGGTGCCCGCCCAATGCGGCTTGGGCGTCGAGGTGATATGACCGTAATCGGCGGCGGTGCGATCGATCGAGATCGGTCCGAAGCTCGCGATGCCCAGCGCGTCGAACCCACCCCAGCCGTCGAGCACCCGCTCGACCGCCGCGAGCGTTTCGTCGGGGTGCAAGGTCGGCAGCTGCACCCTGTCGACGATATCGTCCGGACCGCGCGCGAGCAGGCAGACGATCTTGGTGCCGCCCAATTCGATCCCCGCCACCAGCGGCGCTGCGCTATCCACGGTCCTGCATCCCCCAAATCGCAATCGCTTCGAAACCGACCCCGGCGCAGCACCGCGGCGATGCGAGAGCGCCGTTCGGTTCGCTGAGCCCAGGGAGCCCGTCATACTCCTGCGCCCGCTATCACCTATGCGGCCGATCTCACAACAGCTAGCTGAGTCGCCTCCATCGAATGCCTGGCCACCCTGGCGGCCCGGCATGTCGTCGGCCGATCGACGGGCCGCGAGGCCAGCCGGCAATGCACCTGTGCGATCTACCCGGATTGCCGCTGGGGCGGGTGCCGCCGGCGCGCAGAAGGCGACGGTCGCCGTGCGCGCTGTCACGACATTTCAGGTCCGCACGGCATACAAAGCGTGGTGTGCGAGAATGTACAACGTACGCCGATCGCTGCCGCCGATCAGCAGCTGGAGCGGGCGTTCGGGTATGTCGATCCGGCGGATGAGCGTGCCGTCGGGAGCGTAGACGAACACCTGCCCGTTCGCGACGTACAGATTGCCCGAAGCGTCGCGCACGGCGCTTTCGCCGCCACGATCCGCGACGACGCGGAGGTCGGTGACGCGCCCGCCCTCTCCGACCAGCCCGCTGTAGGTGCGGTTCTCCGATTCATTGGTCAGGATCGCCCGCTCGCTTGGCCGTGCCGCGACGAAGCCATACGCGTCGAGCGTATCGGACCAGCGCCAGCCGCGCCCATCGTCCGGGCCCTGGTTCCAGACGCGGAACGCGGGCAGCGCCAGCGACCCGTCGGGCGAGAGATAGCGCTGCGGCTTCGCCTCGCCCATCTTGGCCGCGAAATAGTCGGCCATCGTCGGAAAGTCGTAGGTCCTCGGATCGATCCGGTCGGCGAACTCGCCGTTCGCCCAGACATTGACCGGCAACAGCGTCGCGGCATCGTCGCGCGCCGGGGTCGCCACCGGCGTCGGCGCGATCGCGCGCACGTCGGCGGGGAGTTCGGGATCGATGCTGTAGACGCTGCCGTCGCGCCCTGCGGACGACAGCACGAGCAACCTGCCCGAGCGATCGACCGCGAGATTTACCGGGTCGAGCGGTGCGTCGGCGATCGTCGACAGGCCCTCGTCCTCCGACCAGCCATGGATGCGATGGAAGAACCGGTCGATGAAGTAGAGCTTGCCACGCCGATCGACCGCGCCGCCGGCGATCGAGTAGAAGCCGTCCGCCAACTTGCGTAGGCCCGGCGTCACCGGCACCTGCGATACCGACGATGCGGCGACGGGGGCCGCAGGCACGTCGAAGCGAGCGAATTCGCGCTCGCGAACCTCGCTTTGGCGGGTCATGTCCTTGATCGCGTTCTCGAACGGATATTTGCTTGCGCGCAGAAAGGTGCCGCAGCCCTTGGCGTCGCAGCTCGCAAAGCCGCTCTCCGCATTGACGTGGACGTTGCGGAACCGGATGTCGCCCGCGTTGTACAGCCTGACCGCCGCGTCCATGGGCTTGGCGGTGCGCGTCACGCGATAGCCGTGGTAGTTGGCGAACAGGATGTTGCGGCTGTCGCGCATCTCCGTCGACACCGCGTTGACGCCGTCGCGCACCTCCTGCTCGGTCTGCGGCGCCAGAAATTCCCAATTCGCGACATGCTCGAGGACGATCTCGTGCCGATAGTGGTGCTCGGCGGACAATTGATAGACATGGCCGGGCGTCGTGGTGTTCGAGACGTAGAAGCCCGCGGAGGCCAGTGTGTTGGGCGACCAGATCGCGGCGAAGGTGCCGCCGCCGCCGTCCGTCACCCAGATGCTGGGCTGCTGCCCGTCGGGGCGCGCGCGCGGGTCGTTCTGGTTGATCGGACTGCCCTTGGTCAGCAGCGTGCCGCCACCGCCCTGGATCTTGACGTCGTTGACCTCGGACCGCTCGCCCGCGCGCCACAGCAGCGCGGTCGCGCGCGGGTTGATCGCACCGGTCCACAGGCCGAGGCCGTGGACGATCGCCGCGCCGCCCTTCGCGCTCTCGACCAGCGCCTTGGGGCCGCCGACGCCGCCAAAGGCCGGCGTCTCGTCGGGCAGATAGACGTGGGTCAGGCTGGGGTGGAGCGCGATCAGCACGCTGTCCGGACGCAGGCGCAGCGTATCGGTGACGCGGTAGCGGCCCATCGGCAGGTAGAGCACCCGATGCGCGTCGATCGCGCGTTGCAGCGCGACGGTGTCGTCGGTGGTATCATCACCCTTCACGCCGAGGTCGCGAACGTTCGCCCAATCCCCGACCGGCGGCAGCGCCGCGATCGCCGGACGGCGGCGGGCAGGCAGGCGGGGGAGCGGCGTCATCGTCACGTCGGTCGCGAAGTCGCCGATGCCGCCCGACGCGGGCAGCTTCAAACCGTGGGAGAAGTCCGCGACGCGGTAGCGCGCGCCCTTGCCGGCGATCGTCCGTCCGCTGTCGCGGAAGCGTGCAAAGACGGGTGTCGCGATTCCCACCGCATTGTCGAAGCCGATCTGCGTAAACACGCTCTTGTCCTCGGCAATGAGCACGCCCGCCCGCGCGACATTTTCGAAGCGGACGTCCTTGCCCCACAGCGAATCGGCGTTGCCGCGGTCGATGTCGATGCCCACCGGCGTGTCGCGGATCACGACGTTGACGAGCGTCAGATCGACCTCATGCTCCCGGATCGCCGCATCGCGCTGGCCCTGGAACGCGCTGTCGATCAGCGTGAATTGCCACGCCGGAGAGGTCTTTTCCGACACGATGCCGTAGCGGCCGCCGAAGAAGCGCAGATCCTCGAATTCGTTGCCCGCCTGATAGACGCCGGCGAAGCCCGACCCGATGTGGAAATCGGCATGGCGGATATAGCCGTGCTGCGCGACGCGGAAGCGCACCGCGACCGCGCCCGCATTGCCCGCGCCGATGCGGAAATCGACGTTGGCGATCGCGGAATAGAAGGTGCTCGACGTGGCGTCGAAGATGGTGGGATCGAACGGCACGCTGGTCGGCGGCGGCACCGGCACCTTTCCCGACCGATATTGATCCTCGCCGGTGAAGGCGACCATCGCGCCGATGCCCGATCCGTAACCGGGCGTGGCGTCGCCGAGGACGATCTCCGGCCGGGTCGGCCCGACGCCGAAGACGCGGACCGCCGGGCGGACAAAGATCGTGCGGCTGATCCGGTAGCGGCCGGAGGGCAGGAAGACGATGCCGCCCTGCCCGCCCGCCGCCGCGGCGTCGATCGCCTGCTGGATCGCGGCGCTGTCGTCCGCGCGCCCGTCGCCCGCGCCGCGCACGGTGATCGCGCGCGGGTCCGCCGGCGCGCTGAGATAGACCGAGGTCGTCTCGCCCCATGCCGATGCGGGCAGCAGCGATGCCGCCGCGCCGAGCAGCCAAAATGCCTTCATCGGGCGTCTCCCAGGATGGTCGGCCCCGTCGATGCCGCCGGGCCGGCGCGGTCGTGCGGCGGGATGCCCCGCGATCAGTGAGCGTGGAGGTGCAACGCCTGCGCCGCGATCGCCACCTGCGTGCGGTTGCGCACGTTGAGCTTGCGCATCAGCGCCGTCATATGCGCCTTCACCGTCGCTTCCGCGATGCCGAGGTCATAGGCGATCTGCTTGTTGAGCAGGCCCGAGTGGACACCGCGCAGCACCTTCATCTGCGTCGGCGTCAGGCGATCGAGGCCATGCGCTCCATCAGCCGTCACGGCGGGCTCCGCATTGGTCTGACGGGCGACAGGGAACGTCCCTTCCATCCTCTTCCTCCTTTGATCGGCTTGGCAGCCGAAGGTCGTCCGTCGAGGACGATCGCGCTTGGTCCAGCCGAGTCCATTCTTTGGGCTTTGGTCGGACAGGTTCAGTGTATGATCGCGTTACATTCGTCGGATCAAGCGCTTTTTTATTGCTCGACACCAAAATCTGTCCAACAAGTATCAGTGTGCCAGGCAGATGAAGACATAGCCGCCGCGCAACGGGCACAAGGCAGGAGAGGATGCGATGGGCTGCGGACAGCGGGAGGCCGGGACCGGCGCGATCATGGCGGCACCGCGGTGACCGGCGCCGACATCAGACTTGTCGCCGCGGCGCTCGCCGGCATCCTGCTCGCGGTGCTGATGATCGTGCGGG
Source organism: Sphingomonas sp. GV3 (assembly GCF_031082075.1). Taxonomy (NCBI): domain Bacteria; kingdom Pseudomonadati; phylum Pseudomonadota; class Alphaproteobacteria; order Sphingomonadales; family Sphingomonadaceae; genus Sphingomonas; species Sphingomonas sp. GV3. The sequence goes on along the minus strand of NZ_JARWLE010000001.1, from coordinate 106,981 downwards.
GACGCCTTCACCCCTTCATCGGCCTGCTGTGCGGCGCGTTCACGGTCGGTCTGCTCGCCGGCCTGCCGCTGCCCGACATTGCGAAGGCCGTGCAGAAAGGCGTCGGCGACATCGTCGGCGGGACCGGCCTCGTCGTCGCGCTCGGCCTGTCGCTCGGGGCGATGCTGCACCTGTCGGGCGGTGCGGCGACACTCGCCCGCGGCGCGCTGCAGCTGACCGGCACACGCGCGGCGCCTTGGGCGACGCTGGGCATCGCGATCGTCATCGGTCTGCCGCTGTTCTTCGAGACCGGCCTCGTCCTGCTGCTGCCGATCGTCGTGGCGGCGGCCGAGGCCATGGCGGGGGGCGATCCCGCCGAACGCGACGCGGCGAAGCTCCGCCTCATCATGCCCGCCCTCGCGGGGCTGGGCGTCGTCCACGCGCTGGTGCCGCCCCACCCCGGCCCGCTGCTCGCGGTCGAGGCGCTGGGCGCGAACCTGGGCAAGACTATGCTCTACGGGATTCTGATCGGCATCCCGACTGCGATCCTCGCGGGGCCGGTGCTGGCACGATTCGTGACGCCGGGGATTCGGCTCGACGCGCCGGTGTTGCACGATCATCGGCTGGGGATCGCCACGCCCGGTCGCGCCGCCGCGCTGTTCATCGTGCTGCTGCCCGTCGCGCTGATCGCCACCGGCGAACTCGGCCAGATGATCGCGGGCATGAAGGGCGCGCCATGGCTGGTCGCGGCCAGCAATCCCGTCGTCGCGTTGCTCGTCGCCAATCTGCTCGCGCTGCCGCTGCTCTTTGGCCGGCGCCTGCGCGAGGCCGCGATCCAGGACGCCGTGTGGCACGAGGTGATGGCGGCGGCGGGCGCGATCCTGCTCGCGATCGGCGCCGGCGGCGCGCTGAAGCAGGTGCTCGTCAGCGCCGGCCTGTCCGACCTCCTCGCGCGGCTCGTGCTGATGTATGCGATCTCACCCCTGCTGCTCGGCTGGCTGGTCGCAGTCGGCATCCGCCTCGCCGCCGGATCGGCGACCGTGGCGACGATCACCGCCGTCGGCATCATGCCCGGCGTCGTCGCGGGATCCGGCGTCGCTCCCGAACTTGTCGTGCTGGCGGTCGGCGCGGGCTCGGTGTTCTTCAGCCACGTCAACGATCCCGGCTTCTGGCTGGTCAAAAGCTATGTCGGCACAAGTACGGCCGACACGTTCAGGACGTGGTCGCTGCTCGAGACCGTGATCTCGGTGGTCGGGCTCGCGCTGGTGGTGGCGCTCAGCTATGTCGTCTGACGCGACGCGGAGGGGGTCGATGAACGAGGGGCGCCTGGCCGATCGTGCCTATAACGCGATCGTGCGGATCATCGCCGATGACGGCCTGACGACCGGCGACCGCCTGCCGTCCGAGGCACGCCTCGCCGAGCTGTTCGGCATGTCGCGGACGATCGTGCGCGAGGCACTGGCGCGGCTCGCTTCGGACGGCATCACCGAGGCGCGACGCGGTGCCGGCTCGTTCGTCAAGCGTCGCCCGTCGGAACGGCTGGGCACGCACGTCGCGATGGATGCGCTCGCCAAGACGCTGGGCACATATGAGGTCCGCTTCGTGCTCGAGGCGGAATCGGCGCGCCTCGCCGCGCTGCGGCGCTCGCAGGACCAGCTCGACGCGATCGAGGCGGCGCTGGCAGCGCTGCGCGCGGCCCTGCTGTCGAACGCGCCGGCGCACGAGGAGGACTGGCTGCTCCACCGCGCGATCGTCGAGGCGACGGGCAATTCCGCTTTCCTCCCCGTCTTCGACCTGTTGCAGAACGAGGTCGTGCAGATCCTGCGCGCCGGCGTCGACATCTCGCGCTCGCGCCCGCCGCATGTGATCGGCGCGATGATGGACGAACATGATGCGATCGTCGATGCGATCCGCGCGCGCGACGCCGATGGCGCGGCGCTGGCGATGCGCTGGCATCTGTCCCAGGGGCGCAAGCGGCTGATGCCGTGAGCGCGCCCGGTTCAGCGCGCCCGGTTCAGCGCGACGCGTCAGGCCGCGTCCGTCGACCGCACAGCCATGCGTCGACCTGCGCGACCAGCGCGTCGATCGGCTGGGCGGCATCCAGCGTCACCGCGCATTCGTCCGCCCCGGGTGGCTCCAGAGTCGCCAGCTGGCTGCCGAGCAGGCTCGTCGGCATGTAATGGCCCGAGCGCGTCGTCATCCGGCGGGCAAGTTCCCCCGCGTCCGTTTCGAGCAGGACGAAACACAGCGGCGCCGCGCTCGCCGCGGCCAGCCGCTCGCGATAGCTGCGCTTCAGCGCGGAACAGGCCGCGACCGCCATGCCGTCGCGCTCAGCCGCCGCGCCCAGCGCCGCGCCGAGCCGGTCAAGCCACGGCCAGCGATCCGCATCGGTCAGCGGATGCCCGGCCTGCATCTTGGCGACATTGGCGGGCGAATGGAACGCATCGCCCTCGAGGACCGGGCAGAGGCATGCGGCGGCGAGCGCCTGCGTCAGCGTCGTCTTGCCGCTGCCGCTCACCCCCATCACCACCAGACCCAAGGGCCGCTCAAGTGCGCACGCTGCGGGAACGGCCCCGGCCTGCGCCGCCCCCTCCTGCGCCGACCCTGCCTGCGCCCGCCCTACCTGCGTCGTCCCTGCCTGCGCCTTTGGCTGCACCTGCGGCCTCGATCCCTTCCGCCGGCGCACGCCGGCTCGTCGCATATCCGGCGTCAACGCGCGAAAGGCCATTACGACCTTTGTCGCAGTCGATCGGGCTCGTCCCCGCACCTATCCCGGTCGCCCCACGATCCGCCGCGCGCCCATCATCAAGGAAATCGATGACATGACCGCCACGCCCGTTCGCCTAGCCGCCGCGCTGCTGCTCGCCGGTGCCGCCGCGCCCGCGCTCGCGGATGCGCCCTCGTGGCTGAGCGTCGCGCCCGCGGATCCGCGCGCGGTGACGGTCGCCGCGCCACGCGACGGCGTGGCAGACGCGGGGCCGGCGATCCAGCGTGCGATCGACGCGGTCGCAGGCCAGGGCGGCGGCGGCCTCGTCTTCCTGCCCTCGGGGCGGTACCGCCTGACGCAAACGCTCTACATCCGGCCCGGCGTGCGGCTGTTCGGCGTCGGCAGGACGAGGCCCGTCTTCGTCCTGGATCCCCGGACGCCCGGCTTCCAAACCGGTGTCGCCACCATGGTCTTCTTCACCGGTACGCTGCCGGTGAGGCCGGGCGAACCGCCCCTCCCGCCCGTCCCCGTCCCGCCGCCGACCAGCGTGCCGTTCAACGCGGACATCGCCGATGCCAATTCCGGCACCTTCTATTCAGCCATGGCGAACGTCGACTTCGAGATCGGCGAGGGCAATCCGGCCGCGACCGCCGTCCGCTTCCACACCGCGCAGCACAGCTATCTCAGCCACATCGACTTCCGCCTGGGGTCGGCGCTCGCCGGCATCTACCAGGTCGGCAATCTGGGACAGGATCTTCGCTTCTTCGGGGGGCGCTACGGCATCCTCGCCGAGAAGACGTCGCCTGCCTGGCAGTTTACGCTGATCGATTCGGTGTTCGACGGGCAGCGCGACGCCGCGATCCGCGAACATGAGGCGGGTCTGACCCTGGTCAACACCGTCTTCCGTAACGTGCCCGTCGGCGTCGAGATCGACCGCGGCTATGGCGACTGGCTGTGGGGCAGCCGCGTGCGGTTCGAGAACGTCGCCAGGGCGGGCGTCGTCATCAGCAACGAGGGCAATGCCTATACCCAGATCGGCTTCAGCGACGTCGTCGCCAGCGCCACTCCCGTCTTCGCGCACTTCCGCGACAGCGGCCGCGACGTCGCGGGGCCAGGCCAGCGCTACCGCGTGCGGGATTTCAGCTACGGCCTGACGCTCGCCTCACCCGCCGCGGCCGGCACGTACGAAACGCGTATCGATGCCGCCCCGCTTGCCGCATTGCCCAAGGCGCCAGCCCCCGCGATCCGCGCGCTGCCGCCCGTCGCGCAATGGGTCAACGTGCGCACGCTCGGCGTGCGCGGCGACGGTACGACCGACGATACCGCGGCGCTCCGCCGGGCGATCGCCAGCCGACGCGTGCTCTACTTCCCCGCCGGCTTCTATCGCGTCACCGACACGGTGACGCTGCGGCCCGACAGCGTGCTGATCGGCCTGCACCCCAGCCTCACGCAGATCGTGCTCGCCGACGACAGCCCCGCCTTTCGCGGCGTCGGGCCCGCCCGCGCGCTGATCGAAAGCGCGAAGGGCGGCGGCGCGATCGTCTCGGGGCTGGGCCTCGCGACGGGCGGCCGCAACCCGCGGGCCACGGCCCTGTTGTGGAAGGCTGGCGAGACGTCGCTGGTCGACGACGTCAAGTTCCAGGGCGGCCACGGCACGTTCGCCACCGACGGCAGCCGCACCGAACCCTACAATGCCGACCACAGCGGGGATCCCGACCCGCAGCAGCGCTGGGACGGGCAATATCCCAGCCTGTGGGTGACGGACGGCGGCGGCGGCACCTTCAACGGCCTCTGGTCACCCAATACCTATGCCTCGGCGGGCCTGTACGTGTCCGACACGCACACGCCGGGCCATGTCTACCAGCTGTCCGCCGAACATCACCGCCGGACCGAGATCGTGCTGGACGGCGTCCGCAACTGGGAATTCCTCGCCCCGCAGACGGAGGAGGAGGCCGGCGAAAGTCGCGCCGCCGTCGCCATCGAGGTGCGCAATACGCGCGACGTCCTGTTCGCCAATCTCCACGCCTATCGCGTCACCCGTTCGCTCGATCCCGCGCCCGCGGCCGTCACGCTCTACAATGCGAGCGGACTCCACTTCCGCAACCTCCATGTGAATGCCGAGAGCGGCTTTGCGACCTGCGACGCGGCGGGCTGCGGCACCTATCTGCGGGCCAGCAAATATCCGTTCGAGAATGCGATCCGCGACGTCACGCGCGGGGTGGACGTGCGCGAGCGCGAGTTCGCCTCGCTCGACGTCAACGATGCCGCGGCCGCGTCGGTCCGCAGCCTGGCGGCCGTCGAAAGGCTTGCGGGCGGCTTTCACGCGCTGGGCGGCGGGGCGGTGGACGCGGCGGGCAAGCTCTACTTCGTCGATCGTCCGATGCAGCGCATCCACGGCTGGACGAAGGCCGAGGGACTATTGATCGTCACCGATGCACCGCTCGACCCCGTGAACCTGGCGGTGGATGCATCGGGCAAGCTGATGGTGCTCTCCTCCGCCGGCCCCGCCGCAACGGTGTACAGTCTCGATCCCAAGGCGCCGGCGGATATCCGCGTGCTGACCGCCCGGGCCGCCGGCCGCACGGGGCGGCTCGCGCTGCCCGGCAGCCTATGGATCAACGGCGAGTTCCGCGACCAATATGACCCCGCGACCGACCAGTTCACGACTCTGGCCGAGATGTTCGCCCGCGACGTGGCGGTCCCGAAGCCCCAAGGCTATGTCGCGCCCGACGGCAGCCTGTCGCTGCCCGCCTATCGCGTATGGCAGCAGGGACCGGCGGATCATCGCGGCTGGCGCTTTTCGGACACGCTCGACACCTATGGCCTTGTGACCGCGAGGGTCGGCGATCGGCTGTACTTGCCCAACGGATCGGAGGATCGCACCTATACCGGCCTCGTCGGTCCGGGCGGTACGATCACAGACATGAAACCCTTCGCCGCGCGCGGCGGCGAGAGCGTCGTCGCCGGCCCGGACGGGCGCGTCTACGTCGCGAACGGGCAGATCTACGTCTATGGCGCCGACGGACGCGCGCTCGGGCGGATCGACGTGCCCGATCGGCCGCTGCAACTCGTCTTCGGCGGGGTGGACGGGACGACGCTCTTCATCCTCACGCATCACGCGCTCTACGCCGCAAGACCTTGATCCACAGCATAAGCCGATGGTCGCACAGACTTTGGTCGTAGATGCCGCCCGCCCTCCGATCGACTAAACCGGGCGGCGACACGGGGACCAGCCGGGATGACACCGGCGGACGGCCGTGGGCGATTAGGGGATGGATGATGAACCGCACGACGGCGCCGCGCACTCTCGTCAAGCGCAGGGTTGATACCGCTACCAGTCTTGTCGTCCTGGCGAGCGCCTTGCTTGCCGCCCCGGCGTTCGCGGCGCCCTCGCCCACACCGCAGACCGTTGCCGATCCGACCCGATCGGCCGATCCCGCGGCGCCCGACCAGTCGGTCAAGCCCTCCACCACCGACGGCACGGCCGACGCGCCGCAGGCCGAAGGCGGCGGCGGCAGCGACATCGTCATCACCGGCACGCGCATCACCGCGAACGGCTACAACGCGCCGACACCGACCACCGTGATCGGCGAGGACCAGATCCTCAAGAACGCGCAGCCCAACATCTTCAACACGATCGCGCAGCTGCCGTCGCTGCAGGGGTCGACCGGCGCGACGACCGGCACGTTCAGCACGTCGAGCGGCCAGCAAGGTCTCAGCTCCTTCTCACTGCGCGGGCTGGGCACGATCCGGACGCTGACGCTGCTCGACGGGCAACGCGTCGTCGGCGCCAACGTCACCGGCGTGCCCGACATCAGCCAGTTCCCGCAGTTGCTGATCAAGCGCGTCGACGTCGTGACGGGCGGCGCCTCCGCCTCCTACGGCTCGGATGCGGTCGGCGGCGTCATCAACTTCATCACCGACACCCGCTTCACCGGGTTCAAGGGCAATCTGCAGACCGGCGTCACGACCTATGGCGACGACGGGCAGGTGCTGGCCCAGCTCGCAGTCGGCAAGGCATTCGCGGGCGACAAGCTCCACCTCATCCTCAGCGGCGAATACGCCAAGGACCAGGGGGTCGGCCCCGGCTTCTTCGGCGAAGACCTTGCCGGCAGCCGCGACTGGTATCGCGCCACGACGCTGATCGACACCGGCAACCGCAACGGCGGCACGCCACAGTTCCTGTACCGCGATCACGGCCAGGCGTATCAATATACGCGGTACGGCCTCATCAGCAGTGGCCCGCTCCAGGGGACGGCCTTCGACGTCAACGGAAACCCCTTCCCGTTCCAATACGGCTCGAACGGCGTGCCGTCGAAGACCGCGGGCGGGAACGTCATCGGCTGCTATGTCGGCTTCTGCGTCGGCGGCGATCAATCGGGCCATGTCGGCTCGGGCACGTCCCTGCAATCGGCGCTGGAGCGGATCAATGGCTTCACCCGCGTCGGCTACGACATCGCGCCGGATACCGAGCTCTACGTCACCGCCAACATCGCGCAGGTGAAGACCAGCAACCAGCCGAACCCCGGTGCCGCCAAGACCGGCCTGACCATCCAGTGTTCCAATCCCTACCTGCCCGCGTCGATCCAGCAGCAGTGCGCCGCCAACGGCATAACCAGCTTCGGCTACGGCCTCAGCAACGCGATCCTGCCCAACATCAAGGTCAATACCGATCGCCGCCAATATCGCTTCGTCGGCGGCCTGAAGGGCAAGGCCGACATGTTCGGGTCCGACTGGACCTACGACGTTTATTACGAGCACGGCATCAACGTCACCGACATCAACGTCGACAACATCAGCCTGAACGGCCGCTACAACCAGGCGATCAACGCGACGACCCTCAACGGCCAGATCGTCTGCGCCGATGCGACGGCGCGCGCCAACGGTTGCCAGCCGATCAACATCTTCGGCGGAGCGACGCCGAGCGCGGCGGCGCTCGCCTATATCGTTCCGAAGAACGGGCCGTTCCAACATACGCGCCAGACGCAGGATGCCGCGGCGGCCAGCATCTCGGGGACGCCCATCGACCTGTGGGCAGGCCCGCTCGCGGTGGCCATGGGCGTCGAATACCGGCGTGAAGCCTATCGCGTGAACGCCGACCCGTATGGCGCGGGCGTTTCGGCGATCAGCCCCAATTCGGCGGCCTATCCGGCAGATCCGATCCTCAACTCCACCGTCGGCAGCAATTGGTACGCAGGAAATTACAAGAACGGGTCGGGCAAATACAACGTCTTCGAAAGCTTCCTCGAACTGAACCTGCCGATCCTCGATTCGGGCACGCTGGGCAAGGCCAACGTCAACGTCGCCGGCCGCGCGACGAAATATTCGACGTCGGGCGTCATCTACGCCTGGAAGATCGGCGGCAGCTGGGAAACACCGATCGACGGCCTGCGGCTGCGCGCCGTCACGTCGCGCGACGTGCGCGCGCCGAACCTGTCCGAACTGTTCGCGGCGCCGACGACCACGACCGTCCCGAATTTCACCGATCCGCGCAAGACGGCGGCCAATCCCAACGGTCGCCAGCTGCTCATCATCCAGAACACGATCGGCAATCCCAACCTGCGTCCGGAGACCGCCCGGAGCACCGAAGCGGGCATCGTCTACGCGCGACCGTCGTGGCTGCCGGGGCTGAGCCTGTCGTTCGACTATTACAAGATCAAGGTCAGCGACGTCGTCTCCAGCCTGTCGGCGCAGCAGATCGTCAACCTGTGCTTCATCTCCAACCTGCCCGACACGTGCGGCGCCTTCAACCTCGACATACCGGCAGGCACGAACCAGACGCCGTTCGTCAACGTCCAGTCGTTCAATCTCGCCGCGATCAAGACCGAGGGCTTCGACATCGAGGCGAGCTACCAGTGGCGCAACCCGCTGGGTCTGGGCGGCACCTTCACCGCGCGCGGTCTTGGCACCCATGTCATCAACTTCATCACCGACCCCGGCCTGCCCGGCACGGTGCCGGTCGACAGTGCCGGCGCCAATTCCGGCGCGACGCCCAAATGGAAGTGGCTCGCGATCGAAAGCTACGACAACGACGCCTTCAGCCTGACGCTGCAACAGCGCTGGTTCAGTGACGGCGTGATCGGCAACCAGTATGTCGTTTGCTCGACCAACTGCCCCGTCTCGACCGCGAACAACCCGACGATCGACCGGGCGTTCATGAAGGGTGCCTTCTACTTCGACATCGGCGGCTCGCTCAACGTGACCAAGGCGGTCAGCATGTTCTTCAAGGTCGACAATCTGTTCGACCACGATCCCGAGCCGTCGCCGCAGACCAATACCGGCCTCGACGTCAATCCCGCGCTCTACGACACGCTCGGCCGCTTCTACCGCATCGGCGTGCGGGCCCGCTTCTGATCCCTCCCCCCCTCGCGCCACTCCGGACGAACCGTCCCAGGTGGCGCCTTTGTCTCCGCCGCGCCACAGCACAAAATCCGCGTCGACGGACCAATATTTGGCTTTATTCTGCGCTACTTATCGATGAGCACATCGGCATCGGCTCACCGCCGCAACTCTGAGGACACGCCATGGACATGCTGCGACGCGATTTCCTGATCGGGGCCACCGCGCTGGCGGCCGCGTCCCGGGCGGTGGCGCAGGGGCGCTCGCGGCCGCTCGGCTATGCGATCGTGGGACTCGGCAGCTACGGGCTCGACCGGATCATCCCGGAGTTCAGGAACTGCCGGCACAGTCGCCTCGCCGCCGTGGTCAGCGGCGATCCCGCCAAGGCCCGTCGCGTCGCCGCCGAGCATGGCCTCGGCGAACGCGCCATCTATTCCTATGCCGATTTCGACCGCATCCGCGACAATCCCGACGTCGATATCGTCTATGTCTGCCTGCCGAACGCGATGCATGCCGAATATACGATCCGCGCGGCGCGCGCCGGCAAGCATGTCATGTGCGAGAAACCGATGGCGACGTCGGTCGCGGAGGCCGAAGCGATGATCGCGGCCTGCAAGCGCGCAGGCCGCAAGCTGATGATCGGCTATCGCGTACACTTCGAGCCCACCAACCTTGAGGCGATGCGACTGGCGCGCAGCGGCGTGGCGGGCCGGATCCGCTACGTCCGTTCGGAGCACGGCTTCGTCCAGCGCGACCCCAGCAAGTGGCGACTGAAGAAAGCGCTGTCGGGCGGCGGGTCGCTGATGGACATGGGGATCTACAGCCTGCAGGCGGCGCGCTACATGACCGGCGAGGAGCCGATCGCGGTGACCGCGCGCGAGTCCACCGATCGCCGCGACCCGCGCTTCGCCGAGGTGGAGGACATCATAGACTGGACGCTCGAATTCCCGTCGGGCGCGGTCGCGAGCTGCCAGTCGATGTACAGCGCCAACCAGAACCATATCCTGCTGATGGGCGACAAGGGCCGGATCGAGTTGGAGCCGGCGACGCGCTATTCCGACAACAGGATGTGGACAGGCGCGGACGGCCGGGAACAGGCGATCGTCGTGCCGGCGGGCGCCGCCGCGACGCAGTTCGCAGGCCAGCTCGATCATCTGGCGGACTGTATCGCGACGGGGCGCGAGCCGATCGTCTCGGGCGAGGAGGGCTTGCGCGACATGCGGATCATCGAGGCCATCTATCGCTCCGCGCGCGAAGGCCGCACGATCCGCCTGACACCGGGCGGTCGCGCATGATCCGCGGGATAGCCCTGTGCGGGTCGGCCCTCGCCGGCCTGATCGTTGGGCTCCCCGCGCGCGCGCAAAGCGCCGATCCGACGAGCGTCGCGAGCAGCGCCGAGATCGAGGCGGCGATCGTCGGAATGGAGCGCGACATGAAGCCCGGCCAAGGCTTTCTGTGGCGACCGCTGATACAGGCCGGCGGATCGGTCGCGGCACTGGAATATTGGCGGAAACCGGGTCGCCCGGCCATCCACCCCACGGAGACGGAATATGCCATCGTCGTAGCGGGCGAGGGTTCGCTGGTGTCAGGCGGGCAGCTCGCCGATCCCAGCGTGACGCGGCCGGGACTGACCGAGGGCAGCGCGATCGAGCACGGCATCACCCGCGCGCTGCGCAAGGGCGATGTCGTGATGATCCCGGCGGGCGTCCCGCACTGGTTCGGCATGCGCGGCGGCAAGCTCGTCCTCCTGGGAATCAAGCTTGCCTCCGCCGCAACCGCCGCGCCGACGCCATGACGTGCCAAGGGACCACCGGCACCTTCGCCCCGAGCCGGCGGCTGGTAGTGGGGGCAGCACTGGCCATGGCCGCGGCGCCGGGTGCGAGGGCGGCGGCTTTCGCCCCGCGCATCCGCCGGCTTGCGCCACGCTTCGACCGTTTTGTGTCGCCGGACGCCAGGATCGAGGTCGTCGCGACGGGAATCCGCTGGGCGGAGGGACCCGTCTGGGTCGATGCCGGCGGTTACCTGCTGTTCTCCGATCCACCGGCGAATGTGGTGCGGCGCTGGCGGCCAGGCGGTCGGGCGACGCCCTTCCTCACTCCGTCGGGCCTCGCGAACCCCGACCCCACCATCACCCGCGAGCCCGGCGCCAACGGCCTGGCGATCGATCGCCGCGGCAGGCTCCTGATCGCGAACAGCGGCGGCCGCTCGATCGACCGGCTCGATCTCGGGACGATGACGCGCGAAGTGCTGGTCGACCGGTTCGAGGGCAAGCGCTTCAACAGCCCGAACGACCTCCACGTCGCCCGGGACGGCACGATCTACTTCACCGACCCGCCTTACGGATTGCAGGATCCTGACACGTCGGCGGCGAGGGAGATGTCGGTCAACGGCGTCTACCGGCGCGGTGCCGACGGCACGGTGACGCTGATCGACGACAGCCTGACGCGGCCCAACGGTATCGCGCTGTCGCCGGACGAACACCGGCTCTACGTCTCGGTGTCGGACGAAACGGCGCCGCGAATCCTCGTCTACGATCTCGACGAACGGGGGCGCCCGTCCCGGTCGCGCGTGCTGCTCGATGCCAGACCGATGCAGGGCCCGGAGGCACCCGGCCTGCCGGACGGCATGAAAATCGCGCGGGACGGTACGCTGGTCTGCTCCGTACCGGGCGGAATGATGTTTCTATCGCCCGACGCGGAACCACTCGGTCTGATTTCAATCGGAGCGCCTATCGCCAATTGCGCCTTTGGCGAGCACGGTGGCGCCCTGTACCTCGCCGCTTCCGACCGCATATTGCGGTTGCCGCTCAAGCACATGGGCTAGGTCTGCTTCTGCGGACTGCCCACGGACCCATGCCTTTCCGTCGAACCGGCGCGACGTCGAGGGGTCGATACCTGATGACTGCGCGAACAAAGCTGCACGAATGGTCCGCACCGCGCGCGGGCACGCCAGCTCCGCCGACCCGTCGCCTGAACACGCATCCGCTTCCTGGCCATCGCCACCGGAAAGAGGACAGGCAGATTCCCTGAAGGGTTTCGGATGCCGGCAGGCGTGCGAAATGTTCTGGCATTTCCCGCGCGCGGATTACGGCGCCGAAAGCAAGGCGGTCATGGTCGGCGCCGACGCCGCCGGATCATGCTGTCAGATCCGGAAGCGCCGAACGCCCTCCGCCGTCGCCGCGTCAGGCGGTCGCCGACGACTCGGCAAACTGTGCGACGTCACGGAGGGTCACTCCACCGTCACGGACTTCGCAAGGTTGCGCGGCTGGTCGACGTCCGTCCCCTTGGCGACGGCGACATGATAGGCGAGCAGCTGCACCGGCACCGCGTAGACCAGCGGCGCGATCAGCGGATGCACCTTGGGCATGGTGATCGTCGCGACGCAACCTTCGCCGGCGGCCTGGATGCCGTCATAATCGCTGATCAGGATGACCTTGCCCCCGCGCGCCTGGACCTCCTGCATGTTGCTGACGGTCTTCTCGAACAGCGGACCGGAGGGGGCAATGACGATCACCGGCACATTCTCGTCGATCAGCGCGATCGGACCGTGCTTCATTTCGCCCGCCGCATAGCCTTCGGCATGGATGTAGCTGATCTCCTTGAGCTTCAGCGCACCCTCGAGGGCGAGCGGATAATCCGTGCCGCGGCCGAGATACAGGACGTCCCGCGCCGAAGCGACGACGCCGGCCATTTCCTGGATCGATTCGTCATAGGCGAGCGCAGCGTTGAGGGAGGCCGGCGCCTCTCCCAGGTGGCGGACGATCAGCTTCTCCTCGCCCGGCTTCAGCTGCCCCTTAGCCTGCGCCAGATTGGCGGCAAGCGCGGCGAGTACCGCGAGCTGGCAGGTGAACGCCTTGGTGCTGGCGACGCCGATCTCGGGTCCCGCATGCGTCGGGAGGAGCAGGTCGGCCTCGCGCGCCATCGAGCTGGTCGGCACGTTGACGACCGCGGCGATCTTCTGCCCCTCGCTCTTGGCGTGACGCAGCGCGGCGAGCGTATCCGCGGTCTCACCCGACTGGCTGATGACGATCATCAGCCCTCCCTGCTCCATCACCGGCGCGCGGTAGCGGAACTCGGACGCGACATCGAGGTCGACGGGCACGCGCGCGAACTGCTCGAACCAGTATTTCGCGACCATGCCGGCGTAGAAGCTGGTGCCGCAGGCGACGATGGTGACGCGCTTCACCGCCGAAAGGTCGAAATCCGGGATCGGCAGCGTGACCCGCTCCTCCATCCGCTGCAGGTAGGACCGCAGCGTCTGCGCGACGACGATCGGCTGCTCGTAGATCTCCTTGAGCATGTAGTGACGGTGGTTGCCCTTGGAGATCAGCTCGCCCGTCACGCCGGAGATGGTGATGGGACGCTCGACCGGATTGTTGTCGCGGTCGTAGACCTGTGCGCCATCGTTGGTGCAGACCACCCAGTCGCCTTCGTCGAGATAGGCGATCCGCTGCGTCAGGGGCGCGAGGGCGAGGGCGTCGGAGCCGAGATAGGTCTCGCCTTCGCCATAGCCGACGACGAGCGGCGAGCCGAGCCGCGCGCCGATCAGCATGTCGGGATGCTTGCGGAACAGGATGGCCAGCGCGAAGGCGCCATGCAGGCGCGGCAGCACGTCGCGGACCGCGGCGACGGGATCGAGGCCCGACTCGACCTTCTCGCTGACCAGATGCGCGACGACCTCGGTATCCGTCTCGCTGGTGAACACGCGGCCGCGCGCGATCAGCTCGTCGCGGAGCGCCTTGAAATTCTCGATGATGCCGTTGTGGACGACCGCGACCTCCTCGGTCGCATGCGGATGCGCGTTGTTGGTGGTCGGGCCGCCATGCGTCGCCCAGCGTGTGTGCGCGATGCCGGTCGTGCCGGCGAGCGGATGCGCGGCCAGTTCCTTGGCGAGATTGACGAGCTTGCCCGACGCGCGCCGCCGTTCGATTGCGCCATCCACGTCCGTGGCGATGCCCGCCGAGTCGTAGCCGCGATATTCGAGCCGCTTCAGCCCATCGAGCAGGCGATCCGCGACGTCTTCGTTACCGACGATTCCAACGATACCACACATGGAAGAACCTGCTTTCAGATAAGGTAGGACGCACGGGCCCCGGCCCTGCCTGCCGGGAAATCCGTGAAGTTGCAAAGGTAGGACGCAAATTCGGCCAGCAAGGGGCCGCGCGACCCGCCAGGCCGGGCGGCGCCCCCGTCGGAACGACGGGGATCACGCGACCATGCGTCGGCAGTGACGCCCGCCATATCAGCGAGAGATCGCGCGCGGCTTCACTTGCCGGCCTTGCGCGCCGTCATTTGCGCGCGGAAACGGGCGGCCCAGCCGGGCTTGCTGCGCTGTTCGGGCCGGACGAGCGCGAGCGCATCGGCCTCGACGTCGCGGGTCACGACCGCGCCCGCGCCGACGATGGCGCCCGCGCCGATGCTGACCGGAGCGACCAGCGCGGAGTTGGACCCGATGAAGGCGCCTGCCCCGATCTGGGTCTTGTACTTGAAGAAGCCGTCGTAGTTGCAGGTGATCGTGCCCGCGCCGATATTGGCACCGGCGCCGATCTCCGCATCGCCGATATAGCTCAGGTGATTGGCCTTCGCGCCTTCTCCCAGCGTCGCCTTCTTGATCTCGACGAAGTTGCCGACCTTCGCCTTGCGCCCCACGACCGCGCCCGGGCGCAGTCGCGCATAGGGGCCGATCTCCGCCCCCTCGCCGACGGTCGCACCCTCGACATGGCTGAAGGCATGGATCGTCGCCCCGTCCGCGATCGTCACGCCGGGCGCGAACACGACATTGGGCCCGACCACGACGTCCCGCCCGATCACCGTGTCGTGGCTGAACCACACCGTCTCCGGCGCGATCAGCGTCGCGCCCTCCGCCATTGCGCGCGCGCGGCGCTGCGTCTGCCAGCCGGCCTCGACATCCGCCAGTTCCGCCCGGCTGTTGATCCCGGCGACCTCGTCCTCCCCTGTCTCGATGCACACGGCCCGCCCGCCCTCGGCGATGGTCAGCGTGACGATGTCGGGCAGATAATATTCCCCCGCCGCATTGTCGTTGCCGACCGCTTCCAGCAGGCGCCAGAGATCGCGGGTGCGCACCGCGGTGACGCCGGAATTGCACAGGTCGACCGCACGCTCCGCCTCGGTTGCGTCCTTGTATTCCACCATCTTGGCGATCGTGCCGTCCGCGTCGGCAATGATCCGTCCATAGGCCTTCGCGTCCGCGGGCCGGAAACCGAGCACCGCCACGGTCGGCGCGTCCGCCGCCTCCAGTCGCGCCGCGAGGCGCGCAACCGTCTCGGTCGCCAGCAGGGGCGTATCGCCGAAGCACACGATCGCGATGCCGTCGAAATCCGCCAGCGCCTGCTTTGCCTGCAGCGCGGCATGCGCGGTGCCGAGCTGCTCATGCTGCCAGGCGATCTCGACACCGGTCGCAGCGACCGCCGCCTCGACCTGTTCACCCGATGCGCCGACCACGACCACGCGGCGCGTGGCGCCCGCCCGATTGAGACTGTCGATCAGGTGCAGCAGCATCGGCCGCCCGGCGACCGGGTGCAAGACCTTGTGCAGATCGGATTTCATCCGGGTTCCCTTGCCCGCGGCAAGGATGATGACGGCTAGTGGCGTGCTCATGGCGCGCGTCTCTGCCATGGCGGGCTTGTCATTTCCAGCCGCGCGCGTCACGCGGCTTAAGCATGACCGATACCCGATTTCCCTTCGCCATCGTCGGCTTCGACCTCGACGGCACCCTGCTCGACACCAGTGGCGACCTCGCCGCGGCGGTGAACCATGCGCTCGGCTCCATCGGGCGGGCGCCGCTGACGGTCGAACAGGTGAAGCCGATGATCGGCGGCGGCGCGCGGCACATGCTCGCGCAGGGCTTGGCCGCGACGGGTGGATGCGACGATGCGACGCTGGACGTGCTGCATCGGCGCCTGCTCGACTATTACGCCGCCCATATCGCGGTCCACACGCGCCCCTATCCCGGTTGCCTGGACGCGCTGGATGCGCTGGCGGCCAGGGGCGTGCGGCTCGCGGTGGTGACCAACAAGCTCGAAGGACTGGCGCGCACCGTGCTGACCGAGCTCGACCTGATCGACCGATTCGCGACGCTCATCGGCGGCGACACGATGGGGCCGGGCAACGCCAAGCCCTCGCCCGCGCCGATCGACGAGATGATGCGCCGCTGCGGCGGCGGTCGCGCGGCGTTCGTCGGCGATTCGATCTTCGACGTCCAGGCCGCGCATGCGGCGGGGCTGCCGGCGATCGCCTGTTCGTTCGGGTTCCTGATGCAGCCGGTCGAGGAGCTCGGCGCGGACGCGGTGATCGACGGCTATGACGCGCTGGTTCCGACGCTGGAGCGCCTGGCATCGGAGCGCGGCTAGGGTCCGATCCACGTCCTTGGCAGCGGTGCCGGCCCGTATCCAGCTGCGCCGGTCCGCATGCTGAAAGCCGGCAGACCTACAGCAGATCGGGCGAATTGATGTTGTAACCGTTCAACGCGGGCCGGCCGCCCAGCTCGCCGAAGGTGAAGGTTTCCCGGGCTCTGCCGTGTTCGTACGTTGTCATCTCCTGCAGCACGGTCGTGGCGCCGCCGGTGCCGACATTGACCGACCAGTTCACCGTCTCCGTGCCGACTTCCCGCCCCAGCTTGCGACGCACCTTACCCATCATCGCGGCGAATTTCTCCGGCCCGCTCACGGCGCGAAACATGGGTGTGGTCATGCCGACGAGCATGTCGAACCGCCCCGCGTTATAAGCGGCATGGAACCGCGCGACCTCGGCGGTCGCCTGCTTCGTATCCGGCGGGGAACAGCCGGCGAGCATCAACGGCGCGAGCCCCATGGCGGCGGAAAAACGAGTCGGCATGCCGCATCCTAGAGTCCGATGCAGGTGCGTGGAAGCGGGGCCGGTACCGCGCCGATCCGACTTTGCTGGATCGCGCGCCAGGGCGTGCATCGCCGGCACATCCATCAGAAAGATGCGGGCCGCCGGCGCGCCTTGATCCAGAGATGCCGCACCAGCATCGCGGGCGGCATGCGCAGCGCGTGCGAGCGGACGTAGAACGCGAACCGCGTGACCGGGCGGGTCGGCCGTCCCCAGCCGTCGCGTGCCAGCAGGCGCCGCCGGATCAGACGATCGAGCGCATCGTCCTTTCCCCAGCCTTGCGGCATCGCCGTGCCGAAGAGCGTCCGCACGTGGCGGCAGGCGCGCCGCACCGGGTCGCCGAGGCCATGATGCCGCGCCCGCGCCTCCAGGCCGTCGACGCCGAATTCCTCGACGAGGCAATGGATGTCCCACAGATTGCGCAAGCCGCCGGCCAGATCGCCATCGGCGAACAGATGCGCGGCGGCATGGCAGATCATGTCGGACGGCGACAGCACGGCAAGACCGTTGCCCAGTGGGCGCGCCGCCGCGATCAGCGCGTCCGGATCGGGCCTGCGGCGCGCCGTCAGCGGCAGGATGGTGTGATGCACGTCGATCATCCGGTCGCGCTCGCGGTGGATCAGCGGCGGCAGCTCGTGCATCCAGCGCCGATAATAGGCGTCGTCATACGGGTCCGGCTTCACCCATTCCCATCCGGCGGCGATCAGCGCCTGCTCGACGGCATCGAGTCCGTCGCGCGGCACGAGCACGTCAAGGTCACCGATATGGCGCCCTTGCCCCGCGGCGAGACCCGCCGCGACATAGGCCGTCCCCTTCAGCAACACGACCGGCAGTCCGAGCGGCGCCAGCGCGCGGCGCGCCATCTCCGCCTCCCACAGCGCGGTTCGCCGCGCCGCCTCGGCGCCGTCGCGCGCTTCGGCGAGCAGGATTGCGACGGGCTCGGGCATCGGCAGGCCGTGCAGTCGCCACGCGAGCGATCCGACGAGCTGCTCGGCACGCGCCGCCGTGATCAGCCCCGTCCAGTCGGTATCCAGCCGCAATGCGGTCGGATCGCGGAGCGCGCGGGCCAGCGTCACGGCTCCGGCCACAACGCCTCCACCTGCGCGATCGCGGTCTCGCCGTCGGGATAGTCGACCGCGTAGGCGGGAACGCCGCGGATCAGCGCGGTCAGCGCGGCGAATCCTGCCTCACCCAAAGCGACGTAATTCGTCGAGGCCTGCGTCAACCGGACGAACGCCTCGCCAGGGGGCACGGCGCGCACGGCCGCCGCGGCACCGAACCGCGGAAACAGCAGCACCGCGGGCTGCGCGGGCTCATCCATCGTGGCGATTGCGCCCGCGTCCGGGACGAGATGGCGGATCGTGCCTTTCGGCGTGTCGTGGAGCAGCGGCCCGAAGCGCGCCTTCGGCCAGACCCGCGCCGCCGCCGAGACGCCGTCGTTCTTGAGGCTGATGAGACGCGGCAGCGGCCAGGCCAGACCCGTCTCGGGCTCTATCAGCGCGAATTCGTCCCCCATGAACCGCCAGCCGTGTGCCGCCAGAAGCGTCGCCAGCGTCGACTTGCCGGCGCCGGACTCGCCGCTCATCAGCAGCGCCCGGCCATCGCGCTCGACCGCGCTGGCGTGCAGCAGCAGAAAGCGACGGGCACCGAGCGCCAGTTGCAGGTTCATCCCCATTTCGGCCGCTAGCAGCGCCTGCGCCAGCGGCAGCGGCGCGGCATCCGGCAGCATATAGTCGCCGGAAATCGCGATCGCCGGACGGATCCACCGACGCCAGGGACGCAAGGCTTCGAGCCGCACGGTATAGTCCGGAAGCTCGGGCCGCGGATAATCGGCGTACAGGTCCGCCAGGGTCTCGATGGGCGCGCGCCAGTCGGACCCGATCCGAAAGCCGAACGGGCCGATACGCAGCGACAGGGCGTGCCTCACAGCATTTCGACCAATCCGGCCGCGACAAGTTCGTCGAGCCGCGCCGCCAGCGCGCCGGGTTCCGCGTCGAGATCGAAGCTTGCGGCCAGCCGGGCGTGCAAGGCGCCGACGGTCAGCGCGTCCTCGCCCATGGCCGCCAGGATTTCATGGGCTGGGCTGACGAGCAGGTGGGTGATGCCGGACGGCCGATGGAAGACGGCGGTGAACGCGTCGAGCGGCTCGGACACCAGCGCCGCCGGTGACGCCGCGCGAAAGCGCAAGCGCGTCAGCCGCGCGGCATCTGCAGCGAGGCGAAGCAGGTGAAGCCCCCCTGCCCGCGCTGCAGCCGGCGGATATAGGCGACATAGGCACGATTGCTGTCAGGCGTCGTGCCGGGAAGCTGGGCGCCGGCGAGCGCGCGCTTGACGTCTTCTCCCTTGAATGGCCGGCCCGGCGGGGGGAAGGCCCCCTTCGACCCCGGCGCGACGACGTTGCCGCTCGCATCGATATATTGTCCCGATCGGGTGATGTCGGGGACGGGTATCTCGCAGTTCAGGACGGACCCCGCCGTCTGCGCCAGCGCGGGGCGGATCGACACGACGGCGCCGGCGGACACCGCGCCCAGCGCCAACACGCGCCTTCGGGTCGCTGCGCCCGTATCGGGCGATGACGGCGTTCCGTCTTGAGGGGGCGTCTCATCGCTCATCATGCTCGTCCTGTCCGCCGTGCCTTTCACATTCGCCGATCACTGGCAAGCTGCCCCCTGCGGTCGGCGTCGCCGCCACCGCCAGCCGCCGTATCGTTCCGGGACGCGCGACGATGCGATTCGCCGTGAAATGGGCTAGCGATGCGTCATGCCGCCCAGATTCGCCCGGCGCCTCAGCGGCGCGCTCGTGATCGCCCTCCTCGCCGCCGCTGCCGTGCGCGCGCTTGGCGGTACGCCGGATGCGGTCGTGGTGACTCTCGTCGGTGCGGTGGCCGCAGGACTGGCGGCCATGGGGATTCGCGGCCCCGCGCCCGCCGCCAGCGGACCTGCCGGTCCGGACGTGGGCCAGATCCTCGACGAGGTGCTGGACGGTATCGCCGAACCCGTCCTGCTCGTGCGCGGGAAACGGGTCACCTGCGCGAATGCGGCGGCGCGCGCGCTGCTCGGCAGGCATATCGTCGGCGAAGACGTGCGCGTGGCGATCCGCCATCCCGCCGCGGCCGACCGTCTTGCGGGCGAGGCGCCGCTTCCCGGGCGTCCCGTCGAGCTGGTCGGGCTCGGGGCACCCGATCAACGCTGGGAGATGCGGATCGGGGAAACCAGTGACGGCGCGCGCATCGTCCATCTCGTCGATCAGAGCGGGCGGCACGCGGCCGAGAAGATGCGGGTCGACTTCGTCGCCAACGCCAGCCACGAGCTGCGCACGCCGCTCGCGTCGATCCTGGGCTTCGTCGAGACGCTGACCGACGGCGCGGGCGACGACCCCGCCCTGCGCGCACGGTTCCTGAAGGTGATGTTTGACGAGGCGCAGCGGATGCAGCGGCTGATCGAGGATCTGATCTCGCTGTCGCGGATCGAGGGCGAGAAATACCGCCTGCCCGCAGAACGCGTCGACATCGGCGAACTGCTGGAGGACGTCTATGCCGAACTCGCTGCCGGCGGCGGCGATCGCGTCGTGGACGTGACCATCGGGTTCGAGGACGACCTCCCCGCCGTCGTCGGCGACGAGGTGCAGCTGTCGCAGCTGATCCACAATCTCGTCGGCAACGCGATGAAATACGGCCGGCCCGGTTCGCCGGTGACCGCGACGGTCGGCCGCGACGGGTCGGGCATGATCCGCTTCACCGTCACCGACGAGGGCGAGGGCATTCCGGCCCAGCATATTCCCCGTCTGACGGAGCGCTTCTACCGCGTCGACGCCGGACGCAGCCGCAGCATCGGCGGGACGGGCCTGGGCCTTGCGATCGTCAAGCATATCGTCGAGCGGCATCGCGGCCGGCTCGACATCGCCAGCAAGGTCGGCGTCGGCACGACCGTCTCCGTCGCCCTTCCCCCGGCGGAACCGGACCGGCCGACGGTAACTGCCGAAGCCACTGTCATCAAAGGGTAACGCAACCGTCACACAGGGCTGCCGAGGACGGCACCGAGTCGCCTCGCGGGGCGGGGGAATCATGCGTATCGCGATACTCGCTCTCGGGCTTTGCCTCGCGGGCTGTCAGGACCAGGCGAAGGGCGGCGGCGGCGGCTCGCGCGACCAGATCCGCGTCGTCGGCTCGTCCACCGTCTATCCCTTCACGACCATCGTCGCCGAACAGTTCGTCGCCAACGATCCCGACGCCCGCGCGCCGGTCATCGAATCGACCGGCACCGGCGCCGGGCTCAAGCTCTTCTGCGCGGGGCTGGGCGCCGCGCATCCCGATATCGCCGATGCGTCCCGCCGCATGAAGCGGAGCGAATATGCCGAATGCCGGCGCAACGGCGTCGCCGATATCGTCGAGGTGCCGATCGGTATCGACGGCGTCGCCTTCGCCGAGGCGCTGAGCGGACCGGGCATGGCCCTGACCGAGGCGGACCTGTACCGTGCGCTCGCCGCGTCGCCGGAGGGCAGGAGCAACACCGCGCGGACCTGGCGTGACGTGAACCCCGCGCTGCCCGCGATCCCCATCCAGGTCTATGGACCCCCGGCGACGAGCGGGACGCGCGACGCGCTGGCGGAACTGATCCTGACGCGCGGCTGCGAGGCGGTCGATCCGTCCGCGCGCTCGCTGGCCGTAGCTGCGCCCGACACCCACAAGGCCGTGTGCACGCGCATCCGGGAAGACGGCGCCTACATCGATGCGGGCGAGAACGACAATCTGATCGTCCAGAAGCTCGCCGCCAATCCCGGCTCGATCGGCGTGTTCGGGTATAGCTATCTCGACGAGAACGCCGCGACGGTCCGCGGCGTCGCGATCAACGGCGTGGCGCCGACCTATGCGACGATCGCCGACGGCCGCTATCCCGGATCGCGCCCGCTTTTCCTTTACGTCAAGAAAGCGCATCTGCGCGCGGTGCCCGGGCTCCGGACATTCCTGGGCCTCTACGCCCGCGCTTGGGGCCCGGACGGGCCGCTGGTGCGGCGTGGTCTGATCGCCGCGTCCCCGGCGGTGCGCGCGCGCGCCGCCGCCATCGTCGCGCACGAAACGCCGCTCGACCCGGCGGAGCTCGCGCATTGAGCGCGCTGGGCCTCCTGTTCACCGTCGCCGGCCTTGCGCTGATCGGCTGGCTCGTCGCGCGGATGCGGGCGGCGACGTTCCGACGGCCGCGCGTCGCCCGCTTCAGCGCACTCCCCGCGCATCACGGCTGGTTCGTCGGCATCTGCACGCTGGCGCCGCCGCTGATCTTGCTTGCCGTCTGGTCCGCGACCGCGCCGGCGCTCGTCACGGATGCCGTACTCGCGACGCCCGCCGCGGCGATGCTGCCGCCACCGGGGTTCGAACGCGCGTCGATCCTGTCCGAAGCCCGCGAGCTCGGCGCCGGGCGCAGCCAGGGCGCGTTCCACGACCTGGCGGAGAAACTGGCCCCCGCCTATGCCCGCGCCCAGCATCGGTACGACACGATCGCGACGGCGGCCGCGCTGTTGCTCGCCTTCGCGGGCGGCGCGCTGGCCTTCACCCGCGTCCGACCCGATTTCGCCGCGCGGACGCAGGTCGAACGCGGCGTGATGCTGATGCTGCTCGTCGCGTCGCTGATCGCGATCCTGACGACGGTGGGGATCGTCGCGTCGCTGATCTACGAGTCGGTGCGTTTCTTCCGCCTGGTGCCGGCGGGCGAGTTCCTGTTCGGCACGCACTGGAGCCCGCAGGTCGTCGACTCCCGGGACCCGGGCGCCAGCCTCGGCGCCTTGCCGCTGTTCTGGGGCACGTTCTTCATCGGCGCGGTCATCGCGATGGCAGTGGCGGTCCCGCTCGGGCTGATGAGCGCCATCTATCTGACCCAATATGCGCGCCCGGTGACCCGCCGCTGGATGAAGCCGACGCTGGAGATGCTCGCGGGCGTTCCGACCGTCGTCTACGGCTATTTCGCCGCCCTCACCGTCGCCCCTGCCGTACGCGAGCTGGGCGTCGCGATCGGCATCCGCTGGGCGTCGTCCGAAAGCGCGCTGGCCGCCGGACTGGTGATGGGCATCATGATCATCCCGTTCGTCTCGTCGATGGCCGACGATTCGATCGCCGCCGTCCCCGCCGCGATGCGCGACGGCAGCCTGGCGATGGGCGCGACAACGTCCGAAACGATCCGCAAGGTCATACTGCCGGCCGCCCTGCCCGGCGTCGTCGGCGGTATCCTGCTCGCCGTCAGCCGCGCGATCGGCGAGACGATGATCGTCGTCATGGCCGCAAGCGGCGTGGCGACGCTGACCCTCAATCCCTTCGCGAGCACGACGACGGTCACCAAGCAGATCGTCGACCTGCTGACCGGCGAAGCGGAATTCACCAGCGCCAAGACGCTGGCCGCCTTCGCCCTCGGCCTCACCCTGTTCGCGGTGACGCTGGCGCTCAACGTGGTCGCGCTCGTCGTCGTCAAGCGATACCGGGAATCCTATGAATAACGGGCCCGACACCGAGACCGTCGGGCGCCCGCCGTCCGACCGGCGACCGACGGACTGGAAGGCGGCGGCGGTCCAGCGCCGCACCCGGCGCCGCTACGCGGCGGAACGCCGTTTCCGCCTCATCGGGCTCGCCGCGGTCTGGCTGTCGGCGGGCTTCCTCGCGCTGCTCCTGGCGTCGATGCTGACGCAGGGGATCGGGGGCTTCCGACAGACGCGCATCGCCTTGCCGATCGATCTGGCGCGCGAGCACCTGCCCGTGACGGGCGACCAGGTACGCGGCCGCGGCGCCGATCTCGCCCTGGCGGGCGCGGGGCTCGAGACTGCGGTCGATCACGCGGCCACCGCCGCCTACGGCGCGGATGCGCCGGACTGGCTTTCCGATGGCGCCTGGCTGGTGGTGCGCGACGCGGTGAAACGCGATCCAAGCCTGCTGCGCCGGCCCGCGACGATCGACGTCCCGGTCACCAGCGCGATCGATATCGCGGCGCGTCGCGACGGACCGGCCGCCGCGGAGGCGGTCGTCGCACGGCTGCAGGCGCGGGGCGTATTGTCCGTCGGCTGGAACCTCGGCTTCCTGACCTCTTCCGATTCCACCGATCCGACCCGCGTCGGCATCTGGGGAGCGCTCAAGGGATCGCTGCTGACGATGATGGTGACGCTGCTGCTCGCCTTCCCGGTAGGGGTCTTCGCCGCGCTCTACCTCGAGGAATATGCGCCGCGAAACCGCTGGACCGACATCATCGAGGTATCGATCAACAACCTGGCGGCGGTGCCCTCGATCATCTTCGGCCTGCTTGGTCTCGCCGTGTTCCTCAACACGATGCACCTGCCCCGGTCCGCGCCGATCGTCGGCGGACTGACGCTGGCGCTGATGACCATGCCCGTGATCGTCATCGCGGGGCGCAATGCGATCAAGGCCGTGCCGCCATCGATCCGGGATGCGGCGCTCGCGGTCGGCGCCTCGCCGGTCCAGGTGGTGTTCGACCATGTCCTGCCGCTCGCGCTGCCCGGCATCCTCACCGGCACGATCATCGGCATGGCGCGCGCGCTGGGTGAGACCGCGCCGCTGCTCATGATCGGCATGCGCGCCTTCATCGCGGCGCCCCCATCCCGGCTCGCGGACCCCGCCACCGTGCTCCCGGTCCAGATCTTCCTATGGTCCGATCAGGTCGACCGCGGCTTCGTCGAAAAGACCAGCGCGGCGATCATCGTCCTGCTCGTCTTCCTGCTCGCGATGAACGGCCTCGCCATCTACCTCCGCAACCGCTTCGAGACACGCTGGTGACCTTTCCCCCCAAGATTCAGGCGCGCGACGTCAGCGTCTTCTACGGCGACACGCGCGCGATCGACCATGTCTCGATCGACGTCGCGCAGGACAATGTGGTTGCCTTCATCGGCCCGTCGGGCTGCGGCAAGTCGACGTTCCTGCGCACGCTCAACCGGATGAACGATACGGTCGCCAGCGCCCGGGTCGACGGGCAGATCCTGCTCGACGGCGAGGATATCTACGCGCCGGACATGGACGTGGTGCAGCTGCGCGCCCGCGTCGGCATGGTGTTCCAGAAGCCCAATCCCTTTCCCAAGTCGATCTACGAGAATGTCGCCTACGGGCCGCGTATCCACGGCCTAGCCGCGGCACGCGCCGATCTTGACGAGATGGTCGAACGCTCGCTGCGACGCGCCGGCCTGTGGGACGAAGTCAAGGACCGGCTGGACGACAGCGGCACCGCGCTGTCGGGCGGCCAGCAGCAGCGCCTGTGCATCGCCCGCGCGATCGCGGTCGATCCGGAAGTGATCCTGATGGACGAGCCGTGCAGCGCGCTCGATCCCATCGCGACCGCGAAAATCGAGGAGCTGATCCACGAGCTCAAGGGCCGCTACGCGATCGTCATCGTCACGCACAACATGCAGCAGGCGGCACGCGTCTCGCAACAGACCGCCTTCTTCCACCTGGGCCAGCTCGTCGAGTTCGCGCCGACCAGCGACATCTTCACCAACCCGCGGGAGGAACGCACCCGCGACTATATCACGGGGCGTTATGGTTGATCACACCGTCAAGGCGTTCGACGCCGACATCGGGCAGCTGCGCGGCCTGATCTCGCAGATGGGCGGACTGGCCGAGGACGCGATCGCGCAGGCGATCCTCGCCCTGCAGCGCCCGGATCCCGTCCTGGCGCGGAAGGTCGACGCCGACGACAAGGCGATCGACGCGATCGAGCGCGAGGTGGAGCGGCTGGCGGTGCGGATCATCGCGCTGCGCGCGCCCATGGCGGTGGACCTGCGCGAGGTGGTCGCGGCGATGAAGATCGCGTCCGTCGTCGAGCGGATCGGCGACTATGCGAAGAATATCGCGCGTCGCGTCCCGATGATCGAGGGCGCAGAAGGTGGCGGCCATCGTATCGAGCCGATCTCGATCCTGCCATCGATGGCGGCGATGGCGAGCGGCATGGTCCGGCAGGCGCTCGACGCCTTCGCGGCGCGCGACCCCGATGCGGCGGTGCGCGTCGTCGAAAGCGACAAGGCGCTCGACGATTTCTACGACAGCATCTTCCGCACGCTCGTCACCTACATGGTCGAGAATCCGCGCACGATCAGCCAGGTCGCGCACCTGCTGTTCGTCGCCAAGAACCTGGAACGGATCGGCGACCATGCGACCAACGTCGCCGAGATGGTCTATTTCGCCGCTTCCGGCTCGCAGATGGCCGACCATCACCGGGGCGGCACCCTTTCCCAATCCGCAGAGGAGCAACGCTGATGGCCCGCGCACGCATGCTGCTGGTGGAGGACGACGCCGCCCTCGCCGAACTGTTGGTGTTTCATTTCCGGCGCGAGGATTTCGACGTCGCGCACACACCCGACGGCGAGGAGGCGCTGCTGCTCGCCAAGGAAAAGGCACCCGACATCGTGCTGCTCGACTGGATGGTCGAAGGGCTGTCGGGAATCGAGGTGTGCCGTCGTCTGCGCCGCATGCCGGATACGGCGAACGTGCCAATCATCATGCTCACCGCGCGCGGCGAGGAGGAGGATCGCATCCGCGGCCTGGAAACCGGCGCCGACGATTACGTGACCAAGCCCTTTTCGCCCCGCGAGCTCGTCGCGCGCGTCAGCGCGGTGCTGCGCCGCGTCCGACCCGCGCTGGCGGGCGAGCAGCTGACCTATGACGACATCGAGATGGACACGGTCGGCCACAAGGTACGCCGCGGCGGAGAGGTCGTCCCGCTCGGCCCAACCGAATTCCGCCTGCTCAAGCACTTCCTCGAACATCCTGGCTGGGTGTTCAGTCGCGAGCGGCTGCTCGACGCCGTCTGGGGCCATGACAGCGACATCGAAAGCCGGACCGTCGACGTGCATATCCGCCGGCTGCGCAAGGCGATCAACATCGGCAATCGCCCCGACCTGATCCGCACCGTCCGCTCGGCGGGCTATTCGCTCGACTCTGGCGTATGAGACCGCATCGGTAGAACCGGAAGCGAAACAAAGGACCCAAGTGGCACATCGGGCGTTGGGCGGGGGCGCTTACGCAATCTTGCGCAACAGATTAGGGAGATTCGCAATGAAGCTCATTCTGCTGGCCGCAACGGCCCTCGTTGCCGCCCCCGTCATGGCCCAGACCTCGGGCTCGATGGGCACCAATTCGCCGATGACGACCACCGGGACGCAGACCGCTCCGGCCGGAACCCCCGACCAGACGATGACCCCGCCGGCGGCCGATCAGTCGGCTATGCCCGCGGGCCAGACGGCGCCGGCTCCCGCCAGCGACATGTCGGCTCCCGCCGGCCAGACGGACGCCCAGGCGCCGATGACGACCGGTTCGACCCCGACCCCGGCGGGCGGCTATCAGCCGACCGGCCCCGCGCTGAGCGGCGGCACGCCCGGATCGAACGTCCCCCCCGTGTTCCGCCCGGCACCGACCCCGGACCAGGCCTATCCGGCCCCGGCGCCGCAGGCCGAGTATCCGATCTGCAAGAAGGGGCAGTATGACAGCTGCCGCCAGGTCGAGGGTGGCCACAAGACGATGCACAAGGCCAAGCGTCACGCCCGCCGCTAAGCGAGGCTGACGCCGGTCGAACGGGCATTGCGCCCGTTCGAACCTTCGGTATGAAAAGGCGCTTCATCCAGTCTGGAAGGAGCGCCTTTTTCATGCCCAGTCCGATCCGCTTCGACGGCCGCGTCGCCATCGTCACCGGAGCCGGGGGCGGCCTGGGCCGCGGCTATGCGCTCGAGCTGGCGCGTCGTGGCGCCAGGGTCGTCGTCAACGACCTCGGCGGGACGCGCGACGGCACCGGCCATTCCGACGCGGCGCTTGCGGTGGTCGACGAGATCCGGTCGGCCGGCGGCGAAGCCATGGCCAATGGCGGCAACGTCGCGGACTATGACCAGATGGTCGACATGGTCGCCCGCGCGAAGGACGCCTGGGGCGGCGTGCACATCCTGATCAACAACGCGGGCGTGTTGCGCGACAAGACCTTCGCGAAGATGGATCCCGCCGATTTCGAATTCGTGGTCCGCGTCCACCTGATCGGCTCGGCCTTCGCGACCAAGGCATGCTGGGAGACGTTCCGGGAACAGAATTACGGCCGCGTGCTGATGACGTCGTCGTCGACCGGCCTGTTCGGCAATTTCGGCCAGGCCAATTACGGCGCCGCCAAACTGGGGCTGGCCGGCCTGACCAAGACGCTCAGCCTCGAAGGCGCCAAGAACGACATTCGCGTCAATACGATCGCGCCGACCGCGGGGACCCGGATGACAGAAGACCTGTTCCCGAAAGAGGCCTTCGATGCCTTCGCGCCCGAAAAGGTCGCGCCGGGCGCATTGTTCCTGGTCAGCGAGGACGCACCGACCAACGTCATCCTGGGCGCCGGTGCCGGGGCGTTCCAGGCGAGCTACGTCACGCTGACGCCAGGCGCGCTGCTGACCGGCGACGATCTGTCGCCGGAGGGCGTCGCCGCGCACTGGGATCGGATCACCGACCGGGCGGGCGAGATCGTGCCGAAGACCGGCGCGGAACAGGCGATGACGATCGGCCGGTTGCTGCAGCAACCGTGACGCAGGGCGTCCGAGGGCCGCGCCGCTCGCGTCGCGAGCCCGCACGACGTGTATTGACAATGTAATACACATGGGTGACCCTTCCGCGTTCCTCAACGAAGGAGAACGCCCATGTACAGCGAAAGCGACATCGACGGCGCGGTGGCGGCGGGGGCGATCTCGCCCGATGCCGCCGCGGCGCTGCGGCGCCACGTCGCCTCGGCGCATGCCGCGCCGGCGGTCGACGAAGAGCATTTCCGACTGCTCACCGGTTTCAACGACATCTTCGTCTCGATCGCGATCGCGCTGCTGCTCGCCGCGCTCGGCCAGATCGGCTTCCGGGTCACCCACGCGCTCGGTGGCGGGCTGGTCGCTGCGGCGGCGTGGATGCTAGCGCTGTATTTCACGGCACGGCGGCGGATGGCGCTCCCGAGCATCCTGCTGCTGCTCGCCTTCGTCGGCGGCGTCGCCGGGGCGCTGATCGGGGGGATCGAGACGATCTTCCCCCATATCGACGGGCGCGCGGGCGGATTCGCGGCCGCCGGCGTCGGCCTGATCAGCGCCGCCGCGGCCTATCTTCACTGGCGCCGCTTCATGGTGCCGATCACCGTGGCGGCGGGCGCGGCGGCACTGGTCGCCGTCGCGGCGGGTCTGTTGATGGCTGCCGTTCCCGACATCAAGCAGGGCATCTGGCCGTTGGTGCTGCTCTGCGGCATCGCCGTCTTCGCCCTCGCGATGCGCTGGGACATGTCGGATACGCGACGCGAGACGCGGCGCGCGGACGTCGCCTTCTGGCTGCACCTCGCCGCCGCCCCGATGATCGCGCATCCGGTCTTCCACATGCTGGGCGTGTTCAACGGCCAGGCCAACGGAGAGATCGGCGCCGGCGTCGCGGCGATCGTGCTCGTGCTCTATCTGCTGTTCGCGGGCATCGCGCTGGCGATCGACCGGCGCGCGCTGCTCGTTTCGAGCCTCGTCTACGTGCTGTACGCGCTGTATGCGCTGTTCCGCAGTGCCGGCGCGGTCGAGCTGGGGGCCGCGTTCACCGCCTTCGTGATCGGCTCGGCACTGCTGACGCTGTCCGCCTTCTGGCAGCCGATGCGATCGATGATCGTCGGATGGCTGTCGCAGCCGCTTCGCCTCAAGCTGCCGCCGGTCCACCAGCCGGCCTGACGCGGATCGCCATCACCTCCCCCCTCCCCCGCACGGGAGGGGGCGTTCAATCGACCAGCTTCATCAGCCGCCGTTCGACGGGGGCCAGCACCGGTCCCAGCTCCTGGCCGCGCTTCAGGACGGTGCCATGTTCGCCGATCAGCGCCCACATCCCCTGGCGGTGCCGCAGCGCCGGACGCTTTTCGATGCGGAACTCGGGCCGCTCCGCCGTCCGGCGAAAGGCCGCGAAGACCGCCGCATCCTGCCCCAGCTCGATCGCATAATCGCGCCAGTGGCCGGCCGCGACCATGCGACCGTACAGGTCGAGGATGCGCGTCAGTTCAAGCCGCTCGAAGCCGATCTGGTTCGGCTTTTGCGCATTGGGGAATGGCGTGACGATGCCCATCAGGCGCGGTCGCGTTCCGCCGCCGGATGCTCCTCGAGCAGCGCATCGAGCCGCTTGCGCATCGATTCAAGCT
This sequence comes from Sphingomonas sp. GV3, assembly GCF_031082075.1. Taxonomy (NCBI): domain Bacteria; kingdom Pseudomonadati; phylum Pseudomonadota; class Alphaproteobacteria; order Sphingomonadales; family Sphingomonadaceae; genus Sphingomonas; species Sphingomonas sp. GV3. The sequence continues at coordinate 76,949 of NZ_JARWLE010000001.1, read as the reverse complement.
CGCAGCGCATGATCTCCAATCGCTGGGTGGCGGGATCGAACATGTCGCTGCACGGCGTCCCATAAGGAACGAACCGCGAGGGCGCCTCCGCGACACCGCCCTCGACCATGGTCGGACGCGCCGGGATACCGACCATCACCGCCCCCGCGGGAACGTCGCGCGTCACCACGGCATTGGCGCCGACGCGCGCCCGCGGTCCGACGAGGATCGGACCGAGCACCTGCGCGCCCGACCCGATGATCACGCCATCGGCCAGCGTCGGATGCCGCTTGCCCGCGACGCCATTGTCCGGGCTGGTCCCACCAAGCGTCACGCATTGGTAGATGGTCACGTCGTCCCCGATCTCCGCGGTCTCGCCGATCACGACGAATCCGTGGTCGATGAAGAAATTACGCCCGATCGTCGCGCCGGGATGGATGTCGATCGCGGTCCAGGCGCGGGAGAAATGGTTGACCAGCCGTGCCAGCAGGAACAGCCGGCGGCGATAGAGCGCATGTGCGATGCGATGCCAGCCCAGCGCCCAGACGCCGGGATAGGTCAGGATCTCGAGGCGCGAGTGCGGCGCGGGATCGCGTGCCCTGATCGAATCGAGATAGGCCGCCAAGCGCCCGAACATCCGCGTCCCCTTTATCACCGTTGCCCATCATCTAGGCACGCGCGCCGAGGATTTCCACAGCCAGTCGGGGCCGCTTTGCCGGGCGAAACCGGAGCTTTGTTGTCGCCAGGGCCGTTCGCGGCCACGGTGCGTTTCCCCCCCCTCAGCCGATAGGCTGCCGGAGAACCCCAGATGCCCGATTTTCTCGCCGCCCTCGACTGGTCGACGATCCTGCCGTTCGTCGCGATCGGCTTCGCGGCGCAGATCGTCGACGGCGCGCTGGGCATGGCGTTCGGTCTGATCACCTCGACGCTGATGGTGACGGTGATGGGTACGCCGCCCGCCCTCGCGTCCGCGAGCGTGCATGCGGTCGAGACGTTCACGACCGCCGCCTCCGGCGTCAGCCACGTCGTTAATCGCAACGTCGACTGGCGCCTGTTCAGACGGCTTGTCATTCCCGGTATGATCGGTGCCGTGCTCGGCGCAACGGTGTTGAGTTCGATCGACGGATCCGTCGCGCGGCCGTTCGTCATGGCCTATCTGGCGCTTATCGGCGGATACCTCATCTTCCGCGCCATTCGCGGCGACGTGGAGCCGCGAAAGGCCCGGGTCGTCGCACCGCTCGGCCTCGTCGGCGGGTTTCTCGATGCCGCGGGCGGCGGCGGCTGGGGGCCGGTGGTCACCTCCAATCTCCTCGTGCAAGGGACGACGCCGCGCCACACGATCGGCACGGTCAATACCGCCGAATTCTTCCTGACGCTGACCGCCTCGGTGGCCTTCTTCGTGTCGCTGGGCTGGGCAGCCTTCACGCTGCAGACCGTCGGCCTGCTGATCGGCGGATTGGTCGCCGCACCGCTCGGCGGCATCCTCGCAAAGCGGGTTGCCCCGCGCCGTCTCATGGCCTTTGTCGGGGTCCTGCTGGCGGCCACCAGCCTCTGGTCAATCTATACCGCGCTCGCGAAGTGATCCGTTCGCTCTTGCGGTACGGCCGACTTCGGGATCGTGCGCGGGCGACCATAGAACGGCGTGATTGATCGATTGGTTCGATCGCGTATCGAATTCCTCTCCATTTTGCACTGCGGCATGGAATGACTACATCCGTCGCATCCATTCCAACGCGGAGACCATTCATGTCGCTCATCGGCAGCCAGCTTAAGCCGTTCACCACCCAGGCCTACAAGCAGGGCAAGTTCGTCACCGTCTCCGACAGCGACGTGCTGGGCCAGTGGGCGGTGTTCTTCTTCTATCCGGCCGATTTCACCTTCGTCTGCCCGACGGAGCTCGAGGACCTCGCCGACATCTACCCGACGCTGCGCAAGATGGGCGTCGAGGTGTACAGCGTGTCGACCGACACGCACTTCAGCCACAAGGCGTGGCACGACACCTCGCCGGCGATCGGCAAGATCGACTATTTCATGCTCGGCGACCAGAATCACACGATCTCGAACAACTTCGAGATCCTGCGCGCCGGCCAGGGCCTGGCCGATCGCGGCACCTTCGTCGTCGATCCGCAGGGCGTGATCCAGCTGGTCGAAATCACGTCGGAAGGCGTCGGCCGCAATGCCGCCGAGCTGCTGCGCAAGATCAAGGCGGCGCAATATATCGCGGCGCATCCGGGTGAAGTCTGCCCGGCCAAGTGGGAAGAGGGCGAGGAGACGCTCGCGCCCAGCCTCGACCTCGTCGGCAAGATCTGACGCGACGCGCGTGTCGCCGCCTGGGCGGGGACACGATGACGCGGCGCCGGGACGCGGCGCCGCGTCCCGGCGCCGGAGAGTGCGACCGCGGGCCCTCGCGTGAGGGGGCCCGTCAAGGCCCGGGTCGCGGCGCGATCCGGGCCTTTTCTTCCATTACCATGATGGGGATTTCCCATGCTCGACGCCAATCTGACGCAGCAGCTCAAGGGCTATCTGGTCAACATCCGCCAGCCGATCGAGCTGGTCGCGAGCCTGGGCGACGATGCCAAGTCGCGCCAGATGGATACGCTGCTCGATGAGATCGCGGCGCTGTCCGACATGATCACGCGGGCCGACGGCGCCGACGCGCGGCGGCCCAGCTTCCTCATCCGCCAAGCCGGCACCGACATCGGCGTGCGCTTCGCCGGCCTGCCGATGGGGCACGAGTTCACGAGCCTGGTGCTCGCGCTGCTGCAGGTCGGCGGCCATCCGTCCAAGGCCGCGCGAGACCTGATCGCACAGGTGCAGGCGCTCGACGGAGACTATGCCTTCGAGACCTACTTCTCCCTCTCCTGCCAAAATTGCCCTGACGTCGTGCAGGCGCTCAACCTGATGGCGGTGCTCAATCCGCGGATCAGCCACGTCGCGATCGACGGCGGCCTGTTCCAGGACGAGGTGACCGCGCGCAAGGTGATGGCGGTGCCCACCGTCTTCCTCAACGGCGAACCCTTCGGCCAGGGTCGCATGGAGCTGGAGCAGATCGTCGCCCGGCTCGACACCGGCAGCAGCGCGCGCGCCGCGGAGAAGCTCGCCGGCAAGGAGGCGTTCGACGTTCTGGTCGTCGGCGGCGGCCCCGCCGGCGCGGCCGCGGCGATCTATGCGGCGCGCAAGGGCATCCGTACCGGCCTGCTTGCCGAGCGCTTCGGCGGACAGGTGCTCGACACGATGGGGATCGAGAATTTCCCGTCGGTCCTCTATACTGAAGGTCCGAAGCTCGTCGCGCAGATGGAAAGCCACGTGCGCGACTATGACGTCGACCTGATGACGCTGCAGCGTGCGGCGAAACTGGTCCCGGCGGCCGATGCCGGCGGCCTGCACGAGCTGGTGCTGGAGAACGGGTCGTCGCTGCGCGCCCGCGCGGTGATCCTCTCGACCGGCGCGCGCTGGCGCACGATGAACGTGCCGGGCGAGGCGGAATATCGCAACAAGGGCGTGGCCTATTGCCCGCACTGCGATGGCCCCTTGTTCAAGGGAAAGCGCGTCGCGGTGATCGGCGGCGGCAATTCCGGCGTCGAGGCGGCGATCGATCTGGCCGGCATCGTCGCCCATGTGACGCTGATCGAATATGACGGCGCGCTCAGGGCCGATGCGGTGCTGCAGCGCAAGCTCGCCAGCCTCGCCAACGTCCGCGTGGTCACCAACGCGCTGACCACCGAAGTCCATGGCGACGGCGAGCGGGTGAACGGCCTGACCTATGAGGATCGCGCCGAAGGGTCGCTGCATCGGATCGATCTGGAGGGCGTCTTCGTCCAGATCGGGCTGGTACCCAATACCGAGTGGCTGAGCGACGCGGTGACCTTGTCCGCCCGGGGCGAAATCGAGGTCGATCATCGCGGCGCGACGTCGCGCGCCGGCATCTTCGCGGCGGGCGACGCCACGACAACGCCGTTCAAGCAGATCGTGGTGGCGAGCGGCGAAGGCTCCCGCGCCGCCCTCGCGGCGTTCGACTATCTGATCAGGCTCGCGCCAGTGGACGCCGGCGTGCTGGAAGCGGCCTAGTCGAACTGGCGCCCTAAGCGTGCCACCGCACCGTCACCCCGGCCGATCCGGCGGCGTGACGGTGCGGCCCGATCACCGCCCCCGCCAGATCTTCAACGCGGCGTCGGGCGACAGCCCGCCCTGATGCGCGGGGCAACGCTGGTAGTTGAAGGCCTTGTCGAGGCAGATCCACACCTCGTCCAGCCAACCCTGGCGGCTGGCGGTGACGCGCATCATGTCAGCCGTCATGCCCGGATTGGCCTTTGCCATCGCCTCCGCAAAGGCGCCCGCCGTCAGCGTCTGCCGCGAGAGCGCATCCATGTCGGGATATCGCAGCATGCCGTATAGCCCGGTCGACTTCGCAAAATAGGTCGCAGGCGTGTAGCCGGCCATGCAGGTGCCGTGCTTCGACCATTCGTGCTGCAGCAGTTGCGCCGACGGCGTCGAACAGATGTTGCGCCGGATCACGGCGGGGGGCAGCAGCGCCGTCGCCTTGCAATATTGCGGCCAATCCTTGCCGATCCCGTCCGGCCACAGGCCATGCAGCGTGAAGCCGAAGCGATTCTGGCGACCGCACTGGAACGCCGCGCTCGCGTCACGATCGTGGGCGCGGCAATAGCCGGGTGCCCATGTGATCGCGAGCGTGTAACCGCCGATCGGCAGCAACCGCTGCGGCTGCTCCGCATTCGCCACGTCGGGATGCGGCCGCTGCACCTTCGCAGGCACGGTACATTGATAGGCCTGTGCCCCCGCGACGGTAGGCGCGACGAGGGCTGCGGCGGCGGCGAGCAGGCGCAGGATCATACGAGCGGCGCATCCTCATCGATATCGCGCCCCTCGCCGAACCATTCCTTCGCTTCGGGGCGGAACAGCATGGTGGCGGCGGCAATGTACAGAATGTTGGCAGCCACGCCGATCACGACTGCGAGCACCGAGGGCGCCTTGCCCGTTGCGATCAGATAGACGGCGGAAAGGATACCGAACGCGCCGAAGGCAGCGAAGACGACCTGTATCCACTTGGCGACCACGCTGGCTTTGCGCGCGATGAAAAACCAGAGCGCGACCGCGATCAGAACGCCGACCAGCGTCATGGCGGGGAGGAACCAGCGTGCGTTCGCCAGGAGCGGATTGGCGTCCAGCGCCGCCTGCGACGTCTTCCAGTTGAGCGCGCTGTTAATCCATCCGATCACCAGGCTGCCCCAATAGAATTGCTCGAAACGGGCGATCGACGGCGGCTTGATCATGTTAGCTCCCCCCTCAGAGATGGTTCGCGGAGCCTAGCTTTCCCGGCGCCGCGCGCAAGCCGGATCGCGCTTCAGAGCAACGCGAAATCCAGCCCGATGTCCGCCGCCGGCGCAGACTGGGTCAGGCGCCCGACCGAGACATAGGTGACCCCGGTCTCGGCGATGGCGCGGATCGTGTCGAGGCGGACGCCGCCGGAAGCCTCCGTCGGCACGCGCCCCGCCACCAGCGCCACGGCCTCGCGCAGCACCGCGGGCACCATGTTGTCGAGCAGCAGATGCGTCGCCCCCGCCTCCAGCGCCGGCGCGATCTGGTCGATGCGATCGACCTCGACGATCACCTGCTCGATGCCCGCCGCGACCGCGCGCCTCACGGCGGTGCCGATGTCGCCCGCCACCGCCACGTGGTTGTCCTTGATCATCGCCGCATCCCACAGGCCCATGCGATGGTTGCGCGCGCCGCCGGTGCGGGTCGCATATTTCTCCAGCCGGCGCAGCCCGGGGATCGTCTTGCGCGTGTCGAGCAGCGTCGCGCCCGTCCCGGCCATCGCGTCGACATAACGCGCGGTCAGCGTGGCGATGCCCGACAGGTGCTGGACCGTATTCAGCGCGGATCGTTCGGCCGTGAGCAGGGCGCGCGCCTGCCCCTCGACACGCATCAGCATGGCGCCCGCCGCGGCCCGCGCACCCTCTTCCGCCAGGATCTCGACGGAGACGGCAGGATCGAGCGCGCGGAAGAAGGCCTGCGCGATCGGCAGACCCGCGACGACGATGTCCTCGCGCGTCGCCATCGCACCGGCGAAACGGGCATCCGCCGGGATCACGGCTTCGGCGGTGACATCGCCGCCTTCGCCCAGATCCTCCGCCAGCGTCGCCGCGACGAAGGCGGCGAGGTCGAACCCGTCGATCGCGAAGGCCATCAGTCGCCGGTCACCTTGGCGGGGCCGAGGTCGCCCTGCCCCACCGTGCCGGATGCCATGGCAAGCATCGCGTCGAGGCTCTTTTTCGCCTTGAGGCGAAGGTCGTCGGCGATCTCGATCCGCGGCTCTAGGTCGCGCAGCGCGACGTAGAGCTTTTCCATCGTGTTGAGCGCCATATACGGGCAGATGTTGCAATTGCAGTTACCATCCGCACCGGGCGCACCGATGAAACGCTTGCCGGGCAGCGCCTTTTCCATCTGGTGGATGATGTGCGGCTCGGTCGCCACGATCAGCGTGTCGCCAGGCATCGCCATCGCGAATTCGAGGATGCCCCGCGTCGAGCCGACATAATCGGCATGATCGAGGATCACCGCGGGGCACTCCGGATGCGCCGCGATCGGCGCCGACGGATGCTGGGCGCGGAGCTTCAGCAGTTCGGTCTCGCTGAACGCCTCGTGCACGATGCACACGCCCGGCCACAGCAGCAGGTCGCGCCCCGTCTTGCGGGCGAGATAGCCGCCCAGGTTGCGGTCGGGCCCGAAGATGATCTTCTGGTCGCGCGGCAGCTGCGCGAGGATGGTTTCGGCCGACGACGAGGTGACGATGATGTCGCTGAGCGCCTTCACCTCGGTCGAGCAGTTGATGTAGGTGAGCGCGATGTGATCGGGATGCGCGGCGCGGAACGCGGCGAATTGTTCGGGCGGGCAGCTGTCCTCCAGGCTGCATCCGGCGTCCATGTCGGGCAGCACCACGACCTTGTCCGGCGACAGGATCTTCGCCGTCTCCGCCATGAAGCGAACGCCGCAGAAGGCGATCACCTCCGCGTCCGTCGCCTGCGCCTTGCGGCTGAGGTCGAGGCTGTCGCCGACGAAATCGGCGAGATCCTGGAGCTCCGGCTTCTGGTAATAATGCGCCAGAATGACGGCATTGCGCTCGCGGCGCAGGCGTTCGATCTCGGCGCGCAGGTCGACGCCGGAGAGGGGCTTGGACTGGTCCATCGTATCCGCGCCATGGCCCGCGGCGGGATCGGAATCAAGGCTGGTGCGACGGGCATAGACGCGACGGGGCGGGAGCATTCCCGCCCTACCCCGACCACGGAAACGATGACGGCCGATCCCTGTCCTCGGCGAGGCCGACGATCAACGGGCGTTCGCCGTCACTTCCTCGAGCGAGCGGGAGACGTCCCAGCGCTCGTCGTTGCTGACGGGTTCGTCCGCGAAGCTGACCCGCACGCTGGCGTCGATCCCGGCCGCGCGCAGCGGCATGGCGAAACTGCGCTCGATCGCATGACGGGTGGCGTCGCGCGCAAGCTTCATCGGCATCGCATCACGCGCCTGGTGAAGCAGCTCCGCCTGGCCCGCCTTGCGGTTCGCCGTCTCGAGCCGCTGGTCGGCGTCGGTGATGTGCGACAGCAGGCCTCCGGAGCCATATTCCCGGATCGCCGCCAGATCGACCTGCGGACCGTCGATCTCCAGCCCCGGCAGCTTCACCAGCAGCTGGCGATGGGCTGCATCCCAGCGAACGTCGCGCTGCGTCAGCTTGCCGAGGTCGACCTCGTAGCGGACCATGCCCGGCATGATCAGCGTCTTTTCGGTCGACAGGCCCATCTGCGTCTGACGCGAGGTGACGACGGCGACGTAGCGCGCGGCGAAGGCGGAGAGACGGTTCTGCTCGCGCAGACCCTCCAGGCTGGCGCTCGCGATCGTGGTCGGATCAGGCGACAGGCGCGCGGCGACATAACGCTGCACGACCCACAGGATGAGCAGCGCGGCCAGCGCGAGCAGGACGAGGATCCCGGCCGCTTTGGCCAGGAACCCGCCCAGCGTCCCGCCCCGACGCGGCGGGATCGTCGTCACCTCGTCCGCCATCCGCCGTCCTCCTGTACGATAATGTCGCGGCGGTGGAGATCGAGCAGATGCGCGAGCGTCGAGCGCTCCGCCGCGCGGACCAGGCGGGGGTCCAGCCCGACGTACATGCTCGCCACCATCGCCGGCAGCGACACGATGGCGCCATCGCGCAGGAGCCGCAGGATCTGCCCCTCCCGCTGCTTGCGATGGCCGAGCATGCCGCGCACCAGGCGCTGCGGCCGTTCGACCGCCTCGCCGTGACCCGGATAATAGACGCGATCGTCGCGACCGAGGAGCATCTCCAGGCTCGCCATGTAATCGCCCATGTCGCCGTCGGGCGGCGACACGACGCTGGTCGCCCAGCCCATGACATGGTCGCCGGAAAACAAGGCACCGCTTTCCGGCAGCGCGAAGGCGAGATGGTTCGACGTGTGACCCGGCGTCGCGAGGGCGGTAAGCGTCCAGTCGCGTCCCGATACCGTATCGCCGTCGGCCATCACGCGGTCGGGCGCATAGGCGGCATCGAACGCCTCGTCGTGGCGAGGATCGCCGCCGGTGACATGCGTCGGCGCCGCGCCGACGATCGGCGCGCCCGTCTCGGCGGCGAGCGGCCTGCTGCCCGGGCTATGATCGCGATGGTGATGCGTGACCAGGATCGCACGGACCGGACGGTCGCCGATGACGCGCAGCAACGCGGCGATATGGGCTGGGTCGTCCGGACCGGGATCGATGACGGCGATGTCCTCGGTCCCGACCAGATGGGTCTGCGTGCCCGTGAAGGTATAGGCCGACGCATTGGGTGCGAGCAGGCGCGTGACCCGCGGCTCGAGCGGGATCGGGCTTCCGGTCGGGTGCTCGGCCATTGCAGTCGATGTGGCCCGCGCGGGCCGGGAAGGCAAGGGGCGGGACAAGAGACGCCCCGCCCGCGAGGGAAACGGGCGGGCGGGGCGGCATGCCGACGGGAAGCCGATCGGCATGGCTAAGCCTTGGCGAACGCTCAATCGTCCTTGTCGGGCGACGCCATTTCCTGGCGTAGTTCGGCAATGGCGGAGTCCATTTCGGCCAGGGCCTCGGCGCGATCGCTCTCGGGCATGTCGCGATTGTCACGGATCGTCGCGCGCGACGCCTCGACGCTCGCGAGCGCGCTGCTCAGCGCCGACCGCCGAATTTCACCGGAGCGCGCGGCCGTCTCGGCACCGGACCGCGACGCCGCCTGGATGCGGTTGGCGCAGACGATCATGACGCGCTTGCCCGCCTTCTGCGTGTTGATGACGAACTGGCGCGGACCGCCGTCGGCGCCGTCGACGCAGGTACGCTGCGTGACCTGCGGCGCATTGGCCATCGCACGGGCGACCATCGCGTCGATCTGCGCCTGGCTGAAGCCCGATCCGCCGACGCCGTCACCGACCACATGGACTTGTCCGTCGCGCGCCACGCGCTGGACGATGACATGGCGCGGCGCGGCGGGCGGCGTCGGCGCGGCGGGCGCTTCCGGCGGGACAGCAGCCGCGAGGGGCGCGGGAGGCGCCGGCGGCGCGGGCGGCACCGGCGGGACAGCCTGCAGATCGACGCCCACGGCCGCGCCGACCTTGCCGGTGATCGCGGCGGCGGCGCTGGTCCCCGACGCGGTCAGGCCCAGGCCGACGAGCGCGAGCATGGAGACGATCGTACCGCCCGCGGCGATGCGACGGCGTGAGCGCGGCGAGGTGGACAGCATCCTGATTCTCCCTTTCAGATCGTCGATGGTGTGAAGATGACAGGCCGCCGATACGGCACCGCCGTGTGCGGCCTTGACGATGGCGCAGGCATAGGTGTGGCGATCGATCGCGGATCGGCCGGCGAGGACGCGTGCGTCGTTGGCGAGCTCCTGATCGGCGCGAAAGGCGCGAAAGGCCCGCCATGCGACCGGATTGAACCAGTGCAGCGCAAGCACGGCCAGCGCGATCCAGTTGGCGGCGAGGTCGCCGCGCTGGTGGTGGCCGATCTCGTGCTCCAGTGCGAGCGCACGCTCGTCGCTGTCATAGCGATCCGCAAAATCGAGCGGAAAGGCGACGTAGCGGCGCACGATCCCGAAGGCGAGCGGACCAGGCGCGGCCGCGCTGGCAATGACGCGGACGCCGCGCATATGCTCAACCGCCGCCGCGGTGGCGACCATGCGGCGACAGAAGCGCGCGTGCCGCGTCAGATGCCAGACGAGGAAGGCCCCTGCCCCGACCGCCCAGATCAGGCCCAGGATCAGACCCAGCGACGGCCAGTCGACTCCCCGCGCCGCGGCGACCGGTGCGGCGGCGGCATCGGGGTCGACGATCAGCACGCTGATCGTTTCGCCGGCATGGCTGATGGGGGTCGTCACCGCGCGGTGGAAGGCGGTCGGCAACGGCGGCAGGACCAGTCGCAGCACGGGCAGCGCCCAGAGTGCATAAGCGACCTGCGGCCCGAAGGTGCGTCGCACCTGCCGGCGCAGCGCGAATACCAACAGCATCAGCAGGGTCGAGGCGATCAGAGCCTCCACCGCCCAGGCGGCGATCGCCGGCGCGGTCACTGCTTCAGGTCCTTCAGCAGCGCCTCGATCTCGGCGATATCCTGCGCGGTGAGTTCGTCGCGCTCGGCAAGATGCGCCACCAGCGGCGTCAGCCTGCCGCCGAACAGCCGGTTGATCAGCCGCCGCGACTCGCCCGACACATAGTCGTCGCGCGCGACCAGCGGCCGGTACAGGTAGCGCCGGCCGTCCGCCTCGTGCGAGATGGCGTTCTTGGCCAGCAGCCGGCCGAGCAGCGTCTTGACCGTGTTAGCGCTCCAACCGCGGCCGGGATCAACGCGTTCGGCGACGTCCTGCGCCGTCAGCGGGGCATCGTCCCAAAGGACCTCCATCACCGCATGCTCCGCATCGCTGATCCGCTCCGCCACAATCACGCTCCCTCATCTGACTACAGCTGTGGTCGCACTGTTTACGGTCGTAGTCAATAGCGATTGGATCGGCGTCGATCGGTGTCGGAATTCCTTACAAGCCCGGATCAGGCGAACGGCGTGTTAAGCACTGCATGCCGCCATTCGCGCGCCTTTGCACAAACGGCACGGCGTCTGCATAGGAAGGTGCAGCCGAGCGTCAAACGCTTCAGCAGGGTGGGAGGCCTTCGACCGGTTTCGATGGCCCCCACCCGCACCCGGCGCTTCACGCCCTTGCGAACACCGGCGCCGCAGTTGGCCGACCGACCCGCATCGCCGCGCGGGCGAGCGCCTGGGGGTAGATGGACCCGAACAGCCGCGCAAAGGTCTGGTTCCAGCTGAAATGCTTTTCGACATGCTCGCGCGCGGCCTGCCCGATCGCGACATGGTCGCCGTTCCACAGTGCCCGAACGTTGGCAGCCATCGCCGCAACATCGTCGACCGGCCCCAGGAGGCCGAGGCCGGGCGGCACCCGCGCCGGCATCGCGCCGCTGGCCACGCCGACGACGGGAAGGCCGGCCGCCTGCGCCTCGATAACCGAGATCCCGAATGTCTCGTCCGCCATCGCCGACACGTACAGGTCGGCAGAGGCCAGCGCACCGGCCAGGGCGGTGCGATCCGTCTCGAACCCGGTGAAGGCGATCGGCAGGTCGGCCGCGTCCCGCATCAGCTGGGGCCGCAGCTTGCCGTCGCCGATCATCACCAACGCCGCGCCAAAGTCCCTTGGCAGGTGACGCATCATCGCGACGAGGCGGTCCGCGCGCTTCTCGTTGTCGATCCGGCCGGCATAGACGAGCAACGGCCCGTCGCCAGCGAGGCCGAGGCGCCGGCGATAGTCCGGATCGCGCGCCTGAGGATGGAACAGGTCTGTATCGACCCCGAGCGGCAGCACGGCGGTGCGGACGATCCCGCGACGACGAAGCGTCTCGCGCGCCTCCTCGCCGAGCGTGTAGACGGCGTCGAATTCCCGATAGGTGATCTCCGTATAGCCGAGGCTGAGCCAGTAGAAGAGCTTGCCCGCCGGGCCGAACAGCTTGCGCGCGACGCGGTCGACGTGCGCGTTGGGAAAGTCCGTCCGATAGCCGGCGACCAGCGCCGTATCGGGATAGGCGCGTCGATGCTGGATCGCCGTCCAGGGCAATACCCAGGGGCACAAGGATTCGATGACGTCCGGGCGATATTCGGCGAGCAGGTCGCGGACCGCGCGAGTCCTCAGGATGAACCGGTAATTGGGGCTGCCGCGCACCGGGTCGGCGGCGATTTCCGCGAAGACATGCCGACCGTTCACGGTCACGCGATCCTTGGCACCCGGCACGATCTGCAGGAGATGGTGGGGCGTGCGCGTGAGGACATAGTCCCGCTTCTCGCGCAGATAGGTGCTGATGCCGCCACCGCCCTTGGGCGAGTAGCTCTGTGTCAGGTCACAGACCAGGAGCGGCCGCGCACCCGGTGCGCGGCGCAATCCTTCGTCCTGAAAGAGCATGATGCAATCTCCCGTTGGCCGGGAGACGCGTCACGCCTTCAACAGTTCCGCCAGCTCGCCGCTCTCGTACATCTCCATCATGATGTCCGAGCCGCCGACGAATTCGCCGTGTACATAGAGCTGGGGGATGGTTGGCCAGTCGGAATAGCTCTTGATGCCCTGCCGGATCGCCTGGTCCTGCAGCACGTCGACGCTTTCGTACGCGGCGCCCAGATGATCCAGGATCGCCACAGCACGGCTCGAAAAGCCGCATTGCGGGAACAGCGGCGTTCCCTTCATGAACAGGACGACCGGATTGGCCTTCACCACCGCGTCGATGCGGGCATTCGTATCTTCGGTCATATCTCTCGTCCTCAAGCCGCCGCGGTCTTTAGCTGCAGCGCATGGAGTTCGCCGCCCATGCGATGCCCGAGCGCCGCATAGACAGCCTGATGCTGGCGGCGCAGCGGCAGGCCGGCAAAGCTTGCCGATACCACCCGCGCCGCATAATGGTCGCCATCCCCGGCAAGATCGGTGATCTCCACCTCCGCATCGGGGATCGCCGCCTTGATGAGTGCGGCAATGTCGTCGGCCGCCATGGGCATGATCGTCTTACTCCGGTTGCATCAACTGGCGCCGCGCCTCGACCGTCCGGTCGTCGAGCGCGCGACGGACCACAGCTTCGTCGACATCGACACCGGCGGCGGTGAGGTCGCCGAGCAGCTTGCGGATCACGTCCTCGTCGCCCGCTTCCTCGAAATCCGCCTGTACCACCGCCTTGGCATAGGCATCGGTCTCGGCCGGGGTCAGCTCCATCTGCGCCGCCGCCCACTGGCCGAGCAGCCGGTTGCGGCGCGCCGTGATGCGAAAGGCCATTTCCTGCTCACGCGCGAAACCAGCCTCTGCGGCGCGCTCCCGATCATCGAACATGGACATAGCGACCCCCTGTGGCATGTGAAGCGTCACATAGGAGCGCGGGAGCCGCCACGCAACGGATCGAGGTATTCGATCGCCGTGTACAATTATTACGTAGAAACGAAGGCGGAACCATATGGCATTTCACGCGATCATCGCAATAGACGTGTAGAAAAGCACGCGAGGAGAGAAGACATGGAACGCATAGCCCTGCCACACGGCCAGGGACGATCCGTGGTAAATCGGATGCCTCCCATGGCCGGCATAGCGATCGGCGCGGGGCTATCCCTAATCCTGTGGGCGGTGATCGCCATTTTGGTCCTGCTGGTCGCCTGATCGCGGTCAGGACTCTATTTCGACGACCAACTTTCCGATGGCGCCGCGCGCGGCCATCATCGCGATGGCCTCGCCGCCCCGCTCGAACGAGAACCGCTGTGTCACCCGGGGGGCGATGCTGCCGTCTTCCCACAGGCGGAACAGGGTCTCGACGTGGCGCTGATTGGCTTCGGCATCGCGAGCCGCGAACGCCCCCCAGAATACGCCGCAGACGTCGCAGCTTTTCAGCAGCGTCAGGTTGAGCGGCAACTTGGGAATGCCGGCTGGGAATCCGACCACCAGATAGCGTCCCTCCCAGGCGATCGATCGCAACGCAGGTTCGGCATAGTCGCCGCCGACCGGATCGTAGATGACGTCGAAGCCACCCCGGCCGCCCGCGGCCTTGAACTGTTCGGCTAGAGCCTTCGACTGATCCTTGTCGAAGGGCGCGCGTGCATAGACGATCGTCGCGTCCGCGCCAGCGGCGGTGGCGGCCGCCGCCTTCTCCTCGGACGACACCGCCGCGACGACGCGGGCGCCATAGGCCTTGCCCAGTTCGATCGCCGCCAACCCGACTCCGCCGGCCGCACCGAGCACCAGCAGCGATTGCCCGGCCGACAGGCGGCCGCGATCGAGCAACGCGTGGATCGTCGTCGCATAGGTCAGGATCAGCGCGGCGCCCTCCGCGAAGCTGCGCGCATCGGGCAGACGATACAGGCGATGCGCGTCGACCGCGATCCGGGTCGCAAGCCCGCCATGGCCGATCACCCCCATGACGCGATCGCCGACCTGCCAGCCCTCGACACCTTCGCCGATGCTCTCGATCGTACCGGCGATCTCTCCCCCCGGAGCAAAGGGCCGCTCGGGGCGGAACTGGTATTTGTCCTCGATGATCAGGACGTCGGGATAGTTGATCGCACAGGCCTTGACGGCGACGACGACCTGCCCCTTGCCAGCTGCGGGATCGGGCAGGTCGGCAAGTTCCAGAGTTTCAGGTCCGCCCGGCGCCCTCGACAGCAATGCTCGCATATCCGCTCCTGTTTTCGATCCAGGGGCGATGATCGCGCACCGCCGCTTCGAAATTCGAAATCGCGGTATCTTCTGCCAGCGTCATGCCGATCTCGTCCAGCCCTTCCATGAGGCATCGGCGACGAAAGGGGTCCAGTTCGAAGGCGAAGCGATCCTGGAAGGGCGTGGTGACCGTCATCGTCTCCAGGTCGACGACGATCGGCTGCGCCTCCGCCACCGCCAGCAGGCGATCGACGGCGTCCTGCGGCAGAACGACGGGCACGATGCCGTTCTTGAACGCATTGCCCGAGAAGATATCGGAGAAGCTGGGTGCGATGACCGCCCTTATCCCCATATCGGCAAGCGCCCAGGCCGCATGCTCGCGACTGGAACCGCACCCGAAATTGTCACCCGCGATCAGGATGGGCGATCCGGCATAGCGCGGATCGTCGAAAACGTTGCCCGGTTGCGCCCGCACCGTCTCGAACGCCCCGCGGCCGAGCCCGGCACGCGTGATCGTCTTCAGCCAATGCGCCGGGATGATGACGTCGGTGTCGATATTCTTGGCACCCCATGGATAAGCGGTGCCGCTGACGCGGGTGACGGGTTGCAAGGCCTTGTCCGATCAGCGTTGAGTCTTGACGGGGACGACGGGGGTTCGGGCGCCGGCATAATAGGCGGCCGCGCCGCTGAACACCGCGCCGAGTACCAGCATTACCAGGACCTTCTTCACTGTCTGTCTCCCATCAGATCGCGGACGTCGGCCAGTCGACCGGTGACGGCCGCGGCGGCCGCCATTGCTGGCGACAACAGATGGGTACGAGCGCCAGGTCCCTGACGTCCAACGAAATTCCTGTTGGACGTGGAGGCGCAGCGTTCCCCCGCCGGCACCTTGTCCGGATTCATCGCCAGGCACATCGAACACCCCGGCTCGCGCCAGTCGAAACCGGCGGCGGCGAAGATCCGGTCCAGCCCCTCCGCCTCCGCCTGGCGTTTCACCAATCCGGAACCGGGGACGACCATCGCGTGCACGCCGTCCGCGACGCGGCGGCCATCGGCGACCGCCGCAGCGGCGCGCAGATCCTCGATGCGGCTGTTGGTGCAACTGCCGATGAAGACGTGCTGAATCGGAACGTCCTGCATCGCCGTGCCAGGTGCCAGGCCCATATACGCAAGGCTCGCACGCGCCGCCGCCCGCTTCGCCGGATCCGCGAAGCTGTCCGGCTCGGGCACCGTACCGGTGATCGGCACGACATCCTCGGGACTGGTACCCCAGGTGAGTGCGGGCGCGATCTCGGATGCGTCCAGCCGTACCGACTTGTCGTAGCGCGCGCCCGGATCGGTCGCGAGCGTCCGCCACCACGCCACCGCGCGGTCCCACGCCTCGCCCGCGGGGGCCATCGGCCGCCCTTTCAGATAGGCGAAGGTCGTGTCGTCCGGCGCCACCAGGCCCGCGCGTGCGCCGCCCTCGATCGACATGTTGGCGAGCGTCATCCGTCCCTCGACCGACATCGCGCGCACGACGTCGCCGGTATATTCGAAGACGTGGCCGGTCCCGCCAGCCGCGCCTACGCGGCCCATGATCGCGAGGATCACGTCCTTCGGGCTGACGCCAAAGCCCAACATGCCGTCGACCCGCACCTCCATCGTCCGCGACGGACTGAGCAGGAGCGTCTGCGTCGCGAGCACATGCTCGACCTCGCTGGTGCCGATGCCGAAGGCGAGCGCGCCCAGGGCTCCGTGCGTCGACGTATGGCTGTCGCCGCAGACCAGCGTCGTCCCGGGCAGCGTGAAGCCGAGTTCCGGCCCGACGACATGGACGATCCCCTGCTCCGCCGCCGTGGCATCGATATAGTCGATGCCGAATTCGGCCGTGTTGCGCCGGAGGGCGTCGAGCTGTTGCGCACTTTCCGGATCGGCGATCGGGATCGGTCGCCCCTGCGCGTCCAGTCGCGGCGTCGTCGGCAGGTTGTGGTCGGGCACGGCCATCGTCAGCTCGGGTCGCCGCACGCGGCGGCCGTTCGCGCGCAGGCCTTCGAATGCCTGGGGACTGGTCACTTCGTGTACCAGATGCCGATCGATATAGATCAGGCACGTGCCGTCGTCGCGCCGCTCCACAACGTGGGCAGCCCAAATCTTCTCGTACAGGGTTTGCGGTCTGGAAGCCATGATGTCGGCGCGTTAACCCAAAAGATGCGCGGACGAAACCCTGGACGACAGATTATTGCGACACGGGCGGCGTGCGGTGATCCTCGACGACCCGCCCGCAGGCGGAGAGTTCCTCCTCATGGCCCGGCTCGCGCCACGGCTCCGCCAGTGCCTCCGCCTCCCAGCGACGTATCGCGGGATGGGCGAGCAACGTGTCGACCCACCGCGAGCCGGCAGGGCCGACGTCGATGCCATAGGTCCGCACCCGAAAGGCAACGGGCGCGTAGAACGCATCGACCGCCGAGAAGCGCTGCCCGGCGAGCCAGGGTCCCGCGAAACGGTCCAATCCCTCCGCCCAGAGTTCCGACAGGCGCGTCACGTCGCGCGACAGCGACGGGGAGGACGGTGCGGCGGCGACACGGACGCCGACGTTCATCGTCCGCTCGCGGCGCAGCGCCGAAAAGCCGCCGTGCATCTCCGCTACCGCGCACATCGCCCAGGCGCGCGCCGCTGCGTCCTCCGGCCAGATGCGGTCGTGCCGGTCGGCTAGGTAGAGCGTGATGCCGAGCGAATCCCAGACGACACGGTCGCCATCCAGCAGGACCGGCACCTGTCCGGTGGGCGAAAAGGCCCGAAACGCATCATAATTGTCGCGTTCGGCGAACGGCTGGATCCGGTCCACGAAGGGAATGTCCAACGCGGTCATCAGCGCCCAGGGGCGCAGCGACCAACTGGAATAATTCCGGTTCGCCGTGACGAGCGTGTAGCTCATGCTTCGTAGGCGGCGGTCGTCTTCGCCGCCACCTCGTCGGCGGTGACGCCGGGGGCGAGCTCGACCAGCCTGAAACGGGACTGGTGATCCGGGCGCTGGAACACGGCGAGATCGGTGACGATCATGTCGACGACGTTCCTGCCGGTCAGCGGCAGCGTGCAGGACGGGATGAACTTGGGGCTGCCGTCCTTGGCGTTGTGATCCATCACGACGATGATCTTCTTGACCCCGGCGACCAAGTCCATCGCGCCGCCCATGCCCTTGATCATCTTGCCCGGGATCATCCAGTTGGCGATGTCGCCGCCCTCGGACACCTCCATGGCGCCGAGAACGGTCAGGTCGATATGCCCGCCGCGGATCATCGCGAAGCTCTGCTCGCTGCCGAAATAGGCGCTCTGCGGCAGTTCGCTGATCGTCTGCTTGCCCGCGTTGATCAGGTCGGGATCGACCTCGTCGTCATAGGGAAACGGCCCGATGCCGAGCATGCCGTTCTCGCTCTGCAGCGTGACCGTCATTCCGGCGGGGATGTTGTTGGCGACAAGCGTCGGAATGCCGATGCCGAGGTTGACGTAATAGCCGTCGCGCAGTTCCTGCGCCGCGCGCGCCGCCATCTGGTTCCGGTCCCAGCTCATCTCAATTCGCTCCTTGGCCGGGATCAACCCAGCGCTTGTCGACGGGAAATACCTCGTCATACCCGCCCTTCAGCCCGCTGCCGTAGACGGGGTTGGGCAGCACGAACCAGCCGTTGCCCCACATGTCGCCGATCGCGCCCGTGTCGGCGGCACGGCGGCGATCCGCGGACGAGGCGAAGGCCCCGAACAGGTCGCTAAAGTCGCCAAGCTGATCGCCCGCCATGGCAACGACGCAATAGCGGGCCGCAATAGCCCGTCGGCGCGCGTCCTTGCCGCTGGGGCCATCCCGCAGGAACAGGTCCGTGCCGACCGTGAAGTCGCCCAGCCCCGCCGCCTTCAGCGTCGCGATGGTGCCGGCTGCCGTCGCACTCGCGCGATTGGTGTTGACGATCACCGCGATGCCGGCCGCACGCAACGCGGCGAAGGCCTCGACCGCGCCGGGCACGGGTGCGACCGCGCGGGCGCCGCCGCGCTCCCAGCGCGTCCATTGCGCCGCGTCGAACGGCGCGTCCGGGCTGTTCGACGCCAGCGCCTCGACACCGACGTTGAGCAGCACCGTCTCGTCCGCGTCGAACACCGCCGCGCGCGGCTTGCCGGCGCAGGGTTCCCATTGCGGGGCGGCCAGCGTCGCGCCCGGCTTCAGGATCACGCTGTCGCCCGCCGCACGGCGATAGCTGGCATAGGCCACGAGCGCGTGGAATGCCTGACGGCTGAGCGCAACCGCCTCGCCCGAGCCGTAGAGGTACTGGAATTGTGGCGGCACGCGCGCGCCCGATGCCGCGATCGGCGTGGCGGTCCGCTGCCCGTCGGGCGGCGGCAGCGCCTTCAGCGCGGTGATCTGAACCGCCTGTCCGTCCGCCGCGACGACCTGTCCGGGCGCGGGCAGGCGCGCGACGCGCTGTCCACGCCCGCCGCAGCCGCCGAGCAGCGACGTCGCCAGCAGCGCCAGCGCCAGTGCGCGCCTCATACCGTCTCGCGCTGGCGGACGGTGCGGAACTCGATCTTCTTGTCGTAGGGCGCGCCGACGATCATCCGCTTCACGTAGATGCCGGGCAGATGGATATGATCCGGATCCAGGCTGCCGACCGGCACGACCTCCTCGACCTCCGCGACGCAGATGCGGCCGGCGGTCGCCATCGGCTGGTTGAAGTTGCGCGCGGTCTTGCGGAAGATGAGGTTGCCGCTCTCGTCCGCCTTCCAGCCCTTGATGATGCTGAGGTCGGCGCGGATGCCGCGTTCGAGGATATACTCCTCGCCGTCGAAGGTCTTCACCTCCTTGCCCTCCGCCACCAGCGTGCCGACCCCCGTCTTCGTGTAGAAGCCGGGTATGCCCGCACCGCCCGCGCGGCAGCGCTCGGCAAGCGTGCCCTGCGGGCAGAATTCGACCTCGAGTTCGCCCGACAGATACTGGCGCTCAAACTCCTTGTTCTCGCCCACGTAGCTGGAGATCATCTTGCGGACCTGGCGGCTGCGCAGCAGCTTTCCGAGTCCCTCGCCGTCGATGCCGGCATTGTTGCTGGCGATGGTCAGGTCCTTGACGCCCGACGCCTGGATCGCATCGATCAGCCGCTCCGGAATGCCGCACAGGCCGAACCCGCCCGCGCAGATCGTCATTCCGTCGTGGAGCAGCCCGTCGAGCGCGGCCGCGGCATCCGGATAGAGCTTCTTCATCGCCCTCGTCTCTCCTGTGATCGGACCTGCGATTAGCGGGGCGGCGCCAGCCCGGTCAAGCAACCTGAATGGAGATTCAACTTGGCGGCGGGGACCGGTCCTGCAGGACCGCGACCACATCATTGCTTTTGCCGCCGCTTCCCGCTATGCGCGCCTCCTTCCGAGCCATGGTCATCCCTGGAGGCGTGGCGCCGGGAAGAACTGAACTTTTAGCACGTTTCGGAGAATTTGCATGAGCGAGACCATTACGCTCGCAGCCGAGACGCGCGACCGGGTTGGCAAGGGAGCCTCCCGGGCGCTGCGTCGTGACGGCCGCGTCCCCGCCGTGATCTACGGCCTGAACAAGGAACCGACCTCGATCCACCTCGAGGAGAAGGCGCTGACCAAGGCGCTGATGACCGGCCACTTCTTCACCTCCGTTATCATGATCAACGGCGAGCGTACGCTGCCGAAGGACGTAGCGTTCCATCCGGTCACCGACCGTCCGACGCACGCCGACTTCCTGCGCATCAGCGAGCATGCGACCGTCACGGTCGCCGTGCCCGTCGTGTTCACGGACGAGGACGAGAGCCGTGGCCTGAAGCAGGGCGGCGTGCTCAACATCACCCGTCACGAGGTCGAGCTGGTCGTCGACGCCGCCGACATCCCGACCGAGCTGACCATCTCGCTCAAGGGTCGCGAGATCGGCGATTCGATCCACATCAGCGACGTGCAGCTGCCCAAGGGCGCGACGCCGGCGATCGACGACCGCGATTTCGCGATCGCCACGATCGTGCCGCCGACCGTCCCGACCGCCGCTGACGAGGCGCTCGAGGCCGAAGTGGCCGAGGCCCAGTCGGCTGAGGCCGCCGAGGCTGCCGCCGAGGGCGACGAGGAGTCGGCCGAGGGCTGATCGCCCCGTCGACCTCGACTGTGATTGCGGGGCAGGGTAGCGGCGACGCTCCCCTGCCCTTCGTCTTTTTGGAGCATTCGCGATGCAGATCTGGGCCGGGCTCGGCAATCCGGGGCCGCAATATGCGCTGCACCGGCACAACGTCGGCTTCATGGCGCTCGATACGATCGCGGAGATGCACGGCTTCTCCCCGGTCAAGAAGCAGTTCCAGGGCTGGACGCAGGAAGGGCGGATCGGCAGCGACAAGATCGTGCTGCTCAAGCCGGCGACATTCATGAACGAGAGCGGTCGCGCGATCGGCGAGGCGCTGCGCTTCTACAAACTGGGGCCCGATGCATTGACCGTGTTCCACGACGAGCTCGACCTCGCACCGTTCAAGGTCAAGGTGAAGCGCGGCGGCGGGACCGCGGGCCATAACGGACTTCGCTCGACCGACCAGCATCTGGGACCGGATTTCCGCCGCGTGCGGCTGGGCATCGGCCACCCGGGGCACAAGGATCGCGTCACCGGCCATGTGCTGGGCAATTACGCCAAGGCGGAGATGGACGCGCTTGCCGACATGCTGGGCGCGGTCGGGGCGGAGGCGCCCTGGCTCGCCGCGGGCGACGACGTGCGCTTCATGAACGACGTGGCGCTGAGGATGGGACAATGACGATACGGTCTCTGTTCGCGACCCGTTTCTACGACGCCCCGCTCGGCGATGCCGACCTGCTCGCCGAACTCGAAGAGGCGGCATGCGACCTAGCGCGCGAAGATCGCGCCGGTATCGGCTGGTGCAAGGCGCACGGCTATCGCGGCTACACGTCCTATGCCTCGCTGAACGACCTTCCGGCCCGGGATCCGCGCTTTGCCGACCTCGTCAGGCTGCTCAACCGGCACATCGCGACCTTCGCCCAGGCCTGCGCTTTCGACCTCGGCCGCAAGCTCAAGCTCGACAGCCTGTGGGTAAACGTCCTGAAGCCGGGTGGCAGCCATTCCGGGCACATCCACCCGCACAGCGTCGTCTCCGGCACGCTCTATGTCGCGGTGCCACCGGGAGCCGGTGCGCTCAAGCTCGAGGACCCTCGGCTACCGATGATGATGGCGGCGCCGACGCGGACCGACGACGCGCCGGAGGATCTCAGGACGTTCGTCTATGCGGTGCCCGAACCGGGCAGCGTGTTCCTGTGGGAAAGCTGGCTGCGGCACGAGGTGGTGCCCAACGGCGCCAAGGGCGAACGGATCAGCATCAGCTTCAACTATCGCTGATCCGCCGCGCCGCACGCGCGATGGGGAGCGGCGCCCACCGCTTGCCCGCAACGCCGGTCCGGTCACGACCGCAAGGCGCCGTTCACCTGTCGACGCTATGATCGCGGGCCATGGACAAGACGTGGAACAAGGTCGGCCTGGCCGCCGTGGTGTTGCTGGCCCCCGGCGGGTTCCTGCTCGGGGCGACGTTGCTCGCCAACCATTACCGCAAGAAGGTCGCGGCCAAGAACGATGCGCGCGGCGAACCCGCCTCGCGCCCCGACGAGACCGACCTCTGACCGGGCGACCGGATCGGCCGGGTGCGCCTGTCGGCGATGGCACGGGCGGCCCTTCGCCCCACGCTCAGCGTCCGCGCCGCGTGGGCGCATGGAAGTCGGGCGGCTTGTCGGCGATCCATTGGATGAACCGCGCCATCCCGGGGTGATCGCGGAGCGCGGCGGGCTCCGCAAAGTCCTTCGCGAGCGCCGCATTGGGGATCAGCGCGTGGACGGTGCGGTGGCAGATCGGGTGGACCGCCGCGGTGACGCGGCCGCCCTGTGACTTGGGCACGAGATGATGCCATTCGACCTTGCTGCCGAGCGGCCGTCCGCAGATCGGACAAGGATCGGCAGGCGCGTCGCGCCCCGCGCGCGCCGCAGCTTCGACCAGACCCGCCTTGCGTTTGACCCTACCGCGCATTGCGGCCGATATGGGGGCGCGGATCGATTTGGCGAGGCCCGCCCGCCCCCGCCCCTTGCAGCGACCCAAAACGACAAGGGCGGGCCCGGCTGTCGCCGGACCCGCCCCGCCTGTCGTCCCTGCGTGGGATCAGAAGTGCGCGATCACGCCCGCCATCGGGCGGAAGCTGTGCGCCTTGTCGAAGG
This sequence comes from Sphingomonas sp. GV3, assembly GCF_031082075.1. Lineage (NCBI taxonomy): Bacteria > Pseudomonadati > Pseudomonadota > Alphaproteobacteria > Sphingomonadales > Sphingomonadaceae > Sphingomonas > Sphingomonas sp. GV3. The sequence goes on along the minus strand of NZ_JARWLE010000001.1, from coordinate 54,043 downwards.
TCGTCGCCTCGATGCGGAAGCGCAGACCCGAATTGCCGGTGATGCCGCCCAGACCGATGTCCTTCGGACCGATCTCCGCACCGACGCCATAGACGACGCCGTGATAGTCATACTTGGTGTCGCCCACCACGCCCGGCGCGAAATGGTCGAAGTTGTTCCAGCGGTAGCCGACCTTGCCGTAGAACAGGCCGCTGTCGCCGGCGCGGAAGCCCGCGCGGCCGTAGGCGCCATACTGCCAGTCGATGTTGCCCGAAACGCCCTTGGCGACGCTGCCCTCGGCACCGACGAACACCGGACCCAGCGGCACGTTAACGCCGACCACGCCCTCGACAAGCGCGCCGTCGAGCTTGTAGCCGCGCGGCTGCGCCGGAATGCCCGCGCCCTGACGCGAGAACTGCTCCCAGCCGCCCATCACGCCGAAATACGGCTCGATGCCGAACGCCCGCGTACCGTCCGGTGCGCGCGGGGCGTCGCTGGGGGCCGTGGCGCTGGTATCGGTCGTCGCGGTGGTCGACATGTCCTGCGCGAAGGCCGGGACAGCGAAGGACACGGCCGCAACGGCGGCCGCGAGGGCGAGCTTACGCATAATGAATTACCTTGTGTTGCCTCAACTCGGGCGGCCGCGACCAAGTCGCTGGCCAGCCCAGGCCCCACCAAACCGATCTACCGGGGCTTTGTTGCAGCGCACGCGCCAAAAACGGGCAATCACCTCGGACATGTGGTATTACGGCAACACTTCCTGTCGCTACCATGAACAAAATACCACACCGACTGGTAGGTCGATGTGGTATTTCTGTCTCGGACGGTGAAATGCGTCAGGGACGCAGCGCAGCATCGTCCCGGTCGTTCAGGTCTTCCTCGTCGACGGCATCGTCGTCGAAATCGTCCTGCGCATCGTCCTCTTCGACGTCTGCCTCGTCCCGGTCTGCGTCGCTGTCGGCCTCGCCAATTTCCTCGGCATCCATATCGATGTCGTCGAGCGGCTCGTCCTCGTCGTCCTCGTCACCCAAATCGGGATCGAGATCGGTCAGCACGACGCCATCGGTCGGCCCGTCCCGCGTCGCCTCGAGGATTTCGGCGCGCTGGCTCTCGTCATAACCTTCTTCGTCGTATCCGTCGTCGCCCGAGCCCATGCCCGGCACCTGATGTCCGCCCATCGCGCCCTCCAGAATCTATGGTGATGGAGCGAACGGCGGGACGCGGCCGGCGGTTCCCGATCCCGCGATCAGAGCGGGCGGTAGAGGCGCCCCTTTTCGGTCACCGCGACGCAGACGATGGCGACGAGCCCGGCAAGCAGGAATCCCGCCGCAAGGGGGGCGGTCGTGCCGTCGAACGCCTGGCCGATCACCACGCCGAGCAACGCGCCCATCGTGACGGAGGTGAAGCCCTGGACGCTCGACGCGGTGCCGGCGATCCGCCCCATGTTCTCCATCGCCATCGCCGAGAAGTTGGACGTGGCAAGGCCGAAGCAGCCCATGGTGAACGCCTGCAGCAGCACGAAGCTGATCAGGGTATCACGCCCGCTCCACGCCAGGGCCAGGTGCACCGCGCTGAGCGCGATCAGCACGGTCAGTGCGCTGTGGCTGATCAGCCGCGTGCCCAGCTTGAGGACGAGGCGCGCGTTGGTCAGGTTGGCCACCGCCATCAGCATCGATGTCGCTGCGAACATCACCGCCAGCAAATGGGGGCGGTGGAACGTGTCGAACATGATCTGCTGGATCGAATTGAGATAGCCGTAAAGCGCACCCATCAGCGCCGTCGAGGCGAGCGTATAGCCGAGCGACCAGCGGTCGCCGAGCGTCTGTCGCCAGCCCGCGACGATCCGGGACGGCGACAGCGGCTGCACCGCATCCGGTCGCAGCGTCTCCGGCATGCGAGTGTAGAACCACGTGAACAGCACCATGGTGATGACCGCGATGGTCCAGAAGATACCGCGCCAATTGGCGAACAGCAGCACCGTCTGGCCAAAGGTCGGCGCGAGCACGGGCACGATCATGAACACCATGAAGGCGATCGACATGACGCGCGCCATCGGGCGGCCATGGTAGCAGTCGCGCACCAGCGCGACGGTCGCGACGCGGGTGGCGGCGATCATTGCGCCGCCCGCCACCCGCGCGCAGAGGAGGAGCACGAAGCTTGCCGATATCGCGCACAGGATGTTGGCGACGGCATAGCCGGCGAGCGCCCAGAGCAGCACCGCGCGTCGGCCGAACCGGTCGGCGAGCGGCCCGTGGACGATCTGCGCGATGCCGAAGCCGAGCACGAACGCGGTGATGATGAACTGGCGTTGATTCTCGCCGACGACGTGCAGCGACGCCCCCATCGCGGGCAGTGCGGGCAGCATCGAATCGATACCGAGCGCGGCGAGCGACATCAGCGCCGCGATCAGCGCGACGAACTCGACGAAGCCGATCGGCGCGCCGGGCGGTTCCGCGAGGCTTGCGGCGGCGGTGGCTGGGGAGGATGACGTGGACACGCGAACCCCCTATAGTGGCGACGACGGGTTCGGAACCCCTCGCCGATCCCAAGCCTCTGCAACGACATGGCGAGAGACAGATGACGAACCGGGCATGGATGGGATCGATATCGCTCGCGGCGGCGATGCTGGTGACGGCCTGCGACCGATCGGGCGACGGTACGTCGATCACGATCAACGCCGATGACGGCAATACCGTCGGTGCGATCGACGGCAGGTCGGGCGACGTGAAGATCGCGCTGCCCGGCTTCAGCGGCCAGTTCAAGATGCCCAAGCTGGACATGGACGCGGGCAACTTTCAGCTTAACGGCGTCCACCTCTATCCCGGGTCGAAAATCGAGGCGGTGGACATGAACGATGGCGGCATGCGCATCCGCTTCAGCAGCCCCGCCCCCGCCGCGGCCGTCCGCGACTATTTCCGGGAACGGCTGGCGAAGGCGGGCTATGCGCTCAAGGCTGAGCCCGAGGGGCTCAGCGGCCGGACGAACGACAATACGTCGTTCCGCCTGAACCTGGAGGGCGGTGCGGAAAGGACGAAGGGGACGATCCTGCTGGGCGGGTGAGCCGCCCTCGGCCGGGCGAATGCCGCCCGGCGGAAATCAAAGTGCGCGAACCGCGTCGAGTACCGCCTGGGCGTGGCCGGGCACCTTCACCTTTCGCCATGCCCGAACGAGCCGACCGTCCCGGCCGAACAGGAAGGTGGCGCGCTCGATCCCCATATACGTGCGACCATACATCTGCTTTTCGCCCCAGACGCCGAAGGCCTCGCAGGCGGCACCATCCTCATCGGACGCGAGCGTGACCGTCAGCGCATGCTTTGCGGCGAACTTGGCATGGGCGGACGGCGGATCCTTGCTGATCCCCAACACGGTGGCGCCGGCAGCGGCGAAATCCGCCGACAGCACGGAGAAATCCTGCGCCTCCCGCGTGCAACCAGCGGTATCGTCCTTGGGGTAGAAATAGATCACGGCAGGCAGCGGCAGGTCGGTCAACCGGATCGGCGAGCCGTCCATGCCCGTCACCGAAACGGCCGGAATAGTCGCGCCGTCATCCATCGTCATCCTCCGTCGTTGCGGCCCAAGCGGCCGCAACGTCCTGCCGCGTCGCGGCCAGCGTCGCAAGCACCTCGGACCAATCCGCCATGCCGAGCGCGCGCGCGATCAGCGCGCAGGTGGCGGGCGGCGGCTCCGCCGCATCGGGGGCGACGAGCCGCACGACCACGAGCAGGCGGGCCAGCACGGCATAGGCAGGGCCGAGGCTTGCCGGCAGTCGGCCGAGCGCGATCAGCGTGTCGATCGCGCCGAGCAGTTGAGGGTCGAAGCCGGCGCGATACCGCAGCTGCGCGACGTGCACGGTGAATTCCAGGTCAACGAGACCGCCGGGCAACAGCTTGACGTCGAGCGGACCCGCCGGCGGTTTGTGCCGTGCCATCTCGCCGCGCATCGCCACCGCGTCGGCGGCGATGTCGCGCGCGGCACGCGCTCCGCCCAAAACCGCGTCGATCTCTTGCTGGACCGCGGCGCGCGCCGCCGGCGATCCGAACACGGGCCGCGCTCGCGTCAGTGCCATATGCTCCCAGGTCCAGGCGCCTTCGCGCTGGTAGCGGGCGAAACTGTCGAGGCTGACGACGAGCGGCCCCTGCGTCCCCGACGGCCGCAACCGGGTGTCGACCGGATAGAGGGGGCCCGCAGCGGTCGGCACCGACAGCGCCGCGCCGATCCGTTGCGCGAGACGATTGTAATAGAGCGTGGCGCCGAGTGGCTTCGCGCCGTCCGACTCGGCGGCATAGTCGCCGGTGAAGAGGTAGACGAGATCGAGATCCGAGGCGTGGGTGAGTGCGCGGCCGCCGAGCCGCCCATAGCCCAGGATGACGAGTTCGCTGTCCGGCACGCGGCCGTGGGTGCGCGCGAAGTCGGTGATCGTCGCGGCGGCAAGCGTCTCCACCGCCGCCTCCGCCAGCCGCGCATAGCCGCCCGCCACGACGAGCGGATCGGCGGCGCCCGCGACGATCTGGCACCCCAGCGCGAACCGGCGTTCCCCGACGATGCGGCGGACCTGATCCAGCAAGGACTGGTAATCCGCGGCATCGCCGCGTCGCATCGCGGCCACCAGGGTATCCACCTCGCCGAGCGGCTCGAAGGCGCTCGCGTCGATCAGGCCGTCGATCAGTTCGGGACGCATCGCCAGCGCATCCGCGAGCGGCGGCGCATGGCTGAGGATGGCGGCCAGCATCGCGGCAAGTCCGGGACGCGCCTCAAGCAGGCGGAAGATGTTGATCGCGCTCGACAGGCGTTCGAGCATTCGGTCGAGCCGGCGCAGCGCCGCGGCGGGATCGGGCGCTTCCGCCAGCGCGGGCATCAGCACCGGCAGCACCGCCTCCAGTGCCTCTCGCGCGGCCGGGCTGCGCAGTGCGGGATACCGGCCGCCGCGCCAACCCGCAACCGCAGCGGCCGCGGCGGCGCCATCCACGAACCCGGCCTGGTCCAAGGTCGCGGCCAGCGCCTCGGCCGTGTGCGGCAGCTGCGCCGGACGGCTGTCGTCGAGCGTGTCGTAAAGCCGTCCGACCGCGGTGATCGAAGGGTGCAATCCCGCGAGGAGCGCGTCCGCACCGGCAAGGCCGTCGAGCGCCGCGACGCCCTCCAGCGCGCTGCCCGCGGGCAGGCTGTGCGTCTGCCGATCGTCCACCATCTGCAGGCGGTGCTCGACGGTGCGCAGGCGGACATAGGCATCGGTGAGCATCGCCGCGTCCTCGCGGGTGACGTGGCCCGCCACGGTAAGCGCGGCCAGTGCGTCCCGCGTCGCCGGCGCACGCAGCGCGGGATCGCGGCCGCCGTGGATCAGCTGATGGATCTGGGCGAAGAACTCGATCTCGCGGATGCCGCCGCGACCGCGCTTCAGATCATATCCCGGTCCGAACGCCTGGCCGCTGGCATAGTGATCGCGGATGCGGCGCGACAGCTCGCGGATCTCCCGTACCGCGCCGAAGTCGAGCCCCCGCCGCCAGACGAAAGGCCGTATCGCTTCGAGGAACTGGCGTCCCAGCGCCAGGTCGCCGGCGGCGGCGCGCGCGCGAATGAAGGCGGCCCGTTCCCACGTTAGCGCCTGCGACTCGTAGTGGCTGATCGCACCCAGGAGCGGGATGGCGATCGGCGTCACCTCCGCCGCCGGTCGCAGGCGCAGGTCGACGCGCAGCACATAGCCGTCGCCGTCGCGTGTCTGCAGCAGGTCGACGACGCGGCGCGCGATCCGCACCGCCGCCTCCTCGGGTTCGTCGCGGGCGCGACGCGGGATGGCGGTGGGATCGAACAGCAAAATGGGGTCGACGTCGGAGGAGTAATTGAGCTCGCGGCTGCCGTGCTTGCCGAGCGCGATGGCGACGAAGCCGTGCGGCAGTGCATCCGGCACCCGCTCCGCGATCGCCGCGGCGATCGCGGTATCAAGCGCATGGTCGGCAAAGTCGCTCAGCCGGTGCGTGACCTCCGTCAGGTCCGCGAGACCGGCGAGATCGTCGACCGCGACCGCGAGCGCGAGCGCGTTGCGCTGCCAGCGCAACCGGCGCGCGACGGGCATGTCGGGCGCGACGACCTGCGGATCGCGCCAATCGAGTGCGCCCTGGCGCACCGCGTCGCTCCAACCGGGGTGACGATCGAGAACGGATGACAGGAAGGGCGAATGCGCGCGAATACGCCCGACGGCATCGGCCCGCACGCTCTCACGGTCCCGGTTTCCCGGCTCGTCCATGAATTTCCCTTTCGTTTCCGTCTGTTCGTCGCAAAACCGCAACGATTCGCACGAACGGTCGTTCAGGATGGCATGTCGATCGCCGGGCATCATTCGGAAAAGCCGCGTCGCGGCGATTATGTCGTGCGCCGTCCGCGTTCGACCGATGCGCTCGGCCATACGCTGCGGGGCGCCTTCAGCGATACCGGTGTGCCGGACGACATGCTCGACCTGCTCGGCAAACTGGACCGGTTGCCAAGCTGAACGGCCCGGGCCTCCTCACCCCCCGGTAGTACAGGTCGGCTTTCGCGAGATACGAATGAACGCCCCGCGCGTCGGCAGATGCGGCGGCGCGGCCCGAAGGTCGTTGCCGCCCGCACTATCCCATCAGCGTCCGCGGCTCAGGTGGTCGACTTCGCCCATGATGGTGTCCAGCGCCGTCTTGCTGGTGTCGGTCTCATGCTCGCGGCGCGAGGGCAGCGCGCCCTCCGACAGGATGGTTTCGAGCGCGACCCGGCCGCGCGCCACGCGGCTCTTGATCGTGCCGACCGCCACCTGGCAGATTTCCGCCGCTTCCTCGTAGGCGAATCCGCCGGCACCGACTAGGATCAGCGCCTCCCGCTGCGGCTGGGGCAGGTGCATCAAAGCGCGCTGCATGTCGCCGAGCTCGACGTGGCGATCCTGGCTGGCGGGCGCGGCAAGAATGCGATCTGCCACCAGGTCGTCCCACTCGCCCTTGAACCGCGCCCGGCGCATCTGGGAGAGATAGAGGTTGCGAAGGATGATGAACGTCCAGGCGCGCATGTTCGTGCCGGCCTGGAAGCGCTTGCGCGCCGCCCAGGCCTTGAGCAGGGTTTCCTGGACGAGATCGTCCGCGAGGTCGCGACTGCCCGACAGCGAACGGCCGAACGCGCGCAGATGCGGGATAACCTGCGCGAGCTGGGTCTTGAATTCCGGGTCCGACAGCGAGACGTGCTCGACGGGCGCTGTCGGCGCCTCGTCGTCTTCATAGTCGTCGCGCGGGGCAGGCTGAGTCATGCAATTCCGTTCAATGCCGGGGACGTGGTTGCCGCCTTCGCGACAGAGATAGGTGCCACGGTCTTCAATTACCAAGATAAATGAGACCGGCTCTAACGCAGGATCAGAAAGGCGAAGATCGCGATCACCAGTACCAGCGATATGCCGAGGACGTATCGCGTCACCCCCGGGGTAGCGCCAGCGCGCGCTTCCGTGGTTGTCACATGCACAGGTTCGTTCTGATCCGCCATGATGTCTCAACCCTCGAAAGACGTTTTGGGTCCGTAACCTTCGCCTGCGGACTCAGACCCCGGCCGGTACCGTACTTTGATCGAAGAACAGCGCCTGGCTGATCGCGGCCTTCACGGTCGACCGCTGGAACGGCTTGGTGATGAGGAAGGTCGGCTCCGGCCGTTCGCCGGTCAGCAGACGCTCCGGGAAGGCAGTGATGAAGATCACGGGGACCTCGAATTCGGCGAGGATGTCCTTGACCGCATCGATGCCGGAGCTGTCGTCGGCGAGCTGGATGTCGGCAAGCACGAGGCCGGGACGGTCCTCCATCGCCAAAGCGACCGCCTCGTCGCGCGTGACGGCGACGCCGGTCACCTCGTGGCCCAGGTCACGCACGATCGTCTCGATATCCATCGCGATGATCGGCTCGTCCTCGATGATCAGCACGCGCGCACGCGTCTGCTTCTCGATCTCCTCGAGCGCCTCGGCGACAAGGCTCTCGACCTCGCTCGTGTCGACCTCGATCAGATAGGCGGCGTCCTCGGGCGAAAAGCCCTCCATCGCCGTCAGCAGCAGCGCCTGCCGCGACAGCGGCGTCATCCGCGCGAGGCGCGCGCGCGCCACCACCTCGCTGCCTTCGATGTCGCTCACCGACGTCTCCTCGGCGCCGTCGGCGTTTGCGGAAGCCCAGATCCCCTGGAACATGCGGTACAGCCCGAGACGCGGATCGACGTCGCGCGGAAACTGATCCGGCGCGGCGACGATAGCCTCCAGCGTCGCGCGGACATATTTGTCGCCCTGGTTCTGACTCCCGGTCAACGCCCGGCCGTAGCGCCGCAGGAAAGGAAGATGCGGTGCGAGTTGCTGTCCAAGCGACATGGGTCGGTTTCACTCCCTGAGATGTACTGGCGGCCCCGATAGGTGAGCGGGAGCCCGCGTCTTTGCAACGGTGTTTGTCGAGAAACCCAGCCGCCCCCATGGACCTGCGGAATTTTCGCGCGGCAATGGAACCATCGAGCATCGATTTGGTTTCCTTGCCCGAACCAAGACCGTAAAGTCGCCGTCAGCGCGACCGATGCGGTCGTGGCATTTCATCGCGTCGATCGCCTGGACTTCCACCGGGCCACCAGGGGGAATTGTTGGACTTGGCCAGCGAGAAGGACCGGAAAACCTCGTCGAAGAAAACGTCTGAGAAAGGCCAGGGCAATGACCGCGACATGGGTGCGGCGCTACGGTCCGCATATCAGAAGACGGTCGACGAGCACGTGCCGGACGAAATGCTAGACCTGCTGAACAAGCTCGCCTAGCCGAGGGGCATGGCCTCCTCCCCAGATGCTGCTGCCGCCGCCCGTGGTGTCTCCATGACGCCGGTGTCAGCCCTTTCGCGCCTCCCGACCGGCGCGAAGCTTTTCATCACGCTGTCCATTGCCTTGCTGCTGCTGGCATTGATCGCGATCGCCGCGACCCTGCAGACCGGCCGGGTCGCGGACGCGGAGGTGCGCGCGCGACTGCGAATCGCGGCGACCGAGAGCGCCCGCAACATCGCGATCGAGCTGATCGGCGACACCACCGCGCTGAAGGTCGCGGTCGAGGCGCTGCGCGACGATCCAGCCGACGCGCCCAGCTGCGCGCGCGCCCAGGGCGTCTTCGCGCAGCAGGCCGCGATCGGCACCCGCTTCTCGATCGTCGACCGCCAGGGTCGCCTGCTGTGCGGTCAGCCGATCGACGCCTCGCTGCCCGCCGCGGACAAGCCGCTGGACATCGCGATCGTTGCGAATCGCGGACTCGTCCTGTCGGTTGCGGCGCCGGGCGGATCGCCGATCGCCCGCGTCCTCTTCCCCACCGCGTTCCTTTCCCGGCTCGCCGGGTCGGGCAGCCGCGCCATGCCGCTGAGCACCGCGCTGATCGACGAGAAAGCGTCGCTCGACCTGACCGACATACCGGGTCTGGGGCCGCTGGACCGAACGGAAACGGTGCAGACACCGCTCGGGCTCGACGGGCTCGTCCTGCGCACCCGCATGCGCAGCGCGCCGGTCACCTCGTCGTTCCTGGTTGCGCTGATGCTGCCGCTGCTGATGTGGGCCGCGGCCGCGGGGCTTTCCTGGTTCGTCGTCGATCGCCTGCTGATCCGGCCGCTGCGCCTGCTGCGGGCGAGCGTTGCAGCCTATACCCCCGGCGAAGTGATCGATCCCGGCAAGTTGGGCCCCCTGCCCGCGCAGGAAATCCGCGAGCTCGGCGATACCTTTCGCGCGATCAGCCGCACCGTTGCGCTCCACGAGGCAGGCCTGGCAGATGCGGTCGTACGCCAGACCAAGCTCACCCGAGAGGTCCATCACCGGGTGAAGAACAACCTGCAGGTGATCTCCAGCCTGATCAACTTTCATGCGCGCGGTGCCCCCAGTGCCGATGCGACGGCAGCCTATGCCTCGATCCAGCGGCGCGTCGACGCGCTGGCAGTGGTACATCGCAACCATTTCGCCGAAATGGAGGAGAACCGCGGACTCAATCTGCGCTCGGTGATCGGCGAGCTGGCATCCAACATCCGCGCCACCGCGCCGGAAGGTGCAGGCAGCCTGATCATCGCGCTCGATGTCGATCCGTTCCTGGTGACCCAGGACGTCGCCGTGGCCGTCGCGTTCCTGGTCACGGAGACGATCGAATTGGCGATGACCAGCGATCCCGCCGCCCAGATCCGCGTGGCGATCAAATCGGGCGACGCGGAGAAACGCGCCGTGCTGCGGGTCGTGTCGCGCGCCTTCGTCGAAAGCGAGAAGCTGACGCATCTGCTTTCTACCCGCTACGGTCGCGTCATGGAGGGTCTGTCGCGCCAGTTGCGCGCCCCGCTGCATCACGATCCGATGACCGGCGCCTACGAAATCGCCTTTCCCGTCCTCGGTCGCGACTGAGCCAAAAAAGATTCAAAAAAAAGCGATAGGGGCGGAACCTCCTCGAATGCGCGCCGTTATGCACTTCGGATCGCGACCTTATGCCCCCCCGCTCTCGCGATCCACGACATAGGCCCGGAAGCAGCAACCCTCCCCCCCCCGGTGCTGCTTCCGGGCCTTTACTCTTTCAACCAAGCGGATCATGCCGCTGGCCCGGCTCAGCGAACATCCCTCCGAGTGCCGGCAACATTAGCGGAATTGGCGTTCCGGGTGCGGAGCGAAGCGCCCCCCCGAACATTGGCGACGCACCTATTCCATTCATCGAGGAGATATTCCGATGCGTAAGATTCTCGGCCTCGCCGTCGTCGCCGGTGCACTGATGGTCAGCGCCTGCAACACGGTCGAAGGCGTCGGCAAGGACGTGAGCTCGGCCGGCAAGACCGTCGCGAAGACCGCCGACGACGCGAAGTAATCCTTCCGCCGCACGGCCAAGCAAGGCCTCCCGCCCGACGCCGGGCGGGAGGCCTTTTGTCATCTGCGCTGATAATCTGCACCCGCACGGCAGCGACCGGTCCCGCCATGCTGCACGCGGGTCGCCGCGGCGTCAGGCCGCCTGTGCCGCCTCTTCCGCCGCCAGCTTGGCCCGCTTGCGCTCGGTGAACCAGATGCCGATGAGGGCGAGTTCGTAGAGGAGGCAGAGCGGAATCGCGAGCAGCAGCTGCGACCCCACGTCCGGCGGCGTCAGCACCGCCGCGATGGCGAATGCGCCGACGACGGCGTATCGGCGCGCGGACTTGAGCTGCTGCCGGGTCACGATCCCGGCGCGCTCCAACAGCATCAGCAGCACCGGCAGCAGGAAGGCGATGCCGAATCCGAACAGGAACTGCATGATGAAGGACAGATATTCGGCGATGTCGGGGAGCGCTTGGCGCTTCACGTCGCCGACCATGCCGGAATATCCGAGCAGGAAGTGCAGCGCCATCGGCACCGCGACGAAATAGGCCATGGCGGCGCCGGCGGTGAACAGCACCGGCGTCGCGAGGAGGAACGGCAGCAGCGCCCGCTTTTCCTTGCGGTACAGGCCGGGGGCGATGAACCGCCACGCCTGGTTGGAGATCACCGGGAAGCTGAGCATCATCGCGGTGAAGAAGGCGAGCTTCACCTCCGTGAAGAAGCCGCCGTAGACCGTCGTGAAGATCACCTCCGTCTGCCCTGCCGCACGCAAGGGCTTGAGCAGGAAGGCGAAGATCGTGTTGGCGAAATACATCGCCACGCCAAAGCAGACCGCGACTGCCGCGATGCAATAGAGCAGGCGGCGGCGTAGCTCGACAAGGTGGTCCAGCAGGGGCGCGCGGCTCGCGTCGATCTCGTCGCGGCTGTCGATCAGCGCGTCGTCGCTCACGAGGCCGCTCCTTCGCGCGGCGCGTCCGGATGATCGGGCGCGGCCGGTACGACATGCGGATGGTCGACGCTGATCGGCGGCGCCGGTGGTGCGGGCCGATCATGGATCACGGGCGGTTCGACCAGCGCGGGCGCATCATGGTCGAGGGTCGTGGCGCCGGGCTCGACCGGCGACGACGGAGCTGCATCCGCAGCGGGCGTCGCGGGATGTTCGGCCATGATCCGCGCATTCTCCGCCGCCCAGCGCTTCTCCATTTCCTCCAGCTCCGCCTCGCGGACCATGTTGTCGAAGCCTTGGCGGAACTGGCGCGCGACACCGCGCGCCTTGCCGACCCAATAGCCGACGATCCGCATCGCCTTGGGAAGATCCTTTGGCCCGATCACCACCAGCGCGACGAAGGCGACCAGCAGGAACTCGGACGGGGCGATATCGAACATGGACTAGAGTACGCTAGCGGACGGTCGTCGGTCAGCGATCGTCGCGGACGCGCTCGCCGTCGCGATCGAACGCGGGCTCGGCAGACTTCTGCGCCTCGATGCGCGGCGCCGGCTTGGCGTGGCTCTCGTCCTCCTCGGCCATGCCCTTCTTGAAATTCTTCACGCCCTTGGCGACGTCGCCCATCAGGTTGGAGAAGCGGCCGCCGCCGAGCAGCAGAATGGCGACGACGGCGAGGACGAGCAGATGGATCGGGCTGAAGCTGCCCATGGCATGTCTCCTGAAACTTCATCGACATCTAGTCACTGTCGTCGTCCTTTTCCACTGCGAAAGCCCCGACGTGCGCGCCTTCCGGCATAAGGTCGACGGGATCGAGCAGACCGGCGGCGCGCAGATCGTCCAAGCCGGGCAGGTCGCGACGGCTCGCGAGGCCGAAATGCGCGAGGAACGCGGGCGTCGTCGCGTACAGGAGCGGTCTCCCCGGCACCTCGCGTCGCCCCGCCGGGCGGACCCAGCCCGCCTCCATCAGCACGTCCAGCGTGCCCTTGGATATCTGAACGCCGCGGATCGCCTCGATCTCCGCGCGCGTCACGGGCTCGTGATAGGCGATGATCGCCAGCGTCTCGACGCCGGCACGCGACAGGCGCCGCGGCTCCTCGCGATCGCGGCGCAGCAGGTGGGCAAGATCGGGCGCGGTCTGGAAATGCCAGCGGTCGCCTCGGCGCACCAGCGCGACGCCGCGTCCGGCATAATCGGCTTCCAGCCGCTCCAGCGCGGCGCGCACGTCGCCGCCACCGACATAGGCGCGGAGCGAATCGACCGACAATGGCTCGGCGGACGCGAACAGCAGCGCCTCGACCGCGCGGACGATGTCGTCGGGGGGCGTCACGAGGCGGCGCGCAGGTAGAGCGGGGCGAAGGGCGCCGCCTGGCGCAGTTCCGCTCTGCCCTGCTTTGCCAGTTCCAGCGCGGCGAGAAAGGACGAGGCGAGCGCCGACTTGCGCAGCCGGTCGCTGCCGTCGGGAAGGAAGCTTTCCAGCGTCGTCCAGTCGAGCCGGGTGCCGAGCAACGCGCCGATCCGCGCCAGCGCCGTCTCCAGCGTCATCACCTCGCGATCGGCGACGACGTGCATCACCGGGCGGTTGCGCGCGCTGATCCGGCCATAGGCGGCAATGACGTCGTACAACTCCGCCTGCCAGCGCGCGCGCCGGATCGTCCGCAACCCTTCCGCCCTGCCGCGCGGAAACACGTCGCGGCCGAGCCGATCCCGCGCCATCAGCCGCGCCCCCGCCTCGCGCATCGCGTTGAGCCGCTCGAGTCGCAATTGCAGGCGCAGCGCCAGTTCCTCGGGGTCCGGCTCGACCCGCGGGTCGCGCGGCAGCAGCAGCGCGGATTTGAGATAGGCCAGCCAGGCCGCCATGACGAGATAATCGGCGGCGAGTTCCAGCCGCAGCACCTTCGCCCGGTCGACGAAGCGGAGATACTGCTCGACCAGCGCCAGGATCGATATGGCTCGCAGATCCACCTTCTGCGCCCGCGCGAGCGACAACAGCAGGTCGAGCGGCCCCTCCCAGCCGTCAAGGTCGAGTGTCAGCTGTTCGGGTTCGACCATCAGGCGAGCGCGAGAAAGGCGTCGCGGCGGCCGACGAGCTCGGCGAAGTCCCCCTCCGGCGGCCGGCGCGTCGCCATGGCCCGATCGAGGCGCGCGCGGGCGGCAGGCGCGATATCGTCGAGCCGCCCCGCGATGTCGACCATCTCGTCCATCCGCGCCCAGCAATCGAGCACCAGGTCGCAGCCCGCGGCGATCGCGCCCGCGGCCTTGTCTCCGGCGCTCCCCGCCAGCGCCTTCATGTCGATGTCGTCGGTCATCAACAGGCCGTCGAAGCCGATCGCACCGCGGATCACCTGCTCGATCACCACCGGCGACAGCGTGGCGGGCCGCTCGGCGTCCCACGCCTGGAACACGATATGCGAGGTCATCCCCATCGGCGCATGCGCGAGCGTGCGGAACGGCTCCAGGTCCGTCTCCAGCGCCGCCGCATCGGCGGTGACGGTCGGCAGATCGTAATGCGAATCGACGATGGCGCGGCCATGGCCGGGCATATGCTTGACGACCCCGACGATCCCGCCAGCCGCCAACCCTTCCAGCATCGCCCGGCCGAGCGAGGCGACCTGCATCGGGTCGCCGCCATAGGCGCGGCTGGCGATCGCCGGCGTGGTATCCGGTTGCGCGACGTCGAGCAGCGGCGCGCAATCGACGGTGATGCCCATTTCGCGCAACATCAGGCCGAGCGCCTGGCCGTTGGCCCGCATCGCCTGGATCGCGGACATCGGTGCCCTGTCGTACAATGCGGCGAAGGCCGGGCCGGCGGGAAAGGCGGGCCATTCCGGCGGCCCCATGCGCGCGACGCGGCCGCCCTCCTGGTCGATCAGAATGGCAAGGTCGTCGCGCCCGGCGAGCGCGCGCAAGGAGTCGGTCAGCGCCCGCAATTGGCCGCGCGTCTCGACGTTGCGCTTGAAAAGGATGTAACCGGCGGGTTCGACATCGGCGAAGAAGGCGCGCTCCTCGACGGTGAGCGCGGGGCCGGACAGGCCGAAGATGACGGGCTTCATGCCCGCCGGTGTAGCGTGGCGCGCGCGCCCGCGCCATGCCGGCCAGCCACGCGCGCGCCGATCCATCGTATGGGCAGCGCGGTGCGACCGCCTGCGGGTCAGCCTCGCCGGCCGCGCCGCCGGCTACCGCACCGCCGCGACGAGCGTGTCCGCCAGACCCTGGTAAAAGGCGCCGACGCAGGCGAGGTCGCTGGTCGACGGATGCAGGCGGTCGCCCATCGCGTAGCGACGCAGCGTCGGCGCGTGCGAATCGGTCCATCCCGCGGTCATCCACTGCGCCGCCGCATCGTCGGGACGGCAGACGCGGCCGCGGCAATAGGAGAGGCAGGCCCGCGTCCGACCCAGAGCGCGCAGGCGGCGCTGGTCCGCGGCTAGGTCGATGCGGTCGGGCGCGACGAGGCCGATCTTGCGGGCGGTATTCCGCTGTCGCTGCAGGGACGGCGAGACATCCCCGACCGCATCGAGCAGAAGGCTGAGGAAGCGATCGATCTCGCCCAGGCAATTGCCCAGATAGCGGGCCCGCGCATAGTCCGCACGGTGCGATGCGGAAGAGCCTGGATCGATCTCCGCCAGGAAGCGCGTCGCGCGGCTCAGCGTCTCATAGCGGCCGCCTATCATCGGCGCCCACGCCAGTAAATCCAGCGCAAGGCGTGCGGGACGGCCCGGCAGGCGGGAAAGGCGGCTGCCGCGACGATCGCGGCCCCGGCGGCCAGCGCCGTCGTCGCCGTCGTCATAGCGCCGGCCGAGCGCCCCGTTCGACACGGCGCCGTTCCGTCGCCTCGGAGCGTGTCGCCATCGCCTCCCAGGACACAGCGGCCCGCTCGCATCGTTCACGCACGTTGTCGAGCGTCGCCTCGGATGCCGCCGCGCGCTGGAGTTCGGCCTGTTCACGGAAGAACTGTGCGTCCCTGGACATAGCTCAGGCCTGCCTTTCGCTGGAAGATGAGGGTGGCAGCGGAACGCCTGCCAGCCGGTCGAGCACTGCCGACAACCCGACCTCGCCGTCGACGGCGAGGTCGAGCGGCCGTCCGCCGAGCACGTCGTCCGCTTCGTTCAGAAAGGCCATCGTCCGATCGCGATCGCCGAACGCCCGCCATGCCGCCGCCATCACGGTGGCCTGCCGCCGCTTCTGGTCGTCGGAAAGGCGCGTCTGCGACGCTGGCCGGAAGCGGCGCGTAGGCCGATCGGGGCGCGGCGGCGCCGTCTCGATCACGCGAGGGAGACCAGCGGGGCCGCCTCGCCGCGAAGGGGCGCGGTCCAATCGGCAATTCGCCGGGCATAGGCCCGCGCTAGCGCCAGATGGCTATGCCGCGCCTCGCGACTCGCGGCGGCGTCGGCCATCATCAGCGAAACCTGATGACGATAGAGGAGGTCGTTCAGGCCCATGTGCCGTACTCCTTGCGTAAGCGGGAGCACACAGGGTCTCTCAGCCGCTGCCGCCTACAGGGGAACTGGCAACGATGCACCGCATATAGGAACGCCATGGGCAAAAGGCCAGCCCGGCGGCCGCGATCGGACCGCGATCGGGCGGCACAGGCAGGTCGCCGACAGGGCCTGACCGCTCGCGATCGCCGCACCTTCAGGCGCGTTGGGCGGCACGTCGCGGGGCCGGTTCCGCCCCCTCCCCGGGGACGACGCCCTCAGCTCGCGACGAAGCAGCTCTCGCCGGCGACACGCAGGCGACCGCAGATGTCTGCCGCCTGGTTGGCGGAGCCCGCGTTGACGCGCAGACGGTACAGCGTGCGGCCGCCGATCGCGACCGGCTGCACCGCCTTGCCCAGCGGGGCAAGATACGAGAAGCGCTTCGAGAAACCGGTCCAGGCGGCATTGGCCGTGGCCTCGCTCGGATAGGCGCCGAGCTGGACGAGCGAACCGCCGCCGTTACCGCCGCCGCTTGCCTGACGCTGCGCCGTGACGGGCGGGGTGGCGACCAGCTTGCCGCCCGAGGCCGGTACCTGCGCGACGGCGTTGCGACCGCCCTCGCTTTTGGTCTTCGCGGGCAGGCTGCCGGCGCGATGACCCTCGACCGGCTTTTCGGGCACCGCGTTGAGGTCGATCGAGGCGCTGCCGGCCTTGCCCGCGCTGGTGGCGACGGCGGCATCGCCCTCGCCCTTCACCTTCAGCCCGCCGGGGTCGTCGGGACGGACCTTATAGTCGCCCTCCTGCGCCTCGATCAGTTCGCCGTTGCCGCCGCCGTGGCGCGTCTGCAGCTTGTAGATGCCGAAGACGATCGCGGACAGGAATGCCAGGCCGACGACGACGAGCGCGATCATCTTGCCGATGGGCGCGCCGCGGTCCTCATCCGGCTCGACGGTTTCGAGCCACGGCAGGCGGTCTTCCTCCCGCAGATCCCTCTCGTCAGCCATCACTTCATCTCCGAAACCGCGACCACGCCCATGATGCTGAGCCCGTTACGAATAATCTGCGCGATCGCGTCCGCCAAGAACAGACGCGCCCGCGTCGCATCCTGGTCCTCGGGAACCAGGAAACGCCGGTCGGGCCGGTCATTGCCGACATTCCACGCAGCATGAAAAGCAGCAGCTAAGTCGTACAGATAGAACGCAATCCTATGCGGTTCGCGCGCTGCCGCGGCCGTTTCGACGACACGCGGGAATTGCGCCGCCAGCTTCACCAGCGCCAGGTCCTCCGTATCAAGGCGGGACAGGTCGGCCGCACCGTCCGTCACCCCCGCCTCCGCGGCCCTGCGATGGAGCGAGGCGATCCGAGCATGGGCATATTGCACGTAGAACACCGGATTGTCCTTCGACGCCTCGACCACCTTTGCGAAGTCGAAGTCCATCTGCGCATCGGCGCGCCGCGTCAGCATCGTGAAGCGGACGACGTCCTTGCCGACCTCGCGCACCACATCGGCGAGGGTGACGAAGTTGCCGGCGCGCTTCGACATCTTGACCGGCTCGCCCGCCCGCAGCAGGCGCACCATCTGCACCAGCTTGACGTCGAAGCGGGTCTTGCCGCCGGTCAGCGCGGCGACGGCGGCGACGATGCGCTTGACCGTCCCGGCATGATCGGCGCCCCAGATGTCGATCAACTGGTCGGCGGACTGGCTCTTCTGGAAGTGATAGGCGAGATCGGCACCGAAATAGGTCCAGCTGCCGTTCGACTTCTTGATCGGCCGGTCCTGGTCGTCGCCGAAGGCCGTCGAGCGGAACAGCGGAAGCTCGACGGGTTCCCAGTCCTCGGGGGTCTCGCCCTTCGGCGCCTCCAGGAAGCCATCGTAGACGAAGCCATGCTCCCGCAACCACGCCTCCGCCGCCTCCGGCTTGCCGGCGGCCTGCAGTTCGGCCTCCGACGAGAAGACGTCGTGATGGATCCCGAGCAGCGCGAGGTCGTCCTTGATCATGACGAGCATGGCCGCGACCGCGCGGGCGCGGAACAGCGCAAGCCACGCATCCTCCGGGGCGGTCGCATAACGATCGCCGAATTCCTCCGCGAGCGCCTTGCCGACCGGTACCAGATAGTCGCCGGGATACAGACCTTCGGGGATCGCGCCGACGTCCTCGCCCAGGGCCTCGCGATAGCGCAGATGCGCGGAGCGGGCGAGCACGTCCACCTGACCGCCAGCATCGTTGACGTAATATTCGCGGATCACGTCATGCCCGGCGAATTCGAGCAGGCTGGCGAGCGCGTCGCCGACCACCGCGCCGCGGCAATGGCCCATGTGCATCGGTCCGGTCGGGTTCGCCGATACATATTCGATATTGACGCGCGCGCCCCGCCCCATCGTCGAGCGACCGTAATCGGCACCCGCCGTTGGGATCGCGGCAAGCTCGCCGCGCCATGCCGCATCGGTCAGCGTCAGGTTGATGAAGCCCGGCCCCGCGACGCTCGCGCCCGCGACATCGGGCAGCTTGGCCAGTTCGACCACGATCGCCTCGGCCAGGGCGCGGGGATTGGTCCCCGCGGGTTTGGCGAGCACCATCGCCGCGTTGGTCGCGAGATCGCCGTGGCTCGGGTCGCGCGGCGGCTCGACCGTGACGTTACGGCGGTCGAGCCCCTCGGGCAGAGTGCCGGCGGCGGTCAGGGTGTCGAGGGCCGCGGCGACATGCGCGGCGAAGCGGGTATAAAGCGTCATGATGCGCCGCGATGTACGGGCGCGCAGCCTCTGCCGCAATGGCGATCGCCTCCCCGGCGGCGGGAGGCGATCGTGATTACGCCCGCAGCAATCCCTCAAGCGCCGCGGTGCGGGCACTCGACGGGAACAGCGCCGGCATCGTGCGGGAAGGATCGACCGAGAAATGGCTCGCCACCGCGCCGCCGATGAACGCGTCGAGCGGCGTCGTCGGCTTGAGATCGCGATTCTCGAACAGGCTTGCCTGCGCGAGCCCCGGCCAGTCGGCGAGCACGCGCCCACCCTTGACCGCCCCGCCCAGCAGCATCGCCGCCGTGCCGGTGCCGTGATCGGTCCCGCCCGTCCCGTTCGCCGCGACGGTGCGGCCGAATTCGGTCGCGACGAGCACCAGCGTATCGTTCCAAACCGGGCCCAGCCCCGCATGCAGCGCACCGATCATCGCGTCGAGCGCCTTGAGCTGCTGCGTCAGCCGACCGCGCTGGCCCGCATGCGTGTCCCACCCGCCCGTCTCGATCGTCGCGATGCGCGCGCCGTTGGCCGGCGCCAGCAATCGTGCGGCGAGCGCACCGGTGTTGCGCGCGTCCTTGGCGTTGAGGTCGCCCGTCAGCTGGCGCGTCGACAGCGCCTCGTCCCACAGGGCGTGGAGCTGTGCGTCGCCCTGGTACAGCTGCGTCACGCGGGCGAGCATGTCGTCCGACGCGTGCGGCAGCGACGACGGGGCGTAGCTCGCGACCTCGCGCTTGCCGCGCAGCGCCATGGGGACGGTCGCCGCGACCGCGATTGCATGCGCATCCTCCGCCGGGACGAGGCCGAGCAGGCGGTTCATCCAGCCGTCGCGCAGCTGGTAGGCGCTGGCCCCCCCGGTCTCCAGGACGTTCTGGCCATCGAAATGCGACCGGTCGCGATAGGGCGAGGCGATCGCATGCGCGAACAGCGCCTGCCCCTGCGCATACAGGCCCGCCGCCGCGGTCATCGCCGGATGCAGCGCAAACATCGCGTCCAGCTTGGTGCCCTGCGCCACGTCCGCGGCGAGATCGCCGCGCGCGCCGATGAAGGCGGGGTCGCCGACGGGACCGACGATGCCCATGCCATCGGCGGCACCGCGCTGGATGATGAAGACGAAACGCTTGGCCGTGGCCGCCTTGGCGAAGGCGAGCCGCGGCGCGAAGCCGCCGAGTACGCCCAGCGTACCGGCGCCGCGCAGGAAGGAACGACGATCCATGGCTGTTACCTCCGCATCATTTCGGGCGAGACGAGCAACAGCGCGATCGCCTGATTGGGACTTTCCGCCCGTTGCAGCGCCTGTGCGGTCGCCGGGCTCAGCATGCCGGGAAACATCTGCGCGGCCAGCGCGCGCGCGTCGGTGCCGGCGGGTGCGGCCGCGGCGAAGCGCTGCGCCGCCTCGACCCGGCGCAGGATGGCGTCTGGGCCGGCCCAGCTCGGCGCGGTGTCGTCATAGCCGATCGGCTGGCCGGGCTTCCACATCGGCTGGCCGAGCTGGTCGAGCAGCCCCTGCACCGCCCCCGGCTGCACCGTGCGCGTTCCGAGCGCGCGCCATGCGGAAACGGACCATTCCCACGGCGTCTTGAACTTGGCCGGCTGCGTGGCCCACGCCTCCGGCGACGCGATCAATGCCCGGTAGACGGTCGGCAGGTCGCCGCCGGACCGAAGGAAGGCGGTCTCCAGCCGGGCGACGGCGGACGGCGGCGGCGCATCCGCGATGAAGTGGCGTGCGAGCTTGGTCGCGAGGTGCCGCGCCGTCGCCGGATGGATCGACAGGTCGCTCAGCACGGCCTCCGCCTGCGCCCGTCCGCCGGCTGCATAGGTCTTGCCCAGGATATGGCGCGGACCGGGCTCGTGGACCTGGTCGACGAACATGAATCCGCCCGGCGTCAGCGGATCGGAGAACCGTCCGCCGGGACCGCCGCCGATGCCGCTGACGGTCCAGCCCGTCATCGCGCGGGCGAATTCGGTGACGTCCGCCTGCGTGTAGCCGGTGCGCACGCCCAGCGTGTGCAGTTCCATGATCTCGCGCGCCAGATTCTCGTTGAGCCCGGCCTTCGCCTTGCCCCGCGCCGCGAGTCGCTGCCCCAGTGGGCTGCCCGGCCCGATCGACACCGACTGGTCGAGATAGAGCAGCATCGCCGGATGCCGCTCGACCGCGAACAGCATGTCGGAAAACCGGCCCATCACATTTGGCCGGATCGCCTCCATCTCCAGCGTTCCGGCCAGTCCGACCAATTCCAGCTTGTCGGCCGAAACCGCGAAATGGTTGGACCAGAAATGCACCAGCCGCTCGGCGAACGGCGTATCGCTCGCCAGCGCCAGGTTGGCGCGCGCCGCAGCCAGCGTCGCGTAATCGTCCTTCGCCAGCCGGCGGGCGGCCTGTCGCGCTTCCTGCATCTCCGGTCTGGCGGTGGTCGCCGCCGTCGTCGGCGGCTGCATTGCCGGCGGTCCGGCCATGGTTGCCGCAGCAGGCGGGGCGGGATTCGCGGCGGCCATGATTGCAGGGGGCGCCGGCGTCGGCGTCGGCTTCGCCATGCCCTGCATCCGCATCAGGCGCTGCTCCTCGCGATAGTCGCGTATGTCGGCGGCGACGGCGACGCTCGTCGGAACGGACGCGAGGAGCGGAGAGCCAGGCTGATATCGTGCGATCTGTTCTTCGAGCCAGCCGCGCGGATCATCCGGTGCGACGTCGCCCGGACGCGTGCCAAGGCCGAAGCGATTCAGCGCGATTGCGATTTGTGACACGGACACGCTCCCTTCCCTCTCCCGGAAAAAACAGCGTCTCCGCTTTAGCACGCGATTGTCGCGCAATTATCTCAGCCGGGACATGTCCGCGACGATTGCACGATTTGCACGCTTGTGTCCGCAATGCGCATTTGTGCCTTATGCTGCACTGCAATATTTCCGAGGCGACATTTCGACGCACTGCGAAACGGGAGTATGACCATGCGCAAGACGATCGCCATCCTGGCCGCCGTGACGGCCGCACTCACCTCCACCATCGGCATGGCTGCCGAAGGTCGCCGTACCTTCACGCAGAACGGCGAGACCTATGTCTACACCAGCCACGACGAGCAGGGCCGCCAGGTGATCACGGGGCGGCAATATCCCTCGGGCACGCCGTTCCGCCTCGTCGTCCGCGGTGACCGCGTGTCCGGCGTTGCAGGCGGCTACCCCGTCTCGTTCCGCACGCAGCAGGCCGTCGGCGCGGCCAGCGACGCGCGCGGCATCGAGACGGCGACCCGCTGAACGCGGACGGCGTCTTCCAGTAAAGCGTATCCGAAGGGGCCGCTCCCGCGAGGGACGGCCCCTTTTTCGTGGCTCATTCCTGCCGCTGTCGAGCGGCTGCGATCAGAAGCCTTCGGGCAGGTCGATCGGCCCGACCAGTTCCCGATAGCGGGCGATCGCATAGCGGTCGGTCATGCCCGCGATGAAATCCGCTATATGGCGGCTGCGCTCCGGCTCCGTCGCGGGTACGTCGTCCGACCAATCGGCGCTCATCGCGCCGGGATCGTCGCGATAGGCAGCGAACAAACCCGCGACGATGCCATGCGCCGCCTCGGCGGCGGCGAGCTGGCGCGGATGATGGTAGAGATTGGCGTACATGAACCGCTTCAGGTCGCGCTCCGCCTCCCGCATCGCCGGCGAGAAGCCGCATAGCGCGCGACCCACGGTCCGCACCTCGTCGACGGTGACGACGCCCGACGCGGCGATGCGCGCGCGCGTTTCCTCGATCAGGTCGTTGACCATCAGCCCGATCTGGCTGCGGACGAGCTCGTGCGCCAGTCGCTTTTCCGGCACGTCCGGGAAGCGACGGCGGGCCGCATCCCATCCCGAAGCGACCATCGGCACCGCGAGCAGCTGGTCGAGCGTCAGCAGCCCGGCGCGCAGGCCGTCGTCGATATCGTGGTTGTCATAGGCGATGTCGTCCGCGATGGCCGCGACCTGCGCCTCGAGGCTGGCGTGGCTCGACAGGTCGAGCGGAAATTGCGCATCCGCCGTCGCGAGCGCCCAGCCGGGGTGACGGACCGGCCCATTGTGCTTGGCGAGGCCCTCCAGCGTTTCCCACGTCAGGTTCAGGCCGTTCCACATCGGATAGGGCCGTTCGATCTCGGTCAGCGTGCGCAGCGTATGCCCGTTGTGATCGAAGCCGCCGACATCGCGCAGCGCCGCCTTGAGCGCATCCTCGCCGGCATGGCCGAAGGGCGGATGCCCGATATCGTGCGCCAGGCACAGCGCTTCGGTCAGATCCTCGTTGAGGCCGAGGACGCGGGCGATCGTGCGGCCGATCTGCGCGACCTCCAGGCTGTGCGTCAGCCTGACCCGGAAATGGTCGCCGTCCGGCGCCATGAACACCTGCGTCTTGTGACGGAGCCGACGGAAGCTGATCGAATGGATGATCCGGTCGCGGTCGCGCTGAAAATCGTCGCGCGGGCCGCGCGCCGTCCCCTGCCCCTCGGCATGCAGACGGCCGCGGCTTGCGGCGGGATCGGAAGCCCAGGAGGCGCGAATGCTCATCCGGGGCGCCTTACTTGCTTGAGAGCTTCTCCACCACCTGTCCCGCGTCGCTGGTGAAGGTAAAGGCGCCGACCCCCTCCTTCGTCAGCTTGTTGACGAAGGCGCGCGCCTCCGCGTCGGTCTTGAACGGACCGGTAAGCACGCGGTTGGTCGCGCGCAGCGGTGTCTTCCAGCCGCTCTTGCCCGCGAGGGTCGGTGCTTTCGCCTTTGCCGCTGCCCAGGCCTTGGGCAGATCGTCCTCGTTCGCGCCGCCGGCAACCTGCACCCAGATCCGCGACGGATTGGCGCGGGCCTTGCGCTTCTCCTCCGCCGCTTCCTTAGCCTCGGCCAGCTTCTCGGCCTCGGCCGCCTTCTTGGCGGCAAGCGCCTTCTTGTCGGCAGCGGCCTTCCTGTCCGCGGCACGCTTGTCGGCGAGCGCCTTGGCGGCAAGCGCCTTCTGCGCCTCCGCGTCGCGTTGCTCCTTGGCCTTGGCCTCGGCGAGCACGCGCGCCGCCGTTTCCGCCGGCACCGCCGCAGGAGCGGCAGGCGCGGCGACGACCGCCAACGGCCGCGCCGGCTCGGTCACGCCCAGTTCGGAACCGGGGATGGAAAGGCCCGCGACGATTCGCGCGAGCACCGCGTCGGTCTCGTCCCTGCGCCGTTGCGCGGCGAAGGCCCGCGTCGGTCGGTCGGGCGCCGCGGACGCGGGCGCCGGGGTGGCCGCCGCCGGCGCCGCAGCGACCGTCCCCGGGTGACGGCCGCCGTGGTGGCGACGGGCGCAGGCGCGGCCGGCGACACCGTGCTGCCGGCATAGGCCGGTGAGGCAGGACGCGGAATCGGCTGGACCGTCGCCGTTGCGGGCAACGGCTGCGTGACGCTGGCCGCCGCGAACTGCGTCGGCTGCTGCGGCGCGGACACGACCGGTTGGGCCTGGCGCGGCGACGGCGTCGCGACCACCGTCGACGGCTGCGATACGACCGCGCGGGCCACGCTCGGCTGAACGCTGGCGACGCGGGCCGGGGCCGGCTGCACGACCGGCGCTGGCTGGACCGTGACGGGCTGCGTCGGCGTTGGCGCGCCGCTCGATGATAGCGCGGCGGCGGGAACCGCCGAAACCGGCGCGACCGGAACCGTCGCCGCCGCCAGCGTCACCGCGCCGGTCGAAGCCGGGACGGGCTGTACCGATGCCAGCGCGCGCGTCGCCTCGGTGTAGGACGGTGCGACCGGAGCGGGCGTCGCCGCCACCATCTGGACGCGGCCGGGCCGCTGCCGCTCGCGGCGATTGCCACGCTGCACCGGCTTGCCGACGACGGGCGTCGTCGCGGCAGCCAGCGCGACCGGTGCCGCCGAAGGCTCGGGCGCCAGGTACGGCATGGCGGGCGCCAGGCGCGCGTCGGCGATGCGCTCCGGGGTGGCGCGCACCTCGCCGAAATGCACCGCGAAGGCGCGATCCGCCGCCGGCAGTGTCGGCAGCCGCTGAAAGAACGGCTGCAGACCCTGCGCCATGCCGCCGGGCAGCATCGTCGCGGCGATCTTTTCCGCGCCCGCCTGATCCCCGCCCATCGCGAGCACGAAGGCGCGCGTTCGCCATGCGCTGCGATCCTGCTTGCGCAACAGCGGATCGAGCGCGTCCAGCGCCTCCTGGCGCTTGCCTGAAATGCCGAGCGACAGCGCGTAGCGCCGGACGATCTCGTCGCTGGGCGCGGTCTTCAGCGCGAGCCTGTAGTCGCGCTGCGCACGCTCCTGCTGCCCGACGAGGTCATAGGCCAGGCCGCGGTCCGCCGCGAAGGTGCGCGCGTCGAGCCCACCCGCCTCGGCCTGCGCGAAATAGCGCAATGCTTCGCCGGGCCGCTCCGAGCGCACCAGGATCGCGCCCTCCCCGGCCTTGATGCGCGGATCGGCCGGCGCGACCTTTTCCGCCCGCGCGAACAGCGATGCCGCGCCGCTGAGATCGTCGAGCTTGAGCGACAGATCGCCAGCCGCGACCAGGGCGTTCACGTCACGTGGATTGGACGCCAGCGCGCGCATCTGCTCGGCTAGGCGATCGGCATCGGTGGTGCCCGGCAGGGGCTGGACCACCTCTTGCGCGGGGAGCGCGGCCGGCGCGAACGCCAGCGCGAGTATAGCGGGGAGGAAAACGCGCATGAGACGCGACCGACTAGAGCCGAGGCCGGCTGAACCGGCAATGTCCCGCCCGACCGCGCTGCGGCGAAGCGAGCCCTGGCGGCGACGAAGGTAAAGACGCCGTCAACGGCGGGGTCCGGAAGACGGAGAGGATGGGCCGGGCAAACGAAAAGGCACCCCGCCGTGCAAGGCGGAGTGCCCGAGCCCGATCACGTCGTCGGGCGCCGTCAACGAAAGCCGCGTTCGGCCGAACGCGCGCGACCGCCTTACTGGTTGTTCTGGCGATGCAAGAAGCGCGGGATGTCCAGCGGCTCCTTGTCGTCGCCGGCCTCTTCGCGCTGTGCGCCGCGTGCCGCGTTGGACATGCGCTCGAACAGCGTGCCGCCCAGCTTGACGCGCGGCTGCGGCGCGGCCTCGGGGGTCGCCTCGCTCCCCGGCGCGATCCAGCGACGACGGCCACCGTCGTCCGCCGGCGCGGCGGCGGGTGCGCGCGGCGTCGCATAGGCGTCGTCGCCGTAAGCGCGCGGTGCGGCGGGGGCAGCCGGCGGCACGATCGTCTCCGCACCCAGGACCAGTTCATCGTCCTGCGCGGCGGCCTGCGGCGAGCCAACGGCCTCGTTCTGGGTCAGGTCGAGCGGCTCCGCATCGCCAGCGGGTGCGAAGGACACGCTGGGTTCGGGCGCGGCGACCGGCTGCGCCGGAGCGGCCTGCGCGGGCGCCGCCGCGGTGGGCGCCTGCTGCGTCGCGGTCGGGCGGAACGAGGTGGAATCGTCGGTCTTGCGCCCCATGCCGAAGCTGAACGACTTGGTCGGCTCTGCCTGCTGCGCCGCGGCCTGCGGCTTGGCGTCGGAATCGATGCCGGTCGCGACGACGGAGACGCGGATCTTGCCCTCGAGGTCGGGGTTGAACGCCGAGCCCCAGATGATGTTGGCATCGGGATCGACCAGGTCGCGGATATGGTTCGCCGCCTCGTCGACCTCGAGCAGGCGCATGTCGTCGCCGCCCGTGATCGAGATGATGACGCCCTTCGCGCCCTGCATCGACACGCCGTCGAGCAGCGGGTTTGCGATCGCCTTCTGCGCCGCCTCCAGCGCGCGGTTGTCGCCGCTCGCCTCGCCGGTGCCCATCATCGCCTTGCCCATCTCCTGCATCACCGAGCGGACGTCGGCGAAGTCGAGGTTGATCAGGCCAGGCATGACCATGAGGTCGGTGATGCCGCGCACGCCCTGCTGCAGCACCTCGTCCGCCATCTCGAACGCTT
The DNA here is from genome assembly GCF_031082075.1 of Sphingomonas sp. GV3. Classification (NCBI taxonomy): domain Bacteria; kingdom Pseudomonadati; phylum Pseudomonadota; class Alphaproteobacteria; order Sphingomonadales; family Sphingomonadaceae; genus Sphingomonas; species Sphingomonas sp. GV3. The sequence goes on along the minus strand of NZ_JARWLE010000001.1, from coordinate 27,287 downwards.
CCTTGAAGGTCGTATTCGCATTGGCGATCAGGAACAGGTTCTGGTTCGGGATGACGATCAGCGTATCGACGTATTTCTGCAGTTCCTCGATACCGCCGTCGGCCGCCTTGGCGCGGCGATTACCCTCGAAGCTGAACGGCTTGGTGACGACGCCGACGGTCAGTATGCCCATGTCGCGCGCCGCCTTGGCGATGACCGGCGCCGCGCCCGTGCCCGTGCCGCCGCCCATGCCGGCCGCGATGAAGCACATGTGTGCGCCCTCGAGCCGCTTGGCGAGTTCGTCGATCGTCTCCTCCGCGGCGGCGCGGCCGATCTCCGGCCGGGCGCCCGCGCCCAGGCCCTGCGTGATCTTGGAACCGAGCTGGATGCGATGCGGCGCGACCGACGACTTGAGCGCCTGCGCGTCAGTGTTCGCCACCAGGAAATCGACGCCCTGCACGTCGGCGCGCATCATGTTGGCGATCGCATTGCCGCCCGCGCCGCCGACGCCGATCACGGCGATGCGGGGGGTCAGTTCGTCGACCTCGGGAGTGATGAATTCGATGCTCATGGCCTGTTCTCTCCGCCCCCTACCGGTAAATACTGACCGGGGCACTGATTAACCCTTTTGCCCCAAGGTTACGCACGGTGCCACCGAAAATCGTCACGTAAAATCAATAATTGGCGCGCGCCGCCTGAATGAGCTTGCGCACCATGCCCAACCCTTTCTGCCGATGCACCGTCTGCGGCTGCGGCGCCGCGCCGCGCAGGTCGATGGGATCGGAGGCGGCGTAGAAGGCAAGGCCCGCCAGCGTCGCGAAGGCGGGGCCACCATGCGCATCGGGAAGCGCCGTCAGCCCGCGTGGGCGACCGATGCGCACCGACCGTCCCAACGCCTGCTGCGCATAATCGGCGACGCCCTTCAGCTCCGCACCGCCGCCGGTCAGCACCACCTGGCGCCCGACCGGTCCTTCGAACTTGAGCTGCTGCAGCGCCTTGCGGATTTCGCCCATCTGGTGCTCCAGCCGCTGGCGGACGATCCCGATCAGCTGCGCCTTGGTGATCTGCATCCCGCCATGGACGTCGTCCTCCGCGGCGATCGGCATCACCGGGATCATCTCGTGATTGTCGCGCGGAGAGGCATTGGCGGAGCCGTGGAAGCATTTCATCCGCTCCGCCTGCGCGCGCCGCGTGCCAAAGGCGGAGGCGATATCGTCGGTGATGTCCTGCCCGCCCATCGCCAGCGAACACAGGCCGACCAGCATGCCGCCGGCGAACAGCGAAACGTTGGTGATCCCCGCCCCCATCTCCACCAGCGCGACGCCGAGCTCGCGCTCCTCCTCGCTCAGACAGGCGAGGCCCGTCGCGACCGGCGCCGCGATGATCGACTTCACCTCCAGATGCGCGGAGCGGACGCACAGGTCGAGGTTGCGGACGGGCGAACCGTCCGCCGCGACGACGTGGATGTGGACGCCGAGCCTGTCGGCATGCAGCCCGAGCGGCTTCTTGACGCCGGTCAGCCCGTCCAGCGTGTACAGCGCCGGCTGCGCGTGCAGCACCATGCGTCCCTGCGGATCGATCGAGTTGCGCCCCGCCGCGAGCAGCGCGTCGATGTCCTGCTGCTCGACGCGGTGACCGCCCAGCTCGAACTCGACCTCGGCCACGTCGCTGACCAGCCCGCCGGCGGAAAAGCCGACCCAGACGTTCTCGATGTTGATGCCGGCGATCCGTTCCGCCTGCTCGACCGCCTCGCGCACCGCCGCCTCGGTCGCGCCCATGTCGGCGATATAGCCGCGCTTGACGCCGCGGCTTTCGCGCTGGCCCGTGCCCAGCACGATCAGCTCGCCGCCGTCGCCCTTCTGCGCGATCATCGCCGACACCTTGGACGAGCCGATGTCGAGCGCGGTGATGAGCCCTTCCGGTGTGACCTTCGCCATTGTCCCTCAGCCCCCCTCAGCCATCGGAAGACGCCGTCGATGCTATGCTACGGGTTTCCGGCGCATTTGTCTCGGGCGCCGTATCGACGCCCTTCGCCGGCAGCTCCGCGGGATCGGGCATGGCGTGGACGACGCTCGCATCCGGGCGGCGCACGACCAGCTTGGCCGGATCGCGCATGTCGAACCGCACCCACCCCTTGCCCAGCAGCGGCCGCGCGCCGTCCATCTCCGCGAACTTGAGCAGCGCGGCGGGCGCACCGTCCTCGGGCAGCGCCAGCGTCTCGCCCGTGTCGAACGTCAGGTCCCAGCGGCGGTTGCCGATCCAGGTTGCCGCCTTGACGCGCGGCTTGAGCGCGGGGGCCGCGGCCATCAGCGCCTGATATTGCGGTTCCTGCCGATCCGCGCCGGGACCGATCACCAGCGGCAGGTCGGGCATGGCCTCGCTGCGCACGGGCTCCAGCAGCACGCCGTCCTTGTCGATCAGGGTCAGCTGGCCATTGTCCTGCCACACGGCGGCGGGGGCGCGTTCGACGATGTCGATCAGCAACGTATCGGGCAGTCGGCGCGAGACGTGCGCGTCGGCGATCCAGCCGTAGCGCAGCAGTTTCTCGCGTACCGCCTCCAGGTCGACGAGCGGCATCGCCCGGCTCTGCTGGTCGAGCGCGACGGCATAAACGCTCATCCGGTCCATGCGCTTGAGGCCGGTGACCTCGATCTGCTCGACGCGAAAGCCCGCGCGGCCTGCGCCTTCGGCGATCGCGCCGCCGATCATGCCCGGGATGCCGATCCAGGTCAGGATCGCCAGCGCGCCCGCCACGCCGGCGCCGGTGATCGTCCAGGTCGCCGCCCTGCGGATCGTCGTCTCGCTGACCGGCAGCGCGTTGACGGCGCGCTCGAACAGCCCGACCTTGCGGACGGGCTGCCTGCGGCGCGGGGCGGGTCGGCGCGGCGGCGTGCCGCGCTTGATGGTGCGGCTCATCCGTCGCGACCCCGCGCGTCGGCCAGCGCCTCTTCGACGATCGCCTGGACCAATTGTTCGTAGCTCATGCCGATGTGCCGCGCCTGTTCGGGCACCAGGCTGAGCGGCGTCATGCCGGGCTGCGTATTCACTTCCAGCAGGAACAGGCCGTCGACGCCGCGCTCGTCGTCCCAGCGAAAGTCCGATCGGCTTGCGCCCCTGCAGCCGAGAAGGCGGTGCGCCTCCAGCGCCAGCCGCTTGCACGCGTCCGCGATCTCGTCGGGGATATTGGCGGGGCAGACATGCTCGGTCAGCCCGTCGGTATATTTGGCGTCGAAATCGTACCAGCCGTTCTTGGGCTTCAGCTCCGTCACGCCGAGCGCGCGGTTGCCGAGCACGGCGGTGGTCAGTTCCCGCCCGCGGACATAGGGTTCGGCGAGCAGCTCGTCGAATTCCTGCCATGGTCCCTGTACGTCGCGACCGATCGGATTGCCGTAATTGCCGTCGTCGGTGACGATCGCGACCCCGACCGAAGATCCCTCGTTGACCGGCTTCAGCACATAGGGCCGCGCGATCGGATCGCCTTCGAACACGTCGGCGGACCGCACGACGCGTCCGCCCGGCATCGGGATGCCCGCGGGGACGAGCGCCTGCTTGGTCAGCACCTTGTCGATCGCGATCACCGAGGTGGCGAGACCCGAGTGGGTATAGGGAATGCCCATCAGGTCGAGCATGCCCTGCACCGTGCCGTCCTCGCCCGGCGAACCGTGGAGCGCGTTGAAGACGAGGTCGGGCTTGGCCTCCGCCAGCCGGGCCGCGACGTCGCGGTTCATGTCGATCCGGGTGACGCGGTGGCCGTTCGCTTCCAGCGCATCGGCGACGCCGGCGCCGGACATCAGCGACACGGGCCGTTCCGCCGACCAGCCGCCCATGAGGACCGCGATGTGGAGGGGGGGCACGGGCAAAGCCTCAACCACGCGCGCCTCCGTCATCCGGAAACGCCGCCATCGCGAGGGAGCCGACGGGCCAGCCGATCCGGATCGCCGCTTTCGCGGGCATGACACGGGTTGAGCTCACGCGCGCACCCCTACCCGCTGAATTTCCCACTCCAATGTCACCCCGGAATACGCCTTTACCTTATCGCGTACCTCCTCACCCAGTGCCTCGATGTCGGCGCTCGTCGCCGTGCCAAGGTTGAGCAGAAAGTTCGTATGTTTCTCAGATACCTGTGCATCGCCGCGACGCAAGCCGCGACAGCCCGCCGCGTCGACGAGCGCCCAAGCCTTGTGCCCGTCGGGATTCTTGAAGGTCGAGCCGCCGGTCTTCGAACGCAGCGGCTGCGACGCCTCGCGTGCCGCGGCGATCCGGTCCATCTCCGCCTGCACGGCGGCGGGTTCGGCCGGATGGCCACGGAAGGTGGCGGCGACGACCACCGCGCCCTCGGGCAGCGCGCTGTGGCGATAGGTGTAGCCGAGATCGCCTAGCGACAGGATCCGCCGCTCGCCCGAGCGCAGCACCACCTCTGCCTCGGTCAACACGTCCTTGACCTCGCGCCCATAGGCGCCGCCGTTCATCCGCACGAAGCCGCCGACGGTACCCGGGATCGAGCGCAGGAACTCGACGCCGCCGATGCCCGCGTCGCGCGCGGTCGAGGACACGAGGATGCCGCTCGCGCCGCCACCGCAGCGCAATGTCGTCGCGTCCACCGCCTCGACCTTCGCGAACGCCTTGCCCAGCCGCACGACAACGCCGGGGACGCCGCCATCGCGGACGATGAGGTTCGAGCCGAGGCCGAGCGCCATCACCGGCACCGAAGGATCGAGGCCGCGCAGGAAGTCGGCGAGGTCGTCGACGTCCGCCGGCTCGAACAGCCATTCCGCCGCCCCGCCGGCCTTGAACCAGACGAGCGGCGCCAGCGGGGCGCCGTGCGTCAGGCGGCCACGGACGGCGGGACGGTCGATCACCACGGCCCCGCCCCCCACAGGCGCATCCACGCCTGGATGGCGGCGAGGTTCGCCTCGGCCGCCTTGCGCGTCGCCTCCTGCGCCTGCACCAGCGCCTCGCCCGCGCCCACGGCGTGGTTGCCCGCCTCCAGCGTGCGGCGCTGCGCATCGAGCATCTGCTTCTGGAAGCGCAGTCCGGCGTCGAACCAGTCGGTCATCGCCGTGCCTCGATCGCCGCAGCCAGCCCGGCCGCCCATTTGGTGATGTCGCCGGCGCCGAGGCATACGACCATGTCGTCCGCCTGGACCGTGCCCGCGAGTTCCGCAGCGAGCGCATCGGCATCCGCGATGACGGCGGCGGAGCGATGACCGCGCCGCTTCAGCCCCTCGACCAGCGCCTCGGCGTCGACGCCGGGCACGGGCGCCTCGCCCGCCGCATAGACGGGCGTCACCAGCACGCGGTCGGCGTCGTTGAACGCAGTCTGGAAGTCCTCCATCAGGTTGCCGAGCCGCGAGTAGCGGTGCGGCTGCACCACCGCGATGACGCGGCCGCGCGCACCCTCGCGCGCCGCGGCCAGCACGGCGCGAATCTCGACCGGATGGTGGCCATAGTCATCGATCACGGTCACCGCGCCGCCGTCTACCGCGACCTCGCCAACCTTGGTGAAGCGGCGCTTGACCCCGCCGAACGCCTCGAAGCCCCGGGCGATCGTCGCATCGTCGATGCCAAGCTCCAGCGCCACGCCGATCGCGGCGAGCGCGTTCTGCACGTTGTGGCGGCCGGGCATCGGCAGCTCGATGTCGGCGATGGTACGCGCGGACCCGTCGCGCTGGCGCACGACGCAGGCGAAGCGGTTGCCGCCCGGCACCGGCGTCACGTCGACGCCGCGGATGTCCGCCTGCGCGGAGAAGCCATAGGTCACGACGCGCCGGTCGCGCACGCGCGGCAACACGTTCTGCACCTCCGGATGGTCGAGGCAGAGCAGCGCCGCGCCATAGAAGGGCACGTTCTCGACGAACTCGACGAACGCGTCCTTGACCGCGTCGAAGCTGCCGTAATGGTCCAGATGCTCGGGATCGATGTTGGTGACCACCGCGATCGTGCCGTCGAGGCGCAGGAAGCTGCCGTCGCTCTCGTCCGCCTCCACCACCATCCAGTCGCTCGCGCCGAGGCGCGCATTGGACCCGTAGCTGTTGATGATGCCGCCGTTGATCACGGTCGGGTCGATCCCGCCCGCGTCGAGCAGCGCGGCGACCATCGAGGTCGTCGTCGTCTTGCCATGCGTGCCCGCGACGGCGACCGTCTGCTTCAGGCGCATCAGCTCCGCGAGCATCTCGGCGCGGCGGACGACGGGGATGCGGCGCTCCAGCGCGGCCTCGACCTCGGGGTTGGACCGCGTGATCGCGGTGGAGGTGACGACCACCGCCGCGTCCGCGACGTTTTCGGCGGCATGGCCGATCGTGACCGCGATCCCCTTGTCGCGCAGCCCCTGCACCACATAGCCCTCGGCGACGTCGGAACCCTGTACCGTATAGCCGAGGTTCTTCATGACCTCGGCGATGCCGGACATGCCGATGCCGCCGATGCCGACGAAGTGGATCGGGCCGATGTCGGTATGGACGCCGCGGATCATGCGCCCATCCCCGCCAGCGCCGGCTTGGGCTTTACCGGCTTCCCGACCGGCAAGCGCGCGAGCGGGGCGTCGAGGCTTTCGACCAGGTCGGCCAGGTCGCTGACCGCATTGGGGCGGCCGACGCTCTTCGCGCGGACGGCGGCGTTTTCGAGCGCCGCGGGGTCGAGGCCCAGCTTCTGCATCTGCTTGGCGAGTTCCTTGGCGGTGAAGTCGGATTGCGGAATGGTGCGCGCGCCCCCCGCTTTGGTCATCTCCCGCGCATTGGCGGTCTGGTGGTCGTCGGTCGCCGACGGCAGCGGCACGAGGATCGCCGGTCGGCCCGCCGCGGTCAGCTCCGCGATGGTCGATGCGCCGGCACGGCCGATTACCAGATGCGCCCAGGCGAGCTGTTCCGGCATGTCGGGCAAATAGGTGGCGAGTTCCGCCGGGATCTGATGCTCGGCATATTTGGCGCGCACCGCGTCGATATCCTCGATCCGCGCCTGATGCGTCACCTGCAGCCGCCGGCGGAAGGTGACGGGCAGCATCGCCAGCCCGTCGGGCACGACCTGGCTGAGCACGCTTGCGCCCTGACTGCCGCCGGTGACGAGGACGCGGAAGATCCCATCCTCCTCCAGCAGCGGATAGGGCCTGGCGCGCAGGGCCAGCACCGCCTCGCGCACCGGATTGCCGACCAGATGCACCTTGTCCGCGAGCTTGGCCGGCAGGCGCGCGGTCTCGGCATAGGAGGTAGCGATCGCCCCAACGCGCCCCGCGACGACGCGGTTGACCCGGCCGAGCACGGCATTCTGCTCGTGCACCGCCGTCGGGATTTTTTCCGCGAAGGCGGCGAGCAACGCCGGGAAGGCCGGATAGCCGCCGAAGCCGATCACGGCCGCCGGCTTGAAGGTGCGGTACAGTTCGCGCGCCATCGCCCGTCCGCACAGCATCTCGCGCACCGCGCTCGCCCAGCCCTGCGGCTTCTTCAGCTGGAACCGGCCCGCGGGCAGGACGTGCGTCTGGACTCCGTCGAACAGGCCCGGGAAACGCACGCCGCGCGCGTCGCTGACCAGGGCGACACGATGCCCGCGCTTCGTCAGTTCCGCGGCCAGCGCCGCCGCCGGTACCATGTGCCCCCCCGTGCCGCCGGCGGCGAGGACGTAATGCTTGCTCAATTCGAACCCCATCTCACCACATAGGGACTGCGCGTCAGGAACGGGTTGCGCCGCGTGAATGCGAGCAGCAGCCCCATGCCGATCGACAGCGCGATCATCGACGACCCGCCATAGCTGATGAACGGCAACGTCATCCCCTTCGACGGCGCCAGCCCCGTGTTCACCGCCATCGACACCAATGCCTGCGCGCCGAATTGCACCGCCAGGCCGCTCGCCGCAAGCAGCTTGAACTCGTCCTGCTCGTCGAGCAGCCGGACGAAGACGCGCACGACGATCGCCAGGAACACGACCGCGATGATCGAACAGGCGATCAGGCCGAACTCCTCGCCGATCACCGAATAGATGTAATCGGTATGCGCCTCCGGCAGCCCGAACTTGGCGGTGCCGCCGCCCGGCCCGGTGCCGGTCCAGCCGCCCGCGGTGATCGTCGCATGCGCGGCATTGGTCTGGAAATGGTCGCCGGCCCCCTCGCCCTCCACGCCGGGGAAGAGGAAGGCGTCGATGCGCGTGCGCGCCGTGCTGTAGAACATATAGGCGGCGGCGAGACCGACGGGCACCATGCCGATGATCGCGGCGAGGACGCGCATCGGCGTGCCCGCGATCATCAGCAGCGCCAGCCAGACGGTGCAGAAGATCACGGTCTGGCCGAAATCGGGCTGCAGCATCAGCAGCACCGCGACCACCGCCGTCATCGCGCCGGTGATCAGCACTGTCGGCAGGTCCTGGTCCTTGACCTTGAGCGACAGGACCCAGGCGACGGCGACGATGAACACCGGCTTCAGGAATTCCGACGGCTGGAACTCGGCGATGCCAACGCCGATCCAGCGCCGCGCGCCATTGTGGACCGCGCCGATGAACGGCGTCACCGCGAGCAGGAACGCGAACAGCGCCGCGCCGATCAGCGCCGCGCGCCGCGCGGTGGCGACGGGCAGCATCGACACGCCAAACAGTACGGGCAGCGACACGCCGACCCACATCAGCTGGCGCCAGAAATAATAGAGCGGCGCGAACTTGTGATGCTCGCCCGAATAGCGGACCGCCGTCGCCGGGCTCGCCGCCGCCACCGCGACCAATCCGATCGCGATCAGGAACAGCGTCAGCAGCAAGAGCATCCGGTCGATGTCCCAGAACCAGGTGCCCAGCGGCGACCGGTCGCCGCGCCCGCCGCGCCGCTTGACCTTGGCGATCAGCGTATCGCGGCCCTGCGCCGGAGCGCCGGTGTTCATCCGTGTCGCCATCAGTCCAATGCCTCCACCGCCGCGCGGAACGCCCGCCCGCGATCCTCGTAATCGCGGAACTGGTCGAAGCTAGCACAGGCCGGCGACAACAGCACGGTTTCTCCCGGCCGCGCCGCCGCGGCGGCGTGGCGGACGGCCGTGGCGAGATCGCCCGCCAGCTCCACCGAGGGGACGCGCCCCTTCAGCAGGTCGAAAAACAGCGGCCCCGCCTCTCCGATCGTGTATGCCGCGACGACGCGGTCGAGATAGGGCGCGCAGGCGTCGAGGTCGTCGCCCTTGCGCTTGCCGCCGACGATCCAGTGGATGCGCTCGAACGCGCCGAGCGCGGGCGCGGTGCTTTCGGGGTTGGTCGCCTTGCTGTCATCCACGAACGCGACGCCGTTGCGTTCGGCAATGCGCTGCGTGCGATGGGGGAGACCGGCGAAAGTTTCGAGTGCCTGCTCGATTTGCTCACCTGACAAATTCAGCCAGATACCGATAGAGATGGCACACGCTGCATTTGCCGCGTTGTGCGGCCCCTTGAGATTCGGCCAAGCCGCTTGCCGCGACACATCGACCATATCCCAAAATTTTATCTGCGCTTCTTCGCGGACATCGGTCACCCCGAAGGTCGCATCTGTATCATTGTCAACCACCATAAGGTGATTACCGGTTTGCATTTCGAACAGCCGCAGCTTCGACGCGACATAACCCTCGAAACCATCGTAACGATCAAGGTGATCCGGGGTGATGTTCGTCAGCACCGCGACATCGCAGTCGAGCGTCTGCGTCAGGTCGATCTGGTAGCTCGACAGTTCGAGTACATAGACCCCACCCTCCGGCAGCGGGTCCTGCTCCAGGATCGGCAGGCCGATGTTGCCACCCATCAGCGTCGGCACGCCCGCGGTCTTCAGGATGTGGTGGACCAGCGCAGTCGTCGTCGACTTGCCGTTGGTGCCGGTGATGCCGACCACCTTGTGCGGCGGAAGCTCGGCACGCGCCTGCGCAAACAATTCGATGTCGCCGATCACCGGCACGCCCGCCGCCCGCGCCTGCGCCACCAGCGGATGCGTGTTGAGCGGCACGCCGGGCGAGACGACGAGCCCCGCCGCGCCGGAGAGGTCGAGCAGCGCCGGATCGTGGACGATCACGCCGTCGACCGCTTCGGCCCGCTCGCGCGCCGCGGGATCGCTGTCCCACGCGACGACATGGGCGCCCGCCGCGGCGAGCGCGCGCACCGTCGCCATGCCCGAACGCGCGAGCCCGAGTACCGCGTAGCGCTGCCCCGCCCAGTGCGCGGCGGTGATCACCGCAGCTTCAACGTCGACAGGCCGGCCAGCGCCAGCACCAGGCTGATGATCCAGAATCGGATCACCACGGTCGGCTCGCTCCAGCCGAGTTGCTCGAAATGATGGTGGATCGGCGCCATCCGAAACACGCGCTTGCCTGTGCGCTTGTAGAAGAAGACCTGGATGATGACGGAGAGCGCCTCGACCACGAACAGGCCGCCGACGATGCCCAGCACGATCTCGTGATGCGCCACCACCGCGATCGTGCCCAGCGCGCCGCCCAGCGCTAGGCTGCCGGTGTCGCCCATGAACACCGCCGCCGGGGGCGCGTTGAACCACAGGAAGGCAAGGCCCGCGCCGATCACCGCGCCGCAGAAGATCGCGAGTTCGCCCGCCCCCGGCACGTGCGCGATGCCCAGATATTCGGCGAACTTCACGTTGCCCGCGAGGTAGGTGATGATCGCGAAGGTGACGCTGGCGATGATCACCGGCATCGTCGCCAGCCCGTCCAGCCCGTCGGTCAGGTTCACCGCATTGCCGAAGGCGACGATCGTGAACGCCGCGAACAGGGGATAGGCATAGCCGAGGTCGAGGTACAGCCGGTTGGTGAACGGCAGATACAGGTGCGGCCCGTTCTGCCCCATGATGATCCACGCGGCGATGCCGGCGATGGCGAATTCCAGCAGCAGCCGCGTGCGTCCCGACACGCCAGCGGTGCTCGCCTTGCGCACCTTGTCGTAATCGTCGAGGAATCCGATCGCGCCGAAGCCGAGCGTCACGAACAGGCACGCCCAGACGAAGGGGTTGGCCATGTCCATCCAGATCAGGATCGACAGCGCCATGCTGGTCAGGATCATCAACCCGCCCATCGTGGGCGTGCCGCGCTTGGCGAGATGCGTCTGCGGGCCGTCGGCGCGGATCGGCTGCCCCTTGCCCTGGCGGACGCGCAGCCAGCCGATGAAGCGCGGCCCGATGATCAGCCCGATGAACAGCGCGGTGGCGATCGCCGCCCCGGTTCGAAAGGACTGGTAGCGGATGAGGTTCAGCAGCCCCGTGAACTTCAGGTGCTCGGCGATCCAGTAAAGCATTTCAGGTAGTTCCGCCCCCCAGGCCCGCGACCAGCCGCGACAGCCCCACGCCGTTCGATCCTTTGACGAGTACCGCGTCGCCGGCGCGGGCCATGTCCCGAAGGCGGCCCAGCGCACTAGCGGCATCGGCCACATGGACGACATCGACGCGCCCCTCAAGGGCATTCGCGAGCGGCGTCATCGCTTCACCGACGAGCAGCGCCGTCTCGACGCGCGCCGCGACGACCGGATCGGCGAGACCGGCGTGGTAATCGGCCGAATCGTCGCCCAGCTCGCGCATCTCGCCCAGCACGGCGAGGTGCCGGCCCGGCTCCTGCGCCAGCACCGCCAGCGTCGCGCGCATCGAGGCGGGATTGGCGTTGTAGCTTTCGTCGATCACCAGCATCTCGCCGCCCACCGCCGGCGCCATGAAGCGCGCGCCGCGTCCGGCGAGCCCGCCCATCTCCCCGAGCGCGAGGCCCGCCAGGCCGAGGTCCGCACCCGCCGCGTCGACCGCGGCGAGCACCGCCAGCGCGTTCGATACCCAGTGCATGCCGGGCTGCGACAGGGTGAAGGACAGCTCGCGCGGGCCGAGCCGCGCGGACACGAACGTGCCCCCGGTCGGCAGCCGCATCGCCTCCGTCGCATGGACATCCGCCGCCTTGTCGAGGCCGAACGTCACGATCCGGGCGGCATGGGGGCGGGCTGCGGCGATCAGCCGCTCGCGATGCGGGCTGTCATAGGGGACGATGGCGGTGCCGCCGGGCTCCAGCCCCTGGAAGATCTCGCCCTTCGCATCCGCGATCGCGCTCTCGTCTGCGAAGAAGGCGGTGTGCGCGGGCGCGATGGCGGTGATGATCGCGATATGCGGTCGCACCAGCCGGGTCAGCTGCGCGAGCTCGCCCGCGTGGTTCATCCCCATCTCGAACACGCCGACGCGCGTCTCGCGCGGCATGCGTGCGAGGCTGAGCGGCACGCCGGTGTGGTTGTTGTAGCTCTTGACCGACCGATGGACCTCGCCCGGCATCGACCGGTCGAGCGCGGCGAACAGCGCTTCCTTCGCGCTGGTCTTGCCGACCGAGCCCGTCACGCCGATCACCGTGCCGGCCATACGCGCCCGCGCGGCGCGGCCGAGGTCGTTGAGCGCGGCGAAAGTGTCGGCGACGCGGACGTGCGGATGCGGCGTCTCCTGCGCGACGATCGCGCCGCCCGCCCCTTGCGCGAAGGCCTGGGGCAGGAAGCGATGGCCGTCCGTGCTCTCGCCGGTCAGCGCGATGAACAGGTCGTCCGGGCCGACCTCGCGGCTGTCGAAGGCGACGCCGTCGACCGCGAAATCGGCCGAGGCGATGCCGGAAACGGCGACGGCGATCTCCGCGGCGGTCCAGAGCGGCGTTCCGCCCGCCCCCGTCATGCGGCGCACTCCCGCGCCACCGTGACGTCGTCGAACGGCAGCACCAGATCGCCGACCACCTGGCCCTGCTCGTGCCCCTTGCCCGCTACAAGCACGATGTCCTCCGGCCCCGCCTCGCGGATCGCGGCGCCGATCGCCTCGCGCCGGTCGCCGATCTCGCGCAGTCCGGGCGCGCCGCGCAGCACCGCGGCGCGGATCGCCGCGGGATCTTCCGTCCGGGGATTGTCGTCGGTGACGATCGCGACATCGGCCTGCGTTCCCGCGACCTGCCCCATCGTCTCGCGCTTGCCCGCGTCGCGGTCGCCGCCCGCGCCGAAGACGACGAACAGGCGCCCGCGCGCGTGCGGCTTGAGCGCGGCGATCGCCGCCTCGAGCGCATCGGGCGTGTGCGCGTAATCGACGTAGACGGGCGCGCCGCTCTTCGCGATCGCCGCACGCTCCAGCCGGCCGCGCACCGGCTGCAGCCGCGCCAGGTCGGCGATGGTTCGCGCGACATCGCCGCCCGTTGCGATCACCAGGCCGGCGGCGACCAGCGCATTGGCTGCCTGATAGCCGCCGATCAGCGGCAGCGCGACGCGATGTTCCGCGCCGTCCGCCTCGATCGTCAGTCCCTGGCCGAGCAGGGTCGGGTCGCGCCGCACGAGCCGCAGCGTCGTGCCGCGCTCGCCGACCGTGATCAGCTTGTTGCCCCGCGCCCGCGCCAGGTCCACGACGCGGTCCGCGTAAATGTCGTCCGACCATACGACGGTGGTGCCGGCGGGATCGAGCACCTCGGAGAACAGCCGCAGCTTCGCGGTCAGATAGGCGCCCATGTCGCCATGATAATCGAGGTGGTCGCGGCTGAGATTGGTGAAGGCGGCCGCCGCGACGCGCAGTCCCTCGGTCCGGTACTGGGTCAGCCCGTGGCTCGACGCCTCGAAGGCGACATGGGTCACGCCTTCGCGGGCGAGGCCGGCGACGTTGGACAGGAAGGTGACGACGTCGGGCGTGGTCAGGCCGGTGGTGACGCGCTCGTCCGCCGTCGTCACGCCGAGCGTGCCGATCGACGCCGCATGATGGCCGGCCATCCGCCACAACTGGCGCGTCATCTCGACCGTCGATGTCTTGCCGTTCGTCCCCGTCACGGCGACCGCGACGTCGGGAAAGGGCGCGAAGAAGGCGGCGGCGAGACGCGCGAAACGCTCGCGCGGGTTCTCGTCGTGGATCGCGACCGCACCCTCGACCGCGACGCCCGGCCGCACCACGACCGCCACCGCGCCGCTGCGCACCGCGTCGGCGATGAAGTCCTCGCCGTTGACGCGGGCGCCCTGAAAGGCGCCGAAGACGGTGCCCGGCGCGACCTTGCGGTGGTCGATGGCGAACCCGGTGACGAGCGCGGCGTCGTCGTTCCCGGTGAGCTGGCTCAGCCTCATGCCGCCCGCCTCAACGGCCGTCGACCGGCGGCGCGCTCGGATCCTGCCACAGCGTCGGCGTGATGTCCGACACGTCGATATCGCGCCGCTCGTCCGGCACGACGCCCAGCATCGCGCCCACCCGTGCGATCGTGCGGCCCACCACGGGCGCCGCGTTCCAGGCTGCGGTCTTCCACCCGCCAGTCTCCTTCGTCCCCTGCGGCGAATCGAGCATCGCCAGCACGACGTAGCGCGGCGCATCCATCGGGAAGGCCGCCGCGAACGTCGCGACGTTGCGCGAGCGGTCATAGCCGCCCGCCACCGCGGCCTCCGCCGTACCCGTCTTGCCGCCGACGCGATAGCCCGGTGCGTCGCCTTTACGTCCGGTACCGCGCAGAACGATCAGGCGCAGCATCTGTCGCATGCGCGCGCTGGTCGCCTCGCTGATCACCCGGCGCCCGCGCGGCGCCTGTCCGGGCGCGATCTTCATCAGCGTCGCCGGGCGCCAGATGCCACCGTTGACCAGCGCCGCATAGGCGGAGGCGAGATGCAGCGGCGTCACCGCGATGCCATGGCCATATGCGGTGGTCATCGTCGTGGTGCGGGCCCAGAAGCCGGGCCACAGCGGACGGCCCTTCTCGCGCAGTTCGATATCGGGCTTGGTATCGAAGCCGAGCTTGCGGAACATCGCCTGCATCCGTTGCGGCCCGACCTCGTCGGCGACGCGCGCGGTCGCGACGTTCGAGGAATAGATCAGCGTCTCCGCCATGTTGAGCCAGCGCTTCGGATCGCCACGCTCGTCATGGATGGTGAAGCGACCGACCTGCAACGGGTGCGTCGCATCGAAACGCCGGTTCATGCTGGTGACGACGCCATTGTCGATCGCCGCCGCCATGGTGATAGGCTTGAAGGTCGAACCGAGCTCGAACACGCTCTGCGTCGTGATATTGCGCAGTTCGTCGCTGCCGGACGTACCGACGCGATTGGGATTGAACGTCGGCAGCGACACCATCGAGATGACCTCGCCGGTATGGACGTCGAGGACGATGCCGCCCGCCGCGCGCGCGGAGAAGGTCGTCATGGCACGACCGAGCTCGCTTTCCAGCGCCGCCTGCACACGCGTGTCGATCGACAGCTGGGCCGGCTGTCCCGCCTTGGCGGGATCGAGCAACCGCTCGTCGAGCACGCGCTCCATCCCGCTCATGCCGTGTCCGTCCGTGGACAGGAAGCCCAAGGCATGCGCCGCCAGCGTCGACTGCGGATAGAGGCGCTGCGTCTCGCGCGCGAAGACGATCGCGGGCTCGCCGATCGCATTGACCTGCTCGACTAGCGCCGGGCTGGCGCGGCGCTGCAGATAGGTGAAGCTGACGGGCTTGGTCAGCTGCGCGTAGAACCATGCCTGGTCGCCACGATCGGGCATCAGCGCGGCGAGCTTCGCCGCGATCTCCATCTTGTCGCCCAGCACCTTGTTCGGGTGGACCGCGATCGTCCAGGCATCGATCGTCCGCGCCAGCGGCGCGCCGTTGCGATCGACGATGTCGCCCCGCGCGGCGAGCGCCGCCGTGCGCGCCTGCGCCTCCGCGCCCGAGAAGACGCCGAGCATCGCCAGCCGGCCGATCACCACGGTCACCGCCGCCGCGAAGAGCAGCATCAGCATCATCAGCCGGGTATGGCTGGTCGCGACCAGCGCCTGGCGCTGGCCGGCGCTGCGCCGCGGGGCGGCCGGGCGGGCGACGATGACGGTCACCGTTTGCGGGCTTCCGAACGGGCGTTCGACAGGATCTCGCCCAGCGTCGTGTCCGACAGCAGCTTCTTGTCGAGCATCGCGACGGCCTGCGGGCGCACCTTCGCGACCGCGGCCGCGCCGCGCGCCGCGTCGTTGAGCTTGGCGATCATCCGCGCGCTCTTCTCGACCGCCGCCGCCTTGATGACGGTGGCGCCGGCGGCGAGCTTGGCGGTCGGGATCACCGCGCGTGCCGCCTTGGGCATGGCTGCCGCGACCTGCACCACCGCCGGCGCCGGAGTCGCGGTCGCGGGGGCGTTGAGCACCGGCATCGACAGCGACGGAACGACGAGCGCGGCCGTGCGGATCGCGCCGTCGCCCTGCCCCGGCGCGGCGGGGCCGCCATTGGCGTCGAGGCTGGCGAGCGCCTGCTCGTCGGAGACGAACTGCCCCGCCACGGGCGCGGCGAGCGCCAGCGTCTCGCCGTTCCACTTTTCCAGCTGGGCCAGATTGGCGCGGGTGTCGAATTCGGTCTCCAGCGCGCGGATGTCGCGCTGCGCGGCATCGATTTTGCGATCCATGCCCTCCAGCTTCTTGCGCTCGGCGGCGACCTGCAGCGAGACGAGATAGAAGCCGAGCACGATGGCGACGCAGCCACCGAACCAGCCTATTCCCTTCAACCGGTACGCCGCGGTCATATACTCACCTCCTGATTGCTGCCCGCCCCCGGACGCATGCCCTGATCGAAGGACCCATGCTCCCAGGCGGGCGCATCGGTCCGTGTGGCGACCCGGAGCGTCGCGGAACGCGCGCGCGGATTGCGCGCCAGCTCCGCCTCTCCGGCGCGGATCGCCTTGCCGACGTTTGCGAACGTCGGCGCCTTGCCTGACGCGGCCTGCGGCAGGTGACGCGAGCCGCCGGGCACGTTGCCCGAGCGTTCGCGCAGGAACCTCTTCACCAGCCGATCCTCCAGGCTGTGGAAGGTGACGATCGCCAGGCGACCGCCCGGCTTCAGCACGCGCTCCGCGGCGGCGAGCCCGTCGGCAAGCTCGCCCAGCTCGCGGTTCACATGGATGCGGACCGCCTGGAAGGTCCGCGTCGCCGGATCCTTCTTGTCGTGCGGCCGGTGGCCCAGCGCCTTGCGCACCGCCAGCGCGAGTTCGCCGGTCCGGGCGAGCGGCCGCGCCGCGACGATCGCGCGCGCGACGCGGCGCGACTTGGGCTCCTCGCCATAATGGTAGAGGACGTCGGCGATCGCCTCCTCGTCGGCGGTGTTGAGGAAGTCGGCCGCGCTCGGCCCCTCCTGGCTCATCCGCATGTCGAGGGGGCCGTCCGACTGGAAGGAGAAGCCGCGCGCCGCCTGGTCGAGCTGCATCGACGACACGCCGATATCCATCGTCAGCCCGTCGACCGGCGACCCGATCGCGGCCTCCAGCGCGGAAAAGTCGCTGTGCACGAGCGTCAGTCCTTCGAGTCCCGCGGCGCGGCCCGCGGCGATCGCGTCGGGATCGCGGTCGAACGCGATCACGCGCGCGCCCCGCGCCAGGATCGCACGCGTGTAACCGCCCGCGCCGAAGGTCGCGTCGACGATCGTCTCGCCGGGCGCGGGCGCGAGACCGGCGACCACTTCGTCGAGCAGCACGGGGATGTGGGGCGCGTCAGTCAAGCGCGATCCCCTTGTCCTGGCAGTAATAGCGGCAGGCGGCGACCATCTGCGGCGCGATGCCGGGTGTCGACAACAGCGTCTTGGGGTCCCAGATCTCGATATAGTCGAGCGTGCCCCAGAAGAAGGCATGCGCACCGATATTGGCGTAGAAGCGCGGAAAGCCGGGCATGATGAAACGCCCCGAACCGTCGAAGGGCACCGCCTCGCCGTTCGCGCCGCCGCGCTTGATATTGTGGTCGACCTTGCCGTCGAGTCCGCGCGACAAAGCGACGCGCTCGTTCAGCTCGCGCTTGAGCTCGGCGATGTAGGCAGGGTCGTAGGCGATCAGACAGGGCTGATCCTCGTGCGCGGCGATGATGACGGTGCCGCCGTCCTTGCCGTCGGCGCGGGGCGCATTCTCCGCCAGCGTCGAGCGGAGCGCGTTGGGGATGGCAACCCGGCCCTTGTCGTCGACAAGAGCAAGTCCGCTTCCCTGATAATTGCCCCTTTCTGTCACGCCCGTCTCGCACCCTGGCGCGCACGGCATCACCCTCGAAATCCGACCCTCGTCGGACTCCGACCGTCTTTGCGGCCAGCAAAGGTGATACCTGCCCCGTTGTTGGTAATGGATACCAACAGGCAGGCGGGGACGCAACGGGATTTTCGGGGAAAGACGGGGAAAGGGCCCCCTTTCGTCGCTTATCCTCTGGGTGGACGCTCCATTCGGCGCTCCAGCGAAATCCCTGGCATGTCACGAGAATCGGCCAGCCGGACGCACGCGTGGTGCGCCGTCCCCGGTTTTCCCCGGCGGATCACCGGTTGGCTTGGCTGTTGCTGGTCGAGGGGGCGACACCGAGTTCGGCGAGCGGTTCGCCGGAGGCGTCGGCGGCGGCCTGCGCGCTGCCCGCGTTGGTCAGCGCCATGTTGGCGACGACATCGGCCTGCGCCGATCCGGCCGTGGCGATCGGACGCTCCCGCGTCGCCGACCCCAGGATCGCGCTGGCGATGGCGATGAGCAGGACGACCGCGACCAGGCCGATCAGCCCGACCTTGACCCGCTGCACCGTCTGGGAATGTTCGCGCGCTGCCTTCATCGTGTCGTACTGTTGTAACGACTTGCCGCGCGATTGTCGATCAGGCGCTCAGGCGAGGCCTTTCGCCTGTCGCCATGCCGGGTCGTACAGGGTGGACAGGTAGCGGAAGCCGGTGTCGCACAGGATGGTCGCGATCCGCTTGCCCGGGCCAAGATGCCGCGCCAGCCGCACCGCCCCGGCGACGTTGATACCCGACGACAGCCCGAGGCACAGGCCCTCCTCGCCGAGCAGGCGGCGCACCCAGTCCCAGCCTTCCTGGTCGGAGATGCGGAACTGCGTATCGACCGGCGCGCCTTCCAGGTTGGCGGTGATCCGCCCCTGCCCGATCCCCTCGGCGACCGACGACCCCTCGCTGCGCAATTCGCCGCAGGCGTAGTAATCGTACAGCGCCGCGCCGTGCGGGTCGCTGAGCGCGATGCACACCGCCTCGTCCTTGGCCTTCAGCCCCAGGCCGACACCGGCGAACGTGCCGCCCGTGCCGACGGCGCAGGTGAAACCGTCGATGCGACCGTCCATCTGCGACCAGATCTCCTCGGCGGTGCCGGTGATGTGTGCGCGGCGGTTGGCCACGTTGTCGAACTGGTTGGCCCAGAGCGCATTGTCGCGCTCCTCCGCGATGCGGCGGCTGGTGTGCACGAAATGACAGGGCGAGGAATAGGGCGCGGCGGGTACCAGGACGAGTTCGGCACCGAGCGCGCGCAACGTGTCCATCTTCTCGCGGCTCTGCGTCTCGGGCATGACGATGATCGTCCGGTAGCCCTTGGCGTTGGCGACCAGCGCGAGGCCGATCCCGGTATTGCCGGCGGTGCCCTCGACGATCGTGCCGCCCGGCCTCAGCAGGCCCCGGGCCTCCGCGTCCTCGACGATGCCGAGCGCGGCGCGATCCTTGATGCTGGCGCCGGGATTGGCGAATTCGCACTTGCCGAAGATGTCGCACCCCGTTTCCTCGCTCGGCCCCTTCAGGCGGACGAGCGGCGTGTTGCCGATCAGGGCGAGCGTATCGGGCAGGCTGGACATGGCTCGCTAGATGGCGCGGGTGCAACGCGGGGGCAAGCGGCGCGTGACGACGGGCACCGCCAGTTCCGCTTGGCGGCCGTAAAGCTGCGCTTGGCCGATTTTGCAGCGCGACAAAAGCGTGCTTGACGCTGACCCGTCGTATACGCAAAGCACCGCGCCATCATGAAGAGCGCCCTCCTCCCCGCCGCCGCCGCGCTGCTCGCGCTGGCCGCCTGCAACAACAAGCCGGCCCAGCCCGAGGTCGTCGACACCAATCCCGATCCGATGGCGACGCAGCTCGCCAATCGCCCGCCCGTCGAGCTGCCGCCGGCGATCAAGGCGGACAAGACGTTCCGCTGCAAGGACAACAGCCTGCTCTACGTCACCTTCTTCGACGGCGACAAGCTGGCCTTCGTGCGGACTGAAAAGGCGGGCGCGCCGAACCGCCTGACCGCCGCCAAGGCCGGCGATCCGCTCACCGCGGACGGCGGCTGGAAGCTGACGGGCACGCCGTCGAACATCACGATCACGCGGCCGGGCAAGGGCACGCTGACCTGCAAGTCGTAACGCGACGAACTGACCCGATGTAGGCAAAGGCCGGCGGTGCGTTCCGCCGGCCTTTTCTTTTTGGCCCGAGGCCTGCCGCTGCGTGGGTCGCTCGACGGCTGCCGAACGGACCGATACGGTCGCGCCATGGCAACGATCGCGATCTATAGTGCGAAGGGTGGCGTCGGAAAGACCAGCCTCGCGGTCAACCTCGCCTGGTGCGCGGCGACCGCGTCCCGGCGCCGCACCCTGCTGTGGGACCTCGATCCGCAGGGGGCGGCGAGCTGGATCCTCGGTGACGGCCCTTCCGCCCCCGCCGCCGATCGCGCGCAGGCGATCTTCACCCGCGACGTCGGCGCGGCGGCGCAGGTCCGGGCGACCGCCACCGACGGGCTCGACCTGATCGCGGCGGATGCCTCGCTGCGCGATCTGGACGTCGTGCTGCACCGCATCGGCAAGCGCCGCCGCCTCGGCAAGCTGATCGACGGCGTGGGCGATTACGATCACGTGCTGCTCGACTGTCCGCCGGGATTGACGGAGACCAGCGAGCAGGTGATCCGCGCCGCCGACCTCATCGTCATGCCCGTCGCGCCCTCGCCGCTTTCGCACCGGACCCATGACGAGGTGGTGCGGCATCTTGGTGGCAAGGTCGCCGTGATGCCCGTCCACGCAATGGTCGATCGGCGTCGCCGGCTGCATGCCGAGGCGCTGGCCGCGCATCCCGATTGGCCGGTCATTCCCATGGCGAGCGCGGTCGAGGCCATGGCGGGCCACCGACTCCCGCTCGGCGCCTATGCCCCCCGCTCCGCCGCGACGCGCGCCTTCGCCGACGTGTGGATCGCAATCGAGCGCCGGTTGGCCGGCTAGGATCTGGCCCGTTCTAGCGGGAGCGGCGCCGCCCCTCACCCCGCGCCTTGCCATCGGCAGCGTGCACCGCCACCTTGGCGGCGATGCAGTGGCTGGACCCAAAGATGGTGCTGGGCGCCTATTCGGTCGGCGTCTTCCCGATGGCGGACCATCGCGACGCCGACAGCGTCTATTGGGTGGAGCCGCGCACGCGCGCGATTCTGCCGCTCGACGGGTTCCGCCTGTCGCGCTCGCTGCGCAAGACCATCGCCCGCGACAGGTTCCGTGTCACCGCCAATACCGCGTTCGAACGCATCCTCCGCCTGTGCGCAGAAAGCGTCGAGGATCGCCCCGAAACCTGGATCAACGCCGGCATCGAGCGCGTCTTCGTGACGCTGCACGCGCTCGGCTTCGCGCATTCGGTCGAATGCTGGGAGGACGACGAACTGGTCGGCGGCCTGTACGGCCTAGCCCTCGGCCGCGCCTTCTTTGGCGAATCGATGGTCAGCCGCCGGACCGACGCATCGAAGGTCGCGCTCGCCTGGCTCGTGGCGCGACTGAAGGTCGGCGGCTTCAGCCTGCTCGACTGCCAGTTCCAGACGTCCCACCTCGCCTCGCTCGGCGCGGTGGAGATCGATCGCGACGCTTATTGCGCGTTGCTCGCCGCGGCGCTGGACGGCGGCGCCTGCGTCTCGCCGTCGGCCGCGTCTTCGGGGGCGGCCGGCGATTTCGCCGCGCTGGACCGGCTGGCCCCGCCGCCCGCGCCGGCGCCCGCCGACACCGTATCGGGCCCGGTCGCCGGCCATTCCATCGTACAGCTCTTGGCCCAGACATCGTAGACCGGATGCTGGACGGCGTTCAGCGCCGGACGTTCCTTGTACAGCCAGCCCGAAAAGACGCGGCGCCAATGCGTGTCGCTGCCGCGCACGTCCAGCTGGACGAAGGCGCCGGTCAGCGTGTCCTGTTCCCAGGGCGCGGTCCGCTCGCACGCCCGCAGCCGGACGATCGCGTCGCCGACGCGCACGGCTTGGCCTGGCTTCAGCGTCAGGTCGCGCGCGACGCCGTTGCGCTTGTTGAGCAGTCCGACGATCGCGACGCGCTGCGCCATCGGCGTGCCGCCGGTCGGCGCGGCATCGTCCGCGCCCGCGACGGTCTCGATCGCGGCGTCGTCTCCCTTGTCGCGCGGGCTAGGATCGAAATCCTGCGCGGCGACCACCGGCGAGGCCGCCCGGCGCGCGTCATAGGCGCGCCAGCCGATCAGGCCCGCCACCGCCAGCACCACCGCCAGGACGCCGGCGGCGAGCCAGCGCCGAGTCACCCTTCGGGGGTCCAGGCTTCGTAGTCGCCGGTCGCGGCCTGGCGGTGACCGCCCTTTTCCAGCGCGCCGCTCGGCCGATAGGCCAGCGGCGTCCCGGTCATGTTCGGAATCGCCGGCTTCTGCCAGGGGCGCGGCGGCGGCAGCGCACGATCCGGCGTCTCGTCGATATGGTGATGCAGCCAGCTGAACCATTCGGGCGGCACGCGGCTGGCATCGTTCGCACCCTGATAGATCACCCAGCGGCGGGCGCGGCCGGCCGTATCCTTGCCGCCTTCCCAATAGGCGTTGCCGAGGTCGTCGGTGCCGACCTGCTTCATGCCGCGCAGGCCATAGAGGACGGTGCCCCAGGTCGCGCCGTTCCACCAGGTGAAGGGATTGAGGTTGATGCCCATGCCTCGCGCTTACCCGCCCGCACGCGCCGCTTCAACCGGCATCATGGATATCAGGAGAGCGACGCGAAGATGTTCCTGTAGTGAGGGAGGGCCAGATTCGGCATCGATGCCGCCAGAGCGGGATGACATCAGGTCGAATTACGCCGTCATTGCAGGCGTAGCGAAGCAATCCAGGCTTTGCAGGTCCGGCGCTGGATTGCTTTGCGCCGCTCGCAATGACGATCAACGGAATGTCATCATGCTCTAGCGCCAGATCGAAGCAGCGAAGGTCGCTATGCTCCTTCCCGCGGATGGCTGGCGTGCCCGTCCACGTGGTCACCAAGAAATATTGAGTTGAAAGGCCGTCTCGTACGAATCCTCGCAATGAATGGAAGCAGGGTACGGCACTGGCAGCGGAAATGCCGGTCTCCTCGCGCAACTCTCCGGTCAAGCGCAGCTCGCAGCGCCTCCCCGGGCTCCAGGTTTCCGCCGATGATGTCCCCGCAAGAAGGAAAAGACCCGCGATCCGGATGCCGCAGGCGCCATGGGTTAACCCCGCATCACTTCGGCCAGGTCACCTTGTCGCCCGCCGCTATGCCCAGTTCGGCGGTGCGCCCGCCGACGAGTTCCAGCACCGCGCCGACCGGCTCGCCCGACGGAATCGGCGTTTCCGAATAGGGCACGGCGTTTTCCGCGATCGTCGCGATCGTGCCGTCGGGGCGTATGAACACGATGTCGAGCGGCGTCGGCGTGTTCCTCATCCAGAAGCTCGCCTCGCGCGGCGCGCCGCCGCCGGCCGGATAGGGCCAGAACAGCATGCCGCCGTCGGGCGTCAGGTCGGTGCGGAACATCAGGCCGCGCTCCTGCTGCTGCGCGGTCACGGCGCGTTCGACCACGAACCGGTGCTGGCCGTTCGACGAGGCGATCGTCACGGGAAGACGCGTCTGCTGGTCGCTGGCGGCGGTATCGGACGCACCGGAAAACACGCCCTGCTGCACCGCGATGCCGGTACCGCCGATCGCGAGCACCGCCACGATCGCGACGATCGCCTTGCTGCCGATCATGCCCCTTCCCCGTCCCCTTCGACCACCACCGCCAGCGGTCCCTTGCGCCCGTCGACGATCCGGGCACGCAGCGGCTGGTCGGGCTCGATCGCAAAGATGCCCGCGCGGCGCAACGTCTCCATATGCACGAAGACGTCCGCGCCATCGCGCAGCCGGATGAGGAAGCCATAGCCTTTCAAGCGATTGAACCACTTCACCTGCGTCGGCTCGAAGGCGCCCGCGACGTCGATCAGCGCCACCGGGTCGACGCGGTCCGCCGGCCGCGCGGGCCGTGGCGGTTCCTCCACCGCCTGGCTGAGGTCGATCGTCACGATCTCGCGCGCCTGCCAGCCGCGGCCGCGCTGTACGGCAAGCGCGGTGACGCGCGCGCCCTCCGGCAAGCTGCGCCGCCCATGCGGCTGCAGCACGGAGAAATGCACGAGCACATCGCCGATAGCCGGATCGCCGGACACCGCGAAGCCGAAGCCACGGGTCACGTCGAACCACTTGATAACACCTTCGACGGCGACCGGTGCAGGCATCGGCGCGGACGCGGCGGGCATATCGCCGCCGCTCCGCACTTCGCCGTGCTCGTCGCCCTCCCGTTGCGGCTCGCTACGCATCACTGCACCCCTGTTGCCGCTACGCTAGCACGCTTCGTCGCGGCCGCAATTCAGGAAAAGGGCGTTTCAGGACATTCCTTCCAATTCTCGGACGATATCGTCGGCATTTTGCGCGGAAACGATGCGCCGCGCGATCGTCATGGGGTGCCCCGCCCGCAACATCGCGGCCAGCTGCTTCTCGCGGACCGCGCGATCGACCGCGGGCGGCCCGAACGGTCCGAGCCGCCGCCGGCGTGCGAAGCGCAGCGCCGAGTCCGCCTCGCGCGCCGCGATGTCGGGCGCGACCGCCGCCGCGTCGGCCTCCTCGACATGCGCCTCGCGCAGCGCCGCCGACACGCGCCGGGCGCCCAGCCCCCGCCGTGCCAGCGCCGCCGCCTTGCTCTGCGCATACAGGCGATCGTCGATATAGCCTTGCGCGGCCATGCGATCCGCGAGCGCCGCCGGGTCCGCCGCCTCCCCCGTCCACCCGCGTTCGCGGATCTTGCGCGTCAGATAGGCGGTGAGCTTGCCCCGCGTCGTCGCGAAGCGTTCGACGTAGCGCAACGCCAGCCGCTCCAGCGCGGCGGCGTCCAACGGCTTGGGAGAGGCACGCGATCGGGGCATGGCCTTGTTGTTGCCACAGTGGCGCGAGAAAAAGAACGCTTGTGCTGTCGCATCGGCAGCGTTTCGAGACGATGCGCGCGGTGCGCGACAATACGGGACCCCACGAATGACCGAGCAGATTCAGCCCCAGCCAGCGCCGACGTCGACGCCGACGCTGGACGAACTGCCGCGCCGCTTCGCCGATTTCACCACGCTCGGCGAGGCGCTGGACTACGCGGCGCAGGGCCGCCGCGGGCTGAACTTCCACGACGCGCGCGGCACGCTGGCGCGGGCATATCCCTTCGCCGAACTGCGCGACGACGCCATCGCCATGGCGCATCGCCTGATCGCGGCGGGCGTGCGTCCGGAGGACCGGATCGCGCTGGTCGCGGAAACCGGGCCGGAATTCGCCGCCTTGTTCTTCGGCGCGGTCTATGCCGGGGCCTGGCCCGTGCCGTTGCCGCTGCCGACCAGCTTCGGCGGTCGCGACTCGTATATCGAGCAGTTGCGAGTACAGCTCGCCAGCTGCGAACCGCTCATGCTCGTCTATCCGCCCGAACTTGCCGCCTTCGCGGCCGAGGCGGCGCGGCTTGGGGGCACGCAGGGGATCGACTGGGCGGAATTTGCCGAGCGCGAGGCGCCGGCCGTCGACCTTCCCCAGGCGGACGGGCAGGCGATCGCCTATCTGCAATATTCCAGCGGATCGACGCGCTTCCCGCACGGCGTCGCGATCACGCACCACGCCCTCCTGAACAATCTAGCCGCGCACAGCCACGGGATGGAGATCGGCGGGACGGACCGCTGCATCAGCTGGCTGCCCTGGTATCACGACATGGGCCTGGTCGGCTGCTTCCTGTCGCCGATCGCCAACCAGGTGTCGACCGACTATCTGAAGACGGAAGATTTTGCGCGGCGGCCGCTCGCCTGGCTGGACCTGATCAGCCGGCACGATGGCACCGCCCTCTCCTATTCGCCGACCTTCGGCTATGACATCTGCGCGCGCCGCATGTCGTCGCAGACCAAGGCGTCGGACCGGTTCGACCTGTCGCGCTGGCGCGTCGCGGGCAACGGCGCCGACATGATCCGCCCCGACGTCATGCAGGCGTTCGTCGACGCCTTCGCGGACGCCGGGTTCAAGGCCTCGGCCTTCCTGCCCAGCTATGGCCTCGCCGAGGCGACGCTGGCTGTC
Organism: Sphingomonas sp. GV3; assembly: GCF_031082075.1. Classification (NCBI taxonomy): domain Bacteria; kingdom Pseudomonadati; phylum Pseudomonadota; class Alphaproteobacteria; order Sphingomonadales; family Sphingomonadaceae; genus Sphingomonas; species Sphingomonas sp. GV3. Next base: position 1,332 of record NZ_JARWLE010000001.1, on the reverse strand, counting down.
TCGCTCATGCCGCCCGGCGAGGGGATCCGCGTCGAGCTGGTCGAGGAAACGCAATTGTCCGGCGGCGACTCGCTCGCGGCGAACGACGGGCCGCGCCCGCAGCGGTTCCGCGCCATCGTCAACTGCGGCAAGCCCGTGCGCGACATGGCGGTGGAGATCCGCGAGGAGGACGGCACGCCGCTGCCCGACGGCGCGATCGGCAAATTGTGGTGCAAGGGCCCCAGCGTCATGGTCGGCTATTTCCGCGACGACGCGGCGACGCAGGCGTGCATGGTCGACGGTTGGCTGGATACCGGCGACATGGCCTATATGTCCGACGGCTACATCTACATCGTCGGCCGCGCCAAGGACATGATCATCGTCAACGGCAAGAATCACTGGCCGCAGGACATCGAATGGGCGGTGGAACAGCTGCCCGGATTCAAGGCGGGCGATATCGCCGCCTTCGCGATCACCACGCCCGGTGGCGAGGAGACGCCGGCGGTGCTCGTCCAGTGCCGCAGCAGCGACGAGACCGAGCGCCAGCGCCTACGCGAGGAAATCCGGGAGCGCGTCCGTTCGGTGACGGGCATGAACTGCGTCATCGAGCTGATCCCGCCGCGCACCCTGCCGCGCACCAGCTCGGGCAAGCTGAGCCGTGCCAAGGCGCGCAACCTATATCTCTCGGGCGACATCAAGCCCTACGACATCGCCGCCTGATCGCTCGCGCCGACACGCCTGCGCGACGCGGGCGTGCCGGCTGCCGACCAAAGGGTTTTGGGTGCGTGATCCAGCATCGCTGGATCGGCGCGGCACCGGCCCTCACCCCAACCCGCCCCCTCCACTCGGCGTATCCTGGATGGGCGGCCTGGTGGGGACGAGGGCCGGCACCGCTTCCACGCACGTAGATCGGACTCCAGCGGCAAAATAATGCCGCGCGCGGCGCCCGCCTCAACCTTGCGTCAACCAACCACCCGATACAGCCTGGATCGTGAACAACGATCCCGCCCCCGCAGCCAATCCCAAAGCGATCCGCTTTTCCCAGCTGCTCGGGCTCCGCGACGGCGCGGACGCGACCCAATGGGCGCAGATCCGCGCGTCGCAGCTCCATGCCGGGCGGCAATTGTCCCTGTTCCTGCTCGCCGCCAACCTGCTCGGTGCGGCCGCCGCGATCTGGGTGTTCGCGCATGCCGTCGACCATCTCAGGCTGATCGGCTGGGCGGTGTTCGTCGGCGTCGTCGCGGTGACGATCACCGTCCGCCGGCTCGCGACGCATCATCGCGAGGACGGCTATGCGACCACCGCCGACCTGCGCAACACCGTCTACGAAGGCGGCGCGCTCGCGATCGCATG